>CAWEJN010000001.1:0-488558 GCA_963809405.1 uncultured Actinomycetes bacterium
CGCGGCCCCCGAGAGCAGGCCCCGACGCCCGAGCACTGCGCGAGGGGGAGGGTGTGCCGCTACTCGGCCCTCCGCCCGTAGCCCATTGACCCTGGAGACGCGAAGAAGACGATGTCCTCAACGTCCCCGTTCTCGTCGAGCGTCCACTCGCCGCTCGCATCGCCGTGCACGATCGTCCCGTCCTCGCGCTCGTACTGGCACGTGCCCTGCGCCGAGGGTGGAAGCTCGACCACGATGTCGATCTGTTCGCGGTCATCCCGCGGGCGCTGCTTTGTCATCTGTTCCTCCGTTCGCCTTGCCCCAGCAGGGCCGCATCGCTTGCGCCACCGTGGGCGAACCCCGGTTGGCGGCGAGCCTCTTTGCTCGCGCTCTTGATGCCGAGCGAAGAGTACCCGCGGGTAGGCCCTAGCGCCCGAGCGTTCGCGAGGGGAAGGGTGCTCCCTGTGGGTCGAGGAAGAGCACCCCCCGGCCCCACGGCGGTGTGATCCTCGCCGACCATGACCAGGCCCCGCTGCCCTGTCGCTTCGCGAGGGGAGGGTGACCAGTCTGAGTCGAGGAGAGCGACCGGCGATGCCAGTAGAACGCACATAGGCTCCGTTCGTTAGGTGAGCCAGAGCCGGTGAACGGAGGGCGCATGAGCGAATACGCGATCAAGCCGCTTGATGCCACGACTTGGGATGCCTACGCCCGTCTCCTCGACAAGCACAACGGGTGTGGGTTCGGTGGTTGCTGGTGCACGTGGTTCCATACGCGAGAAGGCAGGCCTGAGGGCGAGATAGGCCGCCCCTGGAAGGAGCGTCTCGTTCGCGAGGGGAAAGCGCACGCTGCTCTGGTCTTCGACGGAGACGACGCGGTGGCGTGGTGTCAATACGGCACTCCGGAGGAGCTTCCGAACATCCACCACCGGAAGGATTACGAGGCGAAGCGAACGGAAGAGCTTCCTGACTATCGCCTCACGTGCATCTTCGTGGACAGGGACTATCGACGGAAAGGCGTCGCAGGTGTGGCGCTTCGTGGTGCCATCGACCTCATCGCGAAGGCGGGCGGTGGTGTGGTGGAGGGCTATCCGCAGGACACGCAGGGCAAGAAGATCTCGGCCAAGTTTCTCTACAACGTCACGCGCAGCCTCTATGAGCAGACCGGCTTCAGCTACGACCGGCCCAAGGGCAAGAACCATTGCGTCATGCGCATGACGGTTGAACCTGTCGCAGCGTCTCGACGCGCTCGCGTCGGATGACATCGCGGCGACCTCCTACTTCATGAGTAGGGGGCCAGCTGCGATCCCGCATGAACACTGGGATCACAAGGACTGGTCAACCGTTGGTCAACCTCAGGAGGCGATTTTCACGTCGTCCAGCGCGTCGCGCACCAGCTGCCGCTGATCCTCCTCTAGTGCAGCGACCCGCTCGCGCAGCAGCGCGTCGCCGTGCTCGGTGATCGTCGGCGGTGTCGAAGACGTTGCTGAGCCCGATCACGGTGGCGCTTCGGTTCGCGATGGCCCCTGCGACGACGCGGTCGCCGTCATGGCCAGCGAGCACTGCGATCGTTTCATCCTCGAGAAGCGCTGGCCGGAAGAATCCTGATCCGCCGGGCACCTCACCCCAGCTCGCTTCCCACCCACGAAGCTGGGCCTCAGTAGTCAGCGCACACCATCCTCGTGGGGCCGCGCGACGACCCTTGGCCGGTTGCCTGGCCACCCCCTCGGCCCGGAACAGCGATCGGAACGCGGCGGCGCCGAGATCCAGGCGCGCGAAGCTGTCCTTCACCGAACAGCCCTCGCCTACGTCGATAGCGGAGAGCAGGTCCTCGACCGCGACTTTCGGGCGGAGCGTGACCGCGTCCGGGTAGTAGGGCGGTGTGCGCACCGGACTCGACCAGAAAGCGGCATGAAAGCGGCCATCGATGCCATGCGTACGGGAGAACGCATGACACCACTCGGCGTTGTTCCGCGCCGCAGCGCGGGCCAGCGATCCGTTCGACACGCCGTGCATGATGCCGCGCCACACGACGAGAACCCTCACTGCCGCTCCGGTCAAGCGACATTCGTGAACACTCGGCCACTCCAAAGCGCTGCCGCGCTTGGGGTCGCTGGTCGAATAGGTCTTCCCATCGAATGCGATCCCGGCGAAGCTGAAGCTTGACGCGTGGCTCTCAGTTACGTCATTCGAGAAGCATCTGCACCCGACATCGAGGCATGTGTCGCTCTCGCGCTTCTCGCCGCGCCAGGTAGTGACGCGGCCAAGTGGAACGAGTCGCTCTCGGACGACATCCAGAGCCCGGAACGCCAGCTTGTCCTCGCCGAATGCTCGGGAGAGGTGATCGGCTACGGCCGCGTGCGGTTCTTCGAGCCAGAGTCAGATGCGCCAGCCGACACAGCGCCAAGGGGCCACTACCTCATCGGCCTCTTCGTCCGCCCCGATCACCGACGAGCTGGCGTCGCGACCGCACTCACACAGGCGCGGCTCGACTGGATCGCTGAGCGCCGGAAAGAAGCTTGGTACTTCGCCAACGCTCGAAACACGGTTTCGATCAAGCTTCACGAGCAGTTTGGCTTCGAGGAGGTCACCCCGGATTTCTCCTTCCCCGGCGTCAGGTTCGACGGCGGGGAAGGCATCCTCTTTCGACTTCAGTCCGCGCGATCTAGCGGGCCGGCCTCGGGGCGGATCTCGGCTCCAGGGTGGACCCGTCGAACACGGAGCTGACGAGCTCTGCGAGCGGGCCGTCGGTAGGTTCGAGTGAAGACACGGGAGTATGGCGTCGCTGATGGCACGACGGAAGACCCGCGATGCCGGTACTCACGCACGACCAATTGGAACCGAAGGGCGTCGCGCGCACATGAGTTGACTAAGCGACGACACGGCGGGAGGCTGTCTTGCCGATGTCAGAACTCCCCGCTGGGACGGTTTCCTTCCTCTTCACCGACGTTGAGGAGTCGACGAACCTCTTGAAACAACTTGGCGAGCGCTACGGCGATGCACTACTGGAGCATCGCCGCCTTCTCCGAGAGGCCTTCGCGGAGCGTGGCGGTCGAGAGGTGGATACTCAGGGCGATGCATTCTTCTATGCGTTCCCACGCGCTCGCGACGCCGTGCGGGCCGCGATCGACGGCCAGCGGGCGCTTGGCGGGTACCGCTGGCCCGCCGATACGACCCTGCGTGTTCGCATGGGCGTGCACACGAGCGAACCGCTCGGCACAGGCGAGGGCTACGTGGGTCTGGGCCTTACCCTAGGCGCCCGTATCTGTAGCGCTGCACATGGAGGTCAGATCCTCCTCTCGCGCACGACCGCCGCATTGGTCGCCGATGAGTCGATCCCAGGCGCCCGTGTCGTCCCGCTCGGCGAGTACCACGTGAAAGGAATCGACGAAGCACAGCCCATCTACCAGGCCATCGCCGAAGGTCTTGCCGCCGAGTTCCCGCCCTTGCGCGCGATTGATGAGCGCGGGTCGGCGCACCATCGGCGAGGCATTTTGACTCTCCTATTCACGAATATCTTTGCGTCAACCGGGCTTCTTAGGCACCTCGGCCGCGAACGATTCGCCTCTCTCCTTGACCGATACCACGCGATCCTCCGCGAGGTAGTCGCTGAGCATCGAGGTCGCGAACTCGATGCAGTGTCAGATTCGTTTCTGGCTGTCTTCGAGACTGCGAAGGACGCGGTAGCAGCGGCGGATGCAGTGCGAGAGGCGCTCGCTTCAGAGGACTGGCAAGCCGGAACCACCCCGAGCGTCACGATCTCCGTTCACTCGGGCCAACTTGAACCAGTGGGAGGGCGCTACGTGGGCCTCGCCATCCACCGCACCGTTCAATTGAATCGTGCGTCTCAGTCGGGCCAAGTGGGCCGACCTGCTGACGTGCTGATTTCAGAAACGACTCAGAAGCTTCTCGAGGACGAAGAGCTGGGTGACGTCAATCTTGTTGCCTGCGGCGAGATTGAGCTCAGTGGGTTTGACGAGCCAGTGCGCGTCTATGAGCTCTCTCGCGCAGACGGATGAGTGCCCGCTCGCCGTTGTTCGAGGGTCAGCGGCTGGTGGGCGGCAACCGAAGACGCGACGTCCATGGCGACGACGATCCGGGGATGACAGCGGTGCGCGCCCTCCGCAGCCTGCGTTTGCGGCTCCTGCGCCCCGTGGCACGCGCGCAGCACCTTGCGAATGTGACGTTCGTCACACAGACTTCATGGCGTGGAGTGGCCGCTGCTTGCCGAGCTTCCGGCTGAAGATGTGCGTCAGTTGCTGTCCATCGCCCGCCGGAGGACGTTCCGCCGGGGAGAGGTCGTCTTTCATGACAACGACCTAGCCGAGTCGCTTCATCTAATCGTCCGCGGCCGGTTCGCCGCTCGCCTGATCACGCCACTCGGTGACAGCGTGCTGCTCGACGTACTTGCGCCCGGTCAGTCCTTCGGCGAACTCGCCCTGCTGCTTCCAGGCGAGCGTCGGTCTGCAACGGTGTCTGCGCTCGAGGAGGGGGAGACCCGATCCGTCTTTCGGGACGACTTTGCTCGACTGCAGCGGAGCCACCCGGGAGTCAAAGACATCCTCCTTCGCCTGCTCGCCGAGCAACTTCGTCGCGCGAGCGATCGGATCATCGAGGCCCACTACGTCGACGCACCAACCAGAGTGCGCCGCAGAGTGTGCGAGCTCGCTGAGGTCTATGCCGTCGGAGTCGATCCGGTTGTAGTCCCGCTTACTCAGGAGGATCTTGCGGCCATGGCCGGTACGTCACGGGCAACTGTGAACCAGGTCCTCCGCGACGAGCAGATGAGAAACACCATCGTTCTCAAGCGCGGCTCGTTCGCCGTGCGCGATCCGGAACAGCTTCGGCGGCGCTGTCAGCTTGGGCCAGCTGCCTGAAGCGTGAGAGACGTTCCCGGATGATCGCGTTCATGTAAGTCCAACGACCCTGCCGGCGATCCAAGTTGTGGCCGACCGCTGTCACACAGGGCGAGTCGAGCCTAAGTAACGAACGTGACACTTGCAACATCGCAAGCGCGAACGACAGGAGGCGCGCGTGCTCCTACCTTCGACTCATGACGAGTCACAAGAGGAGAGGAGCCCAACGATGAAGCGCATGGGAGTCGTTCTCGGAATCACGGCCGCCCTGGTCGTCACCGCTTCGCCCGCAGTAGCGAAGCCGATGTCTGCACAGTCTCCCCCCGCCAAACATCGCAAAGCGAAGCCGGCTCGCACCGACGCCCGGCTTCAGACCAAGGTCGACGAGCGATATGGCCAGCTGTACAGGGTCGGTAACAGCGGGCTGTGGATGAACTAGCAGGGTCGAAGGCGGTTCGCAGATGGAGAGGGACGGGAGAGAGGCCTGAGCCTCTCTCCCGTTTCACGTGGGCTCTTGGTGACTCGGGCCGGTCGTGCAAGACCTCAGAGGGGTTGATCCCGCCGACCAAAGTCGTCGACGCTGGTGATGGACAGTTGCCCCAGGTCGTCGAGGATCAGCCGAAGGCACTACGTCCTCTCCATGCCCGACGGGGTGCGATCGCCCAGCGGCAGCAGGCTCCCGCGGCAGCAGGCTCCACATCGAGCTTGAGTCAGAGGGGGTGGGGTAGCCGCACACCCTCTCTATTAGCGTGCGCGCGCGTGCGCGCAAGGAAGAAGCCACACACCTGACGAGGGCGGGAAGGACTCCAGGCCCCATCCACCTGAACGCATCCGGGCGGGTGGGGGCGGTCCGATGATGCGAGAACGAGGAACGAGAGGGCGGGTGTACGCTCAAGCGCCCTGGCCCGACGGATCTCTGCTAAAGGCCTTGCGAGCTATAGAGCGGCGGGCTCATCCTCGCCGAGCAGCGCCTCCCCTTCGCGGATGTAGCGCGTCGCGCCGACCGAGCGCCAGAACGCAAGGGAACGCTGGAGCTGCTCATCCGCGTCTGCGCGGCGATCCTCGGAGACGAGCTGCGCGGCCGCGCGCAGCCGCGCCAGCGCCTCCCACATGAGATCCCCGATCTCGTAGAAGACATCGGCCGCCGCGACGTAATCCCTATCCAGTACGGCACGGCCTGCGTCGAGCCATCTCGTGAGGAGCCGCGTCTTCTGGAGCCGCTCTCGAAGCTCTGCCTCGAGGCCGAGCTCGGCCGCTACCCACGCGAGCTCGCCGTTCTGCCAGAACGCTGCCGCCGTCGCAAGCATCTCGTGCGCGAGCGCCGAAGCCTCGTCGCGATGTCCGAGCTCCGCGTACAACCAGGCGGCGCCCTGCAACGCGGGGACTAGCGCCTGGGGATCGCCGGCTCGTCGGGCGGCCGGCGGTGCCTTCCTGAGATCGTCCAGCACGCCCTCGGCGTCGTCGCGAGCTAGGCGGGCCCAGCCTCGGAGCACACGAGCCTGGGCCTCGAGGTAGTGCGGCTCCCCGGCGTCGCAGGCGGCGAGAAAGTCGTCTACGCGCCGGAACCCTTCGTCCCACGCACCCTCGGCGAAGAGGAACCAGATCTGCAGCGTGCGGGAGTAGGTGGCAAGTGGGGCGTTCCCCAACCGCTCGCCGGCGCTGACGGCCTCATCGACCAGAGCGCGCGCTCGACGCATGTCGCCCAGCTGCCAGAAGTTGGCGCCGAGGTTGTTGTACGCACGTGCGGCCTCGGGCGAGCGTGCGGCGACAGCGATCTCGATGCAGCGTTCGAGATCCGAGAGGCTGGTCAGATCCCCGGAATTGAACTTGGCGACGGCGATGCTGTCGAGCGCGTGTGCTCGCACGTCTTCGAGCCCGAGGGCCTCGGCCATGACGAGCGCTTGCTTGCCTACTCGGATGGCTTCCGCGTTTCGCTCGGCGATGGCGCGGTAGCGCGAGACCTGACTCAGAACGTGCGCTTTCTGCGGCGACGGCGGAAGGCTCTCGACGAGCTTCCAGGAGCGGTCGAGGTGATCGACGGAACGGTCGCGATCGCCCCGATGCCACCAGAGCTCGGCTAGCAACGCGTCCGCCTCGGCCGCGCTCTCCGAGTCGTCCACGGTCAGGAGCGCCTCGCGCGCATCCTCCAGGGCTGTCTCGCCCTGCGGGTCACCCGCTAGATGGAGCGCGTGCGCCCGGCGGAACTGAGCATGCGCGCGCGCCGACTCGTCCCAGGGCTCGAGCGCGAGAGCCTCGTCGTAGAAGCGGACGGCGGCAGCGTGCGCGCTCAGCGAGTACGCGCGGTCGCCGGCCTCGGTCAGGGCCCGACGCGCGGGCTCGGCGATGTCCTCGATCGATTCGCCGAGAGCTTGCGATAGCTCGAGCGCGTGGAGGTAGTGGTGAGCAGTCGTCTCGGCGTGGTCCTGGGGCCTGCCGAGGGATTCGATCCAGCGCGCGGCCATCCGGTGTCTTCCGGCTCGGATCGCGCGTGGGATCTGCCCATAGGCGACGTCGCGGACGAGCAAGTGCCGAAAGGCGTACTCCACCTCTCCGTCGACCGACGAGCGGCGCTCGCGGCGGACGAACTCCTTGCGTTCGAGTCCGTGCAAGCGCTCCTCGGCCGACCGGCGGTCGATTTCTGCGAGCTCGCTCGCCGCGCCGAGCCAGAAGACCTTGCCGAGAACCGATGCAGACTGCAACAGGCTCTTCTCCTCCGGGGAGAGGCCGTCGAGGCGAGCCGCGATCAGCCCCTGCACCGTCTCGGGCAAGGGGAGGTCGCCCTCGCCGCGCTCGCCGAGCATGCGGACGAACTCCTCCGCGTAGAGGGGATTGCCGCCTGCCCGCTCGAGCAAGGCGTCCTGCATCTGCGCGTCGAGGAGCGGACGGTCGAGGAGCGCATGGACGAGCCGCGCCGTGTCGTCTTCCGAGAGCGGTGAGAGTGACGAGGTGAGCGCGTTCGACTTCCCACCACCCCAGCCGGGCCGTCGCGTGAGGAGCTCTGGGCGGGCGGTTCCGAGGACGAGCATGGGAACGCCTCGCGCCCAGTCGACGAGGTAGTCGACGAAGTCGAGCAGCGCGTCATCTGCCCAGTGCAGGTCCTCGAAGACCAGCACCAGCGGACGCTCCTCCGCGACCGCCTCGAGGAAGCGACGCCAGGCGGCAAAGGCCTCGTCCCGGCGACCGGAGCCTGCATCACCTCCCGAGCCGAGCCCGACGAGCGGACGCAGGTGACTCTCCAGCCACCTCGCATCTGCCTTGTCCGAGACGAGCGACTCGATCGTCTCCCCGAGCTTGGCGGCTGTCCGCTCAGCGGAGTCGGTCTCGAGGACTCCGGCCTGCGCCTTCACCATCTCCCCGAGTGCCCAGAAGCTGACGCCCTCTCCGTACGGAAGCGAGCGGCCCTGCCGCCAGAACGCGAGCTCAGGCTCCGCGTCGACGCGCTGGAAGAGCTCCCAGACGAGCCTGCTCTTGCCGATGCCCGGGACGCCGACGACTGTCACGAGCTGTGGCTCTCGCTCTCGGCGTGCCCGGTTGAGCGCGGCGACGAGGGCGTCGAGCTCATCGCCGCGGCCGACGAGCGGCGCTGCCTCGAGCTGGCGGACATCGACTCCGAAGCGGGCCTTCGCCTCGACTGCTATCCAGGCGCGGATCGGCTCCGTCTTTCCTTTCGCTTCGACCGGTGCGCCCTCGCGGAAGGTGATCACCCGCTCGGTCGCACGGAACGTGGACTCGCCCACAAGAACCCCGTTGACAGGCGCCGCCGCCTGCAGGCGTGCCGCCGTGTTGACGACGTCTCCGGAGGCCATGCCTTCGCCTTCGTCCGGCCGCGCCCCGAGCGCGATGAGCGCCTCGCCGGTCGTGATACCGACCCGAAAGTCGAGCCCGCCGTCGTCCGCCAGGGCTTCTCGGATGGCGAGCGCAGCTCGCACCGCCCGCTCGGGATCGTCCTCGTGCGCGGTCGGAGCGCCGAACACGGCCATGACCGCATCGCCGATGAACTTCTCGACAGTGCCGCCGTGGCGCTCGAGCTCTGCGCGGACGCGGTCGTGGTAGGGGCGGAGGACCGCGCGCACCTCCTCCGGATCGAGCAGCTCCGCTTTCGCCGTGAACCCGACGAGGTCGCAGAAGAGGACAGTGACGACCTTGCGCTCATCCTGCACCGCGATAGTCGGCCGCTCGGCGAGTGGCGCGCCGCAGAAGGGGCAGAACGGGAACTCGCCCGGCAACTCCTTGCCGCACGAAGGACATGTCGGCACGCGGGCAGTCTACGAAGGGCGCCGCGCCTTCAAGCCACGGTTGATGAGCTCGCGCGTCGCTGCTCACCAGCCCGGAGCAGGTTCCGAAGCTCGCATCGTGCTCGAGGGGGTGGGGTACCCTCACTCCTCTTCTTTATTTACCCGTGCGCGCGCGTGCGCGCGAGGAGCCTGCGCCAGGCCCCTTCCCGAGGCCAAGCCCGAACTAGGCCCCCGTCATGTCGAACCTCTTGAGGGGGAGGATGGGGGCGGTCCGAGCGGAGTCGGGGCGGAAAGGACTCAACAGGAGCTCCGGCGTGCATGGTCGGAGGTCGCTGGCAATCCTGGATGAACAGATGCCTCCTCGGTACGTGTCAGACCGATGTCAGATCGGCGGTAGCGCCGTTGCTCCGCTGACACGAAATACGGTCGCGGATTCGGACGGAAGCGTGATCCGTTCATCAACCTACGCGAAGGCACGCTCGCACATGCCGTTGGGGCCGGCGTGGCGGTGCCAGCCAGAGATGTGTCCGGAACATCAGGGATGTGTCCGGAACGATCTGTCCTGGGATGTCCCGGGATGAACACCCTCAATCGGGCGGAACCTTTGGCCAAGCTTTTGCCCACCTGAGCTGACCTCAGCTCACCTCAGCCGATCGAGCGCGACGGAACCATGCCGTATTGACCCCAGTTGACCGAGAAAGCAACGTCTCATAACCCGGAGGTCGCAGGTTCAAATCCTGCCCCCCTACTGGAAAAGCCCCGGAAACGGGGCTTTTCCGTTCTCACGGCGGCGATCAGCCGGCAGAACTTTTGCCCAACTTTTGCCTTGACGGATTGCGATGCCGGCCCAAATCACGGGGTCATGCGAGTTGCTTCAAGCGAGAGCACGCTCGCGCATCCGAGTGGTGTGACGTCCTCGGACGGCCCCCTCTCCCGCTGCTCGCGACGCGTGTGCTAAGTGGCTGCTGGTGGCCGTCGCATCGGCCAGAAGCGAGGTCCGTCCGGGACGCGCAGGTCGCCGAGGTGGATGAACCCGAGCCGCTCATACAGCGCAGCACTGCGCTCGGTGCTGGCTTCGAGGTACGCGGCTACGCCCTCTGCGTCGCAACGGTCGAGCGTCGGACGCAGCAAGGCTGTGCCAAGGCCGTGACCCTGGAAGCGTGTTGCCACTCCCAAATAGCGAATGTAGTAGTGCGGCTCCTGGAGGTGGTTGCTCTCGAAGAGGCTCTGCAGTCGCCTCGCCCGGGGCAATCGCAGGCCGAGAGCGCGCACGAAGCCGATCGCGGCCGAGAGAGGCACCGTCATCTCCCACCTGCCGGGCGGCAGCTCGAGGTTCGCACCACGGAACTCCCCGGTCGTGAGCACACGTCCAGCCGGAAACACGTAATAGGCAAGCTCGATCTCGAGCAGCCGCCGCAGGCGCCGGTCGCCTCTCGGGCTCGGAGCCAACCACTGCAAGATTGGATCGGTCGCGAATGCGTCCGCAAGCGTTGCACTCACCTGCGCCAGTTCACCGATCCCGGCCTCTCGCACGCTCCGCGCAAGGGCTTCGTCTCGACCCACGCTCCGACGCTAGCAGCGCCGGCAGGGAACCCTCCCGGAGGCGGCCTTAGCTAACGGCCGTTCCGGTGGCGCTGATGCGGCGCCAGCGCTTTGGCGTCATTCCGGAACGCTGGCCCAGGCGAAGAAGCGCCTGCCGTCAGGAGAGTTGGACGCATGCGCTGGCTATCCAGGTCCCAGAACCGCACGGGTGGTCTTAGCTCAAAGCGACTGCCGCGTCCGCGGCCCCTTCGTTCCCGGAAGCGACGAGGAGATAGGTGCGCATTGGGCCTTTCCCTTTGACGTCGATCACTCCCCTCTCCTCGAACGCGAACGCCGGTGCGAGGCGAAGGTACGCCCGCTCGGTCACCTGGACGGCGCCGGGGATACCGTGAGACTCCATGCGGCCTGCGGTGTTGACCGTATCGCCCCACAGGTCGTAGATGAACTTCTGGTGTCCGATCACGCCTGCGACGACTGGGCCGATGTCGATTCCGATGCGGACTTCGAGCGGGGGCGTGCGCGCGATCGCCGCCTGCATTTCGAGCGCCATCTCGGCCAGATCCTCGGCATGACCTGTGCCTTCGCCGAGCAGGCCGGAGGCAACCATGTAGGCATCTCCGATGGTCTTGATCTTCTCTAACCCGTGATCCGCGACGAGACCGTCGAAGATGCTGAACACCTCGTCCAGGACTTTGACCAGCTCTTCGGGACGCATCGTCTCCGACATTGGTGTGAAGCCGACGATGTCCGCGAACAGGACGCCTACGTCGGATGCGCGATCCGCGATCGGCGACTCGCCTGCCTTCAGCCGTTCGGCGATGGGCTCGGGCAAGACGTTTAGCAGGAGTCGCTCCGAGCGCTCGCGTTCGGCAGCGATGACCGCGGCGGCGCGGTCGCGCTCGCGAACGAAGTAGTTCAGCAAGAAGTAGGACGTTCCGGTGACGCCGAGGATGTTGAGGGCGAAGAAGGCGACCACGATCCAGTGTGGGATCTCGGCGGGGGTAAGGAACGGCTCGAGCACGGCCGAGAGACCGATGACGCCGAAAAAAGCCCCGAACCAACGGGTCGCATCCCTGCGGCTCGCGAACAGCAAAGCGCCGAGGGGAGCGGTGAACGACCACAACACGATTCCGCTTGAAGGGAGGAAGCCGCCTAGGCTCAGCTGGAGGAGGAAGGGCAGCACGAGCCCGAGCGCGAGTTGGGAGGTTCGGAAGAAGCGGTACCGCTTCGTCTTCGCGAAGACGACGAGGTTGGCGACGCATACAACCTGGTAGGCCAATGGGATGGCGGCCGACAGATAGAGACCCAGTGCCCAGTACGTCCCGACCCACACGAACGAGACGAGCGCGGTGAAGCTGGTGAACAGGACCAGCGTCTCCTTGCGCAGCTCTTCGTCGTGCGAGTCCGTCGGGAGTGCGCCGATCCGCGCGATACCCGCAGCCCAGCCGCGCCAGCCTTCCGGGGACGACGCCTGCACGCGCTCTAGCTAATCGTGCGCGCCGACACCTCGCAACTGGCACGACCTGGCTTCGCGCCAGGGGGTTGCGCGTCCACGTGCTCGGTCGCCAGGCCCGGAGTCATTCCTGATCGGTGTTCTTCCTTACGCGTGCACGAGAGGATCACTCGCGCCTGGAGCGCAGCGGCGCCGCGTGTGCCTTGACGCGGTCGATGATTTGCGCTAATAAGTCTTCTTATCTAGCTGACTAGAGAATTAGAGGAGAGATGATCCACTTCCATCTCGATGCGCGCTCCGGCGTTCCCACCTATCTCCAGCTCGTGCAGCAGGTCAGGCAGGCCGTTCGTCTCGGGATCCTCCTCCCAGGCGATCAGTTGCCGACGGTGAAGGAGGTCGTGAGCACCCTCGCGATCAACCCGAACACGGTTCTCAAGGCCTACCGCGAGCTCGATCGTGAAGGGCTCGTTGTAGGGCGCCGCGGGGTGGGGACGTTTGTCTCCGGCGAGCCCCCCTCGCCGCCCCCGGAGGGAGTGAAGGAGCTCCGAGTCGCGCTTCAACGCTGGATCGACAAGGCGAAGGCGGCCGGCCTCGACGAGGAGAGCATGGCGGTGCTCTTCGACGATACGGTGCGTCCGCCGGTCATCTCGAGAGTCGCATGAGCTCGAACGCTGCCCTCGAGACTGACGGCCTCGGCAAGCGCTACGGCTCGAAGTGGGCCTTGCAGGAGTGCACACTCGAGATCCCTGCCGGTTCGGTGACAGCGCTCGTCGGCCCGAACGGCGCAGGAAAGACGACGCTGCTCCAGCTCGCGGTCGGTCTCTCGAAGCCGAGCGCCGGCAGTGTGCGTGTGCTCGGACGATCGCCGCGCTCAGAGGCCCAGGCGGTGCTTCCACATGTTGGCTTCGTCGCCCAGGAACACCCGCTCTACCGGGGGTTCACGGTCGCCGAGACGCTCAAGCTCGGCCGCAAGCTCAATCCGGGCTGGGATGAGGGCGTAGCAATCGAGCGCGTCGAGCGCCTGGACCTGCCGCTCGGGCAGAAGGTCGGAAAGCTCTCCGGTGGCCAACAGGCGCAAGTCGCGCTCACTCTTGCCCTTGCGAAACACCCCAAGCTGCTCGTTCTCGACGAGCCCATCGCTTCGCTCGATCCGCTCGCACGGCGCGAGTTCCTGCAGTCGGTGATGGCAGTGGTCGCCGACTCGGGGACCACCGTCCTTCTTTCCTCGCACATCGTGGCCGACTTGGAACGGGTCTGCGACCACCTCGTCATCCTCGCGCTCGGTCGCGCGCAGCTCCTCGGTCCGATCGACGAGATTCTCGCGAGCCATCGGCTCCTGACCGGTCCGCGCAGTGACGCCGCGAGCGTTATGCGTGTGCACGACGTCATCCGCGAGAGCCATACCGAACGCCAGACGACGCTGCTCGTGCGCGCCAACGGGCACGTCTACGACAGCTGCTGGGAGCAGCACGAGGTCGACCTCGAGGAGATCGTGCTCGCCTACCTCGGCTACCAGCCCGGGAAAGGTGCGTCTACGACGTCAGCCCGCGAGGTGGTGCGGGCGTGACCTGGGTCAGCTGGCGCCTGCAGCGAACCGAGACCCTCATCGTCGTCGGCATCTTCGCCCTGCTTGCGGCGCTCCTCGTCCCGACCGGCATCCAGATGGCGAACGCCTACCACCAGGACGGGCTCGCAGCATGCCTCTCGGTGAATCCCGGCCCGACCTGCGGGAATGAGCTCGGCGGCTTTCGGCAGCGCTTCCAGTCGCTCATAGACCTGGCCAACTGGTTTACACTCGTCCCCGGCCTGATCGGCGTCCTGCTCGCCGCGCCGTTCATCTTCGACCTCGAGCACGGCACCTACCGGCTCGCCTGGACGCAAAGCATCACCCGCGGCCGGTGGCTGCTCGGCAAGCTTGGGTTGGCGGTCGTATCTGCAGCCCTCGCTGCCGGGGCGCTGATTCTGCTCTTCACCTGGTGGCGTGCTCCGAGCGTCCACATCGACGGACGCCTCGAGAACGGCAACTACGACGCCACCGGCACGGTCATCATCGGCTACACACTCTTCGCGCTCGCCCTCGCCGTGGCTCTTGGAGCAATTTGGCGACGTGCGGCCGCCTCGCTCGCCGTTGCTTTCGTCGGCTACTTCGCCGTGCGTATCTTCGTTGACTTCTCGCTACGAGACCACCTCGTCGCACCACTGAAGGCGACCTTCAAAGGCGCCCAGCAGCCGAGCTTCCTCTTCAACGCGCACATCATCAGCCTCGACGCCACCATCCACGGCAAGCACATCATGAGCGGCGGAGGCTTCTTCTTCGGCTCTTCGCAGAAGGTCGCAGCACCCAGACTGAGCCACGTCGTCTTCCACGTCGTCTACCAGCCCGAAAGTCACTTCTGGCCGCTCGAACTCACCGAAACCGCCCTCTTCGTCGGTCTTGCCGCCGTACTGATCCTATTCGCCGCTTGGTGGACGCACGAGCGCACCGCCTGATCCATGCTCAACTGCCGTAAACACTTCTTCAGGCGCGCCCACCCGGCATTAGTGCTGTGCATCGCACTGGCTGGCCTCGCGCTGGCGACCATGGCCGCTGCCCGCTTACCGGGCGAAGCGGGAGCCGCGTCGGCGTCGGTTTCCGCGGCAGGCAGCGGCGATGCCGACTGCTCGATGACTACCTGCTACTCACCGCAGCAGTTCGAGGTCGCATACGGCGTCCAGCCGCTCCTCCAGCGCGGGATCGACGGGCGTGGAGAGACTGTGGTGCTGCCCGAGCTGGCCGAGTCGCAGCTCTCACCGCCACAAGTCACCGACCTGCGCCAGGACTTCACCGCCTTCGACAGTCGGTTCCACCTACCGGCGCCGCGGCTGCGGTTCGTGAGCACCTTCGCCGGGCCAAAGAACCAGTGGCTCGCGTACGGGGAGGAGGTCTTGGACGCCGAGATGGTCCACACGATCGCTCCTCGCGCCGCGCTCACCATCCTCTTGGTCAGAGGGACCTCCCTGGACAGCGCCCGCCAGGCGGTAGCGGCCTCGGTCGCCGCCTTGCGGCGGGGCACTTCGGAGGGCGGCATCATTTCCCTCAGCCCGGCCGGGCAGATCGGCGGAGAGCACTGCGTCGACCACGCCCAGCTCACCCAGCTGAACGCCGCGCTCCAAGCCGATGCCGACCACCACGTGACCGTTGTCGCGGCTTCGGGCGACGCGGGCGCGGCCGGGGAGCCGTGCGCCCTCGTCGACGCCATCTCGGGCGGCATGAGCAGCAGCTTCACCCCGAGGAAGGAAGTTAGCCTCGTTAGCTCCGACCCGCTCGTCCTCAGCGCCGGGGGCACGGCCCTCGACGCGAGCCACACGACCGGCGCCTGGATCGGCGAGACCGCCTGGGGTCTTCCCCACGGCGATCCTGGCACCGGCTTCCAAGCATCGGGCGGTGGGTTCAGCCATCTCTTCCGCCGGCCCGCCTACCAGAACAAGGTGGCGGGCATCGGTGCCCACCGTGGTGTGCCCGATGTGGCCGCCGACGGCGACCCCGAAACTGGGTTCCCGGTCGTCACGAGCAATCCCGGCGGGGGTTACACGATGAGCGGGCACGCCGGCACGAGTGCGAGCGCTCCCCTGTGGGCCGGGATCATCGCCCTCGCCGACCAGTACGCCAAGCACCACCTCGGCTTCGTCAACCCTGCGATGTATCGGATCGCCCGCAGTCGGCACTACCACCAGGCCTTCCACGACATCACCGCCGGTAGGAGCAACACGGCCGAGTTCCCCCGCGGGATGATCATCGGCTACCGAGCAGCCCAAGGCTGGGACCCCGTAACCGGGTGGGGCAGCCCGAACGCCCACGTGCTCGTGCCCCTGCTCGCTTCGTACGCGGCCCGCTGACGACGCCGCCCGGCGCAAGGGCTATGCGCGACGAGGACTATTCGAATCATACTACTTGACATAGAACAGTAGTATACATAACATAGCTTCATGGGCTCGGAGCACGATTCCCAGCTGCTGAAAGGTGTCCTATCCCTTCTGTTGCTGCATCTGCTTTCCGAGCGAGAGTCGTACGGATACCAGCTCGTCCAGCGCCTGCACGAAGTCGGGCTGACCGGGATCCTCGAAGGCACGGTCTACCCGGCCCTAGCCCGGCTCGAGCGAGAAGGCCGCGTCAGCACGCGGCTTGTCGCTTCGAACGCCGGCCCAGCGCGCAAGTACTACCGGCCGACCGTCGCCGGCCGCGAAGCCCTTACCGCGGGGACCGCCGACTGGATGTCCCTCGCCGCTGTTGTCGGCGCGCAGCTTGCTCGTCCCCTCCCCGCGGAGCCCCTGGAAGGAGCCTGACATGCAGCACACCGTTACCTGGTTCGATCGACTGCGTATCGAGCGCGTCGTCTGGACGCTCGACCAGCGCCTCTACGACCTGCCGCGTCGAACCCGCATCGAGACCCGCCGGGAGGTGCGTCAGAATCTCCTCACCGGCGCCCGCGATGTCGGCACGGCCCAGGCGCTACGCAACCTCGGCGGCAGCGCCGAACTCGCGCAGGAGTACCTCTCGGCCGCGTTCGGATCGAGGCCCCGTCACTCCTGGATGGCAGCGGCCCTCTTCTTCGGCATCGTTCCCCTCCTTGCCTTTTCGGTCTTCGCCGACGCAGCGAACGCCTTCGCCAGCGGGATCATCGCCGCCCACCCCGCCGCCACCGGCACGTACACCTGGGGTGGCATCTCGCATCTGCAGAGCACCGTCACCTACACGTTCAGCGACGGCCACGGAACGTGGACCGGAGGCGCCCCGACACCTCTCTTCTACATCCTCTGGATCGTCGCGACGATCCTCGTAGGGCGACTCTGGCGAGCGCTTCCGGCCTGGCGAAGGCGTCGCGCCGGAGTTGCGTAACGCAGCGCGGTGCTTGCGTTTCTAGGCGCTGATAACGCTTCCTCGGGCGCCATTCCGAAACACTGGCGCAGGCGAGCGTCAGTGCTCGGCAGCCCACCTCGCGGCGTAGTCGATGAACTGCCGCGCGGGCATGCTGGCGACGAGTTCTGGAATTCGAGAATCTCGTCTTGCGATGAGTGGAGGCGTTCCGGAATTCCAGAACTCGCGCCCTAGCCCTCAGGCTGGATTTCCGGATTCCGGAACTTCATCGCTCGGGGGCTCCCCGGGCCCTTCGATCCTCCAGTACCGAGCCTTGAAGCCATGCGGGCCTGGCTTCGCCTCCAGCTTTCCGAAGTTAAGGTTCGTCAGCCAGTTGGTGACCGCCTTCGGCCCGAGCTTGATGCCGTGCTCCTCCTTGAGCTTGGCGGAGAACCAGTCGGCGTCCTGGGCGCCGTCGGGATAGGTGGGCACCCACTCGCTGTGCATGAGCGTGTATGCGGCATCCTCTGCAGCTGACTCCTTCGGCCGGGCGAAGATGTTCTCCCTGCTCGCCTCGGGGTCTACGTCCTCGAAGACCGCCTTGCGGACGCGGAAGACATGACCGTCCACGGTGACGTCGACCAGCTCCCCGCGGTAGATGAGCCCGCCCTCCAGCACGCCGTCGTCGGCGTTCGTCTTCACGAGCACGACCGCCCGCTTGTCCTCGTCTCCCGGCGCGATCCCGACGCCGAGCACGTTGGCCGGGTAGTCGCGGAAGAACGCCGACCCCATGAGCCGGTTGACGGCGTCTGCCCCCTCGTTCTTATTCAGGTGGTGGATGCCGAGGGTCGTGAGCTGCCCGTCGGCCATCAGGTCGCTGAGCGCGCGGCACACCTGGCGCAGCGAGCCGTCGTTATGCGTCTTGGCGCCGACGGGGAGGAAGTGCGCCACCGGGTCGAGGACGAGGACGCTGAAGCCGTCGCGGACGGCTCCCTGGATCATGCCGATGGAGGTATGGATGTCCACGAACTCCCGCGGGTCGAGTGTCCGCACGTTCTCCAGGTCGGTCCCCGCCGCCACCAGCCGCTTCTTTAGCCCCTTGAAGCTCCGCTCGGCCAGGATCAGCACCTTGACGCCGCGACGGGACAGTTCGGCGACCCAGCTGATGTAGGTCGTCGTCTTCCCCATCCCGCCGATGCCGGCGAGGATGTTGAACTCGCCCTGGAGCAGCCGACCCTTGTCGAGCACCCACTCGTCCGGCGTGCACTGGATGTCGGTGCGGAAGTCGAGGTAGGGGACGAGTTCCGGAATCCCAGAATCCGGATCGGGCTTAGAGTCGATTTTCCGGGATTCTGGAACTCGATCCCGGGCAGGCTCGGGCAGGGGTTCCAGCTCGTCCAGCCCGAGGCCGTTGTGGAGATGGTCGGCTACGTCCTTCCCGACCGCCGGGAGCAGGATCTCGACGCTCGCGGAGACGCTTTGGACGCTGTCCCGCAGCGCAAGAGCCTTCCTGATGCCTACCCGGTCCCGGTCGGCGACGATCTTGATGTGGCGACCGCTGAGGGTCGGCTCCTCGAGGACCCGCCCCCAGAGGAGCGTCCGGCCCGCCTCCTTTGAGTTCGCGACGTACCCAGCCTCGCAGGTCGCGACCAGGCCGAGGGCGGCCAGGGCGTCGCAGTCCTTCTCACCCTCGGTCACCCACACGGGCTCGGAGGGATCGGCGGCCAGGAGTTCGGGCAGCCGGTAGGGGACCTGCTCGTGCTTGCCCGGCGCTCCCCAGACGAGTGCGAGCCCCTTGTCGTGTGACACCTCGAACTTCTTGCGCGTGCCAAGGATCTTGTTGCCGTCATCGTTGATGATCGGCACCTCACGGCGATGGATGGTCTGGACGACGTTCCCGTGCTCGTCCCGGTAGTCCCACTCGCTGACGACGCTGGGCGAAGGCTCGATCCCCTCGCCCCAGACCGGCTCGATGTCGTACTCGGGCCGCTTGGGCGTAGCCGAACGGTTCGAGCTCGAGCCGAGCCAGTGCCGCCCTTGCCATCCGCAGGGACAGAAGTAGACGCCTTTCTCCCGGTTCGTCTTGGCGTACTCCGAGCCGCACTCAGGGCAGGTGTGGGCGATCTCGTCGCCCCGCTCGCCGATGATGTCCACGTCGAGGCGATCGAGCGCCTCGTCCACGTCGCGCGGAAGGGAGGCGGCCCGGATGGCGGCCGCCCCTCGGCGGAAGTTGTTCTTGCTCATGCTGCCTCGTCCTCGAAGGGTTCGAGCAGTCCACGAGCCGTCCTGAGAATCTCCAGGACGCGGAGGCCGTCGTTGCCCCTTGAGCTTTTCAGCAGCAGCGCGCTTAGGTTGCTGAGCAGGACTCCCGTCTGCTCCACGATTTCGGGAGCGAACTCCTGCTTCATCGACTCTCGCTCCAGCTGCTTGGCGAGCCGTCGATTCTCTGCGGTTGTCTCTGCGGTTGTCCTACCTACGTATGTTTCCACTCCTGTTCATGGCCTTCCTCTCCCTTCTTCGCCTGATGCATGCAACGCCGCTGGCGGTCCTGAGTATTCCCGCGGATAGGAGCCGTTCTCCCGACGCGATCGTCAGCCTCGCGGTGCTTCGTCACGGGTCTTGCAGCTTTCCCTGCTCGCGGTCGCCTGCTCGACCGATCGGGGCGAGGGAGCATGAACTCTCGCCGCGAACAACTGCTTACTGCTTCTCGACGACAGCCAAGGACCCCTCGAAAACGGGGATCGGCTTCAAGGCGAGAGGAGCCGTTCTGAGCGTTTGGTGATGAAGCCGGGCGATGGGGACGAACGTCAATCCCCGCACGGCGACGCGTGGTTGGGTTCGCTGGGGGAATCCTCTCGCGCGCGAGGAAACGGTTGGGTTCGGCCGGGGCACCTGCAGCGTATGAGCTTGCGCAGCGACTAGTCAGACGGGACCCGTATCGCTCCCCTTGGACTCCTTCTCGCGACCTTCCTCCTATTCCTTCGAGTAGAACGCGTCCCGCGTGAGCCAAGCCTTGTCGGCGAGCATCGCCTTCACTTCCACCCGCTCCTCGTCGGTCAGCTGTTGCCAATCATCCTCGGTGAGGCTCGCCAGGGCGCGCATCGTCCGCATGACCTCCTCGGCGCGGCGCTCATGCTTGGGACTTCGCTTCGCCATCCCGCCTCCTCCTCAGTGGTCCTCGTTCGACGTCGCGCGCAAATCGTACGAGCCGCCTGCGGCACACAAGTCGCGGATTCCGCATGCTCCCCCTCCGCCAGACGACCGGGAGCTGCTGGCTGCGACCGGATCTACCGAGGGGTCGGTCGCTCTAACGTCCAGGGGACGTTTGGACGCCGCCGTCCAGTTAGTCGGGAGCGGCGGTCCTACCGCCCAAGCGCAACACTTGCCGGGGAGGAGGTCGCGGGTCAGCATGTTCAACGTCTCTCGTAGAGGTCTCGCTCTCATCGCGGCGATTGCAATCGCCCTGTTCATCGTCGGCATCGCTACCGAAGTCGGGCTGTTCGGGTGGGCAGTCGCGATCATCCTCGGCGTCTACGTCGTCGTGATGTTTGTTAGAGGCCCCTGGTCGTGAGACGGTCCCGCACCGAATCGGGGTAGCGGGATGTTGTTGTCGCAGCCACCCTCAACCCACAGCGAACCGGGTTAGGTTTTCAAGGTACGGATTACGAAACCGGTTGGCGCTTCGCGATGTTCAGGACGGTTTGTGCGCGCCAGCATTTCCCGCCCTGAAGGCGACGGCAGGGCACCTACGCCGTCGTGCGACGCCCCTCACCACCAACCAGCGCGCCACATTAGATCGAGACCATCCGGCCTCTGACCCAGCAGAGCAGCCGCTGAGGCTGCGTACCCGGAACAACCGAGGGGTCAGCGCATCAGCGTCCAGAGGACGGCGTGCAACTCGGCCGCTCGGTCAGGGTCAGCCGCATAACCGCAGATCCGACGTTCTTTCGAAGTCACTCCTTCTCGGGCGTCAAGACCACGATTGGGATCGGTCGGGCGGTGCGCTTCTGGTAACGGGCGTACCCCGCGTAGGTTCCCGTCACGAGCGGCCACAGCCGGTCGTGCTCTTCGGCGGTCGCCGCTCTCGCCGTCACCTTCGAGGTCGTCCCTCCGATCAGCACGCTTGCCCGAGGATCGTGCTGGAGGTTGATCCACCAAGCGGGCGGCAGATCGGAGCCGCCGAAGGAGCCGATCACGACGAAGTCGCCGCCCTCCGGAAGTACGTGAGCGCGGCCGTACGCGGCTTGCCTGATCTCCGCCCGGTCGTCGTCAGGAGAAGCACCGGCATCCCGGCCACGCGGCCGAGCAGACGCCCACCGCCGATGCGGTAGATCCGGCCGTGCGTGCGCGACATGGCGCGAATGAAGAAGCGCCGCAGTCCTTCGCGGGTGTCGCTCAACACGGCCACGGCTTTCCATCTTGGGTCATCCAGCTCGCCTCACGAAGGTGATCAAAGTCTTGGTCGCGAGGGAAAGTCGCGCTACGGTGGAGCGACGTGAGAGACGCGATCTACGTGCTCGGTGGTGTCGCGGTCGTCGTCTTCTTCATCGTCCGCCAGCGGAGGAGTGATCGCTTTCGAGAACGCTCGCTCCTCTTCCCGCTCGCCTTGGGTATCTACGGCGTCGTTCTACTGAACGACACGACGAAGCACCACGCGCTCTCCGTCGCCTCGGCCATGTTGCTAGTCCTGAGTGCGGTGGCTTCCATCGGATTCGGGGTGATTCGAGGGCGAACCATCGAGCTGTTCGAACGACGCGGCGAGCTGTGGGAGCGCGCCACCTGGACGACGATTGGAGCGGGCTGGGGTGGCCTCGTTGTCACTCGGATCGCGCTGATCGGGGTCGCGGCTGCCATTGGAGCGAAGGTCGCTGCATCGCCGACGACCATCCCGCTCATGTTGGCGATCACGCTCGGCACGCAGATGCTCGTAGAACGACAGCGCGCGAGGGCTATGGGCGTGGCCATCGCGCCATCCCGGCGCGCCCGGAGGCGGCGTAGGACGATCTAGCCAGGGCCGCCGGGTGCGTCGCGTGGCCGGGCTGGTCGATCCCGGGCCTCCTGCTCGGAGCGGTGAGTAGGTGACAACCCGACTGGGACTCGCCCGAAATCACCGATGCCAGCACGACGAGAGAGGCGGAAGCTTGGCCTGGAAGGAGGTCTTGAATGACTCTGACGTGGAGAGATCTCGTCGCGACTGTCGTTGCCGGATTCGTGGTGCTCGTCTACGTCGCGAACATCCAGGGTTGGGGCTACCTCGCTAGTAACCGTTGGGCCGCCGTCACGATGCTTGCGGTCGGCGCAATCGGCTGCATTGTCGGGGCAAGGGTTCAGGAGGAAAAGGCTGCACCCATGGTGATGCTCGGAACGCTCGGCGTCGCTTCACTCGCGCTCGCCATCGTCGCAATCATCACGGCCGCACAATGGGCGCTGCTCGCTCTCACGATCGTCCTGGTCGCTCTCTGGCTGGGGGCAACTCTGCGACACGCGTTCACCACAGCGCGACCGATCGCGGTGCAATGACCTCACGGGGACGGCGGCGGCAGAGCGGCCCTGCGTCGAGTTCCGGCGTCAACTAGCGCGGATACGAATTCGGCGCAGATCCCCCGCGGGCGGCCGCACCGCTGGATCACTCTGGTCGAAAGCGACCAGCCAGCCAGGTGAAGGGTTGGAGGGCGCCATGTGGGGTTGTGTGCTCTTCCCGGCGCGTCTCAAGCACGTCGAACCTGTCACCGAGGATCTGCGCGAGATCTGCATCCGAGTAGCGGACGACCGGAAGACCCGAGCAAGTTGCCGGGCCGTCAGGGGCGAACGTCGCGAGAATCACGAAGCCGTCTTCTCTGATCGCCGTGCCGAGCGTTTGCAGATACCTGTCTCGGTCGGCGGGCGTAACGAGAAAGTGGAGCGTGGCGCGGTCATGCCAAAGTCCGTATCGACGCTCCGGATGCCAGATCAGGAGGTCGTCCTCCAGCCAGGTGACGGGCGCAGCTTCCCCCAGCCGACGGCGACCCACATCGAGCGCGGTGGCGGAGACATCGAGCACCGTCACATCGACGAAGTCCCTGGCGAGGAGATGATCCACGAGGGTGGAAGCGCCTCCGCCAACGTCGATGACAGGGGCATCGCGGTCAACCCCAATCGCTTCGATCAGTTCCAACGACACACTGGGCGCGTCCTGATGCCAACTTACGCCCTGGACACCGCTGCGCTTATAGGCGGAGTCCCAGTTTCTCGCTCGCTCCCCCGTTGTCTGCTGCGGCTTCTGCATAGCGACCGCTAACAGGCGTCGCAGCACCCCTCGCCACGCCAACTGTTGCGACCTTCGCGAGCCGCAATAGCCGCGATGACGAGGGCGGCGGCAGGATCGGCCCACCACCATCCGGCGAAGGCGTTCGCGAGCAGGCCGACGAGGAGCGCGATAGACAGGTAGGCGCAAAGCTGCGTCTGCGATGCCTCCTTCACGGTCGCGGAGGAATGGAGCTTCCTTCCAACCCTGCGCTTGGCTGTCGCGAGGAGCGGCATCGTCGCTGCCGTGAAAGCTGCGAGTGCGATTCCGACCCAACTGACTTGCGGATGCTGTCCGTCGAGCAGTGTGCGGAGCGACTCGACGGTCACGTATGCGGCCAGTACGAAGAAGCTCGCCGCGATCAGTTGCTGGGCTTGCCGTTCGGCCCTGTGTGATCCGAGTCGGTTCCCGGTAAAGAGCCAGAGCACGACGAAGGCTGCAAGCGCCTCGATCAGGGAGTCAGCGCTGAAGGCGACGAGCGCGATGGAGCCTGCGGCCAGACCGGCTCCGAGCGCAATCGCAAACTCGACGACGTGCCAGGCAATCCCTCCCCATGCGAGGAGCCGCGCCTGTCGTTCAAGCTTGAGCCGCTCGGCCGGGAGGCGACGCAGCGATGCTGCTTCGATGATCTGCCCGCCCACAACGGCGAGGGTAACGCTACTAGCCCGATGCGCGGTCGAATCCGGTCGCCTCAGTAACTGAAAACAGTCGTATCGTTGCCCGCCCACTCCAGCATCGGCGTCGCACCTGCCACCTTGACGTTCGCGACCATGTCCGCGTCGGTGAGATCACGCGCACTGAGGCAGATCGGGCAGAGCCACAACTCCCCTCCGCCCTCTGCGAACTGCTGGAAGAGCAGATCGAGCGATGGACAACCTTTGCACGGAACGCCTGTCGCCTCCCCAGGAAGCCCCAGCCGCACCGCGTCCTGCGTTGCCCAGATCACAACCTGCTTGTCTTGCGCGACGGCGGCGGTCGCCACCAGGAAGGCGACCAGGACGCGCTCGGCGTCTTCTTCCACACCCGTCCTGAGGTTGATGAGCACCTTGTCGCTCAACTTGACTCCTTCGGTCGGAGGGACGCGCACGCTGGCAGCAGTGCGTATGCGCCACTCAGTCTGCCGAACCAAGCTCGCAGCGTGAGCACTCTTAAGCGGACTTGTGAGCCTCGTGGGTCGCGCCGTTTGCGCCGAGCTTGATCGCAGTCGCACCACCCTACGGTGGCGCTGAGTTCAGATCACAAAGCGCACGGCCGCTGGGCTCCGCGTAGCAGGAGGGCCTTCGATCTAAGGGCCTGGCGAGACACGCCGCGTCCTTGCGTCGAGTTTTGGCGCCAACTAGCGCGCAACCGGATCATCGCCGGGCTCTGCGGCGCGACGGTCGTGGTCGAGGCGCGCGAGCGAAGTGGGGCGCTCATCACGGCCGACTTCGCACTCGAGGAAGGCCGTGACGTCCTTGCGGTACCGGGTGAGATCACTTCCGCGCTCTCGGCCGGGACCAATGCGCTGCTCAGGCTGGGCGCCGCGCCGGTGACGCGGGCGCAGGATGTGCTCGAGCTGTACGGCCTCGACGTCGCGGTCACCACCCAGGCGCCGACGCTAGGGCGCGAGGCGGAGATGCTGCTCGGGCGTCTGCGGGAGGCCCCGCGGACGGCTGACGAGCTGGTTCGCATGACGGGGCTCGATTCGAGCGCGGTTGCCGCAGCGCTGACCGAGCTCGAGCTCCTGCGCTGCGTGTCACTCGAGGACGGGGTGTATCGCGCAGCCGTCTAGGATCGCCGGTCGATGCCCACGAGCTCGTACTGGCTTTCGGAGCCGCACGATCCGCTGCCGACTGCCCGGATCGACGGAACGGCGGACGTCGCGGTGGTGGGCGGCGGCATCACCGGCTGCTCGTGCGCGCTTACGCTCGCCGAGGCGGGACTCCGGGTACGCCTCTTCGAGGCACGTGAGATCGCGGGCGGCGCGAGCGGGAGGAACGGCGGCTTTGCCCTGCGCGGTGGGGCCGCTCCGTACCCGGTGCTCGTCGACTCGATCGGCCGCGAGAGCACGGCTGCGCTCTGGCGCTGGACGGAGGGCGAGCTACGTGAGTTGACAGCGCTCGCCGGCGACGCGTTTCGCGGTGTCGGGAGTCTCCGCATCGCGATCGACGCCGAGGAGAGCGCCGAGCTCGAGGAGGAGTTCGAGGCCCTACGAGCCGACGGCTTCTCGGTCGAGTGGCGGGACGGGATCGACGCCGGGCATGTGCGGTATCCGGCCGCCGTCTTCCATCCTCCGGACGGCGTTCTCCAACCGGCACGGCTCGTCCGGCGACTCGCCACCCGCGCCGCGAGCGCTGGAGTGGAGATCCGCGAGCACACGCGTGTCACGGCGCTCGAGGAGACCGGCGCGGAGACCGTCGTCGTCGCCACCGACGGCTACGCGAGCGGGCTCCTCGGCGAGCTCGAGGGGCTGATCGTCCCGACGCGCGGGCAGGTGATCGCTACGGAACCGCTCTCCGAGCTCCTGTTCGAGATCCCGCACTACGGTCGCCACGGGTTCGACTACTGGCACCAGCGGCAGGACGGTCGGATCGTCGCGGGCGGCTTCCGCGACGTCTCGCTGGACTCGGAGTTCACGGCCGAGGAGGAGACGACCACGGGTGTGCAGGAGGCGCTCGAGTCGTTCGTCGGGTCCCTCTTCGGCCGGCCGCTCGGCATCGACTACCGGTGGGCGGGGATCTTCGGTCTCGTCTTCGACTTCCTCCCCGTGGTGGGGCTGGCTCCCGGAGCCGACGGTCTGTGGGTCGCCGGCGGCTACTCGGGGCACGGCAACGTCCTCGGCTTCGCCTGCGGCCGCCTCGTCGCCCGCGCGATTCTGGGCGACCGCGACCCGCTGCTCGAGCTCTTCGAGCCGTCTCGCCTGCTCTAGCCGAGGTCGATCGTCTCGAGGTCGAGCTCGTCTCGCTTGGCGTAGGCCGCCTTTGCGACGGCGAGGTCCTGGATGGCGAGCCCGGTCGAGTCGAAGAGCGTGACGTCTCCTGCGCTCCGCCGGCCGTCGGCCTCGCCGGTCAGCACCTTCCCGAGCTCCGTCACGTCTTCGCGACGGACGACACCGGCCGCGACCGCCGTTGCGAGCTCGCCGCCGTGGCTCGCCTGCTCCCAGTCATCGCAGAAGAGGTGCGATCTCTGGAGCTCCTCGATCGCGACCTCGGCCTTGCCCGGCCCGTCCGCGCCCATCAGCGAGACGTGCTGCCCGGGCCGCAGCGCGTCCTCGCGATAGAGCTGCTCCGACCCCGGCGTCACGGTGACGACGACGTCGCAGCCCAGCCCCTCCGCGGCGCTCGCGGCGACGCGTACGTCGAGGAGCTCCGCGACCGCCTGGCGGCGGGCTTCGTCGACGTCCCACACGAGCGGCGCCGCACCGCGGGCGACGAGCATGCGCGCCGTCTCCGCGCCGTTGACCCCGCAGCCGACGACGGCCCACGACGAAGCCTCGGGCCGGCAGAGCGTGTCGGCCGCGAGCACGGCCGCCGCCGCGGTGCGGAGCGCCGTCACGGCGGCAGCGTCGAGCACGGCGAGGACGCTTCCCTCTTCCGCGTCGGACAGGACGACGAGTCCCGTCACGGTCGGGAGCCCGCGCGAGCGGTTTCCGGGAAACGACGTGACCCACTTGAGGAGAGCGAACCCGCCTCCGATCGCGGGCATCGCCCGGAAGTCGCCCGCCGGATAGTTCGCGACGTAGACCTTCGGTGACATCGACCACTCGCCCCTCGCATACGCGACGAAGGCGTCGCGCACCGCGTCGTACGCCTCGTGGGGAGAGACCGCCTTCTCGACGTCGCTCGCGCGGAAGACGGGGATCACGCGCCGAGCCTACGCCGTTCGCAGGGGACTCGGGAGAGTCGATCGGGTCTCGTGTCTCGGCAGGAGAGGGAGCAAGACGCCTTGATACGAGACCGCGGCCGGCCCGGTCCGGGATCGGAGGACGAGCGGTGCCGGCTACGTCGCCTTGACGGCGCTGATGAGCTTGAGGACGGACTCCTTCGCGTCCCCGAAGAGCATCGTCGTCTTCGGGTCGAGGTAGAGCTCGTTGTCGATCCCTGCGAAGCCAGGATTCATCGAGCGCTTGAGGACGACGATGCTCGCGGCCTTGTCGACGTCGAGGATCGGCATCCCGTAGATCGGGCTCGACGTGTCGCTCCGCGCGGCCGGGTTCGTCACGTCGTTCGCGCCGATGACGAGGGCGACGTCCGTCTGCGCGAACTCCGGGTTGATCTCGTCCATCTCGAAGAGCTGCGTGTAGGGGACATTCGCCTCGGCGAGCAGCACGTTCATGTGCCCCGGCATCCGGCCGGCGACCGGATGGATCGCGTACTTGACGTCGACGCCGCGCTCCTCGAGGACGTCCGCCAGCTGGCGGACGTCGTGCTGCGCCTGCGCCACCGCCATCCCGTAGCCGGGAACGACGATCACCTTGCGAGCGAACGAGAGCTGAACAGCGACGTCCTCGGGCGTCGTCGCGCGCACGGTGCGGCCGTCGTCAGCGCGAGCCTGCCCCGTACCCGCCTGCACCTGGCCGAAGGCCCCGAAGACGACGTTCGCGATCGAGCGGTTCATCGCCTTCGCCATCAGCAGGGTGAGCAGGGTTCCCGAGGCACCGACGAGCATCCCGGCGACGATGAGCACGGTGTTGTCGAGGACGAAGCCCGTCGCGGAGGCCGCGACTCCTGTGAAGGCGTTCAGCAGCGAGATCACGACCGGCATGTCCGCGCCGCCGATCGGGAGCACGAACATCACGCCGAAGAGCAGCGCGAGGAGGATCAGCGCGACGAGGATCCACTGGCCGTTCGCGCCCGCGATCGCGGCGACGCCGAACGCGACGGCCCCGAGCAGTACGAGCGCGTCGATCGCGTTCTGCGCAGGGAAGACGATCGGGCGGCCGCTCAGGAGCTCCTGGAGCTTGGCGAACGCGACGAGCGAGCCCGCGAACGAGATCGAGCCGATGAGCGCCGAGAGGACGATGGAGACCCGCTCGTCGCCTCCTGGCCCTGCGACGTTGTGCCACTCAGCGAGTGCGACGAGCGCTGCCGCGCCGCCGCCGACCCCGTTGAACAGGGCCACCATCTGCGGCATCGCCGTCATCTTCACCGTGCGCGCCCCGACGAGGCCGGCAGCCGAGCCGAGGAGGCCGCCGACGACGATCAGCACCCAGTTCCCGATGCCCTCGAGCGAGAGCGTGGTCGCGATCGCGATGACCATGCCCACGCCGCCGATCCAGTTGCCCCTGCGTGCGTGCTTCGGAGACGAGAGGAAGCGAAGAGCGAGGACGAAGCAGACGATCGTGACGAGGTAGAGAAGGTGGACGACGTCGGGGTCGGAGATCACTCGCTCTTCTTCTCCTTCTCCTGCTCCGACTTCGGCTCCGGGCGCCGCTTGAACATCTCGAGCATTCGGTCGGTGACGAACCAGCCGCCGACGACGTTTGCGGACGCGAGCACCATTGCGACGAACCCGACCGCCTTCGTGAAGTCGTCGTGCGCCCCGCCGAGGACGATGATCGCGCCCACGATCACGATCCCGTGAATGAAGTTCGACCCCGACATGAGCGGGGTGTGGAGCATCGTCGGCACCTTCGAGATCACCTCGAAGCCGAGGAACGCGGCGAGGACGAGGATCGTCAGCTCGATGACGAGGCTGACGTTCACGCCGCTGCCTCCTCCTTCGGCCTCGTGACACACGCACCGGCGGTGATCTCGTCCTCCCAGTCGAGCGTGAGCTCCCCTCCCGGGGCGAGGTGCTGGAGGAGCGCGGCGACGTTGCGCGAGTAGAGCTGGCTCGCGTGGAGCGGCATCTGCGAGGGCAGATTCGTCGTCCCGACGATCGAGACGCCGTTTCGCTCGACGATGTCTCCAGGCACCGTCAGCTCACAGTTCCCACCGGTCTCGGCGGCGAGGTCGACGATCACCGAGCCGGGCCGCATCGCTTCCACCGACGCCGCCGGGATGAGCCTCGGCGCGCGCCGTCCCGGGACCGCCGCCGTCGTGACGACGACGTCGAACTCGGGGATCCGCTCGGCGAGGGCCGCCTGCTGCTGCTCCTGCTGCTCGGGCGTGAGCTCCTTCGCGTAGCCGCCCTCGGTCTCCTCACCGTGCACGCCGAGGTCGAGGAACGACGCGCCGAGGCTCTCGACCTGCTCCTGCACCGCAGGTCTCACGTCGAAGGCCGAGACGACCGCTCCGAGCCGGCGCGCGGTCGCGATCGCCTGCAGCCCGGCGACGCCTGCGCCGATCACGAGCGCGCGCACGGGAGCGATCGTTCCCGCGGCGGTCATCAGCATCGGGAAGAGCTTCGGCACTCGGTCGGCCGCGATCAGCACGGCCTTGTAGCCGGCAACGGTTGCCTGCGACGAGAGCGCGTCCATCGACTGCGCGCGTGTGATGCGCGGGATCGACTCCATCGCGAACGCGACGACGCCACGGTCGCGGAGCCGCGCGATCCCGTCGGTGTCGGTGAGCGGCTCGAGGAACCCGACCAGCACCATCCCGGACGCCATCGCGGCGATCTCGTCCGCGGACGGCTTCGCCACGCGGACGACGGCTTCGGCTCCGGCGAGCAGCGAGCTCGGATCGGAGACGGTCGCGCCGGCGTCCGTGTAGGCGGCGTCGAGGAATCCGGCGGACTCACCGGCGCCGCGTTCGACGAGCACCTCGAAGCCTGCCGCTCCGAGTTTCGAGATGGTCTCGGGGACGAGCGCCACGCGACGTTCGCCCGGAGCCGTCTCCCTCGGGACTGCGACTCGCATGCGGCTCGAAACTCTACGGGCGGAGGCGACGGGACGTGGCTCGAACAGGCACGAGGCGCACGCTCAGAGCGCCGCCCAGACCTCGAGCTTGGTCCGCGTGCGGCGGATGACGTCGTCCGTGAACGCGGACGTGCCGTGGTCCCCTCCGAGATCCGCGGTTCGAGCGCCCTCGGCGACCGCCTCGAGACAGGCCTCGCGGATCGCGCGACCGGTGGTCTGGAACTCGTCCGCCTCGGCGTGGGAGAGGAGCGCGGCCCCAGCCAGGATCATCGCCATCGGGTTCGCGACGTCCTTTCCCTGGAGCGAGGGTGCGGTGCCGTGTGCGGCCTCCGCCATGAGCGCGAGCGGCACGTAGTCGTCTCCGAAGGCGACGAGGAGCGACTCGGAGCCTGCGATCGAGCCGAAGAGCGGGAGCACGAGGTCGGAGAGGATGTCTCCGTCGCGATTGAGTGCCGGGATTACCATCGGCGCCCCGCTCGACGAGATGAGGAGCGCGAACGTCGCGTCGATGAGTTGCGGCTCGTACGGGATGTCGGGATGGCGCTCCGCGGCGGCGTCCATCTCCTCCTTGAGCATTCCCTCGTAGATGGGGCTGACCGTGTACTTCGGCCCGCCGAAGACCTTCGCGCCCATGCGCTCCGCCTGCCGGAACGAGAACTCCGCGACCGCGTGGCAGATGCGCCGCTCGATCCGCTCCGTGCGGAAGGCGACCTCGTCCTCGCCGTCGCCCTCGCGCCACTCGGCCGCGCCGTACGCGTCTCCGACGGCCATGCGGACGACCGAGATCGGGGAATGGACTCCTCCGAGTGGGACGACGCCGGGGATGCGGCGTCCGGTCCGGACGATCACCTTGCCGCCGATCTCCTCCCGGAGGATGCGGTTCGGCGATCCGACGTCGCCCGCGCTCTCAGGCGTGATCGTCGCCGCTTTGAGCCCGAAGCCGTGCTCGCGGATCGCTTCGGCCGCCTCGTGGACGACCGCGTTCTCGGTCGCGCGACGGCTCTCGAGCGAGAGGTCGAACCGCGGGAACTCGACGTCGAGCCCGGTGACGTCGCCCGAGAGGACACGCAACGCCTCCTCGAGCAGTTCCTGGCCGGTCTGATCTCCCTCGAGCACGACGATCGTCGTCATGCGGTGATCCTACTCGAGCCGTATAGCGCCTAGAATGGAGGATCGGGTTTCGACTGGCATTTTCTCTGGCTTTTCCTCTATTCTTTGGCGGTAAGCCACCGAACAGAGGGAGAATATCGTGGCCCGAAAGACCATTCTCGTGTGCGACAACTGTGGGAAGGAAGTCGCCGAGGCGAGAGGCGCCGTCATGCGGCTCAACTACACGGACGCCCGGCGCGGATCGAAGCAGGCCGACCTCTGCGACGACTGCGCCGGGACCATGCCCGGAAACGCCGTCGCGCGGCGCGGACGCCGCCCGAAGTCGGCGGTCGCGTAGCACTTCCACCGCGACCTGAAACTGCCGGCCGGTGGCGGGGCCTCGTGTCGAGACCGTCGCCCTCATCTGTCTCTCGACACGAGGCCGCATCCGCCGGCCCATTCGGTCGGCCCGCGCCGTTTGACGCTCTTTGCGGACGCTCCGTTTCGGCGTACGAATGTCCGCCTGAAGTCGGGACTACGATGGACGAATGGGCCTCTCGCTGGTGGTCGGGCCGGCGCATGCCGGAAAGGTGGCGCTGCTCCTCGAGCGCTACCTCGACGTGCTCGAGGAGGACCCCTGGCTCGTCGTCCCGAACCGTTCGGACGTCGAGCGAGTGGAGCTCGACCTCCTGCGTCGCAGGCCGGCGCTCCTCGCGGGGCGCATCGGCACCTTCGACGACCTCTTCGAGCACCTCGCGCTCTCGCGCTCCGACGTCCGGCCGGTCGCGAGCGGGCCTCAGCGCGCGCTCGCCGTTCGCCGCGCGATCTCGCTGACGCCCCTCGACGGGCTTTCTCGCTCCGCGGGCTCGCGCGGCTTCGCGGACGCGCTGGGCGCAGCGGTCGGTGAGGTCGAGGCCGCGCTTCTCGAGCCGGACGCGCTCGGCGGCGATCTCGGCCGGCTCGCAGCGACGTACCGGGCTGAGCTCGACCGCCTCGGGATCTGGGATCGCGATCGTCTTCGCAGGCGGGCCGTTGAGCGGCTGTCCGACGACCTAGACGCGTGGCATGGCGAACCGGTGTTCGCGTACGGATTCGAGGATCTCACGGGAGCCGAATGGGCCCTCCTCGAAGCGCTGGCGGGGCGGGCCGACGTCACGGTCTCGATTCCGTACGAGCCGGGACGGGCGGCGTTCGCTGCTCTGGAGCGGACGGTGACGGACCTCGCCGGGCTGGCGGGCGGCGCAGTCGAGGATCTCCCGCCGCGGCATGGGTCCACGCCCGCGACGCCGCTCGAGCGCATCGAGCGCTCGCTCTTCGTGGACGATCCGGAGCCCGTGTCGCGGCTCGACGGCTCGCTTCGCTTCCTCGAGGGCGCCGGCGCTCGTGGGACCGCGGAGCTCCTCGCCTCCGAGCTTCTCCAGCTTCTCCGCTCCGGCACGCCTGCCGAGCGCGTCGGGATCGTCTGCGATTCCGTCGAGAGATGGCGGCCCGTCCTGGCCGCCGCCTTCGGCGCCCTCGACGTCCCGTACGCCGTCGAAGGGCCTTCACGGCTCGGCGACACCGCCCTCGGGGGGGCGTTGCTCTCGCTCCTCCGGTTCACGTGGCTCGACGGTGGCCGGGCGGAGCTGTACGGCTATCTACGCTCGCCGTTCTCCGGGATCGAGCGGCGCGCGGTCGACTTCGCGGAGGGCCGGTTACGAGGCCGTGCCATCGCCGACCCCGCGCGCGTCGAGGAGGAGACCGAGCGGCTCCGCGGCGCGCCGGTACCCGCGCTCGTCGAGTTGCGCGCCGCGTCCGATCACGTCGCCGGCGCGCGTGTCGTCCTGCGCGCGATGGTGCGGCATGCCTGGGGCCTCGAGTCGCCGCCCACGAACGACGACGCCAAAGGAGACGCCCACGCGTTCCGCGCGGCCGAGCGTGTGCTCGACGAGCTCGCGGAGTTCGCGGCTTTCGATGGCCAGCCCATCACAGCAGAGGATGTGGTTGCGGCGCTCGAGCAGAGCCCCGTTCGCCCGCTCGCCACGGGCGAGGTCGGGCGCGTCGCCGTCCTCGACTATCGTCGAGCGCGCACGCGGATCTTCGACGTCGTCTTCCTCCTCGGACTCGAGGAGGGAAGCCTCCCGCGGCGCGAGCGGCCGTCTCCCTTCCTGGACGACGACGCCCGGCGGGCGCTCGGCGGGCGCCTCGAGCTCCCGGACCCCGTCGCCTACAGCCGCTACCTGTTCTACACGGCGTGCACGCGGGCGACGGAGCGGCTCGTGCTCGTCCGCGAGGCGGCGACCGACGACGGCGTCCCTCGGGAGCCGAGCCCGTTCTGGGACGACGTTCGCGCACTCTTCGAGGCAGGCGACGTCGCGCGCGCCACGCGCAGGCGGCCGCTCTCGAGCCTGACCTGGCCGCTCGAGGCTGCGCCGAGCGAGCGCGAGCGTCTGCGTGCCGTTGCGCGACTGGCCGTCGACGACGCGGACGATGCGGACGCGCTCGCGGCGACGAACGGATGGTCGCGCCGGCTCGACCGCGCTCGCTCCGCCTTCCACCGACCGACCGAGCTGACGAGCGCGGCGGTGCTCGACTGGCTTTCCTCGAGGACGGTCTTCGCCGCAACCGAGCTCGAGCGTTTCGCGGACTGCTCCTCGGCCTGGCTCGTCGACCGTGTGATCGATCCGAAGAAGATCGACGCCGAGCCCGATCCGCTGCTCCGCGGGCAGGTCGTACACGCGACCCTCAGCCGCTTCTACGCCGTCGTGCCGAAGGAGCTCGGCGCGGACCGTGTGACCCCCGAGAACCTCGAGCGTGCCCTCGACCTCGTCCGGCGTACGCTCGACGAGTCGCTCGAGTCGGGCGTGAAGCTGGATCTCACGGACCTGCAGGCCGCCGAGCTCCGGCAGACGCTGCTCAGCGACCTCGAGGGCTTCGTCCGCGACGAGGCCGCGTCGGAGGTCGAGTTCGTCCCGCGGCGCTTCGAGGTCGGATTCGGCTCGGATCGTGCCGCCCCCGAGCTTCAACGCGGGCTTCCGCTCGCCGACGGTCTCTGGCTCTCGGGGAAGATCGACCGGATCGACATCGACCCGTTCAGCGCACGCGGGATCGTGCAGGACTACAAGTCGGGCGCCGGCGCCCATTCGGCGCGCGACATCGATCGCGAGCTCCGGCTTCAGATCCCGCTCTACGTCCTCGCGCTCCGCGACCTCGTCGGGGTGGAGCCGCTCGGGGGCGTCTACCGCGCGCTCTCCGGCAAGCGCGTGACCCGCGGGATGCTGCGGGAGTCCGCGAGAGACGACCTCCCCGGCTTCTCCCGGGACGACTACCTGGACGAGGAGGAGTTCTGGACGCATGTCGAGTCCGCCCGCGAGCGGGCCGGAGCGAACGCCCAGCGGATCCGCGCCGGCGACGTCCAGCACGACCCGAGGTGGGACGGCGTGTGTCCGTCCTGGTGCGACCTGTGGCCGGTGTGCCGGGTGAAGCGGGCATGAGCGCGGTCGTCGAGTCGACCTCCACGTCGCTGAACGAGGAGCAGCTCGCCGCGGTCGAGGCCGCCGGCGACGTCTTCGTCTCCGCCGGCGCGGGCACGGGAAAGACGTCCGTTCTCGTCGAGCGCTATGTACGCGCCGTCTGCGACCGGGGCCTCGACGTCGACTCGATCCTCGTCATCACGTACACGCGGAAGGCCGCGGGTGAGCTCCGAACGCGGATCCGGGCTGCGCTCGTCGACCGGGGGCGCCACGAGCTTGCGCGCGAGCTCGACGGCGCCTGGATCTCGACGATCCACGGTTTCTGCAACCGGCTTCTGAAGGCGCACCCGTTCGGTGTGGGGCTCGACCCGCGCTTCCGCGAGCTCGAGGAGTCGGGTGCGGCCGTGCTCCGCGGAGAGGCGTTCGAGCGTGCGCTCGAGCAGTTCTGCTCCGACGGCGATCCCGAGCGCATCCGGCTCCTGGCGACGTATCGCGCGGCCGGGCTCCGCAGGATGCTGACGGGCGTCTACGAGACGCTCCGCTCGGCCGGGCGCGAGCTCGTGCTCGAGCTGGGAGAGCGACCGAGCCTCGCCGGTGCGGTCGCGTCGTTCCGCGCAGAGGCGCACACTCTCGCTGCGGACCCGTCGGCGACTCCGACCCAGGTCGACACCGCGTCCGAGGCGGCCAGGATCGTGACCGAAGGCTCGCCCCCGGCACGGGTCGTCGACCTCGGAGCGCTGAAGTGCCGCGGCGTGCGGGCCGAGTCCTACGAGCTCGCGCGCAAGGCCGTCGAGCGCGCTGCCCTCGAGGAGCTCGCCGCACACGACCGCGATCTGCTCCAGGAGCTGCTCGAGCGCTTCGCGGACGAGTACGCCCGTGCGAAGCGGCGGGAGTCGGCCGTCGACTTCGAGGATCTCCAGCTCGCTGCGCGCGATCTGCTCCGGGACGAAGACGACGTGCGCGAGGCGATCCGGCTGCGCTTCCGCCTCGTCATGGTCGACGAGTTCCAGGACACGAACCGGCTGCAGTGCGAGCTCGTGGATCTCGTCTCCCACCCCGATGTGACCGAGGTCTTCACTGTCGGCGACGAGTTCCAGTCGATCTACGGGTTCCGGCATGCCGACGTCGACGTCTTCCGCGAGCGCCGCGCCGAGGCGTCGAACCTGCTGTCGCTGCGCAGCAACTACCGGTCTCGTCCGCAGGTGCTCTCGGCCGTGAACGAGCTCTTCGGCGGCGAGTTCGGAGACGAGTACCAGTCCCTCACTGCCTCCGCGGAGTTCCCCGACCCTGTCTTCGGGCATCCGGTCGAGCTCCTGGTCACGGACAAGTCCGCCTACCGCGACTCGGGGGAGCACTGGCGACAGGGGGAAGCGCGGGCGATCGCCACGCGCGTCTCCGAGCTGGTCGAGTCGGGCGCCGCTTTCCCGGGGGAGATCGTCGTCCTCTTCGCCGCCGGGACGGACGCCGAGCGCTACGAGGAGGCGCTCCGCCGGAACGGCCTCGCCACGTACCGGGCGACCGGACGCGGCTACTTCGGCCAGCAGCAGGTCACGGACCTGCTCGCGTACCTCCGCCTGCTCCAGAACCGCTACGACGACGTCGCGCTCGCGTCCGTGCTCGCGTCGCCGTTCGTCGGCGTCTCGAACGACGCGCTCGTGCTCATGCGCCGCGCCGCGTTGCGGCGCCCGCTCTACACCTCGCTCGAGCGTGGCATGCCCGAGGGGATCGGCACCGACGACGGGCGGCTTCTCCGCGCCTTTCGGCAGCGGTACGAGCGGCTCGCGCGTGCCTCCACGCGTCTCCGGTTGGAGCAACTCTGCGAGCAGATCGTCGCCGAGCACGACTACGACCTGGCGGTTCTGGCGTGCTGGGACGGCTCCCGGCGCTTCGCGAACCTGCGGAAGCTCGGCCGGCTTGCACGCGAGTACGAGGCCGTGCGGGGCGCAGACCTGGGCGGGTTCGTGCGCTTCGTGCGCGATCAGGGTGCGCTCGGCGCGAAGGAGCTGGAGGCGCTCGCCGAGGAGGAGGGATCCGACGCGGTGCGGCTCCTCACCATCCACGCGGCAAAGGGCCTCGAGTTCAAGGTGGTGATCGTCGCCGACGCCGGTCGTGAAGGAGGCGTGCGTGGCGGCGACGAGATCGTCGCCCTCTCGGACGGACGCTTCGGGTTCCGCATGGTGCATCCGACGCGCGGCGATCGGCGGCCCGTGTTCGGGTTCGAGGAGGTTCGTTCCGCGGAGCGCGACCAGGGGCGTGCGGAGAGGCTCCGTCTCTACTACGTGGCGATGACGCGCGCGATCGACCGCCTCGTCGTGTCGGGGGCGATCGACCCCGAGCGCACGGCGGACCGCGAGACGCCGATCGGATGGGTGCTCGACCGCCTGGACGCTCACGAGGCCGTGGCGTCGGCAGGCGACGACCCGGTCGAGCTCGAGCGCGGCGACGCCAGGTTCCTGCTCCGGGTCGACCGGGCTCCCGCGGCGGCGGGTCCGTCCGAGCCGGAGCCCGAGAGCGGAGCGACGATGGAATCAGGCGACCAGCTGAGTCTCTTCCGCGAGCTGCCGACCGGATCGACGGCGGTCGCGCTCGAGCTGGCCGCTCTTGCGAGCGTCCCGCCGCCTCCGGTGCACGACGTGCGGCGGCTCTCGTACTCGGCGCTCGCGCTCTTCGAGCGCTGCTCGTACCGCTACTTCGCGGAGCGGGTACTCGGGTTGAGGCCGGTTGCGGCGGAGGAGTCGCGGGTGACCGACGGCGACAGCACGGGTCTCGCCGCGACGGAGATCGGCGACGCGGTGCACCGCCTCCTCGAGGCGATCCCGCTCGGCGACCCGAAGCCGCCCGCGCGTCCCGACCTCGAAGCGATCGTCCGAGCCTGGTATCCGACCGCGAGCGAGGCCGAGCTCGACCGGATCGCCGGGCTCGTCGACGCGTACTGCGCCTCGGATCTGGCGCGGAGGCTCTCGACGCTCGCCGGCGCTCGTCCGGAGCGTCCGTTCGCGTTCGAGCACGCCGGTGTCCTGCTCCACGGCCGGCTCGACGTGCTTTGGCGGGAGGGAGGAAGCGCGCTCGTCGTCGACTACAAGTCCAACGCACTCGACGGGCTCGACCCCGCGGCCGTGGTCGACGCCGAGTACCGGCTCCAGCGGCTCGTATATGCGCTCGCGTGTCTATGCGACGGCGCGGAGAGCGTCGAGGTCGTCTACCAGTTTCTCGAGCGCCCGGACGATGTCGTCTCCGCCTCCTTCACCACCGGCGACGTCGACGCGCTCGAGTCGGAGCTCTCGCAGGCGATCGGCCGGATTCGCTCGGGCTCGTTCCACCCGACGCCGAGCGAGTTCGCGTGCTCGGACTGCCCGGCGCTCGACCTCGTCTGCGCAGGGCCGGCGCTGGCGCTCGGGATGTAGCCTCGCGCCGTGCGCGTCGCGGCGATCTCCGACATCCACGGGAACCTTCCGGCGCTCGAAGCCGTGCTCGCCGACGTCGACCGCGAGGACGTGGACGCGCTCCTCGTCGTCGGCGACACGATCTCGGGGCCGTGGCCCGTCGAGGTCTTCGACCTCGTCGAGGCGCGCGGGGCGAAGATCGTGCACGGAAACGCAGATCGCGAGGTCGTCTATCGCAGCGACCGCTTCGGGCCGCTGGCGATCTGGTGTGCCGATCGGCTCGGAAACGCCCGGCTGGAGACCGCGGCCACGTGGCCGATGACGCTCGAGCTCGACGTCGACGGCCTCGGACGAGTCCTCGCCTGCCACTCGACGCCCAGCTCGGACGAGCCGGTCTACACGAGCATCACGCCGGAAAGCGATCTCGTCGAGCTGTTCGGGAGGGTCGACGCGGACGTCGTCCTCTGCGGCCACACCCACATGCAGTACGACCGGCGGCTGCCGACCGGGCTCCGGATCGTGAATCCGGGGAGCGTCGGGCTGCCGTACGAGGGCCGGCCGGGAGCGTACTGGGCCGTACTCGGGCCCGAGGTCGACTTCCGGAGGAGCGAGTACGACGTCGGCCGCGCGGCAGCAGCGTGCGAGAGGCTCGGTGCGCCCGTCTCGGAGCAGGTCCTCTCGGATCTCGTCGATCCGCCCGCGGCTGCCGAGACGGCGGCGTACTTCGAGTCCCTGCGTGGCGCGTAGCTACGTCCGGGAGGCTCGCCGTCGCGGGCTCGGACGCCGTCGCGAGCGGATCGGGCCGATCGTCGAGCGCCTCGCGGCCGAGCATGTTGACGCCCAGATCGCGCTTCGCTTCCGCTCGGATCTCGAGCTGCTCGTCTCGGTGATGCTCTCCGCGCAGACGACCGACACGAACGTCAACCGCGTCACGGAGAGCCTCTTCCGGAAGTACCGCAAGCCGGAGGACTACCTCGCCGTCCCACAGGAGGAGCTCGAGCGCGACATCTACGCGACCGGCTTCTTCCGCCAGAAGGCGAAGGCGATCCGCGGGACTATGCGGCGTCTTCTCGAGGAGTACGACGGCGAGGTGCCGAGCCGCCTCGACGAGCTCGTGACCCTGCCCGGGGTCGCGCGCAAGACCGCGAACGTGGTCGCCGCCGAGCTCGGCCAGGCGCAAGGCATCGTCGTCGACACACACGTTCGCCGCCTCTCGCAACGGCTCGGGCTCACCCGCAAAGACGACCCGGTGAAGATCGAGCGCGACCTGCAGATGGTCGTCTCGCGCGCCGATTGGGCGCGCTTCCCGCATCTCCTCATCTGGCACGGCCGCCGGATCTGCGACGCACGGAGGCCGCTCTGTGTGGACTGCGTTCTCGAGGAGCTCTGCCCCTCGTCCCGCCTCGCTACGGACGGCGTCCTGCGCGTGGCGGCCTCGAGTCGGTAACCTCCCAAATTCTCAGGCGTGCTCTCGGTTCAGGTGACGGACCGATGAGTTGCGCTCGTCAGTCGAGTCGAAGCACTGAGAAGGAGTACCGCGAGGGGGGTTCACCATGGCCGACGACGGCAGAGAACTGGATATCGAGCCAACGGGGTCCGGGGCGACGATGGCGGCGCCGGCTGGAGCGGACCGCTCTGCGGCGCACGAGCGAAGCTCGACCGGCGCGCTCGCGAGCTGGTACCGCATCTGCGCATCACGCCCGCGGCGGGTCTTCCTCGCTTGGCTGGCGATCTTCGCAGGGCTCATCGTCCTCGTGGTCACCATCGGCGGCGGCCTCAAGGACAAGTTCGAGATCCCGGGCTCGGACACGCAGAAGGCGACCGATTTGATCAAGTCGCAGTTCGCGTCCGAGGAGGGCTCCGTCCTGAACCTCGTCTTCGCCGCGCCACAGGGCCAGCGTCTCGACACTCCCGCGCGCAAGCAGGCCATCGAGGCCGCCGTCGCGAAGCTCAGGACCGAGTACAAGCCGAAGAACGGCAAGGCGGGGATCGACAGTGTCGGCGACCCGTTCGCGAAGCGGACGTTCTCGAAGAACGGACGAATCGCGTACGCAGAGGCGCAGTTCTCGGAGACGATCGAGACCGCAGATCGATCCCAGGTAGTCGCTGTCGAGGATGCCGTGCGCGAGGCGGTGGAGCCGGCTGGCGTGACCGCCGAGTTCAACGGCGAGGCGGAGTCGCCGCCGATCCAACAGGGGATCCAGGAGCTGCTCGGGTTCATGGCCGCCTTCATCGTGCTCCTGATCGTCTTCCGCACCCTCGTCGCGACCTCGATCCCGATCGCGCTCGCCATCGTGGCCGTCGGGACGGCGTTCATCCTGCTCTTCATCATCGCCGGGCTGACCGACATCAACACGATCACGCCGATTCTCGTGTCGATGATCGGGATCGGCGTAGGGATCGACTACTCGCTCTTCATCGTCACCCGGTTCAGACAGCTCCTGCACGAGGGTCTCTCGCCTCGCGACGCTGCGGCGGAGGCCGGATCGTCGGCAGGGCGCGCAGTGCTCTTTGCGGGTCTCACGGTTGCCATCTCCGTCACGGGGCTCGCGTTCTTCGGGCTCGACTTCATCACGAAGCTGGGCATCGGCGCGGCCCTCGGGGTTCTGACGACGGTGCTCATCGCGAACTCGCTCCTGATCGCGGTGCTCGCGAAGCTGGGCCACAAGGTCGACCGACTGAAGGTGCCGTTTCTTAAGCCGATCGACGACTCGGAGGCAGGACGCGAGAGGACGCTCATCGCTCGCTGGGGCCGTTTCGTGACCCGCAACGCCAAGCCGGTCTTCTGGATCCTGCTCGTCGCCGGCTTGGTGCTCGCCGCGACGTCGGCGCTCGTGCGGCTCGGTGCGTCCGACCAGGGAACGCAGCCGACCAACCAGACCGCTCGTCGTGCGTACGACCTGCTCGCAGAGGGCTTCGGCCCGGGATTCAACGGCCCGATTCCGATCGTCGTCGCCGTGAACGGTGACCACGGCGCTCCGCAGCGCGTCTACGACGCCGTCCGTGGACTCAAGGACGTCGACTCGGTCGTGAAGCCGCAGTTCAACAAGGCGAAGACGGTCGCAATCGTGTTCGTCACGCCGGACTCGGCACCGCAGGATGAGCAGACTGCGCAGCTGGTCAAGCGGCTGCGCGACGACGTCGTGCCGTCGGTGACCAACGACAGCCAGGCCGCCGTCTACGTGTCGGGCCTGAACGCGGCGTTCATCGACATCGCCGACCGGATCATGCAGCGCCTTCCGCTATTCCTGCTCTACATCATCGGCGTCACGTTCATCGTGCTCGCGATGGCCTTCCGCTCGATCGTCGTGTCGCTGACGGCGGCGATCACGACCATCCTGTCGGCGTTCATCGGGTTCGGTGTCCTCACCCTGGTGATCCAGGAGGGCTATGGGATGGGTCTGACCGGACTCGACAAGACGGGGCCGATCGAAACGTTCGTCCCGCCGATCGCATTCGCGATCCTCTTCGGGCTGTCGATGGACTACATGGTCTTCCTTGCGAGCCGCATACGCGAGGAACACGTCCATGGCCTACCGACGCGAGAGGCTGTCGAGCACGGCATCGCTGCGATCGGCCGAGTCATCGTCGCCGCGGCGATCATCATGGCGACGGTCTTCTCCGCCTTCATCCTCACGCCCGACCGCATCTCGAAGGAGTTCGGCCTGCTGCTCGCATTCGCGATCCTCACTGACGCATTGGTCGTGAAGATGACGCTCATCCCCGCCTTCATGACCCTCATGGGCGAGCGCACCTGGTACATCCCCGGCTGGCTCGATCGGATCCTTCCGAACGTGACGATCGAGCCGCCGCATGACGGCCGGGAGGACGATGCCGGGCGCGCAGGCGAGCGGCCGGCGGAGCTGACCAGCCCCTAGATCCAGCGGCGCCAGCGGAAGATCACGAGCTGGAGGAGCGTCGAGCCGAGGATGAGTCCCAGGGAGATGCCGAACGTCCAGAACGGCCGGTCGAACTCTCCCATGAAGTTCTGACCGTAGAAGCCGACGATCAGGGACGGCACGAGGACGAGCGACGCGATCACGGTCAGCGTCTTGACGATGTCGTTCTGGCGCTCAGCGATCACCGACTGGTGGTAGTCGCGGGAGCTCGAGAGCAGGTCGCGCGCGACGTCGAGGTCCTCGCCCGCCCGGAACAGCGTCTCGTACGTGTCCGCGAACATGCGCTCCACCTCCTCCGGGAAGAGCCTCTCGCTGCCGACGTCGAGCCGCTTGTCCACGATCTTGCGAACGGCCGAGCGCGTGGCTCCGACCGTGCGACGTGCGTGCAGAAGGTCGTGGCGGAGGGCGCCGAGGTGCCTCCTGACCTGCTCGCTCGGCCAGTCCTCGATGTGGTCCTCGAGCGTGTCGATGCCCGCGTCGGCGGCGTCCACGACGTCGAGGAAGGACTCCGCGACGTCGTCGACCACGCGGAAGAGAAGCTCGCCGGCGCTTGCGCCCGCAGCTGCCGGGCCCGCGAGCGGCTCGGTGTGCCACGGCTCGCACTCTGACGGCGACTTCCGGACGGTCACGAGCAGGTCGGGCGTCGCGACGACGGACACCTCGCGGTACGAGATCCGTCCGTCGTCACCGCTCGGAAGCGCGTCGAAGAACGCGCCCACCACGTAGCCGCCATGGCCCTCGAGGAAGGGGCGGGGCTCTCGCACGCCTCCGGCGCGCGTTGCGAGGACGTCGACGACGTCCGGATCGACTCCGTCGGGAAGCGCCCCGAGCAGCTCCTCGCGTGTCGGGTCGAGGAGGTCGATCCAGAGCCCGCTCAACGTGCCGCGAGGGTAGCGCCGGCTTCGGCCGGAGAGCCTCCGAGTCTCTCGGTGGAGGCTGGAGAGAGGAGCTCTAGCTGCGCGCTGCTGGAGCCAGTGCGTCGGCGCCGCTCGAGGCGGGGGACGCCGGGTGGTGGCTCTCCTCTTCGAGGAACCGCTGCGCGTCGAGCGCGGCCATCGTGCCAGAGCCCGCGGCCGTGACCGCCTGCCGGTAGACATGGTCCTGGACGTCGCCGGCGGCGAAGACGCCCTCGATGTTCGTCCTCGTCGAGCCGGGCTCGGGTGAGAGGTAGCCCTGCTCGTCGTGGTCGAGCCAGTCGAGGAAGAGCGCCGTGTTCGGGTCGTGTCCGATGGCGACGAAGAGCCCGTCGGCGGCGAGCTCGGTCGTCTCGCCGGAGGCCGTGTCCCGGAGCCGGACGCCCGTCACGCGTCGGTCGTCCGTCCCGAGAACTTCGTCGACGACGGTGTTCAGGACGAACTCGATCTTCTCGTTCTCGCGCGCCCGGTCGACCATGATCGGGGAGGCGCGAAACTCGTCGCGACGGTGGACGAGGTAGATCTTGCTCGCGAAGCGCGTGAGGAAGGTGGCCTCCTCCATCGCCGAGTCGCCCCCGCCGACGACGACCACGACCTTGTCACGGAAGAACGCGCCGTCGCAGGTGGCGCAGTAGGAGACGCCGCGCCCCTGGAGCGTCTGTTCGGAGGGGATGCCGATCTGACGCGCGCTCGCGCCGGTGGCGACGATGACCGCCTTTGCGCGGTGCTCGTCGTCTCCGACGTAGACGCGAAACGGCCGCTCCGAGAAGTCGACCCGCGTCACGTCGTCGGTCAGGAACTCGGCGCCGAAGCGCTCGGCCTGGCGACGGAAGTCGGCCATCATCGCCGGGCCGAGGACGCCGTCCGCGTAGCCGGGGTAGTTCTCGACGTCGCTCGTGATCATGAGCTGGCCGCCCCAGTTGAACCCTTCGATGACGAGGGGGTGGAGGTTGGCGCGGGCCGTGTACAGCGAGGCAGTGAAGCCCGCCGGGCCGCCACCGATGATGATCACGTCGCGCACGTCACTCACGTCAGGTCCTCCAGAGAGATCATGCCCCAGTCGTCCAGGGCGACACTTGGTTCAACGGCCGCAGAGGGCCGAATGTTCCCGTTTGCAGCAGCGTTTCCGCCAGGCCGCCGCACGAATCAGGCAGCGTCGACGCCGCTGGCGACGATCTCGATCGCCGGCTCGTCCGGGTCGACGAGCTCTGCGGCGGTGAGCGCGCGGGTCTGACGCTCGATCGGATGGAGCTCGGGTGGCTCGATCCCGGTGATCCCGTGCGTCTCGAAACGTCGCGCCTGGGGGAGGACCTGGCGCTCGAGCGACCCGACCGTCTTGTTGAAGGCGTCGACCGAGCCCTCGAGCGACCGGCCGAGCTTGGAGAAGTGCGCGCCCATCGTCGCGAGGCGCTTGTACAGCTCGCGACCGAGGTCGCTGATCTCGCGCGCGCTCTCCGCGATCGTCTCCTGGTTCCACCCGTAGTGCATCGCGCGCAGGAGCCCGATCAGATTCGTCGGCGACGCGGGGACGACGTTGTTCGACCAGGCGAGCTCCTCGAGCGAGGAGTCCTGCTCGAGCGCAGCGCGCATGAACGTCTCGTCAGGCAGGAACATGACCACGAGCTCCGGCGTCCCCGGAAGCTGCCGCCAGTACGCCTTCTGGCTCAGCTTCTGGATGTGCTCGCGCACGTGACGGGCATGGTCGACGAGGAACGCTCTCCGTGCATCGTCCGTGATGTCGTCCCGGAACGCGTCGAGGTACGCGACCAGCGGCACTTTGGAGTCGATGACGACGTGCTTCGACCCCGGCAGGTGGACGACCACGTCGGGACGCAGCACGTTTCCGTCCGCGTCGGTCGTCGTCTGCTGCTCCTCGAAGTCGCAGTGCTCGACCATCCCGGCGAGCTCGATGACGCGCCGGAGCTGCACCTCTCCCCAGCGACCGCGCACGTGGGGCGCGCGGAGCGCCGTCACGAGGTTGCCCGCCTGTGTCCGAAGGCCCTCGCTCGACTGGCGGAGCAGGTCGAGCTCCTTGTGGATCTCGCCGTATGCGCGCTGACGGCGCTCCTCGAGCGTCTGCACGTTCGTCTCGACCTTGGCGAGCGACTCCTTCAGCGGCTTTACGTACTGGTCGAGACGTCCCATCGTCTGCTCGGCGAACGTCGTCGAGTTCTCGCGCAGGGCCTGCGCGGACATGTCCTTGAAGGCGTTGACCATGCGCTCGTCGGCTCCCGTCTCGGCCGCTTCGAGCCGCGCGGACGTCTCCGCGAGTCGCCGTTCGAGTGCGATCACCTCGTCCGTTCGACGCCGGCGCTCGAGCAGCGCGGGGCGCGCGACGACGGCGAAGACACCGAGTGCTCCGGCTGCGAGACCGATGAGGAGAGCGAGGATGACCATCGGGTCGACGAACGGTAATCGGGCCTGCGGACGGCGCCGCTTACGCAATCCGGACGCAACAGGGGGTGCTGCTACCCTCGCCGCGGCATGGCCGACAAGCCCCGCGTCAAGGCTCCCCGCCAGGTGAAGGCCCCGCGCCAGCGCGGGGAGCACTCGAGCGACGCCGACCGGAGGCGACACCTCCTCATCGCTCTCGCGGGCGGCGCGGCGCTGCTCCTCGCCGCGATCGTGGCTCTCGTCGTCGTCGGCTTCAGCGGGGGCTCCTCGTCCGTGCAGAGCAAGCTCGAGGCCGCCGGGTGCACCTACAACGAGTACCCCGGCGTCTCCCGTCAGCACATCACGAACGCCAACGCACGGCCGAAGCAGTGGAACTCGTTCCCGCCGACCTCGGGGCCGCACTACTACGTCCCGGCGGTGTACGGCTTCTACACGCAGCCGTTGCAGCTCGCCCGCGTCCTGCACAACCTCGAGCACGGCGGCGTCTACATGCTCTACGGCTCGAAGACGCCGGCGGACACCTCGGACCGGCTGCGCACGATCTACGACAAGGATCCGCGCGGCCTCGTCGTAGCGCCGCTGCCCGAGCTTGGGAGCAAGATCGCGATCGGCGCCTGGACGTCTACCAACCCGGGCAGCGCGGAGGTCGGCACCGGCCATCTCGCCAAGTGCACGCAGGTGAACGACGGTGCGATCGAGGCGTTTATCAAGGCCTACCGCGGGCGCGGGCCCGAGGGCGAGCCGCTGAGCGCGCTCCAGCCCGGCGGCGTCTAGGACCGGGTCGAGGTCGTACACTCGGTCCGCCGGGGTGGCGGAACGGGTGAGACGCGCCCGCCTTAAAAGCGGGTGTCCCCACTGGGGGCGTGCGGGTTCGAGTCCCGCCCCCGGCACCTCGCCCCTCGAGCGCGGCCCTTCGGCTTGGCGAGCGGGAGGCGCCCCCGCCCGCCGGTACACTCCGCCGGCCGTGGCGAGCCTGCCGGAAGCGCTTGGCGAAGCCCATCTCGAGTGGGACACGCCCCTCTACCGCATGGCAGTCGCGCAGTTCGACCAGGCGATCGCCACCGCCGACATCGAGGACGACGTCGCGGAGCGGCTCCGCTTCCCGGAGCGGGCGATCATCGTCAGCATCCCCGTGCGGATGGACGACGGCCGGCGCGTCGTCTTCCCCGGCTATCGCGTCCAGCACTCGAGCATCCTCGGGCCGACGAAGGGCGGGATCCGCTACGACGAGGAGGTCACGCTCGGGGAGTGCGCTGCTCTCGCGATGTGGATGACGTGGAAATGCGCGCTCCTCCGGCTCCCCTACGGAGGCGCGAAGGGGGGAGTCCGCTGCGATCCGCATGCGTTGTCGCGTGGCGAGATCGAGCGGCTCACGCGGCGCTTCACCTCGGAGCTCCTGCCCGTGATCGGCCCGCAGGCGGACATCCCCGCCCCGGACATGGCCACCAACGAGCAGACGATGGCGTGGATGATGGACACCTACTCGATGCAGCGTGGCTATGCGGTCCCCGAGATCGTGACCGGCAAGCCGATCGCGATCGGCGGATCGGTCTTCCGCCACGAGGCGACGGGCGCCGGCGTCGTCATGGTGATCGGGCGCGCGTGCGAGCGTCTCGATTGGCCGATCGAAGGGTTGCGCTGCGTCGTCCAGGGGTTCGGGAACGTTGGCGGGATCGCCGCGCACGAGCTGCACGAGCGGGGCGCGTCCGTGATCGCCGTCTCGGACGTGTCCGGAGGGCTCCACGACGACGACGGCCTCGATGTCCCGGCGCTGCAGGCATACGTCCTGGAGAACGGCTCGCTCGCGGCCTCGACGGCGGGACGTCGCGTGTCGAACGAGGAGCTGCTCGAGCTCGAGTGCGACGTTCTCGTCCTCGCGGCGCGCGAGGATCAGATTACGGCCGAGAACGCGCCGAGGCTCCGAGCGCGGATGATTGCCGAGGGCGCGAACGGGCCGACCTCGATCGCCGCGGACGCGGTCCTCCAGGAACGCGGGATCCCCGTCCTTCCAGACATCCTGACAAACGCCGGGGGCGTGACTGTCTCCTACTTCGAGTGGGTGCAGGACATCGGGCGGCTCTTCTGGACGCGCGACGAGATTCGCGCGAAGCTCGCGGAGAAGCTCAGCGACGCGTTCGACCGTGTGTGGGAACTCGCCGACAAGCGCGGCAGCTCGCTGCGCACCTCCGCTCTCGTCGCCGGGATCCACGACGTGTCCGACGCGCTTGAGGCACGGGGGATCTTCCCGTGAGCGGCTCGTGAGCACCGTCCGCGAGGCCATGGTCGTCGAGCCGCGGACTCTTCCCGCGGACGCATCCGCGCAGGAAGCGGGCGAACTGCTCCAGCGCGCCGAGGTTCGTGCGGTGTACGTGACGGAGGGTGACCGGCTCGTGGGCGTCGTCACCCGGAAGACGCTCGTGCGGGAGGTCGTCGCCGCCGGGCGGGATCCGCGCGAGACGCAGCTCGGAGGTATCGCCGAGCCGCCGCACTACACGATCGGCCCCGACGTGCCCGTCGAAGAGGCCTTTCGCTTCCTCGAGGAGCAGGACGCGGAGCGTGTGCCCGTCGTCGACGGTGAGGGGCGGCTCGTCGGCGTGCTCTCTCGCAGCGTCCTCCAGCGCAGGCTTGCCGAGGACGAAGAGCCGCCGGACGAGGACGACGACCCTCTGCTCCCCGCCGCGTAGCGCCGCGACCCTCGCCGGAGCTAGCAGCAGGTGTAGGCGCCCGGCGGCACGTCGCCCTCCTCCGGCTCCGGGAGCTCCGCGGCGGCGAGTGCGGCGCCGTCGAGGATGTCGTGCTCGCTGACCTCGATCGTCTCGAGCTCGTACGCGTGCATGACCTCTCGGAGCACGACGATGCCGGCGACGATGACCGGTGCGCGAGCCGGCTCGAGGCCGGGCACCCGTAGCCGCTCCTCGAGGATCATCGCACTCAGTCTGGCGAGCTCGCGGTCGACTGCGCTGCGCGAGAGCACGTGCCCATGCGTTCGCGCGGGGTCGTACTCGGTGAGCTCGAGGTCGAACGTGGCGAGCGTCGTCACGGTGCCCGCGACCCCGATCGCGTGCCTCGGTTCGAGAGGGGGGAGGAGGACGCGGACGTACGCGCCCGCGGCGGCGAGCTCGGGCGCGCTCGGAGGATCGGAGCCGAGGAAGCGCTCCGTCAGCCGGACGCAGCCCACGTCGATGCTCGCCGACCTCGCAGGAACGCCACCCTCGCCGATGACGAGCTCGGTTGAGCCGCCGCCGATGTCCACGATCAGCGTGCCGTCGGCCGTCTCGCGGCCGGCCGTGACACCGCGGTAGCTGAGCGCCGCCTCATCGACGCCGGTCAGCAACCGAGTCGTGAACCCGTAGCTCCATTCGATCTCGCTGAGGAACGCCTCGCCGTTCTCGGCGTCGCGGACCGCGCTCGTGCCGATGGCGAGTGTTCGCGTCGCGCCGGCCGCTTCCAGCTCGCGACGGTAGTCGGAGAGGCAGTTCCGCACGCGGGCGATCGGGACGGGAAGGAGGCGACGACGCTCGTCGACGCCCTCGCCCAGGCCGGTGATCGTCAGTCGGCGGACGACGTCGTCGAGACGACCGGCCTCCACGTCGGCGACGAGGAGCCTGGTCGCGTTCGTTCCGAGGTCGACCGCAGCGACGCGGGGCACGAAGTGGCGCTACCTCGGGACGAACACCCGGATCCAGCGCACGCGGTCTTGGGCGCGCTCGACCGCAGCGACGAGGACGCGGAGCCGCGCCTGGGACACCCGCAGGCGCTCCAGTGCCTGCTCGAGGTCCTTGCTCGAGCTCTCGAACTCGGACATGTGCCGCTCCGCCTGCGCAGTCTTCTCCTCGAAGGACTCGAGCTCTCCGCCGATAGCGCCGCCTGTGCGCTTTGCCTGCCGCCAGAGCCCGATTGCGCCCACGACCGCGAAGGTGAGGGCCGCGAGGACGACGACGAGCGCCGCCAGGAAGGCGAGGAGCACCATGCGGACGATCGTACCAACGCCGTTTTCCAGGGCCTCTCGGCCGGCAGCGGCTCGACAGTGTCGTCGTTTTGGATCCAAGAAAAGCGGATACCTGGCCAAAAGTGGGTTGCAATCGTATCCGGGACCTCGTTTAGGATCCGAAAAGCGCAATCGACAACGATCGAACGAGGGAGGCGGCGGCGATGGGGGCGAACGCGACGAACGGGCACGACCGGTGGGCGGGGATCGAGCGGCCGTACTCGGAGGCCGATGTCGAGCGGCTGCGAGGTCGCTTCCACGTCGAGCACACGCTCGCGCGGCTGGGCTCAGAGCGCCTCTGGCGCCTGCTGCACTCGGAGCCGTACGTCGCCGCGCTCGGCGCGCTGACCGGCGCCCAGGCCGTGCAGATGGTGAAGGCGGGCCTGCAGGCGATCTACCTCTCGGGTTGGCAGGTCGCGGCCGATGGGAACCTGGCCGGGCACACCTATCCGGACCAGAGCCTCTATCCCGTGTCCAGCGCGCCGGCGCTCGTGCAGCGGCTCTCCAACGCGCTCCTGCGCGCCGATCAGATCGACTCGTCCGAGGGGCGGAACGGCACGTACTGGATGGCGCCGATCGTCGCCGACGCCGAGGCGGGGTTCGGCGGTCCGCTGAATGCTTTCGAGCTGATGAAGGCGATGATCGAGGCGGGCGCCGCAGGCGTGCACTTCGAGGACCAGCTCTCGTCGGAGAAGAAGTGCGGCCACCTCGGCGGCAAGGTGCTCGTCCCGACCTCGCACTTCGTCCGGACGCTCGTCTCCGCCCGCCTCGCTGCGGACGTGCTCGGTGTGCCGACGATCCTCGTCGCCCGCACCGACGCGCTCTCCGCGACCCTCCTGACGAGCGACGTCGACGAGAACGATCACCCGTTCCTGACCGGCGAGCGGACCCCCGAAGGGTTCTTCCGCGTCGAGCCGGGGATCGCCGCGCCGATCGCGCGGTCTCTGGCCTACGCGCCCTATGCAGACCTCCTCTGGTTCGAGACGTCCACGCCGGACCTCGACGAGGCGGCCGCGTTCGCGGAGGCGATCCACGCCCGCTACCCCGGCAAGCTGCTCGCGTACAACTGCTCGCCGTCGTTCAACTGGAAGCGCCATCTCGACGACCGCACGATCGCGTCGTTCCAGCGGGAGCTCGCCGGGATGGGATACAGATTCCAGTTCGTGACGCTTGCGGGCTTCCATGCCGTCTGCTCCTCGATGTTCGACCTCGCGCGCGGCTACGCGCAGGAGGGGATGAGCGCCTACGTCAAGCTCCAGGAGCAGGAGTTCGCGCTCGAGGAGCACGGCTACAGCGCGACTCGGCATCAGCGCGAGGCTGGCGCGAGCTACTTCGACGCCGTGCTCGCGACGATCACGGGCGGCGAGAGCTCCACCCTCGCGCTCAGGGGCTCGACGGAGGAAGCTCAGTTCGAGCAGGCGCTCCCGGCGTGAGCACGAGCATCGCGCCGGGCATCGAGGTTCGAGCTCGCGACGAGGCCGGCGTGCTCACGCCGACCGCGCTGTCGCTCGTGGCCGCGCTCGAGCGGGAGCTCGGCGACAGGAGGCTCGAGCTGCTTCGCGCCCGCGCGGAGCGTCAGGAGCGGATCTCCGCCGGCGAGCTGCCGGACTTCCTCACCTCGACGGCAGACATCCGGCGCAGCGACTGGCGCATCGCACCCGTCCCTGCGGATCTCCATGACCGCCGCGTCGAGATCACCGGCCCGGCCGGCGACCGGAAGATGGTGATCAACGCCCTCAACTCCGGTGCGCAGACGTACATGGCCGACTTCGAGGACGCGAACTCGCCGACCTGGGAGAACGTCGTCGGCGGCCAGCTCAACCTCACGGATGCGATCGAGCGCACGATCTCGCTCGAGGCCGGTGACAAGCGCTACACGCTGAGCGACGACGTCGCCGTGCTGCTCGTCCGTCCGCGCGGCTGGCACCTCGAGGAGCGACATGTCGAGATCGACGGCCGTCCCGTCTCCGCGAGCCTGTTCGACTTCGGCGTCTACCTCGGGCGGAACGCCGACCGTCTGCTCGGGGACGGAACCGGCCCGTACTTCTACCTCCCGAAGCTCGAGAGCCACCTCGAGGCACGGCTCTGGAACGACGCCTTCGTGCTCGCCCAGGAGCACCTCGGGCTCGAACGGGGCACGATCAAGGCGACCGTCCTGATCGAGACCGTGCTCGCCGCTTTCGAGATGGACGAGATCCTGTACGAGCTGCGCGAGCACTCGGCCGGGCTCAACGCCGGCCGCTGGGACTACATCTTCTCGGTGATCAAGAAGTTCCGGGACCGGGACGAGTTCGTCCTCCCCGATCGCGCGCAGGTGACGATGACCGTGCCGTTCATGCGTGCGTACACGGAGCTCCTCGTCCGCACCTGCCACGGCCGTGGCGCGCACGCGATGGGCGGGATGGCGGCGTTCATCCCGAGCCGGCGCGACCCGGAGGTGAACGAGATCGCACTCGCCCGAGTCCGGGAGGACAAGCTCCGCGAGTCGGGTGACGGCTTCGACGGCACGTGGGTCGCGCACCCGGACCTCGTTCCCGTGGCGGAAGAGGTGTTCGACTCGGTGCTGGGGGATCGCCCGAACCAGCTCGACCGGCTGCGCGACGACGTCGAGGTCGAGGCGGCGGATCTCCTCGACGTGGCCGCCACGCCCGGCGAGGTCACGGAGGACGGCGTACGCGGGAACGTGTCCGTCGGTGTCCGCTACCTGGCATCCTGGCTCTCGGGTGTCGGCGCAGCCGCCATCGACAACCTGATGGAGGACGCGGCCACCGCGGAGATCTCCCGCTCCCAGATCTGGCAGTGGATTAGCCACGGCCGGGTCGACCGCAACGACGTCGTCGAGGTCATGGACGAGGTCGTGGCGGAGCTGCCAGACGACCCCGTCGTTGCGGACGCGCGAGCGCTGTTCGAGCGCGTCGCGCTCCGGGAGGAGTTCACGGAGTTCCTCACCTTGCCCGCGTACGAGCGGCTCCTGGAGTCGACGCCGTGACCGATGCGAGCACGAAGGCCGACGACATCGCGCTCGCGCTCGAGGAGGCGATCGTCACGGGCGAGATCCCGCCCGGGAGCGTGCTTCGCCAGGAGCACCTCTCCGAGCAGTTCCAGGTATCGAGGACGCCGGTGCGCGAGGCCCTGCGGCGCCTCGCGGCACTCGGCCTCGTCTCGTTCGAGCCGAACCGCGGCGTTCGAGTGCGGATGCTCGCCCGCGACGAGCTCCGCGAGGCGTTCCTCGTCCGGGCAGAGCTCGAGAGCCTCGCGACCGAGATCGCGACGCCGAAGATGTCGCTCGACGGCCTGGCCGCCCTCGAAGAGGCGGAGCGTGCGTTCAGCGACGCGACGCGCGAGCTCGTCGAGATGAGCCACGCGGGGCGGCAGGACCTCCAGCTCGCGCGGAAGTGGCTGCACGCGAACCATGCCTTCCACGACGTGATCTACGCGGCCGCGAACGTGCCGCTCATCGAGCGGATGGCGAAGGCGGCGCGGCGGACGTTCCTCGTCAAGCCCGTATGGGCGACCGGCGCCGACCTCGACGAGCTGTACCAGAAGAACGACCGGCAGCATCGCGCGATCCGCGAGGCGATCGCCGCTCGGAGCCCGCAGGGAGCGCGGGTGCTCGCCCGCGAGCACGTCCTCTCGTCAGGACGGCTCCTGGAGGCGATTCTGGACAAGGTGGCATCACAGACACGCGAGCCGGCGGCGCCGACGCTCAGCTATTCGCCGTAGCGCGGACCGGGAGCGCTCAACTCGCTGGGGGCGAGCGCTGGAGCCACTCGTAGACGGCGCGTGCGTTCCCGTCGAACGAGTACACGGTCCGGCGCACGGTCGGGAACTGCTTGGCGGTACGGTCGAGCTGGGCGAGAAGGAGCGCGCTGCCGCATGAGCTCGACGCGTTCGGGATCTGCCGCGAGAAGTTCCTGAAGTCGACGTACGCGACCCCGTTCGAGATGCGCGCGCTCCGGAAGCTCCCGGCCGTCTTCGCGGAGAACCAGCCGCCGTAGCCGCGCGCCCGCTCCGCACGGGTCGGCCCGCGGACGAGCGCCCGCATCGCGCCGCCCAGCACCGCCGGAGCGCGAACCGTCCTCGGGAGCGGGAGCACACGAGAGCAGATCGGGCCGACAGCTCCTCGCGGCGCGTAGACGTCGACACGGGCGAGCCGCGCCTGCGTCGCGCCGGCACCACCGACCCCGATTGCGGCGGCGACCATGAACACAGCTGCCGCCGTGAGCACACGGCTACTCATGATGCGAGTGTCGCTCGAGATCCCGATGTGCGCATCCGGGACGGCCACGATGCGATGCGCTCCTTCTCACCGAGTCGGGAGCCTGGTCTCAGCTGGCGAGACGATCGCGGCCCTCGACAAGGACGCGCTCGATCTGGAGGTCGTCGCCGAGCACGACGAGGTCGGCGGGGCATCCGATCTCGATCCGTCCCGCGACCGGGTGGCGAAGGAGTCGCGCCGGGACCTCGGTCGCCGCCCCAACTGCCTCTTCGAAGGACGCCCCGAGACCGTGGAGGTTCCGGATCGCCTCGATCATGGTCACAATGCCGCCCGCAAGCACGCCGTCGCGCCCGCGGGCACCTCCGTCTCGGACCTCGATCTCCATCCCGGCGAGCCGGTAGCGGCCGCCGCTCGTGCCCGTGGCGGCGGTCGCGTCGGTGACGAGCGCGACACGTCCGGAGGCCGCGCGCCTGACGAGGGCTATCGTCTCGGGGGCCAGGTGGGCGCCGTCGAGCACGATCTGCACGATGACGTCGTCTCTGGCGAGCGCGGCCCCTGCGATCCCGGGGTCGCGGTGATGGAACGGGCGCATCGCATTGAATAGGTGGGTGACGGAGCGGACGCCTCTGTCGAAGGCTGCGTTCGCCTCCTCTGCCGTCGCGTCGGTGTGTCCACAGGAGACGGCAATGTCCAGCTCCAGCAGGCGGTCGACGAGCTCGTCCGCTCCCGCGAGCTCCGGTGCCAGCGTGACGAGCCGGACGGGGCCGGCAGCGAGAAGCCGGTCGAGGAGCGGCACGTCGGGATCGCGGCGCGCGGCTGCGGCGTGGATGCCCAGCCGTCGAGGAGAGAGGAACGGCCCTTCGAGGTGGATTCCGAGGACTCGCGGTCCGTCGAGTTCTAACGGCACCTCGCGGAGAGCGGCCAGGAGTCGTTCTTCGGGTGCCGTGACGAAGGTCGGGAGATACGAGGTGACCCCGGTCTCGAGCAGCTCCCGGCCGGCGCGGCGGTAGCCCTTGGCATCGGCCTCGAGGAAATCGACTCCGGCAAAGCCGTTGACCTGGAGATCGACGAAGCCCGGCACCGCGATGCCCTTGGCACCCGCGGAGGCGAGGCCGTAGCCGTCGACCCTGCCGTCCTCGACGACGATGTCTCTTCTGACCAGGCGTCCGTTGACGAGCACCGCCTCGACTCCGAGCCTCATGTGTCACTCGGCCTGTCTCGAGCTGCCGAACCGCGCCATTCGACCGAGTCTAGGGAGGCGGCGAGCGTCCAAGCGGCCGTCGAGCGGCTATACTCGGGCCCGCGACGCGGGGTGGAGCAGTCAGGTAGCTCGCCGGGCTCATAACCCGGAGGTCGCAGGTTCAAATCCTGCCCCCGCTACTGGAAAGGCCCCGGAAACGGGGCTTTTCTGTTCACCTGGCAGCTATCGAAGGGCAACACTTTTGCCCAAGTTTTGGCTCCAGAATCCGGTAGCCGGGTCGTGCAACCGATCAGTTGGCCGGGGCGGTCCGAGGATCCAACCCCGAGGATCAGTCGCCGAGCCACGGTTCTGCGTGAACCCGTGATCGATCCGCGTCGGTCCTGGGGCGCCATGTCGCCAGGCGAGTGGACGGTCCTCGTCCGCGCTGCCACCGAGGGCGGCGCGAGGCGCGTCCGCACCCGCCCGAGGGCTCAATCCAAGACGGACTGCCTCACGTACTTCAAAAAGTAAAGCGACCTAGAGGAGTCCGAAAATGAAGGCTACAAGATTCGGTATTGCGATCATCATGGCTCTCTTGCTCGTCGCTACCTGAATCTCGAGAACTCGCGCCCGCTGGCAGCTACCCGTCGCCCGTAGGCCAGATGTCGTCAACAGACGATCGGCGCATTCGAGGCGGACGGACGGCGTTCCGCCCAGACGAAGTCGCGCTCGGCTCTACGGGTGTGGCTCTGGTGCAGGTCGCGCAGGGAGCGGAGGGAGAGCTGCGTGACGGTCAAGCCTCAGGCCGAGTGGGCTCTTTCAAATGACCACGGCGATGGAACCTGCGGTGTTTTCGTCCCACCCCCCTGCGCCGACCTATCCGCACTCCCACGTGTCCCGCGGTGATCTTTCGTGGCAGAGGCGCGCGCCGCGGCGGCGCTGAATTGCGTTCGTATGGGGTGCGAAACAAAACGAGCGAGCGCTCGTCGCCTCGTGGCAGATGACGGGGAACTAGGATCTCCGGGGCCGACAAACCGAGGCTCGAGGGGAGCGCGACGCTTATGGCGAACCGCAACGCTGCGGTCGTTGAGATCCTGAAGCTCGCATACGAGTTCGAGAACTCAGTCGCTCGTCCAGAGGACCCCGGCGACGAGACGGCGCGCTGGTTCGCCGAGGCCACCTACGAACCCTCTCTTCTCGATGAGAGGCTGAGCCGGGACATTGTCGACGACTGCTTCGATCTCGTGCTGATCACGGGCAACCCCGGCGACGGAAAGAGCGCATTCTTGGGTCGACTCGCTGCAGTCGAGGCGACGCGCTCCGGTCGCCCAATCCGGCTGAGGCACGACGCTACGCAACCGAGCGACCCCACGGACAGGGCAGCGTCTGCACTAAACGATCTGGCGGACTTTGCGGCTCCGCTTACGTCTTCAAGCTGGAACCCTCAAGAGGCCGAGCAAAGCGTCTACGTCATCGGCATCAACAAAGGCTTGCTCGTTCGCGCATTCCTGGGTCCGGAGGCGCCATTCGCGCCATTGGCTGACGCCATACGCGAGGGGCTTCACGCTGGGCGGGCATCGACGCCAGTACGGCTTGCGGTGGTCGATTTGAACGAGCGCGCGGAAGCGACGATGCCGTTGGAGTCCGAAGATTCGCTCTTCGACAGGATTCTGCGGCGGCTGGTGGGCTCGGCTCTGTGGGAGGAGCAAGGGTGCGCAGACTGCGCCGACGCCTCGTGGTGTCCCTTCTTCAAGAACGCGAGAGCTCTTCGGGGCGGAACTCCTCGGCAACGCCTCAAGCTGCTTTGGTTGCTCCAGCAGATTCGTTCGGAACGCCGCTCAACGATACGAGACATGCTCGCCGCGCTTGCGTACGTCGTGGTGGGACATGAGGACATGTTCCACGAGAGGGACCAGCCGGATGCGCCGATTCTTCATCCATGTCAGTTCGTTGAGAGGGAGGTGGCTGTCAATCCGCCTGACTGGATGCCCCTGTTCAGGCGGATCGTGTTCAACTCCGCCTTTATTGACGAGGACATTTTCGAGGAGCGGGGCGTTGATATCGATCCCTCGACCACGCCGTCGTCTGCTCGAACGTTCGGCATGGCACCGGAGCTTGTCCGTGTTCATTGGAACTCACTCGATCCCTCTATGCAGGTCTCGAACGATCTCTTCGACCGTCTTGAAGATGAGGTTCTTGCGAACCCGATACGAGCACTCGACGAAGCTCATGAGGCGAGCAGTCGACACGGATTCGATCTTGAGGCGGCCGCGTACGCAGCACTGTCGTCGCGTCTCACGCTACTCGGCCGCGAGCTGGAAGCGTGTCACTGTCATCAGAGGTCGCACCCGAGATTCGCGAGTACGAGCGAATGTCGACGACCGTGTGCAATGCATACGTTCAACCTCTCGCAGAGGGCTATCTGAGCTCCCTTGGTACTCGCCTGCGTGAAGCAGGGTTTACGCGCAATCTCTATCTCATGCTGTCAAGCGGAGGGATAACCACGCTCGACACAGCGTCCCGCTTTCCGATTCGGCTCGTGGAGTCGGGGCCGGCTGCGGGCGTGCTCGCCGCCGTTCACTACGGAGAACTAATCGGCGAGTCGGATCTCGTCTCGTTCGATATGGGTGGGACGACGGCGAAGATGTGCTTGATCAAGGGCGGCCAGCCGGCCATGGCGAGTACATTCGAGATCGCCCGCGTCCACCGCTTCAAGCGCGGCAGCGGGTTCCCAGTCCAGGTTCGCTCAATCGAGCTCGTCGAGATCGGTGCAGGCGGCGGGAGCATCGCGCGGATCGACGATCTTGGGCTTCTGAAGGTCGGTCCTGCCTCGGCGGGAGCCGAGCCCGGCCCAGCGTGTTATGGCCTTGGTGGGGTGGAACCGACCGTCACAGATGCCGACCTCCTGCTCGGATACCTGAATCCCGAGAACTTCCTCGGGGGTCGGATGCATCTCTCGAGGGACTCCGCCAAGATCGCCGTCGGCATGCGAATTGCGGAGCCAATGGGGATCGGCCTGATGCAAGCGGCGTATGGCATCCACCAGGTCGTGAACGAGAACATGATCGCGGCAACCCGAATCCACGTCGCCGAACGAGGGGCGGACGCACGTCGCATGTACCTCATGGCGTTCGGTGGTGCCGGCCCAGTGCACGCGGACGCCATCGCGCGAGCGCTAAGAATGAAGGGATACGTCATTCCGGCGAGCGCTGGGGTCACTTCGGCTTTGGGGTTCTTAACTGCGCCGACGTCATTCGAACTCGCTCGAAGCGTGGTCGGCCCGTTTTCGCAGTCCCGGCTCGGCGAGTTCGATGCCGTGTACGCGGAGCTGGAAATCGAGGGCAGGCGACTGCTTACGGGAGCGGGGCTCGCTGACGACGAGATGGAATTCATCCGACAAGCGGACCTGCGGCATGCGGGGCAAGGCCATGAAATCGTGCTCGGGCTGCCATTCGCACGACTCGAGGGGGCCGACGTCGGGCGAGACATCGCTCCGCTCTTCTACAACGCGTACGAGAGTGTGTATGGGCACGCTCACAGACACCTCTCGCTCGAGATCGTCACGTGTCGTTTGACGGCGGTTGGACCGAAACCGACGATCTCCATCCGGCGCGACGAAGCGGCCCGTGGAGATGCCGCCGCCGCTCGAACTGGGTCACGTGAGGCGTACTTCTCCGAGCTCGGTGGCCTCGTTGATACTCCGACGTTCGATCGGGCTCTACTCCGCAGCGGCGCGGCGTTCGACGGCCCGGCGATCGTGGAAGAGCGAGACTCAACTGCTGTGATCGGCCCTGGTGCGCACGTCGTCGTCGACGACCTGTTGAATCTCCGAGCGACGTTCGAGTGATGCTTCCTTCAGCCATTCGAGCCTGGACTGCGACGCACTTCCTCCCCCGCGGCGGCAATGCGATGTCAGGGCGTAGATCTGCCCGAGCTCGTCCCGAACGCCGGCGCTGAACGCGTCGGCCCAGGCATGGATCGTGCCCGCGACGACTGGTGTGCCGCGGGCGAGTCCGGTCTCCTCGGCGGCCGCGGCCGAGACAGTGCCAACCTGGTCGCTCGCTCGAAGTCACGGTCACTTGAACCAGCGGCTCGAGCGGTTCGTTGGCGATGGGTGCGTCCAGTCAGCGCGCGCGATGACGTGACGCTGGAGCTTGAGCACCGCAAGATCGACGGTGAGTGGCCGCAGCTGTTGGACATCGACGGCCTCGAGATCGACAGCGATCGCTCGACGCCAGACCACGGCCTAGGACCGCTCAACCTTTGGCAAGACTTTTGCCCACCTCAGCCGACCTCAGCTGATCTCACCAGATCTGAGGCGTAGGAACTGTGCGAAACTGGCCCCAGTTGACCCAGAAGGCAACGGCTCATAACCTCATCCGGCCCAAGACGGCCTCAGCTGATCTCTCGTGACCTCACTGGGTAAATAACCCGGAGGTCGCCGCTATCCCGCGAACCGGCGGAGCACGATCGATGCGTTGTGCCCGCCGAAGCCGGACGAGTTCGAGACGGCGATCCCGACATCGGCTTGGCGTGCCTCGTTGGGGATGTAGTCGAGGTCGCACTCGGGATCGGGTGTCTCGTAATTGATGGTCGGCGGCAGCACCCCTTCGTGGATCGCGAGCGCGCAGAAGATCGCCTCGACCGCACCGGAAGCGCCGAGAGTGTGCCCGGTCGCACCCTTGGTCGATGAGACGGGCACGCTCCGGGCGATGTGCTCTCCGAGGGCGCGCTTGATCACCCGCGTCTCGCTCGCGTCGCCGACCGGGGTTGAGGTGCCGTGCGCGTTGATGTAGTCGATCTGCTCGGGCGAGATGCCTGCGTCCGCGAACGCCATGCGCATGGCACGGGCCGGGCTCTGGCCCGTCGGGTCGGGCTCGGTCAGGTGCTGCGCGTCGGAGGAGACGCCGTAGCCGACGAGCTCGGCATAGATCCTCGCGTCGCGCCGGGTCGCGTGGCCGAGCTCCTCGAGCACGAGAACTGCGCCGGCCTCGCCCATGACGAAGCCGTCGCGGTCGGCCTCGAACGGCCGGCTCGCATGCTCTGGGTCGTCGTTTCGCTGCGAGAGCGCGCGCATGGCGCTGAAGCCGGCGATCCCGACCCGCGTGATCGGCGCCTCGCTGCCGCCGGCGAGCATGACGTCCGCACGCTCGAGGCGGATCGCGTCCAGGCCGTCGCCGATCGCCATCGTCGAGGCGGCGCAGGCGGTGCACTGGGATGTGAGCGGACCTTTCGTGCCGAGCTCGATTGAGACCTGGGCAGCGCCCATGTTGGGAATGATCGTGGGGATCGCAAAGGGGTTGACCCGTCCGGGGCCTCGCTTGATCAGCGTTTCGCAGGCATCCTCGAACGACTTGAGGCCGCCCATCGCGGTCGCGACGGAGACGCCCACTCGGTCGCACTCTTGCTCGACCTCGATCCCGGCGTCAGCCCGCGCCTGCTGCGCCGCGGCCACGATCAACTGCGCGAACCGGTCCATACGCCTGGCCTGCTTGCGCTCGATCCACTGCGTCGGCTCGAAGTCCTTCGCCTCGCAAGCGAATGTGACTGCGAAGCCGGTGGTGTCGAACGCCGTGATCGGGCCGGCCGCCCCCCTACCTGCGATGAGCTGCGCCCAACTCGACGGTACGTCGTTACCCAGCGGCGTTACGGCGCCCACTCCGGTGATCACGACTCTCCGACGCCCGCTGGCGCTCATCAGCCCTCGACATCCCTAGGTCCACCATCGACGAGGTCACCTCGCCGTGATACCTCAAGACGCTACTCGAAGGTGCGTGCGAAGCCGACGCTGCGTGTGTGCACGTCGAGCTTGACCTCTGACACGATCGCCGCGTGGAGCGCCGCGGCAGCGTTAGCCAACCGATCCCTCCATTTGCAGTTGGATCAGCCGGTTCATCTCGACCGCGTACTCGAGCGGGAGCTCCTTCGTGATCGGCTCGACAAAGCCGGACACGATCATCGCGGTCGCCTCGGCCTCGGAGAGCCCGCGGCTCATGAGGTAGAAGAGCTGCTCCTCGCCGATCTTGGAGACCGTCGCCTCGTGGCCGAGGTCGACCTCGTTCTCGTCCACCTGGATGTACGGGTACGTGTCCGAGCGCGACTCCTCGTCGAGGATGAGCGCGTCGCAGACGACCTTCGACTTCGAGCCGACCGCGCCCTTCGCCACCTGCAGGAGCCCGCGGTAGCCGGCGCGGCCGCCGTCCTTCGAGATCGACTTCGAGGTGATCACCGACGACGTGCGCGGCGCAACGTGAACTACCTTGCCGCCGGCGTCCTGGTGCTGGCCCTTGCCGCCGAACGCGATCGAGAGCACTTCGCCGTGCGCGCGCTCGCCCATCAGCCACACGGCCGGGTACTTCATGGTCACCTTCGACCCGAGGTTCCCGTCCACCCACTCCATCGTGGCGTCGTCGTACGCGACGGCCCGCTTGGTCACGAGGTTGTAGACGTTGTTCGACCAGTTCTGGATCGTCGTGTACCGGCAGCGCCCCTCGCGCTTGACGACGATCTCCACGACCGCCGAGTGGAGCGAATCCGACGAGTAGATCGGGGCGGTGCAGCCCTCGACGTAGTGCACGTACGCGCCCTCGTCGACGATGATCAGCGTGCGCTCGAACTGACCCATGTTCTCCGCGTTGATGCGGAAGTAGGCCTGGAGCGGCATCTCGATGCTTCACGCCCGGGCGGCACGTAGATGAACGACCCACCCGACCAGACGGCCGAGTTGAGGGCGGCGAACTTGTTGTCGTTCTGCGGGATGATCGTCCCCATGTACTGCTTGACGATGTGCTCGTGCTCGCGCAGGCCGGAGTCCATGTCCAGGAAGAGCACGCCCTTCGCCTCGAGATCGTCGCTGGAGCTTGTGGTAGACGACCTCGGACTCGTACTGCGCGCCAACCCCGGCGAGGTACTTCTTCTCCGCCTCCGGGATGCCGAGCTTGTCCCACGTGTCGAGGATCTCGGAAGGTAGGTCTTCCCACCGATCGGCCTGCTTCTCGGTGGGCTTGATGTAGTAGTAGATGTTCTCGAAGTCGATGCCTGAGAGGTCGGCACCCCAGGACGGCATCGGCCGCGCGAAGAAGTAGTCGAGCGACTTGTGCCGGAACTGCCGCATCCACTCCGGCTCTGCCTTGTGCTCGGAGATCGCCTCGACGACCTCGTGCGAAATGCCCCTCCCGGACTTGAAGAAGTAGTCCTTGTCGGCGTCCGGATTCGAGAACCCGTACTTGTAGTCGGAGCGGATGCCGCGGACGACGTCGGTCTCACTCACGGCCACGCGAGTCACCTCCAAGCGACTGACAGGTTCGTTCCGGGCGGGACGCCGAACTCGAAGATGCGACGGAGCCTTCCGACACCTCGCTCTCGAGCAGGAATCGGATCGCCAGCGGGCCGATCCTGATCTCATCGCTCCTGCTCGTCACCATGGGTACTCCTCCTTGGCCATCCCTCTGCCCAGAGGGAGGGGCGGCCGCCCGGCCGCCCGTTCCCTTCTCCGTGCGCGGCGGCGACTAGCTGGGTTGTACGCCGATCTGCTTCATGAGCGTCAGCGAGTCGAAGTACTGGCGACTCGACGTGATCTTGTTGCCTTCGAAGGTGTCGAAGACGGCGCCGGGCGTCTCCATAGCCTTGCCCGAAGCCGGGATCGTCCCTTCTGCGGTCGTGAGCGGGCCGGTATGAGTGCCCTTCCAGGTCACCTCGAGGGCCGCCTTGTTGCCGCTAGCAACCGAGCTCGTCACGGTACCGACGACATCCGGAAACGCCGTCTTCCAGCCCTTGAAGAGCTCGACGATCTTTTCCGGGCCCTCGACCTTGCGCTCGGTTCCGAACTCCTCGTAACGAGCGTCGGAGGCGAGGGTTCCTCGCAGGAGCTCCCAGTCGCCCTTGTTGAAGGCATCGATCTGCTCGCGTGCGAGCTTGACCATCTCGTCGGACTTCTGGACCTCGGTGAGGATCGCGGTCATGTCTTGCTCCTCCGTTCCTATCAGGACAGGAGAGTCCGAACGGACTCCCTGCTGCGCTCCAGTCGGTGCGACAGTCGAAGAGCAACGTGCGAAGCCTCGACGGCTTCAAAGACAACCAACGCGCTCATTCACCATAGCTGCGATACCAAGGCGCCGTGTTGCGTCGCCCGAAGACATCACTCGACGACCCGGGCCGGCTAGGCCGCCATGCAGCTAATCGATCATAGAACGACTCGATCTCCACTCGGTCGCCTGCTGGCGCCCGAAGCGAACAGCAGGGGCCGGCGTCACCGCCGTCCAGCACGGTACTGACCGAACACATCGACTCGCTGGTCTGCGGAATGAGCCACGTTTCCGCCGTGCGGTGGCGAGCCCCCGCAATATGGTCTCGGATTCGGCGAGAACCGTGACTCGACGCCAGTTTTAGGCAGAACGAGACAGGTCGAGCCGCTCGAGTTGTCCTTGGAAGTGGCGACCGGCCGATCTACGACGAGGCTGAGGTGATCCGGGCGCAGCTGGTCCGCGAAGGACGGACTAACCGATGTCGATCTCCCGTCGGTGGGGTAGGGTGAACTGGATGTCGCGTCCGCTTCTCTTTTTCGCCGCCGTCGCTTCGTTGGCGATCCTCGCGGCCGGCTGTGGCTCGAGCGGAGGTGGCTCGACCACCACGACGACGACGACTGCCTCGGCCACCGAGACGTGGGCGAGCGGCGTCTGCACGTCGATCACGACCTGGCAGTCCGCGCTCACCTCGGCCGCAGACTCCCTCAAGAGCGATCCCACGAAGAACGGACTGCAGACGGCCGCCGACGACGCGAAGTCCGCGACGCAGACCCTCGCTTCCGATCTGAAGGGGCTCGGTAAGCCCGACACCGCAACGGGTCAGCAGGCAAAGGATTCACTCGACCAGCTCGCGAGCAACTTGCAGAAGGATGTCGACACGATGGAGAACGCCGTAAGTGGCGCCTCCGGCGTGAGCGGAGTGCTCAGTGCGGTCACGACTGTGACGGCCACGCTCACGACGATGGGGACGCAGGTCAAGACGACGTTCACGGACCTGCAGGGACTCGACTCGAATGGCGAACTGAAGGACGCGTTCGCGAGCTCGAGCTCCTGCGACTCCCTGACCAGCGGGTCCTGACTCCAGGACTCGAGCGGCCAGGCTTCCGCGAGGTCAAAGGCTGATCCAGCTCGTCGAGGCCGCCACCGACCAACCACGCAGCGGCCGCGACGAATAGCCCGCTACTGCATCGAACCCATGTCGGCCTTGCTCTCGCTCCAGCGCGCGGTCAGCGCGAAGAGCACGACCAGATTGAGCGCCATCGCCGTCAGCGACCACAGCGGGTACTGGCTGTTGCCGAGGAAGCCGAGCTGGGCGAAGAAGTTCAGGGACACGACCACGATCGTGAACCAGCGCGCCCACCCCTGCATAGCGAACAAGCCGAGGCCCGCGAGCACGAGCAGCACCCCCCACAGGAGCATCAGCCAGCCCCACTTTGTCAGGTCGAAGACGAGGAAGCCGGATGCGGTCACGACGTAGTAGTTGTCGTTGAACAGGGCGATCAGACCCTGAAAGAAGTCGATGCCGCCGAGGATCAGCATCACGATGCCGGCGAAGCCAATCCAGCCTGCCATCGAGGCTTTCGCATTCGCCATGACCTCACTCGTACTCATGATTACCTCCTTGTAGAGGACGCCGCCGCCCCTAGACTCCGGTTTCTGCCGTGATCCTGCCGGTCCCGACTGCGTCGGTGAGCGTCTTGTAGTCGCGATCGTTCTGGTCGGCGTAGGCCTCGGCGAACAGGGCTAGTGAGCGGTCGAAGGTGTCGGCTCCTCCGAGGTAGCTGGCGATGGCGATGCCGTCGCCGGAGCGCACGTGGGCGCGAGCGAGCTCGATCGCACAGAGCCGCGCGTAGGTGGCCATCAGGTCGGGCTCCATCAGCTCGATCTGCGCGGATCCCTTCGCGTCCCACAACTGGCGCACATAGAAGTCGCGCGTGATCTTGTCGAGCGGGTTCTCGGCGCGGATCCAACCGAGCATGATGTCGCTCGCGGCCTGTGTCAGCCGCTGCCCCTCGACGACGCGCTGGCCGTGGTTGGCGAAGTCGCTCTTGCCGAGGAACGACTCCAGCACCGACGCTTCGGCCTCTTTGATCTGCAGGAAGAGCGGGTCGTCGCCGTCGCGGCCGAGCATGAGCATGATGAAGGCGCGGGTGCCGACGCTCCCGACACCGACGACTTTGCGAGCCGCGTGTACGTAGCGGTAGCGCTCGAGGAGTTTGCGCCGGTCGCCGGGCAGCGTCCTGCGGTAAGAGCGGATCGTACGTCTGAGGAAGTCCTCGAAGTCGTCCGCGCGCTCCGGCCCAGGCGAGGTCCTCGATCGGCACGACCACGGGTGGATCGCTGATGATGTGCGGCTCGCCGTCCACGATCTCGGTCAGCTTCGCGAACGCCTTCAGGCTGTCCTTAGAGCGTGTCTTGGCGATGCCCGCGTCGTAGCGCTTTACCTGCTTCGCGGTCGCTTGCTTGAGCCACTCTTGCGCGACCTCGTCGACGTCGACGCGCGCATACCAGAGCGCCAGGTTGCCCATCGCCGCGAACCGTCTGATCCCCTCGCGGTACACCTGCCCCACCGTGCGGTTGATCGTCTCGCGCGTCTTGTCGTCGAAGCCACGGTCACGGCCGGCGACGGCGAAGCTCGCCACGAGCCGCTTCACGTCCCACTCGAACGGTCCCGGGCAGCGTCTCGTCGAAGTCGTTGATGCTGAACACGAGCCGCCGGTCGGGCGCGGCGAATACGCCGAAGTTCGAAGATGCGCGTCGCCGCAGAGCTGTGTGTGGAGATCGGTGCGCGGCATCCCGGCCAGATCCGACGCCATCAGGTAGGCGGCGCCGCGGTAGAACGTGAACGGGGACACGAGCATGCGGCCGTAGCGAATCGGGACGAGCTCGGGCACCCGCGTCTGCGCCTGTTCCTCGAGCAGCTCGACCGGGTCAGGCCGGACCGATGTCGGCTCCCACTCGGCGTGCACCTTGCGCGGCACCTCCGCCCGTGCCGCCTTCCCGCGCGCCTCACGCTCCGCCACGCTGAAGTGCTCGACCTTGACCGCGGCGACTGCACTGCCGAACCGACCTCTCCGTCCTCGACGCTGGTCATCTCCGTCCCCTTTCCCGCTTGCTGTGTGGGTAAGCCTTCGATACCGGTGTTTTCCGTTCCGAGCCTATGCCGGGCGCGCCTGCGGCGTCCGGCGTGTGTTTGACCTGTTCGGTTTCCTCGTCGTCTCGGCAGGATCTGCGTGCTCGGGTAAGCGTCGGACCCAGGCCAGCGCGAGCAGCGCGAACAGAGCGAGAAACCCGAGCGCGGCCCGCAGTGCCTTGAGCTGCGAGTCGGAGTAGACGGCGACGAGCTCCTTCGTCTGGCGTGGGGGCAGGCCGGCGTCCTGGGCTGCCTGCTCGACCTGCTCGACCGAGACGAAGTTGGCGCTTGTCTCAGCGGCCGCGCTCACCTGTTGCTTGACTGAATCGGGCAGCTTCGAGCTCGCCAGCACCGCGGTCGAGAAGTTCGTCGCCAGCGAGGCGATCAGGATCGAGCCGACGAGCGCAACCCCGAGCGAGGCGCCGAGGTTGAGCGAGGTGCCCTGGAGCCCGCCCGCCTCGCCGCCGCGCGAGGGATCGACCGACGACATGATCACGTTGCCGACCTGTGAGGCGAGCAGCCCGAGGCCTGCTCCGAGCAGCGCCAGCCCGATGCCGAAGCCCCAGCCGTTCAATTCGGGCCCGATGAAGTGGAGCAGCATCGCTTCTCCGACGAGCATTGCGGCGACGCCGCGCTGGACGATCAGCTTCGGCGAGTAGCGGCCTGTGATCGCGGAGCCGCCGATTGCGAAGACGAACATCGCGACCGACATCGGCAGGATCGTCTTGCCGGTCTTCAGGGCGTCGAAGCCGAGCACCGTTTGCAGGTACAGCGGGATCACGAAGAAGGTGCCCTGGATGATGAACGCCTGGCACCACTGCACCACCAGCCCGGCCCGCATCTTCGGGATCTTCGGGAGCGCGAGGTCGAGCAGCGGCTCCTTGCCGCCCTCTTTGACCCGTTCCTCCTGCCGGACGAACAGCCACAGCAAGACGGAGCCGATCGCGATCAGCCACAACGTCGGCGACAACCCGAGCGGGGAAACGGGCGCCGCGGCCTTCGCCGTCACCCACCCCCACTGGCTCGACTTCAGGACCCCGAACACGATGGTGCCGAGGCCGGCCGCCGACAGCACCGCGCCACCCAGGTCGAGCTTGCTCTTGCGGCCAACCGTCGCGGGGAGCACCTTCAGGAACAGCATCAAAATCAGCATCACGGCCGTCTCGCCGGCGAACACATACCGCCAGGAGAGGTTGGCCGTCACCCAGCCCCCGATCAGCGGTCCGGCCGCCATCGATACCCCACTCACACCACCGAGGATCCCGTAGGCCATGGCACGCTGCTTGCCCTGATAGGTCGCGGCCGTCAGCGCAGCGATCGCCGGGATCACGAGCACCGCACCGAGGCCCTCCACGAGCGACCAGCCCACCAGCAGCACGGCCAGGTTGGGCGACAACGCTGTCGTCAACGACCCCGCCCCATAGACGAGCCCTCCGATCCAGAACGCCCGTTTCGCCCCCCAGCGATCGCCGATCTTGCCGCCGATCAGCATGAAGGAGGCCATCACGAGCGTGTACATCGTGATCGCGGTCTGCAGACCCACCACCGTCGTATCGAGGTCCGCGACGACCTGGGTGATCGACACGTTCATCACCGTCGTGTCCAACACCATGATGAACTGGGCCGTGGCCAGAATCGCGGCCACACCCCAGCCGACCTTCGCCGCGACGGGCGCCGACTCCAAGCGACTGCTGACCGCACCCTCGCTCGCCACAGACGTCACCCTATACCGCTCTCGATCGTTGAATAGAGCGCCGAAGAACGAGCGGCCGACCTCGGGCAGCCGCCGCGCCGATCATCCCCCGCCGACTGTGCCACGCCGCCCATCGGATCAGCTCAGGCCATGCCGGCCGAAGTCCGGTCGCTCACCATGTACGCGACGATCAGCGCGGCCGGGAAGAAGATGAGGCTGAACAGGAAATAGCCGAAGAAGCTGTGCCCTTTGCGGGCAGCGACTCGTGCCGGCCAGAACGCGATCGCGATCCAGGCGATGATCGCCAGGGTTGTCCAGATCCAGTAACCGTTCGCAGCGAGGACCATGTCAGCCTCCTTGATCGTTGGCAGCACCGAGGGCACTGCTATTGCATCCAGTCTCCGGGGCCAACGGTTTGTGTGCCCGTGGAGCCGGGTTATGCGTCTGTGGGTGCGGGGAAGGGGCGACGCGCGGCGCCACCCCCTTCTCGCCTCGGTCGGTTAGGAGTTCGCAGCCTTCGTGACCTCGTCGGACGACTGCGCGATGGCCTTCTGGAGCTCGTCGTAGTCGCCCTTGTCGATCGCCTTGTTGATCCGCTTGTCCGAGTTGACGAGCGCGGCCTCGACCTTGTCGGCATAGGTGTCGTCGACGACCGCGACCACCGCCGAGGATCCCGGCGGCAGGTACTCGTCGACATCGACGCCCAGCTGCTTCTCCTCGTGCTTCTTGTTGAACTTCCCGATGACGGCCCCGATCCCCGCTCCGATCGCGGTCGCGGCAAGCAACGGCGGCGCGAACAGCCCAAGCACCAAGCCGGCACCGCCACCGAGAACGGCGCCGCTCGCGACGTGCGCGTCGCCGTGCTCCTGCACATCGACCTTGCCGCTGGCGTCGCGGTTCAGCACGACGGCGCCGACGACCTGGTAGTCGCCGGCGTCCTCGCCGGCCTTGAGCGCCTTGAAGTCGTCGGCTGCCGCCCCGGTAATCGAGTAGGTGCCGACTACGAGCACGAGATTGTCACCGTTCATGACTCCTCCTTCTGTTCGGTTGAACGTCTCCCTTGTTGGCGGACGGAAATGGGCGCAAGCCCGGGCCCCTCCGGCCTCCTCTGGCTCATGCTTCTGCGTCGACCGCCGCCGCGATCTCCGCGGCCTCGAGCTCGAGATCGAGCGCGCTAGCGATGTTGCTGAGCGCCGAGACGATGCATGCCGTCCCTACGATCGGAGCGACTGCGGCAAGCACGCCGCGAACCTGATCCGGGTCGATCTCGAGGTCGCTCGCGACCTCGAGGTTGGCGACGTACGACATCGGTGCCGCGTCAACCGCCACGAGCGCGGCGATGCGGACGAGCATCAACGTATCCGGATCGAGGCTCGACGCCTCGATCGAATCGGCGGTCATGCTCGCGAGCAGATCGAGCACTGGTGTATCTGTCATGGGACTCTCCTTTCAGGAGGTTTTGGGCCACGGCGGCCGCCGCCGCCCGGTCATTTCGGGCCGGTGGGAAGAAGGCCGGCACTCTCGGCGGACTCGACGGCCTCGGCTCGGTTTGTCGCCCCGAGCTTCCTGTAGATGTTCTGGACGTGGGTCTTCACTGTCGGACGACTAATGCCTAGCCGGTCTCCGATCGCCGCGAGCGTCCGATGCGTCGGGAGGAGCGTCAGGACGGCCGTCTCGGTCGGCGTCAGATGAACCGTCGTGCGAGATGCTTTCTTGCGGGAACGCTCTCGGCTGACTGGCCATACGCCGAACGCTACGCCTGCGGCGGCTGGTCTCTCATCGGCCAAGAGGCTGATATTCTCGCCCGGAATCCGAGTCGAGCGCGGACGTCGCCGCGGAGCGCCCGCTGGTGAAAGGTGGCTGACCCGTGGCCGTGATCGATGACTCGCATCTAGAACGTCCAGAGCTCCGCGGGCTTGCCCTGCGCTCGAGCCGCGGTGCTTGCCGGCAGCGCCAGGCGTATCTCAGGATCGCGCTGGCTCGCGGTGCTGCTGAGGCGTAGGTCGGCGCCATCGCGACTTCTTCTCCTCCTCGCGAGCGTCGGCGTCTGCTGAAAGCCTCGGCGGTGCTGGTTCCGCCGTGCGGTCCGATGCGGTACCGCGAGCCCGTCTCGCTCGCGTTGCAGGAGGTCGCGCAGCGCAGCCGGGTAGTGCTGGTTTCTGCTCCGGCGGGTTACGGGAAATCGACTCTTGTCGCGCAGTGGAGCGACCTGGATCCGAGGGTCAGCGGCTGGGTGCGAGCTCGCATACGGCGACAACGACCCCGTGGCGCTGCTCGCCCACGTCGCGGCGGCGCTCGAGCGCACTAGCCCGGTCGGCGGTGACCTTCTCGAGGAGTTGTCACGAAGGACGCCGAGGATCGTCGAGGTCGCCCTTCCCCTCCTGGCTGCCGACTTCGGCGAGCGTGACCCGTTCGTGTTGGTGCTGGACGACGTTGACCTCATCACGGCCAAGAGGAGCCGCTCGATTCTCGGGTTCCTCGTCGAACACGTGCCATCCGGCTCTCAGCTGATGCTGGTCACCCGTCGGCGATACGGGACTGCGGCTCGGCTCGCCTCCGTGCACGCGGCGATCTGGTCGAGGTCGGGGTCGCGCATCTCGCTCTGGACGAGGAGGAGACACGAGCCGTTGCCGCCCTCGGTGGTCTGGAGCTGTCGGAGGAGGCGGCCCGAGGCGTTGCGCGAGCGGACGGAGGGGTGGGCTGCCGCGATCGCACTGGCGACGCTCTCGTTCGCGAGACCGCGACGATGCGGCCGTGAGGGCGGCCGGTCTGACCGGCACTCAACCGCAGATCGCCGACTACCTCCTGGAAGAGGTGATCGAGCGCCAGCCGGACAATCTCAAGACGTTCCTGCTCGGTACGTCGATCCTCGACCGGATGACGCAACCCTTGTGCGATGCGGTGCTCGGCACGAATGACGCGACCGATTCGCTCGAGGCGCTCGCACGCTCGAATGCGTTCGTCGTCCCGCTCGACGATCGCGGCGAGTGGTACCGCTACCACCACCTGTTCAGTGACTTCCTCCGAGCGGAGCTCAAACGTCGCGATCCCGAGTTGCTCCCCGCATACCTGAAGCGGGCAGCAGATTGGTGCGAGCTGCACGGAAGCCCTGACGAGGCATTCGCCTACGCGCACGAGAGCGGCGATCTCGCGCAGGCCGGCAGGATCGCGCACGGGCACTGGGACGAGCTCGCAGGTCGAGGACGGATCGAAACCTTGAGGCTTTGGCTCGACCGCTGCACCGACGAGGAGATCGACTCGGATGCCCAGTTGTCGATCGCGGCAGCCTGGGTGTCCGTGCTCCTCGGCGATCCTGTCCGAGCGAAGCGGTTCGTCGCTGCCGCCGAGCGGAGGCCGCTCGACGTAGCATCCGCCGACGGGGCGACCTCGCTCCGTTCGGCACTCGCGAATGTCCGAAGTGCCGTCGCTCCCGCCGGAATCCACGGGATGCTGCGTGACGCCGAGTTCGTCTACGCCGCGGAGAAGACCGATGGCTCCCGCCGGCTTATCAGCGCCAGTCGCGCTCTCGGGACGGCAAACGTTCTCCTGGGCCGACCGCAAGCAGCGATCAATGTGTTCGGTGAGGCACTCGCTCTGTCGAGCCATCGGCCAGAGCTCGCGCATGTGCGGCTCTACTGTCTCAGCTATATGGCCTTCGCGGCCACAGAGATCGGCGATCGGCGAAACGCGCAGAGATGGGCGGTCGAAGCGCTACGGCTGGTCGAAGAAGCGGGTCTCGACGAGGCAGCCCAGAGCACTATCGCCTACGCGGCAGGAGCGCTGGCGAGCCAGCAGCGCGGCGACCACACGGAGGCCGCACGCCAGCTCGAGAACGTCCGGCGACTCGGCCCATTGCTCCAAGGGGTCCCGTGGCTCGAAGCCGATTGCGCGCTGCGCTGTGCCGATATCAGCCTGAACATCGGCGACCTCGGCGGCGCCCTCGAGTTCGCGCAGGTCGCGAGTGACGCACTCCAGGGCTACCCGGGCGCTGGAACGCTTCCCGCCCGGCTGCAGCGTCTCGAAGAGCGGATCAGACGAGGGAAGGACTACGAGCTCACTCCAGCCGAACTCCGGCTCATCGGTTTCCTGCCGACGCATCTCTCGCTCCAGGAGATCGCCGACCGTCTTCACGTCTCACGCGCAACCGTCAAGACTGAAGTCGCTTCGATCTACCACAAGCTCGGGGTCAAGAGCAGGTCCGAAGCAGTCGAGATCGTCGAGCAGTCGGGCCTCGGAGCGATCGACGGCCGGTTCACGATCCCGGATCCGGCTTCCGACTAAGCGCGCAGCCACGCCTAAGAACGTCGTTCGACCGCTCGCCGCATCGACGCTTCGCGCTCCGGCTCGACCTGACCGGTGTGCCCACGGCGTAGGAGTCGGGAGCCCGAAGGCGAAGCGAACGCAGCGAATGAACGACTACTGGGGAACGGGCCGCATGGAGGCGTTCAGTGACGGCGTCTTCGCGATCGCCATCACGCTCCTCATCCTCGAGATCAGCGTTCCCGAGTCAGCCTTCACCGATCTTTGGAGCGGCATCGCCCACCAGTGGCCGTCGTATCTCGCTTATGTGACGAGCTTCATCACGATCGGAGGGATCTGGGGCGCACACCACGGCATCTTCAGGCGCCTGCAGTACGCGAACAGACAGCTGATGCTGATCAACCTCCTACTGCTGATGGCGGTGTCGTTTCTGCCCTTCCCGACGAAGCTGATGGCCGAGGCGATCCATGACAACGACGCAGAGCGAGCAGCAGTGATCTTCTACGGCGGCGCTCTTCTTGTCATCTCAGTTCTCCTCGGTGTCATGTGGGGCTCGATTCTCCGCGACCGCCACGTCCTCAAGCCCGAGGTGACGGAGAAGGAGATCACTGCGATCACCCTCGCGACCACGCCGAACATCGGCTTCTACGTCGGCGTGATCGTTCTCGCATTCATCACCCCAAAAGTCGCGGCATTCGGCTATCTCGTGATAGCCGTCGTCGCCGTGTTACGAACCCGCGGCGACAGCCTGCCAGCACGCGCCACAGCGGAGTAGCGGCGACCGCCACATCGGGGCCATGGCTGGCGGTGTCACCAGCTGGGTCAATCGAGCGTGTGGATCAGGAATGCGGTCGCGAAGCCGAGTGTCGTGACCACCCCGACGAGCTTGCCCCCATGTTCGTACGCCTGGGGCATCATCGTGTCCGAGAGCATCGTGAGGATCGCACCCGCTGCGAATGCAAGAACGAACGCGACCGTGTTCGGCGACGAGTGCTGGAAGAAGCTGTAGCCCGCGAGCGAAGCGAGCCCTGAGACCAGGGTGATCCCGATCCACATCCAGAGGACCCGAGCCTTCTTCCAGCCCCCTGAGACGAGACCGGTCGTCGAGGAGATCGACTCGGGCAGGTTGGAGATGAAGACGGCGCTCAGGTAGGCGGCGCCGACCTTTCCCCCCTCGTAAATCGTGAGACCGATGACCATCGACTCCGGAATCCCGTCGAGCACGGATCCGAGCACGATGGCAAGCGCGGAACCGTCCTTCTGGGCGCCTGCGGGGTCCTTACGCTGACTCCCGCCCGAGCGGTCGATGAGCCAGTCGCCACCGAAGAACACCCCGCACCCGGCGAAGATGCCCAGATAGACAGACTGGTTCGCGGTTGCCGTGTTGGCCGCCTCCTCGACGAGATCGAACGCGACCGCGCTGATCAGCACGCCTACGCCGAAGGCCGTGATCAGCCCGATCCAGCGGACGCTGATACGAAAGACGATCGCAAGGATCGCGCCGATCACAAGCGTGGACGCCGCCAGCGTTCCCCAGCCGAACGACGCCCACATCAGCAGCTCATACGGACTTCACCGCTGCGGGCCGCCGCCGCGTCCTCGCGGTCCGCGGCTGTGAACACCGTCGCGAAGTCGTCGAGTTCCCGCGGCAAGAAGCAGTCGAAGACCAAGCTCCGGGGATGTACCAGCCGCGCGAGCCACAACCCTCAGAGCTTCGCAGCCTCTGTGGGCTCAATCAAGGGTCGGGTCACGGTTTCGGACTGAAGCGTGATCCGGTCATCAACTCAAGCGAAGGCACGCTCGCACATGCCGTTGGGGCCGGCGTGGCGGTGGCAGCCAGAGATGTGTCCGGAACATCAGGGATGTGTCCGGAACGATCTGTCCTGGATGTCCCGGGATGAACACCCTCGATCGGGCGGGACCTTTGGCCAAGATTTGCCCACCTGAGCTGACCTCAGCTCACCTCAGCCGATCGAGCGCGACGGAACCATGCCGTATTGATCCCAGTTGACCGAGAAAGCAACGTCTCATAACCCGGAGGTCGCAGGTTCAAATCCTGCCCCCGCTACTGGAAAAGCCCCGGAAACGGGGCTTTTTCGTTTTCACAGCGGCGATCGGCCGGCAGAACTTTTGCCCAACTTTTGCCTTGACGGATGCGATGCCGGCCCAAATCAGGGGTCATGCGAGTTGCTTCAAGCGAGAGCACGCTCGCACAGCCGATAGGACTCTTACCAGGACGCGACGGTAGTCCCGCCCCATTCCTCGGGTTCCACGTCGTGCACCGTCTGCGTCAGCTCCCAGCGATGGCCACCAAGGTCTTCGAGCAGGCACGAACGCTCGCCGTACTCCCAGGTTCTTGGTTCTTCGAGGACGCTTGCGCCGAAGTCGCGGGCACGCCCGAAGGCCGCATCGACGTCCGCCACGCGCACCTTGACGACGTGCGTGACGACGCCCGCACTGGGCGCCACCTGATCGGCGCGCACGTCGGCGACGACTACGGCACCGTCCGATTCGACACGCAGCTGAGCGCGATGTGTGTCGCCGATCCGCACCCGTTCCTGGAAGCCGAAGGCGGACTCCAACCACGCCACCGCTGCTCGCACGTCTGGATAGATCAGCACCGGAGTCACGGTGGCGGGCGGCGCAGAACGATTCGTCAACATGGCTAAGACAGTAGCGAGCGTCTCTTCGGGAGACATCCCCGATCACTGGCGCACGCGGCCGGGACATCGCTTGAGAAACGACCTTCGACTGGCCGCGCTAGGCGGCGTCGACGTCTGTGAAGCCGTACTCGGCCGCGAGCTCGCTGACCCTCAGTCTCTGACCTGTCTTCTCGATGACCCGTGGGTCACCCGCTAGTGCGGCAACCGCGCGCCCGTTGAAGAGCGGTGACACCGTTCGGCTGAGGTCGGGATAGACGTCGGGCTGGGCGAGGACGTCCTCGGTCCTCGTGAAGCCCGGCCAGAGCGAGACCGAGGCTACGTCGTACGGTCGAAGCTCCTCGGCCATGTCCGTCACGAGCTTCTCGATCCCAGCCTTGCCCACCCCGTAGGCGACGTTGTTGACGTAGCGCCCAGCGCCAGGTGCCGAGATAGTCACGATCAGGCCGCCTCCGCCCCCTATCAGCAAAGGTGCTGCGAACGCACTTGCGACGTAGTGCGAGCGAAGGCCGACTGTGTGGAACGCATCCCAAACCCAGATCGGCATCGCCCAGAACGGGTGCAAGTCCCATTGCGAGAGAGCTCCCGCGGGCAGCTCACCGCGCTGAGGTGTTGACATCACGTTGTTCACGAGTAGGTCGAGTCGTCCCTGCTCGGTGCGAACGCGATCGAACACTGCCCGGACCTGCGCGTCGTCTCTGTGGTCACAGCGCACCGGGATGCCGACGCCTCCAAGCTCCGCGACCTCTGCTGCTGTCCGGGTCAGGGAACCCCGCGGATCGTCGGGCTCCTCGAGACTCCGGCCAGTCACATAGACCGTCGCGCCCGCTTCGCCCAGTCCGAGTGCGATGCCCTTCCCGACCCCGCGACTCGCACCGGTCACGACCGCAACCCGTCCCTGGAGCTCTGTCATTACACGACTCACTGAGGCGACGCTCTGGTCGGCAGCAAGTCTATGTCGCGCAGAGGGTAGGGCCATTCCGTCATCGCGGCCAATCGCTGAGCTCTGCTCAAGGGACATTCCCGCACACTCGGGCATGCGAGCGCGCGCGTCTGGTTGGCCCATGATCAGGAGCCCGCGCTGACACCCAGCGCAAGCTCGAGCGCTCCATCCAGGTCCAGCGTTCGCCCCTCGCCCCACGCAGCCTCGACGCTGCCGCTCTTTTCGCCGATGAGCTTTAGCGCCGGCGCGCGGATCGCCTCCTCATCCTCGTCCGCGTCCACGCCCATCGTCTCTCGCGCTGCCTCCGTCGCTGCCAGGATCGTCGCGGCGCGTCGGTGATCCCCGCTCGCAGCTGCTGACGCAGCGAAGAGATCGAGGCAGTACACGGCGAGTGGGTTGTCGCGGATCTGGAGCGCCCGGGTGGCTGCGAGCTGCGCATCCGCTCGGCAGTCCTGCGGTCGATCGCGGTAGCGAGCCACCAGTTCCGCGAGCGCGGCCAGCGTGTGCGCCTCGCACCGCGCCTGCCCCTTAGAGCGGACGTAGGGAAGGTTCTCCGCCAGCAGCGCATGGGCGACGTCGTGCCGCTGCGTCTCGTTCGCGAGGTAAGCGAGATTCAGCCTGCAGGATGAGACCGCCACGCCGTTGTCGACTGTGGCCGCAACTTCGAGGCGCTCGCGGAACAGCGTCTCCGCCCCCTCGAGATTGCCGTTCCGCATGGATGCCAATGCTTGCTCCCGCAGCAGGTCAAGCCGCTCCGTCGCACCCCCGAGCGCGGCCGCGAGCGAGGCAGCGTCGTCCGAAGCGGCGACTGCCGCCTCGTGGTCGCCCTGTGCATACGCGATCATGCCGAGCGCAGACAGCAGTCGACGCCGCGTGTCGTCATCGGCGGCGGCGAGCTCGAGGGCGCGTTCGAGCCATGTCCGCCCTTCCCTGTAGTAACCGCGAACGAGCCAGTACATCGGGAGCGCCACTGTGATCGAGCGGACGAGCTCCACGTCGCCGGTCTGGAGGCCGTACTCCACGGCCGCCCTAAGATTGTCGATCTCCGTCTCCAGTCCCGAGATCGGGCCCTCCTCAGGCTCACCCGCGCGCAGCTCCCCGTCGAGACGCTCAGCGAGCTCACGAAAGTGGCGAGCGTGCCTGCGGCGCAGCTCGTCGACCTCGTCGGACTCCGCCAATCGCTCGGCAGCGTACTCACGGACCGTCTCGAGCAGCCAGAAGCGCTCGTCAGTCCGCGTGAGCAAGCTCTTCTCGACGAGCGACTGCAAGACACGGACGTCGGCGCCCGCGACTCTTGTCAACGCGGCGAGATCGCCGCCGCTCGCAAAGACGGAGAGCCGCTCAAGGAGCTGCTTCTCCTCGTACTCGAGAAGTTCGTAGGACCACTCGATCGTCGCACGCAGGGTCTTCTGACGGGGGTCGGCATCCCGTCCGCCCTCGAGGAGGTCGAGGCGTTCGGAGAGCCGCTCGAGGATCTCCCCGACGGTAAACACTCTCGCCCGGGCAGCGGCGAGCTCGAGCGCGAGAGGGAGGTTGTCAAGCGCACGAGCAAGCTCGTGGGTGCTCGGATCCGGCTCGGTCCCCGCGCGAGCGCAGAAGAGCTCGACTGCGTCGCGCTCGGCGAGCGGCGGAACCGGGTACTCTCGCTCGCCCCGGACGCGAAGCAGCTCTCTGCTCGTGACGAGGAGTCTCAGGTTGGGACACTCCTCGACCAGCGTCGCGAGCTCGGGTGCCGCCGTTACGACCTGCTCGAGGTTGTCGATCAGGAGCAGGAGCTCCCGCTCTCCGATGTGAGCGGCCAGGCCATCTCGCGCGCCGAGCGTCTGCGCGATCGTCGCGGTCACGAGCGCGGGATCGCGGAGCGGAGCAAGGCCGATCCAGAAGACTCCCGCCTTGAGCTCCCCGACGAGCTCCGCCGCGGACTCGATCGCGAGACGAGTCTTCCCCGAGCCTCCCGGCCCGGTGAGCGTGAGCAGGCGCGAGCCGTCCCGGAGCAGCGCCGTGACCTCGGCGACCTCGCGCCCCCTCCCTACGAACGAGCTCGCCGGACGCGGCAGGTTCGTGTTGGAGATCGTCTTGAGTGGCGGGAACGCCTCGGACCCCAGTTGGAAGATCGAGACCGGCTCGTCGAAGTCCTTCAGCCGGTGCTCGCCTAAATCGACGAAGTCGCCCTCGACCAGAGCACGTGTGTTACCCGAGACGAGCACCTGCCTGCCGTGGCCTGTGGCCGCAATACGTGCGGCGCGATGGACGTCGTGGCCGACGTAGCCCTCGTCGCCCAAGAAAGGGGTACCCGCATGGAGTCCGACGCGAACGGAGATCGGTCCGTCGACCGCAAGGCGTTCAGTGAAGCCTCGGGCTGCCGCAAGCGCTCCTGGGGCGGTCGGGAAGGCAAAGAAGAAGGCGTCTCCCTGTGTGTCCACCTCCACGCCACCTTGGGCGACTGATGCCTCTCGAATGATCCGCCGATGCTCGGCAAGCGCTTCGGCGTAAAGCTCCGCTCCGAGCTCGTTGAGCAGTCGCGTCGAGCCTTCGACGTCGGTGAAGAGGAAAGTGACGGTGCCGGAGGGAAGCTCGGGCCGCACGCGGGGATCATCCGCGCATCACGAGCGGCAAGCAAGCTGTGATCTTCAAGCGACATTCCCGCACACTCGTGCAGGCAACGGTCTAGCCTTGCGCCGATGGACGATCAGCAGACGCGTGATGCGCGCTGCATGACGAAGCTCTCCTGGGATCAGGTCATCGCGTTCCGCCTCGAGCGCCAGTTCCTTCGTTCGCGCGCGCCTGCTGGCAGCCTGTTTGAGGTCGCGAGTGCGTTGTGCGGCGTCCGTGCGCAGCTCCCGCTCACGGCGGAGCTGGCACTGTGGGCTCGCGTCGACGGCCTGGCGCAAGGCGAGGTCAAGCAGGCGCTGGAGGACGAGCGCACGCTTGTGAAGACGTGGATCCGCAACACGCTGAACGTCGTGCCCGCCGACGATCTCGCGCTCTACGTCGCCGTGCTGCGTCCCCGCCCCGAGGGGCCGGGCGATGCCTGGCTTCGTCTTCGGGGGGTGACGCGGGAGCAGTACGAGGCGATCGTGAAGAACGTTCCGCGCGCGCTCGACGGGCGGCCGCGAACGCGTGAGTGGCTGGCCGACCGGCTGGCGGAGCTGGCTGGTCCGGACGTACGCGAGGCCGTCCTCTTCAGCTGGGGCGGCGTGCTCAAGCAATCCGCACGGTTCGGCGATCTCTGCTTCGGCCCGCCGCGGGGACGCAACGTCACCTTCGTGCGGCCCGACCGATGGCTGCGGCGGACGCTCCGAGCGGATCCCGACGAAGCGGGCCGCGAGCTCGTCCGCCGCTTCCTCGCCGCCTACGGCCCTGCGAGCGCCGTCGACTTCGGGCGCTGGCTCCCAGATCCCACGAAGGCGAAGGCCCTTCTGCGCGCGAGCGCGGACGAGCTCGCGGATGTTGAGGTCGAGGGTCGTCCCGCCTTGGCTCTCACCAGTGACCTGGCGGTTCTGGCGGGCAGCCGACGCCCTCGCGGCGTCCGCCTGCTGCCCGCGTTTGACCCGTATGTCACCGGCCCCCGGCCGCGAGAGGCCTTCCTCTCGTCCGACCACATTCGGCGCGTGTACAAGCAGCAGGGGTTTGTCTCGCCGGTCTTCCTCGTCGACGGGCGGACTGCGGGCATCTGGTCGCACGAGCGCCGCGGCGCCACGATCCGCGTCGAGGTCGAGCCGTTCCAGGTACTCCGCCCGAAGGTGCGGCAGGCGCTCGTTTGCGAGGTGGAGCAGCTGGCGGCGTTCCTGGGCGGCTCGCCCGAGTTCTCGCTCGCCGCATGAGGCCTTCCTCATCGACCTCGGGTGACATTCCCGCACGCTGGCCCACGCCGACGTGATGTCGCCGGCCGATGAAGCCCGACGACCATTAGCTCTGGCTCAGAGCGGCGCGGCCTGGACGTCGGTCTCTCGTCGGAGGGTTCCTATTCGAGTCATACTACTTGATATAGAACAGTAGTATACATAACATAGCTTCATGGGCTCGGAGCACGATTCCCAGCTGCTGAAAGGTGTCCTATCCCTTCTGTTGCTGCATCTGCTTTCCGAGCGAGAGTCGTACGGATACCAGCTCGTCCAGCGCCTGCACGAAGTCGGGCTGACCGGGATCCTCGAAGGCACGGTCTACCCGGCCCTAGCCCGGCTCGAGCGAGAAGGCCGCGTCAGCACGCGGCTTGTCGCTTCGAACGCCGGCCCAGCGCGCAAGTACTACCGGCCGACCGTCGCCGGCCGCGAAGCCCTTACCGCGGGGACCGCCGACTGGATGTCCCTCGCCGCTGTTGTCGGCGCGCAGCTTGCTCGTCCCCTCCCCGCGGAGCCCCTGGAAGGAGCCTGACATGCAGCACACCGTTACCTGGTTCGATCGACTGCGTATCGAGCGCGTCGTCTGGACGCTCGACCAGCGCCTCTACGACCTGCCGCGTCGAACCCGCATCGAGACCCGCCGGGAGGTGCGTCAGAATCTCCTCACCGGCGCCCGCGATGTCGGCACGGCCCAGGCGCTACGCAACCTCGGCGGCAGCGCCGAACTCGCGCAGGAGTACCTCTCGGCCGCGTTCGGATCGAGGCCCCGTCACTCCTGGATGGCAGCGGCCCTCTTCTTCGGCATCGTTCCCCTCCTTGCCTTTTCGGTCTTCGCCGACGCAGCGAACGCCTTCGCCAGCGGGATCATCGCCGCCCACCCCGTCGCCACCGGCACGTACACCTGGGGTGGCATCTCGCATCTGCAGAGCACCGTCACCTACACGTTCAGCGGCGGCCACGGAACGTGGACCGGAGGCGCCCCGACACCTCTCTTCTACATCCTCTGGATCGTCGCGACGATCCTCGTAGGGCGACTCTGGCGAGCGCTTCCGTGGCGAAGGCGTCGGGCCGGAGTTGCGTAGCGCAGCGCGGTGCTTGCATTTCTAAGCGCTGATAACGCTTCCTCAGGCGTCGGAGACGGGGCTAGAGTTCCGCGAGGCGCGGGACGATCTTCGATACCACGCGCTCGACGAGTTGCGCGGGCTCGGTGCCGAGGAGGCCGAGCTGTACGTGCTCGAATCCGAGCGCTGCGTACTGCGCCATCTCGGCGACGAAGGTGTCGACGTCGGTGTCGGGGCCGACGCGGCTGATCGTGGTGTTGCGGATCTCCGACCGGTCGCGGCCCACCTCCTCGCAGTGGCGTGTGAGCACGTCGAGCTTGTGCCGGACCTCCTCCGGTGAGCTGGGGAAGAGGTTGTTCGCGTCCGCGTACTTCGCGACGAGTCGCAGCAGCTTCCGTTCGCCGCCGCCACCGATCATGATCGGCGGCCGCGGCTGTCGGATCGACGGCGGCGCATTCAGCGTCTCGGCGAGGCGATAGTGCTTTCCCTCGTAGGGGCCGTGGTCGCCGCTCCACATCTGCAGGCAGATCTGGAGGGTCTCCTCGAGCCGCTCGAGCCGCTCCGCGATCGGATAGAACGGAACTCCCAGGGCGAGGTGCTCGCGCTCGTACCACGCCGCGCCGAGGCCGAGCATCGCGCGTCCGCCGGAGAGGACGTCGAGCGTTGTCACGATCTTCGCCAGGAGGCCGGGGTAGCGGTAGCTGACACCGGTGACGAGGAGGCCGAGCGTCATCGTCTCCGTGAGGCCGGCGACATAGCCGAGTGTTGTGTATCCCTCGAGCATCGGGTCCTCGGCGCGTGTGAACCGCTCCATCTGGAAGTAGTGGTCCATGCACGTGAGCATCGTGCAGCCAGCGTCTTCTGCCGCTTCCGCCGTGTCATGCAAGTGCGTGCGCAGCGCGCCCGGGCCGCCCGAGAGCGTCTGGTTGAAGAAGTGGACGCCGACCTCCACCACGCCCAGCCTACTCAGGACCCACGCGAAGCCTGATGTCCGCGAAACAGTTCACGAGACCGGTCGCGGTGGGTGGTTCGAGCGGCCCTATCCGCGGATCCACCGATGTCCTGGGTGCCGCGCGGCGAGAGACTCGTTGAGTGGGGCTCTACGCGATGCCCCCAAAAGAGAGGTACGCAATGTTCACCTATGTTGGGCTCTTCAGGCTCGCGCCGATGGCGCGGGAGCACATCGAGAAGACCCCCGAGTACTTCGAGAAGATCCACAAGATCGTCGAGGTCGAGGGCGGTACCGTCGAGCGCTTCCTCGCAGTCATGGGCCCGTGGGAGTACATCGCTATCCTCGAGTATCCCGATCTCGAGACCGCGTTCCGCGTTCTCGGCAAGATCGCGAAGCTCGAGCTGTTCGAGACAGAGACGTTCCCAGCAGAGGACATCAAGGTGTTCTGGAAGGAGCTCGTCTAGCAGCGAGCATCTAGCCCAGCCAGAAGAGCGGAGGCCGCCCTCGTGGCGGCCTCCGTCTGCTCGTCGCCGTCGCCTAGGGCTCTGCACGACGGCGATTTGATCGCGGTTTCACGCAGTACCGTGGCCGCCTGCAGCCAGTTCTGTGAGATCTCCGTCTTCGACACGGCGCGCCTGACGTGCGTGAACGCGGCGGCGAGGTGTGGCCACGCCACCCAGAGCAGCGAACGAGCGCGGAATATCCGTGTCCACGCGCGGGGGCTTCGACGACGGCCCGGTCAGCGAGAGGTCGGGGCGCCCGCTCGATCCCGCCCGGCTTGGAGACCACCTCGACCGGCTCTACCGGGCCGCTTGGGCGCTCTGCGGCTCCCGCGAGGAAGCGGAGGACCTCGTCCAGGAAACTTATGCGCGCGTCCTCGCTCGCCCGCGTCTGCTCCGCAACGAGGACGACCTCGGCTATCTCCTGCGCACCCTCCGGAACGTCGCTGGGCGCCGCGATCGGCTCGTTGGTGAGGCTCTTCAGCCAGCCCGAGACGTTCCCGTTCGGCGCGGCGGCCTTCCAGCGTTCCCAGGTCGCGTCATCGACGCGAATCTTGTGCAACGGGGTCGCCGTCATGAGCCTCCTTCGTCTCGAAATGGGGTTCCGAGGCCGCGGGCAGCGCGCCGACCGTCGCGGTCGGCTTCCCGGCGAGGAGCCAGAGCTGGTAGCGCTGCGCTCGCTCGATCCGATCCCGCACGTCGCACTCGCCGACCTCGGCGGTCAGGGCGGCCCACGGTCTGCCAAATCCGTACTTTGGCGCGCGACGTATACGGGCCACGCGTAATCGAATGCCCTGGCGCGCCCGGGGCTGAGGAGGTAATCGAAGATGCGACGGATAGCGATTGGCGCTGCGGTTATTGGCGGCGTCGTGGTTGCTGCTCGGGCGCTCGCACCGAAGCTGCACGCGCGGATGCTGGCCGCGTGCAAGGCGATGTTCGAGCAGATGCCCGAGGACTTCCCGCCGAAGAGGATCATGAGCGGCGTCGAGGAGATTCGCGCGAACACGACGCGGCTCCTCGCCCTCCTCGACGAGGAGCACGAGCCGGTGCGCGAGGCCAAGGCCGGACTCGTCGATTAGGCGGCGTCCTTCCAGCGCTCGCAGTGTCGTCGTCGACGCGGATCTTCCGCAGCGGTGTCTTCATCGCCGACCTCCGTTTCCGTTGCAGGCGCGGCAGTAGCTACGAGATGCTCTTCGACTTGACGCACCGCCCGAACCGCCCTACGTTCGCCGCGTGATCAAACTCGTCGACGGCGCGACAGATACAGAAGCCGCGGCGCGAATCCGAAAGGCTGTCTGGCGCTGGATGGCTGTCGAGCCAGAAGCGATCGAGCACTTCCGCGCCACTTTGCCGACGTTCCGCGACTGGATTGCGCTTCTCGACGGCGAACCCGTCGGGATCGGGGCTTGCAGACTCTCTCTTGGAGGAGAGGAAAGCGCCGCCGCGGTCGCGCTCAACTGCTTCCTTCGCGAGGCGCGAGGACAGGGGGTCGGGACGGCCACCTACCGGCAGGTGTCAGAGCATGCACGCTCGCTCGGCAAGTCAGAGCTTGAGACCTGGGGCTACGAGGACGACCCCGACGGTGTCCGATTCGCCGAGCATCGGGGGTTCGTCGTTGTGGGCCGAGCGCGCGGGCTCCGACTCGTGCTCAAGGACTGCCCACGTCCCTCGGTCGACCTCCCGGAAGGCGTCGCGATCACCACTCTCGCCGAGCAGCCAGAACTCGCGCGAGGCGTCTGGGAGACGGCTAGCGAGGCGATGGCGGACATTCCCTACGACGGGGACGCGCCAATGAGCCCCGGCTCCTACGAAGCCTTCACAGCTCGTGCCCTAGCCGGTCCGAAGTACATCCCCGAGGCGACCTTCATCGCCATTCACGAGGATGAGGTGAGGGGGTACGGGCAACTCGGCTGGATGGATCGTGCCAACGGAATCGGCGACCACCAGATGCTCGCCGTCCGCCGCGCCTGGCGGGGGCGAGGAATCGCCAAGGCGCTCAAGGCGGCCCAGATTGCGTGGGCACTCGACAACGGTCTCAGCGAGTTGCGCACCGGGAACGAGGAGCGCAACGTGGCCGCACGAGCCGTCAATTCGAACTTCCCCTACACCGCGCTCCCCGATCAGCTCCTGTATCGCGGACCACTCGCAACGGCGTAGACCAACGAGATTCCGGCGTGCGCGCGGCGGACGAGTGGTTCCAGCACAGGACCCGCGCGGGCCGATCGCCGCGCGGGGGTGCCACTCCCCGTGGGGGTGGCCAACGCGTCTCGCCCCGCCGCATGAGAGCAGTGGTGATGCGCGGTGCATCGTTCTGTCGCAGAACGCGCCTGAGCGTGTGTGGGCAGTCGTGACCGACTTCGCTGCCTACCCGGAGTGGAATCCGTTTATCCGCTCGATCAGCGGCGAGCTACATGAGGGCGCAAAGCTCGAAGTACGAATCGAGCCGCCAGGAGCGCGGGCGATGACGTTCAAGCCCACCCTTCGCGCCGTCGAGGTGAGCCGCGAGCTGCGCTGGCTCGGTCGCCTCCTCCTCCCCGGCGTCTTCGACGGCGAACACAGCCTCCGCATCGAGCCGCTCGGCAACGGCCGCAGCCGCCTCGTCCAGTCGGAGACCTTCAGCGGCCTTCTGGTCGGATTCTTCAAGGGCACGCTTGCAAAGACCGAGGCCGGATTCGAGCAGATGAACACCGCGCTCAAGACACGGGTCGAACAGACGTCAGCCCCGAGCTAACAGCACCCCCCATCAGGCCCCACCGCCCGAGCGCTTCGCGAGGGGGAGGGTGGAGGTGACCACGGAGCGGGGAGCAGTAGTCTCCTGAACCGATGGCGTCTGCCGAGACCGAGCGCCCGCTTGGAGAGGTGTTCGACAGTGTCGCCGAGGACTACGACGTCGTTCGGCAGGGCTATCCCGCGGTGCTCGTGGAGGCTGCCATCTTGCGCGGAGGTCTAGCGAGTGGTTCTCGTGTCCTTGAGGTCGGCTGCGGCACCGGCAAGCTCACGGAGTTACTTGCAGCCCACCAGCTGCACGTTGACGCGGTGGATCCTGGCGCGAGAATGATCGAGCTAGCCAAGCGGCGAGTCGGTGGACGTGGCGACGTGCGCTTTCATGTCGGCCGGTTCGAAGAGGTTGCGTTTCCTGAAAAGGCGTTCGAGGCCGTCTTCTCCGCAAACGCCTTCCACTGGGTAGACCCGCTCATCGGATGGACGAAAGTTGCATCGCACCTCCAGCCAGGAGGGCTGTTGGCGCTCCTTGCACACCTGATCGTGCACGACGACCGGTCGGCGGCGGCTGATGACGGGTTCCGAAAGGTGCTCCGCAAGCATGCGCCCAACCTCGCCCGGAACTGGCCTGTGGCTCGCGACCTAGACACGATCATGGAGGGTGCGCACGACCAGCGCGGGAACGCCTCCGAGGTCTGGGACTGGGTCGTGCAAGCCGGACGGCGTCAGTTGACGAACAGCGATGCGGCAGAGCTATTCGGCGAGGTTGAGTTGGATGCACACGTCTCGACTCTCGACCAGACAGCCGACGAATTGCTCGCTCACTTTCGGACGACCTCGCTCTACTTCGAGATCGACCCGGCCAACCGACGTGCGTTCGAAGACGACGACCGGAAGCTGATCGAGGGACTCGGAGGCGTCGTCACGTTCTCATTGGCAACGTTGCTGATGACAGCGCAGCGCACCAACACTTGAGAGCGAACAGCAGGTGACCTTCCACTAGTCGCGTCGCGGTTCAGCGTCCTCGGGTGTCAACATCACGATAGGAATCGGTCTCGCCGTGCGCTCCTGGTAGCGGGCGTACCCAGGGTGGGTCGTCGTCACGAGGGGCCAGAGGCGGTCGTATTCCTCAGCGGTCGCGGCCCTCGCCGTGACCCTTGAGGTTGTCCCCCCGATCTGCACCCTTGCCCTCGGATCGCGCTGAAGGTTGAGCCACCAGGCGGGCGGCAGGTCGGAGCCGCCGAAGGAGCCGATCACGACGAGGTCTGCGCCGTCGCGGAAGTAGGTGAGCGTGGCCGTACGAGACTTGCCTGACTCCCGCCCGGTCGTCGTCAGAAGCAAGACTGGCATCCCCGCCAGGCGACCAAGGAGGCGGCCTCTGCTGGCACGGTAGACGCCGCCGTGCGTGCGCGACATGGCACGTATAAGGACGCGGCGCAGTCGTTCGCGGGTGTGGGACATGCGACACCAGATCCTGGGCTATCCGACGGGCGACCGCCGGGCGAGCGGCGATGCGTCCTCTAGCGAGTCAAACTCGCCCCGAGGGGGCACTGACCCATGCCGCCCGGCGGCATTCCGAGGGCATCCGTGGCGACCAGCACACTCCACGGGGTGACGGAGACGAGACGCTCATTCGTCCGCACGCGTACGCAACGCGCCGTTTCTGATCGACGAGTCTTCCCGTTTCTCGCCTTCACCACGCTCACCGTCGCGCTCGTCGCTGGCTTCGTCGTCACGATCATCGACAAGGAGGACTTCCCGAACTACGGCACGGCCGTGTGGTGGGCCATCGTCACGCTCGGCACGGTCGGCTACGGCGACGTCGTCCCACACACGGGGTGGGGGCGCGTCGTGGGCAGCGTTGTCATCATCGTGGGTGTCACCTTCATCGCCTTCCTGACCGCGGTCGTAACGTCGCTGTTCGTCGAGGAGGAACAGAAGACGCATCGCACCCTCGTCGAGGACGCCCAACGGGCCTCCCAAGACGAGACGCGCCGTCTGCTGGAAGACGTCTCCAGTCGCCTTTCGACGGTCGAGACGTTGCTGCGTGACATGCAGGGCCAACGTCGCTGACGTCGCACGGAGTCGCGTTCCGCGTCATTCGTCCTGCATCTCCTGCCCCCAGCGACCAGGCCCCGATCGCAGAGCACTTCGCAGCGGGGTGGTTGCGCACCGCGTACCTCGGCAGGACCTCGACTTTCCACACGGAAGCGCATCTTGCGGTGTTCGGGTTCAACAGAGTTGCCCTCAGAGCACGCGAGAGGATCGCTGGCTCCGTATACGGGACCATCGTCGTACTCGCCGTGCTGGCCGGAGAAGCGAGCGCCTACGAGCACAAGCTCTGGAAACTCGACGCGCTCGTTCTGGCAACCGTGCTGATCCTCTGGATCGCCCACGCCTACGCGCATGGACTTGGGGAGAGCCTTCGGCTCGGAAGGCGGCTCACGAGAGCAGAGCTTTCGACGATCATCAGTCACGAGCTTGCGATTCCACTCGCGGCCGCTCTTCCGCTCGCCGCCATCTCGCTCGGCGCTCTGCGAGCCTTCGATGACACGAGAGCGTTCTGGGCCGCATTCGCGCTGGGCGTAGCGACGCTGGCCATCCAGGGTGTGCGCTTCGCGAGGCTTGAGCGGCTAAGTCTCGTCGGAACGATCGCATCGGTGGCCATCAACCTCAGCCTTGTACTGATGATCGTCGCGTTGAAGGTGCTGGTATCGCACTGAGTGACGTGTCCGCGACCAGGCCCCACCGCCCGGGGGTTCGCGAGGGGGAGGGTGGACGACTACTCGGCCTTCCGCCCATAGCCCATCGAGCGCGGGAAAGCGAAGAAGACGATGTCCTCAACGTCCCCGCTCTCGTCGAGCGTCCACTCGCCGCTCGCATCGCCGTGCACGGTCGTGCCGTCCTCGCGCTCGTACTCGTACGTGCTCTGCGCCGACGGTGGAAGCGCGTAGACGATCTCGACTCTCTCGACCCCCTCGAACGGTTGCTGCTCACTCGTGCGTTCCCTCGCTAGCCGTCGTGCCGATACCCGGCTGATCTGGTGCTTCACGCTCGTCGGTGAAGGAGCGCCTCGGCCTCACCGGAGAGTAGAACGACAGCCCGTGTGGGCCGTAGATCCTGTCCAGGTCCGCCTGGGACGCCGGTCGCCACTTCGATGGATCGACCATCGGAAGCTTCTTTGGTAGCTCGGTCATGCCCTTCTCCTCCTCGTTCGCCTTGCCCCGGCGGGGCCGCATCGCTTGCGCCACCGTGAGCGAACCCCGGTTGGCGGCGAGCCTCTGTGCTCGCACTCTTGATGCCGGGGCGAACAGTACCCAGGAAGCAGCCTCGACCGCCCAAGTGCACCGCGAGGGGAGGGTGGCGCCGAATACCGCTGCCGGTGGGCGAGCTAGACGCGAGCTCCGCCGCGGCGGATGATCACACGGCGTGCGATCCGATCTGCCGACTGCGGGATGTGGGTCTTGCCACGGATCCCGTCGACGACGAACGCCACCTCGTCGAAGTAGCACCAGTCCCAGTCCTCGCCCGGCTCGAGTGAACGGATGATCGGGTGCGAGGTGGCGTGGGCGTGGGACGTACCTCCCCCTCGCGTAGCGCTCGAGCGGTGGGGCCTGGTCAAAGGTGAAGGCGACCGGCGGGCCCGAATGCAGTGCGGGAGCCTGGTCACCCGACCCTCGGTTCCGGCTCAGTCACCTTCGCATCTACCTTCAGGAGAGGGAAGAAGTGATGGGCGACATCCCTCGGCAACGGGGCACGACGCTGCCCGGCTTTAGTTCCGCCCCTGGGTCATCAAGCTCGGGTGGGAGGGTCACGCCCATCTCCTTGGCCTTCGCGATGAGTCCGGGTTCTACCGCCTTGCCGAGCTGGCTCAGGCTCTCGCCCACGGCCTCGATGGGGCGGGGGTAGAAGCGCCGCCCCCCTGTCTTCGAGACCATCCCTCCCCTCCCTGTCCTGTCCGTCAGAGCCCGAGTTCTAATCCGTCCGAAAAAAGACCGCGAGCAGGACTTAGTGCGAGATCAGCCCCTCGTACTGGCTGTTGCCGCCCTCGGCGAGTGAGAAGGTGCCGTGGGTGCGGATGTGGCCGGTTGCGCCGGCCCAGTCACCAGTGCCGCCGGTGATCGTGCACACGGAGGCGAACGGCCCGGGGCCGGACTCGAGCTCGCCGATGTTGTACGCGCCCGCGTCCTGGCAGCGCAGCTCGCCACGCCCCGTCTGGAAGACGATCTCGCCCGTGTACAGGACGACGCCGGGCGTGTCGCTCGGAATTGACCGGAAGGCGGTGAACACGAAGTCGCCTTTGATCGTTCCGCTCGCCCGCCCCACGGTGCAGAACCCGCCCGGCGAGGTGCAGCCCTCGACCAGCGGCTGCGACCGCAGGATGCCTTGCGCCTGGTGCGGGTCTTTGGACGCGAGTGCGTAGCCGCCGCTAGCCGCGGCGGCGGCGACCACAAGCAGAAGAAGAACGAGTCGTCTCATCTTTTTCCCCTTTCCGCGGACGAAACCATCGTGCGGAGCGCCCCGCCTGCTAGAGCGGCAATCAGATCTCTCCTTCTCATCACTCCTCCTCTCGTGCGTCGGCGGCCCCCTCGACCGCCTCCACGATTCGTTCGAACTCGAGAGCCGCACTCCGCCCTGCTGCGTCGAGCGCCTCGATCGATGGGGCCTCGAAGAGGTGCAGGGCGACCTCGTCACCGGGGAGATAGGTGCTGCGTACGTACAGCACGCCGGCTCCGAGCTCGGCCGCCTTGCGCGCCCTCTCACGCGAGGCCTCGAGAGCTGCCGGTGAGCGAGCGACGTACGACTCGACGAGGTAGCTAGGCACCCTCATCCCCTGGTCAGTCGAGCGTCACCGCGGTGCAAGTCGTCGCATAACGGACGACTCCGGCAGAGTCCTTCACGGTCCAGATCACGCCGTGCACGCCCGCGAGCCCTGCTGCTTCGGCCGGGGTGACGAAGAGGTCAGCCCTCGCGTTGCCTGCAGGGTCCGTCTTGAGTGTGGCGAGGTCGCTCGAAAAGACCAGGTTCCCGTCGCACTCGGGGTCCTGGAAGAAGAACCTCCTCGTGGCCGTGTAGGACGCACTGGCAACAGCCCCGTTCAAGACGTAGAGCTCGTGCGCATAGATCTCCGGCCCATTCGCTTTGATGTTCTGAACAAATCCCGAGCGGAGAGGCGCGTCGCCGACGGGCTTCAGCGCCAGGTGCTCGGTGTGGTAGACGGCATCCCCCGCCGCTAGGGGGGCGAATGTCGCAAGAGCCACCACCGAACCGATCAGCGCCAACCCGCGCCGTCGTCGTCGTGCTGTCTTCATGAGACTCCTCCTGTTCCTGCGCGGCCCTGTACCGCGCCCAGCCAGGCTAGGAAGCTAGGAGGGAGGCGGAAACGGCAATGTCCCTAGGTTTTGGCGGCTCAGACCACGGGTGTGGAAAGCCGCCGTCCGAGCTCGCCGCGTGTGTGCACGCCTAGCTTGCGGAAGACGTTGCGAAGGTGGAACTCGACCGTGCGCGGGCTGACGAAGAGAGCTGCGGCGACCTCCTTGTTCGTCTTTCCCTCCGCTACGAGCTCCGCGACCCGACGCTCCGTCGGTGTCAGCGCGTCTCGAGAAGGAGCGCGCCCTCCGATCCGCCTCAGCTCCGCTCTCGTCTTCTCCTCCCAGATGATTGCGCCGAGCTGCTCGAAGAGCGATCGCGCATGCTCGAGCGTCGCCCGCGCTTCCGACTTCTTCTTCGCACGGCGCTGCGCGGAGCCGAGAGCGAGCAGCGTCCGAGCTCGGTCGAAAGGAATGGGCACCCGTTCGTGCTGAACGAGCGCCCGCTCGAACGCCTGGAGAGCCCGCTGGTGGTCGCCTTCGGCAGAAAGGATGAAGCCCTGACAACGCGCGACGGCTCCAAGAGCGGACGCGCGGTCGAGCGCTCGCCCGCACGCCTCGAGCCAGGCGAGCGGCTCTTCGGCGTCCGCGGGCATCCCGAGGACGATGTGCGCCTCGATCTCGTCGGGAACGAAGCGCATCGAGCCCGGCTCGGCTACGCCCGCGGCCACGAGTTGTTCGCGAACGGGTGCGAGGACGCGAATCGTCTCCTCCGGCCGGTCCCGGGAGAGCTCCAACAGCCCAAGCGCCCAGGCGGCGTGGATGCGTGCCACCCCCATCGCGCGGTCGCCGGCGATCGCCAGGGCTTCCGAGGCGTCCTGTCGTGCGAGATCGTCGACACCCAACGACGCGCGGATCAGAGCGCGGGTGGCGAGCGACCACGCTTGCTGGTGCCGCTGACCGATCTCCAGCGACGCCTCATGGGCGTCCTCTGCATGGCGCAGAGCGTCCTCCCAACGACCTTCGACGAATCTGGCGAGCGAAAGGGAGGAAAGGATGGACGAAAGCGAGCTCTCGTCGCCGCGAGCCATTGCCTCGACCACGAGCAAGCTCAGCGCGGCGGCCGCACGGTCAGGCTCGTCCACCCAGAGCTGGAAGTACGCTCGGTGGTACGCGGGCCAGGCGATGACGCGCTCGTCGACGACATCGACGACGTCGAACGTCGCCTCGATCGTGGCCGCCGCCTCTGGTCGCCCCAAGAGGGCCTCGATGAGCCCTCTGGTTGCGAGCGCGTTGAGGTGTAGCGGGCGGTCGCCGGCACGCTGGGCGAGGTCGACCGCGATCTGCTCGTATGCGCGCGCGGTCTCGAGCTCCTCGCGCATGAAGAACAGTGCCGTCGCGAAGCCCTGTGAGGCCTCGGCCCGTATCGCATCGTCGTCCGCAGCCTCTGCGAGGGTACGCTGCAGGAGATCGGCGGCGCCTGGCTGGTCGCCTTCCGTGATCGCCAGCCGGCCGAGAGCTGTCATGACCTCAGCTCGAGTGGCACCGGGTGGCGCGGCCGAGAGCGCTTCCGTGAGGAGCACATGCGCGCGGGCCGTGTCGCCGGCGGCGAACCAGTGCCATGCGGCGGCGAGCGTCCGGCGATGGAGATCAGCGGGTTGATCCGGCGGCGTCAGAGCGCGTGCCTGCTCCCCGAGCTGCGCTGCAGCCGCGCTCGCTCCCCGCGCTCGGGCGTGGGCTGCCGCCTGCTCGAGAGCGCTTGCGACTTCTTCGTCTGGTCCCTCGGCGGCGAGCGCGAGGTGGTGTGCGCGTTGCTCAGGATCATCGACGGCACCCGCAAGCCGCTCGTGAACGCTGCGCCGGGAACGCCCGTCCGCGTTCGCATACGCGGCATCCGCGAGGAGCGGATGCACGAACTGGACTCGGTCTTCATCGAGGGTCACCAAGGCCGACGCAACGGCGGAAGCAAGCGGCACCTCTGCATCTGAGCCCAGCGCGGCCGAGAGGACGGAGACCCGGCGATCGGAGCTTGCTGCCGCAGCGAGGAGCACGAGCTGCGTCTCTGCCGGGAGAGCGTCGAGACGGCGCCGCAGGAGCTCGGTCAGCGTCGGAGGGATAGGCAGCGGTTCACCGGCGGAAATACCTTTGCCTGCGCTCTCCAGGGCCTGTGCGATCTCGAGGGCGTAGAACGGATTCCCGCCGGCCGTCTGGTGGACGCGTTGAAGGACCGGTCGAGACAGCGTGATGCCGAGCCGCTCGCGCAGGAGCCGGTGCGTGGCGCCCAGCGTCAGCGGGCCGACGCGGAGCGATGACACGTGCTCCGCCGCCGCGCGATCGAGACCGAGCGGCGCCGGCTCGCCCTCCGCCGCCCGCTGCGCGAGCAGCAAGCCGATGGGCTCCTCGTGGATTCGACGCGCGGCGTAGCCGAGGACCCCGGCGGAAGCGGTGTCGAGCCACTGGACGTCGTCGACGGCGACGAGTACGGGCTCCGACCGGCTGAGGACGCGGAGCACGCTGAGCACCGCGACCGCCACCGCCCGCGGGTCGGGTGTGCTGTGCTCCGCCTCCGTCAGGAGGAGCGCGACCTCGAGCGCGCTGCGCTGTGGTCCGGGCAAGGCTTCCAGGACGTATTCGAGAACGCCCCCAACGAGGTCGCCGAGTGTCGCGAACGACAACTCACGCTCAGTCTCTGCGGGGGACGCGACGAGCACGGAGAATCCGCGTCCCCGCGCCCGTTCGACGCCCGCCGTCCATAGCGTGGTCTTACCGATTCCGGCTTCGCCCTCGAGAACGAGCGCGGCGCCGCCATAACTGCTGGTAAGGAATGCTTCGATCCGCGCGAGTTCTTCGTCGCGGCCGATCGCTTCTGCAGCCGACGTGCCCACAGCCATGCCGGCTCAACATGGCACACCGACCCGCGACTGCCAACACGCCCCGACCCGTCGTGCTCATCGCCTGGGGTGGAGTGGCCCGCCACCAGGCCCCGTCCCGCTGAACGCGCTCAGGGGGTGGGGGTAGGCTCGTCACACCCTTCTATTACGCGTGCCCTCGCGTGCGCGCGCGTGCGCGCGAGGGGGTCCGGAGTCTCGCGGCGCAGTGCCGATGGCGACCAGGCCCCAGGTCCCGACGGCGTCGCGAGGGGGAGGGTGGCCGGTCGCGGCGAGACTCGACGTGGACCGCGTTACCGACCGCCGCGACCGGAACGACCCAGTTGAAGGCGTGCCCACGGGGTGCGCGGTTGAGGCCGCGCACCCCCTTCTTCGCGAGCAGGCCCTAACCCGAGAGCAGCCTCGCGGGCCGAGGCTTCGCAAAGGGGACGATGGTGACGACTCGATGAGCGTGCCCCCTGACCAGTGGTGCGTGCGCCTATCGCGGAAACAGGACGGCGGGCGGAACGAGACGACACTGCGCGGGCACCGGGTGTGTGTCTAGGAACCCTGAAGGAGGCGCTCGCAGCGCTCTTCAGGTGTGATTCGTCTCCGCCGTAGACGACTTTGACCGTGTATGCCCCGGCGGCCGGGTTCGGCGTGTGAGAGGTCGCCGTCGGTGCGCGCCGCGAGCTGGCTCGGCGAGGCGGTAGCATCGCAGCGACGAAAGGAGAGGGATGAAGTGGCTCATTGCGCTGCTCGCCGCGGTTGGTGCCGTCACTGCTGGTGTCTTCTTCTGGCGGAAAAACAAAGAGTCCGCAGGGTCAACGTGGAATCAATCGGAGGACTTAGCGTCCTCGTGGACTAAGACGGCCGCCGAGAAGGTCAAGGCCACGGCTGACAAGGCCGCCAGCGCAGCCTCGGACGCTGCCGATCAGGTCAAAGGCGCCGCCGGTAGCGAGGCCGCCGAGAAGGTCAAGGCCACGGCTGACAAGGCCGCCAGCGCAGCCTCGGACGCTGCCGATCAGGTCAAAGGCGCCGCCGGTAGCGAGGCCGCCGAGAAGGTCAAGGCCACGGCCACGGCTGACAAGGCCGCCAGCGCAGCCTCGGACGCTGCCGATCAGGTCAAAGGCGCCGCCGGTAGCTAGACGGCCGACCCGGCCCGCCGCTGTTTCCTTGTTGCGACCGACCCGCCGAGTCCGACGGGCGGGTGAAGTGTGACACCTCTTCTTATTACGCGTGCGCGGGAGGACGGGCGCCGAGTCGGCTAGAATCGCCCGGGATTGCGCGAAAAGTTGGGAGAGCGTAATTCGTTAGGAAAGTGTTAAAAGCCCTGCAAAAGGGGCATTTTTTGGGCGGTTAGCTCAGTTGGGAGAGCACCAGCTCGACAAGCTGGGGGTCACTGGTTCGAGCCCAGTACCGCCCATCTGATCCCGCTCGGCTAAGCGAAATCCGCATGGTTGAGCGGGTCAGATGTGCCAGGAATGTCGGGATTGCTCGTGCCCTGCACACCCCCGTGCACACCTGGAACCAGCGTCGCGATGCGACGTTTGAGCGAACTGACCTTCTGCATCGGTAGCAGACGTCGATCTACCGCTGGCGGGAAACGTCAGTGCTACCGCGGACCCCCGCCCCTATGCTGGTGCGCGGTGCGGCCCAGTGCGGATGCCGCCCGTCTGGGGATGTAGGGTGAGCTGGGTGGCGCGTCCGGTTCTCCTCCTCGTCGTCGTAGCCTCGTTGGCCGTCCTCGCGGCCGGCTGTGGCTCGAGCGGAGGCAGCTCGACCACCACCACGACGACGACTGCCTCGGCCACCGAGACCTGGGCGAGCGGCGTCTGCACGTCGATCACGACCTGGCAGTCCGCGCTCACCTCGGCCGTCGGCTCCCTCAAGAGCGATCCCACGAAGAATGGGCTGCAGACGGCCGCCGACGACGCGAAGTCGGCCACGCAGACCCTCGCTTCCGACCTGAAGGGGCTCGGTAAGCCCGACACCGCAACGGGTCAGCAGGCAAAGGATTCGCTCGACCAGCTCGCAACCAACTTGCAGAAGGATGTCGACACGATCGAGAGCGCCGTCACAGGAGCCTCCGGCGTGAGCGGAGTGCTCAGTGCGGTCACGACCGTAACGGCCACGCTCGCGACGATGGACACGCAGGTCAAGACGACGTTCACGGATCTGCAGGGACTCGACTCGAATGGCGAACTGAAGGATGCGTTCGCGAGTTCGAGCTCCTGCGACTCGCTCACCAGCGGTTCCTGACTCCAGGACTCGGCGGCGAGGCTTCCGCGAAGCTACGTGCGGGAAGACACGTAAGCCCTTTCGCGACCAGCTCCAGCGGAACACTTTGGCTCGTCTTCCTGATTAGGGGCCGGTCACGACGCCGTTCGCGTTGCATGGGATCTTGACCTCGCCGTTGGTGGCCGGGAGCGCCTGGTCCATCAAGTCGAGCGACCGCTCCATCGAAGTCGGCTTGAGTCCCCCGACCCCCGCGTGGAAAGGCTGGTCGAGGGTGGTCAGGAGCAGGAGCAGGACGGTGAGCACCGCCGTCACCCCTCCCATCAGCATCGCCTGGGTCACGCGTCCCTCGGCCGGGTCGGCGAAGAAGAGCATGTACACGAACACGATCCCGGCGATGAAGAAGAGAACGAACCAGAGCGGGGTCGGGATCACGCCAACGGCCCCGTGGATTCGATCCTGCCGTCCCTGCTCGCGCTGCGAGGTCTGCGCGAGCCACTGGTCGTAGGCCGATTGCTCGCTCGAGGTCTTCGGATCGACCGTCTTCAGCGTCTTGAACATCGCAAGGCCCCACGGATTGATGTTGTTTCCGATCGTGCCCGCCCTCATCTGCGGCCACTCCGTGTGCACCACGAACCGTCCATAGCAGATGAGCTGGCCCGTCAACGTCGCAGAGGCTGGCGTTGGAAGGAGCTGCGCCGTCTCGACCTGCTGTGCCACCGTCAACGCCTCTGTCTCTGCCCCCGAGCGAGTGGTGTCGTAGCTCGTGAACGCTAGGAAGACGAGGAACCCGAGTAGCACCGAGAATCCCGTGCCGATCACCCCGAAGACGCCCGAGGCTCGATCGCCGTCGGTGAAATAGCTCCCCTCCGGGGCCTTGCGGCGTACGAGCAGCATGGAAACGACCGCGCCGGCAGCGACCGCAAGCGTGACCACGAACCCCCAGACGAGGTTCACGGGACGACTCTAGACCCGCCGGAAACTGGGGCCGCCCCTAGACTCCGGTTTCTGCCGTGATCTTCCCGGCCGCGACTGCATCGGTGAGCGTCTTGTAGTCGCGTTCGTTCTGGTCGGCGTAGGCCTCAGCGAACAGGGCCAGTGAGCGGTCGAAGGTGTCGGCTGCTCCGAGGTAGCTGGCGATCGCGATGCCGTCGCCCGAGCGCACGTGAGCGCGGGCGAGTTCGAGCGCACACAGCCGCGCATAGGAAGCCATCAGGCCCGGCCCCATCAGCTCGACCTGTGCGGATCCCTTCGCATCCCACAGCTGGCGCACGTAGAAGTCGCGCGTGATCTTGTCGAGCGGGTTCTCGGCGCGGATCCAGCCGAGCATGATGTCGCTCGCGGCCTGTGTCAGCCGCTGCCCCTCGACGACGCGCTGGCCATGGTTGGCGAAGTCGCTCTTGCCGAGGAACGGCTCCAGCACCGACGCTTCGGCCTCTTTGAATTGCAGGAAGAGCGGGTCGTCGCCGTCGCGGCCGAGCATGAGCATGATGAAGGCGCGGGTGCCGACGCTCCCGACACCGACGACCTTGCGAGCCGCATGGACGTAGCGGTAGCGTTCGAGCAGTTTGCGCCGGTCCCCCGGCAGCGTCCTGCGGTAGGAGCGGATCACACTTCTGAGGAAATCCTCGAAGTCGTCCGCGCGCTCGGCGGCCCAGTCGAGGTCCTCGATCGGCACGACCACGGGTGGATCGCTGATGATGTGGGGCTCGCCGTCCACGATCTCGGTCAGCTTCGCGAACGCCTTCAGGCTGTCCTTCGAGCGTGTCTTGGCGATGCCCGCGTCGTAGCGCTTTGCCTGCTTCGCGGTCGCCTGCTTGAGCCACTCTTGCGCGACCTCGTCAACGTCGACGCGCGCATACCAGAGCGCCAGGTTGCCCATCGCGGCGAACCGTCTGATCCCCTCGCGGTACACCTGCCCCACCGTGCGGTTGACCGTCTCGCGCGTCTTAGTGTCGAAGCCGCGGTCTCTGCCGGCAACGGCGAAGCTCGCCACGAGCCGTTTGACGTCCCACTCGAACGGCCCGGGCAGCGTCTCGTCGAAGTCGTTGATGCTGAACACGAGTCGGCGGTCGGGTGCGGCGAATACGCCGAAGTTCGAGAGATGCGCGTCGCCGCAGAGCTGTGTGTGCAGACCAGTGCGCGGCATCCCGGCTAGATCCGACGCCATCAGGTAGGCGGCGCCCCGGTAGAACGTGAACGGGGACACGAGCATGCGGCCGTAGCGAATCGGGACGAGGTCCGGCACTCGGGTCTGGGCCTGCTCCTCGAGCAGCTCGACAGGGCTTGGTCGGTGCGGCGGGGGCTCCCAGGCTGCATGCGACGAGCGCGAAACCTCGGCCCGTGCCGCTTTGCCCCGCGCCTCACGCTCCGCCACGCTGAGGTGCTCGACCTTGACCGCCGGCGACTGCACAGCCGAACGGACCTCTCCGTCCTCGACGCTGGTCATCTCCGTCCCCTTTCCCGCTTGCTGTGTGGGTAAGCCTTCGATACCGGTGTTTTCCGTTCCGAGCCTATGCGGGCGCGCCTGCGGCGTCCGGCGTGTGTTTGACCTGTCCGGTTTCCTCGTCGTCTGGGCCGGAGCGTGCATGCTCGGGTAGGCGTCGCACCCACGCCAGCGCGAGCAGCGCGAACAGCGCAAGGAACCCGAGCGCGGCCCGCAGTGCCTTGAGCTGCGAGTCGGAGTAGAGGGCCACGAGCTCCTCCCTCTGCCTTGGCGGCACGCCGGCGTCCTTGGCTGCATGGTCGACCTGCTCGACAGTGACGAAGTTGGCGCTTGACTGCGCGGCCGCGGCCGCCTGTTGCTTGACCGAATCGGTCAGGTTCGGGTTCGCCATCACCTCGGTCGAGAAGTTCGTCGCCAGTGAGGCGATCAGGATCGAGCCGACGAGCGCTACCCCGAGCGAGGCGCCGAGGTTGAGCGAGGTGCCCTGAAGCCCGCCCGCCTCGCCGCCGCGGGCGGGATCGACCGACGACATGATCACGTTGCCGACCTGCGAGGCGAGGAGCCCGAGGCCTGCTCCGAGCAGCGCCAGCCCGATGCCGAAGCCCCAGCCGTTCAATTCAGGCCCGATGAAGTAGAGCAGCACCGCCTCTCCGACGAGCATCGCTGCAACGCCGCGCTGGACGATCAGCTTCGGCGAGTAACGGCCCGTGATCGCGGAGCCGCCGAGCGCGAACACGAACATCGCGACGGACATGGGCAGGATCGTCCTGCCGGTCTTCAGCGCATCGAAGCCGAGCACCGTTTGCAGGTACAGCGGAAGCACGAAGAAGGTGCCCTGGATGATGAAGGCCTGGCACCACTGCACCGCCAGTCCGGCCCGCATCTTCGGGATCTTCGGAAGCGCGAGATCGAGCAGCGGCTCCTTGCCGCCCTCTTTGACCCGCTCCTCCTGCCGCACGAACAGCCACAGCAAGACGGAGCCGATCGCGATGAGCCACAAGGTCGGCGACAGCCCGAGCGGGGAAACAGGCGCCGCAGCCTTCGCCGTCACCCATCCCCACTGGCTCGACTTCAGGACCCCGAACACGACCGCACCAAGGCCAGCAGCCGACAGCACCGCGCCACCCATGTCGAGCTTGCTCTTGCGGCCAACCGTCGCCGGGATCACCTTCAGGAACAGCATCAAGATCAGCATCACGACCGTTTCCCCGGCGAACACGTAGCGCCAGGAGAGATTCGCCGTCACCCAGCCCCCGATCAGAGGCCCGGCCGCCATCGACGCCCCACTGACACCGCCGAGGATCCCGTAGGCGATCGCACGCTGCTTGCCCTGATAGGTCGCGGCCGTCAATGCAGCGATCGCGGGGATCACGAGCACCGCACCAAGGCCCTCGACCAGCGACCAGCCCACCAGCAGCACGCCCAGATTGGGCGACAGCGCCGTCGTCAGCGACCCCGCCCCGTAGACGAGCCCCCCGATCCAGAACGCCCGCTTCGCCCCCCAGCGATCGCCGATCTTGCCGCCGATCAGCATGAACGCGGCCATCACCAGCGTGTACATCGTGATCGCGGTCTGCAGACCAACCACCGTCGTATTCAGGTCGGCCACGACCTGCGTGATCGACACGTTCATCACGGTCGTGTCCAACACCATGACGAACTGGGCCGTCGCCAGAATCCCGGCCACACCCCAGCCGACCTTCACCGCTGCGGGCGCCGACTCGACGTCACTGCTGCCCGCACCCTCGCTCACTCCGCTCGTCACCGCACGCCACCCTCGATCGTTGAATAGAGCGCCGAAGAACGAGCGGTCGACTTCTGGCAGTCGCCGCGCCGATCATCCCCCGCCGACTGTGCCACGCCGCCCATCGGATCAGCTCAGGCCATGCCGGCCGAAGTCCGGTCGCTCACCATGTACGCGACGATCAGCGCGGCCGGGAAGAAGATGAGGCTGAACAGGAAGTAGCCGAAGAAGCTGTGCCCTTTGCGGGCTGCGACGCGTGCTGGCCAGAAAGCGACCGCGATCCAGATGATGACCGCAAGGGTTGTCCAGATCCAGAAACCGTTCGCAGCGAGGACCATTTCAGCCTCCTTGATCGTTGGCAGCACCGACGGCACTGCTATTGCATCCAGTCTCCAGGGCCAACGGTCTGCCCCCGCGGAGCCGGGTTGTGCATCTGTGGGTGCGGGAAGGGGCGACGCGCGACGCCACCCCTTCTCGCCTCGGTCGGTTAGGAGTTCGCAGCCTTCGTGACCTCGTCGGACGACTGTGCGATGGCTTTCTGGAGCTCGTCGTAGTCGCCCTTGTCGATCGCCTTGTTGATGCGCTTGTCCGAGTTGACGAGCGCGGCTTCGACCTTGTCGGCGTAGGTGTCGTCCACGACCGCTACCACCGCCGATGATCCCGGCGGCAGGTACTCGTCGACATCGACGCCCAGCTGCTTCTCCTCGTGCTTCTTCTTGAGCTTGCCGACGACGGCGCCGACCCCCGCTCCGACCGCGGTCGCGGCTAGCAACGGCGGCGCGAAGAGCCCGACCACGAGTCCGGCGCTGCCGCCGAGAACAGCGCCGCCTGCGACGTGCGCGTCGCCGTGCTCCTGCACGTCGACCTTGCCGCTCGGGTCGCGGTTCAACACGACAGCCCCGACGACCTGGTAGTCGCCGGCGTCCTCGCCGGCCTTCATGGCCTTGAAGTCATCGGCTGCCGCCCCGGTAATCGAGTAGGTGCCGACCACGAGCACGAGATTGTCACCATCCATGACTCCTCCTTCTGTCGGATTGACGTCCCCCTGTTGGCGGACGGAAGGGGCGCAAACGCGGCCCCTCCGGCCTCCTCTGGCTCATGCTTAGTCCTCGATCTCCGCCGCGATCTCTGCGGCCTCGAGCTCGAGATCGAGCGCTCTAACAATCTTGCTGAGCGCCGAGACGATGCGTGCCGTCCCTACGATCGGAGCGACTGCGGCTAGCACCCCGCGAACCTGATCCGGGTCGATCTCGAGGTCGCCGACAACCTCGAGGTTGGCGACGTACGACGCCGGCGCCGCGTCAACCGCCACGAGCGCGGCGATCCGGACGAGCATCAACGTCTCCGAATCGAGGCTCGACGCCTCGATCGAATCGGCGGTCATGCTCGCGAGAAGATCGAGCACTGGTGTATCTGCCATGGGACTCTCCTTTCAGGAGTTTTTTGGGCCACGGCGGACGCCGCCGCCCGGTCATTTCGGGCCGGTGGGAAGAAGCCCAGCACTCCCGGCGGACTCGACGGCCTCGGCTCGGTTTGTCGCCCCGAGCTTCCTGTAGATGTGTTGGACGTGGGTCTTCACCGTTGGACGACTGATCCCCAGGCCGTCGCCGATCGCGCCGAGCGTCCGATGCGTCGGGAGGAGGGCGAGGACTGCCGTCTCGGTCGGCGTCAGATGAACCACCGTGCGCGATGCTCTCTTGCGGGGCGCTCTCACCTTGCCTGCCACGCGCCGAACGCTACGCCTGCGGCGGCCGATCTCTCATCGGCCAAAGTGGCTGATATTCTCGCCCGGAAGCCAATTCGAGCGCGGGCGTCGCCGGGGCCTGCCCGCCGGTGAAAGAGCGGTTGGCCGTGACTGTGAGTGGTGACTCGCATCCCAGAGACTCAGCGCCTCCGCGGGGGCCTTCCTCGCGCTCAGGCCGCGGTGCCGCCCGGCAGCGTCAAGCGTGTCTCAGGATCGCGCTGGCTCGCGGTGCTGCTGGGGCGTAGGTCGGCGCTATCGCTACCTCTTCTCCTCCTCGCGAGCGTCGGCGTCTGCTGAACGCCTCGGCGGTGCTGGTTCCGCCCGTGCGGTCCGATGCGGTACCGCGAGCCCGCCTCGCTCCGTTGCAGGAGGTCGTGCAGCGCAGCCGGGTAGTGCTGGTTTCTGCTCCGGCGGGTTACGGAAAATCGACTCTTGTCGCACAATGGAGCGACCTGGATCCGAGGGTCAGCGGCTGGGTGCAGCTCGGATATGGCGACAACGACCCCGTGGCGCTGCTCGCCCACCTCGCGGCGGCGCTCGAGCGCACTAGCCCGGTCCGCGGTGACCTCCTCGAGGAGTTGTCACGAAGGACGCCGAGGATCGTTGAGGTCGCCCTTCCTCTCCTGGCTGCCGACTTCGGCGAGCGTGACCCGTTCGTGTTGGTGCTGGACGACGTTGACCTCATCACGGCCAAGAGGAGCCGCTCGATTCTCGGGTACCTCGTCGAACACGTGCCATCCGGCTCTCAGCTGATGCTGGTCACGCGTGGCGATCCGGGGCTGCGGCTCGCTCGCCTCCGTGCACGGGGCGATGTGGTCGAGGTCGGGGTCGCGCATCTCGCCCTGGACGAGGAGGAGACACGAGCCGTTGCCGGGCTCGGTGGTCTGGAGCTGTCGGAGGAGGCGGCCCGGGCGTTGCGCGAGCGGACGGAGGGGTGGGCTGCCGCGATCGCACTGGCAGCGCTCTCTTCGCGAGACCGCGACGATGCGGCCGTGAGCGCGGCCGGTCTGACCGGCACTCAACCGCAGATCGCCGACTACCTCCTGGAAGAGGTGATCGAGCGCCAGCCGGACAATCTCAAGACGTTCCTGCTCGGTACGTCGATCCTCGACCGGATGACGCAACCCTTGTGCGATGCGGTGCTCGGCACGAATGACACGACCGATTCGCTCGAGGCCCTCGCACGCTCGAATGCGTTCGTCGTCCCGCTCGACGATCGCGGCGAGTGGTACCGCTACCACCACCTGTTCAGTGACTTCCTCCGAGCGGAGCTCAAACGTCGCGATCCCGAGTTGCTCCCCGCATACCTGAAGCGGGCAGCAGATTGGTGCGAGCTGCACGGAAGCCCTGACGAGACGTTCGCCTACGCGCACGCGAGCGGCGATCTCGCGCAGGCCGGCAGGATCGCGCACGGGCACTGGGACGAGCTCGCAGGTCGAGGACGGATCGAGACGTTGAGCCTCTGGCTCGACCGCTGCACCGACGAGGAAATCGAATCGGACGCCCAATTGTCGATCGCGGCAGCCTGGGTGTCCGTGCTCCTCGGCGATCCTGTCCGAGCGAAGCGGTTCGTCGCTGCCGCCGAGCGGAGGCCGCTCGACGTGGCATCCGCCGACGGGGCGACCTCGCTTCGTTCGGCACTCGCGAATGTCCGAAGTGCCGTCGCTCCTGCCGGAATCCACGGGATGCTGCGTGACGCCGAGTTCGTCTACGCCGCGGAGAAGACCGATGGCACTCGCCGGCTTCTCAGCGCCAGTCGCGCTCTCGGGACGGCGAACGTTCTCCTGGGCCGACCGCAAGCAGCGATCAGTGTGCTCGGTGAGGCACTCGCTCTGACGAGCCATCGGCCAGAGCTCGCGCATGTGCGGCTCTACTGTCTTAGCTATATGGCCTTCGCGGCCACAGAGATCGGCGATCGGCGAAACGCGCAGAGATGGGCGGTCGAAGCGCTACGGCTGGTCGAAGAAGCGGGTCTCGACGAGGCAGCCCAAAGCACCATCGCCTTCGCGGCAGGAGCGCTGGCGAGCCAGCAGCGCGGCGACCACACGGAGGCCGCGCACCAGCTCGACCACGTCCGGCGGCTCGGCCCACTGCTCCACGGGGTCCCGTGGCTCGAAGCCGATTGCGCGCTGCGCTGCGCCGATATCAGCCTGAACCTCGGCGACCTCGCCGGCGCCCTCGAGTTCGCGCTGGTCGCGAGTGACGCACTCCAGGGCTACCCCGACGCCGGAACGCTTCCCGCCCGGTTGCAGCGTCTCGAAGAGCGGATCAAACGAGGGAAGGACTACGAGCTCACTCCAGCCGAACTCCGGCTCATCGGTTTCCTGCCGACGCATCTCTCGCTCCAGGAGATCGCCGAGCGTCTCCACCTCTCACGCGCAACCGTCAAGACTCAAGTCGCTTCCATCTACCAGAAGCTCGGGGTCAAGAGCAGGTCCGAGGCCGTCGAGATCGTCGAGCAGTCGGGCCTCGGAGCGATCGACGGCCGGTTCACGATTCCGGATCCGGCTTCCGAATAAGCGCGCGGTCACGCCCAAGAACGTCGTTCGGCTGGCTCGTCGCAACGGTCGTCATGCTCGAAGGGATCGCCTTTCTTGCGATCGTGACCGCCGCGATCACGTCGACGTTCGTCGCCCGCGCGGGCGTGAATACGACCGCGGCCAGGCGAATGACGACCCAAGCGACGCCGAGCGAATCGAGGCCTGCCTCGAGACGCTCGAGCAGAAACTCGGCCGCCTCGCCTCGACGCTTCGTGGCTCCAGCTCGGCCTGACCGGCCGCGCCCGACCGCATAGGAGTCGGAAGGCCGAAGGCGAAGCGAAGCCAGCAAATGAACGACTACTGGGGCACCGGGCGAATGGAGGCGTTCAGTGACGGCGTCTTCGCGATCGCGATCACGCTCCTCATCCTCGAGATCAGCGTTCCCGAGTCAGCGTTCAACGACCTATGGAGCGGTATCGGCCACCAGTGGCCGTCGTATCTCGCCTACGTGACGAGCTTCATCACGATCGGAGGGATCTGGGGCGCACACCACGGCATCTTCCGGCGCTTGCAGTACGCAAACAGACAGCTGATGCTGATCAACCTCCTGCTGCTGATGGCGGTGTCGTTTCTGCCCTTCCCGACGAAGCTAATGGCCGAGGCGATCCATGACACGGACGCAGAGCGAGCAGCAGTGATCTTCTACGGTGGGACGCTGCTCGTGATCTCAGTCCTCGTCGGGGTCATGTGGGGCTCGATTCTCCGTGACCGTTACGTCCTGAAGCCCGAGGTAACCGAGCAGGAGATCAATGCGATCACCCTCGCGACCACGCCGAACATCGGCTTCTACGTCGGCGTGATCGTCCTCGCATTCATCGCTCCCGAGGCCGCGGCCTTCGGTTACCTCGTGATCGCCATCGTCGCCGTGCTACGAACGCGCGGCGACAGCCTGCCAGCACGCGCTACAGCGGAGTAGAGGCGACCGCTCGAGCCATCACGGAAGGTACCGGCTCGGCGTCCGGGCCATCACCGCGCGGAAGATGCCTGCTCGGGTCGCTACTCCTCGTCGGAGCGTTGCTGGTCGCCCCGCCCAGCGGTCTCGCTCGCCCCCTTGCCTGGCGAGCTGGGTGTTCACGCGCATCGGGTATGGCCGTTGATCGAACTCCTAATCCAAGTTCGCGTGTTGGGAGGAACCGCAGCGCACGACCCGCTTCCGCTCACCCGCCGCTTCCTCCGCCGCTGGGTACCGATGGGCGAGCGACATGTTCGCGCCGCCATGGAGGATCTGGAGGGACACGAATTCGTGATGCGCGCGGGAACGTATCCCGTGAAGGGCATCCGCCCCATGAACCTCTGGGTCGTCCGCCTGCTCAACCCGCCCGGTCCGTCAGATATACCGCCCGCGGGAGTAGGGGAAACCCGTGGCTGATCGCCCGACCGCCTTGGAGCTCCTGGGTCGCGAGGGCGCACTCCTGACCCGTGGAGACCTTCGCGAACTCGGCCTCGAGCGTCGTGCAGTCGACGCTGTGTTCCGAGCCTGTCCAGTCGTGGCTATCCCCGGATATCGGCGGACGATGATCCGCGTCGAGGACTTTCGGCGCTTCTTAGACGAGCACACCTATCGAGACGATCGGGTGCGGTACTAGGGGGCGGGCGCGGAGGCAGGGCTTGTCACAGCGTCCACTTCACATCGCCCGCCCGGCGTCGGATACTAGGGGTGTCACAGCGTTCCACCCAGGAGGCAGAGATGGCTAGCACTTGGATCGAAAAGCGATCCGTAGCCGACGGCGTTCGGTATCGCGTCCGTTTTCGGCTCGGTGGTGCGGGAATCAATCCCCAAATACGCCGGGAGCTTCGCGACGAAGCGCGAAGCATTGCTCCGAAAAGCGTGGGTGAGCGGAGAGATCGCCGCAATGCGCGTCCCTGACGTGAAGGCGCTGGTGGAGCCCGAGCCGTCGCCGACGCTCCGCGAGGTCGCCGAACGCTGGCAGACGTCGCGGAAGGACGTGCGCGGTTCGACCGCAATCCAACATCAGACGGCGCTCAATCGCGTGTACTCCGTTCTTGGCGCTCAACCCTATGACGAGATCGCCGTGGAAGACGTGCAGCGCATGGTTGATGTGCTCGCGGCCGATGGGAAGGCACGGGAAAGCATCCGCAAGTCGAAGACTGTCCTCGCGATGGTGCTCGACCATGTCGGCGCGTCGCCGAACGCGGCGCGTGACCGGCGCGTGAAGCTCCCGCTGGAGGAGCCCGAGGAGGTAGAACCGCCCGTCGCAGCGCACGTCGAGGCGGTCGCGTGGCTTCTCCCTGCGCACTACCTCATCGGCCTGCTCGTGCTCGATGCGACCGGCGCCCGCATCGGCGAGATCGTGGCTGCACGAATCGGCGATCTAGACGAGAGTCGTCGGGCGTGGCTCGTGCGGGCGAAGATCGCGAAGACCCGGAGGGCGCGATGGGTCGAGCTGCCCGACGATCTCTACAGCGTCGTCGTGGATCGCCTCCCGGCGCGGGAAGACAGGGATCCGGCGGCGCCCCTATTCCCTATCGGGAGCGCCGACAACCTCCGAATGGCGGTCGGACGCGCGTGCCGCGACGCAGGCGTGCCTACGTTCAGCCCGCACGACCTGCGCCACCGGCGGATCAGCCTGCTTCACCACGACGGAATGACGTGGGCCGAGATCGGGGCCAAGGTCGGGCAGCGGAATCTCTCGGTCACCGCCGATCGCTACACGCACGCGATGATGGACTACACCGAGATCGACCGGGCGAAGCTGCTCAAACGTGTCCGCTCAGAAGTCGGACTCGGCCCGGAATCTCCGGAGCGCGAGGTAAAGCGCCTCCATCTCATGCTCACGCCCAGCACTCGGCTTAAGGACGTGCTCAGTGAGGCCTCGTATGTGCGCGGGAGCAAGCTCGATTGACTCCGATTTGCCGTGCTCGAGATCGCCGGCAAGCCGGTCAGCGAGTTGCAGGCACGGAAGCGCGTCCGCGTCGACCGGTCTGTCGCTGCCGTCGATACACGTCGCGCGGATGCGTCGCTCAAGCCAGCGAGCATCGTCCACACCGAGAAGGTGACGCCCCTCTCCGATCAGGAACGCGATCTGCACGATCCTGACGCTACCTCGCTGCCCTGAGGGTGTCGAGAACGCTCGCGCGTGTACGGACGACGCACACCCCGATGCACACCTCAGACAGCGAAAACCCGCTTTTTGCAGGGGCGTTTGAGCCCAGTACCGCCCATTCCGAGCACTTCAGTAATCGTCAGTGGACGTCGAGCCGACGGAACGCCACGACGACTCCGTAGAGAGCGGCCACGAACACGCCGAGGAGGACGGCGTAGTCGCTCGCCGCGACGCCCGTGCCCAGCTGGTCGTCGCCGATCGACCAATAGAGGAGTGATGCGTACTTCCCGGGCTCGAGCCAAGAGACGACGGGAGCCAGGGAGCTGACGAGGTACGACGCAGCGGCGATCGCGGTACCGACTCCGAGTGCCGTCCCTCGACGGCCGGTGAGCGCCCCCGCAGCCATGGCGACGAGGCCCAGGTCGAGCGCCATCAGCGCGACCGCCACCGAGACCGAGACGATGTTGGAGAGAGGGATGGTCAGGTCGAAGGCGCGCCCGAGGATGACGACCGCTCCGACGGTCGCTGCGAGCACGAGCGCCTGCACCGTCATCGCTACCGCCTTCTCCAGGACGACCGCTCTCCGGCGTACGGGGAGAACGACAACCAGGCAGAGCGTGCCGTCCTCGTCTTGGCCGGCGAGCGCGGCCGCTCCGTAGCCGATCGTCAGCAGCAGCATCACGAGCGGCAGGAGGTTCGCGTAGACGTTTCCGTTCAGCCATCCGTCGGGAGAGGTGAGCGATCCCGTAACCCCGAAGAGGGCTGCTGCTGTCGGATCGGAAGTGACGAACTCGTCGAGCGACGTCGAGTCCTTGAACGCCGGGTAGAGGGCGACGACGACGAGCGTGTAGAGCGCCATCCCGAGCGAGTAGCCGACGAGGCTCCGCCAGCGGTTGGCCAGGTCGAGCCGTGTGATGTGGGCGTTCACGCCGGCGGCAGCGTGTGAGGGCGCTCGCTGTAGAGGTCGAGGAAGAGCTCGTCGAGATCCGCGGGGCGAACGACGAGATCGAGGGGGTCGCGATCTGCGATCGCTCGCACGACGGGCCCGAGCGCACCCGTCACCTGCATCGTCAGGCGGGCGCCAGTGGAGGAGACGACCGAGACCCCGTCGAGCGCCGCGAACACGCCCGGGTCGACCGATTCGCGGAACTCGACGACCACACTGCGCGGCGCGCGGCGACGGAGCGCCTCAACCGTGTCGCTCGCGACGAGGCGCCCCTCGCGGATGATCGCGACACGGTTCGCGAGCCGCTGCACCTCGTCTAGCTCGTGCGAGGAGAGAAAGACGGTTCGTCCCTCGCCCGTCGTCTCGCGCACGAGCCGCTCGAACTCGTGTTGCATGAGGGGATCGAGTCCCGAGGTGGGCTCGTCCAGGACGAGCAGAGGCGGACGGTGCATGCAGGCGAGCACCAGTCCTACCTTCTGCCGGTTGCCCTTCGACAGCTCGCGCAGGGGGCGATCGAGGACGACGCCGAAGCGCTCGACGAGCTCGTCTGTGTACGAGCGGGAGTGCTCGCCGCGGGCACGTGCGAACCAGTTGAGGTGCTGGGCGCCGGTCATGCGCGGGTAGAGCGCGAGCTCTCCGGGCAGGTACCCCACACGGCGGTGAATCTCGATACCGTCGTGCCGGCAATCGAGACCGAACACGCTTGCCTCGCCGCGGGTCGGTCGCTGCAGTGCCAGCAGCATGCGGATGGTCGTCGTCTTGCCCGCGCCGTTCGGGCCGAGGAAGCCGAACACCTGCCCCGCATCGATGCGCAGGTCGAGGTCGACTACGGCCCGTGTCGGGCCGTACTCCTTGGTCAGACCGCGTGTCTCGATCACGGACGTCGAAGACGCGTCCGAGCTTCGAGTCGAGCGACCAGTCATCACTCGCTGCGAAGGATCTGCGAGTCCGGCATCGGCCCGCCGCTCAGCTGGCTACCCACTCCTTCGCCTGCTCGATCTCGTCGGCCGCAAAGAGGTGGACGTCTCCCGGGATCATCCAGCCGAACGTCCGGACGAGGCCTCGCACGCCTTTCGCATTGGTGACGACAGCGATCCTCTCGAACGAGAACGGGTGGCGGTCGAAGAGCTTCTCGTCTTCCCAGAGGGCGCCGGCCGTGAAGTCGTGCTCGTCGTCCAGCACGTACAGCAGGCGCACCTTCCCGTGCCGCTGCAGGTGCTCCTCGAACATCGGCCGAAGCGTCTGCGTGTAGTCGTCGCGGGTGATCTCTCCCCTTGCTTCGATGCCGAGGACGGCATCGGGAAGGTTGTCGAGCAGCGTGATCATGGGTCGGTCCTCCTAACGTCTGGCCTACGGAGTACGCTCGTCGAGCTATTTAACCATATGATTTATACAGATGTTTAAGTCTCTCGACAACGTCACCAGCTAGCACCTGAACTCGTGGACAGCCGTGGACAGCAGACGCGCGAGCGGATCCTCGCGGCAACGGTGGAGGTCATCGCGCGTGAGGGCTGGGGCGCGGTCACCGTGCGCAAGATCGCCGCCGCGGCTGACGTCAATGCCGCGCTCGTCAACTACCACTTCGGGTCGAAGACGAACCTCATGCTCGCGGCGCTCGAGTCCGCGCTCGAAGAGCAGGTCGTGACGCCGATGCTCGAGGCGTTCTCGGACGCCGAGCCGCAGCGCGTGCTTGCCGACCTCGTCCGACTCACGCTCGGACCGCGAGTACCCGAGGATGCTCACCGGGTGTTCGAGTCCGCGCTCGCGGCCGTCGTCCACGACCCCGACCTCGCTGTCCGCCTGCGACCGACGCTCCGGCGCTTCCGGGCAGTCCTCGCTGGGGTGTTCGACCGCGCGATCGCTTCCGGCGAGATGCCTCCGACCGACACGGAGGCACTCGCAATCGTGTGCACAGCGCTGCTGGACGGCCTCTGGCTTCACCGCCTGATCGACCCTCAGATACCCGCCGAGCGGATCGCGAACACAGCCGCCGAACTGCTCCCCCAACCAGCCGGAGAGGGTGACTGAAGCGGGACTTGTCTGCTCCGACTGCCGGGAGACGCTCGCACGTTGTGATCGTGTGTCGGCCGAACTCGAGGCGGTCGCGACAGATACAAGTCCAACGCCTCGCGGCTGCAGACTCGACGCTCAACACGCGCCAGCCGCGCGCCAGCGGGAGCAACAACCCCTAATCTGCGGGCGGGGTGCCACAGATCGATCGCGGGTTCACGCCGTAACGTGGCCGAGGGAGCTGTAAGAACGTTGGATCATTCGAGCCCGGGCGGTGCCTGATCGCGCTCCAGCCGCGCATCACCTCGGAGACCCTTGGGAGAACCACCGGGCACCCGTGGAAAAGAGTTAGGGCATCCGCCGGAAGTCAGTCCCCATGCGGGCTAGCGACTTTCTGGAACTGTCCCATGGCTCGAACAAGCCACTTGAAAAAAGAGAGAGGCCCCTGCCGGGGCCTCGTTTCGTCTCGGGTCAGATTCGCAGCGCCTCACGCAGCGTGTTCCTCGAGGTACGCGTCGACGACCTTATTCGGGACGACCATCGCCCATGCGTCGGTCACGAGCGCTCGCATCTCGGCCTCGTCGATTGCATCGAGCCGGACGACGGCCCAGTGGTACCGCATGTTCGACGCGTTCGGCAGCGAGAACTTGTCGGGCTCGGACTCGACGAGCGCCTCCCGCCACTCCTTCGGAAAGGCGAAGCCCATCTCACGCCCGTCCTTCGAGAAGGCGAGGTAGACGATCCGGCCGACGCGGAACTTCACACGCCCCCGGACGAATGCCTCATAGCTGCGCGGCAGCGTCGACGCCAGCGCCCTCACGTCGTCCATCCCGACCATCCTCGTAGGCTAGACCGCGTAGATCGCGGCCAGCCGTACACCAGAGTCCTTTACCCGCCGCTTCCTCGAACTCGTCCACGTACAGGTCGAGCGTCGTGGAGACTTTGGAGTGGCCAGCGAAACGTGGGCCTGAGCCGCGTCCGCGCCCGAGCGAATCAAGTGCGTGATCGCCGTGTGCCGCAACTCGTGCATCACCCGATCGCCGAAGTGAGACGCCTCGAGCACGTCGTCGAAGAAGCAACGCCGCTTCTTCTCACCCTGGCGGTCGCCGGGCGGTCTGGCGTCAGTCGTCGCGGCCGTGTCGGCAGTGGTGTCTTCGCTTACTACAGCGCTTGAGCTCAGGAGAAGCCGAACAGCGGCGGGAGGACGAGGGCGACCGCTGCGGCCCACACTGCGAAGACCGGAAGATAGGTCGTCTGCCAGCGCTCGAGCCGGTGGAGTCGGCTACGCCGTGTGAGGAATCGAGCGGAGAGCCAAGCGGCAACGGCGAGGTTCACCAGGAGGACGAGGTTGAGGCCGAGCGCCGCCGCCCGGTTCGGGGTGAAGCCGACGTCGCCGATACGAGCGATCATCGTGCCGAGCACCATCAGGTCGAGCACGAGGGCGCTCGCGACGGCGACCAGCTGGATGCCGTCCATCCATCCGGGAGACGACGTCGACGGGTCCCTCGCGGACATCCCGTACAGGACGAGTGCGAGGACGACGACGAGCAGGGCGTCGAACACGCTGAGCAGCTCGCGATCGAACGTGTCGCCGAGCCCTGTCACGGCGTAGACCACTGCGGCGCACACCAGCATCACCGCGAACATCGGCGTGAAGAGCATCGTGAGCACCGGCGCCATGTTCTCGACGACCTGTTGCTTCGACTCGACGAGCCAGGCGGCCACGATGACGGCACCGGCGGCTCCCGACGGCAGGACCCACTGCGCGACGCGGTCGACGTCGATCCCCGCAGGCTCGAGAATCCCTCCCGTCAGCGCCATGAGCAGCCCGCCCCCGAGTGCGATCAGTACGTAGTAGATGAACCATTCGCCGGTGAAGCGCACGAAGTCCATGCGCCGCTCGTGCGATCGGATCGTGCCGCCCATGTACGGGAATGCGATCGCGAACCACAGCGCAACGGGCAGCGCGAGCGCGACGAGCATCTCCGTGTCCGAGTCCGCGTCGTACGGATAGAGGTTGACCACGACCGCGGCGATCACGAACGGCACCGCGGTCAGGATCCATCCGCGTACGTCGAGCTGCCGTCGGCGTGCGAAGTAGGCGGCGAGGAACGGCAGCACGAACAGACCGAGATCCCGTGTGAACCACGTCGGCTCGTCGTCGGGGAATCCTGCAGCGAGGCGGGCGACCTGGATCGCGACAGCCGCGGCCGCAGCGAAGAGGAACGCCTCGAGCCAGCCGCTCGGCGCGCGAGCGGACTCGTGGTCGCCCGCCAAGACGAGCTGTTTCCACAGACGGCCGCTGTGCTCCGCGCGAACTCGCGGGACAGGACGTCGACGTCGCCCATGCGTTTGACGGCGATCAGGAACCCCTCGTCAGGTGTGAGCCCGGCCTCCGTCAGCTCGGCGATCTGGTGACGAAGATGATCCTCCAGCTCATCGACGTCATGGCCGTTGACTGCCGCGGCTCTTCCGACGTAGGCGCGCCACTCCGCGATCTGTGACTCCACGTCCTCCATTGCTCAGGCTTCCCCGGCTGCGGTCAACAGCCCACCGGGCCCCGGCCAGACGTCGTTCAGTGCACGTGTGACTGCCACCCATTGCTGCTGCTGTTCTGCGAGGGCTGCTCGTCCCTCGTCGGTGATCGCGTAGTACTTGCGCCGACGCCCCTCCGGTGGCGTGCGCCACTCGGTCGTCACATATCCGAGCCGAAGCAGGCGATGCAGGAGCGGGTAGAGCATCCCGTCGGTCCACTCGAGCTCGCCCTCGGACAGCGCACGGACCCTCTTCAGAATCGCGTAGCCGTAGCTCTCGCTCTCCGCGCAGGATCGCGAGCACGAGCGGTGTCGCCGAGGCTGCGACTAGGTCCTTGTCGATACGCACGTGACCTCCATAGCTCGAAGCACGATGCATAGAAGCACAAGGTAAGTCGACGACGCAAGTCGCCTTCGAGCCTTCCAAGGCTCCCGCTGGCAGCTCACGATGGATGACTCGACTGCCGTCGATCGCAAGCGGTCGGAGAACGGCGCGCTCCGTTTTCCCTAGCGCTGGCTTGCGCCGGGTGATCGTGCGGCACGACCCCGGGCTTGCCGCAAACCCCCGTGCTCGGGATAGAGTGAAAGTTCGTCAAGCTCACCTTCTTCAAGGGCGCATCGCTCGACGACCCTTCGGGCCTCTTCAATTCCAGTCTCGGCGGCAACGTCCGCCGTGCCATCGACGTCCACGAGGGTGAGACGATCGACGAAGAAGCGCTGAAGACGCTCGTTCGAGCCGCCGTGGCCCTCAACGAGTCCGGAGGCCGCTGAGGAGATCGCCGTACAGGTCCCGGCCGAAGACGGCCAGGGCTCTGCACGGTTGCCGCTGTCACGCGACGGCGGTCAGGTAGCGGTCGCTCTCACGCCGCGCCTCGATCGAGGCTCGAGAGATCGCCGAGCGACCGGCCTTGCCGCGGTGCAATGCGTGTCCACCCGGCAGGCTGACGCGAGCGTGAGGCCGAGCGGAGCCGGCGCGATCGACAGGTTCAGCTCGACTCGGGGAGCCAGCCCTCGCGGTACGCCGTCGGCCGGCGTGGCGGGACCGATGCGTACGCCTCGCCGCCGTCGAGCGTGTCGGTTTCGACGCTGGCGCCGTACCGCCTCGCGACCTCGTCAGCGGGGAAGCCGAGTGAGTCCGGCTGCCCGTCGTGCTCACGAGACCCGACTGCGATCACGAGGCACGGACCGCTGCCCGCCCCGACGATGACGTGTCTCGTTCCCGGCGGGGAGTGGAAGAAGTCCCAAGCGCGCAGCGGCCGCTCCTCGCCCTCGACGACGAGGACGGCCTCGCCCGAGACGACGAGGAAGTCCTCCTGGTCGGCCTCCCTGTGGTACATGGCCATCGGCTCGCCGGGCTGGAGCACGAACGGGTTCACGCCGAGCTGGTCGCCTGCCCGGCGCCAGCCCTCGAAATCGTCGGAGACGACGCACACGGCGCCGCGGCCGTCGGCGTGGCGCCACTCGGCAGCGCGCATGTGGAGCACGTACCAGCCGGCCCCGCGCGGGACGGCCCCGCGCTCGGTCTTCTCGAGGCTCGCTTCGGGAACCACTGCCAGACGTCAGGCGAGCGCCCGCTCGAGAGCGGCTCGATCGGTGGGAGCGCCGTGTGTCGGGAGGATGATCTCGATCGGGAGCTCGAGGAGCGGGCGCAGCCCCTCCAGGATCTGCTCGGGCGGGACGCCTTTGTTCGCCCAGGTGACGGGGAACTCGAGCCCGCTCCCGCGGTCGAGAAGCGTGTCGCCGACGGCGAGCGCGCGGCGGCTCTCGATCCAGAGCACGAGGTCGTTCGGTTCCATCCCCGGGAACGCTCGGACCCCGATCGGCAGCGTGTCGCCGGCCGAGAACACGATCCCCGCGAGCGGGTTCGGATCGCCCTCGTCGGGCGGGGGCACATACACGGACGCCCCGAGGCGCTCCGCCAGGTCGCTCGTATCCCGCGCGTGCCACGGACAGGTCAGGACGATGGCTGTCTCGCGGTCGGCCGCGAGCTCGGCGAGCTCGCTCGGCAGCGCCAGCGGGTCGATGAGCAGCAGACGGCCACCGTCGTCGATCGCGTAGGACGAGACCTCGGGGCCCCAGCCGTCCGGGCCGCCTTCCTTCGGCGTCCACACCGGGTGCCTCGCCTCCCAGTGCCAGAGCCCTCTCTGCAGTTCTTGCACGACGACGATGCTAGTCACGTAGGCATGGCCGAGGCGCTTGGCCGGGAGCGAGCGCTACCAGCCGTGTTGCCAGGCGATCACGAGCAGCGCGACCGCGACGATCGCCGCGACCGCGACGACCACGAGGTTGACGATCAACGCGATCCGGATGCGGCGCGCCGTCTCCGGGTCACCACCGACGGCGAGCCCTCCTGCCCGATCCGTGCGCCACTCGACCGAACCCGCGAGCACGCCCGTGATCAGCTGATTGAGGCTGACACCCTCGCTCTCGGCGACCCTGGCGAGCTCGTCGTGGAGCGTGGCCGGCATGCGCAGGAGCAGCTTGCCGCTGTGCCGGGACGGGCTCTGCGACTCCCGTCCGTCGCTCTCCTTCTCCGGCGAGTCGCCCGTCGCGGCGGCCCAGGCGAGCCGTACGGCCTCCGCGGGGGTCGCGGCGCGGGCCGAGCACTCCGGCAGCCCGTCGACCTCGGCGAGCCACATCTCGTCTCCGCCCTCTGCGGCTCGGGTCACCGACACGCCGTACTCAGGCGCGACTCCCTGGGTAGGGGACGGCGCCCTCACCATGTTCCGAGTGTACAGAGCCACTGCTCTAGCCACCAGACGCGCTCTCCGCCCGCGCGGCGAGGCCCGGAGCGCTTGGGGGAGGTGCCAGCGCGCCGCGCATGCGCTCCAGAGAGGCCCGGATGAGCCGCGACACCTGGATCTGCGAGATGCCGACCTCGGCTGCGATCTCGGATTGGCTGAGGCCGGCGTAGAAGTAGAGATGGAGGATCTGGCGCTCACGTCGCCCGAGCGTGCGGAAGCCTGCTGCGAGGAGCAGGCGGTCGTCACTGGTATCGAACGTCCCACCTACGACCATGGCGCCGTTGAGCTCGCCGGCCTCGTCTGCCGAGAGAGACACCGGAACGCGCGTGTGCTCGAGCTGCATCGCCTCGGCGACGTCGTCCTCGCCGACGCCCGCCTCCCGCGCCAGCTCCGCGAGCGTGGGCGCGCGTCCGAGCCGCGCCGAAAGCCTCGCGCGGGATGCGCGCAGGCTCCCCGTGAGCTCGACGATGTGCCGCGGCAGCCTCATTGCGGCGCAGCGGTCGCGGAGGTGCCTCTTGATCTCGCCGGAGATCGTGGGAACGGCGAAACAGCGCAGGTCGGTCCCGCGTTCCGGGTCGAACCTGTCGATCGCCTCTATCAGGCCGATGGAGCCCACCTGGACGAGGTCCTCGAACCGCTCTCCCCATCTGGCGTAGCGCCGCGCGATCGCACGTACGAGCGGAAGGTGGAGCTCGATCAGCCGCGCGCGGACATCCGGGTCGCGCGTCGCGCGGTACCTGCGGAGAAGGGCGTCCGGATCACGGGGGTCCGGAAATCGCTGAGGTGTCAAATACGTGGTCACACTCCCCGTCGAGCCCAAGCCGCGGTGACTTCGATGTCGAGATCATACAGCCAGATATTGCGTTCGTATACCAATTGTCAAATTCGACGGTTCACTATTGAGGACGTCGGGTATTTCCTCTACAAGTGGCCGGCGAGATCGATCTCGTTTCGCTGCTCCCCAGTAGGGGATGGCGTCGCTCGCCCTGCGCCCGACGCTTTGTAACGATTCTCGCCACCGCGGCGATTCTCGGGCTCGTGGAGTGCGGATCCGCGCTTGCGTCGGACGGGACGGATCCAGCGCTCCCCGTGACGGGCGCGGCCGCTGCGGCGCTTTCCGACGTGCCGACCGTCAGCGTCCCGACCGTCCGGGTCGACGTGCCCGTTCCGGCGGCGCCGGCGGCGGCCGACGCTCCGGACGCAGCGATCGCGCCGGCAGTCGCGGATTCGGCGTCGGCCGCATCGCCGGAGGACACAGCCGCCGCTCCCGCACAGCCCCAAGGCGCCGACGCATCCGGCGCAGACGCATCCGGCGCAGACGCATCCAGCGCGGTCGTCGGCGCCGAAACATCGAACGACTCCGCGGTCGCGTCCGGCCATGATCCCGCTCTCGCGACGGTCGCCGATGAGACGTCGGACGACCAGTCGCCGGTCGTTGCCGTCGTCGCGGACGGCTCGGGCAACACGGACGTCTCAGTTCGTGTCGGAAGCCCCGGAGAAGACGGAAATGTGGCGCAAACAGGCTCTGGGAGCGGGGTGGTATCAGGAACTCCCGACCCTGGTATCACGCCCGACTCGGCGCCGACGCCGACAGGGTCTCCGAGCGCGGGCTCCGGCGCAGGCGCCTCGAACGTGAACGTGTCCGTGCGCGTCGACAGCGCGGGCGACAACGGCCCGGTGAGCCAGGCCAACGGCACCGCCGGCGGAGCGCCGGCCGGCGGTCCTTCGCAGTCCGACGGCGCGAACGTGAACGTCTCGATCCGCGCAGGAAGCCCCGGTGACATCGGCTCTGTGAGCCAGGGCAACGACGTCGGGGGCTCGAGCGCGGTGGGCGACGCGTCCTTCTCCGACGGAGCGAACGTGAACGTCTCCGTACGTATCGAGAGCCCGGGCGACAACGGGCCGTTGGACCAGAGCAATGGCCAGGTCGCGGCGGGCGCGGAGACCGATGCAACATCCGCAGACCCCGCTGCTCCTGATGCCGGCGGCACCCCTGCCGAGCTCGATCCTGGAGCGGCATCGGACACGACGCAGTATCACGGAGACAATTCCCAGTATCATTCCGATGACGATATTACTGGAGCGAGTTGGAATCTCGTGTGGGTTCTCACACTCGACTGCGGTGATATCGCAACGTCGAACCTCGAGGAGACCGGGGACGAGACGGCGGCCAACTGGGTCTGGGATTGGTCGTGGAACTGGACATGCGGAGACGCGGCGGCGGACAGCGGATCGGCCGGTGATTCCGGCAGCCGATCTCCGACACCGAGCGCGCCGACGGGCGCCAGCGACACCGCGAGCGAGACGAGCTCAGCCGGCGAGCAAACCACAGCTCCTCCCACCGCCGGGGACGCCTCCGGCGCAGGCTGGAGCTGGGCGTGGACCTTCAGCATCTGCGGCACGCAGGCTTCGTTCGGCGCGCCGCCCCCGAGCGCTGCGCCGGAGACGTGGATCTGGGATTGGACGTGGAACTGGACGTGCTCGGACTCCGGCGACGCCGAGGACACGACAAACGCGCCCTCGGGGGACCTCCCGACGGTCCCGACGTCGTCCGAAGACCCGTCCGGCGTGTCCTCGCGGGCGGCTCCGCCGGTTTCGGCCTCCGCGCCCGGCGTGGACGTCTCGAACGTCTCGCAGAGCTCGAGCGTCTCCATGAACGAGAACGGCACCGAGCAGAGCGTCGTGTCCGTCCTCTTCGGCGGCGTGTCCTTCGGGTCTCCGACGTCGCCGGTGCCGCCTGCGCCCGCCGAGTCGCGGGCGCCGAGCACGCCGATCGTCCCCTCGCTCGTGCCTCCGATCGGCGTCGCGATCCACGTCACGGTCCCCGGCGTCTTGGTCTCGCCGGGGCCGCAGGTCACGATCCCGCCCGATCTCTCCTCTCTCGTCGGCATCGTGCCGGGCCTCGTGGCAGGTTCCGTCCCGCCGCCGGCAGCCTCCTCCGAAGGACAGCCGGCAAAGGGGGCCGAGCTCGCACCGGACGCAGCGCCCCGCAACGCCGCTGGCGCGCGCGCGGATCGCTACCCGTCGACGGCTGCGACGGGGACGACGCAGCCAGCCGCGGCCGGGCAGTCGCGGGCGACGGATCACGAACACGGGGAGCGAGCAGGGAAGTCCCATGCGGGGTCAGGCTTGCGCACTGCGTCCTGGCCCCGCCTCCCACTCGATCCCCCTGGTGCGCCTCTCCCGGTCGGGAGCTCGATCTCCTGGACGGGAGGGAGCACTCCGAGCGTCGGCGTGGTCGGCGTCGCCACGCTCGTCGGTTTTCTCGTTCTTGCCGCCCCTGGCCTGGGGCGGCGAATCCGGCTCGCGCGGGAGCTGAGCCCGCACAGTCGGGATCGATCGCGGATCGATCGTCCTGGGTGAGGGCTGTTGGCCCCTGTCCTGGCGCCGCGCCGGTAACGGCAAGGCGCCGCCAACAGCTCGAAGGGAGACAACGTGAAACGTCTTTCCCTCGCGCTGGCCCTGAGCCTTCTCGTCCTGCTCATCGCAGGGTTCGGGACGGCCACGGCGGCAATTCCGACAGGGCAGACCGCAGGCCAGTTGGCCGGGAGCGGTCAGTCCGCCGGAGCCGCCGCAGGGACGGCGCAACAGGAACCGAGTAACAAGAACGGGTCCATCCGGGTTCTCAGCCCGGGCGACGGCGGCTCGGTCTCGCAGTCGAACGAGGCCACGTCGAACGCGACGGCTGCGAACAAGAACGGGACCGCGCAGGACGCCGACCAGACCGGTGGCTCGGGCGACCAGGTCATCGGCCAGTCGGCACAGAACAGCCAGGATGCGCTCGGGCTCGCGTTCACGCTCCAGCAGGGTGCGTCGAACGAGAACAGCCCGGTGTACGTCCTGGGTCCTGCCGAGCGTGCGCAAGGCCCCGACACGGGCGACCCGGTGTCGCCCCAGTCGACCGAGCAGTCGAACGACGCGTCCTCGGATGCGTCGGCCGGTAACGGCAACTACACCGACCAGCAGGCCGATCAGACCCAGTCGGGCAGCTCCTGCAAGTGCGGGAGCGGCGGCGACCAGGTCATCGGCCAGTCGGCCGACAACGACCAGAGCGCGGCGGCTCTCGCGGCCACCGCGCAGGACAAGCCGTCGAACAAGAACGTCACCGTCCGGGTCCTCAGCCCCGGCAACGACGGCTCCGTCTCGCAGTCGAACGACGCCTCGTCGAACGCGACGGCCGGCAACCTGAATGGAACGAAGCAGACTGCCGATCAGACCCAGTCCGGCGGCTCCTGCAAGTGCGGGAGCAGCGGCGACCAGGTCATCGGCCAGTCGGCTGACTCCAGCCAGAACGCCGATGCCGCTGCGCTGACGGCTCAGAAGGGCGCCACCAACGACAACATCACGGTGCGTGTCCTGAGCCCCGGCAACGGCGGCAACGTGTCGCAGTCGAACGACGCGTCCTCGAACGCGACGGCCGGAAATGCAAACTGGACGGATCAGCAGGCCGACCAGACCCAGTCCGGCAGCTCCTGCAAGTGCGGGAGCAGCGGCGACCAGGTCATCGGCCAGTCGGCTGACTCGGACCAGAAGGCAGCGGCTGTTGCGGCGACCGCGCAGGAGAAGCCGTCGAACAAGAACGTCACCGTCCGGGTCCTCAGCCCCGGCAACGACGGCTCCGTCTCGCAGTCGAACGAGGCCACGTCGAATGCGACGGCAGGGAACCTGAACGCCACGAAGCAGACCGCCGATCAGACGCAGGGCGGAGGCTCGGGCGACCAGGTGATCGGCCAGGAGGCGAAGAACGACCAGGGCGCGTTCGCTCTCGGTCTCACGCTCCAGAAGGGGGCGTCGAACGAGAACGGGTCAGTGCGTGTCCTGAGCCCCGGCAACGGCGGCGACGTGTCGCAGTCGAACGACGCGTCCTCGAACGCGTCGGCCGGAAACGCCAACTGGACGAATCAGCAGGCTGACCAGACCCAGGGCGGAAGCTCCTGCAAGTGCGGGAGCGACGGGCTCCAGGCGATCGGTCAGTCGGCTGACTCGAAGCAGGCAGCGGCGGCTCTCTCCGCGACGATCCAGGAGAAGCCGTCCAACTCCAACGACCCCGTTCGTGTCCTGAGCTACGGGAACGACGGCTCGGTCTCGCAGTCCAACGATGCCTCGTCGGATGCGACGGCCGGGAACGTGAACGGGACGAAGCAGAGCGCCGATCAGACGCAGGCCGGCGGTTCCGGTCTGCAGGTGATCGGCCAGGAGTCGAAGAACGGCCAGTTCGCCGCCGCGGCGGCCCTGACCGCCCAGCTCGGCGCCTCGAACGAGAACGCGCCGGTCCGCGTCCTGAGCCCCGGTAACGGCGGCTCGGTGTCGCAGGCCAACGACGCGTCCTCGAACGCGACGGCCGGAAACGCCAACTGGACGGATCAGCAGGCCGATCAGAGCCAGGCCGGCAGCTCCTGCAAGTGCGGGAGCGACGGCATTCAGGCGATCGGCCAGTCCTCGCAGAACTGGCAGGGCGCGAAGTCGCTCGCGCTCACGTTGCAGCTCGGGCTCAAGCAGCCTTGCCGCTGCGACGACGGCTCCAAGATCGGCAACACGAATGCACCGACTCGCGTCCTGAGCAAGGGCGACGACGGGGACGTCACGCAGATGAACGACGCCTCGTCTGACGCGACCTCGGCGAACCTCAACTGGACGAAGCAGCATGCAGAGCAGATCCAGGGTTCGCCGAGCTCGTCCTGTCGTTGCACGTCGGACGACGGGATCCAGGCAATCGGCCAGGAGGCGAACAACGGCCAGTTCGGCGCGGCCCTGGCGGCCACGCTGCAGCTGGACGCAGCCAACGGCTGGGCACCGGAGCGCAAGGACAGCCCCGGGCTCACCGGCGATCAGGCTCAGGCGGGCAGGAACGGCGCCGCCGACGGGTCCGGAGGCCAGTCGGCCACGGATCAGTCGAAGAGCGACATCGCGAGGTAGGTGACGCTGTCGATCGAGTAGCGGAATGAAAAGGGGGAGGGCCGCCGGCTCTGGGGGCCGGCGGCCCTCCCCTCCGTATTGACCTGACGGACAACGGGGAGTAGCTTGGAGGACGAGCGGACGAAGCGAGCAGGGGAGCTCGTGCAGGCGAAAATCACATTCCTGCTGCGGCGCATTTTCCGAGGGCGGATGCCTGCTGGGCGACGCGCGGCCTCGGCGAGATGCTTGCTCGTCGTTCTCACCGCGATCCTGACGACGGCCGCACTCGCGGCGGTGCAGGCGAGCGCCGCGACCGGACCGAGCCCCGATCCATACCCGTCGCACCCGCGAAGTGCGTCGACGCGGGCCGGGTCTCCCTCGACTCCGAAGCCGGACCCCGCCCCGACGAGGCAGAGGACGTCCACGGGGACGTCGTCGACGCCGTCGCCGGACGCGTCCCGTAGTACGGGGCAGACGGCCCCGCAGCCGGTCGCCCCCGCGGCGCGGACGACGCCGGCTCCGGTCGAGCGACGGTCGTCGAGCAAGGCACACGCGGTGACCGGCCAGGGGACGAAGGCCGATGCGGGGCGTAAGCGCCCGGCTCGCGCTGCCGGGACGGCGTCGAAGCGTCAGGCTGCGCCTCCGGTGACAGCGCTCGTCCGCGACGCAGGGTGGGTGAGCGCCGCCGCACCGGCCGTCGCGGCCGCGACCGCAGGGCCGTGGCTGGTGCTCGGCGCCCTCGCGCTGCTCGCGCTCGTCCTGGCGAGCGGAGGCGTCGTGGAGTTGCTGATCCTGACCGGCGGGTGGAGGAGGGCATGAGCCTCCGTCGTCTCCCGGTCGCCGCGCTTCTCGTGACGATCGTCGTGCTCGCGCTCGCACAGGCGGCGGCGACGGCGCTTCCGCCTTCGCCCCCCGATCCCTCGTGTTCGCCCGGGCCGGCCGACTGCGGCGCCTGGCACACGTCCAACGTGACGGTGCAGTGGGCGTCTCCGCCCTCGGGCGTGACGGCGAGCGGCTGCGGTGGGACGACGATCTCGAACGACACGTCGGGGGCGTCCGTCTCCTGCACGTGGTCGAACTCGAGCGGGTCGAGGACGACGACCGTCACCGTCCGGCGTGACGCGACGCCCCCCAGCGTGACCGCCTCCGCGGACCGAGGGACGGACGCGAACGGTTGGTTCAACCATCCGGTGAACATCGCGTTCAGCGGGTCGGACGGGACGTCCGGCATCTCGAGCTGCACGAGCGCGACCTACAAGGGGCCGGACACCGCCAACACGTCCGTCTCGGGAAGCTGCACCGACGGCGCGGGGAACACCAGGTCCACGGGGTACGAGCTCAAGTACGACGCGACGGCACCCGTGGTCCAGGCGAAGGCGGATCGGACCCCGGATGCGCATGGCTGGTACAACCACGCGCTGACCGTCGCCTTCGTCGGCACCGATCCCACCGCCGGGGTCGACTCGTGCGCCGCGCCGATCCTCTACAAGGGCCCGGACAACCCGAACGCACTCCTGTCGGGAACGTGCCGCGACAAGGCCGCCAACACGAGCCCGCCCGTCCAGTTCGCGGTCAAGTACGACACGAGACCGCCGAACCTGGCGCGCGTGAAGGCGGAGCTCGAGAGCAAGGGCGTGGTGCTCAAGTGGTTCGCGTCGAAGGACTCCCAGTCGTTCGAGGTCGAGCGCAGGCCGGGCCTTCGCGGACCGAAGCCGTCGACGCTGTACAAGGGGCCGAAGCGGGCGTTCACCGACCAGCGGGTGAAGGCGGGCGTCAAGTACCGGTACACGGTCCTCGCGTACGACGAGGCCGGGAACGCGTCCGTCAAGGCGTTGCTCGCCCAGCCGGAGGAGACGGGCTCGGGTCGCGCGCCCTCCAAGACGACACCTGCGCTCCGGCCGGCACTCCTGAACCCGGCCGAGGGGGCGCGCCTGGCGTTGCCACCCCAGCTCGTCTGGAAGACCGTGCCGAAGGCGACGTATTACAACGTGCAGCTGTTTCGGAGCGGGAGCAAGATCTTGAGTGTCTGGCCGACTCAGCCGGGATTCCGTGTGCCGCACTCGTGGAGGCACGGAGGAAAGGTCTACTTGTTGACCCCGGGCCGGTATCGCTGGTACGTGTGGCCCGGGTTCGGCGTCCGCGCCTCTAGCCGCTACGGGAAACTGATCGGGTCTCGCAGCTTCGTCGTCACGGGCTAGCTCGATACGAGAAGGCGTCGCTCTGCGTGGCGGCCGGGTTACCACCCCGGGCCGCCGCCGAAGGTCGTCTAGGTGACCTTGAAGCTGCCCCTCATCTCGAACGCGTGGGCATCGCAGACGTAGCGGTACGTCTTGCCCTTCTGGAACATGACGACCCACGTGGCCTTGCCGGTCTTGCCGATGCTCGTCTTCTTGTTCACGCCGGGGCCGGAGAGATGGAAGTCGTGGGAGCTCGAGCGGTCGCTCACCGCGATCGTGTACTTCCCGGCCTTGAGCGTCTTGACCTTGGCGCTCCCCATCTTCAGCGAGATCGTGTAGCCGGGGCCGACCGTCGCGACGAGGCGCGGTGCGGCGCGCGCCGCCGAGCTCGGCGCCACGACCACGAGGCCGAGGGCGAGGACGACGACGGCGAGCGTGATGCGTGTCATGACGTCTCCTTCGATAGCGGGTATTGGTGCTCTACGGCTCCGGCTCGGGGTCGGATCTCCGGCACCGGGCCTGTCGCCGTCACGTTGTAAGGTTCCGCCGCCGTGACGAGCGCGAACCCGACAGGTGACCTCTAGCGATGCTCCTCGCCATCGCTGCCCTGGTCGCCTGGATCTGCGTATGGATCCTGGTCGCGATCCGCGTGCTGCGCAGGCCGGATCTCGGTGTCGGGGGCAAGGTGCTCTGGATCGTTGTGATCCTCGTCCTGCCGCTGCTCGGCCTGCTGATCTACTTCCTCTGGGACGCGGCCCGCACGAAGCCGGCGTAGAGCTAGCTACCAGGCTTCCGACGAGAGCACGAGCCAGTACCCGTCGGGGTCGACGAAGCACACGACGCCGGTCTTGGCCCAGTAGGGTTTCGGTGAGGCGCTCGGCTCGGCCCCCGACGCGCGGATGCGGTCCGCGAGGCTCGTGACGCGCTCCTCCGACCCGAGATAGAGGACGAGCTGGTCCTCCGCGGACGGCGTCGGCGCCGCGTCCTCGTGGGAGACGAGCTCGAGCTGCCGCGAGGCATCCGGCAGCCCGAGCACGACGCCGCTGTACCCGTCGTGGTCGTCGAACGTGGCGAGGACGGGGAGATCGAGCAGGCCGTAGAAGGCCACGGCGGCGACGAGGTCGCGGGTCGGACGCGCGATGCGGAGCTGCATCACGGGTGAGATTCTGACGCGGTGCTCGCGGGCCGAGCGGGCCTGCTCGGTGCGATGGAACGGTTACGCGTGCACGCGCGCGAGCAGGAGCCGCGCCACGCGGGCGAGGTAGCTCGCGGGCGGCACCGTGGCCTTCGGCCCACCGGAGGTGAGGGTGAGCTCGGTTCGGCCCTTGCCGAGGAGGACCGTGTCGATGACGACGGGAATCGTGACGCCCTGGCTGGTCAGGGCCAGGTCGAAGCGGAATGCGGTCGCGTGCGGCGCCACGTGCGGGAACGAGACCTTCCCGTAGGAGACGACCTTCACATTGGCCCCGGCGGCCTTGCCGAGCGATGACGCGGCGCAGGCCGCCGCACCGGGCGTCTGCACCGACCGTGCCCAGTCGGACTCGACCATGTCAGCGGTGCGGAGCACCACCGCGAGGCTCTCGAGGCTGTCCGGGCCGTACTTCCAGGTGGAGTCCGCCGCGCCGGTGACCACGAGATCGGAGACCTTGGGGTGGAAGCCCGGGCACGACAGAGGTGCGAGATCGGCCTTCGTCACCTTCTTCGTCCCGCCCTGCCAGGCGCCCGCCGGCTGGAGGTCGGAGCGGCGAGCCACAACGACGCGCGCCGCCGCCTGGTCGGCTGCGGTGTAGCTGACCTTCTCGGGGCCGCCGCTGCCCGCGGCGAGAGCGGCGGACGACGCTAGCGCGAGCGCGGACACGGCGGCGATCGCCCAGCCGGCGCGCATGCGTGACGACGAGTCCATGTCGCTGTTCTCCTTGTCTCGCGGGTACGAAGCCCCGGCCGCAGCCGAGCTCAGAAAACATCGGCTCTCGTGACACACCGCGCGATCCCCGATGCGGGGGCATCGCGAAACAGGACTCGGCACGCGGAAGGGCCCGCCGCCGCTCGAGGCGGGCCCTTCCGCGTGGCCGCAGACGACTCGTCCTCTACGGATAGGGGACGGTCGGGTACGGCGTGGTGGTCGTCCCGGGCGGCGTGGTGGTCGTTCCGCCACCTCCGCCGGACGGCGGCTTCAGGACTGGCTTGCCCTTGGCCGAGACCGTGAACCACCTCGCGCCGAAGGCGGAGAAGCCCTGACCGTTGGTCTGGCCGGCTCGCTTGTCCTGGGAGAACGTGTACAGCGGGTGCCTGTTGTAGGTCACCTGCATCTTCCCGTCGCTCCGCTTCGTCAGGCGGACGAGCGACGCCTTCAGGCCATTCCCGACCGTCGGCTTGCCGTGAGCGACGAGCGGGGGCCAGAACTGCGCGCACTGCCCCGCGCACGAGCTCTTGCCGCTCCGGTCCTTCATGAACAGGTAGATGGTGTGGCCCTTCGAGTTCACGAGGACCGGTCCGAGCTTCGTCGAGTGGAGAGAGATCGTCGCGCTCGACTGCTTCGCGTTTCCGGCGAGAGCGCCGGCGGCGAGGAGCCCGATCGCGCCGAGCGCCACCGCCAGCATGACTCCGAGTGCGATTCGGAGCGTGCCTCCGCGCCGACCGGAGCCGCCGCTGTTGTTTCCGAGATGTCTCATCGTTTGCATCGCCTCCTTTCCTCGCTCTCATACGCGAGGTCGGGGCCGGGCGGTTTTCCGGCGGTATCGTGAACCCGTGTCCGCGAAGCTCTATCGCTGCTCCGCAGAGTGGGTCAAGTTCGGCGGGCACCCGTGCTGGCGGGTCGAGAAGGCGCTCCAGAGTGCCGGGACCGAGTACGAGGTCGTGGCCGGCCCTTCGCTGCCGTGGCAGCGGAAGGGGCGCGCGGAGCTGATCCGGCTCACCGGGCAGGACCGCTACCCGGCGATCCAGCTCGAGGACGGCAGCGTCTACCGCGAGGAGTCGAAGGACATGGTCACGACGATCGAGAGCGGCAAGCTCCTCGAGAACGCCCGCGGCGGCGCGGCCCCGTCCGCTTCGGCGTAAGCGATTCTCTTGACGTCCGCCTCCGGCCGCCAGTAGCCTCACTCGCGCCGGATGGATTCACTCAGGCCCTACCGCGTCGTGCTCGCCCTCGCGGCCCTGCTCTGCGTCGCCCTGCCGACGGTCGCCCTCGGCGCGACACGACAGCCGCAGTCGGCGGCCTCCCCCGCCGCGCCGGCGTCGAACACGGTGACCTTCACCGACTCGACCGGCGAGGACCCGCAGGGCCCGGACATCACGACGATCGTCGTCTCGAACGACGACGCCGGGACGATCACCTTCCGCGTCAACGTGCCGAACCGCCCGCAGTTCGACGTCAACACGATGCTGATGCTCATGTTCGTCGACACGGACTCGAACCAGGCGACGGGAGATCCGCAGTCCTTCGGCGCCGACTACGCGATCCAGCTCCTCGGCGGCCAGGTCCTCCTCTTCAAGTGGGACGGGACGACGTTCTCCCTGGCGGCGAGCCAGTCGACGCTCTCGTACTCGTGGGCGGGCGGCGCGACGGTGAAGATCAACGCGTCCGACCTCTCGAACACCCGCAAGCTCAACTTCGACGTGATCGTGCTCACCGGCCTCGTCATCGATCCGACGACCGGCGCGATCGACGACACGAACGCTCACGCGGACGGCGCACCCACCGTCGGGCTCTATCCCTACGACGTGAAGGTCGGGAAGGCGACGCTCGTGGTGAAGAAGTTCACGCACAAGCCCGCGAGCCCGACGGCGGGGAAGACCTTCTCCCTGCTCCTCACCACCGCTCGCTCGGACACGAAGGCCGTGCTCCAGGGCGGGCAGGTGACCTGCGTCGGGCGCGCCGGCTCGGCGAAGCTCGTCTCGACCGTCCACCGTGTGGCAGGCGGTGCCGCGGTGTGCACGTTCAAGATCCCGAAGACCGCCAAGGGCAAGACGTTCAGAGGGACGGACACGATCGTCTTCGAGGGACTGAAGGCGTCGAGGAGCTTCTCCGGAAAGATCCACTAGTGCGCCCGCGGGCGTACTGACGAGCGTCCCGTGCGCCGTCTCGCCTTCCTCCTGCCAGCCGTCGTCGCGGTCGCTCTCTCGGGGCCGGCGTCGGGCGCGATCCAACCGATCGTCGGGAAGTACATCCAGCTCCCGCGGCTCGGGAGCGAGTCCGGGCCGGTCCGCGTCACTGCCGCGGCGTCGGATCGGCGCACGCGCGTCGTCGTCACACTCGACCCGCCGCCGCTCGCCGCAGCGCTGCCGTCCCGCACGCTGCTCGGCGCCGGCCCGCGCGGGAAGATCGACTTCCAGAGCCCGATCGTCCGAGCCAATCTCACACGCATCGAGGCCGCGCAGCGCACCGCGATCGCGAAGATCCACGAGGCGATCCCGGGCGCGAAGGTCTCGTGGCGCTTCCAGGTGCTCGTGGACGGGCTCACCGTCAACGTGCCGTATGCGGAGCTCCCGAAGGTGCTGAACCTGCCGTTCGTGAAGGACGTCTACCCGAGCCTTCGCTACACGCTCGACCTGAACCGGAGCAGAGCCGTCATCGGGGCGGCGCAGCTCACGGCCGCCACGGGCGACGCCGGTCAGGGCGTGAAGGTCGCCATCGTCGACGACGGCATCGACGAGACCCACCCGTTCCTGAATCCGGCGGGCTACTCGTATCCGCCCGGCTTCCCGAAGGGGACGACCGGATCGACCACGCCGAAGGTCATCGTCGCGCGCGGGTTCCCCGGCCCCGGGGCGACTGCCGCGCCTATCGATCGCGACACCTCGTTCCACGCGACCTTCGTCGCCGGTGTCGTGGCGGGCGACGCGGGCACGGACGCGCCCGCGGGCGATCCCGGGCAGTGCGGGCTCGCCGAGGGCGGCTGCCATCCGGCGGTCAAGGGGCTCTCGGGGGTCGCGCCGCGCGCCTGGCTCGGGAACTACCGCGTCTTCAACACGCCGCTCCCGTTCGGCGGCTGCTGCGTCGCGAACAGCCCGGAGATCGTCGCCGCATTCGAAGCGGCGGTGAAGGACGGCATGGACATCATCAACTTCTCGGGTGGCGGCCCGCAGATCGACCCGCGGCGGGACATCCTCATGCAGGCGATCACGAACACCGTTCGCGCGGGTGTGCTGCCGGTGATCTCGGCGGGCAACGACCGCGACTCGTTCGGCCTCGGGACGGTCGGCTCGCCGAGCACCGCGCCGGAGGCGCTCAGCGTGGCCGCGGTCACGAACGCGCACGTCTTCGGGCAATCGCTCGTGTCCAAGTCGCCGAACCTCGCGCCGATGCCGTTCGCCCCTGCGGGCGGCGGCGTCCCGACCTCGTGGGGGACGACCGACCAGCGATTGATCGACGTCGGCTCGATCAAGGTCGGCGGCCAGTCCGTCGATCGCCTGCTCTGCTCAGCTTCGCCGGCGCTCCCGGCAGGCTCCCTCCGCGGAGCGATCGCGCTCGTGACGCGCGGGGGCTGCACGTTCTCGACGAAGGCGAGCCGCGTCGCACAGGCCGGGGGAGTGGGGATGGTGGTCTCCGACGATACGCCCGGCGATCCCAGCGGGACACCGGTCTTCTTCGGCGTCGACGGCGGGGTGATCTCCGATCTCGACGGCGACCGCCTGCGCCAAGCGCTGGCGAGCACCGGCGGTGTCGCGACGATTCGCTTCGACCGCGGCGAGAACGAGATCCCGACGACGTGGGCAGGTGTCCCGGCGAGCTACTCGGCCGGCGGGCTCACGCCGTTCGGGCACCTGCTGAAGCCGGACCTCGCCGCACCGGGCTCGCAGATCATCTCGAGCACGCTCCCCGAGTTCGCGGGCGACCAGTACGCCGTCCTCGACGGGACGAGCTTCTCGGCGCCGCATATCTCCGGCTCCGCCGCCCTTCTCCTCGCGCGGCACCCGACCTGGGGGCCGATGCAGCTCAAGTCGGCGCTGATGTCGACTGCCGGCGCGGCGCTCGGGAACAGCACCGGGACCGACGAGGCTCCGGTTCTCCTCGAGGGCGCGGGCCTCGCCCGCCTCGGCACGGCCGACAACCCGCTCGTCTTCACCGACCCGCAGTCGCTCTCGTTCGGGGATCTCGACGTCGGCTCGGGCGGCGCGAGCAAGACGATCCCGGTGACGATCTCCGACGCGGGGAACGGGGCCGGTACGTGGCAGGTCGACGTACAGGCGCAGTCGGCGTCGAGCGGCGCGACGGTCGAGGCGGCGCCCGTCACGCTCGCGCCGGGCGGGACCGCCCTGCTGCAGGTCGTCGCGCGGGCGTCTTCGGGCGCGGCAGAGGGGGTCGACTACGGCTTCCTCCTCCTCCGCCGGGGGAGCGATGTGAGGCGGCTCCCGTACGCGTTCTCCGTCGGCCACTCGAAGCTCGCGTCCGCGCAGGTGCTCCCGCTGAAGACGAACCAGGTCGGAGACACGCGCGTCGGGCAGGACCTCGTCGACGCGTACCGCTGGCCGACCTCGCCCTTCTCCGTCATGACCCTCTTCGGCGCGAACCAGACTCCTCCCGAGGACGGCAAGGAGCACGTCTACTCGCTCGAGCTCACGAAGCGTGTCGCGAACGCGGGCGTCGTCGCCCTGCCGGTCCACAATCTCGACGAGCCGATCGAGAAGCTCCTCACGGCGCCGATCCATCCGTACTTCCTGTACGCGCTCGACGAGAACACCGTCCTCGGCTACGCGGGGACCCCCGTGAACGCGAACGGGAGCATGCCCGACTTCCTCTTCGGGCTCGGCGTCGCGGGCGCGGACTTCCCCGAGATCGGCCGCTACTACGTCGTCGTCGACTCGGGGCGCGACCCGTTCACCGGGAAGTCGACGGCCCGCAAGTACACGCTCCACTCGTGGGTCAACGACGTCAAGCCGCCGAAGGTCACCTTCGTCACCACGCGCGTCTCTGCCGGCCATCCGACGATCGTCGTCAAGGTCACCGACACGCAGTCCGGCGTCGATCCCTTCTCGCTCCAGCTCCTCATCACGAGGCGGCCGACCCTGTCGGCGACGAGCTTCGATCCGAAGACCGGGATTGCCGTCCTCCAGGTCCCGCGCACGGCGTTCCCGCTCCAGGCGGGCCCGAACTTCGTGAAGCTCGTCGCCTCGGACTACCAGGAGGCGAAGAACGTCGACACCGAGGGGCAGAACCCGTTCCCGAACACGACGGTGAAGGGGGCTCGGCTCGCGGTCGTGAACGGTCCGGCGGTCACCTGGATCACCCCGAACAAGGGCGCATGCCTGCCGAAGCGGGCGAAGCTCGTCGTCGTCGCGAACGACAACTCGCCGGTCTCGTCGGTCGGGTTCTTCGACGGGAAGCGTCAGATCGGCCGCGTCCGCAAGAACACTGCCGGGCTCTACACGCTGAACTGGAGCACCGCCGGCAAGAAGCACGGCGCACACGTGCTCACCGCGATCGCGTCCGACACGCGCGGTCGCGAGGACCGAGCGTCGCGACCCGTCCGGATCTGCGGCTAGCGGTCGGCCCGCTCGTCGTCTTCGTCGTCACTGTGGACGAAGAGGCCGCGAACGACGCCCCAGATCTGGGCCTTGAGCGGCGGGCCGGGCGGTCCGGGCGGTTGTGCCCACGCATAGGCGAACTCCGAGCCGAGCAGCACGATCAGCGCCGCGCCGTAGACGAAGAACAGGAAGACCATGACGCCGCCGAGCGATCCGTAGATCACGTTGTAGTGGGTGAAGTCGAAGGCGATCGAGATGATCTTCGCCGCTCCCCAGATGCCGAGTGCGGTGAGGACCGCCCCCGCGACGAGGTCGCGTGAGCGGAGGCTCGTACGGGTGGGGACGAAGCGGTAGAGCAGAAACGCCATCGAGAAGATGAGGACGAGCTGCAAGACGTCGCGGAGCAGGAGACCCGACGGGTTGGCGTCGATGTTCAGGTGCTCGGCGCCTCGGTCGACGAGGCGGCCGAAGAACGCGGCGAACGCCGACAGCGCGACGACGAGGAGGACGAGCACGCCGGCGGTTCCGACGAGGACGAAGTCGACGAGCTTCGCGTGGGCGGCGGGGCGCCGGCGCTCGACCTTCATCGTCGCCTCGAGTCCCAGGCGGATCGACGCCATCATCCCGGACGCGCCCCAGAAGAGCGCGATCACCGAGACGAGCCCGATCGCGGAGAGCGGGTTCGCGATCTGCTCGATCGACTTCTTGATGCCCTCGGCGGAGAACGGGAGCACATCGAGCAGATCGTTGATCACCTTGTTGCGGAGCTCGTCGTCCTGGAGCACGAGCCCGAAGACCGACACGAGCAGGATCGTCAGCGGCACGATCGAGAAGAGGACGTGGTACGCGATCGCGGCCGCGTACTGCGGGCAGCGGTCCTTGAAGAGGTCCTCGATCGCGCGCGGCAGCGCTCGCGCGATCCCGCGGACGACGTCCGACGGCCAGCGCGTGACACGGTTCGCGCGTCCTTCCGGCTCCGCGACCGGCGTCTCGCCCACGTCCGGAGTCTACGGAGCGGTCCCGCTCGACTCGGGCCTCATGGAGACGAGGACGTATCCCCCACGGGCTCGGCTGTTCGCTTCACGCGCTGTGGCGGTAGCGCTCGACGAGCGCTCGCTTGCAACCACACACCGCCCGCCCGTGTGTCAGCGGTGCGCCGACTATTCTCAACCGCCGTGAAGATTCTCCTTCCCGACGACTCCGAGCTCGAGCTTCCCGAGGGCGCGACGGGGCTCGACGCCGCGCGCGCGATCGGCCCCAAGCTCGCCGAACAGGCGGTCCTGCTGCGGGTGGACGGCTCGACCCGCGACCTCCGGCTCCCGCTCGCCGGGGGCGAGAAGATCCAGATCCTGACGACGCGCGACGGGCAGGACCCGGACGCGCTCTTCGTCCTGCGCCATTCGTCCGCCCACCTGCTCGCCGAGGCCGTTATGCGCCTCCACCCGGGCGTGAAGATCGCGATCGGCCCGCCGATCGCGGACGGCTTCTACTACGACTTCGAGTTTCCGGAGCGGATCGCGGAGGCGGACCTCGAGGCGATCGAAGACGAGATGCGACGGGAGATCGACGAGGGCCGCGAGTGGACGCGAGAGGAGGTCGAGCGGGACGGGGCGGTCGAGCGCTTCGTCGCCGAGTCGCAGCCCTACAAGGTCGAGCTTGCCGAGACGGCGGAGGAGCCGATCTCCCTCTACACGCAGGGTGACTTCACCGACCTCTGCCGGGGGCCGCATCTCCAGAGCGCGGCGCCGATCAAGGCGCTGAAGCTGACGGGGCTCGCGGGCGCGTACTGGCGCGGCGACGAGAAGAACACGCAGCTCACGCGGATCTACGGGACGGCGTTCTACTCGAAAGGAGACCTCGACGCCCACCTCGAGCGCCTCGAGCAGGCGCGCGCGCGCGACCACCGCCGGATCGGCCCGCAGCTCGACCTCTTCCACCTCTCGGAGCACTCACCGGGCTCGCCCTTCTGGCACCCCAAGGGCATGGTCGTCTGGAACGCGCTCGAGGACCTCCGCCGCCGCGAGAACCGCAGGCGCGGCTACGTCGAGGTGAAGACGCCCCTCCTGTACGACATCGAGACGTACAAGACGTCTGGGCACTACGAGAACTACGAGGAGAACATGTTCTTCGTGCGGCCGCACGAGGGCGAGGAGCCGCTGGCGCTCAAGCCCATGAACTGCCCCGGGCACATGCTCCTCTTCGGATCGCAGCTCCGCTCCTACCGGGACCTGCCGATCCGCTACGCGGAGTCGTCGACGCTCCACCGCGACGAGCGCGGTGGGACGCTCCACGGCCTCCTCCGGGTCAAGCACATCACGCAGGACGACGCGCACGTCTTCGTCACGGAGGACCAGATCCAGGACGAGATCCACGGGATGATCGACTACGTCCGCTACCTCTACGACCGCTTCGGCGTGACGCCGCGGGCGGAGCTCTCGACCCGGCCGGAGAAGCGCCTGGGCACGGACGAGCAGTGGGACCGCGCCGAGTCCGCGCTCGAGGAGGCGCTGAAGCGGCACGAGATGGAGTATGTGATCTCGCCCGGCGAGGGCGTCTTCTACGGGCCGAAGATCGACCTGCACATGACCGACGTCCTCGGGCGCTCCTGGCAGATGGGGACGATCCAGCTCGACTACCAGATGCCGGTGCAGTTCGGGCTCACGTTCATGGGGCCGGACAACCGCGAGCACAGCCCGGTCGTGATCCACCGCGCGCTCCTCGGCTCGCTCGAGCGCTTCATCGGGATCCTGATCGAGCACTACGGCGGCGAGTTCCCGTTCTGGATCGCGCCGGTGCAGGCGCGGATCCTCCCGGTCGGCGAGACGCACCGCGAAGCTGCGCGCGCTCTGCGCGAGCGCCTCTTCGCGGAGGGCTTCCGGGTCGAGGTCGACGAGCGCGACGAGACGCTCGGCAAGCGCATCCGCGAGGCGGAGGTCGAGAAGATCCCGTTCGTCGTCGTCTACGGCGACCGCGAGTCGGACGACGCGCTCGCGGTCAGGGAGCGAGGAGGAGGCCAGTCGACGCGCTCGCTCACCGAGCTCCTCGACGTCTTCCGCGGGCTCGCGGCGGAGGCCGACGCCGCATAGGTGCTACCATCCCGCCTCTGCAAGCAGGAGCGAAAGAGCTTCCTCACCTCCCGGGCACGACTCGCGGGGGTTCAACCGAGCCGGTGATGCACTCGCTGGGGTTGGACGAGGATTCGCGCCGCTGCTTGCAGCGGTTTTTGTCGTCTGCAAGGAGGGAAGCGAGAGCTTGGTGAACGGACTTTGAGACCGAGGCGTCGCCGGCCCGTCCTCGATCGGGTCGTCCCCCGCAAGCGGGATGAGCGCATCAACGAGGAGATTCGCGCGCCGCGTGTCCGTCTCGTCGACGAGGACGGTGGGCAGGTCGGGATCACGCCGACGAAGGAAGCGCTCGAGTTCGCCGCCAACAAGGGGCTCGACCTCGTCGAGGTCGCCGCCGGCGCAGATCCACCCGTCGCGCGCGTCATGGACTACTCGAAGTACCGCTACGAGCAGGAGCAGCGGGCCAAGCAGGCACGGAAGCACCAGCTTCAGATCCAGATCAAGGAGATCAAGCTCAGACCGAAGATCGGGAACCACGACTACGAGACCAAGAAGGGCCACGTCGTCCGCTTCCTCAACCAGCGGGCGAAGGTGAAGGTCACGATCATGTTCCGGGGGCGCGAGACGCTCCACCCGGAGCGGGGTCGCGACCTCCTCATGCGGCTCGCCGAGGACGTGAAGGAGATCGGCCTCATCGAGCAGCAGCCGACCCTCGACGGTCGCAACATGGTCATGGTTCTCGCACCGACCAAGAACGCGGGAGTGAAGACCGATGCCGAAGATGAAGACGTCGCGGGGGGCGAAGAAGCGCTTCAAGGTGACCAGCACGGGAAAGATTCTGCGCCGGCACGCGATGAAGAGCCACAACCTCGAGAAGAAGTCGTCGAAGCGTAGGCGCGGCTTCCGGAAGACCTACGGCGTCGCGGCGAGCGACGCGAAGGGTGTCCGCAAGCTCCTGAGGGGCGGGTGATCTCGTGCCGCGAGTGAAGAGAGCGGTCCACGCGCGGAAGAAGCGCGCCAAGGTCCTCGAGCAGGCCAAGGGCTACTACGGGCGCAAGAAGTCGAGCTACCGCTTTGCGAAGGAGCAGCTGGACCACTCTCTCGCCTACGCGTACCGCGACCGCAAGGCGAAGAAGCGGACGTTCCGCTCGCTCTGGATCGTGCGGATCAACGCGGCCGCGCGGGAGAACGGCCTCTCCTACAACCGCTTCATGGACGGCCTCCGGAGGTCGGGGATCGAGCTCGACCGCAAATCGCTCGCCGACCTCGCGGTGTCCGACCCGAAGGCGTTCGCGGCGGTCGCCGAGCGGGCGAAGGCCGCGCTCGAAACGTCCGCCTGATCACCTCCGCGCACAACGAGAAGCTTCGGCTCGTCCGCAAGCTCCTCCAGGCGCGCAAGCACCGGGAGGAGACCGGGCTGTTCGCGGTCGAGAGCGAGGACCTGGTCGACGCCGCCTCCGCCGCCGGCATCGAGCCTGTCGAGCTGCTCGTCGCGGGTGAGAACGTCGAGGCGGAGCTCCTCGCGGCAGTCTCCACGCTCGGTCATGCGCCGCGTGTCGTCGGCGTCTTCCGGTCCGCCGATCTCCCCCGCGGCACACGGGACGTCGCCCTCGCCCTCTGGAGAGTGTCCGACCCGGGGAACGTCGGGACGCTGCTCCGGACCGCGGACGCGTTCGGCGCCGCGGTGGCGCTGTCGCCGGAGTGCGCGGATCCGCTCGGCCCGCGCGCCCTACGCGCCTCGGCGGGAGCGATCTTCCGCGTGCCGGTCATCGACTGGGACGACGTGCCCGGACGGCGAATCGCGCTCGTCGCGCACGACGGCGTCCGCGTGGACGAGGTCGATCTCTCGCCGCCCGTGACGCTCCTCCTCGGCGCCGAGCGGGAAGGGCTCCCGGAGGATCTTGTCACCGCCTCGCACGCGACCGCGACGATCCCCTCGTCGGGCCCTGCCGAGTCCCTGAACGTCGCTGCCGCGGGTGCGATCGCCCTCTACGAGCTCAGCCGGCGCGCGGCGACCTAGCCGAAGCCTCCACCACCGCCGCCTCCGCCGCCTCCGCCACCGCCCGAGAAGCCGCCGCCGAAGCCGCCGGAGCCCGAGTTCGGCGGGGCGAGCGCTTCCCCGAAGCCGGATGCGAGGTCGCCGATCGCGAGCGCACTGGCGCCCGATCCGAGATCTCCGGAGGGGGACACCCAGTAGATCGAGCTCGCCTGGTGGAGCGCCTCGGGCATGTGGATCTGCGCGCCCTGGAGGACGCGCTCGGCGATCCCGAACGCGATCCCGTAGACGAGGTAGCGCTCCCAGAGTTCGAGGGTCGCGGGCGGTGCCTCCTGGAGACGCGGGAAGTCCGTGAGGTAGCGGCGGAACGCGGCCCAGCGCTCCGCCTCGCCCTCGGCCGCCAGAGAACGGCGCCGCCAGAGCTTCTTCGCGTGCGCGAAGGTGAGGACGAGGAGCACGGCGCCCGCGACGAGACAGCCGCCGACCGCGCCCAGCAGGACGTCGCCGGAGCGGGGGTACACCGATCGCCACCCGACCCAGGCGGTCGCGACGAGGGCGATGCCCACCGCGCCGAGGACGACCGCTCCACCGACGAGCGGGAACGCGCCCGTCGCGCGGAACCAGCGGCGGTCGTCGATTGCGCCGCCGACGTGCTCCTTGAACGCCTGGAAGCGCTTGCTCTGCGACTTCCGGTCGTCCTCGATCCGGTCGCGGAACTCGGAGAGCGCGACGGAGTGCCCGTCGAGCACGACTTGCGTCACGTCCGAGACGTCTTGCTCCCACGCCGTCAGCGCCGTCTCCTCGCCGAGCGAGATCTCGAGATCGGAGATGTGCTGCGTCCGAAGCCCTGCCCACACGCTCCGCTCGGTCGTGACGTGCTCGCCCTTGAAGACACCGCGCCGGATCAGGTCGAAGAGCGTCGCCGTGAACTCGTACGACCCGGCGTCGCCTCCCTGGCGGAGGAGCGTCGGAACGAGCGCGGGCTCCGTGTCCGTCGGTGGCTCCTGCTCGTACTCGCGGTCGTAGTCCGTCTTCCGCTCACGTCCGAAGAGGAGCCAGGTCGCACCGACGACCGCGAGTGCGGGGAGCAGGGCGATCGCGAGCAGGACGAGGAGCGTCCGAAGCGGGTTGGCCTTCCAGCCGTCGATTCGTTTCCTGTCCCGTTCGAACTGGGCCGCGTCGTCTCGCTCCTCCTGGACGATCCGGGCGAGCCCCGCGCCGTGGACGACCTGCATCCCGGACGTCGACGTGAACGCCTTCCGCGGGACGAGCGTGCGCAGCTCGACGAACTGCTTCTCGGGAACGGACACCGCCCGCAGGAGGGCGCGACGCCCGGCGAGCCGGACGTCTCCGCGCACCCAGACCGGCTTGCCCCAGGCCCGCACGATCTTCCCCGGTGCGGCTTCCGTTGCAGTGAGCTGCCCGAGCGGCTCCGCCCACTGGTCGCCCCACACCTTCACGTTCACGTCGACGACGTCGTCGTAGGCGGCCGCGACCCCGCGGAGCGTGTACGAGATCGTGAACGTCCTCACCTGGTCGTCGGCCGCGAAGTGCCACACGATCCGGATACCGGACCCGTGCCGCGTCGTCCCGAACGTCCCGTTCACCCCCGGCGCGAGGTCGGTCGAGCCGCCGGGCCGATACGCGGTGCCGTTCTCGGACACCGACGGCTGCACCAGCGACTCGCCCTTCCGGAGCGGAATGTCGCGGTAGCCGTAGTGGAAGTCGCCGGAGAAGAAGACCCGGATCGTCTCGCTCATGCGTACGGCACCGTCCGTCCGGACGAGCGCCTGGACGTGGGCCGACTCCAGCGAGAACCCGTCCGCAGAGGCCGCCTCGGGCGCGGCGAGCGCGACGGCTGTGGCCGCTAGGACTGCTGCTGCTGCGAGAAGTCGACGCGTGGGGGCTCCCGCTGCGCCTGGTCCTCGACCTGGAAGAACTCCCGGACGGTGAACCCGAACGGCCCCGCGAGCACGGCGCCCGGGAACGTCTGCACCGCGTTGTTGTAGGTGAGGACGCTGTCGTTGTAGACCTGGCGTGCGACGGCGACTTTGTTCTCGGTCTCCTCGAGCTGCCCCTGGAGCTCCTGGAAGTTCTGGCTCGCTTTGAGGTCGGGGTAGGCCTCCGCCACGGCGAACAGCCGGCCGAGCGCCTGGCCCAGGATCCCCTCCGCCGCGGCGGTCGCCGCCGGGGTCTGGGCCTGCTGTGCGCGAGTCCTCGCTTCGGTGACCTCCTCGAACACGCCGCGCTCGTGCGCCGCGTAGCCCTTGACGGTCTCGACGAGGTTCGGGATCAGGTCCCAGCGCCGCTTGAGCTGCACCTCGACCTGCGCCCACGAGTTGTCGACCCGGTTGCGATCGCGGACGAGCCGGTTGTAGAGCGCGACGACGAGCAGGACGACGATCAGGACGACCGCCAGCAGCACGATGAGAACCCAGATCACGGCGCCCCCGACTCTAGGCCCATGCCGTGCTCATGGCAAACGCTCACGGCACGCCGCAGACGAAGATCATGTCCTCCTCGCCCGCGAACGGCCGCAGGTCGAACCACCCGTAGACCGCTTCGACGCGGAAGCCGGCGCGATCGAGGAGCGAGAGCCACTCGGGCTCCGAGAGCCAGTGGAGCCCGAAGGTGGCGGAGACCTCCGCCGAGCGGACGGAGAGGGAGAGGGTGCGCGAGCCCTGGTCCCAGACCGCACGCTCCTCGATCCCCGGCTCGCGCTCGAGCCAGCGGTCGTGGGTCTCGGCGATGTCGTCCGCGCTCGGCGCGAAGACGTCGAAGACGAAGCGACCTTCGGGTTGCAGGAGGCGACGGGCGGCGACGAGCGCGCGCAGCTTCTCGGCCTCCGTCTCCATGTGCAGGAGCGTCCGGAACGGGCAGACGACGAGCGGGACGCGCTCGTCGGCCGGCGGCTCGCGCAGGTCGCCGACCCGGAGGTCGACGAGATCGGCGACGCCCTCGTCGCCTGCGTACTCGGCCGCGCGGCGCAGCATCTCGGGCGACGTGTCGATGCCGATGACTCTCACGCCTGCTTTCGCGATCGGCACCGCGATTCGCCCGGTACCGACTGCCAGCTCGACGACCGGCCCGCCGGAGGCCACCGCCGCGTCGACGTAGAACGCCACGTCCTCCGTCACCGACCGGCTCCAGGGGTCGTAGATCCGCGCAATCGAGTCGTACAGGGTCATGGACGTCGATTGTGACGGGCGGTACGCTGAAAACGATGGACGTGCACGCGCAGCGCTTCCTCTTTACGAGGCCCCGGCTCGGGACCGGGGCTTCGACGCGCGTCTGACGCCGTCGTTCCTCCGCGTTCCCAGCCGGGGCCGAGAGCCGTCCCGTGGCCGTACGCGAAGGAGGAGCGATGCCGGAAACACCCGAGTCCGATCACGCTACAGTCGCCGCCGTGGATCCCGAGGCTCTGGGGACGGAGGCGCTCGCCGCGGTTGTCGCCGCGTCCTCCGAGGTCGAGGTCGAGCGGGTCCGCGTCGAGTACCTCGGCCGCAAGAGCGCCCTGAAGCTCGCGCTCCGGGAGGTCCGGGACCGCGAGACGGGCATGGCTCTGAACGCGCTCCGCGAGCTGCTCGAGCAGGCGGTGGACGCGCGGGAGGAGGAGCTTCGCCGCGCCGAGCTCGATCGCCGGCTGGTGGATGAGCGGGTGGACGTGACCGTTCCGGGAACACCGGTTCAGCGCGGCCACCTGCACCTGATCACGCAGATCAGACGCGAGTTCGAGGACATCTTCCTCGGCATGGGCTATTCGATCGTCGACGGCCGCGAGGTCGAGACCACGCACTACAACTTCGACGCCCTCAACATCCCGCCCGAGCATCCGACCCGCTCGCCGCTGCAGACCCTGTTCCTCGACGATGAGACCGTGTTGCGCACGGAGACATCGCCGGCGCAGATTCGCACCATGGAGGCGCAAGAGCCGCCGGTGTACGTCGTCTGCCCGGGCCGCGTCTACCGGCGGGACACTCCGGACGCAACGCACACGCCCACGTTCCACCAGGTCGAGGGGCTGGCCGTCGACGACGGCATCACGCTCGGCGACCTTCTGGGAACACTCGACTACCTCATCAAGGCGCTCTTCGGCGAAAACCGGAGGACGCGGTTCGTCACGAATCACTTCCCGTTCACCGAGCCGTCCGTCGAGGCGCTCGTCTCGTGCCACATCTGCGACGGCTCGGGCTGCCCCGTCTGCCGGCACTCCGGCTGGATCGAGGTCGGCGGCTCGGGGATGGTCGACCCGAACCTCTTCGAGCTCGTCGGCTACGACCCCGAGCGGTACACGGGCTTCGCATTCGGCTGGGGGCTCGAGCGGATCGCCGTGCTCCGCCACGGCATCCCCGACCTGCGCGAGCTCTGGCGCAACGACCCGCGGCTCCTGGAGCAGTTCTGATGCACGTCCCGCTTTCGTGGCTCCGCGAGTACGTTACGGTCGACGCGACGGCGAACGAGATCGCCGACCGACTCTTCACCTCGGCCGCCGAGGTCGAGCGGATCATCGACGTGGGTGTGCCCGATCTGGACGGCAATCTGGGCCGCTTCCTCGTCGGCCGCGTGCTCGCGGCCGACGCGCACCCGAACGCCGACCGCTTACGTGTCTGCCAGGTGGACGTGGGGGAGGGTGACGGGAGGCAGATCGTCTGCGGCGCCTGGAACTTCGAGGCCGGCGCGACGGTCGCGGTTGCCTTGCCCGGTGCGTACCTGCCCACTTTCGACGAGCCGCTCGACGAGCGCGAGCTCCGCGGCGCGACCTCACGCGGGATGATCCTGGCCGAGGACGAGATAGGCCTCGGGGACGAGCACGCGGGGATCATGGTGCTCGCGGACGGCCCGGAGCCCGGAACGCCGCTCGTCGACGTGCTCCCGATCCGCGATCAGGTGCTCGACGTGACACCGACCGTGAACCGGGTCGATCTCCTCTCCATGATCGGGGTCGCGCGCGAGGTGGCGATGCTGCTCGGCGGCGAGCTCCATCCGCCGCATCCCGAGGACCCGCCTCTCGTCGACGCCGAGCCCGTCGATGTGGCGGTCGACGACGTTGGCGCGTGTCCGCGCTACATCGCGCGCGTGTTCCGCGACGTCTCGATCGGCCCGTCGCCTCAGTGGCTCCGCTCGCGCCTCTTCCTCGCCGAGATGCGCTCGATCTCGAACGTCGTCGACGTGACGAACTACGTCATGCACGTCTGGGGCAGCCCGCTCCACGCATTCGACCACTCGATGCTGTCCGGCGGCCGCATCGTCGTGCGGTACGCACGTGCGGGGGAAGAGGTGCGGACCCTGGACGGAACGCTTCGCCGGCTCGAAGCGGACGACCTGCTCATCACCGACGGCGAGCGGGCCGTGGCACTCGCGGCGATCATGGGCGGCGAGGACAGCGAGGTGAACGACGACACGATGGAGGTGCTGTTGGAGGCCGCCAACTTCGAGCCACTCGGCATCCTTCGCTCCTCCGAGCGCCTCGCGCTGCGCACGGCTGGATCCAATCGCTGGGAGAAGGGAGTCGATCCGTATCTCGCCGAGAATGCGGCGATCCTCGCGAGCCGCATGCTCGTCGACCTGGCCGGAGCCCGCCTGACTGGGCACGCGGATGTCCACGCGGGGCTCCCCGAGCGGGCCGTCGTGCACTTTCGCCCGGAGCGGGCGTCGAAGCTGATCGGCCTCGAGGTCGCGCCAGAGGACCAGCGTGCCACGCTCGAAGGTCTCGGATTCGACGTCTCGGGCGACTGGGATGTCACCGTGCCGACCTGGCGCGCCCGGGACGTGGCGCGCGAGGTCGACGTGATCGAGGAGGTCGCGCGGCCACTGCTCGACCGCATTTCGTACACGATGCCTCTGCGGCGGCACGTCCGCGGGCGGCTGACGAAGGACCAGCGTCTCCGCAGGGTCGTGGAGGACACGCTGGTCGGAGCGGGCCTGTCGGAGGCATACACGTGGAGCCTCGTCGGCTCGGATCCGAACCGCGACGCGATCCGCCTGCCGAGCCCGATGACGTCCGACCAGGCAATCCTGCGAACGACGATCGTGCCGGGACTCGTCGACGCGGCGCGCACGGGTCTCGACGCCGGATCCGATCACGTCGCGCTCTTCGAGCTCGCGCGCGTCTACTTCCCATCGGGCGAGCAGCTCCCGGACGAGCACTGGCATGTGGGCGGGATCGTCCAGGGCGGATACGAGGTGGCGAAGGGAGTGCTCGAGGCGCTCTACTCCGCGCTCCACCTCGAGCTTCGCGTCCGGCGCGGGACGCATCCGATGCTCCATCCGGGAAAGACGGCAGAGACGGAAGCGGGGTCGCTCGGCGAGCTCCACCCCTCGCTGCTCGAGGGATCCTGGGGCGCATTCGAGCTCGACCTCGCGACGCTCTTCGCGGACGTCCCCGAGCGGATCGTGTACGAGGACGTCATCACGTTCCCGGCCGTGCTTCAGGACCTCGCGGTCGTGGTCGCCGAGGACATCGAGGCGGGTGCGCTGGTCGATGCTACGCGGGAAGCGGCTGGACCGCTTCTCCGGGACGTCCGCGTGTTCGACGTCTACCGGGGCGAGCAGGCGGGCGAGGGGCGGAAGTCCGTGGCGCTCCATCTCTCGTTCCAGTCGTCCGAGGGCACGCTCACGGACGAGGAGGCGGCGGAGCTCCGCGGATGGATCGTGGCTGCACTCGGCGAGCGCTACGGCGCCGAGGTGCGCGGCGAAAGCGTCTAGACGGACTGGCCGGCGACGCGCCAGACCGGGCCCTGCGTCGCCACGGTCCGAGTGTCCGCGAGCTCGGTGAGCACCTCGAGCCGGCCCGTGACGCCCTGGCCGTCCATCCGCTCGAAGCATCGGCGCGCCATCAGCGGCGACACGCCGTAGCCCTTCGTGTCGGAGACACGGAAGCGGACGGCGCTCTCACCCGGAATCCGCGCCGGGTTCAGTGGGGCGCCGAGCAGGGCCGCGGTCGCCAAGTAGTCGGTGGAGTCGACCTCGAGCCGGCAGAGGAGATCGCTCCAGTCGGGTGGGAGCGTCTCGGCGAGAGCATCCCACTGGGAAACCAGCTTGCGGGGCGCCGCGGCGGACGGGCGGGGAGCGGAGGGCCGCTCGCCCTCGACTTCCGGCTCGACCGCCGGCTCGGTGGGCGCGGTGACGTCGCGCAGCGCCAGCGTCCCCCAGAGCCGCTTGCGGTCCATGCGGCCGAGGAGGTTCGTCAGCGCCTGCGTTCCTCCGCTGCCCGAAGAGCGGACGACGAACCGGATCTCGTCTCCCACGCGGCCTGGCCCGAGCGGCCCGAGCACGCCCGCGGCGGCCGGCGCCTGCGCGGGCTGCTCGACGACGAACGAGAGCCGCGCTTCCTCCCAGCCCTCCGGGAGATCGGCCTCGATGCCCCTCCACTGATCGACGGCTCGCATCGGCCGATCAGCATAATGGCCGGTCCATGACGACGGTCGAGGAGAAGGCCGGCGCCGGAGGCCGCCGCGTCTCGGAAGAGCTGCTCCGAACGTTCTTCCGCGAGATGCTGCTGATCCGCCGCTTCGAGGAGAAGGTCGAGGAGCGTTTCCGGGCGGGCGAGCTCCCCGGGTTCCTCCATGTCGCGATCGGCCAGGAGGCGTGTGCGGTCGGGGTGTGCTCTGCGCTGGAGCGTACGGACGTCATCGCCTCGACGCACCGAGCGCACGCGCATGCGATCTCCAAGGGAACGCCGCCCGAGCGGATCATGGCGGAGCTGTACGGCAAGGTCGAGGGCTGCTCGCACGGGTACGGCGGATCGATGCACCTCTACGACGTCGAGATCGGGAACCTCGGCGCGAACGCCGTCGTCGCGGGCGGGATCCCGGGGATCGTCGGCGCCGCACTCGCCTTCCAGTTCCGGGGAGAGTCGCGCGTGGCGGTGGCCTTCTTCGGCGACGGCGCGACGAACGCGGGCACGTTCCACGAGTCCCTCAACCTCGCGCAGCTCTGGAAGGTGCCGGTGATCTTCGCGCTCGAGAACAACGGCTGGGCGGAGTCGACGCCGGCCGTGCAGCACTCGCCGCTCCCCGTCGACCGGCTCGCCGACCGTGCGCTCGCCTACGGGATGAAGGTCATCGAGGCCGACGGTCAGGACGTCGAGGCGGTGTACCTGGCGACGCTCGCCGCCCGCGAGCACGCACTCTCGGGGAAGGGCCCGGTGCTGCTCCACCTGCGGACGTACCGCCTCGTGGGCCACTACATCGGCGATCCGCAGCTCTACCGCGACCGCGAGGAGCTGAAGCGCGAGCGCGAGACGAAGGACCCGGTCGACCTGCTTCGGGCACGGCTCGAGATCTCGGACGAGGACTTCGCGGCGCTCGACGCCGAGGTCACGGCCGACGTCGAGGCGACGGTCGAGTTCGCGAAGGCGGGCACCGACCCCAAGCCCGAAGACGCTCTGAAGTACGTGTACGCCTGAGGCGGGGATGGCGGAGGTCACGTATCGCGAAGCGGTGAGAGACGCGCTCGCGCGCGCGCTCCGCGAGGACGAGAACGTGTTCCTCATGGGCGAGGACATCGCCGAGATGGGCGGGTCGATGGGGGTCACGCACGGCCTGCTCGAGGAGTTCGGCCCGAAGCGGGTCCGCAACACGCCGATCTCGGAGATGGCGATCGTCGGGAGCGGCATCGGCGCGGCCATCCAGGGGATGCGGCCGATCGTCGAGATCATGTACGAGGACTTCCTCACGCTCTCGATGGAGCAGCTCGTGAACCAGGCGGCGAAGCACCGGACGATGTCGGGCGGCCAGGTGATGGTGCCGCTGACCATCCGGACGCAGGGCGGCGCGGGGTGGTCTCCCGGCGCGCAGCACGCCCAGCAGGTGGAGGCCTGGTTCGTGCACGTGCCCGGCCTCAAGGTCGTGTTCGCCTCGACGCCCGAGGACGTGCGCGGCCTCCTCTGGTCGGCGATATACGACGACAATCCGGTCATCTTCTTCGAGCACCGAACGCTCTACCCGATCAAGGGCGAGGTGCCCGACGAGCTCGAGCCGATCCCGCTCGGGAAGGCGCGCGTCCACCGCGAGGGCACGGACGTCACCGTCGTCGCCACCGGACGACTCGTGCACGAAGCGCTGCAGGCGGCGGAGGCGGCGGAGAAGGACGGGATCTCCGTCGAGGTCGTCGATCCACGCACGCTGCTCCCGCTGGACGAGGAGACCATCGTCGACTCCGTGAAGAAGACGACGCGCTGTGTCACCGCGCACGAGGCGGTCACGCGCGGGGGCTTCGGCGCCGAGCTCACGGCGGTGATCCAGCATGGCGCCTTCGACTGGCTCGACGCCCCGATCGAGCGCGTGGGCGCGAGGTTCGCGCCGCTGCCGTTCGCTCCCGCGATGGAGCAGTGGGTGGTTCCGCACACGGCCGACGTCCTCGACGCGATCAGGCGCACGGTCGCGCGCGCGTAGGGTTCGCGGCTGATGGCGGTCGAGGTCAAGCTTCCCCGGCTCGGCCAGGGCATGGAGGCCGGGACGATCGTGCGCTGGCTCAAGTCCGAGGGCGACAACGTCGAGAAGGGCGAGCCGCTGTACGAGCTCGACACCGACAAGGTCACGCAGGAGGTGGAGTCCGACGCAGGCGGCGTCCTCCTGAAGATCGTGATCGCCGACGGCGAGGTGGACGTGGGCACGACGATCGGGCTCATCGGCGCCGAGGGCGAGGACGTGTCGCAGCTCGCGGCCTCGGGGGACGGTGACGGCAGCGGTCCCCAGGCGGCCGCCTCGTCACCGGCACCGGAGCCCTCGGAGCTTGCTCCCGACGAGGAGGCGCAGGCCGCGGCCTCCGCGGAGCCCGAGAAGGAGGAGGCGAGGGCGGAGGCCTCTCCGTCTTCGACCGAACAGCTTCCTGTCGCGCCCGAGTGGGAGGGCGAGCCTCCCGCGGCTCCCGCGCGGGCAGCGGCCGAGCAGGAGGCAACGGCTGCGTCCGGGCGTGTGAAGGCGTCGCCTCTCGCGCGGCGGATGGCGCGGGAGGAGGGAGTGGACCTCGCGCGCCTGACCGGAACCGGCCCCGAAGGCCGGATCATCGCGGAGGACGTCGAGCGCGCCGCAGAGGCGCCGCCGGAGGAGGCCGCTCCCCCGGCCGAGTTCGAGGTCGTGGAACTGACGTCCGTGCGGCGGACGATCGCGCGGCGCCTCACCGAGGCGTGGGAGGCGCCGGTCTTCCAGCTCACGCGCACGGTCGACGCGAGCGAGCTCGTCGCGACGCGCGAGGCCATGGTCGAGAGGTTGCGCGAGGGCGAGGCGAAGCCGACGGTGAACGACATTCTCACGAGGCTCGTCGCGTCGGCACTCGTCCGGCACCGGCCGCTCAACTCGCTCTTCGTCGAGGGGAAGATCCAGCGCTACGCGAGCGCGAACGTCGGCATCGCAGTCGCGACGCCGAACGGTCTCGTCGTCCCTGTGATCAGGAACGCCGACCGCTCGTCGGTACAGGAGATCGCCGCCGCCCGCACGGATCTCGTCTCACGCGCGCGCGACGGAAAGCTCCAGTTGCCCGATCTCGAGGGAGGCACCTTCACGATCTCGAACCTCGGGATGTACGGGATCGACCAGTTCGTCGCCGTCCTCAACCCGCCGCAGGTCGCGGTCCTCGCGGTCGGCTCGATCGCCGAGCGGCCGTTCGCGATCGACGGCGAGCTCGACGTCGTGCCGACGATGACGCTGACGCTCACGTGCGATCACCGCGCGATCGACGGCTCCGAAGGGGCCGAGTTCCTGCAGACGCTCCAGGAGCTGATCGAAGCTCCTGCGCTCGCCCTGTAGCGCAGATCGTGCGATCCGCAGAAGCGGATCGCACGATCGCGGAGACCCCTGAAGCGCCACCGCTCCGCGGCGGCGGCGTTCGTGTCCTGGACATTCGCAGGGCGGTTGACGAGCAACGGGGCCGTCCCAGGAGCGCCGCCGCTCCCGCGGCGGCCGACCTGTGCGTCGGCATCGAGCTTCACTAGGCTCCCGGGATGGTCATCCGGCGCGGCGGTCGCCAGGACGTCCGGTTCCTCCGCGACATGCTTCACCACGCCTACTACTGGCGTGAGCGCGAGCCCGGCGAGGGCGCGACCCCGGTCTCGCTGTACGTCAAGGGCTGGGGACGGCCGGGCGACACCGCGCTCATCGCGCTCGACGAGGGCTTCCCCGTCGGCGCCGCGTGGTATCGCCTGTTCACCCGGGAGCGTCCCGGGTACGGATTCGTCGACGAGGAGACGCCGGAGCTCGCGATCGCGGTCGTCCCGAGCCGGCGCGGGCGCGGCCTGGGGGAGGCGCTCCTCGACGCCCTCTGCGAGCGAGCGCGCTCGGAGGGGTTCCGCGCGCTGAGCCTGAGCGTCGCCCGCGACAACGACGTGCTCGTCTCCTTCTACGAGAAGCACGGGTTCGGCCGCGTCCACGAGGACGGGGACGACAGCGTGACCATGCGCCGCGAGCTCGGGTGAGGATCGGGATCGCCGACCTGTACGGCTAGGATCGCGCGGACTCGAGGAGAAAGGACCCGGAGCGATGGAATTCGACGTCACCGTCCTCGGAGGCGGCCCGGCCGGCTACACGGCGGCGATCCGCGCTTCCCAGCTGGGCGCGAGCGTCGCGTGCGTCGAGAGGGAGAGCGAGCTCGGCGGAACGTGTCTTCGAGTGGGCTGCATCCCGACGAAGGCGTGGGTCCAGACTGCGCACGCCCTCTACGCCGCGAGCGAGATCGACCCGCGCCTCGGCGTCACGGCCGGCGAGCCGAAGCTCGACTTCGCGCAGGCGAACGAGTGGAAGAACGCGGTCTCGAAGCAGATGACGAGCGGCGTGGCGACGCTCTTCAAGGCGAACGGGATCACCTGGTTCCAGGGCGCCGGACACTTCGAAGACGCCCGCTCGATGATCTTCGAGGGTCAGGACGTCGGACTGAGCTTCAAGAGCGCGATCGTCGCTACCGGCTCGTATCCGATCCGGCCGCCAATCCCCGGGATCGACTCGCCTCGCTGCGTCGACTCCACCGGCCTCCTCGCGCAGACCGAGGTGCCGAAGCGCCTCGTCGTCCTCGGCGGCGGGATCATCGGGTGCGAGTTCGCCTCCATCTTCGAGCGCTTCGGGAGCGCGGTGACGATCGTGGAGATGCTCGACACGCTCATCCCGCAGGAGGACGCCGACGCCACGAACGAGCTCCGCAAGACCTTCGCGCGGCGGGGCATCGTCGTCCACCTCGGCCAGCAGTGCACGCAGGTGGACGACACGGGCGCGGGCCTCGTCGTTCACTTCGGTGAGAACGAGACCGTCGAGTGTGACCTGATGCTCGTCTCGGTCGGCCGGGCGCCGCTCGTCGAGGGCCTCGGTCTCGAGGCTGCGGGCGTCGAGTTCGACAAGAAGACCGGGATCGGCACGGACGGCCACCGGCGGACATCGGTCCCGCACATCTACGCGGCGGGCGATGTCGCCGGCTACTGGCAGCTCGCGCACACGGGCTTCCGGGAAGGGGAGATCGCGGCCGAGAACGCGACTGGCCACGACGTCGAGATCGGCGATCCGGCCGTCCCGCGGCCGATCTACACCGACCCCGAGATCGCGGGCGTCGGGCTGACAGAGGCGGAGGCGCGCGAGCGCTACGGCGACGCGAACGTCGCCGTCGGCCGCTTCCCCTGGGTCGCGAACGCGCGGGCGGTCATGTCCGGCGAGTCGACGGGCTGGGTGAAGTCGATCCACGAGACGACCTACGGCGAGCTGCTCGGGATCGTGATCGTCGGGGCGCGCGCGACCGACCTGATCGAGGCAGGCGTCATCGCTCTCGACGCCGAGGCGACGGTCGAGACGGTCGCGGACGGGATGGCGCCGCACCCGACGCTCTCGGAGGCGATCAAGGAGGCCGGACTCGTGGCCCTCGGGCGCCCGATCCACATCGGCCCGAGGCGACGGGCCTCCGCCTGAGACGACCGGGTCGGTTACGCTCCGAGCGTGAAGATCTTCACCAAAAGGAACGCCCTCGTCGGCTATTTCATGTTGAAGGCCCACTCGCGGGCTCGGCGGCGCTACATGCGCCGGCAGAAGAAGCGGAGCGGCCTGAGGCTCGTGACGTTGCTCGTGCTCGGGATCCTCTCGGTCGGTCTCCTCGTCGCCTTCGCCGGAATCCTGCACCGGCGCTCGCGCGACGGAGAGTCTCTCGAGGGAGCAGACGTGGCCGATGAGGTCGAGATCGCCATCGACGATCTCGCCGAGGCGACGGAGTCGATCCCGACGACGTGAGTCGTCGGCCCGTCGACGACGACGAGGCGTTGATCCGGCCCGCACTCGCGGGCCTCGTGCCCTACGAGCCGGGCAAGCCGGTCGAGGAGGTACAGCGCGCGCTCGGGCTCGAGCGCGTGGTCAAGCTCGCGTCGAACGAGGGGCCGTACGGTCCGTTCCCCGCCGCGGCGGAGGCGATCGCGCGCGCGTCGCTGGAGCTGAACCGCTACCCCGACGGCGGCGCCTACCGACTCCGCCACGACCTCGCCGAGCGCCACGGGGTGCGCTTCGAGGAGGTAACCGTCTGCGCGGGGGCGGACGCGGTCATCGGCTACGTCTCGGTCGCGACCCTCGACCCGGGAGACGAGGTCGTCACGGGCTGGCCGTCGTTCGCGAGCTACGTGCTCGACCCGCTCAAGCTCGGCGTGACCCCGGTACGGGTCCCGCTGCGCGACGACTGCATCGACCTCGACGCCGTCCTCGCGGCGATCACGCCGCGGACGAAGCTGGTCTTCCTCTCGGTCCCGAACAACCCGACCGGGACGACGACCACGCGCGCGGAGCTCGACGCCTTCTTCGCCGCCGTTCCGCAGCACGTCCTCACCGTGCTCGACCAGGCGTACTTCGAGTACATCGACGACCCCGACTACCCGGACGGGATCAAGGAGTACGCGAAGGCGGGCCATCGCGTGCTGGTCCTCCGGACCTTCTCGAAGATCTACGGGCTCGCCGGGCTTCGCGTCGGCTACGGGATCGGCCCGGAGGCCGTCATCACAGCGATCGGGAAGGTGCGCCGCGCCTTCGACGTCAGCTCGCTGGGGCTCGAGGCGGCGCTCGCGAGTCTCGCCGACGGCACGGAGGTGGCGCGACGGCGCGCCGCGAACCGCGATGCGATGGCGCTCCTCGAGACGACGCTTCGCGGCCACGGTCTCCATCCGGCCGGGCCGGCAGTCGCGAACTTCGTCTTCGTCGAAGTCGGCGACGACGCTCTCTCCCTGAACGAGGCGCTCCTGCGGCAGGGGGTCATCGTGCGCCCGACCGCCTCGTTCGGCGCGCCGGGCGCGCTCCGGATCACCGCGGGCACGCCCGACGAGATCGCGGTCCTCGACGAGGCGCTCGCGGCCGTCGTCTCCTCGTCCCGGTAGGAGGGCGAAGACCAGCCGCGAATACCGGTATCCTCCGACGGCGGGCGCCGTTGGAGGCGCTCGTCGTGTTCCATGAGAACGACCCTGAAGAGAGGCCTCGGACGCGCCTCGGCGCCGAACGGGAACGGGAAGGCAGTTCTCCCGCCCGGAGCGCTCACGCCCGTGTCCCGGTACCAGCAGCCGCCGCGCGGCCGTTCACGGCTCGCGGTCGTGGGACACGCGCTGATGTGGGTCGGGATCGCGGTGCTCGTGTTCGCCGTCGGGGCGGCAGGTGGGGCGTACCTCTACTTCCACCAGTCCGTCGCAGCGGTGGCCGCGAAGACGCCGGAGGTCAGAAAGGCCGCGCACCAGCTCGACATCGCCACCCCGGACGGCCCGGCCGTGGCGCTCCTGGTCGGCTACGACCACCGGACCGCCGACGGGAAGAACACCTCCGGCCGCTCGGACACGCTGATGCTCGTTCGCGCCGACCCGACCTCGAACTCGATCTCCCTCCTCTCGTTCCCGCGCGACATGCAGGTGGAGATCCACTGCCCCGGGGTGACGCCGTACCTCAGCAAGATCAACGCGGCGTACGCGAGCTGCGGGCCGCAGGGCTCTCTCCTCACCGTCAAGGCGTTGACCGGCGTCCCCATCAACTACCTGATCACGGTGAACTTTCGCGGCTTCCGCCAGATCGTCGACCGCATGGGCGGGGTCTGGCTCGACGTCGACCGCCACTACCTGAACACGCACGGAGGGCCGGGGGGCTACGCGCGGATCAACCTGAAGCCCGGCTACCAGAAGCTCTCGGGGCGGGAAGCGCTCGACTACGTGCGCTACCGGCACACGGACTCGGACCTCTACCGGGTGGCCCGCCAGCAGCAGTTCGTGAAGGCCTTCAAGGGGCAGGTGCAGCAGAGCTTCTCGCCGCTCGCGCTGCCGAAGGTCGTCGACGCGATCACGCACAACGTCGAGGTCGCTCAGGGCGGCGGCTCCGACGTCTCCGGCAAGACTGTCCTCTCGTACGCCCTCTTCGCATACGGGTTGCCGCACGGCCGCGTCTTCCAGTCGAAGATCGGGGGCCTCGAGGGCTACGCGGACCTCACGACCGCACCCGAGAACATCACCCGGGCGGTCGCCGAGTTCATGCACCCGGACGTGGGCTCGTCGAAGGCGGCCACGCGGGTGGCGCTCGGCGAGAAGGTGAAGCGCGCCGCGCCGGCGCCGCACGCGACGACGATCACCGTCCTGAACGGGAACGGCGAGACCGGATCCGCGTCGACGGCCGGATTCGAGCTCAACCAGCGCGAGTATCAGATACTCACTCCCCCCAACGGGCTTCCGGCCAACGCGCCGCGCTTCGACTACTTCCGCACGCAGGTCTACTACGACTCGAAGCAGCGCGGCTCGCGTGAGGCTGCGGGCAAAGTGGCGAACCTCTTCGGCTCGGCGGACACGAACCGCGTTCCGGCGAAGATCGCGACGCTCTCGAATGGCGCAATGCTCACGGTCGTCGTCGGCCGTACGTTCCACGGGAACCTGGCGCCTGCCCCGATCGACGAGACTCCGAAGCGCGAGAAGCCGAACGTCACCTTCGCTCCCAGCGCGGCAAGGGATCTCCTCCGCGAGCGGCGCTCGAAGGTGCCGTTCCCCCTGATGCTCCCCCGCGTCATCGAGCGGAGCTCGTGGACGGACAGCTCGGACCCGGTCCGCCTTTACTGGATCGACGGGCACGACCACAAGGCCGTCCGTCTCGTCTACCGGATGGGCTCGAACGAGTACTGGGGAGTCCAGGAGACGAACTGGGACGACGCGCCGGTGCTCGCCGACAAGAGCTTCACGCGCCACATCGGCGGCCGGACGTACGACCTCTACTACGACGGGCCGAACCTGCACATGGTCGTGCTCCACACTCCGAAGGCGCGCTACTGGGTCATCAACACCCTGCTCGACAGCATGTCGAACGAGACCATGCTCGCGATCGCGAAGGGCCTGCAGCCTCTCGGGAGAGCCAGGTAGCTCGTGAACGTCGCGGTCTTCGGTGCCGGCTACGTCGGCCTCGTCACCGGCGCGTGCTTCGCGGATCTCGGCCACGAGGTCGTCGTCCGGGACATCCTGGACGAGAGAGTCGAGGCGCTCGGGCGGGGAGAGGTGCCGATCCACGAGGACGGTCTCTCCGAGCTCCTCGAGCGGAACCGCGATCGACTGCGCTTCACGACTGACGTCGAGGAGGCCGTGCGCGACGCGGAAGTCGTCTACGTCGCGGTCGGCACGCCGCCGACCTACTCCGGCGACGCCGACCTCTCCGCGGTCTGGACGGTCGTCGACGAGCTGCCTCGCGTCGACCGGCGGATCGTCGTCGCGATGAAGAGCACCGTGCCTGTCGGCACCGGGCGGACCGTCCGCCACCGGCTCGACGAGCGCGGGCTCGCGAACGTCGGCTACGTCTCGAATCCGGAGTTCACCGCCGAAGGCACCGCGGTGCGGGACTTCCTCCGACCCGACCGCATCGTCGTCGGCGCGTTCGAGGACGAGGACGCCGAGGTCGTCCTACGGCTGCACGAGGGCATCGACGCACCGGTCATCCGCTGCGACGTCGCGTCCGCCGAGATGATCAAGCTGGCCGCGAACGCCGCCCTCGTCACGCGCATCTCGTTCATCAACGAGATCGCCAACGTGTGCGAAGCGACCGGGGCGGACGTGCTGCGGGTTGCCGAGGGAATCGGGCTCGATCACCGGATCGGCCCCTCGTTCCTGCGGGCGGGCATCGGCTTCGGAGGCTCGTGCTTCCCGAAGGACTCGCTCGCGCTCAAGCAGCTCGCCGCGAACTCGGGCTACAACTTCCAGCTCCTGAACGCGGTCATCGAGGTGAACGAGCTCCAGAAGCGGCGCGTGATCGGGAAGCTCGAGCGGCGACTGGGCTCGCTCCGCGGGAAGAAGGTCGCGCTCCTCGGGCTCGCGTTCAAGCCCGGCACGGACGACATGCGTGAGGCGCCGAGCCTCGTCCTCGCCGGCCGGCTGCTCGCCGAGGGCGCGCACGTGAGCGCATGGGACCCGGTCGCGGACGGGGCCGACCACCTCGACGGAGTCGACGTCGCAGCGTCCGCCCTCGAGGCACTCGACGCCGCCGACGCCGCAGTGGTCGTGACCGAGTGGCCCGAGCTCGTCGACCTGGACTGGGCCGCGGCGGCGAAGCGCATGCGGTTCCCACTTCTCGTCGACGGCCGCAACGCGCTCGACCCCGACGCCCTGCGCGCCTGCGGCTTCGAGTACGAGGGCATCGGCCGCGCCCACGGCGGATGACGCTCCCCGCGGTCATCCTCGTCGGCGGGCAGGGCACGCGGCTCCGGCCGCTCACCGACCGCACGCGGAAGGACATGCTCCCGCTCGTCGACCGGCCGCTCCTGGCCTACACGTTCGAGCACCTCGCCCGCTATGGCGTGGAGCGGGCGATCGTCTCGTGCGGCTATCTGCCGGACCAGATCGGCTCGGCGTTCGGGGATCGCCACGGGTCGCTCGCGCTCGAGTACGCGGTCGAGGACGAGCCGCTCGGGACGGGCGGCGCGATCGGTTTCGCCGGCCGCGGGCTGAAGTCGAGCTTCTTCGCGCTCAACGGCGATTCGCTGCGCGAGGCCGACCTCGGAGAGCTCGTGCGCTTCCACGGCTCCACCGGGGCGAAGGCGACGATCCTGCTGACCCCCGTGGCCGACCCGAGCCGGTACGGGCTCGTCCGGACCGCGGCTGACGGCCGCGTCTCCAGCTTCCTCGAGAAACCGCGTCCCGAGGAGATCGACACGGACCTCATCAACGCGGGGCTGTACGTCCTCGAGCCGGAGGTCCTCGACCTCGTGCCGTCGGGTCGTGCCGTCTCGATCGAGCGCGACGTCTTCCCGCGACTCGCCGAGGAGGGCTCCGTCTACGGGATCGCGCTCGCGGGCTACTGGCTCGACGTGGGAACGCCCGAGTCCTACCTCCAGGCTCACCGCGACGTTCTCGAGCGCTCGTTCGTGACCGAGGTCGGCGAGGCGCTCGGCTCGGACTTCACGCTCGTCGACCCGACCGCGGAGGTCCATCCGGGAGCCCGCCTGGTGCCGCCCGTGTACATCGGCCCGCACGCTGTCGTCGAGGACGGCGCCAGAGTGGGAAGCCTCGCAGTCGTCGGTCCCGGGTCGCGCCTCGCGGTCGGCGCGGTCGTCGAGAACGCCGTCGTCGGAGGTGGCACGACCGTCGCAGAGGGCGCGTCGATCATCGGCTCGATCGTCGGAGGCGAAGCGGAGATCGGCCGCGGCTGCGAGATCCGGAACCTCGCGGTGGTCGGACCGGGCGCCGCGCTCGGCGCAGGGAACGAGCTCGATCACGGCCTTCGCGTCGGCGCCGGCCAGCGCATCCCCGAGCAGGCGCTTCGGTTCTCATGAGTTCGGTGCGCGATCGTTACGGACACGTGCCTCGGCGCGTGGAGAAGCCGTGGGGCTGGGAACTCGTGTGGGCGGAGGCGGACGCGTACGTCGGCAAGCTCCTCTTCGTCCGCGCGGGCGAGGCGCTCAGCCTCCAGTACCACGAGCGGAAGGACGAGTCCTGGCTCGTCCAGGAAGGGCGCGCCAGGCTCGAGCTCGGCGAGGTCGGCGGCGGGCTGGAGACGATCGAGATCGAGCCCGGACAAGCGTTCCACTACCGGCCCGGCACGGTCCACCGGGTCACCGCGCTCGAAGACCTGCTCGTGATCGAGGTGTCGACCACGGAGCTCGACGACGTCGTACGCCTCGAAGACCGCTACGGCCGAGAGGGCACCTCGGCGCCCTAGCCGGCGGCATCTCGGATGGCGGCTTGCGCTGCGGCCCGACTGAACGATGGGGTGGAAAGAAGCCGCCATCGTGCGGAGAGAACGGTGTTCCGAGACAGGCGGGGAGCGACGGCTTGCGGTACGGTGGCGACACAGGGCTCTCTCCTTTCGCCGCTGCACTCTCGACGAGTTGCGCCAGGTCTGAGCATTCAGCGGGAGGAGACCAAGTGTGAGCGGAGCGTCCACGGCTGCTCGGCGCGCAGAGGCGAAGACCACCCGCGATCGAGACCTCGATCGTGTCGCGTGGAACCGTCCGGGACGACCCGAGGACGCTTCCGCTGCGTCACGGCACGCGCAGGAGAGGCGAGACGAGCGGACGGACGAGCGGAATTCGACGGAGAGGAGCGAGAATCGTGGGTAGCCAGCGGCAACAGACGCAGGCCAAGGCCGCGCGGGAGCGTGCGGTGCGGGAGCGTCGGGCGCGCAAAGAGGAGAAGCGACGGGCGGCAGCGGCCGAGCGCAAGCAACGTTCAGTGGGCGGCACGCCGCCCGAGCCGGACGACAGGACCGTCTAGACGCGCTCCTCGATGCTCATGAGGCCGATCGAGACGATCGTCCGGTAGGAGGGCGATGCATGGTGCCCCGCCTGGAGGAGCGACTGGTTTTCCGACTCCAGGATCCGGCGGTACACGTAGAGCGGCACTTTGACCACGCGCTCGCAGTCGTCCTTCGCACATTCGCATCGGAACTCGACGAGTCCCTGCGTATCGGTTGCCGGGCTCTTCTCCGCCTTGTGTGCGTTTTCGCGTCGGCGCTCCACGTGATGCGTTCCGTCCATCGAGACTCCCTCGATCGCGGGTCAGGGCATGAACGGATAGGAGGGCACGCGTGCCTTCGGTATTCGTCCCGTACCCTCCAAGTGTACGAGCGCGTGGGGGTTCGGGGCATTGCGGCCGGGTAGTCTGAGGGAGTGAAGCTCGACGTCGGCGATCTGGTCGTGTACGGCAATCATGGCGTCGGCCGCATCACGGCCCGGACGAAGCAGAAGGTCGAGGGTGGACCGGAGGAGGAGCGGGTCGTCGTGGAGCTCGAGGACGAGCTCAGGGTGACGTTGCCGCTCGAGCTCGCGCAGCTGCAGCTGAGGCCGTTGGCGAGCAGCTCCGACATCCGTCGCGTACGCGACGCGCTCCGCGACGACGGCCAGCTCAGCAGCGACAACTGGCTCTCCCGCCGCAAGGAGACCCTCGAGAAGCTCACGGAAGGCACGCCGGTCGCCCTCGCGGAGATCGTGAGCGAGGGCGCGCAGCGCGAACGCCTCCGCATCGCCCGAGGCAACAAGTCCCCGCTCTCGCCGGGAGAACGCGAGATCTTCGGCAAGGCGCGGACGTTGCTCTCCGGGGAGATCGCGCTCGTGCTCGACATCAAGTCGGCCGCCGCCGAGGGCTGGATCGACCGGCATCTGGCGCGGCCTGTCTAGGGCCGCTCTTCCATCGCTTCGATCCGCGTCGCGTCCCCGCCGGAGTACGAGCGCGATCAAACATTTACACAACCGTGGTAAGGTTCCGGCGATGGCCCAGGTCTCGATGACGATCGGCGAGGCGGGAAGGCGGACGGGCTGGTCTGCCCGGATGCTTCGCTACCTCGAGGAGGAGGGCCTCGTCGTCCCCGGCCGGACGCCCGCTGGCTACCGGCGCTACGGAATCCGTGAGCTCAACCAGCTCCGGACGCTCGCCACGCTGCGGAGCGCGTTCGGCGTCGGGCTCGACGAGCTCGCGTTCGCGCTCCGTCTCCGCCGCGAGCCCGACCTTCGCGCCGCGGTCGAGACCTGGCTCGCAGGCACGAGCGACCCGTCTTCCGACGGCGTTACGTCTGCCTGGGTCGAGTGGGAGCAGCGAAAGCAGGAGCGCCTCCTCGCACCCGAGGCGGCCTGATAACGGATCACCCGACACACGAGCGAAGAGAGAGGATCGATGGCAACCACACAGGGATACGACGTGAAGGATCTGGCTCTGGCCGCGGAAGGCGTCCGGCGGATCGCCTGGGCGGACCGGCAGATGCCGGTGCTCGCTGCGATCCGCGAGCGCTTCGAGCGCGAGCAGCCGCTGGCGGGGCACCGGATCTCCGCGTGCCTGCACGTGACGACGGAGACGGCGAACCTTGCCCGCACTCTCCATGCGGGTGGCGCGGAGGTCGTCCTCTGCGCGTCGAACCCGCTGTCGACGCAGGACGACGTCGCGGCGGCGCTGGTCGAGGAGTACGGCATCTCCGTCTACGCGATCAAGGGCGAGGACAACGACACGTACTACCGCCACATCGAGGCGGCCGTCGACCACCGACCGCACCTGACGATGGACGACGGCGCCGACGTGATCGGCGTCCTCCACTCGCACCGCCGCGAGCAGCTCGGCGACGTGATCGCAGGCACCGAGGAGACGACGACGGGCGTCATCCGGCTGAAGGCGCTCGAGCGCGACGGCAAGCTCGGCTTCCCAGTGCTCGCCGTGAACGAGGCGCGGACGAAGCACCTCTTCGACAACCGCTACGGCACGGGTCAGTCGACGATCGACGGGATCATCCGCGCCACGAACGTGCTTCTCGCCGGCAAGCGCTTCGTCGTCGGCGGCTACGGCTGGACGGGCCGCGGAGTCGCCATGCGCGCGCGCGGCATGGGCGCCCACGTGATCGTGACCGAGGTCGACCCGCTGCGGGCGCTCGAGGCGGCGATGGACGGCTACGAGGTGCTCCCGATGGAGCGCGCGGCCGAGATCGGTGACATCTTCTGCACCGCGACGGGCGACAAGAGCGTCATCGCCCGCGAGCACATGGAACGGATGAAGGACGGTGCGATCCTCGCGAACACCGGCCACTTCAACGTCGAGATCGAGATCCAGGCGCTGCGCGACCTCGCCGTGGAGACGCGGGAGGCGCGCGCGCTCGTGGACGAGTTCACGCTCGCCGACGGGCGCAGGATCTACCTCATCGGCGAAGGACGGCTCGTCAATCTCGCCGCCGCCGAGGGGCATCCGGCGCTCGTCATGGACATGTCCTTCGCGAACCAGGCGCTCGGTGCGGAGTGGGTGATCCAGAACGCGGCGACGCTCGAGAAGCGGGTCTACGACGTCCCGCGCGACATCGACGACGAGATCGCCCGCCTCAAGCTCGCGACGATGGGGATTGGCATCGACCAGCTCACCGAGGAGCAGGCGAAGTACCTGGCGAGCTGGGACGAGGGCACGTAGTCCTCGTGGAGCTCGCGCCCGAGCGGATCGTCAGGCTCGAGGACGACGCGGTCGTCGTCCTCGACCAGCGGCGGCTTCCTGCCGAGGAGGTCGAGCTCCGGCTGGAGTCGGCAGCGGAGGTCGCTGACGCCATTCGTCGTCTCGCGGTCCGCGGCGCGCCGGCGATCGGCGTCGCCGCTGCGTACGGCTACGCGCTCGCTGCGGAACGAGGCGAGGATCTGGACGACGCCTACGACGTCCTCGCCGACTCCCGTCCGACCGCGGTCAACCTCCGCTGGGCGCTCGACGAGATGCGCGTCGACCCGACCCCCGATCGTGCGCGCGGGATCCACGAGGCGGAGGTCGAGCGCTGCCGGAAGATGGCGGGGCACGCAGCAGACCTGATCGGGGCCGGCTCGAGGCTGCTCACCCACTGCAATACAGGGGGTCTTGCGACGGGCGGCTACGGGACCGCGCTCGGCGCCGTGCGCGCCGCGTGGGAGCGCGGGCTCGTCGAGCACGTCTGGGTCGACGAGACGCGTCCGCTCCTGCAGGGAGCGCGCCTGACGGCGTGGGAGCTCGACGCGCTCGGCATCCCGTTCTCGGTGATCGTCGACGGAGCGGCGGCATCGCTCATGCGTGCCGGAGAGGTCGACTGCGTCGTCACCGGCGCCGACCGGATCGCCGCCAACGGGGACGCGGCCAACAAGGTCGGCACATACGCGCTCGCGGTCGCGGCCGGCCACCACGGGATTCCGCTCTACGTTGTCGCCCCGACGTCATCGCTCGACCCGGCGACGGCCTCGGGCGCGGACATCCCGATCGAGGAGCGCGACCCGGCCGAGGTTTCGGCGAGCTTCCCGGCGCGGAACCCCGCCTTCGACGTGACCCCGGCGGACCTGATCGCCGCGATCGTGACCGAGGAGGGCGTCCATCGGGCGCCGTATGCCGCTTCTCTCCCGAGGCCGGTGGCCGCGTGAAGGCTCTCGTCCTCGCCGCGGGCTACGCGACCCGCCTCTACCCGCTGACGCGCGACAAGCCGAAGGCGCTGCTCGAGGTGGGAGGGAAGCCGATGCTCGACTACGTCCTTGCACGGCTGCAGGAGATGGACGTCGAGGACACGATCGTCGTCACGAACGCGAAGTTCGCGCCGCACTTCGAGGAGTGGGCACGGACGAAGAACGACGTGACGGTGGTGAACGACGGGACGACGTCGAACGACGACCGCCTCGGAGCGATCGGAGACATCGGCTTCGTCGTGGAGCAGCGCGGGATCGACGACGACCTCGTCGTCGTCGCGGGCGACAACCTCTTCGCCGAGGACGTCTCGGGCTTCGCCCGCTACGGCCGCGAGGTCGAGGCTCCCGTCATCGCAGTCCACGACATCGGCGACCTCTCGCTGATGCACGAGTACAACCAGATCGAGATCGACTCCGAGGGGCGGATCGTCTTCTTCGAGGAGAAGCCGGCGCAGGCACGGACGACGCTCGCCGGGGTCGCCCTCTACTACTACCCCGCGAGCGCGCTCCCGCTCGTGCGGCGGTACCTGGCGGAGGGGAACAACCCCGATCAGCCCGGGCGCCTGATCCAGTGGCTCTACCCGCGCACCGCGGTCTACACCTGGCGCCTGCCGGGCGAGTGGTACGACATCGGCTCGGCGGAGACGCTCCGGGAAGCCGACCGCATCTTTTCGCAGAGTCGTAACGGCTAGCCGCCGACAATCGGGAGGTGCTCGAGTTGCTCCTCCCGGAGCGCTGTGCCGTCTGCTCGAGGCCGGGAGCGGCGCTTTGCGACGCTTGCCGCGACGCCCTCGTCCGGTTGCACGGACCGGTCTGCGACCGGTGCGGGGCCCCCGGGCCGTGGCCCGTCCGGCGGTGCGCCGAATGCACCGGCCGGACGCTCGCGTTCGCCCGTGCGCGCGCGGCGATCGTCTACGACGAGCGCGCCCGCGTCCTCGTCAGAGAGTGGAAGGAGCGCGGTAGGCGACGGCTCGCGGAAGAGGCGGCGGCGCTCGTGCTCGAGGTCCTGCCTGCGCCGGGCGTCGACGCCGTCACGCACGTCCCGGGCGATCCCGAGCGGGCGCTGCGCCGCGGCGATGTCGCCCCGCGGACCCTCGCCCGCGCTCTCGGCGCTCGCTGGAGCGTCCCCGCCGTGGCCCTGCTGCGCCGGCAGAGGGAGCTCCCCCGACAGCGAGGGCTCGCGCTCGCGGAGCGACGACGCAACGTGCGGGACAGCGTCGTCGCCCTGGAGGAGGCAGTACGCACGGTCTGCCTCGTGGACGACGTCTACACGTCCGGCGCGACCGCCGACGCATGCGCGTCCGCACTGCGTCGGGCAGGAGCTCGCCGCGTTGAAGTCGTCACCTTCGCGCGGGCGGTTCGTTAGATTGAGATCACGATCTCATCCCGATTCGAAAGGAGCGCGCTATGAGGCTTCAGCTCCAGGCGCATCACGGTCACCTCTCGGATTCGGTGCGAGCGTATGCCGAGAAGCGACTCTCGAAGCTCGATCGGCGGCTGTACGAAGGGACACTCGTCGAGGTCACGTTCTCGCGGGAGCGGAACCCGTCCATCGCCGACGACCACTCGGTAGACGCGGTGGTGCACACGAAGGGGACGAACCTCGTCGCACGCGAGTCCGCGACCACGTACGAGGCTGCGGTCGACAGGCTCGTCGACAAGCTCGAGCGCCAGATCGAGCGCTATCGCGAGAAGCGCAAGGTCGAGCCGCGCCGAGTCGCCGCCCGGCAGCGATCGGAGGACGCCGCCTCAGGCGACTCAGGCGAGGAGGAGGAGGAGCCCTCCGCCGAGCCAGAGCCAGAGCCAGAGCGCGGCGCAGCCGCCGCCTAGCCCGGCTCGTGCCGCTCGACCCCGGCCGCAACTGGCTCGCGGCTGGCATCACCGGCCTCGCGCGACAGCGCGAGTGGGACGTCGTCGCGACGACCGAGGGGCCGGGAGCCGCCGGCGACGAGGTCGAGTTCGTCGCGCTCCCCGACGGGAGAATCGTCGTGGAGACGGCGTCTGACGACGTCGATGCCGAGACGCTCGCAGCCGCACTTGTGCAATCGATCGAGGCGCCGTATCGGGCGGTTGCGATCCGGCGCGTTGATCTCTGGGCCGTCGGCGCGCGCGCGATCGACGTTGTCGGGCTCGATCCGAGCCCGAAAGCGGACGACCTCCAGCTGACCTGGGACGGTACGACCCTCTCGCTCGTCAGCGACCGCATGCCCGCCGACCCGGGACGGGCGGCAGCGCTCGAACGGCTCGCGAGAGGCCGCCAGCAGGGCTCGTACGTCGCGCGTGCGCATCGGCTCGCCGACGATCTCTGGGAGGTTCTCGTCCTTCCGCTGTAACGCCCGCGCAGCGGGCCGGCCGCCGGGAATCCCGCGCCGCAGCCGGTACCCTTCGAGTCTCGATGCCGACTGATTCCTACGGCACGTTCGAGCGCGTCCTGCGCATGGGGGAGGGGCGCCGGCTCAAGCGTCTGCGCGACCAGGCGGCGTACATCGGCACCCTCGAGCCCGATTTCGAGTCCCTCTCGGATGCCGAGCTCGCAGGCAAGACCGCCGAGTTCAAGCAGCGTCTCGAGAACGGGGAGTCGCTCGAGGAGCTGATCTTCGAGGCCTACGCGGCGGTCCGCGAGGCGTTCAGGCGGACGATCGGCGTGCGCCTTTTCGACGTCCAGCTCATGGGCGGGATCGTCCTCCACGAGGGCGACATCGCGGAGATGAAGACGGGCGAGGGGAAGACGTTCGTCGCCGTCCAGCCGCTGTACCTGAACGGGCTGACCGGAGAGGGCGTCCACCTCGTCACCGTCAACGACTACCTCGCCAAGCGCGACGCGGAGTGGACGCGGCCGGTCTACGAGCGGCTCGGCGCGACCGTCGGCTCGATCGAGAACATGATGCCGTTCGCCGAGCGCCGCGAGGCATACGCCTGCGACGTCACCTACGGGACGAACTCCGAGTTCGGGTTCGACTACCTCCGCGACAACATGGCGGTCGCGCTCGACCAGACCGTCCAGCGCAGCCACTCGTTCGCGATCGTGGACGAGGTCGACTCGATCCTGATCGACGAGGCGCGCACGCCGCTCATCATCTCGGGCGAGCCGGAGACGGCGGCCGCGACCTACTACCAGTTCGCGCGCGTCGTCAAGAACCTGCACGGCCAGCCTGCGACGCGGAAGGGTGCGAAGGGCGAGGACGAGACGGAGCTCTCCGGAGCCGACTACCTGTACGACGAGAAGTTCAAGACGGTGTCCCCCGCCCAAGCGGCGATCGAGGAGGTCGAGCGCGCCCTCGGGATCGACAATCTTTACGACCCGAAGAACGTCCCGCTCGTGAACCACCTGAGCCAGGCGTTGAAGGCCGAGTCGCTGTACAAGCGGGACGTCGACTACGTCGTCCAGGAGGGCGAGGTGAAGATCGTCGACGAGTTCACCGGCCGGATCATGGAAGGCCGGCGCTGGAGCGAGGGCCTCCACCAGGCGATCGAGGCGAAGGAGGGCGTCCGCATCCGCGAGGAGAACGTCACGCTCGCGACGATCACCCTCCAGAACTACTTCCGCCTGTACCAGAAGCTCGCCGGCATGACCGGCACCGCGAAGACCGAGGAGAAGGAGTTCGTCGAGATCTACAACCTCCACGTCGTCGAGATCCCGACGAATCAGGCCGTCGCACGCGCCGACGAGAACGACTTCATCTACAAGACGAAGGACGCGAAGTTCGACGCGGTGCTCCAGGACATCGTCGAGCGGCACGAGAAGGGTCAGCCCGTGCTCGTCGGGACGATCGCGGTCGAGACGTCGGAGTACCTGTCCGAGCTGCTCAAGCGCCGCGGGATCGAGCACAACGTCCTGAACGCGAAAGAGCACGAGCGCGAGGGCGAGATCATCAAGGACGCCGGCCAGCGCGGCGCGGTGACGATCGCGACGAACATGGCCGGCCGCGGCGTCGACATCAAGCTCGGCGAAGGCGTCCTCGATCTCGGCGGCCTGTACGTGCTCGGCACCGAGCGCCACGAGGCGCGGCGGATCGACAACCAGCTCCGCGGCCGCTCCGGGCGCCAAGGCGACGCCGGGGAGTCGCGCTTCTACCTCTCGGGGGCGGACGACCTCGTCCGGCTGTTCGCGGGCGACCGGATCCAGAACATCATGGCCCGCTTCAAGATCCCGGACGATCAGCCCATGGAGTCGGGGATCCTCTCCAAGCAGATCGAGAACGCGCAGAAGAAGGTCGAGGAGCAGAACTTCGTCGCGCGCAAGAACGTCCTGAAATACGACGACGTGATGAACACGCAGCGCATGGTCATCTACGAGCAGCGTCGGCAGGTGCTCGAGGGCGTGGACCTCTCGGACGAGGTCCGTGGCTGGATCGAGGAGTCGATCGCGGCGATCGTCGCCCAGTTCACCGACGCCGAGTTCCCGGAGGACTGGGATCTCGAGGGGCTGGTCGCGAGCATGCAATCCCTCTACGGGGGCGACATCACGGTCGACGAGCTGCACGAGGAATCCAACGTGCAGAGCCGCGAGGCGCTCACCGAAGAGTTCGTCGAGGACGCGCTCGAGACGTACGCCGACCGGGAGCAGGAGCTCACCCCCGAGCTCGCCCGCGACATCGAGCGCTACGTGATCCTCCAGATCGTCGACCAGCGCTGGCGCGAGCACCTGGAGACGATGGACTACCTCCGCGAGGGCGTTCATCTCCGCGCGTTCGCGCAGAAGGACCCGCTCGTCGAGTATCGCGGCGAGGGGCACGCCCTCTTCGAGGAGCTCGGGCAGTCGATTCGGCAGGAGGTCGTCTTCACGCTCTTCCACGTCGCGGTCGAGCTGGAGCCGGCCGCTCTCGAGCCCATGCAGTCCCACGACGGTGATCTCCGCTACGAGCACGACACGTCAGCCGGCGCCGACGTCATCGCTGCGGCAGGCAGTTCGGCGGCCACCGCGCTCGCCGCACCACCCGAGGCGTCTCCCGCGTCGTTCGGTCAGGCGCCGGCCGTGAACGAGCACAAGGACATCGGCCGCAACGACCCGTGCTGGTGCGGGTCGGGCAAGAAGTACAAGCGCTGCCACGGGGCATAGCGGCGGTGAGCCGCGGTCCTCGCCCGGAGGCGGCCCGGGACGAGGTTCGACGCCGGGCGCTCGTCGCGACGGCGCTCGGGTCGGGAGCGTTTTTCCTCGCGCTCACGGCGACGTTCTGGCTCGGTTCGTTCTCCGACGCAAACGCTGATCACGTGCCGGCCTGGACGCGCCTCGGCGATCTCGGGAGCTGGAGGATCCTGCCAGCGCTGACGCTGGCGATCGTCATCGCCCTGGCCGTCGCAGGTCGAAGCTCTGCGGCGCGGTTCGTGCTCGTCTCCGTCGTCGGCGCCGGAGTGCTCATGTACGCGGCGAGGATCGTCCTCCAGGTGCTCGGGGCGGATCACGACGCGGGCCGGCTCTCGGACTTCCCGAGCGGCCATACGACAGCGACGACCGCTCTCTTCGGCGCGCTGGCCGCGGTCGTATGGACCTCGACCCAGAGTCGTGCTCAGCGCGCGCTCGCAGCGGGAGGCGCGGTGGCCGTCGTCACCGCGGTCGCCGCAGCGCGAGTCGTGAGCGGCGGCCATACGGTGGTCGACGTCGTCGGAGGAGTCGCTCTCGGCGTGTGCTGGCTCGCGATCTGCCTCCTCGTCGTGCCGCCGGACGGCGAGCGTACCTTCACGCGGAGGGAGATCCTCGTCGGGCTCGTGGCGCTCGGGATCGCGGGCTTCGGCTTCCTGGCGGTGCTCTACCCACACGAGCCGTTCGTGTCCGCCGACTACGACGTCTCGAACTGGGTGGTCGACAACATGCCGGGCTGGGCGGAGTCGCTGGGGCGTGCCGCGAGCGATTTCGGAGGCACGAGCGCGTGGCTCGTCGCGGCAGTCGTCGCGCTCGCGCTGGTCGCCCTCCGCCGATTCCGCGACGCTGCCTGGGCAGCCGTGACGCTCGCCGGCATCCACGTGCTCGTCCCCGTGCTCAAGGACGCCTTCGACCGTCCTCGGCCGCACGCAGGGAGCGCGATCCCGCTTCCGCACTCTCCGTCGTTTCCGAGCGGGCACGCAGCCGGGGCGGTCGTGACGTTCGGCGTGCTCGCCGCGCTTGCGGTGGAGCGATGGCCGGCGTACCGGCAGGTCTTCTGGGCGTCAGCGGCGATCCTCGCGGCCGCGATCGGCACGAGCCGCGTGATCCTCGACGTGCACTTCGTCACGGATGTCGTCTCCGGCTGGTGTCTCGGCCTCGCGTGGCTCGCGGCCGCGCTCCTCGTACGCGACGCGCTCGTCGAGCGGAGCGGACGGGAGGTCTGGACTGGCCGCCAGGACCCCGAGCCGGTCGAACCCGCCGGAGCGCGCCGCTAGGCTTGTCGCATGTCCGATGCCGACGGCAAGCCGCTCTCGGAGCAACTCGAGGAGATCGGGGCTCAGCTCGCCTGGGTCCGTGATTACCTTTGACCCCGATTCTCTGAGCGGGCGCCGGGCCGAGCTCGAGCAGGCGATGGGCGCGCCGGGCTTCTGGGACGACCAGGGCGCCGCGGCGCGGATCTCGACGGAGCATGCGCGGGTCGCGCGCAAGCTCGAGCGCTACGAGCGCCTCCAGGGCGAGTTCGACGACGCGAAGGAGCTGTACGAGCTCGATCCGGAGCTCGAGGGCGAGGTCGCGGAGCAGCTCGTGCCCGTCCGCGCCGAGCTCGCTCGGCTCGAGGAGGACGCGCTCTTCGCCGGCCAGTACGACGCGGGGGACGGGCTCCTCGAGATTCACGCCGGAACGGGAGGGACGGACGCCCAGGACTGGGCGGAGATGCTCCTCCGCATGTACGAGCGGTGGACGTCGGACCGGGGCTACGGCACGGAGCTCCTCGACTCGAGCCCGGGCGAGGAAGCCGGCATCAAGTCGGCGACGCTCGCCGTGCGCGGTGAGAACGCCTACGGGGTCCTGAAGGCGGAGCGCGGCGTCCACCGGCTCGTCCGCTTGTCGCCCTTCGACGCGGCCCATCGCCGGCACACCGCGTTCGCGCAGGTGGTCGTGGCACCGCTCCTCCCCGAAGACGCCCCGATCGAGATCGACGACTCCGAGCTCCGGGTCGACACCTACCGCTCGAGCGGCGCCGGCGGGCAGCACGTGAACAAGACGGACTCGGCCGTCCGGATCACGCACCTTCCGACCGGGATCGTCGTCCAGTGCCAGAACGAGCGCTCGCAGACGTCGAACAAGCAGACGGCGATGCGCATCCTCCGCTCGCGCCTCGCCGAGCTCGAGGAGGAGAAGCGCGAGGCGGAGCTCGCGCGCGAGCGGGGCGCTGCGCAGGACATCGGGTTCGGGAGTCAAATCCGCTCCTACGTGCTCCACCCGTACCAGCTCGTGAAGGATCACCGGACGGACCACGAGGTCGGCAACGCGCAGTCCGTTCTCGACGGCGCGCTCGACGACTTCGTCCACTCCTACCTCCTCGCCCGTGCGGCGGGGAAAGTCCTGTAGTCCAGCGGAAGTGTCCGCTACACTGGGCGCTTCCTCAGAACCGGAGCAGGCCTCTGCGGCTGCGGCGAATTCCGATCCGGTGCCGGACGACGAGCCTGCTTCACCCACCACGATGACGGCTATCGCCGAACCAGAGACGCTCGCTCCCCAGGAGCCCGTCCAGCGAGAGACGCCGAGCGGCTCCTCGATGATCGTGTTCGAGGACGTCCAGAAGGTCTACGACCCGGGCGTCGTCGCCCTCGAGGGAGTCAACTTCACGATCGAGAAGGGCGAGTTCGTGTTCGTCGTCGGCGCGTCCGGCTCGGGCAAGTCGACCGTCATCCGCCTGCTGCTGAAGGAGATCGAGCCGACCCGGGGGCGGATCATCGTCGGCGGCCGCGACCTGGGTCGCCTCAAGCGCTCGCGCGTCCCGCTCCTGCGCCGGAACCTCGGGTGTGTCTTCCAGGACTTCAAGCTCCTCCCGAACCGCACCGCCGCCGAGAACATCGGCTACGCGCTCCGGGTCCAGGGCGAGTCCGCCGCGCAGATCAGGAAGAAGGTCCCCGAGGTGCTGAACCTCGTCGGGCTCGCTCACAAGATGGGCTCCCGCCCGGAGGAGCTCTCGGGCGGCGAGCAGCAGCGCGTCTCGATTGCGCGCGCGTTCGTCAACCACCCGCCGCTCCTCGTCTGCGACGAGCCGACCGGGAACCTCGACCCCGACACCTCCGTCGGCATCATGCAGCTCCTTCACCGGATCAACCAGACCGGCACGACGATCCTCATGGTCACGCACGACCGCGAGATGGTGGACAAGATGCGCAAGCGCGTGATCGCGCTCGAGCAGGGCAAGCTGATCCGCGACGAGCGTCGAGGAGGGTACGCCGAACAATGACGCGCCTCCGACTCCTGTTCTCCGAAGCCGTCCGCTCGATCGGCGCGAACCTCTCGACGACCGCGGCCGCGGTCGTGACCGTGCTCATCGGCATGTTCCTGCTCGGCGTGTTCATCGGCCTCGGCACGTGGGTCGTGTCGTGGTCCGACAACGTGAAGAAGGAGCTCGAGGTCAAGATCTACTTCACGGAGAACGCGACGAAGAAGCAGATCAACGCGGTCGGAAACAGGCTGGAGCGCGACCCACGGGTCAAGAGCATCGCGTTCATCCCCAAGCAAGAGGCGCTCCGCCGGATGCAGAAGAGCTACCCACAGCTGACCGCCGACCTGCCGGCGAACCCGCTTCCGGACTCGTTCGAGATCGTCCCCACGAAGGCAGAGAACACGGAGCCGGTCGCACTCTCGATCCAGGACGCCAAGCTCGCCGGCGTCGGCGAGGTCAAGTACGGCAAGGAGACCTCGCGGCGCATCCTCCAGATCGCAAAGGCGATCCAGGTCGTCTTCCTGATCGCCGTGATCATCCTGCTCGTCGCGTCGACGATCCTGATCGCGAACACGATCCGGCTCTCGATCTTCGCGCGCCGGCGGGAGATCGAGGTGATGAAGCTCGTGGGCGCAACGAACTGGTTCGTGCGCGGCCCGTTCATGCTCGAGGGACTGCTCACCGGTCTCGCAGGCTCGGTATCCGCGATTCTCCTGCTCCTTCTCAGCAGGGAAGTGGCCGTCCCGCAGATCCTCGGCCATATCCGCAGCGATCCCGACGTCCGTGCGCTCGCCTTCAGCTGGACCGCGGCGATCCTCCTCGCCGTCGGCCTCGGGATCGGCGCGCTCGGGTCGGGGATGACGCTCCGCCGCTTCCTCCGCGTCTGAGAACCGCGGCCCGCTGATGCACCGGCGGCGGCCACCCCGCGGACGCCAGAAGCGCCCGAGCCGCTCCGAGCGCGCGCGACGGCGTCCCTCGGCGTCAGTCGCGCGAGCCGAGAAGCGAATCGCGATCCGCCTCCCCTCACGAGTCGTGGCGCCGACGCGCGTCGTCGCGCACCTCGGGCCGACGAACTCGGGGAAGACGCATGCCGCGCTCGACGAGCTCGTCGCGGCGGGCTCCGGTGTCTACGCGGGGCCGCTGCGCATGCTCGCGCAGGAGGCGCATCGTCGTCTCTCGGCGAGGCTGGGGGCGGAGAACGTCGGACTGGTCACGGGAGAGGAGCGGGTCAACGAACGCGCGCCGGTCGTCTGCTGCACGGTGGAGATGGCGCCGCAGTCGGGAAACCTGCTCGTCCTCGACGAGATCCAGTGGGCCGACGACGACGAGCGCGGGTCGGCGTGGACCCGGCTGCTTCTCGCGGGCGAGTACCGCGAGATCCTGCTCCTGGGGGCGCTCGACGCGCTGCCGCTCGTCGAGCGCGCGTTCCCCGAGCACGAGCTGCGGGTGTTCGAGCGGAAGCTCCCGCTCGAGTTCGTCGGGGAGCGCACGCTGCGCTCGCTCGGCCGCGGCTCGGTCGTCGTCGCGTTCAGCCGCAGAGCTGTCCTCGCGCTCGCGGGCGAGGTGAACCGGCTCCACCCGGGGCGCGTCGCGGTGCTCTACGGTGCGATGCCCCTAGCCTCGCGCCGAGAGGAGATCGATCGGTTCCTCTCCGGCGCCGCGGACGTGTGCGTCGCAACTGACGTGCTCGGGCACGGCGTGAACCTCCCGTGCGAGACCCTCCTCTTCGCGGAGACGACGAAGTTCGACGGGCAGGAGCGCCGCAACCTGTTCCCGTGGGAGCTCGCCCAGATCGCGGGTCGTGCGGGTCGGTTCGGGCTCGTCGAGCGCGGCCACGTCGGCGTCCTCTCGGGGATCGGCTGGGGAGCGCCGGACCCGACGCTCGTCGAGTCGGCGCTCGAGCCGCACGTCCTGCTGCCGGGAGGCTTTCGGGGATATCGCATCGTCGACGAGGCGCGCATCCGGCCGCGTCTCGGCGATCTCGGAGTGGACGACCCCGCCGACCTCGACGCCGCGCTCGTCGCCTGGCACCAGGTCGCGCTGCGCGAGTGGACGTTCGAGAGCTGGCTCGCGGTCGAGTCGCTCCAGCCTCTCCGTCTGCGGCTGGACGGGGTGCAGCGCCGGCTGCGGGAACGTGGACGGCGTCTCTCCCTCGAGGACACCTGGACGCTCGTGAGCGCACCCGTCGACGAGGACAACGTCGATCTCCTCGCGACACTCGCGCTCGCCCTCGCAGGAGACCTGGTCGCGCGGCCGCACCTGAGCTACCTGCTCGATCCCGCCCGCCTGCGGACGGCGTCGCTCGAGGACGCCGAGCAGGCGGGGCGCGAGGCGAGCATCCTCCGCTGGTTCGCACTCCAGTACCCCGGCACCGGGGGTGTGACGATCGAGCGAGCGGCGGCACTGGAGGAGGCCGCCGCCGGGCGCGTCGTCGCACGCCTCCGGCTGGAGGTGGAGTCGCCGACGATCGGCCGCTGCCGGTCGTGCGGGCGGTCGTGCCCACCCTGGTATCCGCTCTGCAACCGTTGCGCGGGGATCGCGGGCCGGTCCTGATATGAACCGCCTGTGACGCCCGACGAGCTTCGCGCGGTCCCGCTCTTCGACGGCCTTTCCGAGGCAGGCCTCGATCGGCTTGCCGCCGCGGGCGCGCCCATCGAGTGCGAGCCCGGCCAGGTGCTCGCACTGCCCGGCGATCCCGGCTCGGGGATGTACGTGATCCTCGAGGGGACGGTCCGGGTGGAGATGCGCGGCGGTTTCTACGTCGAGCTCCGCGAGGGGAACTTCTTCGGGGAGATCGCACTGCTCGTCCCGACGTCGAACCGCGTCGCCCGTGTGCGTGCGCTGGACGAGGTCCGCTGCCTCAGCGTGCCGCGTGACGACTTCATCGCGCTCGTCGAGAACGAGCCCTCGCTCGCGCTGAAGATGCTGCGCGAGCTCGCGCGACGGCTCGGCGACGCAGCGCCCGACTGACGTCTCCCTAGACTTCGCGGGCCATGGCCGGCAGCGAGAAGGCGATCGCGGACAACCGCCGCGCGCGGCGCGACTACGAGTTCCTCGAGCGCGTCGAGGCCGGCGTGGTCCTGACCGGCTCCGAGGTGAAGTCGGCGCGCGACGGAAAGGTCCAGCTCGGCCAGGCGTACGCGGACATCCGAGGGGGCGAGGCATGGCTGGTCGGGGCCTCGATCGCCGAGTACCCGCAGGCGGGTGCGTTCCCGCACCAGCCCGACCGCGACCGCAAGCTGCTCCTCCATCGGAGCGAGATCGACTCGCTCAACGGCAAGGTGCGCGAGAAGGGTCTCACGCTCGTGCCGACGCGGATGTACTTCAAGGACGGGCGCGTGAAGGTGGAGCTCGCGCTCGCGCGCGGCCGCGAGCGGGCCGACAAACGCCGCGTGATCGCCGAGCGCGACGCACAGCGTCAGATCGAGCGCGCGCTCAAGCGCAGGCGCTAGCCCGCCTCCTCAGCTCTCCTGGCAGGCGGGTCACGCGAGGAGTACGCTCGCGCTGTCCACTCGCGAGGAAGGGAGGAGAGCCTTGCGTCGGGTAGCGCTGACCGTCAACGACGCGCGGCACGAGCTCGACCTGGAGCCGCGCGAGCTGCTCGTATACGTGCTCCGAGAGCGACTGGGGCTGACCGGGACGAACGTCGGCTGCGACACCACCTCGTGCGGCGCATGCACCGTGCTCGTGAACGGCGAGTCGGTGAAGTCGTGCACGATGCTCGGCGTCCAGGCCGACGGTCTCGAGATCACGACGATCGAGGGACTCGCGCAGAACGGCGAGCTGCACCCCGTGCAGCAGGCCTTCCACGAGCACCACGCCCTGCAGTGCGGCTACTGCACGCCCGGGATGGTGATGGCTGCCGTCAGCCTGATCGAGAACGGCGAGGTGAAGGACGAGGACTCGATCCGGAAGGGGCTCGAGGGGAACCTCTGCCGTTGCACCGGCTACCACAACATCGTCAAGGCCGTCGCCGCGGCCGCGGGGGTGAGATAGCCGATGGCCGTCGCCGCCGAGACCGAGTCGTTCGTCGGCGCGTCCGTCAAACGGAAGGAGGACGCGTCGCTCCTGCGTGGCCGGGGCACCTTCGTCGACAACCTGACGCTGCCCGGTACGCTCTCGATGACGGTCGTCCGCAGCCCGTATCCGCATGCCCGCATCGCGAAGGTGAACCTCGACGCGGCCCGCGCCGCCGAGGGTGTGGTCGCCGTCTTCAGCGGAGCCGATCTCGCGGACGACTGGGCGGGGCCGATGCCGTGCGCCTGGCCCGTCACCGAGGACATCAAGATGCCGCCGCATTTTCCGCTCGCGGTGGACGAGGTGCGCTACCAGGGGGACGGCGTCGCAGTCGTCGTCGCCGAGAGCCGGGCGCTCGCGAAGGACGCCGCGGATCTCGTCGAGGTCGACTACGAGCCCCTGCCTGCGACCGCCGACGTCGAGAAGGCGCTCGAGCCCGATGCACCGCTCGTCCACGCCGATCTCGAGACGAACGAGTGCTACGTGTGGAAGCTCGAGACCGACGACTTCCGGGCTGCCATCGATGCTGCGGACGCCGTCGTCACTCGGCGCTACTTCCAGCCGCGGCTGATCCCCAACGCCATCGAGCCGCGGGGCCTCCTCGCCCAGGTCGGGCCTACGGGCGACCTGACGATCTGGTCGGCGACGCAGATCCCGCACATCCTGCGGTTCACGATGCAGCTCGTCCTCGGGATCCCCGAGTCGAAGGTGCGCGTGATAGCACCCGATGTGGGCGGCGGCTTCGGCTCGAAGTGCGACGTCTACGCGGAGGAATACCTCGCCGTCGCGCTCGCGAAGCGGCTCGGCCGTCCCGTGAAGTGGACCGAGGAGCGCACCGAGAACTACCAGTCGACGATCCATGGACGCGACGTCGTCAGCGAGTTGACGTTCGCGGCGACGAAGGACGGCACGATCACCGCGGTCAAGGGCGAGATGACGTGCGCGATGGGCGCCTATCTCCAGCTCGTCACTCCCGGAATCCCGCTGCTCGGAGCGTGGATCTACTCCGGGCCGTACGCGATCCCGAACTACAGCGTCACCTTCACCGGCGTCTTCACGCACACGACTCCGACCGACGCCTACCGAGGCGCGGGCAGGCCCGAGGCGACGTATGTGCTCGAGCGGACGATGGACGCGCTGGCCGCCGAGCTCGGGATGGATCCGGTCGAGCTCCGCCGCAAGAACTTCGTCCGCGAGTTCCCGTACACGATGTCCTCCGGCCTCACGATCGACTCGGGGGACTACGAGGCGTCGCTCGACCGGCTGCTCGAGATCCTCGACCTCCCGGGAATCCGGGCCGAGCAGAAGCGACGGCGGGAAGGCGGCTCGAAGAGGCAGGTCGGGGTCGGCTTCTCGACCTACAACGAGATGTGCGGCCTCGCCCCCTCACGCATCCTGGGCGCGATCCGGTACGCGGTCGGAGGCTGGGACAGCGCGACGATCCGCTTCCAGCCGCTCGGCTCGGTGCAGGTCGTGACGGGCACGTCGCCGCACGGGCAGGGCCACGAGACGACGTGGGCACAGATCGTCGCGGACGAGCTCGGAGTCGACGTCGACGATGTCGAGGTGCTTCACGGGGACACCGCCGTCTCGCAGCTCGGGATGGACACGTACGGCAGCCGCTCGCTCACGGTCGGCGGTATCGCGCTCTGGCACGCGGGCCAGAAGATCGTGGAGAAGGCGCGGCACATCGTGGCCCACCAGCTCGAGGTGGCCGAGGACGATCTCGAGTTCGCGAACGGCTCGTTCACCGTCCAGGGCTCTCCGGACCGTTCGATGGGGATCAAGGAGGCCGCGTTTGCCGCGCACGCTGCGCACAACCTGCCGGACGGGATGGAGCCGGGCCTGGAGGCGACGGCGACGTTCGACCCGCCGAACTTCTCCTGGCCCGCGGGGGCGCATGCCGCGGTGGTCGAGGTGGACACCGAGACCGGCGACACGCGTCTCCTTCGCTATGTCGCCGTCGACGACGTCGGCGCGGCCGTGAACCCGACCATCATCGACGGCCAGGTCCACGGCGGGATCACACAGGGAATCGCGGCCGCGCTGTACGAGGAGGGCGCGTACGACGACGACGCCAACCTGCTGACGACGACGATGACGACCTACCTCGTGCCCTCGGCGGCCGAGGTCCCCTCCTACGAGACCGACCGGACGGAGACGCACGGCGACAACCCGCTCGGCGTCAAGGGAGTGGGGGAGACCGGGACGATCGCGGCGGCGCCCGCGGTGGTCAACGCGGTCGTCGACGCGCTCTCCCATCTCGGAGTGACCGACATCCAGATGCCCGCGACGCCGGAGCGAGTCTGGAACGCGATCCAGGAGGCGAAGGAACAGTGATCCCCGCACCGTTCGACTACGAGGTCGCGGACAGCCCAGAGCACGCGCTCGAGCTCCTCGGCCAGAGCGACGACGCAAAGCTGATGGCGGGAGGGCAGTCGTTGATCCCCGCGCTGAAGCTGCGCGTCTCCCGACCTTCGCTCCTCGTGGACATCGGAAGGCTGTCCGACCTCGCCTACGTCCGCGAGGCCGGCGAGCAGATCGCGATCGGCGCCCTCACTCGCCATGCGGACGTGAACAACGATCCGCTGCTGCGGGAGCACTGCCCGGTCGTCGCCCGCGCGGCCGGTCTCGTCGGGGATCCGCAGGTGCGGCACCGCGGGACGATCGGCGGATCGCTCGCGCACGGTCAGCCGGGCTCGGACCTCCCGACCGTGATCCTCGCCCTCGACGCCGAGCTCGTCGTGCGTGGGAAGGGCGGTGAGCGAGTCGTGCCGGCCGGCGACTTCTTTACCGGCATCTTCCAGACCGCGGCCGGGCCGGACGAGATGCTGACCGAGATCCGCGTCCCGAAGCTCCCGGACGGGACGAGGTCGACGTACCTGAAGATGAGCAGACGGGCGCAGGACTGGGCGACGGTCGCTGTCGCAGCTGTCGTCGGCAGCTCGAACGGCTCGATCGGGAAGGCGGCGATCGCGCTCACGAACATGGGTCCGACCCCGCTCCGGGCGACCGCGACCGAAGCCGCGCTCGCGGACGGCGCGTCGATCGAGGACGCCGCAGCGCTCGCGGCGGACGGCACCCAGCCGCCGTCCGATCACGCCGGGAGCGCGGAGTTCCGCGCGCACCTCGCGCGTGTGCTCACCCGGCGTGCGCTCGAGGAGGCGTCAGCGCGCTAGGAGAAGAGAGAGCCGGGGCGCCACCGTAGTCGGAGCGCCCCGGTTCTCGCGAGAGCTCTAGACGAACGCGTATGCCCGCGGGGTGGGCATCGGCACGAGCTCGAACGCCTTCTTCATCACCTCGTCGGCGGTGGCGCCGTCCTCGAGGATGAGGCGGTGAACGAGCACGTTGGACGCGATCTCGCGCACGTCCTCGACCGTGACCACGTCACGGCCGTTGAGGCGGGCCATCGCCTTCGCCGCGCCCGCGAGATGCATGATCCCGCGCGAGCTGACTCCGAGCTCCACGCCGGGCAGCTCGCGCGTCGTCCGGCAGAGCGCGACCATGTAGCGGCCGACCTCCTCGGGGATCTCGGTCGAGTCCAGCTCGATGCGCGCCTTGTCCAGACCGACGACGCCGAGCAGCGGCCGAACCTCGCCGAGCATGTCCGGGGCGATGCCCTTGTGGGGGAGGTCGAGCATCTCGTACTCGCTGTCGGAGTCGGCGAAGTCGAGCTCGACCTTGAAGAGGAACCGGTCGAGCTGGGACTCCGGGAGCTCGAAGACGTCGCGGTGCTCGTACGGGTTCTGCGTCGCGATCACGAGGAACGGGTCGGGCAGGCGGTGCGTCCTGCCCTCGACCGTCACCTGCCGTTCCTGCATCGCTTCGAGCAGCGCCGCCTGTGTCCGCGGAGGCGTGCGGTTGATCTCGTCCGCGAGCAGCACGTTCGTGAAGACGACGCCCGACATGAAGATCCGCTCGCCCGCCTTGATCGTGTCGAAACCGGTGAGCTCGCTCGGCGTCGTGTCAGGCGTGAACTGGATCCGCTTGAACTCCGCGCCCAGCATGTGTGCGGTCGCTCTCGCGAGCAGCGTCTTGGCGCTGCCGGGCGGCCCCTGGAGGAGCACGTGCCCGCGCGCGAGCGCGGCCACGAGCATCAGCTCGACCGCGCGATCCTGTCCGAGGACGACCTTTGCGACCTCTCTCTTCGCCCGCTCGCGCAGGTCGAGGAGACTCTCGTAAGGCGCCTCCCTCATCAGTGCCACGATTTCGTTCCTCCCCCCATAGTCCTCTCCAGTTTGCGGGCCACACAGCTTAGCCACCGTCACGGCGGCGTTCACTGCGTGGTCCAACCCTTTCGCACTATCGACCGACGCCGGCGGCTCGTCAACACCGCCGGCGCGAAAGGAGGGGAAAAGCGCTACTCGGGGAGTCGAACGGGGGAGGGCCGTGAGTTCCGGACGTACGCGATCGCCTCTTCGAGCACGACGTCCGTCGTCGTCTCCGACGCGTCGACGATGAGGCGGTGCCGGAGCACGAACGGAGCCATCTCGAAGACGTCCTCGACGTCGACGACGTGGCGGCCGTTCAGGCGCGCGTTCGCCTTCGCCGCGCTGACGAGATGGATCATCGCCCGCGAGCTAACGCCGAGTGTGACGCCCGGCAGCTCACGCGTTCGTCGCCCGAGCGTCACGATCGCGCGAGCGATCGCCTCGGGGACAGCCGTGGACTCGAGCTCCTGCCGCGCCTTGTCGAGGCCGACCACGCCGAGGAGCGGGCGGACCTCGCCGAGCATGTCAGGCGCAATGCCTTTGTGCGGGAGATCGAGCATCTCGAACTCGCTCTCGGCGTCTGCGTACCCGAGCTCGATCTTGAAGAGAAAGCGGTCGAGCTGGCCTTCCGGCAGGACGAACACGCCCTCGTGCTCGAACGGGTTCTGGGTGGCGATGACGAGGAACGGGTCGGGCAGCTTGTGCGCGCGCCCGTCGACCGTGACCTGGCGCTCCTGCATCGGCTCGAACAGCGCCGCCTGCGTGCGCGGTGGCGTGCGGTTGATCTCGTCCGCGAGGAGAACGTTCGTGAAGACGGCGCCCGGGAGGAAGACGTGCTCGCCGGCACGGACCGTGTTTTGGCCGTTGAGCTCGGCGGGCGTGGTGTCGGGCGTGAACTGGATGCGCTTGAAGGAGGCGCCGAGCATGTGCGCGACCGCTCGCGCGATGAGCGTTTTCGCGCTGCCGGGCGGGCCTTCGATGAGGACGTGGCCGTGGGCGACCGCGGCGATCAGGAGGAGCTCGACCGTCCGGTCCTGCCCGATCACCACCTTCGCGACCTCGCTCTTCGCCCGCTCGCGCAGGTCCGCGAAGTCGTCGTACTTCTCCTCCATCATCAACGCCACGGTTCGTCCTTTCACCAGGGGGACCGACTGCCTCGATTCGACCCGTTCTTCCCCTCGCCGCAAGGCGGGTCGCAGCGCTTATCGGCAGCTATCCTCAGAACCTGAACACACATACGGGGGCGACCAGGTCTCGACGTGGTCGGATCTCCGGCAGAGCTGCGAGCCGAGGTCGCCGGTTGGCCTCGTAAATCAACCGGCACCAAAGCAAGTGCGAACAAGACACAACTCGCACTCGCCGCCTAGTCAAAGCTAGGTAAGGCGACGCCGATCCGGATTCGGCCCGAGATCCGGGAGCCGGCGCCAACAATCGGGCTCGGCGCCGAGGGAGAGCCAATCGCCCGGAGCGCGACACTTCAGGATGGCTGGCCCGTCGGTTGGTCGTCCGTGAACCGGCCGGCGGGTGAGATCAAGCACGGACTACGCTCGTAGACGTTCTGTTCGGTGCGGCCGCGGACGCGGGTTCGATTCCCGCCGCCTCCACCTTTGGCTCAGCAGAGCCATCTATCCAGCCGGTCGATTGAAACGATTTCAGTCGGCCCGCTCTTCACTTTGCTCGCGCCGCGCCCGAGCCAGTGCTTCCATGGCACGTTCCAGGTCGCTGAGGTCGTAGTGGCCGTAGATCGCGGCAGTCGTCGAGAGGTCCGAGTGGCCGAGTGCCTGTGATGCCGCGCCAAGGTCTGCAATGCGGCGTAGGTCTGTTGCGAACGTGTGTCTCGCCCTGTGCATGTTGAGCCCGCTCGTTATGCCGTCCCCAACCAGTCCCGCCGCAGCCGCGTGTCGGTACCACCAGCGGTGGACTGTCGGTTCGCTCATCCGCTTCTTCGGGTACGCCGCGAGCAGCCTGCCGCCGCCCGCCCTCTTTTCGGGATACAGCAGGTAGTCGTCTGGCTCCGGTAGTCGGTCGAGCAGCGGTAGCTCTTCCAACAGGTAGGCCTCGATCTCCAACACGATCCGACCTCGGAGCGGGATCACCCGGCTCTTCTGGCCTTTGCCGAACACGGTGATCTGACGGCGCCCAAGATCGATGTCCCGTGGTCGGACGCCCGTTAACTCGCTCCGCCGGATGCCAAGGTCCAGCAGCAGCAAGAGGCCAACTCGATCTCGCGCCCGCGTGGCAGCGTTGATCAGCCTCGCATCGGCGTTCTGCGGCAGCAGGGGCGCCGCCTTCCGCGGCGCCCGGGGCCGCCGCAGCTTCGCCGCTGGCGAGAACGGCACCTGATCCTGCTCCTCGGCCCATGTCCAGAAGGCACGAACGACGGAAGTCACCTTCGCTCGCGTTCGCGCTTCGCGCTCGGCCCAGAGGTCGATCACGTCTCGCAGGTCATCAACAGGTCGCCAGCTGAATGCCATACGTAGGTTGGACGCCCCAACATCTCGGCAGACGCCCGCTCGATGACGGCTTCCGGGCTGCGGTCGAAGAACTGAACGCTGCGCGGCTGAAAGCCCTGGGCTACCTCGAAGCGGTGGTTTCCGGCGACCGCCTTCTCGCTGTCGGTCGACTTCCCGACGTACTTCGCCAGATACCGCGCCGCTGTCTTTGCAGCCTCGTTCGTCGCGTCTCCGGCCCGCCGAACCGTGACTCGGCGTATGTCAACGATGCCTCGGCCCCAGGCGTCCCCGACCACCGCGTATGGGACGTACCGGCCAACCGCGAAGTGAACGTGCAGACCATGACCGCTCGGGTGCCACTCCCGCACCCACGCGTATGGGAAGGGATTGCCGCCGAGCTCTCGCTTCAGGCGCTTGAAGAATCCCCCGACGTGGCCGCGCATCTGCTTCGTGTCGAAGCAGGGCTCCGCGTATGTCAACGTGCCGAGGCGATCGAGATGGTTCGCGCTGCAGTACCTCCGGAGCTTCGCTGCGGCGCGGCGCTCGGCTTCCCGCTTCGCCCGCTCCGGCTCGGCCCGCCCAGCACCTTTCCCGAGAGCTCCTCTTCTGATTGACGCATGGAACGAGCCGCTCGCTTCGCCTGCGTCCGGATAGAGAGTCAGCGACCACCACCCGGGGTGCGGATGCCGCTGAGCCATTGCGTTGCCTCCTCGTCGTTAAGTGACACGACGAGCGGCACCGCCACCCCTGGTCGCCTCAGCACACGGACGCCCCGCTCTTGGCGCGACCCGATCTAGCTGGCTAACGGCCGAAGCCGCCCCAGAGGACTCAGCTATCTGACCATAACGCGGTCATCGGACGGCGCCGAGTTACGTTGCTTGAAACAAGGGAAGAAGAGGAGGCGGCCGTGGCCGCCTCCTCTTCATAGTCGCTCGCGGTGGTCGCTGTCCTTCTACCCGGCTAGGCGGACCTGCACGAGCCGGTAGCCCGCGATGCCGCCGAGCCCCGGATCGCCCTTCCGATACGCCTTGAGGAAGAACTGCACGTTGAAGCCGTTCCGCGGCTGCGGGAAGAGCTCGTTCGGAACCAGCGTGAGCGTCACGTAGCCGTCAGCTTGCGTAGCCTGGGTCTGACCCGACACGACCCTCGGCGTCCCGCGCATGAACACGAGTGCTCCGTTTACCGGTCGACCTCCTCTTGCGGTGACCCGGACACGCACCGTGATCGGAGCGGTCCTGCTCGTCACCGGATTCGGCGAAAACTGAACCGACGCGATGACGAGACGATCGCCTGCTGCCTTGAGGTCCCCCACTGCCACGGAGCTTCCGGGGGGCGGGGGCGGCGGTTGATTCGAGCCGACGACGCCGGTCGGGTTCGAGATCGCCGACGTCGAGCCCTGGTCGTTCCTGGCGATGACCCGGACGCGGATCGTCCTGCCCACGTCGTTCGCGACAACCTGGTACTGGTTGTCGGTCGCAGCCTGGATCTCGCCGCAGTTGTCGCCCTTCGCACTACAGCGCAACCACACGAACGAGTAGGTGATCGGAGCGTCTCCGCCCCACTGGCCGCGGTTCGCGTTGAGGACGTTGCCGACGACCGCTGTGCCTGAGATCGACGGCTCCGTCGTGTTGAAAGGCTTGGCGGACGTAATGATCGCCGTCGGGTTCGAAGTTGCCGTGTCCGAACCGTCGTCGTTCGTCGCCTTCACCTGCGAACGGATCCTGAAGCCAGCATCCGCCTCGCGAAGGACGTAACTCGCGTTCCGAGCGTTCGTGATCTGCGTGCAGTCCGACGCGTCCGGCTTGCCGCGCCCGTCGCACCGGAACCAACGGTAGACATAAGCGATCGGGGTTGTGCCGGTCCAGGTACCTCTCGTCGTCCTCAGTACCTGGCCGACGCGAGGAGTGCCTGAAATCGACGGCTCGCCCGTGTTCTTCGGGGCCGTAGTGGTCGCGGCACCGGAGGCTCCGGCGAGCAGTGCCACCATGACGGCGCCGACTGCCACGAGCGCTGCCGATCCGGCGAGACTCGTGAGGCCGATGCGGTGCCTGCCCCGATGCTTGGTGCTCATTCTCATTTCGTGCTCCCTTTCATTGATGTCTCCTCGACTGGAACGAGCATTGACCGACGCGAACCGGTGCCGCGGGTAGACAGCAGGTCCTCAGTCACGAGGAACTTTAAAAACTGACTGGTCAGTCATATACACCATGAAAGCCATGCCAAGGATCACTGAAGCCCAAAGGCAAGAGCGCAAACGGGCCTTCCTTACCGCAGCTCTCGGCTGCCTTAGAGAGACCAGCTACGCGCGTGTCACCGTCGACGAAATCTGTGCGGCAGCCGGGGCGAGCAAAGGGGCCTTCTATCTCTACTTCCAGACCAAGCGAGATCTTCTGCTTGCCCTGATCGATGAGCAGGAAGCGGGCTTCGAGCGGCTGATCGAAGACCTCGACGGTCAGAAGCTGGACGGGGACCAGTTGCTCGAACGGCTCGCCCGCGCTCAACTCCGCGAAGCGAGTGATCCCGCACAACTGCGGCTCAGTGCGGATCTCTGGGGGATGGCCTCCACGGACGCAGCTGTTCGCGATCGGCTCCGTGCAGCCATATCTCGTCGACGGCAGCTTCTGCGCGGCTGGATCCAGCAGAGTATCGAGGCGGGTTCGCTCTCTCTCGATCCCAAGCTCGCGAACGCCTTCAGCTCCATCCTGCTTGCCCTCTCAGACGGGCTGATCCTCCACCGCGGTATCGATCCACGAGGCTTCAAGTGGAAGAACATCAGCGCTGTGCTAGCAGCGTTCCGGGCGGGAGACGCTACGCGCCGCTGACCGCCAACGGCGACGTGGATACGGTCTGAGACGCCCCGCGCCTCTCCGGGTTCGCCATGGGTACCGAGGTCCGCGCGCGCGGACGACTGCGGAAGGAAGAGACCCTCTGCGCCGGAATCGCCAGCAGGCCCTCCGGCATGAGATCCGAGGTGCTCCAGCCGACATTCCCGAACACTGGCGCAGGCGACGGTGCCATCCCTCGGCGATTGAAATCTTGCGCGGGTTCGATTCCCGCCGCCTCCACTCGGTAGGAAACGGGCGAAGGAGTGCGCTAACGCGCCTCTGTGCAGGCAGAAAGCTTGCGCAGGAGTGCGAACAGCTCCGCACGGAAAGTGGCCGATTTGCGGCGCGTCATCGTCAGCGCGGTTGCAGCCGGGTAGCGGTCGCGCCTCCGTTGGGTCGCATGCGACCCACGGTGGCGCGGCTGGGCTCGGCGGCCGCGCAGGGACGCGGTGCCGGTGGCTCGTCATAGCGTCCACTCCGACCAGCTGTCGCTGGCCGCCGTCGAGACGCCTTCCAGTCGTCGCCGCCGGCAAAAGTACGTTCACGCCCACACCTCCGAGGAGCGTGCTGCGTTCGAGCGTTCGATCGCGAACAGCATGCGAATCCGGGGCGATGCTCTCTCGGAGGACGAGAAGTGGTGTCCCGGTGCTTGTGGGAGGCTCATTCGGCGCGAGCGCCGTCATTGTGGGCGGCGTTGGTGCGATGCCGTCCGTCCGTCGTGGGCGGCGTCCTTCCGCTCGGTGATCCATGCGGCGCTCGACGCGTACTGCGAGCCCCACGGCTCGGAGGCGAAGGTACTGCAGGGCGTGCTGACGTGCACGGCGGAGCCGTGGTGGTGGGACACGTCGAAGTGCACGCATGCGCCGGACGTTCGGTGTTCGGGTATGCACGGGTGCCGCGTGCTCGACTCGGTCGCGGAAGATCAGCGGCGACTCTGGTCGGCGAGGCGGCACGAGACGCTGAACGCGGCTCGGACGTCTGCGATCCGGCAGCTGCGGCGCGAAGGCTGGAACGACGAGCGGATGCCGACGCTTCTTCTCTGGGTATTGGAGGATCAATCGCGTGGCGTCCCCCACCTGCACTTCGTTCTCGGTCACACGACAAAGCTCGAGAAGGCTTTCGCGCGGGCGTTCTTCCCCGAGTTGAAGACGGCCGCGTACGCGCACGGTCTCGGGCATACGACGAGCTACGAGAAAGCGGTGCTCGAACAAGGCAAGTACGAGGCTGGGAGGCTGCGCAACTACATCTCGAAGCTCGCGGGTTACCTCTCTAAGAGCGAAGGCGCGGCGGCGTTCCTTCTCCGCTACTCGGGCGAGCGGGTCTTCTACGTCGCGCCGTGGCTCAGTCGTCTCTCGGGTGTGACGATGACCGTCGCCCGCCTTGCTCGACGTGTGTGGGCTGCCCGTAGGGGTCTGATCGAGATGCCTTCCCTGACCGCTGAGCAAGAGGAGCTCGTGGCGCTTCTACTCGATCCGGTGGTCTGCGCCCCGAATGCACCGTAGCGCCCGCCCTTCCGCGGCTCCCCCGGCGGACGGCGCGACTTGGGGGCCACGCGTGAGCGGAGCGAACGCGGGGGTCGGGTCGTCCGACGCGCGGGCGGGCGCGCAACGTAGAGGACGTTGGCTCACGCGAGCGCCCGTTTCCCCGGACTGGCACGGTCAGAAAGCGCGGTTGCATTCTTAGGGCGCTCTTACGCGTCTCTTACGGCGCTCTCACGCGTCCTTGTTCTTATGCGCATCCGGTGTTCTTTCTCCGCTATCTGCGCAGCGAGCTCGTACTGCGGAAGACCCGCACGATCCTCACTGTCCTTGGACTGGCGGTCGGCGTTTCGCTTGTCATAGCGGTGTCGGCGCTCTCGCGTGGGCTCGATCGAGCGCAGGAAAAAGCACTCGATCCCCTTTCGAGCATCGGCACCGATCTCACCGTGACCCTTGCGCCCCAGCAGAGCCAGGACAGCGGTACCGGAGGCGGTTTCCCCGGAGGCGGCTCCGGCGGTGGCCGTGAGGTGATCCAGGCGAACCAGTCCGTCATCACGGATCTCTCGAAACTGGGCAAGCCTGGCGACAAGTTCGTCCACGACTTCTTCCTTCCGGGTACGCAGCTCACGTTCCCGCAGAGCTCGGCGACGCAGATCGCGAAGGTGCCGGGTGTGGCATCGGTCTCGAGCGGCCTCGTCCTCGCAGCCGTTCACCAGTCGGGGACGGTGCCCAAGATCGTTGCGAAGATCAAGGCCGGCGGCCAGCAGCTCCGCATCGATCGACCGATCACGCCGCCGACGGCAGCCGAGTTCGCCGCCATGCAGGCCTGTTTTGCGAAGGCGGGGATTCAGTTCGGCGGCGGCGCGGGCGCGGGCGCAGGAGGCGGCCCCGCCCCAGGCCAGGGCGGAGGCGGCCTCGGAGGCGGACAGAACGGTGGCAGCGGTGGTGACCGCAGCGCATTTCAGAAGTGTCTGCCGGCGAGGTTGCGGCGTTTCCGCCAGACGATCACGACTCCCGAGCAGACCCTGCAGCAGGTGGTCAATCCGCCCCAGACGAACATCACGAGCTCGGCGTACACGATCGCGGGCGTCGACCCGACAACTCCGGGCATCGGCGTCGTGACTGCGTCCCTGGTCTCGCGCGGCAAGTTCATCGCTGCGAGTGGCGGAGGCGGCTCCCACCAGGCGCTGCTTGCGAACTCGTACGCGAGCCAGCACGGCCTGAAGGTCGGTTCGAAGTTGAACCTCAATGGCACCGTGTTCACGGTCGTCGGCCTCGTTCGGCCCCCGCTCGGCGGCCAGACTGCCGACGTCTACATCTCGCTGCCCGAGTTGCAGGTTCTGGCGAGCCAGAAAGGCAACGTCAACGTTGTGCTCGTCAGGGCAGAAAGCGGTGCCTCGGTCGGTGCGGTGCAGAAGCAGATCGAGGAGCAATTCCCGCGGGCGCAGGTCGCGAGCGCGAAGCAGGTCGCGGACTCGATTAGCGGCTCGCTCGTCGATGCCTCCAACCTCTCACATCGGCTCGGGACAGCTCTGGCGCTTCTCGCGGCCGCCGCAGCCTTCTTGCTCGCGATCCTGTTGACACTCTCCTCCGTGGGCAAGCGAGTGCGCGAGCTCGGGACGCTCAAGGCGCTCGGCTGGACGCAGTGGCAAGTCGTCCGCCAGGTGATGGGCGAATCGCTGGCGCAGGGGATCCTCGGCGGCCTCATCGGCGTCGTCCTCGGGGTCGCCGTTGCCGTTGCGATCGGGATGTTCGGCCCCACGCTCACGGCGAACTCGCACACCGGCGGGGGGAGCGGCTTCTTCGGGCTCGGACAGGTGACCGCCCGCAGCGTCAGCGACCAGGTTGCACTCACTGCACCGATCGCGGTCGGCGTGCTGGTCGCCGGCTTCCTCCTCGCCGTCGTCGGCGGCCTGATCGCCGGTGGGGCCGGCTCGTTCCGTGCCTCTAGGCTGCGCCCCGCAGACGCGCTCAGGCAGGTCGAGTGATGGAGTCCATCCTCTACGACGTCAGAGGCGCCAAGCGCTTCTTTCAGCGTGGCCCGACGACGATCGAGGCCGTCGGTGGTGTCGACCTGCAGGTCGGGGAGGGTGAGTTCGTCGCACTCGAGGGTCCGAGTGGATCCGGCAAGACGACGCTGCTGCAACTCCTCGGCGCGCTCGACCGCCCCAGCGCCGGCAGCATCATCTTCGAGGGCCGCGACCTCGGGACGCTCGCCGAGTCCGAGCTGGCCGAGCTGCGGCTCAATGCGTTCGGCTTCATCTTCCAGACCTTCAATCTCATTCCAACGCTGACCGCTCTCGAGAACGTCGAGTCCGGTCTCGCTCCGGTTGGCGTCTCCTCAGGCGAGCTGCGTTCGCGCTCGCTTGCCCTACTCGAGGAGGTCGGTCTCGCGGACCGCGCCTCGCACCTGCCGAGTCATATGTCCGGCGGCGAGCAGCAGCGTGTCGCCATTGCGCGCGCTCTGGTCGTCGGCCCTCGCGTCATCCTCGCTGACGAGCCGACCGGGAATCTCGACTCTCAGACCGGCGCCGACGTGATCGAGCTCCTCGCCGGTCTTGCAAGCAGCCACGGCGCGACCGTCATCGTGGCCACGCACGACGCCGAGCTCGCCGCTCGCGCGCCTCGCCGACTCGCCATGCGCGACGGGAGGCTTGCCGTCGAGCAGGTCCCTGGCGCCGCCTGAGGAGAATGCTGCAGGAAGGTCGAGACCTTCCGTCGGTTTGGGACTTGAAAGCTCTTTAGGCAGAGCATCCACACCTGTCGTCCGGCGGCACCTGGCATACGCCGTCAGGTGACACAGCAAGACAGGGGTAACAGTGGCTAGGAAGCGGAAGCAGGACACGCTGCTGGCGCATTGCATTGCGCGGGCTGTGATTGACGACGCCGGCGGCGAGGCTGCCGCTCGCGAGAGGTACGGGGACGACGCGGACGCGCTGGCGGCGCAGAGCAAGTGGCGGCAGGTGCGGCTGTTGCTGAAGGTCACGCCGAAGGCATCGCGGGTGGCGGGGTTCATCGTCCTGTGGTCACTGGCGATGAAGGACGAGGGCAAGGACGCGTACACGATCTCGGAGTACCAGCGCTACTACTCGGAGAACGAGCGTCAGGCGTACCGGCAGCAGGCGGAGTTCCGCGAGCTGTGGCCAGAGTTCGAGACGCCGAACGAGTTCGGGCGACAGATCGTCCCGCATCTTCGCGGCAAGGTCGACGCGACGAAGCTCCCGGCGTCGGTCGTGGTGACGGCGTGACGGGCAGGCTCATCCGGATGCCGCTCCGTCCGGGTTCGGAGGCGTGGGTGACGAAGCGGCAGCTCGCGGCTCACTTCGGGTTCTCGACGCGTTGGGTCGAGCTGCGGGTGCGCGAGGGGATGCCGTCGCAGCTGATCGGCGGGCGTCGGAGGTTCCGAATCAGCGAGTGCGAGGCATGGCTTCTGGAAAGGGGTGCGGCGTGATCTACAAGCGCGGGGACAGGTGGTGTGCGACCGTCTATGACCGGGCGTTGGGGCGGAAGCGCTGGGTCGGGACGTTCGATACACGCGGAGAAGCCCGCGACGCGGAGCGGGAGGCTGGTCGTCGGCGAAGCGGTGGACGCCTCACCTGTGGCGAGTTCAGCAAGCTCTGGCTCACGGACTACCCACGGGCTGCGGGCGCGACCCGCAGGACGTATCGCTATGGCCTCGCCGCGTTCTCGGAGGAGTTCGAGCGCGTGCGTTTGGTCGACTTCGATCGACTAACGGCGCGGGCGTGGGCTCTGCGAGCGCCACAATCGAACGTCCGGGTCGTGCGGGCGATGTTCAACGACGCGATCAACGACGGTCTGCATCCGGGGCCTAACCCGTTTTCCAACCTGCGGCTCGAACAGTCACGCGGGCGGAAGGATCTGATCGCTCTCACGGAGGTCGAGCTTTCAGAGCTTGGGTCGAAGGCTCTCGACGTGCACGGCGAGTTCGGGCCTACGTTCCGGGCGATGGTCGTCTTCGCGGCGTACGTCGGGCTGCGTCCGGGCGAGCTGTTCGCGCTCGAACGCTCCGACATTGGGCGAGACGAGGTGGCGATCCGACAGAACCTGGACGGCACCGGGACGATCAAGGCTCCGAAGAACGGTCGCGAGCGAATCGTGGTGCTCCCTCCGCCAGCTCGGGAAGCTCTGGCGGACGTCCCGGTGCGGCTCGACCTCGCGTGGCAGTTCGTGATTCCGCGAGGTCGTCGATTCAGCAAATCGAGTCTCTACTACTACTGGAATCCGGTGCGGGCGGCGTTCGGTCGGCCGGGGATGGATTTCTACGAGCTGCGTCACTTCTGCGCGACGCATCTTCTGGAGCTGGGCGTGTCGCATGCGGACGTCGCGATCCAGCTCGGGCATACGGACGGCGGGGCTCTCGTCATGTCGACATACGGGCATCCATCCGAGGACGGGGCTCGCGAGCGGGTGAAGCGGGCCTATGACGCGAACGTCACACGGCTACAGATTGCGGACAGTGGGTCGCAGAAGGGTCGCAGGGCGGTCTGAGGGTGGCTCTGCTGCGCGGATCTTCGGTCGGTTGGAACCCTCCGCCTCCACTCGGTAGCACCATGGCGCACTCTTCGGCTCGAGTGCGTTGCTGATGCGGGTCGGTGTGGTGAAGATGCGCTCGTGGAAGGTGCAGGGGAACCAGGCGAGGCTTCGCCCGCCCCTCGTTGTAAGAGCACCAGTCGCTCGTTCGAACACAACGAGGGGGCCTTCCGGGAGGAGACGATCCTCGTGCTCAGCTGATGCGGATCAGCTTCTTATTGACGAACTCGTCGGCGCCGTAGCGGCCGAGCTCGCGTCCGAAGCCAGAGCGTTTCGTGCCGCCGAACGGCAGCTCGGCAGCGTCTGCGCCGACGATGTTCACGTAGACCATGCCTGCGTCGATCCGGTCCGCGACGCGCTCGGCTTGCTCCAGGTCGTTCGTCATCACGTATGAACCGAGCCCGAACGGAGTGTCGTTTGCCAGCGCGACCGCCTCCTCCTCGGACGGCACGCGATAGACCTGGGCGACCGGGCCGAACAGCTCTTCACGGTAGATGTCGTTCTCCGGCGTGATGTCCGTCAGCACCGTCGGCTCAAAGTAGTTGCCGTTTCGCTTGCCGCCGGCGACGACCGTCGCGCCCTGCTCGACCGCGCGCCGGACCTGATCCTCGAGGCGGTCGGCCGCGACTTGAGAAGACAGCGGCCCGCACTCCGTCTCGCGCTCGCGCGGATCACCCTGCTTCACAGCGATAAGCCCGGCCGTGAACTTCTCGAGGAACTGCTCGTAGAGCTCGTCGATCACGATGAACCGTTTCGCGCCGTTGCACGACTGGCCCGCGTTGTCGATGCGCGCGGCGACAGCGTCCTCGACCGTCTTGTCGAGGTCGTCAGTGCCGAGGACAATGAACGGGTCGGAGCCGCCGAGCTCGAGAACGACCTTCTTCAGATGCCGGCCAGCGATCTCCGCGACAGCGCCGCCAGCGCGCTCGGAGCCGGTGACGGATACGCCGCGGACGCGCGAATCGGCGATTACCCACTCGATCTGCTCGTTCGTGGCGTAGGTGTTCACGTATGCGCCGTCGGGGAAGCCAGCATCGCGGAACATCTGCGCCATCGCCTCAGCTGACTGCGGGCACTGCGGCGCGTGTTTCAACAGAAGCGTGTTGCCGATGATCAGGTTCGGCGCCGCGAAGCGTGCGACCTGGTAGTAGGGGAAGTTCCACGGCATGATCCCCAGCAGGACGCCGAGCGAGCTGCGGCGGACGACCGCCGACCCCTCACCCACGAGGAGCTCAATCGGTTCGTCGGCCATGAGTGCTTCCGCATTGTCTGCGTAGAACCCGTAGATCGACGCGCAAAAGTCGACCTCGCCCCGCGCTTGCCGTACCGGCTTGCCCATCTCGGCGACGATGATCTCCGCGAGCTCCTTCCGCCGTTCCGAGTGCAGCTCGCCGACGCGCCGCACGAGCAAGGCGCGATCAGCGACAGTCGCAGCTCTCGACCACTCGCGATGTGCCCGGTCGGCGCGGGCGATCGCGTCCCGCAGTTCGTCGTCCGTGATCGTCGGGTACTCCTTGAGCGTCTCGCCGGTCGCGGGGTCGACAACTGCGTACATGCTCATCACTTCGGTCCTCCGTCGCTCGAACTGAGGCCGACTCTACGCGCTCGGGTCGGCACGATGATGTCGGCTAACCCTCATGTCGGCGGATCCGCTGACGCACCTCCCCTGGCGCGGCGCACAGACTGCTGAGCCTTGCTTGGTCCTGAAACAGGCTTGGGTCACGGGAACCGGATCTCGAATCGGCACGCGGACGCTCCGCGATGCATGCATTCGAGCTCCGCTAACTCGACGGCCTCTCCGTAGACGCGCCCTGTGCCCTCGACGAGCCCGCGTAGCATCGCGCAGATACGGCGCGGCGACGTGTAAACGATCTCGAGGCCGTCGTCTCCGAAGTCCCTCACTTTGAGCTCTGGCGGTCGCGCCTCGGGCATCGACTCGCGGACGACTTCGTGAATCGGCGTCTCGACGGTCAAGAGGAAGTCGCGCGCCGTCGGCGAGAGCTTGAAGAGCACGGAGTACAGGCGTGCGAAGGTCGTCGCCGCCGTGAACGCACCGAACTCGAACAGGAGCTCGTCCTGAGCTAGCCCCGTTCGCGCACACGCGCGTTCGAGCAGCGCGAGGAACTGCGCGTCCGGGTACGCCTCGCTCAACGTGTACTGAGGTTCTCCGGCCGTGACGTCGTGCGCGATGTCCACGCCGTGCTCGGTCGTGAGGTAGTCGCGGAACGAGGCGAAGATGAGGCCGTGCATGCGGCAGATACTAGGTCGGTCGTGTCGCCGAACTGGCGTCGTGCAGTGGGATCGCGCACGTGCTGGTTTCCGCTGCTCCGTGGTCGGTCCGACGAAAGCGTTTGCCGCGGCGCATGCGGGGAATGGTTGACGGCGATGGGCTCGGAGGGCTCCATTGGAGCGAGCGCTCGCTCGAGTTCGGCGTGGTCGAGAGGCAGGCGATACGGTAGGAGATCTCGCCGCGAACCGCCGGCCAAGCCTGCGATCCCAGCGTCCACCTCACCCGACCCGTGGAGGTAGCGCGATGAGCAGCCGACTTCGGCATTCCCTTGTTGTGACGGCCTTGCTTGCCTTCTTGCTCGGGGTATCCGGCGCCGCGGCGCCGACGAGCCGTGCGGCCCCGATCGGCCCCGCGGCCAACCCGACGAACACCAAGGTCGCCGGGATCGACGTCGACCAGACGACGATCCCGCAGTTGGAGCACTTGATGAACTCGCACAAGCTGAGCTCAGTCCAGCTGACGAACTTCTATCTCCGGCGCATCCACGAGCTCAACCCGATACTCAACGCGGTGATCACGGTCAGCCCGACGGCTCTCGCCGACGCGCGCGCCGCCGACGCCGCCCGACGCCACGGCGACCACCGACCGCTCCTCGGCATCCCGATCATCGTCAAGGACAACATCGACACGACCGGCATGCCGACGACCGCGGGCTCGTGGGCCCTCCATGGCAGCACGCCGAGCGACGCCTTCATCGCCCATCAGCTCAAGGCGGCCGGCGCGATCATCATCGGCAAGGCCAACCTCTCCGAGTGGGCGAACTTCCGGTCCGGTCCCTCGTCGAGCGGCTGGAGCGGTATCGGCGGCCAGACGAACATGCCGTACGTCCTCGACCGCAACCCATGCGGCTCGAGCTCCGGCTCGGGCGTCGCCGCTGCGGCCGATCTGGCCGTCGCTGCCCTCGGCACCGAGACCGACGGCTCGATCGTCTGCCCGTCCGGCGCGAACGGCGACGTCGGCATCAAGCCGACGCTCGGGCTGTGGAGCCGCGACGGCGTCGTGCCGATCAGCGCGGAGCAGGACACGGCCGGGCCGATCGCCCGCAACGTGACCGACGCGGCGGTGCTGCTCGGCGCCGCTACCGGCGTCGATCCGCACGACCCGGCCACGGCCGACCAGGTCGGCAACGCCTTCACCGACTACACGCGGTTCCTTGACCCGCACGCCCTCCAGGGCAAGCGGATCGGAATCTGGCGCGCCGGGACGTACGACCCGACCGTGACGGGGCCCGTCGTCGAGCCGATCCTCGACCACGTGATCGCGGAGCTCGAGGCCCAGGGCGCGACCGTCGTCGACCCGGCCGACATCGACCTGTCGGCGACGTCGAACGAGTTCCCCGCCCTGCTCTGCGAGTTCAAGTCCGACATCGCGAGCTACCTGGTGGCGTTCACGGGCGCCGGCTACCCGAAGACCCTCCAGGACCTGATCGACTTCAACAACGCCAATCCGAACCTCGAGGGACCGTGGAACAACGCCGTGTTCGACGCCGCCCAGGCGACGAACGGGCGCGATGCCGATTGCACGGCGCTCCGCGCAGCGACGACGCCGCCCGTGCAGGACGCGATCGATCAGCTGATGGCCGCGGACAAGCTCGACGCGATCGTCGCCCTGACGAACGGTCCGGCCTGGCCGACGAACGACGACCCGACCCTCGGTGACCTCGACGGGCACTTCGAGTACTTCGTCAGCTCGTCGGCGGCGGCCGCGGTGTCGGGCTACGCCGCCATCACGGTGCCCGCCGCCTTCGACGCAGGACTGCCGATCGGGATCACCTTCACCGGCGGCCGCTGGTCCGAACCGCAGCTGCTCGGCTTCGCCTACGACTACGAGCAGGCGACGCACGTTCGTGTCCCGCCGCAGTTCATCCCGACGATCGGCGACGACCTGTTCCCCGGCGTCCCGAACCCGCCGGCTCAGGCGCGGACGCAACCGCTGCAGGCGACCCAGGGTCAGCGCGACCCGGTCGTGCGCTTCCGGTAGAGGCACGTCGCGGAGACAGCGAAGCGAAGCCCGGCCACTCGGCCGGGCTTCGTGTTGCCTCACCCACCGATCGCCCGGTCGTCGCAGTCCACTCGCTAGCGTTCGCGTGTGGCCGAGCGCGTCCTCACGGTGCGCGAGCTGAACCGAGCGACGCTCGCGCGCCAGCTCCTCCTCGAGCGGAAGCGACTCGCGCCGACGGCGGTGATCGAGCGGCTCGTCGGTCTCCAGGCGCAGTGGCCGTCGGCCCCGTACGTCGGCATCTGGACGCGAACGACGAGCTTCCGGCGCGAGACGCTCGAGCGCGAGCTCGCGGACGCGACGGTCGTCAAGGCGACTGTGATGCGACAGACGCTTCATCTGCTCACCCGGCGGGACTACGCGCTCCTACGGGCGGCGCTCAGCGAGACGAACTTCGATTGGCAGTCACAGGTCGCCCAGCGTCTCGCGCCGTCGGTGCGCGCGCTCGCCGCCGACGGTCCCGTGACGACGGAGGAAGCGCTGGTGCATCTCGAGCGCGAGCACGGGCTCACGGGCATCGATGCTCGCCGCGCGTGGCGTGCCGCGCGCGTGCGTGCCCACGTCGTCCATCACCACGAGACCGCGCTCTGGAGCGGGCGACCGCAGGGGCGGTTCGTCGCGCTCGAGGAGCCCGAGCTCCACGATCCCAACGAGGCCCGCGCGGAGATCTTCCGCCGCTACCTCACGGCCTTCGGGCCGGCCGCGCGGCGCGACATCGGCGCCTGGTCGATGATGCACGTGCCCGAAATCGACCGTGCTCTCGCGCTCCTGGAGCCGCTCCGGCGCTTCCGCGACGAGCAGGGCCGCGAGCTCCTCGACGTGCAGCGCGCGCCGATCCCCGACCCCGAGACTCCTGTGCCCGTCCGCTTCCTGCCGAAGTGGGACAACGTCCTCCTCGCGTGGGCCGACCGCGCGCGGATCCTCCCGGAGCGGTACCGGAAGACGGTCATCGGCCAGAACGGCGACGTCGCGCAGACGTTCCTCGTCGACGGCTTCGTCGCCGGCACCTGGCGCGTCGAGAAGGGGCGTGTGGTCCTCGAGCCGTTCGAGAAGCTATCGCCGGCCGCCCGCCGCGAACTCGAGGACGAGGCCGGGCGCCTCGCGGCATTCCTCGCCGACTAGACGCTACTGGCCCGACTCGGGAGCTTCGAAGACGAGCGCGGGAGCGTGCTCCAGAGCATCGAGCGTCTCGAGCTTCGGTCTCGGCACGAGGAACGACGCCCCGGTGGCGACGAGCAGCGAGACGGCCGACACCGCGAACGCGAGCGTGTAGCCGTGGTTGCTCGGGAGGTCGTTGGCGAGCGGGCTCGCCGCGAGGATGCTCACCGCGATCTCGGCGCCGAGCGCGCCGCCGATCGTCCGCATGATCGTGTTCATGCCCGTCGCGACTCCCGTCTGCTGCGGCGGGACCGCGTCGACGATCAGGTTCGCCATGGCCGCGAAGGCGAGCCCGATCCCGACCCCGAGGAGCAACGTCGCCAGGTAGAGCTGCCAGCGGTGGTCGTGCGCGAAGGCGAGGACGAGGAACGACGCGGCGCTCACGAGTGAGCCGGCGATGAGGGGGACGCGTGATCCGACAATGCCCGCGAGCCGGCCGGCGAGCGGGCTGACGATGATCATCGCGACGGTCGACGGCAGGAGGAAGAGCCCGCCCTGGGTCACCGACGCGGAGAACCCGTAGCCGTTCGCCGACGACGTCTCGACGAACTGGGGGATGAGGATGAACGCGCTGTACATCCCGAACCCGATGAGAAGCGCGGCGAGGTTCGTCGTCCAGACGCCTCGGATCCTCATCATCCGCATGTCGACGAGCGGCTGGCGCGAGCGGGACTCGACGCGCACCCACGCCAGAAGCAGCACTGCGGCGGCGACGAACAGCCCGAGCACGCGGCTCGACGTCCACCCCCAGCTCGAGCCCTCGCTGATCCCGAGCAGCAGCGCGACGAGCCAGCCGGAGAGAAGGGTCGCGGCGAGCACGTTCACGTGGCCGGGCGTCTTGACGGGCGACTCCGGGATCACGGCCCAGGTGGCGATCATCGCGGCGACGATCGCCACGAGCGGGATCCAGAAGAGCCAGTGGTACGAGAGATGCTCGGTGATGGGGCCGGAGAGGACGATCCCGAGGCCGCCCCCGGCTCCGAGGATCGCCGAGATGAGCGCGATCCCGCCCGCACGTCGCTCGGCCGGGAACTCGTCGCGGATGATCCCGAAGGCGAGGGGGAAGATCGCGCCGGACGCGCCCTGGATCACGCGGCCGACGATCATCACGCCGATCGTCGTCGCGATCGCCGAGATGAACGTCCCCAGCGCGAGGATCGCGAGGACGACGACGAACGTCCGCTTCTTGCCGAACATGTCGCCGACGCGGCCGGCGATCGGCGTCGCGACCGACGCGCTCAGCAGGTAGGCGGTGAGAATCCAGGCGGCGGCCGTCGTCGTCGTCCCGAGGTCGAGCTGGATCTCGCTCAGCGCCGGGAGCACGAGTGACTGGAGGAGGGCGTAGGACATGCCCGCGATCGCGAGAATCGCGAACGTCACGCCGTAGTGGGGGTGACGGCGTACGTCCATCGCCGCAGGCTAGCCGCACCGCATGTTCGAGCCGTCCGTCAGGCTCCGGGCGCCGCGGCGTCCCGGATCCGCTCGATCCCGTCGAGGATGAGATCGAGCCCGAACTCGAACTCGGTCTTCTCCTCCGGGACCGGCTCGGCGAGGTGCTCCTGGATGTGCTCGGCGAGGTAGGGATACGTCTCGACGGGCAGCGTGCGGAGGAAGGTCGCCGCGAGCTCCTCCAGGTCATCCGCGTCCTCGAACGGGAAGCTCACCTGCCAGAGCGTGAAGCCGGTGATGTGGCTGTCGAGCGCGTGGTATGCGTGGTGCGTCAGGTTCGCCGAGCAGCCGGCCTCGCGGAGCGTTCTCAGGATCGCCTCCATCCAGTCGAGGCGCGCGACGCTGACGCTCTTCGTCGAGTTGATCAGCCCGCACGCCCAGGGATGGCCGACGAGGACGTCGTGCGCCGAGATCGCGCTCTGCCGGATCGCCGTCTTCCAGTCGACGCCGTCGGGAGGGAGCTCGATCTCCTGCAGGACGAGGTCGACGATGCCGTCGCGGATGTCCTCCTTGCTCCCCACGTGGTTGTAGAGCGACATCGCCTGCACGCCGAGCTCCTGCCCGAGCTTGCGCATGCTCAGCGACTCGAAGCCGCTTTCGTCTGCGAGGCGGACGGCGGCGCGGAGCACCCGCTCGCGGCTGAGAGGCCTGCGGGGCTCGGATGCCGCTTCGGTTCTGCTCGTCATCGAAATCTTGGAATCGGCGCTTGACAGGCGTGCTCGGGACGTCTAGCTTACAGCGTACGTTTACAGTGTAAGTAAGGAGCGTACCGCATGGTCACGACGGCGTCGAGCCAGGGAACACGGATGAAGGCGATCGTGCGTCACGAATACGGCCCTCCCGGCGTGCTCGGGCTCGAGGAGATCGAGCGACCGGTCGTCGAGGACGACGAGGTGCTCGTCCGGGTCCAGGCCGTGTCGGTGAACCCGGTCGACTGGCACTCCCTGCTCGGGTGGCCGTACCTGGTGCGCATGCAGGACGGGCTGCGGCGACCGAAGGACCCCCAGCTCGGCGTCGACTACGCCGGCACGGTGGCGGAGGTCGGCAAGGCGGTGACGCGGTTCCGGCCGGGCGACGAGGTCTTCGGTTGCCGAAACGGCGCATTCGCCGAGTTCGTGCGTGTGCGCGAGGAGCGGGTGATCCTCGAAAAGCTCGAGAACGTGACCTTCGAGGAAGCGGCGGCGGTCGGTGTCGCCGGGCTCACCGCGCTTCAGGGCCTCCGCGACAAGGGACAGGTGCAGCCAGGGCAGAAGGTGCTCGTCAACGGCGCCTCCGGAGGCGTGGGGACGTATGCGGTGCAGATCGCGAAGGCGCTCGGAGCCGAGGTCACGGGCGTCTGCAGCACGCCGAACGTCGAGACGATCCGCTCGCTCGGTGCCGATCACGTCGTCGACTACACGCAGGAGGACTTCACACGGGGCAGCCGGCGCTACGACCTGCTGCTCGACATCGCCGGCGGCCGCCGCTGGCCCGAGCTCACGCGCGTGCTCGAGCCGCGGGCGACGGTGGTCCAGGTCGGAGGGCCGAAGCGGAATCGCTTCACCGGACTCTCGATCCGGAGCTTCGTCGCGACGCGAGTTGCCGCCGCGTTCGGAAGCCGGGACGTGACGATGTTCCTCGCGAAGACGAACAAGGAGGACCTGTCCTACCTCCGGGAGCTCCTCGAGGCAGGGAGCATGACGTCCGTGATCGACCGGCGCTACGACGGGCTCGCGCAGGTGCAGGACGCGCTCGCGTACCTCGGAGAGGGGCACGCGCGCGGCAAGGTCGTCGTCAGCTTGGAACAGGTCTAGGCGTCGCCAAGACCGACGTCGGCTTCGACCGTGACGCGCGCCGCCAAACCGGCTCACGGTTCCCGTGACTGCCGGCGAGCGGCATCCGCACGACCGCCTCGCCTGATCGCCGGCGCCTGTGGGGTGGGTCGAGCGCGGCGGATAGGCTCGCGCGGTGGACGCGCGGATCCTGATCCTCGGCGCCGGGTTCGGAGGCCTCGAGCTGGCCACGATCCTCTCCGAGGAGCTCGGCGACGACGCCGGCGTCACGCTGATCGACGGGGCCGACGCGTTCGTGTTCGGCTACTCGAAGCTCGACGTGATGTTCGGCCGCGTCGAGCCCGACTCCGTGCGGCTGCCGTATCTGGACTTCTCGAAGCCGGGCGTTCGGCTCCTGCGCGAGACGATCACTGCGATCGATCCGGGGACGCGGACCGTGACCACGGACGCGGGCGTCCACCAGGCGGACGTCCTCGTCGTCGCGCTCGGCGCAGACTACGACTTCGACGCCACCCCCGGGCTCCCCGACGCGGGCGAGTTCTACTCGGTCGCCGGCGCCGAGCGGTTCCGAGGCGTCCTGCCGTCGTTCACGAGCGGGAAGGCAGTCGTGGGCGTGTGCGGCGCGCCCTTCAAATGCCCGCCTGCGCCGAGCGAGGCCGCGCTCCTCCTCCACGACTATCTCTCGCAGCGCGGCGTCCGCGATGCGTGCGAGATCACGCTCGTCATGCCGTTCGGGACACCGGTCCCACCGTCGCCCGACACGTCGGCCGCATTGCTCGAGGCGTTCGCCGAGAGGGGCATCGCGTTCGTTCCCGATCGCAGGGTGAGCTCGGTCGACCCGGATCGTGGAGTCGCCGTCCTCGACGACGAGACCGAGATGCCGTACGACCTCTTCCTCGGCGTCCCGAGACACCGCGCGCCTCGGGTCGTCCTCGAGAGCGGGCTGGCCGAGGACGGGTACATCCCTGTCGACTCCCGGACACTCGCGACGCGGTTCGAGAACGTCTACGCCGTCGGGGACGTGGCGACCGTCGGCGTCCCGAAGGCCGGCGTGTTCTCGGAGGGCGCGGCTCGCGTCGTCGCCGCGTCACTCGTCGCGCGGGCGCGGGGAGGCGCCGCGCCGGACAGGTACGACGGACGCGGCGCGTGCTACGTCGAGTTCGGCGCGGGGCGCGTTGGCAGGGTGGACGTCGACTTCCTCTCCGGCCCGCGCCCGACCGGGACGTTCAAGGAGCCCTCGAGCGCGCTCGTGGCCGAGAAAGATCGCTTCGGAGCCGATCGCCGCGCCCGCTGGTTCGGCCGCTGACACCGTGGAGATCGGACTCGTCGGCTGCGGCGTCTGGGGCGCGAACGTCCTCCGCGATCTGCGTCAGCTCGGGTGCGCGACACGCGTGGTCGCCCGCTCCGAGGCGAGTGTGCGGCGTGCGAGCGACGGTGGGGCGACTGCGATCGTGTCGGAGATCGAGGGGCTCGACGGCGTCGACGGGGTCGTCGCTCTCACACCGATCGAGACCCACGCCGCGGTGCTCGACGAGGCACTCGGTCTCGACGTCCCCGTCTTCGTCGAGAAGCCGCTCTGCGACGACGCCGGAGAGGCCGCCCGCCTCGCGGCACTCGCGCCGGACCGTCTGTTCGTCATGGACAAGTGGCGGTATCACCCCGGGATCGGCGTGCTGGCGTCGATCGCGAGAGAAGGAACGCTCGGGGGTGTGCACGGGCTCCGCACAGTGCGCGTGCAGGCTGGGAACCGGCATCGAGCGGACGCTGTCTGGGTCCTCGCTCCGCACGACATCGCGATCGGCCTCGAGGTGCTCGGCGAGGTGCCGACCGGGCGCGCAGCATCTGGACAGTGGGTCGAGGGGAGGCTCGTGACGCTCTACGCGCAGCTCGACACGGACCGCGGGTGGCAGACGCTCGAGGTTTCGGAGCGGGCGCCGGAGATCGAACGCCGGATCGAGCTCCACTGCGACGAAGGCGTCGCACTACTCGGGGGCGGGTGGGACGAGCACGTCACCCTCCGTCGCGCGAGCGGCGACGTCGAACGCATCGACGCACCGGGAGAGCTCCCGCTCTTGGCCGAGCTGTGCGCGTTCCTCGGGTTCCTCGAGGGCGGCCCCCCTCCGAGGTCGAGCGTTGCGGAAGGAGCTGCGATCGTCGAGACGATCGCCGTGCTTCGAGGGCTGACCGTCGCCTGACGGACTCAGGCCGCCACGGGTGTGGGTGACCACGTCAGGCGTAGCTGCGCGAGGGTGCCGAGGTCGCGATCGCGCGGCGAGAGAAGCGGCGCCGTGCAGGGCCACCTGATTCCGAGCTCCGGATCGTCCCACCGGCAGCCCAGCTCGTCGGCGGGGTCGAACTCGTGGCTGACCGCATAGACGTGAAGCGACGGCTCGTGGAAGTAGAAGCCGTGCGCGACCCCGACCGGAATGACCACCGCGGCGGGCTCGGCTGCGCGCATGACAACGGTCGCGCTGACGCCTTGCGTCGGGGAGTCCGGCCGGAGGTCATGGAGGCCGATCGTGGCCCAGCCGGACACGACCGTCAGGTAATCGGTGTGCCTCCGGTGGACGTGGACGCCGCGCAGGACGTTCGTCGCCGAGCTCACCGCGTTCCACTGCACCGGCTCGACGCCCGCCTCCCATGACGCACGGTAGAGCTCGGTGAAGACCCCTCGCTGGTCAGCGTGTGGAGACAGCGCGACGAGCGTGACACCAGCCGGGAACATCGCGTGGGATCCTAAGGGGCCGGCTGACTGAAGCGCGACTCGCCGGCTGCCGGGGCCAAGCCGTGATTTGTGTCCGCCCACGCCCGTTGCCGAGCACGGTCGGGAAGATCATGACGCGGTACTCGTCACGAGGTTGTGCCGCTGGAGCTTCTGGCAGCCGGGCCGTTCGCAACGCATCGGCAGAATCCCACGGGTGGCTCTGACCTTCCGCGAGCGGCCGGCCGAGGGCGATCCGGCAGGGCTCCTCGTCCTGCACCACGGCCGTGGAGCCGACGAGCTCGACCTATTGTCGCTCGGTGACGTTCTCGACCCCGGTCGTCGTCTGCACGTCGTCACGCCGCGCGCTCCGCTCGAGCTGCCCGGCTGGGCCGGCTACCACTGGTATGTCGTCCCGCGAGTCGGGTACCCGGATCCGGACACCTTCCACGCGGCGTACGGGGAGCTCGCCGCCTTCCACGACGACCTCCGGGAGCGGACCGGCGCCGGCCCAGAGCGAACGGTCCTCGGCGGGTTCTCCATGGGCTCGGTGATGAGCTACGCGCTCGGGCTTGGCGCAGACAGACCCGCGCCGGCGGGTCTCCTGATCTTCTCCGGGTTCGTCCCGACGGTCGAGGGCTGGGAGCCGGACCTCACGGGCCGGGCGGGGATGCCAGCCTTCGTCGCGCATGGCCGCAACGACCCCGTGATGGACGTCGCGTTCGCGCGGCGCGCGCGCGAGCTGCTCGAGGGCAGCGGGCTCGAGGTCGAGTACCACGAGTCCGACGCGGCGCACCACATCGACCCGCAGCACGTTCCCACCGCGATCGCCTGGCTCGGACGCACGCTCGAGATCTGAGCTCTCCAGCTCTCAGCGTCTCCTCAGGAAAGTCTTAGTCCGCGCACACGCTTCTCGGCTACCTTCGTGCGATGGAAGGGGAGACGCGTCTCTCGCGGCGCGAGTCGCTCACACGGCTCGGCGGACTCCTGACGGCTGCGGTCGGCGTTGGTGCGCTCGGCGCGACGGAGTCCGACGGTGCGACCGACGCGGAGGCTTCGGGCTCCGGCCCGAACGCAGTTGCCGCGGGCCTCGTCTCGTGTGTACTCGCTCCCGAGCAGACCGAAGGCCCCTACTACGTCCTGGGCGACAAGGTCCGCCGCGACGTGACCGAGGGCAAGCCGGGCGTGCCCCTGACGCTCCGGCTGTCCGTCGTAGACGTGTCCACATGCCGCACGATCAAGGGCGCGGCAGTCGACATCTGGCACTGCGACGCGGGCGGCGTGTACTCGGAGACCGCGGACCAGGGAACGCAGAGGCGCACCTTCCTGCGCGGGATCCAGCGGACCGACGCGAAGGGAGTCGCGACCTTCCGGACCATCTACCCGGGCTGGTACCCGGGCCGCACCGTGCACGTCCACGTGAAGGTGGCGCTCGGTGGCAACGTCGTCCACACGGGACAGCTCTACTTCCCGGAAAAGCTCACGGACGTCGTCTACAAGCGGGCGCCGTACAACAGGCGACCCGAGAGGACGACCAGGAACCAGGCGGACAGCATCTTCCGCAACGGTGGCAGCCGTTCGCTCCTCTCGCTGAGGCGGAGCGGCAACGGCTACGTCGCGACGATCGCGATGGGCGTCCACCGGTAGCGCAGCGGGGCCGTGCGACGATGATGTGAGCTCATCGACGCGTGTGAGACTCGAAGCAACGATCCGACCGGGCGGACTTAGCGAAAACTCATCCGCACGTGCTTTCGTATACCCCTCCACCGACGACTTAGGGGGCCGAGTTGACAGACCCGACGAACGACCTCCCCGTTCCGACCCCGGAGGAGGCGAGCGAGAAGCTCGAGCAGGCGCTGTTCGAGATCCGGCGCGTCATCGCCGGGCAGGACGCGATGCTCGAACGCGTGCTCGTGTGCCTGCTCTCCCAGGGCCATCTCCTGATCGAGGGCGTCCCGGGGCTCGCGAAGACGCTGACGATCAAGACCACGGCCGGAGTGCTCGGCGGCTCGTTCGCCCGCATCCAGTTCACGCCCGACCTCGTCCCCTCGGATCTCGTGGGGACACGGATCTACCGCGCGGGCGACGGGACCTTCGACACCGAGCTCGGGCCGGTGTTCTGTAACTTCCTCCTCGCCGACGAGATCAACCGCGCGCCCGCGAAGGTGCAGTCGGCGCTGCTCGAGGTGATGCAGGAGCACCAGGTGACGATCGGGCACGACACGCATCGGGTGCCGAGTCCGTTCCTCGTCATGGCGACGCAAAACCCGATCGAGTCCGAGGGCACGTACCCGCTCCCGGAAGCACAGGTCGACCGCTTCATGCTCAAGGTGCTCATCGGCTACCCGCGGCACGACGAGGAGCTGACCGTCGTGCAGCGCCAGCTCGTCGAGCCGCCCCAGCTCGAGCAGGCGCTCTCGCTCGACGATCTCCGCTCCTTGCAACGGGCGGTCATGGGCATCTACGTCGATCCGTCGCTCGTCAGCTACGCGGTCGACGTCGCCGGGGCAACGCGCGAGCCGGCGACCTACGGCCTCGGCGAGCTGCAGCCGTACATCTCCTTCGGCGCCAGCCCGCGCGGCCCGATCAGCCTCATCCAGGCCTCGAGGGCGCTCGCCCTCGTCCGAGGTCGCGAGTACGTCCTCGTCGAGGATCTGCAGGCGCTGGCCCGCGATGCGCTGCGCCACCGGCTCGTGCTCACGTACCAGGCGCTCGCCGAGGAGGTGACTCCAGACGCGATCCTCGACCAGGTCCTCGCTGCCGTGGGCGCTCCACAGCTCGACCTCGCGAGGGTGAGCGCGGCGTGACGACCCAGGGCGGCGCACTGCGGGCCTCGTCGACTCCTGCCCGCCCGGGACCGGGGTCGATGCCCGATGCGCTGCTGCGTGCCCTCGAGGTGACGATCGGCCGCCGTGTCGAGGGCCTGCTCGCCGGCGACTACCGCTCGACGCTCCTCGGCCAGGGCTCCGAGCTCGCGCTCATCCGTCAGTACGTCCCGGGAGACGACGTCCGCCGGATCGACTGGAACGTCACCGCTCGGACGGCCGAGCCGCACGTACGCGTCGACCTCGCCGAGCGGGTACTCGTCACCTGGCTCGTGCTCGACACCTCGGTCTCCATGCAGTTCGGCACCGCCGATCGGCGCAAGGCCGACGTCGCCGAAGGCGTCGCGATCGCGATCGGCCACCTCGGTACGCGGCGCGGGAACCGGCTTGGAGTCGTCACGTTCGGAGACGCCCATCCCAGAGCGCTCCCGCCAAAGCCGGGACGCCTGGGGCTGATCGGCCTGCTGTCGACGATCCGAGCGGAGGGGGACGAGGACGGTCGGGCAAGCGACACACCGGTTGCCGGGTTCGGAGACGCGATCGTGCAAGCAGGGGCGCACGCACGACAGCGCTCGTTCGTGGTGCTCGTCTCGGACTTTCGCGGCCCGCGCGACTGGCAGCGTCCGCTGCTCGAGCTCGCGGCCCGCCACGACGTCGTCGCCGTCGAGGTCCGCGACCCCGCCGAGGAGGAGCTCCCGAACGCCGGTGTGCTCTGGCTCGTCGATCCGGAGACGGGTCGCCAGCTGCGCGTCGACACGAGGAGCCGGAAGCTCCGCGAGCGCTTCGCCGCGGCGGCGGCCGCCGAGCGAGCGGACATCGAGCGCGTGTTCCGGAACGTCGGCGCGCGCCACGTCGTCCTCTCGACGAGCGGTGACTGGCTGCGGACGCTCGTCGTCTATCTGCGCCGGAGCGCGTCGTGACGTTCACCTGGCCGATCGTGCTCGTCGGACTGTTCCTCGTGCCGATCGTCGTCCTGCTCTACATCGGGTACGACGGCTGGCGCCGCGACTCCGCGGTCGACTTCGGGAACCCGGACCTCCTCCCGAATGTGGTCGACCGCGAGCCAGGACGGCTGCGGCACCTCCCGCTCGTCATCTTCCTCGTCGCGCTCGCGACGATGATCGTCGGCGTCGCGCGGCCGCACGCGAACGTGAAGGTGAAGCGCGAGGAGGCGACCGTGATCCTCGCGCTGGACACGTCGCGCTCGATGGGGGCGACCGACGTCTCGCCCACGCGGCTCGACGCCGCACGGACGGCGGCGAAAGCGTTCGTCGCCAAGGTCCCGAAGAAGTTCCGGATCGGCGTCGTGTCGTTCGGGACACGAGCCGTGGTCGGGCTTCCCCCGACGGCCGACCGCTCGCTCGTCGACGCGTCGCTCGACACGCTCAAGCCCGGCGAGGGGACGGCGATCGGCGACGGTGTCGCGCTCTCCGTCCAGCTCGGCCAGAAGATTCGCGGGGCGGACGGGACGAGCCCGCCCAAGGCAGTCGTCCTCATCTCCGACGGCGCGAGAGAGGGAGGACGCGTCTCGCCGGAGACGGCGGCCGCGCGTGCGCGTGCGCAGCACGTCCCGATCTACTCGGTGCTCGTGGGCACGCAGAACGGCGTGGTGCACCAGAAGCTGACGGGCGGCTTCGACCAGATCATCCGCGTCCCTGCGAGTCCCGGAACGCTCGAGCAGATCGCGAAGACATCGGGAGGTCAGTTCTTGACGGCGCCGAGCACCGACCGTCTGCGTCAGGTTTACGAGGATCTCGGCTCGCGCCTCGGCACGCGCACGGAGTCGCGCGAGATCACCGACTGGTTCGCGGCCGGCGCTGCGATGCTGCTGCTCGTCGGCGGCACGCTCTCGGCGTTCCTCTTCCGGAGGGTCCCGTGAGGCGCATTGCCCTCGCCGCCCTGACGAGCCTCGTGCTCGGGCTCGCCGTCGCCGTGTCACCGGCGGGAGCGACGAACGAGTGCAAAGGGCTCCAGGTCTGCGTCCCGATCGCCGGCCCGTGGGTCGTCGTCCCGACGGCGACTACCGTTCCGCGCCCGACCGTCGAGTACCAGATCACGTGTCCGAAGGGCTACATCGCCGGCGGCCTCGACGCCGAGCTCAGCCAGCGTGCGATCGACCTTGCGTTCCTCGGCCGCCTGGGAGCTCCGGTGAACCCCGGGATCTCGACCGACCGGGCGGTCACGTTCGTCGGGCGCTACGTCGGGACCGCGCCGCACGGCCCGACGTTCCGGCCGCACGTCGGCTGCATGCCCGGCAACGGCGGCGGAGTCCGGGCGCCGACCGCGACCGCGGTCTTCAAGCCGGGGCAGCCCACGACACGCCGCGTGCACGAGGTTCGTGTGCGACCGGGGAGCCAGACGGTGGTGCAGACGTGCGCGAAGGGCGAGCGGCTCGTCGCCGCGTCGCACGCTTTCGGGTTCTTTACGAAACGCCCCCCGTCGGAGAGCCTCGTCCACGCCGTGAACGGCACGCTCGCGGTACGCGGACAGCGCGTGGTCGTGTCGGTGAAGGCGGATGCCGAGCTCGGGGGCGTCCGCGCGGTCGTTCAGGTCCACGCTCTCTGTTCGAGGACGGCATGACGGCATGAGCTTCGAGCGTCCATGGCTCCTCCTGTCGCTACTCGTCCTCGCTCTCGCCGTCGGGCTCTGGATCGTTGCCGACCGACGGCGCGCCCGCTACACGATCCGGTACACGAACCTCGACGTCCTCGCGAGCGTCGTCGGCGGACGATCGTGGACGCGATTCGTGGCTCCTGCCCTCTTCGGGCTTGCGCTCGCGTCGCTGCTCGTCGCCCTTGCGCGGCCGCACGTCGATCGCACGCTGACGGACGAGCGCGCCACCGTGATCCTCGTCGTCGACACGTCGCGCTCGATGCAGGCGACGGACGTGCAGCCGACGCGGCTCGGCGCCGCGCAGGAGGCAGTGCGCACGTTCATCTCCCGCGCGCCCTCGAGGCTGCGGATCGGGCTGATCGTGTTCGCGGGTGAGGCCCAGGTCGCGACACCGCCGACGCGGGATCACGACCTCGTCCGCGAGTCGCTCGACAACATCGGCAGCTACAGCGTCTTCGGCGGGACCGCGATCGGCGACGCGCTCCGGACCGCGGTCGAGCTCGGCAGGCAAGCGCTCTCCGAGCCGCCGGCGCAGGGCCAGACCGCGGCGCCTGCGTCCCCGAAGGACTTCCGCCGGCTGACTGCGGATTCGACTCCGACCAAGTCCCAGAGCCTCGTGTCGATCCTGTTCCTCTCGGACGGCGCGCAGACGCGGGGCGAGCTGCAGCCGCTCGAGGGGGCGCGACTCGCGAAGGACGCCGGCTTCCCGGTGTACACGATCGCGCTCGGCACCCCGACGGGGACCGTCCCCGCGCCGCCGGGCTTCTTCAACTTCGGAAACGGAGGCGGCCGCCGCATCATCGTCCCGCCCGATCCGGCGACGCTCAAGGCGATCGCGGAGACGACCGGCGGCAAGTTTTCGGAAGCGCGGTCCTCGAAGTCGCTCCAGGCCGCCTACGCGGGGCTCGGCTCACGGCTCGGCCGCAAGCCCGGGAAGAGCGAGGTCACGTTCCTCTTCATCGGTGCGGCGGCGCTTCTCCTGCTCGCCGCGGCCGTCGCGTCGGCGGTCACCTCGCCGCGCCTGCCCTGAGCGAACGGGGCGGGGGCGGCCCCCGCTCGAGCGCGCCGCCCCCCGCGAACAGAGCCTCAGACGGCGACGACCGTGAAGGCGGAGTCCACCTTGTCGTCGCGCCCGGCGGGATGCACGGTGACCCGGAACACGCCGGCGGAGACGGGCTCGACGTCGGCGGAGCTGTCGCCCGGCGCACTCGCGACCGCGCTCCGCGCGGCGTTCCCGACGAAGCGGACCTCGAACGTCCCTCCTGCAACCCGGCGGACCTGGACTCCGCGGCCGGTGCAGTTGAAGGTGCGGCCGAAGAGCTTCGCACTGCTCGTGAACTGGTCGGGGATGTTCGCCGCGCCCGCGCTCGGGTCGCCGGTGACCCATGCGATGCCTCGGACGGCGCCGTTCGCGCAGCGTTGTTGCGCCACAGCGACTCCGCCCACGCGCTGGCCGACTGCGAACGCAGAGCCGCCGAGCGCGAAGAAGAGGGCGATCAGCGCGATGACGGTCGCGGGGCTGATCGAGAGGTGGGTGCGGCTTCCCATGGTTGCTCCTTCCGAAGTCGTGTCCGTGGCTCGGAGCGTCGCCGCAGCCGACAGGCCCTGCGACGCCCGATCGGGTGTCCGTCCGTGTCAGCCCGGTAGGTTCCCGCGGATGCCGGACGACACGGGCGCCTCGCCCCGTGTGGGGAAGCGGACGAAGCGACGCTTGCTCGGCGGCGGCTTCGCGGTCGCGGTCATCGCAGCAGTCTTCGTCTTCTTCCTCCCGCGAATCGCAGACTACCGACAGGTTTGGGAAGTCCTGAAAGGGGTAACGGCGGAGGATGCGCTGCTCCTGGCAGGAGCGACGGTGCTCAACGTCGTCACCTTCGCTCCTCCGTGGATGGCATCGCTCCCGGGGCTCCGCGTCCGTCAGGCCTTCGTGATGAGCCAGGCCTCGACTGCGCTCTCGATCGTCTCGCCCGCGGGCGCGGCGGTAGGGATGGCGGGGTCGTACTCGATGCTGCGAGCGTGGGGGTTCGCGGCCGGACCGGTCGGGCTGGCCGTCGCCGTCACCGGCATCTGGAATCAGTTCGCGAACCTCACCTTTCCCATCGTCGGTCTGGCCCTGCTGACGACCGTCAACGAGCGGCATCCGGCGTTGCAGACGGCTGCCGTGATCGCCGTGGTAGTGCTCGCAGTCAGCATCGGGGCTTTCGCGCTCGCGCTATCGAGTGCGTATCGCGCGCGTCAGATCGGGAATCTCGCGGCGAACCTCGCCAACCGCGGAAAGCGGCTCTTGCGGCGTAAGCCGGTGACCTGGGACGGCGAGAGCCTCGCGGCATTCCGCCGCCGCGCGCTCGATCTCCTCCGGCGACGCTGGCACGTGATCACCGTCTCCACGCTCGCCGGGCACCTCACCGTCTTCCTCGTCCTCCTCGCGTGTCTGCACGCGGTGGGGATCGGCACGGACCAGGTCACGATCATCGAGGCGTTCGCAGCCTGGTCGCTCGTGAGGATCCTCGGCGCGCTCCCGATCACGCCGGCGGGACTCGGAATCGTCGAGCTGGGGCTGAGCGGCGCGCTCGTGGCATTCGGCGCGTCGAATGCCGACGCAGTGACGGCCACACTCCTTTACCGTGCACTGACGGTGCTGCCGACCCTCGCCCTCGGCCTGCTGTGCGCCGCCACCTGGCGGATGCATCATCCGGGGGAGTCCCTGGAGCCTGCCGAGTGAGAGCGGGTTCCGCCGTTCACTCGTCCCAGGGACGACGCCTCCCCCTGGAGGGGCAGGGAGACGCTGCGGGTCGCTCCTACCGTGAGCGCGTGGGCTCGGTGCGTGCGGCAGCCGGCGGTCGACTCCTTGCGGCATTCGTCGTCGCGCTGTTCGCGATCCTCCTTTCCGTGGGCGTTGCGCAGGGCCGGCCCGGTGCGGCGACCTCGTTCCTCGCTCCGGCATCGGTCTGCCCTGGCGCGGACGACGCTGCCGCTTCCCCCGCGGTCCAGCGCCGAGCGGTCGGGTGCCTCGTGAACTGGGCGCGGCGGCACGATCGGAGGCTATCGCTCCGGCAGCCCGCGTCCCTGCAGCGCGCCGCGCTCTTGAAAGGGCGCCAGGTCGTCGCCTGCACGGCGTTCAGCCACACCCCGTGCGGCGCAGGCCCGGCGGCGGCCGTCAAGGCAGCGGGATACCGCTTCTCGAGCTACGGCGAGAATCTCTTCTTCGGTCCGTGGGGACAGGTGACTCCGCGTCAGGTGGTCGCAGCCTGGCTCGCGTCGCCGCCGCACCGCGCGAACATCCTGCGCCCGATCTTCCGTGACTTCGGAGCGACATTCGTCCGCGCATCGGGATTCGACCCGGGAGGCGACTCGGTCGTCTGGGTGGCCGCGTTCGGGTCGCCGCGCTGACGCAGGAGTCTCGCGCCCGGCCGGGAACGAGCCGCGGATGAGGGAAGAGAGCCATCTCGACGACATGCGCGCCGCCATTCGCGGCGACTTCGAGCGGCTCGCCGAGCGGCGCGGCGGCCAAGAGTTGATGCGCGAGGCCGAGGAGACACCCGAAGACGAGAACGATCCCTTCGCTCTCGTCCCGTCCGAGACCGAGGAGGAGGGCGCCGCGGCTTCCGGCTCCGCCGACCTCGAGCACAAGCGGCCCTGGCTCGCGCGCGTGCTGGGCCTCTAGTCCTGCTCCGAGCGCGGCCGCGCGCGCTGTAATGAAGGAGTGACGCGATCGGAGCGCGACGCGTACCTGCGCCAGGGCGTGGTCCTGCCGGAGACGCCTGCGCAGCGCCGTGAGTGGGAGAACCTCGACGAGGACCTGCGCTCGATCGAGCAGCGAGGCCGACCGCTGCCGCTCCGCCTCCGCAACTTCCGTCCGGACTCCGACTCCTACCTCGCGACTGCAGGAGGCCCGCTCGCGTACATGGTCAGGCTGCGGGCGATCGAGGACGAGACCAGGCGTCACGACGAGGCTCTCGACGCTGCCTGGCACTTGCTCGCGGCCGAGTGCGCAGAGGATGGAGGCGACTTCGCCGCCCGCTGGCGCGCGATCGCGCGGGCCTGGCAGTTCGAGCGGGTGAACGACCTGATCGACCGCCACAACCGTTGGTACCCCGTCGAGTCGCAGCTGCCGATGGATCCGGTCTCGGGCACGTATGCGCTCGTCAACGGGGGCGACTACCGCCTCGAGCCGCTCGACGCCGACTGGATCCTGCGCCGGTTTCCCGCCCGCGTCGCTCGAGCCGAGTCCCGCTGACGAAACGCGCGGCTGGCCGCGCGGGGAAGAATGTGAGCCGTGACGCTGATCGAGCTGGCCGTGACCGTCGTCCTGCCCCGAGCACTCGGCGTCGGGCGCCGCACGCTCGCCGACTGCCGCTTCCGTGCCCGGACCGGCGTGACCGTGATCGCGATCCTCCGTGAGCCGGAGCCGGTGAGCGGCGCTCAGCCGGAGGACGTCGTGCAGCGGGGCGACACGCTCGTCGCGGTGGGCAAGGCGGGCCAGTTCATTGCCTTTCGGCGCCTGCTCGCCGAGGGCGCGGGCGACTAGCCGGCGTCGAGCCGCGCGCCCACCGCGTGCGCGCGGACGAACGCGTCGATCGCGGGACGGTCGGCGCCCTCGACGTCGCGGAGGAGTCGCTCTGCGCGCTCGATCTCGAGGCCGGCGAGGTCGGCGACCAGGTCGTCGGGTGTGTACAGGACGGACGGGTCGCTCGGCCCGCCGACGCCGTCGGTGAGGTTGACGAGATCGTGGCCGACGACGACAAGCGTCCCTCCGGGAGCGAGTGCCTTCGCGGCGCGCTCGAGCACGACCGTCCGCTGCGCTGCCGGGAGCTGGAGGAAGAACACGAGGACGAGGTCGTACGTACTCGGCTCCGATTCGAACTCGAGCAGGTCACGGCAGAGAAACTCGACGTCTACGCCTAATGCCGCGGCTCTCGACCGCGCCTTCTCGATCGCGACCTCGGAGAAGTCGACGCCGAGCGCGTCCCACCCGCGCTCCGCGAGCCAGACGGCGTTCCGACCCTCACCGCAGGCGAGGTCGAGCGCGCGGCCGGGGGGAAGCTCGGAGGCCTCGGCGACGAGCACGCGATTCGGTCTCGCTCCCCAGAGGAGCTCGCCGCTCGCGTACTTGCGATCCCAGTCCTCACGCCTCACGGGGCCTCGCCTTCCTCGTCGCCGCGACGCGTTGCGTGGCAACGAGCGTCAGCACGCACAGCGTCGCCCCGAGAAGATACGGAGCCGCATCCCCGACGGCGTCCGCTAGGGCGCCGCCGAGCGTCGGTCCGGTGAGCTCGCCGAGCGCCCAGGCGCTGTTCATGATCCCGAAGGCGAGGCCCTGGGCGAGCCCGACCGCGTCGGCGCGATGGGACGTGAGCGCCATTCCTGGCGTGTAGAACCCTCCGAAGCTGACCGCAGCCGCAGGCACGAGCACCGCGAGGACGATCGGCGCATCCGCTGCTGCGAGCCCCACGGCGACCACGGCCGAGGCGGCGAGGGCGACGCGGATGGGAAGCAGCCGCCCAATGCGGTCGGTCAGTCGACCGAGGACGGGGTTGATCACGACCTCGGCGAGGCCGGCGACGAAGAAGGCGGTCGCGATCGCGATCGTCGACCAGCCCCCGGCGTCGAGCGCGAGCGGCACGAGCACGACCAGCACGCCGAACAGGAACGCCGGCAGCGTGTTCAGCCAGAGGCCGCCGAGGAACCGTGGGTCGCGGAACGCCCGAGACACGCCGTTCGCGCTCAGACCCTCGGCCGCAGCGGAGCGGGGGAGGGACGCGAGGACCGCGCAGGCGATCGCGACGACTCCGACAGTGACGAACGAGGGCCGGATCCCCGCGAGCTCGGCGAGCCCGCCGAACATCGGCCCGAGGACGGCGCCGAAGACGGCTGCGCCGAACGCGGTGCCGATCACCTCACCGCGCTGGCTCTTGGGAGTGGCGACGGCGAGCCATGCGAGCGCTCCCGCCCAGGTGGTGGTGCTCGAGAACCCCTGGACGAACCGCGCGACGCCGAGTGCCACCGCGCTGTCGGCGATCGCGAAGGCGAAACTCGCGAGCGAGAGGAGGAGCAGCCCGCCCACGACGGCCCACTTCGGCCCGAAGCGCGCAGCCGCGATTCCGCCCGGAATGCCGCCCAGCAGCGCCCCGGCGCCGAACGCACCGACGAGCAAGCCCGCGCCGAGCTTCGAGAGGTCGAACTCGTCCGCGTAGCGCGGCACGAGCGGCGTCAAGGCCGTGAAGAGCATGGCGTCGACGAAGATGATCGCGCTGACGAGGGCGAGAAGGCGGCGCATGCGAGCCAGGATATGCGCGGCGCTACGTGCGATCGAGGCAGGCGTGCACGCACGAAAATGCACCGAGCCGGTGACGCCTTCGTCCGGCTTTCCGACTGACCTCCGCCGAAGCGGGTGCCGATCGGAGAGCCATCAACCTCGGACGCTCCGTACTCGGTGCAAACAGCACCCTAGGGGGCGCACAACGGATCGTCAAGCACCAGAAGAGACGAATCTTCCGCAAATTCCGGCAAACACTTTGCGGAGTCTCGAACTCGCGCCGGCGTGGCTTTCGGACGTGCCAATTCCGGCGCGTGGACGACCGCCCGAACGCTCCGCGAACTGGAATCCGAAAAGAAATGCACCGAGCCGGTGGCGCCTTCGTCCGGCTTTCCGACTGACCTCCGCCGAAGCGGGTGCCGATCGGAGAGCCATCAACCTCGGACGCTCCGTACTCGGTGCAAACAGCACCCTAGGAGGTGCGAGGGAGCCCGTCAAGTCGACTCCCGAGCGAACTCCTCGCAATTTGCGTTTTTTTCTTTACACAAGGGTTGAACTGCGCACGACTGTGCTTGTTCGGGACTCCCTCGAGAGAAGAAAACGGGCCGGGCAGCAGCCCGACCCGCAAAAATATTCGCCGAGCCGGGAACGCTTTCGTCCACCTTCCCGACGAACCTTCCGCTTCCGCGTAGTGCTCCTCGGGGGGCTTCGTCCTACCGGCGCCCCGTGCTCGGCGCAGCGGGGACAATACGACATCACGGCCCGGTGCTTCAAGGCCATGCCTGCACGAATTTGTCCCTATTTGCGGCCGGCGCGGAGATCGTGAGTAGGGTTGGGCCGATGCGTGCGGGCGGGACCACGGGATGAGGGTCGTCCTCGTCACGCAGGTCCCCGATGCCGCCCACGGGGTGAGCGAGCTCCTGCGGGCACTCGGCCACGATCCCGTCGCCGTCCTCTGCAGCCGCGAGCACGCCGGTCGCTATGGCAACGCCTTCGACACGCTCGTCCGCGATGCCCCCGCCGACCTCGACGTCGTCGTTCCGGCGAGTCGCGAGCGGGTCGCGCCGCTCCTGCGGGCGTACGAGCCGGACGCGTTCCTCTGCTTCGGCTTCCCGTGGAAGATCCCGCCTGACGCGCTCGCCGTGCCGAGACTCGGCGCGGTGAACGGCCACCCGTCGCTCCTCCCGCGGTACCGGGGCCCGAGCCCGGTCGCCTGGGCGATCCGGAACGGAGACGACGAGATCGGGTTCACGCTCCACCGCATGGACGCCGAGCTCGACACCGGGGCGCTGCTAGCCCAAGGGACGATGCCGCTCGAGGACGAGCATTCCTACGACGAGCTCGGGCCGAAGTTCGCGGAGCTCGTCGGCGAGCTTCTGCCGCGCGCGCTCGCTCGTCTCGAGAGCGGCGACCCCGGGGACGAGCAGGACGAGTCGCAGGCGAGCTACGAATCGTTCTTCGGTCCTGAGTACGTCTGGATCGACTGGGAGCAGCCCGCGGCTGAGATCTACCGGCGGGTCAAAGCCTGGCGCTTCGCCTCGGCCGGACCGGGTGAGCGCGGGGCGCTCGCCGACCTCGGCGGCGAGTCGGTCCGCATCCTGCGGACGAGCCGCGATCCAGTCGACGGGGCGCGTGCGGTGACCTGTGGAGACGGCACCATCTGGGTCGTGGAGACGGAGTCGCCGTGAAGCCCTTGATCGGGATCACGTCGTATGCCCAGGAGGCGACCTGGGGTGTGTGGACGCTGCCCGCGGCGCTCGTCCCGCTCGACTACGTGGACGCCGTCGAACGGGCTGGTGGCCGGGCGCTCGTGATCCCGCCGTCCGGCGACGCAGTGGACGAGACGCTCGACGTGCTCGACGGAGTCGTCTTCTCCGGCGGCGCCGACGTCGACCCCGCGCTGTACGGAGCGGACGCGCACTCGAAGACCGATGCCCCCCAACTTCGCCGCGACACCGGCGAGCTGGCGCTCCTCACAGCTGCGCTCGAGCGGGACATGCCCGTGCTCGCCATCTGCCGCGGGGTTCAGCTCCTGAACGTCGCGCGCGGTGGCGACCTCGTCCAGCACCTTCCCGAGCGGGTCGCGAGCGACGACCACAAGGAGGTCCCGGGCGTGTTCTCACACCATCCCGTGGAGGTGAAGGACGGGACGCGGCTCGGCGGCATCTTGGGGGCATGGCGCGCACCGTCGTCCGTCGCTTCCCACCACCACCAGGGGATCGGTCGCGTCGGCGATGGGCTCGTCGAGACCGCCTGGGCCGCGGACGGCACGCTCGAGGCGGTCGAGGATCCGGAGATGCGCTTCGTCCTCGGCGTCCAGTGGCATCCCGAGGCGGCCGAGGATCAGAGGCTCTTCGAGGCACTCGTCGAGGAAGCGCGCGCCTACCACTCCGCGCGTCCGGCGAGGAGTAGCGGAGTCGAGGTCGGCTAGACGCCGACGACCTGGACCGTCCAGCGCCGGTCGCGCTCGCGGTCGAGCTCGAGGAAGAGGATCCGCTGCCACTGTCCGAGCTGGAGCTCGCCCTCCCGGACGGGGATCGCCTCGCCGGCGGGGCCGAGGAGCATCGACATGCAGTGGGCATGGCCGTTTCCGGCGTCCATGTCCTCGGGGCATACGTTCTCCGTGCGCCGGTCCCAGTCGTCGTGCGCGTAGTAGTGCTCCCGCGGGACGAGGCGGCGGAGGAGGACGGCGAAGTCCTCGAGGAAGCCCCGCTCCCACTCGTTCACCCGCACCGAGCAGGTCGTGTGCGGCGAGTAGACGCAGCAGATCCCGTCGCGGATCCCGCTCTGCGTGACGGCGTCCTGGACCTCGTCCGTGATGTCGGTCACCGTCAAGCCGCCGGCTGTGCGCAGGTGCGCCTCGTACTGGAACGTCTCCACGCCGGCCACATTCTGTCAGCCGAAGCACACCGCGCGCCTCCCCGAGCGCGTCGAGAGGTCGCGGTACGCTCCTCGCGGCGGGCCCGTAGCTCAGCTGGTCAGAGCAGCCGACTCATAATCGGTTGGTCCCTGGTTCGAGTCCAGGCGGGCCCATCACCTCTCGGCGAGCCCGCGCCGGAGATAGCGGACGACCCCCGGAGGGAGGTGCGTGAAGAGCTCCGCGCGCTGCTTCGCGGAGAGCCGCCGAGCGAGGATCTCGCCGGCGATCGCCGGTGGGCAATGGTGGCCCTTCAAGCCTCCGACGGAGAGCCTGACGGTCAGCAGCGCAACGTCCGGCGGATAGTTCGAGAGTGGTGGGCGGTAGTGGGCCAGCGCCCCCTTGCCTTCCCTCGCCACCGCTCGGGCCACTTGCTTGCACACCGCGGTGGACCAGGAGCCGGGCGCGCGAGTCGCTGACGTAGACGTCGGCGTGTCGCTCGACCCACCGCCGCATCCGGCCGTCCCGAGAGCCACGACGAGGGCCAAGGTCGCCGGCCATTTCTCGAGACGACAGGTTCTCATGTCGGATTGACGTCTGGGAATGCGCTTGCGGAGACCTCCAATGTACGCACGGAGTGCGGTGCACGGGCTCCGACCCTCCGGCATGGCGACGGCGGCGGCGTAGCCTCCGTGACCGTGACGACCACCGAGCTCACGATCGTCCCCGCGAACGAGGCGAGCTGGGAGGACCTGCAGGCCGTCTTCGGGGAGCGCGGCGATCCCTCCAGGTGCCAGTGCCAGAGATTCAGGATGCTGCCGGGGAGTCGTGGGCGTCGGTCGGACGCGAGGAGCTCGCCTTCCGCCTCCGCCAGCAAGCCGACTGCGGCCATCCGAGATCGGACACGACGAGCGGCCTCGTCGCCTACCTCGGGGGCGACCCGGTCGGCTGGTGCGCGGTCGCGCCGCGGAGCGCTCACCCACGCCTGCTCCGCAACAACCGCGTCCCTTGGGTCGGCCGATCGGAGGACAAGACGACGCCAGCGTCTGGGCGCTGACCTGCTTCGTCGTCCGCGGGGGCTTCCGCGGACGCAGGATCACCTATGCCCTCGCGCGAGCCGCCGTCGACTTCGCGCGCGAGCGTGGCGCCTGGGCCCTCGAAGGCTACCCGATGCTCACGAAGCCGGGAGACGACATCACCTGGGGCGAGCTCCACGTCGGCAAGCGGAGCATCTTCGACGAGGCCGGGTTCGCGGAGGTCGGCCATCCGACCCCGCGCCGGGTCGTCATGCGCATCGACTTCTAGCGTTCTCGGCCAGCGCACTCGCCGAGTCGACCGGGCCGCATGTTCAGGCTCGGTGAAGCCGTCCGGCGATTCCCGGCGGCAAGCGTCTCAACGACTAGTGCCGGAGCCTGGCGTTTGCGCGAGCGTCAAGGCTCCGGCCGAATCTCACGGGCCGCCGCGCCGACCACCAACGCTCACGAGGTGAGCGCTTCGTCGTCTTCGTCCGTCACGAGCTTCCAGCCGTCGCGGCTCCGGCAGTCCGGGCAGGCGGGCAGCTGGTCGATCGACAGCGTGTCGATCTCGTACCCGCAGTTCGTGCAGCGGTAGATCTCGCCGGTGACGACTGCGGTTCCGACTGGAGCAGGACTCGGCATGGACAACCCCTCTCGTCGACTCTTGTGTCCTTCTCTGCCCGGACCGTCGCCATCCGAAACGCCTCGTGAGCGACAGCCCGACCGGGAGAACGTCGCGAGGCTCAGCCCACGCGGTCGCGGACGCGGGTCCGGAGCTCCTCCGTCGACCCGTGCGCGAGCGACTCGTCGAGCTCCGCGGCGTACGAGCGTCGCAGTGCGTCCAGCACGGTCTTGACGGACCCGTCCGGATATGCGGCACCGCCCTCCCGCTGCCAGTCGTCGAGCCGAACGGCTACGCGTAGCTCGGAGCGATCCGCGTCGGTCGCGGCGTCGAGTGCGGTCTCGATCTCGGCGCGAAGCTCGAGCGCCAGGTACATCACTGCCTCCGGTCGTCGTTCGGGGCGAGGATAGCGATGGGCGCGTGCCAGAGCTCGACGGGGGGCGGGTCGGGGCGCTCCGTGTCGATGCTCTAGGCTCTGGCCGCGATGTCCGAGGCAGTGCTTCCGCCGCCCTCTGCCTCTTCGGAGGAGGGCTCGCGCAGGCGCATCCTGCGGATCGCCGCCTGGATCGTCGGCACGCTCGTCGTCCTCGGGCTCCTCCAGCTCGCCGGCATCGACGTCTGGGGCTGGTTCTCGAATCTCTGGGACACGCTGACCGAGATCTCGGTCGGCTACGTGATCCTCGGCTGCATCTTCCAGGGCCTGCAGACGACGCTGACCGCGCTCGGCTGGTACGGGATCCTGCGCTACGCGTATCCGGGCGGAGTGACGTACATGGGCGTGCTCGCCTCGTATGCCGCGGGCGTCGCGCTGAACAACGTCGTGCCCGCGAACATGGGCACGTTCGTGACGCTCCTCATGTACGTCGCGATCGTCGAGGGGGCGACGTTCCCCGGCATCCTCGCCGCCTACATGGTCCAGAAAATCTTCTACCTGGTCGTCGGGACGCTCATCTACATCTACCTCTTCCTCGCGATCGCCGGCTCGTTCGACTTCCGCTTCGGCAGCGAGTGGCAGCCGATGTCGAACCATCCCGGGATCACGCTCGGGGTGATCGTGGGTGGCGTCGTCCTGCTCGTCCTGCTCCTCCGCATCTTCTGGCGCTGGGTCAAGGTGATGTGGGAGAAGGCGAAGCAGGGTGCGGCAATCCTCGGCGACCTCGGCGCGTACGTGAAGGACGTCCTGCTACCGCAGACCGGCGGGTACATCGCGAAGATCGGCGTGATCGTGGTCTTCCTCGCCGCGTACGGGATCCCCGTCACGTTCGGCTCGGTCATGAGCGTCCTCGGATCGAACCAGCTCGCGAACCTCTTCTCGCTCACGCCGGGCGGCGTCGGTGTCAACCAGGCGTTCAACACGTTCGCTCTCGACAGCTACACGAGCTCGACGACCGCGACCGCCTACTCGCTCGGGCAGCAGCTCGTCACGACCGCCTTCAACATCGGCTTCGCGATCATCCTGATCTGCATGGTGTTCGGCTGGAGCGGCGGGTCGAAGCTCGTGAAGGAGTCGTACGGCGGGGCGAAGGAGAAGGCCGCCGACATGAAGGACGAGCGGCACGAGAAGATCGCGGCGAAGAGGGAGGAGCGGCACCGCGAGCATGAGGAGTCGGGCGGTCGCGTGGGCCGGATGCTCCACCGCGGCGACGCATCGGCCGACGATCCCGAGCCTCCCGAGTAGCCGGGCACTGCCGGAAAACGACAGGGGGCCCGGGTGGGCGGGCCCCCTGCTTCATACGACGCAACTTCGGGGCCAGGCGAAACGCCTGCGGGGAGAGGAGTTGCGCCGGTAGGCGGTTATCTGTCTCATATCGCGTGGCGGATTGCGAGGCTTTCCCCACCTTTTCCACAGTCTGAAAGTCGGAAAATCGGCAAAGTCCCTCGCGACCATCCACAGGCCCTCGCGTGCCGTCTCGGACTCGTCCGCGAGGACGCCGTGGATACACTCCGAACGTGGCCGAGTACGGCACCCTGAGGGTCAAGACGGGCCTCGCCGAGATGCTCAAGGGCGGCGTGATCATGGACGTCGTCGACGCCCAGCAGGCGCAGATCGCCGAGGAGGCGGGCGCCTGTGCGGTGATGGCGCTCGAGCGCGTCCCCGCGGACATCCGCGCCGAGGGCGGCGTCGCGCGCATGGCTGACCCGCAGAAGATCCTCGAGATCCAGGAGACGGTGACGATCCCCGTGATGGCGAAGTGCCGTATCGGGCACTTCGCCGAGGCGCAGATCCTGCAGGCGCTCGAGGTGGACTACATCGACGAGTCGGAGGTGCTCACGCCGGCGGACATCGAGAACCACGTCGACAAGTGGGGCTTCACGGTCCCGTTCGTCTGCGGCGCGACCAACCTCGGCGAGGCGCTGCGGAGGATCTCCGAGGGCGCAGCCATGATCCGGACGAAGGGGGAGGCAGGCACCGGCGACATCGTCAACGCCGTCACGCACATGCGAGCGGTCTTCGGCGCCATCCGCCAGCTCCAGACGCTGCGCGAGGACGAGCTCTACGCCGCCGCCAAGGAGCATCGGGCGCCGTATGAGCTCGTGCGCTTCGTCGCCGAGAGCGGGCGGCTCCCCGTCGTCACGTTCACGGCGGGCGGGATCGCGACGCCCGCCGACGCCTCGCTCGTGATGCAGCTCGGCGCGGACGGCGTGTTCGTGGGCTCGGGGATCTTCAAGTCCGGCCGCGACCCGCTCGACGACCACGACGGCTGGGTGGACGACGTCACCCGCAGGGCTCGCGCGATCGTCGAGGCGACGACGCACTTCGACGACGCGAAGGTGCTCGCGGACGTCTCGACCGGTCTCGGGCAGCCCATGGTGGGCATCTCCGCGAGCTCGATCCCGGACGACGAGCGCCTCGAGATCCGCGGCTGGTAGCGGTCTCGCGCACTTCCGCCCGCCGCGGGACAAGAGGCGGCTCTCCCTAGAATCACCGTCGTGCGCGAACCAGTTCGTATCGGCGTCCTCGCTGCTCAGGGCGCTTTCAGAGAGCACGCACAGATGTTGCGCGGGCTCGGCGCGGAGGTCCGGGAGGTGCGTGTCCCGGAGGAGCTCGACGGCCTCCACGGCCTCGTCATCCCCGGCGGGGAGTCGACGACGATCATGAAGCTCGCCGCGCTGTACGGCCTCGACGAGGCCATCCGCGAGTTCGACGGAGCGATCTTCGGAACCTGCGCAGGGATGATCCTGCTCGACCGCGAGCACCTCGCGCGCGCCGATCTCGAGGTCGAGCGCAATGCCTACGGCCGCCAGGTGCGGAGCTTCGAGGCGGACGTCGACCTCGTGGGCGAGGAGCGCCCGTTCCGCGGCGTCTTCATCCGCGCGCCGCGAGTCCGCGAGCTCGGTGACGACGTCGAGGTGCTCGGTGAGCTCGACGGCGAGGCCGTGCTCGTCCGCGACGGCCGCCTGCTGCTCGCGACCTTCCATCCCGAGCTGACCCAGGACACCCGCGTACACGAGCGGTTCCTGCAGCTGGTCGAGGAGACGGCGCATGTCGGGGCATAGCAAGTGGTCGAGCATCAAGCACAAGAAGGGCGCGGCGGACGCGAAGCGCGGCAAGCTCTTCTCCAAGCTCTCGCGCGCGATCATCGTCGCCGCGCGCGAGGGCGGTTCCGATCCCGGGTCGAACCTCGCCCTGCAGAACGCGATCGAGAAGGCGCGGTCGTACTCGATGCCGAAGGACAACATCGAGCGGGCGATCGCGAAGGGGAGCGGGGCGGACGCGGAGGGATCGGGCTTCGAGACGGTCGTCTACGAGGGATACGGCCCCGAAGGAGTCGCCGTCCTCGTCGAGGCGCTGACGGACAATCGCAACCGCACGGCCTCCGAGGTTCGGCACGCCTTCACAAAGAACGGCGGGAACCTCGGGGCGACGGGCGCAGTCGCGTGGCAGTTCGAGCGCCGGGGGGTGCTCCTCGTCACCTCCGATGGGGTGGACGAGGACGACCTCGTCCTGGCCGCCGCCGACGCGGGCGCCGACGACGTCGAGCTCGACGGCTCCACGTACCAGGTCTCGTGTGCGCCCGAGGTCCTGAGCTCGGTGCGGGAGGCGCTCGAGGGAGCCGGCCTCGCGATCGAATCCGCCGAGCTCTCGATGGTCCCGAAGTCGACCGTCGTGATCGACGAGGAGTCGACGGCGAAGCGGGTGGTGCGCCTGATCGACGGGCTCGAGGAGCAGGACGACGTCCAGGACGTGTACTCGAACTTCGACATCCCCGAGGCCGTCCTCGAAGCGGTAGTGTCGTAAGCCCCGTGGCGAGCCGGACCGCGAATCGCATCGAGTCGCTGCTCTCGGCTCGGGTCTTCGTCGAGCCTCAGCTCGCCGAGGATCGCCTGTACTTCGTCTCGAACCTCTCGGGCCATCTGAGCCTGTACGCGATGGACGCGGCCGGTGGCGTGCCCGAGCCGCTCCTGCCGCCGCGGATCGCGCTCCAGAATCCCGAGCTGCTCGGAGGCCGCCCGTTCTTCGTGCTCCCTGCGTTCGGGCGCATCCTCGTGATGATCGACCACGACGGCGACGAGAACTACGAGCCGCACGTGATCCCGCTCGAGGGAGGCTTTCCCGAACGGGTCGCGGACGATCCGTTCGTAGCCCATCGCTCCCATCTGGTCGACGTCGACCTCGCGACCGGGCTCGCGTATTTCGCCGGCGAGGCGAAAGACGCCCCCCTCATCCGCGCGATCCGGGCGAATCTCGCCACCGGGCAGGTCGAGGTGCTCGGCGAGAGCCAGTACGGATCGATCCCGGTCGGCTGGACCACGGACCACTCGCGCGTGATCTTCTCCGACCAGTACCTGGTCGGCGACGTCGTCCTCTACGAGCGCGACGCCGACGGCGCGCGCACGGTGCTGTACGGCACGCCGATCGACGAGCGGGAGGAGGGGGGCGAGTATCCGCCCTCCGGCCTCAGCTCAGGTCACGTGACGGTCAGCGGTGCCGGCGCGCTCGTCGTCTCGACGCTCTTCGACGACGCGGGCAGCCCTGGCTACCTCGACCTCGCGCGCCCGGGCGAGATCGAGCCGGTCTCGGTCTCCGGGCTCGAGCACGAGGGAGGCGGCGAGCTCGAACGGGTCGAGCACCTCGAGGGCGGCCGCTACGCGCTCGTCTACAACATCGACGGCGGCTCGTGGGCGTACGAGACGACGCTCGACGAGCCAGGGCGCTCGCTGACCGTCGAGCGAGTGCTCGTGGGCGCCGGTGAGCTCGCCGGAGGCGTCCTCCACGGGCTCCACTACGACGAGGGCAGCGGCCGGTTCGCGGTCGGGTTCTGCACGTCGACGAATCCGACGCAGCTGTACGTCCTCGACGCGCAGGACGGCGCTGCTCCCGGCCGGAGGACCCGCGAGCGGGCGCTCGGTCTCGCGCCCGAGCTCCTCTCCCCCGGGGAGGACGCGTCATTCGACTCGCACGACGGGCTCCGCGTGTCCGCCCGCCTCTACCTCCCGTCGCCCGAACTCGGGCTCGGAGGGCCGCGGCCGCTCGTCTACTACGTCCACGGCGGCCCGCAGAGCCAGGAGCGTCCGAACTTCGCGTGGTTCTCCATGCCGCTGATCCAGATCCTGACGCTCGAGGGCTTCGCCGTGTTCGTCCCGAACGCGCGCGGCTCGACCGGATACGGACTGCAGTACGCGAAGCACGTCGACCGCGACTGGGGTGGCCAAGACCGCCTCGACCACGTCCACGCGATGACCCAGGTTCTTCCGCGCGACGAGCGGATCGACGTCACCCGCGCCGGGGTGGTCGGTCGCTCGTACGGCGGGTACATGACCCTGACGCTCGCCGGGCGCCACCCCGAGCTCTGGCGCGCCGCGGTGGACATGTTCGGCCCGTACGACCTGCTCACGTTTCTCGACCGCCTGCCGGAGACCTGGAAGTCCTACTTCGCGCTGTCGGTCGGCTCGCCGGAGACCGACGGCGAGTTCCTCGTCGAGCGCTCCCCGCGGACGTACGTCTCGGACATCGCGTGTCCCCTGCTCGTGATCCAGGGTCAGAACGACCCGCGGGTCGTCGAACGGGAGTCGCGCGACCTCGTCGAGGAGCTGCAGTCGCAGGGTAAGACGGTGGACTACCTCGTGTTCGAGGACGAAGGGCACGACGTGCTCAAGCTCGAGAACCGCGTTCGCTGCTACGAGACGATCGTCGGGTTCTTCTCGCAGCATCTCGGCGCGTCCTGAGCAGGCCCGGAATCCGGCCTCCAGCGATGTTAGGGTCGCGGTGACGGCCCGCCGCCGGGGCGGGCGGAGGGGCAGCTTCGATCAGGAGGTTCTTGGATGCGCTGGCTGATGGTCTTCGCAGTCGGGCTCGCCGGGCTCGCGCTCGCCGGTTGCGGCGGGAGCAACAACGCGAGCTCGAACACGACGACGACGACCGAGACGACCACGACGACCGCGGCTCGACGACGACGACCTCGGGCGGGACGACGTCCGGGAACGTCACGACCCCGAACTTCGCGTCGGGCAAGTGCAAGGACCTCGCGGCGTCCGCCCAGAAGATCGGCCAGGACTTCAGCGCGGCCGGAAGTGGAACGGGCAACCTCTCCGATGCCGCGAAGGAGTTCCAGGCGTTCGCGAAGGAAGTTCCCTCCGAGATCCGCGCCGACGTCCAGACTCTCGCCGACGCGTTCGCCAAGTACGCGGACGCGCTGAAGGGGGTCGACCTCAGCTCGGGGCAGACGCCGAGCGCCGCCGACCTCCAGAAGATCCAATCCGCGCTCAAGGGCTTCAACCAGGCGAAGCTCCAGGCTGCCGAGCAGCACATCCAGGCCTGGACGCAGAAGAACTGCTGATCGCTCGCGGGGCTGGCGGGGCGCTCACGAGCGCCCCGCCAGCATCCCGTGCGCGTGCAGGAGACGTCCGGGCGCACGCCTAACCTCTCGCCGTGAGGGTCCTCGGCATCGATCCAGGGACGGCAGCGTGCGGGTACGGCATCGTCCACGAAGAAGGAAGTCGCCTCCGGCTGGTCGCGCAGGGGGTGTGGCGGACCGCGCCGCGCATGCGCCTGGAGGACCGCCTGATGACGATCTTCGGCGGCGTGCAGGAGCTCATTGTGGAGCACGCGCCGCGCGCCGTCGCGCTCGAGGAGTCGTTCGTGGGAGCCGACGCCCGTACCGCGCTCTCCGTCGGGCAGGCGCGCGGCGCCGTGCTCGTCGCGGCCGCGTCCGCAGGAGTCGAGTGCACCGAGTACGCGCCCGCCCGCGTCAAGCAGGCGGTCTGCGGCTACGGGCGGGCCGAGAAAGGACAGATGCAGCGAATGGTCAAGCTCATCCTCGCGCTCGAGTCCGAGCCCGGCACCTCGCACGAGGCCGACGCACTCGCGGTCGCGATCTGTCACGCGCTCGCTCCGCCGCTCCTCGAGGTCGTCGGGTGATCTCGCGGCTGCGCGGGATTCCGGCGGGGCGCTCGGCCGAGGGGCTCGTCCTCGATGTCGGCGGCGTCGGCTACCTCGTCGCGGCGACGCCGAGCGCGCTCCGCAACGCGGACGCGAGTGCCGAGGTCACGCTCGAGACGTACCTGCACGTGCGTGAGGACACGCTTCAGCTCTACGGCTTCGCGGATGCGCGCGAGCGAGAGCTCTTCGTCAGGCTGCTCGGAGTCTCCGGGATCGGGCCGAAGGTCGCGCTCGCAGTCGTCTCGAGCGGGCGTCCCGACGAGCTCCGGCGCGCCATCGCGCTCGGCGACGCGGCGCGCTTCCAGGTCATCCCCGGGATCGGCAAGAAGACCGCCGAGCGCATCGTGCTCGAGCTCAAGGGCTCGATCGCCGACGCAATCGAGCCTGGAGACACCCACGGCGCGACCGAGTTCGTCGCACGGGACGCTCTCGTGGAGCTCGGATTCAGCATCCCCGAAGCCGAGCGCGCTTTGGCGGCCGTCGACCCGGAGCTTCCCGCCGAGGAGCGGGTCCGAGAGGCCCTCCGGAGTGCAGCGTGACGTCGCAGTTCCTGGCGCCCGCGCTGCGCGAGGGCGAGGAGGAGGTCGAGCAGACGCTCCGCCCGCGCCGGTTCGACGACTTCGTCGGACAGGAGCGGACGAAGGAGCAGCTCGAGATCGCGCTCGAGGCGGCGCGGGGTCGCGGTGATGCTCTCGACCACGTGCTCCTCGTCGGTCCGCCCGGCCTCGGCAAGACCACGCTCGCGACGATCATCCGCGAGGAGCTCGGTGTCGGCCTGCGCACGGTCGCCGGCCCCGCGCTCGAAAAGAAGGGCGACATGGCTGCGATCCTCACGGGGCTCGACGAGCGCGACGTCCTCTTCATCGACGAGATCCACCGCCTGAACCGCGCGATCGAGGAGATCCTCTACCCAGCGCTCGAGGACTTCCGGCTCGACATCATCGTCGGCCAGGGCGCGGCCGCGCGGACGCTGACGCTCGACTTGCCCCCGTTCACGCTCGTCGGCGCGACCACCCGGACAGGACTCCTGACGACGCCGCTCCGCGACCGGTTCGGGATGACCTTCCGCCTCGGGTACTACGAGTCGGACGAGCTCGCCTCGATCGTCCACCGCTCGGCGCGCATCCTCGAGGTCGAGATCGAGGAGGAGGCGACCCGTGAGATCGCGCGCCGAGCCCGCGGCACGCCGCGCGTCGCGAACAGGATCCTCAAGCGCATCCGGGACGTTGCGCAGGTGCGGCATGCGGGTGCGGTCACCCTCGACGTCGCGCGCGAGGCGCTCGAGCTCCTCGAGGTCGACGACGTCGGGCTGGAGCGGACCGACCGGGAGCTCCTCGTCTCGATCGCGGAGAAGTTCGGCGGCGGCCCCGTGGGGCTCTCGACGCTCGCGGTTTCACTCGGCGAGGAACCGGACACGATCGAGGACGTGTACGAGCCCTATCTCCTTCAGCTCGGGTTCCTGCAGCGCACGCCGCGCGGGCGCATCATCACCGCGCTCGGACGAGAGCACGTCGGTGCCGCGTCCGAGAGCGGCGGGCTCTTCTGATGTCCGCCATCTGGACGCCGGGCGCGGCCGGCCCTCTCGACGAGCTCGTCAGCCGGCTCTCGCGTCTCGCTGCCGACTTCGCGCAGGAGAACGGCCTGGAGCAGGCGCAGGTGTGCGTGGAGCTCGTGGACGGGTCGCGTCACACGCTTGCGGCGACGAGCGCCGAGCCCGGCTTCGGCTTCTTCTCGTTCACGCCCCACGACGAAGAGGGAGGCGCCGAGCCGCGGCGCCTGATCGTTCCGATCGGCGCGGTGCGGTCGATCGAGATCTCGGCGCCGGATCCCGAGCGTCCTCACCTCGGTTTCGCGGTCGCCGAGTAGCGCAGTTCGCGGGCAGTCGACGAGCCGACGCCGCGGGGATCCGGCGTCAGCCGCGGTACTGGAGGTCGCGCCAGGAGGGCACGGGCTGCAGGTCGATCAGCGGCCGGCTTCCCTCCGGCTCGGCATAGCCGAAGTCGCCCGTGTTGTCCTCCCAAGCCACGTCGAGAAGTCCCTCCTTGACGCGGTGGTCGAGCCAGGCGCCGCGGAAGACCAGCTTGCGGAGCCAGTAGACGAGCGACTCGCCCTTCACGAGCGATACCCGCTCCCAGTGCCGGAGGAGGTAGATGCCGAGGCCGCTCTTCGGCTCGACGATGCGGCCGTCGGCGACGAGTTCGACGAGATCGGCGGCCTCGTCCTCGTCGAGGTCGTTCGAGTCGATGAGCGCGAGCTTGACCGCGGCGGCGGTGACGCGCTCCTCGAAGTCCTCGGCGTTGAACTCGAACCGGTGCCCGAGGAACTCGACGACGAAGTCGTCCCCGGAGCGGTAGTTCGCGGCGATCACGCTTCTGAGCGTATCTAGGGTTTCCGACGTGAACGCCCGGCCGTCTCTCGTCGCGGCGATCGTCGTCGCCGTACTCCTCATCTGGCTCGTCGGCGCCGCCGTGACCGGGTGGTCGCTCGAGAAGATGGCGTATCTGACGCCGATCGCGGTGGTCGTCGTCGGCGCGACGATCGGAATCGTCGTCCTCTGGGTGAAGGTCGTCCTCGACTCGATCCACCGCCGACGCGGCGAACAATGAGACGCTGATCGCCGTCCGACGCCCTGCCTACCGTCCTTCGGGTGACGGGAGCATGGGCGATCGAGCCCCTCGACAGGAGTCGGGCGAGCGCCCTTGCCGCCGAGCTGGGGCTGAGCGAGGTGACCGCGTCGGTGCTCGTGCGCCGCGGGCACGAGGATCCGGAGGAGATCCGCCGGTTCCTGGCGGCGGAGCTCCCGCAGCACGATCCGTTCCTGCTCGGCGATATGCGCGCCGCGGTCGAGGCGGTGCGCGGTGCGATCGCGGAGGGCCGTCGTATCTGCGTCCACGGCGACTACGACGTCGACGGGATCTGCGCAACCGCGCTCGCCGTCCTCGTCCTCCGTGAGCTCGACGCCGACGTCGTCTGGCATCTCCCGAGCCGCTTCGAGGAGGGATACGGGATCGCGCGCGAGACGATCTCCCGCGTCGCCGAGGACGGTGTAGGCCTTCTCTTGACCGTGGACTGCGGGATCACTGCGGTCGAGGAAGTCGCGGACGCGAAGAGGCTCGGGCTCGAGGTCATCGTCACCGACCACCATCGCCCCGGGGAGACGCTCCCCGACTGTCCCGTCGTCGCGACGCGCCCGTCGCAGTACCCGTTCCCGGAGCTGTGCGGGACGGGCGTCGTGCGCAAGCTCGGCGAGGCGCTCCTCGGCGCCGATCACCCCGCGCTTGAGAAGCACCTCGATCTCGTTGCGCTCGCGACGATCGCGGACGTCGTCCCGCTCGTCGACGAGAACCGCGCGCTCGCCGCCGCCGGGCTCCGCGTCCTCGCCTGCACGAGACGTCCCGGCCTGCGCGCGCTGATGAAGAGCGCGCACGTCGATCCCGCGGCCATGGACGCAGGTGCGGTCGGATTTCGGCTCGCGCCACGGATCAACGCCGCCGGGCGTCTCGGCCGCCCGGACGCCGCGCTCGAGCTCGTCCTCACGGACGACGACGAGCGGGCGCGCTCGCTCGCCGCCGAGCTCGAGGAGCTGAACCGCGAGCGCCAGGCGGTCGAGGACCGGATCCTGCGCGAGGCCGCAAGCGTCGTCGAGTCGATGCCCGAGCCGAAGCGCCGGCGCCGCGGCTACGTCCTCTGGAACGAGGGCTGGCACGAGGGCGTCATCGGCATCGTGGCCTCACGCCTGGTCGAGCGCTACCGACGCCCGATCGTCCTGATCGCGGGGTCCGGTGACGGCTGGAAGGGATCGGGCCGCTCGATCCCGACCTTCGACCTGCACGGCGCGCTGGGTGCCTGCGCGGAGCACCTCGAGCGTTTCGGGGGCCATCGCGCAGCGGCAGGCCTGGCGATCGACGGCTCGAACATCGAGTCGTTCGCGGAGGCCTTCGCGGCTCACGCGGACGAAGCCCTGGCCGAGGACGACCTCTACCCGACGACGACGGTCGACGAGATCGTCTCTGCCGACGAGCTGACGCTCGACCTCGCGCAGGAGCTCGACCGGCTCGCGCCCTTCGGACTCGGTAACCCTGACGTGACGCTGCTCGTCCCCGCGTGCGAGGCGGTTGGGCCATCGCTCGTCGGCGACGGAAAGCATCTCCGCTTCCGCATCCGTCAGCACGGACGCGACGGAGGCAGCGCGATCGCGTTCGGTCAGGGATCACAGCTCGACCGGCTCCTCGCCGTCGGCCGATTCGACATCGCGTGCCGTCTCAAGGAGAACCGCTGGAACGGGACCGTCGCGCCGCAGCTCGTCGTCCGCCGGCTCTTCGACACGCCCGAGCGGTACGAGGAGCTGCGGAGCTCGCTGGGTGAGCTCTGGCGCGCAGGCGCGAGCGCGTGGACGCCGGACGCGGGCAGGATCTTCGCCGAGCTCGGGCTCGACGACGAGGTCGGGCGGCGTCGGCAGCTGCTCGAGTCCGAGACGTTTCGCGCCCTTCTCGACGAGGCGCTGCCGCGAGCCGCCTAGCTCGAGTCGGGTCAGCCGAGCCCGGGGCGCGACGGGACGAGCGCGTCGCGCATCGCGACCGCGAGGCGCCGCGCCGAGCGCTGTCGAAGCCATCGCCTGAGGGCAAGCATGGGAGGTCGCTGTTCGCCGTTCGGGGGGCCGTTCCTCTCCGCCGCAGTACGGTCCCGGACCGCCGAAAAGGCAGGAAGGGGTCTCGAAGGCTCGCCAGTACACTGAGCCGATGAGCGTTCTCGACGCCAAGAGACACCACGAAGACCTCGTCGAGGAGCTCATCGCCGAGGTCTCCGACTACAACCCGGAGGTCGATCGCGACCTCCTGCGGAGAGCGTTCGAGTTCGCCGAGCGCGCGCACGAGGGTCAGGTGCGGCGGTCCGGCGAGGAGTTCATCCATCACCCGCTCGGCGTCGCGCGCATCTGCGCGGAGCTCCATCTCGACGAGCACACGATCGCCGCGTCGCTCCTGCACGACGTCGTCGAAGACACGGGCGCGGACATGGAGGAGCTCCGCGCGGAGTTCGGCGCGGAGATCGCGCACCTCGTCGAGGGCGTCACCAAGCTGACGAGGATCAGCTTCCAGAGCCGCGAGCAGGCGGAGGCCGAGAACTACCGGAAGATGATCGTCGCGATGGCGCAGGACGTTCGCGTCATCCTCATCAAGCTCGCCGACCGCCTGCACAACATGCGGACGATCGAGTACCTCGGCAAGCAGAAGCAGGCGCAGAAGGCACGGGAGACGCTCGAGGTGTACGCGCCGCTCGCGCACCGGCTCGGGATCCACGCGCTCAAGTGGGAGCTCGAGGATCTGGCGTTCCAGATCCTCCACCCGCGCAAGTACGCGGAGATCAAGGCGATGGTCGCCGACCAGCGCGCCGATCGCGAGGCGCAGGCGGACAAGGCGGCCGCGATCCTCGGCGAGGAGCTCCTGAAGGCCGACGTGCCCGCGGACATCACCGGCCGCGCGAAGCACCTCTACTCCATCTACGACAAGATGGCCAAGCGCGGCCGCGAGTTCAACGAGATCTACGACCTCACCGCGCTGCGTGTGGTCTGCGAGCGCGCGGACGAGGACGGGACGCGCGACTGCTACGCGGCGCTCGGTCTCGTCCACTCCCTCTGGAAGCCGATGCCGGGCCGCTTCAAGGACTTCATCGCGATGCCGAAGCTCAACCGCTACCGCTCCCTCCACACGACGGTGATCGGACCCGAGGGGCGGCCGCTCGAGATCCAGGTGCGGACGCGGGAGATGCACGAGCAGGCCGAGTACGGCGTCGCCGCGCACTGGCTCTACAAGCGCGGCCGTGGCGCGAAGGCCGACGACGAGTGGCTCCGGTGGGTCAAGTCGCTCATGGACTCGCAGCAGGAAGAGCAGGACCCCCGCGAGTACATGCGGACCCTCCGCACCGATCTCTTCTCGGACGAGGTCTACGTCTTCACGCCGAAGGGCGAGGTCAAGGTGCTCCCGTCCGGAGCGACGCCGATCGACTTCGCGTACGCCGTGCACACGGACGTCGGCCACCGGACGGTCGGGGCGAAGGCGAACGGGCGCATAGTCCCGTTGCACTACAAGCTCCAGAACGGCGACTTCGTGGAGATCCTGACCTCGAAGTCGGGCCGCGGCCCGTCGCGCGACTGGCTCGCACTCGCGACGTCCTCACGCGCCCGCAACAAGATCCGGCAGTGGTACCAGCGCGAGACACGGGGCGAGACCGAGGCCAAGGGCCGCGAGCTCCTCGACCAGGCGCTGAAGGCGCAGAACCTTCCGTATCGCAAGCTCCAGGGCTCGAGTGTCCTCGCGCAGGTCATCCGTGAGACCGGCTTCAAGAAGGCCGAGGACTTCTACGTCGCGCTCGGCGCGGGGAAGCTCCAGCCGGGCCAGATCGTCAACAAGGTCATCCAGCGGCTGAAGACGGACGAGGTCGCCGCCGAGCCGGCCGTCACGACGAAGCCGCCGAAGGCAAGGACGGCACTCGCGAGCGACCGTCTCGGGATCAGCGTCCCGGGCGTGGAGAAGGTCCTCGTGCGGCTCGCGAAGTGCTGCACACCGGTCCCTGGCGACCCGATCGTCGGCTACATCTCGCTGGGCCGCGGGATCACCGTGCATCGCGTCGACTGCCCGAACGTGAAGGCCCTCCAGCGGAACCCCGAGCGCTTCACGGAGGTGGAGTGGGAGGGCGGCACGTCGGCGGGCTTCCTCGTCCAGGTCGCGGTCGACGCCTGGGACCGCGCGCGCCTGCTTGAGGACGTCGCGCGCACCTTCGCCGAGCACGGCGCGAACATCGTCTCCTACGGCGGCGTGGTCGAGGACGGAATGGCGCGGAACTGGTACACGGCCGAGGTCGGGGACGTGAAGGAGCTTCGCAGCCTCCTGACGGCGCTCAGGAACCTGGACGCCGTCTTCGACGCGTACCGCGTCACACCGTCCTGAGTCGCCTGGGACGCGCTCTGCTCCCGCCGAGCGGAGCGAGCGCCCCCGACCGGCTGCCGAAGCTTGCGGTGTCGCAGCGTCCTGCCTGCGGCTCACCCCGCTTCTTCGGAGCGCCGCTTAGGGCGAGGAGAAAGAACCAGGGACGAGCGTGTACGACGCGAGCCACGGAAACAAGACACGATCACGACGAGGACGAGGACGGCGACGGCGACGGCGACGGCGATCCAGAGCAACCAGCCTCCTCTGTCCTTCGCTTCTCTCTCAGACGCGGACATCGTTCACCTCGGCACATTCTCCCTCACGCGAAGGCGTGTGCCCAAGGCCACCGTGTCGAACGGCGATCAGCTCGGCGAGAGCGGCCAGCCGGGAAGCTCGCGGAGCGACGCGAGATCGTCGTCTTTCGCGGCCATGTCCGCCCATTCCGGCTTGAGCTCGAGCGCGCGCGAGACGTGCATGAGCGCGTCGTCGGATCGCCCGGCGAGCGCCTCGGCGCACGCGAGGTTGTAGAGCGTCGCCGGGTGATCGGGCCGGCGTTCGAGCGCATCGGCGAGCTCCGCTCGGTACGCCTCGAAGTCGCCGGCGGTGCGATGCCGCTCGGCCGCGAAGTAGTCCTCCCACGGAGACGGCTCGTAGGCACCGCCCCGTGGGCCTCCGACGGCGAGCACCGCGGTGTCTGCCTCGGCCGCCTGCGCGTGCCGCTTGACCTTCGGGTCACGCACGAAGACGACGGTCCCGGCTGGCGCGTCGAGCGTCTCGTCGTCCAGGGTGAACGTCGCTCTGCCCTGGAGGACGACGTAGATCTCCTCGTGCCCGAGCGACTCCTCGGTGTGCTCCTCGACCACCTCGTCGCCGGCTTTCGGCGCCGTGTAGGCGTTGACTCCGAATGCGCCGACGTCGAGCGTCCTCCGCACTGGACGCCAGAAAAGCGTCCCGCCGACGACCGGAATCGGCTCGATCTCCTCGAGCCTGACGCTCTTCCAGCCGCCCGCCACGGCGCGACTCTATCTCCGGTGAGCCGCGCCGGGCGGGATCGGGACGGTTACGACGGTCGCGTGTCGAGCGTGACCGTCGTGGCCTTGGTCTTGCCGGCGCGGACGTAGGTCACCGTGACCTTGTCGCCGGGGCGCTTCGAGTCGACGAGCGTCTGCAGCTGGGCGGCGGACGTGACGGTCTTGCCGTCGAACCCGACGATCACGTCTCCGCTCGTCGGATACGACTGCCCGTCGACGACCTTCTGTCCCGTCGATGCGCGGAGGCCGGCGTCGTCCGCTGGAGTGCCGGAGACGACCTTCGTGACCTCGACGCCCTCCGGGACGCCGAGCTGCCTCGCGACGTCGGACGGGATCGCGACGATCTGCACGCCGAGGTACGCGTGCTCGACCTTCCCGCTCTGGACGAGCTGAGAAGCGATCGCCCGCACCGTGTCCGACGGGATCGCGAAGCCGACGCCGTCGCTGCCACCGGACTCGCTGTCGATCTGGGCGTTGATCCCGATCACCTGACCGAGCCCGTTCAGGAGCGGACCGCCGGAGTTGCCGTGGTTGATGGCCGCGTCGGTCTGGATCGAGTCGTTGATCGTGAAGTTGTTCGGCGCCTCCATCGCTCGGTGGAGGGCGCTGACGATCCCGCTCGTGACGGTTCCCTCGAGCCCGAACGGGCTCCCGATCGCGACCACCGGATCGCCGACCGTAACCTTGCTCGAGTCTGCGAGCTCGAGCGGGGTCAGCAGAGAGGCGGGCGCGCTCACCTTGATCACCGCGAGATCGGTGGACGAGTCGCTTCCGACGAGCTTCGCCTTGTAGGTCGCGCCGTTCCAGAAGCGAACGGAGATGGAGCTCGCGCCGTCGACCACGTGCTCGTTGGTGACGATGTCCCCGTTCTCGTCGTAGACGAAGCCGGAGCCCTGCGCCTGCTGCTGCTGTTGACCGAACGGCGATCCGGACGTGGAGTCGACCGTGATCTCGACGACGGACCTGTAGGTCTTGTCGTAGACCTGGCCGACGGTCAGGGCGCCCGCCGCTGTCGGCTGTGCGCCGCTCACCGTTACCTGGCGGACGACCGTGGTGCCGCCATCATCACCGAACGCGGCGAAGGCCAACGCACCCGCGCCCACGCCGACGACGAGCGCGGCGGCAAGGGCGGCGGCGAGGGCGAGGGAGCGGGTGCGAGGTTTCATTCGGCAGTCCTTTCGAGTCGGTGTTCGCCACACACGATCGCAGCACCTTCGTGAAGAGCGGCTGAGACGGGGCTAAGAAGTCGCTAAGACCGGGCGCCGAGCACGTTCGTGCGGGGTCGCTCTTACCCGACTCTCACAGTCGATGCGCACAATTCCGGGATGAGCATTCTCGTCGTCGACGACGAGCCTGCGGTGCGCGACTCGCTCCGGCGCGCGCTCGAGCTCGAGGGGTACGAGGTCGAGCTCGCCGCGGACGGTGAGCAGGCGCTCGACCGGCTCGCGCTCGAGTCCCAGCCGGAGGCCGTGATCCTCGACATCCTCATGCCCGGGATCGACGGGCTCGAGGTCTGTCGCCGGCTTCGCCAGTCGGGGAGCACGCTGCCCGTGCTGATGCTCACCGCGCGCGCGGAGGTGGACAGCCGGGTGGCGGGGCTCGACGCGGGGGCGGACGACTACCTGCCGAAGCCGTTCGCTCTCGCCGAGCTCCTCGCGCGGCTCAGGGCGTTGCTCCGGCGGGCGGCGAACGGGTCGTCAGACATCCTTCGATTCACCGATCTGGAGCTCGATCCCGGCACGCGCGAGGTGACCCGGGGAGGCCGCCCGATCGAGCTGACGCGGACGGAGTTCTCGCTCCTCGAGCTCTTTCTCCGTAACCCCCGCCAGGTGCTGACGCGCTCCATCATCTTCGAGCGGGTCTGGGGGTTCGACTTCGGGCCGACGTCGAACTCGCTCGACGTCTACATCGGGTACCTGCGGCGCAAGACCGAGGCCGACGGCGGCACGCGCCTGATCCACACGGTTCGCGGCGTCGGGTACGCGCTCCGCGAGCAGTGATGATTCGCGCATGAGCTTCCGTGCCCGCATCGCTCTCGCCTCGGCCGTCGCTGTCGCGCTCGCCGTCGTCCTCGCGTCGGCCGTCGTCTACTTCGTGGCCCGCGGGCAGATCCGAGCGCCGATCGACCAGACGCTCGACCAGCGCGCGGATCAGATCGCCCATCTCCCGCTCGAGGCGATGACGTCCCCGACGGGCGAGACCTTCCTCGCGCTGCGCCCGGGGTTCGGCGAGCCGAACGTCTACATCCAGGTGGTGAAGTCGAACGGAAGCACGATCCGCCCGCCGGGCGACAGCACCCCGCTGCCGGTCGGCGACGCGGAGCTCGCCGTCGCACGCGGAACCTCCAGTTCCTTCAGGGAGGACATCGACGTCGAGGGGACGCATCTCCGCGTGCTCACGTTCCCCTACTCGCCCGGATACGCGGTGCAGGTCGCGCGGCCGCTGACCGAGGTCGACGACACTCTCAGGCATCTCGGGCTCCTCCTGCTCCTCATCGCCGGCGCCGGGATCGCGTTCGCCGCGGCTCTCGGCCTCGTGGTGTCGCGGGCGGCTCTCCGACCCGTTCGTCGGCTCACCGAGACCGCCGAGCACGTCACCGAGACCGGAGACCTGTCCGAGCGGATCGACGTCAGCGGGCGCGACGAGCTGAGCCGTCTCGCCACGACGTTCAACTCGATGCTTGCTGCGCTCGAGGAGTCCACCCGTGCGCAGCGGCAGCTCGTGGCGGACGCGTCCCACGAGCTCCGGACGCCGCTCACGAGCCTGCGGACGAACATCGAGGTCCTCGCGGGCGACCGTGCACTGCCTAGCGGGGAGCGACGGCGGCTGCTCTCGGACGTCGTCGAGCAGGTGGGTGAGATGACCACGTTGATCTCCGAGCTCATCGAGCTCGCGCGCGCCGAGCAGCAGAACGCGAATCCGGAGGACGTCAGGCTCGACCTCATCGCGACGGAGGCGCTCGAGCGGGCCCGCCGCAACCGCTCCGAGGTGACGTTCACCGCCGACATCTCGGAGGCGACCGTTCGCGGCGTGCCGGCGACGATCGAGCGCGCGATCGCCAACCTCCTCGACAACGCCGCCAAGTGGAGCCCGCCAGGCGGTGAGGTCCGACTCGAGGTGCGAGACGGCGAGGTGACGGTGCGGGATCACGGCCCGGGCATTCCGGAAGAGGATCTCCCCTACGTGTTCGACCGCTTCTACCGTGCCCGCTCGGCGCGCGGCCTCCCCGGTTCCGGGCTCGGTCTCGCGATCGTGCGGCAGGTCGCGGAAGCGCACGGCGGAGAGGTCGTCGCCGAGCAGGCGGTCGGCGGAGGAACGGTGATGACCCTGCGGCTCAACGGGCACGCGCCGGTCGCCACCGTCGCTTCTTAGCCATTTCTTTCCGGCTTCTCAGCGCACGTTCACCCTGGGCTGGTTCTCTCAGCGCAGCCGTGTTCTACGTGACCTATATGCTCGCCGAGCTGCCGTCGGCGAGGACCGATGCAAGGAGGGGCGCATCCTGGCGGCGGAGACCGCGGTTCCGGACGGCGCAGGAGACGCCCGTTGACGAGTGGCCGACTTCTTAGGAAGCTTTTAGGAGCGTCTTAGACAGCCCTGCTGAGATGAGTCGCGGAGTCGACCCGAGCCCGAAGGGATTGAAGATGGCGATGAGCACGAAGGTCAAGATCGCAGCCGGAGCCGCCGCGGCGGTGGCCGTCGCCGGCGGCGGAGCCGCTTTCGCGGCGTCACAGGTCTGGTCTCCGAAAGCGGAGAACCAGGCGGTCATCGACGACGCAGCCAAGCAGCTCGGTGTCTCCTCCGACCAGCTCAGCGCCGCCCTCGAGAACGCTCTGAAGAACCGTGTCGACGCCGCCGTCGCCGCAGGAAAGCTCACGAAGGACCAGGGTGACGCGCTCAAGGCGCGGATCGACGCCGGCGGCGTGCCGTTCGTCCTCGGCGGCTTCGGCGCTCGGGGTGCGTTCGGTCCGGGGCACTCCGGCGGCCCGTTCATGCGTGGTTTCTCCGCCGCAGCGTCGTACCTCGGCCTCTCCGAGGCGGAGCTCCGGACGCAGCTCGCGAGCGGGAAGACGCTCGCGCAGATCGCGAAGGACCAGCGAAAGTCGGTCGACGGCCTCGTCCAGGCTCTCGTGAAGGACGCGGAGGCGAAGATCGACGCTGCCGTCGCCGCCGGGCGACTAACCTCCGCGCAGGCCGACAAGGCGAAGAGCACGCTCGAGCAAGCGGTCACCGATCTCGTCAACGGCAAGTTCCCCGGCGACAAGTTCCGGGTTGGGCCGATGCTCGGGCGGCCGTTCTTCGGCTCTCCCGGCGGCTTCGGCTACCACCGGTTCCGGCCCGGACAGGGGTTCCACTGGCACGCCGGCGGCGCCCCCGACGGTCCGCCGCCAGGCCCCACCGCCTGACGCCGCTTCCGAACGACGAGCCGTTCCCTCGATCGAGTGCTCGCTCGTTCGAGGACAGGGGTACCTCGAACGAGGGATTGCATCCCCCGAACGCGTGACTAAGACGAGATTGGGGAGAGGGGAAGGGAGCCGCGCGCTCACCCTCCGCGGCGGGCGCGCGGCATATCTCTTCCCACTCCCCGCGATCGGGGGCTCGAGCTCAGGGCTCCCAGGTCTGGCCCTGCGTGTCCCAGCCGATGAGCACGTACGACGAGACCGCGGCGGCGACGCGTGCGACGAGGTCCTCGTCCGCCTGACCGTCCACCCAGAGCTCGCCGACGAGTGAGCCGTCGTAGAGGATCGGAGTGCGGTTACGTGCCGGCTCGTTCGCCGCGCCTGCGCCGGGACCGAGTGCGAGCGAGTCGCCCTCGACGAAGGCGAGACCGGCCCACTCGACGCCGGGCTGTGCCGCGAGGAGCTCGACGACCCGCCGCAGGACGTCGTCGGCCTCGCCGCCGCCCTCGATGATCCGGTCGAGCGCTTCGCCTGCGCCATTGCTCACGGCGACTCCTCGAGGTCGTCTCCTTCGAACGACCGCACCACTGCTCTGATCCCCTCGGGAATCGGGATGGCGCGCCGCTCGTCGAGGTCGACGAGCACCACGATCAGCTCCGCCACCACCATCAGCAGCTCCTCCGGGAGCCGGTAGGCGGCGCACTCGTAGGTCATGCTCGTGCGGCCGATGCGCTTGACGCGCACGAACGCCTCGATGAGGTCGTCGAACCGCGCCGGCGCGTGGTACTCGACGTTCAGCGCCCGCATCACGAAGTCGCCGCCGGCTTCGGCGAACGGCTCGTGGCTCAGGTGCCGGTGATACTCGACGCGCGCGTGGTCGAAGTAGGGGAGATAGCGGCCGTAGTAGACGATCCCCTGCGCGTCCGTGTCCGAGAACCAGACCCGCGCGAGCGCCGAGTACTTGAACGGGGGCCGCTGATCCGTGGCGCGGCCGAGCTCGAGCGAATCGGTCACGCGGCGATCCTATGCGCGTCGAACGACGCCGCCGCCTAGGCCAGCTAGGCGCGGATCAGCTCGAGCACCTCGTCTCGCTTCTCCTCCATGAGCGGGAGCGACAGTGCCTCGAGGTTGAGGCGCAGCAACGGCTCGGTGTTCGACGGGCGAACGTTGAAGTGCCAGTCGTCGAAGTCGACCGAGATTCCGTCCAGATGTGAGATCCGGCCGCCCAGAGCCGCATAGCGCTCCTTCAGCTCCTGGATCTTCAACGCGACGTCGGTGACGCGGGTGTTGATCTCGCCGGTGAGGAAGAACCGCTCCCGATACGGGGCAAGCAGCTCCGACAGCTTGCGGCCGCGTCGCGAGAGGAGCTCGAGCATGAGGAGGAGCGGGACGGTGCCCGAGTCGGCCTGGGAGAAGTCCCGGAAGTAGTAATGCGCCGAGACCTCGCCGGCGAAGGTCGCACCCTCCTCGCGCATCCGCTGCTTGATGAAGGCATGCCCGACCCGGTTGACGAGCGCCGTGCCGCCCGCTCGCTCGATCGTCTGGGGAACCGCCCAGCTCGCGCGGACGTCATAGATCACCTTTGCGCCGGGCTCCTTCTCCAGCACCGCCTCGGCGAGGAGCGCGGTCACGAAGTCCCCAGGCACGAACTCGCCGGTGTCGTCGACGAAGAAGCAGCGGTCGGCGTCCCCGTCGAAGGCGACACCGAGATCGGCGTTCTCCGCGCGGGTTCGCTCGACGATGAACTCCCGGTTCTCGGGAAGCAGCGGGTTCGGCTCGTGGTTCGGGAAGCTTCCGTCGGGCTCGAAGTAGCAGCGGACGACGTCGAGCTGGGGAAGGCGGTCGAGAACCGGCGGGAGGACGACCCCGGCCATGCCGTTCGCCGCGTCGATGACCGCGCGAAGCGCGGAGATCGCTCCTGAATCGACGAAGGAGAGCGCCTTCTCGACGAACCCCGGCCAGACGTCCTCGCTCGCGACCTCTCCCCGTTTCTGCACCGGGCCGAAGCCGGCGGTTGCGCGACTGCGGATCTCGCTCAGCCCCGAGTCCCCGCCGACGGGGAGCGCGCCGCGGCGGACGATCTTCATCCCCGTGTACTCCTTCGGGTTGTGCGAGGCGGTCACGCAGATCCCGCCGTCGAGTCCGAGGTCGCCGACGGCGAAGTAGAGGATCTCCGTGCCGACGAGCCCGATGTCGAGCACGTCGGCGCCGCCGTCGCGGGCACCGTCGACGACGGCCGCGGCCATCGTCGGCGCGGACAGGCGCATGTCGCGTCCGACAGCGATCCGCTTCGGCTCGAAGTGCTCCACGTACGCACGACTGATCGCGTACGCCCCTTCCTCGTCGAGCTCGTTCGGGTAGACGCCGCGGACGTCGTACGCCTTGAAGACGCTCGCGTCCAGCACGAGAGGGACTCTAGTCGGGAGGGATTCCGCCCGGCCCCGACGACGTTTCTACACTTCAATGGTGGAGCGGAAGCTCGCGACCGTGCTCTTCGTGGACCTCGTCGACTCGACGCGGATGGTGACTGCGTCCGATCCCGAGGTCGTCCGGCGTCGCGTCACGCAGTTCTTCGAGCGCGTCTCCCACTGCGTCACGATCCACGGGGGAATCGTCGAGAAGTTCGCGGGCGACGCGGTTCTCGCCGCGTTCGGCGTTCCACAGTCGCACGAGGACGACGCGTTGCGCGCCGCCAGAGCGGCCGTCGCGATGCGAGAGGCAGTGGACGAGCTCGATCTCGAGGCCCGGATCGGGATCGAGGCGGGCGAGCTGGTCGTGGATGACGCTGAGTCCTCGTTCGTCACCGGAGAAGCCGTAAACCTCGCCGCGCGGCTGCAGCAGGTTGCGATGCCGGGCGAGATCCTGATCGGGCCGACGGCACACCGTCTCGCCGCCGGCGGGCTCGTCGTCGAGGACGCAGGTCCGCTCGAGCTCAAGGGCCTCGGCGCACCGGCTCGTGCGTGGCGCGTGATGGGCACGCTCGACGGCGGCGCGCGACCCGCGGGACCAAGGGCACCGCTCGTTGGCAGGGACGCCGAGCTCGATCTTCTCTCGAACACGTTCACCCGCACGGTGCGGGACGGTCGTGCGTACCTGTTCACGATCTACGGCGAGCCCGGCGTGGGGAAGAGCCGGCTCACCCGTGAGTTCGTGGACGGACTCGAGCGCGCGAGCGTCCTCTCCGGGCGCTGTCTCCCGTACGGCGAAGGCGTCACCTATTGGCCACTTGCCGAGATGATCAAGTCCGCCGCCGGCATCACCGACGACGACCCGCTCGAGGAGGCGTTCGAGAAGCTCCGCGCCTGCTGCGAGGAGGAGACCGTCGCCGACGTGCTCGGTCTCGCCGCGGGCATGCTCGAGGCGCTCGAGGGCGATCGCAGCCCGCAGGAGATCGCCTGGGCGGCGCGCCAGGTCATGGAGTCCCTCGGCGACGTGCAGCCGCTCGTCCTCCTCTTCGAGGACATCCACTGGGCGGAGGAGCCGCTGCTCGATCTCATCGAGCACCTGGCCGACCTGGTTCGCACACCACTTCTCATCCTTTGTCTCGCCCGACCCGAGCTCCTCGAGCAGCGACCGGGATGGGGCGGAGGACGCGTGCGCTCGACGGCGATCGAGCTCGAGCCGCTGTCCGAGGAGGAGAGCGAGCTCCTCGTCGAGAAGCTCGTCGGCCAGCTGGCAGGCGCCTCCGGCGAGATCCCGCCGTCGCTCCCGAAAGAGGTACTCGAGCGCACCGAGGGCAATCCGCTCTTCGTCGAGGAGATGATCCGGATGCTCGTCGAGAGCGACGCCCGCGACGAGGTGTCGGACGGCATCCCCGACTCGCTCCAGGCGCTCATCGCGGCGCGCATCGACCATCTCCCGCCCGCCGAGAAGACGCTCCTTCAGCGGGCGTCCGTCGTGGGGCGCGTGTTCTGGAAGGCGGCGATCGAGTACGTGTCGCCCGATCTCGAGGACGTCGACGGGATCCTCGAAGACCTCCTCACGCGCGAGTTCCTCCTCCGCGAGCCCCGATCCTCGATCTCGGGCGAGAAGGCGTACCGGTTCAAGCACCAGCTCATCCGCGAGGTGGCGTACACAAGCCTGGCCAAGCTCGCGCGCGCTCAGCACCATGCGCGCTTCGCCGGGTGGCTCGGCGAGCGCCCGGGGGAAGAGCTGCTCGAGATCCGTGCGTACCACCTCGACCAGGCGGTCGAGTTCTTGACCGAGCTAGAAGGCGCGCCGCCCGAAGACCTCGCGAAGGAGACCGCTGCGGCGCTTGTCAAGGGTGCGCGTCGAGCAATGGCGCGCGAGGCGTACGCCACGGCGCGCAAGCTCGCGTCGCGCTCACAGGAGCTGCATCCGTCGCTCTCTGCCCGCTACCTGGCCGCCCGCGCAGCCTGGAGGCTCGCGGACCTCGCCACCGTCGAGGTCGAGATGCAGAGGGTGCGGGGCGAGGCAGAGCTCGAGGGCAACCGCGTGATCGAGGCGATCGCGCTCACCGCGCTCGGCGAGGCGAAGCTCCGCCGCGAGGCGGACCCGGCCGCCGCGAAGGTACTGGTCGACCAGGCGCTCGAGATCCTCGCAGCCGCGGACGACCCGGCTGCTCACTTCGATGCGCTCAGCTTGCGAGTCACGATCGCGGCCTGGCGTGGCGACGTCGACGCCGCAGTGCGGGATACGGAACGGGCATACGGCGTGGCGATGGACTCGGGGCGCAAGGATCTGCAGACGATCGCGTCGCAGGCGCTTGCCACGCTGCATCTCGGCCGTCTCGAGCTGGACGAGGCGGAGCTCGCGATCACGCGCGCGCTCGAGCTCGCCGGCGAGAGCGGGAGCGTTCGGGCGCGGATCGGAGCAACCTTCGCCTACGGGCACTTCCTGCGGCAAAAGGGGGAGCTCGATGCGGCGGAGACGATCTACGAAGAGGTCCGACAGACTGCCACCGAGCTGGGTCTGGAGCACTTCGCCGGGTATGCCATCTTCCAGCTGGGCGCGCTCGCCCGGAGGCGCGGCGACGTCAAGCGCGCGGAAAAGCTCCTCCGCGAGGCGACGCGGTCGGCGGCGGCGCGCGGCGACCGCGGGTTTCTTCCCGAGGCGCAGGCGCAGCTTGCATGCACGCTGGTCGAGGCTGGGAGGCTCGAGGAGGCGGAGCGGCTCGCGCTCGAGGCGGTGGCCGGAGTCGGGCCGGAAGACCCGAGTGCCCGCATGGCCGCGACGGGAGCGCTCGGTCACGTCCGCGCCGCGCAGGGTCGGGACGTCGAGGCCGAGGAGCTGATCCGAGAGGCGCTCGCGATCGCCCAGCAGAGCCCGTTCACGCATCTCGAGCTCGAGCCGCTCGAGCTTCTCGCGGACTTCCTCCACACGCGAGGACGGGAGGACGAGGCGATGATCCACCGGGCGCGGCTCGCCGAGCTCGTACCCGAGCTGGTCGAGCCAGGGTCACGCGAATCCGGGTTCGCGCGCGCCCAGTAGCTAACTCGAGGCGCCCGAACCGGCGGCGCCCACCAGCACCTTGCGGATGGCCTGGGACGACTCCTCGTCCGGAGACTCGGAGATGACCGTCGCCGGGCGGTCGAAGCGGTCGAGCGCCGCGCGAAGCGGATCCGCGCGCAGCGTCCCCTCGCCGTACGGCAGGTGCTTCGTCTCGTTGCGGTTCGCGAACGCGATGTCGGAGAAGTGGATGTGGAACGGCGCGTCGGGTGCGAGCACTCCGTCCGCGCTCGCGAGCGCCCCGGCGAACGGTTCCACCTCGAGGAACGCCCCGTCGCTCGTCGCGTGCATGTGTGCGAAGTCGAGCACGGGTCGCACCCAGCCGACGCGCCGCGAGATCTCGACGACGTCGTCGACCGATCCGAGATCTCGCACGCGCCCCATGACCTCGATGCCGAAGGGCACGGCTCGGCCCTTGCCCTCCAGCCGCTCCCGAAGGGTGCCGAGCTGCTCGACCACCACGTCGATCGCGTCCTCCCGGGATCGCCCGAGCAGAAAGCCGGGGTGGAAGACGACGACCTCCGCGCCGCACGCAGTAGCAATGCCGGCGCTCCGGTCGAGGGCGCCCACGGCCGAGGAGAACTTCCTGCCCGTCGTCTCCAGGTGACCCATGAAGCCGAACAGCGGCGCGTGCACGGAGAGTGCGATGTCACGCTCGCGCGCGAGCTCGCCGAGCCGCTCTGCGAACGGGTAGTCCATCCAGAACCCGCTTTCGAAGTCGATCTCGCAGGCCGTGTAACTGCGCTCGATGACGATCTCGAGCGCCGCCTCCGGCGACTCGCGGGACGGCATACGCGCCGGGCCGACGCGAATCAGGGCCATGCGGCAGCGTAGACGCCGTCGCCGCCATTCCGTCCGATCCGGTCCGTACGCTCGAAAACGTGCCCGTGCAGCCCACCCGCATCGATCTTCTCGAGCTCGACATCGACCTCCGCCTGACCGACCTCTGGCGCGAGGCGGCTGACGTCACCGACTGGAACCTCGAGGTCGTCGCCGCGTTCATTCGCGCCGCGTACGGCAAGGGCTACTGCGACGCGCTCACGGAGGAGTCTCCGGGAACGCTCTGCGTCGAACACGGCTATCGGATGCCGGATCGACGCATGCCCGCGGCCAGCGAGCGGTAGTCGCGCCGGCGGAGGCTGGCAAGCGCACGCTTGCGCGTTTCCCTGGCGTTCGCCGGGGCTAGACTTCCCGCGTGGCCCGGAAAGCAAGCCCGGCGCGGCTCGTGATCGCGCTCGCGGTCGCTGGTGCACTCGCGATCTTCCTCGTCTACACCTCGATCGCGGGAGGCGGAAATCCCTCGCTCTCTCCGAGTCAGCTGACGGGCCACGCGGGCCGCGTCCAGCTCGCGGGGATGGTCGTGGGGCCGGTGACGGGCGACGCACACGTAGGCGGCCTCCGCTTCCGCCTCCGTGACATCGGCGGGAAGTCGACGACCAAGGTGCCGGTGCGCTATTCCGGCAGCGTTCCGGACCTCTTCAAGGTGGGGCGCCACATCGTGGTCGACGGGCAGCTACGCCGCGGCACGTTCGTCGCGGTGCCGGGCTCGCTGATCACGAAGTGCCCGTCGAAGTACTCGCCGAAGTCGAGCGGCTCGGCGTAGCGGCACGCGATGCCCGAGCTGGGTCGCGCCGCGCTCGTCGTCACGCTGGGCCTCACCGTCTACGCGTTCATCGCGGGAGTCGCCGCGGCGCACCTCGGCCGAAGGCGCCTCGCTGCGTCGGCGCAGAATGCGCTCGTTGCGGCGTTCTTCTCGACGCTGACAGCGGCCATCGTGCTCGTCTCGGCGCTGCTCCGCCACGACTTTTCGTTCGCGTACGTGGCGCAGACGACGAGTAGAGAACTTCCGACGCCATACAAGATCTCCGCCTTCTGGGGCGGTCAGGCGGGGTCGCTCCTCCTCTGGCTGCTCGTCCTCACGGGGTTCGGCACCGTCGCGGTGCGCCTGAATCGCGCCTGGGCGCGTGACCTGATCGTCTGGGTCGTCCCGGTCTTCGCCGCGATTGCGACGTTCTTCGCGTTCCTCGTCGTCGCGGTTGCGAGCCCGTTCGTCACGCAGACTGCGCCTCTCGACGGCGCGGGCATGAACCCGAGCCTCCAGAACCCGTACATGCTCGCCCACCCGCCGCTCCTCTACCTCGGCTACGTCGGCCTCACCGTCCCGTTCGCGTTCGCGATGGCTGCGCTCGCCTCCGGCCGCACGGACGAGCGGTGGCTCATCGCGACTCGCCGCTGGACGCTCTTCGCCTGGACGGCGCTCGGTATCGGCCAGCTCATCGGCGCCCACTGGGCGTACGTGGAGGTCGGATGGGGTGGCTACTACGCCTGGGACCCGGTCGAGAACGCGGCGCTGATGCCGTGGCTGGCGGCGACCGCGTTCCTCCACTCGGTGATGATCCAGGAGAAGCGCGGGATGCTGAAGGTCTGGAACATGGTCCTCGTCATCCTCGCCTTCTCGCTCTCGCTCTTCGGGACGTTCCTCACGAGGTCGGGTGTCGTCAACTCGATCCACTCGTTCACGGAGAGCTCGATCGGACCGTGGTTCCTCGGGTTCATCGCAGTCGTGGTCGCCGCCTCGCTCACGCTGCTCTTCTGGAGACTGCCGCTGCTCCGCTCGCCGACGCGTCTCGAGTCCCCGATCTCGCGGGAAGCGGCGTTCCTCTACAACAACCTGCTTCTGCTCGCGCTTTGCCTGACGATCCTCTGGGGCGTCGTCTATCCGTTGCTCTCCGACGCCGTGCGCGGGGAGTCGGTCGTCCTCGGTCGGCCGTACTTCGACTTCTTCCTCCGGATCTTCGGACTGCCGCTCCTGCTGCTGATGGGGATCGGGCCTCTGATCGCATGGCGGCGTGCCTCTCTCACCAGCCTCGCGACGACGTTTCGCTGGCCGACGGCGATCGCGCTAGGGACCGGTGTCGTCCTGCTCTTCCTCGGCGCGGGGAGCTCGATCCCGGGACTCGTCGCCTACACGTTCTCCGCATTCGTCCTCGCGACGATCGCCCTCGAGTTCGCGCGCGGCACACGCGCTCGGCGAGCCCTCGGGAGCAACTCCTGGTTTGGCGCGTTCACCTCGCTCATCGCGAGGAACCGGCGACGTTACGGCGGCTACGTGGTGCACGCGGCAATAGTGCTGCTCGCGCTCGGGGTCGCCGGCTCGAGCGCGTTCGACTCGGTCGCCGAGGCGAAGCTCCGCCCCGGGCAGTCGATGGCGATCGGGAGCTACCACCTCCGCTATCGCTCCCTCTCCCAGCACCAGGTCTCGAACGCGACCGAGATCAGGGCCAACCTCGACGTCACGCACGGCGGGCACGAGATCGGCACGCTCCGGGCCGGCAAGAACGCCTACACGGTCGAGCAGCAGGTCTCGAACGAGGTCGGCATCCGGAGCGACCCGCTCACGGGCGAGGACCTGTTCGTCATTGCCGATCAGATCGACCCGAACGGGACCGTGTACTTCCGCGTGTTCGTGAAGCCCCTCGTGAATCTCATCTGGGTCGCGGGGATCGTCTTCGTTCTCGGGTCCCTGATCACCCTCTGGCCGGACGCGCGCGAGCAGCGCCGGCTCGTCGCTCGCGCGAGCGAAGTCGCCGTCCCGGCCACCCGTTGACGCTTGCGCTGGTCCTCGCCGCGGCGCTCGCGGTCGTCTGTGTGCTCCTGGTCGCTCTCCCGTTCCTCCGCGAACCGGAACCCGACTCGGACACCCTCGACGAGATCGACGAGGAGGAGCGTCGTCGACTCGAGCTCCTCGAGGCACGAGATCGCGCGCTCGCCGCGTTGAAGGAGCTCGAGTTCGACCACCGGACGGGAACGGTGTCGGACGAGGACTACCGGGCGCTTCTCGGCCCGCTTCGGCGCGACGCGGCAAGCGCGCTGCAGGCGCTCGAGCGCCCGGTGGAGCACGGGGAGGAGGGACGTCCGACCGCGGAGCGAACCTCGAAGGGATGAACCTGGGCCGGGGACCCCTGTTCGCCGCCGCGCTCGCGCTGGTCCTCGCCGCTCCCGCCGCAGGCGACTCGATCGGGAACCAGAAAGCAACTGTCGACGCGCACATCGCCGATCTCCAGGGCCGGATCGGCGCCTCCCAGCGCGACGAGGGGGTCCTCACATCGCAGCTCTCGGAGGTCGCGGACGAGCTGCGCACCGCACAGGCCGCTGTGGACTCCGCGCAGGGAGCGCTGAACGACCTCGAGAGCCGGCTCGCGTCGCAGCGGGCTGCGCTCGCGCGGCTCAACACGCGCCTGCAGGTGCAGACCCTCCGGCTCGACAGGCTCCGCGCGCAGTACGCACAGGCGGTCGCCGTACTCGAAGCCCGGGTTCGCGAGATCTACATCGAGGGCTCGCCCGACACGGTCTCGTTCCTCGTCTCGGCGACGAGTTTCTCGGATCTGCTCGACAACTACGACTTCCTCAGGCGAATCGGCGCCCAGGACGAGCACATCGCCCGTGACGTCCGCGCCGCGAAGGCAAGAGCGGCAGCCGAGCGTCGCGCGACGCTCGAGACGAGGCGGCTCACCGCTGCGACGGTCGAGGCGATCTCGGCCAAGACCGAGGAGGCCCGTGCAGTGCGTGACAAGCTCGCCGCGAGCCGCGACTCCCTCGTCTCGGCCGAGCAGCTGAAGTCGGGCGCTCTCGCCGACGCGCGGGAGACACGCGCCGGCTACCTCGCCGAGGTGAACGCGCTGCAGGCGCAGAGCGCCGCCCTCGGCGCCGCGATCAGGAACGCGCAGACGGGGTCCGACAGCGGCGGATCCGGTTCGCATTCAGGGCTCATCTGGCCGGTGAGCGGGCCGATCACGAGCGGCTTCGGGACGCGCTGGGGGCGAATGCACGAGGGGATCGACATTGCGGTGCCCTCGGGCACGCCGGTCCACGCGGCCGCGTCCGGGACGGTGATCTACGCAGCCTGGATGACCGGGTACGGGAACCTCCTCGTGCTCGATCACGGGAACGGGCTCGCAACCGCCTATGCGCACAACTCGTCCCTCCTCGTCTCCGTGGGGCAGCACGTCTCCCAGGGCCAGACCATCTCGCTCTCCGGCTCGACGGGCCACTCGACCGGGCCGCACGTCCACTTCGAGGTGCGGGTGAACGGCGTCGCCGTCGACCCGCTCGGCTACCTGTAGCTGCGGCCGGCTTTCTCCGTCACGCCGCGGCGGTCGCCGCGCGCGGAAGCTCACGTGCGTTCACGACGTGGAGATCCGGAAGCGCACGCCAGCGCTCGTCGAGCCCGAGCCCGTAGCCCGCGAAGAGCTCGTCCGGCACCGTGAACCCGACATAGCGAAGCGGGATCTCCTCCGCGAGCCGACGGTACGGCCGGTCGAGGAGCGTCACCGCATTCAGGCTCGCAGGCCCGCGCAGCGCCAGCGTCTTCCAGAGGAAGTGGAGTGTGAGCCCCGTGTCGACGACGTCCTCGACGACGAGCACGTGCCGGCCTTCGAGGGGAACGTCCACGTCCTTCAGGAGCCGTACGCAGCCTGCGCTCGCGCCGGTGTACGGGGCGAGCTCGATGACGTCCAGCGTGTGCGGAACCTCGATCCGGCGCGTCAGGTCGGCGAGGAAGACGACGCTTGACTTGAGCGGGGCGATGAGGAGCGGATCCAGCTCCCGGTAGTCGGCGGCGATCTCCGCCCCGAGCTCGGCGACCCGCGCAGCGATCTCGTCCCGGGTGAGGTAGACGGCGCCGACCTCGCCGTGCTCGGAGTCGAGCGTCGCCGGGAGCATGGGCTACGAGGCGAGGCGCAAGCGGTAGCGCTGGGCCAGCCGCTCGATGTCGCGCCGATAGAAGAGCTTGATCTTGACGTGCGGGTACAGGCGCCGGAGCTCTCGTAGCTTCCGGTTCTTGCGCGTCACGAGCGACTGCTTCATGACCGTGACCTCGATGAAGAGATCCTGCTCTAGGAGGTAGAAGTCGGGGGTGAAGGCGCTCACGACCCTGCCCTCCTCGTCGCGCTCGAGCACGAACGAGTGCGGCTCGTAGTCCCAGCGCACCCCGTAGTAGTCGAGGATCTTCGCGCACTCGAGCTCGATGCGATTCGCGAACCGCGGCGGATCCGAGCCACAATATGCCTGGAAAGCGAGGCTTTCGACCCGCACCTGAGCCAGGGTAGCAACGGCCTCGGACGACTCCGAGTGGCCCGGCCAGGCCCCGTTCGCCCCCATTTGCCCATGCCCGACACCTCCTAGACTGTGCCCATGTCACCCGGCAGCGAGGTCTTCCGGATCGCGCAAATCTCGGATCTCCACTGCGGTGAGGCGTACTTCGAGGCCAGCCTGCTCGAGCGGGCGATCGGGGAGATCAACGAGCTGAAGCCCGACGTCGTCATCTGCTCCGGCGACCTCACAACCTTCGGCTTCAGGCACGAGTACCTCGCAGCCCGTGAGTACCTCGACCGGATCGACTGCGATTCGCTCGTCGTCGTGCCCGGCAATCACGACTCCCGCAACGTCGGCTACGTCCATTTCGAGGAGCTCTTCGGGGAGCGGAACTCCGTCCTCCGGAAGGGGGACGTCGCCATCGTCGCCATCGACTCGAGCGAGCCCGACCTCGACCACGGTCAGATCGGTCGTGGGCGTTACCGCTGGATCGAGGAGCAGTTCGAGCGGGAGAGCGCACGGCTCAAGCTCTTCGTCCTCCATCACCATCTCCTCCCCGTGCCGGGAACGGGCCGTGAGCGGAACGTCGTCTACGACGCCGGGGACGTCATCGAGTGCCTGCAGCGCGCCGGCGTCCGCCTCGTTCTGTCGGGGCACAAGCACGTTCCGTACGTCTGGCGGCTGGAGGACCTCTTCGTCGTCAACGCCGGCACCGTGTCGTCCCTCCGTCTCCGCGGGAAGACGAGGCCCTGTTACAACGTGATCGAGATCGCCGACGGTGCGGTCGAGGTGTGGCGCCGACACCCGTTCCACGGGCAGGTGAAGCTCGTACGGTTCTCGCTCGACACCCTTGAGTACGCGAAGTTCACCGGCGCGATCGAGGACGAGGTCACAACCCGGGCGTGAGAGCCCTCGCCATCGTCGACGGCGAGCACTATCCGCCCGTCGTCCGCGACGCCCTCGCAGAGCTCCCGTACGACGTGGTCGCGGCCGTCCTCGTCGGCGGCACCGAGAAGCTGCGCGGCGACGTGGAGTACGGAGTCCCGCTCGCCGCGAGCGTCGAGGAGGCGATCGCGGGGTACACACCCGACATCGTGATCGACCTCTCCGACGAGCCGATCCTCGGCCCGGTGGAGCGCTTCTCGCTCGCGAGCAGAGTTCTCCTCCACGGGCTTCCCTACGTCGGTGCGGACTTCCGCTTCGACCCGCCTCGGCGTGTGCCCTTCGACCTTCCCTCGGTCGCGGTCGTCGGCACCGGGAAACGGGTCGGGAAGACGGCGATCACGGGCCTGCTCGCACGGCTCGCGTCCGCGGAGAGGCGCGTCGTCGTGGTCGCGATGGGTCGAGGCGGCCCCGTCGAGCCCGAGGTCGTCTCGGTGCGGCCAACGGTCGAGTCGCTCGTCGCTCTCTCGCGGGCAGGACGACATGCCGCCTCCGACCATCTCGAGACCGCGGCCGTGGTCGGAGTCGAGACCGTCGGCTGCCGCCGTTGCGGGGGTGGTCTCTCGGGGGGCGTCGTCACCTCCAACCTCGAGGACGGCGCAGCGATCGCGAGGCAGCTCGGCCCCGACCTCGTCGTCTTCGACGGCAGCGGCGCCGCTATCCCGCCGGTCGCGACAGATCGGACGGTCGTGGTCGTCGGAGGGCACCAGGATCCGGCGATCGCGACCGGGTACCTGAACGAGTTCCGACTTCGCCTCGCGGATCTCGTGGTTGTCACCATGGCGGAGGAAGGCTCGCGCTGGCGCGAGGTCGTGGCGGCCATCCGCCCGCTCGTCGGGGACGACGTCGACGTCGTCGGGACGGTGCTCCGCCCCCGTCCTCTGGGCGAGATCCGCGAGCAGCGGGTGGCCTACTTCTGCACGGCGCCTGCGGCGACGCACGCGCTCCTGGCCGCACACCTACACGATGTCGAGGGGGCGGAGATCGTCTACGTGTCCGGGAATCTCGCCGACCGCGCCCGGCTCGCAGCCGAGCTGCCGGCCGTCGACGCCGAGGTCTTCCTGGTCGAGCTGAAGGCCGCTGCGATCGACGCAGTGGCCGAGCACGCACTGGCTCGAGGTGCGAGCGTCGTCCTCGCCGCGAACGATCCGATCCCCTGCTCGGGTGAGCCGGACCTTGACGAGATGCTGCTGGAAATGGCACGAATACGGGTGTGAGGGAGCGCAGGCACACCCTTCCCCTGCCGCTGGGGGACGAAGTTCCGTTCTCGAAGGGGCTGATGGCGCGGGCGCTGTCGGTCACGGGGCTCGACACCGAGCGCTCGTACCTCATCGCGCGTCGCGCCGACCGAGACCTCGCCGAGCGAGGCGCGATCTCCCTCGACATGGACCGTCTCGGCGAGCTCGCGGCCGAGGTGATCGGCGAAGACGAGGCCGAGAGGACCGTCCAGAGGCTCCGCCGGCTCGAAGCGCTCGAGCGTCTCGACGAGCCGCTGCTGCTCCTGATCGGCGGCGCCACGGGTACCGGGAAGTCGACGATCGCGACGGAGGCCGCGCACAGGCTCGGCATCACACGGGTCACGTCGACCGACTTCATCCGCCAGACGATGCGCGCCTTCTTCTCGGAAGAGTTCATGCCGTCGGTCCACTACTCGAGCTTCGAGGCGCGGCTCGCGCTGACCAGGGCCGAGGAGGAGGAGTCGGGCGACGCCGCGATCCTCGGGTTCCTCGACCAGACGCGGCACGTCGTCGTCGGCGTCCAGGCGGCACTCGAGCGAGCGGCGACCGAACGGTGGTCGACGGTGCTCGAAGGAGTTCACCTCGTCCCGGGGATGGTCAGCGCCGAGTTCCCGGGCGCGTTCGTCGTCCAGTGCGTCGTCGCGATCGAGGACGAGAACCTCCACCGCAGCCACTTCTGGGTCCGCGAGTACTCGACCGAGGGCCTGCGCCCGCTGGACAAGTACCTCGACTCGCTCCCGCAGATCCGGCAGATCCAGGACTACCTCGTCGAGCGCGCGAGGCGCTACGACGTACCCGTGATCGTGAACGACTCGCTCGACCGCGCGATCGGCGACATCATGGATCTCGTGCTCCGGCGCGCGGACCAGCTCGTCGGCGCTGCTTGAGCGCGGGCTGTCTCTAGACTTGCCGCATGGTCGCCCGCGATGACGTCATCGAGGCTCTCCACGGGGTCGAGGACCCCGAGCTGGGGATGGACATCGTCGAGCTCGGGCTGATGTACGACGTCGCGGTCGACGGCCCCAAGGTGCACATTCTCTACAGCCTGACTTCGATGGGCTGCCCCGCCGGACCGATGATCGCGGACGGCATCGTCGACGCCGCTCGAGGCGTGCCGGGCGTCGAGGAGGTCGAGGCGGAACTCACGTTCGACCCACCCTGGACGCCGGACCGCATGTCCGACGACGCCAAGTTCATCCTCGGCTTCGGCTAAGGCTTTGCGCCGAACCTGATAGCGCTCGGGTGCAGAACGCGCCCCCTTTGCTCGAAAACGCTCCGCAGGGGAAGCGCACGAGCCGCGACTCCACCGTTCGCGTGTGACGGGCCCGCGTCGTACGCGCGCAGTGCTCCCCGTTCGCGACTCATGCCTCCCCCCGAGCGAAGAGAGTTGCCTCCGCGCCGCTCAGGCAAACGGGAGATCACGAACTCCTTACGAGTCCCGGTCGAGCGGCTGCGAGCGCGCTTCCCGCACGAAGCGTCGGGAAGAACCGCACCGGCCAGGCTCGAGCGGTGGTTATGAGTCTCACGCTCGCGGGGTAAACGAGGGTTGTGCCGCTCGACGATTCGGAGTTCGAGTCCCTGCTCGATCAGGTTCGGGAGCTTCACCAGCTCGCAGACGAGCTAACCCGTTCGTCGCGGCTGCAGCAGCACGTCCGTGCTCGACTCGAGTGGAGTCACGAGGCGCCACCTCTTCCGGCCGGCCAGGCGAGAATCGCGGAGGAAGCGGTAGTGGCTCTCGAGACCCCCCGTCTCTCCCAGTCGCAGGCGCGCCAGCTCTATCGTGCGTTCTTCGGGCGCTGAGCTCGCCGGCTTCGCACCAGAGCGAGTCATGGATGCGTTCCGCCCGACCAGCTCGTGGCTGGCCACGAGGCGCGCACCCTCGAGCGCGTCATGCTCTCGACGACCTGGGTGCCGTGAGCACGCGTTGGAGCAGCGGACGCCGCTCGTGTCGATTCGGAGCAACTCGAGCCGGGAGCGGTGTGCGCCTCACGAGGAGCGAGGCGCACACGGCTCCTTCGCCAGGCGGGATGCGAGGTGGACACGCTGAATCGGGGAGGATGCGGTCGTGTCATCCCGAGCGGTTCCGCTGCACAGCGTCGAAGCCATGCTCCGTGAGCTCGAGTCCGAGGACCGGTTCTCGGGCGCCGTGGCGGTGGAGCAGGGCGGTCGCGAGCTTCTGCTCGAGGCCTTCGGCTACGCGAGCCGCACGTGGATGATCCCTGCCACCGTCGAGACGCGGTTCGACACGGCGTCGATCACGAAGCTGTTCACGGCAGCGGCGACGCTACAGCTCGTCGAACGAGGCGCATTCGGGCTGGACACCCCGGTGATGGAGTACCTCGGCCTGGAAGACACGGGCATCTCGCAGGCGGTCACGCCTTACCACCTGCTGACCCACACCTCCGGCATCGGCGACGACGCGGACGAGGAGGCGGGTGAGCGCTACGAGGACGTGTTCGTCGAGCGGCCCAACTACTCGGTGATCGAGACCGCGGACTACCTTCCGCAATTCGTCGGCAAGCCGGCCAACTTCGCGCCGGGCGAGGGCTGCCGCTACTGCAACGTCGGCTACGTGCTGCTCGGTCTGATGATCGAGCGCGCGAGTGGATCCAGCTACCGCTCCTACGTCGGCCGGCATGTGTTCGCTCCCGCCGGGATGACGCGGTCGGGGTTCTTTCGGATGGACGTGATCGAACCGGATGTGGCGGAGGGCGTCGAGGCGATCGAGCGCGAGGGGAGCATCGCCGGCTGGCGCCGGAACATCTACTCCTATCCTCCCGTCGGCGGTCCTGACGGCGGCGCCCACGTCACCGTCGGCGACCTCGTGCGCTTCCACCAAGCCGTGACCGACGGCCGGCTCCTCGGCCGCGAGTCGATTGCCGAGCTCCTGGCGCCGAAGGAAAGACACAGCGCGCGTGGCGACGGAAGTCACCTGATGGGCTTCGGCTTCGAATTCGAGACGGACGCCGACGAGGCCGTGCGCTGCTACTGGAAGGAGGGAGTGAACGTCGGAGTCAGCGGAATCCTGCGCCACTACCCGGCAGAAGACGTCACCGTCGCCGTGCTCGCGGTCGGAGAAGACGCGGCCTGGGAACCGATCAGGGCGATCGACGAGGCAGTGAAGCGCGCATAGGCGCGGCCGGCGCCCGTGGGGGCCTGTGCTACGCGGCTCCGCTGATGGCGGAGAGGCCCGCTACTCCGGTATTCGCAGCACGACCTTGCCGAACTGGCGGCCGCTCTCGAGCCTCTCGTGCGCACGGGCAGCGTCGGCGAGCGGGAAGACCATGTCGACGTGGACTCGCGCGCGGCCGCTGCGGACGAGATCGTACGCGCCCTCGAAGTCCGACGGCATCCCCATCGTCGAGCCGTACACCACGAGCTGCTTCCACCAGATCCGGTAGAGGCGCGCGGGAGGGCTGTGGCCGCTCGTGGCGCCGCAGACGACGATGCGTCCCTCCTGTGCCGCGGCCGCCAGCGATCGCTCCCAAGTCGCCTCGCCCACGGTCTCGACGACGACATCCGCTCCGGCTCCTGAGGTCGCTTCCCGCACGACCTCGATGACGTCTCCTTCCGCGTGGTCGACGACGACGTCGGCCCCGAGCTCTCGGGCATGCTCCAGCTTGTCCGCGCTCGACGACGTGACGATCGTTCGGGCTCCGAGCGCGCGACAGATCTCGAACGCGGCGAGTGCCACTCCTCCTCCGATGCCCCAGATCAGCACCCACTCGCCCTCTCGAAGCGAGGCCTTGGTCATGAGCATCCGGTACGCGGTCTCGAAGACGAGCGGGAACGCTGCTCCATCCTCGAACGAAAGGGCGTCGTCGAGTGGATAGAGCTGAGCCGCTGGGATCGCCTTCAGCTCGCAGTACGTCCCGTCGGTGTGCTCACCGATGACGGTGATCCGCCCGTCGTGTGGGATCCCGGGGTTGAGAACGACGCGGTCTCCGGGGGAGAGACCCTCGACGCCCTCGCCGAGCGCCGTGACGACTCCCGCACCGTCGGCTCCGAGGATGCGCGGCTTGGCGACGGACGGAAGGCCCTTCCGAATCCAGATGTCGAGGTGGTTGAGACCGGCCGCCCGCAGGCTCACGAGGACCTCGCCGGGTCCGGGCTCCGGATCGGGGACGTCGTCGTAGGAGAGGACGCTGGGTGGGCCGTCCTCGTGAATCCTGATCGCCTTCACGGTGCAGAATCCTCGCATGACAGCTGCCGAGCTGAGTCGACTTGCGTCGGAGGTCGGGCTCGACGCCGTCGGCGCCGCGCCGGCCGAGGCCTACGTCGAGACGGAGCGGCAGATTCGCGAGCGCCGCGCTCGTGGGCTGTTCGGGCGGATGGGCTTCACGATGGCGCGCCCGGAGGTGTCGTGCCACCCGGAGCGGCTGCTTCCCGGCGCGAGGTCGGTGGTCTCGGCCGCCCGGTGCTACTTCGCGCCCAGGCCGGTTCTGAAGCACGGTGAGGGGCAACTCGCTCGCTACACATGGCGAGACGAGTACGCGGAGCTCCGCGACGGGCTCGACCGGCTCGGGCGGCGTCTCGGCGGCTCGTACCGCGTGCTCGTCGACTCGAACGACCATGTCGACCGCGAGGCCGCGGTGCGCGCCGGCGTCGCCTTCTACGGCAAGAACACGATGGCGATCACCGCCGAAAACGGGTCCTGGGTCGTGCTCGGGACGCTCGTCACCGACGTCGAGATCGAGCCCGCTCCTCGCCTCGAGCTCGACTGCGGATCCTGCACGTCGTGCATCGACGCGTGTCCCACGGGTGCGCTCGACGAGCCCGGAGTGCTCGATGCGAGGAGATGCCTCTCCTACTCCACCCAGGCCGCGGACCCGATTCCCGAGCCGCATCGCGCCGAGCTCGGGGGCAGTGTCTACGGGTGCGACATCTGCCAGGACGTGTGCCCCTGGAACAAACCGGTCGAGCGGCGGCGGGCGCAGATGCAGCCGCCTCCGGATGCGACGCCGGCCATCGCGCTCCGCGACTGGCTCGAACGGGACGGGGACGACCTCGTCGCCGAGTTCGAGCGGCTGTACGTTCCCCGCAAGGATCCGCGCTGGCTGCAGCGGAACGCGCTGGCCGCGGCCGGGAACGTCGGCGACGACGACCTCGCTCCCGTCGTCGTGCGCTACGCGGAAGGTGAGGACGAGATGCTCAGCGAGACCGCGCGATGGGCTCTCTCCCGCATCGCGGAGCGCTCTCGGTGACCGTCGGGGGAGATCGCGAGCTCCTCGCGATCGTCGTCCACGAGCTCAGGAGCCCGGTCGCGGCGCTCGCCGCGATCTCGGCTGCGTTGACTCGCGGTCCGTCCGAGAGCACCGGCCGGCGCGAGCTCGTACGACTCGCGATCGCCGCGTGTCACGGGATCGCCCGGACGGTGGCGGACGCGAACGTCGCGAGCGTGCGGCTCGAGCGTGTCGACCTCGGAGCGATCGTCGGCGACGCCGTCGCAGCCGCGCGGCTCGAAGGCGCTGATGCACGGGTCGAGATCGATGCCGATTTCGGGATGGTCGATGCGGACCCGGAGAGGCTTCGCCAGGCTCTGGACAACCTCCTGAGGAATGCGATCACGCATGCGGCCGGGTCCCCGATCGACGTCCGTGTCCGCATGGATGGCGAGCAGGTGTGCGTCTCGGTCTCCGATCGCGGGAAGGGGATCGCGCGTTCGGACCAGGCGCGGATCTTCGAGCCGGGAACCCGGCTCGACCCGTCCCGCCCGGGGTCCGGCCTCGGGCTCGCCGTCACGCGTGAGATCGCGATCGCACACGGCGGCGCGCTGACGGTCGAGTCCACGCCGGGTGAGGGCGCGACGTTCAGCATCCGACTGCCCTCCGCGCACTAGCCGGCGGGAGTCGCGGTCATCCCGTACTCGCGAAGCAGCTTCCCGTCAGCCGTGTACTCGGAGACGGCGAAGGACGCACGCAGCGAGTCGAGGTCGACGTCGCTCGTCGCGATCCGAACCGGGAGCGCGCCGGCGACCTCGTACACCTCGGTGTAGCCCTGCTCCTGGACCGCGACGTAGCGAGCGCCTTCGGCCGGCTGCACCCAAACGAAACCCAGAGGCTCACCACGGCCGGTCGAGCAGTCGAGATCGAGCCGCGGGTCGCGGAGACGGCCGGCGTAGAGCTGCCCGGCGGCAACGCCACACCAGCGGCGCTCGTCCTCTCGCGGGCCGCCGCCGTTGTCGCATCCGAGCACCTGGCGCCGCGACGTATTCAGGAACGTGACGCTCTCGGCGTTCGCGCCGGTGCGCTCGACGACGACTCCCGCCGGAGAGGTGCCCCAGTCGTTCGCGATACATAACCCAGCGGGCGAACGGTCGTCGACGGTGGCGACGTTCTCGGTTCGTATCGTCGTGAGGATCGCCGGCTCGTCGAGCCCCGCCAGTCGCGTCGAGGGCGCACGTGCTCGCGATCCGTCGAACAGGCGAGCTTGCGCAGGGTTCTCGTGATCACCACCACCCCCGCATCTCGCCGCCGCGAGGACGCATCCGCACGCGAGAAGGACGACGAGGAGGCGCCGGGCGGAGGATCGGCGCCTCCTCGCGATCTCGTCAGCTGCTCCAGCCGGTGCGGCGAACACCGCTGTAGCTCGGGTCGCCGCGGTACGTGCGCGTCCAGATGTTCGTGCCGTACGCCTCCCCTTTCGCCTCGATGATCTGGTCCGTCCCGTCGGCGTTCTTCGCGTAGATCATCCCGATGTGACCACTGCTTGCAAAGGCGTCCATCTTGATCGCGGCTGACTTGGACACGGTCACGTTGGGCGCCCCCGTACCGCTCTTGAATGCCGCTGCGGTGTACGGGCCGTGCACCTTCCAGAGCTTGTTCCACTGGTAGAAGCCCGCGTCGTTCTGGTTCTCGGACTCGCGCCAGACCTTGAACGTGAAGCCGGAGCAGTCGCCTCCCTCGCCGCCCGTGTTGGGGTCGCTCGGCGGGTCGCCTGGCGAGTCGTCGACGTTGTTGTCGTTCCAGCACCCACCACCCCACTGGTACCCCTCGTACCGCGCACGCAACGCGACCGTGATCGAGCCGTCACGGGTGATGAACCGTGTCGGATCCCCGGCGCTGGTCGTGCAGTTGAGCGCGACAAACCGAGTGTGGTAGGCGCTCGCCGATCCGGCGCCGAAGAGAACGAAGGCGAGAGCGAACGGGACGACGAACAACGAAACGAGGCGCAGCATTCAGTTCACCCCCAGGTCGTAGCGGTCGACGAAGAGCCCGCGGGAGGTCGATCCGAGGCGATACAACCACTTGCCTGCGAGGCGGAACTTCGAGAGCGGAGCGGTCTCCGCCCAGTCCGCAGAGTCGAGTGAGAGCTCTCGAGCGATGCCACGCTGATCGAGCATGAGGGCGACGAACTCGGTCTTCGTCGCCGTATAGACGCGGAAGACGAGCAGGAGCCCGCTTCCCCGCGGCTCGGCGAGCTGAACCTCGCCGAGGGGTGTGTCGCTCGTCAGGCGCCAGCTGCGACGCACGCCCCGAGCGCCTACGATCGCCGCGCGGATCTCGTTACCCGTCCTCAGGACGACGACGTCGTCGTCCCCGCCCGGGATCGGTCGCCCGGACCGCCCGCGGCGACGCTGGGACTCGGGGGCAACCGCTGTGTCGCCGTCCATGACGGGCATCCACGTTCCCGACGGCTGCTCGAGCGCGACTGGGCCGGCCGGCCCCATCCGAACCTGCGAGGCCATCCGGTCGGCGATCCGAGCCGAGACCTGCGCCTTGCCATCCCGTGAGAAGCGTCTCAGCAGAGGAGAGCGACCCGGTTCGGCCGTCGACTCGAGGACGTACATCGAGTCACCCTCCGTCGATACCGCGAGGTCGGCGAGCGTGCCGTTCACGGCCACGGGGACCTCCTCCGGACGGCCGGCGCCATGCTTCCAGCGGAGCACGCGCCGGTGCGCCTCGTCGAGGACGTCCACGGTGCCGTCCTGTGTCACGTCGAACGACGAGCCGCCGACCGGCGTGAGGCTCTGGCCCCGCTCGAGCCCCGCATTACCGACATCGTCTCCCCAGGACGCCTGCGCGACGCGATCGTCCGGGGCGACGGTCGCTCCGAAGACGTGCGTACCGAGCCGGACGTCGACGCTCTGACCTAGCCGAAGGCTTCGCTGCGGGGCAGTGGCCCCGCCGGCGGGCTCAGTCGCGGTCGCGCCCGTATCGACGCTCTGAAACGTGGCGAAATACGAGAAGCCGTCAGGCGAGCGGGCGATGTCGTCGGAAACACGCGCGACGTAGCGACCCTCGCTTGCGCTCGGGTCGAGTGCGAGCGGGATCTCCTCGAAGCCGCCGCTGTCGCCCCGCCTGACGAAGGCGCTTCCCGTCGCGTCGCATGCACCGGCGTCGACGTCCTCGTTCGGCCCTCCGCAGTAGACGTCGTAGCGAAGGTCGATCGGCTCGCCCGGAAGGGTGAGGGACACGGGGACATGCGTGACCTCGATGAAGGGATCGCCGGCGCCCGGGGCAGCGACGACATCGTGAGGACGTGCGACACCGGAAAGGCCGGCGATGAGCGCGCTCGCGAGCGCGCCACCGGACAATCCGACAGCCGTCAGCGCGGAACCGGTCCACCGTCTGGTCATCGCGACTCCTTCGTTGGCGAATAAGACAACACCCGAACCTAGCAGGAGACGAGGCGCCAACCTGCGCTCGGTCGAATGTCGGCGCGCTCTCGGCGCGCTTCCGCGATTCCTAGCGCCGAGTCGGCACGCGACCGAGCTCGCGCTGGAGCTTCTTCGCCCGGCGTGCCACTGCGTCGCGCAGCTTCTGCGGCTCGAGGACGACGGTCTCGCCGCGATCGGCGAGCACCTCGCACAGGAGCCACTCCTCGGTCTTGTACGGCACGTGCGCCTCGGACGAACCGTCGGTCAGGAGCTGGGCGCCGCGCTCCAGCTTCCAGCGCGCGATGACGGAGGAGTGGAGGAGATGGGCAACGCGCGGATTGTGGAGGTACGAAGGATCGAAGCCGGCACGCGGCTCGAACCGCTCGCCGGTCAGGCGGGCGGAGCGCATGCGGTCGAGGCGGAAGGTCCGCGCGGCGTCGACTCCGAGATCCCACGTGTGCACACGCCAGACCGGCAGCTCGCGCTCGATCGTGTACGGCTCCACGCGCCGGAGCGCTGGCTTCTCATCGCCTTCCTTCAGGTACTCGAGCTCCACGATCCGGCGCTTCTCGGCGCCGTCGCTCAGCACGCGCACGAGGGTCTCCTCGTCGGTTGCGTCGTGCGGCTCGGACATCCCGCTCAGCTCGAAGCGGCCGAACGTCTCCTCGAGCTTCCTGCGCACGCGTGCGAGCGGCGTGTGCGCGTCTGCCGCGATCGTGGGGCCGACGTACTCGATCGCGAGCCGGATCGCCCGCGCTTCGAGCGGCGTCAGCTTCGGTGGCCGCCGGAAGACGTCTCCGTACAGCTCCTTGTCCACGCGGACGACGTCCCCGTCGTGCTCCGCATAGACCGCGTAGCAACCCCCGCCGAAGTTGACCAGGTTGAGGAGGGAGAGCTGGTCCTGAAGCTCCTCGATCGGGATCGAGAAGCGCGCCGCGAGCTCGGCGGCGTCGAGAACCGCCGTTCGCTCCTCGCCACACGCGGCCAGGAGATGGGCGAGCAGCGCCTGGAGGACGCCGAAGCGCTCGGGCTCGACCGGGCCGACCGGCCGCTCCGGAAGAGGCTGACGCGGATCCGCGCGCTTCGGCCGTGCCGGTACAGGGGCTGACCCGTCGTGGGCGTCGACGAGCCGCGAGAGTCCGCCGACGACGGCCTCCCGCAACTCCTCCGGCTCCAGCGGTACGGCACGCCCGTTCTGGCGCAGCACCCAGCCGGCGAGCAGGTCGACCTGCGCGTACTCGGTCTCGAACACGCCGTCCTCGACCGTGCCGGCGTCGGCAAGCGTGCGCTCGATCCACCAGGCCGTGTCCTCCGACACCGCGATGCGCGCCGTGCCGACGGGGTCTCCGATCTGCCAGGGCCGGGGGACGCGATGCTCCTCGACGTCGAAGTCGGCCGGGACGCGGAAGTCGCGCTCCCGCCTCGTCGCGAAGCGGATGTCGCCCCGGATGCGTGAGACGCGGAACGTCCGGACCGTCTTGCGGTCGAGGTCGTGCCCGATGACGTACCAGTTGCCGTCGTCGAGCCGGAGCGCGTACGGGTTCACGACACGCTCGCCCATGCGCGCGCGACGCGGGCTCCAGTAACCGAAGCGCACCGTTCGCTGCTTCGAGATCGCGGACTCGAGCTTGGACAGCCGGCCCGCGAGCTCGGGTGAGTAGTCGGGTGCGCTGACTCGCACCCGCTCCGCGGTCTCCGTCGGCGGGTCGCCGAACCCGGTCCGGCCGAGAGCGAGGTTCTGGAGCGCGAGCCGGAACGGCTCCGCGTACGCGAACTTGCCTTCCAGGTAGTAGAGCGCGGTCTGCAGCGCCGCCAGCTCGTCGTCGTCCAGCTCGAGCCTGTCGAGGAAGTAGTGCTCGGAGCGGAGCGTGTACAGCTCCTCTCCCGTGAACTCGTCGCGCTGGGACTGCAGCGGGACGCCGAGCGCGGTGAGCTCCGCGCGGTCCGAGTAGAACCGGCGGGCGAACGCCTCGTCCGACATCTCGCTGTATCCCTCGACGTTCGACTTCACGTCGCGCGCCGTGAGCGGCCGACGCTCGGCCATGAGGAAGGCGACGAGAGAGAGCTGCCGGATCAGCTTGTCGGCATCATGGGACATTCGGATGCGAGCTTATCCGCCCGCTCGCTTCGCCACAGGTGCCAGTCGAGACCGGTCGTCGTCAGGCGGTCGCGAGGTACGGCTCGCCCGCCGTGAATGACCGACGCCCGACGGTGTCAGGCGGCTGCGACGGCGTGCTGAAGATGCTGATGCGACGGGCAGTAGTCGCGGCCCGGCAAAGGCGTGCGCTGGCAGGCCTTGCCCTTGCGGGTCGTGGCGTGGCAGCGCGCCGCGCCGCCGTCGAGCAGGCCGGCGTCGACCTGCTCCTGGATGAACGTCGTCGCTGCTCCGATGCCTTCACGGACGGTCCACGCGACCTGCGCCTGGGCCGTGATCGGGAAGTAACGGCGAATGTCACCGAAGAGGGCGCGATCGGGCTGCGCGAAGTAATGAGGATCTGCGGCGAGGCGCTCCATTGTCTCCTCGCACTCGCAGAGGACTGCGCGCCGGTACTCGAGCTGGGTCGTCCTGTCCGCGTACGGGTCGATGAGATCCTTGATCGAGCGGTAAATCGCTCGCGAGTATTGATACATACACGAGCGCAACTGCGCGGCTTGATCTTCCATCGGGCCTCTCGAACTCTCCTCGATCCCGTGATTCGATCCGAAAAAGCGGACCGACAGCCTCTGCAAGGCAAGAGTGTAGCGCCTTTTTGGCGTTGTTACAAAGTCAGTTGTCCCGTCGTCACGACGGACAACGGCTTCCGTCAGGGCACCACGTTGCGAACGGACGCCGACCGGGTGAACTCGCGGGCGCCCTGAAGCGCGCTCGTCGCCTCCGCCTGCGACGTGTAGACGCCCGCGAACACGATCCAGTAGCCGGGGTGGAGGCTGGCGTACGCCGACGAGTCGAGGATTCCGACGTTCGGGAGGCCCGCCTTCCGCGCCCGCCGCACCTGGGCGACTGCCGGCTTGCGCCCCTGGGTCTGCGGCAACGACGCGAGAGCGATCGTCCAGCCGCTCCGTGCGAGCGGCCAGGCGCCGACCCCGCGCGCGCCCACCTGGCCGGGGGCGGCCACCGTGTTGGACGTCGGCACGCTCGCGAAGCCTCCCGTCGCCGTGAGGACGTCCGTGGTCCCGCCGTTGCCGCCGCCTGCCGCTGCGACGGCTGCCGCTGCGCCGGCCGCGGCCACGACGAAAGCGAGAAGCGCTCGCTTCACCCACCCGCGACCGGCTGCGGAGGACGCTCCGACGGGTCCGGGGCCGGGAAGCCGAAGACCGCACTCGACGCAGTACTCCTGTCCGGAGGCCGTGAGCTCGCCACAGCGGGGACAGGCCGCCACTCACCCGCCTCCGGCCTGGCCGGCGTGGATCTCGAGCCCGGGCGCCTCCCGGCCGCAGGTCGCGCAGTAGCGGGCACCGAGCAAGAGCGGCGCGCCGCACACGCAGACCGTCCCTCCCTCTCGGCGGAGGTGCACCGTTCCGTCGAGGAGCGCATCGATCTCCTGTACGCGAGCCTCGATCGCCACGAGCTCCGCGCACCGCTCGACGAACAGCCCGGCGTTGAAGCGGTCTCGCTTGTACATCTCGAGCGCGAGGCCGCCGAGGTCCCGCAGTCGCTCCTCGCGGACGAGGAGGAGTGCCTTGCGCTCTCGGCGGAGCTCCCGGGAGGGCGGAACCACGTACTCGGGAGTCTCGGCGTCGCCGTTCTCGGACTGTTTGCGTTGGCGCGCCATGCTCAGAGCTGGAGGACGACGAGCCGCTCTTCGGTCATCTCGCGGACGGCATAGGCGGGGCCCTCGCGCGTGTTTCCGGAGTCCTTCACGCCGCCGTACGGCATCTGGTCGGCGCGAAACGTCGGTGCCTCGTTCACGGTCACGCCACCGAACTCGAGCTCACGGGCGGCGCGCAACGCGACGCTCAGGTCCTTCGTGAACACGCCGGCCTGGAGACCGAAACGCGTGCCGTTCGCGAGCGCGATCGCCTCGTCGAAAGCGTCGAACGGCGTAACCGTGCAGACCGGGCCGAACACCTCGTCGCAGGAGACTTTCGCGTCGGCGGGAGCGCGGGCGATGACGGTCGGGACGATGAGCTCGCCCTCGAGCTTCCCGCCCGTGAGGATCTCGGCTCCCGCTGTCCTCGCCTCGTCGATCCAGTCGATGATGCGATCGCGCTCGGACGGCGCGATGACGGGCCCGACGTCCGTGTCGTCGTCTGCCGGGTCGCCGATGACGAGGGCTTCGACCCGTGGGACGAAGCGTTCGAGGAAGGGCTCGTACGCCGAGCGCTCGACGTAGATCCGCTGTACGGAGATACAGCTCTGCCCGGCGAACGAGAAGGCGTTCGCGGCAAGGCGAGCCGCAGTGTCGTCGAGATCTGCGTCGGCGGCGACGATCACCGGTGTCGCATTCCCGAGCTCGAGGTTGACGCGCTTCCGTGCCGCGCGCTCGCGGAGGCCCCAGCCGACGGGACCGGAGCCGGTGAACGTGATCAGGCGAACGCGCTCGTCCTCGACGAGGACGTCCCCGATGTCCCGCGCCGGCCCGCAGACCACGTTCAGCCATCCCGGAGGGGCGCCGGCCTCGGTCTCGAGCTCGGCGAGGAAGAGCGCCGACAGCGGCGTCTTCTCGGCGGGTTTGAGCACGACCGCGCAGCCCGCGGCGAGCGCGGGTGCGATCTTGTGCGCGACGAGGTTGAGCGGGAAGTTGAAGGGCGAGATCGCGGCGACGATCCCGATCGGCATGCGGAGCGTGAGCGCGATCTTGCCCACCCCGGCGGGCGACGCGTCCATCGGCACGGCGTCGCCGGCGAGCTTGCGCGCCTCGACCGCCGCCATGGTGAAGGTCGAGACCGCGCGGTAAGCCTCGACCCGTGCCGCCTTCATGGGCTTGCCCGCCTCAGCGGAGATCGTCCGAGCCGCGTCGTCGGTGCGCTCTGCGAGAAGAGCGGCGACGCGGTCCAGGATGGCGGCACGCTCGTGCGCAGGCAGCGGGCTCGCCATCGCCGTCTCGGCGGCGTCGAGAGCGCGTCGTGTCTCCTCGGCGCCTGCGCGGGGCACCCGTCCGACCACGTCGCCCGAGTACGGAGAGCGGACGTCGATCCAGTCGCCCGTCTCGATCCAATCTCCGCCGACGAGGAGGCGCTTCTCGATCGCGGTCACGGCCATGGCGCTCAGTGTCGCAAACTACCGTCCGTGAGCGCGATCGAGACCCAGTACGCGCGGAGCGGCGACGTGAACATCGCCTACCAGGTCGTCGGAGACGGTCCGATCGACCTCGTGTGGGTCATGGGCTGGGTGTCGAACGTCGACTACTTCTGGCAGGAGCCGTCGTTCGCGCGGTTCCTCCGCCGGCTCGCGTCGTTTTCCCGCGTCATCCTGTTCGACAAGCGCGGGACCGGGATGTCGGATCGCGTCCCGATCGACGCCCTGCCGACTCTCGAGCAACGGATGGACGACGTCCGCGCGGTCATGGACGCCGTGGGATCCGAGCGAGCCGCTCTGGTCGGGCTGTCCGAGGGCGGCCCGATGTGCCTCCTCTTCGCAGCGACCTATCCGGAGCGCACTGCCGCGACGGTGATCATCGGCGGATACGCGCGCAGATTGTGGGCCGACGACTACCCGTGCGGCCAACCGCAGGCCGACTACGACACGTTCCTCGAGATCATCGGCGAGGAGTGGGGAGGACCCGTCGGCCTCCGGGTGCGAGCTCCCTCCGTTGCGGACGACGAGCGCTTCCGCACGTGGTGGGCGACGTACCTCCGCATGAGCGCGAGCCCGGCTGCGGCACATGCACTTACGCGGATGAACGGAGAGATCGACGTCCGGCACGTTCTCCCGGCGATTGCCGTGCCGACACTCCTCGTCCACCGGATCGGTGACCGCACCCTTCCGGTCGAGGGCGCGCGCTACATGGCCGAGCGCATTCCCGGCGCCACGCTCGTCGAGCTGCCGGGAGACGACCACCTGCCGTTCGTCGGAGAGCAGGACGAGATCCTCGACGAGATCGAGGAGTTCCTCACGGGCATCCGGCCGTCGCCGGCACCGGACCGCGTCCTTGCCACCGTTCTCTTCACGGACATCGTCGGGTCGACGATGCGAGCGGCGGAGCTCGGTGACCGCCGCTGGCGTGACCTGCTCGAAACACATCACGCCGTCGTCCGGAAGGAGCTGGAGCGCTGGCAGGGGCGAGAGGTGGACACGGCCGGTGACGGATTCCTCTCGACCTTCGACGGGCCAGCGCGAGCGATCCGCTGTGCGTGCGCGATTCGCGATGCCGTCACGGGCCTCGGCCTCGAGATCCGCGCAGGGCTCCACTGTGGCGAGGTCGAGATCGTCGGGGACGACGTCGCGGGGATCGCCGTACACACCGGTGCACGGGTAGCGGCGCTCGCCGATGCGAACGAGGTTCTCGTCTCGAGCACCGTTCGCGACCTCGTCGCCGGCTCTGGGATCGAGTTCGAGGAGCGCGGCGAGCACGAGCTCAAGGGCGTCCCGGGATCGTGGCGTTTGTACGCTGTGCTCGATGTCTGAGGCGTACATCGTCGATGCCGTCCGCTCGCCGATCGGGAGGAGAGGCGGCTCGCTCTCGGAGATCCGGTCGGAAGAGCTCGCTGCGCAGGTGCTGAACGGCCTCGTCGGTCGGGTCGAGCTCGACCCGGGCGCCGTCGAAGACGTCCAGATGGGGTGCGTCACCCAGGTCGGCGAGCAGGCGCTGAACGTGGGTCGCCAGGCGGTTCTCGTCGCCGGTTGGCCGGAGACCGTCTGCGCATCGACGGTCGATCGCCAATGCGGCTCGTCGCTGCAGACGGCGTTCAACGGTGCGTCCGCGATCCAGGCGGGACACCTCGACGTCGTCGTGGCCGCGGGCGTCGAGCACATGACTCGGGTTCCGATGGGCTCAAATCTCGGGGACGCCGGCTGGGGCGCGGTGAACGAGAAGATCGGCGAGCGCTGGCCGATCGTCCCACAGGGCATCTCCGCCGAGGTGATCGCCGAGGAGTGGAGCCTGACGCGTGACGCCCTCGACGCCTACTCGCTGGAGTCCCACCGCCGGGCGGTCGCCGCGATCGACGAGGGGAGGTTCGAGCGGGAGATCGTCCCCATCGAGGTCGGAGCCGGGGGCGCGCTCGTCCTCTTCGCCGTCGACGAGACACCGCGCCGGGACACGTCGCTCGAGAAGCTGGCGTCCCTCCAGCCCGCGTTCAAACCGGACGGCGTGATCACGGCGGGGAACTCAAGCTCGATCGTGGACGGATCCGCCGCGCTGTTGCTCGCGAGCGAGGCGGCCGTGGAGGCGAACGGCTTCGCACCGCGCGCGCGATTCGTGTCGTTCGGGCTCTCCGGCGTCGACCCCTACCGCATGCTGCACGGGAACCCGGAGGCATGCTCGCGCGCGCTCGCGAAGGCGGGCCTGTCCTGGGAGGACGTGTCCGTGATCGAGGTCAACGAGGCGTTCGCGTCCGTCGTCCTTCAGTTCCTGGCGGACACCGGGCTCCACGAGCGCTGGGAGGCGGGGGACGTGAACCCGAACGGCGGCGGGATCTCGCTCGGCCACCCGCTCGGCGCGACCGGCGCCCGGATCACGGCGACTCTCGTCTCCGAGCTCGAGCGGCGCAACGCTCGGTTCGGGATCGCGACGATGTGCATCGGTCAGGGACAGGCAATCGCGGGCATCGTCGAGCGGCTCTGATCTTTCATCAGCCAGACTGTTCGCAAAGCTCTTAGCTTTGACTTGTGCTGATCGATCTCGCGCGCGACCATACGTGCATGTTCGGTCTCGTTCTTCTCGTCTTCCTGCTGGTCGTCGGCCCGCTCGCACTGGTCGCAGGCGTGGACTCCCGCGTCGACGACGCGGGCCGGCGGCGCACACCCGGCCGTTAGCCGGACCTCGCTCGCGGGCGATTTCGCGCGGCTAGGATCGCGCACGACGTGGCTGCTCCGGAGATCGAGGTCGTCGGGGTCGTCGGGCTCGGCGCCATGGGCGCCGGGATTGCGCAGCTCGCGATCGAGGCGGGCTACGAGACTGTCGGCCGCGAGGTGGCCGACGAGCTGGGGGACGCGGCGCGCGGACGAATCGCGCACTTCCTGCAGCGGAAGGCCGACAAGGGACAGCTCGAGAACCTCGACCGCGAGGCGGCGCTCGATCGGCTCACGCTCACGACCCAGCTCGACGATCTCGCCCGCTGCGATCTCGTCGTCGAGGCGATCGTCGAAGATCTCGAGGCGAAGGTCGCCCTCTTCGGCGAGCTCGAGGGGATCGTCCGCGCCGATGCCGTCCTCGCGACGAACACCTCGGCGCTCTCGGTGACGGAGATCGCAGCCGCGGTCACGACGCCCGAGCGGGTCGTCGGAATGCACTTCTTCAACCCGGCGCCGCTCATGCCGCTCGTCGAGATCGTGCGCGCTGAGCTTTCCTCCGACGCGGCCGTCGAAGCGGCGTTCGCGGTCGGCCAGCGACTCGGGAAGCGGCCGATCCGCTGCCACGACACGCCGGGCTTCGTCGTCAACCGCGTCCTCATCCCGCTCCTCAACGACTGCATTCGCGTCCTCGACGAGTCCCGGGTCTCGCCCGAGGACCTCGACACGGCGATGACCGCGGGCGCAGGGTGGCCGATGGGCCCGTGCGCGCTCCTCGATCTCGTCGGGATCGACGTTCACGTCCACGCGTCCGAAGCGCTGTACGAGAAGCTCCGGGAGCCGCGCATGGCGCCTCCGCCGCGCATCGTCGCGATGCGGAACGCTGGCCTGTACGGCCGCAAGAGCGGGCGCGGCTTCTACACGTACGACGACTAGGACGCGCCTTCTGGGTCGAGGTCGTGGTCGACTCGGCGGAAGGGGATACCGAGAGTCCGCGCTGCCCACGGGACCGAAGTCCCCTGAATGAGCACGGAGAAGAGAACGACGACGAAGACGATGCCGTACAGGCGCGTGGCGCCGTCGACCGCCCCGAGCACCGCGAGCGTGCCGAGCAGGATGGGGACCGCTCCCTTCAGACCTCCCCAGACGATGAAGACGCGCTCGCGGCGCAGCAGATCCGCCGGTGCGAGGAGTGGGAACACGGCGAGCGGACGCGCGACGAGCGCGAGCACGAGCGCGAGCACGAGTCCGTCGCCCCAGACCCCGAGATCGCCGAGGTCGGCGACGCCGACCGAGAGCCCGAGAGCGACGAACGCGCCGATCTCCGCGAGGCCCGTGAGCGACGAGAGGAAGTCCTCGACTTCGTTCTTGCGCGGTGCGGGCGCGTCGCCCAAGAGCACACCCGCGATGAACACGGCCAGGAAGCCGGATCCGCCGAGGATCGCCGCGAGGCCATAGATGATCCCCGCGCCCGCGAGCACCCGGATCGGATGGAGGGCGGGCGACGTGAGCCGCACGCTCCGCATCACGGGTAGGAGCAGTACTGCCCCGACGACTCCGATCGCGAGCCCGATTCCCATTTCCTGCAGGAACTCGGTCACCACGATCCAGACGCTGCCGTGGCTCTCTCTCGCCAGCTCGATCATGCCGATCATGAGCGCGATCCCGACCGGGTCGTTCATCCCTGCCTCGCCCTCGAGGATCGTCCCGGTACGTCCGCGGATCTCGCGGGCGCCGAAGAGCGAGAACGTGACGGCGGGGTCGGTGGGGGCGATGGCCGCGCCGACGAGGCCGGCCTCGATCCATTCGAAGCCGAGGAGGTAGTGCGCGGCGAGCGCCACGAGGCCGGCGGTCACGAACGTACCGACCACGCCGAGCGCAAGGATCGGCCCGGCCGCATTTCGGAAGCGCCCGAGCCCCATGTGGAGCCCGCCGTCGAAGAGGATCACGACGAGCGCGATGACGACGATCCGCTCGACCTCTTGGATGGCGAGTGCGTCTCCGACCGACGGCACGAGCTCGGCGACGAGCGCGGCGACGACGAGGAAGAGCCCCGCGTACGGGATCGACAGGCGATCGCCGAGCCGCATCCCGAAGAGGGCAACGAAGATCGTCGCGGAGACCGCGAGCACGATCGCGCCGAAGTCGGCGATCTCGCTCATCGAGGGGTCAATCTACGGTGCGGCGCCGACGACGGCGCCGCGAGAGGAAGCGTCTGCACTTACAGTCTTCTTACAGGCTTCTCACCCCGGACCCACGGCGGATCTCGATACTTCCGTGTGGAGCAATGCGGCTTCTACTCTTTCTCTGCCCGATCGTGATCTTTGTCGCCCTCGTGGGCACGGCCGGCGCTGCCGGCCCGAATGCTGCCCCGACGGCCGGGACGCTCTCGGTCGCGGGCGGGAAGGGCGTCGTCACGGTAGAGCTGCGCGGCGTGACTCTCGGCGTCCTCACGAGCGGGAGCCTGCGGGTGACCGATCTGACACCGCACGATCGCTACGCCCCGACGGTCACGGGCCGGAGACTGACGCAGCAGCGGATCAACGCGCGCACCGTCGTCTTCCGGGGTCAGGGGCTGCGCTTCAAGATGATCGGCGGGAGCTACCGGTTCATCGCGCGCGGCAACGGGATCGCCCTCTCCGGCGTCGGCTGGGGCTCGGTGACGCTCACCGGCCAGCCGAAGTTCTTCGGCGACGACGTCGGCGTCTACTCCGTCGACGGCATCGACTGCAGCGAGGAGCCGGAGTCGTGCACACCGCTCCCGGAAACGCCTCTGAAGCTCAAGCTCGGGACGACCGCCACCCAGGGCTCGCCCAAGTTGTCGATCGGCGGCGGGCGATGACCCAGCAGAGCACCATCCTCGTCGTCGAGGACGAGACGTCGATCGCATCGTTCGTCTCCGCCTACCTCACGAACGCGGGCTACGACGTGCGTAGCGCGGCTTCCGCGCAGGCGGCGCTCGTCCAGCTGGCGAGCGAGACGCCGTCGCTCGTCATCCTCGACCTCAACCTCCCCGACGGCGATGGAGTCGAGCTCTGTCGCCGGATCCGCAAGGGCTCCGACGTGCCGATCCTGATGCTCACCGCGCGGGACGAGGACGTCGACAAGATCATCGGGCTCGAGGTCGGGGCGGACGACTACATGACGAAGCCGTTCAACCCCCGCGAGCTCGTTGCGCGCGTGAAGAGCGTCCTCCGCCGCGCCTCGCCCGAGCGGCGAAAGGGCGAGACCTCGGAGCTCCGCCACGGCGACCTCTCGATCGACTCCGGGAAGCGCGAGGTGTACGTCGGCGACGAGGAGATCAGGCTCGCGCCGAAGGAGTTCGACCTGCTCTGGGAACTCCTCGACCACCGCGGAATCGTGTTGACGCGCGACCAGCTCCTCGAGCGCGTGTGGGGATACACCTTCGCCGGTGACACGAGGACGGTGGACGTCCACGTCCGACAGATCAGACGCAAGCTCGGCGACGCGTCGCCGATCGTGACGGTGTGGGGGGTCGGCTACAAGGTCGCCTCCGAGCGCACGCCGGCACCGGCGGCGTAGGCGGTTACCCTGATCCCGAGATGCTCGGGACGCTCCGCTTTCGGCTCACCGCTCTCTTCGTCGGAGTCGTCCTCGTGTTCGCGCTCGTCTCCGGAGCGCTCGCGATCCGGCTCTTCCGCGACCTGACGCACTCGCAGTCGGTTCACGAGCTCAAGCGCGAAGCGTCGGGGCTCGCGGCCCTCTATGCCGCCTCGGCGCTGCGCTCGAGCAACGAAGGCGCTCGGGCACCGGAGTTCGCGGCCGCGAAGCTCGAGCTCGCGACTGGGGATCAGCTGTTCTACGTGGGGGCGTCTCTGTTTCCCGGCCAGCGGTTCGGGCTCCAGCGCATCCGACGCGACGAGCTGGGCGACGTCGCACTCGACCGCGATCGGGTGGTCACGTTCAAGTTCACGCCGCCGGGTGAGTCGCGTCAGGTCATCGCGGCTGCGCAGCCCGTCCAGCTCATCCACGGGACGGAGCCCTTCGGTTGGCTGATCGTTGCGAAGCCGGTGGCCGAGCTCCGCCAACAGTGGGTGACCTTGCTCGAGCGGCTGACGCTCGCGCTCGCGGTCGGAATCGCGCTCGCGGCCGTTCTCTTCTGGTGGCTCTCGCGACGTCTGACCGAGCCCGTGCAGGCCCTTACCCGTGCGACCCATGACGTGGCCGCAGGTCGCTACGACATCGAGATCCCGCCCGCTCGCGGCAACGACGAGATCGCGCTGCTGTCCGAGCGCTTCCGGGTCATGGTCGAGCAGCTGTCGGAGGCAGAACGCCTCAAGCGCTCGTTCCTCATGTCCGTCTCGCACGAGCTGCGGACACCACTCACCGCGATCCGCGGTCATACCGAGGCGATCCGGGAAGGGATCGTCACGGATCCCGACCAGATCCGCAGCTCGCTCGACGTGATCGCGGCCGAGACCGACCGGCTGGAACGCCTCGTCGGGGACGTGCTCGACCTCGCAAAGCTCCAGGCTCACCGCTTCACGGTGCGGCGCGAGGAGGTGGACATGATCCGCCTCCTCGACCATGCGTACGGCGCGTTCACCGAGGAGGCACGCCGGCGCGAGATCGACTACACGCTCGACACCGACGGGCAGACCCCCGTGATCGTCTCGGACGGCGACCGCGTGCTGCAGGTCATCTCGAACCTCCTCTCCAATGCGTTTCGCTGGACGCCCGACGGTGGCACGGTCGAGCTTCAGCTGGAGGCGCGGAACGGGCAGGTCAGCGTGGACGTCGTCGACTCGGGGCCGGGCGTTCCGCCCGAGCGTCGGAGGGCGATCTTCCAGCCGTTCGTCTCCCAGGACATGAACGGCACGGGTCTCGGGCTGCCGATCGCGAGCGAGCTCGCCATCGCGTTGGGAGGACGCATCGAGCTCGTGCCGGTGTCACCGACGGGGAGCCGTTTCCGGCTCGTGCTCCCGGTCGCGAACGCCGTCTAGCGAGCTGGGAGCGTCACGCGGCCGCGTGGGCGACCGCGGCGTCCTCGTCGCGGACAGCGTCCGTGGTCGCGACGTCCTCGTCGCGACCCGTCAGCTCGGCCAGGTCTTCGACGATCGCTGCGATCGACGACTGGTCCTCTTCGAGACTCGCGAGGCGGGCGTCGACGCTCCGCCAGCCCGAGCTGACGAGGTCGACGAGGAGTGCGAGATCGTCGACGCGCGCGTGTCGCTCGGCGAGCAGATCGCCCTCCAGCCGCTCGAGTCTCCTGATCGCCTGGTTGAGGAGCCCGCGGATCTCCGCGATGTGGCGAGCCACGGGGAGGACCTCGGCGCGGAGGCCGTCCCGGACCGCAGCCTCGACCTCGACCGGGATGGACGCCTCGAGCTCCGCTGCGGCGGCGGCCAGGGACTCGATCTGCTCCCTCGAGCGCTCGAGCGCAGCCTCGAGGACCGCAGGCTCCGGGCGACCGGCGGCTGCGTCCGCGATGCGTTGCTTTGCGCGTTCCAGAGCGTCGTGATCCATGAGCGACGAGGCTAGTCTCGGTATCGGATGGAGTCAAGCCTGCTCGACTACGAGCTACCAGACGAGCTGATCGCGAAACGTCCGCTCGAGCCGCGAGACGGGTCCAGGTTGCTCGTCTACCGCCGAGCCGAGCGGGCGGTCGAGCATCGCAGGTTCTCCGAGCTGCCCGACGTGCTTCGCGGAGAGCTCGTGGTCGTGAACGACACGCGTGTCGTTCCCGCGCGCCTACGGCTGCGCCGCGAGTCGGGCGGTGCGGTCGAGGTGCTGCTCGTCGAGCGTCTGCAGGGGGATGGCGAGTGGGAGGCTCTGGTGAAGCCGTCGAGGCGCCTGCGTGTGAGCGAGCGGATCGGCCCGGTCGAGCTCCTCGAGGCGCTCGGCGACGGGCGCTGGCGCCTTCGCCTGCAGGGCGAGCCGGACGGCGAGCCGCCTCTCCCGCCCTACGTCACGCAGCGACTCGATGATCCCGAGCGGTACCAGACCGTCTATGCGCACGAGGCAGGATCTGCGGCAGCGCCGACGGCCGGCCTGCACTTCACTCCGGAGCTCGTGGCGCGGATCGACCCGGTGCGGGTCACGCTGCACGTGGGTCTCGACACGTTCCGTCCGGTGAGCGAGAAGACGCTCGAGACGCACGAGCTGCACGGCGAGCGGTACTCGGTCGAGCCGGAGGCGTGGGGGCGGATCGCGGCGGCAGAGCGGGTGCTTGCCGTGGGAACGACGACGGTGCGCGTGCTCGAGAGCATCGCGAGCGGCAGCGAGCTCAGCGGGCGGACGTCGCTCTTCATCACGCCCGGGTTTCGGTTCCGGCGAGTCGACGCGCTGCTCACGAACTTCCATCTGCCTCGGTCGACGCTGCTGGCGCTAGTGATGGCCTTCGTGGGCGTGGAGGAGACGCGTGAGCTGTATCGCCTCGCGGTCGCCGAGGGCTACCGCTTCTTCTCCTTCGGCGATGCGATGCTCGTGCTCTGAGTGGGCCGCGGCTTCTCGGGGCGTGGAGCGCGTGCACGAGGCACTCACCGCTTGTTGCCGTCAGCAAGTGGAGCGATCCGTGTGACGTGCGCTTCCGGCACGATCCCGTCTCCCATGCGCGCACATTTCGCAGATAGGCTGGACGCGGGAGGAGGCAAGGGGTGGCCCCACGCGCCGGAGCCGCCGTCGAGCCTTGGCACCGCGTTCGGACGAGGCGCGGTGCCCGTTTGACCGCCTTCACCGTCACGGCCTCCGACGGTCCTGCACGAGCCGGCATCCTCCGCACCGCGCACGGCGACATCCCCACGCCGGCCTTCATGCCCGTCGGAACGAAGGCCACGGTGAAGGCGCTCCACCCGGACGAGGTCCGGGCGCTCGGCGCCCACGTCGTCCTCGGGAACACGTACCACCTCCACTTCCGCCCGGGCGAGGACGTCGTCGCAGGTCTCGGCGGGATCCACGCCTTCTCCGGCTGGGACGGCCCGGTCCTGACCGACTCAGGCGGCTTCCAGGTCTTCTCGCTCCGCGACACGATCCTCGCGCTCGACGAGGAGGGAGTGACATTCCGATCGGTGTACGACGGGTCGATCGCGCGGTTCACGCCCGAGAGCGTGATCGAGATCCAGCGGGCGCTCGGCTCGGACATCGCGATGTGCCTCGACGTGTGCGCGCCCGCGGCCGCCACTCGCGGAGAGCTGGAGCGCGCGGTTCGGCTCACGACCCGCTGGGCGGCCCGCCAGGCCGAGATCGAGCCGACAGCGGGCCAGCTCCGGTTCGGCATCTCGCAGGGAGGAACCGACGACGAGCTGCGGCGGCAGTCGATCGACGACATCGTGGGGCTCCCGTTCGACGGCTACGCGCTCGGCGGCCTCGCGGTCGGCGAGGAGAAGGGCGAGACGTTCGAGACCGTCGGCTGGTCGGCGCCGCTGCTCCCGGCCGATCACCCTCGCTACTTCATGGGGATCGGCGATCCGGTCGGCATCCTCGAGGTCGTCGCGCGAGGCATCGACCTCTTCGACTGCGTCCTGCCGACGAGGATGGCGCGCACGGGCTCCGCGCTCACATGGAGCGGACGCATCAATCTTCGAAACGCGGCCTTCGCGACCGACTCCGCCCCGCTCGAGGAGGGATGCGGCTGCCCTGCCTGCACGCGGTTCACCCGTGGCTACATCCGGCACCTCGTGACCCAGAGCGAGATCCTGGGGCTCCGGCTCTTGAGCCTGCATAATCTCTGGTTCGTACTCGACCTGACCGCACGTGCGCGGGCGGCGATCGAGCGGGGCGCGTTCTCGACGTTCAGGAAGGATGCTCTCGCGCGGCTTCGCTTCGCGACCGAGGAGGACCAGTGGGTGGCGCCTATTTCGTGATCGTGCTCGCTCTCGCTCTGGGAGTGATGTACGTGATGATGATCCGGCCGCAGCGCAAGTTCCAGCAGACGCTCCGGACGCAAGTGGCGAGCGCCGACGTAGGCGACGATATCCTCACGAACGGCGGGATCTACGGGACGATCGTCGCTGCGGAAGGCGACGACATCGAGGTGGAGATCGCCAAGGGGCTCACCGTGCACATGACGCGGCAAGGGATCACCGCCGTCCTTCCTCCGGAGGAGGAGGAAGAGCATGAAGAGGAAGAAGAGGAAGACGAAGAGCAAGAGGAGGGCCTCCGCGAGCGGATCGCCCACGAGGGCTGACGTGGAAGCGACGCTCGAGCTCCGTGAATCGGTCGTTACGGCCGGCGAAGAAGGTGTTACGACCTGCGGTATCGGCGAAGCCGTCGCCGCCGGCCGCAGCTAACCTGAGCGACCTTGAACCGGCGTTCTTCCATCATCGTCGTCGGTCTGCTCGTGGCGGCCCTCGTGGGTGTCGCCCTCCTCGCCATCCCGGCGTCGCCCCTCCACAAGAGCCCGACGCTCGGGCTCGACCTCCAGGGAGGCCTCGAGGTCACGCTGCAGGCGGTGCCGCCGAAGGGGAAGGCGCTCTCGAGCGACGATCTCGACCGCTCCGTCCAGATCATGCGGAACCGCGTCGACAAGCTCGGCGTCGCGGAGCCCGAGATCCGCAAGCAGGGCTCGAACCAGATCGTGATCCAGCTCCCCGGGATCAAGAATCCCGAGGCAGCGGCCAAGATCATCGGCAAGACCGCGCAGCTCGAGCTCTTCGACCTCCAGGGCAACCTCCTGCCGCCGTCGATCGACGCATCGCGGAATCCGGTGGCGACGAGCTCGCTCTACAACCTCCTGGTCGGCCAGCAGGCGCTCGTGAAGGGCGGCTCGTCGGATGCGTGGTACCTCTTCAACCCGAAGAAGAAGCTCGTGCGCGGGCCGGTGGACACCCGCCAGGCGCTCCTCAAGCCGAACAAGGGCCAGGTGCCGAAGGGGTTCACGGTTCTCGGCGTGCCGCCGAAGTCGGTCGTCGTCTCGTGCGGCCCCGCGGACGTCGTCTGCCCGGGCGTGAGCACGAGCCCGCCGACCAGCAACTCCTACTACCTCTTCCGCTACGAGCCCGACCACGGGATCCCGGAGATGAATGGCGCCGACCTGAAGCTGTCCGGCACGCAGCAGGACTTCGACCCGAACACCGGTGAGCCGATCGTGCTCATGCAGTTCACGAACAAGGGGCAGAAGAAGTTCGAGGACATCACCCGCGATCTCGCGCAGCGCGGGAAGCTCCTCACGAACACGATCGGCGGCGGGCAGGACATCTTCCAGAACTTCGCGATCGTCCTCGACCGTGAGATCAAGTCGTGGCCGCAGATCGACTGGACGCAGTACCCGAACGGGATCACCGGCGGCAACGGCGCGCAGATCACCGGGATCGGCTCGATCCAGGAGGCGAAGGATCTCGCGATCGTCCTCCAGACAGGCGCGCTGCCGGTCAAGTTCGAGACCCTCGACCGGACGGACATCTCGGCCACGCTTGGAAAGGACTCGCTCTCCCAGGCGAAGAAGGCGGCACTCGGCGGCCTTCTGCTCGTCGCGATCTTCCTGCTCATCTTCTACCGCTTCCTCGGTCTCGTGGCCGTCGCTGGGCTCGCGATCTATGCGGCGTTCCTGTACGCGGCGATCCTCGCCTTCCACGTCACGCTCACGCTCCCCGGCTTCGCCGGCCTCGTCCTCACGTTCGGGGTGGCGGCCGACGCGAACGTGGTCATATTCGAACGCATCAAGGAAGAGGTGCGCGCCGGGCGCTCGGTGCGGGCCGCCGTCGCACAGGGGTACTCGAAGGGCTTCCACACGATCGTCGACGCGAACGTCGTCACCGCGATCACGGCGCTCGTCCTCTTCTCCGTCGCGACCGCGAGCGTCCGCGGGTTCGCGCTCATGCTGCTCATCGGGACGGCGCTCTCGATGCTCACGGCGGTGCTCGCGACGCGCGCGATCCTCGCGCTGCTCGCCGGCTTCGAGTGGTTCGACAGCCCGCGGCTGATGGGAGCGACCGGGCAGGGCGTCGCCCGCTGGCTGCGCGTCGACTTCATCGGCAAGCGGAAGATCTGGTTCGCGATCTCGGCCTGCGTGGTCGCCGTCTCGATCGGCGCGCTCGCCGTGAAGGGCCTCAACCTCGGGATCGACTTCAAGGGCGGGACGCAGATCACGTTCAGGACACCCACGCCCACCTCGCTCGACACCGTCCGGAACCAGGCGGCGCAGATCGGACAGGCAGGAGCGGTGATCCAGGGTCGTGGGCAGTCCACGAACGGCAACTACACAAACTTCCAGATCCGCACCGAGTCGCTCACGATCGCGGAGCAGAACGCTCTCCAGAGCGACCTCGCCGACGCCGTCAACGCGACGGCGTTCGGCGCGAAGAACGTCTCCTCGAGCTTCGGCCGCCAGATCGCCCGCTCGGCGCTCTGGGCGATCGTCGTCAGCCTGCTTCTGATCGTCCTCTACATCTCGGTGCGCTTCCAGTGGAAGTACTCGGTGGGCGCGCTCGTCGCGCTCGCGCACGACGTCGTGATCACGATCGGCGTCTACGCGCTGACCGGGAGGGAGGTGTCGACCGCGACCGTGGCTGCCGTCTTAACCGTGCTCGGTTACTCCATCTACGACACGATCATCATCTTCGACCGGATCCGGGAGAACCTTCCGATGATGCGGAAGGCATCGATGAGGGTGATCGGGAACGTCTCGCTCTGGGAGGTCCTCCCGCGCTCGCTCGCCACGACGTTCATCACGCTGCTGCCGGTCGCCTCGCTCTATCTGCTCGGCGGCGACACGCTCAAGGACTTCGCGTTCGCGCTTCTCGTCGGGATCGGATCGGGCGCGTATTCGTCGATCTTCGTCGCCGCTCCGCTGTTCGCGCTGCTCAAGGAGCGGGAGCCCGAGTTCGCCCGCCGGCGCGACGATCTTGGAGCCCTCGCTGGTGTCTCGTCGGTCGGCGGTGCGCTCGCAGACGAGGCTCAGTCGATCGCCGACGAAGACGGAGACGAGCCGGCGGACGAGGACATGGAGGCCGACGTCGACGGACGGGAGGGACGACGCCCGGTCATCGCACCGACGGGTGCGCCGTCGCCCTCGTCGCCGTCGTCCTCCTCCAAGCGAGAGCGCCGTCGACAACGCCGGGCTTCGAGGCCTCATGGCAGAGCGCGCTAGCTCGAACGACCGCAGCCCGCTCGAGACGCTGACCCTGGCCGGTCTCGGGGCGCTCGCACTCGTCGCAGAGCGGGCCGACGACCTGGCGGACGAGATCGCGCGGCGCCTCGGCATGGAGCGGGACGAGGTTCGGCACGCAGTCGCCGACGTCGTCGACAGCTGGCGCCGTGAGGCACGGAGGCTCGGCGAGCAGACCGGAGACGCGGCTGCGCGTCTCTCGTCCGATCTCGGCGTCGCGTCGCGCGAGGCGCTCGCCGACCTCGAGCTCCGGATCGCGCAGGTCGAGCACCGGCTGAAGCTGCTCGAGCGCCGCTCGTAGGCGACGCGCCGGGCGCGGCAGCCCGCCTCCCTACAATCCGCGGCATGTCGACCCGGCAGGCGAAGTCGCCGCGGAGCCTCGGGCGTCTCTCCGAGATCGCACAGGTCGCGGCACGCCACGGGTTCGGCTACTTCCTGCGCCGGAATCGCCTGGGAGACCTGCTCTCGCGAACCGACGGGCAGGCGGTCGACGGGTCGATCTCCGATCGGGGCCGGCGTCTGCGGGAGATGCTCGATGAGCTCGGCCCGACGTTCGTCAAGTTCGGGCAGCTCCTCTCGACCCGCCCGGACGTCGTGCCACCGGACATCGTCGCCGAACTGCGCGGCCTCCAGGACAACGTCACGCCGTTCCCGTTCGAGCAGGTCCGCAGAGTGATCGAGGAGGAGCTCGACCTCACGGTCGAGCAGGCGTTCCTCGAGCTCGACGAGGTGCCGCTCGCGTCGGCGTCGATCGGCCAGGTCCACCGTGGCGTGCTCCCGAACGGCGAGGAGGTGGCAGTCAAGGTGCAGCGCCCCAACGCGCCGGGGCAGATCGAGGCCGACCTCGGGCTCCTCTACCAGGCAGCGAAGCTCCTGCGCGAGCGCGTGCGCGCGCTCGAGTTCATCGATCCGGAGGAGCTCGTGGACGAGTTCGCGCGGTCGATACGGCTCGAGCTCGACTACCTCCACGAGGCGCGGAACGCGGACGCGTTCCGCCGGAATTTCGAGCACGAGCGCGGCGTGGTCGTACCGCGGGTGATCAGGCCCTACTCCACGGGGCGCGTGCTGACGCTCGAGTTCCTGCGCGGGAGGAAGGTCTCGGAGCTGGACTTCGAGACCCTGCGCCCGGACGAGCGGCGGAACATCGCCTACCGGATGGCGGACACGTGGATGACGATGGTCTTCCGGCACGGGTTCTTCCACGCCGACCCGCACCCGGCCAACATCTTCGTCCTCGAGGGCGGCGAGCTCGGCCTCGTCGACTTCGGCCAGGCCGGAAAGCTGACGGACGACGACATGGCGCGGCTCACCTACCTCTTCGTCGACGCGGCGACCGAGAACGTGAACGCGATTCCGCGACGACTGCGCGAGCTGGGCGTGCGCTACGCGCCCGAACGGGAGCAGGAGTTCCGCACGGAGCTCAGGGTGCTCTTCGACCGTTACTACGGCACGCGCCTGTCGGACATCGACCCGCTGCAGGTCATCCGCGAGGGCTTCCAGCTCATCTACGCGATGAACCTCCGCCTGCCGTCGCGGTTCGTGATGCTCGACAAGGCGATCGCGACGCTGGCCTCGGTCGGCCAGGAGGTGTATCCCGACTTCAACGTGTTCGAGGTGGCGAAGCCGTACGCGCGCGGCCTCCTCGCGGATCGCTTCAAGCCGCGCGTCGTCGCGCAGCGTGCCCGAACAGAGGCGCTCGGACTCGCCTCGGTCGCGCGGGAGCTGCCGTACCAGGTGAGCGATGTCCTCGAGCGCCTTCGCGACGGCACGTTCACGGTGCAGATCCAGAACCCGGGCATCGATGAGCTCGACGAGAACATCCAGCAGGCGACGAACCGCATCGCGGTTGCGCTCGTGATCCTCGGGGGGCTGGTGGGCTCGGCGATCATCGGCGTCCTCGCCAAGGGCGGGCCGCATGCCCTCGGGCTCAACCTCGTCGCGGTGGTCGGCTTCGTGCTCGCCAGCGCGTTCGGGCTCTGGCTCATCTGGGGGATCTTCCGGCACGGACGTCTCTGACGCGGCTCGCCGTGCCGAGTCGCTCCCGGACGGGTGAGGACGGCTTGTGACGCATCCGCTGCAAAGGACATCTGGCGCTGTGCCGGATCCGCGACTAGCGTCGCCGCCATGCCGAGCGCCGTTCTCGCCGAGCCGGAGACCGAGACCCGCGAGTACCTGGGGCGTCAGCTTCGCGACGACGGGTTCGACGTCCTCGGCGCGTCTCGCCGGAGCGAGGCGCTCGACCTCGTCGAGCGTGAGCATCCGGACGTCGTGCTCGCGGAGCTCGACCTCTGCCTCCGGCTCCGGAACGGAGAACCGGGGAGGACGTGGGACCGCAACGTCCCGGTGATCGTGCTCGCGCCGACGTCGGACCTCGTCGAGCGCGTGCGCGCGCTCGACCGCGGCGCGGACGACGTGGTGGGCCGGCCGTTCGCGTACGAGGAGCTCCTCGCGCGAATCCGTGCGCTCCTCCGGCGAAGCTCGGCCGGGGCGCCCGAGGTGCTCGCCGCGGGGGACCTCGTCGTCGACCGCCGGACACGGCGCGTCTCCATCCGCGACTCGCTCGTGACGCTGTCGGCGAAGGAGTTCGAGCTGCTCACCTGGCTCGCGACCGAGCCCAACCGTGTATTCACGAAGGAGGAGCTCTTGAGAGAAGTGTGGGGCTTCAGAGCGCTGGGTCGGACGAGGACGCTCGAGTCCCACGCGTCACGGCTACGCCGGAAGCTCAACCTTCGAGCAGAGGATCGCTACGTGGTGAACGTCTGGGGCGTCGGGTACCGGCTGCTCGAGTAGCCGGACGGCACGGGCCTCAGGGCAACGCCCCCTCGAGCTCGAGCAGCTTCACCTTCCGTTCGAGCCCCCCGCCGTAGCCGACGAGGTCGCCGCTCGCGCCCACGACGCGGTGGCAGGGGAGCACGATCGGGATGCGGTTTCGGTTCATCACCGTCCCGACCGCTCGCGCCGCACGCGGATGACCCGCACGGGCGGCGAGAGCGCCGTACGTCGTCGTCTCGCCATAGGGCACACGCGCGAGCTTGCGGAGGACGGTGACGGTGAACGGAGGCAGCCCGCGAAGGTCGAGCGTGAGATCGAAGCCGTGCCTCCGGCCCGAGAAGTACTCGTCGAGCTCGCCGCGCGCGGCGTCCACGAAGCGGGGAGAGCGCAGGATGCGCGGGCCGCCGAAGCGCGCGAGGCGCTCGAGCTGGTCGTCCGGCTGGGCGTCGTAGACGATCGCGGCGAGGCCGTGGTCGGAGACCGCGACGAAGAGCGGCCCAACGGGAGACTCGACGAGGTCGTAGCCCACGTCGACGAGCCCGAGCGTGAACGCCGCGTCCCGCAGGCTGCGATCGAGGTCGGGAGAGACGGTCATCCGGACATCCTCCTCCGCAGCCGGCGAACGCCCGTCGACGCAGCCTGACGGGCTGCGTCCTCGCTCGAGCCGATCGCGGCCGCGATCTGGTCGTAGGACAGGTCGTACCCGTATCGGAGCACGACGGCCCGGCGCTCCTTGGGCGGAAGGCCGTTCGTGAGCGGCGCGAGCTGCTCGTACGCCGGACGGTCGTCCTCGACGGGCGTCTCGACCAGCTCCTCGGTGGGTCGCGTGCGCCGCAACACGTCGATGGCGATGTTGCGCGCGATGGTCAGGACCCAGGCCCGGAGGTGCTCGCCATTCTCGAGCCGACCGTAGGCCTGGAGCGCGCGCAGGAACGTCTCCTGAAAGGCATCGTCGGCCCGCGTGGAGCCGAGCTTGCGCCGGAGGAGCCGCAGGACCTCGGAGCGGTGCTCCTCGTAGAAGCGCTCGAAGGGCGGGACCGCCACGGCCGTCATCATCTCGGTTCCAACGCGCCACGCCGCCGATCTGTGAGCATGCCGTGCGTGAGAGCGGCGGTCATCGGTCACGTCGAGTGGATCGAGTTCGTCGAGGTCGAGCACATCCCGCGGCCCGGCGAGATCGTTCACGCCGAGACATCGTGGGAGCAGGCAGCGGGCGGGGGCGCGGTCGCCGCGATCCAGCTCGCGCTGCTCGCGGACAGCGTGCTCTTCTTCACGGCGCTCGGCGCCGAGGAGATCGGCCGACGCGCCAAGAAGGAGCTCGAGGAGCGCGGCGTCGAGGTGCACGCGTCGTTCGTCGACGGCCCGCAGCGACGAGGGATCACGTACGTGGACGAGGCGGGGGAGAGGACGATCACGACGCTCGGCGCGCGCCATGCTCCGCGCGGCCACGACGATTCCCTGCCCTGGCACGAGCTCGCGCGCTGCGACGCCGTCTACTTCTGCGCCGGCGACGTGGATGCGCTCGTCGATGCGCGCCGCGCACGAGTCCTCGTCGCGACCGCGCGCATGCTCGGGACCCTGAAGCAGGCCGCGGTGGAGCTCGACGCGATCGTCGGCAGCGCCACGGACGAGGCGGAGGTCTACCGCCCGGGCGACCTCGACCCCGAGCCGCGCCTCGCCGTCGCGACCTCCGGCTCCCTCGGCGGCTGGGCTCAGCCGGGCGGCCCGTTCACCGCTGCGCCGCTTCCCGCGACGACCTACGACTCGTACGGAGCAGGCGACTGCTTCGCCGCCGGTCTCGCGTTCGCGCTCGGATCCGGGCTCGACACGCTCGCGGCGCTCGAGTTCGCGTCTCGCTGCGGCGCGGGCGCGATCGCCGGCCCGGGGGTGCACGCCGAGCGGATCACGCTCGACGAGGGCTAGTCGGCGAGCGGCAGCGCCACGCGGCCGGTGCCGATGCCGAGCTCGAGCGCCGCGCAGTCGAGCTGAGCTCAGCGAGGAAGTGCACGGCAGGGTCCGGGACCGCCGGGTCGAACATGTCGGTGGTGGTCTCGTCGTACTTCTCCGCAACGCGCTCCCCGAAGCGGTTCTCGGGCGCGCGCGCCCCGGACGCGGCTCGACCAGGGGGCTGGAACCCCACTGACGCCGGGGAGCGCGGGGGTTGTCAAGTGGATGAAAGTGGAGTAAGGTGGGGCAGCGTGGGAGGGGAGACCACCTTGCACCCATGTTCTACGGCGAGCACGAGCACACGATCGACGACAAGAAGCGGCTCATCCTGCCGAGCAAGTTCCGCGCGCCGCTCGCGGGCGGCGTGGTGCTTGCGCGGGGGATCGAGCCGAACGTCGACGTCTACCCGCTCGAGGGCTGGCGGGCGAACGTCGCCCGCATCGCCGACCTCGACGCGTTCTCGTCGGAGGCGCGCAAGATGAAGCGGCACGTCTTCGCCGGAGTGCTCGTCACCGAGCTCGACGGCCAGGGGCGGGTCCTGCTCCCGCAGCAGCTCGTCGAACACGCCGGGCTCGGGCGCGACGTCGTCGTCGCCGGCGTGCACGACCACGTCGAGATCTGGGACCGAACGCAGTGGCAGGAGGAACGCCGGGCGATCGAAGGGAGCGTGAGCGATGTTGCCGAACGTATCGCGGACAAGCGCGGCTGATCACGTCCCCGTTCTCGCGGAGGAGGTGCGCGGGCTCCTCTCCGTGCAGCCGGGGGAGACCGTGGTGGACGCCACCTTCGGAGCGGGCGGTCACTCGCGGCTCCTCGCCTCCGACCTCGGCGGCCGGGGCAAGCTCGTCGCGATCGACCGTGATCCGACGGTTCGCCCGTACTTCGACCGGGTCAAGGGGGGCGTCCGCGGCGTCCAGACGCGGTTCCTCCGCGGGGACTACGCCGTCGTCCTCAGGCAGCTCGCGGACAACGGGGTCAAGGCCGACGCGATCCTGCTCGACCTCGGCCTCTCCTCGATGCAGGTCGACCGCCCCGAGCGCGGCTTCTCGTACGCGACCGATGCGCCGCTCGACATGCGGATGGACGCGTCCGAGGAGCTGAGCGCCGCCGACGTCGTCAACGCCTGGGACGAGCGCGAGCTCGCTGACATCTTCCGCCGGTACGGCGAGGAGCGCTACGCGCGGCAGATCGCGCGTGGGATCGTCCGGGCGCGCGCGAGCGCGCCGATCACCCGCACGGGCCAGCTTGTCGACATCGTGCGCGCATCGATCCCGGCGCCCGCGCGGTTCGGCGAGGGACACCCCGCCAAACGCGTCTTCCAGGCACTCCGCATCGAGGTGAATCACGAGCTCGACTCGCTCGCCGCGGGCCTTCCCGCCGCGTTCGAGATGCTGCGACCGGGCGGCCGCCTCGCCGTGATCAGCTTCCACTCGCTCGAGGACCGAATCACGAAGCAGTTCCTCCGCGAGCGCGCGCGGGGCTGCACCTGCCCGCCCGAGTTCCCGGTGTGCGTCTGCGGGCACGAGCCCGAGCTACGGCTCCTGACGACGAGGCTCGTGCGTCCGTCCGCCCACGAGATCGAGCTGAACCCGCGCGCCGCGTCCGCACGGCTGCGGGCGGGAGCGCGCGTCTGATGTCGGCGATCGCCCAGAGCCCCACCGTCGGCCGCGTCCGCACGAGGCGGGCGGCGAAGCCACGGCTGCTCTCGGGCGGGGTCGTCTGGATCGTCTTCTTCGCCCTGCTCCTCTCCGGCGTCGTCGCCGTGAACGTCGCGGTGCTCCGCCTCAACCTCCAGCGTGACCGCGTGAGCGGCGAGCGCACTCAGCTCCAGGCGGACATCTCGCGCCTGCGCTCGCAGCTCTCCACCGCGGAGGCGAGCACGCGCGTCGAGGCGAAGGCGCAGAAGGACCTGGGCCTCGTGCCCGCCGATCCCGACAAGACGGTCTACATCCGCCTACCGCGATGAAACCGGCCGCGGCGAACCGGCGTATCGCTTTCCTCGGCGTCGTCTTCGCCCTCCTCCTCGGCGTCGCGCTCGCCCGTGCCTTCTGGATCCAGGTCGTCGACGGCTCGGCCTATGCGGCGATGGCGGTGCGCCAGCACCGGGAGACCGTCGTCGTGGCGGCTGGACGCGGCACGATCTTCGACCGGAACGGTGAGCCGCTCGCGATCGGCGAGCAGATGACGACCGTCTACGCGAACCCGCGTCAGATCACGACCCCGAACCGGGTCACCCTCGACGCCTCGCGAATCCTCGGCGTCGATCCCGAGAAGACATACCAGCTCTTGACGGACAAGTCGCTCGGCTTCGTCTACCTCGACCGCAAGGGCAACCCCGAGAAGGCCGCGAAGCTCGAGAAGCTGGATCTCCCGGGCCTCGGCTTCTACCCGGAGGAGCTCCGGACCTATCCGCAGGACCGGATCGCCTCACAGGTGCTCGGGTACGCGGGCACCGACAACCACGGGCTTGAGGGTCTCGAGAAGTCGCTCGACTCCGTGCTCGCAGGGCATCCGGGGAGCGAGACGATCGTGAAGGATCCATTGGGGCGCGCACTCGACGTCGTCTCGACGAAACCGGCCACGCCGGGCAAGAGCGTCCGGCTGACGATCGACGACCAGGTGCAGGCGAACGCGCAGGACGTCATCGAGTCGACGGTGCATCGCTTCGGCGCCAAGTCTGCGACCGCGATCGTCATGGACCCGTACACGGGAGACATCCTGGCCATGGCCGTCGCTCCGGGGTTCAACGCCAACCGGTTCGCGACCACTCGTCCCGATCGACACCGCAACCGAGCGGTCACCGACATGTACGAGCCGGGCTCGACCTTCAAGCTCGTGACCATCAGCGCGGCGCTCGAGGACGGAGTGGTCACACCGCGTACCTCCTTCGTACTCCCGCCCGAGCTCCACGTCGCCGATCGCGTCATCCACGACGCGGAGGCGCGGGGGACCGAGCGGATGAGCGTTCGCCAGATCATCGAGCGCTCGTCGAACATCGGCACGGTCACGATCGCCGAGAAGCTCGGGGCGAGCCGGCTCGCCGCCTGGGTGAACCGCTACGGCTTCGGCAAGCCGACGGGGATCGACTTCCCGGGCGAGTCGGCGGGGTTCGCGCTGCCGCTCGACCAGTGGTCGGGGTCGACGATCGGAACCGTCCCGATCGGGCACGGGATCGCGGTGACGCCGCTGCAGATGGCGCGCGCATACTCGGCGATCGCGAATGGGGGGACGCTGGTGCAGCCGCACGTGATCGAGAAGATCGACGGCCGCACGGTCCACCACCGACGGGGACGTCGCGTCGTGTCCCGTCAGGTCTCCGCGCAGATGATGTCGATGCTGCGAAGCGTCGTCCTCGACGGAACGGGCACCGAGGCGGCCCTCCCCGGCTACACCGTGGCCGGGAAGACGGGGACGGCCGCGAAGATCGACCCGGACGGGCGCTACTCGACGTCACGGTACGTCGCCTCCTTCGTCGGGATGGTCCCTGCCACGAAGCCGCGGCTCGTGATCATGGTCATGGTCGACGAGCCGCACGCCTCCATCTGGGGAGGGACGGTCGCCGCGCCGACCTTCCAGCAGATCGCGCGGTTCGACGTCCAGCACCTCGCGATCCCTCCCGATGCGCCCAAGACGGCGAAGCCCGGCTACTGAGCCGTCCGTCCGCGCCCTCCTAGCGTTCGTCTAGCCTTCCTCGGCGAGGTGGAGCTCGAGGCCCTGATCCGGGCGCTCGCCCCGGGCGAGGTGGCCGGAGTCAGGCCGGTCGACGTCGGCGACCTCGCGTACGACACGCGTCGGGTGATTCCGGGGGCTGCGTTCTTCTGCGTCCCTGGTGCGAACGTCGACGGGCACGAGCTCGCCGCCGAGGCGGTCGAGCGGGGTGCAGTCGCGCTCGTCGTCGATCACCTCGTGGACGTGGTCGTTCCGCAGCTCGTCGTCGACGACGTCCGGGCGGCGATGGCCGTCGCGGCTGACGTCTTCTTCCGCGAGCCGTCCGCAGAGCTCGAGGTCGCAGGGGTCACCGGGACGAACGGCAAGACGACGACCACGTTCCTCCTGCGCGCGATGCTCGCCGCGGCGGGGAGAGCGCCCGGCGTCGTGGGGACGATCGAGTGGGTCGTCGGGGGTGTGTCGCGGGCGGCGCCGTTCACCACCCCCGAGGCGATCGACCTCCAGCGGCTGCTGCGCGAGATGTTCGACGCGGGCGACCGCAGCGTGGCCCTCGAGGCGTCCTCGCACGGCTCCGCGCTTCGGCGCCTCGACCGGATCCGTTTCGACGCTCTCGTGTTCACGAACCTGAGCCAGGACCACCTCGACCTCCACGGGACGATGGAGGACTACTTCCAGGCGAAGCGGCGACTCTTCGCAGGCGCACAGCCGCCTCCCGCCGCGATCAACGTCGGATCTCCATGGGGCCGGCGGCTTGCGGACGAGCTCGCGGACCTCCATCGCGCACCGCTCGTGACCTTCGGGCTCGGCGAGGGCGCGGAGATCCGCGCGGAGGGTCTCGTCACGGACGCAGCGGGGAGCCGGTTCCGCGCTGCTGGCATCGACATCGAGACGCCTCTCCGCGGGCTCTTCAACGTCGAGAATGCGCTCGGCGCGGTCGCGGCCGGCCTTCTCCTCGACCTCGACGAGGACGCCATTGCGGAGGGGATCGCGGCGGTCGACGGCGTCCCGGGTCGCTTCGAGGTCATCGAGGAGGGCCAGCCGTTCGCCGTGGTGGTCGACTACTCCCACACGCCGGATTCGCTCGAGATCGCGCTCGCCTCGGCGAGCGCGATCGGCGACGGCCGCGTGATCGTCGTCTTCGGGGCCGGCGGGGACCGCGACCGGGGGAAGCGCGTGCACATGGGCGAGGTCGCGGCGCGCGGCGCCGACCTCGCGATCGTCACCTCCGACAACCCGCGCTCGGAGGACCCGCTCGCGATCATCCAGGACGTGCTCCAGGGCACGGGAGTGGACGTCGAGATCGATCCGGACCGGCGCTCGGCGATCGAGCGCGCGATCGCGGTCGCGGAGGCGGGCGACGTCGTGCTCATCGCAGGCAAGGGCCACGAGCAGGGGCAGGAGATCGCCGGCGTCGTCCATCCCTTCGACGACCGTGTGGTCGCGCGCGAGGCGCTGTCGGCGCTCGTCCGTGAGCGGAGCTGAGAGCGACGCCGTGATCCCTGTCGCGTGGGAGGAGATCGACGCGCTCGCGCTGGGTCGGCTCGACGGATCGCCTGCGGGCGGAGAGATCGTCGCGATCAAGGCGGACTCGCGCGAGGCCGGCCCCGGAGATCTGTTCGTGGCGCTCAACACCGGCGTCGACCACGTGGGCGATGCGCGCTCGCATGGCGCGGCGACACTCGTCCCCGACGACCAGGAGGGCGCTCTCGCTGCGCTCGCGTCGCTCGTCCGCGCGAAGAGCCGGGCACGGGTCGTCGCGGTCGTCGGCTCTGCCGGGAAGACGTCGACGAAGGACATCCTCGGCGCGCTCTGCGCCCCGCATGCGGCGACGATCTGGGCCGAGCGGAGCCTCAACAACGAGATCGGCGTGCCGTTGACCGTGTGTCGGCTCGAGCCGGAGACGGCGATCTTGGTCACCGAGATGGGCATGCGGGGACTCGGGCAAATCGCCGCGCTCTGCGAGGTCGCGCGGCCGGAGATCGTCGTCGTCTCGCACATCGGCCCCGAGCACCTCGAGCTCCTCGGGAGCGTCGAGCGCGTGGCCGAGGCGAACGCGGAGGCGATCGAGGCGCTGCCGAGCGGGGGAACTGCGGTCGTCCCCGCACGTGCCCGCGAGTTCGAGCCCTACTTGGATCGCGACGACGTCGAAGTACGCCGCTTCGACCCGGACGACGTGACGCGCGTGGAGGCGAATGGACGGTTTCGCTTCCAGCTGGGTGCGGACGAGCTCGAGCTCACGCTTCCGTTCACCCAGCACCATCAGGCCGTCAACACGCTCGCCGCCCTCCATGCGTACACGGCGCTGGGACTCCCGCTCGACAGCGTCTCGGAAGGCGTCTCGAGCATCAGGCTCTCTCCCTGGCGCGGGGAGGAGCACGTGCTTCCCGGCGGCGGCTTCGTGGTGAACGACGCCTACAACGCGAACCCCGACTCGATGCGGGCGGCGCTGGTCCATCTCGCCGAGCGGGCGCGGGAGCGTCGGCGGGTGGCGATCCTCGGGGAGATGGCGGAGCTCGGGCCGACCTCCGCCGAGTACCACCGCGTGCTCGGCGCGCTCGCGGCGGAGCTCGGGGTGGAGATCATCGGCGTGGGCGAGGCGGCCTGGGGCTACGAGCCGGCCGTGTGGGCGCCGGGCCCGGCGGAGGCGGTCGAGGCGGCGCGGTCGTACCTGCGCCCCGGCGATGCCGTCCTCGTCAAGGCGTCGCGCGCCGTCGGGCTCGAAGGCATCGCAGACGAGATCACGAACTTCGCGGTCGAATGGTCCCGGTCCTGATCGCGGGCCTGATCGCGATGGTCGCCGCCATCGTGATCGGCCCGAAGTTCATCGAGGCGCTGCGCGCTCGCGACCTCGGTCAGCAGATCCGGGCCGAGGGCCCGGCTGCGCACGTCGTCAAGCAGGGGACGCCGACGATGGGCGGGCTGCTGATCGTCGCATCCGCGGTGATCCCGTTCCTCGTGCTCTCGAAGTACACGCCCGAGGCGATCACCGTGCTCTTCGTCATGGTCGGCTGCGCGGCGATCGGGTTTGCGGACGACTACCTCAAGCTGCGCCGCCGCCGCTCCCTCGGCCTTCCCGGGCGCTGGAAGATGATCCTGCTCGTCGCGATCACGATCGGGGCCGCGATCCTCTACAGCCAGAGCGAGACCTTCTCGACGTCGATCTACATCCCCGTCGCCGGCTGGAACCTCGATCTCGGAATTTTCTTCTACCCGTTCCTCTTCCTCGTCATCGGCGGCACGGTGAACGGCGCGAACCTCACCGACGGCATCGACGGGCTCGCCTCGGGGACGGCGACGATCATGCTCCTGACGTTTCTCGCGATCGCAGGGATCTCGTGGCTCCGCTCGGGTCCTCCCGGAGACCGGAGCGACGTGTACCTCGACCTGGCGACACTCGCCGCGGCGCTCATCGGCGGGACGATCGGCTTCCTCTGGTACAACGCCTTCCCCGCGGAGGTGTTCATGGGGGACACCGGTTCGATGGCGCTCGGCGGCGCGATCGCGGGGTTCGCGATCGTCACCGGGACCGAGATCCTGCTGCTCCTGATCGCGGGCATCTTCGTGATCGAGGTGCTGTCGCTGATCATCCAGGTGGTCAGCTTCAAGCGCACGGGGCGCCGCGTGTTCCTGATGGCGCCGATCCACCACCACTTCGAGATGAAGGCGTGGTCGGAGACGAAGGTGATGGTGCGCTTCTGGATCGTCTGCGCGATCCTCTGCGCGTCGGGGTTCGCGCTCTTCTACGGCGACTTCCTCCACTTCATCCGGCGGTGAGCGCGGCGGAGGGCCTCGCCGGCAAGCGGGTCCTCGTCGAGGGGCTCGCCCGCTCGGGGCTGGCTGCAGCGGAGGCCCTCGTCGCGCGAGGCGCTGTCGTCGTCGGTCACGACCGCGACGAGTCGCTGGACACCGGAAGGCTCGACGCGATCGGCGTCGAAGTCCACCTGGGACGCGAGGAGGAGACGCTGTTGCAGGGGATCGATCTCGTCGTGAAGAGCCCAGGGGTGCCCGGCGAGGCGCCGCTGGTCGCGGGCGCGCGGAAGCGCCGCGTTCCCGTGTGGAGCGAGATCGAGCTGGGCTCGCGCCTCCTCGAGAGCCCGATCCTCGGCGTCACCGGAACGAACGGGAAGACCACGACGTCCGAGCTCCTCGGCGCGATCTTCCGAGCCGCCGGCCGCCCGGTCGAGGTCGCCGGGAACGTGGGCCGCCCGCTCACCTCCGTCGTCGACGCGGCGTCCGGCACCTGGATCGTCTGCGAGCTCTCGTCCTTCCAGCTCGAGGACGTCGAGACCCTGCGTCCGCGCATCGCCGTGCTCCTCAACCTCGAGCCGGACCACCTCGACCGCCACGGCACGTTCGAGCGCTACGCGGACACGAAGCTCCGCATCTTCGAGAACCAGGGCGGGGAGGACGTGGCCGTCGTGCCGCGCGGGTTCGGCGCGATCCCGGGCAGAGGCGAGCGCCGCGAGTTCCACTTCGACGACCCGCTACCGGCCGAGCCGCGCATCCCGGGGCCGCACAACCGCGAGAACGCTGTTGCGGCGACCATCGCCGCCCGGGCCGCGGGGATCGAGGACGACGCGATCGCAAAGGGGCTCACGACGTTCGCGGGCGTCGCCCACCGCATCGAGGTCGTCCGCGAGCTGCGCGGCGTCCGCTACGTCAACGACTCGAAGGCGACGAACGCCGCCGCCGCGCGGCGCGCGCTGGCGTCGTTCCCGGAGTCCCGCCTGCACGTGATCCTCGGGGGACTCGGGAAGGCGGAGCCCTACGACGAGCTCGCCGCCGACTTCAAGCCCGGCGACCGGGCCTATCTCGTGGGCCGGGCAGCGGGGGAGATCGCACCCGCGCTGACCCGGGCGGGCGTCTCGTTCGAGCGCTCCGGCGACGTCGAGCACGCCGTCGCAGCCGCAGCCGAGATCGCGCAGCAGGGAGACGTCGTGCTCCTGAGCCCGGCGTGCGCCAGCTTCGACCAGTTCGAGAACTTCGAGGCGCGCGGAGACACGTTCCGCCGCCTCGTCGAGGAGCTCGCATGAGATCGGCGGGCCAGCTCGACCAGAAGCTTCTCGCGCTCCTCACCCTCGGGCTCGTCGCCTTCGGCCTCGTGATGGTGTACAGCGCGACATCCGCCTCGGCTGCGCTCGGGAACGGCGACCCGATGGCGTACCTCGAGCGGCAGTCGATGTACGCGCTGATCGGGATCGTGGGGATGGCGCTGGCGTCGCGGTTCGACTACCACCGCCTGCGCTACGTCGCGCCGGGGCTGCTGCTGACGGCGCTCGCCCTCTGCGCCGCCGTGCTCGTCGTGGCGCCCCCGATCAACGGGGCTAGGCGCTGGTTCGTCGTCGGCCCCGCGAGCTTCCAGCCCTCCGAGGTCGCGAAGCTCGCGCTCTGTCTGTTCGCCGCGTCCTATCTGGCGAAACGGAAGCCGCCGTCATCCTTGCGCCAGCTCGTCCGTCCGCTGGGGCTCCTGGCCGGGATGTTCTGCGGGCTCATCCTGCTCGAGCCCGATCTCGGGACGACGATCACGCTCTGCGGGATGATGCTCGCGATCCTCCTCGTCGCGGGCGTGCCGGTCCGGCTCCTCACGTTCGCGTCGTTTCTCGCGCTCGGGATCGGCTTCGCCGCCGTCTGGATAGAGCCGTACCGACGGGCGCGCGTCTTCAGCTTCCTCGATCCGTGGAAGGACGCCGAAGGCTCCGGTTTCCAGATCGTGCAGGCGATGATCGGGATCGGCTCCGGCGGCGTCTCGGGCGTCGGGCTCGGGAAGGGGATCGAGAAGGCGCTCTACCTCCCCGAGGCGCACACCGACATGATCTTCGCGGTCATCGGCGAGGAGCTCGGGCTGATCGGCTCGGTGCTCGTGATCGGAGCCTTCGCGGCGTTCGGCTTCCTCGGCTTCCGCATCGCGCTCCGGTGCCGCGACCGTTTCGGGAAGCTTCTCGCAGCCGGGCTGACCTCCCTCGTCTGTGGGCAGGCGGCGATCAACCTCGCCGCGGTGCTCGGGATCGCGCCGCTCACGGGGATCCCGCTCCCGTTCGTCTCCTACGGGGGATCGAGCTTGATCGTCCTCCTCGCCGGCGTCGGGATTCTCCTTAACATCGCCGTCAATGGAGAGGTCGTCGAAGTTCGCGTGCGTGATCGCGGCGGGCGGAACCGCCGGGCACGTGCGACCAGCGCTCGCAGTCGCGGAGGCGCTGCGCGAGCGCGGGGTGACGGTGACGTTCGCCGGGTCGCCCGACCGCGTCGAGTCGCGTCTGGTTCCTGAGGCCGGCTTCGAGCTCGACGCTTTCTCGATCTCCGGTTTCCCTCGCCGGCTCGGCATCGATCTCGTGCGCTCGGTCGCTCGCGCGATTCGTGCGCCGTTCGCGTGCTCGCGGATCCTCGCGAGGCGGAAGCCGGACGTCGTTCTAGGTGGCGGCGGGTACGTAGCGGGGCCGATGGTGCTCGCCGCGCGGGTCCGCGGGATCCCGGCGGCGCTGACCGAGGCGGATGCCCACCTCGGGCTCGCCAACCGGCTGGCGGCCCCGGCCGCGAGGCGCGTCTTCCTCGCGTATGCCATTCCGGGTCGTGACGGGGCGAAGTACGAGATCGTCGGCAGGCCGATCCCCAGCGCTCATCTCGGGGCGTCTCATGCGGAAGGACGGGAGCGGTTCGGGCTCCCGCAGGACGGCCCCGTGCTCGCGGTGTTCGGGGGCCTCGCGGGTGCGCAGGCGCTGAACCAGTTCGCCGTCGACACCTGGGGAAGCACCGGGCCGGCGGTTCTCCACATCTCCGGCGAGCGGGACTTCGCGGCGCTGCGGCCACAGGTCGCGCGCGACGACTACGTCCTTGTCGCGCAGACCGACCGCTTCGGCGAGGCCCTCGCGGCGGCGGATCTCGCGCTCTCGCGAGCAGGTGGGACGGTGTGGGAGCTCGCCGCCGCCGGGACACCCGCGATCCTCGTCCCGTATCCCTACGCCACGGCCGATCACCAGACGCTGAACGCACGGCACTTCGAGCAGGGCTGCGGTGCGGTCGTCGTGGACGAGTCGCGACTGCCCGACGTTCCCGCGCTCGTGGACGAGCTCCTCGGAGATCCGAACCGGCTCGCGCGGATGAGCGAGGCGATGCGCGCGCTCGCGCGGCCTGATGCCGCCGCGAAGGTCGCCGACGAGCTCGTCGCCATGGCCGAGGCGCGCCGATGAGCCCTCCCGCGACTCCACTCGAAGGCCGGAGTCTCTACTTCGTCGGGATCGGCGGCGCGGGCCTATCGGCCTACGCGAACTTCACTCGCGCCTGGGGAGCGGAAGTGCGTGGCTGGGACGCGCGGGAGACGATCTTCTCGGAGGCGCTCGACGCGGGGATCGAGGTCGACCTCGGCGGCGAGCCGTCGCCACCGCCCGGGTTCGAGGTCGTGCTCTCGACGGCGCACCTCGGCCGGGCGGACGGCAGGCCGCGGGCGGAGCTGCTGGCCGAGCTCGTCCGTCTGCGGCGATCGATCGTCATCGGCGGCGCGCACGGCAAGACGACGACGGCGGCGATGATCGCGTACGTCCTGCAAGAGCTCGGCGAAGTTCCAGCGTGGATCGTCGGTGGGGTCGTCCCGCAGTTGGGCGGGAACGCGGGGACCGGCTCGGGCTGGCTGGTGGTCGAAGGCGACGAGTCGGACCGTTCGATCGCGCTACTCGAGCCGGAGATCGCCGTGGTGACGAACGTCGAGGTCGACCACCACGCGACGTTCGCGTCCGAGGCGGAGCTGGCCGCCTTCTTCGCCGACTGGCTCGTGGGCATCCCGCACGTCGTCAGAGCCTGGGAGCTGGAGCCGGTCGAGCTCGCCCTCGCCGTCCCCGGTGAGCACAACCGCCGGAACGCCGCGGCCGCGCTCGCCGCGCTCGAGCTCGCGGGAATCGAGCGCGCATCTGCGGAGCGCGCGATCGCGACCTTCGCGGGTGTCGATCGGAGGTTCCAGCTCGTGGGCGAGGCCGCGGGGGTCTCCGTCTACGACGACTACGGGCACAACCCGACGGAGATCGCCGCGACCCTCCGAACGGCACGCGAGAGAACCGACCGCAAGCTGATCGCGGTCTACCAGCCGCACGTGTACGAGCGAACGCGCCAGCTCTCGGTCGAGCTCGGCGAGTCACTCGGTCTCGCGGACGTGGCGGTCGTCACCGACGTGATCGGCGGGCGGGACACTCCGCAGGCGGGCGTGGACGGAAAGCTCGTCCTCGACCACGTTCCGTTCGGCGTGCGGCGAGGCTGGGCGCCGACGCTCGACGACGCTGCCCTGCTCGCCGCCGGCTGGGCCCGACCCGGAGACGTCGTCGTGACGCTCGGCGTGGGCGAGCCCTGGCGGATTGCGAGGTCCGTCGTCGAGAGGCTCGGCGCGTGAAGATCGAGCACGGCGTCACCCTCTCCCGCTGGACGACGATCGGGACGGGAGGCGAGGCGCGCGCGTTCGCGCAACCGGAGACGCTCGCCGAGCTCGAGGAGGCATTGCGCTTCGCGGCGGGGGAGCGAATGGAGGTCGTCGTCGTCGGCCTCGGCTCGAACTTCCTCGCTGCGGACGAGGGCGTGGACGCGCTCGTCGTCCACCTCGCGGGCGAGCTCGCCACGGCCGAGGTGGTGGACGATCTCCTCCTCGCCGGCGGAGGAGTGACGAACGCGGTCTGTCTCCACCGCGCTCGGGCGGCCGGCCTCGGCGGCTTCGAGTTCGCGTGCGCGATTCCCGGAACCGCCGGGGGCGGCGTGCGCATGAACGCCGGGGCCTACGGGCGCGACTGGTCGGACGTCCTCGTGCGTGCGCTCGTCGCCTCTGCCGACGGCGCGGACTGGCTCACCGCCTCGGACCTCGAGCTCTCGTATCGGCAGTCGGGGCTTCGGAGGGGCCAGGTCGTGGCGCAGGTCGAGTGCCGCCTCGAGTCGCGACCACCTCAGGAGATCAAGGCCCTGACGACCCGGTTGATCGAGCAGAGGAAGGCGACGCAGCCGACGAACAAGCGGACGTTCGGCAGCGTCTTCAAGAACCCGGACGGCGAGCTCGGCGCGGGCGCGATCCTCGAGCGCTGCGGGCTCAAGGGCCACCGGATCGGCGGCGCCCTGATCTCCCCGAAGCACGCGAACTTCATCGAGAACGCCGACGGGGCGACGAGCGCCGACTGCATCGACCTGATGGTGGAGGCCAGGCGGCGCGCGCGTGAGGAGTTCGGCGTCGACCTCGAGCGCGAGGTGGTGCTCGTCGGCCTCGAGCTTCCGACGTAGGAGGGACGCGAGGCGCGGCGAATCGGGCCCTATGGCCGAAGGGGGTCGAGTCGGGGGTGCATCGCGCCGGCGGACGCGAGCGGCAAGCGTCGTCGTCCCGTTTCCGCTGCGGCAGTCCGGCGGCCGCCTCGATCTCGCCCGACTCCTCCCCTCCGGCCGCTCACTCCTCGTTGCCCTCGGTCTCGTCGCGGGCACGCTCGCTGCGTACTGGGGCGCGCGGATGACACCGGTCTTCGACGTCCAAACGGTGGACGTGCGAGGAGCACCGCCGGAGGTCGTCCGCGAGGTCGAGCGCGCGACGCAGCCGGACGTCGGTACCAGCCTGCTCGCAATCGACGGCGCAGCGCTCGAGGACCGGATTCGGACGCTCCCCTCGATCGCGGGCGTCTCGGTCGACCGTGCGTTCCCGCACTCGCTCGTGATCAAGGTCGCCGTCGAGCGGACCGTCGCCGTGGCGCGGCGTGGCCACACGTCGTGGGTCGTCACCGCCTCCGGGAAGGTCGTGCGTGAGATCGAGACCGGGTCCGAGCCCACGCTCCCGCGGCTGTGGCTCACGCGTGACGTCCCGGTGCGGCTCGGCGGAACCCTGCCCGAAACGTACACGACCGAGACGAAGGTCTTCGCCGCGCTCCACGACGCGCACTTCCGCCGGCGGGCGAAAGGCGTCCGGATCGACGAGAACGGGGAGATGACGATCGTCATGCGGAACGGCCCCGAGATCCGGCTCGGCGAGCCGACGGACATCCGTCTGAAGCTCGCGGTGGCGACGCAGATCTTCCGGCACGTGCAGCCCGAGACGCTCTACCTCGACGTGAGCATTCCCGAGCGTCCGGTCGCCGGCTCAACCCTCAACTCTTGAGTCGAGGTTGAAGGTTGGGTACGCGAGGGGCGATTGACAAGCCCAGGGAGGAGCCGTACCCTCGGTGGCGAACCGTCCCCTGCAAACGCACGCTCAACGAGAGCTTCAGCTTCAGGTGGGTCGAGACATGAACAACCAACTCGGTAGCTACCTCGCAGTGATCAAGGTCGTCGGCGTCGGCGGCGGGGGCTCGAACGCCGTCAGCCGAATGGTCGAGGCCGGAGTCGCGGGCGTCGAGTTCGTGGCTGTGAACACCGACGCGCAGGCGCTCCTCATGATCGAGTCCGACGTGAAGCTTCACATCGGCTCGCGCGCCACCCGCGGCCTGGGTGCAGGCGCGGATCCGAGGGTCGGGCTCGAGGCGGCGCAGGAGAGCCGCGACGAGCTGAAGGAGGCCTTGAAGGGCGCCGACATGGTCTTCGTCACGGCGGGCGAGGGCGGCGGCACCGGAACGGGCGCCGCGCCGGTCATCGCCGAGATCGGCCGCGAGCTCGGCGCGCTCACCGTCGGGGTCGTCACGCGGCCGTTCGGTTTCGAGGGTCGCCTCCGGGCGGACCAGGCCGAGCAGGGCGTCCAGACCCTTCGCGAGAACGTCGACACGCTGATCGTGATCGAGAACGACCGCCTGCTTCAGGTGGTCGAGCGCTCGACCCCCGTCACCGACGCGTTCCGCATGGTCGACGACATCCTCCGCCAGGGCGTCCAGGGCATCACCGACCTCATCACCGTGCCCGGCCTCATCAACCTCGACTTCGCGGACGTGCGCACGATCATGCGCGACGCCGGGTCGGCGCTCATGGGCATCGGCGTCGCACGCGGCGACAATCGCGCCCTCGAAGCGGCGCGCGCTGCGATCTCCTCTGCGCTCCTCGAGACGTCGCTCGACGGAGCCACCGGGATCCTGCTGAACGTCACGGGCGGCTCCGATCTCGGCCTACACGAGGTCAACGAGGCGGCCGAGGTCGTGACGAGCGCCGCGGACTCGAATGCCAACGTGATCTTCGGCGCGGTGATCGACGAGTCGATGGGCGAGGACGTCCGCGTCACCGCGATCGCGACCGGCTTCGGCGGACGGCCACGCCGGCGGCGGGTCGAAGCGGCGGTCGGCGCCTCGTCTTCGAGCGAGCGCCCGGTGATCCAGGCGCCGAGCGTCACCGACGTCGAGATCGACATCCCGAGCTTCCTCAAAGAGGAGTAATGCCGCCGTCGCTCGCGGGTGTGCGAGCGAGGCGCGAGCAACTTCGAGCACGGCCGCCGGGGCAGCGGATGTCCGGCGAGTCGCCCGAGGGCGAGTCGTTAGAGTCGCGGCCGTGGAAGCGACTCTGAAGCGGACGCCGCTGTACGCGCGCCACGTCGACCTCGGAGCGCGGATGGTCCCGTTCGCGGGCTGGGACATGCCCGTGCAATACGAAGGCGTGATTCCGGAGCACTGCGCGGTCCGCGGCGACTGCGGGACGTTTGACGTCTCGCACATGGGTCAGCTGCACGTCGACGGCCCGACCGCCGGCCCGTTCCTCCAGGAGATGCTCTCGAACGACGTCGACCGGATCGGGGACGGGGAGGCTCAGTACACGCTCCTGACGAACGAGCGCGGTGGGATCGTCGACGACCTCATCGCCTACCGCTTCGGGCCGGGTGAGCACCTGCTCGTCGTCAACGCCGGGAACCGAGAGGCTGCGTACGAGTGGCTCAAGGAGCGCGAGCCGCGCGGCACGGAGGTTCGCGACGCCTCCGACGAGTACGGGCTCATCGCGGTCCAGGGACCGCGCTCGCTCGAGCGCCTGGGGCTTCCCGACCGGCCGCAGTTCACCCACGAGATGGGCGAGGTCGACGGCGTCGAGGTGCTCGTCTGCCGCACCGGCTATACGGGCGAGCGGGGCGTCGAGCTCTGCTGCGCCTCGGATGAGGCGGTCGCTCTCTGGGACGCGGTCCTCGCGCGCGGGGCGGTCCCGTGCGGGCTCGGCGCGCGCGACACGCTGCGGCTCGAGGTCTGCTACCCGCTGCACGGGAACGACATCACGCCGGAGACGGACGCGGTCTCCGCCGGCCTCGGCTGGGCATGCGCCTTCGACACGGAGTTCACGGGGGTCGACGTCCTGCGCCGTATCCGCCAGGAGGGCCCGGCGCGCAAGCTCGTCGCGTTCGTGATGGACGAGAAGGCGATCCCGCGCCAGGGGATGTCGATCGAAGGCGGCGGCGAGGTCACGTCCGGCACGCACTCGCCGATGCTCGACCAGGGCATCGGGATGGGCTACGTGCCGGCCGCGAGCGCGTCGCCCGGAACCGAGCTCGCGATCGACGTGCGCGGGAAGTCGCGCCGGGCGAGCATCGTGAAGAAGCCGATCTACCGACCGAAGGAGGACTAGTGCCGGCAGCCGAGAGCTACCCCGACGAGCTCAGATACCACCCCGAGCACGACTGGGCGCGGGTCGACGGGGAGGAGGCGACGCTCGGGATCACCTGGTACGCGCAGGACTCGCTCGGCGAGCTCGTCCATTACGAGGCGCCCGAGGTCGGAGCGAGCATCTCGAAGGACGGCTCGTACGGCGAGGTCGAGTCGGTCAAGGCCGTGTCGGACCTGATCTCGCCGCTGTCGGGCGAGGTCCTCGAAGTGAACCAGAAGGCGGTCGACGAGCCCGAGGTCGTCAACGACGATCCCTACGGCGACGGCTGGCTCGTCCGCATCCGCATGTCGGACGCCACCGAGCTCGACGCGCTCATGGACGTCGCCGCCTACAAGGCGCACGTCGAAGCTCGGTGAGCTACCTCAGCCTCACCGATCGCGACCGCGAGGAGATGCTCGCCGCGATCGGGGTCTCCTCCGTCGAGGAGCTCTTCGAGCAGGTCCCGGAAGGCGTCCGCCTCGGACGCGAGCTCGAGCTCCCGCCCGCGCTCGGCGAGGCCGAGCTGGCCCGGCACATCGAGGAGCTCGCGGCGAAGAACGTCCACTCGGGGCGCGAGCTCTCGTTCCTCGGCGCCGGGATGTACGACCACTACGTCCCGGCGGTCGTGGACGTCGTGCTCTCGCGTGGGGAGTTCCTGACCGCGTACACGCCGTACCAGCCGGAGATGAGCCAGGGCGTCCTGCAGGCGATCTTCGAGTACCAGACCGTCATCTGCGAGCTGACCGGGATGGAGGTCTCGAACGCGTCGGGCTACGACGGCTGCACGGTCGCGGCGGACGCGTGCTTCGTCGCGCGCCACGTGTCGGACCGGCGGACGATCGTGCTCGCGGAGACGCTGAACCCGCAGGTGCGCCAGGTCGTGAAGACGTATGCGCCGGGCTTCGGGCTGGAGGTCGTCGAGGTGCCGTACGAGAACGGCGTCACCGATCCGGAGCGGATCGCGGAGGCCGCGAAGGACGCGGCGGCGGTCATGTTCCAGCAGCCGAACTTCCTCGGCTGCCTCGAGCCTGCGCCGGAGCTCGCCGAGGCGGCGAGCGAGGCCGGCGCCCTCGCGATCGCGCACGTCGATCCGATGTCGCTCGGCGTCCTCGAGGCGCCGGGCGAGTACGGCTGCTCGCTCGCCATCGGTGAGGGGCAGGCCGCGGGGAACTGGCCGTCGTACGGCGGCCCGCACTACGGCTTTCTCGCCGCGAAGAGCGACTTCATTCGCCGCATGCCGGGGCGCATCGTGGGCGAGACGGTCGATCTCGACGGGCGACGCGCATATGTCCTCACGCTCCAGACGCGCGAGCAGCACATCCGCCGCGAGAAGGCGACGTCGAACATCACCACGAACCAGACGCTCCTCGCGCTCGCGGGCCTCGCGACCCTCTCCTGGCTCGGACCGGAGGGTCTGCGGGAAGTGGGGGAGACGTGCCTCTCGCTCGCCGCGTATGCGCGGGAGCGGATCCCGCTCGAGCCGGCCTTCGACCAGCTCTCCTTCAAGGAGGTGGCGTTCCGCACCCCGATCCCCGCGCGCGAGGTCGTCAGCCGCGCGCGCGAGCACGGCGTGCACCCCGGCTACGTCCTCGGCCGCGACTACGAGGGCATGGACGACGTCCTGCTCGTCGCGGTGACGGAGAAGAAGACGATCGAGGACGTCGACCGGCTGGCCGAGGTCCTCGGCGAGGTGTGCTCGTGAGCGCCGAGCCGGGACGCCCCTGGCCCGATGCGCCGCTCGTCTTCGAGCGCTCGCGCCGCGGACGACGCGCGGGGCGGCCGCCGAGGCCCGACCTCCCCGAGGTCGAGCTTCCCGAGTCGCTGAGACGAGCCCGTCCTCCGCGGCTTCCCGAGATCTCCGAGCCGGAGCTCGTCCGTCACTTCACCGCGCTCGCCGACCGCACGTTCGGCGTGGACACGGGCTTCTATCCGCTCGGCTCCTGCACGATGAAGCACAACCCCCGGCTCCACGAGCGCCTCGCGGGGCTCCCCGGCTTCCGCGACCTTCATCCCGCTCAGGAGGACGAGGCCGCGCAGGGCGCGCTCGAGCTCATGTGGCGCCTGCAGGAGATGCTCGCCGAGATCGCCGGGCTCCCCGCCGTGACGCTGCAGCCGGCCGCCGGCTCGCAGGGGGAGCTCACGGGCCTCATGCTCATGCGCGCGTACTTCGCCGACCGCGGCGAGGAGCGCGACACGATCGTGATCCCCGACACGGCGCACGGGACGAACCCGGCGAGCGTGACGATGGCGGGCTACCGGCTCGAGAAGGTGGAGACCGACGCGCGCGGGAATCTCGACCTCGACGATCTGCGGGCGAAGGTGAACGAGCGGACGGCCGGCCTCATGCTCACGAACCCGTCGACCCTCGGCCTGTTCGACGAGGGCATCGAGGAGGTCGCGCGGATCTTCCACGACGCGGGCGCGCTCCTCTACTACGACGGCGCGAACCTGAACGCCGTGGTCGGCATCTCGCGGCCCGGCGACATGGGCTTCGACATCGTCCACTACAACCTCCACAAGACGTTCTCGCAGCCGCACGGCGGCGGCGGCCCGGGCGGCGGCCCGGTGGCGGTGCGCGAGGCGATCGAGCCGTTCCTGCCCGTGCCGCGCGTCGTCCGCGACGGAGACGCCTTCCGGCTCGACCACGACGAGCCGAAGACGATCGGCCGTGTCCGTGGATTCGCCGGGCCGTTCGGCGTCTTCGTACGCTCGTACGCGTTCATGCGCGCGTACGGGCCGGCGCTCAGGGAGATGTCCGAGGCGGCGGTGCTGAACGCCAACTACTTGCTCGCGCGGCTCCGGGACGTCTACGAGCTGCCGTACGACCGGCTCTGCACGCACGAGTTCGTCCTCTCCGCCCGTGCCCTGAAGAAGGAGCACGGCGTGAGCGCGCTCGACGTGGCGAAGCGCCTCATGGACTACGGCTTCCATCCGCCGACGATCTACTTCCCGCTCGTCGTCCCCGAGGCGCTCATGATCGAGCCCACCGAGACCGAGCCGAAGGAGCGCCTCGACGCGTTCGTCGATGCGATGCGCGCGATCGCGCGAGAGGCAGAGGAGAGCCCCGACGTCGTCCACGAGGCGCCCCACGGCCGACCCGTTCGCCGCCTCGACGAGGTCCGTGCGGCGAAGCATCCGGTCGTGCGCTATCTGTTCGAGGATCACCCCGCGCTCGTGGAGGCCGAGTGACCGGAGCGACCGCGGTCGTCGTGGACGAGCTCGTCGAGCTCTCGAGCGAGCTCGTGCGGGCCGTGCAGGGGCACGACCGCGACCGGCTCGAGGAGCTGCTGGCCGACGAGTTCACGCTCGACGGCGCGGCCGGGCAGCTCGACCGCGACGGCTTGCTCGAGGCATCGGCGGGCGCGTACGAGATCGAGGGCTTCTCCTACGAGGAGATCGACCCCGACGTCTACGGCTCAACGGCCGTCGTCGTCTCGCGGTACCGCCAGCAGGCGACGCTCGCGGGCCGCGACGTCTCGATGCGGCTCCGGGTGACCGACGTCTGGGTGCGGCGGGACGGCCGCTGGCAGATCGTCCGCCGGCACGCGACGCCCGAGGGATAGCCCGGGCGCGAAGACGACGCCGGGGGCAAGCGCACACTCGGCCCTGCGATCATCCGCGTGATGGCGGGTGGAGAGCCGACCGTGCGTAGGCCGCAGTTCGCGGCGTCGTACGGAATCTCGGCAGAGGAGACGGGCATACTCGCCTGGGCGTGGGCGGTGGAGCGGCTCGAGGCGGCTCGCAGCTACTGGATCGCCTCCGCGAGCCCGACCGGAAAGCCGCATGCGATGCCGGTCGCGGGTCTCTGGCTGGACGGGGCGTTCGTGTTCGGCACCTCGGCGGAGTCGCGGAAGGCACGGGACATCGCCTCCAATCCGCGCGTCGCCGTCCACCTCGGCAGCGGAGACGAGGTCATGGTCGTCGAGGGCGGCGTCGACGTGATCACGCTCGATGTGCGGATCGCCGACGCGTACGGCGTGAAGTACGACCACCGCCCGGAGCCCGGCGCGGGCTCGGGGCTGTGGTGCCGGGTCGAGCCGCGAGTCGCGTACGCGTGGCTCGAGAGCGACTACCCGCGCACTGCTACGCGCTTCGACTTCGGTTGATCCGACTCGGCCGCGAGCTGCCCGCACGCGGCCTCGATGTCGCGGCCCCGCGTGAGCCGCACCGTCGCCGGGATGTGCGAGCGGTGGAGGACGGCCTTGAAGCGCTCGATCGTCTCCCGCGAGGACCCCTCGAAGCGTCCAGTGGGGTTGTACGGGATGAGATTGACCTTGAAGGAGGAGCCGTCGAGCACGGCCGCGAGCGCCCGGGCCGCCGCCGGCGAGTCGTTCACTCCGGCGAGCAGCACGTACTCGACGAACACCTTGCGTCGCCGGAGTGCGACGTAGCGCCGGCACTCCGCGAGGACGTCCTCGAGCGGGTAGCGGTCGTTGACCGGCATGAGCTCCGAGCGGAGCGCCGGGTCGGCGGCGTGGATCGAGAGCGCGAGCCGGATCGGCTGCTCGACCTCGTCGACGAAGCGGCGGAGCCCGGGCATCCAGCCGACCGTCGAGATCGTCGTCCGCCGGGGCGTCACGCCGACGTCGGGCAGTCGTAGCGCCGACGCGAGCACCGAGTCGGCGTTCAGGAACGGCTCGCCCATCCCCATGTACACGACGTGGTTCACGGGCTCGACGCGGCGGAAGTGGAGCACCTGGTCGAGGATCTCGGACGCCGTCAGATTCCTGCCGAAGCGCATCTGCCCGGTCGCGCAGAACGTGCACGTGAGCGGGCAGCCGGACTGCGACGACAGGCAGACGGAACGGCGTCCGTCGCGATAGCGCATGAGGACTGCCTCGACCGGGTGCCCGTCGTGCGTCCGGAAGAGCGCCTTCACCGTTCCGTCGCGGCCCTCGCGCTCGGTCACGACCTCGAGTGTCGAGAACGGCACCTCCGCGGCGAGCCTCGTGCGTAGGCTCTTCGAGAGCGTCGTCATCTCGTCGTAGGACGAGGCGCCGCGCGCCGTCCACTCCCACACCTGACGTGCGCGGTAGCGAGGCTCGCCGAGGTCGGCGAGCAGTTCGTCGAGGCGCGCGAGATCCATGGCCGGACGGTAGCGTGAGCGGGGTGATCGACCTTCGCTCCGACACCGCGACCCAGCCGTCCGAGGGCATGCGCCGGGCGATCGCGGAGGCGACCGTCGGCGACGAGCAGCGGCGCGAGGACCCGACCGTCCTCGAGCTCGAGCGCCGCGTCGCGGAGCTCCTTGGCCACGAGGACGCTGTCTTCCTGCCGACCGCGACGATGGCGAACCAGATCGCGCTGAAGCTTCTGACGCAGCCCGGTGACGTGCTGATCGCCGAGCGCCACTCGCACGTCGTGATCTACGAGTACGGCGGCCCCTCCGTCCACGCCGGTCTGATGATTCAGGGGCTCGACGGGACCGCAGGGCGCGTCACGGCGGCGGATCTCCGTGCCGCAGTTCCGGAGCGGACGAAGGCGGCCGACCAGGCGCCGACGCTTCTCTCGATCGAGAACACGCACAACAGCTCGGGCGGGAGGGTCTGGCAGCCCGACGAGCTCGCCGAGACGATCTCGACGGCCCGCGAGCTCGGGCTCGCGGTTCATCTCGACGGAGCCCGGCTGATGAACGCCGCCGTCGCGCTCGGTGTCCCGCCGGCGGAGATCGCTTCCGGCGTCGACACCGTCACGCTCTGTCTGTCGAAGGGTCTCGGCTGCCCGCTCGGGGCTCTCCTTGCGAGCTCTGCCGCGCAAATCGAGCACGCCCGCCGGGAGAAGCACCTCTTCGGGGGCGCGATGCGGCAGGCCGGGATCGTCGCGGCGGCAGGGGTCTACGCGCTCGATCACAACGTCGAGCGACTCGCCGACGACCACGCCCGAGCACACCGCCTGGCGGAGGGGCTCGCGGCCGACGGAGTGCCGATCGACCTCGGGCAGGTGCAGACGAACTTCGTCCAGATCGACGTCGCCTCCCTCGGGCTCGAGCGCGCCGAGGCTCTCGCGCGGCTGCGCGAGGCGGGCGTCGGCCTCTCGGCCACGATCCACCCGACCGTGATTCGTGCGGTCACGCATCTCGACGTCGGGGATGACGACATCTCCGGGGCGCTCGAGCGCATCCCGGCGGCGCTCGGCATCGCCGCGGCCGCGACCGCGTCGCTCTAGCGGTCGCCGGCGAAGTAGAACGCCACGACGACCACCGCGTACGCGAGGAGCAACGCGGTCCCTCGCGCCCTGCTCGTCCGGCCGGCCCAGAGCACGACCGACGTGAACGCCACTCCGCCGGCGAGCGCCGCGATCTCGACCGGTCGGAACGAGAGCGAGAGCGGCTGGATCAGCCAGGAGAGGAGCGCGACCGCCGGAATGAGGAAGACGGCGACCTGCGCCGCCGAGGAGAGGGCGATCTCGCTCGCGAGCGCGATCTTCCCCCGGTGGGCGACGACGATCGCGCCGCCGTGCTCGGCCGCATTGCCGACGATCGCGACGATCACTGCCGCGACGAAGAAGTCTGAGAGGCCCGCCTTCTCGGCGAACGCCTCCAGCGAGCCGACGAGGATCTCCGCAACGAGAGCGGTCGCGACCGTCGCGATCCCGAGCGCCACGAGCGAGGTCGTGAGCGACCACCCCTCGATGTCGTCGTCGCTCGACATGTGCTGGGCGCGGTGGCGTCGCAGCGAGTACCACGTCGCGGCGACGTAGACGACGAGGAGCACGATCGAGACCGGGACGGACGCCACCGCGAGCGCATGGCTGTCCGGGTCGCCGCTCCAGCCGGGCACGGACGGGATGAGGAAGAGGACGGTCGCGACGGCGACCAGCGCGAGCGAGAGAAACGCCGACGCGCGGTCGAGCGTCCCGCGCCCGCCGGCGACGAGCGCAGCGCCGAGCACGAGCAGGAGGTTCGAGACGACGCTTCCCGTCAGCGAGCCGCGGACCACGTCGAACAGGCCGTCGTTCACGGCCAGGAGGGCGATGATGAGCTCCGGCGCGTTTCCGAAGGTGGCGTTCAGGAACCCGCCGATCCCCGGGCCCGTGTGCTCCGCGGCGTGCTCCGTCGCCTCGCCGATGAGCCAGGCCAGCGGGATGAGCGCGATCGCGGCGAACACGAACTCCGCGGTCTCCGGGAGATCGGTCGCGTAGTGAATGACGATGACGAGCGGCGCGAGCGCCAGCGTGCCGAAGAGAATCCGCCGGACCACCGCCCCCGGAACCCTAGCCTGGCCCGCGTCGGGCGTCGCCATTGCCTGAAAACTGGCGTCTTGTCAAGTCTTGCGGCCGCCGGCGTGAGGGGAACACAATTCAGAGGTGCACGAAGCAGCGGCAGAGATGGCGCTCCCTCTCCGGGTCCAGGACGAGGTCGAGTGCCGTCACTGCGAGGTGCACTGCGAGAAGGTCGTCCACCCCGGCGCGTGTCTGCGCGTGGGCTGCCCGTTCGTCTACGCGTACGAGGCCTGGGGGCACACGTACATGGGCTGTCTGCAGAAGGTGTTCGACGTGGAGATCGACCTCGATCTCCTGCAGCAGGCGGAGGCGAGCCGCGGCGGCTTCGGAGCCGTTCGGGCGCGGCGGGCGCCGCTCCCGATGTGCGAGGCGGAGGTCATCGAGTGCTTCCGCAGCCGCGAGGACGACCTCGGCTGCCGGAACCCCGAGTTCCACGAGCTCCCACGCGAGCGCGCGACCTTCCGCGTGTTCGCACGCGTCGCGGACTGAGGCCTCTCGCAGGAGCAGGATCCGCTCGCGCAGATCCTGCTCGCGGAACCCCTGAAGCGTGGCCGCGGAGCGGCCGCGACGTCTGCGGAATCGTCCAGCGCCGCTCGCTGCGGCGAACCTGCTCGGGCAGGATTCCGATCCGCCGGAAACCCCTGAAGCGCGGGCGCCAAGCGCCCGCGACGTCTGCGTCTCGGTCGAGCGCCGCGTGCTTCGTGCGCGCCGGTGACGCCTACGAGCGTGCCGCTCGCCGCCGGCGCCCTCGGCGCTGCAGTCGGCGCATAGCGTCGAGGTCTTCCGTGTCCGAGCCCTGGTCCTCCCATGTCTCCGTGATCGCAGGCAGGGACTGGAAGGCTGGGTGCCCGAGAAACGTGGCGAGGCCGTCGCCGATCAGGCCGTGCCCGACGCGGTCGTGACGGTCGCGATTCGATCCGAGCGGAGTCTGGGAGTCGTTCACGTGCAGCACGCGGATGCGCTCGAGGCCGATGCGCTCGTCGACGTCCGAGAGCGCGGCGTCGAGCGCGTCCCGATCGGACACGTCGACGCCTGACGCCCACCAGTGGCACGAGTCGAGGCAGACGCCGAGCCGCGGATGACGGTCGAGGGCCTCGCAGAGGACCGCGAGCTCCGCGACCGAGCGCCCGATCGTTCCGCCGGCTCCGGCAGCGTTCTCCATGCACAGCCAGAGGTCGTCGGTCGTCAGCTCGAGCACCTCTGCAATCGCGGGAGTCACCACCTCGACCGCCTCCTCGAAGCCGTAGCCGAGGTGCGACCCGACGTGGAAGACGACCGCATCGGCGCCGATCGCGCGGGCCGTCTCCATCGTCGCGCCGAGGGCGAGGAGCGACTTCTCCCGGATCTCCGCGTCCCTGCTCGCGAGGTTGACGAGATAGAGCGCGTGGCACGAGACCGCCTTCACCTTCGCCTCGCGGCGGCGTGTCCTGAAGCGCTCGATCTCCTCCTCGGCGTGCGCGGTCGGCCTCCACATCCGCGGGCTCTGGGTAAACACCTGGACCGCGTTGCCCCCGATCTGCTCGACGCGGTCGATCGCCTTCGAGATCCCACCGGCCGCGGACACGTGAGCGCCGAAAAGCATCGGGATACGCTACGCACCCATGTCCGTCCGCGTTCGCATGGCGCCGTCTCCGACGGGATTCCTCCACATCGGAGTCCTGCGCACGTTCCTCTTCAACTGGCTCTTCGCCCGCGGGCGGGGTGGCGAGTGCCTCCTGCGGATCGAGAACACGGACACGAGCCGCGAGGTCTCCGAGGCGATCGAGCAGATCGAGCGGTCGCTCCGCTGGCTCGGGATCGACTGGGATCGCGAGACGACGTTCCAGCTCGACCGGATGGAGCGCGCAGGCGAGGAGGCGCGCCGCCTCGTCGCCGAAGGCGCTGCCTACGAGGACGAGGGCGCCATCCGGATCCGTATGCCGGACGACGGCGTCGCGGGCTGGGACGACGCGATCAAGGGCCGGATCGAGTTCCCGAACGCCGAGCTCGAGGACCTCGTCCTCGTCCGCTCGGACGGACGCCCGACGTACAACTTCGCCTCCCCGCTCGACGACTGGCTCGACGGCATCACGCACGTGATCCGCGGTGACGACCACGTGTCGAACACTCCGAAGCAGATCCACGTACTGCGCGCGCTCGGTGCGGAGGCGCCGGTGTACGCACACGTCCCGAGCGTGAACGGCGACGACGGGCGCAAGCTCTCGAAGCGACACGGCGCGATCTCGGTCGACGAGTTCCGGACGGCCGGCTATCTCCCCGAGGCGCTCATGAACTTCCTCGCCCTCCTCGGCTGGGCACCGGACGGCGAGACGACGATCATGACCCGCAACGAGCTGATCGAGCGCTTCTCGCTCGAGCGCGTCGGCTCCGGCCCGGCGGCCTTCGACTATGCGAAGCTGGACTGGATGAACGGCGTCTACCTGCGAGCGCTCCCCGTCGAGGACTACACCGCGCGCCTGCTCGGCTTCCTCCGCGAGCAGAACTACGAGTGGCCGGAGGAGCGCGTGCGCGAGGCGGTTCCGCTCGTGCAGGAGAAGATCGGGCGGCTCGAGGAGTTTCCCGGCTTCGCGGGCTTCCTCTTCCACGAGGTGGAGCCCGACCCGTCCCTGCTCGACGAGCGCGTTCTCGCCCGCGCCGAGCCCGCCCTCGACGCGACCGAGCCCTGGACCGCGGACGAGATCGAGACGAGGCTGAAGGAGCTCTGCGACGAGCTGGGGGAGAAGCCGCGAACCGTCTACCTCCCGATCCGCGTCGCGGTGACGGGCTCGCGGGTGTCGCCCGGCCTGTACGAGAGCCTCGAGCTGCTCGGGAAGGACGAGTCGCTCCGGCGCATCCATGCGGCCGCGGAGGTCGCAGCGTGAGCTCGTTCCGGGAGATCGAGGGCGTCGAGCTCGGGCCGACCTCGTGGATCGACGTCACGCAGGAGCGGATCGAGGCCTTTGCGGACGCGACGGACGACCACCAGTGGATCCACGTCGATCCGGAGCGGGCCGCCGGCGGACCGTTCGGGACGACGATCGCGCACGGCTACCTGACGCTCTCGCTCTGCGTCCCGATGCTCGGCCAGGTCCTGCCGCCCTCGGACGGGATGGTGATCAACTACGGCGTCGACCGGGTGCGCTTCCCGGCCCCGGTGCCGTCCGGACGCAGGGTCCGCGGGCGCTTTCGGGTGGCGTCGGTCGAGGACGCCGGAGCGGGCGAGAGGGCCGTGATCGAGGCGACGGTGGAGTGCGAGGGAGTCGAGAAACCCGTCTGCGTTGCGCAGCTCGTACTCCTCACAGTGCCTTAACCGACACGTCTGCTACGGTGGCGCCCCGAATGAGCCGCCGCGTTCGCTTTGCACTGCTCTCGCTCGTCGTCCTCACCGCCGTCGTGGTCGTCGGATCGGCCGCTGCGATCCGGTTCACGGACGAGAGCTGCTCGAACGAGACTGGCTGCAGGCCGCCCACGGGCCTCGTCGGCGTCTCGTACCTGCATACGGTGCAGATCGCGCCGGGCGGGGGGACGGCTCCGTATAGCTACGTGGTCATCGCCGGCTCCCTGCCGCCAGGTTTGGGCCTCAACTCCGGGAACGGCCAGATCACCGGCAAGCCCACACAGGCGGGGGCGTTCACCTTCTTCATCGACGGTGGAGATGCGTGTCCGGACGCCTCCCAGTGTGTCGATTCAGGCAATCCGAGTCCACCGTGCACGAACGCAAACCAGCCGATCGTCGGCGGCACCTGTCGCTTCCCCCACGCAAGTACACAGCGCGACTTCACGATCACCGTCGATCCCGGCCTCAGCATCAACCAGAACTCCGTGCCCGCAGGGACGATTGGCTCTGCCTATTCTCAGCAGCTGACCGCGACGCTTGTCACCGCGTTGCCACCGCCGGCCGGTTCTCCGCTGGCATCGAACGCGACCTGGTCCGTCGCATCGGGCACGCTCCCGCCGGGCGTGACCCTGAGTGCGACGGGGCTTCTCTCCGGGACTCCGACGACCGAGGGCTCGTACACCTTCGTCGTGCGTGCCGAGCTCGATCCCAGCCGGTTCGACACCGAGACCGAGACGCTCGTCGTCCGACAGGCGCTGACGGTCTCGGGACAGGCTCCCGCACGGAGCGAGGTCGGCGTGCGCTACTCGGCGCAGCTGACTGCCTCCGGCGGAACGGGCACGTTCACGTGGTCTCTCGCAGGCGGCTCGCTGCCCACCGGCGTCACGCTCGCCCCGAGCGGGTCGATCGCGGGGACCCCGCGCGCCTCCGGTCGCTTCCCCTTCACTGCGAAAGTGACCGACACCGAGAACCGGACGACATCGGTCGACGCCGCGATCGTCGTCTCTCCACGTCTCACGGTCACGACCGCGGCGCTCCGGCTCGCGAAGGTCGGTCGCCTCTATCGCGCGAAGCTCGCCGCGACCGGCGGTGTGATCCCGAAGGTCTGGAAGGTCACGAAGGGGCCGCTGCCTCGCGGAGTGCGGCTCGACCGGAAGACCGGCATCCTCAGCGGGACGCCGCGCAAGGCCGGCACGTACCGGATCAGGGTGCAGATCACGGACGGGTTCAAGGTCACGTCGACCCGAGCCCTTCGCATCACCGTCCTTCCGGCCGCGAAGCACTAGTCGGCTCCGCGCTCGCTTGCGGCCTACGGCCGCGGGCCGGTGGCGACGCCGCGATACGGGTCGAGCCGTGTCCCGGGGCAGGCGCCCCACAGGCCGAGGTGCTCGGCGCGCGCGTGCTTCGCGAGCTGCTCCAGCCGGCCGGCGTACATCCCTCGCCGGCCGTCGTAGAAGTACGGCGCGGCCGCGCCCACGGCGACGAGCCGCAGGTTCACGTCGAGTCCGTCCCGCGCGCGGATCACGTAGCGCAGGAGACGCCCGTACTCGTCGACACGGTCCGTGGCCGGCTCGGCGAGGAGACGGACGGCGGTTCCCGGCGGCAGCAGGCGCTTCGTGATCGCCGACGCCTGCGGCCCGTAGCACTCGGTGCCGAAGTAGACCTCCGGCGTGTCGATCTGAACGAGCCGGACGCGTGCGCCGTTGCGCAGGTCGACCGTGTCGCCGTCCGCGACGTGGTCGATGCGATACGTCGCGGTCGACGAGACCGCCCGAGCAGCGGGAGCCGTGTCCCCGACGATCGCGGAGAGCGCAATCGCTGCGAGCGCCGCGATGACGCCGAGGCCGATGCGGGCGTGCGTCAGCGTGCGGAGAAGGCTAGTCCTTGTCGGCGACGTCCCTTCTGGACAGGCGTCCATGCCGGGTCATCGGCCGCGCCGCGTCGATTCCTTACGTCGCGCGGGGTCGCCGCCGGCCGCTAGCCGAAGTCGAAGCTCGACGGGATCGTCGCCGGCGGGGTCCCGATCACGACCGCGATCTCCTTGTGGTTCGTCAACTCGATCGCGTCGGGATCGTCGGTGTAGCGGTCGCCGTCGACGAAGATCAGCACGCTCGTCCCGGGCTCGCAGTAGCCGCCCACGCACTTGTCGTCGAGCTCGACGCCCCACTCGGTGAAGAACTCGCCGAGCGTGTTCGGCTTCGCGGTCGCGGATTCCGTGTGGAGGATCCCCGTCACGTCGTGCGTGTGGAGCGGCGAGATGCATGGCTGGTCGCACGGCGGAGCGATGCCGCCGTACGCGTCGGTCCCGTCCGAGAGCTTCAGGTGGTGCACGGCGGGGTCGTGGATGTTGATCCCGATCCCGGCCGGGACCTGCACCGGCTTACCGTTCACGAACACGTCGAGGTGGGCGTGCACGTGGTACTCGAGGTGCTCCTCGGGCTCGGGGACGAGCCCCGCCTCGCGCGTGAGCTCCAGCGGGTTGGGCGGCGCGGGCCAAGGCACCGCTCCCGTCGAGGGAGTCGCGGCGGCGGCGATGTCCTTGGGAACGTCCGCGTTCTTGCTCCCACCGCAGCCCGCGACGGCGAGCGCGAGGCTGGCGAGGGCGAGGCCAGGGAGTGCTGACCGGATCACCGAGGCGGGACGCTATCCCAGTCGCGCGGCCGACGCCGAAGCGCCGGACCGGCCGCACCCCATCCTCCCTCACCAGGGGAGAGGGGAAGGAGGACGCAAAAGGGCCGGTCCGGCTTCGTGGCCCTTCTCCGCGCGCGCTGGAGGTCCTCCGTCGGGCGGTACTGCTGTCGCTCCCGAACCCGAGCCCGCGTCGAGCATCGCCGCGGGCCTCAGGCGTGAGCGAGCCCAGTTACGCGAGCGGAGACTGCGGTCTAGCCAGTGACCCGAAGCACGAGCGTGCTCTGCGCCTTCGCGCCGAGTGCGTCGCTGGCTTCGATGGCAACACGGAAGGACCCGATCCGGCGGGGAGCTCCGACGAACGTGCCCAGCCTCGGCGCGAACCGGACCCCGAGCGGGAGCTTGCCACTCACTAGCTTCCACTTCACGGGCTTGGCGCCTCCGGCCGTTGTGAGCTTCGCCTCGTAGGCGCGTCCGAGCTTGGCTGCCTTCAGGCCGCGCGTCTTGATCGCCAGTCGCGGGGCGACCGCCAGCGCCGCACTCGCGGTCGCGGCGCGCCCCTCGCTGTCGGTGGCCGTGAGGGCGAACGCGAACTTCCCTGCCGCTCGAGGGCTGCCGCTGATGGTGCCTTTGGTCCCGTCGAGCGCGACGCCGGCTGGCAACGCACCGGACGTGACCGCCCACGTATACGAGCCGCTCCCGCCCGTCGCGGTGAAGGTCTTCCCGAAGCGAGCTCCAACCTCGGCGCTCGGACGCTGACCCGAGCCGAACGGGGACTTCGCGCTCACGGCCTGGCGAACGGCGAGCGTGTACGTCTTCGTGTCGAACGGGCTGCCGTTCACGGCCTTGAGGACGAACTGGTAGCTCCCCTCCGAAGTCGGTGTGCCCGTCAGTGCGCCCGAATCGGAGAGGGTGATGCCGGGCGGAAGCACTCCCGACTGCAGAGACCACGTCGCCTGCACCGGGTTGCCGGCGGGCGGGTTCAGGGTTCTGACGTCCTGCGTCGCCAGCGTGTCGGAATAGGCCTGGCCGACGGTGGCGGGCTTGAGGGACGAGGAGACGATCGCGAGTCCGGGATCCACGGGAATGCTGAATTCGCGTTCGGACTTATCGTCGTTCACGCACCAATCGGGCCCGCCCTCCGCCGCGGTCAGGTCGTGAAGCCACACCCAGAAACGCGCCAGACCCGCACCCGTGGGAACGCCGGAGACAACGCCGGCCCGCGTCATCGAGAGTCCGTCCGGAAGCGCGCCGTTGCGGATCTCCATCCAGTCGTACGGGTCGCAGCCCGAGAACTCCTCGACCGGGATCTGCACCTGATACGCCTCGCCGACGTACGCCGTGGGACACTGCGAGAGGATCTTGTCGGCCGGCGTCCCCCGGCAGGCGCCGTTGTCGTTGTCGAAGTCCGCGCCGGACGCGCCGGTGACGGCGATTCCGGTGACCGCGATCGTCGCGAACACGCCGACGAGAAGGAGCGCGAGCTCGACGAGTCTCAGGTGGCCCGAGGAGCGTCTCACGGCGCGGGCACGCTAGCAGAGACCCTCGGATGCGAGTCACCGAGGGCGTTCCAGATTCGTCCTTCATCTCCAGCTTCGTCGAAGGTGGCGGTCCGTGCCGGAGCTTGCGCGCCGACGGAGCCCCGAACTCCCGACACTCCGCGAAGATTCACCAGGTGAGAAAGGACGTTCGGGAGTTCATACGACGGCTCGAAGCGGTCGGCCTCACCGTCGAGGCGACGCCGGGGCACTACCGCGTGCTGCGCGACGGTAAGCCGCTTCGGAAGGCGAATGGGGTGCCCTTCATGCTGCCTTTCTCCCCCGACACGATCCGCTGGCGTCGATCCGCGATCGTCGAGCTACGCAAGCTCGGGATCGACGTCTAGCTCTCTCACCCGCCTACCTGGATGCGGTGGGGGCCAGCGCTCCAGTCTCCAGAGGATGGCGTGCTGGTCGCCTTCTTCGTCTCGCTCCAGCTCACGGTCGGACCTCTGCTCGTCATGCGCGACGGAAGAGGCGGCTGAGCAGACCTGGCTTCGCCGGCTGGTCCGCCCGCCACTCGTCACGGGTCGGCAGTCGGCCGGCTTTGCGAGCGGCGAGCACGCACTCCGTGTGCGCATGCCTCCTTTGCTCCCCATCCCCTTCGGGGGCGATCAGCATGTGGTCACTCATCGCATGTAGGTGAAGCCCGCAGAACGGACAGCGGTAGGTCGATGGCTTGCGGCTGCGCACTTGCCGAGTCGCCCACCAGCGAGGCTGCTCGTTGCCACCCACGGACGGGTCCTAGCAAGAGGACGAGTGGCGGCGAGCGGAGGCGACCGTCACGGCTCGTGGCGCGGAGGCGTACCAGCGCGCGCCGTTCAGCCGTCTCGCACGCCACCGGGGCGCCACGGCTCGAACATGAAGCTGGCGGTCGTCGATCCGGGCTATAGGGTCTGCCGCTACTCGGCGACCACGGAGGAGGGCAAGGCGGCGATGGCCGAAGACCAGAGGAATGCCCGGATTTTCGGAGTGCTGTTCCTCATCACCTTCGTCACGTCGATTCCGGCGCTCGCTCTCTACCAACCCGTTCTCGACGACCCCGCCGCGTACATCGCCGGCGGCGGCAAGGACAGCCAGATCTATCTGGGAGTCCTCCTGGAGCTACTTCTCATCATCGCGAACATCGGAACCGCGGTCGTCGTCTTCCCGATCCTGAGACGGCAGAATGAAGTCCTCGCCCTCGGGTATGTCACCGCTCGCGTCGTCGAATGCGTCTTCATTGCGGCCGGCGTCATCGCAGTACTCGGGATCGTCAGCTTGCGGCAGGACAGTCCCGACGCGGCCTCGCTGGCCGTATCGCTCGCTGCGATCAAGGACTGGACTTTCTTGCTCGGCCCCGGCTTCATCGTGGGCTGGGGCAACGGACTGTTACTGGGCTATCTGATGTACCGATCGGCCCTTGTCCCGCGCGGTATGGCCATGCTCGGGCTTGTCGGCGGGGCGCTCATCATCCTCTCGGGGATAGGCGTGCTCTTCGGCTGGTGGGATCAAGGCGGGACGGTGCAGTCCCTCGCGACCATCCCGGAGTTCCTGTGGGAGCTGTCGCTCGGCATCTACGCAGCCGTCAGGGGCTTCAGGCGCGACGCACCGATCCTCTCTCCCGCGACGAGCTCGTAGCCGCGGTTCCAAAGACGCGAAAACCCCGCCATTAGCGGGGCTTTCTTGCCTAAGGCCCATACGGGATTCGAACCCGTGCCGCCGCCGTGAGAGGGCGGTGTCCTAGGCCACTAGACGAATGGGCCGGAGGCGGAAGGGTAGCGGAAGCGAGGCGGCGATTCAGCCGGCGGGGTCGGGCTCGCGGGTGTCCAGGCGCTCCTCGAAGTCGCGCCGGATCTCCTCTCCGCTCGACAGAACGGTTTCGTAGCGGAGGCGCCGCGGAGGAAGCTTCACGAGGCGCACGTTCTCGTCGCGGTCGCCATGGCAGCGGGCGTAGGCAGCGGCCTCGTCGAGGGGCCGCAGGCGTTCGCGCTTTGCCTGTCCCCACACTGCCCTCGGATGCCTAGCAGAAGGGCGGCCGGAGCGAAAGCCGGCCGCCCGTTCGTGGCTCGCAGTTTGCGCAGAAAACGTCGGTCATTAGTAGGCCCGGTACGGCTTGCAGCTCCACGGGCTCCAGTCTCGTCCGGACGAGACGAAGTACTTGTGTGCCGCGACCGCTTGGTCGTGCGCGGTCGGGCCGTGCCCGTAGAGCTGGCGCGCGTAGGACCCCATCTGGAAGAGGCCGAGGTACTGGCCGTTCTGTGCGCTCGGATTCAGACGCGACTCGCACGAGGCGACCTGCACCGCCTCGTCACAGTCGCTGTCGAACGCGTCGCAGATCGCTGCTTTCGGCGGCAGCTTCTCGAGCTGCCGCTCCTCGCGGGCCCCGATCGCGTTCTGGAGCCATGCCACCGACTTCTCCGCCTGCGAGAGCCGAGAGCGCGCATGGCGCACCGCCGCGCGTGCGATGTTGCGGTCGTCTCCCGAGAGGAACGACGGATGGTTCTGGAAGAAGCGCAGGACGCTTCGCTGCTTGCGGGCGACGTCGAGCTCCCGCTCGAGCCGCTTCGCGGGGGTCTCGGCCACGTGCACCTGCTTCGCCTTGCGGGTGACGGCCGGACGATGGTGGCTCCCCTTCGCTGCCGCAGCGGCGTGTGCGACGAGAACGAGTGCGCACACGCCGACGAATAGGGCTCGCAGAGCATGACCTCCTGATCGGGGACAGGGGCGCGACTCCTCCCAAGGGAGCCGCTCGTGTCTCTCGTTCGGCGGACGCTACCTGAAGCGGCACGAACAACCGCTGGATTTCTTACAAAAAGCACAGAAACGCTGTCACGAGCGTAAACGTGTTGGGCAACGGTTGCGCAGTTGCAACATGCCGTGACGTGTTCGGTGAGTGAGGCTGCGGGGCAGGGATTCGAACCCCAACTTCCTGGTCCAGAGCCAGGCGTCCTGCCGTTAGACGACCCCGCAACGGGCGGGCGAAGTCTAGCGAGTCGGGGTGGAGGATCCTCCGTCTGGCTCGCCGATCTCCAGCCGGTAGACGGGGACGAGGCGCTTCTCGGCCTCCGTGTCGATTCGAGCGACGACCTCGATGTACGGCTCGAGCCCGGAGCCACGTAGCTTGGCCTTGAGGAGGCCGTCCACCTGGTAGATGCCGGACGAGTTGTTCATGACGATCTCGACCATGACCGGACGGTCGCGTCCGTCGCCGATCCGCACCTCGTCGATCGCCGCCGCCGAGAGCGAGTGGATCGACACGGAGCCGCGCTCGAACGGGATCCGCGACCGGCCCTTGGCCATGTCGAGCGCGTCGGCGACGCGGAGGACCCCCGCCTCGAGCGAGAGCGGCTCGCCGTCGGCGCGGTGGCTGATGATCGCCTGCAAGGTCTCGGACACGAGGACGGTGCGCTCCGGCTCGTCGTAGATGTCGTCGAGCAGCTCGCGGATCTTGGGCTCCGCGAGGAAGAGGCTGAAGTCCTCGTGGTTCTCGCGGTGGACGGACATCCCGACGTCGTGGAGGAGGGCTGCGAGCACGATGACGACCTCGGAGTCGGCGACGGTCATCCGGTAGTCGCGGACGAGCGACGGCTCGACGTGGTGCTTCATGAGCTGGCGGAAGAGCTTGAGCGCGATGTTCGTGACGATCTGGATGTGCACCCACGAGTGGTCGTTGATGTTCAGGCGCACGACCGCGTTGACGTTCGCGACGTGCCACCATCCCTTCAGCTGCCGGTCGTCCTCGACCTTCTCGAGGAGGCGGCGGAGCTTCCGGTTGCCGCGCGCGGGGACGCGGAGGTGCATGGCGGAGACCGCCTCGTCGGGGGTCAGGCGCGTGTCCTGGGACCCGTCGAGGGGGAGTGCCTCGCCGAGCTCGTGCTCGAGGTCGTCCTCGGCCGCGATGGGGGTCGTCTCGTCCGTCTCGGGGAGAAGCCTAGACGGGCCGTTCGTCTGCCGCCCTGCGGCGGACGTCACGCGACCTCCGCCGCCCAGTCGCCGTACAGGCTCGTGTACAGGCCCTGCGCCGCGATCAGCTCGTCGTGCGTCCCCTGCTCGACGATCCGCCCGTGGTCGAGGACGACGATGACATCGGCGCTCCGGATCGTGGACAAGCGGTGCGCGATGACGAACGCGGTCCGGCCCGCGAGGAGACGCCGCATTCCGAGCTCGATGCGGCGCTCGGTGCCGATGTCGACCGATGACGTCGCCTCGTCGAGGATGAGGATCCGCGGGTCCGCGAGCAGAGCGCGCGCGAAGGCGACGAGCTGGCGCTGGCCGAGCGAGAGCCGGAAACCGCGCTCGCCGAGCTCCGTCTCGTAACCCTCCGGGAGTGCCCGGACGAACGCGTCTGCTCCGACCATCGCCGCCGCCTCTTCGATGTCCGCCCGGTCCGCGTGCGGTCGGCTGAATGCGATGTTGTCCGCGATCGTGCCGGCGAAGAGGAAGCCCTCCTGCGGGACGATCCCGAGCTGGCGACGGAGCGACTCCTGGGTGACGTCGCGCACGTCGTGGCCGTCGACGGCGATCGAGCCGGAGCGGGTGTCGTAGAAGCGGGCGAGGAGCTTCGCGATCGTCGACTTGCCGGCTCCCGTGTGGCCGACGAGCGCGATGGTCGTCCCGGCGGGGACGACGAGGTCGAAGTCGTGGAGCACCTCAGGGAGATCGCCGTACCCGAAGCGCACGTGCTCGAACCGGACGTGACCGTCGATACGCGGAAGCACCAGCGCTTCGGGCCGGTCGACGATCTCCGGCTCCTCGTCGAGCACCTCGTTGATCCGGTCGAGCGCGGCCGTCGCCGAGAGGAACGTGTTGTAGAGCTGCGAGAGTTGCTGCACCGGGTCGAAGAAGTTCGAGAGGTAGAGCGTGAACGCCAGGAGCGTGCCGACGGAGAGATTGCCGTCGACGACGAGCGCTCCGCCGAAGCCGAGCACGATCGCGACCGCCACGGACGAGAGGACGTCGACGATCGGGAAGTAGATGCCGTTCAGGACGACCGTCTCGTAGTTCGCCGCGCGATAGCGCTCGTTGACCCCACGGAACGTCGACTGGCTCACCGGCTCGCGGGTGAACGACTGGACGACCCGCATGCCCGAGATGTCCTCCGCGAGCGTGGCGGTCACGAGCCCGAGGCGCTCGCGGACGTGTCGGTACGCGCGGTTCGAGCGCGACCTGAACCAGGCGGTCGCTCCGGCCATGAGCGGGAGGACGAGGAGGGTCGCGAGCGCGAGGCGCCAGTCGAGGAGGAAGAGCACGACGGCCGTCCCCACGAGGACGAGCGTGTTCTGGACGAGGCTCGCCACGCCGTCGGTGACGAGCAGGTCGAGCGCCTCGACGTCGTTCGTGATCCTGCTGATGATCGCGCCGGTGCGATTCCGCTCGTAGAAGCCGAGCGACAGGCGCTGGAGGTGGTCGAAGAGCCGGATCCGGAGGTCGGCGAGGGCGCGCTCGCCGACCCAGCCCGTGAAGTAGGTCTGCGCGCCCGAGAGCACGAACGCAGCGATGCCTGCGGCGACGAAGGCGATGACGACGATCGTGAGCTCGTGGAGGTCCTTCGCGGCGACGCCGTTGTCGACGGCGAGCTTCGCGAGGTAGGGCGGGAGGAGCGCGACGAGCGTGTAGGCGACGAGCGTGACCCCTGCGAGCGTGGTTCGCAGCCGGTACGGCCGGGCGAGACGGACGAGCGTGCCGAGCCGTCGGCGCGTCTGGCCCCACGACCAGTCCTCGACACGCGCGCCCCGCTGGTCGCTGAGATGGCTGCCCGCCTGCCAGACCCTCATCGCGGCGGCTCCCGACGGGGCACCCCATCCCACCACCCGCTGCCAGCGTATCGGCGAAGTCCTGACGGGTGGGACACGGGAGTGTGCCCATTCCGTGCCAGCGGCATGCGGACGCGCGCGGCGGCGGGAAGAGCGACACCGCGGCCTCGACACCTCATCCCGCCACCACCTGCTGCAGGAGGCCGTGCTCGTGGATCTCCCGGAAGATCGGGCTCTCGGAGAGCAGCTCCGCCTGCGTGCCGCGAGCCGCTATCCGTCCGCCGTCCAGCACGACGATCTCGTCCGCGAGCGCGATCGTGGACAGGCGGTGGGCGATGATGATCGTCGTCCGTCCACGCATCGCCTCGCGCAGGCCTGCACGGATCTTCGCCTCGGTGGTCGCGTCGACCGAGGCCGTCGCGTCGTCCAGGATCAGCACCCGCGGGTCGATCAGGAGCGCCCGTGCGATCGCGATGCGCTGGCGCTGACCGCCCGACAGCGTGATCCCCCGCTCGCCGACGACGGTGTCGTAGCCCTGGGGCAGCTCGGCGATGAACTCGTGCGCCTGCGCGGCGATCGCCGCCGCCTCGACGGCCTCGTGCGGGGCGTCGGGCATCCCGAACGCGATGTTGTCCCGCACGGACGCGGAGAAGAGGAACGGATCCTGGGAGATGACGCCGATCTCGCGCCGGAGCGAGCGCCGCTCGAGGTCACGGACGTCGATGCCGTCCACCAGCACGCGCCCGGCGGTCGCGTCGTAGAAGCGAGGCACGAGCGCCGCGAGCGTCGTCTTCCCGGAGCCGGTGCGGCCGATGAGGGCGACCGTGCGGCCGGCGCCGACCTCGAAATCCACACCCTCGAGCACGAGCCGATCCGGCTCATAGCCGAAGTCGAGGTCTTCGAAGCGGACCTGGCCGGGACCTCCCACGGGCAGCGGGCGGGCGCCCGGGAGGTCGGCGATCTCCTCGGGCTCGTCGAGGACCTCGAAGATCCGCTCCCCCGCCGCCGTCGCTCGCTGCGCCTGCCCGACCCACATGCCGAGCATCCGGAGCGGCATGACGAGCATCGCGAGCAGGAGGTTGAAGGTGAAGAAAGCGCCGAGGGTGAGCGAGCCCGAGATGACCATCCGGCCGGCGACGAGCAGGACCGCCGCCTGCGCGAGGAGGGGCAGGAAGGTGAGGAGCGGGACGTAGAACGCGCGTTGCCTGTTCGCCTTCAGCGTCTGGTGGAAGACCGAGTCCGACGCCTCCGAGAACCTCGAGCTCCGGCGGTCTTCCTGCGCGAACGACTTGACGACGTGGAAGCCGACGATGCTCTCTTCGGCGACCGTCGAGACGTCGGCGAGCTTCTGCTGCACGTCTCGGAGCACCGGATGCGAGACGCGGCTGTAGCGGTACGCGATGAGAACGACCGCGGGCGTGATCGCGAGCGCCACGAGCGCGAGCTGCCAGCTGTAGAAGAAGAGCACGATCGTCACGATGAGAACGGTCACGACGTGCTGCGCGAAGAAGATGAGCCCGTAGCCGAGGAAGAAGCGGACCGACTGCAGGTCGATCGTCGCCCGCGACATGAGCTGCCCGGTCTGGCTGCGGTCGTAGAAGCCGAACGAGAGCCGAAGGAGGTGCGCGTACAGGTCGTCGCGCAGGTCGTACTCGACGGCGAGCGCCTGCTTCCCGGAGATGAAGCGACGCCCGAGCATGAGCGCTCCGCGCACGAGTCCGAGAGCGATGATCAGCGCGATCTCGAACGCCAGCTTTCGGGTGTCCTGGGCGCCGGTGAGCTCGTTGATCACCGCCCCGGTCAGGATCGGAACGAGGATGGCGGCGGCCTGGGACCCGATCGCGAGGATCGACGAGACGATGAGCGACGCGCGGTACGGACGGAGGAATGCGAGCAGCCGCACGAACGTCCGCCAGTTCGTGCGGCGCTTCCTCGCGTCGCCTTCTGCCCTCACCTGCTCGTAGGGTACGGGCCGTGCTCCTCGCCGTGCCGAACGTGTCGGAGGGGCGGGACGAGTCGAAGATCGAGCGGCTCTCCGAGGCGTTCTCGTCGAGCGCGCGGCTGCTCGCCGTCCATTCCGATCCCGATCACCACCGTTCCGTCTTCGTGCTCGCGGGCGAGCCCGAGCCACTGGCGACGTCCCTCGTCGCGGGCGTTGCCCGCGCACGCGAGCTGATCGACCTGCGGCTCCACGACGGCGTCCACCCGCGGGTCGGAGCGGCCGACGTCGTGCCGGTCGTCCCGCTCGACCCGGACGGGATGGAGGTAGCGAAGGAGACGGCGCTCGACGTCGCCGAGATGATCGGGGACCTCGGGCTCCCGGTCTTCCTCTACGGCGAGGTCGGTGCGGGGCGACGTCCTGTGTTCTTCAGGCGTGGCGGCCTCGAGGAGCTCAGGCGACGGGTTGACGCGCGCGAGCTCGTGCCCGACTTCGGCCCGCTCGAGCTCGACCCGCGTTCGGGCGCGGTTCTTGTCGGCGCCCGCAAGCCGCTCGTCGCCTACAACGTCGAGCTCGCGACAGCGGACGTCGCGGTCGCTCGGCGCATCGCGGCCGCGGTCCGCGAGTCGAGCGGAGGCATGCCGGGCGTGCAGGCGATCGGGCTCGAGCTGCCTCGCTCCCACCGGATCCAGGTGAGCATGAACCTGATCGATTTCAACCGCTCCCAACTCCACGAGGTCGTCGAGCGCGTGCGCTCGGAGGCGGAACGCGAGCACGTCGAGGTCGCGGGCGGAGAGCTCGTCGGGCTCGTGCCCGAGCAGGTTCTCGAGGCGGCTCGCGCCGCGGGCGTCGAGGTGCCGGGCGTCGACGAGGCGCACGTCATCGAGCGGCTGCTCGCGCTCTAGACTCGCCTCGTGGCCACGCCGATCGAGCTGACGGGCGACGACCTGCGCGTCGCGGACGTCTGGGACGTCGCCGTCCACGGAGCGGAGGTCGCGCTCGCGGACGAGGGGCGTCGGCGGATCGCAGCCGCACGCGAGCTCGTCGAGTCGATCAAGGGCGAGCACACATACGGCGTGAACACGGGCTTCGGCCGCTTCGTCTCGGCGTACATCCCCGAGGAGCAGGCGGAGGAGCTCCAGCTCCGGCTCCTGCGCAGCCATGCCTGCGGAGTCGGCGATCCCTACCCGGACGAGGTCGTGCGCGCCGCCATGCTTCTCCGCGCCAACACGCTCGCGAAGGGCTTCTCCGGGGCGCGGCTGGAGACGGTCGAGCTCCTCGTCGAGTGTCTGAACCGCGGTCTGCTGCCGGTCGTCCCCGCGCGCGGCTCGGTCGGCGCCAGCGGGGATCTCGCCCCGCTCGCGCATCTCGCGCTCCCGCTCGTCGGAGAGGGCGAGGCGATCGTCGACGGAGAGCGCACGACGGGAGCCGACGCACTCCGGCGCGCGGGCCTCGAGCCGGTCCGGCTGGCGAGCAAGGAGGGGCTCTCGCTGATCAACGGGACGCAGTTCATGACCGCGATGGCGACGCTCGGGCTCGTGCGCGCGCGCCGGCTCGCGGCCGTCGCCGATCTCGCGTGCGCGCTCTCGCTGGAAGCGCTCCAGGGCTCGCGGACGAGCTTCCAGCCGGCGATCCACCGGTCGCGTCCCCTCGAGGGCCAGAGAGAATCCGCCGCGAACATCTGGCTCTTGCTCGAGGGCTCCGCGATCATCGAGTCGCACCGGTGGTGCGACAAGGTGCAGGACGCGTACTCGCTCAGGTGCGCGCCGCAGGTGCACGGCGCCTGCCGCGACCTCCTCGACTACGTCGAGGTCACGGTCGCGGTGGAGCTCAACGCGGCGACCGACAACCCGCTCGTCCTCGTCGAGGAGGGCCAGATCGTCTCCAACGGAAACTTCCACGGACAGCCGCTCGCGTTCGCGCTCGACGCGCTCGCGATCGCGGTCGCCGAGCTCGCGAGCATCTCCGAGCGCCGGATCGAGCGTCTCGTCAATCCGAGCCTCTCCGACGGGCTGCCGCCGTTCCTCGTGGAGTCGGGCGGCCTCAACTCCGGGTTCATGATCCCGCAGTACGTTGCCGCTGCGCTCGTCTCCGAGAACAAGGTGCTCGCGCATCCCGCGAGCGTCGACTCGATCCCGACGAGCGCAGGCCAGGAAGATCACGTGTCGATGGGGAACGCGGCTGGGCTGAAGGCGTTCGGCGTGCTCGACAACGCCGAGCATGCGCTCGCGATCGAGCTCCTCGCCGGAGCGCAGGCCGTCGAGTTCCTCGCGCCGCTCTCGCCCGGAAAGGGCGTGCATGCGACGCACGACGCGATTCGCTCGCTCTCTCCGCGACTCGAGGAGGATCGCTCGCTCGCGGCCGACATCGAGCTCGTGGCGACGGCGATCCGCACCGGGGTCATCCAGGAGCGGGTGGAGTCCGAGGTGGGGGTGCTCGCATGACTCGAGGAGGGCCGAGCGGATGAGCGACGTGACGACAGTCGACGCGACGGTGGAGGCGCTCTGCGGTGACCTCTCCCGGATCCGGGCGCCTCGCGGCACCGATCTGAACGCGCTTTCGTGGCAGACCGAGGCACCGCTGCGCATGCTCCTCAACAACCTCGACCCGGAGGTCGCGGAGCATCCCGAGCGGCTCGTCGTCTACGGCGGGACCGGAAAGGCGGCGCGGAGCCACGATGCGCTCAGGGCGATCGTCCGCACGCTCCTCCGCCTCCGTGAGGACGAGACGCTCCTCGTCCAGAGCGGAAAGCCGGTCGGCGTGTTCCGCACCACGGAGTCTGCGCCTCGCGTGCTGATCGCGAACGCGTTGCTCGTGCCGCGGTGGGCGTCCTGGGACGAGTTCCGGCGCCTCGAGGCCGAAGGGCTGACGATGTTCGGGCAGATGACCGCCGGGAGCTGGATCTACATCGGCACCCAGGGGATCCTGCAGGGGACGTACCAGACCTTCGCTGCGGCGGGCGAGAAGCACTTCGGGTCCCCGGACTTGACGGGGAAGACGATCCTCACTGCAGGGCTCGGCGGGATGGGTGGCGCGCAGCCGCTCGCCGCGACGATGGCCGGCGCCGCGATCCTCTGCATCGAGGTCGATCCGACGCGGATCGAGAGACGGCTCGAGACGCGCTATCTGGACGAGCGCGCTGACTCGCTCGACGACACGCTTCGACGGGTGCGGACGGCTGCGCGGGAAGGCCGGGCGCTGTCCGTGGGGTTGCTCGGCAACGCGGCCGACCTCGTCCCCGAGCTCGCGGGCCGAGGCGAGACCTTCGACCTCGTCACCGACCAGACCGCGGCGCACGACCCGCTGAACGGCTACGTGCCGCAGGGGCTCGACGTGGACGCTGCGGAGACGCTCCGCACCCGCGACCCCGACGAGTACCTGCGGCGCGCGCACGCCTCGATCGCCGCGCACGTGAACGGCCTCCTCGAGCTCGCCCGACAGGGGTGTCACGTCTTCGACTACGGCAACAACCTGAGAGGGGAGGCGCGCGACGCGGGCGTAGAGGAGGCGTTCACCTATCCGGGGTTCGTCCCCGCCTACATCCGGCCGCTCTTCTGCCGCGGGATCGGACCGTTCCGGTGGGCGGTGCTCTCGGGTGATCCGGCGGACATCGCGGCCATCGACCGCGAGCTGGAGACGCTCTTCCCGGACGACGAGCTGCTCCGGCGCTGGCTGGAGCTCGCTCCCGGACGCGTGGCGTTCCAGGGGTTGCCGGCACGCATCTGCTGGCTCGGCTACGGCGACCGCGCCAAAGCGGGGCTGGCGATCAACGAGCTCGTTCGCTCCGGGAGGGTGTCGGCGCCCGTCGTGATCGGAAGGGATCACCTCGACTCGGGGTCGGTCGCCTCGCCGTACCGAGAGACGGAGGCGATGCGCGACGGCTCCGACGCGATTGCCGACTGGCCGATCCTGAACGCCCTGCTCAACGTCGCGGCCGGCGCAACCTGGGTGAGCGTCCACCACGGAGGCGGCGTCGGGATCGGGAACTCGATCCACGCGGGCATGGTGGTCGTCGCGGACGGCACCGACGCGGCTTCCGAGAAGCTCGAGCGCGTGCTGACGACGGACCCGGGGACGGGGGTCATGCGCCACGCGGACGCGGGCTACGGCGAGGCCGTCGAGACCGCCCGAGCCCACGGGATCGACCTCCCGTCGATCCCGGGCGGCAGCGAGTGACGTCCGCGAGCGAGGGCTCGCGGCGGCTGCTGATCCGCGATCTCGCTCAGGTGGCGACGCCCGCGGGGAGAGAGGCGCCGCTGCGAGGTTCGGACCTGGGCAGGCTGGACGTCGTCGAGGCCGCGTACGTCCTCTGCGAGGAGGGGCTGGTTGTGGATGTCGGCCGGGTGCAGGATCTCACGCCGCTCGTGGGGGACGTCGAGGAGGTCGACGGACAGGGCCTCTCGGCCGTCCCCGGCCTCGTCGACTGCCACACGCACGCGTGCTTCGCCGGCGATCGAGTCGCCGAGTTCGCGCTCCGAGCCGCCGGAGCGAGCTACGAGGAGCTCCACGCGGCGGGCGGTGGGATCCTCTCGACCGTCCGGGCAACGCGCGCCGCGAGCGAGGAGGAGCTGGCCGAAGCTCTCGCACGGCACGTCGGGTGGATGCTCGGGGCCGGCACGACCACGTTCGAGGCGAAGTCCGGCTACGGGCTCGATCGGGACACCGAGCTCGCGCAGCTGCGCACCATCGACGCCGCGGGCGGGGTTCCCACCTGGCTCGGAGCGCACGCCGTGCCGCCCGAGTTCGAGGAAGCGGGAGCCGACGCGTACGTCGACTTCCTGCTCTCGGACGTTCTGCCCGCGGCGGCGGAGATCGCCGAGGCCGCCGACGTCTTCCTCGAGCGCGGCGCCTTCGACGCCGAGCAGGCGCGCCGCTACCTGTCCGCGTGCCGCGACTCGGGCCTCGAGCTCCGGTTGCACGGCGACCAGTTCACGGAGGCGGGTGCGATCCCGCTCGCGATCGAGCTCCGCGCACGATCGGTCGACCACCTCGAGGCGACGGGAGAGGCGGGGATCGCGGCCCTCGCCGAGAGCGACGTCACCGGCGTGCTCCTGCCGGCGAGCGCGCTCTTCCTCGACCGGCCGATGCCGCCTGCGCGCGCCCTCGTCGAGGCGGGAGCCGCGGTCGCGCTCGCCACGGACTTCAACCCCGGGAGCGCGTTCTGCGAGAGCCTGCCGCTCGTCTGCAGCCTCGCCTGCACGCAGCTCCGTCTGTCGCCGGAGCAGGCGCTCGCCGCGTGCACGGTGAACGCAGCGCACGTGCTCGCCCGTGCGGATCGGAAGGGGCGGATCGCGCCCGGATTCGACGCCGACCTCGTGCTCGTCGCAGCAGAGGACTGGCGGCATCTCGCCTACCACCTCGGCGGACCGGTCGTGCACTCGGTCGTCCGAGCCGGGCAGATCGCCTGGACCGGCCCGGCATAATCGCGGGATGCCGACGCGCAAGCAGCGACGCCGCCGCGAGAAGGGGCTCCGGCACGAGTACGAGTACGTGTGGGAGGACGCCGAGGGGAACGAGCTTCCCCCGGAGGACGCTCCCGCGAACGGCTCCGACAAGCGGGCGTCGGCGCGTCCTGCTCCACGCGAGGCGCGGCAAGGGCGCCAGGCTCAGCCTCCCTCGTGGCAGCGAACCCTCAAGCGTGGAGCGATCTTCGCTCCGATCATGTTCGCGACGGTCTACGTCCTCTCGCCGCATCTCTCGCCCATCCAGAAGCTCACGCAGACGATGATCATCGTCGCGATCTTCGTCCCGTTCAGCCACTTGCTCGACGGCATCCTCTACCGGTCGCAACAGAAGCGCGCCGCGAGGAACCAGTCCCCCGGAAAGCGCGGCTGACCCGCCCCGCATGACGCTGCGCGTCGAACAGGTCCCGCTGGGGCCGATCGGGACGAACTGCTACGTGGCCCGCGCCGAAGCGACGTCACCCGAGGCCGTCGTCGTCGATCCGAGCGGCGACGCGACCGAGCTCCGGCTCCTGCTCGCGCGGTTGGGTTCGACGTGCGCGGCGATCCTCGTCACGCATGGGCACTGGGATCACCTCGTCGGCGTCGCCGAGCTCGCCGAGGGCACGGGTGCGCCCGTCTACATGAGCGAAGGAGAACGAGACCGCCTCGAGAGCCCGGCCGGCACCACGCCCGCGGGTCTCACCCTCCGCGCGTACACACCGGACGTGCTCCTGAGCGGAGGCGAGACCGTGGACGTCGCCGGGATCTCGTTCGACGTCCTCGCGGTCCCCGGGCACTCGCCGGCTCACCTCGCCTACCACGGCGACGGCTGTCTCTTCTCGGGCGACGTCCTCTTCGCCGGCTCGGTCGGTCGCACCGATCTCCCCGGGTCCGACTGGGAGACGCTCGTCGCCTCGATCCGCTCGCTCGTCGATGCCTATCCGCCCGAGACGATCGTGTATCCGGGCCACGGCCCCGTGACGACGCTCGGCGCGGAGCTCGCGCGGAATCCCTTCCTGGCCGACCTCCGGGCGGAGCGCGCGGAGTGAGCCGAGCCGGGAAGATCGAGCGTCCCCGCGGGACGCACGACGTCGTGCCGTCGGAGCAGCCGCGCTGGCGCCTCGTCGTCGACGAGGCCGAGCGGCTCTGCGCGCTCTACGGCTACCGGCCGATCGTGACTCCCGTGTTCGAGGACACCGCGCTCTTCGAGCGCACCTCGGGAGCGGGCTCGGACGTCGTGCAGAAGGAGATGTACACCTTCGAGGATCGGGGCGGGCGCTCGCTGACGCTGCGTCCGGAGGGCACGGCGCCGATCTGCCGAGCGTACGTCGAGCACGGCATGCACCGCGAGGCGCAGCCCGTGAAGCTCTACACCGTCGGGCCGATGCACCGCTACTCCGCTCCCCAGCGGGGCCGCTTTCGCGAGCACTGGCAGCTCTCGGTCGAGGCGATCGGCTCAGACGACCCTGCCGTCGACGCCGAGGTGATCACACTCTACGACGCGCTCCTCTCGCTCCTCGGGGTCTCCGCGTACGACCTCGAGCTGAACTCCATCGGCTGCCGTGAGTGCCGTCCCGCGTACCTCGAGCAGCTGAACGCCTGGCTCGCCGAGAACAGCGCCCGGCTCGACGACGCGACGCGCGAGAAGGCCGCGACGAGCCCGCTGCGGGTGTTCGACAACATCGACGCGAAGCCGGAATCCGTCCGCGACGCGCTTCGGGAGGCGCCGACGGTCGGCGAGTCGCTCTGCGCGCAGTGCCGGCAGCACTTCTCGTCGGTTCGCGCGTATCTCGACGCCGCCGGCGTCGACTACGAGCTCGTGCCGACGCTCGTGCGCGGGCTCGACTACTACGTGCGGACGACCTGGGAGTTCGTCGGGCCGGACGAGGGCGCGCAGAGCTCGCTCTCCGGCGGGGGGCGCTACGACGGCCTGGTCGAGGAGATCGGCGGGCCGCCCGCCGCCGGCGTCGGGTTCGGCGCGGGCATCGAGCGGCTCGTGCTCGCGCTCGAGGACGCAGGAGTGAGACCCGCCGGGCCGACGATCGACGTCTTCTTCGTCCTCGACGGAGCGCCGCGCGAGCGCGTCGCCGGCTGGTTGCGGGAGCTGCGTGAGCGCGGTGTCTCGTCCGATACCGACTACGCGGGGCGGTCGCTCAAGGGCCAGCTCACGCAGGCGGCCCGCCTCGGGGCGTCGGTCACCGTCGTCGTGGGAGAGGACGCAGCGACGATCCGGCGCACCGACGGCGCCGACGAGACCGTCTCGCTCGACGACGTCGTCGCGAGGATCGTGGGATGAGCTGGCGCGATCTCCTGTGCGGCGAGCCGCGAGCCGAGCACGTCGGCCGGACGCTGACGCTGGCCGGCTGGGTCTCGCGCCGCCGCGACCACGGCGGGCTGATCTTCGTCGACCTCCGCGACCACAGCGGAACGACCCAGCTCGTGCTGAACCCCGAGAACGCGCCCGAGGCGGCCGAGCTCGCGAAGCAGATCCGGAACGAGTTCGTCCTCCAGGCGACGGGAGAGATCGTCGCTCGCGCGCCGGAGACCGTGAATCCGAACATGCCGACCGGGGAGGTCGAGCTGCAGGTGTCGTCGCTCTCGATCGTCTCGCGCTCGACGCCGCTGCCGTTCCAGCTCGACGAGGAAGGCGTCGACGAGACGCTCCGGCTCCGCTACCGCTGGCTCGACCTGCGCCGCGAGCGGATGCAGCGGAATCTCCGGACGCGGGCGAAGCTCGTCTCGATCATCCGCGCGGAGATGGAGGCGGAGGGGTTCGTCGACATCGAGACGCCGATCATGGCGAAGCCGACTCCCGAGGGCGCCCGCGACTTCCTCGTTCCGACGCGCCTGCAGCAGGGGAAGTTCTTCGCGCTGCCGCAGTCACCGCAGATCTACAAGCAGCTCCTCGTGATCTCGGGCTTCGACCGCTACTACCAGATCGCGCGCTGCTTCAGAGACGAGGACCTGCGCGCGGACCGCCTCCAGGAGCTGACGCAGCTCGACGTGGAGATGGCGTTCCCGGACGCGGAGGAGATCTTCGCGCTGATGGAGCAGATCGTCCCGCGCATCTGGCGGGAGACGATCGGCGTCGAGCTCCAGACGCCCTTCCCGAGGATGTCGTGGCAGGAGGCAGAGCTTCGCTTCGGATCCGACAAGCCCGACCTCCGCTTCGGGCTCGAGATCCAGGAAGCGACCGAGATCACGCGGGGGTCGGAGTTCGGCGTCTTCGCGAACGCCGAAGCCGTTCGCTACCTGAGCGTGCCGCGGGAGCTCTCTCGCTCCGACGTCCAGAAGCTCGAGGACATGGCGAAGCCGTGGGGGGCGAGGGGCCTCGCCTATGTCGTGTTCCGCGCCGACGGAGAAGTCAGCTCGCCGATCGCGAAGTTTCTCTCGGAGCGGGAGCTCGAGGCGTTTCGGGAGCCGGGGACGACGGCGCTCTTCGTCGCCGACACGCCGAAGCTCGCCGCGAAGGTGCTCGGTCTCCTGCGGCTCCACCTCGGCCGTGAGCTCGAGCTGGTCGACCGGGAGGCGTGGAAGTTCCTGTGGGTGACGCCGATGCCGCTGCTCGAGTGGAGCGAGGACGAAGGACGCTGGACCGCACAGCACCACCCCTTCACGCGGCCGACCGACGACAGCCTGCCGCTCCTCGACTCCGATCCGGGCGCGGCGAGCGCGGTCGCCTACGACCTCGTCGGCAACGGGATCGAGCTCGCCGGCGGCTCGATCCGGATCCACGAGCCGGAGCTCCAGGCGCGGATGTTCGACTTCCTCGGCATCTCGGCAGACGAGCAGCGTACGAAGTTCGGATTCCTGCTCGACGCGCTCTCGATGGGCGCGCCTCCGCACGGCGGGATCGCGTCGGGCATCGACCGCCTGACGATGGCGCTCCTCGACGAGCCGTACATCCGGGACACGGTTGCCTTCCCGAAGAACCAGGCCGGGCTCGATCCCATGAGCGGCGCTCCCTCACGCGTCACGGGCGAGCAGCTCGCCGAGCTGGGGATCGACGTCGTCGCGGGCGTCGAAGACGAAGAAGGCGCAGCCGAGTAGGGGGAGAGCTCGGCTGGCGAGGCGGCCGCCTCGTCCGCGACACTTCGAGCCGTGATGCCCTCGCTCTCTCAGCGCATCGTCGCTCTCGCGGCCGTGGCGCTTCTCGCAGCGGTCACGGCGATCGCGGTCGTGGAGCACAGCACCCGCGCAGCTGCGAGTCCCGCCGGCGTCGGGACGGCTGAAGCCCCCGGCGGTTGGAACCAGGCGTTCGCGGGCTCGCGCGGACCGGTCGGCGATGCGCAGCGCACGACCTGCGGCCAGGTGCTGACCTCGAAGTCGCTCGGCGTGACGCAGCCCGTGCTCCCGTGCGGGGCCAAGATCGTGCTCCGCACCGACGGCAAGCAGGTGCTGACCGAGGTCATCGACAACAAGCTCGTCGTCGCCGGCCGCCAGCTCGAGGTCACCGAGCGCCTGGCCAAGATCCTCGGTCTTCAGGGGACCCAGGAGATCGAGTGGCGCTTCGCGACCGACAGCAGCGGCTAGGATTGCCGGGCTCGACCCTGTGCGTGGCCTCCGGCTCAAACGTGAACCAACAGACACGTGAAGGGAGCCGGCGTCGGGGATAGGCGTTGCCGACGCCCCGCACGGCACCCACCTGGCAGTGCCAGGTTCGCAACGGCCGGAAGTCATCGGCAGGGTGGAGCATTTTGTGACCCGAGCTGATGCGTCGCGACGCGGCGCGAGGCGCGATCGTGGGACACGAGCTGATCCGCCGCGCCTCGGGACAGATGAGGGCAAGGTCCCGCGACGCGACGGATCAGCTCGCGCCTTGCGGGGACGCGATGAGGGCATGGTCCCCCTGCGCGACGCATCAGCTCGTGCCTTTCGAAGAGATGAAGGAAGGGAGACACGACGCGCGGCTCGCTTTTCGAGGTGGTGGGCGGAGTCCGCGCCGCGCTGCTCGACGCTAACGTGACCGCATGGGCACGGTCGAGGTTCTCGGTGACGCGACGCGCAACGGAGAGTGGGCCGCCGTGCGGCTGCTCGTCGATGGCGACCGGATCGTCCAGGCGGACGCGCCGGGGCTCGACGCCGGGCTTCGCGGCCGCACGCTGATCGACGCCGCGAAAGTCGGAGGCGAGCCGCTCGCGGTCGAGGCACTCGCGGCTGCGCTCGGACAGGTCTTCGTCGCAGAGCCCGACCTCGGTCGCGTCGCGGTCGCGATGTCGAGCGGCGTCGACAGCGCTGTGACCCTGCTTCGCGCGGGGCCGAAGGCGATCGGCGTCACTCTCCGCCTCTGGCAGGACCCGGCCGGACCGTCCGCGGAGCGCGTCTGCTGCTCGCCGGACGCCGTTTCGGCTGCGCGAGCGACGTGCCACGCGCTCGGCCTCCCGCACGTCACCCTCGACCTGCGCGAGCAGTTCCACGAGACCGTCGTTGCCCACTTCGTCGCCTCGTACCAGGCCGGGGACACGCCGAATCCGTGCACGCGCTGCAACGGTGCGTTCCGCTTCGACGCGCTCTTGGCGTTCGCCACCCGCGCCGGGGCGACGGAGCTGCGTACCGGGCACTACGCCCGCGTGGTCGAGCATCGCGGCCGGCGCCTCGTCGGTCGCGCCGCGGACACGAACAAGGACCAGTCGTACATGCTCGCCTCTCTCGATCCGGCTCTTCTCGATCGCGTCTCCTTCCCGCTCGGTGAGCAGACCAAGGAGGAGACGAGGGCCGAAGCCGCTTGCGCCGGGCTCGCCGCCGCCGCCCGCCCGGAGAGCCAGGAGGCGTGCTTCCTCGCGGGCGGCGACTACCGCGACTTCCTCGAGCGTCAGGGCATCGCGGCGGCCGGCGGTCCGATCGTCGACCGAGCGGGCCGCACGCTCGGTCGCCACGATGGCTACTGGCGGTTCACTCCGGGGCAGCGTCGGGGCATCGGCGTCGTCGCCGAGCGGCCGCTCTACGTCCTGCGAACCGATCCGTCGGCCAATGCCGTCGTCGTCGGGCCGCAGCACGAGCTCGCCGTTCTTCGCGTCGAGGCGCGAGGGCAGCTGCACCTGCCGGTGGAGCGCGTCGAGGCGAAGCTGCGGCATCGCTCGAGCCCGGTCCAGGCGGCGGTGACGGAGGCGCCGGAGGGCTTCTCGCTCGACCTGGAGACGCCGGTTCCGGCGGTCGCGACGGGGCAGCTCGCGGCGCTCTACGAGGGCGGCGCGGTGGTGGGCGCCGGCGTGGTCACGGGCGTGTCCTGAACAGGAGCGACTAGGATCACGCCCCATGACGCTCCTGGCCTCTACGGCGGGCGACGCCCTGGACTACGCGCTCGTCGTGTTCTTCGTGGCGAGCGGCCTCGCGCTGGCGTACATGCTGATCCGGCTCGGGGGCACGTTCGCGCGGCTCTCGTCGCTGGTCAAGGGCACGGAACGAGACTTCCTGCCGGTCGTGGTCAAGGCGGGCGGCACCGTCGACCGGGTGAACGACCAGCTCGACAAGCTCGACACGGTGACCGACAGCGCCGTGTCGATGGCGGACAGCGCCGACACGGCCGTCCGCGCGGTCTCGACGGCGATCACGACGCCGGTGAAGAAGGTGAGCGGCTTCGCAGCCGGCGTCTCGCACGGTTTCTCGGCGTTCCGCGCGCGGCACGACGTCGGGGAGGCGATGGGTGTCGCCAAGGACGCGGCGGCACGGCGAGAGAGCGAGCTGGACGAGGAGCTCCACAACGCCGGCCGGACCTCGCCGCCCACGGACCCGCCTGCCGCCGCTTAGTCGGCCGACGCGCGCGCGGGGGAGCGCCGGGACCCCTTCGTAGAATCTCGTCATGCGGACGACCGCCGAGCTGCGCGAGGGCTTCCTCTCGTTCTTCGAGGAGCGCGGGCACCTGCGCTGTCCGTCCGCCTCGCTCGTCCCGCGTGCCGGCGACGACTCGACCCTGCTCACGACCGCGGGGATGCATCCACAGATGCCGTTCTTCCTCGGGCTCGAGCCGCCGCCGGCGCCGCTGACGACGACGTCGCAGAAATGCTTCCGTACGGTGGACATCGACGAGGTGGGGCTCGACGGCCACCACCTGACGTTCTTCGAGATGCTCGGCAACTTCTCGTTCGGGCAGTACTTCAAGGAGGGCGCGATCGCGCTCGCCCGCGAGTTCGTGCAGGAGCACATGGGGCTCGACTGGGACCGCGTGTGGGTGACCGTCCACGCGGGCGATCCGCAGATGAAGCTCGGGCCGGACGAGGTCGCGATCGAGCTCTGGCAGAAGATCGGGATGCCGATCGAGCGGATCGTCCCGCTTCCGACCGTCGAGAACTTCTGGTCCGTGGGTGGCCCCGGGCCGTGCGGCCCCGACTCCGAGATCTACTGGGACTGGGGGACAGAGCACGGCTGCGGCGAGCCCGACTGCGCGCCCGCCTGCTCTCGCTGCGACCGGTTCCTCGAGTTCTGGAACCTCGTGTTCATGGAGTACGAGCAGCACCCCGACGGGATCCTGACCCCGCTGCCCCGGCAGAACATCGACACCGGGCTCGGGCTCGAGCGCGGCGCAGCGATCCTGCAGAACGTCAGGTCCGTCTACGAGACGGACGGCTATCGCCAGATCATGGATTGGATCGCCGTCCAGTCGGGCGTGGCGTACGGCGACACGCCCGAGGCGACGAAGGCACACCGGATTCTGGCCGATCACGGCCGCGGGATGACGTTCCTCGTCGGCGACGGCGTGACGCCGTCCAACGAGGGGCGCGGCTACGTGCTGCGCCGGATCATCCGGCGGGCGGTGCAGCAGGCCCGCAGCATCGGCCTCGAGGACGTCCATCGTCTATCGGGCATCGTGATCGCGCAGATGGCCGACGCCTATCCGGAGCTGCCCTCGCAGGCCGACTCGATCGAGCGGGTCGTCCGGGTCGAGGAGGAGCGCTTCTCCTCGACCCTCGAGCGCGGTCTCCGGCTCTTCGAGGAGCTCGCCTCCGACGCGGCGATCTCGGGAGAGCAGGCGTTCACACTCGCGGCGACGTACGGATTCCCGGTCGAGCTCACGGTCGAGCTGGCCGAGGAGCGCGGGCAGGCGGTCGACGTGGACGGCTACCGCAGCGAGATGGAGCGGCATCGCGAGGTCTCGCGCGCCGGCGGGGCGAACGAGCTCCAGCGCGCGGCCGACTTCGCGCGGGCGGCGGGCTTCGCGACGGAGTTCGTCGGCTACACGAAGACGGACGTCCTCACCCAGGTAGGTGCGCTCGAGAAGCTCGAGGACGACCACTTCCTCGTCAAGCTCCGGGAGTCCCCGTTCTACCCGGCGGGCGGTGGCCAGGTGACCGACCGTGGGTACGTCGAGCGGGACGACGACTCGGGCACGCGGGTCGAGGTGATGGAGGCGTATCGCCTCGACGACGATCAGGCGCTGCTCGTCCGTGGAGAGGGGATCGCCGAGGGCGACCGCGTCCGCGCGGTCGTGCCCTGGAGCGTCCGGTTCCCGACGATGGCGAACCACACGGCGACCCATCTCCTGCATCGCGCGCTCCGGGACGTGCTCGGCGAGCACGTGCACCAGGCGGGCTCCGCCGTCCGCCCGGACAAGCTCCGGTTCGACTTCAGTCACCCGGAGGCGCTGAGCGCGGACGAACGGGAACGGGTCGAGCTGCAGGTGAACGAGAAGATCTTCGAGAACCTGCCGGTGCAGATCTTCGAGACGCCGATCGACGAGGCGCGCCGGCTCGGCGCCACGATGCTGTTCGGCGAGAAGTACGGCGACATCGTTCGCGTGGTCGAGATTCCGGGCTACTCGGTCGAGCTCTGCGGCGGGACGCACGTCCGCTCGACCGCGGAGATCGGGCCGTTCGCGATCCTCTCCGAAGGCTCGGTGGGTGCGGGCGCGCGCCGCATCGAGGCGGTGACGTCGGGTGAGGCGTGGGCGCTGCTGCGCGAGCGCTCGCGCGAGGCGGCCGAGCTCCGCTCCGAGCTCGAGACCGCGCGCCGCGAGGCGATGCGACGCCCCGAACCGAGCCCGGAGCCGGCCTCGGTGGATGCGGTCGAGGCAGCCATTCGCGTGGAGCGGGGTGTCAACGTCATCGTCCAGTCGGTCGACGGAGTCGACTCGGACGCGCTCCTCGACCTCTCCGACCGCTTCAAGCAGCGCCATGCACCTGCCGCTGTCGTCCTCGGCTCGCGGGAGGACGGCAAGGTGCACCTCGTCGCGAACTTCGACGCGTCGATCGCCGAGCGCGTGAGCGCGTCCGACGTCGTCCGCCAGGCTGCGGCGATCGTCGGCGGCGGCGGCGGCGGGCGAGCGACGATGGCGCGCGCCGGCGGCAAGGATCCGGAGCGGCTGCCGGAGGCGCTCGCCGAGGCCGAGCGGTTGATCCTCGCCGCGCTGTGAGCCCCGCGGGTCGGACGTGAGGATCCTCGCGCTCGACTTCGGCGCCGCGCGGACCGGGGTGGCCGTCAGCGACGCAACCGGGACGATCGCGCGGCCGCTCGGGGTGGTCGAGCGGGCGGCGAGCGCAGACGGATTGCGCCGGATCGGCGAGCTCGTCGCGACGGAGGACGCCGAGCAGGTCGTGGTCGGTCTTCCGCTGACCCTCCGCGGGGAGCGCGGGGATCAGGCGAGGGAGACCGAGGCGTTCGTGGATGCGCTGCGAGCGGCCGTCGACGTACCCGTCGAGACGTACGACGAGCGGTTCACGACTGCAATCGCAGCGCGGACGGACGGCGGAGCGCCCGAGGATGCCCGCGCCGCGGCGCACCTGCTCGAGAGCTATCTCGCGTGGATGCACGGAGTGCGAGGCTAGGTGCGGCTCGTCTGGGGAGCCGTGGCTGCCGGGGTCGTGCTCGTCGGCGCCGGGTTCGCCGCGCTCGCCGGCGCGTCGCTCCTTGGTAAGGACGAGGCGGCGCCGGCTCCGACGACGACTGTTCCCGCGCTCGCGAATCTCCGGATCATCTTCCCCGAGGGGTTCACGCGCGCAGAGATGGCCGCGCGGGTTGCGGCGGTCCGGGAGATCGCGATCCAGAAGCGCCACGTCACGCCGCGGCTCACCCGCGAGGGCTACCTCATCGCGAGCGCGCACGCGAAGCCGCCGCGCGAGTTCCGGAAGGACTGGGGAGGACGGTCGCTGGAGGGGTTCCTCTTCCCGGCGACGTACGACTTCACCCAGCTCACGCCCTCGGCGGGGCTCGTGCACGACCAGATCGCCTTCTTCCGGCGCCAGCTCGCCAAGGTCGACCTCCGCTACGCGGGGTCGAAGAACCTCACGCCGTACGACGTGCTCAAGATCGCGTCGATGATCGAGAAGGAGGCCGCGGCGCCGGCCGAGCGACCGCTGGTGGCTGCGGTCATCTACAACCGGCTGCACGCGCGGATGCCGCTCGGAATCGACGCCACGATCCGGTACGGACGACATGTGCCCGGCAACAAGCCGTTGAAGAAGTCGGACATCGAGAGCGACAGCCCCTACAACACGCGCAAGCGGCCGGGGCTTCCGCCGACGCCGATCTCGAATCCCGGCCTCGCCTCGCTCCGCGCCGCAGCGCACCCTGCGAAGGTCGACTACCTCTACTACGTGCGCAAGCCCGACGGCGTCCACCACTTCTTCACGGCGAGCGTGGCCCAGTTCTGCCAGAAGTCTCTCGAGTACGGCTACGGCGGCTGCTGAGATCTCTCCCGGCCCGCCCATCCCTTCGCTCCCCATCACCGGCGCCACGCGCCTCGTCGGGATCCTCGGCTGGCCCGTGGAGCACTCGCTCTCCCCGACCATGCAGAACGCAGCTTTCGTCGCGCTCGGACTCGACTGGGCGTACGTGCCGCTTCCGACCATGCCGGAGCGACTCGCGGACGCGATCGAGGGGCTTGCAGCCGCCGGCTTCGCCGGGGCGAACGTGACCTCGCCGCACAAGCGTGCCGCGGCGGAGCTCTGCGGCTCGGACCTCCCGTCGGTCAACACGCTGCTCTTCGACGCCGGAACCGTCCGCGGGACGTCGACCGACACCGCGGTCCTGGGCAGCCTCGCCACGAAGAATCCCGTCGTCCTCGGCGACGGCGGGGCCGCGGCAGCTTTCCTCGCTGCGCTTCCGCGTGCACGTCAGTTCTCGCGCCGCGTGGCCTGGCCACCCGTCGTGACCGACGCCGACCTCGTCGTCAACGCCACGTCCGAGCGCGATGCCGTCATCGTCGAGCTCGGCCCGGGCCAGACGCTCGTCGACCTCCCGTATCCGGCGACGGCCACCGCTCGGGCCGCCCGCGACAACGGCGCGACGGTCGTCGAGGGGCTCGAGGTGCTCGTCGCCCAGGGCGCGGCCTCGTTCGAGCTCTGGACGGGACGGGCGGCCCCGGTCGACGTCATGCGAGCGGCACTAGGCTTGCCTGCGTGACGCTCGACCTCGTCACCGCCGGCGAGTCGCACGGGCCGGCGCTCGTGGCGATCCTCACCGGTCTACCCGCCGGGCTACGCCTCGACCGCGAGGCGATCGACGGCGACCTCGCGCGGCGGCGTCGGGGATACGGGCGCAGCCCTCGCCAGCGGATCGAGCGGGACGAGATCGAGGTGCTCGCCGGGCTCCGCCACGGCACGACGCTCGGTTCTCCGCTCGCTTTCCTCATCCGCAACCGCGACCACGAGAGCTGGGCCTGGGGGATGAGCCCGTGGCCGCCCGAAGGAGATCCCGAAGGGAAGGGCACTGCACCGGTCACGCTCCCGCGGCCGGGCCACGCGGACCTGGCGGGAACGCTGAAGTTCGGCCATGCGGACGTCCGCAATGCACTCGAGCGCGCGAGCGCGCGCCGGACGGCCGCCGAGGTGGCCGCGGGTGCGATCGCGAAGGCGCTCGTCGCGGAGATCGGGATCTCGGCGCACGGCCGGGCGATCGAGATCGGCGGCGACACGGACGAGGCTCGCTGGGAGGCGGTCACGGAAGAGGCACGTGCCGCACGAGACACGCTCGGCGGAGTCGTGGAGGTCGTCGCGGAGGGCGTTCCGCCGGGCCTCGGCTCGTACGCGGAGAAGCGCGACCGCCTCGACGCGCGACTCGCGGCGGCCCTCATGGGCATCCAGGCCGTGAAGGCGGTCGAGATCGGCGACGGGTTCGCGCTCGCTCGCACCCGAGGGTCCGAGGCACACGACGAGATCGAGCCGGGCCTTCGTCGGCGCACGAACCGCGCCGGCGGCCTGGAAGCGGGCGTGACGAACGGCGAGCAGGTCGTCGTCCGCGCCGCCATGAAGCCGCTCCCGACGCTGATGCGCCCGCTCGCGTCGGTCGACCTCGCGAGCGGGGAGCCGGCCGACGCCCTCGTCGAGCGGAGCGACGTGCAGGCCGTGGAGGCACTCGCCGTGGTCGCAGAGACCGCCGTCGCCTGGGAGCTCGCTCGCGCCGCGCGCGAGAAGTTCGGGGGCGACGCGCTCTCCGACTTCGTCGGCGCCCACGCGGCCTACCTGGATCGAATCGAGTGGCGCACGCGCTAGACCGCCATCTCGTCCTGATCGGCTTCATGGGGGCGGGAAAGTCGACGATCGGCGCTGACGTCGCCGCGCGGCTCGGCCGCAGGTTCGTCGACGTCGACCAAGAGGTCGAGAGCGCGCACGGACCGATCTGGGAGCTCTTCGAGCGCGAGGGAGAGGCGGCGTTCCGTGACGTCGAGGCAGCGTTCGTGCGAGAAGCCTGCAGCGCACGCGAGCCTGCCGTGATCGCCGTCGGCGGGGGCGCGGTCGAGACGCGGTCGCTCCTCGAGGAGCTCGACGCGTTCGTCTTCCTGCTCGACGTCGACGTGGACACTGCCTGGCTCCGCGTCCGCCGGAGCCAGCGTCCGCTCGCCCGCGACGAGGGCGAGTTCAGCGAGCGGTACGAAGCTCGGCGCCCGCTGTACGAGTCCGTCGCGCACGCGCGCGGGACCGACGGCGACGACGTCGTCCTCGCCGCGGCGGGAATCCGGTTCGCGCCGCACCGGGAGGCGCGAGGAGACGCAGTGGTCGTGGACGAGCGCGTCGCGGAGCTGCACGGGATCGACGCGACGTACGTCGTTCCCGCGGGCGAGAGCGCGAAGACGATCGCCGAGGCCGAGCGACTCTGGCGCTCGCTCCGACTGGAGCGCGGCTCCACGGTCGCCGCGGTCGGAGGCGGCTCGACGACCGACCTCGTCGGCTTCGTCGCCGCGACGTACCTGCGCGGAGTCGACTGGAAGCCCGTCCCGTCGACGCTCGTCGGCCAGGTCGACGCGGCGATCGGGGGCAAGACGGGGATCGACCTTCCCGAGGGGAAGAACCTCGTTGGCGCGTTCCACTGGCCAGACGAGACGATCGTGGACACGACGCTCCTCAACACGTTGCCCGAGGACGAGCTCCGGAACGGAGCCGCCGAAGTGGTGAAGACCGGGCTGCTCGCGGGAGAGCCGCTGTGGGAGCTTCCACTCGCGGAGCGGGTGCGGCGGTGCGCTTCCTTCAAGGCCGCGCTCTGCCTGCGCGATCCGCTCGACCGTGGCGTGCGCGCCCAGCTCAACCTCGGCCACACGTTCGCGCACGCGCTCGAGGCCGCCTCCGGGTTCGCCGTGCCGCACGGCCGCGCCGTCGCGCTCGGGCTGACCGCGGCGCTCAGGCTCTCGGAGCTCGAGGACGAGGCTGTGACCGTCGAGCAGATCCTTCGGCCGCAACGCCTGCAGGTCGACCGCGACGCTGCCTGGGACGCGCTCATGCGCGACAAGAAGGCGGTCGACGGTCGTCCGCGTCTCGTGCTCCTCGAGGCGCCCGGGCGACCGCTTCTCGGTGTCGATCTCGATCCCGCCGCCCTGAGAGGCGCCCTCGACGGGCTGATCCAGTAGGTTCGCGGAATGCGGATCCTCGTCCTAAACGGCGTCAATCTGGACCAGGTCGAGCGGCGACCGCCGGAGGTGTACGGCGGCCTTTCGATCTCGGAGCTCGAGACCCGGATCTACGAGTGGGCCGCCGAGCGGCAGTGCACCGTCCGGTGTCGCCAGACGAACCACGAGGGCGAGTTCATCGACTGGTGCCACGACGGCCTCGACTGGGCGGACGGCGTCGTCGTCAACCCGGGCGCCTGGGGGCACTACTCGTGGGCGATCCACGACGCGCTCGAGATGTTCACGGCGCCCGTCGTGGAGGTCCACCTCTCGAACGTCGACGAGCGCGAGGAGTGGCGCAAGTTCTCCGTGCTCGGTGACGTCATCGCGTCGCGGGTCGTGGGCAAAGGGCCGGACGGGTACCGAGACGCGCTCGACTTCCTGGTCGGAAGCCAGGCGTGAGCAGGATCGCCCGACTGGCGGAGCGTCTGCACGCTCCGCTGCTCGTCACCTACGAGCCGAACGTGCGCTACCTCACGGGGTTCTCGAGCTCCAACGCGGCGCTGCTCGTCGAGCCCGACGGCGCCGCAACCCTGTACGCCGACTTCCGCTATGCCTCCCGGGGGCGCGAGGTGGAGGGAGTCACCTTCGTCGAGATCTCCCGCTACCTGATCCCGGCGCTCGCCGAGAAGCTCGCTGGGCGCACGATCGCGTTCGAGGCCGCGCGTCTTCCGTACTCGGGCTTCCAGGTGCTCGAGGCCGCCGGCATCTCGCCGGTTCCCGTGACCGGGCTCGTCGAGGCGCTCCGCGCGGTGAAGGACGAGCAGGAGATCGACGCCATCCGCCGCGCTGCCGCGCTCTCCGACCGGGTCTTCGAGCTGCTCGTGAACGAGCGCTTCACGGGGCGGACGGAGCGCGAGCTCGCGTGGTGGGTCGAGCGCACGTTCCGTGATCACGGGGCGGAGGACGTGTCGTTCGGCACCGTCGTCGCGGCAGGCGAGACGGCATCCTCGCCGCACGCGATCCCTGGGGACGCGCCGATCGAGCCCGGTGTGCTGGTCGTCGTCGACGCGGGCTGCGTCGTCTCGGGCTACTGCTCCGACTGCACGAGGACGTTCGCGGTCGGGGACGTCTCCGACCGCCTCCTCGAGCTCTACGCCTTCTGTCTCGACGCGCAACTTGCCGGCCTCGCCGCGGTCGGTCCCGGCGTCACGGGCGTCGAAGCGGACGCGGCCTCGCGCGCGCCGATCGAGATGGAGGGCCTCGGCGCCGCCTACGGCCACGGCCTCGGGCACGGCGTGGGGATCGAGGTGCACGAGGCGCCCGTGCTGCGGCCGGAGTCGACCGACACGCTCGAGCCGGGCAACGTGGTCAGCGTCGAGCCGGGCATCTACCTGCCGGACGAGGGCTGCGGCGTCCGGATCGAGGATCTCGTCCTCGTCACCGAGGACGGCCGCGAGCGCCTGACCGAGTTCACGAAGGAGCTCGTCACGGTCGCCTGAGGGTCGGCGTGCACTCGTCGACGCACCAGACTCAGCCGAAGCGCGTTGCGTCGGCGCTTTCGTCGGCTGCCGCGAGCGCGCGATCGAGGATCTCCGCCGGAAGCTCCACGCCGAAGCGTTCACGGAGCAGATACAGCTCTCGGTAGTCCTTCGAGGTCAGCTGTAGCCGTGGTGCACGAGCACCTGCACCTCGGGAGTGAGGCAACCGACGGCTCTGTCGTCCACACGGCCGGATCCCGAGAAGCCCTCCGCTGGATAGATCCACTCTCTGCCGTCGTCCATCAAGTATACGCCGCCCCCGGCGTCGTCGAAGGTGACGGGATGAACGTCGACCTGCCGCCCGAGCCGGTCGACCATGACGAAGCTCTTCGGAGCTCCGCCCGCGACGAGCTCGTATCCGAGCTCCTCGAGGAGCTCGACGGTGCGGTCGGACGAGTGGAGCTCTGCGACCAGGTCGAGACCGTCGTGGAGGCGCGTCTGGCGTCCGAGGAGCGCGTCGACACCCCATCCGCCGTCGAGCCAGACTTGGATGCCGTCGCCCTCGAGCAGGCCGATGACCTCGAGCAGGCTGCCTGCGTCCATGGGCTCGCTCGGAGTCCGGCCGCGGTAGGCACGTTGCTCCACCGCTCTACTCTAGGAGCACGCCAGGCAGGGACTACACTGGCCGGCGCGATGGCCGAGACGGTCTCCACCAACCAGTTCCGGAACGGGATGCACGTCGAGCTCGACGGCGGCGTCTGGCGCATCGTCGAGTTCCAGCACGTGAAGCCGGGCAAGGGCGGCGCGTTCGTCCGGACGAAGCTGAAGAGCCTCGACTCGGGCGCGGTCGTCGACCGCACGTTCCGTGCGGGCGAGAAGTTCGCGCGCGTCCACACCGAGGTGAAGAACGTCCAGTACATGTACGACGACGGGTCCGAGGCGCACTTCATGGACGAGGAGACGTACGAGCAGTTCGGCCTCCCGCACGGCGAGGTCGCGGACGCGCTCGCGTACCTCACGCCCTCGAGCTCAATCCAGATGCTCGCAGTGGACGGGAAGCCGGCGGGCCTCCAGCTTCCCGCCTCGGTCGAGCTGGCGGTGGCCGAGACCGAACCCGCGGTGCGGGGCGACACGGTGTCGAACGTGACGAAGCCGGCGACGCTCGAGACGGGCGCGGTCGTCCAGGTCCCGCTCTTCATCGGCAGCGGCGAGCGCATCAAGGTCGACCCCCGCGAGGGGCGCTACATCAGCCGCGCCTGAGGTGACTTCGCGGCGCCGACGCGCGCTCGAACGGTCGGCTCCGATCGCTCGAGCGGGTCGCTAAGGTCCCACGTCGTGCCGAAGCTCGTCGACACGACCATCCGGCTGCTCTCGCAGGAGCCCCTCGCCGGGAGCCTGCCGACGGCGGAGATCTTCCGCGTCGCCGACGTCCTTGACGACGCCGGGTTCGCGTGCCTCGAGATCTCGGGGGGCGGCGTCTTCGACGCGACCGTGCGCAGGCGCGTCGAGAGCCCGTGGGAGCGCATCCGCGGGATCAAGGCGCGCGTGTCGACGCCGCTCGGAATCGCCCTGCGCGGACGATTCCTCGTCGGCTCGCGCCCCGTCAGCGGCGACATCGTCGGGCGGTTCGTCTCCTGCGCGGCCGAGAACGGCATCGAGGTCTTCAGGCTCCACGACCCGCTGAACGACGTCTCCAACCTCCGCGAGGCGGGCGCGGCGATCACGAGCGCCGGCGGCGCCTTCCACGCGGGTCTCATCTACGGGCCGGGGCGGGCGGCGGAAACGGACACGCTGGTCGAGCAGGCGCGCAAGCTCGGCGAGCTCGGTGCCACGCGGGTGATCGTGAACGATCCCGCCGGCGCACTCCTGCCGCACCGCGCGCAGGAGCTCGTCGGTCGCATCAAGGAGGCGAGCGAGCTGCCGGTCGGGTTCTACGTCCAGGGCTCGGCAGGAACGGCGCTCGCAGCCGCGCTCGCGGCCGTCGAGGCAGGCGTCGATCTCGTCGCGACCGCCGTCTACCCGCTCGCGCTGACGCTGCATCGTGTCTCCGGCGAGTCGCTCGCCGAGTCGCTCGAGGGCCTCGGTCAGGGGACCGGGGTGGACGTTGCGAAGCTCTGGGAGGCGGCGGACGTGATCGACGAGCACATCGGCGACGAGCCCGTGGCCCCGGTCGCGCCGCGGATCTCCGTGCGCGCGGCAGAGTACGACCTGCCGGCCGGTCTCGTCGCGGCGCTCGAGGTGCACCTGCGCGCGCATGCGGCGGCAGATCGGCTGCTCGAGGTTCTGGAGGAGGTGGGCCGCGTCCGCGCCGAGGCCGGCTGGCCGCCTCTGGCCGCGCCGATGGGTCAGATCCTCGCGTCCCAGGCCCTCCTGCACGTGCTCGAGGCGAGGCGCTACGGGACGGTGATCGACGAGTTCCGCTCTCTCGTCCAGGGCGGCTACGGGAAGACGCCCGAGCCGATCGACCCGACCGTCGAGCGCGCGATCACCCTGCTCGCCCCGCGGCCGTCGCTGGGCGACGACCCGCCGACCGCCGAGGACGTGCGGCGCTCGGCCGAGGGCCTCGCCGCGAGCGAGGAGGAGCTCGTGCTCCTCGCCATGTTCGGGCCGGAGGCCGAGGAGCTCCTGCGGAGGATCCGTGCCCGCCACTCCCGCGACAGCGCACTCATCGCGGAGGACGCGGACGCGGAGCGCGGCGAGCAGATTCGGGAGGTCGTGAAGATCCTGCAGGAGAGCGGTGTCGGCGAGATCGAGATCGAGGAGGAAGGGATGCGTGTGTCGGTGCGCCGCGCCGACGAGGTGGGTCTCCTCACGCCCGCGACCGCTTCGGGTGACGCGTCACCGCTCGCCGCCACCGAGGTGGAGGTCACGGCGACCGCCGCCGCAGACGGCGTCACGCGCGTCGAGTCGCCGATGGTCGGGATCTTCTACCGTGCGCCGAACCCCGGCACGCCGGCGTTCGTCGACGTCGGTGACGCGATCGCTCCGGGCCAGACGCTGTGCCTCCTCGAGGCGATGAAGCTCTTCAACGAGCTCAAGGCGGAGGTCTCGGGAGTGGTCCGGGCGATCTACGTCGAGAACGCCCAGCCGGTGGAGTTCGGGCAGCTCCTGTTCGAGATCGACCCGGTCCCGGCCCCTCCGGTCCTCTAGGCGGCGTCGTGCTCTCGAAGGTCCTCGTCGCGAACCGGGGCGAGATCGCCGTGCGCGTCACCCGTGCGCTCCACGAGCTGGGCGTCGAGGCGGTGGCCGTCTACTCGACCGCGGATCGCGACGCACTGCACGTCGAGCTCGCGGACCAGGCGGTCTGCATCGGCCCGCCTCCCGCGGGCGCGAGCTACCTCGACATCCCGAACGTCGTCGCGGCTGCGGAGACGACCGGGTGCGACGGCGTGCACCCCGGCTACGGGTTCCTGGCCGAGAACCCTGCGTTTGTGCGCGCGTGCGAGGAGAACGACCTCGTCTTCATCGGGCCGTCCGCGGAGGTGATGGAGCGGATGGGGGACAAGGTGCGCGCGAAGGAGGAGATGCGCGCGGCCGCGGTTCCGCTCGTCCCGGGCTCGGACGGCGCGGCCACGCTCGCCGACGCGCGGACGGCCGCGGACGAGGCCGGTTTCCCGGTGCTCCTCAAGGCGGTCGCGGGCGGCGGCGGAAAGGGAATGCGGACCGTGAACGCGGCCGACGAGCTCGACGACGCCTACGCGGCCGCGTCGATGGAGGCGGAGGCGGCGTTCGGGAACGGCGCTCTTTATGTCGAGAAGGTGCTGCGCCCCGCGCGCCACGTCGAGGTGCAGGTGCTCTGCGACGCGGAGGGCGGCGTCCTCACGCTCGGCGAGCGCGAGTGCTCGGTGCAGCGCCGCCACCAGAAGCTCATCGAGGAGTCGCCCTCGGTCGCGCTCGACGCCGTCGCCCGGGAGGAGCTCGAAGCCGCGGTCGAACGCGCGTGCCGTGCGATCGGCTATCGGAACGCGGGCACGTTCGAGTTCCTCGTCGGGCCGGACGGCTCGTTCCACTTCATCGAGGTCAACTGCCGACTCCAGGTCGAGCACCCGGTCACGGAGCTCGTCACGGGCATCGACGTCGTCCGCGAGCAGGTGCGGATCGCCGGGGGCGATACGCTCGCGCTCACCGGGCGCGCGCCGCGGCGCGGGCACGCGATCGAGATCCGGATCAACGCGGAAGACCCGACGCGCGGCTTCGCGCCGGCTCCGGGCACGGTCACGCGCTTCACGCCCCCGCTCGGCGCGGGCGTCCGCGTGGACACGGCGATGCGCGACGGGAGCACGATCCCGCCGCACTACGACTCGCTGATCGCGAAGCTCATCGTGTGGGACGAGACCCGAGCGGACGCGATCTCGCGCGCGCTCCGCGCGCTCTCGGAGCTCCGCGTCGAAGGGATACCGACCACGCGGGAGCTCGCGATGGACGTGCTCGGCTCGACGGAGCTTCGGAGCGGCGAGTACTCGACGTCGACCCTCGACGAGCTCATGGGCAGACTGCTGCCGTCGCTCGCCCCGGCATGAGCCCGCCCGTCGGTCGCCGGGCGGCAAGGCGCACGGCGCTCTTCCTCCTCTACCAGTGGGATCTGACCGGGAAGCCGTTGGCCTCGCTGTACGAGGGTGAGCCGGACGAGTTCGCCGCGGAGCTGGCCGCCGCGGTCGCGGAGCGGGCGGAGCAACTCGACCGGCGGATTACGGAAACGTCCGACGAATGGCCCGCCGACAGGCTGGGTACGCTCGAACGGAACGTCCTGCGGATCGGTGTCTACGAGCTGGAGGAGAGGACGGTGCCCCGAGAGGTCGCGATCAACGAGGCGGTCGTGCTCGCCAAGCGATACGCGTCCGACGACGCAGCGAAGCTCGTGAACGGCATTCTCGGACGGATCGCGCGGGACGAGGAGGCCGCATGAGCTCGACGCCCGCTGAGGACGCGATCAAGAAGGCGGAGTCGCTGCTCGACGAGCTCGAGGCGAAGCGTGTGGAGCTCGAGCGGCTGGCCGACGCCGACGATCTCGACGGAGACGCGGCAATCGACGTCATCACCGAGCTGGCGTCGCTCGCGAAGGAGATCGAGGCGGAGCTGACGCGCGCGCGGGCGCTTGCCGATGCGGACGCCTGACGAGCTGCGCGAGGCCGTCGAGGAGTACCTCGCGGCGCTTCCGCACCCGCCCGAGCTCGGTCGGCTCGAAGAGGCCATCCGCTACGCGCTCGAGTCGGGGGGCAAGCGGATCCGCCCCGTGCTCTGTCTCGCGGTCGCGGAGGCCGCCGGAGGGAACGTCGAGGAGGCTCTGCCGGCAGCGGGCGCGCTCGAGCTCGTGCACACGTTCTCGCTCGTGCACGACGACCTTCCCGCGCTCGACGACGACGACGTTCGCCGCGGCCGCCCGAGCTCGCACGTCGCGTTCGGCGAGGCGGTCGCGATCCTCGAGGGCGACGCGCTTCTCGCCGAGGCGATCCGGCTCGCGCTCATGTACGACGACCCCGCGCCGGCGCGCGAGCTCGTCGGGGCAACGCTCGGGATGATCGGCGGCCAGTACCGGGACATCACGGGCGACGACGAGGATCTCGCCGAGCTCGACCGCCTGAAGACCGGGCGGTTGTTCTCCGCCTCGGTCGGCCTCGGGCTCCGGGCGGCGCGTGTGCCCGAGGCGGAGCAGGCTCCCTGGCGCGGGTTCGGAGACGAGCTCGGGCTCCTCTTCCAGGTCGTCGACGACATCCTGGACGGGGACGGATTCGCCCGGCGGCTCGGCAGCGAGGAAGCGCGGCGGCTCGCCGACGCCGCTGCGGAGCGCGCTCGCGAGCGCCTCGAGCGCATCCCGGCGGATACGTCCGTTCTCGGCGAGCTCGTGGACATGCTCGCGAGCCGCACCGTTTGAGGGATTCCGACCTCTAGCTCACTTCGAGGGATTCTCAGACCGGGATCCCCGAGTAGGGTGCGACCTCCCGAACAGGCCAGGCTCGCGCTCTCGCCGACTTCGCGCGGGCCGTCGTTCTCCTTCACCCGATGTCCTCCCGTCTCCGACGAATCACGCCCGCGCTCGCGCTCGTGTCAGCCGTCTGCATCGCGGCTGCTGCCCCAACCGCAGCGGCCGGCGGAGACGGCAAGCCGGCCCGTGCGACCGCGCCGCGCGTGCTCACGAAGGGCGAGCGCGCCGCACGGATCGCTCTCTCCGAGGTCGGCGTTCCGTACGTCTGGGGAGGGGAGTCGCCGAGCGGCTTCGACTGCTCGGGGCTCGTCCGCTTCGCGTACGGGCAGGTGGGCATCTCACTGCCGCACAGCTCGTACGCGCTCTACGACACGGGCCGGGCGGTGAGCAGGACGAGCTTGCGGCCCGGCGACATCCTCTTCTTCTCGAGGCTCGGTCACGTCGGGATCTACGTCGGAAACGGGCGGATGGTGCACGCCCCGCAGACCGGCGAGACGGTCGCGGTCGTGAGCCTCTCGGGCGGGTACGGCGGGAGCTTCGTCGCCGCCCGGCGCGTCGCCTCGGGCTGATCGTGGTCTAGCCTCATCCGGGTGAGGAAGCGCCTGGACATCGTGCTCGTCGAGCAGGGGCTGGCCGAGACGCGGAACCAGGCCCAGGCGCTCGTTCTTGCCGGGCTCGTCCCGGGTTACTCGAAGCCCGGGCAGCAGGTGAGCGAGGACGTCGAGCTTCGCGTCGACCGGCCGCCGCCCTTCGTGTCGCGAGGAGGCGAGAAGCTCGCGAACGCCCTGCGCGCCTTCGACGTGGACGTCGCCGGCCGCGATTGCGCCGACGTGGGCGCGTCGACAGGTGGCTTCACGGACTGTCTGCTGCAGGCGGGGGCGGCGCGTGTCGTCGCGATCGACGTCGGCTACGGGCAGCTCCATCCACGACTGCGCTCGGATCCGCGGGTGACGGTGCTCGAGCGGACGAACGCGCGGGACCTCACCGAGCTGCCGTTTCCACCCGAGCTCGTCACGTGCGACGTCTCGTTCATCGGCGTCGCGAAGGCTCTCCCGCCCGTGCTCGCGCTCGCCCGGGACGGGTGGGAGGCACTCGTGCTCGTCAAGCCGCAGTTCGAGGCGGGTCGTGCGGACGTCCACAAGGGCGTCGTGCGCGACCCGGAGGTGCAGCGGCAGGCCCTCGAGCGCGTCGTCGAGAGCGCGCGCACATGGGGAGGCGCCACGATCGGGGTCGTAGACTCCGGGCTGCCGGGCCCGAAGGGGAACCGGGAGTTCTTCGTCCACCTCGTCAACCGCCGGAGCGCAGCCACACGCGATGACATCGACCGCTCGATCCGCGACGCAATCGCTCCGGCCTAGGCAGGTTGCACGCGCCGCCGTGGTCACTCACGGCCAGCCGCGTCAGATCGGCGCGGGGCTCGCACGTCTCCAGTCGGTCGCGCGAGAGCACGGCGTCGAGCTCCTGTATCCGGCGGACGAGGCCGGGAAGCACGGGCTTCCTCCGGACGGGGACGTCTCCGGAGCGGACATCGCCGTCGTGCTCGGGGGCGACGGCACCGTGCTCCGCGCGCTCACGCGCTTCCTCGGGACGGGCATCCCCGTGGTCGGCGTGAACTTCGGTCGCGTCGGGTTCCTGAGCTCGATGGGCCGTCGCGACCTCGAGGCCGGCATCACGCGTGTCTTCGCCGGCGAGTACGAGATCGTCGAGCTGCCGACGCTCGAGCTGGAGCACCCGGACGGAGTGGACCGAGCGGTCAACGACGTCGTCGTCGCGAGCGCGGAGCTCGGACGGATGGTCGAGCTCGAAGTCGCGGTCGGAGGCGAGGAGCTCGGGCGTCAGCCCTGCGACGGGATCATCTGCTCCACACCCTCGGGCTCGACGGCGTACAACCTCTCGAACGGCGGGCCCGTGCTGATGTGGGGGCTCGAGGCGATGGCGCTCACGTTCGTCGCCGCGCACTCGCTGCACGCACGCCCGGTCGTGATCCCGCCCGGGTCCGACGTGATCGTCTGGAACCGGACACCGAGCGTGGACGCCGGGGTGCTCGTGGACGGCCACCGGGTCTCGTCGCTCGGCAAGGCGGAGCGCGCGGTCGTCCGTATCGGCGACGAGCGGTCTCTGCTGGCGACGCTGCCCGAGGCGACCTTCGTGCGCCGGTACCGCCAGAGCTTCGCGTCGTAGCCCGTGGAAGCGCACACGACCGGTTGGGCGACCTTCCTCGGGGTCGGCACTCTCGTCCACCACGACCAAAAGCTGCTGATGATTCGGCAACGTAGGCCGTATGGCGTGCACTGGGAGCTTCCGTCCGGCTACTACGAGCCCGGCGAGTCGCTCGAGCAGGCGGCCGTGCGGTAGGTGCTCGAGGAAACCGGGATCGACGTCGAGGTCGGTGAGCTCGTCTGCACGATGCTCTGGGAGCGTGAACACGATCGGAGACGCAACCTGCTCGCCTTCTTCCTCGCGACGCCCGTCGACGCTACGCAGCGGCCGCGGCCGCAGTCCGAGGAGGGCATCGAGGAGGCGGCCTGCGTCGTCCCGTCCGAGCTCGACGCCGTGCCGGTCGATCCGCTGAACCAGGTGATCCTGGAACGGTCGTGGGAGTCGAAGGCAGGAGGCTTCCACGTCGCGGCCGACATCTCGGTCGAGCCCGACGGAACGCAGTCCTACCGCTTCCGCCCGCAAGAGTCCCTCTTGTAGGCGGGCACCGCGACGTGCCAGCCCGAGCATTTGGTGGCGATTCCGACACGAGCCGGCCGCGCGCCGGAGGCTGGGCTAGGTTGTCCCAACCGTGCTTCGCCGGCTCCGGATCGAGAACCTCGTCCTCATTCGCGAGGCGGACCTCGATCTCGCGCCGGGCCTGAACGCGGTCACCGGCGAGACCGGCGCCGGGAAAACGATCTTCGCGCAGGCGATCGGGCTCCTCCTCGGCGCGCGCGCGGACGCGTCCTCGGTCGGAGCAGAGGGCTCCGAGGCGTACGTCGAGGCCGAGCTCGACGTGCCCGAGGGCTTCTTCGAGCTCGACGAGGTCGCGGCGCTCGCGGAGCTTCGCCCGGAGGGTGAGGCGGGGCTCGTCCTCGCGCGGCGGGTGTTCGGGGACGGCCGGACGCGCGCGTACGCCTGGGGCCGGGCGGTCGCGCGGGAAGACGTCGCCGCGGCGGCCGAGAGCCTGATCGCGATGTCGGGACAGTTCGAGCAGCGCCGACTCGCCCGCCCGGCCTTCCAGCTCGACGTCCTCGACGCGTTCTGCGGTGAGGAGCAGCTCGCGCGGCGCAGAGATGCTCAGAGAGCGTGGCGTGAGCTCGGAGACGCGCGCCGACGCCATGAGGACCTGACGCGCGATGCGGACGCGGTCGCGGAGCGGCTCGCGGAGCTCGAGCTCCTCGTCGAGGGAACCGAGGGCTTCTCTCCGGGCGACGAGGACGAGCTCCGGACCGCGCGCGAGCGGCTGCGGCACGTGAGCGAGCTCGGAGAAGCAGCAGCAGCCGCGCTCGCCGCGATCGCACCCGACGAAGGAGAGGGGGCGGCGGAGCTGGCCGCGAGCGCCGAGCGTTCGCTCGCGCCCGTCGAGCGCATCGCGCCGGAGCTCGGGACGGCCGCCGCCGAGCTCCGAGACATTTCGCTCCGCCTGCGCGAGGTGGGGAGCGACCTCGGCCGCTTCCTCGCGTCTCTCGACGCGGATCCGGCCCGTGTGGAGGAGATCGAGGAAAGCCTTTCCCGCATCGCAGATCTGAAGCGCCGCTTCGACGCCGGCTCGCTGGAAGAGCTGCTCGAACGGACAGCGGCTGCACGGACGGAGCTCGACGAGGCAGCGGCAGGACGAGACCCGGTCGCCGCGGCAGCAAAGGCTGTCGCCGCGGCCGAAGCCCGCGTCGAGGAGCTCTCCGCCGAACTCCGTGACGCCCGCCGCGAGCACGCGCCAGCGCTCGCGGACGCCGTCGCCGCGGAGCTCCGCGAGCTCGGCATGGGGGACGGCGAGTTCCTCGTCGAGCTCGCCGAGCGCGACCCCGGCGCGAGCGGGGCCGACACGGTGTCCTTTCTCGTCCGCCCGAACGCGGGTCTTCCGTTCGCCCCCGTGGCCGAGACGGCCTCCGGTGGGGAGCTGTCGCGGATCGCGCTCGCCCTCGCGGCCGTCGCCGGCGGGGAGACACTCGTGTTCGACGAGATCGACGCGGGGATCGGCGGCGTCACGGCGCATGCCGTCGCGGCCACGCTGCAGCGGCTCGGTGAGCGCGCGCAGGTCCTCACGATCACGCACCTACCTCAGATCGCAAGCGTCGCCGAGCGCCACTTCCGGGTCGAGAAGGTCGCGGGCGACCCGACGCACACGAGGATCGAGGAGCTCGACGATGCCCTCCGCCGCGACGAGCTCGAGCGGATGGCGGGCGGCGCCGAGTTCATCGCCTCGCTCAAGGAGTCGTAGAGCGCCGAGTCGGTCCGGCGGAGGCTCCTGGTACGGTGTCGTCCCGTGGCCAAGTACGTGTTCGTCACGGGGGGCGTCGTCTCGGCGCTCGGGAAGGGGATCGTCGCCGCATCGCTCGGCCGTCTCCTCAAGGCACGCGGGCTCGCCGTCCAGGCACAGAAGTTCGACCCGTACCTGAACGTCGACCCGGGCACGATGAGCCCGTTCCAGCACGGTGAGGTGTTCGTCACCGAGGACGGGGCCGAGACCGACCTCGACATCGGCCACTACGAGCGGTTCATCGACGAGAACTTGTCGCGGAACGCGAGCCACACCGCCGGCGCGGTCTGGGACACCGTGCTGCGTCGCGAGCGCAAGGGTGAGTTTCTGGGCGCGACCGTCCAGGTCATCCCGCACATCACGAACGAGATCAAGTCGCGGATCAGGCGCGCGGAGAAGGTCTCGCCGGCCGACGTCGTCATCTCTGAGATCGGCGGCACGGTCGGCGACATCGAGTCGCTCCCGTTTCTCGAGGCGATTCGCCAGTTCCGGCGGGAGGTGGGGCCGGAGAACGTGGTCTACCTGCACGTCACGCTCGTTCCCTTCATCCCCGCGGCCGGCGAGCTGAAGACGAAGCCGACGCAGCACTCCGTCAACGAGCTCCGGCGCATCGGTATCCATCCCGACGTCGTCGTGTGCCGCTCGACCGAGCCGCTCTCCGACGACATCCGCGAGAAGATCGCGCTCTTCGCCGACGTCGACGCCGGCGCCGTGATCGCGTCGCCGGACGTTCGCGACGTCTATTTCGTGCCGGAGGTGCTCCAGGCCGAGGGCCTCGACACGCTGGTGTGCGAGAAGCTCGGGCTCGACGTGGGGCCGGCAGAGCTCGGCGAGTGGGGCGACCTGATCGAGCGGACGCGCGAGCTCGAGGGCGAGGTCGAGATCGCACTCGTCGGCAAGTACGTGAAGCTCCACGACGCGTACCTGTCCGTGCACGAGGCACTGAAGCATGCGGGCGTCCACCACGGCTGCCGCGTGCACGTCCGCTGGGTCGACGCCGAGAACATGTCCTACGAGGAGGCTGTGAGCGAGCTCGAGCAGGTGGACGGCGTCCTCGTCCCCGGCGGCTTCGGCTCTCGCGGGTGGGAGGGGAAGATCCTCGCCTGCCAGGTCGCCCGCGAGCGCTCGATTCCGTACCTCGGGATCTGCCTCGGGATGCACGTGGCCGTGTCCGAGTTCGCGCGGCACGTCTGCGGGATGGACGGCGCGAACTCGACCGAGATGGATCCGGAGACGCCCTTCCCCGTGATCGACCTCCTGCCCGAGCAGAAGGAGATCGAGGATCTCGGCGGGACGATGCGCCTCGGCGCGCAGGCCGTCGAGGTCGCCGAAGGGACCCGCGCGCGGGAGGCATACGACGAGCCCGTCGTCCACGAGCGCCATCGGCACCGCTACGAGGTGAACAACGAGCTCCGCCAGCGCCTGGTCGACGGCGGCCTCGTCGTCAGCGGGACCTTCCAGGAGGGGCGGCTCGTCGAGATCGTCGAGCTCCCTGACCATCCGTGGTTCATCGCGAGCCAGTTCCACCCCGAGTTCAAGTCGCGTCCGACGCGCCCCGCGCCGCTCTTCCGCGAGTTCGTCGGGGCCGCGCTCGAGCGAGCGCGCTCGCGTGTCGGCGTCCGCGCGGCCGCGACGAGCTAGTCGGCCACGATCACGCCCTCGCGAGGTTCGAGGCGGAGGCTGCCGGTCAGGCGCTCTCCGTCGCGGGAGCGATTCGTCGCGAGGAGGATCGAGCCGTCGATGCCGTCGATCTCGCATGCGTCCGGGCCGAGGTTGACGGCGACGGTCACGTCGCTCCCGCGTCGCCATGCCCACGCACGAGGAGGCGTCGGCAGCTCCACATAGGGACCAATGCGTAGATCGCGAAGGCTCTTGCGAAGGGAGATCAGGTCGCGGGTGAAGTTGAGCGTGGAGGACGCGTCGGCACGCTGATCCTCGACGTTTCGAGTCGTGTCCTCGAGCGGCAGCCACGGGTCCGTCCACTCGCCCGAGCGGGTCCAGGGCATCGGCGTACGGCAGGGATCGCGCGGCGGCTCGGCGATGTCGAGGATGCGATCGGCCGGCACGCGCCCGTCCGGGAGGGCGAGCTCGTCGCCGAAGTAGAGGCAAGGCGTGCCGCGCAGTCCGAGGAGGACGATGAGCACGCAACGTGCGAGCGCCTCGTCGCCGTTGCACCAGCGGGTCGTGAGCCGCCCGACGTCGTGGTTCGAGCCGATCCAGCACGGCACCGTCCCGGGCGGGAGCTCGGCCTCGGTCGACGCCACGACACGGCGCATCTCGTCTGCGTCGAGCGGCGTGTGCACGAAGGCGAAGTTGAAGGCGAGATCGAGCTCGTCACTCCCCGATCCGTAGAAGCGCGCCCACGCCGGGAGGTCGAGCACGTACGCCTCGCCCACGAGGATGCGTGGCGGCTCGTACGAGTCGGCGAGGCGATGCCAGCTCTGCAGGATCTCGTGCGCCTCCGGCCGGTTCAGCGAGTAGACGCGGTTGTACTCCGAGCTGGGATCGGGCTCGTCCCGCAGATCCCGGTCCTTGATCAACGCGTGTGCGACGTCGATCCGGAAGCCGGCGACTCCGCGGTCGAGCCAGAAGCGGAGGATGCGCTCGAACTCCGCTCGCACGCTCGGGTTCCACCAGTCGAGGTCGGGTTGCTCGGGCGCGAAGTTGTGCAGGTAGTAGCGCCCGCGCTCGGGATCGACCGTCCACGCGCTTCCTCCGAAGAACGAGAGCCAGTTGTTCGGCACCTCGTCCGCCCAGACGTAGTACTCGGGGTGCTCGCGGAACCAGGGATGGCGGTCGGACGTGTGGTTCGGGACGAGGTCGAGCAGGACGCGGATCCCCCGCCGGGCCGCCTCCTCGATCAGACGGTCGAGATCGGCGAGCGTGCCGAGGTCGGGGTGGACGTCCGTGTAGTCGCTGACGTCGTAGCCCCAGTCGACGTTCGGCGACGGGGTGATCGGATTGAGCCAGACTGCGTCGACGCCGAGCCACTCGAGGTAGTCGAGGCGGGAGACGACGCCGGGGAGGTCTCCGATGCCGTCGCCGTTCGAGTCGGCGAACGAGCGCGGGTAGATCTGGTAGAGGACGCCCTCGCGCCACCACTGCCCGTCCGCGTGGTGGGATGCTTCCGAGCTCGCTGAGCGCTGCGCCTCGATCCTGGCAGCATGGCGGTCCGCGCCGCGCGGCGCCTAGGATGTGCTCGCAGCCGACGAAGGAGCACCGCTTGGCCGAGATCGTGTTCGACGGCGTCTCGAAGATCTACGACGACGGAACCCTCGCAGTCGAGAACCTCGACCTCGAGATCGAGGACGGCGAGCTCATGGTCATGGTCGGCCCGTCCGGGTGCGGCAAGACGACTGCGCTCCGGATGCTCGCCGGCCTCGAGGAGATCAGCGAGGGGACGATCTCGATCGGCGACGAGGTCGTGAACGACCTCACGCCGAAGGAGCGCGACATCGCCATGGTCTTCCAGAGCTACGCGCTGTATCCGCACATGACGGTCAAGGACAACCTGGCGTTCGGGCTCAGGTTTCGGAAGATGTCGAAGCCGGAGATCGAGGAGCGCGTGCGGAAGGCGGCAACCATCCTCCAGATCGAGGAATACCTCGACCGGAAGCCGAAGGCCCTCTCGGGAGGGCAGCGCCAGCGCGTCGCCATGGGGCGCGCGATCGTGCGTGAGCCACAGGCGTTCCTCATGGACGAGCCGTGCTCGAACCTCGACGCGAAGCTCAGGGTGCAGATGCGAGGCGAGATCCACGACCTGCAGCGGCGGCTCGGGGTTACGACCGTGTACGTCACGCACGACCAGACGGAAGCGATGACGCTCGGCGATCGCGTCGCGGTGATACAGCGCGGGCAGCTGCAGCAGGTCGCCACCCCACAGTCGCTGTACGAGCGCCCGATCAACGAGTTCGTCGCCGGATTCATCGGCTCGCCTTCGATGAACATGGTCGAGGCCGAGCTCGAGGGCTCAAACGGAGCGCTGTCGGTGAGCTTCGGAGGACACACGCTCGCGGTTGCCGACGATCTGGTTCGCGGTCACGCCGAGCTCGCGAAGTACGTCGGGGGCTCGATCGTGCTCGGTATTCGGCCCGAGGACATCAACGACGCGAGCCTCGACTCCGGCGCCCCGCCAGAGCGTCGGCTCGCCGTTACGTGCGACTACACGGAGCCTCTCGGCGCGGAGGTGCTCGTCTACTTCACCGTGCCCGCGATGGGGGTCGTGAGCGGCGTCGAGCGTGATGATCCGGCCCTCCAGGCGTCCGGCTCGGGGACGAAGCCAGAGGGCGCTCGTCTCGTCGCACGAGTCGATCCTCGAACACAGATCACCGAAGGCAGCCGGATGGAGCTTGCTGTCGACACGAGTCGTCTGTACTTCTTCGACCCGACGACTCGAGCCGCGCTCTAGCCCTTGACTGCGCCGGCCGTGAGGCCGGCGAGGATCCGCTTCTGCAGGATCAAGGTCAGCGCGATCAGCGGGACGGTCACGATCAGGGTCGCGGCCATCACCTGCCCCCACGGGTACTCGAACGCGCTTCCCGACTTCCCCTGGAAGGTCGTGATTGCAACGGGCACGGTGTGCTTGTCCGGCGTCAGCGTGAAGGAGAGGGCGAAGAGGAACTCGTTCCAGGCTGCGATGAAGGCGAGGAGTCCGGTCGTGACGAGCGCCGGTGCGACCAGCGGCAGGATCACGCGGTAGAAGGTCTGGAAGGGCGACGCACCGTCGACGTATGCGGCCTCCTCGAGGTCGGGCGGAAGCGCGCGCATGAAGCTCGTGAGAACCCAGACCGTGAGTGGGATCACCAAGATCATGTAGCTGAAGACCAGTGCTCTGAGGCTGTTGTAGGCATGGAAACGCGTGATCATCGTGTACAGGGCCCCGAGGATCGCGATCTGCGGGAAGATCGTCATCGAGAGCATCAGGTACAGAGCGATCGAGCGGCCGCGGAAGCTGATCCGGCCCAGGGCATAGGCCGCCAGGGACCCGAGCGCGAGCGCGATCAGGGTGACCGAGCCCGCAACGATGGTCGAGTTGATGAGCGCCCGCTGGAAGTCACCACTCGAGAGCGCTTCACGGAAGTTCTCGAGCGTCGGATGCGCCGGTATGTACTGAATCGGCGTCGTGAAGAGATCGGCCTCCGGCGTGAACGCCGAGCGGATGACCCAGAAGAACGGGAACAAGGCGTAGACGAAGATGAGTGCGACGAGGAGGTAGAACGGCACCCGCCGGACGATGCGCCAGCCCGGGCTTCGCCGCACGGCCACACGCCACCCCGTCGGCCTCGCTCGCTCCCTTGCCTTGCGTTCCGCGGCGACGCTCATCGATCTACTGCTCCTGCACCCGGAGGACGGTTGTGTAGATGACGACGAAGAGCCCGATGATCAGGAAGATCGCAACGCTGAGCGCTGCGCCGTAGCCGACGTTGCCCGCCGACACGATCGTGTTCTGGGTGTAGATCGCCATCGTCTGCGTGTCCGGTCGAGCACCGAAGAACACGTAGAAGACGTCGAACACACGGAGCGCGTCGAGCGTTCGAAAGATGAGCGTGACCAGGATCGCGGGGCGCAGGAGAGGCATCGTGATCCGCCAGAACTGGTGCCACTTGCTCGCGCCATCCACGTCTGCCGCCTCGTAGAGGTCGTGCGGGATGACCTGGAGGCCGGCCAGCAGGAGGAGCGCGACGAACGGCGTCGTCTTCCAGATGTCGACAGCGGCAACCGCCCACAGAGCGGTGTTCGGCTGTGAGATCCACGCGACGGGGTGGGAGAGCAAGTGCGTCCGGACGCCGATGTCGTTGATCGGACCGAAGACGTCGTCGTACATCCACTTCCACATCTGGGCCGAGATGACGGTCGGGATGGCCCATGGCACCAACATGACCGCTCGCATCACGCCGCGACCCTTGAAGCTGGAGTTGACCACGAGCGCGATGATGAGGCCGAGGACGAACTCGAAGAACACGGTGACGACCGTGAACTTCACCGTCACCCAGATCGAGTGACGAAAGACTTCGTCGTGGATGAGCGTCCGATAGTTCTGCAGCCCGACCCACTTCGTCGGCTGGAGCCCGGCCAGGAATTGCTCGTCGGTGAAGCTCTGGTAGACGGTTCGGCCGAGCGGGTAGAAGGCGACGAGCGCGATGATGACGAGCGCAGGCGTGAGCATGAGCCACGCCAGGCGTGTCTGCTTGCGTTGAAGCGCTGACTGCCGGCGCTTCGAGCGCCGCCGCGGTGCACTGGCCTCGGTGGCACTCATGTGGCCATCCCGGGACGGAACGGAGGACGGGAGCCTGAGCTCCCGTCCTCCGCACGTCTCGCCTCAGTGCTTCCCTTCAACAGCCCGGACTGCCTACTTCTTCACGAGCGTGTTCAGCTGCGAAGCGATTTTCGGCAGCACGGTCTTCGCATCCTGGCCATTCAGGATCTGGTTGATGCCCTGGAAGATGAACGTCGATCCCTGCTGGTACTTCGTCCCGAGGAACTGGGACGGCCGTGCGACCCGGGCGACTCCGGCGACCTGGGGGTTGAGCCACGGGTTCACCTTGATCACGGCCGGGAGCTTCGCGACCGCGGGGATCGTCGGGACGTTGCTGTTGAAGATCGCGTCGAAGCGCTCGACTGCGGGGCTCGTCAGATAGCGGATGAGCTCGGTCGCGGCCCCGATGTGCTTGGAGTACTTCGAGATGCCCATCTGCCAGCCGCCGACCGTCGCGACCGACGGGCCCTTGCCGCTGTGTGGCAGCGGGGCGGTGCCGACCTGGCCCTTGATCTTGGAATCCTGAGCGGTCGCGAAGGCGTACGGCCAGTTGCGCAAGAACGCCGCATCACCCGCGTCGAACGCGTTGTTGGACTCGTTCTCCTGATAGGTCGTCACGCCGCGCGGCGTGATGTTTCCGACCCAGCTCCGCTGCAGGTTGAGGATTGCGGCGGCCTTCGCGTTGTTGATCGTGACCTTCCCGGCGTTGATGAAGGTCCCGCCGCCGCTGGATGCGATCCACTCCAGCGCGTCGCAGGTCAACCCCTCGTAGGCGTTGCCCTGGTACACGAACCCGTAGAAGTTGGGGTTCGAAGCCCGCTCGCCGTCCTGGATCTTCGTCGCCATGGCGCCGAGCTGCGCCCACGTGGTGGGCGGCGTGCTGTACCCGTACTTCTTCAGCAGGTCCTTGCGGTAGTACAGGAGGCCGAAGTCGCCGAACCACGGCATGGCAACGAGCTTTCCCTTGACGGTGTCTGCGGCGAGGATCCCGGCAGCGTGCAACTTGGCCTGCTTGCCGAGTGCCGGCTTGAGGTTGACGAGGTACGGCGCGAAGGATCCCGGCCAGACGACGTCGAGCATCATCACGTCGATCGACGAGGACTTGGCCGAGAAGTTCCGGGCCAGCTGGGAATAGGCGGCCGTGGAGTCCACGGGATGCGGTGTGGCCTTCACGTTGATGCCGGTGGCCTTGTTGAACACGGCGACGAGGCACTGGTCGCGCTGCAGTGACTTTCCGACGGCTCCGTCGCTGATCCAGGTGATGCTCTGGCCTCCGTACTTCGCCTTGATCGCCTTCGCGTTCAGGACTGGCGGCGGCCCCGGCTTGCAAGTCGCCGTGGTGCCGGCGCTTCCAGCGCCCGCAATCGTCAACGAGACGACGAGCGCCAATACGCCCGCCAGCCCGGCTACGCCGAGCGTTGCTCGATGTTTCACTCCCTCACATCCTTTCGACAGCCCTGACGGCTGCATCCGGTTGTGACCCCTGAGAATCGCGCCGCCCGCACTCCAGGGATTCGATAGCTCCCAGTCGGAGCGCACTTGCCATCTCGTCGAGAGATGAGGCGGCAGTCACGCGCCACCGATTATGTCAGGCTGGCGTCCGAATGGTCATCGGCCGGTGAGGACCGGCCTGACATGGTGCTCCAGCTCACGAGGCACGGCCCGACCGAATCGCTCCTCGAGGACGCTTCGGGCCGATAGATACGCGTCGCAGGCCTCCGACACGGAACGCGGACGGACGATGACGCCCATCGGCTCGAGCAGGAGCTCGTGCATGTTCCGAAGGCCCTTCTCGAGGACGTCGTCTTGGCCGCCTCGGCGCTTTTGCTCGAGCCACAGGATCCAGTCCCAGAAGTGGAGGTCGATCGCGTCGAGCGTCAGTGGCGACGGCTTCCAGGCACCAGACCACTTCCGCCGCTCGTCCGGGAACAGGAGATCGACCTTGGTCGGGCCGGGAAAGACGAGCAGATAGCACGCGTGAGACGAGTACGGATCCCACTGCGCCGCGACTGGGTGCAACGGCGACAGGAGGTCGGGCAGATCTCGCGCGACGGAGGGGAACTCGTCGGTTTCGACGGCGAAGTCCCAATCCGAGAGGTCATGCGCCCGCCCCTCGGCGCGTGATCCGACGGCTCGGACTGCCTGGACGTCGGGATGCGAGCAGACAGCCTCTCGGACTGCGGTGACCACGCTCACCGGATCGACGCTAGCGAGACAGCGCCACCGTAGGATGCTCGCAGTGCAGAGGGAGCTCGGGCCACCGTATCTCGACTTGTTCGTCGAGCTGTGCGCGATTCCGAGCCCGTCGGGGCAGGAGCGCGCGGTCGTCGATCGGGTCGGCGCGTATCTCGAAGAGCTCGGGCTCGAGTGGGACGAGGACGACGCGGGAGCGAGGATCGACTCGACCGCCGGGAACCTCTACACGCGGATCCCGGGGAACGCCGACGGGCTTCCGATCTTCCTGTGTGCGCACACCGACACCGTCCCCCTGGCGGCGGCGATCGAGCCCGTCGTCGAGGACGGCGTCGTCCGAAATGCCGCGGACACGATCCTCGGGTCGGACAACAAGGCCGCCGTCGTCGTGATGCTCGAGGCGACGCGGCGCATCCTCGAGGAGCGCCGCCCGCACGCCGGGATCGAGCTGGTCTTCACGCCGAAGGAGGAGGTCGGGCTCCTCGGGGCGGGCGCGTTCGACCACACGCGACTCCAGTCGTCGGTCGGCTTCGTCTACGACCAGGGCACGCCGATCGGCGAGATACTCCTCGGCTCGCCCCATGGACGCACGCTCGACTTCCGCTTCCACGGGCGGGCGTCGCATGCAGGCTTGTCGCCCGAGGAGGGGCGCTCGGCGGTGGCAGCCGCCGCCCGCGCGATCGCGGACTTCCGGCTCGGTCGTGTCGACGAGGAGACGAGCGCGAACGTCGGTGTGATCTCGGGCGGCACCGGCCGAAACGTCGTGCCCGAGTGGTGCACGTTCCAGGCGGAGGTCCGTTCGCACGACGAGCGGAAGGCGACCGAGCTCGTGCGCGAGATGCTGGAGACGGCCGCCTTCGCCGCCAGCCTCGAGGAGTGCGAGCTCGAGACGGAGGTCCGCCCCAGCTATCCCGGCTACCGCTTCCGTGAGAGCGATTTCGCCGTGCGGCTCGGGGCAGAGGCGCTCGTCCGTGCCGGCTTCGAGCCGAGATACGCGCTCGGCGGCGGCGCCGCGGACGCGAACGTCTTCAACGCGCACGGTTTGTCGTGCGTGAACCTCGCCAACGGCACGGTCGGGACGCACAGCCCGGACGAGCACATCGCGGTCGCCGACCTCGAGGCGATGGTCGAGGTCACGCTCGCGCTCGTCGACGCCGCGCGCGAGACCGCGCCCGTCTAGGCGACGAGGCTCACCGAGCCGTCGTCGCCGATCGTCCAGTGCGGGTTGTGCGCGACCTCCCACGCGTGGCCGTCGGGATCGTGGAAGACGCCCGAGTACCCGCCCCAGAACGTCGGCGCCGCCGGACGCGCGATGGTGGCGCCGGCCGCAGCAGCCTCAGCGAGGACGGCGTCGACCTCCGCAGGCGAGCGGGTGTTGTACGCGGGTGTGATCCCACCCCAGCTTCCGCCGTCCGTGACCACGGAGTCCTCGGCGAGCTGGGCGCGACCCCAGAGCGCGACGATCATCCCGCCGGCCTGGAAGAAGACGACGTCGTCCTCCGGCGACGCGTTCGTCGTCCAGCCGAGTCCCTCGTAGAACGCCCGCGCGCGCGGGAGATCCGTGACACCGAGCGTGACGAGGCTGACACGCTGCTCCATCAACTCACCTCCGCCACGAGCTCGAGCGTGGACATCTCACCCGACTCGAGCAGGCGCCAGATCGCGGTCATGGCGTCCTGGTAGGTCGGTGTCTCGCGCACTGCCTCGATGTGTTCGAGGTTGCGCCAGCCCTCGCCGAGGCTGACGAAGCGCCGGGGATGCTGGTGGTCGCGCATGAGCACGAACTTCAGCTCCGGGTGATCGATTGCGGCCCCGTCGACGCTCTCCTGCCAGCGCCGCTTGAACTCTTCCTCGCGTCCTTCCTTGACGATCCAGATGCCGGATGTGCGGATCATGGCTCTCCTTTCAAGGCGCAGTCTTCCGTACGCACAGCCCAGGCGCTATCGTGCCGCGCGCCATGCGGATCGGTGTCGCCCGCGAGATCAAGTCGCAGGAGTACCGCGTCGCGCTCACACCGGCAGGCGCTCGGGAGCTCGTCCAGGCGGGCCACGACGTCCTCGTCGAGACGGGCGCCGGCGTCGGCAGCGCGTTTCCGGACGACGCGTACGAGCGGTCCGGCGCGTCGGTCGTCTCGGTGGACGACGTGTGGGGCGGCGCAGAGCTGCTTCTCAAGGTCAAGGAGCCGATCCTTTCGGAGTACCCCCGCCTGCGCGAGGGCCTCACGCTCTTCACGTACCTGCACATCGCGGCCGACGAGCCGCTGACGCGTGCGCTCGTCGACTCGGGAATCACCGCGATCGCCTACGAGACGGTCGAGACCGACCGCGGCGGCCTGCCGCTGCTCGCGCCGATGAGCGAGATCGCGGGACGGCTCGCGCCACAGGCGGGCGCGCACCACCTGGAGAAGCCGATCGGCGGGCGCGGCCTCCTTCTCGGCGGGGTCGCGGGGGTCGCTCCCGGCCGCGTCGTCGTCATCGGCGGCGGGATGGTCGGCTACAACGCCGCGGTGATCGCGCTCGGGCTCGGGGCTCAGGTCACGATCCTCGAACGCTCGGTGGAGCGCATGCGCCACCTCGAGGAGATCCTGAGCGGCCGCGTCACGCTCCTCATGTCGTCGACGCTCCAGGTCGAGGAGTCGCTCGAGCAGGCGGATCTCGTGATCGGCGCGGTTCTCATCCCCGGTGCACGCGCTCCCAAGCTCGTCACGCGCGAGATGCTCGTCGGGATGAAGGAGGGCTCGGTGCTCGTCGACGTCGCGATCGACCAGGGAGGCTGCGCCGAGACCTCGCGTCCGACGACGCACGACGAGCCGGTGTACACGGTCGACGGCGTCGTCCACTACTGCGTCGCGAACATGCCTGGAGCCGTCCCGATCACGTCGACGCGCGCGCTGACGAACGTCACGCTTCCCTACGTGGAGGAGATCGCGAGCCACGGCGTCGTCGACGCGATCCGCCGTGACCAGGAACTCGCGCGCGGCGTGAACGTGCTCGGCGGGAACGTGACGTACGAGGCCGTCGCCGAGGCGCACGGGCTCGAGTTCACGCCGCTCGACGACGCTCTCGCCGCCGGCGTCGCCTGACGTCTCGCGAGCTCGTCTCAGGTCGCTTCGCGCTTGGCCCGGCGGAAGAGGCGCCCGGCGGGACCGCCGTCGCCGTCGTTCGAGGGCTCGTCGGGCCGGCTCGTCTTGCTCTTCACCGGGAAGAGCTTGATCACGAGGAACGTCACGCCGGCCGACAGTCCGACGACGGCGGCGACGTACACGATCAGCAGAAGTAGCCCGAAGACGCGGTCCAAAGCCGACGTAGAATAGCCCGCGTGCCCGACCGTGCCCGCGCCCGCGTGAATCCCCGGCCGGGGACGTAGTGGCGCGCGCGTGTGTGATCGTCCTCGACGCGGTCGGGGCGGGAGAGTTGCCCGACGCCGCGTCATACGGTGACGAGGGCTCGAACACGCTCGGTAACGTCGCCCACGCGGTCGGCGGGCTCGACCTCCCGAACCTCGAGGCGCTCGGGCTCGGCAACGTGATGCCGCTCGAGGGTTGCCCGCCGCAGCCGGGCGCGCCCGCGGTCGCCGGCCGTCTCGTCGAGCTCTCGGCCGGAAAGGACACGACGACCGGTCACTGGGAGCACATGGGGATCGTCACCCCGACGCCGTTTCCGACCTATCCGCACGGCTTTCCGGACGAGGTCATCGACCCGTTCATGAACCAGACCGGACGCGGCGTCCTCGGGAACAAGCCGGCGTCCGGCACCGAGATCATCCAGGAGCTCGGAGAAGAGCACCAGCGAACCGGGAAGTGGATCGTCTACACGTCCGCCGACTCGGTCTTCCAGATCGCCGCGCACGAGGAGACGATCCCGCTCGAGGAGCTCTACGACGGCTGCCGCGTCGCGCGCGAGATCCTCACCGGCCGCCATGCGGTCGGCCGCGTGATCGCCCGCCCGTTCACGGGCGAGCCGGGGAACTACACGCGTACCCCGAACCGGCACGACTTCTCGCTCGTCCCGCCTCGGCCCAGCTACCTGACGACGGTGCGAGAGGCGGGGAGCACCGTCTACGGCGTCGGCAAGATCGGCGACATCTTCGCGGGCGAGGACATCGACGACTCGCGGCCGACGAAGTCGAACGTCGAAGGGATCAACACGACCATCGAGCTCCTGCAGGAGATCGACGAGGGCTTCGTCTTCGTCAACCTCGTCGAGACCGACATGCTCTGGGGCCACCGCAACGACCCCGTGAACTTCCACCGCTGCCTGCAGGACTTCGACCGCCGGCTCCCCGACATCCTCGAGGCGCTGCGGACGGAGGACCTCCTGATCCTCACCTCGGACCACGGCTGCGACCCGACCACGCCGTCGACCGACCACTCGCGCGAGCACGCGCTCCTCCTCGCGTACGCGGCGGGGAAGAACGCCGCGGGCCGCATCCACGAGGACGGCGAGTTCGCCGACGTCGGGGCGACGGTGAACGCCTGGCTCGGCGGCAAGTCTCCGGGTCGTCGCCTGCCCGGTCGGCCGATCGAGCTGTAGCCGCGACGTGATCCGCGCGGCCGACCTGATCGAGCGGAAGCGAAACGGAGCGGAGCTCTCCCAGAGCGAGATCTCGGAGCTCGTCCTCGGGTTCACGCGAGGGGAGATCCCCGACTACCAGATGGCCGCGTGGTGCATGGCGGTCTACTTCAAGGGGCTCACGGGCCGTGAGACGCACTCGCTGACGGACGCGATGATCCGCTCCGGCGAGACGCTCGATCTCGGCGCCACGCTCGGGCGGAAGGTCGTCGACAAGCACTCGACCGGCGGCGTGGGGGACAAGACCTCGATCGCGGTCGGCCCGATCGTGGCCGCGTGCGGTGTCCCGTTCGGGAAGATGTCCGGGCGCGGGCTCGGCCACACGGGCGGGACGCTCGACAAGCTCGAGTCGATCCCCGGGTACCGGGTCGAGCTCTCGACCGACGACTTCGTCAAGCAGATGCGCGAGGTCGGTCTCGCGATCATCGGGCAGACCGGAGACCTCGTCCCTGCGGACAAGAAGCTCTACGCGCTGCGCGATGTGACGGCCACGGTCGACATCGTCCCGCTCATCGCCTCGTCGATCATGTCCAAGAAGATCGCGGCGGGCGCGGACGCGATCGTCCTGGACGTGAAGGTCGGTGACGGCGCCTTCATGAAGACGCTCGACGACGCCCGGATCCTCGCCGAGCAGATGGTCGACCTCGGGAAGCGCGCTGGACGCGAGGTCGTGTGCCTGCTGACCGACATGGACCAGCCGCTCGGCGCCGCGGTGGGGAACGCGCTCGAGGTGCGCGAGGCGATGGACACGATCTCGGGACGCGGGCCGTCCGACTTCACGGAGCTGGTGCTGGACGCGTGTGCCCGGTTGCTCGCCCTCTCCGATCTCGGCGTCGGCGTCGAGGACGGCCGCAGGCTCGCCGAGTCGGCCGTCGCGGACGGCTCCGCGACGGCGGCCTACGAGCGCTGGATCCGGGCGCAGGGCGGCGACCCCGCTCCCGATGGTCTCCCGACGGCACCCGTCGTTCGTGGGGTGCCAGCGCCCTACGGCGGTGTCGTCGTCCGGCTCGGCGCCCTCGCAATCGGGCACGTCGCGCTCGAGCTCGGGGCGGGGCGGCGCACGAAGGAGGACGACGTCGACCATGCGGTCGGCGTCGTCTGTCACGCGAAGCTCGGAGATGCGGTCTCCGCCGGAGACGTCCTCGCGGAGGTCCATGCCCGCAACGAGCAGAGTGCTGTCGCCGCCGTGGCGCTGGTCGAGTCGGCGTACGGGATCGGCGACGAGCTCCTGCGCTTGCACGGCATCCTCCTCGACGTCGTCGAGTAGCGGCTACTTCCGGCCCACGATCACGACGAACTCGTCGTCCGAAGTCGGATCGGCCTCGACGTGGTCACCGTGGACGACGACGTCGACGAAGCCGGCGCGCTCGACGAGCAGGCGCAGCTCGTGCATGAAGTAGGAGCGCGCGTCGAGCCGGTGCTCCTCCGCCGCCTGGAGAGCTCCGTCACGCCACAACTCGACGCGCATCTCCAGGGTGATGCTCTGGTCGAGCGGATCGACGGCGAGCACTCGCGAGCTGAGCCCGTACTCCGATCCGTCCGACGCCTGTTGCCTGCTGTGGGGTGCTTCCGCAGGCCTCGGAAGCGCCTCCCGCTCCTCCTTCAGCCAGTACTTCCAGTGCGTCGTGTCCGCATACGGGACCTCGTTGTCGAGGAGCAGCCTGCCTCCCGGCTCGAGGAGCTCGTGGAAGCGAACGAGCGCCTCGGCGTCCTGCTCCCGCGTGCTGCCGAGGCCGAACGCGCCGCAGACGTAGATGGTCCGGTACCGGCGCGGGAGGTCGAGGGCGTGCATCGGCTGTACGTACAGGTTCGGCGAGAGGCCCTCCCGCTCGGCCTTCTCGCGGCAGAGCGCGACCATGTCCGAGGACACGTCGCAGCCGTCCACGTCGAGCCCGGCCCGGAGGTACGGGAGGAGGAGACGCCCCGTGCCGCAGGCGACGTCGAGCGCGGGCTGGCCGTCGTCCTCGATGAACCGCTGGAAGTACGGGATCTCGTGCGGGCGGAAGTCGTCGTTGAACTCCGCCCAGTAGCGTGCGACGAGCCCGTAGTGCCAGGTCTGCGGCTGCTCGGCCGTCATGCGCTGCAAGCCTACGATGCCTCGCGTGCCCGAGCTACCCGAGGTCGAGACGATCCGGGCGCAGCTCGCTCCGCGGCTCGAGGGGCGCACATTGGCTCGCGTCGAGATCCTCGACCCGCGGCTCACCCGCCCCTACGACCTGTTCGAGGTCGTCGAGGAGCTCGAAGGCGAGCGCGTGCTCGCGGTCGAGCGCCGCGGCAAGTACCTCGTCTTCCGCCTCGAGAGCGGGCTCTCGTTGCTCGTCCACCTCCGCATGACCGGGAGCTTCGGCTTCCTGCCCACGAGCCACGAGCGGGCGGTGCTCGAGCTCGACGACGGGTCGCGAATCGCGTTCAGGGACGTCCGCCGGTTCGGAACGTGGCTCGTCCTCGAGGACACCGACGCACTCGGCTACCTCTCGGCCAAGAACGGCCCCGAGCCGCTCGGCCCGGCGTTCACGACCCGCTGGCTCGCGCAGAGCCTCGCGCGCAGGAGGGCGCCGCTGAAGGCGGTGCTCCTCGATCAGCGTGTGGTCGCGGGTCTCGGGAACATCTACGCCGACGAGGCGCTCTGGCGCGCGCGTCTGAATCCGCTCACGCCCGCGAATGCGGTGACGCTGCCCGAGATTCGAAGGCTCCACCGAGCGATCCGCGCCGCACTCGACGCCGGGATCGAGCGGCAGGGCTCGACCCTCAGCGACTACCGCACACCCGACGGGGAGGCGGGCTCCATGCAGGACGAGTTCCGCGTCTACGGGCGCGAGGGGAAGCCGTGCCCGCGTTGTCGGACGCCGATCGAGAAGACGCGGGTCGGCGGCCGCGGCACTTGGTTCTGCCCCCGCTGCCAGCCGGGAACCGACACCCTCGCCGCCTAGACTGGCCGCGATGGGCCGCACGTACAAGACGGAGGCGGTCGTGCTCCGCTCGTTCCGCTTCGCCGAGGCCGACCGCGTGCTCCACGTCTACACGCTCGACCGCGGGCGCATCGGCGCCGTCGCGAAGGGCGTGCGCAAGACGACGTCGCGGTTCGGCGGGCGACTGGAGCCGTTCTCGCACGTCGAGCTGATGCTCCACCAGGGATCGGGCGAGCTGCAGACGGTGACCGGCGCATCGCTCGTCGACGCGCATCACGCGACCCGTGAGGATCCCTACCGCCTCTCCGTGGGGCTCGTCGGCGCGGAGGCGATGCTCCGGCTCTTCGTCGAGCAGGAGCGAAACGAGCGTGCGTTCGAGGCGCTGACGCGCTTCCTGACGGTGCTCGACGCGGTGCCGGCGGGCCTCCGCGGCAAGGCGGCGCAGGACCCGCTCGCACTCGCCTTCCAGCTGAAGCTCCTCTGGCTCTCGGGCTACCTCCCGCAGCTCGAGGGCTGCGTGGAGTGCGGGGAGGAGGGAGTAGGGCTCGTGGGCTACCTCCCGAGCGCAGGAGGAGCTGTCTGTGCGGCGTGCGCGCCGCCGGAGACGGTCGACCTCTCGCCCGAGGGGTTCCGCGGCATTCGAGCGCTCGTCGGGAGCCCGCTCGCCGACGCGCACGGCCTCGGGCTCGGCGAGCGCGCCACGCGCGATGCGCTCGCCGTCGTCGTCAGCTCGTACGAGTTCCACGGCGGCTTCCGCCTGCGGACGCTCACCGCCTGACGTGAAGCGCGACCTCGGGGACGGCTACGAGCTGGACGACGACTCCGGCCGGATCGACCGGGAGGCGGTCCATCGCTACCTGAGCGAGGAGTCCTACTGGGCGCGCGGGCGTTCGCGCGAGGTGCAGGACGATCTCATCGACCGGGCGGCCCGGGTCGTCGGGCTCTACAAGGACGGCGCGCAGGTCGGGTTCACGCGGACGCTCTCCGACGGCCACGCGCAGTCGTACCTCGCCGACGTGTACGTCCTCGAGGGGCACCGCGGACGTGGGCTCGGCGTCGAGCTCGTCCGCTTCTCCGTCGACGAGGGACCGTTCGCCGGGACGAAGTGGTTCCTCCACACGGAGGACGCGCACGACCTCTATCGGAAGTTCGGGTTCTCCGTGCCGGGCGCGAAGGCGCTCGAGCGCTGGAGCCGCTGAGCCGGGCGGCGGTCAGTCGCTCTTCGGCGTCTTCCAGTCCTCGGCGAGCTTGTCCTGGACGAACGCCCTCGCGCCAGAGATCGGGATCCGCTTCTGCGCGAGCGAGTCGCGGTCGCGGATCGTCACCGTGTCGTCCTCGAGCGTCTGCTCGTCGATCGTGAGCGCGTACGGCGTCCCGATCTCGTCCTGACGCCGGTAGCGACGGCCGATCTGCCCCGAGTCGTCGTACTCGGAGACGACGGCTCGCCGGAGCTCCTCGTGCAGCGCGCGCGCCTTCCCGGCGATGTCCTCGTTCCGCGGGATGAGCGGAAGCACGGCGACCTTGACCGGCGCGAGAGCGGGATGCAGGCGCAGCACCGTGCGCTCGCGCTCGGCGACGACCTCCTCGTCGTAGGCGTCGACGAGGAACGCGAGCAGCGAGCGGTTGACGCCGAGCGCCGGCTCGACGACGTGCGGGGTGTAGCGCTGATCGCCGTCGACCCACTCGAGCTTCGTCCCCGACGCCTGGGTGTGCGCGGTGAGGTCGAAGTCGCCGCGGTTCGCGACCCCCTCGAGCTCCGACCAGCCCATCGGGAAGAGGTACTCGATATCAGAGGTGGCCGACGAGTAATGGGACAGCTCCTCGGCGTCGTGCGCCCGCACGCGGAGGTGGCTCTCGCGGATCCCGTAGCGAAGGTGCCAGGCGACGCGCGCGTCGACCCAGTAGCGGAACCACTCCTCGGCCTCGGCCGGCGGGACGAAGAACTCCATCTCCATCTGCTCGAACTCGAGCGTCCGGAAGATGAAGTTTCCCGCCGTGATCTCGTTGCGGAACGCCTTGCCGATCTGCGCGATCCCGAACGGCGGCTTGCGTCGCGCGATCTGGGCGACGTTCTTGAAGTTGACGAAGATGCCCTGCGCCGTCTCGGGGCGCAGGTAGGCGTCGAGGCCCGTCTCCTCGACCGGCCCGATCCGCGTCTGGAACATGAGGTGGAACTGCCGCGGCTCGGTGAGGTCGCACGTGTCCGTCTCTCCCGGATGCTTGCTCGGGCGTTGTCCGCATTCCGACTGGTCGAGCTGGTCGGCACGGTAGCGGCGCTTGCAGAAGCGGCAGTCGACGAGCGGGTCGGCGAACCCGGCGACGTGCCCCGAGGCCTCCCACACGGCCGGGTGGAGGATGATCGACGAGTCGAGGGCGACGATGTCGTCGCGCTCGCGCACCATCGCCTCGAGCCAGCGGGCCTTCACGTTGTCCTTCAAGAGGACGCCGTAGTGGCCGTAGTCGTAGGCCGAGCCGAGCCCGCCGTAGATCTCGCTCGAGGGGAAGACGAACCCGCGGCGCTTCGCGAGCGAGACGATCTTGTCCATCGTGACGACGTCGGGCACTGTCCGAGACGTTACTTCGCCACGCGACAGCGGAGGCCGTTGAGCGTGCGGCTTCCCGCGAGACGAGCGGCGAGTCCCTCTTCCCCGTCACCAGGCAGGTCTCGACGAACTTGCCGAGCCGTGGGGAGACGACGCGGGCGCTAGCCTCCCGCGGATGAGCGACGAGCGCGTCCCGGTCGAGCTCCACATCGTCTCGGACTCCACCGGGGAGACCGCCGCCCGGCTCGTGCTCGCGCTCGAGGCGCAGTTCCCCGATCAGCCGTTCGTCGAGGTCAGGCATCCGCGCGTCGAGAACGCCGAGGACCTCCAGATCGCCGTCACCCAGGCACGTGGCCGCCCGGCGGTGATGGTCTACACGCTCGTCGAGCCGGAGCTCAGGGAGATCATGCGGCAGCTCTGCCGGCGGGCGCGCGTCCACTACTGCGACCTGCTCGGGCATCCGATCGACTCGATCTCGCGCGTCGCGGGCGTCGCAGCACGCATGCAGCCGGGGGCGAGGGCGCCGCTCGACGCGCAGTACTTCAAGCGGATCGAGGCCATCGAGTTCGCGGTCAAGTACGACGACGGTGCGGGTGGGCGCGGGCTCGACGAGGCCGACGTCGTCCTCGTCGGCGTGTCGCGCACCTCGAAGACGCCGCTCTCGATCTATCTCGGCTACCTCGGCCACAAGGCCGCGAACGTGCCCGTCGTGCGCGGGATCGAACCGCCCGAGGAGCTGTTCGAGATGGATCCGGCGAAGATCGTCGGGCTCACGATCGCGGCCGAGCGCCTCGGCGACATCCGGACGGCGCGCGTCCGCAGCATGGGCGCGCCGCGGAAGCGCTATGCGGAGCTCGAGGAGATCTACGCCGAGCTCGACGAGGCGACCGCGCTCCACCGCCGGCTCCGCTGTCCCGTGATCGACGTCTCCGAGCTCTCCGTGGAGGAGACGGCGATGCGGATCATCCGTCTGGTCGAGCGGAACCGGCGGACGGCGAGAGCGTGACCGGCGAGCGGGACCCGAGCCGGTACGGGTCGCCGGGGGAGCCGCCACTCGCCAAGCCGTGGCGCCCCCCGCCCGGCGGGCTGGGCGACCTGCGGGAGAAGGGCTGGGCGCCGCCGTGGCGGCTCGCGACGTACGCGATCCTGCTCCTCGCCGGTGACTTCGTCTTCTACGTGCTGCTGACGCCGATCTGGATGGGGCTGCGCGCGGCCGCCTGGGTTGCGGAGATCCGCTCCCGCTCCCGCCGCTGACGCGGCGCTCTCGGAAAGCGCGCGCATCAGCCCGCGAAGCGGCCGCCTCTAGGGGTCTTGGGCGCATCGAAATCTGCGCTCAGCAGATTTCGATCCTGCGCACTACGAGCGAGGATCGAGGCGGTACACGCTTCCGTCGACGGCTGTGACGTAGACGCGACCGCTGCCGTCGACTCCGAAGCTCGTCATCTCCGAGACCGCGAGGCCGAGATCGGTCGTGTCGCTCACCGTCGTGCCGTCGACCTGCGCGGCCATCAGGTGCCCGCCGCAGTAGTCGCCGTACAGGTAGCGCCCGTCGAGCGCGGGGAGCCGCTGATCGTGGATCACGACTCCTCCGATCACTGCGCACACGAGCGCGGAATGCGTGATGTCGATGAACGGGGCGACGGGGTTGTCGCAGGTCGCCGTCGTGTCGAACGGAACCGTCCCCTCGAAGCACGGCCACCCGAAGTTCTGCCCCGAAGTGCCCTTGGGGATCAGGTCGATCTCCTCCTTCGTGCCCTCTCCCGCGTCGCCGATGTACATGTTCCCGGTAGGCGCGTCGATCCAGAAGCGCCACGGGTTCCGCAGGCCGTAGGCCCAGATCTCGGGGTCCACGCCGTCGACACCGACGAACGGGTTGTCCTTCGGCACCGCGTACGGATCCCCGCCGCGCGGGTCGATGCGGAGGATGTCGCCGAGGAGGTCGTTGCGCGTCTGGGCGAAGCGCCCCGGCGGGTCGAGGACGCCGCTGTCGCCGTCGCCGACCGAGATGTAGAGGTCGCCGTCGGGGCCGAACTGGAGCATCCCGGCGTTGTGATTCTCCCACGGCTTGACGATCGTCAGGACCGTCCGCCAGGTGTACGGATCGAGGACGTTCGGGTTCGTGGCGCTCACGTGGTACTCGGCGAGGACGAGGTCGCCGTTCCCGCTCCTGCTGTTGTAGAAGACGTAGACGAGGCCGCTCGTCGCGTAGTCCGGCGCGAACGCCATTCCCAGCAGTCCGGGCTCGCTCGAGAAGTGGACGCGGTCGCGGATGTCGAGGAAGGGTTCGGGGAGGAGGTTCCCGTCGGCGTCGACCACGCGGATGACCCCCGTCTGGTCGACGACGAAGAGCCGAGGGTCGTCCGGCGGTGCGGTGACGAGCACCGGGCGACCGAAGCCGCCGCCGATCTTCGTGAGCTGAACCGTGTCCGCGACCGGGACCGTCGGCGGCGTGGGCGGCGGCTGTGATGCGGCCGGCTTCTTGCCGACGGCGAACACGCCTTTCATGCCGAGGCGCGCGTGCCCCGCGACCGTGCAGAGGTACCGGTACGAGCCCTTCTTCGCGAACCGGACGGCGAGCGCCTCCGTCTGCCCGTGCTTCAGGAGCTTCGTCCGCTTGCCGGAGATCGCGAAGTCGTGGACGACGCCGCCCATGTTCCGGACGACGAACCGCACGGTGGTTCCGGCCGGGACCGATCGGCGGGAGAGCGTGAACGAGAAGTCCTTCGCCGTCACGTGCACGACGACCGGCTTCGGCTTCGCTGCCGCGGGCGCTCCCGCGGCGACGGCACCTGCGACGAAGACGGCGGCTATCGCAGCGGCCCACGCGGCGAGGCGGGACACGCGACGGCGGGACGGCACGACGCCAGAGGCTATGCCTCGCGACGGGGCGAGAGTCGCAGTCCTTACAGACCTCTTAGAAAGCGATCGACCTCGCCTGGTCTGCGGAGCCGCACGAGGCGTTCCCGCGGGAGGCTGGCTTCGTGCCTGCGCCGACTCGCGGCGTGGTTGCGAAGCGCGTAGAGGAGGATCGAGTCGCGGCTGAGGAACGCGCTGCGCACGGTCTCGCGGTTCCCGTTCAGGAACTCCTCCCGCCTGGCGATCCGAGAGACGGTGCGTCGGAGGATGCGCGGAAACGTCACGGTGAGGGGCAGGTCGAGCCAGACGACGATCTCCGCGCGGTCGAGCACGAGGTTCCCGATCTTCCCGCGGTACGACCCGTCGATCACCCACCCGGCGCCGAGGACGATCGGCTCGATACGAGCGCGCAGCGCTTCCGCTGTCGCCTCGGTCCAGCCGTGGCCCCAGTGGAGCGCGTCCAACTCCACGAACGGGACCTCGAGCTTGGACGCGATCGCTCTGCCAACCGTCGTCTTCCCGGCTCCGCTCGGGCCGAGGACAGCGACGCGCCTCACAGCAAGCGTGTCTGAAGAGGCGTCTCCGAGCCGGGCTCGACGCGATACGCCTGGGAACCGGATCGGGACGCGACCGCCTCGCGCAGCTCGGTGCCCTCGAAGTGGAGCGCCGCGTGGTCGTCTGCGGCGTATCCGGGCAGGAACCCGTCGTCGACGAGGCGCCGGTACGTCGGTCGCCGACGTTCCTCGCCGTCGTAGTGCGGGCAGAAGCTCCCGGGCAGGATCCCGAGGCCGTCGTGGAGCGGGTCGAGCTGGCGCCCAAACGAGTCGGTGATGCAGGACTCGAACCAGCAGTTCGCGCCGGCGCTCCCTCCGCCGAGGACGGCGCCCCGCTGCCAGGCTTCGCGGAGAGCCTCGTCGACGCCGTGCAGCCGCCAGAGCGCGAGCGCGTTGGCCGTGTTCCCACCGGAGACGTAGATCACGTCCTGGTCCGCGAGCTGCTCGGCGGGCTTCTCGGGAGCGCCGAAGAGACGCAAGCAGCTCGGCTCGCACTCACGGCGGGAGAACGCCTCGAAGAAGGCCGCGATCCCGCGGTCGGAGTCTCCCGCGGGCGTCGGCACGTAACACACGCTCGGTCGACGAGTGGGCGAGAGCGAGAGCAGGAAGTCGTCGAGCGGCGAATCGGGCTCGAGCATGAAGCCGCCGCTCCCCATGGCGAGAATCCGTCCCGGCACAGGTGACGAGTGTAGATTCGCCGCGCGATCGCCGGCTACGCCGACCTACGAGTCCGACGACTTAGGTCAACGGCGAGGCGGCCCCGCCCGGCGGTCGTCGACCACCGATACTCGCGGGGCGCCGCACCCCACGAAGCACTCGAATGAGTGATAGTCCCCCATCGTGCGGAGTACTAGGGTCATGTGCATCGTCGGGGTCAGGAGGGGATGCACATGCGCAACAGGCTGCGCTGCGTGTAAGGAGCGTAGGGGTGGGCGCGCAGTCGGCAGCGGCGGCGCGCCCAGCGCCTCGTCCCCGCGCCCTCCGCGGATCACGCGAACACCGAGCTCCGCCGGGGCCACGTGCTCTACCGACTGTCGTTGACCAACCGGTACACGCGGTCGCCTATCTGCCCGCGAAAGTGACCCACGTGGAATCGCCGGACCGCGCCGCTCGCGAGCGCATGTGCTTCGAAGTCGCTCTGATCGAACCCAGGCGCGGATGCGTACTCCTGGGCGAGCACGTAGTCCTCGTCGTCGTCGACGGGCGCCCCACAGCCCGGACACTCATGCACGACGTGCAGCTCGCTGGACATCGCCCTCGGACGTTGTAGCCCATCCGAAGGACGTCAGGGCGGCGCGCTTTGCTCCGGGTCGATGGTGCTCCTCGCGCCGACACCGGTCCCCGTGTCACACCGGGCTGCGATCCGGCGACGTCGACGGGATCGACGACCATATAGCCATGCGGGTTCCCGCACACCGAGCGGCATCGGTAGATTCCCCCCGCAAATGCGCTACGTCTACGACTTCGAGGAGGACCCGGCCGGCGGCCGCGAGCTGCTGGGAGGCAAGGGAATCGGGCTCGCCGAGATGACCCAGCTCGGTATCCCGGTCCCGGACGGGTTCACGATCACGACCGACGCCTGCCGTGCCTACATGAGCGGCGGAGGCAAGGTCCCCGACGGTCTCGACGACGAGGTTGGAAAGCACGTCGCCGCCCTCGAGAGCCGAACCGGGAAGCGCTTTGGCGACGAGTCGGACCCGCTCCTCGTCTCGGTCCGCTCGGGCGCCGCGATCTCGATGCCGGGGATGATGGACACGATCCTGAACCTCGGCCTCGGGGACACGGCCGTCGAAGGCCTGGCTGCGTCGACCGGCAACCCCCGCTTCGCGTTCGACTCGTACCGCCGGCTCGTGCAGATGTACGGGGAGGTCGTCGACGGCGTCGACGGCCACCGCTTCGAGCAGGCGCTGTCGGATCTCAAGCGGGAGCGAGGAGTCGAGCAGGACGTCGACCTCTCGGCCGAGGACCTTCGCGAGCTCGTTGAGCGCTTCAAGGCGATCTACCGGGAGGGAACGGGCTCCGAGTTCCCGCAGAGCGCCTCCGACCAGCTCCAGAGGGCGTACCGCGCGGTCTTCGACTCGTGGGAGGCGCCGCGCGCGAAGGTGTACCGCAGGACGTACGACATCCCGGACGACCTCGGGACGGCGGTCAACGTCGTGCAGATGGTGTTCGGCAACCGGGGCGAAGGCTCGAGCACCGGTGTCTGCTTCACGCGCGATCCGTCGACGGGGGAGAGGCGCCTCTACGGCGAGTTCCTCCCGAACGCGCAGGGCGAGGACGTCGTCGCCGGGATCCGGACGCCGGAGCCGATGGACCGCATGCGCGAGCTCATGCCCGCGGCCTACGACCAGCTGGTCGGGACGCTCGAGCTGCTCGAGGCGCATTACCGCGACATGCAGGACATCGAGTTCACGGTGGAGGAGGGGACGCTGTACCTCCTCCAGACGCGCACCGGGAAACGGACGGCAGCCGCGGCGCTCCGGATCGCCTCCGAGATGGTCGACGAGGGGCTGATCTCGCGCGAAGAGGCGGTCGTGCGGATCGATCCCTCCCAGCTCGACCAGCTCCTGCACCCGATGATCGACCCGACCGCGAAGATCGACGTCGTCGCGCGCGGCCTGAACGCGTCGCCGGGGGCCGCCTCGGGCGCGATCGTCCTCGACGCGGACATCGCCGAGGAGCGCGGAAAGGCGGGCGAGGCGGTCATCCTCGTGCGCTGGGAGACGACGCCCGACGACATCCACGGCCTCCTCCAAGCCAAGGGCGTGCTCACCTCGCACGGCGGAATGACGTCACACGCCGCGGTCGTCGCCCGGGGGATGGGGAAGCCGTGCGTGGCCGGCTGCGAGGCGCTCTTGATCGACTACGCGGCCCGCAGCGTGACGATCGCGGGGCACGAGCTCGGCGAGGGCGACGTCATCACGATCGATGGTGGAACGGGCAGCGTGATCGTCGGCGAGGTCCCGCTCGTGCCGCCGGCGATCGACGAGAACTTCGGCACGATCCTCGGCTGGGCGGACGACCTCCGCCGGCTGGGCGTCCGCGCGAACGCGGACACGCCGGAGGACGCCGCGAAGGCGCGCGAGTTCGGGGCCGAGGGCATCGGACTCGTCCGGACGGAGCACATGTTCATGGCGGAGGACCGGCTTCCGATCGTCCGCGAGATGATCCTGGCGCGCGACGAGGAGGAGCGTCGCGCTCCGCTCGAGCGCCTCCTCCCGATGCAGCAGTCCGACTTCGAGGGGATCTTCGAGGCGATGGCGGGGCTCCCGGTCACGATCCGGCTTCTCGACCCGCCGCTGCACGAGTTCCTGCCCCCGCTCGAGGAGGCCACGTCGGATGCGATGCGCGACCGCATTCGCCAGCTCCACGAGGCGAACCCGATGCTCGGGACGCGCGGCTGCCGGCTGGGGCTCCAGTTCCCCGAGATCTACGAGATGCAGGTGCGGGCGATCGTGCGCGCAGCGCGGGCGGTCGCGGAGCGTACGGGCGACGCGCCGCTCGTCGAGATCATGCATCCGCTCGTCGGCTTCCGCGAAGAGCTCGCCCGGCTCCGAGACATGACCGAGTCGGTGGCCTCCGAGGAGCCGGACGTCGAGTACCGGTGCGGCACGATGATCGAGCTTCCGCGGGCAGCGCTCCGCGCGGACGAGATCGCCGAGGTCGCCGATTTCTTCTCCTTCGGGACGAACGACCTCACGCAGACGGCGCTCGGCTTCTCCCGCGACGACGCCGAGGGGAAGTTCCTCACGTACTACCTCGAGCACGGGATCCTCGAGCGGAACCCGTTCGAGGTCATCGACGAGGAGGGCGTCGGCGACCTCATGCGGATCGCTGTCGAGCGCGGTCGCGGGGCCAAGCCGGGGATCAAGCTCGGGATCTGCGGCGAGCACGGCGGCGAACCGCGCTCGGTCGCCTTCTGCCACCGCATCGGCCTCGACTACGTCTCCTGCTCGCCCTACCGGGTCCCGGTCGCCCGTCTCGCGGCTGCCCAGGCGGCGCTCGCCGAAGAGGGCGTCATCGCCGTCGCGATCGGCGGCTGACGCTCTAGACCTGCGAGATCGCGAGCATCACGCTCACGACGCCGACGGCTGCGACCGAGAGCGTCGCGAGGGCCGGCGTTCGTCGCAGGCTCGAGAACGCGAGCGCCGCGATCGCACCCCCGATCCCGCCGCCGATGTGCCCGCCGAGCGAGACGCCCGGGATGAGGAGCGTGAAGATGAGGTTGAAGACGACGAGGCCCATCGCCTGGCCGCCGAAGACGTAGATGCGACGCGCCTCGAGCACGAGCGCTGCTCCCATCAGCCCCCAGATCGCGCCCGACGCGCCGACCGTGAGCGCGTTCGGGCTCATGATGAGGGCCCCCGCGGAGCCCGCCAGGCCGGAGACGAGGTACAGGAGCAGGTACCGCCAGTGCCCGAAGTAGCTCTCGAGTGCCGGCCCGATGAACCAGAGGACGAGCATGTTCATCCCGAGGTGGAGCGGCCCGTAGTGCAGGAACGAGGCGGTGAGCAGGCGCCACCAGTCCCCTTCGGCGACGCCGACGGTCTGGCCCGACGAGTCGATGGCTCGCGCCACCAGGACGCCGTGCTCGTAGATCCAGCCGGACTGCCCGTTGATGCCCGCGCCCATCAGGAGCTCGAGCAGGTAGACGCCGACGTTGATGCCGATCAGGGCGAACGTGACGTACGGCCCGTACTGGGAGAGCGACCGGCTCGCGCTCCGCGCCATGCGGCTCGGCGCCTTCGGGGCGCGCCCGCCCGCGCCCGCGTGATCCGGGCAGCGGATCCCGACCGGACCGAAGCTCATGCAGTCGGGGCAGATCCCGCGGCCGCACTCGGAGCACGAGACCATCGTCTCCCGGTCCGGATGCCGGTAGCAGCGCAGGGTCCCGGTCTCCTGTGTCGACACGCGGGCTAGCGTACCCCTGTGCGAGTTCACGTCGCGTTCACACCGGACGAGGCCGGAGAAGCCCCGACCGGCATCGTCATCGACGTCATCCGCGCGACCTCCACGATCTGTCAGGCGCTCGCTTCCGGATGTCCGAAGGTGCTCTGCACCGGGGAGGTGGAGGACGCGTTCGCGCTCCAGAAGTCGCTCGGGGAAGGCGTCCTCGGCGGTGAGCGTAACGCGGTCCGGATCCCCGGCTTCGATCTCGGGAACTCGCCGCGCGAGTACATCGAGAGCCTCGACTCGCCGCTGATCCTGACGACCACGAACGGGACCCGTGCGATCCTCGCCGCGGCGGGCCGCTGCGAGCGCGTGTTCGCGGCCTCCCTCCTCAACCTCTCCGCGCTCGTCGGGGCGGCGCGGTCGGCCGGAGACGACGTCGTCGTCGTCTGTGCCGGCGTCCAGGGCACACTCGCGCTGGACGACGCCTACGTCGCCGGCCGGATCGTCGACCTCCTCGGCTGGGAGCGGACGGACGCGGCCGAGGCAGCCGCGCGTCTCGCCGGCACGTGGAGTGGTGCGGAGGAGGCGTTCCGCGCGTCGAAGAGCGGACGCAATCTCCTCGAGAACGCGCCCGATCTCGAGCCCGACATCACGTTCTGCGCAAGCGAGAGCGTCCTCGACGTCGTCCCGCGACTCGTCGGGATGCACGACGGCGCGGCCGAGCTCGCGCTCTAGCTCTACGGCCCGACGACTTGCGCGACCACGTCGTGGTCGTAGGTCCTGACGACGAGCCGGTTCCCGTGCAGACGGACGACCTCGGGCGGGAGCACATCTAGACTCGAACGGCCGATGGCGTACGCGCCCGCTCTCGACCGCTACGACCGGATGCTCTACCGGCGAACCGGGGCGAGCGGGCTCCTGCTGCCGGCGATCTCGCTCGGCCTCTGGTGGAACTTCGGGCATGACCGCCCGCTCGAGACGAGCCGCGCCATCGTCCGGCGCGCGTTCGACCTCGGGATCACGCACTTCGACCTCGCGAACAACTACGGGCCGCCGTACGGCTCGGCCGAGGAGAACTTCGGCCGCATCCTCGAGCGCGATCTGCGGCCGTACCGCGACGAGCTCGTGATCTCGACCAAGGCGGGGTACGACATGTGGCCGGGGCCGTACGGGGAGTGGGGCTCGCGCAAGTACCTGCTCGCGAGCCTCGACCAGAGCCTCGCGCGTATGGGTCTCGACTACGTCGACATCTTCTACTCGCACCGCTTCGACCCGCTGACGCCGCTCGAGGAGACGATGGGCGCGCTCGACACCGCCGTTCGGCAGGGGAAGGCGCTGTACGCGGGCATCTCGTCCTACTCGGCGGAGACGACGCGCGCGGCGGCCGCGATCCTCGACGAGCTCGACACGCGGCTCCTGATCCACCAGCCCTCGTACTCGCTGCTCAACCGCTGGATCGAGCCGGAGCTCCTCGGGACGCTCGGGGAGCTCGGCGTCGGCTGTATCTGCTTCTCGCCGCTGGCGCAGGGGATGCTCACCGACAAGTACCTGGACGGGATCCCGGAGGGGTCGCGAGCCAGCCGTCCGACCTCGCTCTCGCCCGAGCTCATCTCGGACGAGGCGCTCGCCAGGATTCGCGCGCTCGACGAGATCGCGGCCGGCCGCGGACAGACGCTCGCGCAGCTCGCGCTCGCCTGGACGCTCCGCGACCCCAGGATCACGTCGACGCTCATCGGCGCCTCGAGCGTCGCGCAGCTCGAGGAGAACGTCGGCGCGCTCGAGGGGCTCGAGCTCTCGGACGACGAGCTCGCCGAGATCGACCACCACGCCACGGAGAGCGGGATCAACATCTGGGCGCAGTCGAGCGAGAGCTGAGGACGGGAGCGTGATCGTCAACCGCGATCCCTTCGCGCGCGGGCCGCACACAGCCTTCGCGGACGTGGCCGACGCCTACGAGCGAGGACGCCCGGGTTACCCGGAGGACGCCGTGCGCTGGCTCGTGGGTGAGGAGCCGTGCGACGTCGTCGATCTCGGTGCGGGCACCGGGAAGCTGACGCGCTCGCTCGTCGCCCTCGGCCATCGAGTCACGGCGGTCGAGCCGCTCGACGAGATGCGCGGGGAGCTCCTGAGGGCCGCGCCGGAGGCGAGCGCGCTCTCGGGCACGGCCGAGAAGATCCCACTTCCCGACGGCTCGGCGGACGTCGTCACGTCGGCCCAGGCATTCCACTGGTTCGACCACGAGGCCGCTCTTCCCGAGATCGCTCGCGTGCTCCGCCCGGGCGGCCGGCTCGCGCTGGTCTGGAACTCCCGGGACGACCGCGACCCGTGGACGGCACGGATGAGCGCGGTCATCGGGAACGAGACCGTCGACGCTGACGACCTCGATCCGCTGGGCGCGAGCGGGCTCTTCGAGGAGACGGAGCATGCGTCCTTCTCGCTCGAGCAGCCGCTCGACCGCGAGACGCTGCTCGACCTCGTCCTCTCGCGGAGCTACTGCGCGAAGCTCGAGCCCGCGGCCCGCGAGCCGATCCTGTGGGCGATCGGCGACCTGTACGACGAGACCGCCGGCCCGGACGGCGTCCGGATCGCCTACGTCACGCGGTGCTTCCGCGCGCGGCGCAGCTGACGCCTCAGTCGAATTCGCGACGGACGGCCTCGACGTTGTTGCCGTCGGGGTCGAGGAGGAACGCCGCGTGGTAGCGGCCTCCCTCGGCGGAGCTGTAGTGCTCGCGAGCGCCCGGTGCGCCGTTGTCGCGGTACCCGCCGGCGATGCCCGCGCGATGGAACGCGTCGACCTGCTCGCGCGTCTCTGCGACGAAGGCGACGTGGATGGGCCCGCTCACCGGCTCTCCATGCGAGACGACGAGGTTCGCGAACTGCGCTGCATCCTCACGCTCCCAGAGCGGAGGGATCGCGAGCGGCTCGAGGACGGTCTTGTAGAAGGCGATGCTCGCGGAAGCGTCGCGCACGGTGAGCTTTACATGGTCGAACACGATCCTCGTGAAGTCCCAGTCCACGCTCACGCGTACCAACCTATCCCTTGACACCCGTGAGCCGGTGCTCTGGTATCCGGGCATGCTCAAGCGGCTGATCGGCGACCTCGTCGCCTGGACGAACGCCAAGCGCGCACGGGTCTGGGGAGTCTGGGTCGTGGCGACGGCGTTCTTCTTCGTCGTCTTCTGGCTCCTCTTCGGGCCGGTGATCGCGCTCGTGTGCCTCGGGATCGTCGTCGTGTTCCAGGCTCTGCTCGTGCGGGCGGGGCGACGGCGTCCCTCTCCCTGAGGGGCCGAGCCTGCTCGGCGTGTTGACATGGGAACATGTGTTCGTGCATACTCGAACACATGTTCGTACGGATCGCGATCGTCGTGCTCGTGGCGACCTTCCTGTGGGCCGTGCTCGTGCGCGACACGGGTGCATCCGGTCCAGCTCGTCACTACCGCGTGAAGCCCGGCGACACGCTCTGGTCGATCGCCGCCGCGCGGTATCCGGGCGATCCCCGCGAGGGAGTGTGGAAGCTCGAGCGTCGGAACGGCTTGACCGGGACGACGATCTCGCCGGGGCAGCGGCTCACGCTCCCGTAGGCTCCAGTCGCAGACGCCTACCGACGAGCCGAAGGGAGCGCCATGGCGACGGAACGCATCCTCGAGCTGCTGCGCCGACCGGTCGCACCGGACGAGTGCGGCGAGATCCGGGAGCTCTGGAAGACCCATTCCATCGCCGAGGACAACCGCGATCTTCCCGGTCTGATCTCCACGCTCACCGAGGACTGCGTGTACGAGGTGATGGGGACCGGCGCCCGCTGGGAGGGCCACGACGGAGCGACTCGCTTCTACACCGAGCTCTTGTCGGCGTTTCCGGACATCCACTTCGACCTCGAGTACATCGTCATCGGCCCGCAGGGAGTCTGCGAGGAGGCACGGGTGACGGCGACGCACGAGGGCCGCTGGCTCGAGCACGAGCCGACGGGCGAGCGCCTCGAGTGGCGAAACGCGATCTTCTTTCCCTGGGATCCGCACAAGCGCAAGTTCAGGGGCGAGACGGTGTACACCGACCTCGAGCTCGGCCGCCCGTCCGGGTGAGGGCCGCCTGCCCGCGCAGTCGCGCCGAGCTCAGACGACCGCGAGCGCCGCTGCGGTCGAGTCCGGCGGCAGGATCTCGGCGGGCCGCCGCTTCGCCACCGACCAGAACGCGTCCACGACCGCCGGGTTAAACTGCTTCTCCCGTCCCGCGCGGATCCGGAGCATGGCCTCGTTGATGTCGAGCGCGTGCGCGTACGGGCGGTTCGTGGTCATCGCGTCCCAGGCGTCGGCAAGCGCGATGATCGCGGCCTCGAGCGGAATCCCAGACCCGGAGAGCCCGTCGGGGTAGCCGAGCCCGTCCCAGCGCTCGTGGTGGTGGCGAATCGCGGGCACCGAGTCGTGGAGCGAGCTGATCCGCGCAACGATCTCCGCTCCGCGAGCCGCGTGCTCGCGCATGACTGCGGCCTCCGCCGGGCTCAGCGGCTCCGGCTTCGTGAGGATCGAGTCCGGCATCCCGATCTTCCCGATGTCGTGGAAGAGGCAGGCGTTGGCGAGCGTGCCGAGGCGCTTCGTGGGGAGGGAGAGCTCGCGCCCGATCGCGAGCCCGACACGGCGTACCCGCTGCGAGTGGCCGGCCGTGTACGGGTCCCTGGCCTCGACGGCCGCGTTCAGCGTCTCGATGGTCTCGATCAGGCTCTCCTCCAGCTGGCGCGTCGAGTGGAGGAGCTCCCGCGAGCGGTCCTGCAAATCAGTGTTCTTCCGAGACAGGCGCATCGCAGCGCCGCGCACGAGCAGCGCGACCGCCAGCCAGACGACGACGAAGACCGATCCGACCGTCAGCCAGATCGTGTCTCTCACCGACGCGACGTTCGCGGTGACGGTACCGGGGCGGGCGCGGATCTCGGCAACCGCGAGGGGTCGACCCGCACGCGAGAGAAGCGGAGTCCAGACGACGATCGCAGGCGGTCGTCCGCCTGACGCGCCGACCAGCTCACCGTGCGGCTGTCGTGTGCGGAAAGCCGCCCCGATCCGGTTCGGAGCGCTCGCGGGCTGATGTCCCGAGGTCGAGAGCAGGAGCCTGTTGCGGCGTGACCAGACCGAGACGCCCATCAGGCCGCCGTGGGTCTTGACCGCGCGCTGGAGCCGGCGGCGCGTCGCCCTCGTCGCGGTGATGCGCCGACCGTGCACGACCGTCGGGGCGAGCACGGAGTTCGCGTACACGGCGACATCCCTCGCCCTCTCGGCAACCAGCTCGTCGCGGACCGCGTCGGTGAGGACCGAGGAGAGCGCGAAGGCGGCGATGGCCAGGATGGCCGCGGAGGTGAACAGAAATGCCCAGAGGAGGGCGAGCGACCGAACGAGGCCGGCCGAGCGGTGCGCACGCGAACGCCGCATCCTCGTCACTATCGGCGCAATTGCGGGGTTTTTTGAGGAGGGACGTACAATCCGCCGCCGTGGATCTCGACGTCGTCTTCCTCGGGACGTCCGGCTCCACGCCGACGGCCCAGCGCGCGCCGGCCGCGACGCTCGTCCGTCTCGGGGGGGAGCGCCTGCTCTTCGACTGCGCCGAGGGCACTCAGCGCCAGCTGCTCCGCTGCGACGTGGGGCTCGTCGAGCTGCGCGAGGTGTTCCTGACCCACTTCCACGCCGATCACTACCTCGGCCTTCCGGGGATGCTGAAGACGTACTCCCTCCGTGGGCGCGAGCTTCCGCTGACGATCTACGGCCCGACGGAACTTCGCCACCTGGTCTCGTCCCTCCGGCGGGTCTTCGGGCGGCTCTCCTACCCGCTCGAGACGGTCGAGCTCGAGGCGGGTGACGCGATCGCGCGCGACGGGTACCGGATCGAGCCGTTCGCGGTCGAGCACGGCGTACCGGCGATCGGGTACGCGCTCGTCGAGGACGAGCGTCCTGGACCGTTCGACGTCGAGGCCGCAACGGCGCTCGGGGTCCCCAACGGGCCGGAGCGCGGGGCCCTGCAGCACGGATCGCCGGTCACCCTTGCAGACGGGACCACCGTGTCCCCCGACCAGGTGCTCGGCCCCGCCCGTGCAGGGCGGAAGGTCGTCATCACCGGAGACACCGCTCCCTGCGCGTCCGTCGTCGACGCCGCAGCCGGGGCGGAGCTCCTCGTGCACGAGGCGACGTTTCTCGCGGACGAGCGCGAGCGGGCGCGGGAGACGCTCCACTCGACTGCCGGCGAGGCTGCCCTCGTCGCGCGTGAGGCGGGCGTCCGACTACTCGCGCTGACGCACCTGTCCACGCGCTATTTCGGCCGCGAGGTGCAGGACGAGGCTCGTGAGCTCTTCCCGGACACGGTCGTGCCGCGCGACTTCGACGTCGTGGAGATCCCGCTCCCGGAGCGGGGCGGACCGGAGCTCGTCCGCTCGGGCGCGCGCAGCGGGAGGGCTGCGGTAGGGTCCGAGGGGACGTGACGAGACTCGTTCAAGTGGCGGTTGCCGGCGACGTGACGGAGGCGGAGGAGATCCGCGACATGCTGACGTCCGCCGGGATCGAGTCGGAGCTCGAGATGGCCGCCGAGCACGACCCGGGGGCGCTCGACGACCCACCCCTCAAGATCCTCGTCTCGGAGCTCGAGGTGGACGCCGCGCGCGACGCGATCGAGTCGCTCGCGGACGAGGACGAGTCGAAGCCCGAGTAGCGCCCGCCTCCGCGGCCGCTAGACTGCCGCGACCCCTTTAAGCCGGTCCAGCGAGGCCGGAAAGGAGCGAAGTGACGACGCACGTCCCCGATCGTGCAGCCGCGAAGGTCCTCCTCGACGCCGATGCGATCGCGCGATCCCTCTCCCGCATCGCCCACGAGCTGATCGAGCAGAGCGACGAGCTCACCCGTCTCGCCCTCGTCGGGATCCAGACGAGGGGCGTGCCGCTCGCCTCGCGGCTCCGCCGCCTCGTCGAGGAGCGGAGCGGAATCGCTCCGCCGCTCGGGGCGCTCGACATCACCTTCCACCGCGACGACGTCGCGGTCCGCGACGGCGCTGGTCCGCTCGCCCGCCAGCCCATCGTTCGCTCGACGAGCATTCCGTTCCCGATCGAGGGGATGACCGTCGTGCTCGTCGACGACGTCCTCTACACGGGTCGCACGATCCGCGCTGCGATCGACGCGCTGCTCGAGTTCGGGCGGCCGGCGAGCGTCGAGCTCGCAGCGCTCGTCGACCGCGGCCACCGCGAGCTCCCGATCCGCGCCGACTACGTGGGGAAGAACCTGCCGACGGCCCGGGACGAGCGCATCCAGGTCGAGCTCGTGGAGGTCGACGAGATCGACCGGGTGCTCCTGCTCGCGGAGAGGGAGGACGAGAGCCGTGTCTGATCTCCATCCGCCCGTGACCGGGCGCCGTCACCTGCTGTCGGTCGGTGATCTCTCGCGCGTGGACGTCGAGCGGATCCTCGAGACCGCCCGTGGCATGGCTTCGTCCGTCGATCGCGAGGTGAAGAAGCTCCCGACGCTCCGCGGTCGGACGGTCGTCCACCTCTTCTACGAGGCCTCGACGCGGACGCTGGCGAGCTTCGAGCTCGCCGCGAAGCGCCTCTCGGCCGACACGATGTCGCTCCGCGCCTCAGGCTCCTCGGTGGACAAGGGCGAGTCGCTCCGAGACACCGCGCTCACGCTCGCCGCGTACGACCCGGACGTGCTCGTGATCCGGCATCCCGCGATCGGGGCCGCGCACTTCGTCGCCGCCTGCGTCGACGCGCACGTCGTGAACGCCGGTGACGGAAAGCACCAGCATCCGACGCAGGCGCTCCTCGACCTGTACACGATCGAGGGCGCGCTCGGGCGGCTCGGGGGAGTGCACGTCGCGATCGTCGGCGACGTGCTCCATTCGCGGGTCGCTCGCTCGCTCGTCCAGGCACTCGAGCTCGTCGGCGCACGGTCGACCCTCGTCGGCCCGCCGACGCTCGTCCCGCGCGGCATCGAGGCGCTCGGCTGCGAGACGTCGACCGACATCGGCGCGATCGCGGACGCCGACGTCGTCTACGTGCTCCGGATGCAGCAGGAGCGCATGGCGCCGGGAGAGGCGTACATGCCGTCTCTGCGCGAGTACAGCGCGCTGTACGGGATCACTCGCGAGCGCATCCGCTCCGGCCAGGTCGTCATGCACCCCGGCCCGATGAACCGCGGCGTCGAGATCGACCCGCGTGTTGCCGATTCCGAGGCCTCGCTCGTCACCGCGCAGGTGCGCGCAGGCCTCGTCGTGCGCATGGCCGTCCTCTACGACCTCCTCACCGCCCCGCCGGTCGGCGTGCGGGAACGGGTCACGGCGGACGCGGGGTGATGCTTCACTGCCGCAACGGCCGGGGCGACACGCTCGCGCTCGCAGGACGCGTGGTCGCGCCCGCCCAGGGAATCGACGAGTGCCTCGAAATCTCGATCGAGAGGGGCGTGATCTCACGGATCGAGCCCGCTCCGGCGAGCGAGCTCGTCGTCGCTCCCGCGTTCGTCGATCCGCACGTCCACCTGCGGACGCCCGGCCGCGAGGACGAGGAGACGATCCGCTCGGGCACCGAGGCTGCCGCTGCCGGCGGGTACTGCGCGATCCTGGCCATGCCGAACACGGATCCGGTCGTGGACTCCGCGTCCGTCCTCGGGGAGCTCGTCGAGCGCGCGCGCCAGGAGGCGGTCGTGCCGACCGGCTTCATGGCTGCGATCTCGAAGGGCCAGCGCGGGGAGGAGCTGGCGGAGATGGCCGAGCTCGCGGACTCCGGCGCGGTTGCGTTCACCGACGACGGCAAGCCTGTCGTCTCGGCCGGCCTGATGCGACGCGCGCTCCAGTACAGCGGCGTCACGGGCCGCCCGCTCGCGCTGCACACCGAGGAGCCCACGCTCTCGCGTGGAGGCCACGCGCACGAGGGCGTCGTCTCGGCGGAGCTCGGTCTCGGGCCGTATCCGGCGGCTGCGGAGAGCGTGATGGTCGAGCGCGACCTCGCCCTCGCCCGCATCGAGGAGCGGCACGTGCACCTCATGCACCTGTCCGCGAAGGCATCGGTGGACGCACTCCGGCGCGGTCGGGCGGACGGTGTCGCGGCGACGGCCGAGGTCACGCCGCATCACCTGTGCCTCACCGACGAGGCGGTGCGCTCCCTCGATCCCAACCTGAAGATGAACCCGCCTCTCCGCGCGGACGCCGACCGCGTCTCGCTGATCGAGGCCCTCCGCGACGGCACGATCACGTGCGTCGCGACCGACCACGCTCCGCACGCGCGCCACGAGAAGGACGTGCCGTTCGAGGAGGCGCCCTTCGGTGTCACCGGGCTCGAGACGGCGTTCTCGGCCGTCTACACGAACCTCGTCGTCCCGGGGTTGCTCCCGCTCGAGATGCTCCTCGAACGCATGTCGCAAGGCCCTGCTCGCGCATTCGGGCTCGAGGAGCCGAGGATCGAGGTCGGCGCGCGCGCGAATCTCGTCCTCCTCGACCTGGACGCGGAGTGGACCGTAACCGAGGACGGCTTCCGCTCGCTCTCCGTCAACTCCTGGCTCCTCGGCGAGCGGCTCCGCGGGCGAGTGCTCAGAACCGTTGCCGACGGGCGGCTGGTGTTCTCGGCATGACGTCCGGGTACCTCCTCCTCGAGGACGGAACCGCCTATCGCGGCCGGTCGGTGGGATCCGCCGGCTCCGCGTTCGGCGAGGCCGTCTTCACGACCGGTATGACGGGTTACCAGGAGACGATGACCGACCCGAGCTACGCAGAGCAGCTCGTCTGCTTCACGGCTCCCATGGTCGGAAACTACGGCGTCGCCGAAGAGCGTGGCGAGTCGGCGGGGCCGCACGCCCGCGCCGCTCTCATGCGGCGGCTCGGAGGCGGCGCCTGGGCCGAGTGGCTGAGCTCGAACGGGCTCGTCGGGCTGGAGGAGATCGACACCCGTGCACTCGTCCTGCGGCTCCGCGAGGGCGGAGCCATGCGTGCGGTGGCCGTCGCCGACGAGACGGCGTTCCCGGTCGAGGAGGCGCTCGAGCAGGTGCGCGCACAGCCGGCGATGGAGGGCCAGGCGCTCGTCGCAGGGGTCTCGGCGCCCGAGCCGTACGTCTTCGCAGATAGCAGCGGCCCGAGCGTCGCTGTCGTCGACTACGGGACGAAGCGGTCGATCCTGAGGCGGCTCGCCCGTGCAGGCGCCGGCGTTACGGTTTTTCCTCACTCGGTCGGACCCGACGCTCTCGCCGGCTTCGACGGCGTCGTCCTCTCGAACGGTCCGGGCGACCCCGAGCCGCTCGAGGCCGAGGTCGCGACCGTTCGCGATCTGCTCGGAACGACTCCAGTTCTCGGCATCTGCCTTGGCCACCAGCTCTTGGGCCTGGCGACCGGTCACCGCACGTTCAAGCTCCCGTTCGGGCATCGGGGCGCGAACCATCCGGTCCTCGAGCGGGCCACCGGCCGAGTGCTCGTGACGAGCCAGAACCACGGGTTCGCGGTCGAGCCCTCCGATGCGACCGAGGCGACACACGTCTCGCTCTACGACAGGACGGTCGAGGGCCTCGACTTCCCCGACCTCCGCGCGCGCTCCGTGCAGTTCCACCCCGAAGCCGGGCCGGGCCCACACGACGCGTGGCCGATCATCGACCGCTGGGTCGAGGAGATCCCGCGCGGCTGATGCCCGCCCGCCGCGACATCGAGACCGTGTGCGTGATCGGCTCCGGGCCGATCGTGATCGGCCAGGCGTGCGAGTTCGACTACGCGGGCTGCCAGGCGCTGAAGGTACTGCGCGAGGACGGCTATCGCACGATCGTCGTCAACTCGAACCCGGCGACGATCATGACCGACCCGGGGTTCGCCGACCGCACGTACATCGAGCCCCTCGACCTTGAGAGCGTCGCGTCCGTCCTCGAGCGCGAGCGGCCCGACGCGCTCCTCCCGACGCTCGGTGGGCAGACCGCGCTGAACCTGGCGGTCGGCCTCGCCGAGGGAGGCGTCCTCGACGACCTCGGGATCGAGCTCATCGGAGCCCCCGTCGACGTCATCCGCCGCGCCGAGGATCGCGAGGAGTTCCGGGACGCCGTCCGGAGCTGCGGGCTCGAGGTGCCCGCATCGCGCATCGTCACGGCCGGGGGAGAGCTCGGTGATGTCCTGCTGCCGGCGGTGATCCGGCCCGCCTTCACCCTCGGCGGCCACGGCGGTGGGTTCGCGGACACCCTCGAGGAGCTGCAGGCCCAAGTGGAGCGCGGGCTCGCCGAGTCCCCGATCGGGCAGGTGCTCGTCGAGGAGTCCGTGCGCGGCTGGGACGAGTTCGAGCTCGAGGTGATCCGGGACCGCGCCGACAACGTCGTCGTCGTCTGCTCGATCGAGAACCTCGACCCGATGGGCGTCCACACGGGCGATTCGGTGACGGTCGCGCCGCAGATGACGCTTTCGGACGAGGCCTACCAGGAGCTGCGCGACGCGGCCGCGGCGGTCATCCGGTCGGTGGGGGTCGAGACGGGTGGCTCGAACATCCAGTTCGCGCGCGACCGCGACACCGGCGAGCTGCGCGTGATCGAGATGAACCCGCGCGTCTCCCGTTCGTCCGCGCTCGCCTCCAAGGCGACGGGCTACCCGATCGCGAAGGTCGCGGCCAAGCTCGCCGTCGGCTACACGCTCGACGAGATCCCGAACGACCTCACGAAGACGACGCCCGCGAGCTTCGAGCCGACCCTCGACTACGTGGTCGTCAAGTTCCCGCGTTTCGCGTTCGAGAAGTTCCCGGGGGCGGATCGCACGCTCGGCACCCAGATGAAGTCCGTCGGGGAGTCGATGGGCATCGGCAGGACGTTCACCGAAGCGTTCCTCAAGGCGTACGGCTCGAGGGAGCTCGACCCGGGTGCTGCGACGCCGTGGGCGAGTCTCGAGGAAGCCGACCTGCCGGAGGGGCTTCATCCCTGGTTCCGGTCGGAGATCGCGTACGCGAAGGAGGAGCTCCACTCGGGCGACCTGATGCGCGCCAAGCGCGCGGGCTGGGGAGACGACACGATCGGGGCCGCGCTCGGCCTGACCGGCGTCGAAGTCCGCCGGCGGCGCCACGAGGAGGGCGTGCGGCCGTCGTTCCGCAGAGTCGACTCCTGCGCCGGCGAGGTCGCCGCCGCCTCGAACTACTTCTACTCGACCTGGGGCGAGGAGGGCGAGGTGCCGTTCGCCACGGACAGGCCGCGCGTCGTGATCCTCGGCTCCGGGCCGAACCGGATCGGCCAGGGGATCGAGTTCGACTACTGCTGCGTCCACGCCGCGCAGACGTTCCGCTCGCTCGGCTACGAGGCCGTGATGGTGAACTGCAACCCGGAGACGGTCTCGACGGACTACGACACGTCCGACCGCCTCTACTTCGAGCCGCTCTCCGTCGAGGAGGTGCTCGCCGTCTGCGATCAGGAGAAGCCGGTCGGCGTCGTGACGCAGTTCGGCGGTCAGACACCGCTCCGTCTCGCCCGCGCGATCGAAGAGGCCGGGTACCGACTGCTCGGGACACCGCACGACGCGATCGACCTGGCCGAGGATCGCGAGCGCTTCGGCTCGCTCGCACGCGAGCTCGGGATCCGCTGCCCGCCGTGGGCCACGGTCGCGACGCTCGAGGAGGCGCGCGAGGCGGCGGAGGAGATCGGCTACCCCGTCCTCGTCCGTCCGTCCTACGTCCTCGGTGGGCGCGCGATGCGCGTCTGCTACGACGACGCACAGCTCGAGGCGGCGATGGAGGCGGTTCACGGGTCCGTTCTCCTCGACCGCTTCGTCGAGAACGCGATCGAGCTCGACGTCGACGCGCTCTGCGACGGCGAGGAGGTCTACATCGGCGCGGTCATGCAGCACGTGGAGGAGGCTGGCGTCCACTCCGGCGACTCCACCTGCGTACTCCCGGCCCCCTCGCTCACGCTCGCCGCCGCGCTCGAGGTCGAGCACGTGGTGAAGCGGCTCGGCCCGGCGCTCGGCGTCGTCGGGATCCTGAACGTGCAGCTCGCAATCGCCGACGGGACCGTCTACGTCCTCGAAGTGAACCCGCGGGCGTCCCGGACCGTGCCGTTCGCGAGCAAGGCGATCGGCGTCAACCTGATCGACGCCGCATGCCGCCTCGCCGCCGGTCAGACGCTGAGTCAGCTCTCCCTCCCGATGCCGCGACCGACGCAGGTGAGCGTCAAGGCGGCCGTGCTCCCGTTCTCGCGCTTCCCGGGTGCGGATCCCGTCCTCGGCCCGGAGATGCACTCCACCGGCGAAGTCATGGCGAGCGCCGCCGACCTGCCGACGGCTCTTGCAAAGGCGGAGCGGGCAGCCGGCAGGCCGCTTCCCACCTCCGGAGTCGCCTTCCTGTCGGTGCGCGACGAGGACAAGCTCGCCGTCGTTCCGGTGGCCGCCGCCCTCGCCGGGCTGGGATTCGAGCTGATCGCGACGGTCGGAACCGCGCGGACGCTCGCCGCGGCCGGGCTCGAGGTCGACGTGGTCGCGAAGGTCGCAGACGCGGATACCGAGGAGACGACAGTCGTGGACCTGGTTCGCCGCGGCCGCTGCGACCTGATCGTGAACACACCGCAGGGCGGGGGAGCACGGGCGGATGGCTACCTGATCCGCGAGGCCGCGCTCGTCGCCCGCGTTCCCTGCGTGACGACGATCTCCGGCGCTGCCGCCGCCGTCCACGCGATCGCGAGCGCGCGAGCCGAGTCCGCCCTCTCGCTGCAGGAGCGCATCGGAGTCGAGGCGTAGTGCGGGGCGCGCGCCGGGAGCTCCTGCGCGTCGCCGGCTCGGAGGAGATCGGCCCATACGTCCTCCTCCGCCTCGAGCGGGGCGGGGTGGAGCCGGGCGTGCCCGGCCAGTTCTTCATGCTCGAGGCTCCGGGGCGCCTGCTCCCGCGGCCGATGAGCCTCTGCCAGGCGCCGCCGGGCGAGCTCGCGTTCTTGATCGACCCGATCGGCCCCGGGACTCGCGCTCTCTGCGCGCTCGGAGCCGGCGACGCGATCCACGTCCTCGGGCCGCTCGGAAACGGCTTCGACCTCGACGTCGAGCGGCCGCTCGTCGTCGCAGGCGGGATCGGGATCGCGCCCATGCCGCTCCTCTGCGAGGCTCTCGGATCGGCACCGGCGATCCTCGGCTTCCGGAGCGAGCTCCACGCCCAGGCGGCGGCGTTGCTCCCGGGTGCGGAGGTCGTCGTCGAGCCTCGCCTCGTCACGGAGCTCTTCCCACCTGACCCCGGAGACGTGCTCGCGTGCGGCCCCAAGCCGATGCTCGAGGCCGTCCGGCTGCTCGCGCCCCGGGCACAGCTCGCCTGGGAGGCGCCGATGGCCTGTGGCTACGGCGCCTGCTACGGCTGTGTGGTCGAGCGCAACGGGCGCTACGAGCGCCTGTGCATCGCCGGCCCGGTGCTGCGGGAAGCGGCGTGAGCGTCCCGCTCCTGAACGCGAGCGGCTGCCTCGACGCGGTGACGGTCCCCGGAGTCGCACGCAGCCTCGACACCTTCGTCACGAAGACCGTGACGCCGCTCCCCCGCGAGGGAAACCCGCCGCCGCGGTTCGTGGAGACGGAGCACGGGATGCTCAACTCGATCGGGCTCCAGAACCCCGGGATCGACGCGTTCGTCGACGACGTCCTGCCGCGCCTCGCGGAGCTCGCGATCCCGCTCTGGGTCTCGGTCGGCGGTTTCTCGGCGGCGGACTACGCGGCGGTGTGCGAGCGGCTCGACGACGAGAGCGGGATTGCCGCGATCGAGCTCAACCTCTCGTGCCCGAACGTCGAAGAAGCTCCAGAGACGGCCGCCGAGCTGGTCGCTTCGGCGCGAGCGGCGACTCGAAAGCCGCTGTACGCGAAGCTCTCGCCTGCGACCTGGGACATCGCCGAGTCGGCGCGGGCGGTCGCTGCCTCCGGCGCAGACGGTCTCTCGCTCGTCAACACGATCCGCGGCCTCGCCATAGACGCGGCGACGGGCGCTCCGGTCCTCGCTCGGGGCACCGGCGGCTACTCCGGCCCTGCGCTCCGGCCGATCGCGCTCGCCTGCGTGCACGCGTGCGCGCGGGCCGTCGAGCTCCCGATCGTGGGCATGGGCGGAGTGACGCGCGGTCGCGACGTGCTCGATCTCGTCGCCGCGGGCGCGAGCGCCGTCGCCCTCGGCACGATCCTCTTCGCGGACCCGGATGCGCCTGCGCGGATCCGCGTGGAGCTCGAGAGCGAGTCGCCCACTGGAGACACCTCCGTCGGCGAGACGGGGCGGCTCGTGCCCGCTTCGACGCCGGACGCGAGTCCGTCAGCCGAACTGACAACAGAAAAAGCCCTGCAAAACAGCTAAAACGGTACTGCTTGACCCGGAGGCGTGTCTTGGTAGACTCGTCCGGCTCATGGTCACGTCGAAGACGCACGCCCAGGCACCCGCCCGGTCGCTCGACCAGAGGATGGAGGCCCTGCAGCGTGCGAACGACGTGCGTGTCCGCCGCGCGCAGCTCAAGCGCGACCTGAAGGCGGGTCGCGTGCACATCGAGTCGATCCTCCTCGATCCGCCCGAGTTCGTCTCGACGGCCAAGGTCTTCGACATGCTCATGGCGGTGCCGAAGTTCGGTCGTGTCAAGGCGGCGCGTCTTCTCAACCACTGCCGGATCAGCCAGTCCAAGACGGTCGGAGGCCTCTCCGAGCGGCAGCGGACCGAGTTGGTCGACCTCTTCAACCACAGGCCGTAGCAGGGCGCTCCCCTTGGCGCCGGTCTTCGTCGTCACCGGGCCCTCCGGTGCGGGGAAGGGCACGCTCATCAGGGGACTCCTCGAGGAGGTGCCGTCGCTCGAGGTGGCCGTCTCTGCGACCACGCGGCCACGGAGGCCGGGCGAGGAGGACGGGCGCGAGTACTGGTTCCTTACGGACGAGGAGTTCGAGCGCCGCGTGGCGGCGAGGGACTTCCTCGAATGGGTTCCGTACGTCTCCGGGCGGCGCTACGCGACGCTCCGCTCCGAGATCGACCGCATCTCGAGCGAGGGGCGGACCTGCGTCCTCGAGCTCGAGCTCGAGGGGGCGTTGAGGGTGCAGGCCGAAGTCCCAGGCAGCGTGACGATCTTCATCGCGGCTGACGTCGCCGAGCTCGAGCGGCGCCTGCGGGACCGTGCGACCGAGAGCACAGGGGAGATCGGGGAGCGCATCGAGCTCGCGCGCACCCAGCTCGAGCAAGCGCACCGCTTCCGGTACATGGTGCGAAACGACGACGTCGAGCGGGCGACCGCAGCCTTGACCGCGCTCGTCGAGTGCGAGCTCGCGCTCGCAGGTACCATGGCCCGACCATGATCCATCCCCGCATCGACGACCTGCTCGAACGGGTCGAGTCACGGTACGCCCTCGTGATCGTCGCAGCCAAGCGCGCGCGGCAGATCAACAACTACCACCACCAGCTCGGGGAGGGCATCGGCTTCGAGGAAGCCCCGCCGCCGCTGATCGAGTCCCGCTCGAAGAACTACCTGACGATGGCGATGGAAGAGATCGCCGGCGGGAAGATCAAGCACCAGCACCCACCCGTCTAGAGGGACGGGATGGCCCGGATCCTGCTCGGAGTCACCGGGGGGATCGCGGCCTACAAGGCGTGCACGCTCCTGCGGCTGCTGGTGAGGGCGGGCCACGACGTCTACCCGATCGTCACGGCGGGCGCCGAGCGGTTCGTCGCCGCGGACACGTTCTTCGCCCTCGCGAGGAAGTCGCCAAGCGACGATTCCTATCCCCACCTCGAGCGCGCTGAGCTGCTCGTCGTCGCGCCCGCGACCGCGAACACGCTCGCCCGGCTGGCGCACGGGCTCGCCGACGACCTCCTCACCGAGGCGGCGCTGGCACACGACGGTCCGCTCCTCCTCGCGCCGGCGATGAACGTCCGCATGTGGCGGCACCCCGCGACGCAGGCGAACGTCTCGCTGCTGCAGGACCGTGGCGCCGAGCTGGTCGGCCCGGCCGAGGGCGAGCTCGCCGAGGGCGAGGTCGGGATCGGCCGGATGGCGGAGCCCGAAGAGATCGCCACTCGTGTCGAGGAGCTCCTCGGCGGACACGCCGAGACTACGAAGAGCCCGCTACGCGGACTTACCGTCCTCGTCTCGGCAGGCGGAACGCGTGAGCCGCTCGACAGCGTCCGCTTCCTCGGAAACCGCTCGTCGGGGCGCATGGGCGTCGCGCTCGCGCGCGAAGCCCGCCGGCGCGGGGCGGAGGTCACGCTTCTGGCCTCGAATCTCGCAGTCGCGGCTCCCGCGGGTGTGACCATCGTCGACGCACCGACCGCCGCAGATCTCGAGCGCGAGGCGCTCGCACGCGCCGACGCGGACGTCGTGGTCATGGCAGCAGCGGTCGCCGACTACCGGCCGGTCGCCCCTCTGGTGGACAAGCGCCCGAAGGACGACGAGACATGGAGCATCGAGCTCGAGCCGACAGCGGACGTCCTCGTCGAGATCGGCCGTAGGCGCCGGCCGGAGCAGGTGATCGTGGGCTTCGCCGCCGACGGCGCGGGCACGGGACTCGAGCGCGCGCGGGAGAAGCTCGCCGCGAAGGGGGCGGATCTCTTCGTCTTCAACGACGTGTCGAGACCGGACATCGGCTTCGACGTCGACGAGAACGAGGTCGTCCTCCTCTCGAACGGCGACGAGCGGACGGTGGGGAAGGCGCCGAAGAGCCGGATCGCCGAGGCCGTCCTCGACGAGATCGAGCGGCTCATCTCGGGGCGATGATCCCGCGGCCGCCGGTGGTGGCAGTTACGTGACCGAGACGTACGACCTCTTCCAGCTCGGCCGCAGCCACCTTCGAAACGGCATGCCCGCGCAGGCGACGGTGCCGCTCGAGAAGGCGAAGAAGCGCGAGCCGCGGTCACGGTCGATCCGGGAGTCGCTCGGCATCGCGTACTTCCGGATCGGGCGGTGGAGCGAGGCGGAAGCGGAGTTCCGGGCGCTCGTCGATCTCTCCCCTGACGACGAGTTCGCCCACTACGCCCTCGCGCGGGCGCTCGTGAACCAGGGCCGCCGGAAGGAGGCGGCGCCGCACATCAAGCTCGCGCGCTGGCTCCGGCCCCGGAAGCCGGACGCGCCGCTCGAGGAGCCGTGAGCGCGCTCGGAAGCGGGCGCGAATGGACGACGACGAGCGTCTTCGTCGGCCGCGTCAGCGCGACGTAGAGCTCGCGCAGTCCCTGATCGCCCGTCCCTTCGTCGACGATCAGCGCGGGCTCGACGACGACGACGTGGTCGAACTCGAGCCCTTTCGCCTGCCGCGGCGTCAGCACCGGGATCGTCGCGGCGTCGAAGACGGACGCAGGGCGATCCTCGCCCGCGAGCGAGGCCGGCGCGATCACCGCGAGAAGACCCTCCTCCACGGCCAGCCCGGCTGCCTCCTCGAGCGCGCGCTGGAGCACCGGCTCGCCCTGGACGATGCGTGGAGGCTCCGCTCCGGTGCGGTACGAGACGGGTGGCTCGGTGCCGGGCGCGATCGTGTCGAGAAGCGGAAGCGCGAGCTCCATGATCTCGCGCGGGACGCGATAGGCGTGGCGGAGCTCGACGACGAGGGCGTCTGCGCCGTGCGGCAGGTGCGGGAGGATGTCGTCCCAGTGCGCGTACGGGACGGGCCCCGTCGCCTGCGCCACGTCTCCGATGACCGTGAACCCGTGGGCGGCGCGCCGGCCGATCATGCGGAGCTGCATGGGCGTGAGGTCCTGCGCCTCGTCCACGATCACGTGCCCGAACCGTTGCGGGGCGGTGCCGACGAGCGCGTTCGCCTCGTCGATCACGGCGACGTCGCCGTCGCTCCAGCCGCGACCGCGCCGCAGGAGGAGCGCCTGCTCCGGCGGATCGAGGATCCCCGCTGCCGCCTCCTCGAGCGCGGAGCGCGTGGAGAGGAGCCGGCTCACGAGCTGCTCCGGCTTCGCCGTCGGCCAGACCTGATCCAGGAAGCGCTTGAGCCGCCCGTTCTTCCGCAGCGCGCGCTCGACGTCCTCGAACGGCCGCACCGCGAGGGCGCCGAGCCGCGTGCAGTAGTCCTCGTAGAAGCGGCGGAGCACATCCATGCGAAAGCGCTCGCGCGCGGCCAGGGAGAGCCCGAGCTCGGCGCGCGTCGCGGCAAGCAGCTCGGCGACCTCGTCGGCCTCGACGCCGACGAACGAGCCCTCCATGCGAACGACGAGCTCGCCGGAGCCCGGCTGCAGGCGGAGCTCCGCAGCACGGCGGACGACCTCCGCCAGGCGCGTGTCGCCTTTGAGCGCGGCGGCTTGAGGGGTGTCGACGCGGCTCACGACGGCACCGTCGACGAGCTCGCCGATCGCCCGCTGCTCGACGCTTTCCTCTCCGAGCGAGGGAAGGACGTGCGAGACGTAGTCCATGAAGATCGGGTTTGGCCCGACGACGAGCACGCGGCGGAGCTGCGCGCGGTGCGCGAAGAGGAGGTAGGAGGCGCGATGGAGGCCGACAGCGGTCTTGCCGGTTCCGGGCCCTCCCTGGACGACGAGCGGCGGGACGGGCTCGCGCGCAATGAGGCGGTACTGATCTGCCTGGATCGTGGCCACGATGTCGCGCATCCGGCCCTCTCGCCCGCGGTCGAGCTCCTCCAGCAGGAAGTCGTCGACGCTCGTGAGCGCGTCCTCGAGCGAGCCGTCGAGCGCCTCGTCGCTCAGGTCGAGGAGTCGTCGGCCCTCCGTGCGAAAGCGGCGGCGAAGCGTGACGCCGTGCGAGTCGTCGGGTGTCGCCGTGTAGAAGGGGCGAGCCGCAGGCGCCTGCCAGTTGACGACGAGCGTCTCGGCGGCGTCGTCGTCCACCCATCGCCGCCCGACGTAGACGGGCGCACCTGAGCCCTCGACGTCGATGCGGCCGAAGCAGAGCCCGCGCTCCGCGTCGGCGAGTGACTGGAGACGACCGCTGCTCCAGCGCTCGATCGCCTCTGCCGCGACCTCCGTGGCCGCGGCGGCCGCCGCGCGCTCGATGGTCTCCCGCATGCGCTCGAGTGCCGCGTAGGCGTTGTCGACGTAAGCCTGCTCGGCCGCGAGCTCCGGGTGGGCCACGGGCGCCAGCGTACTGGCGCTGCGAGCGCGAGCTTCGCGCTCTTCTGGTGCCTCAGTGCCCGGCGCTTCCGAGGATCCGCCGGATCTCTGCGACGGTGGTGACGCCCTCGAGGCAGAGACGCGAGCCTTCCTCGGCGAAGGTGCGCATGCCCGCCGCGACCGCCGCCTCCTCGATCTCTCGTGCCGTCGCGCCGCGATCGACGAGCGAGCGGATCTCGCCGGTGACCGGAAGCACCTCGAAGAGCGCGACGCGGCCCCGATAGCCCGTGCCACCGCACGCGTCGCAGCCGCGACCGCGGGCGAGGAGCCTACGTACCGCCTCCTCGGGCGGTCTCCCGAGCGTCGCGAGCTCGTCGGCATCGGGGTAGTACGTCTCGCGACACTCGCCGCAGGTCCGGCGGGCGAGGCGCTGCGAGACGACGCACGTCACGGCGGAGCTCACGAGCCCCGGCTCGTCGCTCGAGCGCTCGAGGAGATCGAGCGCAGAGGCGGCGCTCCGGGACTCCATCGTGGCGAGGACGAGATGGCCCGTCGCCGCACCCAGGGCAAGCAGAGCGGTCTCGTCGTCACGCAGCTCGCCGACCGCGACGACGTCCGGGTCGGAACGGAGGACGGCGCGGAGCGCACGTCCGAACGTGAGCCCGGTGGCGGGCGAGACCGCGATCTGGTCAGCGTGGGGGAGTGCGCCCTCGACGGGCTGCTCGATGGTCGCGATGGCTCGCTCCGGCGACGCCAGCTCCTGCAGGAGCGCGTAGAGGGTCGTCGTCCGCCCGCTCCCCGCCGGCCCGGAGACGACCACGGCGCCGAACGGCTCGGCGAGCGCCGAGCGCAGCGCCGCCTCGTCTTCGGCATCCAAGCCGAGGTCCGGGATTCCTTTTCGTCCGGCCCCGGGGTCGTGCACCGTCAGCGTGAGCTTCTCACCGCCGGTCGTGCGGACGAGGACGAGCCGGAGATCGACCGTCCTCGTGCCGAAAGGAACGGTGACCATCTCCTCCCGATGGACGCGGCGTCCGCCGAGCTCGAGGTCGGTGAGCGCCTTCAGCCAGGCGACCGTCTCGGCGCCGCCGGAATCGTCCGAACCGACCTCCCGCAGGACGCCGTCGACGCGCGCACGCACGAGGACTCCCTCGGCGGTCGGCGTGAAGTGGACGTGCGACGCACCGAGCCCTAGCACCTGCTCGAGCAGCTCGGGAACCGAGTCGACGGCCGGAGGCTCGTCGGTCGTCTCGGTGACGACCGCGACGGCCGCATCGCTGTCGGGTGACTCGTCGGCCTCCGTGTCCCAGCGCCGCACGGATGCGGTCGCCTCCAGCAGGTCGTCGGCCATGGCGTCGTCGAGATCGGGGTCGTCGTCCTGGTCCGAGGCTTCGACCTCGTGCAGCATGACGGGGGCGTGGACGAGCTCGATCACCTCGTTCACCGCGTCCGGCGATGCGGCGACGAAGCGAACGGGCGCTGTGATCGCGGCTCTCAGGTCATGGGCGTCGAGGATGCGCGTCGGATCGGCAAGGCCGACGACGACCTCGTCGTCGCGGGCGCTCACCGGCACGGCGGAGTAGCGTCGCGCGAGCTCCTCCGGGAGCCGCAAGGCGACTTCGGGGTCGACCTCCGAGGCGACGAGGTCGACGAACGGGAGCTCGTACTGCTCGGCGACGAGCCGAGCGACGTCCGCCGCTGTCATCGCGCCGCGGCCGACGAGGATCTCGCCGAGGCGCTTGCTCCCCGAGACGCGCTGCTGTGCGAGCGCTGCGTCGAGCTCCCCCTCGGTGACGATGCCGTCCCGAATCAGAAGTGCGCCCAGGGCCGGCCACGGCCGGGCGAATGCCACGGGCGCAGCGGGAGCCGGGTCGCTCGGCTCGTGCTCGGACGGCTTGCCGTGGACCTCGTCGCCGACAGCGACCGGCGCGGTGTCGTCCTCCGGAGCAGTGGCGCCGAGCTGCCTCGCGCGCTCGAACGCATGGTCGATCGCCGACTCGAGAGCCGCGGGTGAAGCGACTGCGAAGCGGAGCGGCACGCCGAGGCCGCTGTGGAGCGCGTCCGACCCCACGGCGAGCGGCGGGTCCGCGATGGCCACGAGGAGGGAGCCGTCGGGGAGGACGCTGATCGGAAGCGCGTGCACTTCCCGGGCGAGTGCCTCCGGGAGGAGCACAGCGGCGCGCACGCTCACCTCGGGCTCGGTCAGCTCGAGATACGGCAGCGTGTACTGCTCCGCGACGAGCTGGGCGATCTGCTCTTCCGTCACCGAGCCCCGCTCGACGAGCACCTCGCCGAGACGGGTGCCCGAGATGCGTTGGTGAGGGGAGTCGCGCTGCTCGGCCAGCACCGCCTCGAGCTCGTCCCTCGTCACGAGCCCGTCGCGCATCAGGAGCGCGCCGAGCGCCGGCCAGGGATGGAGTGCCGCCTCCATGCCCTTGTCGTATCGGTCGCCCGGACGCGATCCGTTAGGGCCGTGAGAATCCGCCTGTGCGAGCGGTCGTGCAGCGGGTGAGCGAGGCGTCGGTTCGGGTCGCCGACGAGGTCGTCGGGGAGTGCGCGCGAGGGCTGGTCGTCCTGCTCGGGGTCGCGGTGGGGGACGACGACGAGGCGGCGGCGCGGCTCGCAGCGAAGGTCGCGCGGCTTCGGGTGTTCCCCGACGAGGCGGGCAAGTTCGACCGTTCGCTTCTCGACGTCGGAGGCGACGCGCTCGTCGTCAGCCAGTTCACGCTGCTCGCGGACACGCGAAAGGGCACCCGCCCGAGCTTCACGGGCGAGGCCGAGCCGGACGTCGCCGAGCCGCTCTACGAGCGCTTCTGCGCTGCCCTCGGGGAGGAGGGGGTCCACGTCGCGCGCGGCGTCTTCGGCGCGACGATGCAGGTCGCGCTCGTGAGCGACGGTCCGGTCACGATCGTGCTCGAGGCGTAGCGGTGCCTGCGAGCGCCCTCCTGCTGACGCTCTGCGCCGCGGCATTGCACGCGGGGTGGAACGTCCTCCTCGCCCGCGCCCGCGACGTCCGCGCGGCCGCGACCGTCGCGCTTGCGCTCGCGGTCGTTCTCTTCGCGCCTGTGGCAGCGCTGACCTGGCGGGTCGACGCGGCAGCCGTCCCCTGGATCGTCGCCTCGGCGGCGCTCGAGCTGGCGTACTTCGTTCTGCTCACGACCGCCTACCGGGGATCGGACGTGAGCCTCGTCTATCCGATTGCCCGCGGGACCGCGCCGGTGCTCGTGCTCGTCGGGGCCACCGCGGCGGGAGCCGCGCTCGGCGCAGGAGAAGCCGTCGGGGTCGTCCTCGTCGGAGCCGGCGTCCTCCTCGTCCGTGGCCTGAGAGGGCGTGCGGACACCCGCGGGATCGTCCTCGCCCTGGCGATCGCCGCCACGATCGCGGGCTACACGCTCGTCGACAACCAGGGGATCGAGCATGCGGCTGCGATTCCGTACCTCGAGCTCGTTCTCGTCCCGGTCGCCCTCGCCGGAGTGTTCACGTACGTCGTCGGCGGCAACTGGCGGAGCCTTCGGGCAGAGCTCGGCGCAGCGACGGTCGGAGCTTCGCTCGGCGTGTTCGGCGCGTACGCCCTCGTCCTCGCCGCTCTTGCGCTCGCGCCCGCTGCCGCCGTCGCGGCGGTCCGGGAGTCGAGCATCCTCTTCGCCGTAGTGCTCGGAGCGCTCGTGCTTCGTGAGCCGGTCGGCCGGACGCGACTGGCCGGAGCGGCGCTCGTGGTCGCGGGAGTCGTGCTCGTCGCCTTGTCCTGATCGCAGCGAGAGGGTGCTATCCTGGGCGCACCACATTTCACCGGCTTGGAGAAATGGGCGCGTCGCGCCCATTTGTTTTGAGAGGGAGCTTTGACGACGACCTTCACACGCGAGAGAGCCTTGCAGGACGAGATCGCACCGGCGGTCGAAGAGCGCCTGCCCGGGGTCGAGGTCCTCGCCGTGGAGCTCCTCTCACCGAGCCGCATCTGCGTGTACGTCGACCACCCGTCGGGTGTCGACCACGCGCTCTGCGAGGAGGTCACACGTGTGCTCGGGCCCTACCGCGACGAGTACGCGATCGACGTGTCGTCGCCCGGTCCCGAGCCGCCGCTGCGGACGCCGTCCCACTTCGCGAGCGCGCTCGGCCGCCGGGTGTCGGTGCGCACCGACACCGAGATCGACGGCCGCAGCAAGTTCCGAGGCCAGGTGCTGTCTGCGGACGAGGGTGAGTTGACCCTCGCCGCGGGTTCCGAGCCAGTTCACATCCCGTACGGGGCGATCGTGCGGGCGAACCTGATCGACGAGGGGTAGAGACATGAGCCAGGAGATCATCGAGGGCATCCAGAGCATCGAGCAGGAGAAGGGAATCGAGGAAGGCATCCTCATCTCCGCTCTCGAGGACGCGCTCCTCGCCGCGTACAAGAAGACGCCGGGCGCGACCCGTCATGCCGAGGTCAAGCTCGACGACGCGGGCGAGTTCCGGGTCTTCAGCATCGAGATCCCGCAGGACATCGAGGCGCGGCTGCTCGAGGACGCGCGCGAGGCGCGGATCCAGGAGCTGGAGCGCATCGAGGAGGAGACGCACGAGCGTCAGCACACCCTGATCACCGACGAGGACCTCGATCTCGACTGGTCGCAGGTGCCGGAGGGGCAGATCGCGCGCGCCGACGTGACTCCGCACGACTTCGGCCGCATCGCCGCGCAGACCGCGAAGCAGGTCATCCAGCAGCGGATCCGCGAGGCCGAGCGGGCGATCATGTACGAGGAGTACGTCGACCGCCAGGGCGAGGTCGTGACCGGCATCGTCCAGCAGGCAGGCGACCGCAACAACGTGCTCGTCGACCTCGGCCGCGTCGAGGCGCTCCTACCCCGCTCCGAGCAGGTGGACGGCGAGCGCTATGAGCAGGGGAGCCGCATCAAGGCGGTCATCGCCGAGGTGCGCTCGGGCACCAAGGGCCCACAGGTGATCCTCTCGCGCCGTGATCCGGAGCTCATCCGCGCGCTCTTCGAGCTCGAGGTACCCGAGATCGCCGACGGTCTCGTCGAGATCCGCGGTGTCGCCCGTGAGCCGGGCTACCGGTCGAAGATCGCGGTCGAGTCGCACATGCAGGGTGTCGACCCGGTCGGCGCGTGCGTCGGCCCGCGCGGCTCGCGAGTCCGCATGGTCGTCTCCGAGCTCCGCGGCGAGAAGATCGACATCATCCCGTGGAACACGGAGCCCGCGCGGTTCGTCGCCAAGGCGCTCTCTCCCGCACGCGTACGCGAGGTCTACATCGACGACGAGACGCGCGAAGCGACCGTCATCGTCCCGGACGACCAGCTCGCGCTCGCGATCGGCAAGGAGGGCCTGAACGCGCGCCTCGCCACGCGGCTCACCGGCTGGAAGATCGACATCGAGTCGGAGACGGAGTTCGCGCAGGCCGAGGCCGCGGCCGCCTTCGCCGGCGCGGCTGACGACGAGGACTACTCCGGCCGCTGTGCCGCGATCCTCTCGAACGGCAAGCGCTGCCCCAACGCCGCGCTTCCCGCCTCGCGCTACTGCGGAGTGCCCGCCCATCAGGCGCTCGCCGCCACGGACGCCACGAACGGCTCGGAGAGTGGGAGCGACGAGTCGGTGGAGGACGCGGCCGTCGCCGAGGTCGTCGAAGCCGAGACGGAGACCGGCGAGGACGTGCCGGCGGAGGAGGCGACCGCGGAGGCTGTCGCCGAGCCTGCGCTCGAGGCCGTCGCAGACGGCACCGACACGCCCGAGGCAGAGGGCGAAACGGCCTAGACTGGCGATCTGAATGGCTGACGGACGCAACAAGCCCAACCGACCGGTACGCCCCCGCGGAGGATCCGCGGGTCGGAAGCGTCGCGTCGTCATCGACAGTGGAGCGGCCCGCAGCCGCGAGGGCAGGCAGCCGCGCGAGCGCACCGGAACGGCGCAACCTCGCCAGCCCGTCGCCCCGCCGACGGGGCCGGTGACGGTCGAGTCCGGCGTCACGGTCAAGGATCTCTCGCAGGCGCTCGGCGTCCCCATGGGGGAGCTGATCAAGATCCTCATGGCACTCGGGCAGATGAAGACGGCCACACAGTCGCTCGCCGACGAGGAGGTCGAGCTGATCGCGACCGAGCTCGACCGCGAGATCGTGATCAAGCACGCCGCCGACGAGGAGCTCGAGCCGGCGTCGTACGACGACAGCGAAGAGGATCTCGTCGCGCGCCCGCCGGTCGTCACGATCATGGGCCACGTCGACCACGGGAAGACGACGCTCCTGGACGCGATCCGAAAGGCCTCCGTCGTCGAGACCGAGGCGGGCGGGATCACGCAGCACATCGGCGCGTACCAGGCCGAGATCGACGGCCGCGCGATCACGTTCCTCGACACGCCGGGCCACGAGGCGTTCACCGCCATGCGCGCTCGCGGGGCGAAGGTCACGGACATCGCCGTGCTCGTCGTGGCCGCGGACGACGGCGTGATGCCGCAGACACGCGAGTCGATCTCGCACGCGCGCGCCGCCGAGGTGCCGATCGTCGTCGCCGTCAACAAGATGGACGTCCCGGACGCGAACGCAGACCGCGTGAAGAGCGAGCTCGCCGCTGACGGGCTCCAGCCCGAGGACTGGGGCGGAGCGACACAGTTTTCCGAGGTCTCCGCGAAGCAGCAGACGAACCTCGCCGACCTGCTCGAGAAGATCCTCCTCGTCGCCGACGCGGAGCTCGATCTCCGCGCGAACCCCGTCGCCGAGGCGTCGGGCGTCGTCATCGAGTCCCGTCTCGACGTCGGCCGCGGGCCGGTCGCGACGGTCCTCGTCCAGCGCGGCACGCTCGAGGTGGGCGACGCCGCAGTGGCGGGAGACGCGTCCGGCAAGGTGCGCGCGCTCTACGACCACCGAGGCGAGAAGGTGCGCGAGGCGAAGCCGGGCGACCCGGTCGAGGTGCTCGGTTTCGATCGCCCGCCCGCCGCCGGGGAGTTCGTCCGCGTCGTCGAGCACGAGCGCCAGGCCAAGCATCTCGCCAACGTCCGCGCGGAGCGTCTCCGCCGCGAGCAGCTCGCGCAGCGCCCGCGGCGCCGCGTCTCGCTCGAGACCCTGCACGAGGATCTCCAGGCGGGAGCCGTCCAGGACCTGAACATCGTCCTCAAGGGAGACGTCCAGGGCTCGGTGGAGGCGCTCCTCGGCGAGCTGCAGAAGATCCAGCACTCCGAGGTGCGCGTGAACGTGATCCACACGGGCGTGGGAGGGATCACGGAGAACGACGTGAACCTCGCCTCGGCATCGGACGCCCTCGTGATCGGCTTCAACGTGCGACCGAGCGCCGATGCGCGCGCTCTCGCAGAGCGCGAAGGCGTCGACATCCGCACGTACCGCGTGATCTACCAGCTCACCGAGGACATCCAGAAGGCGCTCGTCGGGATGCTCTCGCCCGTCCAGACGGAGGAGACGCTCGGCGAGGCCGAAGTGCGGGCCTTGTTCAAGGTCTCGCGGCTCGGCACGATCGCGGGCTGCATGGTCACGAGCGGCCTCGTCCGGCGTGGCGCGCTCGTTCGCGTCGTCCGCGACGGGACCGTGATCCAGGACACCTCGATCGCACAACTCCGGCGCTTCAAGGACGACGTCCGCGAGGTGAGCGAGGGCTTCGAGTGCGGGATCCTGCTCGACGGCTTCAACGACGTGAAGGAAGGCGACATCCTCGAGGCCTACGAGACCCGCGAGGTCGAGCGCACGGACCTGGACGACGTCCCGCCCGCGGCGCCTCCGGAGACCGAGTAGCGCTCCCTGCCCGTGGCGACGGGCTACGTCGGCATCCTCTCGATCGAGCTCCACTTCCCCGAGAGCGGCTCGCTCAAGGGCAAGCGCAAATTCGTGAAGTCTGCGAAGGCACAGCTGCACGAGCGGTTCGGCGCGTCGGTCGCAGAGGTCGACCACCAGGATCTCTGGCAGCGCTCGCGGCTGACCGTGGCGTGCGCGGCCAGCGGGCACCACGAGCTCGAGCAGCTCCTCGATGCGGCGGTCCGCTACCTCGGAGCGCAGGAGTACGAGCTCGTGCAGGTAGAGCGGGAGGTGGTCGTCCCTGGCCAGTGAGCGGAGGCGGCGCGTGAACGAAGCGATCCGCGAGGTGCTCTCGGACGCCCTCCCGACGCTGAAGGACCCGCGCATCGGCTTCGTCACGGTCACCGGCGTGCAGGCGACCACCGACCTCACGCACGCGAAGGTCTTCGTCAGCGTGCTCGGCTCCGAGAAGGAGCGTGAGCGGACGCTCGCGGGTCTCGAGGCAGCCCACGGCGTCCTCCAGGCGCAGGTCGCGAAGGAGCTCCGGCTGCGCCGGACCCCCGTGCTTGCCTTCGAATACGATCCGACGGTCGAGCGCGGCGTGCGCCTGACGAAGCTGATCGACGAGCTCGCGCCCGACGCACCGATGACGACGACGGACGACATGGCTGCGGTGGTCGCCGCGCTCCGCGAGCGCGACCGCTTCCTCGTCACCTCTCACGAGGCGCCGGACGGGGATGCGCTCGGGTCGCTGCTCGCAACCGGGCTCGCCCTCGCGGAGCTCGGCAAGGACGCCGTCATGTTCCTGGGGGGCGAGGCGCCGCTCCCGGGCGAGTACCGCTTCCTCGAGCTCGCAGAACGCGGACTGCTCCGTGAGCTTCCCGCCGATGCCGCCGAGCGCACGCTCATCGCCGTCGACTGCGCGAGCGAGAGCCGCGTCGGTGCGCAGGCCGGCCTCGTCGAGGCGGCGCCGCTCACGATCAACATCGACCACCACCACGACAACCCGCGCTTCGGCGAGGTCAACCTCGTCGTCGAGGACGCGTCGTCCACGGGCGAGGTGCTCGCCGACGTGATCCGTGACCTCGGCGTCGAGCTGACGCCCGAGATCGCCGAGGCCCTGTACATCGCGCTCGTGACCGATACCGGCCGCTTTCAGTACGCGAACACGACGCCGAAGGCGCTCCGCCTGGCGGCCGAGCTGGTCGAGGCGGGCGCCGACGTCAACCGCGTGTTCCAGGGCGTGTACGAGAACGTCCAGTTCGCAAAGCTCAAGCTGCTGGCGCGCGCCCTCGAGCACGCGCAGGTGCTCGAGGGAGGGGAGATCGTCGTCTCGCACCTCCTGCGGGGCGACTTCGAGGCGGTCGGCGCGACGGAGCCGTACTCCGAGGGCATCATCGACGTGCTGCGCTCGGTCGAGGGCTCGATCGTCTCCGCGCTCATCCGCGAGCCGCCGCGGGACGGAGGCCCGACGCGAAAGGTCTCGCTGCGCTCTTCCGTCGACGAAGTGGACGTGAGCGCGATCGCGCGCAAGTCCGGAGGCGGCGGCCATCGCGGGGCGGCCGGCTTCTCGAGCGAGCTGTCGGTCGAGGAGCTCACGGACTTCATCGTCCGCGAGGTCGCGGCGCAGGTCGGCGGCTCCCCGGAGGGGTAGTGCCGCCTCGCGGGCTCGAGCCGAGCGGAATCGTCCTCGTCGACAAGCCGGCGGGGCCGACGTCCTTCGACATCGTCGCCGCCGTTCGCCGCCGAACCGGCGCCCGCACCGGCCATGCGGGAACGCTCGACCCGTTCGCGACCGGCCTGCTGCTCCTGCTCTCAGGCGTGGCAACCCGCCTCCAGCCCCGGTTCGTCGGGCTCGACAAGCGCTATCTCACCGAGATCGACCTCTCCGCCCGGACGTCGACCGGTGATCCCGAGGGCGACGTCGTCGACGAGAGCGAGCCGCCCGACCCGAGTGCGCTCGAGGAGAAGCTCGACGAGCTGCGAGGAGCGGTCGAGCTGCCCGTTCCGGCGGCGTCTGCGGTGAAGATCGAGGGCGAACGGGCATATCGCCTGCACCGGCGAGGCGTGGCGGTGGAGATGCCGGTGCGCCGGATGCAGGTGCGCGAGCTCGCACTCGAGAGCTACGAGGGGGGCGTGGCGCGCATCGAGCTCCTCGTCTCGTCCGGCACCTACGTCCGCTCGATCGCGGACGCGCTCGGCGGTCATTGCGTCGCGCTCCGGCGCACCGAGATCGGCCCGTTCTCGGTCGAGGAGGCAGATCCCGAGCGCATCCTCGACCCGGACGAGGCGCTCGCACGGCTCGGATGAAGGTCGCGCACGCTCCGGAGGAGGTCGAGCGCCGCCCGCGGGCGGTCGCCGTCGGCACGTTCGACGGCGTCCATCTGGGACATCGGTCGGTGCTCGCGGCCGTCCTCGCGACGGGGCTCGCGCCGACGGCGATCACGTTCGAGCCACATCCGCGCATCGCGCTCGGCAACCGGGTCGACCTGCTCACGACACTCGACCGGAAGCTGGAATTACTCGGCGCCGCCGGCATCGAGACAGCGCTCGTCGCTGCCTTCACTCCCGAGCTCCAGAGCCTTCCTCCAGAGGACTTCGCAGAGCGCTACCTGCGGGGGATCGGCATCGAGACGGTGGTCGCCGGCGAGGACTTCCGGTTCGGCGTACGGCGTTCCGGCGACCTCGAGCTCCTCGAGCGGCTCGGCTTCGAGGTCGTCGTCGCACCTCAGGTCGAGGGCGTGTCGTCGACGGCCATCCGGGCCGCGCTCCAGGACGGGGACGTGGTGGGCGCGGCGCGGATGCTCGGGCGCCCGTTCGAGCTCGACGGGACCGTGGTCGCCGGAGACCAGCGCGGCGGCACGCTCGGCTACCCGACCGCGAACCTGCGCCTCGAGCCCGACCTGGCGTGTCCGCGGTACGGGATCTACGCAGGCTCGGCACTCGACCACCGGGCAGCTCTCTCGATCGGGACGAACCCACACTACGGCGGGATGGAGAGGCGGATCGAGCCGTATCTCCTCGACTTCGACGGCGACCTGTACGGGCGCCGGCTGCTCGTGGAGGTCTGGGAGCGGCTCCGCGACGAGGCCGTGTTCGACTCCGAGGAGGAGCTCGTCGCGCAGATCGCGCGTGACGTCGAGGCGACGCGGCTCGCGCGACGCCCGGCGCCCTAGAACGCTTCGACTACCGTTGGAACCGTGGCCCAGACGAACGGACAGCCCCTGGTCCACGCCCGCGGACTCGTCAAGCGCTTCGGCGAGCTGGCGGCTGTCGACGGCGTCGACTTCGACCTGACGCGCGGCGAGGCGTTCGGGTTTCTCGGCCCGAACGGTGCGGGCAAGACGTCGACGATGCGGATGATCGGCTGCGTGTCGCCCGTCAGCGACGGGACGCTCCGCGTGTTCGGGCTCGATCCCGCGCGGGACGGCGTGAAGATCCGCGGCCGGCTCGGAGTCGTGCCGCAGGAGGACTCGCTCGACATGGACCTGACCGTCCGCGAGAACATCGTCGTCTACGGCCGCTATTTCGGGCTCCCCCGCGGCCAGCTGCGGAAGCGCGCCGACGAGCTGCTCGACTTCGTCGAGCTCTCCGAGCGCGCGAACGACCGCGTCGAGCCGCTCTCGGGCGGCATGAAGCGCCGTCTCACGATCGCCCGCTCGCTCGTCAACGAGCCGGAGGTGCTCCTCCTCGACGAGCCGACGACGGGGCTCGACCCGCAGGCCCGGCACGTCGTCTGGGACCGCCTCTACCGCCTCAAGCGGCGCGGCGTCACGCTGCTTCTGACCACGCACTACATGGACGAGGCCGAGCAGCTCTGCGACCGGCTCGTCGTCATGGACCACGGCCAGATCGTCGCGGGAGGCTCGCCGCTCGAGCTCATCGAGCGCTACTCGACGCGCGAGGTGGTCGAGCTCCGCTTCGACGACGGGCAGCCGGCGGATGTCACGCCGTGGGTCGAGGGTCTCGCGTCGCGGGTCGAGTCGCTCCCCGACCGCGTCCTCCTGTACACGGACGACGGCGACGCCGCCGCGCATGCGATCCACGATCGCGGGCTCGTCCCGGGCAGCGTCCTCGTCCGCAGGAGCACGCTGGAGGACGTCTTCCTCCACCTCACCGGCAGGAGCCTGATCGAGTGACGCCATGAGCTCGGTCGCCCTCGCCACTCGTCCGCTCGAGTTCTTCTTCGCCCAGTACCGGAAGGTCTGGCGCGGCACCGCGATCACGAGCATCGTGACCCCGGTCGTCTACCTCCTCGCTCTCGGCATCGGCCTCGGGTCCTTCGTCGGCGACATCACGGTCGGCGGGACGACGTACTCGTACGTCGCCTTCGTCGCTCCGGGGCTGCTTGCGGCGACCGCGATGCAGGTCGGCGCGATCGAGTCGAGCTGGCCGGTGCTCTCCGCCATCAAGTGGAGCCGTCAGTACCACGCGATGCTCGCGACGCCGCTCCGCGTGGGCGACGTCCTCGCCGGGCACCAGGCATGGGTGGCACTTCGGGTCTTCACGACGGTGACGATCTACTTCGTGGTCATCGCGCTGCCGTTCTCCGCCGTCGAGTCGTGGTGGGGGATCCTCGCGATCCCGGTCGCGGTGCTCGTGGGAACGTCGTTCTCGGCGTCGATCGCCGCCTGGGGCGCGCGGACGGAGCTCGACACGTCGTTCGTGGCGATCTTCCGCTTCGTCGTCCTCCCGATGTTCCTGTTCTCGGGGACATTCTTCCCGATCAGCCGGCTGCCGGCCGTCTTGCAGGGGGTCGCTCTCCTGACGCCACTCTGGCACGGGGTGAACGTGTGCCGGCAGCTCACGCTCGGCCAGATCGACGCCGGGAGCGTGGTTGCAAGCGTCGTCTTCCTCGTCGCGTGGACGGTCGCCGCGCTGACAGTCGCACACATCACGTATCGGAGGAGGCTCGTTCGCTGATGGCCGAGCTCGCGGAACGACTGCGCGGCTTCTCGCCCGTCCAGCCGAAGGTCGGCGGTCTGCTCATCGTCGAGCGGAACGCGATGGTCTACCGGCGGACGTGGATGATCCTCTTCTCGGGCTTCTTCGAGCCGCTCTTCTACCTCCTCGCGTTCGGCGTGGGGCTCGGCTCGTACGTCGGCACCGTCGGGGTGAACGGGCAGCAGGTCGACTACAACCTCTTCCTCGCGTCCTCGCTCCTCGCCGCCTCGGCGATGAACGGCGCGTTCTACGACGCGACCAACGTGTTCTGGAAGCTCCGCTACGCGAAGGTGTACGACGCGATGCTCTCGACGCCGGTGCGACCGGCGGACGTGGCGGTGGGCGAGACGATGTGGGCGGTCGTCCGCTCCTTGCTCTACTCGACCGCGTTCCTGACGATCGTCGCGGCGCTCGGGCTGATCCACAGCTGGTGGGCGCTGCTCGCGCTCCCGGCGGCGTTCGTCATCGGCTTCGCGTTTGCCGGCGCGGGGATCGCGGCGGTGACCTTCATGCGGAGCTGGCAGGACTTCGAGTTCCTGAACCTCGTGATGCTCCCGATGTTCCTGTTCTCCGCGACCTTCTACCCGATCACCGTCTATCCGACCGCGATCGAGTGGCTCGTCCGCCTGCTGCCGCTCTACAACGGGATCTCGCTCATGCGCGCCCTCATGACCGGGTCCGTCGGGGCGATCCAGCTCGTCAACATCGCCTACCTCGCCGCCCTCGGGATCGCCGGAATGCTGCTCGCTGGCAGGCGGATCGACAAGCTCCTGCTCAAGTAGCCCCGCGCGTCAGAGAAGGATCGCCGCGCCGTCCCGTCTGGGGTCGCCGGCTGCGCCTGCACGTCCGACGCAGCTCACGCCTCCGAAGTAGTGATGGAGGTCGCCCCAGCGGCGGACGGTCCGTCCCGAGGACTCGAGCGCCGTGAGCGCGTCCTCGTCCACTCCCGGCTCCGCGTCGATCACCTCGGAGGTGGGGTGGACCCGCGGGCGATCGACCGCGTCCTCCGCGTCGAGGCCCTCGTCGAGGATCCCGGCGAGGACGGTGGCGAGCGCGGTGCGGAGTCGCGTCGCGCCGGCCGACCCGATTGCGAGCTCGAGCCCGTCGCCGTCGAACGCGAGCGTCGGCGCCATGCGGCTCTCGAGATGATCACCCGGCTTCGGATCGCCGGCGGCGATGTCGCTCTCGCCGAGGAGGTTGTTGAGCTGGGTGTCGAAGCCGGGGACCCAGACGCCCGCGCCCACGCCCAGGCTGTGGGTCAGCACGCACGCACGGCCGTGGCCGTCGACCGCGACCATGTTCGTCGTGTGCTCTGCGCCCGTGTCCGCGGTCTGGAGCGCGGCGACGAGCGCGAGGACGCGTTCCGTTGCGGAGAGGGGGCCGAGCTCCGGGAGACGGGGGAGGAGCTCCGGGACTCCCGAAAGCCCGGCGCGGGTCGCGACCCGTCGTCCGCGGTACTCGACGAGCACCGGGTCGCGCCAGCGCGGTCGGTAGTCCGCGAGGTCGGACGCGGTGAAGACGACGCCGTCGACGCCGAGGAGCGCCTCGGCGAGCGAGCCGCGAGAGGCGCTCGAGGCGCCTTCCTGCCCGAGCGCCTCGAGCGTCTGCACGAGCCCTGGCTGGACGATCGGCGATCCCGCCTCGAGGGTCGCCCCGTCGCGCGCGAAGAGCTCGGCTCCCCGCGCGAGCGTGAAGATGCCCGAGAGCATCGCGAGCGAGCGAGCGTGCATCGGGGGAAGCGGCACCGGGCGTGCTGCGAGGCCGAGCGCCGGCTCGACGAGGCGCTTCCAGGGAAGCCGCCCGAGCCGCTCCCAGAGCTCGCCGAGCGCGGCGGGGAGGCCGGGCACGGCGCACGAGGCAGGGCCGACGTGGTACTCGACGATCTCGTCGCCGAACGCGACGGGGAGCTCGTCGAGCTCGCCCTCTCCGGAGGGGACGGCCGCGAACCCGTCGAGACACGCGACGCGGGAGCCGTCGAAGACGATCGCGTGGCACCCCGCGAGGAGGCCGCTCATCACGGTCTCGACGACGCACGACGCGAGGCACATCGCAACCACCGCGTCTGCGGCCGAGCCGCCCTCGGCGAGAATCTCGGCGCCGACGTCGACGGTCGCGGGATGCCCCGCCGCTACCCCTGCGCGCACTCGACCGTCAGCAGGAAGTCTTCCCGGGCGGCGCTCCCGCCTGCCGACCTGGGATCCCGCCGAAGTCGGACAGCGGCCAGAACACGAAGAACACGTGGCCGAAGATGGCGTTCCGCGGCACCGGCCCGAACGTCCTCGAGTCCTGCGAGGCCGAGCGGTTGTCGCCGAGGACGAAGTACTGGTCGCCCGAGAGATCGACCTCCTTGAACGGCGTCGTCCGGATGTCGTCGATCTTCACGCCGTTGACGTACACGGCGCCACCGCGACCGACGACCTGATCGCCGGGGATGCCCACGACCCTGCGCACGACCACGAGATCGCGAGCATGGGCATCGGGTGTGATCCGCCCCGTGGTCGACCCGGAGGCGTGGAACGCGACCATCTCGCCCCGCCTCGGCCCGCGGATGTGGTAGGTGACCCCCTCGGAGAGCACGCGGTCGTCGCAGGAGATCGTCTGCGCGTTCGCGATCGACCCGGTGCCGACGGCGACGAGCGTCCACGAGCGGTCGAGCAGGAAGAGGACGACGGCGACCCCAGCGGCGGCGACCACGACCCAGACGACCCGACGCATCCGGCCGATTGTGCCGCCGGGGGCGGACGAGGAGACGGCTGCTACCCTTCCCGAGACCGCAGTCGCGGCTTCGGCGTGTGACTTCCTTCACGCGGAGCGGGGATCGCGGAGCCGAACTACGAGAGGAGATCCTGTGAGCCTCACCAAGGAAGCCAAGCTGGAAGTGATCGGGAAGCACGGCCGCGGACCCGCGGACACGGGGTCGGCGGAGGTGCAGGTCGCCCTCCTCACACGGAGGATCGACGAGCTCACGGAGCACCTGCGCCAGCATCCGAAGGACCACTACTCGAGGCGCGGCCTCCTGAAGCTCGTGGGCCGTCGCCGGCGCTTCCTGAACTACCTCCAGCGCAAGGACGTCGAGGGCTACCGCGCCCTCATCAAGGAGCTCGGCCTGCGCAGGTAGGAGCTCCAGCCGGCGGGAGGTGGAAGTTTGAGCGAGCCCCGCTCCGAAGCTCGCGGGACTGACTCAAACCTCCACCTTCCGAATCGAAGGAAGAGTGAAGGGACACAGCACATGAGCACTACCACCGGGCGAATCGCCACGGTGTCCGTCGACGTGGGCGGTCAGGAGATCGTCTTCGAGACGGGCAAGCTCGCCAAGCAGGCGGACGGAGCTGTCCTCTGCCGCTCCGGCGAGACCATGATCCTCGCGACAGCAGTCGGACGTCCGGACTCGCGCCCCGACGCCGACTTCTTCCCGCTGACGGTCGACGTCGAGGAGCGGATGTACGCCGCCGGCAAGATTCCGGGCGGCTTCTTCAAGCGGGAAGGACGCGCGACCGAGCGGGCGACGCTGACGGCGCGCATGATCGACCGCCCGATCCGGCCGCTCTGGCCGAAGGGCTTCCGCAACGAGGTGCAGGTCATCTGCACCGTCCTCTCCGCGGATCTCGTCACGCCGCACGACATCCTCTGCATCAACGGGGCCTCGGCGGCGCTGCAGATCTCGCCCCTGCCGTTCCTCGGCCCGATCGGCGCCGTCCGGATCGGCCGCGTCGAGGACGAGTTCGTCGTCAACCCGTCGCTCGAGGAGCTCGAGAGCTCGTCTCTCGACCTCATCGTCGTCGGCACTCGCGAGGCGCTGACGATGGTCGAGGCAGGCGGGGAGCAGATCCCGGAGGACACGATCCTCGAGGCACTCGAGCTGGCGCACTCGGAGATCCGCAAGATCTGCGACGCGCTCGAGGACCTGCGTGCGCAGGTCGGCAAGTCGAAGTGGGTCGACGTCGACCTCACGGCCGAGCTCGACACTGCCCACGGATCGGCAGTGGCAGCGGCGATCGCCGAGCACGGGCTCCGCGAGGCCGCAACGGCCGTCGACGAGCTCGTCGAGGAGGCCTCGCCCGACATCACGATGTCGTCGACCGAAGAGGACATGACGAAGCGCGGACAGGTCCGCGCGGGCTTTGCGTCCATCCTCGAGAAGGCGCGCGTGGCCTCCGTCGAGGGCCCGGTCCGCGAGCAGTTCCTCTCGGAGCTCCGCGAGCTGACCGACGCCGAGCAGGACTCGAAGGAGCTCCGCTCCGCGAAGCGTGACCTGCTCTACGAGCGGATCCTCGAGGAGGTCGCGCTTCCGTTCCCGGTCGGCCCGGCGCCGGCCGAGGGCGAGCTTCCGGTCAAGGACTCGGTGACGAAGCAGTACATCAAGCGTGCGTGCGAGTCGATCTACAAGGACCTCGTCCGCAAGAAGATCGCCGTCGACAAACGGCGGCCAGACGGCCGCGGCTCGGAGGAGATCCGCCCGGTCACGTGCGAGGTGACCGTGAGCCCGAGGACGCACGGGTCCGCGCTCTTCACCCGCGGCCAGACGCAGATCATGACCCTGCTGACGCTCGGCACGGTGAAGGAGGGGCAGAAGATCGACGACCTCTCCCGCGAGCAGCAGCGGCGCTACATCCACCACTACAACTTCCCGCCCTACTCGGTCGGCGAGACCGGGTTCATGCGCGGGCCGAAGCGGCGTGACATCGGCCACGGGGCGCTCGCGCAGCGCGCGCTCGAGGCCGTGATCCCGTCGGTGGAGGACTTCCCGTACACGATCCGGCTCGTCTCGGAGACGCTCGAGTCGAACGGCTCGTCCTCGATGGGCTCCGTGTGCGGATCGACGCTTGCCCTGATGGACGCGGGCGTCCCGATCGAGGCGCCCGTCTCGGGCATCGCGATGGGCCTCGTCAAGGAGGGCGACGACTACGTCATCCTCACCGACATCCAGGGAGCGGAGGACCACCTCGGCGACATGGACTTCAAGGTCGCGGGGACGCGTGACGGGATCACCGCTCTGCAGATGGACATCAAGATCACCGGCGTCACGCAGGAGATCATGCGCTCGGCGCTCGAGCAGGCGAAGCGGGCGCGCGAGTCGATCCTCGAGACGATGCTCGCGGAGATCCCCGAGCCGCGCGTCGCCCTCGCGGGACACGCGCCGCGGATCTCGACCGTCAAGATCGACCCGGAGCAGATCGGCCTCGTCATCGGCAAGGGCGGCGAGACGATCCGCGGGCTCGAGGCTGACTACGAGGTCCAGATCGACATCGAGGAGGACGGCACGATCCTCATCTACGCGACCGAGGGGACGAAGGCCGAGGCGGCGATCGCCGCGGTCACCGCCCTGACGAAGTCCCCCGAGGTCGGCGACACGTACACCGGCAAGGTCGTCAAGACCACGCAGTTCGGCGCGTTCGTCGAACTCAAGAAGGGGACGGACGGCCTGCTCCACGTCTCGAACGTGGGCCCAGGCCGCGTCGGTCACATCGAGGACGTGATCACGCGCGGCGACGTGCTCGACGTGCTCGTCCAGGAGGTGGACAAGGACCGTGGCCGGATCGGGCTCAAGCTCGTGGCCAAGCACGAGAACGGCAACCTCGTCCAGCCCGAGGAGCTGATCGAGCGGGCGAAGAACGCGCCGCCCCGCGAGGAGCGCGAGGAGCGCCCCCGCGGGCCGCGTGACCGCGGCCGCGGACGGCCGCGCGAGCGCGAGCGCTCGTAGCGATGCGGACGGGGGCGGCGTCTGCCGCCCCCGTCTACCATCACCGCGGAATGCGCCACCAGCTGACCGATCTCGAGGGTGGGGAGCGCGTCATCTCGGAGCGCCTGACCGGCGTCCGGTCGATCGCGCTCGGCTTCTGGATCGGCGCCGGCTCGCGCGACGAGCCCGACGCGCGCGCCGGGGTCTCCCACTTCATCGAGCACCTGCTCTTCAAGGGCTCGTCGCGGTACAGCGCGAAGGAGATCGCCGAGATCTTCGACGAGCTCGGCGGCGAGCTGAATGCGGCCACCTCGCGCGAGACGACGGTCGTCTACGCCCGGATCCCGGACGACCGCCTCGAAACGGCGCTCGACGTGATGGCCGACATGGTGTTCCGCCCCTCGTTCGGGGATGTCGACTCCGAGCGGGAGGTCGTGCTCGAGGAGATCGCGATGGTCGAGGACACTCCGCACGACCTGGTGCACGACATCGCCGCCGACGCAGTGTTCGGCGGGCACCCGCTCGGTAGGCCCGTGATCGGTCGGGCGGACGTGATCCAGACCGTGTCGACCCGGGCGCTCTCCGCCTACCACCGCCGTGCGTACGCCGGCCCGCGCGTCGTCCTCGCTGCGGCTGGGAACCTCCACCACGAGCGCCTCGTCGCACTGCTCCGCGAGCGGGGCGACGGAGCGGCTGCAGGCCGGAGGCCGCTCGCGCGCAAGGCGGTGCGACGGCTTCCCGCGCCGGCTCTTCGCTTCCAGCGGAAGGACACCGAGCAGTACCACGTCTGCCTTGCCGCGCCGGGGATCGACCGCTCGGACGAGCGCCGCTTTGCCGCCTCCATCCTCGACGCGATTCTCGGCGGCTCGGCCTCTTCCCGGCTCTTCCAGGAGATCCGCGAGAAGCGAGGGATGGCCTACTCGGTGTACAGCTACCTCTCCGAGTACTCGGACGCCGGCCAGGTCGGGCTGTACGTCGGCACGCGGGAGGAGAACCTCGCGACCTGCCTCGAGATCGCAGTCGCCGAGCTCCTGGATCTCGCGCAGGGGAACGTCAAGCCGGACGAGCTCTCCCGCGCCAAGGAGAACCTCAAGGGCCGGCTCCTCCTGTCGCTCGAGTCGACCGCGACGCGCATGACGCGCCTCGGGAAGGCGACGGTCACCGACGTGCCGCTGCTCGAGGTGGACGAGATCGTGCGCCGCCTCGAGGCCGTCACCGCCGCGGACGTCGCCGATCTCGCCGCCGAGCTCTTCGCGCCGGGGCGCCTCTCTGCGGCCGGGATCGGCCCCGACGAGGCGCGCTTCCGCCAGGCGGTGGAGAAGGTCAACCCGTCGCTCCTCTCGCGGGCGGCGTAGTGCGCGTCGCCGTCTTCGGGAAGGACGGGAAGGTCGGGACGGCGCTCGCGCCGGCGCTCGAGGCGGCCGGGCACGACGTCGTGGACGCCCGCGAGCACGGCCCGGAGGGCTGTGACGCGGCGGTCGACTTCACACGTCCGGACGCGATCGCAGAGAACGCCGAGCGCTGCTTCTCGGCCGGTGTGCCGCTGGTCGTCGGGACGACAGGCTTCGACGCAGACGCGCTCGACGCAGGTGCCCGCGAGGCCGGCGTCGCCTGCTTCCACGCGCCGAACTTCTCGCGGGGCGCGGTGCTGATGATGCGCTTCGCGGAGGAGGCCGCGCAGCTCTTCCCGCGCGCGGAGATCGTCGAGCTCCACCACGAGACGAAGCGCGACGCGCCGTCGGGGACGGCGATGACGACCGCTGCCCGCATGGGAACCGATCCCTCGATCCACTCGATTCGCCTTCCCGGGCTCGTCGCGCACCAGGCGGTGATCTTCGGCGGGCCGGGGGAGACGCTCACGATCCGCCACGACACGACGTCGCGCGAGGCGTTCGTCCCAGGCGTGCTGCTCGCGCTCGAGAAGATCGGCTCGCTGCCTCCCGGTCTGACCGTCGGGCTCGACGCGCTCCTCTGAGCGCGTGACTATCTCCTTCGTCGTCGGCGACCTCACCGAGCAGCGCGTCGACGCGATCGTCAACGCCGCGAACCAGGCGCTCGTCGCCGCAGCGGGCGTGTGTGGCGCGATCCGCCGCGCGGGCGGCGACGAGATCTTCGACGAGTGCGCCCGCCTGGGAGGGTGCGCCACGGGAGACGCGAAGGCGACGGGCGCCGGCCGGCTCCCCGCCAGGTACGTGATCCACGCCGTCGGCCCAGTGTTCCGAGACGGACTGCACGGGGAGCCGACGCTCCTCGCGTCCGCGTACAGGCGGTCGCTCGAGGTCGCCGAGGAGCTCGGCTGCCCCACGATCGCGTTCCCGGCGATCTCGACCGGGATCTACGGCTATCCACCAGAGCTCGCCGCCGCGGTCTCCGTGGCCGCGGTGGCCGAGCTCGCGGATCGCTTCGACGAGATCCGGTTCGTCTTCCTCGACGACGGCCTCCGGCGCACGTTCGCGGATGCGGCAGAGGCCCTCGGCGCCGACGCCTCTACCGCGTCCTGAGCGCGGCGAGGAGCTCCTGGTGGCGGCGCTCCTCGTCGTCGACGGCCGCTTCCTCGGTCCGGGTCATCCGCGCCCTGATCGCGTCCATGGGCTTCACGACGAAGAAGAAGACCGCGGCCGCGATCGCGACGAACGTGATCACCGCGGTGATGAACGAGCCGTAGCGGAACACCGCGTCGTTGATCGTGAACGTCAGGTCGGAGAAGTCCGGCTTGCCGAAGATCATCGCGATGACCGGCATGACGAGGTCGTTCACGAACGAGTTCACGACCGCGGCGAACGCGACGCCCATGACGAACGCGACCGCCAGCTCGACGAGGTTCCCGCGCATGAGGAAGTCCCTGAATTCCTTCAGCATCACGCCTGCCCTCCTTCGCTCGACGATGACGACGAGGACCCAGCGTGTCACACGCGAACTGGGCGAACATGACTCCCGGGCGCCTCGAGACCTTCGCCGACGGGATCTTCGCGATCGCGGCGACGCTCCTGATCATCGACGTCGGAATCCCGGCCGGCTCCAACGAGTCGCTCGGGAAGGCACTCCTCGATATCTGGCCGCAGTACGCCGGCTACGCGGTGAGCTTCGTGACGATCGGGATCATGTGGGTGAACCACCACCGGCTCATCCGGCAGATCGAAAAGGTCGACGAGCGCTTCCTCTTTCTCAACCTCGGGCTGCTCGCATGCATTGCGTTCGTCCCGTTCCCGACGAGGATCCTGGCCGAGTTCGTCCGCGGCGACGACGGGCTGGCCGCGGCGTTGCTGTACGGGATCACGCTCACCGTGACCGCCGTCTTCTTCAACTCGGTGTGGCTCTACGCGTCGCATGACAAGCGCCTCCTCCACCCGGACGTCGACTCGAAGGAGGTGAGCGGCATCACGCGGAGCTACCTCCCGGGGACGCCGATGTACGCGGCGGCGACCCTCGTCGCGTTCGTGTCGCCGCAGGCGAGCGCGGTCCTCTTCGGGGTGATCGCCGCCTTCTACATGGTCTCCAGCTCGTTCTTCGGACGCGCCCCGGCGGAGTACGATGCCTGACGTGCTCGGCGAGGTCCTGACCGCGATCGTCACGCCCTTCACCCCGAGGGGCGAGGTCGACATCGTGCGGTTCCGGGCGCTCGCCAGCCACCTCGTCGACCACGGGTCGGACGGCCTGGTGATCACGGGCACGACGGGCGAGTCCCCGACCCTGTCGGACACCGAGCGCCTCGCGCTCTACGAGGCTGCGGTGGACGAGGTCGGTGGCAGCGCGACCGTCGTCGCCGGCACGGGGACCTACTCCACGAAGCACTCGGTAGACCTCACTCGCCGCGCCCACGACATCGGCGTCGACGGATTCCTCGTCGTGACGCCGTACTACTCGAAACCTCCGGTGCGCGGGATCGTCGAGCACTTCAAGGCGATCGCGCAGATGTCGGACCGTCCGATCGTCGTCTACAACATCCCGGGCCGGGTCGTCCTCAACCTCGAGACGGACGCGATCGCGCAGCTCGCCGAGATCCCGACCGTGAAAGCGGTCAAGCAGGCGAACCCCGATCTCGAGCAGGCGCGGGCGATCGTCGACCTCGGTCTCGACCTCTACGCGGGCGACGACGATCTCGTCCTCCCGTTCCTCGAGCTCGGTGGACGCGGAGGCGTGTGCGTGCACACCCATGTCGTCGGGCTGCGGGTGAGGGACATGGTGAGGCACTTCCGCTCGGGCAACCTGGAGCTTGCCCGCGCGATCGACGAGGAGCTTCGACCCTCGATCGACCTCCTCCGCGTCGTCGTCAACCCGATCGCGATCAAGTGCGCGCTGAACCTCCTCGGCCACGATGTCGGCGGCCTGCGCCTGCCGCTCGTGGAAGCGACGGAGGACGAGCGGGAGCAGGTTCGCGGCTGCCTCGAGCGGCTCGGACTCCTCCAGCCGGCGGTCGTCTAGCGTGTCGGGCTTCGAGGAGCAGCCCGGCGGAGGGATCCCGGGCGTCACCGGCGCCGCGTCCGGCCGGACGTGGGACGCCGTCGCCTCGGCGCACGCGCCGGATCTGAGCGGAGACTCAGTCTCGTTCGTCGCTCTCGACGACGGGAGCCTCATCGTCGAAGAGGACGTCGTCGACGGCTCGCTCTCCCCGCTCGCCGACGCGCTCGAGGAGCACATCTCGCCGCCGTATCGCGCGCTGGCCGTACGGGACGACGGAGACATCTGGTCGGTCTCCGCACAGCACGTGTCCGTCGCGGAGATCCCCGGCGTCGAGGGGGACGTCGTGGAGCTCAGCGTCGTCGGCGGGAATCGCGAGGTCTCCGTCGACGGCGAGCCTGCGTCGGAGTCGATTCCGGCGCTCGACGCGCTCGCCGATCGTTCCGGCGACACGGTCGTCCGGGCAGAGCGGATCGACGGCGATCTTTTCACGATTGACGTCTTCGCCCTGTAGCGCGGCTCCGGCCGCCCGTAGACTCAGTCGGAGATGAACACCGCTGGCCTTCGGTTCCCCATAGCCCTCCCCGCTCGCGGGGCACAGGTCTGCCCATGAGCACCGCTCGCCTTCGACTCGCGGTCGAGGGGGAAACCATGTTTCCCCCTCGAGCCCCCTTCTTTCCGAGAACGTGGGGAACCCCCTGGTTCCCCACACCCCTCCTCGCTCTCGGGGCAGAGGCCTGCCCGTGAGCGACACGCTGCGGATCGTCCCCCTCGGCGGGCTTGGCGAGGTGGGCAAGAACATGACCGTCTACGAGATCGCCGGCGAGCTCATCGTCGTCGACGCCGGCCTCGCCTTCCCTCGGGACGAGCATCTCGGAGTCGACCTGCTCCTGCCGGACGTCTCGTATCTGCGTGGGCGCCGCGTCCGCGCCGTCGTCCTCACGCACGGGCACGAGGACCACGTCGGCGGGCTCTCGTACCTCCTGCGGGACGTGGAGGTCGACTCGATCGTCTCCACTCGGCTCACGCTCGCACTCGTGAAGTCGAAGCTCGACGAGCACGGTCTCGGGCAGGCCTCGGAGCTCGTCGAGGCCGCGCCGGGCGACGAGCCTCTCGAGCTCGGCCCGTTCCGGCTCGAGTTCGTGCGGGTCGCCCATTCGATTCCGGACTCCGTCGCCGTGGTCATCGAGACCGCGGCCGGCAGGGTCGTCCACACGGGCGACTGGAAGCTCGATCACACGCCCGTCGACGGCCTGAAGACGGACGTCGGCAAGCTCGCCGAGATCGGCAATCGCGGCGTCGACCTCCTCCTCGGCGACTCGACGAACGCGGAGCGGCCCGGGACGACGGGCTCCGAGCGGCTCGTGGGGGAGGCGTTCCGCTCGCTCTTCCCGCTCCGCCGCGGACGGATCCTCGTCGCCACCTTCGCCTCGAACATCCACCGCATGCAGCAGGCCGCGGACGTCGCGATCGAATGCGGCCGCAAGATCACGGTAGTCGGGCGCTCGATGCGCAAGAACATCAACATCGCGCGGAATCTCGGTTACGTCGACTTCCCGGAGGAGGAGATCGTCAATCCGGACGTGGCGGCGTCGCTTCCTCCGGACCGCGTCCTGGCGCTCTGCACGGGCAGCCAGGGAGAGCCGCTCTCCGCGCTGACGAGGATCGCGTACGGCGACCATCCGACGCTCGCGGTCGAGCACGGCGACACGGTGATCATCTCGGCGAAGCCGGTGCCCGGGAACGAGCTGCGCGTGCACGACTCGATCAACCAGCTCGCGCGCTCGGGGGCCGAGGTCCTGCACGAGGAGATCGCGCCGGTCCACGTCTCCGGACACGCGTATCAGGAGGAGCTCCGGACGATGCTCTCGCTCCTCCGCCCGCGGTACGTCATGCCCATCCACGGCGAGTACCGGATGCTCGCCGCGCACGCGAAGCTCGCGCGCGACGCGGGGATTCCGGAGGAGCGGATCGTGCTCGCGGAGAACGGCTCGGTCGTCGAGCTCGCACGCGGCGGCGCACGCCTCGTCGATCACGTCGACGCTGGAATCACCTTCGTCGACGGGCTGCGAGTGGGCGATGTCCGCGACGTCGCGCTCCGCGACCGGAGGCGGCTGTCGGAGGACGGCGTCCTCATCGTCGTCACGACCTTGACGTCCTCGGACGGCGGCGAGATGGCGCCCCCGGAGCTGATCGCACGGGGCTTCGCCGAGTCGGAGGACCTCCTGGACGAGCTTCGAGACGAGGCCGATCGCGTCGTCCGCGCGCTCTCGGCCGAGCACGCCACGGAGATCAAGCTCCTCCAGGAGCACATCCACGACGCGGTCGGGCAGATCGTCTACGACCGCACGCGGCGCCGCCCGATGGTCCTCCCCGTGGTGATCGAGGTCTAGCCGTGGGCGAAGGGTGGGGCGCGGTCATAGAGGATCACGCGGCGAGCGACTCGAGCGCCGCTCGGCTCGTACGGCAGCTCCAGGCGTGCGAGGTCGCGGCGCTCGCGTTCTGTCGCCTCCTCGAGCGCTGGAAGCGGGGGGAGGCGCTTCCGCCGACCGCCGGGGGGCGAGAGGCGGCGCTCCGTCGTGCCGCCGACCGCGTGGAGACGGCGATCGCAGGGCTCGAGCGTCCGTTGTCGCGGTACCTGCTCGAGCTGGAGCCGGAGCTAGCGGAGGGCCGGTCGTGGTACGGCGGGCCTGGGCTCGCGGAGCTCGTCGAGTGGCGGCCCGTGCTCGACCGCGCGGGTGTACGCGCGTGCCCGAATCGCGTCGCCTCCGTCTACCTCGAGCTCGCCGTGCTCGTGCGCGCTCTGGAGGGGCTCGGGAGTGCGGCCAGCTTCGGCGCCGCTCCCGACCGCTCGTCGCTCTGGGCGGGGCTCTTCGACCTCCGCGACACGCTGCTCGGCTCGACGGTCGACGATCTGCGCGCGCTCGCCGCGTAGACGCCTAGCGCGATCCGAGAACGTCGTGGAGGGCGTCGAGGTAGGCGCCGTACCCGGACGGCGTCGCCCACTCGTCCGCGCTCTCGACGGCCGTCCCTTCGCCCCATTCGTCGAAGCTGACGACGAGCTGGAACGGATCTCCGGAGTCGGCCAGCGCGCGGACGTTCGCCTGCCAGTGCTCGAGATCGCGCGGGAACGGGCTCACGGCCGTGTCCGCCTTCCAGAACCCGGGCATGATCGTCGTCGCGTACCCGGGCTGACGGTTGATCCCCGTCGCGAAGTCGGCGCCGTACTGGTGCCAGCCGTCGGGCTGCGACGGGCAGGTCGCGTAGCCCGCGAACACCTTCAGCACGATGAAGAGCCCGCCGGGGTCGGCCTGCTTCCAGCGGTCGGTGACCTCGCAGTCGTCGCCGGACGAGTAGACGAACACGACCGGCCGCCCGCCCAGGCGCAAGTAACCCGGCTGCGAGCCGTAGCGGTCGCGGATGTACTCGAGATCACGCCGGATGTCGTCGCTCGACGGGTTCCCGTAGCCCTCGCGCTCGTAGTACACCGCCCACCGGAATGGGGTCGGCCGCGCGACCTCGAGCGCGGTCTCGAACCGCTCGTCGGTCGGATCACCGATACCCCACCACGACCAGATGCCGGCGTCGAGCCCCGCGTAGCGCATTGCGGCCACGTGGTCGCGCAGGATCTCGGCGCTCCCCGAGTCGTAGAGGCCGAGCGACGGGTGGTAGTGGGTGTACGGCGTGAGCCCGCCGAGCGTCCAGAGCTCGGGGAACCAGGCGTAGTAGAACGCCGCGCGGACGGGGAAGGTGGGCTCGTGCCCGTTCGGCGGCGGGCCGCGGAACTCACGCAGGCGGATTCCGCGTCGGGGAGCGGGGGAGAAGACGAAGCTGACGCTCGCCCGGGTCCCGGTCAGGAGATCGCCCACCCGTCCGTCGAACCGGAAGCTCCGCCACGTCTTCGTCCTGCCGCGCATCGTCGGTCGTCCGGCGGGATGCACGCGTGACGCCGAGACCGACGCCGTGTCGACCACGAAGCGCGGCTCGTCGGCCTGCGTCCGGTCGACGATCGCGAACGGATGCGTCGCCTCGAGCTGTCGCGTCGCCTCCGCGAGCGTCCACGTTCGGTCGCTCCCCGGAGTCGCCGCACCGGAGCCGGACAACGACGCACCGGCGAGAACGACGCCGATCGCGACGAGCGGGAGTCTCACGCGCCCGCCGATGTGCCGAGACGCTCGACGAGCCGCTTCGGCGCGACGATGCGATAGCTCTCCTCGATCCAGTCGCGGACGAGCGTCTTCCCGACGCCCTTCCCGGCCAGGGGCACGGTCACCCAGCCCGCCTTCCCGAGGCCGTAGCCGGTAGGCTCGGCGCCGTCGATCGAGAGCGCGTGCGCGTGAGACTCGTCGAGCTTCACGGTCAGCCGGCGCGAGGCGGCGGTCCCGAGGAAGACGAAGACCTTCCCGCGCACCTTCACGACGTCCTCGCCCCACGGGTGATCCTCGGTCGTCTCCGGGAGCGAGAGGGCGAAGGCGCGAGCGTCGTCCCGGGCGCGAGACACGGCGGCAGCGTAGAGGCTCGCCGCGCGCGGGACTGGGCTAGCCTCCGCGCATGACCGACGTCGTCGTCTTCGTGGAGGTGCCGTCCGGCTCGCGGAACAAGTACGAGCTCGACGAGGAGCTCGGCGCGATCGTCCTCGACCGGCGGCTCTTCACATCGATGGCCTATCCGGCCGACTACGGCTTCATCGAGGGCACTCTGGGCGAGGACGGCGACCCGCTCGACGCACTCGTCCTCGTCGGCGAGCCGACGTTCCCAGGCTGCCGCATCCGCACGCGCGTCGTCGGCGTCTTCCACATGGCCGACGAGAAAGGCCCGGACGAGAAGATCATCTGCGTCCCGCTCAAGGACCCGTCCTGGATGCGCGTCGGTGACGTCCACGACGTGCCCTCCGAGCTGCGGAACGAGATCGAGCACTTCTTCCAGGTCTACAAGGACCTCGAAGTCGGAAAGGGGGAGACGACGACGCGCGGCTTCGGGAACCGTGACGACGCACAGGCCGTCCTCGCCGCCGCTCGCGCACGAGCAGGGCGATGACCGTCGTCCTCGGCGTCGTCGCGCCGCACGGCGATCCGGCGTTCGTCGCGGGATCGCCGACGAGGCTCGCGCTGGTGGAGCTCGGCAGGAGACTCGAACGAGCTGCGCCGGACGTCACGGTCGTCGTCACCCCGCACAACGTCCACGTCGAAGGAGCATTCGCGGTCGTCACCGCCGCGAGCCTCGCCGGCTCGCTCGAGGAGCAGGGTCTGGCGTTGAGCGCGCCCGGGGAGCGAATCGACTTGACCGCAGCCGTCGATGTGGACGCGGCAGCCGCAGTCCTCGCCGCGTTCCGGGCGGCGGCGCTCCCGGCCGTGGGCGTGAGCTACGGGTCGAACGACGAGGCAGTGGCCGTCATGCCCATGGACTGGGGGACGCTCATCCCGCTCTGGTTCGTCGGCGGCCGGCTGGAAGACCCGCCGCCGGTCGTCGTCCTCTCGCCCGCCCGCGATCTCTCGCTCGAGGACCACGTCCGTGGGGGAGCCGCGCTCGCCGGTGCGCTCGCCGGACGACGGGCCGCGATCATCGCGAGCGCCGACCATGGACACGCCCACGATCCCGACGGGCCGTTCGGGTTCGACCCCGCAGCGGCCGAGTACGACGAGCGGGTCGTCGAGCTCGTGTGCGAGAACCGGCTGGGTGACGTGCTCTCCCTCGAGCCGATCGTCGGGGCCGCGAGCGCGGACAGCCTCTGGCAGCTGGCCGTCCTCAACGGCGCGCTCGGGGACGGCTTCCGGGTCGACTTCCTGTCGTACGAGCGACCGACGTACTTCGGGATGCTCTGCGCCGCGTTCGAGCCCGTCGGCTAGCGCTGCGCGACGCGGTTCGCGAGCAGGACGAGCGGGAGCGAGAGGACGGCGAAGAACGCGCCCGCCCAGAACGCCGCCGACGGGCTGACCTCCTCCCAGAGGATCCCGGCGAGGAGGCTGGCTACGAGGAGCGCACCGCCGACGCAGCCCGCGTACACGCCGTAGGCGGTCCCGGCCATCGGGCCGTCGACTTGGTCCGCGACCCACGCCTTGAGCACGCCGTCCGTCGCGGCGACGAAGAGCCCATACAGCGCGAAGAGCGGCCATACGGCCCACGAGTCGGATGCGAGCGCGAGACCGGCGTAGACGAGCGCGTAGACCGCGATCCCGCCCGCGAGCACGAACCCACGCGGAATCCGGTCGGAGAGCGAGCCGAGCGGCCAGGCGAAGCTCGCGTAGACGAGGTTGTAGAGGGCGTAGGCGAGGATGACGAGGGTCGCCGAGAGGCCCAGGTTGTCGGCCCGCAGGAGCAGGAAGGCGTTCGAGGAGTTCCCCAGCGAGAACACCGTCGCGCCGGCGACGACCCACCAGTAGCCGGGCCGCAGCCGAGGCTCGACCTGCGCCGTCTCTGGCTTTGCAGGTGCCTCGCGCACGCGGCGCACGAGCAGGACGGCGAGGAGACCGGGGACGACCGAGACCCAGAGCACGGTGCGCAACGAGGCCCCTCCGGCGAGGAGCGCGACCGCCAGGAGCGGGCCGAGCGTCGCGCCGGTCGTGTCGAGCGCGCGATGGAAGCCGAAGCTCGCGCCGAGGAGCTCTGGCGGCGTCGAGTCGCGGATGAGCGCGTCGCGTGGCGCGGTCCGCACCGCCTTGCCGGTGCGGTCGACGAGCCGTCCGGCGAGGACGAGTCCCCAGTGCTGCGCGGCCGCGACGGCGGCGCGCGAGACCGCGGTCAGCGTGTACCCGGTCGCGATCCACGGGACGCGACGTCCTCCGGCGCGGTCGGAGACCCAGCCCGACACGGTTCCGAGGCCGACGGCGACGCCTTCCGCGATCCCCTCGATCAGGCCGAGGACCGCCACCGGCGCACCGAGGACGATCGTGAGGAAGAGCGGGACCACGGGGTAGGCGAGCTCGCTCGCGAGGTCGTTCACGAGGGAGACGACGCTGACCGCCCGGACGTTTGCCGGGATCCGGCGGACTCGCTCGAGCACGGGCGCACGCTATCGCTCTACGGATCGGTGATGATCGGGTCATGCCGATCTCGGTCGACATCCCGGGCCGCGAGGGGCTCGAGCTCGAGCACCTCGTGCTCGACCTGAACGGCACCCTCACCAATCACGGCGCGCTGATCGAGGGCGTGGCCGAGCGGCTCGAGCGGCTGGGCGAGAGGCTCGACGTGCAGCTCCTGTCGGCGGACACGTTCGGAGTCCTCGCGGGCGTGAGCGCGGAGCTGCAGGCGCACTCGCGCACGGTGACGACCGGAGACGAGAAGGCTCGCTGCGTGTGGGAGCTCGGCCCCGAGCGGTGCGCCGCGATCGGGAACGGCGCGAACGACGCTCCGATGCTCGAGATCGCGGCGCTCGGCATCGTCGTCGTCGGCCCGGAGGGGGCGGCTGCGGCTGCCATCCGCCTGGCCGACGTCGTCTGCTCCTCGATCCTGGACGCGCTCGACCTCCTCCTCGACGAGCGGGCGCTGCTGGCGACGCTCCGCATGTAGCCCCGACCGCGCAGGAGACGGCAGGCAGGCGCAGAACGTGCGACGCACATGGCTGCTCGCAAGAAGAAGCGGCTGCTTCGGCCACGCGTCCCCGCGCGCGTGAAGAAGCGCACGCGCCGCACGCGGTCCCAGCACGAGACCGAGCTGCTCGGGCTCGGAGTCCTCTCACTCGGGCTCGTTCTCTCCGCGATCCTCTATCTCGGCCTCGACGGCGGAGCCGTCGGCTCGTGGCTCGCGAGCTCTCTCGAGTCGCTCATGGGCGACGCGGCCTATGTCCTTCCGGTCGCGCTCGTCGCCGCCGGCGGGCTCGTCACCGCGAGGAGCGACCTCCTCGACGTGCGTCCGTTCCGGCTCGGGCTCGGCGTCGGCTTCATCGGTCTCATGACGCTCCTCGGCCGCGACAGCGGCGGCTGGCTGGGCGTCCTGCTCGGCGGGGCGCTCGCCGGGCTGATCGGGGAGACGGGAGCCGCCATCGTCGGCGCGACGCTGCTCGTGGCGGGGATCTTCCTCGTCAGCGGCGCCTCGACCGGTGCCGTACTGCGCCGAACGGGCCACGTGGCCCGCCGCGCGGGTGCTGGCGCCAGGCGAGCGCTCGACTGGGTCTCGACCGAGACCCAGTCGCAGGGCGACGCGCCGTACGTCGACGACGAGCCTCCTCACCCTGCGGTCGCAGCGCAGCCGCAACGCGTCGTCGACGGAGCCGAGGCGTACCCCGACCTCGTCGGAGAGGCGCCGTCGCTCGACGCTCCCGCTCCGCTCGTACCACCGCCGCTCGAGCCGGACGCGGAGAGCTTCGCGGCGGCGTTCGAGACCTCCAGAGAGCACAGCGAGTACCGCCTTCCGGATCGCGAGATCCTGCGCAGCTCACCGGCTGCGGCCACGCCGAGCGGAGATTCCGGCGCCCAGGTGGCCGATCTGCTCGTCCGCACGCTCGCCGAGTTCGGCGTGGAGGCGAGCGTGATCGGGCAGATCTCGGGCCCGCGCGTGACCCGCTACGAGCTCCAGCTCGCGCCGGGGACGAAGGTCGCCAAGGTCGCCGCGCTGAAGGACGACCTCTCGTACGCGCTCGCCACCACCGAGATCCGCATCCTGGCTCCCATCCCCGGCAAGCAGGCCGTGGGCGTCGAGGTGCCGAACCTGTCGCCGCGTCTCGTCACCCTCGGCGACATCTACGACGACCTGCCGGCGACGGCGAGCCCGCTGGCCGTCTGGCTCGGGAAGGACATCTCGGGCAACGCCGTCTGGACCGACCTCGCGCGCATGCCGCACCTCCTCATCGCCGGCACGACGGGCTCGGGCAAGTCGGGCTGCATCAACACGATGCTCACCTCGACGCTCCTCCGGGCGACGCCGGACGACGTGCGGATGATCCTGATCGATCCGAAGCGGATCGAGCTCGGCTACTACGAGTCGATCCCGCATCTCCTGACTCCGGTCGTCTCGAGCCCCAAGGAGGCGGCGACGGTGCTCTTCAACGTCGTCCAGGAGATGGAGCGCCGCTACGAGCGGCTCTCGTTCGTCCGCGCGAGGAGCCTGCCGGAGGCGAACAGGGCACTCCGCTCGCGCGGCGAGGCCGCGCTTCCGTACCTGCTCGTCGTGATCGACGAGCTCGCGGACCTGATGATGGTGTCGCCGCAGGCGGTCGAGGACTGTGTCATCCGGCTCGCGCAGAAGTCGCGCGCGGTGGGGATCCACCTCGTCCTGGCGACGCAGCGCCCGTCCGTGGACGTGATCACGGGGATGATCAAGGCGAACGTCCCCTCCCGGATTGCCTTCGCCGTCTCGAGCCAGACGGACTCGCGCGTCATCCTCGACACGGCCGGTGCCGAGAGTCTCCTCGGACAGGGCGACATGCTCTTCAAGCCGCTCGGGACGTCCCGCCTGCAGCGCCTCCAGGGCGCGTACGTGAGCGAGGAGGAGATCGCTCTCGTCGTCGAGCAGTGCCGCACGCAGCGCGCCCAGGAGCTCGACGAGTCCCTGCTCGAGGCGCCGGAGCATGCCTACGAGGCCGACGGGGAGGACGGCGACTTCGACCCCGACGAAGATCCGCTCCTCGACCAGGCGATCGACATCGTCGTGCAGACGCAGACCGCGTCGGTCTCGCTCTTGCAGCGACGGTTACGTGTCGGTTACACCCGGGCGGGGCGTCTGATCGACATGCTCGAGCGTCGCGGGATCATCTCGGGATACGAAGGCTCGAAGCCACGGCGGGTGCTGGTCTCCGAGACCGAGCTCGAACGCGCCTGACGCCGGCGGCATCCGTAGTCCTCCGTAGGCGAAACGGTTCGTTACACCCTGGCGCAGCGGCCCAACTTGCGGTTAGATCAACCGTCCAACTAGGGCGGCAGGCCCAAACCTGTAAGGAGGGCAAGTGAAGGCACTACGCAGAGCAGTGGTTTGTCTCGGCGTGCTCGTCGCGTCGCTCGGCCTCGTAGCGATCGCCACAGGGGCGAGGGCGGAGGCGAACAAGTCGGCGCTCGTCACCGACACGGCCGGGTTGAACGACCGCTCGTTCAACCACCTCGCGAACGTGGGTCGTCTGAAGGCGCAGAAGGCCGGCGTCCAGACCCGCGTCTTCATCTCGAAGACGACGTCCGACTATCTGCCGAACCTCGTCGCCGCCGCGCAGTACGTCGGCGACGGCGGACTCGTGCAGGGGAACGGGTTCCTGCTCAGCGACGCGCTGAACACGGCCGCGACGCAGTTCCCGAACGTGCACTTCTCGATCGTCGACTTCCCGTGGGTGGCGTTGAAGGACAAGCCGACGAATGCCCTCGGATACGTCTTCAAGTCCGAGCAGTCGGGCTACCTCGTCGGCTATCTCGCAGCCGAGATGGCGAAGGCGAAGGGCGGCAAGCAGGTCATCAGCGCGGTCGGTGGGCAGAAGATCCCGTCGGTCGACAACTGGATCGCCGGCTACCGGGCGGGCGCACGGAAGTACAACCCGAAGATCAAGGTGCTCATCCAGTACTCCGGGCTCTTCCCGCCGTCGGCGGCGCCCAAGTGCAAGGAGATCGCCCTGAACCAGATCGCCCGCGGCTCGCAGGCGGTGTTCCAGGTCGCGGGCGGCTGCGGCCTCGGTGCGCTCGACGCCGCAAAGGAGAAGAAGGTCTGGGGGATCGGCGTCGACGCCGACCAGGCCTATCTCGGTTCACACATCCTGACGAGCGGTGTCAAGAGGGTCGACACCGCGACCTTCACGGCCATGACGGCGAACGCGAAGGGCAAGCTGAAGACCGGCGGCGACCTCGTCTTCGACCTGAAGAACCGCGGTCAGGACGTCGGCAAGATCAGCCCCAGGGTCCCGAAGAAGTTCGTCACGGCGATGAACGTTCAGAGGAAGCTGATCATCCAGGGGAAGGTCAAGCCCCCGGCGAAGCTGTAGGACTGAGTGTCGCGGGTCGATGCGGCAGAGGGCGGGCCTGCGGCCCGCCCTCTGCCGTTCGTGGACGCGGAGTCCGCGGGCGGCCGTAGAATCGCGCGCGGATGAGCGCTCGCCCCGTCCTCGAGATGCGCGCCATCACGAAGCGCTTTCCCGGCGTTCTCGCGAACGATCGCGTCGACTTCGAGCTGATGCGGGGCGAGGTGCACGCGCTCCTCGGCGAGAACGGCGCCGGGAAGTCGACGCTCATGAACATCCTCTACGGCCTCTACCACCCGGACGAGGGAGAGATCCTGCTGAACGGGTCCTCGATCCGGATCGGCTCGCCGCGCGACGCCATCGACCACGGAATCGGCATGGTGCACCAGCACTTCATGCTCATCCCCGTCATGACGGTGGCGGAGAACATCGTCCTCGGCATCGAGCCGCACCAAGCGGGGGTCGTCCTGGACGAGCGGGCGGCGAAAGCGCGCGTTTCGGCGCTCTCGGGTCAGTTCGCGCTCGCTGTGGATCCCGACGCGCGGATCGACCAGATCACCGTCGGCCAGCAGCAGCGGGTCGAGATCCTGAAGGCGCTCTACCGCAAGGCCGACATCCTCATCCTCGACGAGCCCACCGCCGTCCTTACCCCGCAGGAGGCGACGGAGCTCTTCGGCATCCTGGAGATGCTGAGGCGGGAAGGCATGTCCATCATCTTCATCAGCCACAAGCTGAACGAGGTGCTCGAGATCGCCGATCGCATCACCGTCCTGCGCCGCGGCAAGCGGATCGACACGCTCCCGGCGGCAGGAGCGACCGAAGAGAGTCTCGCGCGGTTGATGGTGGGGCGGGAGGTGCTCCTCCGCGTCGACAAGACGCCGGCGCAGCCCGGGGAGACGCTGCTCGATGTCCAGGACCTCCACGCGCTCGACGACCGCGGCCTGGACGCCGTCCGCGGGGTGTCGTTCAGCGTACGCTCCGGCGAGATCGTCGGGATCGCGGGAGTCGACGGGAACGGCCAGACGCAGCTGATCGAGGCGTTGACCGGGCTCCGGGAGAAGACGGCAGGCAGGGTAATCATGGCCGGCCAGGACCTGACCGGGGCGTCGACACACCGGATCTTCGCCGCGGGCGTCGGGCACATCCCGGAGGACCGCCAGAGGCGCGGGCTCGTGCTCGAGTTCGACCTGGCCGAGAACTTCGCGCTGCACACCTACGACCGCGAGCCGAACTCGCGCCTCGGCTGGCTCAAGCCCGGCCAGTTGATCGCCCGCGCCGTGAAGCTCGTCAAGGAGTTCGACGTTCGCGGAGGCGGCCCGAAGACGAAGGCCGAGGCGCTCTCGGGCGGGAATCAGCAGAAGGTCGTCGTCGCGCGCGAGGTCGATCTCGACCCGAAGGTGCTCATCGCGGCGCAGCCCACGAGAGGTCTCGACGTCGGCGCGATCGAGTTCGTGCACCGTCGGCTGGTGGAGGAGCGCGACGAGGGGCGCGGCATCCTCCTCGTCTCGCTCGAGCTGGACGAGATCCTCTCGCTCTCCGACCGGATCCTCGTCATGTACGAGGGCCGGATCGTGGGCGAATACCCGCCGGACGTCCCGGAGGAGGAGATCGGGTTCGCGATGCTCGGCGGCACGAAGGACGAGGTGGCGGCATGACGACGGGGCCGCTTCTTCCCGAAGACGAGGGCCAGCAGGAAGGAGCGGCGCAGCGACTCGCGGGGCTGCAGCGTGCGGGCGGCCTCGCAACCGCGCTCGTGACGACGCTCCTCGCCTTCGCCATCGGCGGTCTGGTCGTGCTCGTCACGACCGGGAAGAACCCGCTTTCGACCTATCGCGCGATCTTCGACGGTACAGGGCTCGCGTGGTTCTTCCACGTCGGCTCGTACTCGGTCGGCGTGCCCTTCACGGACAGCAGGGTGTGGTTCCCGTGGAACACGAACAGCTTCCAGTCGCACGAGGCCTACAACCTGCAGACGACGCTCGTGCTGACGACGTCGCTGATCCTCACGGGCCTCGCGGTCGCGTTCGCCTTCCGCTGCGGCCTCTTCAACATCGGGGGCCAGGGCCAGTACATGATCGGGGCGATCGCGGGCGTCTGGATCGGCTCGTCGCTCCATGGCCTTCCCGGCCTCGTCCACATCATCCTTGCGCTCGCCGCCGGCTGCCTCGCTGGAGCAATGCTCGCGGGTATCGCCGGGCTGCTGAAGGCGACGGTAGGGGCGCACGAGGTGATCGTCACGATCATGCTCAACTGGATCGTGTTCTGGTTCGGCACGTACCTCTTCGGTCTCGGAGGCCCGTTGCAGAACACGGTGCAGAGCCAGCAGGCGGTGCCCGTCTCGAACGACGTGGCCACGGCCTCGCGGCTGTACACGTTCTGGGGGAACCCGCTGCTCCAGGGGCTCCATGTCGGCTTCTTCATCGCCATCGGCGCCCTCGTCGTCTACTGGCTCATCCTCGAGCGCACGACGCTCGGATACCAGGTCCGCGCAGTCGGGTACAACCCCGACGCCGCGCGCTACGGCGGCATCAGCGTCGCCCGCAACTACTTCCTCGCGATGGCCATCGCCGGCACCTTCGCCGGGATCGCGGGAGCGATCGACGTCCTCGGCTGGCAGTACCGCATTGCCGTGAACGACGTCCAGACGTCGTCGATCGGTTTCGTCGGTATCGCCGTCGCGCTGCTCGGGAGGAACCGCGCCGTCGGAGTCGGTTTCGCAGGTCTCCTCTTCGGAGCGCTCCTCAACGGGACGTCGACGAGGAACCTCGATCCGGCGATCTTCCGGCCCGAGCTCGCGGACAACCTCTCGCTCATGATCCAGGGGCTCGTCGTTCTCTTCGTGGGCGCTGACGTGCTCGTTCTCTACTTCTGGAACGCGAGGAAGAAACTCCGGCGCGAGCGTCGGCAGATCGCAGCGGAGGCGGCGACGTGATCGCGCACGCAGAGACGCCCGTGCGCGGACGGCTGGGGCGCCTCACCGAGCCGCACTCGATAGCGATCGTCGGGATCGTCCTCGGCCTCTTCGCCGTGCTCATCGCGCTGCCGCCGATCAAGGCCGGGACGATCTGGTGGCCGCTGGGAGTCGGGTTCCTCGGGATCGCCGCGGGGATCTGGTCGACGACGCGCGGGGAGCGGCGCGCAGGCATCGGCGCCGTGATCGTGAGCCTCGCCGGGATGTCGCTCGGCATCGCGGCGACCCGGTCGAGTGATTCGCACCTCGACCTCGTCTTCGTCTGGTCGGCGCTCATCGCCGCCACGCTGCGCTATGCGACGCCGCTCACCTTCGCCGCGATCGGAGGACTCTTCTCCGAGCGGTCCGGCGTCGTGAACATCGGCCTCGAGGGAGACATGCTGATGGGCGCGTTCTTCGGGATCTGGGGTGCCGACGTGACCGATTCGTGGATCCTCGGCCTGGTGATCGCGATGGCGTCCGGTGCGCTCCTGGCCCTTCTACATGCGTTCTTCTGCATCCATCTCCGTGCCGACCAGATCGTCATCGGCACTGCGATCAACTTCCTCGCGCTCGGCATCACCGGGTACCTCTTCGTGGACATCTACGGCGAGCTCGGGACGCCGACGACCGTTCCGGGGATCCCCGACGTCAACATCCCAGGGCTCCAGAACGTCCCGTTCTTCGGAGACGCCTTCGGCTCGCTCAACCTCATGATCTGGCTCTCGTTCGTCGTCCTGGTGCTCTCCTGGTTCGTCATCTTCAAGACCACCCTCGGGCTTCGGATCCGCTCGGTCGGCGAACATCCCCGTGCCGCCGAGACGGTCGGCATCTCCGTCTACGGCGTTCGGTACGCCTGCGTCATCACATCCGGCGCGCTCGCCGCGATGGGAGGCGCTTACCTCTCGCTGGGCCTCGTGAACCTGTTCGACCAGAACATGACCGGAGGAAGGGGGTTCATCGCCCTCGCGGCGCTCATCTTCGGGAACTGGAGGCCGTTCGGGGCGTTCGCAGCCTGTCTCCTGTTCGGGTTCTCGAGCGCACTGGCCGACCGGATCCCCGCCTACTTCGCGGAGGGGAGCTACGCGCCGCTCCTCTTCAACGCGCTCCCGTACGTCCTCACGATCATCGCGGTGGCCGGCGTCATCGGCCGCTCGATCCCGCCTGCCGCCGATGGCAAGCCGTACGTCAAGCAGTAGCGCGGGCGCAGTGCGAAGCGACGCCGCGATCTGGTCGCTCGTCGCAGGCATCGCGTCGGTCGCTGCGATGCCCCTCGCCGTGTACGTGACGCGCTTCGTCGCTGCGTACGAGCTCCGCGACAGCTGGATCGGGATTCCATTCGCGGCATGCCTCGGGATCCTCGCGGTCGTGCTCGCACGGCGTGCTCGGCGGCGAAACGCAGTCCTGCTCGGGCGCGGGGGAGGGATGCGAGTGGCGCGCGCCGGCAGGGTGCTCGGCATCGTCGGCATCTGCATGGCCTCCGCCTCCGTCGTCGCGTTCGCCGTCCTCGGGCTGCTCGAGTACGTGGGTACGCGCAACTGAGAGGACCCCGCGGCCGCTCGGGCTGCGACTCGCGGTTCGGGACTACACTGTCCCGCGCGTGTTCGACATCGGATCCAGCCTGCGTGACGCGCGCACGCGCCAGGGACTCGACTTCCCGGAGCTCGAAGAGCGGACGAAGATTCGTCCGAAGTACCTGCGCGCGCTCGAGGACGAGCGTTTCGACCTCCTGCCCGCGCCGACGTACATCCGCGGCTTCCTGCGCTCGTACGCAGAGGCGCTGGGACTCGACGGGCAGCCGTTCGTGGACGAGTACCAGTCACGGTTCGCCGTCGAAGAGGAGGCGCCGATTCGCGCCCGCCGCGCGCCGGCGCCTCGTCGCGCCCACGTCGCGCGCGAGTCGCGTATCGCGGTCGCAGCGCTGCTCGCGATCGCGATCGTGACGGCGCTCGTGATCGCCGCCTGGCGGTTCGGCGGCCCCGAGGGCGAGGCGGTTCCGGGCCTCGCCACCCAGCAGGCTCCGTCAGGCGCGTCACCGGCTCGGGCGAAGCTCGTCGTCAGCGCGAAGGCGGGGAGCTCGTGGATGGAGGTCCGGATGCGCTCTGGCACCGGGAAGCTCCTCTACAGCGGGACGCTCGAGCGTGGGCAGCAGAAGACCTTCACGGGGCGCCGGCTGCAGCTCGCGCTCGCCAAGCCGCGGAACGTCTCGGTGCGCGTGAACGGGCAGCAGGTCGCCCTGCCGCACGGGAAGGTGTTCGTCGTGCGCTCGCGCAGCGTCGTCTCAGCGCCCTCTTGAGCCGGACCGGCCGCCCGCGAGCCGCGATCGTCGTCACGGGCAGCGAGCTCGTCCGCGGCGACCGGGAGGACAAGAACGGGCCCTTCCTGGCGGCGGAAGTCCTCAAACTCGGTCTCGAGCCCGAGCGGATCACGATCGTCGGCGACGGGCCTGACGACCTCGAGCGAGCGCTCTCGGAGGGGTATCGAGCCGACCTCTGTCTCGTCTCCGGCGGGCTCGGCCCCACGCACGACGACCGGACGATCGAGCTGATCGCCCGCGTCGCCGGACGGACGCTCGTCGTCGACGCTGCTCTCGAGCGCCAGATCGAGGACGTGTCGCGGACGATCGCGGATCGCCTCGGCAGGCCGTACACCGAGTTCACGGCCGGGGTTCGCAAGCAGGCGACGCTCCCCGAGGGAGGGCTCTCGCTCGGGCTCGCAGGGACCGCTCCGGGCGTCGTGCTCGACCTCGGTGAGTGCGTCGTCGTCTCGCTTCCGGGCCCTCCGCGCGAGCTCCGGCGCCTCTGGCCGCGCGCAGTCGAGTCGGACCCGGTCGCTCGCGTGCTCGCGCGCGCGCCCGAGCGCACCCGCGTCGTGCTCCGCTTCTACGGGACGCCGGAGTCCGCGGTCGCCGAGGCGCTCGCGGAGAGCGGGGGAGACGGCGACGGCGTCGAGGCCACGATCTGCGCACGCGAGTTCGAGATCCACGTCGACCTCGTGGTGGAGGAGGGAGCCGAGGCACGCGCGGACGAGCTCGCGGACTCCCTTCGTACGTCGCTCGCCCGGTACCTCTTCAGCGAGGACGAGCGCTCCATCGCCGAGATGGTGCTCGACCTCTGCCGCACGCGTGGGCTGACGCTCGCGACCGCGGAGTCGTGCACGGGCGGCCTCGTCGCCGCGAGGCTGACGGGCGTCCCGGGGTCGAGCAGCGTCTTCAAAGGCGCAGTGGTCGCGTATGCGAACGACGTCAAGGTGGCCGAGCTCGGAGTCCCGCGCGAGCTCGTCGAGCAGCACGGCGCGGTGTCGGCGGAAGTCGCCCAGGCGATGGCGCTCGGCGTGCGGGAGCGGCTCGGCGTCGACGTCGGCGTCGCCGTGACGGGGGTCGCGGGTCCGGACGGCGGCACGCCCGAGAAGCCCGTCGGGCTCGTCTACCTCCATGCGTCCTCGCCGGCGGGCGAGGCCGCTCGCGAGTTCGAGCTGCCCGGAGACCGCGAGATGGTGCGAGGGAGAGCCGCTGCCGGGGCGCTCCACCTCGTCCGCCGCCTGCTCGAGCGCGCGACCGCGTCTTGACACGGACTCGACACACGCCGGTGTGAGCACGGGCGCTACCGTCGTCGGGGATGAACGACTCAGGCTCTTCCTCGCGCTCGTCGTGCCCGACGATGTCCAGTCCGAGCTTGCAGCGTGGGGGAGGCGACACCTCGATCGCGGGAGACGCCTCGACAGCTTCCACGTCACCCTCGCGTTCCTCGGATCGCGTCCGAAGCGTGAGCTCGGGGCGATCGTCGACGTGCTCCGCGGGTGCGCAGCGGCGGCGACGGCGTTCATGCTCGAGCCCGAGCGATACCGCGAGACGCGCACCGTCGGGATGCTCGTCCTCCGCGACCCGAGCGGGGAGGCGACGCGTCTCGCAGGGGCGTTGCACGAGGGGCTCGAGTCCATCGGTGTGTACGAGCGCGAGGAGCGATCGTGGCTCCCGCACGTCACCGTGCTGCGGTTCCGTGAGCGGCCGCGACTCTCTCCGCCCCTGCCGGAGATCGCGCCGTTCGCTCCGTCCGGCGCGGCTGCTTTGCTTTCACGCCTGCACCCGAAGGGTGCGCGGTACGAGGTCCTCGAAAGCTGCTCGCTCGGGAAGTGATCGTGTCGTCCGGGAGTTCGTTCAGTGAGATGTCGTCAGGCGGGAGGGTGACCCGATGAATCGCGAAGAAGCGCTCGATGTCGCGCTCGGTCAGATCGAGCGCCAGTTCGGCAAGGGATCGGTCATGCGGATGAGCGATCGTCCTCAGGTGGCGGTGGGCGCGGTCTCGACCGGCTCGCTCGCCCTCGACATGGCGCTCGGCATCGGCGGGCTGCCGCGCGGCCGCGTCGTGGAGATCTTCGGCCCAGAGGCGTCCGGCAAGACGACCCTCGTGTACCACGTCATGGCCGAGGCGCAGCGCCGAGGCGGCATCTGCGCGTTCATCGACGCCGAGCACGCGATGGACCCCGCATACGCACGGCGCATCGGCGTGGACATCGACCAGCTCCTCGTCTCCCAGCCCGACACCGGCGAGCAGGCGCTCGAGATCGCCGAGCTCTTGATTCGCTCTGGGGCGCTCGACGTCGTGGCGGTCGACTCCGTCGCAGCCCTCGTCCCGAAGGCCGAGATCGAGGGCGAGATGGGGGACGCCCATGTCGGCCTCCAGGCGCGGCTGATGAGCCAGGCGCTGCGGAAGCTCGCCGGCACGCTGAACCGCACCGACACGATCTGCATCTTCACGAACCAGCTCCGCGAGAAGATCGGCGTCATGTTCGGGAACCCCGAGACGACGCCGGGAGGACGGGCACTCAAGTTCTACGCTTCGGTGCGACTCGACATCCGCAGGATCGAGACGATCAAGGACGGCGCCGAGGCGATCGGCAACCGTGTGCGGGTCAAGGTCGCCAAGAACAAGGTCGCCCCGCCCTTCAAGCAGGCCGAGTTCGACATCGTCTACGGCTCCGGCATCCCGTGGGAGGGCACGGTGCTCGACGTCGCCCTCGAGCGGAAGATCGTCCAGAAGGCCGGCTCGTACTTCAGCTTCGGCGACGAGCGGCTCGGTCAGGGCCGGCAGAACGCCACGGCCTTTCTCACCGAGAACCCGGACATCGTCCAGGAGATCCTCGTTGCGATCCAGGCGGAGGCGGCGGAGGACCAGACGATCTCCGCCCGGCTGCTCCCCTCTGCCGCTGCGGCCGAGCGGCGCGTGGAGGCAGTCGATCTCGAGGCCGAGCCGGAGCCCGTCACGGTCGACGCGTAGCGCGTGGAGCACGATGCCGCCGCGGAGGCGCTCGATGCGGCCCTGCGGGCGCTTCGCGTCCGAGACCTGAGCGCGCACGACCTTCGTGCGCGGCTCGAGGAGAAGGAGTTTCCGCCGGCCGTCTGCGACGCCGCGCTCGAGTCTCTCGAGCGCACAGGGCTCCTGGATGACCGCCGCTTCGCGGAGAACCGTGCACGCACACTCGCGGCGCGTGGATCCGGGGACGCACTGATCCGGCACGAGCTCCAGCGGGCGGGAGTCGACGACGACGCGATCGAGAACGCCCTCGGGACGCTCGATCCCGAACTCGAGCGAGCGCAGGCGGTCGCGGGCCGGCGCGGCCCGGGGCCGAAGACGGCGCGCTATCTCCACTCGAAAGGCTTCTCGGATGACGCCGTCGCGCGAGCCGTTGCGACGTCGTCGCAGGAGGCGTTAGGATGAGTCCGCTTCACTCGACGTTTTTCCTGCTCGCAAGTGACTTTCTGAACCGATGACCTCGACCCAGCTCTCGACGACCGATTCACGCAGCCCGGTGGCGGGCCGCGTCGGAGGGTGCGGCAGCTCCTGAGCTGAAGGCTGGACGCCGGTTCCGGACGCGGCCGGGCAGGCCGAGCGCCGGGTGTGAGCATCGCGGCAGCGCCGCGGTAATCCAACCTCCAACGGAGGCGCCATGCTCACGGTCGTCGCGGCGGTCATCGGAGTAGTCGTCGGGGCCGTCGGCGCTGCGGGGCTGCTCACCGGGCGCTCGCGTTCGAGGCTCCGCGCGGCGGAGGACGAGCGGAAGCGGATCCTCGACGACGCCGAGCGCGAGGCGGAGGCGGTTCGCCGCGAGGCACAGGTCGACGCCCGCGAGCAGTCGGTTCAGCTCCGCGGCGAGATCGAAGCCGAGGTCCAGGACCGCCGGGTCCAGATCGTGAAGATCGAGGAGCGTGTCATCCAGAAGGAGGAAGAGATCGACGAGAAGCTCGACGAGCTGACGCGGCGCGAGCAGGGCCTGGGCGACCGGGAAGTCCATATCAAGGCCCTGCAGGAGGAGCTCAAGGCGACGAAGGACAACGAGCTCCTCGCCCTCGAGCGCATCGCGGGGCTGACCGCGCACGAGGCCAAGCAGCAGGTCCTCGAGCGCTCGAAGGACCTCGTCCGCCACGAGCTGGCCCGTGACGTGCGGCACATGGAGGAAGAGGCGCGGGCAGATGCAAGACGGCGCGCGAGAGCGCTCGTCGCGGACTCCCTCCAGCGCGTGGCAGCGAGCCATACGGCGGAGGCGACCGTGACCGTCGTCGAGCTCGCCTCGGACGACCTCAAGGGGCGGATCATCGGCCGTGAGGGCCGAAACATCCGCTCGCTGGAGCACCTCACGGGCGTCGACTTCATCATCGACGACACGCCGCACGCGGTCGTCCTGTCGTCGTTCGATCCGCTCCGCCGCGAGGTCGCCAGGCTGACGCTCGACAAGCTCATCGAGGACGGGCGTATTCATCCCGCCCGGATCGAGGAGATGTACTACCAGTCGAAATCCGAGCTCGACGATCACGTCCGTCAGGCCGGGGAGCAGGCCGTCTTCGAGGCGAACTGCGGCGAGGTCCACGAGGAGCTCGTCAAGGTGCTCGGACGGCTGCGCTACCGCACCAGCTACGGACAGAACGTCCTCAAGCACACGCTCGAGGTCGTCCATCTCGGCGGGCTCATGGCCGCGGAGCTCGGCGCAGGCGTCAAGACGACGAAGCGAGCGGCGCTCCTGCACGACCTCGGGAAGGCGATGAGCCACGAGATGGAGGGGTCGCATGCGCTCATCTCGGCGCAGCTCGCGCGGCGCTACGGCGAGTCGGAGGGTGTCGTGCACGCGATCGAAGCCCATCACCACGAGGTCCAGCCGCAGACCGTCGAGGCCGTGCTCCTGATCGCCGCCGACGCCATCTCGGCCTCGCGGCCCGGGGCGCGAGGAGAGAGCCTCGAGAACTACATCCGGCGGCTCGAGGCGCTCGAGGAGATCGCCACCGCGAAATCGGGTGTCGCGAAGGCGTACGCGCTCCAGGCGGGGCGCGAGATCCGGGTCATCGTGGAGCCGACCGAGGTCGACGACGACGGCGCCGTCCTCCTCTCGCACGAGATCGCCCGGGAGATCGAGGACCAGCTCGAGTACCCCGGTCAGGTCAAAGTGATCGTGATCCGCGAGTCGCGGGCCGTGGAGGTCGCAAAATAGGCCCGCGGGTCGGATCGCGGGCAATGGTTCGATGACGACCGAGGACGCAGCCAGACGCTGGGCCGAGGTCTGGTCGCGCGCGTGGCCGACCGCCGATCTCGAAGGGATCGTGGCGCTCTACAGGGCGGACGCGGCGTATGTCTCGCATCCATTCCGCGCACCCCAGAAGCCCAGGGAGTACGTCGGAACGGTCTTCGCCGTCCAGGCTGCGGCAGAGTGCCGGTTCGGCACGCCGGTCGTCGCCGGCGACAGGGCGGCGGTCGACTGGTGGGGAGTCATCACCGACGTCGACGGCTCGGTGGAGACGGTCGCAGGGACGTCCCTGCTCCGGTTCGACGCCGACGGGCTGGTCGTCGAGCAGCGCGACGCCTGGGCGGGCGAGCCCGTCCGCCGAGAGCTCGACTGGCCTTGCTGAGCCGCCGGGCTACGATTTCGGGTCGTGCGCCGCTACCACGTCACCACCTTCGGGTGCCAGATGAATGCCCACGACTCCGAGCGCATCAAGGGCATGCTCGAGTCGCTCGGGCTGGGTGAGGCATCGAGCGGCGACGAGGCGGATGTCCTGGTCTTCAACACGTGCACCGTTCGCGAGAAGCCGGACACGCGGCTCGCCGCGTACCTCGGGAACGCCGCGGCGCGCAAGCGAGAGCGGCCGGACCTCGTGGTCGCCGTCGGCGGCTGCTACGCCGAGGCGCAGCGAGAGCGCATCTTCGACCGCTACCCGTTCGTGGACGTCGCGTTCGGGCCTGGGTCGATCTTGCATCTGGGCGAATGGATCGCGGCAGGCGGGTACGCCGTGCCGCGCGGGAAGTTCGGCACACACGAGCACTTCGCGGCGCATCTCCCCTCGCACCGAGAGCAACGAGTCCAGGCGTGGGTCCAGGTCTCCATGGGCTGCAACTCGGTGTGCGCGTACTGCATCGTCCCGGCCGTCCGCGGACGAGAGCAGAGCCGGCGGCCCGGCGAGATCGTGGCGGAGGTGACCGCGCTCGCCCGTGACGGCGTGCGCGAGATCACGCTCCTCGGCCAGAACGTGAACTCATGGGGACGCGACCTCGCACCGGAGCTCCGCACCGAGTTCGGAGAGCTCCTCAGGGCCTGTGATGCCGTTGACGGCATCGAGCGGATCCGTTTCACGAGCCCGCACCCGAAGGACTTCCGCGCGCCGGTCATCGTCGCTATGGCGGACTGCGACGCCGTCTGCGAGCACGTCCACCTGCCGCTTCAGTCCGGCTCCTCCACGGTACTGAAGCGGATGCGGCGCACCTACGATCGCGACCGCTACCTAGGCCTCGTCGACACCCTTCGCGACGCGGTGCCCGATCTCGCGCTCGGCACCGATCTCATCGTCGGCTTCCCGGGCGAGACCGAGGACGACTTCGACGCGACGCTGAACGCCGTCGAGGAGGTCGGGTTCGACAGCGCGTTCACCTTCATCTACTCGCCTCGCGCGGGGACCGAGGCTGCGGCGATGCCGGAGCAGGTGCCGGACGAGGTGAAACACGAACGGCTCGAGCGGCTCGTGGAGGTCGTCCAGCGCGTCGCCTCCGCCCGCAACGCCAACCGGGTCGGCCGGATCGAGGAGGTCCTCGTCGAAGGCCCGAGCCGGACCGACCCGTTGTTTCTTCGCGGCCGCACTCGACGAAACACGACGGTCAACTTCGAGGGCTCGGCGCCGACCGGGGCGCTCATCGACGTCCTCGTCGAGGGCGCAACCTCGACGACGCTGCGCGGTCGCGCCGCGTCGCTCGTCGTAGCCTGAGTCGGCGTGGACCTCTCCGTCGACGTCCTGGCCGTCTTCGGGCCGACCGGCTCGGGGAAGTCGGCTGTCGCCGAGGCGCTCGCGGCCGCACTGGGAACCGAGGTCGTCTCCGCGGATGCGATGCAGGCGTACTGCGGGCTCCCCGTCCTGACGAACCAGCCGGCGTGCCCGACACGACTCGTCGCGATCTGGCCGCTGTCGCACGAAGGCTCGGTGGGCGAGTACGAACGCCTCGCACAGGCCGCGATCGACGAGCTCGTCGAGACGCGAGGAAGCGCCGTCGTCGCAGGCGGGACGGGTCTCTACCTCCGCGCCGCGCTCGCCGATCTCGAGCTACCTCCTCCACCTGCACCGGGTGCACGGGAGCGGTGGGAAGCGGCCTACGACGCTGATCCGGCCGCCGCGTACGAAGACTTGGCGCGCTCGGATCCCGCCGTCGCGACACTCGTGCATCCGAACGATCGCCGGCGGGTGGTTCGCGCCCTCGAGCTGGCTGAGGTGGGATCGTCGCTCTCGCCGGCGGAGGACCGACTCTGGGCGGGTCAGACGCGCCGCCCGACGCTCGTGGCCGGCCTCGAGCTCGCCGCCGACGTTCTCCACACCCGGATCGAGGAGAGGACGACGGAGATGTTCGAGCGTGGTGTCGCAGAGGAGGTGCGGAGTGCGCTCGCCGGCCCGATCTCGCGCACCGCCGAGAAAGCACTCGGACTCCGCGAGCTGGCCGCGCTCGACGTTGCCGAGGCCCGCGAGGCGCTCGTCCGTCGTACCGTCCGCTACGCCGCGTACCAGCGCAAGTGGATGCGCCGGATTCCGGGCATCGTCCTCGTCGACGCCGACAGGCCGCTGGAGGAGGTCGCGAGTGAGATTCTCGACCTGGCACGCGCTCGGTAACCGCTACGTCGTCGTGCCGCGTGCCGAGGCAGGCGAGCTCGATCCCGACCGCGCGCGAGAGCTCTCGACCGGAGCCGACGGCGTAATCGAGGTTGTCGCAGCTCGAGACGAAGAGATCGAGGTCGTGATCTGGAACCCGGACGGCTCGAAAGCCGAGATGTCGGGGAACGGGACGCGCATCGCGGCGGCGTGGCTCGCCGGCCAGAGCGGCGCGACCGACATCCACGTGCTCGTCGGGCCGAGGGACGTGCGAGCACGCATGCTCGGCGACGGCCGGATCGAGCAGGACCTCGGCCCCGTCGAGATCGGAGCGCGCGAGACGATCGACGGGATCGAGTTCGTCTCCGTCTCGGTCGGCAACCCGCATGCCGTCGTCGTCGGCGACCCCGCTGGCGTCGAGCGCATCGGCCCGCTGCTCGAGACGCACGACCGCTTCCCGGAGAAAACGAACGTCGAGCTCGTCCGCGTCGACGGCCCCGGCGAGGTGACGGCGCGGATCTGGGAGCGGGGCGTGGGGGAGACGTCGGCGTCTGGGACCGGCGCGGTGGCGGCCGCAGCCGGCACACACAGGGAGGGCGACGTGCTCGTCCACTTCCCGGGCGGTGACCTCCTCGTTCGCCTCGTGCGCGGCCGCGCGTACCTGACCGGGCCGGCCGAGCCGCTGGACCCGGACGACGTCTAGACCTGCGCGAGCTCCACGAGGCGCCCGTCCGGATCGCGAAGGTACGCCGAGCGACCCCACGGGTAGTCGCGGGGCTCGACGAGGAGGACGAGCCCGGCATCCCGGAGCTCGGCACATGCTCCGTCGAGGTCGGGCACGGCGAACGCGACGTGGTCCTCGTTCGGCGGACCGCCGTCGGAGGCAGGCATCCGCTCGTGAACGAGAATCTTGACTCCGTCGACGGCGAAGACCGCGCCGCCCGGCCACTCCGCCTCCGGTGCGATGCCCAGGATTGTCTCGTAGAAGCGGCGCGTCACCCCGGCGTCAGCCGTGAAGAGCGCGACTTCGCTCACCGGCACGGTCACCCTGCGATCTCGAACTCCCGCAGGACGTCGTTCAGCGAGGTCTTGAGGTCAGTGGACGGACTCCGCTCGCCGACGATCAGCGCGCACGGGAGGTCGAAGCTGCCCGCCGGGTAGTCCTTCGGCCTCGTCCCCGGGAGGACCACGGCGCGCGGCGGAACGACGCCGCGTCGCTCGACCGGCTCCGAGCCGGTCACGTCGATGATCGGGATCGACGCCGAGAGGACGACGTTGGGGGCGATCACCGCCTGCTCGCCGACGACGACGCCCTCGACGACGACGGCGCGCGAGCCGATGAACGCTCCGTCCTCGACGATCACGGGCCGCGCCTGCGGCGGCTCGAGAACGCCGCCGATTCCGACCCCGCCCGAGAGATGGACGTCGGCGCCGATTTGCGCGCACGAGCCAACCGTCGCCCACGTGTCGACCATCGTCCGCGCACCGACCCAGGCGCCGATGTTCACGAACCCCGGCATGAGGATGACCCCGGACGAGAGGAAGGAGCCGTAGCGCGCGACACCGGGCGGGACGACGCGCACTCCTCGCTCGGCGTAGTCGTCCTTCACCGGGATCTTGTCCAGGAAGTGGAGCGCGCCGATCTCGATCGGCTCGACCTTCCGAACGCGGAAGTAGAGCAGGATCGCCTTCTTCACCCATTCGTTGACGACCCACTCGTCGCCCCGTTTCTCCGCGACGCGCACCTCGCCCTCGTCGAGGAGGCGGATCGCCTGCTCGACCGGCGTAGGATCGACCTCGTCAGCCTCCCACAAGGCCTCGATCTGCGACACGATGTCCATCAGGCGGGATCTTCCCTGACCGGGCGGCCGAGGAAGCGCGAGAGCGTCTCGTACGCGTGCATGAGCGCCGAGATCTCCACGCGTTCGTCGCGGGCATGCGCGTAGCGCGTGTGCCCGGGACCGAAGTTGACGGCGTCGACGCCGTGGTCCGTGAAGTCGGCGACGTTCGTCCATGCCTGCTTCGCCTCGATCTCGAGGTCGCCCGCCGTCCGAAGCTCCTCGACGAGCGCCGAGTCCGTGGCGACGCGCCCCGGAGGCGCGTTCCCGATCACCTCGAGGGAGGCCCCCTCAGGCACGAGCGACGCCAGATACGCCTCCGCCTCGCTCGGGTCCCGATCGGGCGGGTAACGCAGGTTCACCGTGGCCACCGCTTCTCCTGGAATGATGTTGTCGGCGACCCCGGCCTCGAGCCGCGTCACGGAGACGACCTCGACGAAGGAGAGCCCGCCGACGAGAGCCTCCCGTGGCTCGTGGTGGAGCAGCGGCTGGAGCCCACGGACCGCGTGTTCGATCGCGTTGTCGGCGAGCCATGGCCGCGCGGAGTGTCCGCTCCTGCCGTGGAAGACGAGCCGCGCGACGACGTTGCCGAGGCAGCCCGCCTGGATCGTCCCGTCCGTGGGTTCGAGGACGATCGCGAGCGCGATCTGCGTAAGCGCGACCGAGGCTGCGAAGAGAGCGGGGAGAGGGTCTTGATCGCGCGGGAGCTCCTCGCGGCCGAAGAGGAGGAGTCCGACGTCGAATCGCTCGGCCGGCGTCTCGGCGAGATCCCTGACGAGCTCGAGCGCGACCGCGAGGCCGCCCTTCATGTCGCTCGCACCGAGCCCATGGACGGCTCCGCCCTCGATCCGGCCCGGAAGATTCCCCTGAGCCGGCACGGTGTCGTAGTGCCCGGCGAGGACGACGAGTGGGGCATCAGGGCGGTGCGCGGGGAGGAAGAGGAACGCGTCGTCCGTCGCCGACTCCGCCTGAAGCCCTCGCGGGACGAGCCCGAGCAGATGCTCCCGGATCCTCGCCTCGTGCCCGCTCTCCGACGGGATGTCGACGAGCTCGAGCGTACGGGCGGCAAGGCGTTCGCCGAGGTCGCTCATCGCGCGAGACCTTAGTCCCTCGTCTTCGCGCCGGACTGGAAGGGAGACTCCGCCACGGCATAATCCCGCTGTGACTGCGCGGCAGCCCGATCCCGCGTCCGGGGCGGAGCCGGAGCGCGGGTTCGTCCTCGGCGTCTTCTCGAAAGGCGTCGACGGCACCTCGGAGCTCGAGGAGCTCCGGGAGCTCGCGCGCACCGCCGGAGTCGACCCTGTCGGCGAGCTCGTGCAGCACCGCCAGCATCCGGATCCGCGCACCTTCGTCGGCAAGGGCAAGCTGACCGAGCTGAAGGAGTCCTACGGCAACGCGTCGGCGGAGGTGCTTCTCGTCGACGACGAGCTCAGCGCGACCCAGCAGCGCATTCTCGAGGACGCGCTCAAGGCGCGCATCGTCGACCGGACGCAGCTCATTCTCGACATCTTCGCCCAGCACGCCCGAAGCGCGGAAGGAAAGCTCCAGGTCGAGCTCGCACAGCTCGAGTACAACCTCCCGCGCATGCGCGGCCTGTGGCAGCACCTCGAGCGGCTCGGCGGCGGGGTCGGGACCAGAGGGCCCGGCGAGACACAGCTCGAGAGCGACCGCCGGCAGGCACGGACCCGGGTATCCATCCTCAAGCGGAGGTTGAAGGACCTGGAAGCCCAGCGCGCCGTTCGTCGCAAGGAGCGCCGCCGGACGACCGCGCCGACGATCGCCCTCGCCGGGTACACGAACGTCGGGAAGTCGACGCTCCTGAACGCGCTCACCGGCGCGCACGCCTCCGTCGACGACCGTCTGTTCGAGACCCTCGATCCGACGACCCGCTCCTTCGAGCACGTCGGCAAGCGCTATCTCGTGACCGACACCGTCGGCTTCATTCGGCGCCTACCGACGCAGCTCGTCGAGGGATTCGCGTCCACGCTCGAGGAGACGCTCGTCGCCGACCTCGTCCTGCACGTCGCGGACGGCTCCGTGCCCGAGGATCAGCTCCGAGAGCGGATCGGAGCCGTCCAGACCGTGCTCTCCGAGATCGGGGGCGACGACGTCCCGATCGAGCTCGTCTTGAACAAGGTCGACGCCCTCGACCCGCTCGGACGCCGGCGGCTCGGTCACGCGTTCCCGCGCGCGCTCCAGGTCTCGGCCAAGACGGGTGAGGGGCTCGACGCGCTCAGGGACCGCATCGCCGAGCTCTTCTCCGAACGGTTCGAGGACGTGCGCCTGCTCGTGCCGTACCGGGAAGGAAGCGTGCTCGGAGCGCTATACGGCCTCGGCGCCCCGATCGCGGAGCGTCGGGACACGCCCGAGGGCGTTCGGGTGCGCGCTCGCCTGCCACGCCGCGAGGTCGCACGCTTCGCGGAGTTCCTCGTCGCCGAGGAGCCGGCGACGGAGGTCACGGCGCGGTGATCGAGGTCGGCGTCCGGAAGCTCCGGGACGACGCCATCCTGCCGAGCAGGGCATACGACGGCGACGCGGGGCTCGACCTGGCCGCGTGCGAGGAAGCGACGCTCGAGCCAGGCGCGCGCGCCGTCGTCGGGACCGGGATCGCGGTCGAGATCCCCGAGGGCTACGCGGGCTTCGTCCAGGCTCGATCGGGACTCGCCGCCCGGCACGGGATCGGCGTCGTCAACTCGCCGGGACTCGTGGACTCGGGCTACCGAGGCGAGCTCCGCGTCGTGCTCCTCAATACCGACCGCGACCAGGCGTTCACGGTCGAGCCGGGGATGCGGATCGCACAGCTCGTCGTCATGCCGGTCGCTGCCGTACAGCTCGTCGAGACGGAGGAGCTCGCGGTCAGCGATCGCGGCGGCCGCGGGTTCGGATCCTCGGCGGCCTAGGCATGGGCCAGCCGAGGGTTCGAGTCTCCGCGATCCTCCGCTGGCGCGGGCGCATCCTCCTGCTCCGGCACCTGAAGCGTGACGGGGAGATCTGGCTCCTGCCGGGCGGCGGCGTGGAGAGTGGCGAGAGCCTGCTGAGGGCGCTCCAGCGCGAGCTCTGGGAAGAGACCGGCCTCTTCCCGAACGGGACCGAGTTCGCCCTCGAAGGACCGGTCGCGCTCGTCGACTCCATCTCGCCGGAGCCCGGCCCCGGCCGGAAGCACGTCGTCCACGTGATCTTCGCGGCGGAGGTCTCGGGCTCGCTCGAGGACGTGTCCTCCACGGACACGTCAATCGGGAACCATCGCGCGTTCAGGCTCGCCGAGCTCGACGCGATCTCGCTGCATCCGCCCATTCAGCGTTTCCTTCAGCGCTGGCAGCCGGGAGACCCCGCGGTCTACCTCGGCGAGATGTGGGTGCCGTGAGGCCCGTCCGGGGACGATCGTGTCAGCGGCGCCCGCCGCGCGCTCTCGCGCGGCCCGCGGCGACGCGCTGAGCCTCGTTCTCGAGCTCGTCGTCGAGCCCGGACAGCCGCGGAGGGTCCCCGCCCGTCGCGTGCGCGAGCGCCTGCGCCAGGAGCCAGTCGGCCAGCCAGGGGTTACGAGGGAGCAGCGGTCCGTGGAGGTACGTGCCGATGGCGCGCTCCACCCGGCAGCCCTCGAAGCCGGAGGCGCCGTCGTTCCCGAATCCGTAGACGACGCGCCCGAGTGGTGCTGCGCCCGGGTCGAGCAACGTCCGTCCCGCATGGTTCTCGAAGCCCGCCACGAGCCGGCGCTCGCCCGGCTCGAGCTCGCACTCGAGGAGCACGTCGCCGATCATTCGGTCGGTTCCCGCCACCGTCTCGTGCGGGAACAGCCCGACGCCGGGCATGAGGGAGCCGTCCCGACCGCGATACCCGCGCCCGAGCAGCTGATAGCCGCCACACACCGCGAGCAGAGCCGCGCCTCCCGCCACGGCGGTCGCGATCGCATCCGCCTTTCCTGCGAGATCCAGCGCGACCAGCGCCTGCTCGCGATCCTGGCCGCCGCCGACGTACAGGAGGTCGTGCGCCCCGGGCTCGAGCGTGTCGGCGAGGCCGATCGGCTCGACGTCGAGCTCGTGCCCGCGGAGCTCTCCCCGCCGCTGCAGGACGGCGATGTTCCCGCGGTCGGCGTAGATGTTGAGGTATTCGGGATACAGGTGCGCGACCGCGATCTTCACGGCTCTTCTCCCTCCCAGTACGGACGCACGATTCCGCGCTCGGTGAGGATCGCGCGAAGCGCGAGCATCGCCGTGTACGTCGGAAGGACGACGAGGGTCCCTCCCGCATCCGTCAGGTCGAGCCCGCGATCGAGCGCGACCTCGAGCGACGGCTCGAGCTCGAGCCGGTCCCGGGTGAGGCCGCCGTAAACGAGCCGCAGACCGAGCTCGGCTGCGCGCTCGCCGGTCGCGATCACCCGGTGGACATGGGGGAGGAGCGGCTCGAAGTCGACGTCCCAGATCCACGACACGTCCCGGCCGTCGGCGATCGCGTCGTTCAACGCGATGACGAGCGTCGGCGGGATACCCGTCTCGAGCGTCCGCAGTGCCTCGTTCGCGCCGGCGGGATTCTTGATGAGGAGCACAACGAGGTTCTTCGCCCCGGTGGAGATGCGCTCGAAGCGCCCGAACGCGGCGCCGAAGCTCTCGAGGCCTGTCCGGATCCGCTCGAGCGGCGTCTCGAGTGCGATCGCGAGCGACGCCGCAGCGGCGGCGTTGTAGACGTTGTAGAGCCCCGGCAGACTGAGCTCGACAGGTGTTGAACCCATCGGCGTCTCGAGCTCGAACCGCGAGCCCGCGAGACCCATCAGCTCAATCGACCGGGCAGCGACCTCGAGCGGCGGCCGCGCGTGGCCGCACGCCTCGCACCGGTAGTCGCCGAGATGACCGACGTAGGCCGCGTCGTAGAAGTAGGGCGCGCCGCAGCGGACGCAGTACTTCGAGTCGGCGGCGTGCTGCAGTGCCGGCCGAGCGTGTCGCGGATCGTCCAGCCCGAAGCGCAGCGTTCGCGACGTCCCTTCGGCGAGATCGGCAACCACGGGGTCGTCGGCGTTGACGACGAGCGTCGAGCCGTCGGGGAGCGCGGCAGCCATCTTTCGCCAGCGTTCGGCGACGAGCTCGAGCTCCCCGTAGCGATCGAGCTGGTCCCGGAAGAGGTTCGCGAGCAGTAGAGCGCGCGGACGCGTGCGCTGCACGGCCTCAGGGAGCGCTGCCTCGTCGACCTCGAGGAGCCCGAGCTCGGCGCCGTCTCCCGCGATCAATGCCGAGGCGATGCCCGAGAGCAGGTTGGCGCCGGCGCGGTTCCAAACAAGTCTTCGATCGGCGCCGAGGATCGAGGCCGCCATCGCCGTCGTCGTCGTCTTCCCGTTCGTCGCCGAGACGAGCGCCACTCCCCCTGGAAGCGCCTCGGCAAGCCGATCGACGGCGTCGGGATCGAGCTTCCACAGGAGCTTCCCCGGGAGCGTCGTGCCGCCGCCCCGTCCGGCGGCGCGTGAGAGCCATCCCGCCGTGCGGGCAGCCGTGACCTCGAGGCCGAGCCGAACGCCCATGGGCGGCGAGCGTAGCGGTCGGGGTGGAGGGGTCCTGCTCTGGACTCCTTGCAGAAAGTCCAAGACGCTCTAAGCTTCTTGCAACGATGGCCCGTCCGCGCTCTCGCAAAGGTTCGAAGCCGCGCATCGATGAGGCTGAGCTCGCGGCGTTCCGCGCCGGGCTTCGACGCCGCTATACGGACGAGGACATCCTCGAGGAGCTCCGGGCCGCGGCGAAGCGGCTCGAGCGCTCGCCGACGATGCGCGAGTTCGCCCAGGATCCCGACTCCCGGATCCACCCGCAGACCGTCATCGAGCACTTCGGCACCTGGAATGCGGCGAAGCGCGCGGCGGGGCTCTTCCCGCGCCGCTTCCTCACCCGCGACGAGCTTCTCGCGCAGCTCCGCGGTCTGGGGGAGGAGCTCGGGCGCACTCCCACCGCGCGCGACCTCGGCGCTCGCCGCCGCTCGTTGCCTTCGGCGTCGCTCTACGCACACACGTTCGGCTCGCTGACCAACGCGCTTCGGGAGGCCGGATTCGACGTCCCGATCGGCGAGGAGCGGCTCGACCGCGCGGTCGAGCAGGGTGCGGCGCTCGCGCAGGAGCTCGGACGGCTTCCGAAGATGGCGGACTGGGCGGACGCGCGGCGCGCCGATCCGCGACTCCTGTCCGAATGGCAGGTCTACCGGCTCCTCGACGTGCCCCGCGGTGCCTGGACGGCGTTCCAGTACCTCGTCCGGGAACGGCTCCGCGAGCTCGAGGTCGACGTCCGCCCTGACGGGTCACTGGGGTCGGAGAGGCAGGTCTAGACTCGCCCGATGGCGGCGTCGTGCGTCTCGCTGCCGAGGCCAACGCCCGCAGCAATCTCTTCGTCGCGCGAGCCGCCCACGGGATCGTGCCGCCGACGTCCGAGATCGAGGAGATCGTCGACCTCGCGGTCGCGGCGGGCGCGCACGACGAGGCCGTTCGCGCGGTCGTGAACTACGCGTGGACGGCAGCGACGCTCGGCCCGACGGCGCCGGCGGAGCGACTCGTTGCGGAGCTGCGCCACCGGCTGACCGCGGGCCTTGCCGCAGAGGCGTACGATCAGTACCTGTGGCTGTCGATCGCCGCGCTCGTGCACGTGCCCGCGGGCCGGTGGGCGGAGGCGGACGCCGTGGTCTCAGCGGGAGAGGCCCTGGCAGTCACGAACCGGCTCCTCTGGCCTGGGTCCTCGTGGGCCAAGCACTGCGGCGTGGAGAGCTCGACGTGGTCGACCGCCATCTCTCCGGCTTCCGGGAGACCGCGCTCGCAACCGAGGAGCTGCAACGGATCCTCCCGATGGCGGCGATCGCGATCCCACGTGCCGTCCTCGGCGGCCGCACCGACGACATCGGCGAGCTCGCGGACCTCGTCATTCCGATGGTCGGCAAGCAGAGCAACTGGGCGCTGGGCGCGGTCCCGATCGCCCGCTCACTCGCTGCCGTCGGAGACCGATCCCGTCTGGCCGTGCTCGCTGGCTCCGCCGCGTTGGGGCGTGCGCAGGTGCCCGAGATGATGCTGAAGGTCGTCCAGGCCCTCCTGCTCTCCGTCGAGGGCGACCACGACGGCGCCGTGCCGCTCCTGCAGGAGGCCGAGCGGTCGGCGATCGAGCTCGATCGGGGCTACGAGTCGGCGTGCATCGCTCTCGACCTCGCAGGCGTGCTCGAGGCGAGCGGCGACGAGCAGGGCGCCGAGGCGGCGCGGGCGCGCTCTCGGGTCGTCCTCGAGCCGCTCGGCTGCGTCAACCCGTACTGAGGCTCAGGTCGTCGCGAGTGCGGCGAGCCGCTCGAGACACGACACTGCCTCCCGCGGCGAATGCACCGGCGAGTGCGGGGCGGTCTCGCGGTACGCACGATCGGGCCGGAAGCGGCGCTTCCGCTCGATGCGTCCGTCGACGACCTCCAGAAGGCGGCCTTCACGGATCTGCGACGCGTCCAGACGGAGGCTCAGCGCCGCCTCGACGATCGCGAGCGCACGGCGGGTGGAAGCGAAGAACGTCTCGGTCCCCGTCCGGCCGATCCACAGCGGGCGCGAGACCCCCCGGGCGAGGAAGAGCGTCTCCGAAGATCGCTCGTCGAGCCAGGCCGCCGCCATCGTCCCGCGCAGCTGACGGAGCACGCGCGGCTCGTTCCGGCGCTTGTGCATGAGGGCGAAGATGACCTCGGAGTCGACGCTCATCTCGGGCGTCCACCGGTCGATCCCGTGGCGCGCGAGCAGCTCGTCGTCGTTCGAGATGACCCCGTTGTGCACGCCGACCACGGCGCCGTGACGGATCGGATGGTTGTTGTCGTCGACCTCGGGACGGCCCTTGGTGAAGTCGCGCGTGTGCAGGAGCGCCTGCGTCGCCGTAGCTGGGACGTCGAGCTCGTCGAGGAGAGCGCTGGCGCCTCCCCGGAGCTTGGTCACGCTCACGCGTCCGTCGCCGTGGCCGTAGGCATAGCCGACGGCGTCCGCGCCTCGCTCTGCGATCCCGGCGAGGAGCGCCTGCGCAGCGAGCGTGCGCTCGACGCGCGAGTCTGGGGCGAGGCTATAGCCCGCTATTCCACACATGAACCGCAGGACTGGCCGCTCGAACGGACATCTGTCTGAGAGTAGACGACGTGGATGATGGGTCTGTTTGGTGAATGTTCACTCGGCGTTCTCGTTCGCGGACCCGATCCCTCGTCGGGATTGCAGTCCCTCAAGCGGGTCAAGCCCGATACCGATAGATGCGCCGTGGAAGGCAACGCTGCCGAGCATCTCTTCGACTCCGCGGACGAAGAGACACCGACGACGACCGACGAGCCGGCCTCGAGAGAGCACGCAGCTCTCGCCGGGCCGAGCCCGGACGACCCGCTCAAGCTGTACGTCCGCCAGATCGGCGACGGCCGCCTGCTGACGCCCCCCGAGGAGCGCGAGCTCGCGCGGCTCAAGGACGAGGGCGACGAGAACGCCAAGCGCCGCTTGATCGAGTGCAACCTCCGGCTCGTGATGTCGATCACGCGCAACTACACGCGCGCTGACGTGCCCCTTCTCGACCTCATCCAGGAGGGGAACCTCGGTCTCATCCGCGCGGTCGAGAAGTTCGACTACAAGCTCGGCTACAAGCTCTCGACGTACGCGACGTGGTGGATCAAGCAGGCTATTTCGCGCGCGCTGGCGGAGCAGGGCCGGACGATCCGGCTCCCGGTTCACGTGGCCGATCAGGTCCGCAAAGTCACGAAAACGCGGCGCACGCTCGGCCAGAAGCTGAACCGCGATCCGTCGGTCGACGAGATCGCAGCCGAGATCGGAGTCTCGCCCGAGCGCGTGCAGGATCTGCTCGACCTCGTCCAGGACCCGGTCAGCCTGGAGACGCCGATCGGGGACGGCGACAGCATGGTCGCGGACCTGATCCCCGACCCGAGTGCACAGCAGCCGGAGATCGAGACGGCCGACCGCGCGCGCTCGACGGAGCTTTTCGACGCGCTCGCGAAGCTCCAGCCACGGCAGCGGCGGGTCGTGATCGAGCGTTTCGGCCTCGACGGCGTGCGCCCGCGCACGCTCGAGGAGGTCGGCGCGAACCTCGGCATCACGCGAGAGCGGGTTCGTCAGCTGGAGGCGCGTGCGCTGCGCGAGCTCCGGGCGATCGCGCCCGGCCTCGAGCTGTACCTCCGCACCTAGGCGATCAGCGCGCCGCGCTAGACGACGTCGACCGACTCCATCTCGCGGAGTGCCGCGAGACGGCGAAGCGACTCGAGCTCGATCTGACGCACGCGCTCACGTGTGAGCCCGAGACGCCGTCCGATCTCCTCGAGCGTCTGCGGCTCGGCTCCTCCGAGCCCGTAGCGCATGGCGACGACGTCGCGCTCGCGCTGAGGGAGGGCGGCGAGCGCCTGGCGGAGCGCCTCGCTGCGCAGATGGAGCTCCACCGCCTCCTCGGGAAGCGGCTCGTCGCCGGCAACGAAGTCGCCGAAGACCGCGTCCTCGCCGTCGCCGACGGGCGCGTCGAGGCTGGTCGACGCACGTGCCGCGGCCCTGACCTCGAGCACCTGCTGAACCGTGAGAGACGCTTCGTCGGCGATCTCCTCGAGCGTCGGCTCGCGGCCGAGCTGTGTCCACAGGAGCCGGTCGGCGCGGTTGATCTTCTGGAGGCGCTCGACGATGTGGACGGGCATCCGGATCGTGCGCGCCTTGTCGGCGAGCGCACGTGCGACCGCCTGCCGGATCCACCACGTGGCATAGGTCGAGAACTTGAACCCGCGCCGCCAGTCGAACTTCTCGACCGCGCGGATCAGGCCGAGAGTGCCCTCCTGGATGAGGTCGAGGAAGGGGAGGCCCTGGTTCCGGTAGTTCTTCGCGATCGAGACGACGAGGCGGAGGTTCGACTGAATCATCCGCTCCTTTGCCTCGAGGTCGCCCCGCTCGATGCGCTTCGCGAGCTCGACCTCCTGCGCCGCTGTCAGGAGTTGATGGCGCCCGGCCTCGCGGAGGAAGAGCTGGAGCGCGTCCGTGGTCGTCTCCACGGGGGCCGTGATCGCAGCCACCACCTCGGAGTGGGAGGGAAGCTCGACGATCTCGATCCCGCGCTGGTCGAGCTCTCGGAGCAGCGCGTCCTGCTCGAGCTCGGTCAGCTCGTACGTCTCCGCGACCTCGGAGAGATCGGCTGCTCTGATGGTTCCGACCTGCTCGGACTGCTCCAGCAAGTGCCGGATGTCCTCGGTCGTGAGGATGTTCTCGATGTCGATTTGGGTCACGCGCGGCGGGGACGCGGGGTGTCCGGTAACACTCTCTCGCGTTAGCCGCCCCATGTCTAGGGGGCGGCGAAGAAAATCCCTGACTCTGGCTACGACTGCGGCGTCAGCTCGCCGGCGAGGAGGTCGAGGAGCACGCCGTCGACCCATCGCTCCTCGACGTGGTCCCACCAGTACGAGCGGAGGATGCCCACGCGCTTGAAGCCGACCTCCTCGTAGCACCGGACCGCGCGTGTGTTCGCGGCGGCCGGGTCGATGACTACGCGATGGTGGCCGCGCTCCTCGAGCAGGTGGCGCACGACCGTGCGGACGACGTCCTGGCCGAGCCCGCGACCGTGGACTGCGGGCGCGAGGAAGAGATCCATGCCGGCGTGGCGGAACTCTGCATTCGTCTCCTCATACGCCTGGGCGTAGCCGACGATCTCGCCGTCGAGCTCGATGACCCACGAGCTCAGGTCGTGGCGCTCGAGCTTCGCCGTCAGGTGCTCGGCATCGCGGGGCGGCCACCAGCGCGCGACCTCCGGCGCCGTGTGGAGCTCGGCGACCCGCGCCACGTCCTCGTTCCTCATCCCGCGGAGCACGACCCGATCTCCCGTCAGGGTCGGCGCTGCCACGGGTTCGAGCCTAGCCGCCGCGTGGCGAGACGAGCGCAGAACCTAGTCCTTTTGGGAAGGACAGACGGCCTGACGTTCGTACGTTGAGAGCATGGACGGAGTTGGAGGGGCAGGGCGCGCGACGTATCTCGAGCTCTTGCCTGCGCTCGATCCCGAACCGGTCTACGAGTCTTCCCGGCGGGCGCTCCGCCCCCGCGAGCTCGAGGTGCTGCGGCTCGTTGCGGACGGCTTCTCGAACGGCGAGATCGCCGCCCACCTGTATGTCTCCGAGGAGACCATCAAGTCGCACCTGAAGACGATCCTCGAGGCGCTCGGGGCCCGTACGCGAGCGCATGCGGTGTTCCTCGCGATGCGCGCTCGAGAGATCGACTAGGTCGCGCCGGCCGAGGCGAGTCGGGCGGCCCGCGGTTGACGGCGGGGCTCGCGCAGAAGACCATCGTGGCGTGACGCGCATCGCGCTCCTCGTCCTGCCGACCGCGATCGCGATCGTGGCTCTCGGCGCCGGCTGCGGCTCGGATCACTCGGCGAAGAGCGACACGACGACGCTGCGCTTCTTCTGGACCGAGTCAGGAGAGAAGCTGGCCGTCGATCTCGCGCCGAAGGGGAAGGTGAACAGGGGCGACGTGATCAGCGCGAAGTCCGTCCTCCGCAACCAGGTGGCTCAACTCGGGCGCAGGCGAGGCGCGAAGGTGGGCCGGGTGGTCGCGACGTTCCACGTCGTCTCGCGGAGAAAGGCTCGGATCGCTCTCGAGCTGACGCTGCCGGGCGGAGGGCTCGAAGCCGCGGGTGCACCGTCGACCGCGCCGTGGCACGGGCGCCTGCAGGTGACGGGCGGAACGGGGCGGTTCAGAGCCGCGCAGGGCACGGGTGGGCTACGGCAATTCCCGGACCGCACCATCAGTACGTTCCGCCTGGTGCTCCCGCCGAGCGAGTGACGGGACCGAAGGAGCTCAGGAAGAACGCTTCAGCGAGACGTCGTCCACGTACGCGCTCGTGCCCTTCACCAGCGACGCGACGACCTCGACGCTGAGAGACGTTCCGCCGGACGCCGCCTTCGTCGTGACCGCGAGCCGCTGCCAGGCACCGCTCGCAGCGAGCTTGAGCGAGGCCGAGCGCACGGTCGACGTCCCCCTGAGCTCGCGTACGCGAAGCGTCACCGACCGACCGGCCGGGGCGCGGATCCAGACCGAGGCACCATACGTCGCGCCCACCGGCGTCGATGCGACGCTGCTCGGGGAGTCGTCCAGCAGTGCGCCGCCCGACGTCGTCCGGCCGAGCTTCGCCGAGCACGCGCCGCCGTGGGCCTTCGCACAGGTGCGGGCGAGAGTCGTCCCGGTGCCCGCTGCCCAGCCTCCGAGGCCGGACTCGAAGCCGGGGTTCGAGACGAGCTCCGCGGGTGGGGGAAGCGGTGGTGACGGAGGCGGAGGTGGGGGAGGTGGGGGAGGTGGGGGAGGTGACGCCCCGCCGCCGGTCACGGCGTACGACGTGCTCGACACCCTCAGGCTGGAGACGTCGACCGCCTCGAACGCGGAGCCGGGGACGGACCGCAGCGCATTGAGGTCGGAGTTGTTCCAACGCGGGTCCGGTGCGCCGCTCATGAACCACGCGGAACCGTTGTCGGCGACGACCATCCCGTGCTCCTTGAGCGCGCGCAGGATCACTTGGTTCTGGGCCGAGAAGCCGCCGATGTCGAAGCTCGCCTTCAGTCGGAACCATGCGCCCATCGGCGGGTCGGACGAGCCGCCCGATCCGGCTTTGTGGCTTGCCGGCCAGACATACGCGTTCGCCGTCCGCGGCACCGTGAAGCGGATGACGTGATCGATCTCTCCCGAGGCGACTTCGTCGTAGCGGACGAGGCCGGGCAGAATCGGCAGACCTGCCGCGTCGCCGGAGGTCCAGCCGAGCGGCCGCATCGCGTTCGAGTTCAGGTCCCAGGTCGCGCCGGACCCGGCCGTCCACGAGTTGCCGCCGCTCTTCGGATAGGCGCTGTAGAGCTCCCACAGGCGGCAGGCATCGCGGTCGACGACGAGGACGTGCCGGTCGCCCGTCGAGCCGGAGCCGCCCTCGAGCGGAGCGTCCGCTGGCACCGGGTACGGGCCTGGATCGCTCTCGTCCGCGTAGGAGAAGGACACGGGCACCTTCGCCTGCGTGCCCGGCACGCTGGTGTACGGGATGCCGATCGGGCCGCCGTCCCACGTCCCCGAGCCGAAGTCTGCTTTCAGCCCCGCGGTCGGCCCGATGCTGGACACCCAGGCCGAGGACTGGGGGAGGACCGGGAGCCCCGAGACGTCCGCATGCCAGAACGAGCTCACCGGCGTCATCGGGCACGAGCCTCCGCCGGGGACGGGCGTCCCCTCGGCGAGAGCCGCCGGAATCAGCGCGACAATCGTCACGACGAGGAAGCTCAGGCCCCAGGTACTCCGCGCCACGGTCGGACATTTGGCGGCGATCGGCGCCTCAGCATCGTCCCAAAGGGGGGCACGGAACCCCCTCCTCAGGCAAACGCGCGCAAAAGGACGTGCAAGTTCCCGGTCGAACGTGCATCTTTAGAGGACAGACGGACTCTGGGCATCGATCGAGGGAGGAGCCGCCGTGGTACCAGAGGACCAGCAGTACGAGAAGGTTGGGCATCAGATCCGGTTTCTGTCCGACCAGGGACTGACGTCCGCGGAGATGGACGACTGGAGCCGGCAGCTCTGGCTGCTCGAGCGTCTCGCCGGCAAGGATCCGACGAAGCTCGATCCCAAGCTCCGCGATCGGATCCAGGGCGAGATCGCGAGGGCGGCGATGGACCAGCTCAAGGCCACGGAGCTCGTCGACGCCTGGCTTGTGGCGTGGGAGACGCGCACCGAGGTGCTTGCCGCGGTCGCCGACCCGCTGACGGGGCCCGAGCCGACACCCTCTCTCCCCGAGCCCGTCACTGGCGCGTCGAGCCTGGGCGTGACGCGGATACCGCGGTAGAGCTCTCTTCCGGCCGGGCAAGCGTCGAGCGCGGCTCGGCGCGCGCACGGGTTTCGCTTCCGCAGTCGGGCCGTTTCCGCTCGTCGCAAACAGGGCATGTCACGGCCATGAGAGTCAAGACGAGCTTCTACGCGGCGATCGGCCTCGCGGTCGTGAAACTCGGCCGGTACTACGTGAGACACAGGATGCGGCACGACCTCCGGCTCGGGCACGGTCGAAGCCGCTCTTGAGTCGTCCTGGCGCGTCGGCGCAAGTTTTCGCCAGCGCTCGCATCAGATCGACACATGCGGCAGTACGAAATCCGTTCGGGGCGTCGAACGGTGAAGTTCCAACGCTCGGTCAGCGCGCAACAAGCGGTGATGGACTACGTGCGCTCGTTCGGGTCCCCCGAGAACGAGATCCGTATCGTCGGAGTCGACAGCGTCTTGTGGCGGGGTGCTCGCTTCACTGCCTTCCTGGTCGCCGAGCCGATCCCGGCCGAGTAGTCGGCGCTTCGACCCGGCGCGAGACAAGCGGCGTCGCGCCCGTCCGCGCAGCTCACGTCTCCCGCTGACACTCGGCTGACGACGTAGGCGCGAAGCTCCTCCCTGTGGCACGATCACGAGCAGTGGATGCAAGCCGGTTGAGAGGCTTTGCGATCTTCGCCGATCTTCCAGATGCGGAGCTCGATGCGCTCGCGGCGGCGGTGACCGAGGTCGATTTCGACGCGGGGGTCCAAGTCGTCACGCTCGACGACTACGGAACCGGCATCTACTTCATCGAAGAGGGAGAGGCTGAGGTCCTGGCCGACAGCAGTGAGGAGACGCGAGCTCTCGGTCCAGGCGACACCTTCGGTGAGATCGCACTCCTCCTGACGGGGCAGCGGACGGCCACGGTCGTCTCGCGCACCCCGATTCGGCTTCTCTCGCTCTCGGATCACGACTTCGAGAGCATCCGGGGCCGTGTGCCCGAGCTCGAGCGTTCGCTACGCCGCGTCGGCCTCGAGCGCGCGAGTCGATAGACGCCCCCGTCGCGCGTTCTGCGCGCCAGCGTGGAGTCGGACAGGAGCGCACCCCTGTGGGCGAGTGCTCGGAAGCGTCCCGCGAGGTGCTTCGCCCCCGGGGGGCAGCTACGTGAAAGGTCTGTCAGTGATGGTCGCCTGTAGCGGCGCGCGCGCTTCGCGAGCCAGTCAACGCGCCCGGCTAGTGTCCTGCGGGTGACGGTCACCGCTGAGGCGGCGCGTCGCTTTCTCGTCGCGCGGCACTTCCTCGCGCCTGCGAGGTCTCTCGCGGGAGGCCCCGAAGCAGTCCTGCGGGTCTTGCGCACCTTCGGGTCGATCCAGTTCGACCCGATCGTGGTCGCCGGGCGGAACCACGACCTCATGCTGCACGCGCGCGTCGCAGGCTACGAGCCCGCCTGGTGCGACACGCTCTACGAACGCCGTGAGATCTTCGAGGCGACCAACAAGGCGCTGTCGTTCGTCCCGACGGGCGAGTTCCCCTGGTTCCGTCATGTCATGGGCCGTAAGGGACCCCGGTTCCACGCCGCGGCCCTCGCCGACAACGCCGCGGTGGCCGAGCGGGTGCTCGAACGGATCCGCGCGGAAGGACCGCTGTCATCGTACGACTTCGAACGCGAGACCGGTCCGACGAAGGACTGGTTCGGGATGCCGGAGAACGCCGTGCGCGCCGTGCTCGAGGCATACACCGTCATGGGCGTCGTCGGCCTCGCGCGGCGCGACGGCAACCTCCGGTACTACGACCTCCTCGCACGGCTGCTCCCGGCCGAGGTACTGGCATACGAGGTGCCGGAGCGAGAACAGGTCCGGCACAAGCTCCTGTCCCGGTACCGCGCCCACGGCCTGCTCGGCGCCGGCGGCGCCGGCGGCACGTTCGCCCGCATCGCCAACCCGCCGGAGCGCAACGAGCTACGCAAGGAGCTGGTCGGGGTCGGCGAGCTCGTGCCCGTCGACGTCGAGGGCGTCCGCGGTAAGCGCCTCGTCCTCGCCGAGGAGCTCGCGCTGCTGCAGGCGCCGCCGGAGCCGACGCCCTCCGTCGCGTTCATCGCCCCGTTCGACTCGCTGCTGTGGGATACCACCCTCCTCGCGAGCCTGTTCGACTTCGACTACGTGTGGGAGGGTTTCTTCCCGCCGGCAAAGCGCCGGTGGGGCTACTACGTGCTCCCGATCGTCTTCGGTGACCGCTTCGTCGGCCGGATCGAACCGCGGATCGACCGGGACCGAGCTCGCGCGGAGGTACTGGACGTCTGGTGGGAAGACGGCTTCGCGCCGCGCCGCGCCGACGGGTTCGTCGACGCGATGCGCGAAGCACTCCGCGCCTACCTTCGGTTCGCCAGCGCCGACCGCCTCGACTGGGCACCCCGCCTGGGAACGGAGAAACGGCTCTTCCTCACCCGCCCGTGATCGAGACGCCAAGTCGGATCTGGAGGAGGGCGGACCGCTCTGTCGTCTCGGATCGAGGCTCCTACCCGCGCGGCGACCTGTCTGCGAGCTCCTTCAGCTGATCGGACCGGTCAGCTGTGAAGCGCACCAGCTCGATCTCGTTCGGTGTCAGTTCGGCCCCCGTCCCTGGTCCTTCTATCTGTGAGCGCAGGTGCTCCCTCACGGCCAGGGCGGTGAAGTTACGGAAGAAGTAGCGGATCCCTTTCATGTTCGGTCAGTCAATCAGCGATGTCGCATTCCCTGCGCACTCGCCCACGATAGGCGTGCTCGGTCGGGCGTCTACGATCCCTTCCGACACGTCAGCGGAGGTCGTCCCTTGGCCCGAACCGGATTCATCGACCACATCGGGATTGGCGTTCCGGATCTCGTCGCGACCAAGGAGTACTACGACGATCTCATGTCCGTCCTCGGGCTCCGCGAGTGGTTCGAGACTAGTCCCGGAGGACCGCTCAACTACGGCCCCGACGGTGCTCACGGCTCACAGTTGTTCTTCTACCAAGCAGAGGAGCCGGACACGTACTCACGGGTCCAAACAGGCCTTCATCACCTCGCGTTCTTGGTTGCGAGCAGAGCCGTCGTCCGGGAAGCCCACGAGTGGGCTCGTGCACGCGAAGCGGTCATCCTCGACGAGCCCCGCGAGTTCCCCCAGTACGGGCCGCACTGTTTCGCCACGTACTGGCTCGATCCCCACGGATTCAAGCTGGAGGCGGTCTGCCACAGTCCTGAAGACAGCTAGGGGACTCACGCGCGCTCAACTCGCCGCCGCCGAGCCGAGCCTCTGCTCTCACCCTCTTGCCCGCGACCTCAGCGGTAAGCCCACCGGGAGACGAGGGTGTGGTTCTCTACCCATTGCTGGCACGCGCTTTGTCCGAGCCGATTCCGGTCATACTCGCCCGATGAGCGAGGGGTGGGCCTGCTACTACGATGCTGCGGGCGGGGACCCCCGGCCGACCCTCCTCACGGCACTCGAGCGGTTCGACGCCGAGGCGGCCGATTGCGAGCGACTCGCGGTCGATCTCGGATGCGGGACCGGCCGCGACACCCTGGAGTTGCTGCGACGCGGCTGGCGTGTCGTCGCGATCGATGCACAGGAGGAGGCGATCGATCGCCTTCGCGAGCGCGACGAGCGTCTCGTCTCGTCGGATCGCCTCCAGGCGCTCGTGGCGGACTTCGAGTCCGCGAGGTGGCCGGCCGCCGACCTCGTCAACGCGAGCTACTCGCTGCCGTTCTGCGCACCCGAGAGCTTCGCGGCACTCTGGAGTCGAATCACCACGTCGCTCTCTCGCGGAGGACGCATCTCGGGGCAGCTCTTCGGCGACCGCGACGAATGGGCATCCGTGCCGCCGACTGCCGGTGGCGACTGGTCGTCGCCGCCGACGATGACATTCCACACACGTGCGGAGGTGGACGAGCTTCTCCGCGACTTCGTGCTCGAGCAGCTCATCGAGATCGACGAGGACGGGACGACGGCTGTCGGCGAGGCCAAGCACTGGCACCTGTTCCACGTAGTCGCCAGGAAGCGCTGATGCGCAGGATCCACCCGACCTACGGCGCCACGTGGATTTGAACCGCCTGGCGCACGATAACGTGCGTTATGTCAAGTAGACACACGTGACGAGGAATGAAGCTGCCGATCGGCTCCCCCCTCCGTCCGGCCAACGAGTGGAGATCGTTACGAGGTGCTGAGTTCCGCCTGCCGCGTCGCGCGGTAGACGGCGCCGCGCCACGAGACCGAGTGGCTGCCCGTCCGCACGATCTCGGCATCGCGACAACCGACCGAACGCAGGTAGTCGACGAGCGCCTGGTACCCGGAGCCGGCATCGCGGACGGTCACCATCTTCCTCCCCGTGCGGATCTCGTAGTTCGTGACGACGCTCACCATGGCCTGCAGTAGACAACGTCGATCGGACGGAACGCCGCCGCGCGGGGCGCGGTCGAATGGACATCGGCGCGGACTGGCGAGCTCGCCGAGCGGCTCGGTAACAAAAACGACGCAATTTGCGACTTCGACGTGAGCGCGGCGCTTGACCCAGGGAGCCTTGTCCCTTAGCTTCCCCGATGCACCGAGCACGGAGCGCGACTAGGTCGAAGCGCAGCTCGAAGGCTCTACGCGGAAGCGGACGGTCAGCGGGCTGAGTGGACGAAAGCGCCACCGGCTCGGTGAATTTTTTTGGTCCCGTACGGGCAGTCGCCCGCCGGAGCCCCCCGGGTTTCGCCAAGTGACGGCGGTAGGATCTCCCGCGATGCACCTTCGAGCCCCGAGCGTCGACAAAGGTGTCCACGCCTTCGGCTGGTCGGTCGTCTTCTTCCTCTTCATGTGGCTCGGCGCGCTCGCCATCGGGCTGCCGAACGGCGCCTCGTTCGTCGTCTCGCTCGTCCTCGCCGGAGCGATCTTCCTCTTCGTGAGGGCACGCGGCGGCGACCGGCGCGGACGCCAGTAACCCCTCGGGGAGCGGCAGTTCGCTACTGGTTCGGCTCGGTGCTCAGAGCCGCGACAAGGCGATCTGCGAAGTCTCTTCCGAGCGCTGCCTCGAGCCGCATCAGCGCGGAGTCTCGCTCCTCGTCGGGCTTTGCAAGAGCCTCGACGTCGGCGAGCAACCGGGTCGAACCGGCAGGGGCAACATTCGTGAGAACTGCGGCGCTCATCGCCCCGCTATCGGTCAGGCGCCGGCTCGCAATCATCCCTGGCGGGAGTGAAGAGCCGGATCGCTTGGAAGAATCAGGGCTCACGGGGCATCCCCCTCTCGTCGTCACGGCCCGTGCAAGGGGGCCTATTCCCCTCCTTGTAGTCCCCTAATCGGACGACCCCGCTCCCGCGGCGCCGAGCGCGCCTCAGTACTCGATCAGCGAGTGGACGTCGTAGCCGGTGAGCCTCTCGCGGCCGCCGAGGAACGTCAGCTCGATCACGAACACGACGCCCGCGACGATCCCCCCGAGCTCTTCGACGAGCTCGACCTTCGCGTGCGCGGTCCCCCCCGTCGCGAGCACGTCGTCGAGGATGACGACCCTCGCTCCGGGCGTCACGGCGTCGCGGTGCACCTGGAGGCTGTCGGTGCCGTACTCGAGTGCATACGTCGCCTCGACGGTCTCGCGCGGGAGCTTCCCGGGCTTGCGTGCGGCGATGAAGCCGGCCTCGAGCGCGTACGCGAGCGCGCCGCCGAAGATGAAGCCACGCGCCTCCGCGCCGAGGATGAGATCCGGCTCGCGGGGACGGCACCAGTCGGCGAGCTGGCGGATCGTGTCGCCGAAGTACTCGGGGTCGGCCACGAGCGGCATGAGGTCCTTGAAGACGATCCCGGCGTGCGGGAAGTCCGGGACGTCGCGGATCCGATCGCGGAGGTCGAGGCTCACGACGTGCGCTCCACGACTGTCCTGAGGTCGCGGAGGAAGAGCACGTGCGAGAGCTCCTGCGCGACGCGCACGAGCGCCTCGAGATCCTCGAGAGCGCTCTTGCGGCGCTCCGGGTTCCTCGATCGCAGGCCGGGCGCGACGAGCTGCTCGATCAGCGCGGACTCTCTGCCCGCGGCGGTCACGAACGTTCGCAGGTGGCGCGCATCGACTCCGAAGCGAGCGAGTCGCGCGCACGCTGCGGCGATGACGGCCTCTCCCTCCCCGTACAGGTGCTGGCCGCCGTCGACGCGTGAGACGAGAACCCCGTACTCCTCTAGCTGCGCGACGAAGTCCGGCGAGACGGACGCGCGATCGCAGAGCTCGGAGATGTCGATCTCGTCCTCGGTCTCCGTGACGCCCACGATCCGCCGCCGGGTTCGCTCCCCGCCCACTCCGGGGCCCTCGAGCTCCTCGCGGATCACGCGCAGCGGCAGGAACTCGTCGCGCTGTAGTCGCAGGATCGTCGAGAGCCGCTCGACGTCGTCCGGGGAGAAGAGCCGGTAGCCCCCGCGCGTCCGCTTCGGGGTGATGAGCCCCTGGTCCTCGAGGTAGCGGATCTTCGACACCGAGATGTCCGGGAACTCCTCGCGGAGCGCCTCGCAGACGGCGCCGATCGTCTGCAGCCGGGGCTCGGCTCCTCCCTGCTCCGTCCGAGTGGCCGTCGCCGTGCTCATCGCTGGAGGAAGGTCAGGCGGTACTTGCCGATCTGCACCTCGTCGTCGTCCTCGAGGACGACGGACTCGATGCGCCGCCGATTGACGTAGGTGCCGTTGAGGCTGCCGAGATCGCGGATGGTGAACGTCTCGCCGTCCTTCATCAGCTCGGCGTGCCGGCGAGAGACGGTGACGTCGTCCAGGAAGATGTCGCAGTCGGGCGAGCGCCCGATGAGAGTGCGGAATTCGAACGCCTGGAACGACTGGCCTGCCATCCCGCCGCCCGAGCGGACGACGAGCGCGGGACCGGTTATCCCGAGCGACGCAAGGAGCGGGTCGTCCTCGCCGGGGGTCTCGAGCTCGAAGCTCATCGTCGTCTCGACGCCTGATTCTTTCGTGAGCAGCGCGCCGCAGCGCGGGCAGTAGTTCGCCGCGGCAGGGCTCTGGAAGCCGCATTCGGGACAGTAGACGTGGCTCACTCGTCTCCGGTCTGACCGGCGGCCTTCGCAGACAGGATCTCGCTCAGTCGCTCGACGTCTGCCAGCTTCGCCTCACCTGCGCTCACCTGCTCGCGCAGGCGCGCGACGAGCTCCGCACGCAGGATGTCGATACGGCCGTGCAGCACACGGCGCCGGAAGGAGATCTCGTCCTCCTCCTTCTCGAGCTCGTGGATCATGACGCGGAGATCGTCGTCGGTGAGCGTGGAGAGATCGGGCAGTGGTTCCACCGGTCGCCTTTCCTCGTGGGGTCGAATTGAGTAAAGCAGCACCCGTTCCGAGGGGTCAACCTCAACTTGAGACTTTCGCGGTGTCCTCCTTCGCCCCGCGCGGGCGTCTCCCTGCCCGCAGGCTCACCCCGCGTGCACGCTCCGCCGCGCCCGAAATGCGTACTGGACGCCTGCGAGCACCGCGAGAGCGACGCCGATCCAGAAAAGGACGAGAGGCCACTCCGTTCCCTTCTCGGTAACGATCACGAGGCAGAGCGACGCGTACAGGATCCACGTAGCGACCTTCCCGAGCCCGCTCACGTCGAGCTCGAACCCTCTCGGGGCCAGCACGCGGTAGCCGAGGAGGAGCGCGACGTCGCGGGCCAGCACGATCGCTGCCCCGACGAGCGGCAGTCGCCCGGTCGCCCACATGAGCACGACCGCCGTTCCGATCATCAGCCGGTCGGCAAGGGGATCGGCCAGCGTCCCGAAGCGCGACTGGACCTCCCACCGACGCGCGAGGTAGCCGTCGAGCTGGTCGGTGAGAGCTGCGCCCGCGAAGAACACCCCTGCCCCCCACGCCGGCCCGTCCCCCGCCTCCAGGTAGAGGACCGCGAACACGGGAATCGCCGCGAAACGAAGGATCGTGAGCGCGTTCGGGATCCTTCGGCGCACCTCGCTCCAGGTCACGCCGCGATTCTGAACCAGTGGTAGCGTCGCCGAGCCAGTGAACGAGTCGCTCGAGCTCCCCGGGTTCGTCAACGCGCACAGCCACACGTTCCAGCGCGCGCTTCGCGGCCGGGCGGGCGGAGCCGACTTCTGGGCGTGGCGTGAGACGATGCTCGCGGAGGCGGAGCGCCAGACTCCTGAGCTCGTCCGGGCCTCGTACGAGGTGGCATACCGCGAGATGCGCGCGGCCGGATACACGGCCGTCGGCGAGTTCCACTACCTCGGCCTCGCCGAGGCGTTCGCCGCCGCCGAGGCTGCCGCGGCTGCCGAGATCGAGCTCACGCTCCTGCACGTGGCCTACGGGCGCGGCGGGCTCCCACGCTTCCGACAGGAGTCGGTTGAGGAGTACTTCGGCCAGGTCGAGGAGCTACGAGCGGCAGGAATCCGGGTCGGAGTCGCCCCCCACTCCGTCCGCGCCTGTCCGGCGGGCTGGCTCGAGGCAATCGGCGACTACGCTCGTCGCCTGGGTCTGCCGCTGCACGTGCACGCCGACGAGCAGCCGCGCGAGATCGAGGAGTGCCTCACGGAGCACGGTTGTCGGCCGGTCGAGCTGCTCGCGCGCACCGGTTGCCTGGCCGAGCGGACCACGGTCGTGCACGCGACGCACGCCGACGGCTCTGAGCTCGACCTCCTCGCGTCCGCGGGCGCGACGATCTGCGCCTGCCCGACGACGGAAGCGGACCTCGGCGACGGGTTCCTCCCCGCAGGACGGGTCCGCTCGCGCTCGATCCCGCTCGCGATCGGGTCCGACTCGAACGTCCGCATCGACCCGTTCGAGGAGCTGAGGGAGCTCGAGGGCATCGCGAGGCGCCAGTCGGGGCAGCGCGGGGTATTCACCACCGAGGAGCTCCTCCGCTTCGGCGGGGAGCTGGGCGCCCGGGCGCTCGGGATCGAGGACTGGACGGCCATCGCAGTCGACCTCCGTCACCGGTCGCTTGCAGGCGTTGCGGCGGAGCACGTCCACGATGCCCTCGTCTCGGGCTGCGCTGCGGACGTCGTCCTCTCGCCGAACCGTGACGCGGGCTGAGACCGGAGCCCGTGTACGGTTCGGAGACCGCCATGAACGTGACGGAAGCGACCTTCGAGCAGGACGTAGTCGAGCGCTCCCGCGAGGTCCCGGTGATCGTCGACTTCTGGGCCGAATGGTGCGGCCCGTGCCACGCGCTCGCGCCGGTCCTCGAGCGCGAGATCGAGAGCCGCGAGGGCGCGGTCGTGCTCGCGAAGGTGGACGTGGATGCGAATCCCGGTCTCTCCGCCACGTTCCGCGTCCAGGGCATCCCCGCGGTCAAGGCATTCCGCGACGGGCGGGTAGTCGCGGAGTTCGTCGGCGCGCAGGCGCCGGCGGCTGTCGCCACGTTCGTCGACGAGCTCCTCGCGCCGCCTGCGATCGACGGCCTCCTCGAGTCCCTCCGCGCGAGCGGGGACCTTCCGGAGATCGTGGCCGCCCTCGACGCCGAGGACGACGAGCGCGCGCTCGAGCTCGTCCTCGAGGAGATCGGCGGCGCATCACCGGACCGCCGTGAGCTCCTCCGCGAGCTGGCCGTGGGCGTGTTCGACCGGCTCGGTCAGGACGATCCGGTCTCCGTCGCCTACCGGCGCAGGCTCGCGACTGTGCTCTACTGAGTCCCGAGCGGGTGGAAGCGCCCCGTCCAGCGGGCGGTATCGTCGAGGTAAGCTCGCTCCGCGGCGCGCCCACGCATCCCCCACGCTCCGTCGTAGCCCTTGTGCCCGGTGCGTGACCGTGCGGGCTCGATCTGCGTTCCCTCCTGCCACTCGTTGTAGCTCGTGATCGTGACGAGGTCGGCCTTGCCGCGGACCGCGGACTTCCACATGTTGTCGTACGTCTCCCCCTTCAGCCGCGGCCGAACGACCGGATCCGACGTCGCCAGCCGCGCGTCGAAGCCCGGCCCGACCGAGGGAGCGCAGAGCAGCCCCGCGTGGTGCGCCTGGCTGCAGAGGCGGGCGAACATGCGCCCGACCCAGTTCCCCACGTCGTAGGTGTAGAGGCCGCCAAAGCCAGCCGCCGCAGCCCAGCCGACGAGGGTCGTCTGCCCGAACACCCGGACGCCCTCGAGACCGCTCAACGCCTCGGCCCACTCGGACGCCGGATAGCGGTCCGGGTCGTACACGTAGAAGTCGGTGATGCCCGTCGCCTGCAGCTGCGCGATGTCCGTGGCCGTGCTCGCGGGCGTGCGTCCCGGATACGGCTCGATGTGGACGGCGACGTGAAGCCCCCAGCGCTTGGCGGCAGCCCGGACGAGCGGCAGCCGTGCGTCCTCGGGAGATCCTGCCCCCCACCACGACACGACGACCGTCTGGATCCCGGCGCCGGCGATGTCTTGCATCTGCGCGCTCACGATCTTCGCGCTCGACGACGAATAGAGCCCGCGCGCCGGGTAGTAGCGGGTCGAGAGCACCGGGCTTCCGCTCGCGCGATCGACGTACCAGTGCGCCCAGCCGCCATCCCGAGCGGGATTCGAGAACCACGGGTAGTAGAAGATGGCCGTCTCGCCCGTGCCGGCGGTCGACGCCCGCCCGGGACCCGCCACCGTCGCAAGCGCAGCAGCACAGCCCACCGCTGCCGCTACGACGAGCCATGCTCTGGTCCTCACGCCGCGCGGGACTCTAACGTCGCGAGCGGCTTGTGGCGAGTCCAGAGATCGGGCTCGGCCGCCGCGCGCGAGCTGCCGCCTCCGTGCGCACTCCGGTCTCCCTCTTCCCACCGGCGTGGACGCTCTCCGTGTCACTAGCATTGCCTCCCGATGGCCTCGTATCGCTACCTCGTCATCGGGGGAGGAATGACCGGCGATGCGGCGTGTCGAGGCATCCGCGACCACGATCCCGAAGGCTCGATCGGGCTCGTCGCCGAAGAGCCTCACGAGCCATACGCCCGCCCGCCGCTCTCCAAGGCGCTGTGGAAGGGAAAGTCGGAGGACTCGATCTGGCGCGGCACCCGGGACCTCGGCGTCGACCTCCACCTCGGCCGGCGGATCGAGTCGCTCGACGTCGGAAGCCGGACGGCGACCGACGACTCCGGCGAGACCTACGAGGCGGAGAAGATCGTGCTCGCCACCGGCGGCACGCCGCGACGACTGCCCGGGGGTGGCGAGGACATCGTCTACTACCGCACCGTCGACGACTTCCGGCGGCTCCACGACCTCGCGGGTGACGGAGTGCGTGTCGTCGTCGTCGGCGGCGGCTTCATCGGGTCCGAGATCGCCGCGGCTCTTGCGCTGAACGGATGCTCGGTGTCGATCCTCTTCCCGGATCCGGGCATCTGCGCACGGCTCTTCCCCGAGAAGCTCTCCGTGTTCGTGAACGACTACTACCGCGAGCAGGGCGTCGAGGTGCTCGACGGCGAGATGGTCGGCGAGATCGCTCGCGAGGGCGGCCTCTTCCGCGTGGGAACCCAGAGCGGGAAGTCCGTCGAAGGAGACGCGGTCGTCGCCGGCCTCGGGATCGTCCCTCGCACCGACCTCGCCGAGGCGAGCGGGCTCCCCGTCGACGACGGGATCCTCGTGAACGCGCTCGGCCAGGTCGAGGGATACGACGCGGTCTTCGCAGCCGGGGACGTCGCGCGCTTTCCCGTGCCCGCGCTCGGCGGCCCACGCCGCGTCGAGCACGAGGACCACGCGAACACCCACGGTCGGAGCGTCGGCGCGAACATGGCAGGCGCGAACCAGCCCTACGACCACCTGCCGTTCTTCTACTCCGACCTCTTCGACCTCGGCTACGAGGCCGTCGGCGACCTCGACTCGCGGCAGCCGACCGTCGTCGAGTGGGTCGAGCCGAACAAGAAGGGCGTCGTCTGCTACACGGACGACGCCGGGACGCCCAAGGGTTTCCTGCTCTGGGACGTGTGGGGCAAGGTCGACGCGGCGCGCGAGCTGGTCATCGGTGCGGACCCGGTCGACGCGGCCACTCTTCGCGGCCTCATCGACTGAACGCGATCCTGCGCCATTCGGCGAGCGGGAGCAGCCGGGCGACGCGGACGAGCTGCGCCGAGAGTGCGAGCGCGAGCACGTCGAACACGACGTAACCGCTCGCCGCGCCGCTCGGCGGGTTGCCCTGCGCGAGTCCCAGGCCCGGGACGGCTGCCTGCCAGGTCCAGGTGCCGAGCGCCGTTCCGTAGATCTCGAGCCCCGCGACGACGAGGAACACGCCTGCGTACACGGGCCGCCGGGTTATCGCGAGGACTGCGATGAGGAAGGTGCAGCCGATCGCGCCCGACACGTCGATCGCCGGTAGGAACGTCATCCCGGCGATCCCCCAGGCCGCGGCGCCCGCCGCCGCGACCACGAGGAGTAACCACGTGAGCCGCCGCCCAGCGGCGAGCGTCGCGAGCGACATGCCGGCGAGGTACACGAGCCCATGACCGGGCGGTACGAAGACCGGGAGGTTGTCGAGGCGGTAGCGGTAGACGCCCCAGACGAGCGAGCCGATCACCTCCCCACAGGACGCGATCGCGACGACCGCGAGCGCCTGCAGCCGGACGGCGGGCTCGTGGATCCAGAGCACGGCCGCGAGCACGCCGCAGGTGAGGATGCCGAGGAGAACCTGACCCCTGAGGGCGACGTGGCGGTCGAGGAAGAGGCCGCCCAGGGTCCACACCGCCACGGTCACGACCGTGACGACGGCCGTACGGCGCGCTCGCTGCTCTCCGGTCGAGGATGGGCGGCTCAGGTGTTGTCTCTCAGTCGTCGAGAACGAAGGTCACGAGCATGTTGACCTGGTATTCGGCGATCTTCCCGTCCTCGAGCCGGACGTGCTGCTCCTTGACCCAGGCGCTCTTCACGTTGCGGAGCGTCTGATGAGCCCGGTCGAGGCCGGTCTTGATCGCGTCGTCGAAGCTGCTCGTGGAGGTCGAGCTGATCTCGGTCACGCGTGCCACGGACATGGTTCGCCTCCTCGTTCGGGTCGGATGACGCACCGGAGTCTGACGGATCGGCGCCGGATGCCGACCGAGGAGGGCTCATGCCGCCCGCGCGGCCCCCGGTGGGGCAACGCCGTCACGGAGCCAGGCGACGTTCTCGCGGATCTCGAGCTCGGGATCCGCTCCCAGATGGCCCGAGTCGTCGTCGACACGGACGAGGCAGTTGGGCACGTGGGCGGCCAGCCAGTCGCCGTGCGACGACGGCACGAGGACGTCCGTGCGTCCGTACCAGACGAGCGTCGGCGCCGCGACCGCCTCGAGCTGGAATCCCCATGGGCTCACGATCGCGAGGTCGTCGTCGACCCAGCCCCACACTCCAGCCGCAGCCTGCTCCACGACCGACTCGCGGAAGACCGCCGCGAGCTCGGGGCGCCGGAGCTGCTCCCGGTCCGATTCGCTCAGGTCGAAGTCGCCGAGGAGCGTCGACGGATCCTCTGCGACCCGCTCCTCCATCGCGACCTGCTCGCGCTCGAGCTCGTGCGCGAGGACCTCCTCTCCGGCCTCGGCCCAGCCGAACTCCTTGACGTTCTCCGGGTCCATGCCCGCCAGCCAGTCGTCGCGCTCGAGGCCGGGCGAGCCGTAGGGCGCGATGCCGACGCGGCAGGTGACGCGCGTCACGCGATCGGGGAGAAGTGCGGCACAGGCGAGTGCGTGCGGTCCACCACCCGAGCCGCCCGAAACCGCGAACCGCTCGACTCCGAGCGCGTCGGCGATCGCTGCCACGTCGGCGGCCTCGTCGGCGACGGAGCGGCCAGGATGCCTCTCCGAGCGGCCGTACCCCGCCCGGTCGTGCGTGACGAAGCGAACGCCGAGCTCTCGGTACACGTCCTCGTTCGGCCAGCGGTCGAGCCGGCAGCCGGGGGTGCCGTGCAGCGACAGCACCGGGAAGCCGGTGGGATCGCCCCATACCGCGTAGGCGAGTGTTCGCCCCTCGTGAGCCGTCGTGGTCGAAGGCGCCTGGGCCATCAGGCTGCCTCGAACACACGCGTGCTCGCCCACGCCAGGCGGGCCGCGCTGTCGTGCCGCATTATCAGAACTTTCTCATAGTGCTCGCCGCGCGTCGAACTGCGTGCGCCAAAAGCGTGAATTGAGAGATCCCGAGCGCGGCGGGGGGAAGGATGCCGCGTTCCCGGAGGGGGATCCGACCGGGACCATGCATCGCAGCGGACCACCGCGCTCGGGACTCTGACCCTAGAGCGCTCCTGCGTCCGTGTCCATGCCCGACCGGAGGGGTCGCACCCAGACGATCGACTCGGCGGATCCGACCGCTACGCGATGACGATGCGACGCGTTCCCGACGCCGTCGAGACACGTATCCGGCCGGAGCGGACCCGTCGCCCGTTCACCGAGACGTCGAAGCGGTAGAGCGACGGGGCACTCGCCGGCATGTCGGCCTTCAGCGTGAGAAGGTTCTCTCGGCCTGCCGGCAGCCAGGTCCCGTTGCTGGACTTCGGGCGACGAGCCCACGGCCAGAAGAGTCCCTTCCGGTACGTGCAGGCGAGCCAGCGTGCGCTGGCGACCGTCTTCGTCCCGCGCCGGACGACCACCGAGACCTCCGGGCCTAGCCACTGGATGACGTTCGCATCGGCGACGACCGAGTCGCACGGGCGTACCCCCTCGATGTGGAAGACGACCGCGTCCTTCGTCGGTCGCACTCTCACAGAGATCGCCGAGCGTGCACTCGCCGGGCTCGCCAACAGGATCGCGCTCAGGACGACGAGAGCCGCCGCCCCCAGTCTGCGAGGGGGCACTCGGTGGAGCGTGCGGAGTACGTCTTCCCCGGTCGTCCCGCGAGGATCGTACTCACTGAGGTCGCCCGGCGTCCGCCGGGTTTGCGTCGATCGCGTTCTGGGTAGGAAGAGCACCATCGAGCTCCTCGTCGGCCCTCCGGCTAGGAGAACAAGGCCGGCCGCAGCAACTGGAGGCTGGAGGCGCCAGAAGAGGTTGCGCGGCCGGCCTTCAACGCCCGTCGGAGCTTGCATCGCGTCGGTCCGATGCTCACCATGGAGGCTCGCGTGGTCTCCGACTCTCCCGATCTTCCTCCCGCACGGTCGCTGGTCCTCGTCCAGGCGGTCGCAGAGGCCTTCGACGGCGCCGACTGGGAGGCTCTCCGGTCGCTCTACCACGACGACGCGCTCCTCTGCACGATGGCGGCGCACGAGCGGATCGTCGGCCCGGACGAGCTGATCGAGATCTTCTCGTCGCTCGACTCCACGACCTACCAGATCGGCGACACCCAAACGGAGGCGATCGACGATCACGCCGTCATCGTCTCCGGACCGCTGCGCTACCCGCAGGAGAGCGGCGACACCGCATACGCGGCCAAGTCATGGGTCCTGACGTTCAAGGACGAGCTCGTGTTCCGCTCGAACTCGTACCCGTCGCCCGAGCGCGCGCGAACGGCGTATCTCCAGTACGGGATCGGCCTCGGCATCACCGAGGACACGCGCGACGACGACGGAGGTTAGATCTCCGCGCACCCGGGGTACCACCGCCCTGACGGCGCAGGTTCTCACGCCTGAAGACCGCGTCGTTCACCGCCCGAGGGCTGCGCGGTAATCACTGCCTTCCCCGATCCGCGTGCACCAGCCCTCGGGCGGACTCATGCACGCGAGCGAAGCGCTCGGGCGGCCTCGTGCAAGAGAGCGGAGCGCCGAGGCAGTGTCAGTCGACCAGCGGAATGGTCGACGCCTGCGACGGGCTCGTGCCGTTTGCCGTCGACCAGTGCGTCTCGACCCAGCGCCGTCCGCGGACGACCCCCACGGCCGCCATGCCGGCGCCGCCGAGCACGAGGATCGTGTTCCGGACGCGGTGGCTCGTGCGGTGCCTGGCGCGATGGGCCGCGCGATCGAGGTCGTCGAGCATCGAGCGGACGCTCTTCCGAAGCTTCTTGTCCGACTCGAGCCGCTCGCTGAACCCGACGATGCCCGTGTCCTCGCGTAGCCGCTCGCTCGCGGCGAGCCCGTGATCGAGAACCGAGCGGAGATCCGAGCGCATCCGCTCGTCGTGGACGAGCTGGTCTGCATACGAGATCGCGTCGCTCAGCATGTCCTTGGCCTTGTTCGTCTTGCTCTCGCGTAGCCCGAGCATCGTTCCTCCTTCGGTTCGTGAGTTCTTAGCCGTATGTACCCCGTGGCGCGTCGCAGAGAAACCCGCGCGTGCCTGCGCCGCCGGTGGTGCTCGGACGCCGGGCGTCGTACGCTCCCGAGCGTGCCGCTCCTCGACGTGAGCGAGACGTACGCCGACATCGTGACGACGGTGTTCTCGTCGGTGATCGCCGCCAAGGCATGGCTCGCGACGGTGGTCATCGTGCTCGCGCTCGTCCAGGTCGTGACTGCAGCGCGCATGTGGGGAAGGCTCGCGTTCCTGCCCGCGCGCGGACCGGTCGTGGCGAGGATCCATCGCTGGTCCGGGCGGATCGCGATCCTCGTCTCCCTGCCGGTCTTCTTCCAGTGCGTGACCGTGCTCGGGTTCCAGACTCCTGACCTCCGCGTGACCGTACACTCGATCGCGGGGACGATCCTGTACGGAATCTTCGTCGCGAAGATCGTGATCCTCCGCGATCGCAGCCTGCCCGGCTGGGCCCTGCCGGTCGCGGGAGGACTGGTGGCGACGACCCTCGCCGTGATCTGGCTCACGTCGGCGCTCTGGTACTTCACGAACGTGCGGTTCGGCTTCTGATGCGAAGGCTGTGGCGGCCGCTCGTGGTCGGCACGGTCATCGCCGTCGCCGTGTTCGCTCTCGCCGAGGCGCAGATCTTCGCCCCGTCGGCCTCCCCCGCTCCGACCGCTTCGAGCGGCGACGTGCAGCATGGCAAGGCCGTCTTCGCGGCGACCTGCGCCGGCTGTCACGGAATGGGGGGAGTGGGCGGCGTCGGGCCGCGACTGGTCGGCACCGGCCTTACGGCTGCGGAGGTCTCGGATCGTGTCGAGCGAGGAGCCGGCGTGATGCCGGCGGGTCTCGTCAGCGGACAGGACGAGGCCGACGTCGTCGCCTACGTCGTCTCGATCTCGGCCTCCGGCTGAGAATGCCGTCGGGCGGCCTGCCGATGCCGCCTCGCGTCGCTACGACGGAGCGATCAGCGGATTCGCGCACTCGGCGGTGATCGGCCCACCGTAGGCGAGGATGTAGCTGCGCATCCCGTCCGAGAGCGCGCCACCGCCTTCCTGATCGCCGACTGATTCCGTCGTCGGCTTGAGCTTCCTCGCGCTGTCGATGCGTCTCGGCGCGAGGTCGTCGCCGCGCATGCGCCGGTCGTCGATCACGAATCTTTCGCTGTGCATGTTTCCCCGTCCTCCTCGATCACCGATCCCGTCTTCCCACCTCGCATCATCCCGAGGTCGGCGTGAAAGTCCCCCATCGGGGGTACAGGTCACTCGGTCGAGGAAGCTGCTTCGCTTCGGAGCCGACTAGGCGCGACTATCCGCCCGTGGCACGCCGCAGGCGACGTAGCTCATCGAGTGCTCACGCCTAGCATGAAGGCAGTCCCACCGGTACCAGAGAGGAGAGAGCACATGGCTGAGAGGACTGCAAAGAAGAGCACGAAGACGTCGGCCAGGACCACCGCGAAGGAGAAGTCGTCCTTCACGGCCGAGGAGAAGAGCGCGATGAAGGCCCGCGCCCAGGAGCTGAAGGCGGCCGCGCGCGGGAGCAAGGACAAGGCAGAGGGAGAAAACGCTGTGCGCACCGCGCTCGCGGCGATGTCGCCGCAGGATCGCGCCATCGGTCGGCGACTTCACGCGCTCGTCAAAGAGAGCGCCCCGGACCTCTCGCCGAAGACCTGGTACGGGATGCCCGCGTATGCGAAGGACGGCAAGGTCGTCTGCTTCTTCCGCAACGCGGGGAAGTTCAAGGAGAGGTACGCGATGTTCGGCTTCAACGACGGCGCGAACCTCGACGACGGCTCGATGTGGCCGGTCGCATTCGCGCTGAAGAAGCTGACGAAAGCCGACGAGGCGAAGATCAGCGCGCTCGTGAAGAAGGCGGCCAGCTGAGGGCTAGCGCCTCACGAGATACGGCGACGGAGGGCGAGGCGCGGACGAGCGCCTCCTCATTCGTCGCCGCTCGACTCACTCGTGACACGGTGTCGGGAGACCTGTCCACCCCCGCACCCCCCGCGTCGAACGAAGACGTCGCCGCAACCGGGAGCCGATCCACGGACAATCCGCGTTGCCCCTGATGGATGTGCGGTCGTCCGGTGCGAACGTCCTCTTGAAAGGAGGTGTGAGATGTCGACAATTTCACACCCGCCGACAAGGGTCGAGCAGCGCGGCTGGTCTGCTCTGATCGTCGCCGAGACATGGGCGTCGCTGGCGATCGCCGCGATGTGGATCGCCGTTGCCGTGGCTTCGGTGTGGGGTCCCGACTTCGTCTCCCAGAGCAATGACGGCAACGGCACGACGATCCCGTCCGGGATCGCCGTCGCGATGTTCGCCGCCATCGGCACGTGGGCAGTCGCGAAGTACGGCTTCCGCCGCCAGGTGGAGTAGCCAACCGAGCTTCGACCTCTACACATCGCCGCCTCGACGACGAAGCGTGTCGATCGCGATGACGTACCGGGCGTCAGCAGCTACGGGGAATCCCCGATGGACACAGGGTCTCGGGCTGAGAGACTTCATGCACGTGGGCGATCGGCGACTGCACACGAAGTTGGGGAAGCCGCTGATCGCGAGCGGCGACGAAATCTTCGACCGCTCAGGGCGCCAGGTCGGCCTCTGTCGCGGGAACAAGGTCTACGGGCCGGATGGCCAGTATGCGGCCACCGTCGTGGGAAACGTGGTCGCATACCGATCCGTCGACGCCACGAAACGCATCGAACCATTTGCACCTGCTCTACGCCCGAGGTCTCCGATGCCGAATCGGGTGGCTTCGACTATCTCGGGCGAGGAACCGTTCCTGAGCTAGCTGCCAAGACCACCCACAAGGGAGGGTGACGAGCAACTAACGCGGTAGCACCTCAACCTCCCCGGCGGTGGCCAAAGTCTGGATCGCGGCTCCACTTGGGAAGCTTCCCGCCGACATCGAGCCGTCGGCGACGGGCGAGTAGCGGGCATAGCCCGCACCGACGTGGAGGCTCAAAGTCGGGTTTGGGAACGGCTGCGACGTGGGAACGTCGCACCTGGGAGTTGAGCAGTGAAGGAGCAGTCATATGCCGTCGGCTGGAAGGAAGCCGTCTCGGTCGGTCGTAGCGTGGGCGCGTGATCGACGACTCGGCGCAGGAGCACGACCGCGTGGCCGATGAGGCGAGGCGGACCGCCCACGAGGGAGCGGCCAGAGCGGAACAGCGAGCCAAGGCTCGAGCGAGACGGGCGGCGGACGCTCTCACCGGAGAACTCGGGGAGGAGGCGGTCAAGCAGCAGGGGACGCTCTGGGGCGGGCTGATCGCGATCGCCGTGGTCATGATCCAGCCGTTCCTGACGGCAGCATCTCTCGACACGTCGGCCAGGACATGTGTCATCGCGTTTTCGGTCGCGATCCCGCTCCTGGCGGCACTCGTGATGATCAACCGGCAGGAGGCCTTCCGCCGCCGCTTCACCCCATCCATCACCGTCACCATCACTCAGGCGATCGCGCAGTTCGCGGCCTTCGTCGGCATCGTCGCCGGCTTCTGGCATATCACGTGGGTCGCTGGGGCTGCATTCCTTTCCGCCGCACTCGTTGCGATGCTGGTGCACTCGGCTGGCTACACCCGTCTCGAAGCGGATCAGATGGCCGGGTCTTCTGAGGGTGACGCACCCTATGCCGGATGAGATGGTTGCTCGCGTAGCCATGCTTCGAGTCGCGCAGCCTCGGCGAGACCGCTGACTCTCGTTAGGCGCTCGCCCGCCAACGAGCGCGCCATACATAGCGCGCATCTTGGCGCCTGCCCCAGGATCACTTTCGCGACGGCGGCATCGAACGGCTCGACTTCATCGTCGGCGCAGTCGGCCTGTCACTACATCGGGTTGGCGGAGTTAATGCGCCGGGAGGAGGCGCTCGTCACGCTTAGTACTGACTCGGGCGATCGTGCCAATCTGTTCGATCGGAAACCATGTACGCGAAGAAGAGGGCAAGCGGGAAAAAGATCAGGCTGAACAGGAAGTACCCGAAGAAGCTGTGTCCTTTGCGACGCGCTACACGTGCCGGCCAGAACGCCAGGAGAATCCACGCGATCACGAAAACGATCGAGATGTACGTGCTGAAGAAACCGGCGAGAAACAATGAAGGTGCCTCCTGCGTCGGTGGTCTCGGAGTTGTCGTGATCCGTTCCTGCGCAGCATAAGTGCATACCGCCGGATCTGGCGCAGCAACCGGCGCCGGGAGGATGGCGCTCCTCAGAGCCGCGCGGGGAGTTCAACTCGTCATCGATACGAACGTAGCGCCGCAGACCGCGTAGAGCCCCGCCCACTTCACCTCTCGTCCGACGCGCGAGCCCCTCGCTCAGCTTAGGGCTCGCCCATGATCGGCGCCTCTGCGATCAGCTCACGGAAGTACTCCGCGTTCCGTCGCGCCTCGGCCTCAGTCGCAAATCCCTCGGGATGCGTGCCGATCATGGTGCCTGACGTGTTGTAGATACACCAGCGGTACTTGCCGTCCCGGTCCTTCAGGATCTGGAATCGAGGGAGATTTCGAGTCGGGGGTCGATCGTGCTGCATCGCCTCAGTGTTACGAAGCCGTAGCGCAGATAGAAGGTGGTAGCGAACTCGGTTGCGCCCCGATGCACACCGTCCCCGCAAACAGCAAGCGCAAAGCACCGCTCGCTGCGACGGTCCACGGGAACAACCTCTCGCCACGGGCGCTCGTCCTCCTTCGCCGCATCCGTCTGCGCGTCACGGCCGAGCCGAGCCTCAACGAGATTGCCGACGCCCTCCAGCGCGAGCCGCCCTGCTCCGGAGTCCGTCGACGACCTGCCCGACCCGGTGACGAAGCTCTGGGTTTCCGCCTGGCTCAAGGAGCTTCGCGAGGAGATCGACAGCAGCGGCGGACGAGTAGCGGGCTCGTCAACGGCGAGACTTGCAGCCGCGAGCCTCTGCCCTTCTGGAGGAGCGCAGCTTCCGACACGGAACCGTCGTCTCGTGAGGTTCGAGTTCAGGGGACTCGCCCTCGGAACACGCGAGAGGATCGCTGGCTCCGTCTACGGGACCATCGTCGTCCTCGCGGTGCTTGCAGACGGAGCGAGTGCCTACGAGCACGAACTTTGGAAGCTGGATGCGCTCGTTCTGGCTTCGGTTCTCATCCTTTGGATCGCGCACACCTATGCGCACGGACTCGGGGAGAGTCTGAGGCTTGGTCGGCGACTCACCCGTCAGGAGCTGTCGGCGATCATCGGCCGCGAACTCGCGATCCCGCTCGCCTCCGTGCTTCCGCTGGTCGCGATTTCGATCGGCGCTCTGCGCGCCACCCACGACTCCAATGCCGTTTGGGCTGCAGTCGCGATCGGTGGGTCACACTCGCGATCCAAGGCGTGCGCTTCGCGAGGCTGGAGCGGCTGAGTCGTATGGGGACGATCGCGTCGGTCGCGATCAATCTCAGCCTGGTGTTGATGATCGTCGCGTTGAAGGTGCTGATATCGCACTGACCGAGCCTGCCGAGGAATCTCGAATCGGAATGAGGTGAGGCTTGGCCCTATTGCTGGGAGCGCGAGTTCTCGGATGACACTCCGGCCAGCGGCAGGTGCCGAATCGTTCACCCTCGCGAGTCGTCCTCGCGGAGGGCCGAAACTTGCCCACCGCTTGCCCGCGAGCTGTCCGTGTCCCGGAAACTCAGTCGGGGCGCCGAGATTCGAACTCGGGACCTCTAGTCCCCCAGGCGTGTGCAGCAGTCGCCAGGTGTCGCCACTGGTCACACCTTCGGCTTGGTTGAGCGGCGTCAGCTCAGCGCGGGGAGAGGCGGCGACAGGTGGCAAGACGCGCTGGATTCGCATGAAGTTCTCATGGTCTAGGGTCCTCTCGCACCCGGCCAGTTCAGTTGACGTGAGCCTGGGGCCGGGCGGCGAGCTGAACACCATGACGCCCTGACGCTTGCTCACGGGCACCCGGCCCTGGAGGAACGCTAGAGCGCGGTCGACGAGACGGCTAGACGCGCTGAACGCTTGCTGTCGGATTCGCCGGAATAGCAAGTCCCTGCTGTATCGATTCTCCGAACGAGATGAGGCACACCCAGGTCGTCGCATCGGCGTTTCGGGCGGTCACGGCCAGCTCGATCTCGTAGCTGCCCGGTAGAAGTAGGTGCCGGTTGCTGTTTGGTTCGGGCTGGACCACGAGCTTGAGCGTCAGAGGCGTGAGCTGGATCCAGCAGCCTACGTCGACGTAGCGAGTTGTCCCTGCTGGGATCGTCATTCGAGGGAGTGGGTCTAAGGAGTTTGGCCATGCCAAAGCTGGATTCACGAGCCAACGCCTCACGCCTCCGTCGCCGAGCTGGTCTACGCGCTTGACGAGCACTTCCACATCACGGGCGGCGTGCTTTCCCGGCGCGTTTGTAACGGCGAGGCGCAAATACGGGACGGAGCCACCGGCTGGGTTGACCTCCTCCTGATAGCGGTGCGAGTCAAACTCCAGCGACAAAGACGGTCGCCGTCGGTTCGCGGTGTAAGCGAGCCAAGCCTGGAACCCGACCGCAACCGCGACCGCCAAGAGCGTGCCGACAGCCGTCAGCCACTCGGCGAGGGAAGCGCCTGTGTCTGCATCGGACATTCCGCCACTCTCGCATGATCAGGGCCGTGACTACCGCCGCACAATCACGAGCACCGGTGCGGGGCTTTGTTGTGACCGGCCGCATTCCCCGATCGGGTGTTCTCCTAAGTACCGAGCGCGAGGTGCTCAGCGGCTCGACCTGGCGGCGAGCACCGGCGCCAGCGCCTCGCGCAGCTCGCCCCGTCGCGGCCTCACCTCGTCCGCCCCTCGTGCAGTGCCTTCGCCCTCGGGCCGCGGCGAATCTCCACGACCCCGGGCGTCGGGGTGCGCACGTCGAGCCACTCGGGCGACCACACCTCCAGCGCACGGTCGAGGTCGGTGCGGGTGCCGTTCCCGGCGAGGGCGGGCGGCTGGACGCGGGAGGCGAACCGCGCCTCGCGTCCGCGGCAGTGGAGCACGGGCTCGCCGTCGGAGTCGCGGGTGACGGTGCAGCGGTCGAGGTGGCGGCCGTCCTCCACGTCGAGCGACCACAGCACGACGACGAGCGCGCCGACATCGCCAACCGTCCGGGTGCGATCACCGAGCACGGCGAACAGCGCGGCGGGCAGGTGGACGCTCCCTGGCTCGGCGAACTCGACCCGGCGGGGGAGGCCGTCGAGGCGCACCTGCTCGATGATCGCGGCCAGCTCCTCCCGGGCCTCCTGCTCGGCCCACGGGTCAAACCCGGCAGCGACGGTGACGAGGGCGCGGAACCGCTCCAGGTCGTCCTCGCTCGGTGCGTCCGTGTCGCCGAGGTGGCGGCGCTCCAGGATGGCCCACAGCTCGTCGGCCTGCTCCTCGGAGAGGTTCTCGGGGTGGAGCACGGTGCCGCCCATCCCGTGCGGGAGGTCCCAGTAGTCGCGGATCGCCCGGCACGCCTGCTCGGCGCGGGGGCGGGGCGGTCGGGGCCTCCCGTACTCCGGCGGCGGGGCGTCCTCCTGCACGCCCGCGAGCACGCGCTCGGGGTTGCCGCCGACGGCCTCCAGGGCGGGGCGCAGGCGGGCCAGGTCGGCCGCCGCCTGGCGAGCCTCGGCGAGCGCCTGCCGCTGCTCGTCGCTCGACGCAGGCGGCGCGGTGGCGGCCAGGTCGCGGACGCGCTCGGCCCGCTCGCGCATCGCGTTCCCGAGCTGCCGCTTGCTCAGGCCCGAGAGGTCGTCCGGCAGGGCGTCGGTCGCCTTCCGTCGTCCGAGGATGGTCACGGGGTCACCTCCAGGTGGTCGGGTCGGGTCGGGTCACTGCCTCACGTCGGGATGCCAGCGGGTCGAGCCGGGCACGCCAGCTCGGGCGCGCATGAGCGCGAGCCGCTCGCGGGCGAACGGGCCGACGGCGTCCGCGTCGGGGTACACGACGCCGTCGAGGAACCGGGGCGAGCGGGCGATGGCGCCCGTGGGGATGCTCATGGTCGCCCCCGCGTCGAGGCTCAGCCGGTCGTGCTCATAGACGGCCAGGGCGAGGGCCTGCGCTCGGTCGCAGTGGCTCCCTCCGATGCGCGGGAGCACGACGCTGGAGCGCCCGGCGGCGTAGCGGGTGCGGATCGCGCGCAGCTCCCGGATTAGCTCGCGGTCGTCGGGCAGCTCGATGCCGCCCTCGTTCACCCGGCCCCGCAGGAACCCGAACGCGGCGTCCTTGGTCGGGGCCGTCATTGGCTCGGAGCGAACGGTCAGCCCGTAGCGACGGAGGCGCTCGGCCACCCCGGCGGCGCGGTACTGATCGGTGACGGCGCGGGCGTCGTACGTGCGCAGCACGGTGGCCACCTCCGCTAGCACGGTGTCCTCGATGTCGCGGCCCTCCTCCAGCGAGACGGCGCGGCGACGAGGCGCCCAGGCGCGGACGGCGCCGACGACGAGGCGGCGGGAGTCATGGCGCGCCCTGCCGACGAGGACGACGCCGAACGGGTCGGACGAGAACGCGGGATCGAGGCCCGCCACCCACTGCTCGGCGTCGCCCGGGGCGAGGTCGCCCTCCAGGGTGATGCAGGCGGCCAGGTTGTCGGCGTCGAGGAACGAGGCGCCCGAGCCGACGAACTCGGCCAGGTACTCGGAGCGGTAGCCCTCGGGGTCGCGGCGCTGCTCGGCCTCCAGGAACGCGAGGTCGATGGTCGGGTTAGCCTCGGCCGTCGTGCATGGTGCGCGTGGGCGCGCTCCAGCTCGCCGCTCGCGGCCTTCGCGTACAGCTCCGCGAACACGCCGTCGGAACCCCAGGGCGTCGAGGAGGCGATAACGCGGGCGTCGTCGCCGAACTGGGCGGTAGCCGGGAGGAGGGCACGCACGACAGTATCGGCGGCCACGTTCGACCCCTCGCTGTCGGTGAAGTGCGCCAGCTCATCGAGCAGCAGGCAGAACACGGGCCAGCCGCGCCCGCCCCTCGACGTGCACGGGAAGGCGGCGAAGCTCGCGCCGTTGTGAAATGCGATCTCGTCCTCGGTCACGTTCTCGATGAGCGGGGCCAGCAGCGGGCTGCGCTCGACCACGGCGAGGGCGGCCTGCGACGAGCAGGCGTGCCTGGCGCAGGTGGTGGCGATCCCGACCGTGTAGCCCCTCTCCCCCGGTCGCAGCTCCTCCAGCAGCTCGGGCCGGAGCAGGCAGCTCCACACGCCCACAGGGCGGCGCTCGCGGTCTTGAGGCCACGCCGTCCGACCGCCCAGGCGTGCGGCGCGGGCCGTGCTCGACGGCCTCCAGGCGGAGGCGCTGGTCGGGGGTCAGCGGGACGCCTAGGAGCTTCGGGTCGTCGCAGGCGGAACATCCGACGCCGCGCCTCGTCCTGGACGCGATGACGGCCGCGGGATCCGGGCTTGCGAATTATCCCATGACCGCCGGTGCTCCCGCGTTACGCGAGGCGCTCGCGCGCTGGCTCGTGCGTCGGCATAACCTGCCTTCGCTCGATCCGGCGACGCAGGTGCTGCCCGTGCTCGGGAGCCGCGAAGCGCTGTTCGCGTTCGCGCAGACGGTCGTCGACGCGAGTCGCGTCGGCGCGACCGTCGTCACGCCGAACCCGTTCTATCAGATCTACGAAGGCGCGGCACTGCTCGCGGGAGCCGACGCCTTGATTGTGTCAATGCAGATCCTGAGGCACCGCTTTGCGCCGGCATGGGACCAGGGTCCCCCGACGCGATCTGGGCTCGCACGCAGCTCGTCTTATGTGTGCTCGCCCGACAACCCGACCGGCCGCGTGACGACGCTTGCCGAATGGCAGCGGCTCTTCGAGCTGTCCGATCGCTACGGCTTCGTCATTGCCGCCGACGAATGCTATTCCGAGGGTCTACTTCGACGAGGCGAAGCCCCCCGCTGGGCAGCCTCGCGGCAGCGCATCAATCTCGGGGCGCAGCGGGTTTTCCGCGATTGCTGAGTTTCGGCAGCCTCTCGAAGCGGTCCGAATGCCCCCGGACTGCGCTCGGGGTACGTCGCCGGCGACGCCGAGCTCGTGCGTACGTTCCTGCTCTACCGGACGTATCACGGGTCGGCGATGTCGCCGGCCGTCGCGGCGGCCAGCCAGGCCGCCTGGAACGATGAGGTACACGTCCGGGAGAACCGCGCCGCCTACGCCGCAAAATTCACTGCATTGCAGCCCCGCCTCGCGGCGGCGTTGCCCTGCCCGATGCCGGAAGCCGCGTTCTATCTCTGGGCGGCGACGCCCGGCGATGACGCGGAGTTTGCGCGGCGACTCTACGCGGAGCAGGCGGTGACAGTGCTGCCGGGAAGCTACCTGGGCCGCGAAGCGCATGGGGCCAATCCCGGCGCGGCCGGGGTCGGATCGCGCTCGTGGCCCCACTTGCCGAATGCGCAGAAGCGGTCGGACCGAATTCCTCACACTCACACAGGCCGGATAGGGTTCCCGCGCCCGGCGGGTCCCGCGCGCGCTTCATCGCCCCCCGCGACGTTTCGTCGGGACCGCCCCGCTCTCCCCGGGTCCGCCCTAAAATCCCGGTCATGGCATCACCCTCTGCGCTGCCCAGGGGCCGCGGCTGGCTGCCCGCGCTCAAGGCGGGCTTCCACGCTTCGTGGCTCACGATCCTGCTGATCGTCGCGATCAACAGCGGCGTTCGCGGCGATCATGTCGATCGAGGATCCGCGGCCATTCTGGCATCCGTTCGTCAGCGCCCAGTGCTTCGGTCTCGCGATCGCGTACGCCGTCAACGTCGCGTCGCCGTGGGAGAAGCCGCGTCCCGTCTGGCGGCTGTGCGCCGCGGTGGCGATCGGCACGCTCGCCGGATACGGGCTCGTCGTGCTCGTCAAGTGGTTACGTCCTCGGGCTTGCGGGCTATGCGCCCGGCGAGCTCCGTCTCGGACTCGCACAAGTTCCAGTGGACGCTCCTGTCGGGGCTTCTCGAACGGCCTCTTCGTGAGTCTGTTCTTCCTGCTCAAGTTCCGCGAGACGCGCGCAGAGGCGGCGTTGCACCGCGCCGAGGCGGAACGGCACCGGCTGTCGGGGCTCGCGCTCGAGTCCGAGCTCAAGCTCATGCAGGCGCAGGTCGAACCGCATTTCCTCTTCAACACGCTGGCTTCCGTCCAGTACCTGACCGAGACCGATCCACCGCAGGCTTCCGCCCTTCTCGGTCACCTGCTTGCCTACCTGCGCGCCGCGCTGCCGCAACTGCGAAGCTCGAGCACGACGCTCGGGCAGGAAGTGGCGCTGACCGAGGCTTACCTGCGGATCCTCAAGATGCGAATGGGGGCACGCCTCGCATTCGCGATCGACGTCCCCAACGAGTTGCGCACGGAGCCGTTCCCTCCAGGTCTCCTGATCTCGATCGTCGAGAACGCGATCACCCACGGCCTCGAGCCGACTGCGGAAGGCGGCAGCGTGCGCGTCGAGGCGCACCGCGAAAGCAATCGGCTCGTCGTCGCGGTTACCGATACCGGCGTCGGTCTCAAGGCGGCCGGCCGTCCCGGCCAGGGCGTGGGTCTCGCCAACGTACGCGACCGCATTGCCGCGTTGTTCGGCTCGAAGGGCCGCTTCTCGCTGGTCGAAGCGCCGCCGCATGGCGCGCGCGCCGCGATCGAAGTACCGCTCGCGGGGGGCTAGAGACCCACCGTGTCGACGGCGCTCATCGCCGAGGACGAGCCCCTGTTGCGGGCGCAGCTCCGTGCGCGCCTTGCGACGGCCTGGCCCGAGCTCGAGATCGTCGCCGAAGCCGCCAATGGCGACGAGGCGCTCGCGCAAGCAGCCGAATTTCGGCCCGACATCGCGTTCCTCGATATCAGGATGCCGGTCAGGAGCGGCCTCGAGGTCGCGCGCGAGATCGGCGGCGGTTGCCACGTGGTGTTCGTCACCGCCTACGATGAGTACGCGGTGGCCGCGTTCGACGAAGGCGCGGTCGACTACGTTCTGAAGCCGCCGACACCCGAGCGGATCGCCAAGGTGGTCGCACGCCTCAAGGCGCGTTTGGCCGCGGCGCCGCTCGATCTCTCGGCGTTGCTCGCCAAGCTCGCCCCGCGCGACGGTGCTGCTGCGCCGCTCAAGTGGATCCGGGCCTCGCTCGGCGCGTCGATGCAGATGATCGCCGTCGACGACGTGGTCTATTTCCAGGCCGGCGACAAGTACACCAAAGTGATCACGCGGCGACGGTGAGGCGCTCATCAGGAAGCCGATCAAGGAGCTCTACGAGGAGCTCGATGCCGAGGCGTTCTGGCAGATCCACCGCGGCACGATCGTGAATCTGCGCGCGATCGCCCGCGTCGATCGCGACTGGCGCGGCGAGCCCGTGATCGTGCTGCGCGAGCGCGACGAAAAGCTTCCCGTAAGCCGCACGTTCGCGCATCGCTTCAAGTCGATGTAACGGGCGCCGGGCTTGCCGGAGCCGGCGGCCGCCCCCACCTTCACTGCGGTCACGCGCGGGCCGGTCGCCCGCGGCACGGTAGAATTCGCCCTTTGCGAGGGCCTCCCGGCCCGTCCGTTCGTCCAATGCACGATCTCGAACGCACCATCGACGAAGCGTGGGAAACCCGCGCGACGCTCTCCGCCGGCGCGGCCCCGAAGCAGCTGCGGGAGGCGGTCGAGCACGTCATCGCCGAGCTCGACGCCGGGCGCGTCCGCGTCGCCGAAAAGACGAACGGCGCGTGGACTGTCCACGAGTGGATCAAGAAGGCGGTGCTGCTCTCGTTTCGGATCAACGACAACGCAGGGATCGGCCTGTCCGGGCCGAACGTGCCGTTCCGCTTCTACGACAAGGTGCCGACGCGCTTCGCGCAATACTCCGACGCCGACTTCGCGAAAGCCGGGGTGCGCGTCGTGCCGCCGGCCGTCGCCCGGCGCGGCGCTTACGTAGCGCCGAACGTCGTGTTGATGCCGTCGTACGTGAACATCGGTGCGTACGTGGACGAAGGCACGATGGTCGACACTTGGGCGACAGTCGGCTCGTGCGCGCAGATCGGCCGTAACGTCCACCTCTCGGGCGGCGTGGGCATCGGCGGCGTGCTCGAGCCGCTGCAGGCCCAGCCCGACGATCATCGAGGACAATTGCTTCATCGGCGCGCGTTCCGAGGTCGTCGAAGGCGTCGTCGTCGAAGAGAATTCGGTGCTGGGGATGGGCGTGTTCATCGGCCAGAGCACGAAGATCTACGATCGGGCGACCGGGGCCGTCAGCTACGGCCGCGTGCCCGCCGGCTCGGTAGTGGTCGCGGGCAGCCTCCCCTCGGGCACCGGCGATTGCCACCTGTATTGCGCCGTCATTGTGAAGCGCGTCGACGCGAAGACGCGCTCGAAGACCAGCATCAACGAGCTCTTGCGCGCGTGACCGCCATGTCCGTCAAGCTCAAGACTCCGGAGGAGATCGCGAAGATGCGCATCGCGGGTCGCCTCGCCTCGGAGCTCCTCGACCATCTGACGCCGCACGTAAAGGCCGGCATCACGACGGGCGAGCTCGACGAGATCGCGCACGAGCACCAGGTCGATGTGCTCGATGTCATCCCGGCGACACTCAACTATGCGCCGCCGGGTCACTCGCCGTACCCGGCGACGATATGCACGTCGGTCAACCACGTCGTCTGCCACGGCATTCCCGGCGACAAGAAGCTGAAACCGGGCGACATCGTCAACATCGACGTCACCGTGATCAAGGATGGCTGGCATGGCGACTCGAGCCGGATGTTCTATGTCGGCACGCCGTCGATCCAGGCGCGCCGGCTGGTCGAGACGACCTACGAGGCGATGTGGCGCGGCATCCGGATGGTGCGCCCCGGAACGCACTTGGGCGATATCGGCAACACGATTCAGCGTTTCGCCGAGGGCCACGGGTACTCGGTGGTACGTGAATTCTGCGGCCATGGCATCGGTGCGCAGTTCCACGAAGAGCCGCAGGTGCTTCACTACGGCCGCCCCGGGACCGGCCTCGTGCTCGCGCCGGGGATGGTGTTCACGATCGAGCCGATGATCAACGCGGGCCGCGCTGCGATCCGCAGCCTGGCCGACGGCTGGACGATCGTGACCGCCGATCATTCGCTGTCCGCGCAGTGGGAGCACACGGTCGCCGTCACCGACGACGGGTTCGAGGTGCTGACGGTGTCCCCGGGCGCACCCCCGCCGCCCCCGCATTGAACGAGCCGATCGCGCCGCCTGCGATGCGCGCGGACCGTCTCCCGGCAGGCGCCGTCCGGCGCTGGCGCGAGGGGCTCGACGCGACACGGGCGACGCTGCGCGCGGCCTTCATGGCGCGCCCCGACACCTCGCGCCTCCTCAGGGACTCGGCCCGCGCCGTCGATCGCGTTCTCGACGATGTGTGGACCGAGCTCGGCGCGCCGCCCGACCTGGCGCTCGTCGCCGTCGGCGGCTACGGGCGCGGCCAGCTCTACCCGCACTCCGACGTCGACGTCCTGCTCCTTCTCCCGGAGGAGCTCGACTCCGCCGCGACCGCGTTCGTCGAACGGTTTGTCGGCGTGCTGTGGGACATCGGTCTCGAGGCCGCCCACAGCGTGCGCACGA
>CAWEJN010000002.1:0-2260000 GCA_963809405.1 uncultured Actinomycetes bacterium
ATCACGCAATGGTTCTTGCCCTTGGGCCGGTCGTAGCTGAAGCCGGTCTGTTCATAGAGGCTGCGCGTGGTGTTGTAGAGAAACTTGGCCGAAATCCTCTTGCCCTGCGTGTCCTGCGGATAGCCCTCCACCACGCCGCCGCCCGCTTGCGCGATCAGGTCGAGGGCACCACGAAGCGCCACACCTGCGACGCCTTTCCGTCGATAGTCCCTGTCCACGAAGATGCAAGTGATGCGATAGCCAGGAAGCTCTTCCGTGCGGGTCGCCTCGTAATTCTTCCGGTGGTGGATGTTCGGGAGCTCGTCCGGAGAGCCGTACTGGGCCCAGGCCACCGCGGCGTCGCCGTCGAAGACGAGGGCCGCATGAGCGTTGCCCTCGCGAACGAGACGCTCCTTCCAAGGGCGGCCTTTCTCACCCTCGGGCCTGCCTTCTCGCGAATGGAACCACGTGCACCAGCAGCCGCCGAACCCCATGCCGTTGTGCTTCTCAGCGAGACGGGCGAAGGCATCCCACGTGGTGGCATCGAGCGCCCGGATCGCGTAGTCGCTCATGCGCCCTCCGTTCACCGGCTGAGCTCAACTGACGAAGCGAGTCTATGTGCGTCTGGTTGGCGTGCGCGATGGTGCTCTCCCTCGACTCTCAGACCCGCACCCCTCCCCCTCGCGAGGCGCTCGGGCGATGGGGCCTGCTCCATGAACTTGAGCCGCTTGGTTGTGCGGTGTTGACCCCGACTGATTAACCCAGATCCATCCGCCGCCGTTCCGGCCTTGTCTTGCGTCGCGTGGCGGTGGTGAGTGTTACGCGAACTGTGGAACGGCCCTCTCGATGTGGGAGCGCAAGGTGCCTTCAACAATGTGTTCGGTTGTGCTTCGAAGCAGTCCCATCATCTCGGCATCGGCTTCGAACGCTTCAAGCTCAGTCTGGAAGGCGGCGAGGTCCGTGTACTCCGACTCGAAAACGACCATGTTCGCTTCTCCGCCGAGGGTCATCCAGATTCTCGCCTCTGCCCATCCGCGAGCCCGGCGAACCTCAACCATCTGTTCAACCGTTGAGAAGTAGTCCTTGATGTGGCCGAGCCGTACCTGGGATTCAGCCCGTATGACTTGCGCCCCATCTAGGGGGGCGGCTAGCCGCGAGGAGTCCGACATTACGACGCCACGCTGCGGAGCGGCTTCTCGAGTGCGCCGGATCATTCGGAAGCCGTTGCCAGTTCCCAGGGAGGCGGCCTGCTGCCCCGTCAGCCGGGACGTGCGGTGGCGGCTTCCGATCGGCGAAGACTGCGTATGGGCATGTTCGGATCGTGTGAATTTCCTCCAAAACCGCGTTTTCCGCCTCGTCGCTCCGAGGAATGCTCGGGTTTCGAGGGCAGACCCGAAGGAGCGAAGGAGATGAGAAGAGTGCCCACACGTATCAGCGCTGCGACGCCTCGGCTTAGACCGAAGGAGTCCACAGGAAAGGACTTGCGATGAGAACGAGCACCAAGAATCGAGACAAGAAGCGCATCGGCCTGATCAGGAGCCTCGGCGGATTGGCCGTGCTCGCTGCGATAGGCGCCGTCATGGTGGCAATGCTCGCAGGCGCTTCCGGTGCCGCAACCACTGTGGCGCCGACAAACACCGGCGAGCCGGCGATCACCGGCACGCCGCAGGAGGGCCAGCGACTGACCTCGACGACCGGCACGTGGAGCGGCACGCAGCCACTGACCTTCGCGCGGCAATGGGTGCGCTGCGGCGTCAATGGCGGCAAGCCCGACGGCTCCAACTGCCCCGCGATCGCAAAGGCGACGGCCAAGAGGTACGTCCTCCAGGCTGCCGACGTCGGCTTCCGTCTGCGCGTACGCGTGACGGCGACGAACGCCGACGGTTCGGCCACGGTCGCATCGAACGCCACTGCCAAAATCACGGCCGCTCCGGCGAGGCCGACCAACACGACGGAGCCAACCATCTCCGGCACCGCGGCCGTCGGCAACCGCCTGACGGCGAACCGTGGCGCGTGGACGGGTGACCCGCCGATCACCTACGCGTTCCGCTGGTTGCGCTGCAACAAGACTGGCGACAACTGCACCGAGATCGGCGGCGCAACGGATACGGAGTACGTCGTGGTCGCGAACGACGTCGGCAGGACGCTCCGCGTCCGCGTGACGGCGAGAAACGACCAGGGCTCGCGCTCGGCGCTCGCGAACCCGACATCCGTCGTAGGCTCGAGCGCTCCCCCGCCAGGGAGCTCCATCCCTGTCGGCGACGTCCCGAACACCGCACGACTGATCGTCTCCGATGTCCGCTTCTCGCCGAACCCCATTCGCTCGAGGACGGGGCCGATTACGGTCAGCATCCGGGTCAAGGACACGCGCGGCAACCTCATCCGTGGTGCGCTCGTGTTCATTCGATCGACGCCGAGAGTCACCTCGGGCGGCGACCATCAGGCGACCGCCAACGACGGCTGGGTGACCTACCAGCTCGTCCCGAACGCCAACTTCCCGCAGCCGAGGAACGGGTTCAACGTGCAGTTCTTCGTCAAGGCCTACCGGGCCGGTGACCCGGCGCTCGCGGGCATCGCGGGCTACCGGCTCGTGCAGGTTCGGCTCGCCGGATAGTCCCGAGACCAACGAGAACGACGACGAGGAGGAGGCGGCTCCGGCCGCCTCCTCTGTCCTCGGCGGTCGTCGGATCCGCAGAGGGGCGCGTCTGCGGCTAGACGGCAGACCACGGGCTCGACGCCTGCGAGAAGGGAGAGCAACTCACAGGCGTCGAGCGAATGGAACGCGTGCGAGAGGAAGCCGTCGCGCCTTACTCGCCTCGGTCATGGTGACGTGGGAGGTGCAGCCAGTGGTGTTGCACGGGAACGGTGGCCGCACCGAGCACGATGCCCGCCACGATCGTGGCACCAACAATGAGAGTTCGCCCGCTCGCACCGCGCACGGATGTCCGGGACGTGCGATCAATGTCCTCCCGCGCAGTGACGACAGCGTTCCGTAGGTGCGCGACGATGTGCCCTCGCCGCAACCCCCACGACCTCCCCCGCGCACGCGCACGCACGCGAGCGCCTGACGCCCACCCGCTTGGACGTAAGGGAGGTTTCGGGGCCGGTGTCGACGAAGGAGGACTCGGCAGCAGGACTATCCTGGTCGCGTCCATGCCGACAGTTCGGAGCCGGGCCATCATGATCGGCGCCGCAACCCTGGCGGCCGCCCAACCGGTTCATGCGCGACGCGACCTACCGGGCGCAGTTTCAGGCTGCGGGCGTGCCGCTTCAGACGCTCGTCGTTCGTGCCCGTCCCGATCCGAGCGCCCGAGTCGTGCGACACATCCCCCGCTTCCGCGAAGACCTTCAGTTCCAGATCCTCCTCGCTCTGTCGGCGAGACGAGGCTCCGACGGCGAGGTCTGGTATCGCCTGAGCCTCCCCGGCCGTCCGAACGGTCAGCGCGGCTGGGTTCCGAGCGACAGCATGGACGTCCAGCCGGTGACGAACAGGATCACCGTTCGGCTCGGGGCTCGTCGGATCGAGGTGCGGCGAATACGCGACGGCAGGCTCCTGCTCCGGGGCATCGTCGCGATCGGCCGGCCGGGCGCCGAGACTCCTCTCGGCCGTGCCTTCTATGTCCGCTCGGGGTTCGTCCCGACGGATCCGTTCTTCGGAACCTATGCGCTCGAGACGAGTGCCGGGTCCCGTCTGACCGACTGGCCTGACCATGGAATCGTCGGGATCCACGGAACTGACCGCCCCCAGTTGCTCGGACAGGCCGCCTCGCACGGGTGCATCCGCGTCGACAACGCCGTCGCGACGCGGCTCCGAACGCTGGCCCCGCTCGGGACGCCGATCGACATCGTGCGCTGAGCGCGGGCCCCTAGCCCGTCACGGGCGTCGGCCTCACCCGAAACGCAGCGAGCACCGTGATGCACGTCGGCCGGTGGACGACTCTCTCGACCGCCCGCGAAGAGGACCAGACCGACACGTGACGGCGCGACCGTCACGCGCGCGATGCCGTCTCTACCCGTCCTCGCACGGAGCGCGAGGCCGGCGCCACGGATGCGAATCGGGAAGCCGACGAGTGCACGACCGAACATGTTCCGGGCGGTGAGCAGGACGACCGAGGCGCGCTCGGCCTGAAGCAGACGAGGCGCCGCCGTGAGGGTGCGGCAAGCGGTCGCGAACTTGGGCGGCCGGAGCGCTCCCCCGATGACGCGAACGAGTGCGGAGGCGACGTTGTTGCGGTAGTTCGACTCGATCTCCTCGGATCCGACCCTGACGATGTCGACGACCGGTCCCACCTGCAGTGCCCTTGTGACTGCGGTGACGGTCGCCGAGGCGCCCGGAGCTAGACGGCCGAGGTTGCACACGTACGGCCGGCACGTGCCCTGCGAGGTCTTCAGGGATATCAACTTCGTCCGGAACGACCGTGGGTCGTCGACCTTCAGGCCGTTCACGTCCGCGGCCTCCACCGACGAGCGGTTCGTCACGGTCATCGTCCACGTGATCAGGCCTCCGACGCGCACCGTGGCAGGCATCCCGGTCTTGACGACCTCGAGATCGAGCAGCGGCGGCGGCCCCGGATCCGGTGGGGGAATGGGCTCCGGCGGGTTCGTGCCCGGAGGCGTCGGGGTCGGAGGTTCCGGATTCGGCGGCTCCGGGCTTCCCTTTCTGACGTTCGTGAACCGGCAGACGACTACGTCGCCGGGTTTCACGGCCCCGTCGACCTTCGTACCGGGGACGGAGACCTCGACCGTTCCGTTGCGGGCACAGACGACGCTCGAGTCGTAGTCGGCGAGCGTCGTCCCCGGACCGGCAGTCTCGCTCACCGTTCCCTCGCCGACGCCCACCGTGATCGGCCCGGTCGTCGTTCCGTCACCGCCGGTGGCCAGCGTGTGGCCATTGATCTGGAGGTTGAAGACGCCCCGGTCGCTCGTGGGCGCGACGACCTTCTGGACCTCGACGGTCGCGGTGCAGCGAGGTGAGCTCGCACTCGCGGTCGCCTGACGGCCGGAGAGATTCCAGGTCAGCGAATGCTCGCCGGCGCCGAACCCCGTCTGGAAGACGCCGACATAGGTACCGGCCTGGAACGAGACCGGCTGGTTCCGATCGATGGGGGCGGGGCTGAAGCTGTTGTCCTTCCCGATCGGGATGACGACCGGGACGCCGCTGGTGTTGGCGTAGCCCCAGTCGGCGAGCACGGGGCTGTCCTCGTCGAAGACGACGCAGTTCAGGATCGGCGTGACGTCCGTCGCGTCCTCCTTCGCCTCGTTCGTGATCGTGCAGACGATCGCGTCGCCCTTTCTCACGCGCACGGCAAGCGATGGCCCGCTCCCCGCGACGACGACGGCACCGTCGCCCCCGCCCCCGCGGCAGACGATCTGGATGCGGTAGTCGGCGAGCTGACGTGCCCGAGGCGCCTGTCTCGCTGACCATGTGCTCGCCCGCGGAGACGGCGATCGTTCCGGTCGTCCCACCGTTTCCGGCCTCGAGCGCACCTCCCTCCACGTCTCCGTTGATCCTCAGGCTGAAGCGACCCGGATCGTCGGCCGGAAGCAGTTGCTTGGTGACGGTGATGGAACCCCCCGGGCAGCGCTTGGAGTCGGACGAGGCGGTCGCCTGTTTCCCGGTCAGGTGCCACGTGACCGTTCCGCCGTTCAGGGTCACCTGTACGACGTCCCCGGCGTCCGGCGCGAACACTGTCGGCTGACCTCGATCCGAGGGCTGCGGTGAGAAGAAGTTCTCGCTCGGGCTCGATCGTCGTCGAGTTTGGGTTGAGGTATCCGAAGTGCGCGAGCAAGCCGCCGTCGGTTGCGTCGACGCACTCGACGATCGGCATGAGCGTCTCGGGTGCGGCGGGATCGCAACCGTTCTCGTAGATCGCCTGGCCCTTCTCGCGTCCAGTTGTAGCCGGGAAAGATCTGGAGGACGCCGTCGTCGTCCACGTACTCGTACGGCGGGATGATGTCGCCCCAGTCCGCCGCGGGATAGACCGGGCCGGTGTGGTTGAGGTGGCCGCCCTGGAGGTCACCGTTGTTCGCGATCGCGGGCTCTTCTCGACGTACGGGTTCGTTTTCGCCCTCGTCGCATGGCAGATGCGGACTTTCTTGGACGGCTCCGGAGTCGTGGGAGCAGGCGGCTCGGCCGTGCAGCCGTTATTCAGGATCTGCTGCCCGCTGTCGTCCCAGTTCCTCCCAGGGAAGGAACCGGATCGTCGGACCCCGGGTTGTCGATCGTGAATGGCGGGACGATGTCGTCGGCGTGCTCCCCGTGCCCGGCGAGACTGCCGAAGAAGTCGGTCTCCAGCGCCTGGGTGAAGTCGTAGCGTCCGCCTCCGAGGGCGTGGCAGATCCCGATGGTGTCGGTTTGCCCTCCGCCGGCCGCCATGACTCCCGGTATTGCCGCGAGCAGCGCGACGCTCACGCAAGCGGCGGCTTGTAGCGCACGCACGGTTCGCCGATTCCCCGGGCGACGCCGAGGGCTCATGTCAGCATGCTCGCGACCGACGGCGCGCGGATCTCCGCACGTCCCAGACTCTTTGGTCGGAAGTCATGGCCCCATCACCTCGGATCGCAGAAACCGACGCCGCAGGGGTTGCAAACGATTCTCGCGCAGGCCCCCCAACCCGTCAAGCGGCCAGAGCCGTCTGTGCCACCGATGTCGACGATCGCGCCGAACGTCGATGACCGCGCCACGAGCTGCGCGAACCGCACCATCCGGTCTTCGTCCTCACGCGCCATCCGCGCGAGCCGCTGGTGATGCAGGGCGGATTACTTCTAGCACCGGTCGCGCCTCATCCCGCCTCCGCCGCCGAGATATGCCTTTGTCGGCTGATTCCCAGCATTGGCGCGCCGCCGAGTCAATCACACGGATAGACCGCATGGTGCTCGGCTGGGCGATGTGTTCTCCCTTGACGGACTGCGGCGTGTCAGATTTGTGTCAGATCACGCCGACCAAGAGCGACCGACGCTGACCACGCGAATCTCTCGATTTCGCTTCCCGAGACGCTCGCGGCGTCTGCAGACGGACGTGGACTCGCTCCAGACTGAATTTGCAAGCCGGAGGTCATCGGTTCGATCCCGGTACGCTCCATCGTCGTCGCCGTTTTCAGGCTTTCGGTCGGCGTTCGTCCGGTGCCTTTCCGAGCAGCACTGGTAGCGTTTGAACCCCAGGCGCAGAGCGGGTTTCCGGTGTGGGTCCCGGCGTTGCGTGTCGGAGGTCAGCGACGGTCACCCTCCCCCTTTACCATCGACGGCGAGCGGGCCTGAAGTCCGCGGGACGGCGTGCACGGCAGTCGCGGCCGCGGCCCAGTCACGGCCGCGGAGTTTCGGACGGCGTACGCGCGTGTGCTCGCGCTCAAGGCCCGGATCCCGGCCTAGCTGTATGTCCCAGGGAGGTTGTTGACGCGCTGCAGCGGCGCGAGGCCTCCGAGAGCGCGGTGGGGACGGAAGCGATTGTAGAAGTCGAGGGCTGGCGAGAGCGCGGCGAGACGCTCCGACTCGTGCGCGTACGGGTAGGCGTAGGCCCAGCGCTCGAGCAGCGTGCGGATAAAGCGCTCGGCCTTGCCGTTCGTCTGTGGGCGGTAGGCGCGCGTCTTTCTGACGCCGATGCCGTAACTCGCGCACGCCTCCGCCCAGCGGCGCTTGAAGCAGGTGCCGTTGTCGGTCAGCACCCGCTCCACCTCGATGCCGTGGGAGCCGTAGAAGCGCACGAGCTCGGACAGGAAGGCGGTCGAGCTTCCGTTCGTCTCGTCGCGATACACGGCGGCGAAGCCGAGCCGGGAGTGGTCGTCGATCGCCACGTACAGGCACTGCCAGCCGGCCTTGCCCTTGGCCCGACGTGCGCGATCGCCGGTCACCCGGTGCCCGGGTCTGAGGATGCGGCCGAGCTTCTTGATGTCGACGTGCACGAGCTCGCCCGGCCGCTCGCGCTCGTAGCGGACGACGTTCTCTCTCGGCACGCTCGGGTGCAGCTGAGAGCAGCCGTGCCGGCGGAGCACTGCGTGCACCGTCGAGGCAGCCACACCAAGCGCCCAGCCGATGACGTGCGGTCCCTCGCGCAGCTCCTCGCGGACGCGCAGGATCGCCTGCTCGACGACCTCCGGCGTGCGCCTGGGCGAGCGATGCGGCCGGCTCGAGCGATCGAGCAGACCCTCCCCTCGCCGCCGGCGGTTGACCCACTTCGAGGCCGTCTGCCGGGAGCAGCCGACGACGAGCGCCGCTGCGGTGATCGTCACACCCGCGCTGACGAGGTCGCACAGGCGACGACGCTGACGGACTGTAAGAGCGGCATTTGCATGAAGATCCATCAAGAGCCCTCCTTTGCGATGCGACTTGGACAGGCCGCTCCATCGTCGTCGCCGTTTTCAGGCTTTCGGTCGGCGTTCGTCCGGTGCCTTTCCGAGCAGCACTGGTAGCGTTTGAACCCCAGGCGCAGAGCGGGTTTCCGGTGTGGGTCCCGGCGTTGCGTGTCGGAGGTCAGCGACGGTCACCCTCCCCCTTTACCATCGACGGCGAGCGGGCCTGAAGTCCGCGGGACGGCGTGCACGGCAGTCGCGGCCGCGGCCCAGTCACGGCCGCGGAGTTTCGGACGGCGTACGCGCGTGTGCTCGCGCTCAAGGCCCGGATCCCGGCCTAGCCCAGCGCATCAGGCGATCGGGCTCCAAACGGTCAACTCGCGCTTGGGCCCAAGACGAAGTTCACCGAGCCGGTGGCGCCTTCGTCCACTCAGCCCACTGACCTTCCGCTTCCGCGTACGGCCTCCAGGCGGAGCTTCGACCTACTCGCGCTCCGTGCTCGGTGCGAGCAGGAACTTATGCACTCGAGACGGGACGGTCAAGGCACTCGAGAATGCATTCGCCGCACTTTGCGACGTTTCTTGGACCGGGTCCACCTCGCCCACCGCATTCGATCCCGACACGCTCCATCACCCTCGGTCCCGTCAAGTACGGATGACCGTTCGAGCGTTCGGTTCAGGAAACCCTGAATCCGAGCGTGGTGCGCGTGCGAGAGCCGCCGAGCGTCGCAGTCAGCGCCACTGTCAGGCGCTTGCCGTGCGCTTCGGCGGGGACGACGAACGAGCAGCGCGCGATCGAATCCGCCCACGAGAGCCGGATCTTGCGGTAGCGCCTTCCGCCGATCCAGACGCTTGCGTGGAGTGACCCGGGCGCCGGGACGAACTCGACCCGGGCGACGAGCTCGAACGGTCGCGCCGCCTGCGGCGGTCGCGGTGTCGCGGAAATGACGTCCATCCGGACATCCCCACTCGTACCCGCCGCGGGTTGCGCGAGTACCGTCGCCGCAGCCAAGACCACCGCGCCGAACGCGGCGAGTCGGCTGATCATGTGATTCAGGGTACGCCTGTTCCGGGTGGAGTTCCAGATGGGCGCGTGTGTACCCCTTCGCGCGTCGTCCGCATGGGCGGCGGATACGCTCGGAGCAATGGCCACCCGCTCCGACATTCGCAACGTCGCGATCGTCGCCCACGTCGACCACGGGAAGACGACTCTCGTCGACGCACTCCTGTGGGAGTCGGGCGCATTCCGCGCGAACCAGGACGTCGCGGAGCGCGTCCTCGACACGATGGATCTCGAGCGCGAGAAGGGCATCACGATCCTCGCGAAGAACACGGCGGTGCGCTACGCCGGGACGAAGATCAACATCGTCGACACGCCCGGCCATGCCGACTTCGGCGGAGAGGTGGAACGCGGTCTCACCATGGTCGACGGCGTGCTGCTGCTCGTCGACGCGAGCGAGGGGCCACTTCCACAAACGCGGTTCGTGTTGCGCAAGGCGCTCGAGTCGAAGCTTCCCGTGGTCCTCGTCATCAACAAGGTCGACAGACCCGACGCCCGCATAGAGGCCGTCGTGAACGAGGTCTACGAGCTCTTCCTCGACCTGGATGCCGGCGAGACACAGATCGAGTTTCCGATCGTCTACTGCAACGCCAGGGCCGGCCGCGCGTCGCTCGACTCGGATCCGGAGTCGCTGGAGTCGGACCTCCATCCGCTCCTCGACCTGATCCTGGCGCACATCCCCGCGCCGAGCTATGACGTCGGCCATCCCCTCCAGGCGCTCGTCACGAACCTCGATGCCTCTCCTTACGTCGGCCGTCTCGCGCTCTGCCGTATCGCCCAGGGGACGATCCGACGTGGTCAACAGGTCGCCTGGTGTCGCGCGAACGGCACGATCGAGCGCGCGAAGATAACCGAGCTCTACGTCACCGAGGCACTCGAGCGGGTGGAAGCCGCCGAGGCAGGTCCCGGCGAGATCATCGCGATTGCCGGACTCCCGGACGTGACGATCGGCGAGACGCTCGCCGACCTCGACGATCCACGGCCGCTCCCGGTCATCGCGGTCGACGAGCCCTCGCTGTCGATGACGATCGGCATCAACACGTCGCCGCTCGCGGGCCTGTCCGGAGACAAGCTCACCGCAAGCCTTCTCGAAGCCCGGCTTCGCGCCGAGCTCGTCGGGAACGTGTCGCTTCGCGTCCTGCCGACGGAGACGCCCGACGCCTGGGAAGTGCAAGGCCGAGGCGAGCTACAGCTCGCGGTTCTCGTCGAGCAGATGCGTCGTGAGGGATTCGAGCTCACCGTCGGCAAGCCCCAGGTCGTGACGCGCGAGATCGACGGCCGGGTGCACGAACCCGTCGAACGCCTCTCGGTCGACGCCCCGGAGGAATACCTCGGTGTCCTGACCCAGCTCTTCGCGCTTCGCAAGGGCCGCACCGAGGCACTCGTCAACCACGGCAGCGGCTGGGTTCGAATGGACGCCCTCGTCCCTGCGCGCGGGTTGATCGGATTCCGGACCGAGTTCCTGACGGAGACGCGCGGCACCGGGATCCTGCATCACGTGTTCGAGCGCTTCGAGCCATGGTTCGGCGAGCTCCGCACACGGCCGACGGGCGCGCTCGTCGCCGACCGTCGCGGGAAGACCACGTCGCACGCGATCCTGAACCTCCAGGAGCGAGGATCGCTCTTCGTCGCTCCCGGCGTGGACGTCTACGAGGGAATGATCGTTGGCGAGAACGCGCGGACCGAGGATCTCGACGTCAACGCGACGAAGGAGAAGAAGCTCACCAACACGCGCGCGCCGTCGGCAGATACGACCGTCCGGCTGATTCCGCCCCGGGAGCTCTCGCTCGACCAGGCGCTCGAGTACATCCGCGAGGACGAGTGTGTCGAGGTGACGCCATCCGACATCCGACTCCGCAAGATGGAGCTCTCCGCACAGAGACGGCAGACCGCGGCGAGTCGGAAGGCGCGGGGGCTCGCCCCGGTCTGAGCGACCGTCAGGGCGCTCCATCGCGAGAGCGGTGCAAGAGCGCCTTTCGTGTGCTCTTCGTCGTCCGACCCAGCCGCGGTTGCGGTCGGCCGATCGCGACGGCCGCAGCGGTTAGCGACGGGACGGCTAGCAACGCCCGTCGGCGAAGCGAGCCGGAGCTCACGGGCGCGTGCCGAAGAGTCGTTTCTCGGTCGTCAGCCGCGATGCCCACTCGACCCTCGATGCTCCTGCGAAGCCCGCGTAGGCGCGGAGCGCGTCGCGCATCGCCTCGACGAAGCCCTCGCTGCGGCGCGGCGCGAAGCCGTCCTCCCACCACAGGTCGAGCACCTCCATCCGGCCGCCTTCCCGGTCGATGCGCGGCTCGATCCGGCCGACCAGGCGGTCGCCGAAGAGGATCGGCAGCACGTACCAGCCCCAGCGGCGTTTCGCAGGCGGCATGAACAGCTCCCACACGTACTCGAAGTCGAAGAGGGATCCGAGGAGCGGGCGGTCCCACACCACTGGATCGAACGGCGGCAAGAACGCGACGGAGCCCGGCGGCTCGGGTGGGTGCTCGAGTAGACCCACCTCCTCCGCGAGGACGAAGCGCTTCCCACGGACGCCCTCGACCTCGACCGGAACGAGCTCGCCGTCGTCGATCAGCTCCTCGCGCAGCGCCGTCCTTCCGGGATACCCGGGATACCTCGGATCCGGCTTGGCGGTCCCGAGACCGCCGAAGATGTCCGGCCCTCCGACCCCGAGGAGGCCATGCGCGCGGTAGCGCGACAGGAGCCTGTGGCGGAATTGCTCGACGAGCGGAACGTCGCGCGCAAGGACGTCGGCGGGCAGGAGCCGCTCGAGGAGGTCGTAGAAGCGGCGGTTGCCCTCACGGCGCGCCAGACCGAGCACGCCGGTGAGCGAATACGCCTCGAGCACGGCGCGCACCGTGTTCGTCGGCATCCCGAACCAGTCGGTCAGCGGTCCTTGCGTGCGCTCGAAGTCGTGTACCGAGAGCGGCCCCTCGGTCCGGATCCGCTCGAGCACGCGCTCGGCGACGTCTGCGTGCTCGTCCAGGATCTGCACCCACCTCCCACTCAGCCTCCCGCGGAACCACGGGAACTCTCCGGCGGGGACGAATGAAAGCCCCTTGTTGTACGCCTCGAAGATCTCGCGACGCGCGTAGAGGAGGTCGCACCAGGCTGGGTCGTAGTCGGCGACCCGTGCGTGCAGGACGAGATCGTGGTTCCGGCCGGCAACCGAGAGCGGATCGAACTGGATCGAGCCGAGGCGGCGGAAGACCTCGAGCACGGCGTCCGTTCCTCCCTCGAGCGAACGCGCCGGGCCGAGCGCCTGGCGCGCGACGAGGAAGCGGCGCGCCGACTCGGCTGCGACTTCCATGCGAGAACGCTATCGGGCGGTCCGCGACGGTCCCACGGCGGGTCGGTTGGACTTCGCCGTCAGTCGCCGGTCGGCGCCGCCGCGTACTCCTCGTCGGTGACGTGGTCGCCCCAGATGGCCGGGTTGCCTTCGTCGTCCACCTGGAGGATCGCGAGGTGCGTCATGAACCGAGTCGCAGTCGCGCCGTGCCAGTGATCCTCACCCGGCTCGAAGAACACCCGGTCCCCGGCGCGGATCACCTCGATCGGGCCACCGCGGCGCTGTGCGAGCCCGATGCCCTCGGTGACCCAGATCGTCTGGCCGTTCGGATGCGTGTGCCAGGCCGTCCGTGCGCCGGGCGCGAAGTGGACGCTGCTGGCGCTCGCACGCGAGGCCCCCGACGGCACCGCGACCGCATCCAGGTGAACCGTGCCGGTGAACCAGTCGCTCGGTCCCGGAGCCGTGTCGACGTTCCTCGTGATCTGCATCCCGACCTCCTCGTGACGTCGCCGAGGCCGGTGGCCTCGGTCGCCGTCAGACATACCTGAGGACGCCGTCGAGCGGAGCCGGTACGCGCTCGAGATCGAGCGCCTCGACCAAAGGCGCCGCGAGCCGGATCTTCCAGTTGGTGAGGAACCCGCGGAGCTGCTCCTCGGTCGTCCGCGCCCGATGCGCGGGCTGCTTCTGGTACGTGCGGAACGAGCCCAGCTTCCCGTTCGCGCCGAGAACCTCCTCCACCAATACGGAGCCTAGGCAACGGATCAGCTCCTCCTCCAGATCGCGGTCGCAGACGTAGAAGCCGAGGTACTCCATGCCGGCTCGGTCGAGATCGGCGCCGAGCCCGCCGCGTTCGAGCGCGCGCCGGAGCTCGCGCTCCTCACCCGCGTCGCAGAGACCGGCCAGCCGAGCACTCGCCCCGCGCGGCCCGTACCTCTCGACGAACCGGCCGATCGCCTGCGCGCCCCCGACGGACACGACGGAGACGTCCTCGGCCGCAAGGTCGCGGCCGCGCCGCCGGGCGAGCGTCTCCAGAGCGACCTTGTCGCTCGGGCCTTCCACCAGGACAATCGATCGGGACTCCATGGCCAGAGTCTGATGCGTCCCGATACCGCACCGCTCTTTGCCAAGCTGACAGCGTGACCGATCGTCGGAACGGCGTCGGCTCGGCCGATCGGGCGTCATTCTCGCGCTGGGTTCTCGCGATCGCCGGCTTGCAGGCCCTGGTCCTGATCGCGACGAGCACGCGCTACGGGTACCACCGGGACGAGCTGTACTTCATCGTCGCCGGATCACATCCCGCACTCGGCTACCCCGACCAACCGCCGATCGTGCCGCTCGTCAGCTGGCTCATGCACGACCTCGGGTCTGGCTCGCTGCTCCTGCTCCGCCTTCCGTCAGCGGTGGTCGCCGCGGCGACCACCGTCCTTGCCGCACTCGTCGCACGCGAGCTCGGCGGCGCGCAGAGAGAACAGGCGATCGCGGCGGCCTGCACCGCCGGATCGGGGTTCGCGCTCGCGGTCGGACACAACGTCAGCACGGCCACCTTCGATCTGTTGAGCACCACCCTCTTCCTGTGGCTCGTCGTCCGGGCACTCGCCCGCCGCAGCGGACCGTCCGTTCTCGCCGCTGGGCTCGTGGTCGGGATCGGGTTCGAGGCGAAGCCGCAGGTTGCCGTCGTCGCGGTGATCGCGGCCGGCGCGCTCGCTGTCGTCGGGCCGCGCTGGCCGTTCACGAGCCTGTGGACCGCGGCCGGTGTCCTCGTCGCGGTGCTGCTCGCGGCGCCGTACCTCGTCTGGCAGCAGCGACACGGCTGGCCGCAGGTCACCGTCGCCGGCAACGTCGCGGGCTCGGCGGAAGGCGGTCGTGCAGGCTTCGTCCCCTTCCAGCTCGTGATGGTGAGCCCGTTGCTCGTTCCGGTCTGGATCGCCGGCCTGGTCGCGCCGTTTCGCCGGCCGTCGCTCCGCTGGTTGCGCTACGTCCCGCTGACGTACGGCGGTTTGGCTCTGGCCTACCTGGTCGCCGACGGCAAGGCGTACTACCTCGCCAGCCTCTACCCAGTGCTCCTCGGGATCGGGGCGCTCCCGGCCGCCGACTGGACTCGCCGCAGACAGCTCAACACCAGCGTCCTGACGGCGGCGATCGCCCTCACCGCCGCGATCAGCTGCTTCCTCGCCCTTCCGCTGCTACCCGAGAGGTCGCTGCAAGGGAGCGTCGTCATGGCGGTCAACCCGGACCTGGGGGAGGCGGTCGGCTGGCCGCGATTCATCCGCACGGTCGACACGGCCTGGCTCGCCATCCCGGCGCCCCAACGGGCGAAGACCGCGATCTTCACCGAGAACTACGGCGAGGCCGGAGCGGTCGACGTCCTCGGCCGCGCGACGGGTCTCCCGCGGGCGTACAGCGGTCACAACGGCTTCAGCGAGTGGGGCGAGCCGCCCGCGCGTGACACCCGAGCGCTCGTGATCGGGTACGACGGGCCGTCGGACGCGGCACCGGACTTCCGGGGCTGCCGGACGCTCGCGAGAGTGGACGACGGCGTCGGGCTGGACAACGACGAGCAAGGGCTTCCGCTCATGCTCTGCCGGCCGACGGCCACGTGGGCGACGCTCTGGCCGCGGCTCACGCACTTCAACTGAGCGGTCGACGCCGTCCGCCCCGATGAGGCGCCCGGCCGGCGCGCAGCCCCGGTCGGCTTCTGTAGCGTCCGCGGGATGGAAGCCGCCAACAGCATGCGGAAGTGGACGCTCCTCGCCGTGTGCCTGACGACGTTCATGCTCCTGCTCGACATCACGGTCGTGGTCGTCGCGCTCCCGAACATGCAGCAGCAGTTCGACGCGAGCCTTTCCGGCCTGCAGTGGGTCGTCGACGCCTACGCGCTCAGCCTTGCCGCGTTGATCCTCACGGGAGGGGCGCTGGCCGACCGGTACGGGCGGCGGCTCGTCTTCACGACGGGGATCGTGCTCTTCACGCTGTCGTCCCTCCTCTGCGGCGCTGCGTGGAGCATCGCCGCGCTCGACGTGGCGCGTGCGCTGCAGGGCATCGGCGGAGCGGCGCTCTTCGCGACCGCGCTCGCACTGATCGGCCACGAGTACCACGGCCACGACCGCTTCGGCGCGCTCGCGGTCTGGGGCGCGACGATCGGTGCGGCGGTCGCGTCCGGACCGTTGATCGGCGGTCTGCTCACCGATGGGCTCGGATGGCGCTGGATCTTCTTCGTGAACATCCCGGTCGGCATCTTCGCGTTCGCCGTCGCTCTGACGCGGATCTCGGAGTCGAGAGACGAGGGTGCCCGGCGCACGGACGTGCTCGGTCTCGTGACCTTCTCCGTGGCGCTCTTCCTGATCGTCTTCGGGATCATCCGCGGGAACGCGCTCGGCTGGTCGAGTACGACGATCCTGCTCTCGCTCGTCGTCGGCGTCCTCCTGCTGGGCGTGTTCGTCTTCGTCGAGTTGCGCCAGGAGCGGCCGATGTTCGACGTGACCCTCTTCCGACAGCGCGCGTTCGTCGGCGTGTCCGTCGCGACGTTCTGCATCGCGGCCGGGATGTTCGCCATCTTCCCGTACCTCTCGATCTACCTCCAGGACATCCTCGGCTACTCACCACTCGCGACCGGCGTGCGCTTCCTTCCGCTCACCGCGTTCGTCTTCTTCGTGCCCTTGGCGACGCGACGCTTCGCGGCTCGCGTGCCGCTCCGGGTGATGATCGGCGCCGGGCTCGCGCTCGTCGCGGCGGGGCTCGCCTTGATGGCAGGACTCTCGGTCGACTCGGCCTGGACGGCACTGCTCGCCGGCTTCGTCGTCGCCGGCATCGGGATCGGAATCGCGAACCCGGCGCTGGCAGCCGGAGCCCTTCGCGTCGTCGATCCGGCCCGAACCGGGATGGCGTCGGGGATCAACAACACCTTCCGCCTCGGTGGAGTGGCGGTCGGGGTCGCCGCGCTCGGCGCTCTGCTCGAAAGCCGGGTCCAGTCCGAGCTCTCGTCAGCGGGTGTCGCCAACGCCGACGCCGTCGGTGCGGCGGTCAGCTCGTCAGGGCTCCGCGCGGTCGCGGGTCAACCGAACCTGGTCGACGCCGCGACGACGGCGTTCGTCGGAGGCATCAACGACATCCTGATCACCGGCGCCGTCGTACTCGTGGTCGGTGCGCTGGCGGGCGCGCTCCTCCTACGCACCCCCGCGCCGAGTCGCGCTCCGGCGCCCGAGAACGCCTAGCGCGACGGCACGGGCGGCGGCGTCGACACGCGCGACGCCACGATGAGCAAGGGCGCGGCCGCGAGCCTGAGAGATCCGGCTCCGCCGCGGAGGGCGAGCGCCTGCCGCACGTTCCAGCCGAGCCCGTACTCCCGACGGAGGCGAGGCGGGAGCAGCGCGGCTGTCGAGAGACGGTGGACGGGCGCGATCATGCGCAGCGGCGCCGGCAGGCCCGACGCCTGCAGGATCACGTCGGCGACCTCGCGGGCGGGCCGGGTCACGCAGATCTCTGGACTCTCGAACCGCTCGGACAGATAGGAGCGGAAGTCGCCGAGCGTCTCCGGGAGGACGTCCTTGGGCGTGCCGAAGACTTGCGCGACGAGCGCCATGTCGCGGTAGTACGCCTCCTGCTCCTCCGCCGAGAGCCGATGGACGAAGCGCCGGTAGAGGACGAGGGAGGTCTCGACGAGCGTCGCATGCACCCAGAGCATCAGCTCCGGATCGGAGGCGGAGTAGGGAGTTCCCTCCGGGAAGACACCGAGCCTCGTCGCCGTCCGCCCCTGGACCCGACGGTGAACCGCCTGCACGACCTCGCCCGCCCGGTCTGCCTCTTCCTTCGTCCCGTAGACGATGAGGTAGAGCGCGTTGAGCGTCCGGACGAGGCGACGCCAGAGATCGTCCTTGTAGTCCGAATGCTCCGTTACGCCTGCGGCGACGAGCGGGTGCGCGACCTGGAGCAGCACCGCGGCTCCGCCCCCGAGCAGAGGGACGAGCGGCGAGTTTCCGACCCGCCGGACGACGCTCTCGGGCGGGAAGTACCCGTCGCGGCTGGCGAGTCGCTCGGCGTGCGATCTCGCTGCTGCCGGCCGCCTCCCTCGTCCGACCACGCGCACGCCCACAGAGTGCCTGCGGCCGGTCGCTCGCCGACGATTCTGTCGAGCGTCTGCGCGTTATGGGTCGGGCACGACGAGCGGATCGCCGACGCGCACGCGCCCGGGAGCCGTGACCGTACCGTACACGCCGAACGGCAAGGGCTCGGATCGGCCCTCGGGCCGGTAGTCGGCGAGAAGGCCGAGCGTGTCGAGGTCGCGGATACCGGTGTTCGGATCGTGGGTCGTGACGGCGCAGCGGCCGACGTCGCCGTGGACGGCGATCACGGCGGAGCCGACACGCACCGAGCTCCCGATCCACCGGTCTTCGGCGTGCGCGCTCACGCCGTCGATCTCGAACATCATCCGGAAGCGCCGTCCGTCGACGGGTCTCGTGGACTCCGCTTCCTCGCGCAAGCGCTCGAGCGATCCGGTCGACACGACCGACACGTCACCGCCCTCGGCGCCTCGATCCGTCGCGTGCTTCTCCGACCAAAGCAGGGTGAGCGGCTCTCCGGCGAACTCCGAGATCGCGTCCTGCCAAGGCCCGAGCACGCGACGCGACGGGTGCGGGCGGCCGTACAGGACCGCTGTCACCGGCTCGCCGAGCTCGACGACGCCCTCGAGCGCCGTCCCGTCGGGGAACGCAAGGGTGAGCCGGCGGGTCTCCTCGTCCCACTCGGGCCGGATCGTAACCAGCGGCCCGTTGCGCTTGTTGTTGAAGAGGCGGCCGTCGCCGTCGACGAGCCAGAAGCGTCGATCGCCGCGCACGCCTCCGAGCTCGAGGTCGACGTGGTCGGGATGCACGAGGCCGAGCGACTTCACGGGGGCGATCGAGATGCGTGCGACCGTGGGGCTCACGGTCGCACGGTATACCCGCGGCTGGCGCGCATCCCGAGCGCCGCCACGCGGCGCGCTGCGCCGCGGCGGCCGCGTCTAGTGACCGGAAACGGCGTGCGGCACGTACGGCTCGTCCAGCTGCGCGACCTCGTCCTCGCTCAGCGCGAGCTGCTCCGCCGCGAGCGCGTCCTCGAGGTGCTCGACCTTCGTCGCCCCCACGATCGGAGCGGTCACACCCGGCCGGTGGAGGAGCCACGCCAGCGCCACCTGGGCCGACGGGACGCCTCGCGCGGAGGCGATCTCGGCGACGCGGTCGACGACCGCGAAGTCGATCTCGGGCACGTACAGGCTGTCGCCGAACGAGTCGGTGCGCGCGCGCGTCGTCAGCCGTTCGCCCTCGCGGGTCCGGGTACCGGCGAGGAGCCCCCGCGCGAGCGGGCTCCACGGCAGGACGCCCACGCCCTGGTCGATGCACTGCGAGATCATCTCCCGCTCCTCCTCGCGGTAGACGAGGTTGTAGTGGTTCTGCATCGAGACGAACCTCGTCGTCGCGACCCGTTGCGCCTTCGCGAACTGCCAGGCGTACATGCTGCTGGCGCCGATGTAACGCGCCTTGCCCGCCTGCACGACGTCGTGCAGCGCGTCCATCGTCTCCTCTATCGGCGTCAGCGGATCCCAGCGATGGATCTGGTACAGGTCGACGTAGTCGTGCCCGAGGCGCCGGAGCGACGCGTCGATCGAGGCGAGGACGTGCTTGCGCGAGAGCCCGCGGCCGTTCTCGCCGGGCATCGTGCGCCCGTGGACCTTGGTGGCGAGAACGTACTCCTCGCGCATGCCGAAGAGCTTCGGGAGGAGCCGGCCCGTGACCTCCTCGCTCCGGCCGCCGTTGTAGACGTCCGCGGTGTCGAAGAACGTGATCCCGCCCTCCACCGCGCGGCGCACGATCGGCTCGGCAGCGTCCTCGTCGAGGGCCCACTCGCGGCTCTCGTGCTTCCCGTAGCTCATCATCCCGAGGCACACGCGCGAGACGCGCAGCCCGGTCGAGCCGAGGTTCACGTACTCCATCGCGTCCACGCTAGCGCTCCGGCTGCGTTCACCGCGTGGGTACGAGTCGCAGGCAGCGGTGACGTCAGAATGCGGACGTGAGCTCCTCACTCGATCGCGACCGCCTTCGGGTCCTCGTCGAATCCGGTATCGCGCTCAGCTCCGAGCTGTCGCTCGACGCTCTCCTGCAACGACTCGTCGAGACCGCCTCGGAGCTGACGGGCGCTCGCTACGCGGCCCTCGGGGTGATCGATCGAAGCGGTCAGGGCCTCGAGCGCTTTCTCACCACCGGCATCGACGCGGAGACATACGCGGCGATCGGCGATCTTCCGCGCGGCCTCGGCATCCTCGGCGTGCTCATTCGCGACGCGAAGCCGCTCCGCCTCGACGACCTCTCGTCCGACCCCCGTTCGGTCGGCTTCCCCCCGAACCATCCGCCCATGACGTCGTTCCTGGGCGTGCCCATCGCCCTGCGCGGCGTCGCCTACGGCAACCTGTACCTGACGGAAAAGCGAGAAGGCGCCTTCACCGAGGAGGACGAGGAGCTGTCGAAGCTCCTCGCAGCGCAGGCAGCCGTCGCGATCGACAACGCGCGCCTGTACGAGACGTCGATGCGGTGGCTGCGCCAGCTCGAGTCCGTGAACGAGATCGGCAACGCGCTTGCCTCGGAGATCGAGCTCGAGCCGCTGCTCGGGCTCGTCGCGCGCAGGCTACGAGAGCTCGTCGATGCGCGCCTCGTGCTGATTGCGCTCAAGGACTCTCCCGGCGCGATGAGGGTCGTCGTGGCGGAGGGAGACGGCGCCGAGATCGCTGCGGGCGCCGAGCTCGGCCTCAGGGAGTCGAAGACCGGACGCGTCCTCGAGCGAGGACACAGCGAGCGCATCGACACGATCGTCGACGATCCCGAGTTCGATCAGGCGTTCACGCGCCGCCTCGGCGTCTCGTCGGCTCTCTATGTTCCGCTCATGGTGAAGGGTCGCACGATCGGCGTCGTCAGCGCCCACGACCGCCAGGGCGGGGATCCTCGCTTCACCGACGAGGACCTGCGGGTCGCCGAGGCGCTCGGTGCGCGTGCGTCGATCGCCGTCGACCTCGCCGAGCGTGTGAGCCGGGATTCCGTGCGACGCGTGCTCGAGGCGCAGGAGCAGGAGCGCGCGCGGCTCGCCCGTGAGCTCCACGACGAGACGGGGCAGGCACTGACGTCCATCCTTCTCGGCCTGAGAGCGCTCGAGGACGCCGTCGACACGGCAGACGGCCGGGCGAGCGCGGCGTCTCTGCGAGAACTCGTCGTCGGCACCCTCCAGGACGTTCGCAACCTCGCCGTCGAGCTTCGCCCGGCGGCACTGGACGACTTCGGGCTCGTCGCAGCGCTCGAGCGCCTGGTCGACTCCTTCCGGGAGAGCACCGGCATCGAGGTCTCGCTGGAGGCGAGCATCGGTCGGGAACGGCTCGCAAGCGAGGTCGAGACGACGTTCTACCGTCTCGTGCAAGAGGCCTTGACGAACGTCGTCAAGCATGCGGACGCTCGACACGTCAGCATCTCGCTCGTGCGGAAGAACGGTTCCGTCTCGGCCGTCGTCGAGGACGACGGCCGAGGCTTCTCGGTCGAGGAGACTCGCGACGACGCCCTCGGGCTGGTGGGCATGCGAGAGCGGGTGGCGCTGCTCGGTGGACGCATCACGGTCGAGTCGTCGTCCGGGCGGGGAACGACACTCGCGGTGGAGATGCCGGTCCGGTGATCAAGGTCCTGCTCGTCGACGACCACGCGATCCTTCGCGCCGGGCTGCGGCGTGTCCTCGACGCCGAGGACGACATCGAGGTGGTCGCGGAGGCCGAGTCTGCCGAGCGGGCCCTGTTCGAGGCCCTCGACGCGAAGCCGGACGTCGCCGTCGTGGACGTGGTCATGCCGGGCAAATCAGGGATCGAGGTGACGCCGGAGCTCCTGAAGGTCATTCCGGAGCTGAAGATCCTCGTGCTCTCGATGCAGGATGACCCGCGCTACGTGCGTGCCGCGTTCGAGGCGGGTGCGAGCGGATACGTGCTGAAGGAGGCGGCCGACACGGAGGTCGTCAGCGCGGTGCGGACGGTGGCCGGCGGCGATCGCTACGTGCATCCGGCCCTCGGGGCGCGGCTCGTCGCCGCGGACGTGGACGAGCGCAGACGGGCGGACGAGGATCCGCTGTCCGATCGCGAGCGGGAGGTGCTCCGGCTCCTTGCGCTCGGACACACGAACCAGGAGATCGCGCAGATGCTCTACATCTCGGTCCGCACGGCCGAGACCCACCGCGCCCACATCATGCAGAAGCTCGGGCTCTCGAGCCGCGCGGAGCTCGTCCGCCACGCGCTCGCCCACGGGTTGATCGACCCCGAGACGACTACCTGACGACGAGCACGTCGCACGGCGCACGCCGGACGACGTCACCGCTGACGGCGCCGAGGCCGCGCCTCGGGCTGCCGTTCTGCGTCCTCGCGCCGACGACGAGGATGTTCGCGCCGAGGACCTGAGCCGCGTCCAGGAGCTCGTCGGCGGCGTCGCCACGGCGCGAGACGTAGGTCACGGGCAGCTGCCGCTCACGCAGCCGCTTGCGCGCGTCCTCGAGCACCGCTTCGGCGTCGTCCGCGCCGGCCGCCCCGACGCTGACCACCGCGAGCGTCGAGCCGTAGCCGACGAGACCCGCCGCGGCCTCGAGCGCACGTTGTGCGCTCGTCGACCCGTCGTAGCCGACGAGGACCCGTTGTGGCCGAGCTGCCATGGCCGGCATCGTGGTCCCTGTCGCCGTGCCCGGCGTCGGGGTGCGGCCGCGTATGGCCTGCGGAAAACTACGGACGAGACGGACAGCCGCTCACGTCGCTCGTCGAGCCGATAGGAGAGTTGGCGCGGCCGTCGGCCGCGCCGCTCCCTCAATGCACGATGAGCACGTCGCGGTGCGCCTTCCGCGAGACGGTCCCGCTCACGCTCATGCCGAGCGCGTGCTCGACGAGCGAGCGCTCGTGGCTCCCGAGGACGATCAGATCCGCGTCGATCCGGTCTGCGAGGTCGAGGATCGCGTCCGCGGCATCGCCGTGAGCCGGATCGAGGATTGCGGTGACCCCCTCTTCCGCGAGCAACGTCTGTGCTTGGTCGAGCTGCTTCTGGTGCTCGGCGGGCGGATCCGCAGGGTCGTAGGGACCCATGTTGTGGGAGCCGCCGACGAGCACTCTGGTCACGCTCGTGACGTGCACGCTCGCGTCGAACGCCTTCGCGAACTTGGCCGCGCGCCGCACCGCGTTCGCCGCAGCGTCCGAGCCGTCATACCCGACGAGGATGGTCTTCATTGCCCAACCCTCCTTTCTTCCGGCGGGATCATGTCGCAAAGCAGCACGAGATGCATCCGCGCAGACACGGAGTCCCCGCCGTGGAGTGCGCGGATTCGACCGCTGTGCGAATCGCCTCGCGAAGAGTGCCGCTCGGGGCGACACAGCAGGGCATCGCCGCCCGGGGGGTGACGACGACCCTCACTCCGGTCTTTCTTCCCAACCTCCGACATCGCTGGCGAGGGCGAGCAGAAGCGCGGCTTCCGTGGGCAGCCGGTTGGCAGACTGTTGCCACACGACCGACTGCGCCCCGTCGATGACGGCTGCGCTGACCTCCTGTCCTCGCTTGGCGGGAAGGCAGTGGAGGAAGACCGCATCCGGTTGTGCGAGCCCCATCAGCTGCTCGGTCACCTGATACGGACGGAGCAGGCGCTCTCGCTCCTCCTGCTCTCGCTCCTCGCCCATCGACGTCCAGACGTCCGTGTAGACGGCATCGGCATCGATGACAGCTGCGACCGGGTCGTGCAGGACGAAGAGGTTCGCTCCCGTCCAGCGCGCGATGTCCTCTGCTTTCGCGAGCACGCTGGGGTCGGGCTCGAGCTCCCGTGGACACGCGATGACCACGTCCAGCCCCGTCAGCGCCCCGGCTTCCAAGAGCGAATGAGCCACGTTGTCGTGGCCGTCTCCGACGAACGCGAGCCGTTGCCCGGCCAACTCGCCGAACTGCTCGCGAATCGTCATGACGTCAGCGAGCGCCTGGCAGGGGTGATGCTCGTCCGAGAGGGCGTTGATCACAGGCACCGTCGCCCACTCCGCCAGCTCGTCGACCGTCTCCTGCGAGAACGTCCGGATGACGATCGCCGCGCAGTAGCCCGAGAGCGAGCGAGCGGTATCGGCGATCGACTCGCCTCGCCCGATCTGCAGCTCCTGGGGCGAGAGTGCGACAGGAGTCGCACCGAGGCGTGCTGCGGCGGCGGCAAACGACACGCGGGTCCGGGTCGACGGCTTCTCGAAGATGCACGCGATCGTCTGGCCGCGGAGAGCGCGCCCGTACAGGGAGGGCGTCTCCTTCAGCATCTCGGCGAGGTCGAGGAGGCCCCAGAGGGCGGCAGGCGTCATGCTCGACAACCTCGTCAGGTGGCGCGAGCGCAGCTGCGGAAACGCAAACGGCGCACTTGCTCGACCAGCTGTCACTTCCTTCATCGTGCTCACCTCACCAGAGCGGTCTCGGAGTTGGGCGCCGCCACGCGGGCGACGATCGGCTGGAGGACGTCGTGCAGCGTTGGGCTTCCGACCTCCTCGAGCTCGTACCGCACGTGGCGGATCGGATGGCGCGACCGGATCAAGCGGCCTAGGTCGATCGGCGTCCCGGTGACGACCACGTCACAGTCGACCGCGTTGACGGTCGCCTCGAGGTCGCGGAGCTGCTCGTCCGAGTACCCCATCGCCGGGACGACGTTCGTGAGCTGCGGCCACTTCGCGAAGATGTCCGCGATCGAGCCGACGGCGAAGGGCCGCGGATCGACGATCTTCGCCGCGCCCGCTCTGCGCGCGGCGACGAGGCCCGCTCCGAACGGCATCTCGCCATGGGTGAGTGTCGGCCCGTCGTCGATGACCAGCACCCGCTTGCCGAGCAGGTCGGGACCGGGATCGAGCGTGGGCGGAGACTCGGCGAAGATCACGGTCGCCCCCGGGTTGACCGCCTCGACGTTGGCGTGCACCCGCTCGATGTTGTGCGCCTCGGCGGAATCGACCTTGTTGACGACGACGACGTCCGCCATCCGCAGATTCGTCTCACCCGGGTGGTAGAGGAGCTCGTGCCCCGGACGCAGGGCGTCGACGACGACGATCAGGAGGTCCGGGGCGTAGAACGGAAAGTCGTTGTTGCCGCCGTCCCAGATCACGACGTCGGCTTCGGCCTCGGCTTGCCTGAGGATCGCCTCGTAGTCGACGCCTGCGTACATGATCATCCCGAGCTCGACCGGCTCCTCGTATTCCTCCCGCTCCTCCACGGTCGGATGGGACGCGTCGATCTCCTCGATCGACGCGAACCGCTGCACCCGCATCGCCTCGAGATCGCCGTAGGGCATCGGATGGCGGACGAGCGCGACCTCGAGGCCGGCAGCGAGCAGAAGCCGTCCGACCTTGCGGCTCGTCTGGCTCTTGCCGCACCCGGTTCGGGCGGCGCAGACCGCGACGACCGGCTTCGTCGACCGGAGCATCGTCGACCGCGGCCCGAGCAGGCGAAAGTCGGCGCCGGCTGCGAGGACCGTGGACGCCTTGTGCATCACGGTCTCGTGCTTCAGATCGGAGTAGGCGAGCACGACCTCGTCGACGTGGTTCGCCCGGACGAGCTGGGTCAGCTCCTCCTCGCGCCGGATCGGGATGCCGTCTGGATACCTCGGTCCTGCGAGCGACGCTGGATAGACGCGGTCGGCGATTCCGGGGATCTGCGTCGCCGTGAACGCGACGACCTCGGTCTCGGGGTCGTCGCGGAAGACGACGTTGAAGTTGTGGAAGTCCCTTCCTCCCGCTCCCATGATGATCGTCTTCTTCATCGGAGCTCCCCTTTCAGCCGGGACCTCGACCGCGACCTCGCGCGGCCCTCGAACCCCACGATCGCGTGACGCGGGAGCTGTCGCCTCGGGGAAGGGCACGACCGAAGGGGCGCAGAAACTACGGACCCACCTGTCTTCACCGGCGTTCCGTGAAGCTCGCATGTGCCCTGAAATCAGTCTGCGAGCTCGGTGGTAGCCCCCGCCTCGATCCGAGGAGACGCTGATGTCGGCTCGGGCTCGGCGCGCGACGGTCCCGGTGTGAGCCCGTTACGGCTTCCCGCGCAGCTCGACGACCATACTGAGCGGGTGGGCGCCGAGCCGCCCCCCGTGCGGGATGTGCTCGCGGTGCGCGATGCGCGCGAGCCCGTCGCACTTCTCCTGCGCGACCTGAGCGCGAGCGCCGACGGACTGTCGAGCCGCGAGGCGGAGAGGCGCCTGATCGCGTACGGCCCGAACGAGCTCGAGCGGCGAGGAGGACGCCGCTGGCCGAGGCAGCTGGCCGTCCAGTTGACGCATCCGCTGGCGCTCCTCCTCTGGGTCGCGGCCGGATTGGCGTTCGTCGCGGGGACTCCGCCGCTGGCGATCGCGATCCTCGCGGTCATCGTCCTGAACGCCGGCTTCGCCTTCGTCCAGGAGCGACAGGCGGAACGCGCCGTCGAGGCGCTGCGTCGGTACCTGCCCTCGCAGTCCACGGTCGTCAGGGATGGGGAGCGACAGCAGGTCGAGGTGGCCAAGCTCGTCCCGGGCGACGTCGTCGTGATCGAAGAGGGCGACCGCATCTCTGCGGACGCGCGCCTCCTGGAGGGCGGGATCGAGGTCGATCTCTCGACCCTGACCGGGGAGTCGCAGCCCGTGTACCGGTCGGCCGAGTTCGTGGACACCACCGGACCCTTGGTCGAGGCGCGTGATCTCGTGTTCAGCGGGACGACCTGCATCGGCGGCGAAGCGCGTGCTCTCGTCTACGCGACCGGCATGCGCAGCGAGCTCGGCCGTATCGCAGCGCTGTCCGAGCGCGTCGAGCAGGAGCTGAGCCCGCTCGAGCTCCAGGTGCGCCGGGTCGCGTGGCTGATCGCACTCGTTGCAGTCGTCGCGGGGCTCGCCTTCCTGCCGATCGGCTGGCTCGCTGCCGGTCTTCCCCTCCGCGACTCGTTCACGTTCGCCGTCGGCCTCATCGTCGCGAACGTTCCGGAAGGTCTGCTGCCGACGATCACGCTCTCCCTGGCGGTGGGCGTCGCCGCGCTCGCGCGGCGTGGAGCCCTCGTGAAGCGGCTCTCGGCGATCGAGACCCTGGGATCGACGACGGTCATCTGCACGGACAAGACGGGGACGCTGACGGAGAACCGGATGCGACCCCTTCGCGTGTGGACGCCGCTCGGGGAGCTCGACCTCGAGAACCGCGCTGAAGGCGCCCCTGTCGCCGGTGCGGACGATCCCGTGCTGGCGCTCCTCGCGCGAACGATCGCCGCCTGCAGCACCGCGGAGCTCGATCCGCAGCGGACCGGGAAGTCCCGCGGCGAGGCGACGGAGGTGGGGCTCCTCGAGGCCGCGCGGGCGCTCGGGATCGACGTCGACGTGCGGCGGCGCGAGCTCGCCCGGCGGAAGGTCTACCGGTTCGACCCGAAGCTGCGGCTCATGTCGACCGTCGATCAGCGGCAGGACGGCGGCATCACCGTCCATTGCAAGGGCGCGCCGGAAGAAGTACTCGCTCGGTGCGGGAGCATCGGCGGACGCGAGAACCACCGTCCGCTCGAGGACACCGACCGGGAAGAGGTGCTCGCCGTGCTCGACGTGTGGGCGAGACAGGGACTGCGCGTGCTCGCCGTCGCGCGACGTCGCTTACGCGGTGCGACAGCGCCGCCGGAACGGGAGGAGGCAGAGCGGGATCTGTGCCTCCTGGGGCTCGTCGGTCTCTTCGACCCGCTTCGCCCGGAGGTCACCGACGCAGTCGAGCGCTGTCAGAGAGCGGGGATCCGGGTGATCGTCGTGACCGGCGACTACGGGCCGACCGCGGCGGAGATCGCACGCAGGGCCGGGATCGCCACCAACGGCGCTCCCGTCGTCACCGGCGACGAGCTCGACCGCCTGAGCGAGGACCAACTCGACGACTTGCTGCGCTCCAGCGGCTCCGTGATCTTCGCTCGCACCTCCCCCGAGGCGAAGCTCCGCCTCGCCGACGCCCTCCGCGCCGAGGGGAACGTCGTGGCCATGACCGGAGACGGCGTGAACGACGCGCCTGCGCTGCGCCGCGCCGACATCGGAATCGCAATGGGACGGTCAGGAACGGACGTCGCGCGAGAAGCCTCGACCATGGTTCTCACCGACGACAACTTCGCCACGATCGTTGCGGCCGTCGCCGCTGGCCGCAGGGTCTTCGCAAACGTCCGCAAGTTCGTCTTCTACATCCTCGCCCACACCACCCCCGAGGTCGTTCCGTTTCTCGTGTTCGCGCTCTCGGGAGGCGCGATCCCGCTGCCCCTGACCGTCATGCAGATCCTCGCTATCGATCTCGGGACGGAGATCCTCCCTGCGCTCGCGCTGGGCCGCGAGCGGGCCGAGCCGGGACTGCTCGACCGACCCCCACGCTCGCGGCGGGAGGGCGTCATCGACCGTGAGCTCCTCGTACGCGCCTGGGCGTTCGTGGGCGCAGTCGAGGCGGTGCTCGTGCTCGGAGGCTTCTTCCTCGTCCTTCTCCGTGCCGGCTGGCACCCCGGCGATCCCGTCGGCTCCGGGGATCCCCTCCACGACGCGTACCTGCAGGCGACCACGATGACGTTCGCGGGAATCGTCGCCTGCCAGGTCGGCACCGCATTCGCCGCCCGAACCGAGCGAGCGTCGCTTCGCTCCATCGGCGTCTTCTCGAACGGGCTGCTCCTGATGGGGATCGCGTTCGAGCTCGTCTTCGCCGCCCTGCTGATCTACGTGCCCGCTCTGCAGCCGTTCTTCCACACCGCGCCGCTCGGCGCGAGCGAGATCGCACTCCTCGCTCTCATGCCACCGCTGGTCTGGGGCGCGGACGAGCTCCGCCGCTACCATCGCCGTCGCGGGCGAGGGCCGGTGATCGCCGTTCCCGTCGCCTCGGCCTGACTCTCGCTCGCCCGTGTGGACGTCCGGAGACGCCGAGCGCGCTCAGCCCTATGTCGACCAACTACCGCTGCCCAGGCCAGTCCCTAGAGGCCGGCAGCGGACGGCACGTCGGCGACGCTCTCCTCGACCACCGGAACGGGGACGTCGTCCCTCCACCCCGGCAGGAGCCCGAGCGCCTCCGCCGTCTCCTCGTACACGTCCCGCTCGCTGAGGCTGTATTCGGACGTGAACTCGACGGCGCCGTTCAGCTCGAGCACGGTGTACGTCCCATCGGGCCGGCGGAGCAGGTCGACCCCCACGAGGTCGGTGCCGACGGCCGCTGCGGCTGCGACCGCGAGTCGGCGGGCGTCTGCCGAAGGCGAGACCCGATGCCGCGTGCCGCCCAGTGCCGTGTTCGTCCGCCATTCTCCGGAGCGCGCTTCACGCTGCACGGCTCCCACGACAGCGCCCGCGGCGACGAGGATCCGCAGGTCGACTCGGTTCGACGGCACGTATGCCTGCACGAGAGCCCCGTGTCGCCGATACCACGGCTTGCCGGCGACCGCCGCCAGACACGCGTCGACCTCCTCGACCGTGTCGCAGCGGACGACGTCCGCTCCCCAGCTGCCGAAACGCGGCTTGACGACGACCGGCGGAGCGAGACTCACGGGCGCTCCTGCCTTTACGACCGTCGTTCGAGGATGCGGCAGGCCTGCTGCGCCGAGCACGCGTGCCGTCCGCAGCTTGTCGTGGCAATCGAGCAGCGCCCAGGCGCGATTAAGGACGACCGAGCCCTGGTGCTCGAGCCGCAGGAGCTCGAACAGCCCGGGCTCGATTCCGTCGAGCGTCGGCAGCACGTCGAGCCGCCCGATCGCAATGTCCAGAGGTCGTATGACGTCGCATGCCACCTCAGCCGAGAGGAGCTCGACCTCGAGCCCCCGCCGCCACCATGCCTCGGCGAGACGAACGTTCGTCTCGTTCGCCGCGCTGCCGATGAGGAAGACGCGGTGCACGTCCACAGGGTGCGGGGCCGGCGAACGCTCGCCATCAGCGCCGCCGCGGACCCGAGGCGGGGAAACTACGCGGGAAACGGCGGACGGCTCGAATCCGGGTAAAGCCGCGAGCGTCTCGGGCTGCGCACCGATGCCGTACGCGCGCCCTGACCCGACCATCCGTGGTGACATGTACGCGCGGGAGGTCGAAGAGGCACGGGCGAGCCTGAAGGAGCTGCGGCTCACGGAGCGGGAGGATCTCGTCCTCGCCGCGCTGGCGTTCGGTGCCTCGCTCCTTGCAACGCAGCTCTTCCCACAGCTGGCACTGCCACTCTTCCTCGGCGGGGTCACGATCGGCGTGCTCGGGATGCGAGCCGTCGTCCGGCAGTGGGATCTCGTGGACAGGCTGACGGGTGAGCGCGACGCCTATGTCATCCCGCAGGTTCTCGAGTGCGCTGCCCGGGAGGCAACCCCCGAGAGGCGGAGGAGCATGGCAGCGACGATTCGCAGTATCGTGCCCACTCCGGGGCATCCGAACGAGGCTCGGATCGAGGCGGTGGCCGCGGAGCTGGAATTGCTCGCGCAGGAGCTCGAAGACGACGCGCTGGAGCTCGACCCGGCTGCGGCGGTCGCGTGCATGCGCCTGTTCACGGACGTCGACCGGCGCGGGCCGCTCTTCGACGAGTTCGTCCCGGTGGACGAGCTCGAGGCGCGGATCCGCCACGTCCTCAGCGGGTTCACGCCGGCCGCGCCGCAACCCGAGCCCTGTGGGAAGTCCGCATCCGGGTACCGCGGCGGTCCGGATGGCGCGGCGACGACCGGATAGGAGGGTGGTCGCATGAGCAGCTTGCATCCATCCGCCTCGTTCAGCGCGACACTCCGCGTCCATCTCGAGAACCGCCCAGGATCGTTCGCACGGCTCGCCGCCGCGATCGGCGACGCGGGCGGGCTCATGGACGCGATCGACCTCGTTCGGGTCGAACGCGGGAAGAAAGTCCGAGACGTCACGGTCCTCGCCGCCGACGACGCCCATCTCGCCCGGATCGTCGACGCCGTTCGCGCCGTCGACGGGGTCGAGGTCGACCAGGTCTCCGACCGCACGTTCCTGATTCACCTCGGCGGGAAGCTCGAGGTCTCGAGCAGAGTCCCGCTGAAGACCCGGGACGACCTCTCCATGGCCTACACGCCGGGAGTGGCGCGGATCTCACGTGCGATCGCGGACGACCCGCAGAAGGTCTGGAACCTCACCATCAAGCAGAACACGGTCGCCGTGGTCACCGACGGCACGGCCGTGCTCGGCCTGGGCGACATCGGGCCGGAGGCGGCGCTGCCGGTGATGGAGGGCAAGGCGGTCCTCTTCAAGGAGTTCGGCGGTGTCGACGCGTGGCCGGTGTGCCTCGCGACGACGGACACGGACGAGATCGTGCGGACCGTCGTCGCACTCGCTCCCGTGTTCGGCGGCGTGAACCTCGAGGACATCGCCGCGCCCCGTTGCTTCGAGATCGAGGCTCGGCTTCGGGACGAGCTCGATATCCCCGTCTTCCACGACGACCAGCACGGAACCGCGATCGTCGTGCTCGCCGCGGTGCTGAACGCGCTCGCCGTGGTCGAGAAGCGGCTGCAGGACGTCCGGATCGTGATCACCGGCGCAGGCGCAGCGGGGGCCGCAACGGCCTACAAGCTGCTCGCCGCGGGAGCCGGCGCGGTCGTCTGCTGCGATCGCCAGGGCATCCTCCACCCCGGGCGCCCCGGGCTCGACCGGTTCAAGACCGCGCTCGCGGAGGCGACGAGCCCGCCGACGGGAGGATCGGCAGACGAGGCACTCGCCGGAGCCGATGTCTACATCGGGCTCTCCGTGCCCGGAGCGGTCTCCGTCGAGGGAGTCCGCACGATGGCCTCCGACGCGATCGTCTTCCCGATGGCCAACCCGATGCCGGAGGTCGCGCCCGAGGAGATCGAGAGCTTCGCCGCGGTGCTCGGGACGGGCCGCTCCGACTACCCGAACCAGATCAACAACGTCCTCGCTTTCCCCGGAGTCTTCCGCGGCGCGCTCGACGTGCGCGCGACCGCGATCACGGAAGCGATGGAGCTCGCGGCCGCCTATGCGCTGGCGGCCGTCGTCGAGCCAGATCATCTCGAGGCGGACTACGTGCTGCCGAGCGTCTTCGACCGGCGGGTGTGTCCTGCGATCGCCGATGCGGTCGCACACGCCGCGGCGGAGAGCGGAGTCGCGAGCAAGACGTCGGCCACTGCCTCTGTGGCCTGACGAGAAGACGTACTCCGGCCGTTCGGCCGGAGTACGTCTTCATCAGGTCTGGGCTTACGCCTTGATCTCGATCTTGCGAGCCTTCGCCTGCTCGACCTTCGGGACGTGCACCTCGAGGACGCCGGTGCGGAACTTCGCATCGACGTGAGCGATGTCCGCCTCGGGCGGCAGCTTGAACCGCCGCTCGAACTGCGTGTCCAACCGCTCGTGGAGGTAGAAGGTCTTCTCCTTCGCCTTCTTGTCCTGCACACGCTCGCCCTTGATGACGAGCGTGTGGTCGGTCGCCTCCACCGCGAGCTCCTTCTCCTCGAATCCGGGGACGTCGAGCTCGACGATGAGCTCCTCCTCCGTCTCGTACAGATCCACTGCGGGAAGCGGAGCGGGAGCGACCCCGAAGTCCTCGAGCATGCGCCTCATGCGTCGCTCGATCAGGTCGAGATCCTGGAAGGGCGCCCACTTGACGAGAGTGGTCATCGCCATTCCCTCCTTTCGCCTCCATGGTCGCGCCCGACGACCGGACGCGGCATCCGGGAAAGCACGGATGGGGCGGGCGTGCCCGGGCGCACTCGCGTTCGACTGCGACAGCATTGGGAGGCCAATAGCGAGCATCGGTGTCGGGCACTGACCACCGGGGGGTTGCAGGGAAAACCCTCTGCTCGATACGGCATTCTCCGGAAGCCCGTGACGACGGTTCCTGGGACACTCGAGACGTGAAGCTGCTGCTCGTCGAGGACGAGGACGCGATCGCTGAGCCGCTCGCCGAGGGGTTGCGCCGCGAGGGCTTCGTGGTCGAGCGCGTGGCGACCGGCCGGGAGGCCCTCGAGGCCCCGGAGCCGGATCTGGTCCTCCTGGACGTCGGCCTGCCGGACACGGACGGCTTCTCCGTCTGCCGGGAGCTCCGCAGCCGCTCGAGCGTCCCCATCATCATGGTCACGGCCAAGGGCGAGGAGGTCGACAGGGTGGTCGGCCTCGAGGTCGGAGCGGACGACTACATCGTCAAGCCGTTCGGCTTCCGCGAGCTGATCGCGCGGATCCGGGCAGTCACGCGGCGGACGGGAGAGCGTTCGACGGCCCAGGCGGGGGCGACGACGATCGGAGCGCTGGTACTCGACACCCGCAGCCGCCGGGTCTCGGTCGACGGCAAGGAGATCGACCTCACTCCGAAGGAGTTCGACCTGCTCGCGCTGCTCGCGAGCGATCCGGGAGCCGTCGTCTCCCGTGCCCGGATCCTCGAGGAGGTCTGGCAGACGACCTGGTTCGGGAGCGCGAAGACCATCGACGTCCACGTCGCGGCGCTCCGCAAGAAGCTCGGCGACCCGACCTGGATCGAGACGGTTCGCGGTGTCGGGCTTCGCCTGAACGTCCCCGCATGAGCCGTCGGTTCCTGGCCACGTACGTGGCGCTCGCGGTCGTGGTGCTCGCGTCGCTCGAGATCCCGCTCGGGATCCAGTACGGGCGGAGCGAGCGGCGGGACCTGACGGGACGGATCGAGCGCGACGCGCTGACGATGGCGACATTCGCCGAGGACACGCTCGAGCGCGGCCTACGGACACCGCCTCCGGGTCTCGTCCGCGTCGCGAAGCGGTATCAGCGAGATCCGGGCGGGCGCGTGGTGATCGTCGATCGGACGGGCCTCTCGCTGCTCGATACGAACCCCCCGCTGCCCGGACGCCGATCGTTCGCGAGCAGGCCCGAGTTCGCCTCGGCGCTCAAGGGCAACATCGCGTCGGGGACGCGCCACTCGAGCACCCTGGGGAAGGACCTGATCTACGTCGCCGTCCCGATCTCGTCCGGCGGGGTCGTTCGGGGCGCGGTGCGCATCACGTATCCGACGTCGACGCTGGATTCGCGGGTACGTCGCTACTGGCTGCTGCTCGCGGCGATCGGCGGTGTCGTCCTGGCGGTCGCGACCGTCGTCGGCCTCCGCTTTGCCCGAACGCTGACCGAGCCGCTATCGGCGCTCGAGGAGGCCGCGGCCGCCGTCGGCGCCGGCGACCTACAGGCGCGAGCGCCGGCCGACAGCGGCCCGCCGGAGATACGGGCGCTGGCTTCGGAGTTCAACGACACCGTCTCCAGGCTCGAGGCGCTGCTGCGCTCGCAGGACGAGTTCGTCGCGGACGCGTCGCACCAGCTGAGAACGCCGCTCGCGGCATTGCAGCTGCGCCTCGAGAACCTCGAGCGGGACGTGGGGGAGCACGGGAAGGATGACCTCGCCGCTGCTCTCGCCGAGCTGAGTCGACTCTCGCGGCTCGTCGACGGACTCCTCGCGCTCGCCCGCGCGGATGCGGCGAAGCCGGCGCCGACAGCGCTCGACGTTCGCGAGGTCGTCACGGCGCGGGTCGACGCGTGGTCGCCCGAGTTGGTCGGGCGCGGGGTTCTCACAGAACTCCGCCTGGCGGAGCCGCTGCAATCCCTGGCGACGCCCGGATCGCTGGAGCAGATCCTCGACAACCTCCTGTCCAACGCGCTTGCCGTGTCGCAGCCCGGCGACACGATCACGATCGAGGGACTCCGCTCGGCGGTCGGAGTCGTCCTGCACGTCCGCGACGAAGGCCCGGGGATGAGCAAAGAGCAGCGCTCGCGCGCATTCGACCGGTTCTGGCGCGCAGGTTCTCCGGGCGGCGGCACGGGCCTCGGGCTCGCGATCGTCCATCGTCTGGTGACGGCCGACGACGGCGAGGTCGTGCTCCGCGAGGCCGAGGGCGGCGGCCTCGACGTGGTCATCACGCTTCGAAGCGTGTCCTGACGAAGCCGGTCCGAATCCTTACCTTCGCTTGGCCCGAGCCTCACCCCGGGCGCCCTACCGTGCGCGAACCAGTTTTCGCCCGGAAGGAGGACGAGATGTCCCGCAACCACGCGATCGCGTTCGCGGTCCTGCTTGCCTTCAACGCCGTCATCGGAACGGTCGCGCTCACGCGCACGCTTCATCTCGGGCAGGCATCGCAGGCGGCGTCGCACAAGGCGTCGAGCGCGGTGATCGCGAAACGGACGACGCAGCTCGACCGCTTCGAAGCGTCGCTCGCCGCCCAGCTCGCGAAGAAGCCGCCGCGGCTGCCCAAGGTGCCATCGGCCGCGACGTACGCTGCCGCTGCGCCGTCGACAGCTGCCGTGGCCAGCGCGCCCCAGGTCAGGTACGTGCGACCGGCGCCGATCATCGTCCACAAGCATCGCCCGGGAGGCGAGCGCGAGATCGGCGAGAGGGGGGCGAGGGAGGCGGCGGTGGCGATGACTAGTCACACGGGCCGTCTGTACGGGCTGGCGGGGGCGCTCTTCGCGTTCTTCGTCCTCTGGGCAGTCGTCGCAGCCCACCCGTGGGCGACGTCGACGGCGACCGGCGATCCGCGTCTCGCGCCGCTCGCGCAGCGCGAGCGGCGGCTGCGCGCCGACGCCGCGCTCGTGCAGCAGATCGTCGACCGCCGCGACGCCGCATACAAGGTGGCGCTCGCTAAGCGACGAGCCGAGATCGCCGCGGTCCGGAGCCGCGCGGCTGCCTCCGCGGTGGCCACGCCCGTCTCCCAAGGCTCCGCTCCGAGCGTCCGCGTCGTCTCGCTCCCCCCGCTCGTGATCACGAAGACGTCGTGATGGAGCGGACGAAGTTCAGGGCGATGGGGACGGAGGTGGAGCTCCTCCTCGACGCGCCTCCGAACGGTTGGAGCGTGGGCATCTTCGCCGCAGTCCGTCAGGAGTTCGCCCGGCTCGAGGCGGCCCTCTCGCGCTTCCGGCCGGACTCGGAGCTCTCCGCTCTGAACCGTTCGGGCAGGCTCCGCGCCGGCCCCGATCTCCTCCGCGTCACGGAGCTCGCGCTTGCCGCGCGAGTGCGCACGAACGGGCGCTTCGACCCGACGGTTCACGACGCACTCGTTGCTGCCGGCTACGACCGCACCTTCGAGGAGATCGCAGCGGGAGGGACGGCGGTCGCCACACGGCCCGGAGCCCGCTGCGGAGGAGCCGTGAGCGTCGAGCGCGAGACCGGAGAGATCGTGCTCGAACCTGGAACGCATCTCGATTTCGGCGGTATCGGCAAGGGGTACGCTGTCGACCGTGCGTGCGACCTGCTCGCGCCCTATGGGCCGTGCCTCGTCAGCGCGGGCGGCGATCTCGCCGTCCGCGGTGGTTCGTGGCCGGTCGGCGTCGACGCTGCTTCCGGCCTTACGCTCGAGCTGACGAGCGGTGCGATCGCGACCTCCGGCTCCGACCGCCGTCGGTGGAGCACGACCGCGGGCGTCGCCCATCACTTGATCGATCCGGAGACGGGTGTGCCTGCGGAGACGGGCCTGCTCCGGGTAACGGTCGTGGGCCCGACCGCAGTCGAGGCCGAGGCCCTCGCGAAGTCGCTCTATCTCGCCGGCGCGGAGCGCGCGACGGACGAGGCCGACGAGCTCGGGGCACCGGCCGTGCTCACGTTCGACGACGGGAGCGTCGTCCTCGCGGGTGGCCTCTCGTGAAGGCGGACCCGACGTTCTGGATGCTCGCGCGCGCGACGGGAATGACCGCCTATCTCCTCCTCACGACCTCGGTCCTCGCGGGCATCGTCCTCAAGTCGAGGCCGTTTCGGTCGCTCAGGCCCGCGGCCGTCACCGACACGCATCGCTTCCTGGCCATGCTCGCTCTCGGCGCCGTCGCCGCTCACGGGACCACTCTCATGCTCGACACGACCATCCATCTCGGGCCGGCGGCGCTCTTGGTGCCCGGGCTCTCCCCGTATCGCCCACTCGCCACCGGCGTCGGCGTGCTGGCGGCCGAGCTCATGCTCCTCGTCTACGCCTCGTTCTCGCTCCGCCGGCGGATCGGCACGCGGAACTGGCGTCGCCTGCATTGGGCGACGTATGCGATCTTCGCCGCGGCCACGGTCCACGGCATCGCCGCCGGAACGGACACGCCGCAGCCGTGGGCCTTCTCCCTCTACCTCTCGGCGATCGGGCTCGTCGTCGCAGCAACCGCGTGGAGGGCGCTCATGCCTCCCGTCGCCGCGGCGAGCAAGGTGCGGGCATGATGGGACGAGGCGCGTGAACACTCTCAGGATCGGTTTCGTGCTCGTCCTCGCGGTCGCGGCAGCGGTCGTCGCGAACGTCGTCCTCCTCGGCGTCGCCACCGGGCCGAGCGACCCCGTCGGGAGGCTGAGCCCGCGCGCTGGGATGGTCCAGTTGCCGGCGACGACCCCGACCGTTCCCTCGAAGCCCCCCACGAGCACGACGACGACGCCGAGCGACGACGGCAAGTCCGGAGCGCAAAGCCAGGACGACTGAGCTCGGCGCGCACCCACGGTTGCCGCGTCCACCGAGATCTTCACCTTTCGAAGCCGTTTCGAGGCCTGCGCTTGGCCCGGCGGTAACCGAGCGCCGGTTAGAACGGGAGGCGTGATGTCTCCCGACGAAAGGATCGCCATGAACACCCGTCGTCAGGCCTTCGTGCTTGCCGGCGCGCTGACCGCAACCGTGTTCACCGCGGCCGCCGCGCTCGCCGGCATCGGGCACCGGCCTCCTGCCGCACAGCAGCCGGCCTCGACGCCCGTCGTCCAGGTCGCGCCCCAGTCGCCCACGCGTCCCTCCCAGTGGGAGGACGACTGATGCGCCGGGTCTGGGCAACCATCGTCGCCGTCTGGGCGACGCTCGCCATCGTCGCGGGTCTGGCATGGGCGCGCCAAGCGCCGGTTCAGCCGGTGGCGCAGCCCGCGGCGACGACGCTCGTCGTCAAGAGCAAGAGCGGGACCAAGCAATTCGTCGTGGTCGGCTCGACCGCTGCAACCGCGCCGCACGCGACGACCCAGGCCTCCCCTCCCCCGCCATGATCGGCGTCCTTCACCGCGTCACGTTTGGAGCGATGGGAACGTCGTGCACGCTCTCGGCGACCGCGACGGGAGACGGTCGGCGCCACGCCGGGCGTGCTCTCGCGGCGGGCCGGGCGGAGGTCGAGGCGTGCGAGCGAGCGCTCTCGCGCTTCGACCCCTCGAGCGATCTCTCGCGCGTGAACCGCGCGGCGGGCGAATGGGTCGACGTCGACTCCCGACTGGCGAGCGCGCTTCGTCTCGCGCTCCGCGGACGGGAGGCGACGGACGGGAGGTTCGATCCCACGATTCTCCCGGCACTGGTCGCCGCCGGCTACGACCGGACGTACGAGGAGCTCGAGGAGCGCCCGGCCCGGGCAGCTGCCGGATTGCAGGCCCGAGCCCAGATCGAGGTCGCCGCGGACGCCGATCGCGCGCGAGTCGAGCGCGGCGCCGCCGTCGACCTCGGCGGCATCGGCAAGGGCTTCGCGGCGGCCCGCGTGCTGCTTGCGATGCGCGATGCGTGGGACGGGCTCCCGGGCGCCCTCGTCGACCTCGGAGGCGACATCTCGGTCTGGGGCTCGCCGCCCGACCGCGGTCCCTGGCGGATCGCTGTCGCAGACCCGCGTCGCGCAGGAGCCGTCCTCGGTGTCGTCCGCCTCGAGGAAGGCGGCGTCGCGACCTCGGGTCGCCACACGAGGCGCTTCGGCCCCGGGCGCACGCTCCACCACCTGATCGACCCGGCGACCGGCGTGCCGGCTGTCACCGGGCCGCTGGCGGTCACCGTCGTCGCCTCGGATCCAGCCTGGGCGGAGATCCACGCGACTGCGCTCGCCGTCTCGAGCCTGGAGCAGGCGCACGTCCACGTGGCCGGCCAGTCGGGTGTCTCTGCCCTCTACGTTCCGGCGGAAGGCGCCGCCGAGCAACTCGGTGCGTTCCCGCTGGAGCTCGCGCTCGTCGGAGCTGCGGCGTGAACGCGTTCCTGACGCAAGCTCCGGTCGCCTGGTACGTCGTGCGCGCAGCGGGTCTCGTCGCGTTCGGCGCTCTCACGCTCTCCGTCTGGCTCGGGCTGGCGATGAGCACGCGCCTGCTGGGCCCTAAGCGAATGAAGTCGCTGCTCGGCTGGCACCAGACGATCGCCTGGACGGGACTCTCGATGCTCGGACTGCACATGGGCGCGCTGCTCTTCGACCCCACCCTCCACTTCGGGGTCCCCGCGCTCCTCGTCCCCTTCGCCGCCCCCTGGCGCCCGGCAGCGGTCGCCGCCGGCGTCGTCACGGGCTGGCTGATGCTCGCGATCACCTCGTCGTTCCGGCTGCGGAAGTGGATCGGGCAGAAGGGCTGGCGGCGGCTGCATTACGCGACCTTCGCGGCGTTCGTCCTCGCGCTGGGGCATGCACTCGCTGCCGGCACCGACGTCAGGGGCATCGGCGGGCCGATACTCGTCGCGTTCGCTGCAGGCCCGGTGATCTGGCTGGGGCTCGCACGGGTGCTGATACCGCGGACGACGCAGGCCCCATCGCCGCAGCGACCGGCCGTCGAGCCCGGCGCGTGAACCAGCGACCGGAGGGCGCGAGAGCGCCCTCCGGTCACGCGTCGGACGCATTCGTGCTCCGGTCGCATCTTTGCGTTCCGCATCCCGAAGCCTTCCCTGCCGCTAGCCCGCCCCTTACTCGCGCCGCCGTACCGTCGGCGTATCAACCAGAAGGGAGAGAACGATGTACAGGATCCAGATCGACCGGTCGCTGTGCAGCGGCTTCGGCGTCTGCGCGGAGCTCGCGCCCGACGTGATCGAGGTCGGCAAGGACGGGCTCGCATCGGTGCGGACCGGCACGACCTCCGATCCGGCGGTGCTCAAGGCGGCTGCGGAGTGCCCGATGGCCGCGATCACGATCGTCGAGGAGGAGGCGGCGTGACGACCCCGCGCTCGATTCTCGTCGTCGGAGCGGGTCTCGCCGGCTCACGCTGCGCCGAGACGCTCCGTGCCGAGGGTTACGGCGGCAGCCTCGTCGTTGCAGGCGACGAGCTACTGCCGCCGTACGAGCGGCCCGCTCTCTCGAAGGAGTACCTCGCCGGGACGAAGGCCGAGCACGAGCTCCTGCTGCGTACGCCCTCCTCCTGGGAGGAGCAGGGGATCGAGCTGAGGCTCGGGGAGCGCATCGCACGGATCGACCCGCACCAGCGGAAGGCAACGACCGCGACGGGCACGGAGCTCGATTGGGATGCCCTCGTGCTCGCGACCGGCGCGCGGCCTCGCCTGCTCCCGTTTCCGGCGCCGCCCGGCGTGCACACACTCCGCACGGTCGTCGACGCCCGTGCCATCCGCGCCAGCCTCGTGCCGGGCGCGCACCTCGTCGTCGTCGGCGGTGGCTTCGTCGGCGCGGAAGTGGCCTCGACGGCGGTCGCGCTCGGCGTTCGGGTGACGATGCTCGAGGCGCTTGCGACCCCCTTCGAGCGAACGCTCGGGCCGGCTCTCGGGCGGGTGCTCGCCGATCGGTACCGCTCCTACGGCGTCGACCTACGAGTAAGAACCGCGGCCACCGGGTTCGGCGTCGGCGGCGACGGCAGCGTTCGCACGGTGCGGCTGACCGACGGCGGCGAGATCCGCTGCGACCTCGCCCTCGTGGGCATCGGCGTCGAGCCGGCGAACGAACTCCTTCCGAGCTCGGTCGGCGGTGTCCCCATCTACACCTGCGGCGACGTCAGCGGCGGGCCTGGCCACTGGACGAGTGCCGCTGCCGAAGCCGCGGCGGTAGCTCGTCGGATCCTCGGCCTCGCACCCCATCCCGTCCAGCCGGCGTTCTTCTGGTCGGATCAGTTCGGTCTCCGGCTGCAACTGGTCGGCCACGCGGTCGCCACCGCGGCGGTCGAGCTCGAGGGTGGCCGCGAGGACTTCATCGCCCGTTACCACGATCCCGAGGGCCGGCTCGTCGCGGCGCTCGGAGCGAATCGTCCCGCCGAGGTCGCGAGCCTGCGCCGCGAGCTGGCCGTGGCCGCGTAGACGAGCCCGAGAGAGGAGTGATGACATGCACCGCCACCGTTTGACATTCGATCCGAACCCGAAGGAGCTGGCCTCTCGTGACGCCGGGTGCACGCACGTTCTGCTCCTGTGGAGCAGGCGCACGGGTCGGGCGGCCGTCGTCGTCGAGGACGACGCCACGGGCGAGGTCACAGAGATGGACGTGCGCGAGCGGGAGAACCCGCTCGAGCTCTTCGACCATCCGTTCGTGTACGCGCCGAAGCGCGGCCACCCCGGATGGACGCCCATGCGCCGTGGGGGCCACCAGCGCGCGGCGGCCTAAGGCCGTCGTCCCATCGGTATGTCCGGAGTTCCATCTCCGGACGGGCATGGGCGCCCTCGGCCGCGGCACCAGCGAGGTACAGCTACATCAGCCGGCCCGGGGGCACTTCGCGCTCTCGTAGGCGACCCGGTCGGCGGACTGGAGAACCCAGCGCCACTTCCCGTGGACCGACACCGCATGCATGGTCGCCGTCGTGACACCGTCGTCGGACGTCACGCGAACGGTCACCGCTTGAGACGGCAGGGACTTCGCGCCCACGTCGACGGGGTCGTCGTATGTCTCGAGAGTCTTGATGCTCTTCAGGTTCCAGCCCTCGTTCGCGGCGCAGGCGACAAAACGCGCTCGGCTCACGATGCGCTGGTCTGCGGGGAGGAGTTCGCTCCATAGCCGGCCCGACTGTCCGCGCGAGAACTCGACGGTGATTCTCTTGACGAAGTCCGCCGACGACTCCGTGCCAGCTCCTGGGCGACCCGAACTTCCCCCGAGGCACCCCGCTGCGAGCATCACTGTCGTTGCCGCGAGCGCAATCGCAGCAGCGAGGCTGGCGCGTCGGTTGGCGACAAGGCACGATGCACTGGCTGGTCGTCTCCTCATAGGACCGCCCCTACGACCGCGGCGGCCCGCTCGAGGAGCGGTGGTTCGCCGAAGACGATCGGGTCGCCCTCGGGTGGTACGAGGAGCCCTGCAAGGGACGGGCGTGCCTCGAGCACTACAGGTGCCTCGTCGGGGTGTGTGATCGCGAGCGCCGTCGCGTAAGCGTCGACCTCAGCAGCGTCCACGCCGATGACCGTGACGGCGAGTGGCCCTGTGTCGGCGGGCGTACCGATCTCCGGATCGATGAGGTGGTGCAGCGTGAGCTCAGGGCCGAACCGCCGCTGGTCACGGCCGGAGGTAGCGACGGCGCCGTCGTAGATCGCGATGGTTGCAAGGCTCGATCCCGGCACGCGTGGATCGGCGATCGAGAGGCGCCACGGACCCCATCCCGGCGCCGCGCCCCAGACGGCGATGTCGCCGCCCAGGTCGACCAGCCCACCGGGGAGCTCGGGCCACGCGTCGCGCATCGCCCACAGCGCCTGCGTCGCGGCGAACCCCTTGCCGACTCCGCCCAGATCGACCGCTGCCCCGAGCTCGACGCGGGCGCGAAGTGACGGAGCATCGATCTCGACGATCGCACCCGGGTGCCAGTTCATGATCACTGAGGGCGGGCGTGCATCGAGCTTCTCGAACGAGCGGTCGTACCCCGCGGCAGTCAATGCGGGCAGAACCGTCGGGTCGAATCGCCCGCGAGTCTCCGCACGCACACGGAGAGCGGTACGGAGTGCTTCGATGAGTCGACGATCGACCACGAGCCACTCCCCGCCGGCGCAATTCAGGCGCGAGAGGTGACTCTCGGGCCGGAAGCGGGAAAGCGCCTGCTCGCAGGATTCGATCTCACTCCGAGCCGCACCGAGCGCACGTCGAGCGCGCGCTCGGTCGGAAACAGAGGCTGTGACGGCGACCTCGCAGTCCGTCCCCATGGCGCGAAACGCGTCACGCACGAGCTGGGCGCGGATCATGCGGGCACCGCTTCGGGGGCTTTGGGCTCGCTGATGGGCGACGCTGTGCGCTGGAGCTGGGTCTGGGTCGCTACGCCCGGCGGGGCGCCTGCGGGACGCCCCGGACGGGGCATCAGGATCCGCGCGAAAGCGAGCCAAAGGACCGGTGCGAGGGCCACGCCGGCAAAGACGAGGCCGGTCGTTCCTTGAAGATCGGTCCCAGCATGCAGCGCATGGCCGAGAGCAAGAGCGAATGCACCAAACGAGGCGTAGTGAAGGAGGCGCCAGCGGCGCTGACCGATACGGCGGCGCAGCCTGAAAGACACGGCAAGTGTCAGCATGAGATAGCCGGCCACGATCCCAGCGGCCACGGTGACGGGGCGCCACGGCGCCGCGCCCGGGAGGAGAACGGCGGGCAGCCCGAAGCGCATGACGGGATCGAAGAGGATTGCTCCCGCGTGAAGCACCAGCATCGAAAGACCCGTCCACATGAGTGTCTGGTGCCAGCCCAGCAACTCCTTCTGCCGGGCCGGCCCGAGGAGCCTGGTGCTCATCATCAGGCCGAGGGTCACGGAGACGGTCAGGAGGGCAAAAGCGACCAATCCAGCTGCGCGTGCTACGAGCCACGCGACTGGCATTCCCGCGGCGACGAACCCGATCATCCCGCGGGCACCGGCGAGGTGCGGGTCGTGGCATGCGCCGTGCCGGTTGCACTGGTTGGGACGACGACGAGGCGGCTCGTGCCGTTCTTGCCCTTCACGATGACGGCCCCTGGCACGGACTGCGGTGAGTTAGCGGGCGTGGGCTGCTGGCGAGTCCAGGCGAGGAACGCAATGACCGCGAACAGAGCCCAGACGGACAGCACAGTCGCCCAGACGTTGCGCATCAGTCGCCGGGCTCCACTCTTGGGGGCGCGGCAGGCGCCGGGCCGATGATCTGATCGACCGTCGGCGGCGACGGCTGCGCCGGTGCAGGCGAACGAGTCAAGCCCGCGACTGCCGCCGCCGCTGTCAGCACGGTCGCCGCCAGTACGGCGGCGAGGGCGAACAGCTCACGGCGACTCGGTAGCGCCTCCCCGGCCCGGCCGCTCTCGTCCGATCCGGCCCGACTCGGCACAGGTGACACTGGGACGGTCTCGATACCCCACGCTCCTTCGACCTGTTGACCGTATTTCGTCGAGCGGGCCGAGAGCATCGGTGGCGACCCCGATCCACCCTGCGGAAATGCCCGTCATCGTCACGGTCACGGCGGCACACGCTGAGCGGCCCCAAGTTGGTGCAACAACTCTGACGGCCCGCCCTCGACCGAAGAGGAGGGCGGGCCGTCTTCGATCCATCGAGTCTCGGGATTCAGAGGTTGCTCTCGATGGTCCGCTCAACCGTAGGACGTCACGAACGGCGCAGCATCGTGGAGAAGTACGGATCTCGACCCGCGACCGAGCACTGGCCGTGTCCCGAGCTCGCATGAGGGTCGATTCGACCCGTGGCGCCGTGCCTACAGCAGGAGCAGCACGAAGACGAGCATTGCCAGCGCCGAACCGGCGACCGTCAAGGCCACGGTCCGGGCGCGGGCGGTCGCCAGCGCTTCGGGCACGAGCTCGACCGCAGCCAGCCACACCATCGCTCCCGCGGCGAACCCGAGCCCGACCGGAAGGACGCCCGAGAACGACTCGACGAACAAGAACGCGGGCACGGCCATGAGCGGCTGCGGCAGGCTCGAGAAGATGCTCCAGCCTGCCGCGCTGCGCACCGAAGCGCCGCGCGGGACCAGGACGAGGCTGATCGCCAGCCCCTCCGGGATGTTGTGCACGGCGATGGCGATCGTGATGAGGATGCCCAGAGCCTCCGCTCCCCCGAACGAGACTCCAACCCCCACGCCCTCCGTGAACGAGTGGAGCGTCATGACGCCGACGATCAGGAGCGCGCGTCTCGCGTCCGCCCCGCGGAGCGCGCCGATGTGCACGTCCCGCCGCTGCTCGAGCAGGCGCTGGGAGATCCAGATGAACACCGCCCCGACGAGCGCTCCGAGGGCGGTGCGTCCGGTGCCGTAGCGGTGTCCTTCGTACAGCAGCCCGAGGCTCGCTCCCACCATGAGCCCGGCGGCCAGCGCGCTCGCAACGCCGAGCCAGGTCTCGGTCGGGCGACGGGTGAAGAGGAACGGAAGGGCGCCGAGACCGGTGGCGAGCGCGGTGACGAGAGCTGCTACGAAGACCGTGAGCGCATCCATCGCCCACCGTCATTCGAGCACGAATTGCGACCCGTCACGACGCGCTTCGGACGTCGATCTCCAAATCGACGGGAAAGGCGAGCGAGGCGGAGACGAGGCAGGTCTCCTCGGCCTTCTCGGCCAGCCGCCGGAGCTCGTCGGCCTCGTCGCCCGTCACCGTCAGCCGCAGTGCCAGCCGAGTGAAGCCGAAGCGGCCGTCGCCGCGCATGCTCGCGACACCGTCCGCCTCGACGCGGAGGTCCGCATACGTGACGCCCGCTCTCCCGGCAAGGCCGGTGAAGGTGACCGCGAGGCACGACGCTGCGGCAGCAACGAGGAGGTCCTCGGGGCTCCACAGCGACGGATCGACTCCACGGAAGACGGGAGGCGGAGCGACCTCGACCGAGGGCTTGCCGTCGACCCGGGCCGCGACGCGCCGCTCGCCGACCCACTCGACGGCGAGCGGGAAGTGGAACTCCTTCGGCCGCGGCCTCGCCGTCGCAGGCGCATGAGCGGACATCAGTTCCCGCCGCTCGCTGTTCGCGTGACCACCTGCCCCGGACGAACCGGTCGTCCGTGAGGTCGTCGCGAGAGGCCGTGGTGTCGTCTCCACTCGCCCATCGTCACGCGCTGGCCTCGAACGGCCATCGGCGGAGGCGCCGATCCTCCCTTCGGGGAACTACGCCTTCCGGCGGCGCCGGCCGAATACGCGGGTTCTCCCACTGACGACTCCGTGTTCTTCCGGATGCACGAAGCCTCGTAGCGGGCGACGCTGATCCCGAGTCCCCGAGACGAGGAGGAGAGATGAACGTCAAGGAAGTCATGAGCCCCGGGGTGATCACGACCGGGCCGAACTCGACGCTCAAGGAGGTGGCCGGGACGCTCGCCGAGCACCACATCTCGGGCATGCCCGTCGTGGACGAGCACGGGACCGTTCTGGGCGTGGTCTCCGAGGCGGACATCCTGGTCAAGGAGCGCGGGCCGCGGCCGCGCCACGAGGGCCTGGGAGCCTGGGTCCTGCGGGGAGGAGTCGCGGATGCGGACAAGCTGGCCGCACGGACCGCCTCCGACGCGATGACGGCGCCGGCGATCACCATCGCCGCCACCAGGAGCATCGCCGAAGCGGCGCGGATCATGATCGAGCAGGGCGTCAAGCGGCTCCCGGTCGTGGATCTTCGCGGAACGCTCGTCGGAATCATCACGCGGTCGGATCTCGTCCGCGTATTCGCTCGGACGGACGCCGAGATCGCGCGGGAGATCCGGGAGGACGTCATCCGAGCCGCTCTCTGGCTCGACCCGCAGGCAATCGAGGTCCGGGTGCAGGGAGGAGAGGTGACGCTCACAGGCGAGACCGACTATCGCCTCGACGCCGAGATCCTGCTGCACCTCGTCGAGCGCGTCCCGGGCGTCGTGTCCGTCCAGTCGACGGTCGCGTGGCGCTTCGACGAGCGCGAGACGAAGCTCGGCGCGCACGACCCCCGCGTACCGCTCGAGTCCGAGGTGCGGTAGGCGCGTCTCCACGGACGACTCCAGCGAGAGCATCTCCGCCGGACCCGAGCAATAGAGAGAGCGGCCTCTAGCGGGGCCGCTCTCTCGTTGCGGGTGACGCTACGAAGCGACGGCGAGCTGCGGGACGAGCACCTTCGTCGCGAGCTCGACGAGCCGGTTCGAGTATCCCCACTCGTTGTCGTACCAGGCCACGACCTTCACCTGCGTCTCGTCGACGACCGCGGTCAGCGGAGCGTCGAAGATCGCCGAGTACGGCGACCTGACGATGTCCGACGAGACGAGCGGCTCCTCGCTGTAGCGAAGGATGCCTTCGAGCGACTCGTCCGCCGCGCGGGAGCCGAAGATCTCGTTGATCTCCTCGCGGGTGGTCGGACGCTCGGTCTCGACGGTCAGATCGACGAGTGACCCGGTCGGCACCGGGACGCGGACCGCGAAGCCGTGGAGCCTGCCGGCGAGCTCCGGGATGACGAGCCCGATCGCCTTCGCAGCACCTGTCGACGTCGGCACGAGGTTCGCCGCCGCGGACCGAGCCCGCCGCAGGTCCTTGTGCGGGCCGTCGAGCAGGCACTGGTCGCCCGTGTACGCGTGGATGGTCGTCATCAGCCCGTGGCGGATGCCGATCGTGTCGTGCAGGACCTTGGCCACTGGAGCCAGACAGTTGGTCGTGCAGGAGGCGTTCGAGATGACCCGATGCTGTTCCGCGTCGTAGGTCTCGTCGAAGTTGACTCCCAGGACCACCGTGACGTCGGGGTCCTTGGCAGGAGCCGAGACGATCACTTTGCGAGCGCCCGCCTCGAGATGCTTCACGGCGTCGTCGCGAGCCCGGAACTTCCCGCTCGACTCGATGACGACGTCGACGCCGAGATCGTCCCACGGGAGCCGTGCGGGATCTCTCTCCGTCGGCGTGACGATCGACGCTCCGTCGACGACGATGTCGCCGTCGACGACCTCCACCTCCCCGGGGAAAGGCCCGTAGACCGTGTCGTACCTGAGCAGGTGCGCCAGGAGCGCCGGCTCCGCGACGTCGTTGATCGCGACCCACTCGATGTCGAGCCCTCGTTCGTAGGCGGCACGGAACGCGGCACGTCCCGTGCGCCCGAAGCCGTTGATCGCACAGCGTGTTGCCATGTCTCCTCCCTGTTTCGGTTCTTCCCGAGTTATGGCGGTTCCGCCCGCCGCCGACCTCGGGGGCTACCCGCATGACCAGTGGGAAACCCCGCAAGACGACGCGCGTCGAGGGCTGCGGACTAGTACCGACCTGCTTACAGCGCCCGCTCGGATGCCTCCCGGGCGCCTGCGGTCGACCCTCTAGCCATGTTCGAGATCAGAATTCACGGGCGAGGCGGACAGGGCGTGGTCACGGCTGCGGAGCTCCTGTCGGTCGCAGCTTTCTTCGAGGACAAGCACTCCCAGGCGTTTCCCACGTTCGGATCCGAGCGGACCGGCGCACCCGTCGTCTCGTTCTGTCGGATCGATACCCAGCCCATCCGCATTCGAGAGCCGATCCTCGAGCCGGACGCGCTGATCGTCCAGGACCCGACGCTGTTGCACCAGGTGGACCTGTTCGCGGGCGTCGCACCGACGACCTACGTGCTCCTCAACACCGTCCGGCCGCTGGAGGAGCTCGGCCTCGACGACCTCTTGAGCACGCTTGCGCCGGGTCGCTTCGTCACCGTTCCGGCCACGGACATCGCGCGCGAGCACGTCGGACGCCCGCTTCCGAACGCAGCGCTGCTCGGAGCGTTCGCGAGCGTGACGGGCGAGCTCCGGCTCGAATCGGTGTGCGCGGCCATCCGAGACCGTTTCCCGGGTCGGGTCGGCGAGGGCAACGCCGCAGCGGCCCGAGCCGCCTTCGCGGCCGCCGCTCCGCGAGGGAGCGAGCTCGTCCATGCGTGAGCAGATCGAAGGCTCGCTCGCGGTCGCGAAAGCGGTGGCGCGCTGTCGCCCACACGTGATCAGCGCGTACCCGATCTCACCCCAGACGCACATCGTCGAAGCGCTCTCCGACCTGGTGAGGACACGAGAGCTCGAGCCGTGCGAGTACCTGCTCGTCGAGTCGGAGTTCGGGGCCATGTCGGCGGCGATCGGGGCGTCGGCCGCCGGCGCGCGCGCCTACACGGCGACGGCGAGCCAGGGCCTTCTGTACATGGCGGAGGCGCTCTTCAACGCGTCCGGTCTCGGCCTGCCGATCGTGATGACGGTGGCGAACCGCGCGATCGGCGCGCCGATCAACATCTGGAACGACCACTCGGACGCGATGTCGCAGCGGGACTGCGGATGGATCCAGCTCTACGCCGAGTCGAACCAGGAGGCGGCCGATCTCCACGTCCAGGCGTTCCGACTGGCCGAGGAGGTGTCGCTTCCGGTCATGGTCTGCATGGACGGGTTCGTGCTCACGCACGCGTACGAGCCGGTCGACGTCCCCGAGCAGGAAGAGGTCGACCGCTTCCTGCCGCCCTTCGAGCCCCGGCAGGTGCTCGATCCCGAGGAGCCGATCACGATCGGCGCGATGGTGGGGCCGGAGGCGTTCACCGAGGTGCGCTACCTCGCGCACGCGAAGCAGATGCAGGGGCTCGATCTCGTGCCCCGGATCGCGGCCGAGTTCGCGCAGGCGTTCGGCCGCACCTCCGGCGGCCTCCTCCGCAGGTATCGCACCGAGGACGCCGACACGATCGTGGTCGCGCTCGGATCCGTGCTCGGGACGATCGAGACGGTCGTCGACGAGCTCCGCGACCAAGGAGTGCGCGCGGGTGCGCTCGGGATCAAGTGCTTCCGGCCGTACCCGCTCGCCGAAGTCCGCGACGCGCTCGCGCACGCGTCGCAAGCGGTGGTGATCGAGCGCGCGTTCGCCGTCGGCCTCGGCGGGATCGTCGGCCAGAACGTGCGCCTCGCGCTCGCCGGCCTTCCGGTCGACGTCTACGACGTCGTCGCGGGCCTCGGAGGGCGAGCGATCACGAAGCGCTCGCTGCACGCGCTCGTCGGGGATGTCACCGCCAAGCGGCTGGCACCGGACGAGCTCCACTTCCTCGACCTCGACTTCGGCGTCGTCGAACGGGAGCTGGAGCGCATGAGCGAGCTGAGGCGTTCGGGGCCGCACGCGGAGAACATCCTTCGCGAGGTCGGCGCGATGGGGAGGTCTCTCTAGATGGCACGCCCACCGGTCAAGTTCTTCCAGGTCGGAAGCTTCGCGGCGGGCAATCGTCTGCTCGAGGAGACGGACCGCACGGTGCAGTCCTCGCCCGAGCGCGCGAACGCGCTCACGTGCGGCCATCGGGCCTGCCAGGGATGCGGCGAGGCACTGGGTGCGCGCTACGTCCTCGACTCGGCGTTGCGAGTCACCGATGGGCGCCTCATCGCCGTGAACGCCACCGGCTGCCTCGAGGTGTTCTCGACGCCGTACCCCGAGTCGTCCTGGAGCCTGCCGTGGATCCACTCCCTCTTCGCGAATGCGCCTGCGGTCGCGAGCGGCGTGGCGGCGGCGCTGCGCGCGAAGGGCGAGAGCGATATCCGCGTGATCGCGCAGGGAGGCGACGGAGGCACCGTGGACATCGGCTTCGCCTGTCTCTCCGGGATGTTCGAGCGTGGCGACGACGTGCTCTACGTCTGTTACGACAACGAGGCGTACATGAACACCGGCGTGCAGCGCTCGGGGGCGACGCCCCCGGCAGCGCGCACGGCGAACACGAAGCCAGTCGGCGAGGAGCCCGGCGCCTCGTTCGGCCAGGGCAAGAACGTGCCCCTGATCGCGGTCGCACACGAGATCCCGTACGTCGCGACGGCGACGGTCGCAGACCTCCACGACCTGGAGGCGAAGGTCGAACGGGCGATGGAGTTCCACGGACCCCGCTACGTCCATGTGCTCGTCCCGTGTCCGCTCGGCTGGGGCGCAGAGGCGAGGGAGACGATCCACCTCGCGCGCCTCGCGAAGGAGACGGGCCTCTTCCCGGTCTTCGAAGCGGAGGACGGGGAGATCGTGAGCGTCTCTCATATCCGGCAGCGAGTGCCGGTCGAGGAGTACCTCCGGCTCCAGCGCCGCTTCGCGCACCTCTTCGGCGACCGGCCGCGCGACGACGTCGTCGCGGCTCTGCAGGCGATCGCGGACCGCAACATCCGCCGCTTCGGCCTGCTCGAGGAGGTCGCGGCATGAACAAGCCCTTCGCCATCACCCTGGACGTCGGCTCGAGTCTCGCCAACAAGACCGGCAGCTGGCGGACGGAGCGGCCGGTGTACGTCCACCGGCTGCCACCGTGCAACAACGCCTGCCCGGCCGGCGAGAACGTCCAGGAGTGGCTGTACCTGGCGGAGGAGGGTGCGACGGGCTACGAGCGAGCCTGGCGCAAGCTGATGGAGGAGAACCCGTTCCCGGCCGTGATGGGCCGCATCTGCTACCACCCGTGCGAGACGGCGTGCAACCGCGCACAGCTCGACGAGGCCGTCGGCATCAACGCCATCGAGCGCTTCCTCGGCGACGAGGCGATCGCGCAGGGCTGGAGCGTCGCAGTCGACGCCCCGCCTTCCGGAAAGCGCGTCCTCGTGGTGGGAGCGGGCCCGTCGGGTCTCTCCGCGGCCTACCACCTCGCGCGGCTCGGCCACGACGTCACCGTTCGCGACGCTGGCCCGCAGCCCGGCGGGATGATGCGCTACGGCATCCCGACCTACCGCCTGCCGCGCGACGTGCTCGACGCGGAGATCGAGCGGATTTTCGCTCTCGGAGTGACGTACGAGGCTCGTACGACCGTCGACGACGTGTCGGCGGCGATGACGGAGGGCTGCTTCGACGCGGTCTTCCTCGCTGTCGGCGCGCAGCTCGGCAAGCGCACGGAGATCCCGGCGGGCGACGCTGCGAGGATCCTCGACGCGGTCGCCGTCCTGCGCAGCATGGAAGGCGAGTCGAAGCCGCTCCTGGGACGCAGAGTCGCCGTCTACGGGGGCGGGAACACCGCGATGGACGTGGCCCGCACCGCAAAGAGGCTCGGCGCCGAGGACGCGGTGGTCGTGTACCGGCGGACGCGGGAGCGGATGCCCGCGCACGACTTCGAAGTCGAGGAGGCCGAGGACGAAGGCGTCCTCATGAAGTGGCTCTCGACGGTGAAGCGCGCCGACGGAGGGATGCTCGTGCTCGAGCGGATGGAGCTCGACGAGAGCGGCTTCCCGCAGCCGACCGGTGAGCTCGAGGAGCTCGCCGCCGACTCGCTCGTTCTCGCGCTCGGACAGGAGGCCGACCTCGAACTCCTCGATGGCGTGAGCGATCTCGAGACGGAGGACGGCTCGGTGAAGGTCGGCCCCGACCTCCAGACCGGGCATCCCGGAATCTTCGCGGGCGGCGACATGGTGCCCGCCGAGCGGACGGCGACCGTCGCCGTCGGCCACGGCAAGAAGGCGGCGCGCCAGATCGACGCCTGGCTCCGCGGAGCGTCGAACGGCACCGGCTCGAAGCATCCGCTCGCCGACTACGAGCAGCTCAACACCTGGTACTACTCGGATGCACCCCGCTCGCTCCAGCCGGTCCTCGAGGTCGCGCGCCGGCGCTCCACGTTCGAGGAAGTGGTCGGTGGCCTCGACGAGTCGACGGCCCTCTTCGAGGCACGAAGGTGTCTCTCCTGTGGGAACTGCTTCTCGTGCGACAACTGCTTCGGCGTGTGCCCCGACAACGCCGTGCGCAAGCTCGACGACTCGGACGAGCCGTATCGCATCGATCTCGATTACTGCAAGGGCTGCGCCCTGTGCGTCGCCGAGTGCCCGTGCGGCGCGATCGAGATGGTCCCCGAGGAGATCTGAGCCGAGCCGCTACGGCGTTCGGCGACGAAGCGTCGCCGCGCCGAAGATGAGCGCAAGCACCGTGGCGCCGACGGTGACGGCGACGTCGGCGGCGAAACGCGGCCCGTAGCCTGCTCCGCTGGCAACCCGGTTCAGGGCGTCGTACGCATAGACGAGCGGAAGCGCATCGGCGGCCCACTGCAGCCACTGCGCCATCTCCGCGCGCGCGACGAACAGGCCTGAGAGGAGTAGCTGCGGGAGGACGATCGCCGGCATGAACTGCACCGCCTGGAACTCCGTGGTCGCGAACGCGCTGACGAAGAGACCGAGCGCCATCCCGAGGGTGGCGTTCGCCACCGCGAGCCCGACCACCGCCTCGCGCGGCCCCGCAACCTCGAGGCCGAGCGCTCCGAAGGCGAGGAGCGACACGATGACGACCTGAATGAGCGCTACCAGCGCGAATGCCGCCGCGTAGCCGACGAGCAGGTCGACCTTCGCGAGCGGCATCGTCATCAGGCGCTCGAGAGTCCCACTCGTTCGCTCACGCAGCATCGTCACGGAGGTGACGACGAACATCGAGACGAACGGGAAGAGGCCGAGGAGCGGCGCGCCGACGTGCTGGAACACCTCCGGACGACCCGAGAAGATCTCCTTGAGCAGGAACTCGAGGAGGCAGGGAACCGCGATGATCAGCAGGATCGTGCGTGGGTCCCGGCGAAGCTGGGTCAGCACGCGAAGCGCCGTCGCCCCGGTGGCCCGAAGATTCATGCCGCTCCCTCGATGAGCTGCAGGAAGACCTCGTCGAGCTCCCTCCTGCCGGTCCGCGCACGCAGCTCTTCCGGGGTACCCGCGGCGAGCACCCGGCCGTCGCGGAGGAGCAGGAGGTCGTCGCACCGGTCCGCCTCGTCCATCACGTGGCTCGAGACGAGCAGCGTCCTTCCCCGCTGGGCGAGCTCGCGGAACATGTTCCAGAGGTCTCGACGGAGCACCGGGTCGAGACCGACGGTCGGCTCGTCGAGGACGAGGACGTCGGGATCGTTGAGGAGGGCGCTCGCGAGCAGGACGCGGGCACGCTGGCCGCCCGAGAGACGACCGACGACGCGTCCGGCGAAGTCTCCGAGAGCGACGCTCTCGATCACCTCCTCGATGCGGCTGCGAGCGACACCGACGAGACGCGCGAAGTACAGGAGGTTCTCCCGCACCGTGAGGTCCTCGTAGACCGACGGCGCCTGCGTGACGTAGCCCACACGCGAACGCAAAGCAGCGCTCCCGGCCGGCTGGCCCAGCACCCTCACCTGTCCAGAGGAGACACGCTGGACGCCGACCACCGAGCGAAGGAGCGTCGACTTGCCGCTGCCGCTCGGTCCGAGCAGGCCCGTTACCCGTCCCGCGACGATCTCGAGAAAGATCCCGTCGAGGGCAACGGTGCCTCCGCGCACTACCCGCAAAGCGTCGACCTCGATCGCAGGCGTCTCCCGCACGCACACGCAGTACGTCCCAGAACCGTGCATCTCCTGCATCTCGGGAGTCGGACGGTCATCGGAGTCCGGGCAATCGATGACCGTCAGGAGCCCGGCGACATCGAGTCACCGGGCTCCGCTCAACTTTCTCGAGAACGCGAGAGGGCGGCTCTCGCCGCCCTCTCTGTCGCTCCGGGAGGTCGGAGCCACTTGCGATCCGGGCCTCCCGTCTCTCTCCCGGATCAACCTGCCGCGGGCACCGAGGTCGCGACGACCTTCTTCTCGGCCGCCTTCTCGGGCGCCCGGCCGAAGACGGCGAGCGCCAGGATCAGGAACCCGATGCCGCTCAGGAGCAGCGCGATCCCGACGACGAGGCCGAAGACCGCGAGGCGCTCGGCCATGTAGCTCGCGTTGAGCGCCGTCGTGAGCGCGGTCTCGGTCACCCAGATGTCACGGGCGCCGTTCGCGATCGGGTTGCCGCTCGAGTCCTTCGCGGCCGCGTTCTCGTCGTTCGTGCCCTTCTGGTCGGTGGGCTTCGCAGCCAACTGGAACCGACCCATCTGCGCATACGTGAGGCCACCGGTGGCCTCGAGCGTGTGCATCCGCATGATCTTGGCGAACGCGCGCGCCTGGTCGCCCGTCTTGACCTGCTGACCGGCCCACTGGTCCGCGTACTTCGCGACTGCGGGATCCGACGACTCACCGAAGGAGATCCCTTCCTGCTTGATGCTGTCGCGAACGGTGTTGTATCCGTTCACGCCCATGAAGATCGCGACGATCCCGAAGAGGATCATCACTCCGCCGGCGATGAATCCGCCGATCTCCCAGATGCGCTTGTGAGACATGACTCGACCTCCCGTCGACTCGAATGCTTGTGCCGGAGAATCGCCTCGGGCGGCGGCGGCGGCATCCGGACTACCACGCCGACCGCTTGCGCCCGACCCGCGACCGACGGTGCGGAGAACTACGGACGCGGCGACGCGAGTCGCACGACTGCGCGTGACGGCGCGTTCAGTGAGCGGCGACCTGGCGCTCGAGCACGTCGCCGAGACTCGCCGCCACGAAGTCGGCTCCGGCGGCCTCGAGCGCCCGGCCCTCGCCTTCGCGGCCGATGCCGACGACGAGCTCGAAGCTCGCTGCGCGACCGGCAACGACTCCCTCGCCCGTCGTCTCGAACACGACCGTGCGCTCAGGCTCGACACCGAGATGCTTGCAGGCGGCGAGGAGAGCGTCCGGCGCCGGCTTCCGGCGGAGATGCTCGGTGCGCATCGTCGTCCCGTCGACGAAGTCGTCGACGAAAGCATCCAACTGCGCGCGCGAGAGCAGGAGGCGCGTGTTCGTGCTACCGGAGACCACCGCGCTCCTCATCCGCGCGTCGCGGACGAGCTCGAGGTAGAGGCGGGCGCCTTCGTATGCGGCCACGCCTTGCCGCGCGACGAGGTCGGCGAGGGCCAGGACCTTCGCGTTCGCCAGCCCGTTCACAGTCTCCGCAGTCGGAGGGTCGGAGGGTGCTCCATCGGGGATTGCGAGGCCACGACTCGCCAGGAAGGCGTGGATCGCCTCGATCCGCGTGCGTCCGTGGATGAACTCGGGGTAGTCGACGTCGATGCTGAACGAGGCGAGCGGCTCGCCCGTGTGCTCGATTCGCCGCCGAATGAATCCGTCGAAGATCCGCTCCCACGCCCGGGCATGGATCGCCGCGCTGGCGACGAGGACACCGTCGGCGTTGAAGACGCAGGCGACCGCGTCCGACGGCACGCCGAGCAGGCGCTTCGCCTCCCAGGACGAGGTCACGAGACGTACGAGGAAGCTGCTGGCGTGCCGCTCCCGCGCGAGGTCGCCGAGGAGATGCGCGGTGGCGACACGTTCCTCTCCGAGACCCCGGCGGCGAGCGGCCAGGTCCGCCGGCGGGAGATCGTGACTCCCGGCGCGGAGCGCGTCCTCGGTCGACTCGAACGCCGTCCGCCAGCTCTCGATCAGCGACTCCAGATCGACCCGCGGGTCGATCGGCGATCGACCGTCGGAGCGATGCTCCTCACTCACCACGACTTCTGGCGCTCGACCGCGTCGGGATGTCGCACGCGCACCCGTGCGTCGACGGCGACGCAGCGGTCGGGCAGCGCGAGCACCGGGTTGAGGTCGATCTCCGCGATCGCCGGGTGGTCGTCGCCGAGTCTCCCCAGCCGGTGCACGAGGTCCGCGAGCGCCACTGCGTCCGCGGCGGGCGCGCCCCGGAACCCCGCCACGAGCCTCCCGGCCTTTCCGGACGTGACGAGCTCCTCGGCGTCGACGTCGGTCAGCGGGGCGAGTCGGAACGACGCCTCGCCGATCAGCTCCGCCAGGACTCCTCCCGGGCCGAATGCGACGAGCGGACCGAAGACCGGGTCCTGCACCATGCCGGCCAGAAGCTCGGCGCCCCCGACCACCATCGGCTGAACGAGCACCGGACAACCGATGCGCTCCGACGCCTGCCGGACCGACTCCTCCGTGTCGAGGTCGAGCGCGATGCCGCCGAGCTCGGTCTTGTGCGCGCCGGGCGCGGCGGACTTGACGACGACGGGAAGACCGAGCCGCTGCGCCGCTGCGACGGCCTCGTCGGCGTCCTCGGCGACCTCCTCGGGCACGACGGGGATGCCGTAGGCGACGAGGAGCGCTCGCACCTCGCCGGCGCTGAGCCAGACGTCGTCGCCTCGTGCGAGCGCGCCGGCGACCACCGCGTCGCCGCCCATCCGATCGATTCCCGCCGGATCGGGGATCGTTCCCTGCGGGCGGCGCAGCCACTCGGAGCGCTCCGCCGCACGTCCGAGCGCTCGGGCCGCGGACTCTGGGTACGAGAACGGTGCCACGCGCCGGGACTTGGACCGGAACACGGCCGGGACGCCTTCCGCGCTGATGACGACCGCCAGCACCGGCTTCTCGACCTCCGCCTCGGCGGCTGCCTGCTCGATCGCGGCAGCGACGTCGTCGGCGGTCGAGCTCACGGCGGGCACGAAGAGCGCGATGAGCGCGTCGACGGCGGGATCCGAGAGCAACGCCGGCACCACCGCGGCATACGAGCCCGCCGTGGCGCCGCCGAGCATGTCGACGGGATTCGCGACGCTCGCCTCGGCGGGGAGCACCTCCCGGAGCGCCTCGACCGTCTCGTCGCTGAATACGGCGAGCTCGAGCCCGGCCGCGTCGCACGCGTCCGCCGCCAAGATCCCGAGGCCGCCCGCATTCGTCACGAGCGCGACGTTGCGACCGGCGAGCCTGGGCTGGCTGGAGACGAGCGTCGCAACGTCGATCAGCTCCTCGAGCGAGCCCGCTCGGATCACACCCGCTTGGTGGAAGAGCGCGTCGACGGCCGTCTCGGACCCGGCCAGCGCAGCCGTGTGCGAGCTCGCTGCCCGCTGCCCGCTCGCCGAGGTACCGCTCTTGAGCGCGAGAATCGGCTTCTTCCGGGCGACGCGTCGCGCGAGGCGGCCGAAACGACGCGGATTGCCGAACGACTCCAGGTAGAGAAGGATCGCCGCGGTCCCGTCGTCGTCCTCCCACCACTCGAGGAGGTCGTTCGAGGACACGTCGGCCTTGTTCCCGATCGAGACGAAGGCCGAGAGGCCGAGGCCCCGCGTGACTGCCGCCTCGAGGAGCGCGAGGCCGAGCGCGCCGCTCTGCGAGGAGAACCCGATGTTCCCGGGCGCGGCCGAGCGCGCGGCGAAGGTCGCATCGAGGCCGGACCCGGCGACCGCGATGCCGAGGCAGTTCGGCCCGATCAAGCGTCCGCCGTGCGCGCGCACGAGCGCGAGCAGCTCTTCCTGGCGCTGCACGCCCTCGCTCCCCACCTCGGCGAAGCCCGCCGAGATGACGACGAGCGCACGCACGCCGTGGCGCAAAGCGCTCCCCGCCGCCTCGAGCACGTCCCGGGCGGGGACGCAGAGCACGGCGAGGTCGAGCTCGTCGGCGATCTCCTCGATCGACCGATAGGCGTGCACGCCGGAGACGGGCTTCCCGTCACGGTTGATGGGATAGGCGGCGCCCGTGAAGCCCGCTCTCAGGATGTTTCGGAAGAGCTCGCCGCCGATCGACCCGGCTCGAGAGGATGCGCCGATCACGGCCACTGCACGCGGCTCGAAGAAGGGTCGCAGCGACGCGACGACCGCGACGTGGTCGCGCTCGGCAACGCGCTCCTGGTACGCCTCGCCCGCCGCGATCGAGAACTCGACCTCCATCTCGCCGCCGGAGAGGACTCGAGTGAGCTCGAATCCGGCGTCTTCGAAGACGCCGAGCATCTCGCGGTTGTCCGTCATCACCTCGGCGACGAAGCGCGCGATGCCGTGGTCCGAGGCCCGCGCTGCCAGCCGCTCGAGCAGGCGCGTGCCGATACCCCGGCGCTGGTAGGCGTCCGCGACCGTGAACGCGGCCTCCGCGACCGCGGGGTCGCGGAGGCGAACGTAGTTCGCTAGCGCGACCACCTCTTCCCCCTCCCCGTCCACGACCGTGCCGATGAGCGCGCCGCGTTCGACCCAGTCCGGATCGAGCACGGGCTCTACGAGACGCTCGTCCACGGTCCGGATCCCGTGGAAGCGGAGGTAGAGGCTCCGATCCGAGAGCCCCGCGAAGAACGTGATGAGCCGTTCGGCATCGTCACTGCAGGGCGAGCGAAGGCGGAGCGTCGATCCGTCCTTGAGGATGACGTCGACCGCGTCCATCAGGACCCGGCGCCGGGAGTGCGTGCTTTCCCGCTCCGCGATCGCGCCCCGACGGCGTGTCGGCTCGCGAGGTCGATCGCGACGGCCAGGAGCAGCGTCCCGGCCCACCAGTTGACGGGATCGAAGACCAATGGCTCGCGGTCGCCGACCGCGTTGCACACGAACCAGACGATGAACCAGATCAGGGTCAAGACGGTGCCTCCTTCGTATCAGTTGGACCCTACGGTCGCGCGCTCGCCCGAGTGTCGTGGCGGTCACGGAGCCCGCTACGGAAAACCCGTGCTCGGAGGGAGAACGCGGACCGCGGGGAGCCGCCCGCGAGGCATCCGCGCTGCGGCGGACTACGCAGGCAGATCGGCGCTCGCCCCGATGGAGGGCGTGCGACGCGCCCCGATCATCGGAGTGCAGTCACGAGAACGAGGAGAAGACAATGGACAAGATCCTGATCGCAACGGACGGCTCGGCTGCGTCGCAGGAGGCGGTCGAGTTCGGAATCGAGCTCGCACGCGAGGAAGACGCCACAGCGATCTTCGTCCACGTCGTCCCGCTCGATCCGATCCCCATGAACGGCTACGGGTTCGCCGCGGCGATCCCACACGACTTGGACGACGACGATCGGCAGCCGCTCGAAGAGGCAGAGGAGGCCGCCGAGCGAGAGGGCGTGCGGACGAACGGCAAGCTCCTCGCGGGCAACGTCGTCGACGAGATCGTCGCGTATGCCGACAACATCGACGCCGATCTGATCATCGTCGGCTCGCGCGGGCACGGGAAGCTGGCGAGCATGCTGCTCGGCAGCGTCTCGCGCGGCGTGCTGTCCGAGTCGAAGCGGCCAACGCTCGTCGTTCGCGGGAAGACACCCGTCCCCGTCGCTTGAGGCCGAGTCGGCCGCACGACGTGCGGGCCGCTGGAAGGAATGCACTCGGGCACCGGCGCTGAAGCGCACCCCGGCGTCTCGTTGGGACGGCGGCCTCGTGCGTAATAGCCCGCAGGCGAATCAGAACTCCCTGCGGAGGCCCGGAAAGCGCGATTCCTGTCTCATGCGGGGAACATCGACGCTCACGGGAGGTACGTCATGCGCAAGATCCTCTTCATCGGAATCGCGGCCCTGGCTCTGTCAGCGCCGGCGACGGCCGCGAAGGCCCCGCTCGTCGTCGCTATGCGCGACCCGGGCTGCCACTGGTTCCTCGTCAACGGGAAGTTCACGAAGACCGCAGCCGCACATGGCTCGGTGACGCTGCTGAACCGCGACGAGGCGGCGCTCAAGATCAAGGGCCCGGGCGGCACGAGGATCGACAAGGTCGGCGCGAAGCTCACGCTCTCCGCGAAGGGCACCTATCGCATCACGATGGTCGGCCAGGCGTCCGACGACAACACCCTGACGCTCAGGGTCCGCTGAGTGCTCACCGGTCACGAGTGGACAAGGAGTAGACGATGAGCAGCAGCGGATATGCACACGGTCGCGGCACGAAGGACAGCGGGCTCGCCGGAGCCGTGGCGGCGATGCTCGGGATCCTCGTCGCCGTCCTCGGATTCTTCGCGCTGATGATGTGGGTCGACGCGCGTCATGCCCGCGACGACGCGGATCGCGCCGCCGCGTCGGCGTCGGGAGCCCAGTCCATGCCCGGCATGGACATGTCCTCGACGGGCACGCTGACGAGCTACGCGGGCGCCGCGCCCGCCAACGCCGACGCGCTCGCGACGGCGCACAAGCCTTATTCCGCCGCGCTCGCCGCAGCACCCGCCGGGCCGGTCGCGGACGTGAACCTGAAGCTGACCGACCTCACCATCCAGATCGCCCCGGGCGTCAAGTACTCGGCCTGGGCGTGGGCCGGCGGAGCTCCGGGCCCGATCATCCACGTCCGCCAGGGCCAGCTGGTCAAGATCACGCTGACGAACAACGGGGCGATTCCGCACTCGGTCGACTTCCATGCCGCGCGCATCGCGCCCGACAAGGCGTTCACGGACGTGATGCCGGGCCAGTCCGTCAGCTACACGTTCCGTGCCAACGATCCCGGCGTCTTCATGTACCACTGCGGGACGAAGCCGGTCCTGATGCACATCGCCAACGGGATGTACGGCGCGATCGTGGTCGAGCCGCCCGCAGGCGTGCTTCCGAAGGCGGACGAGAACTACGTCCTCGTCGCCAGCGAGTGGTACCTGTCGTCGAATGGGCTCGACAAGCCTGCGGTGTTCGACATGGCGAAGGCGCATGCCCGCCAGCCGGACTGGATGACCTTCAACGGCTACGCCGGCCAGTACGTCAAGCACCCGCTGACCGCGAACCCCGGCGATCTCGTCCGCTTCTGGGTCGTCGACGCCGGGCCGTCGCTCGACACGGACTTCCACATCGTCGGAACGATCCTGAACACCGCCTATCCCTTCGGGGACATGCGGCCACAGGACGCCCTGCACGGCGTTCAGACGGTGACCGTGCCTGCCGGAGGCGGCGGCGTGTTCGACGTGAAGATCGACCAGCCGGGCCTGTACCCCTTCGTCTCGCACGCGTTCGCGGCGGTCGACCAGGGCCAGGTCGGGCTCCTGAACGTCGGAAACGTCGGCGGGACGATGTCCCACTAGCGCACACACGCAGCGGATCACGTCGGGCCCGTGAAAGGGCCCGACGTGTTTCTCGGCTCGTGCCCGCCCGTCGGCTCCGCTCTCCGCTCAACCCCCGCTGCGGGCACGTCGCGTCCAGAGGACGGCGTGCCGCCTGCCGAGGCCCGTCGTCGCGAGTCCGACGATCACGCCGCTGCTGTTGATCGCCGCGACGTCGCTCTCCGCTCCGCCGAGGGTGCCGAGGTCGGTGATCCCTCCCGCTTCCCACACGAATGCGTGCACGATCGATCTCCGTGCCGGGACACCGTTCCCGACGACCTGGCCGCGCTCGCTGACAGCGACGACCTCGGTGAAGCCGCCGCCCAAGGTCGGAAGGGGGGAGATCCTCCGGTTGCGCCACAGAACCGGGCGGGGCGGCCCATTTGTGCTGCGACTGCTCCCGACGACCAGGCCGCGGCCGTTGATCGCGACGGCGTTGCTGGTCGGGTACGCGGGTCCGAGCGTGCCCAGGTCACGCATGGTGCCGCCCTGCCACAGGAACGCGTGCCCCTGCTGACCCGTCTGCGTGACCTTCGCCTTGAAGCTCGTCCCGATCACCTGGCCCGCGCCGTTGACGGCCACGGCGCTGCTCCCGACGTACGCACGACCCAGGGTGCCGAGGTCGGTCATCTTTCCGCGCTGCCATAGGAACGCGTGCGTCCGCCCGGAGGCAGTCGTGCTCGACCCCACGACCCGGCCGCGCTCGTCGATCGCCAGCGCGCCGCTCGTGGACCCGCCGAGCGTTCCGAGGTCGGTCATCTTCCCGCGCTGCCAGAGGAATGCGTGAACCTGGCCCGAGGCCGTAAAGCTCTCGCCGACCACCTGACCGCGCTCGTTGACCGCTCGGGGCGCGCTGCTCCGGCCGCCGAGCGTCCCGAGGTCGGTCATGTTCCCGCCCTGCCAGAGGAATGCGTGTCTCCTCGACGGCCTCGGCGTGAGGCTCGTCCCGATCACCTGGCCGCGATCGTCGATCGCGGATGCACCGCTGTCGCGCCCGCCGAGCGTGCCGAGGTCGATCATCTTCCCGTTCTGCCAGAGAAAGGCGCGTTGGCGCCCGTCGGCAGTCCCGCTCGTCCCGACGATCTGACCGCGTCCGTTGACAGCGGACGCGCTGCTGTCGCGGTAGGCGGGGCCGAGCGTGCCGAGGTCGACGATCCGCCAACGCGCGTCGGCACCAGCGGCACGTCCGGTCGATCCTGCGAGCGCGACCGCGAGCATCGCCAGGGCGACCGTGGTCGAGCCGATCGCCGCACATCTACCGAGGCTGAACATTGCTCCTCCCGTTCTGGATGTAGCCTGCCCGCTCATCCGAGTGTCGCCCCCGAGGCCGCACGGATCCATGGACACGCGATAGGAAAACGATGGAAACTCGCTCGCCAGCAGGAGAGCGCAGGCAGTCGGCACTCGTCGTCGTCAGCCGCCCCGACGGCGAGGTCTCGAAGACGCTCGCACTGCCGCAACGACGGGTCACCGTCGGTCGACTCGCGGACGCGAACGACATCGCCCTCGAGCCGGATCCCGAGTTGCTGATCGGACGCACGGCCCATTGCGCGCTCGAGCCAGACGGGATGCACTGGTTCGTCGTCGACGGCGGAAGCGTGAACGGCACCTTCCTGCGGCGTGACGGCGAGCTGACGCCGGTGTCCGCGCGTATTGCGCTCCGCGATGGCGATGTCGTCTGCGTCCTCGGCTCGCTGAGCGAGTCGGGCGAGCGTGGTTTCTTCGAGCTCGCCTTCCGGTCGAGCCGGGATCCCCAGGCAACGCGTGCCGCGCCGACCATGTCGACCGCCGTCTCGACCGAGACGACGACCGAAGGCTGCCTGATGTACGACGCCCGCGAGGCGCGCCTGATCCTCGTGCGTGGCGGCGAGCGGCACGAGATCCCCATCCGAGCTCAGGCCCACCGGCTGATCGGGTACATGGCAGAGCGAAATGCGGAGGACGACGGCTCTCCCGCGCTCTGCACGCACGACGAGCTCGTGCACGCGGTATGGCTGGACGAGCCCCTCCACACGCGCGAAGAGCTCGCGAAGCTGGTCTGGGAGCTGCGGCGCAAGCTCGAAAGACACGGCGCAGGCGAGCTGATCGAGACCGAGCGCGGCCTCGGCTACCGGCTCCGCACGTGCCGCCCGGCCGCCGCGGAAGGCACCGGATCGTGATCGCGCGCCTCGGGCCCGAGATCGGCGAATCGTTCGGCGCCTACCGGATCGAGTCGATCCTCGGCCGCGGAGGAATGGGAACCGTGTACCTCGCCACCCACGAGCGCCTCGCCCGCAAGGCCGCGATCAAGGTGATCGCGCCGCAGTACGCGCACGACGACGACTTTCGCGCTCGCTTCCTCGTCGAGTCGCAGCTCGCCGCCTCCCTCGACCACCCGAACGTGATCCCGATCTTCGACGCCGGGGAGATCGACGGCCTTCTCTACCTGGCCATGCGCTACGTCCCCGGACACAGCCTGCACGCGTCGCTCGAGGCCCGGGGCCGGCTGCCCCTCGAGCAGGTCGTGACGATCGCCCAGCACGTCGGCGGCGCGCTCGATGCAGCCCACGCCGAAGGACTTCTCCACCGTGACGTCAAGCCGGCGAACATCCTCGTCGCAGAGCCCGGAGGCCATCTCTATCTCTGCGACTTCGGTCTCGCGAAGCGGACGAGCTCGAAAGGCGTGACGCACACGGGCTCCTTCTTCGGGACGGTCGACTACGCAGCGCCGGAGCAGATCGCGGGCCTCGAGGTCGATGGGCGTGCGGACGTCTACGCGCTCGGCTGTGTCCTCTTCCACTGTCTCGCCGGTCGCCCGCCGTTCGCCCGCGAGAGCGAGTTCCTCGTTCTGCAGGCACATCTCGCCGACCCTCCGCCAAGGCTCTCCGAACTCGCCGCCGACGTTCCGGACTCGCTGGACACCGTCCTCGAGACCGCGCTCGCCAAGCAACCGGCCGACCGCTATGCGACCGCGTCTGCCCTGGCGGCGGCGCTCCAGGCTGCTACAGGCGAGGTACGGACCGACGACCAGGCCACCAGGCCTGCCGCGGTGCCTCGTCCTCAGGCGCACCGGGCGGGCACAGGTCGCGCCCGACAGGTCACCGTCGCGGCGGTCGCGGCGGTGACCGCGCTCGTCGCGGTCGTCGCGGCTGTCACGATCGCGACGCATCGTGGCGGCGGGCAGTCGACCGGCGCGGACGCTCTTCCGACGTTCGTCGACCGCGTGCAGAACGTCCTCGAGCAGTCCTCGGGAGGGCGGCGCGAGATCGGAGCTGCGCTCGCCGCAGGGCTCGCCTGCACGATCTCGCCGCGCGAGGCCGGAAGGCGCATCGCGAGCGTGACCGAGAACCGCCAGAGCATCCTCGACCAGCTCGGGGGCATGCAGGCTCCGACACCGCAGGCGGCCGCCGTCGTCACTCTCCTGCAGCGCTCGCTCCAACGGTCGATCGAGGCCGATCGCCACTACCGTGACGCCTTCTTCGACGCCACCCGGACGAAGTGCCCGCTCACCCCGAGCCGCGACTTCACGCTCGCCGCCAGGTCCGACGCGACCGCGACCGCGGCGAAGGAGCGCTTCGTCGCAGCGTTCGACCCGCTCGCAAGGCGATTCGATCGGCGCACATGGCTGGCGAGCGAGATCTGATGCGGCGCCTCCGTCTACGCCGCGCACCGCTGGTCGCGGCCGCGGCGCTCGCCTGCCTCACGGTCGTGACCTCCGGAGCGGCGCAGAGGACCCTGACGGCGGCGACCTCAGCGCCTCGTCCGCGCATCGTCGTCAAGCCGATCCCGTTCGGCGCGAAGCGTCGCGCGGAGACCGCCGCGTATGTACGACGCCATTACGGCCTCGATACCTGGCGCCTCGTCCACCCACGAGTGATCGTCGAGCACTACACGGCCGCGTCCACCTTCTCCTCGACCTACTCCTACTTCTCGTCGGACACGCCCGACCCCGAGCTCGGCGAGCTGCCCGGCGTCTGCTCCCACTTCGTGATCGACCGTGACGGGACGATCTACCGGCTCGTCCCGCCGAGCACCATCTGCCGCCATACGGTGGGGTTGAACTGGACGGCGATCGGGATCGAGCATGTCGGCACGAGCGACCGCCAGATCCTCGACGACCCGGCACAGATGGCCGCCTCGCTCCGACTCACGGTCTGGCTGATGAGCCGGTACGGGATCCAGCTTCGCAACGTGATCGGGCACAGCGAGAGCCTCACGAGCCCGTATCACCGAGAGCGCTATCGCGCCTGGCGCTGTCAGACCCACGGCGACTGGTCGCACGCCGACATGGGGATCTACCGGAAGAAGCTGGCAAGGCTCGCACGCGGGGACGGCATTGCGCTGGGGCCCGCCCCCCGTCCGGTCAGTCCGCGCTGCTGAGGCGCCCGAAGACGCGATTCGCTAGGAGAGCCCGGCTTCGGCGAGCGGGTCGCGGCCCCAGGCAAAGTCCGTGTCGAGCCAGCCCGCCATCGGCTCGAGCGCGACGCCACGGTTGTACGCGTGAACGATCCACCCGTTCCCGAGATAGATCCCCATGTGCCCGACCTGCGCCGGCTTCGACCGCGGCCCATCGGGGCCGAAGAAGACGACGTCCGCAGGGCTCAGGCGTGCGCGCGGAACCCGCGCGGCGCGCTGCACCTCGCCGCTCATGGCGTAGGTCGTCCTGCCCTTGAGGATCCCGGACAGGCTCGGCGCATTCGTGAACGGCTGCAGTTTGTAGACGCGCCAGACGAAGCCCGAGCAGTCGAACCCTCCCGGCTCGAGCTCGCCGAAGAGCTCCTGCGGCTTCTCCGAGGTGCCGCCCCAGACGTACGGCGAGCCGACGAAGCGGAGCGCGCGGCTGAGGACGATCTGCTGCCAGGACGTGAGGCTCGGGAGCGAGAACGACTCGACCTCGGTCCGGATCGCATCGATCTCCGAGCTCTGGATCGAGAGGACTCGCGCGAGCGAGTACGCAGCTTCGGCGCGCGTCGCGGGCTGCGAGAGCTCGAGCTCGAGTTGCTCCTGGTCGCGCAGGTGATTGACGCGAAGCCCGAGCATGCGCGCGACGGTCTCGGTCCCGAGCCACTGCGTCGGCTCGAGGCCCGCGTCGAGCGCCGCGAGCCGAAGCTGACGCGCGGCCGGGCGGAGGCCGACGGCGGTGACGAGGCGCGCGTCGAGCTCGCGCATGGTGACGGGCCGATAGGGATCCGAGGTCACCGCCACCGAGGAGCCGAGCGCCGACAGGATGACGGCGAAGTCGGACCACGTGAGCGTGTCCTTCGGGTGGAACTGGCCGACGCTCGGCGCCATCAGGCCCGCCGCGACCACGGTCCGGATCTGCGGCGCGGCCCAGGAGGGAGACGACTGCTGCGCGGTCGTCACGGCGCCCGCGTTGCCGACTCCCACAGCGAGGGCGACGGCGGCGCAGGCGAAGAGCGCGAGGCGGCCCATTCACTGGCTATCGGCCCCTGCTCCGGCGGTCCGTAGCCCCCGTTCCGCCGTTCGGCACGCGCTAGGCTGGCGCCCGATGGCCGCTTCGGCACGGGACCGCTACGCGGACTGCCTCACCGGCTCCTGGCTCGCTGAACGCCTCGCGATCGATCCGCTCGCAATCGATGCGATGCGCCGCAACGGTGAGCTCATCGGCGTCCGAAAGCCCGGCTCGACGGAGTGGCTCTACCCACCGTGGCAGTTCTCCGACTGGAGACCGCGGGCGTCGATCCCCCGCGTCGTCAACGCGGCGCGTGCGGCGGGGATCGGCGAGAGCCGCCTGTACGAGATCCTCACCGCGCCGCTCGGCCTTCGCGGTGAGAAGCGGCTGGCGGACCTCCTGAAGGAGGGTCGCGACGACGAGGTCGTCGAGGCCGTTCGCCTCGGCTAGCCGGGTGGCCCGAGGCGCCTAGCGCGCGACGCTCTTCGCGGCGCGGACGATCGAGACGTCACCGCTGACCGTCTTCACCTGAAGCGGCACGACGTCGCCTTCCGCGTCGGCGGCGGCGTCCTCGTCGAAGCTCGGCTCCGCGGCGGCAGCCGGCGTCTCGTCGGACAGGCCGAGCTCGGACCGGAGGTCGCCGGAGATGGTCGTCGCGTCGATCCAGACGCGCGTGCCGCGCGCGACCGCGATCTTCGCGTCGCCCGAGATCGTCTGGATGCGGACGTCGCCCGCCTCGACGTCCTTGAGCTCGACGTCACCCGAGGTCGAGGAGACCGTAAGCGCGCTTCGCACCTCGCCGAGCTCGACGTCGCCGGAGACGGAGCGCACGGACAGCGGACGCTCGGCCCGGCCGACGTCCACGTCGCCGGAAACGGTCACGATCTGGCCCTCGCTCTCGGCTGCCGCGAGGGACACGTCGCCGCTCGCGGTCTTGAGCTCCAGATCCCCGGTGACCGTGTCGAGCCGGAGGTCGCCCGACGCCGTGCGGGCCGAGACGTCGTTGAGCGAGCCGTCGACGCGGAGGTCGGTCGAGCCGCCGCTCAGGTCGAGGTCGGCTCCCGGCGGGCAGGCGATCCGGACTTCGATGTCCCCGCCCCACGTGATGCGGATCGGCCCCCAGCGGATGCGGTCCTTCTCCTCGACCGTGATCACGTGGCCGCCGCGGTGCTCGTCGGCCCTCACGACGACGGTCTCGACCCGGTCCTCGCCGCCGCGCCCGTGAGGGACGAGGTCGACGCTGGTCCGGGGCTCGTCCATCGTCGTGACGACGACGCGCCCGCTCGCGAGCTTCACGCGGAGGGTGACCTTGCCGGGGGTCTCGAACGTCGGCATGACGCGTCCCTACTCTCCGGCCTTGCCGCCCGTGACGCGGCGGACGCGGCTGCCGGTCGGGCGCTCGCGAGTCCGGCGAAGCCGGTCGCTGCGCTCGAGATGCTGGAGGTAGTCGAATGGAAGCGGAGCGAGAAGCATGATCCTCTCCTTTCAGCCTTGGGCGTAGCCCTGCATGCGGTTTCGGCTGCGCTTCGTCGATCGCGCGTGGAGCATGTTCGCGAGCGTCTTCACGAGCCAGGCGTTGGTCGAGATGCCTTCCTGGGCGGCTGCTGCTTCGATCCCGGCCTTGATCGTCTCCGGCAGACGGAGCGTGATCCTTCCCGCGTACTCCTCCCCCGCCGGGACGTTGATGCTCTCGTCCGGGACGTCTTCGGAGACGACGACGAGCTCGGGCTCCCGGCCTGCGAGCCGCACCTCCACACGTCCGGACTCGAGTTGCGCGCCGATCTCGGACGCCGCCTCGCCGATGAGGTCGAGGAGGCGGAGATGGAGAGTCGACGTCAGCGCCTCGCTCAGGCGGCGCGCGGCCTCGGAGGTCGCTTCGTCTCCGAGTCCCGCGGTCGCGGCGAGATCTGCCTGGATCGCTTGGATGTGTGTGTCGAGCTGCATTACGACATCAATATGACATCATCGATGAAGTCTGTCAAGCACCTTCTCGACATCGACGTGCGTCAACATGCCGAAACGGCTCGAACAAAGGTATTGGGGGGAGCAGAAAGCCGCGCGCAGCAGCGTCAGGACAGCTGCCAGACGTCGTCCCGGATGATCGGCGTCACCGATCCGTCCGCGCCGATGCCGTCGACGTCCACCTCGGGACCGCCGATCATGAAGTCCGTGTGGATCGCGGAGGCGTTCACGCCGCGTGCGCGCTGCTCCTCGTCCGCGAGCCCGACGGTGCCGTCCAGGACGAACGGAAACCCGCCGCCGTACGCGAGGTGGCACGTGCTGTTCTCGTCGAAGAGCGTGTCGTGGAAGACGAGCCCGGTGCGCTTCACGGGCGACGATCCGTCGACGAGGGCGACCTCGCCCAAATACGATGCGTGTTCGTCAATCGCGAGCTGCTGGCGGACGACGTCCGCGCCCGCGTCCGCGGTCACCGCCACCGCGTTGCCTCCCTCGAACCGGAGCTCGAGCCCGTCGATGCGGGTTCCGCCCGTGACGAGCGGAGCGGTCGAGCGGACGACGCCCTCCGTACGGCGGAGATCAGGCGACGTGAACACCTCCTCCGTCGGGAGGTTCGGAATGTGCTCGATCCCTGTATCAGTGACAGCCTTGGCGCTCACCCAGCGGGCACCCGGGATCAACCCGACGAGGAGATCCGTGCCGGGGCCGGTGAAGCGAATCGCGTCGAAGGCGCGCTCGGTCAGCGCATCGCTCCGTGCGGCCAGCGTCGCGGCGTGCTCGGCCCAGGCGGCGCTCACGTCGTCTGCGTCGAGCCTCGTCGCGACCGCCACTGCGTCCCAGAGCCGCTCGACGTCGGGCTCTCCGAAGACCTGGGTCGCCCACCCCGGGTTCGGCGCCGCGACACCGACCCAGTTGAAGCGCATCTGCGCCAAGTCGCGTCCGACCGTGGCGCTCAGCTCCCGCGGGACGGCCTTGCCGACGAGCGCGGGATCGAGGTCCGCGAGGAGGGTCGGATCCGGGTTCCCGGTAAGGCCGATCAGCGCAGGGCGCTCCTCGGCCCAGCGCTTCATCCAGTCGAGGAGGTACGGAGGGGACCAGTCGAGCTCGTCCTCGGGACCGAGCTCGATCATCGCGCGCCGCAGGTGGAGGTCGTTGTAGAGCACGATCACGTGCTTCGCCCCGGCGCGATAGGACTCGCGGGCGATCGCGCGCGCGATCTCGGCGTGCTCGACGAGGCAGCTGATGACGACGTCTTGGCCCTCCTGCACGTTCGCACCGACGCGCACGGCAAGCTCCGCGTAGCGGCGGAGACGTTCCTCGAGGGTCACGAGCGTGACCCTACCCGGCCGAGGTCAGTCGCCCCAGTCGAAATCGCGCGGGCGCCCGGTCCAGAGGGTCTCGTCCAGCGCTGGCCCCTCGACGTTCTCGACCGTCGCCGTCTCCTCCCCGGGCCACGGAAGACGCGTGGAGCTCAGATCGGGAGCCGGCTCGCCGTCGAGCGTCTCCTCGATCCGCGCCTGCTCCTCGCTCTTGAAGAGCGGGTGGTTCTCGAGCGGGTCGCCACCGTCGAGATACGGCTCGAGCGGCATGTCGGCGTCGAGGCCCGCGTTTCGGGCGCGAAGCTCGAGATGCTCCCGAATCGCCTGGGCGAACGGCGATTCGACGGTCGTCGTGAGGTCTTCGAGTTCGGACATCGGCGTCCCCTGCGGCGTCGCATCTTAGCGCAAGGGTTCTCGCGGGCATCGTGGCTGCCCCGCTCTCGCGCCGACCGTCACATACCGGGCCGGGGTCGATATGCGACGATTGCGGGGTGCCGCGACTCCGCCCGCTGACGCTGGCCGTCGTCCTCTACGAGACGTGGCGCCGCGTGCCGCCCGCGCACCGGCGGACGCTGATGATCGCGGCGAGGCGGCACGGGCCGCGTGTCGCCAGCTCGCTCGTCCGGCGCAGCCGGCGACCGCTCTAGCGACCCGGAGTCAGTCCGAGCGGAAGCCGAGCGCCTCGCGGACGATGCGGTCCTGCTCCCGGGTGTGGAGCGTCGGGTAGCCCTCGCTCGGGCTCGCTCGCCAGGGCCGACCGACGTAGAGAACCCGCTCGACCGACGGCGCCTGCGCTGCCGCGTCCTCGAGCCGATGTCGCAGCGTTCGCCAGGCGCCCATGTTCTGGGGCTCCTCCTGCGCCCAGACGATCTCGCGAAGCCCCGGATACGAGGACACGAGCGACGCGATCGCGTCGACGGGAAACGGGTACAGGAGCTCGATCCGCGCGACCGCGACCGTCGACGAGAGCGCGCGCATGTCATGCCCGACGATGTCGTAGTAGACCTTGCCGCTGCAGAGGACGAGCCGGCGAATCGCGTCGCGGTCGGGAACCTCGTCGTCGAGCACGGGACGGAACGAGCCGGTCGCGAGCTCCTCGAGGGTCGCCATCGCCTGGCGCACCCGGAGCAGCCCCTTCGGCGTCATGACCACGAGCGGGCGAGCCGTGGCGTCGAGTGCCTGCCGACGGAGGAGGTGGAAGTACTGCCCGGACGTCGTGCAGTTGGCGACACGGATGTTGTCCTGGGCGGCGAGCTGGAGGAACCGCTCCAGGCGCGCGCTCGAGTGCTCCGGGCCGTTGCCCTCGTAGCCGTGCGGGAGCAAGAGCGTCAGCCGTGACGTCTGGCCCCACTTCGAGCGCCCCGAGACGATGAACTGGTCGACGACGATCTGCGCACCGTTGATGAAGTCCCCGAACTGCGCCTCCCACAGCACGAGGGCGTCTGACGCCGCCACCGAGTAGCCGTAGTCGAACGCGAGGGCCGCGTACTCGGAGAGCGGCGAGTTGTAGATCTCGAACGACGCCGTCGCCGTGGGGAGCGCCTGGAGCGGTGTGAAGGTCTCACCCGTCACGGGGTCGTGCAGCACGGCATGGCGATGCGAGAAGGTCCCTCGCTCCGTGTCCTGACCCGAGAGCCGGATCGGGATCCCCTCCTCGAGGAGCGTCGCGAACGCGAGCCCTTCCGCCTGACCCCAGTCGATGCCGCCTTCCTCCAGAGCCTCGCGCCGCCGCTCGAGCTGCCGTGCGAGCTTCGGGTTGACCGTGAATCCGTCGGGCGGCCCGAGCAGCTGCTCGTCGAGCTCGACGAGCCTGTCGGCGGGTACGGCGGTCACCACCGCGGCGCCCGTGTCGGTCTGCGTCCGCGGCTCCTGTCGCGGCAACGGCTCGGCGAACGAGGCCTTGAGCTCGTCGTGCGCCTTGCGCAGAACCTCCTGCGTCTGCTGGAGGAGCTCGTCGCCCTGGTCGGCAGTCAGTACGCCCTCCTCGACGAGCCGGGCGGCGTAGGTTGCCCGCACCGTCGGCTGGCGTTCGATGCGCTCGGCCATGAGCGGTTGCGTGTACGAGGCCTCGTCCTGCTCGTTGTGGCCGAAGCGCCGGTAGCCGACGAGGTCGACCACCATGTCGTGCCCGAACTCCTCGCGATATGCGAGCGACAATCGGATCGCCGACACCGCCGCCTCCGGGTCGTCGGCGTTCACGTGCACGATCGGCACGTCGAAGCCCTTCGCGAGGTCGCTGGAGTAGCGGGTCGAGCGTCCCTCGGCCGGATCGGTCGTGAAACCGACCTGGTTGTTCGCGATGACGTGGAGCGTCCCGCCCGTCGAATAGCCGTCGAGAGAGTGGAGGTTGAACGTCTCGGCAACGACGCCCTGGCCGGCGAACGAGGCGTCACCGTGGATGAGAATCGGGAGGGCGACCGTCGGATCGTGCAGCGCGGCGCCGCGTGAACGGTCGGTCTGCTCCGCCCGCGCCCTGCCCTCGACGACGGGATCGACCGCCTCGAGGTGGCTCGGGTTCGGCGCCAGCGTCACCTGGATCTCGCCGTTCCGCGTCATGCGCGACTCCGACGCGGCAAGGTGGTACTTGACGTCGCCGGTCCCTCCCTCGGGATCGGAGATGAGCGCGTCGATCGTCTTCTCTCCCTCGAACTCGCGCAGGATCGACGCGTAGCTCCGCCCGACCGTGTGCGCGAGCACGTTGAGGCGCCCGCGATGCGCGATTCCGAGGACGACCTCGTGCGCGCCGCCCTCGGCCGCAAGCTCGATCGCCTCGTCGAGCATCGGCACGAGGGAATCGAGGCCCTCGATCGAGAACTGCTTCTGCCCGAGGAACGCGCGCCGAAGGTACGTCTCGAACGCCTCGACCTGCGACAGCCGCTCTAGCAACCCGAGCCGCTGCTCGGCGGGGAGCGGCCGGCGGAAGCGACCGGACTCGATCGCGCGGCGGAGCCAGTTCCGCTCCGCGTAGTCGGAGATGTGCTCGATCTCGTACGCGATCGGCCCGCAGTAGACCTCTCGCAGGCGGGGGAGGACGTCAGCGAGCGTCGTTCCCTCGACGTACACGCCGAGGAGCGCCGCCGGAATGCGAGCCTGGAGATCGGACGTAAGCGGCACCGCGAGCTCGTTCTCGTCGAGCGCCGGGTCGCCGAGTGGCTCGGACCCGAGCGGATCGAGCCGTGCAGCGAGGTGGCCGTGGGTGCGAATCGCATCGACGAGGGCCATCGCCGAGGCGACGGCGGCGAGGAGCTCGGCAGCGTCGGCGGTCGCTCCGACCGCCTCGCCCGCCCCGACAGTCCCCGGCGCGACGTCGCCGTCATCCGTAGCGAGCTCGGCCACCTCGGGCTCCGCGGCCTCTGGCTGCGCGCGGTGGGCCGGGGCCGGGGGAGCGAGGGTCGCCGTTGCGACAGCGGCAGCGCCTGACCCGTCCCCCGGCGGCGGAACCTGGGCGGGCGGCGCGGAGACGGCAGCCGGCGCGGAAGCCGAGGCCGTCGCATCGCCCTCGACGCGGGCGAAGATCGCACGCCAGGCGGGGTCGACGGACTCGGGGTTGTCGCGGTACTGCTCGAGGAGAGCGTCGACGTAGGCCGCGTTGAGGCCGGACCGCTCGGACACGGGCTCCATGCCGCTGTTCTACCAGGCCGAGCTACACCGTCAGAAGAGTGGCTTTGCCGTCACGATCGCCACGATCATCCCGCCGATGAACGCGAGCGTCGAGACCGCGACCGCAGCGGCGGCCAGCGTTCGATGGCGCTCGGTCATCCGTGCCGCGACAAGCGCGAGCAGGATCGCGACCGGAGCGAGCAGCCCAGGGTGCCGGGCGAGCGCGATCGCCGACATCGTGAACGAGAACGCGCAGAGGAAGCCGGCGACCGTGTCGGCGCGACGGGGTTCGATGGCGCTCACGTTACGACCGCGTGACGAGATCGCGGTACAACGGGCCGTCCGGGGCGCCCGGCGGGACGGATCGGACGCCGTCCGCGTCCGCGGGCTACCTGCCTGTCGCGCCAGTCGCCCCAACCGCACGGCGCGACGGGCGCGAGGACGCCGGCCTCCTCGTCACCGGCTTCGGCAGCGGGTTCAGGCTTCAGTGCGTACCAGATCACGACGCCGAGGTACACCATCGGAATCTTCAGTACGAGAAGCATGAAGACGACTTCCCAGGCCGAATCCACGGCGGAGAGTGTACGCCTCGCCGCTTACGTCGCGCACATACGGGGGAGCCAGGTCCTTACACGACGCTCATACTCGGCCCGCTAGGGTGCCCGAAGCCTTCGAGCCGGAACCGTCATCTCGCCGCCCTATCGTCAAGGAGCACCTGTGAGACGCACCGTCCGCCTTGCATTCGTCCTGTTCGTGCTGAGCGCGCTGGCCGCGCCCGCGGCATTCGCCGCACAACGGATGTGGGTGGGCTTCCACGATGATCCGAGCTTCCGCTGGGTCCCGGACCGCGTCTCTCGGATCGACGCCGCGTCGCAGCAGAACGCGACGATCATGCGGCTCCTCGTGCAATGGAACCTCGCCGCGCCGGAGCGTCCCGCGAACGCCGCGGATCCGTTCGACCCTGCATACAAGCTCGATGACATCGACGAGGCGTTGCGGAACGCGCAGTCGGCGGACATGGAGGTCATGCTCACGATCTCGGGCACGCCGGGCTGGGCCAACGGCGGGACGACCCCGAACCACATGCCCAAGCGGCTCGCCGACCTGACCGCCTTCGCACGGGCGATCGCCGCCCGCTACTCGGGCCGCTATCCGGGCTACCCGTTCGTCCGCTTCTGGTCGGTGTGGAACGAGCCGAACCTGACCCAGTTCCTGACCCCGCAGTTCAACTCGAAGGGGAAGTCGATCGCACCCGCGAACTACGCGAAGCTCTACGCGGCCGCGTACGCGGGGCTGAAGGCCGGGAACCCGCTCGCTCAGGTCGCGATCGGTGAGACGTCCGCCCGCGGAAGCGACAAGCCGGGCGGCGCTCGGCCGAACCACACCCCGGGCACTTTCGCGGAGCTCGTCGCAAAGGCGAACCCGCGGCTCAAGTTCAACGCCTGGGCACAGCATCCGTATCCGACGAACCCGGGCAGCCCGCCGACCCAGCTTCTCAAGTGGCCGAACGTCTCGCTGAAGTCGCTTCCGCGCTTCGACGCGAGCCTCAAGACCTGGTTCAAGCGGAAGTCGGTGCCGATCTGGATCACCGAGTACGGCTACCAGACCCGGCCTCCCGACACCCTCGGCGTCCCGTGGTCGACTCAGTCCAAGTACATCAGCCAGGCGATCAACCTGGCGAAGGGCTACCCGTTCGTCGGCATGTTCATCTGGTTCGTCTACCAGGACGATCCGGGGCAGCCCTGGGAGTCGGGCGTGTACACGCAGACCGGCACCCCGAAGGCGGCCTCGCCGAGCCGCTTCAGCGCCAGCGCCAAGCCGCTCGACGCGCGCGACGGCGTGTACTCGCTCAAGGCCGGGGTGTTGACTCCGCTCGTGAAGCTGTACACGCGCCGCTACTGCGCGAACGACACGACGGGGACCGCGATCGGCATGACGTGGCGGATCTTCCACGGGAGCAAGCTGATCGCCGTCGGCCAGCAGACGTCCGCGCTGAAGATCGACTGCACGATCGACGCCCGGCTTCGCTTCAAGGCTCCGGGCGTCGTCAAGAAGCAGACGTACGTCGCCACCTTCGCGCTGAACGACATCAACGGCACCGTCCTCAACCGCCGGCTCACGATCAGCGGCATCTGAGCGGAGCCGTTCGGCGGCGGCGGCGGCTACGCGTCCCAGACGAAGACGCGCATCCCCGACCACCACTGGGGCGAGCCCCTGTCCCGCCCGCCGACCGACACGATCTCTCGGGCTCGAGGCTGCTCGGCGAGGTAATCGTCGAGCGCGCGCTCAACCTTCTCCCAGTCGGTGTCGTCCACGACGAGCAGTGCGCCCGGCACGAGGAACGGCTCGACGACGCGGAGCCCGTCGAGTTGTGCCTGATACGAGTGCGAGGCGTCGTAGTACCAGACCCCGACCGGGACCCCGTCGAGCGCTCCCGAGCGAACGCAGTCGAAGACGTCCCCGACGACGAACTCGGGGAGAGGAAGCCCGAAGCGCTCGAGGTTCGCCTCGACGTCTTCCCGCGAGGTGCCGTCGAAGCTGAAGTCGTCGATCGCGACGAAGCGGCGATCGGGCTGGCCGAGCATCGCGGCGATGAGGCTCGCGCCGTGGAACACGCCGACCTCGAGGTAGGTGTCGTCCGCCCCCAGGCACGACGCGGCCAGGTTCAGGAGCGCGAGGACGTTTTCCGACGCCAGGTTCTCGACCTGATCGAGGATCGGCGCGAAGCGGCGGTCGCGCGGGTGCTCCGAGCGCGGGAAGTCGTCGAAGAGCGTCGGCAGCGCCTGGAGGAAGCGTTCGTAGTCCATTCTCAGAGGTGGCTCGTGACGCCTGCCAGGCTCTGGTCGTCGCTCGGCGGCTCGTACCACGAGTAGGCGTAGTGACCGTCGTCCAGGTCGCGGGCGAGGGTCGACAGCCTGAGCGGCCTGAACGTGTCGCACATCACTGCGAGCTCGCTCGTCTCCGTGACGCCGATCGCCTTCTCCGCGAGGCCGGGATGCGGTCCGTGCGGGAGTCCCGACGGATGGAGGGTGATCGAGCCCACGGAGATGCCCTTGCGCGACCCGAAGTTCCCGGAGACGTAGTAGATCATCTCCTCCGACTGGAGATTCGAGTGGTGGTACGGGATCGGGATCGCCTCCGGGTCGTAGTCCAGCTTGCGGGGACAGAACGAGCAGATGACGAAGTTCGGCCCCTGGAAGGTCTGGTGAGACGGCGGCGGCTGATGGATCCGGCCGGTGATCGGCTCGAAGTCGTGGATCGAGAACGTCCACGGGTAGAGGTATCCGTCCCAACCGACGACGTCGAACGGGTGGTAGTCGAGCACGTACTCCTGGTAGCCGCCCCGGACGCGCACCTTGACGAGGAACTCGCCGCGCTCCCGATGCGTGTGGAGCTCGGTCGGCGGATGGATGTCGCGGTGGTAGTAGGGCGCACCTTCGAGGATCTGCCCGTACTGGTTCCGGTACCGGCGCGGGATCTCGATCAGACCGGGCGTCTCGAACACGAGGTAGCGCTGCGGCCCCTCGGGGACGAAGCGGTACGTCGTGCCGCGCGGGATGACGACATAGTCGCCCTCCTTGTAGGAGACCTCGCCGAACGTCGTCTCGAGCGTGCCCGACCCCTCGTGCACGAAGACGACCTCGTCGCCCTCCCCGTTGCGGAAGAAGTAGTTCATGGACGACTCGGGCCGGCAGAGCGAGATCTCGACGTCCTGGTTCCACATGAGCGTGCGCCGACCGCTGATCTCGTCCCCTTCCGGAGGCACGTCCGCGGTGTTCATGAGGCGGTGCGCATGCGTCTCCGGCACCCACTCCTCGCGCTCGATCGGCGTGAACTCGCCGAGCTCCTTCACGCGGCACGGAGACACGAGGTGGTAGAGGATCGACTCGTTGCCCGAGAACCCTTCGAGCCCCATCACCTCCTCGGTCAGGAGGGTCCCATTGTCACGGAACACGATGTGGCGCTTGCGGGGAACGTCCCCGCGCCGCTGGTAGAAGGGCATTGGTCGTCCCTTTCGCTCGGTTGCTCTCAGTTCTAGCGCACGCGAGCGGGCGAGAGCCGTACGAGCGGTAACGCGTGGCGGGGCGGCGACGGAGCAGCGCGGGCCGCTCCGTCGCCCGAGATCGCCCTAGGACGCCCCCCCAGCCGAGGTGTCGCTCTGCCAGAGGGCGAACATGTTGCCCTCGGTGTCCTGACACATCGAGAACCAGCCGAAGCCTGGAACGGGCTGCGCGTCCTCGGCCTTCCCGCCGAGCTCCTTGACACGCGCGACGCCCGCGTTGACGTCGTCCACGTCGAAGTAGACGCGGATCCCGCGGCCGTTGCCGTCGGCCGGGAACGTCGCCACTCCCGCCTGGTCCGAGATCTGGCCCATGTGGTACTCCATCGGGCCCTCCATGGCCTGGAACTGCCAGCCGAAGAGAGAGCCCCAGAACTTCTGCGAGCGAGCGGTATCGCCCGCCGGGAACTCGAAGTGCACTGGATTACCTGCCATTGCCCCTCCTTCTCGTCGTCGGGTCGGCGATGCTTCGCATCGCCACTCTCATCCACTACGACGAACCGCCACGTCGCGTATCGACACCGCGACGCGCACGTAACCGATGGAGCCAGCCGGGCTCGAACCGGCGACCTTCTGGCTGCCAGCCAGACGCTCTCCCAACTGAGCTATGGCCCCCAGGGACGGGTCAGTCTAGCGTCAGCCGGCAGCGAGCTCGACGGACGGGACGTCGCTCCACAGGTCCTCGAGCCGGTAGAAGCTCCGCGTGTCGGGCGTGAACAGATGGAGGACCACGTCGAGGTAGTCCGCGACGATCCACGTCGCCTCGGTGAGCCCCGCCGTCGAGCGCGGAAGCAGGCGGTGGTCCTTCTTCAACGTCCCTGCGACCTCGTCGTAGACGGCCTTCGTCTGCCGGGCGTTCCGTCCGGTCGCGATCACGAAGAAGTCCGTGTAGTCGCAGACGCCGCGCATGTCGAGGATCGCGACGTCGGTCGCCAGCTTCTCGTCGCAGAGAGCGGCGGTACGGCGTGCTTGCTCGAGCGGTGTCAGGTCGGTCTGCGTCCTCTCGTTCCCGGTCAGTCTACTCGGGGTTCTCGATACAGGTGAAGGCGCGCGATCGCCTCGGCGACGCGCTCCGGCACGAGGTCGTCGATCGGCTCGCCTCGGGCGACACGGTCTCGCACCTCCGAGGAGGAAACCGGAACGGGATCCATCTCGAAGGACAGGATGCGGTCGGGCGCTGGGACTAGGGTGCGCGCCTCGCGCAGCCGCCCGACGGGGACGCCCGGCCGCATCGCGACGCCGAGGCGAACGAGCTCGACGACACGCTCGGGCTGCTTCCAGGTAGGGAAGGCGGCAAGCTCGTCGGCTCCGAGGAGGAAGATCGTGTCGCCCGGCGGCTCGAGCTCCTCCAGCAGATCGACGGTTCGGGAATGCGGATCGAGCTGAACCTCGATCGCGGCGCCCCGGATGGCATCGAACGCGAGCCGCGCGAGCTGGAGCCTCACGTCGGCGGGCGCGACCGCCTGCTTGTGCCCCGGATCCCCGTTGACGAGCACGAGCAGCCGTCCGATGCCGAAGTGCACGATCGCCGCACGCGCAAAGGCGACATGCCCATTGTGCGGCGGGTCGAAGACGCCTCCGAGGAGACCCGTCTCCGCACGCGTCGCCATTAGTCCCACTCGAGCCTCTCGCCCGAGACCTCGACCTCCATCCCGCGCTTCACGCCGACGCGGCGAAGCGCGTCCTCCAGCTCCGCGGGAGGTGGAGGCGTGCCCACGACGCGGTAACCGCGGTCGGTTCGGTAGATGCGGAACGCAGGCCGCTGCGGGACGCTCGGCCTGTACTCGAGGTACTCCGGAAGCGGCTCCTCGACGGGCGCCGGCGCTTCGGTCGGGCAGTGCTCGAAGAGCGCGCGGCGCAGCTCGTCGATCCCCGCCCCGGTCGCGCACGACGTGGCGACGACGCCGACGATTCGCTCGTCCTCGATGCCGAGCGACGGCGCATCCCCTCCGAGCAGGTCGACCTTGTTGAGGAGGACGAGCTGCGGGCGCTCCGCGAGGCCGGCGCCGTAGAGCGCCAGCTCGTTCTCGATCGTGCGGAAGCGCGCCTCGACGTCCTCCTCGGCGGCGTCGAGCACGTGCACGAGAAGGCGAGCTCGCTCGAGATGGGCGAGGAACTCGTGGCCCAGGCCCACCCCGTCGCTCGCACCCTCGATCAGTCCCGGCACGTCGGCGACGGTGAGCTGTCGGCCGTCCGGCCCGTCCACCGTCCCGAGGACGGGTTCGACTGTCGTGAACGGGTAGTCGGCCACCTTGGGCTTCGCGTTCGAGATCCGGCGCAGGAGCGACGACTTGCCGGCATTCGGGAGGCCGGTCAGCGCCGCGTCGACGACGAGCTTGAGGCGCAGCACGAGATCGGACTCCTCGCCTGGAAGGCCGGTCTCGGCGAATCTCGGTGTCTGGCGCGTCGGAGTCGCGAAGCGCGCGTTCCCGCGGCCTCCGAGCCCGCCACGTGCGGCGACGAAGCGCGCGTCGGCCGAAGCGAGGTCGGCGAGAAGCGCGTCCTCCCCGTCGGTGATCTGTGTCCCGACCGGGACCGCCAGCTCGACGGATCGTCCATCGGCGCCGTGCCGCTTCTTGCCCGTGCCATTGCCGCCGCGGCGCGCGCGCACGACCTTTACCCCGCCGAGCCCCGAGAGATCGCGCAGGGACGGGTCCGCCCAGACGACCACGTCTCCCCCGCGGCCGCCGTCGCCGCCGTCCGGGCCGCCTTTCGGCACGTGCTTCTCACGCCGGAAGCTCAGCCCGCCGTCGCCGCCGCGTCCCGCCTCGACGTGGATCGTCGCCTTGTCGTGGAACATGCCCGGCCTTCGGGGACCAGGGTGGTCGACGGTTCCGTCAGCTCTCGACGACCGAGATGAAGCGACGCTCACCGCTGCGGCGAAACTCGACCGTGCCGGTGCGGAGCGCGAAGATCGTGTCGTCCCGCCCGAGGCCCGTTCCCGGACCCGGCCGGAACTTCGTCCCGCGCTGACGGACGATGATCATGCCCGGCCTCACCGCCTGTCCGGCGAAGATCTTCACGCCGAGACGCTTCGACTCGGAGTCGCGACCGTTGCGCGAGGAGCCGAGACCTTTCTTGTGCGCCATTAGCCCTCTCCCTCCGAGTCGGCGATCGCGGCCTCGAGGGCGGCGATCGCGCCCTTGCGCTTCGCGTTGTCCTGCTCGATCGCGAGTGCGGCGCTCACCTCGTCAGGACTCCATGTCCCGACCGCTGTCTTGATCTCCGCGATCGTCATGTCCGCGTACCCCTCGGGAGCCCCGGCGGGCGAGACGGCTGCGGGCTTCTCCGCGGCTGCGGGCTTCTCCGCGGCGGCAGGTTTCTCGTCGCGCTTCTTCGACTCCGCCGAGCTAGCACGCTTGCCGCCGATCGACTCGATCTCGATCTGGGTCAGCGACGCGCGGAAGCCCGTGTGCCGGCGGTACCCGGTCCGCTTCTTGTACTTGCCGATGCGGATCTTCGGTCCCTTCGCCGCGCCGAGGACGCGCGCGGTCACCTTGACGTCACCGGGTGCGATCATCGGCTCGCCGTCACCGCCGACGAGCAGGACGGCGGGCGTGAATGTCGCACCGTCGTCCTCCCGGAGACGGTCGACGAGCAGCCGCTCGCCCTCGCGGACGCGGTACTGCTTCCCGGCAACCTTGATGATCGCGTAGGTCACGTGCTGCTCCAGCGGAAAGGACGTTGAGAAACGAGTCGCGGGCCGGCGCCCGCGAGCCGCAGCATGATAGCGGACGCTCGCCTCCGGAAGGCGCTCAGCGCCGACCGGAACCGGTTCTCGCGTCGAAATCCTCGATCCACTCGGACATCGGCACGTACTCCCCCGGCGCCTCCCCCGGCGTCTGAGGATCGTCCGGGGTGAGGGCGACCTCGCTCGAGCTCTCCGCGCGAGGCGCTTCCTCGGTCGGGGCTTCGTCCTCGATCGCGACGGGCTCACCGTTGTCCTGGGGCTTGCGGCGCTTCCGCCCACCGCGGGTCCCGCGTCGCGTCTTCTTGCGTGGCGACGCTCCCTCCGCGCCGGCCTCGGGCTCGCCGGGGGCGTCGACCGCCGGCTCCTCGGCGATCGAGACCGCTTCGACGTCCTGCTCGGCCACGTCCGCCTCCGGCTCTGGGACGTGGATGCGCGGCTGGCGCTTCCGCTTCGCGGCGGTGGGCTTCGTCTTCGGTTCGGCGTCCAGCGGCTCGGCAGCCTCGCGCTCGAGCGCGGCGGGCTCCGGCAGCTCGGCATCCTCCGGGCCGGCTCCGTTCCCCGACGCCTCTGCCGCAGGGGGCTTCTTCCGCCGCCGTCCGCCGCGAGTGCCGCGTCGTGTGCGCTTCTTCTTCGGCGGAGCGGCGCCGCCGTCGTCCGCCGCCTCCTCCACGACCTCTGCGTCCACCTCCGCCTCGCCCTCGACTTCGCTGTCCTCCGGCTCGAGCTCCACGTCCTCTTCCTCGGGGACCGGCTCGGCTGCCGTCTTCGTCTTCGCTCGGGACGCACGGGTCGGCTTCTCGGCCTCTGCCTCGAAGGTGATCGGCGTAGTCGGCTCTGCGCTGTCCGAGAGCGCCGCGTACGCGACGCCGTCGAGCGCGCGGCCGATCGTCACGGCGACCTTCTTCCCGACGAGCTTCGCGGCGCCGGCGACGACGACGTCGTAGCCGTCCACCTTCCCGACGCCCGCGTTGACGTCGTGGAGGCCGACCTCTACGAGCTTCAGCTCGATCGTCGCCCCCTCGGCGACCGGAGTGGACGGGCGGTACGTCTCGAGCTTGCCCTGTCCGAGCACCTCGAAGTGATCGAGGTGGACGTGCCCGTTCTCGGCCGGAGCGAGGAAGAACCGCCGCCGCGAGGCGGCCTCGATCTCCTCCAGGCGGCTCCCGCCGGGGCCGATCACGAGCGGGAGCACGCGCGGATGCACGGCGACGCTGAACGCCTGGACGCGCGACCCCTTGGCGAGGGCACGGAGCTTCCGCTCGATCTCGAGCGCGAACGTCGCGTCCGAGACGACGAAGCCGTCGCCCTCGCAGATCGGGCAGCGGTTGGTGAGGATCTCGCGCGGCCCGTCGGTGACGTTCTGGCGCGTCATCTCGACGAGACCGAGCGGCGAGATCTCGACCACGTACGTCTTCGTCCGGTCTCGCTCGAGCTCCGTCCGCAACGCATCCTCGACCGTCTCGCGGTTCTTCGGGTTGGACATGTCGATGAAGTCGATGACGATGATCCCACCGATGTCGCGGAGCCTGAGCTGGCGCACCACTTCCTTCACGGCTTCGAGGTTGTTCTTCACGATCGTGTCCTCGAGGCGCCCGGCCGAGCTCTTCGCGCGGGAGCCGACGAAGCGGCCCGTGTTCACGTCGATGACCGTGAACGCCTCCGCGTAGTCGAAGATGAGGTAACCGCCGGACGGGAGGTCTACGCGCCGGTCGAGGGTCGAGCGGATCTCCGCATCGACGCCGGACGCCTCGAACAAGGCTTCTTTCTCCTTGTACCGGTGCACCCGCTCGATCATGTGTGGCGAGGTCTTCTTCAGGTAGCTGACGATGCGCCGGAAGGTGCGGTCGTCGTCGATCCTGGCGGCGACGAAGTCGCCGGCGAAGAGGTCCCGCACGATGCGCAGCGGAAGCTCCGCCTCCTCGTACACGAGCTCGGGCGCAGTCGCCTTGTTCGCCTTCGCCTGGATCGTCTTCCAGAGCCGCTGGAGGAAGACGAGATCGCGCTCGATGTCCTCCGCCGACGCGCCGTCGGCGGCGGTTCGCACGATGATCCCGCCGCCCTTGGCGTCGAGGTCCTTGACGATCTCCTTGAGACGCGTCCGCTCCTGGTCCTCGAGCCTGCGGGAGACGCCGTACCCCTCGCCGTTCGGGACGTAGACGAGGAAGCGGCCCGGAAGCGAGATCTCGGTCGTGAGGCGCGCGCCCTTCGACTTCATCGGGTCCTTCACCGCCTGTACGAGCAGGACCTGGCCGCGCTTGATCAGGTCCTGGATCTTTCTGGCTCCCTTCCTGCCTTCAAGCTCCGGGCCGACTATCTCGTCGACGTACAGGAAGCCGTTCTTCTCGAGGCCGATCTCGACGAACGCGGCCTCCATCCCGGGCAGGACGTTGTCGACGACGCCGAGGTAGATGTTCCCGGCGATCGAGCGCCGCTCCGGGCGCTCGAGGTAGACCTCGGCGACGCGGTCGTCCTCGAGCACCGCGACGCGCTGCTCGCCGACGTCGACCGTGATCAGGAGCTCGCGCTTCGCCTGCGGGAGCGTCGTCCGCCGGGTCGCAGTCCGCCGCCGCCCGGTGCGCGACGCCGATCTCCGGTCGGAGCGGCGATCGCCCTTCTTGTCCTGCGTGCTCTTCTCCGCCGAGCGCTTGCGCGGGCTCTCGGACGGCTCCACCGGCGCCGCCCTCTGCGGCTCGTCGCCGGCCGCAGCGCCAGCAGCCGGTGTGCCGGTCTTCTTCCTTCCGCGTCCCCCGCGGCTTCCGCGGCGACGCTTTCTCTTCTGCGGCTCCGAAGCCTCTTCGGGCTCCTGCTCCGCTACCGCCGGTGGGTCAGGCGGTGCTACGACCTCTTCGGCCGGGGCATCCGCTGCCGCGGTCTCTTGTTGCTGCTTGCCGAAGCGAAACCATCGTCGTGCCAAGGTGACAATCTCCTCTTTCGTTCGCGCGCGGGCGCACGTCACCGTCCGGCGGTGCCGGCCTCACGCTGCGGGTGGTGTTCAAGACTCGGGCCATGGGGCCTGCGGGAACGTTACCAGTCGGACTGCAGAGTTCCTGCACGCGCTCAGGCCGCGGCAGGGCGGAGACGCGACCTTCGGGCACGAACTGCGCGCAGTCGTTGCGAGAGACGTGCCCACGCCCAAGGCTCCAGCTCTGCGTAGCGGTTCTCGTTCTGGCCGCGCGTCGCCTCGAGATACTCGAACCAGGCGTCGGCCTCCTCGAGCTGCAACAGCTCTACGGCGAGCTCCGTGTCCGGCATCGTCCCTCCCATCTCCGCGGTCCGCGCGGATGCTAGGTCCAGGACCGGACGGAGCAGCTCTACTCGCCGGTCTCCGCGATTCGCCGGGCGAGAACGGCCATGGCCCAGGTCGCACCGCCGGCGACGGCCGCGTTGACGAGCGGCGCAGGGAGCGGCCGCCGCGCCGCGCGGGCGAGCTCGCGAAGGGCGAGGCCACTCCCGAGCGCCGACGCCGCGATGCCCGCGACCGCAGGCATTCCCTCCGGCATCACGGAGCCCGGACGAAGGGAGACGAGCCGCGACACCATGCGCGCCTGCTCGAGTGCAAGCAGCGGTCGGGACGCGCCGAAGAACCCGGCGCCGAGCCCGAGGATGGCCGCTCGGATCGCACTCTCTTTCACGATCCTGTCCGCGACGGCGTCGCGGAGTGCCGGGATCCGCACTGCCAGGTCCTGCCGGACGTCCGACGCCTCGGCGATGCGCGCGGCGATCTCGCCGACCGGAAAGCCCTCGCCCGCCCGGCACTCGACTACGAACGGCGAGAGGACGAAGGGCAGCGTCCACCGCTCCTGCGGCCAGAGCTGGACGAGGACGACCGGCACACCCTCGTCGTCGGCCACACGAACGAGCTGCTCGTCCTCGGGCGTCGGATCGCCGGCGATGATGCGCACGAGGACGGACGCGCGGCCGACACCGCCCTCGCCCACCGAGACCGCCCCGGGCTCCGCGCCGCGCCCGAGCTCACGCACGAGCTGATCAGCCAGCATCCCGCTGACGAGCACGGGACCGGCCGACTCGGGCGACAGCTCTCCCTGGACCGCCTTGACGACGTTCCGGAGCTCGGATCCCGCGTCCCTGAGCGCTGCGCCCCTCACGGCAGGTCGCGCGGAGACGCGCCGCGTGCGTGTATCCCCTGCAGGACTCCGACGAGGATCAGGTTGGAGACGAGTGACGAGCCCCCGACGGCGACGAACGGGAGCGGGATCCCGGTCACGGGTGCGACACCCATGGTCATGCCGACGTTCACGAACACCTGGAAGAGGAACGCGAACACGAGCCCTCCCGCCACGACCGCCCCGTACAGGTCTCCGGCGAGCGTCACGATGCGCAGTCCCCGCCAGACGACGAGCAGGTAGAGGAGGAGCAGGATCGCCGAGCCCACGAACCCGCGCTGCTCGGCGAGCGAGGCGAACGCGAAGTCGGTCGCGTGAGCTGGGAGGTAGTCGAGCCGCGTCTGGCTGGCCGCGATCACGCCCCTCCCCGTGACCCCACCGGACCCGACGGCCGTGATGGACTGGTGCAGGTTGTACGTCACCCCGCCCGGATCCGCGCCCGGGTTGGTGAACCCCTCGAGCCGCGCCGTCTGGTACGGCTTGAGCACCTGGACGCCGGCCGCGGGGAGGATCCAGAGAACGGCGAGCACACCGACTGTCGCGACGACGAGCAGCGCCAGGAGCTGGCGCCAGCGGACGCCCGCGAAGAAGAGCACCGCGAAGAAGGCCGCCGAGTACACGAGCGCCGTCCCGAGGTCCGGCTGCAGGAAGACGAGCAGGATCGGAGCGCTCCCCAGTCCGACCGCCGAGAGGATCGTCCGCCAGCGGGACACCCGGTGCGCCTTCGAGACGACGAAGCCCGCGATCGCGAGGACGAAGAGGACCTTCCCGAGCTCCGACGGCTGGAACTGGATGACGCCGAGATCGATCCACCGCTTCGACCCGCGCACGGTCTCCGCAGCGGCGAAGACGACGATCATGAGGCCGAGCGTCGCCCCGTACAGGAGCTGCCAGTGGCGGCGCGCGACGTCGACGGGGATGAGGACGGCGACGACGAGACCGATCAGGCCGGCGACGGCGGCGATGCCCTGACGCACGACGTAGTAGCCCTGGTCCCCCGGCACGTCGAAGCGGGTGATCCCGGCGACGACCCAGAGGCCGAACGCGACGAGCGCGAACGCGGCGAGGAGCAGGACCCAGTCCAGTCGCCGGAGGAGGCCGACCGGCTCCCACGCCTCCGTTCTCGACCGGAGTCCGCCGACCGCCGGGCGCTGGGCGACCTCGATCATCGAGCGACCGCCATCAGTCGACGCTCACGAGGGTGGTCGTCGGAGCCTTGCGATGGAAGTACTTCTCGAAGACGCGAAGAGCGGCCGGAGCAGCGGCGGTCGAGCCATGCCCGCCGTTCTCGATCAGAGCGCAGACGACGATCTTCGCGTCCTGCGACGGCCCCCAGCCGCACCACCACGACTGATCCTCGACATGGTCGGCCGGATACCCGGGAAGCGGCACGACCTTCTCGGCGGTGCCCGTCTTGCCGGAGACGGGGATCGAGTAGTTCGCGAAGACACCGGCCGACGTCCCGTTCGCGGAGTGCGTCCCCGCGTAGAGGCCGTCGCGGACCGCGGCCAGCGCCGCCGGGTCGACGCCAGAGGGGCGAGGCGGCCGTGGCGCGAACCGGCGGAGGACGACGCGCGGCGAGCCTTTCCCACCGGGCTGCTCGACATCGGACACCAGAAACGGCGTGACGAGGTTGCCGCCGTTCGCGAGCATCGCGTAGAAGGCCGCCATCTGGAGCGGCGTGACGAGAACGTCCTTCTGGCCGATCGCGAGCTGGATCGAGTCGCCGGGGTTCCACGCGCGGTCCCAGGCGGTCCTGCCGACCCGCTTCCGCCACGCGGGCGTCGGGACGAGGCCGTCCGCCTCGCCGCCGATGTCGAGGCCCGTGGGCTTGCCGAAGCCGAAGCGCTTCGCCCACTCCTGCATCCGTGTCCGGCCCTCGGGGCCGCGCGCGTAGAAGCGGTTCCCGATCTCGTCGAAGTACGTGTCGCAGGACTCGGCGAGCGCTTCGGGAAGCGTCATCGGCTTGTCGACGAACGGGTTCCAGTTCGTGAACTTCTGACGGTCGAGGCCGTAGTAGGCGACCGGCGAGCACTGCAGCGACTGGTACGCGGAGAAGACGTGCTCCTGCATGCCGGCGAGCGCGGTCACGGGCTTCCAGGTGGACCCCGGCGGATACAGCCCCGCGGTCGCGCGGTTGAGCCCGGGTGTGTTCGCGCGCTTCGCCGCCGCGTCGTCGAGGAGCGGCGCCAGCTTCTTCGGATTCCCCCGCCCGACGAAGATCGACGGCTTGTAGGTCGGAGACGACGCCATCGCAAGGACGGCGCCGCTGCTCGGATCGAGCGCGACGATCGCGCCGCCGTCGGAGGCCCAGTGACCATCCTTGTGGGCGAGCCCGATCCCGTACGTGAGCGCGCGCTCGGCCGCCTTCTGGAGCCCGAGGTCGAGCGTGAGCCTGAGCCCGTAGCCCGGCAGCGCCTCCTGGCGCGGGACGACCGGGCTCACCACGCGGCCACGCGAGTCCACGCGGAGCTGGTCGAGTCCGGCATGACCGCGGAGGTACGAATCGTACGCCGACTCGATCCCGGTCTTCCCGATCGTGTCGCCCGGCTCGTAGCCCTTGTCGCGGAGATGCTGGAGCTCCCCCGGGGAGATCTCGCCGACGTATCCGAGGATCTGCGCGGCGAGCGACTTGTGGACGTAGTCGCGGAGGTACGTCTGCGCGATCTTGACGCCGGGGAACTGCGCTTGGTGCTCGTAGAGGTAGTCGACCGCGAGCTCCCCGACGGAGGACTTGACGGTGATGGGCGTGAGCGGATCGGCGCTCTGGGCGTCCACCTGACGCGCGAGCTCTCCCGGCGCGATGTCGAGCACCCCAGCCAAGCGCTGGACCTCCGCGTACCTGCCCTGCTTCGGCATGTCGCCGACCCAGAGCTGCACCGCCGTTCCCGCGACGTTCGAGACGACGACGTGACCGTCGCGGTCGAGGATCGGCCCGCGCGGCGCGTCGACACGTACGAGGCGGAGCTGGTTGTTCTGGGCTGCGTCGAGGTAGCGCGTCCCCGAGAGCACCTGCAGCGACCAGAGCCTGAAGAAGAGGACCGCGAAGGCGACGAGCGCGATCGCGCCGAACACGCCGACGCGCAGGGCGAGCTGCGGGGTGAGCCGGTAGGGCTCGCGCACCCGTGGGTCGTGCGGGAGGAAGCGGTCCGACGAGTGCCGCTCCTCGCGGTACGGCCCGCTAGACAAGAACCTCGACCTCGGACAGCCGCTGCCCGCCGCTCGGTGCACCGACGAGCCGGCGCACGAGCGCGCAGACCGGGAGCGCCAGCACGAGGTTCATGAGCACTGCGGGAGCGAGCGTCGTGACGAGGGCGTACTGCGCGACCACGTCCTCGCCCAGCATGTAGTGGACGGCGAACGCGAAGAGCGCGGCCAGCGGAGTGATCAAGCCGACGGCGACGAACGGCGCGAGGCGACGGTCGTGGGCCGTGGTTTCCGCGTACCGGCCCGCCCAGAACCCCGCGAGCGTCAGGACCAGGGAGGAGATGCCGAGGGTGTCGAGCGTCAGCAGGTCGAGGACGATCCCGCCCGCGAAGCCTGCGACCGCCCCGACGACCGAGCCGCGAGCGAGGCCCAGCGCGATCACGGTCACGAGCAGGAGGTCCGCCGTTCCGCCGCCGATGTAGATCGTGCTCACGATCGCTCCCTGGAGGAGTGCGGCAACGAACACGACGAGCGCGATGCGCCCCATCGTCCCGGGGCTCACGGTGCGAGCCTGTCCTTGGGCACGAGGACGATGACCGCGTCCAGCGAGCCGAAGTCGACGGACGGATCGACCTGGACCTGCTGGTAGAGATCGGTGTCCGTCTGACCGACGCTCGTGACCGTGCCGACGAGGATCCCCTTCGGATAGAGCGAGCTCAGGCTTCCCGTCCGCCAGCCGGCGGTCACGACCTCGTCGCCGACTTTGATGACGTCCTCCTTCCGCACGCGGTCGAGGACGAGCGTCTCGCGCGTTCCGCGTGCGTGCCGGACGACACCCGACGCGCCGGTGCGGACGTCGATCGCCGAGGCGGCGGCCTCCTGGTCGGTCAGGAGCTCGACGCGGGCCGTGTGCGACGACACACGGGTCACGAGCCCCGCGAGCCCGTCGACCGTGACCACGGGGTCGTTTGCGCGCACGCCGTCGTTCGCACCGGCCGCGATGACGATCGACTGCGTGAAGGCGCCCGCCGGACGCCCGATCACCTCGGCCGTCACGGCGTTGAAGTCATCCGGGAAGCGAGGGCCGTCCTCGAAGTTCAGGGCCTTCCGCAGGTACAGGTTCTCCTGGCGCGCGAACTCGTTCTGGATGACACGCTGCCTGAGTCGACGGTTATCGGCGCGGAGCTTCTCGGCCTCCGAGCGAGCGCCCCGGAGGCTGTCGAACCAGTTGTAGCCGTCCCGGAACGGCTGCGCGACGCGGTCGAGGCCGACGGCGAACGGCCTGACGACGGACGCGCCCGCGGACTGCATTCCTCCGACGGTGCCCGAGGACTCCGAGCGGAACGAGAGCGAGATGAGGACGACCGCGAGCAGCACGAGACTCCCCACCACCAGACGGCGACGCAGCGCGCTGGCGTTTCGAGGGGAGAGCTGGCTCGTGGCAGGACGCCGGACGCTCACGCCCAGCGCCGCCGACCGTGCGCTGCGGCTCCTTGGCACCGCGGGCCAGTGTAGCGACGTATCAGACGGAGAATCTCGCATGGGTGGCCGGTTCACGCGGACGCAAACCAGTCTCGATCGATCTGCGACCGGAGGCTCGACGGAGGGGCGCTATGGTCGCGGCGGCGAAGCGCCGCGCTTCAGGGTCTTGCGCGAGCAGGAGGTCGCGGCGAGGCGAATTCCTGCTCTTGCGCCTAGTAGCGAAGCAGCCCGTTGCGGCGAGCGGCGCGGCTTCGGTTCGTGCGATGGATGACCTCGAACTCCTCGAGGCTCCGGCCCGAGCCAACCGCGACACACGTGAGCGGGCTGTCTGCGAGGTGCACCGGCATCTGCGTCTCGTGCCGGACGCGGTCGTCGAGGCCTTGCAAGAGCGCACCGCCTCCGGCGAGCACGATCCCTCGGTCCATGATGTCCGCCGCGAGCTCCGGAGGCGTCTTGTCGAGCGTCGACTTGAGCCCGTCGAGGATCACGTTCACCGGCTCGTCGAGCGCGCGGCGGACCTCCTCGGAGGAGATGATCACGGTCTTCGGCAGTCCGGTGAGCATGTCGCGGCCGCGGACCTCCGCCTGGAGCTCCTCGGGCAGGCGGTGGGCGGACCCGATCTCGAGCTTGATCTCCTCGGCCGTCTGCTGCCCGACGAGCAGCTTGTACTCCTTCTTGATGTGGTTGACGATCGCCTCGTCCATCTCGTCGCCGCCGATGCGCATGCTCTGCGAGACGACGATCCCGCCGAGTGAGATGACGGCGACCTCGGTCGTGCCTCCGCCGATGTCCACGATCATGTTCCCGGTCGGCTCGGCAACGGGCAGGCCCGCGCCGATCGCAGCCGCCATCGGCTCCTCGATCAGGTACGCCTGCCGCGCGCCCGCGGAGAGCGTCGCCTCCTCGACCGCGCGTTTCTCGACTCCGGTCACGCCGGACGGCACGCACACGACGACCCGCGGATGCGCGAAGCGGTGCTGGTGCACCTTCTGGATGAAGTGCCGGAGCATTTGCTCGGTGACATCGAAGTCGGCGATCACGCCGTCCTTGAGCGGACGGATCGCGGAGATCGTCCCCGGTGTGCGGCCGAGCATCCGCTTCGCCTCGACCCCCACCGCGTGCACCTCTCCAGTGCGCTGGTCGATCGCGACGACCGAAGGCTCGGAGAGGACGATGCCGCGCCCGCGGACGTAGACGAGGGTGTTGGCGGTGCCGAGGTCGACCGCCATGTCGCGGCCGCCGAAGCCGGTGAGGGTCTTGAACCAGGCCACGAGGGGGATGGAGTCTACCTGCGCGTTTGCAGCAGATTCGGGGCGTGCGCCTCCAGCAGGTCGAGCAGGAGGGCGCCCGGAAGGCCGACGACGTTGAGGTAGTCGCCCTCGATCCGCTCGACGAGCCGGCCGCCCAGACCCTGGATCGCGTAGCCGCCGGCGCGCCCCTCCCACTCTCCGCTCCCGAGGTAGAGCTCGATGGCGTCCCGCGTCAGCAGGCGGAACGTGACTCCCGTGGAGTCATGGGCGATCACGTCCGCTCCGGCGCCGAGCACGCACACGCCCGAGAGCACCGTGTGGGTCCGGCCGGAGAGGGCATTGAGGATCCGCCTGGCGTCGTCGCGGTCGGCCGGCTTGCCGTAGAAGCGCCCGTCGAGGACGACCGTCGTGTCGACGCCGAGGGTGACGCGACCGTCCTGGTGTACGGAGCGCGCCTTGCCCTCGGCGTGCGTGCGAACGAGCTCCTCCGGCGTGACCTCGCGGCGATCGTCCTCGACGAAGGTCGGCCCGACGATCTCGAACGGGATCCCGAGCTGCTCGAGGATCGCCCGGCGCTGCGGCGAGGTCGAGGCGAGGGTCAGGTGCGCTTGCGGGCGACCCAAATTTCCTCCGCGGGCCAGTTGTGGCTCCACTCGGGATCGTGGTCGTCGTAGTACTCGTGTCGGTCGGTGCCGGCCGGCGTCTGGAGCTCGATCAACCGCTCGATCTCGAGCCCGGCCCTGCGGAGGACGTCGATCCACTCTCCGTAGGTGAGCTGGAACTCCACCCCGCTGTCCGGCGTCCACTCGATCCGGTGCATCCCGAAGTACGGGCGCTGAAGCTCCCGCGTCGCGTCGCCGACGTCCGGGTAGAAGAGCGTCGCGAGCGGAGTGCCGTGCATGAACACGAGCCGGCCGCCAGGTCGTAGGAGCCGGGAGGCCTCCGGGATCCAGCGGTACGGGTCGCACCAGTTGCTCGCCCCGTGCTCGGAGATCGCGAGGTCGAAGCTCGCATCCGGGAGCGGCACGTCTTCCGCACTCGCCTCGACGAGAGGGAACTCGATCCCCGTCTCGGCCATGCATCGCCTCGCGGCCTCGAGCTGGGCGGGCGTGACGTCGACGCCGACGGGACGCGCCCCGAGCCTGGCCAGCCGAGCAGAGAAGTAGGCGGTCCCGCATCCGAGCTCGACGACGTCGAGGCCCGACACGTCGCCGAGCGCGTTCAGCTCGCTCTCGGGTGCCCCGAACACGCCCCAGGTGATCTCCTCGGTGAGCCAAGCGCGAGACGCGTTCGGACCGGTGTACTCCTCGTTCGAGCGCGTCCAGTGCTCGCGGTTGCGAGCGACGTAGTCGGGCTCAGACAAGTCCGTCCGGGAAGAAGAGCGCGAGCTCGCGGCGCGCGCTCGCCCTCGAGTCCGAGCCGTGCACGACGTTCTCCGAGAGCTCGAGCGCGAGGTCGCCGCGGATGGTTCCCGGCGCGGAGTCGAGCGGGTTCGTCGCGCCCATCATCGTCCTCACGACCGAGATCGCCGACTCGCCGCTCACCGCGAGCGCGAGCACCGGGCCTGAGGTGATGAAGTCGACGAGCCCGTCGAAGAAGGGCTTCCCGCGATGCTCGGCGTAGTGCTTGCGGGCGAGCGCCTTCGACACGCGCAGGAGACGGGCGCCGCGGAGCTCGAAGCCACGGCGCTCGAACCGCGCGACGATCTCGCCTGCGAGGCCGCGCGCCATGCCGTCGGGCTTGACGAGCACGAGTGTGGTCTCCCGGGCCATGCCGGCCGCGAGTCTAGTCGGTGGGATCGCCGCGTCGTGCGGGCCGCCGCGACCGCGCGAGGTCGTCGAGCGCGGGGAACGCCGGCGGGACTGCTGTCGCGCAGTACGGGCAGATCTGCCAGAGCGCGTCGAGGGGCTTGCCGCACGACCCGCACGCCTGCTTCAGGCGCGACGTGCACACCGGGCACACGAGGTAGGAGGGGTCGATCTTCGCGCGGCAGACGGGGCAGCGGTGGTCGAGCTGGGCGAGCCGCTCCTCCATCGCCAGGATCTCGAGCTGGCGCTCGTGGACGTCCTGCAGGTACTCCGGCGGGCGGACGAAGAGGTAGATGATCGGCCCGAGGAAGGGCGGGAAGAAGCCGAGCAGCGTCGCGAGGCCCACGAGCCACGGCCCTTCCACGCGTCGGCGGGCGTCCTTGAACGTCCAGAGCGCGGTCGCCAGCCAGAGGACGACGACGACGACGAGACCGATGCGGGCGAGCTGCCCGGGGTCGGTGTAGAACTCGGCGAGGGCTAGCGACACGCTCATAGCAATAGCTTGCCGACCAGATAGCCCAGTGCAAAGGCTCCGCCCACGATCGCGGCGACCACGAGCGCCGCGAACGCGAGGACCGCGAGCCGCTCCCTTACCTTCGCCAACCCGCTCGCCGCTCCGCCTGCGAGAGATCGCCGAGGAGGTAGAGAGAGCCGGTCACGAGCACGGGCTCTCCGAGCTCGTGCGCGCGCGCCAGCGCGGCGACGGGATCGTCGACCGCCTCGATCGAGTCGAAGTGCTCCCTCGCCAGCGCGGCGAGCTCCTCCGCGGGGAGGGCACGGGCCGACGACGACCTGGTGGCGACGAGCCTCGAGCCTGCCTTCCGCAGCGTACGGAGCATCTCGTCCACGTCCTTGTCGGCGAGGATCGAGGCGACGATCGTGAAGTCGCCGGGGGGCAGGAGCTCGACGAGGTACCGCGCACCGTCGGGATTGTGCGCACCGTCCCGGATCTCGGTCCCGCGACGCTCGAAGCGCCCGGGGAGGAAGGCGTCGACCTCGTCCTCGATGGCATGCCCGACGAACGCCTCCGCCGCCTCGCGCGCGCCGCCGATGCGGACGCCGCGGCCCGGGACGAGGTACGCGAACCTGTCGTCGGGCAGGACGACGATGCCGCCGGGCGGAGCGACGGCGAGCTTCTCCCGCGCGATCGCCTCGACCGTGTCGCCGAGGACGTCCGTGTGCTCGAGCCCCACGTTCGTGAGCTGGACGACGCGCGTCCGGAGCACGTTCGTCGCGTCGAGCCGCCCCCCGAGCCCGGCCTCGACGACGGCCACGTCGACCCCGGCGTCCGCGAACGCGGCGAACGCGGCTGCCGTCACGATCTCGAACTGTGTCGCGTCGAGCGCTTCGGCGGCCGGCCGTACCCGCGCGATCGCCGTCTCGAAGTCCGCCTCGGCGCCGTCGACGCGGATGCGCTCCGTCCAGCTCTCGACGTGCGGGGAGATCGTCGAGCCGACCGACAGGCCCTCTGCGAGGACGAGCTGCTCGATGGTGATCGTCGCGGTCGACTTCCCGTTCGTGCCCACGACGTGGATCGCCGGGTACGTGTCCTGCGGGTCGCCGAGCTCGGCGAGCAGCTCGCGCATGCGGTCGAGCCCGAAGCCGTCGCGCGGCCACGGCGAGAGTGCGTCGAGCCAGCTGGCCGCGGTCACGCTGGAATCGTACGAAGGACGGCGGTCTAGGCCTCGAGCGCCGCCAGCTCGCGGCGGTAGCGCTCGAGCTTCTCCCGCTCGGCGTCCACGACGTCCGCGGGCGCGTTGGCGACGAAGCGCTCGTTGGCGAGCATGCCCTCCGCTCGTGCGACCTCGCTCCTGAGCCGCGCGATCTCGGCCGCCGCGGTCCCGTCTGCGCGCGTCCGCTCCGGCCGCACGACCGCTGCGAAGATCCGCCGCTCGTCGTCGGAGCCGAGCTCCACCTGGACGCCGCTGCGACGGAAGATTTGCGCCGCTTCCTGCACGCGGTCGAGTGCGCTCGCATCGGCGTCGAAGCGGCCGTCGGACTCCGGCCACGGGGAGACGACGAGCCGCCCCTCGCGGTCGGGGAGGTGCGTCCAGATCTCCTCGGTGACGTGCGGCATGACGGGATGGAGCAGAGCAAGGAGCCGCTCGAGCGCGGCGAGCGCAGTCGCCCGTGCATCCTCGTCTCCCCCATACAGCCGCGGCTTGATCGCCTCGGCGTACCAGTCGCAGAAGTCGTCGAACGTCAGGTGGTAGAGGACGGCGGTCACCGGCGCGAGCTCGAGGCGGCCGAGATGCTCGTCGGTCTCGGAGCGCGCGGCGTCGAGCCGCGCGAGGATCCAGCGCTCCTCGACATCTCGCGGGGCGACCTCCGGCCGGACGTCACCAGCGTTGGCGAGGATCAGCCGCGCGACGTTCCAGAGCTTGATCGCGAGCCGGCGCCCTTCCTCGATCGAGTCGAACGAGAACCGAGCGTCCTGTGTCGACGTGACCTTGAGCAGCCCGTAGCGCGTCGCGTCGGCGCCGTACGGCTCGAGGGCATCCTCGGGATCGATGCCGGTTCCGAGCGTGCGCGACATCCGCCGCCCCTCCGGGTTCAGGAGCGTCGAGTGGATGAGGACATCGTCGAACGGCTCCTCACCGAGCAGCTCGAGTCCGGAGAAGACCATACGGGCGACCCAGAGGAAGATGATGTCCCTCGCCGTCGTCAGCACGGTGCCCGGGTAGTAGGTCGCGAGCTCGGGCGTCTCGTCGGGCCAGCCGAGCGTCGCGAACGGGTAGAGCGCGGAGGAGAACCACGTGTCGAGGACGTCCTCCTCCTGGCGCAGCTCGCCGGAGCCGCACTCGGCGCAGGCGGCGGGCGCATCCTCCTCCACCGTCAGGTGCCCGTCCGGGCAGTACCAGACCGGGATGCGGTGGCCCCACCAGATCTGGCGCGAGATGCACCACGGGCGCACGTTCCGCATCCACTCGAGGTAGACGCGCGCGAAGCGCTGGGGCGTGAAGCGGACACGACCGTCCTCGACTGCCGCGATGGCCGGCGCAGCCAGCTCGTCCATGGCGCACCACCACTGGAGCATGATCAGCGGCTCGACGCGTGAATGGCAACGCTCGCAGGTCGGGACCGCGTGCCGGTACGGCTCCTGCCGCTCGAGCAACCCTCGCTCGCGGGCCCACGCGATGACGCGCTCTCCGGCCTCCTGCTGGGTCATGCCCACGAGCTCGCCCGCCTCTGCGTTCATGCGCCCGTCGAGGCCGATCACCACGAGCTCCTCGAGTCCGTGCGCACGCCCGATCTCGAAGTCGAGCGGGTCGTGGCCGGGGGTGACCTTGAGCGCGCCCGTGCCGAACTCGCGATCGACCTGCTCGTCGGCCACGATCGGCACGCGCCGCTCGACGTAGGGGACGATCACCTCCTCACCGACGAGGTCGCGGTAGCGCTCGTCGTCCGGGTGGACCGCGACCGCCGTGTCGGCCAGGATCGTCGCGGGCCGTACCGTCGCGATGGTCACGTGCCCGGAACCCTCGGCGAGCGGGTAGCGGATGAAGGAGAGCGTGTCGTCGACCTCTTCGGGTTCGAGCTCGAGATCGGACAGCGCCGTGCGATCGCGCGGGCACCAGTTCGAGATCCGGTTGTCCCTGTAGATCCAGCCGCGACGGTAGAGATGGACGAACCACCGGATGACCGCCCGGTAGTAGCCCTCGTCCATCGTGAAGCGGGTGCGACCGTAATCCAGCGACGCCCCGACCTGTCGAAACTGCGACATGATCGTCCCGCCGTAGCGCGCGAGCCACTCCTGGACATAGGCGTCGAACCCCTCGCGTCCCAGATCGCGCTGGCTCTTTCCTTCTTTCGCGAGCGTGCGCCCGATCGCTGCCCAGGTCGAGATGCCGGCGTGGTCGTACCCCGGCTGGAAGAGCGTGTCGAACCCGCGCATCCGGGACCAGCGCACGAGCGTGTCCTCGATCGACAGCTGGAGCACGTGGCCGATCGTGAGCGAGCCCGAGATGTTGGGCGGCGGATGCATGACCACGAACGTCTCGGCGCGCGTCGCACCCGCGCCCGCGGCGTACAGGCCTTCTTCCTCCCACGTCGTCTGCCAGCGCTGCTCGATCGCCTCGGGCGAGTACCGCGGATCCATGGGCGAGGAGTCTAGGGAGACGAGGTCGCGGCGTCCGCGCGCTAGCGGCGGCGCCGCGGGGCTACCGGGGACTGCATCGCTGCCTCGTCGTCGCGGCGCATGTGCTCAGGCTAGCGCCTGTCTCCGCGTGCGTCGAGAACGAGGATCGTGCTCGTCCCGTGCGCGTACAGCCGCCCCTGCTCGTCCTCGAGCCGCGCCTCCGTGGTCGCGACGGTGCGGCCGCGGTGGACGACGCTCCCCGTGCAGCGAACGAGGCCGGTGTCGGCCGTCAGCGGGCGGGTGAAGTTGGCCTTCAGCTCGAGCGTCGTCCAGCCGACCAGTCGCTCGAGCGTCGTCACGAACGCACATCCCATCGCCGAGTCGAGGAGCGTCGAGGCGAGCCCTGCGTGGACGGTGCCGATCGGGTTGTAGTGGAACTCCGCCGGCTCGCACTCGAAGATGGCTCGCCCCTCCTCGGCCAGGACGAGACGGAAGCCGAGCGTGGTCGCAATGGGCGGCTGCGGGAGCTCGCCTGCCGCGATCCGCCGGATGACCTCGAGGCCCGAGAGCCCGTCGGTGGCGGCGAGCGCCGCGAGCGGATCATCCCAGCGATGAGTTCGCGAGCGCTCCTCCGGCACGAGGACACGCTATCGACCTCCCCGGGGAGACGGGTCGGGCACGAGCGCTGTCCCCGGCCGGCTAGCGGCCGACGGCGTAGCCCTGCATCCCGCGGGCGTTCGCACCCGCGCGCAGCAGACCGTCCGGCTCCCGGGCGACCGCACTGACGCGCCCGAGCGACCAGTCCGGCCACAGCGTGACCTCGTGCCCGCGGCGCTCCAGGTCGGCGACCGTCCTCGCGCCGAATCGCGATTCGAGCGACAGCGACCGCGGGATGCGGGCGCGGGGGTAGAACGACGAGATGAGGTCGTCGGTGTGGAACTCGGGCGCGTCGATCGCAGCTTGCAGATCCTGGCCGAGATCGACGTGCCGCAAGAAGACGTGGAGCGCCCACTGCTCCTGCTGGTCTCCACCCGGGGTCCCCCAGGCGAGATACGGCTTTCCATCGCGGAGCGCGAGGCCCGGTGAGAGCGTCGTCCGCGGGCGGGCTCCAGGCCGCAGCGACGAGGGCAAGCCCTCCTCGAGCCAGAACATCTGGGCGCGCGTCCCGAGCGGCCAGCCGAAGGACGGGATCACGGGGGAGCTGTGCAGCCACCCGCCGCTCGGCGTCGCCGAGATCATGTTCCCGAACCGGTCCGCGATGTCGAGGTGGACCGTGTCCCCGCGTGTCGGCTCTCCGGAGCCGGCAGTCCCGACGGCCTCGAGCACGGTTGGGAGCCGGCCCCGCCCGGGATCGCAGGCACCGGCGGCGTCCTCTCCGACCAGGCCGCGTCGCTCGGCGTTGTACTCGCGTGAGAGGAGGAGGTCGAGCGGCACGTCGCAGTCGCCGTAGAGGGCATCCCGATCGGCGAGCGCGAGCTTCGCGCACTCCGTCACGACGTGCACGAACTCGGCCTCGGAGAGCTCGGCGAGGTCGAATCCCTCGAGCAGGGCGAGCTGCTGCAAGCCGACGGGGCCGGCGGCCCAGGGCAGCGTCTTGCAGACGGTGAGCCCGCGATACTCGAGCGTCGTCACCGGCTCGATCGTCGCCCGCCATGCCGCAAGGTCGTCTCCGGTCAGGAGCCCGCCCTCGCTCGCCGAGAAGCGGTCGATCTCCTCGGCGACGAAGCCCTCGTAGAACGCAACCCGAGCCCGCTCGATCTCGTCCTCGCGCGACCCGCCGCGGCTCTCCTCGACGATCCGGCGATAGGTCGCGCCGAGAGCGGGGTTGCGGAAGAGCGCGCCTGGCTCCGGCGGAGGGAGATAGAGCGCGGCCGACCCGTCCCACGTGGAGATCAGCGCCCGATGGAACTCGATCGTCGCCGCGATCCGGGGATGCAGCGGGTAGCCGTGCTCCGCGTAGCCGATGGCGAACGCGAGCACGTCCTCGAGCCTCCACGTCCCGAAGTCGCGCAGGAGGAGGAGCCAGCCGCCCAAGGCTCCCGGCACGCACGCGGCGAGGACGCCCGTTCCCGGGACGAGCTCGTGCCCGAGCTCGTGGAACCGCTCGATCGTCGCCGCCGCGGGCGCGACGCCCTGCCCGCAGAGTGCGAGCGGGTCGCCGTGCTCTTCCGACCAGAACACGGCGGGAACCTCGCCGCCGGGGCCGTTCAAGTGTGGTTCGACGACCTGGAGGACGAATCCGGTTGCGACCGCCGCGTCGAACGCGTTTCCACCATGCTCGAGGACCGACATCCCGGCTGCCGAAGCGAGCCAGTGCGTCGACGCGACCATTCCGAAGGTGCCTCGGAGCTCCGGCCGCGTGGTGAACACGGGCGCACTCTAGACCGGCGCTCGCGGATCGCGGTCGATGCTGCGACGCTCGAGCTACTCCTGGACCGGGAGCCGCTGAGCCGGGGATCCGCCGTCGCCCGTCTAATCTTCGACCCCGTGCCGACCTGTGCGCGATGCGGCGGCGAGAATCCCGACGGCGCGAAGTTCTGCAACGCCTGCGGCGCGACGCTGGACGAGCCGGGACGGACCGGAGAAGAGCGGCGGATCGTGTCCGTGCTCTTCGTCGACCTCGTCGGGTCGACCGCACGGGCGGAGCAGCTCGACCCGGAGGACGTGCGCGCATACCTCAACCGCTACTACGAGCGTGTTCGGGGCGAAGCGGAGCGCTTCGGCGGCGTCGTCGAGAAGTACATCGGTGACGCCGTCATGGGCGTCTTCGGCGCGCCGACCGCATACGGGGACGATCCCGAGCGGGCGGTTCGCGCGGCGCTGGCCGTCCGTGACTGGGCGGAGGAGGACGGCCTGCAGCTGAGGATCGCCGTGAACACCGGAGAGGCGATCGTCGAGCTCGAAGCGCGTCCCGAGCAGGGCCAGGCGATGATCGCCGGAGACGTCGTCAACACCGCCGCGCGACTCCAGTCGGCGGCGCCGGTCGGATCCGTACTCGTCGGCGAGGACACGTACCGGAGCACCCGGAACGTCATCGAGTACCGCCCCGCGCAGCCCGTCAACGCGAAGGGAAAAGAGTCCCCGGTCCGAGCCTGGCTTGCACTTGCTCCGACCTCGGCCGTGGGCGAGCGACCGGTGATGCCCGTCGCGATGATCGGACGAGAACGCGAGCTCGAGAGCCTCACCGGGATCTGGGAGCGCGTCGCGGACGAGCAGCGCGCGCACTTCGTCACCGTGTTCGGGCCGGCGGGGATCGGGAAGTCGCGCCTGGCGCTCGAGCTCTCGCAGATCGTCGCGGGCCAGGGCGCGCGTGTGATCCGCGGGCGCTCCACGCCGTACGGCGCGAGCAGCCCGTACAGCGCCTTTGCCCAGCAGGTCAAGCAGGTCGGGAGGATCTTCGACAACGACGAGCCCGCCGACGCGCGCTCGAAGCTGGTCGACGCGGTCGCGGCGCTGGCAGGGCCGGCGGCGGCCGAGGAGCACGCGCCCAATCTCGCGCTGCTGCTCGGGCTCGAATCGAACGGCCACGGCGAGGCCGCCGATCGCGAGACGCTCTTCTTCTCGGCACGCGTGCTCGTCGAGTCACTCGCGCTGGCCCAGCCGACGCTCCTTCTCTACGAGGACATCCACTGGGCCGATGCGAGCCTGCTCGACCTGCTCGAGACCTTCGCCGCCCGTGTTCGCGAGGTCCCGGTCCTCTTCGTCGCGCTCGCCCGCCCGGAGTTCCTCACCGAACGTCCCGGCTGGGGCGGCGGGCTCCCGGCCTACACGGCCGTCCCGCTCGACCCGCTCTCGGGAGATGCGGGCCGCGACCTCGCCGAGCAGCTCCTCGCGCACTCGGATCTCTCGGCGGAGGGCGCTGCGGCGATCGCCGAGACGGCAGAGGGCAATCCGCTCTTCATCGAGGAGCTGTCGGCCTCGCTCGCCGAGCACTCGACCGTCGACGACGGCCCGCTCCCGACGAGCGTCCGGGCGATCATCGCCGCGCGCCTCGACTCGCTCCCGCCCGACGAGCGGCAGCTGCTGGTCGACGCCTCTGTCGTCGGCAGGGTGCTCTGGCGCGGCGCGCTCGAGGAGATCGGGTGGTCGTCCGAGCTCTCCTCGCTCCTCGGCTCGCTCGAAGCGCGGGGCATGATCGGCCGGGAGGCCGTCTCGCGCATCCAGGGCGACCAGCAGTTCGCGTTCAAGCATGGGCTCATCCACGACGTCGCGTACGCCACCCTCCCCCGGGCGGCACGCCGCGAACGACATGCAGCGGTGGCTCGGTTCCTGGAAGCCGCGACGGCGGTCGGCCAGTCGCACGACGCCATCGCGCATCACTGGTGCGAGGCCGGTGAGCCCGAGCGCGCGGTCGACCATCTGACGATCGCCGCCGAGCAGGCCGGTCGCGGCTGGGCGAAGGAACGCGCCCTCGCGCTCTACACCCAGGCGTTCGCGCTCGTCCCGGAAGAAGACGCTCGCCGCCGCGAGATCAGGCTCCGCCAGGCGGTCCTCGTGCAGGCGCTCTCCCATATCCAGCAGCACGACGTCGGGCAGGCGCCGCCCGACTGATCCGCACCGCAAGCCACGGACGACCGTGGCGACAAGATGTTCGCGCGATCGGAATCTCGCGCTGGCGAGTTCCGATCCTGCGCAATGCCAGTTCCGATCCTGCGCACGACCCACGCGGACGGACGAGCGCGACGACAAGGCCGCGAAAACGGCCGTCTTCAGGGGTGTTCGCGCGATCGGAATCTCGCGCTAGCGAGTACCGATCCTGCGCAACTACTCAGGCGGGTCGGTGAGCGGGAAGTCCGCCGGCGTCACGTCGCCCGCGATCTCCCAGATGGTCTCGACGAAGTGGTCGCCGAGCTGCTCGGAGTGCTGCCTCACGACCTCTTCGCTCGGAGCGTCGTAGATGCAGAAGGACTTCGGTGTCCCGTCGCTCCCGACGACGACGTGGCTGTGCTCCCACACGATCTCGGGGAAGTGGTGGTGCCCGATCGCCTTCGAGCGGGTCGCGACGACCGGGAGGTCGTCGATGTCGACCGTGTACGTCCTCTCGATCAGATACCTGGGCACGGGTGGATGCTACTACGGCCTCGTCGCGAAAATCGGGTCTCGCACGACGGGCGGAGTGGCTACGCCGACTCCTCGGCGAGCTCGTCGAGCTCGTCGTCAGCCGAGCCCGCGCTCGTCACGAGCGTCGGCTTCTGGCCCTTCGAGATCGTCTCCTTCGTGATCACGCACTTCGTGACGTCGGTGCGCGACGGCAGCTCGAACATGACGTCGAGCAGGGCCAGCTCGATGATCGAGCGGAGTCCGCGGGCACCGGTCTCGCGTGTGAGCGCGTGGTCGGCGATCTCCCACATCGCATCCTCGGTGAACACGAGCTCGATCGAGTCGTACCCGAAGAAGCGCTGGTACTGCTTCGTGAGCGCGTTCTTCGGCTCGGTGAGGATCTCGACGAGGTCCTCCCGTGTCAGCTGGTGCACGGCCGAGATCACGGGGAGCCGGCCGACGAACTCGGGGATGAGACCGAAGCTCATGAGGTCCTCGGGCATGACCTGCGTGAGCATTTCCGCGCTTTCCTCGGAGTTCCGCGAGCGCACGTCCGCAGCGAACCCGATCGTATTCCGCCCGATGCGGCGCTCGATGATCTTGTCGAGCCCGGCGAACGCGCCGCCGCAGATGAAGAGAATGTTCGTCGTGTCGATCGAAAGGAACTCCTGGTGCGGGTGCTTGCGCCCGCCCTGCGGAGGCACCGAGGCGACGGTGCCCTCGAGGATCTTGAGGAGCGCCTGCTGCACGCCTTCGCCCGAGACGTCGCGCGTGATCGACGGGTTGTCCGCCTTGCGCGCGATCTTGTCGACCTCGTCGATGTAGATGATCCCCTGCTCCGCCTTCTTGATGTCGAAGTCGGCGGCCTGGATCAGCTTCAGGAGGATGTTCTCGACGTCCTCACCGACGTACCCGGCCTCGGTCAGGGCTGTCGCGTCCGCGATCGCGAACGGGACGTTGAGGATGCGCGCGAGCGTCTGCGCGAGGAGCGTCTTCCCGCAGCCGGTGGGGCCGAGGAGCAGGATGTTCGACTTCTGCAGCTCGACTTCCGAGTCGTCCAGGCCCATGCGGACGCGCTTGTAGTGGTTGTAGACCGCTACCGAGAGCGTCCGTTTCGACTCCTCCTGCGACACGACGTAGTCGTTCAGGACGGAGTAGATGTCGAACGGCTTCGGAAGGTTGTCGAGGTCGAGCTGAGCGGGTGTCGTCAGCTCCTCGTCGATGATCTCGTTGCAGAGATCGATGCACTCGTCGCAGATGTAGACGCCAGGTCCAGCGATCAGCTTCTTGACCTGGCGCTGGCTCTTGCCGCAGAAGCTGCAGAGCAGCTGCTCGTTGCCCTCGCTCGCCCGAGCCACGTGTCTCCTTTTACTCCGTTTGCAGTGTCAAAGCTAGTGGGGTCCAGGTCCAGCGTGCAGGGCTAGCGGTGCTCGATCACCCTGTCGATGAGGCCGTATTCCTTGGCCTCCTCGGAGGTCATGTAGAAGTCGCGGTCCATGTCCTTCGAGACCTTCTCGACGTCCTGACCCGTGTGCTTCGCCATGATCTCCTCCATTAGCCGCTTGAGGCTGATTACCTCTCGCGCCTGGATCTCGATCTCCGTCGGCTGGCCGTGGAAGCCCGCCGAGCCCTGGTGGATCAGGATCTTCGAGTGCGGCAGCGCCGAGCGCTTGCCGGGCGTGCCGCCAGCGAGGACGATCGCGCCCATCGACATCGCCATGCCGACGCAGATCGTCTGCACGTCGGGCTTGATGAACTGCATCGTGTCGTAGATCGCGAGACCGGCGTACACGATCCCGCCCGGCGAGTTGATGTAGATCGAGATGTCCTTGTCGGGGTCCTCCGACTCGAGGTGGAGGAGCTGCGCGACGACGAGGTTGGCGATCTGGTCGTCGATCGGCGTGCCGAGGAAGATGATCCGCTCGTTCAAGAGGCGTGAGTAGATGTCGAACGAGCGCTCGCCGCGCGAGGTCTGCTCGATCACCATCGGGATCAACGGGCTCATGTGCGGCCTCCTCGCGCATGAGCGGGGAGGGGTGTGGGGAACCGGGAGGTTCCCCACGCTCTCGAGAAGAAGGGGGTACGTGGGGGAAACGTGGTTTCCCCCACGATCGATTTCCGCAGGGAATCGCTGCTCATTCCGTCTCCTTGCTGCCGGGGGTCCACAACTTCGTGTCGGCCTCGGCTCTTTCCTTGTCGGGGGTCCAGAGCTTGTCGCGCGCGGCGGCGAGATCGGGTGCGATCGGCTTGACGTCGGCGACGAGACGGTCGAGCGCGGCGCGCAGGCGCAGGTCCTCGCGGATCGACTCCTGCTGCCCGTGCGCCCACACGTCCTCGATGAGCGCGTCCGCGTCCTCCGCGGCCGTCTCCGCCTCCTCGCGCAGGTACGCGCGGACCTCGTCGTCAGAGACGCCGATCCCGGCACGCTCGGCGAGCGCCTCGAGCGCGAGCTCCCGCGCGACCGAGACCGCGGCCTCGAGGACGAACTGCTTCTGCAGGTCCTCCGAGTTCGCGCCGCTCGCTGCGAGGTAGGTCTCGAGCGAGATGCCGCGGCGCTCGAGCGACCGGACGAAGCCCTGCAAGAGGTCGACGGCTCGCGAGCGCACGAGCGGAAGCGCCGGCTGCACCTCGGAGGCGCGGACGAGCTCGTCGACCGCCGCGACCCGGTACGCCGCGTCGATCTCGGCGTCGAGCTGCGTGCGCAGATCCTGCTCGATGCTCCCGCGGAGCTCCTCGAGCGTGTCGAACTCGCTCGCCGAGCGCGCGAGCTCGTCGTCGAGCGGGGGAAGCTGCTTCTCCTGCACCTCGCGCACGGTGACCTCGACGGTCACCTCGCGTCCGTCCGAGAGCGCATACGTGACGTCCTTGGCGTCCCCCGCGGAGGCGCCGACGAGCGCGGACTCGAGCTCGCCCGCGAGTCGACCCGCGCCGAGCTCGACGACCGTGTCGCGCTGGGCCTCCCCGTCGGAGTCGACGAGGTCGATCACGAGCGTGTCGCCGACCTGGGCCGGCCGGCCGTCGGCCGGAGCGAGCTCGGCCACGGACTCGCGGAGCGCCTCGACCTCGGCGTCGATCGCCTCCTGCGGGATGTCGACCTCGGGGCGCGCCACCTCGAGCGTCGTCCAGTCGACGATCTCCGGGATCGGCTGCACCTCGACCGTCGCCGCGAAGCTCCATGCCTCGTCCGCGTTTGCGGGAAGCTCGAACTCGTACTGCGGGTCGGCCACGGGACGGACGCGGTTCCGCGCAGCGGCGTTCCAGAACCATCCGCCGATGTGGCTGTCGACCGCCTCGGAGTAGATGCGCTCCTTGCCCAGACGGGAGATCAGGACCGGGGTCGGGATCTTCCCCTTCCGGAAGCCCGGGATCTTCACGCTCTCGGAGAGATCGGAGACGGCGTGCTCGACCGCGTGCTTGACCTGATCGGACGAGACGTCCACGGTCAGGCGGACGCGGTTCTCCCCGAGCTCCTGGACGGTCGTCGTCACCGGGCCATTCAACCAGCCGGAGATATGGTCACGCCGGGATGGAGCGGTACGACGTGGTCGTCGTCGGCGTCGGCGGGATGGGGAGCGCGGCCGCGTACCACCTCGCGCGCCGCGGCAAGCGCGTGCTCGGGCTCGAGCGTTTCGACGTCCCGCACGAGCTCGGCTCGTCCCACGGGATCACGCGGATCATCCGGCTCGGGTACTTCGAGCACCCCGACTACGTGCCGCTCCTGCGCCGCGCATACGAGCTCTGGCGCGAGCTCGAGCAGGAGGCGCGCGAGCAGCTCCTGTACGTCACCGGGATCGTCGAGGGCGGCGAGCGGATCTACCAGGGCGCGCTCCGCTCGTGCCTCGACCACGACCTGCCGCACGAGGCGATCGACGGGCGTGGGGTCGCGCGCCGCTTCCCCGCGTATCGGCTGCCCGACGACTTCCCGGTCGTCTTCCAGCCGGACGGAGGCTTCGTGCTGCCGGAGCGCTGCATCGTCGCGCACATCGCAGGAGCGCTCGCGAACGGAGCGGTCGTGCGTGCGCGCGAGCGGGTGCTCGAGTGGAGCGAGACGGGATCAGGCGTTCGCGTGCGCACGGAGCGAGGCGCCGTCGAAGCCGAGCGCCTGGTGCTGACCGCGGGCGCGTGGTCGCAGGACATCGCCCGCCTGCCCGAGGGAATGGTGCGCGCGGTCCGTCAGGCGCTCGGCTGGCTCCAGCCGACGCGGCCCGAGCTCTTCGAGCCCGCTCGCATGCCCGTATTCAACCTCGCGCTCGACGGGGAGCACTTCTACGGCTTCCCCGCATTCGGGATCCCCGGCTTCAAGCTCGGCCGCTACGACCACCACGGCGAGGGGGGCACGCCGGAGTCGATCGACCGCGAGCCGACGCTCGCCGACGAGACGCCGTTGCGCGAGTTCGCCGAGCGCTACTTCCCGGACGGTGCCGGACCGACGATCGCTTTGAAGACCTGTCTCTTCGAGCCGTCGCCCGACGAGCACTTCCTGATCGGCCGCCACCCCGAGAGCGAGCACGCGGTCGTCGCGGCCGGCTTCTCGGGTCACGGCTTCAAGTTCTGCTCCGTGATCGGGGAGATCCTCGCCGACCTCGCGCTCGACGGGTCGACGCGGCACGACATCGGCCTCTTTCGGCTCGACCGCTTCTGACGCTAGTCGGGGCTTCCGAGCGAGCATCCAGAGGAACTCCACTGGCCCCTCGGGCTCACGAATCTCGACGACCTCGCTCCGGACGATCTCGAACCCGGAGTCGAGGACGAGCGATTGGCTCTCGTCCACACCCCAACCGCTGAAGAACATCGGCACACCGAGCCACTCTCCGATCCAGTCGGGGCTGTCTCCGGCACCGAGGGTTACGACGAAGACGCCGCCGGGCACGAGCCAGAAGAAGATGTTGGCGAGAACTGCCCCGTGCTCTTCGCGCGGCACGTGAGAGATCGAATACAGAGCCACGACCGCGGCGAACGACGCCGGCGGGAACGTCACCCGCGCGAGGTCTCCCTGGGTGAACGTCGCATCCGGGACGTTCCGCCTCGCCCGGTCGAGCTGCGTCGCGGAGATGTCGACACCGACGACGTCGAAGCGCTCTGCCAGCCGTTCCGTCGACGGGATGCCCGAGCCACAGCCGAGGTCGAGCACGCGAGCGCCGTGCGGCACGCGCAGCGACAGATCGTCGAGATATCCGTCGCGCGGATCGGCTTCGACCCGGGCGCTCCACTCGGCGTAACGCTCTCCGAGTGCGTCGTACCCGGACTCGACGATCGCCTTTCTCGGGTCGTCAGTCAAGAGCTCCTCGTCGGGTGATGGCAACGACGCGGTCGCGGCCGCGAAAGCGGCCGCGCTTCAGGGGTCTCTCGCGCAGCTGGGATCCGCACCTGCGGATCCCAGCTGCTGCGTACATCAGGTGCGGGCGGGAGGACTCGAACCTCCAAGAGCCGAAGCCCAATGGGACCTAAACCCATCGCGTCTGCCAGTTCCGCCACGCCCGCGGGGTCCCTCAGGATAGGCACCCGTCCAGGCGCCGAATCGTGCGGCGAGATCAGCGTCCGAGGATGAGCGAGAAGGTCTCGCGCATGGTCTCGGCGACGAGCCCGACCAGGAACACGATCACGAGAACTGCTACGGCGCTGAGCGCCTGTCCCGTCGCCGCGAGCATCAGCAAGGCGGTGAAGCTCCCGAGGACGAAGAAGGCGGTCGAGACGGGCCGACGGGTGTAGGTGCCGAGCCCGAGCCCGACCAGGAACGCAGCGCCGAACACCACGATCCCGAGCGTCATGGCGCGAGGGTAGGACCGGCACCGGACGGACCGGACCCAGTCGGTGATCACCGTATGTCCTGCGCTCAAGCGGCCGTCGCGCGGAGCCGACAAACGAAGCGATGACCTCCCATCGCGCATGGGCTCCCCTGACGTGGGCGATCGCGGTCGCCGGCGTCGCGGCATTCGGCCTCGTCCTCTTGACGACGTCCCCCGGCGACGGCCTCAACTCGTTCTTCAACCTCTGGGTCTACCTCGGCCTCGTCCTGCTCTCCGTGGCGATCGTCGCCAGGCGTGCGTACACGGTCGAGAACGACCGTACGGCGTGGATCGTGATCGCGGCCGCCCTGGCCTCCACCGCGTTCGCCGAGATCTACGACGCTGCGTTCTCACCGACGCAGTACCCGTCGGTCGCCGACGTCGGCTGGCTCGCCTTCTACCCGCTCCTGTACGCCGGAATAGTGCTCCTGATCCATCCGCGTGCATCCTCGATCGCGGGCGCACTGTGGCTCGACGGCATCACCGCGTCGCTCGCGGCGGCGGCGCTCGGGGCGGCGATCCTCGTCGAGCTCGTGCTGCGGACGGCCGAAGGCTCACCGAGCGCGGTCGGGACGAACCTCGCGTATCCACTCGGCGACGTCCTCCTCCTGTCGGCGGTGTTCGGCATCTTCTCGCTCGCGAACTGGAGGCCCGGGAGGCGCTGGCTCGTGCTCGGCCTCGGAGTCCTCGCAACCACGATTGCGGACGCCGTCTACCTCTTCCAGACGGCCGACGGGACGTATCGGCAAGGAACGTTGCTCGATCTCCTGTGGCCGGGCTCGATGCTCCTCATCGCCTGGGCGGCGTGGATCGACAACGGCGACGAGCACGGCCTCGCCGTCGAGGGCCGCCCCCTGCTCGCCGTGCCGGCGACGTGCGCCCTCGTCTCGATCGGGATCCTCGTCTACGACCACTTCGGGGGCGTCAACGTGCTCGCCGTCCTGCTCGCCACGGCGACGCTGCTGGCGGTGGTCCTTCGGCTCGCCGCGACGTTCCGCGAGAACCGGCGGCTCTATGTCCAGACGCATCAGGAGGCGACGACCGACGCGCTGACCGGCCTCGGCAACCGGCGCAAGCTCCTCTGCGACCTCGACGAGCTGCTCGCGAAGCAGCAGGGGATGACGCTCCTCATGCTCTTCGATCTCGACGGGTTCAAGGGCTACAACGACAGCTTCGGCCACCCAGCGGGAGATGCGCTCCTCGCCCGCCTCGGCGGGAAGCTCGGCGGCGTCCCCGGAGACAGCGGTGCTGCGTACCGCCTGGGAGGCGACGAGTTCTGCCTGGTCGTGTCGGTGTCGTCGAGCGAGGTCGGGCCGATCATCGACCGGGCGACGGCCGCCCTGACGGAGCGGGGCGAGGGCTTCCAGGTCGGCAGCTCGTTCGGCGCCGTGCTCCTTCCCGAGGAGGCGACCGAGCCGACCGAGGCGATGCGCCTCGCCGACGAGCGGCTCTATGCGCAGAAGTACTCGCGGCGCGGTGAGACCGACAAGACGATGAACGCCTTTCTCGAGGCGCTCGGCGAGCGCGAGCCCGACCTCCAGGAGCACCTCGTCGGCGTCGGGATGCTCGCGGTCGAGGTCGGCGAACGGCTCGGGCTGCGGCGTGACGAGCTCGCGGATCTCTCACGCGCGGCCCAGCTCCACGACCTCGGCAAGCTCGCCGTGCCCGACGAGATCCTGCACAAGCCCGGCCCGCTGGACGAGCGCGAGTGGGGGTTCATCCGCCAGCACACGGTCGTCGGCGAGCGCATCCTCCGCGCCTCGCTCGCGTTCCGGAGCATCGCGGGCATCGTCCGCTCGAGCCACGAGAGCTGGGACGGAACCGGCTATCCGGACGGGCTCGCCGGCGAGGAGATCCCACTCGCGTCGCGGATCATCTGCGCCTGCGACGCGTTCGCGGCGATGACGTCGGACCGGCCGTACCGCAGCGCGCTCTCGCTCGACGCGGCGCTCGAGGAGCTGCGGAAGGGAGCCGGGACCCAGTTCGACCCGACGGTGGTCCGCGTGATCGAGGCGCGCGTGCGGGACAAGCTCGAGGCCGAGCGAGCCGCCTGACTCGCCGCGGCCGAGCGTCCCTCGGTCGCCGGGCATACTCCACGCGGGCCCCGTAGCTCAGTGGATAGAGCGGCAGACTTCGAATCTGCGTGCGGAGGTTCGACTCCTCCCGGGGCCATCACGGATTCGTGCGATCTTGCGCCGGCGCGGACGACGGGTGGAGCGCCGTCGGGCACATAGAGGGCCACGCGAGGTCCCAGTCGATATCGAAGCCCGACTACTGCGGCCGACCGCCACCCTCTTGCAGACGAGCCGGCGACACTCGCCGTATTCAGGCATTTTCCTGAACCTCGCTCACAAGGAAGACTCCGCACTGGGATCGGGACCGCGGCCCGCCGTAGTTCCGGGTAGTCGAGGTCAGCAGCGATGAGTTGATGCCGCGAGGCCGCTGCCTCCCGCCGAAGCACCTAGTGGATGAAGGGAAGGAGTCTGCGCCGCGTCTTCCTGCTGTAGGCCTCGTAGCCGTCGAGCCGTTCGCTCAACCAGACCTCTTCCCGGCGTGCCTTGAGGCCGAGGAAGATCGCCAGAACCAGCGTCAGTCCCAGCCCAAGGACGCTCGCAAAGATGATCGTCCAGCCGACGGCGATGAGAATCCCGCCGCCGTACATCGGGTGGCGGACGAGAGCGAACGCGCCGGTCATGACCACGCGCTGGCCCGTCCGCGGAGCGGGGAACGGGGTCAACGAAGTGCCGAGTTGGATCGCCGCCCTGACAAGGAGCAGGAGGCCGAGAGTCACTAGCGACGCGCCGACGGTGTAGGCGACGACGGCAAGCGTGCCGCTCCAACCTTTACCAACGACTGCGGAGAGGAAGACAGCGGCAATCAGCAGAACCTGGCCCACCACCCATCCTCCGCCTCGCCTGCCAAGAGCAGGCAGGTGATAGTCGGGGCGGTCGCCGCGGGAGGGCACACCCCGGGATGCGGCCGAACGTCGCATGCATTGTCATTGAACGCCTCTCGCGGGCGTGCGGCATCAGGCTCCCGCCGAGGCCCCAGCAGTAGAAACCACTGACCCATGCCGACGGCCCGGCGACCGACCGCGCGTGCGTTCAGCGGGAGTTGACATGCATCGACCAGGCTCGATACATTGAGATTTATCGATACGAAGGGAGTCTAATGAGCGCGACTATCGCGGCTGTGGCCTGCTGTAGCCCGCTGGCTGCGGCGACGCTGACCGACGATGTCTCGCTCATCGTCTCCCTCGCATATCGATCGGCATGAATTACCGAGTCTGACGCCTGTCATCGATCGCTGTCAATATCTGAGTGGTGAAGACCATCCAGACGGTGGCAACCTCGTGCCCGCCCCTCTTGGCGGGTCCGCTCGAAACGCAAGAGGCCGAGGGCCTCGCCGCGGCCCTTCGAGCGATCGCCGATCCGGCGCGCCTTCGGATCATCAGCCTGATCCAGGCACAGCCGGACGGTGAGGCGTGTGTGTGTCACCTGATCGAGCCGCTCGGGCTGACGCAGCCGACCATCTCTCATCATCTCAAGGTGCTTAGAGAGGCGGGTCTGGTCGAGCGCGAGCAACGCGGGAGCTGGGCCTTCTTTCGGCTCGTCCCCGACCAGCTCAGATCGCTCCGAGAACTGCTCGCCTAAGAACCGGCGCGCACTGGCCCCCGGACCACCGAGGAATGTTTCCGGGAGTCTCCTTCGACAGAGGAGCCTGACCGCCGCCTCGGCGAAGACGACGGCGAACTACCGATGGCACCAGGAGGACCACGGTCTAGCTTCGAAGGAGTCGACGAAAGGACACTCCATGGTTACGAAGACCACCGAGACTCCGATTCTGGACCTCATCAAGGAGATGACGGCCAGTTCGATCGAGGTATCGACCCTCGACGAGAAGGAGCTCATGTTCGTGCGGATCGCCGCCCTCGTGGCGATCGACGCGCCTCCTGCCTCGTATCTCATCAATCTCGGCGCAGCTACAGAGCTCGGGATCGAGCTCGAGGACGTCAAGGGAATCCTCGCTGCCATCGCACCGATCGTTGGCACGCCGCGCGTCGTGAGCGCGACGGGCAACATCATGCGCGCACTGGGATTTGCGATCGAGCTCGAGGAGCTCGACGAGGAGTACGAAGTCTCGAAGTAGTCCATCAGGCGCAGAAGTGGTTGCGTCACCGCCGATGGCCCGCTCCGGCGGGTCGTCGGCTTTGTCGACGCCCAACCGATCCGGGCGCCGGATCGCCTATCGAGACGAGTGTCTGCTCGGCATGTAGACGGTCGCCCCGCCGTCGACCATCAGGGTCGTTCCGTTGACGTATCCAGCTTCGTCGGATGCCAGGAAGACGACGGCGTTTGCCACGTCTTCTGGCGTGCAGAGCCTCGGCATCGGGTAGTCCTTCGACACGAGCTCGGCCTCGTCGCTCGAGAGGTGCTCTGCGGTTGGCGTCAGCACGAGGCCGGGCGCGACCGCATTGCAGCGGATGCCGCGCGACCCGTACTGGGCTGCCACCGCTTTCGTCAGCAGCACGACGCCGGCCTTGGAGGCACCGTACGCGGCCCTCACGCCGCGCCCCATGAAGCCGTCGATCGAGGCCGTGTTCACGATCGAGCCCCCTCCCCGCGCCAGCATCTGCGGGATCGCGTGCTTGCACCCCATCACGACGCCCTTGAGGTTCACCGCGACGATCCGGTCGAAGAGCGCCATGTCGAGCTCCACGATGTCCACATCGGTCGTCACGGCCGGGATGTCGGATGCGTTGTTGTGCAGCACGTCCAGGCCGCCGAACGAGTCGACCGCCGTCTCGACCATGCGGATCAGGCTCGGCTCGTCCGAGACGTCCACCTCGGCGGCGACCGCACGGGGAAGCTCACCGGCGACACGCTTCGCAGCGCCTCGATCGACGTCGGCCACCACGATCGCGGCGCCCTCACGCGCCATCAGTCGCGCAGTCGCCTCACCGATGCCGTGTCCCGCACCGGTGACGATCGCCACCTTGCCGTCGAGTCGGCCCACTCGCCGAGTATGCACCGGGTTGGGCGAGGCTCAGCTGTACGAGTGTTGGGGATCCCGCCCCGCCTGTGAGCCGAGCTCACGTCGTCTCGGGAGACGGTGAGGTCGTAGAAGTACGCAGCCGTGTTCCGTATGACGCCCGATGCGGCCGCGCTGCTCCGTTGCGAGTCTGAGCCCATGCCGGAGAGCGCTATGCACGCTACCGTGCGTGATCAGCTCGTCGAGCTGCCCGTAGGCCCCGAGCTCTGGGAGCGCGTGTTCACCATCGCACCCCTCGTGCTCGTCGGGACCCGGGAGGGCGATGGCTGGGACTTCGCGCCCAAGCACCTGGCCATGCCGCTCGGCTGGGACGGGTATTTCTGCTTCGTCTGCACTCCGCGGCACGCCACGTACCACAACGTGCGCGCACATCCGCAGTTCACGGTCAGCTTCCCGCGGCCGGAACAGATCTTGGAATCGAGCTTCGCAGCCGGTGGTCGGTACGACGAAGACGTGAAGCCGGCGCTTGCCGCCGTGCCGACCGAACCCGCAAGAGTGGTAGATGGCCGGGTCGTCGCCGGTTGCCCTCTCTACCTGGAGTGCGAGCTCGAGCGAATTGTCGACGGATTCGGCTCGAGCAGCTTGATCGTGGGTCGCATCGTTGCCGCCTTCGCCGACCGTGAGGCGATGCGCGGTGCCGACGTGGACGACGCCGATCTCGTGCACCGACTCGGGCTGCTCGCATACCTACCGCCCGGCCGCTTCTCCGTCGTGCGCGAGAGCCTGTCGTTTCCGTACCTCGAGGACTTCAAGAGGTAGCGATGGACGACGGCCCGCCACGAGCGCTGTTGAGCTGGCTCAACGAGCATCGGGACGAGATGGTCGAGCTCCTGAAGCGACTGGCTCGTGCCGAGTCACCGACGCTCGACCCCGAAAGCCAGCGCGGCCCGTTCCAGATTCTGGCCTCGGAGCTCGAGCGAGTCGACTTCGCCGTCCGGCCGGTTCGGGACGGGGACGCCGGCGATCACCTGTACGCACGGCCCAGGCAGCGCGACCGTGGTGAGCCGCACCAGCTGCTCATGGGCCACATGGACACCGTCTGGCCGGTGGGGACGCTGACCGAGATGCCGATCCGCGAGAGCGACGGCGAGCTGTTCGGCCCGGGTGTAGCCGACATGAAGGGCGGCCTGGTGGAGATCGTGTTCGCCCTTCGAGCGCTCCACGAGCTCGGGTTCCGACCGTCCGTGACGCCGGTGGTGTTCGTGAACACCGACGAGGAGACCGGCAGCCGCGACTCGACCAGGCACATCCGCCGACTCGCACGCGGGGCCGAGCGAGCGCTCGTGCTCGAGTCCGGAGAAGGCGCCGACGGCAAGCTGAAGATCGCCCGCAAGGGGCTCGGCCGCTTCGTCGTGACCGTGCACGGCCGGCCGTCACACGCGGGTGCCGACTTCGAGCACGGGATCAGCGCGATCCTCGAGCTGTCGCATCAGGTGCAACGGCTGTTTGCACTGAACGACCCCGTCCACGGGATCACCGTGAACGTCGGCACCATCGACGGCGGCCTGCGGCCCAACGTGATCGCTCCGCAGGCGAGCGCGATCGTCGACGTACGCGTCCCCAGCGCAGTGGCTGCACGCGAGCTGGAGCACGCAGTGAGAGGCTTGAGACCCATTCTCGAAGGCGCCACGATCGAGGTCGAGGGAGGTATCCACCGGCCACCGATGGAGCCGCTCCCACGCAACCGCGCCCTGCTTGCAACGGCAAAGCGGCTGGGGCGCGAGCTGGGCTTGTCGCTCGAGGACGCGGGCCTCGTAGGCGGTGGCTCGGACGCCAACACGACCAGTGTCCTCACGAGCACGCTCGATGGCCTCGGCCCCATCGGCGACGGCTCGCACGCCAGTGACGAGCACATCGACACCACGTGGCTCCCGGAGCGGACGGCGCTGCTGGCACTGCTCGTCCTCGAGCCGCCGTGGGCGCCCGCAACGGAGTCGGCGTAGAGGCAGTCGACGCCGGAGAGCGTCTCGCGCTCGGTCAGTCCGAGGACGCGTGCTGCGCGACGTCGCCGATGATCTGCGCCAGCTCGCGGGGACGCGACCACATCGGCCAGTGGCTCGTCGGGAGATCGACCCAGGTGAGGTCGCGGAGGTCGGCGAATCCCCCGAGCCAGGTTTGCCCTCCGGCCAACGCGGCCTTGTACTCCTCGGACGTGTATCCCGTGCAGATTGCCGTGCTCGGGATGTCGAGTCGCGCGTCGTTCACGAACTCGTGGCCTTCGCGCAGCGCCCCGCCCGGCTCGGGAACCGCGCGCTGCCGGAAGGTCGCGAGATGCGCCTCGGAGAGCCCGTCGAGGTTCTCCTCGCCCGCGAGCTCCTCCGGCGACGGCAACGGGTACTCGACGTCCGTGAACGACGGGTCGAGCGGGGCGGTCGCCGGGCCGGAGTCGACGTAGACCATCGCCGCGATCCAGTCGCACGCCCGGTCGCTCGCGGCATACCCGGTCGCACCCGCGCCACTGTGCACGGCGACGACCGCGGGTCTTCCCGCCGCCGCGACCGCGTCGCAGATCGCGTCGACATGGTCCGCGAACGTGACCGCCGAGCGATCCACGTCCACGGACTCGAGGCCGGGAAGCGTCAGCGCTGTCACCTCGTGGCCATCGGAGCGGAGGACGCCGACGACCTCGTCCCAGGCCCAGGCACCGAGCCAGAACCCGGGCACGAGCACGATCGGCGTGGAGGAGGCCACGCCTCGATCCTAGTTGCCGGAGACCCGGCCCGACGCACAGCGGGTAGCGTCGTCGGCCGGATGAGCGACTCCATCGTCATCGCCGAGTATGACCCGGCCTGGCCGGCGCAGTTCGCCCGGCTCCGCGACCGCGCGCAGGCGTCGCTCGGTGACATCGCGGTCGCGATCGAGCACGTCGGCTCGACGTCGGTCCCCGGGCTGCCCGCGAAGGACCTGATCGACATGGTCGTGGTCGTCGAGTCGGACGAGGACGTCCCCGAGGCGATCGCGCGACTGGAGACGATCGGATACCGGGCGCGCGGAAACCTCGGGGTCGAGGGCCGTGAGGCGTTCGCCTGGCCCCAGGGCGAGAAGCGCCACCACCTGTACGTGTCGCCGACGACGAGCGCCGAGCTTCAGGCGCAGATCGCGTTTCGGGACCGGCTTCGCTCCGACCCGGCCGTGGCCGCGCACTACGTCGCGCTGAAGCGCGAGCTGGCGGTCCGGTATCGCGACGACCGGCCCGCGTACACGGACGGGAAGACCGACTTCATCGAGTCGACCCTCGCGACCCGCGGGCAGCAGTGACCGCCGTCCCGGCGACCGGGACGCGGCCTACCGCTCGACGCCGTCCTGGGCGCCGCCGAGCGCGTCGCGGCCGGCGCCGGATCCCGAGCGCCCGTCGAGAGCAACCAGGCGTGTGCCGGTGGCCTTGAACGTCGCGAAGGCGAGGCCGCCGCGGGCCAACTCGAGCCTCTCCGCCGACGCCGTGGTCACCTCGGCCGTGAGCGGCCCGATCCGGACGCGGACGCGGTTCCCGACCTCGACGACGGAGCCGACCACGCCGGAGATGACGTTCAGGGCGGAGTCGTCCACCCGCGCTCGACCCACGGCCACTTCCCACGGGTAGACGACGACGCCGACGACGCCTTCTGCTGCGTCCGTCGAGAACACGGACTCGCCCGTGTCGAGCTCGACGCGGGTCAGGCGGTCGTTCTCGCGCCGTGCCCGTCCGCGCAGCAGGTTCGCGCCCGTGAACGAGGCGACGAACTCGTCGCTCGGTCGAGAGACGAGCTCCTGAGGCGTCCCCAGCTGTCGCAGCTTCCCGTCCACGATCACTCCGACCTGATCAGCGAGCGCAGAGGCGTCCTCGTAGTCGTGGGTCACGATGAGCGTCGGAAGCGCGAAGTCGCCGAGGATGTCGTGCACCTCCGCCCGCACCGCGCTCTTCGTGTGAGCATCGAGCGCCGAGAAGGGCTCATCGAGCAGGAGCACATCGGGATCGCGTGCGAGTGCGCGTGCGAGCGCCACGCGCTGGCGCTCACCGCCCGACAGCTCGTCCGGGCGGGCGTCCGCGAGGTGCGAGATCCGGAAGCGCTCGAGGTATTCGTCGACCCGCTCACGGCCCGCGTACGCGATGTTCTTCCGGACGGTCAAGTGGGGGAAGAGGGCGTACTCCTGGAAGACGAGCCCGACCCGCCGGTCCTCCGGCGCCCGAGACACCCCGCGCTCGACGTCGAGCCAGACCTCCTCCCCGAGCGTCACGCGCCCCGCGGTCGGGCGGACGAGGCCCGCGATCGCGCGCAGTACCGACGTCTTGCCCGCGCCTGACGGCCCGACCAGGGCGACGGTGCGCTCGACAGCGAGAGCTAGCTCCAGCTCAAAAGCTCGAAGCGGGAGCGTGAAGGTTGCCGAGAGGGTTGCCACGAGGTAGCGAGCTTCAGCGAGAGCAGGAGCGCTCCGCTGATGATGATGAGGACCGCACTGATCGCAAGTGTGACGTCGAAGTCGACGTCGAACTCCGCATAGATCGCGAGCGGGAGCGTCTGCGTCACCTTCTGAAGGCTGCCGGCGAACATGATCGTCGCACCGAACTCGCCGAGGCCGCGCGCGAAGGCGAGCGCTTCCCCGGCGACGAGACCGCCGCTCGCGAGCGGGAGGACGACACGGAAGAACGTGCCGGTCGGGCCGACCCCGAGCGTCCGGGACGCTGCGACGAGGTTGGTGTCGACTGCCTCGAAAGCCGCGATCGCCTGCCTGATGTAGAGCGGGCTCGCGACGAACGCGACCGCGAAGACGACCGCAGTCTGCGTGAACGGGATCGTGATCCCGAGACCCCGGAGCGTTCCGCCGAGCAGGCCGAAGCGCCCGAACGCGGCGAGCAGCCCGATGCCGGCGACGGCGGGCGGCAGCACGAGTGGCAGCTCCACGAGCGTCACGAAGAGCGCGCGCCCAGGGAAGCGCCGCGTGGCGAGCAGGTACGCCGTCGGTGTCCCGAGGACGAGGATGAAGACCTGCGCGATCAAAGTCGTCTTCAGGCTCACGATCAGCGCGTCGGTGACGACGGGGTTCGAGAGCTGCGCGATCAGGTCGCCCGGCGGCACGTGCACGAAGATCGCGACGATCGGCAACGCGAGGAAGGCGCACGTGAGAAGGCTCGCGACGAAGAGGGCGGCCCCGAAGAGCCCCTTGCGCGTGGAGTCGCCCATGCTCCCCCGAGGGCTACTTGCCCTTCGGCTTGACCCGCGAGAGGAAGCCCGCCGCGATCATCTTCTTCTGCCCGGCCTTGCTCAGGACCTTGTTCACGAACGCCCGCGCCGCTGCCTTGTTCTGTCTCGCAGAGACGATCGCTATGCCGTACTGGACCTTCGGTTGTGCCCACGCGGGCAACCTGATGACCTTCACCTTCCCCGGCACGGTCTTCGCGTCGGTCGAGTAGACGAAGCCGGCGTCGGCTTCGCCGAGGGCCACCTTCGCGAGCACCTCGCGGACGTCCGTCTCGCGGCTGACGACGTTCTGGAGCACGCTCGAGAGCCCCATGTTCCTGAGGATCTGGACCGTGTAGGAGCCGACGGGCACGGCCGGCCCGGCGACCACGAGCTTCGTCCCCGGCTTCCGGAGGTCGTAGACGGTCTTGATGTTCGCCGGATTCGACGTCGGGACGATGACGACGAACGTGTTCCGCGTGAACACGACCGGCTTGGAGACGAGGTTCTTCGCGTTCAGCTGGTTCGGGATCGTCATGTTCGCGGAGGCGAAGACGTCCGCGGGCGCGCCCTGCGTGATCTGCGCCGCGAGCGTGTTCGAGCCCGCGAAGGAGTACTTCGCTGTCGGGTCGATCTTCGGGAACACGTCCGTCAGCGACGCGGCTGCGTAGACGGTGACCTGCGCGTCCGTCCTCGAGGCCGCGCTCTGTCTCGCCGCTGCGCCGCCCGCGCCGAAGGCGAGCACGAGCGACAGGGCCGCGAGCGCGCCGACGCCGAATCGCAGCGCGCGCGTGTCGAAGCGAGCGATCATCCGATCGAACCCCCTGTCCTAGTTCTCCACCATCACCGAGGTGGACTTCACGATCGCCGTCGCCGTCGCCCCCGCGCGCAGCCCGAGATCGGCGACCGCGTCGCTCGTGATGATCGCGGTCAACCGGACGGGCTCGCTGACGACGATCTCCACCTGGGCGAGCAGGCCGTCCGTCTTCACCTCGGTGACGACCCCGCGGAAGCGGTTGCGAGCACTGAGGTGCGACGCCCCGGCCTCGCCTCGCAGCCGCTCGATCTCGCTCGCCGGGACGACGCGGCGGTTGCTCTTGTCGCGCTCGACCTTGATCCGGCCGGACTTGTCCCAGCGCCGGAGCGTGTCCAGGCTGATCCCGAGCACGCGGGCGGCGTCGCTCGCCGAATACACGTCTCTCGCCATTGCGACCTCAGCTCTCGTAGGCGTCGAGTGCGTCCGACGCTTGGTCGATGGTCATGCTCGCTGCGAAGGCCTTCCCGATCGGGCGCCCGAGCCACTCGCCGGAGAGGACGCTCAGGTGCTGCGCCTCGTTGGCCGCGATCTGGGCGAACGCCCGCTTCAACGTGTTCGTCTGCAGACCCTCGACGGCACCGAGGTACGCCCCGAGCACCGTCCGCTCGATGTCGACCCCGACCTTCCCGATCGACGCGGTCGAGGCGAACGCACGGCGCGGGTACGCGAAGTCGATGTCGTCGGCGGTTGCCGCCACCTGCCCGGATCCGGCGAGGACCGTGGTCAGCGACCGGTAGTGCGCTCTCTCGTTCGCGAGCGCGTGCTTCATGCTCGCGAGCACGTTCCCTTCGATCCAGCTCGAGCCGATCGCGCGTGTGTAGTAGTCGATCGCCAGCAGTTCGGACGCGACGAGCAGTCGCACGTAGGCGAGGTCGCCGTCGAGGAGCGTCGCGGCCGACGCATCTGCGCTGAAGACAGCGAGAGCCGATCCGCCGACGGCGACCGCCACACCTGCCCTGGCGCCGCGCGAGAGGATCTCGGCCCTGCTCATCGGTTGGGTCAACGCAGTCGTCTCCCGAAGTAGTTGGACTCGTGCACTCCCGACGTCGCACTCCCGCACCTGCATTGCCCATGCGCCACGCCGTAGGGAGTCGGAGACTAGCACGGAGCCACTTGAGCCCGTCAAGCCGCTGTGCAGTGACCATTCGCCGCCGGGCACAAGTAACTGGCGTTCACAGATGCATAGACATCTCCTAGGTGATCGGCGCGAGCAAAACGAAGGCCTCGATTCGGCGAGCGACGCGGCCGGAGACGGCATAACCTGTGGCGCGGTGGGCAGGCCGGAGACCGGCGCACGGGGAACACCCGCGGTGGAGACGAGCGCGCTTTCGTGACGCGTGCGGCTGCGGCACGCGCTGCGACGGCTGTCGGGCTCGTCGCCTCGGTCGCCCTCGCCGCCTCGTCGGCGCAGGGAGCATCGACCGGTGGCGCGTCCGCCGAGGCAGCGGCCCGGGCGAGGGTCGCGTGCAAGGGCGGCGCGCCGAGCGGCAGGTACCAGCGACGGGTCACGAACGCGCTTCGGGCGAGGCGTGACCTCTGGGGCGACCGGCTCCTGGCCTCGAAGGGCGGGCCGACCTTCGAGGCGGCCGAGCGCTACCTCCCGCCGCTCCTCCTCGCGCGCGCCGCAGGCGGGCGTCCGCTCACCGACTCCGGAGTCCACTACGTGCCCTTCACCCAGCCTCTCGGGGCGCGGGGAGCGATCTCCGTCGCGCTCCACGTCGCGGACGGGAGCCAGATCGTCTCCGAGCGCGCCCACGGTCGCCGGCTGACCGTCGCGGTCGGGCACCGGGGATCGGAGCGCTACGGCTCGTGCCTGAAGCGCCTCGCTCCGCCGGACCTCGCGGACGGCTACCTGCCCGTCCTCGAGACGGAGTACGTCGACGCGTCGGGAGTCCGCTACCGCCAGGAGTCGTTCGCGTCGCGGGTCCCGGAGACGAGCTCGCTCGTGAGCTTCGTCCGCCTGGACGTGGATGCGACGCATTCGAAGGACCGGCTGACGCGGCTCCGGTTCACGCCTTCGGTGACCGGGCTCTCGAGCAACGGTGTCCGGCTCGCGCGCCGTGGCCACACGTTCCTCGCCTTCAGCCCGGGCGGCTCGTTCACCGGCTCGTCGCTCAAGTACTCGGTCCCGCGCGGCACGACCCGCACCGTGTATGTCGCCTGGCTGATCACGCCGTCGTCGAGCCGCGGCCTGACGATGGACGAGGAGACGTACGACGCAGCGCGCGACGCGATGACGGACTACTGGGAGCGCCGCCTCGCCCACGGCGGCGCGATCGACGTCCCCGAGCCGCGCGTGCTCGACGCCGAGCGAAGCCTGCTCATCCAGGAGCTCGGCCTGACGTGGCGGTACTCGATCGGCAACCAGTACGAGCAGCTCTCGGGGCCCGAAGGGGTCGACGTCGCGCGCGTCATGGACGAGTACGGGCACGCAGAGGTGGGCCGGGCGATTCTCCGTACATCGCTGAAGAAACGACCCGTCGGGTACGCGAAACGGCGAACCGCGAATCCGAACTGGCGGATGGGCGCTCGCCTCGTCGGGGTCGCGGAGCACTACCGCCTCACGCAGGACCGCGCGTTCGTCCGCCACAAGACGGCGATCCTCCACCGCTACGTCACTACGCTCGGTCGCCAGATCCGCTCCAACCGGAACGGGCTCCTCGATCGCGAGCGGTACTCGTCGGACGTGCCGGACGCCGTCTACGGCCTGCACTCCCAGGCGGTCGTCTGGCAGGGCCTGAGAGCGATGAGCGAGGTCTGGGAAGACGTCGGCGAGCGCTCGCTCGCGACGCAGTCACGCCGGCTTGCGATCCGCCTCGGCAACGGGCTGCGCCGGGCGGTGCGGAAATCCCAGCGACGGCTTCCGGACGAAAGCCTCTTCGTCCCCGTACGGCTGCTCGAGCACGTGAAGCCGTACCGCTCGCTCACCGCGTCGCGCGACGGGAGCTACTGGAACCTCGTCGCGCCGTATGCCTTCGCCTCAGGGCTCATCGCTCCCCACAGCCCACAGGCCCGCGCGGTGCTCCGCTACATGCTGCGGCACGGCTCCCGCCTGCTCGGTCTCGTCCGCGCCGGCGCGTACGCGCTGTACGGCGAGCCGAGGTATCCAACCTCCGGCTCCGACCAGGTCTACGGCCTCAACGTCGCACGCTTCCTCGCCGACAACGACGAGTCCGGCCAACTCGTCCTCAGCCTCTACGGGCAGCTCGCCGCCGCGATGACGCCGGGCACGTTCGTCGCCGGCGAGAGCGCCTCGATCGCTCCTCTCCGCGGGAGCCACAGCCTTTACCGGACGATGTTCCTGCCTCCGAACGGCGCCAGCAACGCGGCCTTCCTCGAGACGCTCCGGCTCATGCTCGTGCACGAGACGACGGCACGCGACGGCACGCCGCGCGGGCTCGAGCTCGCCTTCGCCACCCCGCGGGCATGGCTTTCGCCCGGCCAGGAGATCGCGGTGCGAGGGATGGCGACGAGCTTCGGACGGGTCTCGTTCACGATCGAGCCGACCGCCGACTCCGTCCACGTCGACCTCGACGTCCCCGATCGCGCGCCTCTCCGGACGCTGCGGCTGCGACTCCGCCTTCCCGACGGAGAGCGCATCTCCGGCGTGACGATGGACGACATCCCGCTCCGGCGGTTCGATGCGGGGACGGGGACGATCGAGCTGCCGCCCGGCGGCGGAAAGCACGAGCTCGAGGTCGATCTCGGCTAGCGCGCACGCACTCGTCGCGCTTTCTTCACGCGAACGCAGCGTTCGCAGGAGTACGATCTGCCGGTGCTCGGCCGCTCGTCGGTTGCGGTGATCGGGCCGCGTGCGAGCGGCGTCTTGCGGCATGCGGTAGCCGTCACCGTGTGCGCGCTCACGGCGCACGCCGTTGCCTACGGATCGCTCGTCCCACAGGACGGAGAGCACCGGTACTTCGGCTGGTACGCGCCCCTCGTGGCGGCGCTGTCCGGAGCAGCGCTCCTCGGTGTGGTGCTGGCCCTGACGGTCGCGCTCGTCCTCGGACCCACGAGCCGCGCGGCGTCGGTCCTCAGGTCGATCCTCCCGGCGAGACCGAGCGACGGCTCACACGTCGCCGGCGTCCTCTCGATCGCCTCCGCTGCGCTCGTGTTTCTCGCGGTGCAGGAGTCGCTCGAGCGCTCGCTGGCCGCGGGCCGCCCGGAGCTCGTCAGCTTCGCTCCGGGGACGCTCGCCTTGCTCATCGCGACCGTCGTGGTCGCGGCGTTCGTCGTCGTCACCGTGCAACGGCTCGTCGCGTCGCTCGCGGAGGTCGTGCTGCGCGTCGTCCGGCTGCGGCCGACGCGCACCGCCACCACGCCCGGCCGCTGGCGGGGCGTGCTCCTCGCGCTTCGCCCTCGCTCTCCTCTCGCCGTCCACGCCGGGCTCCGCGCCCCACCCCTCCTCTCCTAGGACGACCTGCGTGCGCGCCAAGTACGGCGCGCGAAGCGAATCGACCGGAAGGAGCCTCGTGGCTGCACGGCTGCAGCCGACCAACCTACGTCGACGATCGATCGCGCTCGCGATCGTGGCGGTCGTCGCCCTCGGCCTCCCCGCCGTGGCGGGAGCGCACTCGGGCACGCTCGTGAACGCGCTCGACTACCGCGCGCGGGTCACGTCCACGGGGGCGAGCGGGAAGCTCAGCGCCGCCATCATCGACGGGGACCGCAAGCTCGAACTGCGGGTGCCCGCGACGAGCACCGTCGTCGTGCTCGGGTTCGCCGGCGAGCCCTTCCTGCGCTTCACACCCGCGGGGGTCGAAGTGAACGAGCGCTCGCCGTCGGCGATCGCGAACAACCTCGCACGACGCGGATCGGTTCCGGCGCTCGATCCGAAGGCGACTCCCTCCTGGTCGCATATCTCGGACGAGCACCGCTTCGCGTGGCACGATCACCGACTCGGGCCGCGGCCTGGGCGCACGTACCCCGAGGGGAACGTCGCCGGGTGGACGATCCCGATCGTCGTCGACGGCCGGGCCGAGGCGATCTCCGGCCGCCTCCTGCACGCGAGCGGGCCGCCGCTCTGGCCGTGGCTCGTGCTGCTCGGCGTCACCGCTGCGGTCGGAGCCGCGGTCGTCACGCGCAGGCGCGGTCTCGTCGAGGCCGCCCTCTACTCCGGAGCCGCGATCGCGGGGAGCGCGGCAGTCGTGCTCAGCGTGTCGTTCGCGTTCGTGCCCGGACGCTCCGATACCGCGGCGTGGGCGAACGTCCTCATCTGTTTCGCGATCGCCGCCGCGGCGATCGCCGTCTTCCTCCGGGTGCCAGGCGGCCGGCACGCCGTAGCCGGCTTCGTGGCCGTGCTCGCCACGCTCGTCGGGCTGAGCGAGGCGAGCGTCCTCACGCACGGCTTCGTCATCTCGTCCCTCCCCGCGGGAGTGGTTCGCTCAGCGACAGCGGTCGCCGTGAGCGTGGGCTCCGTCGCGGCCGCCTGCGCAGCGGTTCTGCTCCTTCGCGACTCGGATCGCGGGCACGGTCGGAAGCGCGACGAGCCGGTGCGCGTCGAGATGGCGATTCCTCGCGGGAGGTCTCGATGAGGGCACTCGGAATCGCCGCCTCGGCCGCGCTCGTCGCCTCGAGCTCGGCCGCCGGAGCGCTCGTCCCGACGCCCATCGGCGCCGGACCGGCGTTCCACCCCGCCGCCGCGAGCCACGCCGTCGCGCTCGCGAAGCCGGTGCGATCCATGTCGTGCGCGGCGAGCGAAGTTCCACGCATGGGCGTCCACCTGGAGCTCTTCGCGCGCGGCCGTGTTCTGATCGTCCCCGCCGGGATCGGGATCTCGCCGCCGCTCGCCCGGCGGAGCGCGTACGTCGTCTCGGGCCGCTGCTCCTACCCCGTGCGGACACGCGAGCCGACGGGCGTGATCGAGGTCGCACGCGGCGGGCGACGGACCCTCGGCGACTTCTTCGCGGTCTGGGGGAAGGGGCTCTCGGCAACCCGCCTCGTCGGCTTCCGCACGGACGCGCAGCGCCCCGTCCGCGCCTACGTCGACGGCCGACGCTATCGCGGGTCTCTGTCCTCGATCGTGCTCGCGCGCCACGCCGAGATCGTGCTCGAGCTCGGTCCGTACGTCGCGCCTCACCCCTCCTACCGATTCCGGAAAGGCCTATGACCACTCACTTCGATCGCCGGCTGGTCCCGATCACGGGGATCCTCGTCGCGTGCCTGCTCTTCCTCGCCGGCTGCGGGTCGGGCGGATCGGGGGTCTCGACCCCCACGATCCGGGCGGCCCGGACGTACGGCCTGGTGGGTTTCGAACCCGCGACGCCCGCGCAGCCGGGTCGTCCGACTCGCGTCTCGTTCACGATCCGGCAGCCGTCGGGAAAGCCGCTCGTTCGCTACCGGCGAGGTTCGGGTCCCCACACGGGCATCCATCTGATCATCGTGCGCGACGACCTCGCGTACATCATCCATCGTCACCCGCCCGTGCAGGCGAACGGCAGGGTGGCCGAGACGGTGACCTTCCCGGCGCCGGGCAGATACCGCGTCGTCGTGGACGCCTACCCGAAGACGTCGGGGCCGCAACGCAACTTCCAGCTCTTCGACGACATCGTCGTCAAGGGCGCGTACCACGCGAAGACCTTGCCGCCGTACGGCTCGACGGTCACGACCGACGGGTACCGATTCACGTTGCAGGGGAAACCTCGCCTGAAGGCGATCTCGCCCGCGCTCCTGACGGTGACGGTGAATCGTCCCGATGGGACGCCTGCGCGATTCACACCGTGGTACGGCGCCCTGGCCCATGCCATCTTCTTCCGCAGGGGCTCGCTGGACTACTTCCACACGCACGTCTGCTCGAGCGGCGCGACAGGGTGCACGAGCGTCCTCGGCGGCGCGAAGATCACCGGCAACTCGACGACGCCCGGACGCTTGAAGGTCGGCGTCCTCGTCCCGGTCGCGGGAACCTGGCGCCTCTTCCTCCAGACGCGTGTGGACGGCCACATCCTTACCGCGCCTTTCACCCTGAAGGTCACATGAGTCGAACGTCGACAGAAGGGAGTCGGAGATGACGATCCAGCGGTCGGTGGCGAGGAGCGTGCTCGCCGTCGCAGGACTCGCGGTCGGCGCGCTCGTCCTCACCTCGAGCGCGTTCGCGCACGCCGAGATGAGCCCGTCGGTCGCACTCGCGAAGGCGACGCAGCTGTACACGTTGGCCGTGCCGACGGAGGAGGAGAACGCGACGACGACCGCGATCGAGCTCACACCGCCGTCGGGCTTCTCGATCGACTCCTTCGTTGCCTCGGTCGGATGGAAGCGGTCGGTCCAGCAGACGGGTTCCGGCGAGGACACGGTCATCCAGAAGGTGACATGGACGGGTGGCAACGTCCCGACCGAGGAGGACTCGGTCTTCCAGTTCCTCGCGACGCCCGCCTCGAGCAAGACGTATTCGTTCGCTGTCCGTCAGACGTACTCGAACGGGAAGGTCGTCGACTGGACCGGCTCCGAGTCGTCGGACACGCCGGCGCCCACGATCGAGGCGAAGAGCTCGCTCGGCGGAGGAACCTCGACCCTTTCGATCGTCGCGCTGGTCGTCGGCGGCGTCGCGCTCATCCTGGCCGTCGTCGCGCTCGTCGCCCGCCGAGGAGGTCGAGCGCTGGCATGACCCGGCGCGGGCGCATCCTGGCCGTGGCCGCCGCCTTCGCGGCGGCGCTCGCCATGCCGGTCGCGGCGCCCGCTCACGCGTACCTGGTCGCGACGGTGCCGTCAGCGAGCGGCACCGTCTCGAGCTCGCCTCCGCAGGTCTCGCTGACGTACAGCGAGGCGGTCGAGCCGCGGTTCGCGATCGTCTCCGTCACGAACGCGGCCGGTGAGCAGAAGACGGCGGGCGCCCCGGCACGCTCGCCCTCGAACCCCGACCAGCTCGATGTTCCGCTGAAACACCTCGACGAGGGGTGGTACCTCGTCTACTGGCGCGCCATCTCGGTGGACGGTCACCCGGTCCGGGGGGCGTTCACGTTCGCGGTCGGGCCGAACCCCGGGCCGGCGCCCCAGTTCGTGATCCCGTCGATCAGCGAGACCGCCGCCACGCCCGGCCTCCTGATCGCGCGCTGGGTCGTGTTCCTGTCGGTCATGGCCGCGGTCGGGCTCTTCGTCTTCCGCGCGATCGTCGCGCGCCCGATGAGGCAGCGCGTTCCCGGTAGCTCCCTGCGCGCGGTCACGATCGCCTTCCTCGTCGCGGTGGGCGTCGCGCTCGTGGCGACGCCGATCTACGTCTTCGCCGCCACTGCGAAGTTCGCGCTGCGCTCGATCTGGGACATCGGCGCGCTGACGCCACTCCTGCGCGCGTCCGCCTTCGGCCGTGGATTCCTCGATCTCGAGCTCATCCTCGCGCTCTTCGCGATCGCCTCGATCATTCTGCTGCGCGTCGAGCGTCCGGAGGCGCGCCAGCGTCCCGTCGCCGAGATGCTCGCGCTCATCGGCGCGCTCCTCGCCGCCGCCGCGGCGGTGCTCGTTCCCGGGCTGGCCGGCCACGCGGCGGAGACGTCGCCGCGCGGAGTCTCGATCGCCCTCGACTGGATCCACGTCGCTTCGGGCTCGCTCTGGATCGGCGGCCTGATCGGGCTGATCGCCGTCGGCATCGGCCTCGGGGCAGAGCGGCGCATCCCGGGGCTCTCGGTCTGCGTCCCGCGCTTCTCGCGGGTCGCATTCGTCTCCGTGATGGCGTTGATCGCGTCGGGGACGACCGCGGCCATCATCCACCTCCCGACGGTCTCCTCACTCTGGCAGACCTCGTACGGGCAGGCGCTCCTCGTCAAGATCGCGCTGCTCGGGGCCGCGATGCTGTTCGCGCCGATCAACATGCTCCGCAACACGCCCCGGCTCCAGAACGCGGAGGCGCAGCCCGAGAAAGCGAGGAGCGCAGCCTCGCTCCTGCGCATCCTCGTGAGCGGCGAGATCGTCCTCGTCGCGGCCGTGATCTTCGCCGCCGCCGTTCTCTCCAGCCTTCCCCCGCCGCCGAAGGCGCTCGCAGGGATCGGAAGCGCGACTGCCCATGTCGGCCCGGGGGCGGTCGTGGAGACCGTCGAGCACGGCCCGTACAAGCTCGAGTTTCGGGTCGACCCGAACCGCGCCGCCGTCCCGAACTCGTTCTCCGTCTCGATCACGAAGGACGGCGCGCCCGTCCGCGGTGTCGACGTGACGACGACGTTCACCATGCTCGACATGGAGATGGGGCAGCTCGCGTACAGCTTCCCGGAGACCGCGCCCGGCACGTACACGCGGTCGGCGCCGGCGCTCGTGATGGTCGGGCATTGGGCGCTCGCCTTCGACGTCCGGCCGCCTAACGACCAGCCGTTCACCGTCCAGCTCGTCGACAAGGCAAACGGATGAGCGAGCACAAGCACACTACGTCGGGCGTCCCGCTCAACCTGCTGCTCGCGCTCGTCGCGCTCGCGGCCGGAGCGGTCGCGGTCCTCGTGGTCACGCTGCTGGCGGTGAGCACGCTTGGCTAGCGCCGCGAGGCTGCTCGCCGCGGCCCTCGTCGTAGCCGCCGTCGGCGCCGTGGTCGTCCCGACGAGCGCCCGCGCCGACGGCGACCCGGCGAGCGACGTCCTCTACACACAGACGGTCTTCATCCCCTTCGACACGAACAGCTCGAAGGGAGCGCAGACGGCCCTCACGACCGCGATCACGAATGCCACGCGGGCGGGCTATCCGATCCGGGTCGCCGTCATCGAGACGATCCCCGACCTCGGCGCGATCACCTCGCTCTGGGGGAAGCCGAAGGAGTATGCGAGCTTCCTCGACCTCGAGCTCGTGTGCTGCTACAAGGGGCCGCTCCTGATCGTCATGCCCTCGGGGATCGGCTTCGCCCACTACAAGAAGGGCACTTCGAAGGAGTACCGGACACTCGCCTCGATGCCGGTCGAGCAGGGAGACGACGGGGTCGTGCTGGCCGCAACGAGAGCCGTCGTCGCGCTCTCCAGGCAGGCAGGCCATCCGATCGCGATGCCCGCGGTGCCGAGGACCGAGAGCTCGTCGCAGCTCGGCCAGCGCTTACTCGCCGGAGGCGTCGTGCTCGCCCTCGTGCTCGTCCTGGTCGGCGGATTCGCGTTCGTTCGCTGGCGAGCCCGCGCCCGCGCCTGATCGCGTCACACCTTCCAGCCGCGTCTCCTCGCCTGCCTCGTCTCCCGAGCCCGCTGCCGCCAGCGCCGCTTCAGCTCCCGGTGCTCGCGTGAGCCGCGGCGTCTGGTCACCGCCCTGAGCTCACGCTGGACCTTCAGGTAGCTCTTCCACCGGTCCGGGTCGAGCGCACCCGTCGCGAGCGCCTCGCGGATCGCGCAGTCCGGCTCGGTCTCGTGCGCGCAGTCCGTGAACCGGCACTCGCCGGCCAGCGCGGCGATGTCTGCAAACGCGGCGTCGACGTCGCCCTCCCAGACCTGCAGCTCTCGCAGACCGGGCGTGTCGAGGAGCAGCGCACCGCTCGGCAGCACGAGCAGCTGTCGGTGGCGGGTCGTGTGGCGCCCACGGCCGTCGGCCCGGAGGTCGCCCGTCGGCATCAGCCGCCGTCCCGCCAGCCGGTTGGCGAGCGTCGACTTGCCGACGCCGGACGAGCCGAGGAGGGCGATTGTCCTCGCGGGCTCGAGCAGTGCGGAGACAGCGTCCAGCCCGTCGCCGCTGACGTTGCTCACGGGAAGCACGGGAACACCCATCGCGAGACCTTCCGCCTCGACGAGCTTCGAGGCGTCGTCGAGGAGGTCGAGCTTCGTCAGGACCAGGACCGGGCTTGCGCCGCTGTCCCACGCAGCCGTGAGGTAGCGCTCGATGCGCCGCGGGTTGAAGTCTCCGTCGAGGCCCGAGACCAGGAACACGGTGTCGACGTTGGCCGCCAACACGTGCTCCTCGACCTTGAGCCACGGGGTCTTGCGAGAGATCTTCGTGCGGCGCGGGAGGACCGCCTCGACGGCGTAGCGCTCGCCGCTCGCGTCGCAGACGGCGACCCAGTCGCCGACGGCGGGCATGCCTGCCACGATCTCGTCGTCTCGCAGCTTGCCGCGCGGGTGCGCGAGACGCTCGTCGCGCTCGGTGCGGACGAGATAGCCGCCGCGGTGCTCCGCGACGACGCGCGCAGGCTCGAACCCGCGCTCTTCGTACTGGATGAAGGCCGCCTCGAGCTCGTCGGTCCAGCCGAGGTCGGCCAGGGGTCGAACGGACAAGGTGTGCTCCTTCGCTCGGATGCCATGGCCGCGGCCCGCGGCAACCGACGGAGCGATCTAGCTCAGAGGATCGCGGCGAGCCGAGGAGTCGTGCGCAGCGCTTTCACTTTCATGACGACCTCCTCTCGCTCGACGACCGACTCGGGAAGGGTAGGCGCCGCGGCCGGATCCGTCAACGCCCGCGGTACAGTCCCCCGCGCCGTGAGCGAGCCGCCGCAGGATCTCACCGCGTTCGTGGCCGACGCGATGCCCTTCGGCCCCACGCTCGGGATCGAGTCGATCGTCGGCGACGCCGAGGAGGTCGTCGCGACCCTCGCGTGGGCGCCCGAGCTCTGCACCGCCGGCGGAGCGCTCCACGGCGGCGTGCTCATGGCACTCGCGGACTCGGCCGGAGGTGTCTGCGCGTTCCTCAACCTGCCGTCCGGAGCGACGACGGTGACGATCGAGTCGAAGACGAACTTCTTCGGCGCCGTCCGGGAAGGAACCGTGCGGGCACGCTCGCGTCCGCTCCACCGAGGGCGCACGACGATCGTCGTCGAGACGGATCTCCTCGACGCGAGCGACCGCCGCGTCGGCCGCACGACGCAGACCCAGGCAATCCTCGGCCCGGACTGACGCCCCGGAACCGGGCGCTATCCTGTCCCGGCCGCGGTGGCGGTAGCTCAGTTGGTAGAGCCCCGGGTTGTGGTCCCGGTGGTCGCGGGTTCGAATCCCGTCCGCCACCCTCTGTCTCTGCGGCGCTGTTAGCGTCGCGCGGTGGGGACGATCCGCCACACGCGCACGGGCTGGTGGCTCGAGGAGGCAGGTCCGGTCACGCCCACCAGGCCGCTCGAGGGCGACGCGCTCACGGACGTCGTCGTCGTCGGTGGCGGCTACCTCGGCATGTGGACGGCCTGGCAGCTGCTCGAGCTCGAGCCGACCCTCGACGTGCTCCTCCTCGAGACCGCGGTCTGCGGACACGGGCCGAGCGGTCGGAACGGCGGGTTCTGCGAGACGCTCTGGGGAGACGCCGAGACGATCCGTGAGCGCTCGGGCGACGCCGCCGCGCTCGCGGTCTGCCGTGCGTCGGAGGACGCGGTGCGTGGTGTCGGCGCGTGGTGCGAGGCGAACGAGGTGGACGCCTGGTACCGGCCCGCTCCGATGCTGCGAGTCGCGACGTCGGAGTCGCAGGTCGGCTCGTGGGACGAAGAGGTCGAAGCAGCCGCCGCGCTCGGCGAGCCCGGGGAGATCGCCGCCGCCGATGCCGCCGAGATCCGGGTGCGCTGCGACTCCCCGCTCTTCCTCGGAGGCGCCGTCTACCGGCTGAACGCGACCGTTCAGCCTGCACGGCTCGCGCTCGGCCTCCGCGAACGGCTTCTCGCCCGCGGAGTGCGGATCCACGAGCGAACGCACGTCACGCGACTCCACCGTGACGGAAGCGTCGAGACGCGGAGCGGCCGAGTGAGAGCTCGCTCTGCGGTGCTCGCCGTCAACTCGGCAGCGGTCGGCTTCGCCGGCCACCGGCTCTCGCTCGCCGTCGCGTCGAGTCACATCGTCCTCACCGAGCCGGTTCCGGAGGTGCTCGAGGAGCTCGGCTGGACGAACGGCGAGGCGATCGTCGACAGCCGGCGGCTGATCCACTACATGCGGACGACGAGCGACGACCGCATCGCGTTCGGCTGGGGCGGCGGCGTCATGGGGCTCGGCAAGCGTGTCACGACGCGCCTCGAACGCGATCCACGCGTGATCGCGCGGACCCGCGACAGCCTCCTCCGCTTCTTCCCGCAGCTCCACGGCAAGCGCGTCACCCACGCCTGGGGCGGCCCGATCGACGTCTCGCCCACGCACCTCCCGATCTTCGGGAGCCGCGGACGCGTGCACCACGGCTTCGGGTTCACCGGCAACGGGGTCGGGCCGACGTACCTCGGCGGCGAGATCCTCGCCCGGCTCGCGCTCGACCGACGGGACGAGCGGACCCGCCTCGAGATCGTCGAGCCGCCGCGGAAGCTCTTTCCGCCCGAGCCGTTCCGCTACGCAGGCGGGTCGACCATCCGGCGCGCGCTGCTCGCGAAGGACGCCGCCGAGGACGCCGGACGCGAGCCGGGCCGGGTGACGGCAGCCGTGGCGGCGCTCCCGCGCCTGCTGGGACTGCACTTGCCGCGCTAGAGAGCGCGAATGCGCGCCCGCCCCGGTCCCCGGGGTCGAGCGCGCCCGATGCTGTTTCTCCGGAACACAGCCGGTCCAAACACCGAGCTCGAGGATCGAGTGATCTCTGGCTCTAGCTCCCGCGATCCGGGTCGGGAGGACGAGCCTCCGAGTCCTCCTTCCGGCCGACGCCTCTCGTCCGGATGTAGAGGAAGAGGAAACATCCGGTGACGAGCGCGAGGATCAGCGCCGTCGCGGACGAGACGCCGACGACCACCATCCCGAGCCAGAGGTAGAGGAAGAAGATCAGGGCCCAGACGAAGCTCGAGATGCCCGGATCGACGATCGGCGTGAACTTCCACTCGAACTCGGGAGCGGACCACTCCGGCAGGTCGTCGAAGTCCGCACCGTCGGCTCCGGGCCAGGCCGCGTCCAAGGTGATCTCGACCTCGTCGGCGACCTTCAGCGCGCCGAAGAGCGCCGAGTAGGGCTCCATCCCCCACTCGGACTGCCTGAGCACGAAGCTGCCGGTAAGCCTGAGGTCGTCGCCGACCGAGAGATCGAACGCGAGCGGGTGGACGCTTCCGACGAGGGTGAGGTCCCCACGGACTGCGACCGCGCCGTCCGAGACCTCCACCACGGTCGACCGGAACTCGATCGCCATCCGCCTCAGGACTTCGTCGTCGATCGTCTGGTGGATCGACTCCTTGTCCTCGTCGACGAGGGGCTGCATCCCGCCGGCCCCGTCCCGCACGCGCAGCGACGTCGAATCCACGTCGATCGCGAGGCTGCACGCACTCGGATCCGCAGCGACGTCGAGCGTCGCCTGCCAGCCCGTGACCTGGATCAGCAGGTCATGCGCGGCCATGGCCGCCGCGCCGGCCCGGCCGGTCTTGACCCAGAGGGAGCCGTTCGCCGGCCCGAACGTATGCGTGCCTCGAGGGATCTCCACGCGGAGCTCTAGTCGCCCGTCACTCGCAGTCGGCGAGGACTCTAGGCGCCTCTCCGGAGAGTGGTCGCGGTGGATGGCACGCGGCACGCGCCGCGAGGCAAGGACGCAGGGAGCACCAATATGCAGCCATATTGGTGCGACCGAGGACGCCGCATCGCGGTGCGTGACGCCTGCAAGCCGCCCTGATCCACTCTCCGGAGAGGCGCCTACGTCGCTCCGGTAGGTTCTGGGTCGCCATGGCCGTCGAGCTGGATCATCGGTTCTCGACGACGAAGCCGATCGACGAGAGCTTCGCCGCGATCCTCGATCTCGAGCGTCTCGTGCCGTGCGTTCAGGGCGGCAGCGTGGTCGAGAAGGCCGGGCCGGAGTCCGTCACGGCGCAGATCGCCGTGAAGATGGGCGCGATGTCGATGACGTTCACGGGCTCGCTCGAGGTCGTGGAGCGGGACGACGCGACGCACCGGGCCGTCATGTACATCAGGTCGAGGGAAACCGGCGGCCAGGGGCATGCGGACGGCGACATCGTCTTCCAGCTCGAGGACGGCGGCGGCACGATCCACACAACGGCTCGGGTCACCGGCAAGGCCGCGTCGATGGGCGAAGGCGTCGTTGCGGGCGTGCTCGACGCGCTCGTCAAGGACTTCGCGAGCAAGCTCGGGGAGCTCTGAGCGGCCGGACGCCGCGCCTCGAGAGGGTCGGGCATTACGTCTCGGCACTAGAGGCAACGTGCCTCGACGTAATGCCCGATCCTCTCGGACTCTCCGCGTTAGGCCGCTCGTTCGAAGAATCGGTCCAGCGACGCCCGGATCCCGGCTGCATCGAGGCCGTGTGCAACGCGATGTTCGTCGCCGCGCCCGTAGCGGCGGAGCTCCGTGTTCCGGATGCCCAGGTTCGCGAGGCGCTGCGGCCTGTCGCGGAGCGCGTCCGCGACCTCTCCCGCCGACGTGCCGGCGAGGTACGGCTCGACGAGAACGACGTCCGTCCCGGTCGTCGCCGCGCGTAGGCCCGTGGCGTCGAACGGACGGACGGTCGCGAGGTAGGCGAGCGTCACGTCGAGATCGGCGGTCGCCGCGCTCACCCGGTCGAGCGTCGGCCCGACCGCCACCACGACGGGCGCGCCGTCGCTTCCCCGGCGGAGCACCGCGAGCCCGTCGGCGTGCATCGGCTCGGCGTTCGTCTCCTCCGAGAGCCGGACGTAGACGCGATCGTCACCCGCAATCGCCTGCTCGAGCAGCGACTCCGCCTCGTCCGCATGTCCGGGGACGTGGATCGTCCAGCCCGGCAGGGTCGCGAGCAGTGCGACGTCCTCCGGAGCCTGGTGCGTCCGCCCCTCCCCGGCGTAGTCGTACGAGGCCCCGACGCTCACGAGCACCGCGCCCACGTCCTGGTGGCCGAGATCGAGCTTGATCTGCTCGAACGGGCGCTCGACGACGAACGGCGAGAAGGACTCGACGACCGGCCGCAGGCCGCCGAGAGCCAGCCCGCCCGCGACCGAGATCATGAGCTGCTCGCGGATCCCGACGTTGACCACGCGGCGCGCGTGGCGTCGCGCCGCCTCGCGGTGGGAGATCCTCGCGACGTCGATCTCGGCGAGCACGACCGCGACACGCGGGTCGCGGTCGAGCGCGTCGGCGACGACGTCGAGGAACCGCTCGCGCATCGACGTCGTCACGCGCCGTCCTCCGGGATGTCGGCGACGACGACGTGCGGCCGGTCGCCCGGAGCAGCGCGGAAGGCCGCCTCGATCGCGTCGTGGTCACGTCCCCACACGTTCACGGTGCTCCAGCCCTCGAGCTCGAAGCGCTTCGCGATTCCGCCCGGCCAGCCGTGTGTGGACGAGTGGTTGTCGACGACCACCACGGTGAGACGGCCGAGCGCGAGCCTCCCCGCCAACTGAATCGCCTCGAAGTTGCTGCCCTCCTCGAGCTCTGCGTCTCCGACGAGGCAGACGACGCGCGGCTCGACCCGGTTCTGCACGTCGAGCGAGAGCGTCAACCCGACGGCGAGCCCGAGCCCGTGCCCGAGCGAGCCGCTCGAGATCTCGACGCCCGGTGCGAGCACGCGGTCCGGGTGGTGGCCGAGCGGCGAGTCGAACTCGCCGAAGCCGGCGAGCGTCTCGACCGGGAAGAACCCCTTGGCGGCAAGGACGGCGTAGAAGGCGGCCGGGCCGTGTCCCTTCGAGAGCAGGAAGCGGTCGCGGTCAGGATCGTCCGGCCGCGACGGGTCGATCCGCAGGATCCGGTCGTACAGCACCCAGATCACGTCGAGCGTCGAGTACGAGCTCGGATCGTGCTTCTCGTCGCCGCTCAGCAGCTCGAGGAGCGCGGGCAGATCCTCGTAGGCATGGGCAGTCGAGACGGCCATTTCGGGCACCATAGAACCTGAACTAAGGTTCAAGTCAAGTGGCACGTGAGCTGACGATCGGCGAGCTGTCCGCACGAAGCGGCGTCTCCGACTCCGCACTTCGGTTCTACGAGCGGATGGGACTGATCCGCGCTCGCCGCACGGACGGGAACCAGCGCCGCTACCCGAGCGTGACGCTCCGCCTCGTCGCGGTCATCCAGGCGGGGAAGGCGGCCGGGATCCCGCTGGAAGAGATCCGCGCGGCGCTGAGCACGCTCCCGACGCAGAAGGCGCCGACGACGCGCGACTGGGAGCGGTTCTCGATCCGCTGGCGCGACGACCTCGTCGAGCGCATCCGCACGCTCGAGGCACTCCACACACGGCTGACGACGTGCATCGGCTGCGGCTGCCTCTCGCTCAAGACGTGCGGGCTCCTCAACCCGGGAGACGAGGCTGCCGGGCTCGGGCCGGGGGCTCACACCTTGAGCCGGGTGTAGCAGCCCGAGCCGCCGCCGGGAAGTTGACGCGCTGGGCCTGACCCTGCTGAACGACTCGCGCCCGCCCCGCGGGCGGGAGCTGCGTGATCCGCGTCAGCGAGGTGGCGTAGGCATCTGGGCGGCGCGGTCCTGCTCGAGCTGTCGCAGCTCGATGCGGCGGATCTTGCCGGTCAAGGTCTTCGGCAGATCGTCGACGAACTCGACCCGCCGCGGGTAGGCGTAGGCGGAGAGGCGTTCGCGGACGAAGCCCTGGATCTCCTGGGCAAGCTCGTCGGAGGGCTCATGGTCCTCCGCCAGGACGATGAAGGCTTTGACGACGTGGCCGCGCAGCTCGTCCGGGGAGGCGACGGCTGCGGCCTCGCGCACGGCGGCATGCTCGAGGCACGCCGACTCGACCTCGAACGGGCCGATCCTGTAGCCGGCGGCGATGATCACGTCGTCGGCGCGACCCTCGTACCAGACGTAGCCGTCCTCGTCCTGGCGAGCTGCGTCTTTCGAGTGGAACCACTCACCGCCGAAGTCCTCCTCGCTCTCCTCCGGCCGCTGCCAGTAGCCGAGCGGGTAGTGCGGATTCGAGCGCGCACGCAGGCAGATCTCGCCGCGCTCCCCCGGCGCCACGGGACTCTCGTCCTCGTCGAGAATCTCGACGTCCCAACCCGGCATCGGCTTGCCCATCGAGCCATCGCGCACCTCCAGGAAGGGGTAGTTCGCGACCAGCGGGTACGACTCGGTCAGGCCGTAGTAGTCGAGCACCGTCAGCCCGTATTGCTCGCGGAACCAGCGAATCGCCTCGGGGTTCAGCGGCTCGCCCGCCGAGCAGACGCGGCGGAAGACCTGCGGGTAGCGCGTTCCGGCGTCGTCGATCGCCATCATCGAGCGCATCGCCGTCGGCGTCGTGAAGACGTTCGTGACCTGGTGGCGACTCAGGAAGTCGAGCTGCTTGTACGGGTCGAAGCCAGCCTCACGCCGATAGACGCACTGCACCGCGCCGAGACGCCAGGGCCCGAGGAGGGGCGCGATTCCGGCCGCCCATGCCCACTCGCCCATGCCGTGGAACCGCTCGCCGTCCTCGACCTGGTGGCAGTAGACGAACTCCTCGTGGCCGAGGATGTAGCGGTGCGCGTGCACGATGCCCTTCGCGAGCCCCGTCGTGCCCGACGTGTAGTAGAGCTGGGCCGGATCGTCGGCCGAGGTGTCACACGTGATCGGCTCGGTCGGTGCGCCGGCGAGCGTGTGCTCGTCGAGGACGAGGAGCTGCGCCGCCGCAGCACCAAAGCGGTGGGCGTTCGCCGCGTCCGTGACGACAAGCTTGGCCCCTGAATCAGCGAGCCGGTGTCGGATCGAGTCGTCGCCGTAGAGCACGGACATCGAGAGCAAGATCCCGCCGAGCTTCCAGACGCCGAAGAAGATTGCGGCCGTCTCGGCCATCGGTGGGAGAACGACGGCAACGCGATCGCCGCGCTCGACGCCGTGTGCTGCGAGCGTGTGCGCGGCCTGATTCGCCAAGTCCTGTAGCTCGCCCCAGACGAGCTCCCGGTGCGAGCCGTCGAAGCTCTCCCACACCATCGCCAACTTGTCGCGCGGATGCTTGTCACAGACGTCAGCCGCGAGGTTGTACCGCGGAGGTACGACCCAGCGGTGAGCCGCACAGACCTGCTCGTACGAGGTCGAGCCCATGACGACCACACGAGGATCGCACATTCGCGGCGGTTCAAGACCGCGGAGCTCTGTGGCCCGCAGATTGTCTACGCGAGGCCTCGGCGAAGACGTCCGCCTCCGCGGCGTGGGAGTGCTCGGATCGGGGCTCGTGCTCGAAGACGAGACGATCCAGCTGTCGGCGTTCACGAGCGAGGACGGCGGCGGGCGCGCCTTCGAGCGAATCGCAAGGCCGAGCCGGCGGCGCTGACCCCGCACGCTCCGAAGGGGAGGCCCGCCGTCGCGGGCCTCCCCTTGGTTCTTCCCTGCCGGCTGACTTCAGCCGGCGGCCGAGCAGCAGCCGTGCGCGGTTAGAGCCCGGCGCACTCGCCGATCTTGTGTCCGTCGACGATGTTCGCGGCTCCGCCGTCGGCCGGGTTGATCTGCGCCGGTGGCGTGTTCCCGTGGCAGATCAGGTTGCCGGAGATGTGCTGCGGGTTGGCGGTACCCCTCGACTGCACCTCGCTCGAGTCGTCGTCCTTCCCGGGCGCGGGGTCGCAACCGGTCGGGAACGTCCCCGACGCCTCGCAGGCCGGGTCATCCGCTGGGTGCACCACGCTCGTGTTGCGGGAGACATCGACGTTCCCGTGGATGGTGTTGGCGATGACCCCCCACCAGCCGCCCGTCCAGCCGTGGATGACGACGTTCCCGCCGATCTTGTTGTCCTTGATCGGGAAGTTGTAGAAGCGGTGGACCGTGCCGCCCCCGTTGGAGACGACGTTGCCGTGCACGGTCATGTTCCCCAGATAGATCGACAACGGCTGGTTGGCGACGACGTTCCCGCCGACCGTGTCGGGGCCCAGGACGCCCGGGGCCGCGTTGTAGCCGATGGCGAGGAGCGCACCCTGGCCCACCTTCACGTTGCCCGTGATCTGTACGGCCGGTCCGAACCCGACGAACACCGTGCCGTGGCCGAGGGTCAGGTTGCCGTGGATCGTGAGCGGGCCGGCGACGGCGCACGTTCCTGTGACGGTGACACTCCCGTGAAGTCCGCTAATTGGGCCGTCGCATGTCTCCTGCGGAGCCGCGACGGCGCCCGAACCGGTGAGACTCACTGCGAGCACGATGGCCGAGCTCAGCAGAAGCAGCAGCTTCATCATCTCTCCCCTCGTTCTTGTTGGCTTATGCCATGCGCTTCCATCCTCAGACACACGCACCCGCCCTGTCAAACGAGAAGTCCAGAGCCGGAGCAGGAGAAGAGGGCCGCGTCGCTCCTGCTCTCTTCTCGTCGGCGGACAGGCCTGCCCGAGCAGGAGCTCCACGACAGCTCTGCCGAGACTGCGTGGGCTGAAGACGCAGGACTGAGCCGGCAGCGCGGACGTTCCGGATCGTGGCCAGAGAGGCCACGGACGTAGGATCGCGGCATGTACGCGGTCGCCGATCTCGTCGCCCGGCTGGCGGAGGCAGAGACGCGATACGTGGCAGCGAATCCCGAGTCACGCCGGCTCCATGAGCAGCGAGCACGCTTCATGCCGGGCGGAAACACGCGTACGACCATCCACCAACCGCCGTTCCCCTTGACGATCGTCCACGGCGAGGGGGCGCGCCTGACCGACGCGGACGGCCACGAGTATGTCGACTTCCTCGGTGAGTACACCGCGGGCCTCTACGGCCACTCGAATGCCGTCATCGCGGACGCGATCCGAACGGCGCTCGCGGACGGGATCGTGCTCGGGGCTCCGAATCGGTACGAAGCCGTCCTCGCCGAGGCGATCTGCTCGCGGTTCCCGTCGATCGAGCTCGTGCGCTTCTGCAACTCCGGAACCGAGGCAAACCTCCTCGCGCTGTCGCTCTGCCGGGCCGTCACCGAGCGGTCGGGCGTGCTCGTGTTCGGTGGGGCCTACCACGGAGGCATCCTGCTCTTCGCCCACGGCGTCTCACCGCTGAATCCACCGTTCGACTGGGTCATCGGGGAGTACAACAACGCCGCCGAAGCGGCGCGCCTCGTCGGCGAGCGCGCGCACGAGCTGGCCGCCGTGATCGTCGAGCCGCTGCAGGGGGCGGCTGGAGTGATCCCTGGTGACCCGACGTTCCTTCGGGCGCTGCGCGAAGCAACGACGGCGCACGGCGTGTTGCTCGTATTCGACGAGGTGATGACCGCGCGTCTCTCCCGCGGCGGAATGCAGGAGCTGCACGCGATCGACCCCGATCTGACCACGCTTGCGAAGTTCGTCGGCGGCGGCCTCTCTTTCGGAGCCATCGGCGGCCGTGGCGACTTGATGCGGCGCTTCGACCCTTCACGGCCCGACGCGCTTCAACACGGGGGGACCTTCAACAACGACGTGCTCACGATGGCGGCAGGAGCCGCGGGCCTGACGCAGGTCCTGACGGACGAAGAGATCAGCCGGCTGAACACGCTCGGCGCTCGCCTCCGCGACCGACTGAATGCATTCTCCGCGGAGCGAGAGCTCGCATTCTGCGCGACCGGCTACGGGTCACTCGTCGGCCTGCACTTCACGCCCGGGCCGGTGCACAACGAAGGCGACGTGCCCGAGTCCGCGGAGTTGCGCGCCCTCCTCCACCTGCACATGCTCGAGCGCGGCTTCTCGTACGGGCGCCGCGGCTTCATCGCGCTCTCGCTTCCACTCGAGCAGGCCGACGTCGACGACTTCGCAGGAGCGGTCGAGGAGTTTCTGCTGGCTCTCTAGCGCGCCCGAGGCGGCAATTGGTCATGTCGGGTCTACCCGACGCACCCAGCGACGACGCTGAGTAGGGTTGCGCCATGGCGATCGAGTCCGCGGGCCTCGATCTGCGCGCACTCGGCGCCGCTCTCACGGGTGACGTCGTTCTCCCCGACGACGAGGGCTGGGACGCGGCGCGCCAGGCATGGAATCTGGCTGTCGATCAGCGGCCGGTCGGCGTCGTGTACCCGGAGTCGGTCGACGATGTCGTCGCGACGGTCGAATTCGCCTCGAGCAGCGGTCTGCGGATCGCGTTCAACGCGGGAGGACACAACGCGGGCCCGATCGACTGGGGTGAGAACACGCTGCTCCTGAAGACTGAGCGAATGCGCGGCATCGAGATCGACGCGGAGGCAAGGCGCGCCCGTGTCGAGGCGGGTGTCCTCGGGAAGCCTCTCTCGCAGGCGGCGGGCGAGCACGGGCTGTGCTACCTGGCAGGCACGTCTCCGGACGTGGGCATCCTCGGATACACGCTCGGGGGAGGCTTCAGCTGGATGATCCGCAAGTACGGCCTGGCGGCGAACAGCGTGCTCGCGGCGGAGGTCGTCACGGCCGACGGCCGGCACGTCCGCACGGACAAGGACAGCGAGCCCGATCTCTTCTGGGCCGTGCGCGGCGGTGGCGGGAACTTCGGGGCGGTGACGGCGTTGGAGCTCGCCCTCTACCCGCATCCCGCGATCTACGCCGGCTGCCTCTTCTGGCCGATCGAGCGCGCGACCGAGGTCCTGAACGCCTGGCGCGAGTGGGTCGACACGGTTCCGGACGAGTGCGAGTCGATCGGCAGGATGCTCCAGCTCCCCGACGTCGACTTCCTCCCGGATCACCTGCGCGGCCGCTCGTTCGTCCTCGCCGAGGCGGCCTTCCTCGGCTCGGAGAGCGACGGCGCCGCGCTCGTGCAGCCGCTCCGCGACCTCGAGCCCGAGTTCGACACGTTCGCGCTGATGCCGACGAGCGACTTGAGCCTCGTGAACATGGATCCCGACTTCCCGCTCCCGTACGCCGGCGACGGGGTCCTGCTCGACGACCTTCCGCCCGCGGCCATCGACACGCTGGTGGAGTGCTTCGTCGGCTCGCCGCTCCTCCACGTCGAGGTGAGGCACCTCGGCGGAGCTCTGCGCTCGGCGCCGGCCGACCACGGCTGCGTCCCGACCATCGACCAGCCGTTCATCCTGTTCACGTTCGGCTTCGCCGCCGACGCGGAGATGAAAGCGGCCGTCGAGCGAAGCGTGGAGCACATGCTCGACCGCTTCTCGGCCTGGGACAGCGGGCGGCGATACCTGAACTTCGTTGAGTCGCGTGTCGACCCGCGCTCTCTGTTCCCGGAGGCGTCCTACGAGCGGCTGCGCGAGCTCCGCGCGAAGTACGACCCGCGTGGGATGTTCGTGGCGAATCACGCCATTCCGCCGGCGGACTGAACTCAGGACGACAGCGGACGGCGCGACGGTGAGTGTCCGACCGGCGTAGGGTTACGCCGACTCGCCACGGACGCGGCTCGTCCGCGACGCCGACCGGAAGGACCGTTCTGCGTGCCTACGACCTTCGGCATCTTCGATCACATCGAGGGCATCCCCGGCACCCCGACGGAGCGCCTGTTCCGGGACCGGCTCGAGCTCGTCCGTCTGGCCGACGAGGCCGGGTTCTCGGCGTACCACCTCGCCGAGCACCACGGCTCCGACCTCTGTCTGGCTCCCAATCAGGAGCTCTTCGTCTGCGCGGCCGCGCAGGTGACGGAGCGCATCCGCCTCGGGCCGATGGTGAAGCTCCTCCCGCTCCACCATCCCGTGCGCATCCTCGAGGACATGTGCGTCGCCGACCAGATGACGGGCGGCCGGCTCGACTTCGGCGTCGGCCGTGGGGTCGCGCCGATCGAGCACGCCTGGTTCGGCAGCCAGTGGACGGAGTCCCGGGAGCGGTTCGAGGACTCGCTCCGGATCATCCACAGGGCCTTCGCGACCGGCGAGATCTCGAGCGAGGACAGCCCGTTCTGGGACTTCCCGACGGTTCCGCTCGCGACGAGGCCGCTTCAGGACCCGATCCCGTTCTGGTACCCGGGCAACCCCATGATCGCGGGCCGCTTCGGCATGAGCCTGATGTGGGCGGGCCCGGTCGACCAGGCGACCTACGACCTCTACGTCGAGGCCTGGAACGAGCACGAGGGCGATGCCGTGCGTTTCGACGGGCCGGGCTCGCGCCCGCGCGTGGGCTGCACGATGATCGTCGCGATCGGGCCCGAGGAGCAGTCGCTCCCGGTCGCCCGCAGAGCGATGGAGGGGCTCGTCCGGCGCACGGCGGCGGTCCACCGCAAGGACCTCCTCATCATCTCCGAGGAGGAGTCGTACGCCGCGCAAGCCGGGCTGCGCGCGATCCTCGCGCACGTCGAGGACGCGATCGTCGCCGGAGCCGGCACGGCCGACCAGATCGCCGAACGCTGGGCCGCCTTCCTCGAGCCAGGTCTGGTCGACCACGTGGCGTTGCAGCTTCCGGCCGGCGACATGACCCTCGACGAGGCGAAGCACACGCTCGAGCTCTTCGCGTCGGACGTGAAGCCGCGGCTCGAGCAAGCGTCCCTCGCGGTCTAGAGATAGGGCGGATGGGCAGACCGCGGCATCTCGAGGGCGAGCTCGTCACCGCCCGCCGCGGCTTCTTCTGGGTCGGCGACGACACCGTCTCGCTGCCGCAGGGAACCGTTCCGCGCGGGCAGATGTTCGTGCAGTGGGAGGCTCCGGCGACCGTCACGAAGCCGTTCCCGATCGTGCTCGTCCACGGGGGCGGCGGTCAGGGCACGGACTGGCTCGGCACACCCGACGGCCGCCCGGGATGGGCGACGTTCCTGCTCCAGGAGGGATACGCGGTCTACGTCGTCGACCGGCCCGGCCACGGCCGCTCGCCCTTCCACCAGGATGCTCTCGGGCCGATGGGCGGCCTGCTCCCGGTCGAGCTCGTCTCCGCGCTCTTCACGAACGCCGCGAGCTCGCCGACTCCGCATCCGACCGCTGAGCTCCACACCCAGTGGCCGGGAAGCGGCGGCCCGGACGACCCGTGCGTGCGCCAGTTCGCCGCGGGGACGGGTCCGATGCTTGCCGACATCTCCGCTGCGCACGCGATCGAGCGCGAACGCGGCGCTGCTCTGCTCGACGAGATCGGACCGGCGATCCTGATGACCGCGTCCGCCGGCGGCCCGATGGGCTGGCTGATGGCGGACGCGCGACCTTCGCTCGTCGAGGCGATCGTCTCCGTCGAGCCCCTCGGCCCCCCGTTTCGCGACGACAACGACTTCTCCCTCGCCTGGGGCCTCACCGCAGCGCCGCTGACCTTCGACCCTCCTGCCGCGTCTCCCGACGAGCTGCCGAAGGCGCAGGCAGGCGCGTGGACGCTCCAGGCGGAGCCGGCGCGGAAGCTACCCGCGCTGGCGGAGATCCCGATCGCGATCGTCGAGGCGGAGGCCTCCCTCTTCGCCCAGTCGTGTCCGGCCACGGCGGCGTTCCTCGAGCAAGCCGGCTGTCGGGTCAACCGGATCCTGCTCGCCGAGCACGGTGTTCACGGCAACGGGCACCTGCTGATGCTGGAGCGAAACAGCCGCGACGCGCTCGCGCCGATCCTCCGCTGGCTGGACGACACCGTGGGCCGCGACGCTTGATCGGATGCGCCGGGAGGTCGGACGAGGCTGAAACCCATAGGACCGGCTTGCCCGGCCGAGCGCCTCGTCGCTCGTCGGAGACTCACTCGGCATCGGCACCCGTCTCCCCTCGCTACGTCTCTGCCACCTGAGTCGCCGAGGTTTCGGGCCGCTCTTCCACGAACTGCCTGAGCGTGCCACCGTGTCGCACCGCAATCCCCTCGAAACGACTTGCGTAGCGGTCACGCTCGTCGCCGGGAAAGGGGAGCTTGCGTCTGCCGACGATGAGCCAGCCCGTGGTGTCTTGCTCGACGTCGGTGACGAAGCCCACCGCGCGCGTGTCGCGCGCAGCTGCTCTCGCGGTGTCGACGTCGTCGAACTGTGCTTCGAAGCGGCCGTGCAGAAGGCGAACCTGGCCGCTCGCGCCGCGGTCACCGTCCTGCTTCATCGAACTACCCGCGCAGTCACGAGCGCCGCGCTTCAGTTAGGGACCGTCCCACCAAGGCTCTACCTCCCGATCAGGCTCAGACCTGGCGCGACTCGCAGTGAGGGCAGCAGCGGAGGAGGGAGCTGAAGACCGACCAGGATATCAGGGACGTCCCGGAGGGCCTGCCTCCCCGACAGCCCGGGAAGGGGCAGTTCAGTCGCCTACGCGGGCGTGCTGCTTCTCGAGTCGATCCGCCTTCGGCTGGCTCGGGATGACGAGAGAATCCCGTCTGCGGCCCCGGCTACTCTGGATCGATGAGGCTCGCCGTCGGTGACGCGGTCGTGTACGGGGCGCACGGCGTCGGGCACATCGCGGCGCGGAAGGAGCAGGTCGCGGACGGCGTCACCAGAGAGGTCGTCGTGCTCGAGCTGGACGACGGGCTCACCGTGACGCTACCGCTCGAACGGGCTCGGGAGCAGCTCCGCCCCGTCGCGAGCAAGGCAGACGTGACTCGGCTGCGCGAGACGCTCCGCGAGGACCGAGATCTCAGCTTCGATCCGTGGCTCTCGCGCCGCCGCGACACGATGGAGAAGCTCCAGGCGGGAACGCTCGACGGACTCGCCGAGATCGTGAGCGAGGGAGCCCAGCGCGAGCGGTTACGTCTGGCGAGCGGAGCCACGTCACGACTGCCCACGGCCGAGCGGGACGTCTTCCTGAAGGCGCGAGGTCTGCTCTCGGACGAGATCGCGCTCGCGCTCTCGCTTCCGACTAGCGCGGCGGAGGACTGGATCGACGAGCAGCTCGCGCGGTCCGAGTAGACCGAGGCTCTACCACTTCGAACGCCTCCCGCGACGGCTCGTGTAGACGAGTCGCGGACGCGCCGTCTCCAGACCTGCCTGCTCGAACTGCTGCCGATGGCCCAGTCGGTTCGCGACTCGGCTCGTCTCGGCCTGCTGGTCGGGGAGGACGAACGTGATCGCGCTTCCGGCGCGCCCGGCTCTCCCGGTGCGCCCGGTGCGGTGGACGTAGCCCTTGTCCTCCTCCGGTGGGTCGTAGTTGATGACGTGGGCGATGTCGTCGATGTCCAGGCCGCGCGCGGCGACGTCGGTCGCGACGAGAGTCCGTACCTCACCGCGGTCGAAGCGAGCCAGCGCACGCTCTCGAGCGCCCTGCGAGCGGTCGCCGTGCATGGCTTCCGCGCGAATGCCGCGCGAGGCGAGCTTGCGGGCGAGCCGATCGGCTCCGCGCTTCGTACGCACGAAGACGAGCGTCAGGCCGTCCGCCTCCTGAAGGTGCTCGACGAGCGTCTCGATCTTCGTATCGTGCTGCACCGCAACGAAACGGTGGGTGACCTCGCCGGCGTGGAGCCCGGCGGGCGGATCGGCCTCGTACCGGGAGGCCGAGGTCGTGTACTCGCGAGCGAGCGCTCCGATCTCGCCGTCGAGGGTCGCCGAGAAGAACATCGTCTGCCGGTTGCTCGGCAGACGCTTCACAATCCTGTCGACCTGCGGCTTGAAGCCCATGTCGAGCATCCGGTCGGCCTCGTCGAGGACGAGGATTCGGATCGCGTGCAGATCGACGAGACGCCGCTCGAGGAGATCGTGGAGGCGGCCCGGTGTCGCGACGACGACATGTGCCGACCGCGCCCGGTCAGCCTGTGCTCGAAGCGGGGCACCGCCGTGGACGACCGCGACCGCGAGCTCGTTCCCGGGCACGAGTGCGCGAGTGTCCTCGGCGACCTGACGTGCGAGCTCGCGCGTCGGGACGAGAACGAGCGCGCTCGGTCTGCGGTCACCTGCGTTCGTCCGCTGCACGATCGGGATCGCGAACGCGAGCGTCTTGCCGGAGCCGGTCGGCGACTTCGCGAGGATGTCGAGCCCGGCCAGGGCGTCCGGGAGGACGCGAGCCTGGATCGGGAACGGATGAGTGATCGAGCCGGCGGCGAGCGCGTCGACGACGCGCGGCGACACACCGAGCTCGGGAAAAGACTGCTGGGACAACTTGCTCAACTCCTTTGGACTCGAGACTTGCTCTGCTCGAATCGCCCGAAGGAGGAACGAGAAGCACATCTCACGGGCCGACGGAATTGCCGACCTCTGCAGGCCAAAGTAGCAGAAGGCGCGGAAACCCTGTCCCGCCGCACGCGGCTCCGCGAGATCTCGCGCCACATCCCGTCGGTGGAAGTGCGCCTCCCTGATCGCTATCGTCGGCGGATGACCGCCCTCGCGCCGACGGACCCGTCGCTCGCCAAGCCGCTGCTGCGGGGCGTCCTCCACCAGGGCGCGTTCATCGTCTCCCTCGTCGTGGGAACGCTCTTGATCGTCGGCTCGAACGGCGGCACGGAGCAGGCCGCTGCGGCGGTCTTCGCCGGCTCGGTTGCTGCCTGCTTCGGCCTCAGCGCCCTGTATCACCGTGTGAACTGGGGTGCGCGCGTGCGGCTGTGGATGCGGCGGGCGGACCACGCCGGCATCTATCTCCTGATCGCCGGCACGTACACACCGGTCTGCGTCATCGCCCTCGGCGGAAGCCTGCGCCTCGTGGTGCTCTCGATCGTCGCGGCGGGGGCGGCGGCGGCGATCGTCGTCCAAGTCGCATGGATCGAAGCACCGAACTGGGTCTCGGCGTCGATCGGAATCGGCCTCGGCTGGATCGGGGTCGCGCTGCTACCGGAGCTTGCGACGCACGTGAGTCCTGCGGCGCTCGTCTTGCTGGGTCTCGGCGGGATCGCATATACGGTCGGCGCGATCGTGTACGCACGGCGGCGTCCCAACCCGGCTCCGACCATCTTCGGCTACCACGAGGTCTTCCACGCGCTGACGATCGTCGGCGTCTCCTGCCAGTACGTGGCCATCGCGTTCTTCGTCATCCGGGCGGGCTAGTCCCCGGCGACACGCAGCACGAGACCCCGCGAAAGGTCGCACCCCCGCGCGCGGTGCGGGCGAGAGAGTCCTACTCGCCTCGAGGGTCACCGTCGGGAGGCCGTGCATCGGGCGGTACGCGTAGGGCAGGATCCTCGAGCATCTCGCGGATATCGCGACAACGCTCGTACCAGCCCCTGAACTGCCGCTCGGCGAACCGTGCGAAGCCCACGACCTCGTCTGCTACGGCTGCCTCGTTCTCTCGCGCCGGCACGAGCTCCTCGTAGACCTCGAGGCGCTTGACCAACTCCTCGCATGCACGTCGAGCCTCTGTGTAGAGCTGTGTCAGATCTGGATCGGTGTTCACCGAGAAGCCTCCCGCGATCGTCGACGACGCAGCGCCGAAGCTATCAGGGCAACGACGAAGATCTGCGTCTCGGTCCTGGGTGACCGGAACCCGAACCCGCCGGAGCCGGGCCGAGCACAACTGTTGGGCCCGCCGCAGCTACGCTGGGAGCTCCCCAGCCCCTCTTTCCGCCTTGACCGCTCCGGCCATTGCGCCAAGAGCGGCGGAAAGTGAGGTTTCTCATGCAGGTCATACGCAGCTTGGCCTCGAAGATTCGGAAGTGGTTGGGACTGGATAGGCACCCGCGCGGTGCTGAGCGCGGCCTCGGCGCCTCATAGCGGGCGCGGAGACGGTCCAACCATGATCGAAGGCCTTCCCAAGAACCTGTCAGCGCTCGACCACGAACAGATTCAGGAGGCAAGGCAATCCCGCGATGAGCGCATGACGCGTCTCTTCCGCGATTGGCCTGCGCTGAGCAAGGCCGACATGCGTGAGCTCAGGAGGCTGAGCGATGAGCGCCAGCGACTTGCCAGGCATGTCGGTCATATTCGGCATCTGCGCGCGCTTCGCTAGCTGTCGCCGGTAGCTCCGATGCTCGCGGCACTCTCCAGCGGGAGGTCCGCCGGCAGAACGAATCCTCGCGACCGAGCGGTGCTGCTGCCACGGCACCGCCACCCTCGTCATAGGATCGCCGGGTGAGCGCACCCCAGGGCGGAATCTTCGCGTTGGGAACCTCTTCCCACGCGTACCTCGAGTTCGACGTTTCCGGCGGCGACGGTCGTGCGCTCGTCGCCGCGGTTGCGTCGTTGCGCGAGCCGCGAACGACGATGGGCGGCGTGAATCTGGTTGCAGGATTCAGGCCGGAGCTCTGGCGGGCCGTCGCGCCCGGCGATGCGCCGGCGGATCTCGAGGGCTTCAACAGCGACGTCGTGGGAGTCGAGGGCTTCGTCATGCCCGCGACCCAGCACGACGCCGTCCTCTGGCTCTCCGGGAGCGCCTACGACGTCGTCTTCGACACCGCCCGGGGAGCGATAGCCGCGCTCGACGGCGTGGGTACGGTCGCCGAGGAGACATCGAGCTGGCCGTACCGGCACGATCTCGACCTGACCGGCTTCATCGACGGCACCGAGAATCCGACCCTGATCGAGGCGACCGATGTCGTTCTCGTCCCGGAGGGCAGCCCGGGAGCAGGCGGGACGGTCTTGCTGCTCCAGAAGTGGGCGCACGACGCACGCGAGTGGGAGTCCCTTCCCGTCGAGAGCCAGGAAGGCGTGATCGGACGCCGGAAGCCGGACAGCGTCGAGCTCGAGGACAAGCCGCCTGACTCCCACGTCGCGAGCACCGACCAGGATGTCTTCGGTCACATCTTCCGCAGGAACATGCCCTACGGCACGGTGACCGACCACGGGACGATGTTCGTCGGCTTCTGTCGAGAGCAGCGACCGCTCGCGGCGATGCTCGAGAGCATGGCCGGGCTGACGAGCGGGACTCGGGATGCGCTCACCCGCTACACACGTCCCCTCACGGGCGCGTACTACTTCGTGCCATCGGCAGCGGCGATCTCACAGACGCCGAGCTAGGGATCCGCGCGGCCTCGCCGCGGCGCGGGTCGGAAATTTGCCTGGTCGATCACCTGGTCTGGCCCCGGGGTTTCTGCGTAGCTCGGCACACGGCTTTGCGGAAGTATCCCGATGCGGACGCGACCGCCGACTCGCGACGATCGCAGTGCGATGCAGGCAGCAGAGCGAGACGCCGAGACCGCCTCCGAGCTCCTCGTCGATCTGATCGAGCTGCCGACGTCCTCGACGACGTGCCCGGCCGCATGTAGGCCCACCAGTCGAAGAAGACCTCGAGCCTGCGGGCGCCCCATTCCTGGTGATGCGAAGGGAGAGACGTGACCACCGAAGAGCTCGAACGCCAGATGAACAGGCTGTTGCAGGACCTCAACCGGGAGCTGGAAGGGCAGGTTCCGGAGGAACGCGTCACCGCCGTCGCCCATGCCCACTACGAGTCGCTCAACCACAGTGCGGCAATCAACGACTTCGTCCCCCTGCTCGTCTACCGCTTCGCGATGGAGGAACTCGTCACAAGCACGCGCGACGAGCTTCATGACGCGGCTTGACGGCAGCCGAGCCGCCTATCGCGAGTCCTTTGCCGTCGACTTCGGGTGCTTCTTCGCATACTTCTTAGTGACGAAACGTCCGGTGCCGGTGTCGCGATAACGCCGGCTCTTCGCACTCTTCTTGGCCATCACACATCCTCTTGGTCGGTTCCGACTGACTCGGACTAAACAATCGGCAGAGAGGACGATTCCATAGAGCGGGAGCCCGTTTCCTCGTCTCGACCCGCGCAACATCGCTTCCGACTCAAGCTCGAAACGGGTTCTTCCAGATCGAGGGGCCGAGCGGTCCCGTGAGATCGCTCGTGCTGCCGACCGCCCCCCAGGCACCGCCGAACCCGTACCACTTCACCTGCCCGAGATCGTTCACGTCCCGTACTCCACTCGCGGTCCAGGTCGACCACCGTTCGCCTGGGCGACACCGGTCACCGGTCGCTGGATGCGACGGCCTCGAGAGCGTCGCGTGGCTTCCCCACGCGCTGTACACGCGAGCGCGCGTGTTCCCCTCGACCTTCTCCACGTCCTTCCAGGCGACCGGACTCGGCTTGCCGTGCTGGAAGAGCACGAGCCCGCGGGGCGGGCCGAGCAAGTCCGCCGGGTCGAGCTCGAGCGACAGCGACTCCCAGTCGCCCTGATGACAGAGGAAGTGCGGGTTACCGCCCGCTTTCCAGAGCGTCGGGGCCTTGTTCTCGAGCACGTCGCGCACCCAGTCGAACGCCCCCGAGATCGGATTTCGGAACAGCAGGAGCTCGCCTTGCTGATCCGTCGCCTCCCGCATCGCGGTGGTGGCTTCCTTGTAGAGATCGGGATGCGCCACCGCCAGCGCCTGTAGCGCCGCGGTCGAGGCATCGTCGGGGGCGCCGGTCAGCAACCCGCCTCCTGCATCGCGGGTCGACTTCACCGCCTGGGCGACCTCGAAAGGCAGGCCGCTCCCGGCGTAGCAGAACCAGTACGTGAGGTAGCAGTGGCCGTCTCGCGTCGTCCATTCGAAGTAGACCGGTGCGCCTTCGTACACGTCCGCGCTGCCCGAGGTGCTCTTCGTTCCGACCGCTGTGTCGATTTTCCGGAGCGAGAGCGCCCAGCCGCGCTTCGGGGGCAACCCCGCCGGCTGACGACCTCGGTCGAAGGGACGGGTGTGAGAGCTCGCGGCGACGGCCCCGCCTCTCCATTGCGCGACCGGGCTGGTGTACGCATCCACAGCGAGATGGGCTGGATCGACAGTGTCGACCACCTGCGTCACCTTTCCCGGCTTCGTCACCCAGACGAGGGCGCAGTTGGCGATGAAGTCCTCGGCGCTCGTCGGGAAGAGCTCCTCCTGCTTGTCGAGAACGACGAGCGGCGCGTGCCGCTCGGCGACGGCCTGCAGGTTCGGCGGGCGAGAGCCGCTCACGACCTGCGCTCCTTGGGGGGAGGGGTCGCGGGGTCGGCCTTCCCCGAACCCTGGCCGAGGGACGTGAGCGTGTCCTGGGCCCACCGCTCGCTGAACCCCGCGAGGAAGGCGATGACGAAGAAGGCGAAGAACCGCTGCGGGCTCTCGGTCGGCAGCTTGAAGATGTCGAGAAGGCCGCTCGCGACGGCGAAATAGAGCACGAGCCCGAACGACGCACCGAGCACCGGTCGGAGACCCCCGAGGAAGGCGACGTATGGACGACCCACGTCGTAGGCGAGGTCGAACGTGCCCGAGTTGATCCGTTGGATGACGCTCACGACAGCACCGAGTGCCCCCGCGGCGACGCAGCCGTAGAGGTACTGATCGGAGGTCAGCCCGGGTACCTGGACCCACCAGGCTCCGATGAGCGCGAGCGCGCCGAGTGCGGCCGCGAGAACCGCCATGGCCGCGAAGTAGACGATCTGCGCCTGTCCGTTCGCCGCGTCGCAGTAGTACGACCGAGTCGCATCGAGCGTCTGCGTCTCCTGCCGGAGCACGTGCGTCGTGTCCTCGTGTGCAGCCCTCGCGTCGACGAAGCTCAAGAGGTGCGCTGCCGAGTTCATGACGAGCTGCAGGCAGATACGCCTGCGTGAGCCGCTCAAGATCTGCGTCGCCCGGATCGCGATCTCGTCGCAGCGATGAACCTGCTCGGCGATCTCGGGATGGTCTTTCGTGACCCAGTCGCTCGCTCGATGGAACCCGATCCTCGGCCGCAGGAACCAGGAGACGAGGGCGCGGCGGGGCCGCTCGGCCAACACGACGGCGCTCGGCACGTGCCAGCACCAGTACTCGTCGACGATCGTCCCGTGGACGGCTTCGAAGGCGGCCCGGGCGTCCCGATAGTGGGCTGCTCGGGGGTCGAGGTCGGGCAGGGACGACTCGAGCGCCTTCCTCCACCGGTAGTGCAGATACGCGAGCTCCGCGAACGAGAGTGCGGGGCCGCCGAGGCCGCCCGGGGTCTCGCGCGCAGCGAGCGATGGTTCCTGCACGAGCTCCGGAGCTGCGGACCGCGTCACGTCGTACTCACCTTCCTTCGTGCCGCAGTCGGACTCTCGATTTGCCTGGAGCGTACGCGCTCCCGCCGATTTCGCAAGGGGAGGGGAGTCGTCGCAGCGAACGCCGTCGCCGCTAGCCCTCCCGGAGGAAGCGGATCTGCGCGAGGTCCGTGAGCCTCGGGACCGCTGCCTCGTCCGCTCCCTTGAGCGGGTCTGCGCGACCGAGAGTGCCGAAGCTGAGCCCGGTCTTCTTCTCGATCGACGCGATCGGGAGCTGGTACGTGTCGAATCCGCCGAACACGAACTCCTCGGGCTCGAGGAAGCTCGCTTGCGACATCAGGTAGCCGGTCGCAGTGAGCTTTCCCGTGTCGTCGTGGATGAAGGCGATCACCTTCCAGAACTCGACCGGGATCTGCGTCTGGAAGCGGATCGGATCGTCGTCCCCGAGAACGGGCCCGGTCATGACGCTGATGCGCATCTGATCCTTCCGCGCGTTGAGAAGCGCGTAGTCCTCGAGGTTGTTCCAGATGCCCGCGTTGAACGGCTGCATCTGCGGCACGACGTTCGTCAGGTGCATCGAGTCGTCGTTCCCGAGGAGCGCGTCCGCTTCGGGGCCCCAGATCGGATCCTCTCGACGCGTCATGTGCCCGCGCGCGAAGCGGGGCTCGTTGCCGTAGACGTCCTTGTCAGGGTCATGGGGATCTCCGGTCGTCTGCGAGTCGCCCGGGATTCGCCCGTCGATCCGCCAGCTCGTGCGCGTCGCCTTTCGGGTCACCTTGCCGTCGATGTTCACGACCGACCAGAGGCAGAGCTTGCGCTTCTTGCTCATGGCGAGCGAGAAGTGCATGTACTTGAGCTCGCTCGTCCGTTTCCCCCCAAAGGTGAACGTGAGCACGTCGCGCGGCTTCGTCTTCTTGCTCGGGAGCTCGACGCGAGCGCCTGCTCCGAGAAACGCCGGGTCGAAGCCCATCCGGTCCGCGTAGTCCTCGGGCGCGCTCTCGGTGATCGCCTCGGCGGGCGACGGCGTGGCGACGTCTCCGGGAGTCGTGATGAGCGACCGCAGCTTCAGTTTGGCGACGTAGTCGAGCAACGTCTTCGGGTTGACGGCGAAGTTGGCCTGCTCGAGCTCGCCCATGAAGTGGAGGCCGACGGCGCCGCCGGTTGCGAGATCCAGCACGACGGAGCCCGAGTTGCCGCCGAGCGTCGTCGCGTCGTGGGTGAAGAACCAGTTCTGCGGATCCGCGATCAGGACCTTGCCCGGCGACAGCCGCTTGACCTCGTAGATGTCGCCGAAGATCCGATGGGCGGCGGTCTCACTCGGCGTGCCGCGTGGATCTCGTGCTGGATAGCCGACGACCGCGATGTCGGCGTCGTCCTCGAGCGCGTCCTCCGCGAGCGGGATCGGTGCGGCGAGACCCGAGACGCCCTCGAGCTCCAGGAAGGCGATATCGGGAAGCTTCCGTCTGCTCGTGTCGTCTCGCTCGACGAAGGTGATCCGGCGCACCGGCACTTCGAAGCTCGCCTCGGGAGCAGGCGCCGGGTGGTACTCCTCGCGGAAGTCGATCCGTGCCTGCATCGCTTCTCCCGAGACCGGATTCGCGCGGAAGACGAATCCTCGTCCTCGGGGTTGCGCGAAGAGCTCCGCAACGTGCCGGTTGGTCACAATCGTGCGCTCCGAGATCAGCCAGCCGGTCCCGCCCCAGCGAAGATCGGGATGGCCGACGAACTCGAGCCGGCCGACCGAGGGCACACGCGCCTCCAGTCTCGCCTTCGCGGGCAGAAGCCGGTTTCGGATCTCCCGCGAGCGCGGAAGCTCGATCTTGTTGTTGCGGATCAGGAGCACGGGGCGCGCGAACTGTCGGATCACCGCTTCGGTGAACGGGCGCGTGGTTCCCTCGGTCGGAGCCGGTTGGCGGGCCGAGAGGACCCTGTCGACCATCGCCGGGGTCACGCTCCACTGCTCGCCTTTCGGGAGGTTGCCCCCGCTCCGCACGATCTCATGCATCTCCTCGCGCACCGGCGCGTCCTTCAGGACTTCCGCGATCTGGTTCACAGTCGCGACCTCCTTCTTCCGGAGACCTCTGGCGAACGAACGTGTGGGACGCCGTGCTGACGGCTGGGCGCCTCGCTTGCGTGGCGATCGTTACACATAGATCGAGGGAGCGCGGGCCGCCCCGGTCAGCCGCTCGACCGTCACGGCGCCCGCTTCCCTACGCGAGATCGACCTATGCGTCCAAAGGGGAGTATCCTTCGCTCGCTGCGGCGCGCCCCGGACCGGGAGAGGAGCCGCAGTGCCAGCGCAGATCCGCTTCACCGCAGGTGGCTTCCCCGCCGCTCGGGACGTCTCTGGTCCCCGCGGATGAAGGGAGAAGCGATGTTGGTGCAGCACATTGGGCTCGTCTCGGAGATCGACACCGGGACACTCTCGGCCTCGGAGGTGTCGCGCGCGGGCGCCGCCCTGCAGAAGCAGCTGGCGCGTGACTTCGGGCCGATCTGGGGCGTGGACGCGACGATCGACGCGTTCGCCAAGCTCGAGGACGTTCCGCTCGGGTACTGGCCGATCGTCGTCGAGGAGGACATCAAGGTCGCCGGCGCCGCCGGGATCCACCTCGACCGGAACGGACAGCCCTTCGCGCTCGTCCAGTACAGCAACCGCTGGACGCTGACCGCGAGTCACGAGATGCTCGAGATGTGCGCCGACCCGTTCGGCAACCGCGTGATCTCCGCGATGTCGATCAAGCCCGACCTGGGACGGGTCGAGTATCTCGTGGAGGTGTGCGACCCGTCCGAGGCACCCGAGTTCTCCTACCGCGCGAACGGCATGTCCGTGTCCGATTTCTACACCCCGAACTTCTTCGATCCCGTCGTCGACCCCTGCGTCCGCTACAGCTTCACGGGTGCGATCAAGAAGCCGCTCGAGGTCCTGAAGGGCGGCTACATCAGCTTTCACGATCCGGTGTCGGACCACTGGTGGCAGCAGACGTTCTTCGGCGACGCACCGACCTTCCGCGACTTGGGGGTGTTGAAACAGGCCGGTACGGGAATCCGCTCGGCGATCGACGCGATGACGGAGGTTCCGGGTTACCTCGACGACGTGCCGGGCGACAGTGAGTTCGCGACGCTGGTGCAGTCGGCCGGAGAGGCGATCGAGTCCGCTTCCTCGGCCAAGGCAGATGCGCTGCGGGCGCAGATCAAGGAGCTGAAGGAAGCGGGGTGAGTCGTGGGGTCGAGTGACGAGAAGGCGCGACGGAAACGAGCGGAGGAGCTGCGCGAGGAGATCGCGAGCATCGAGCGCGGCGACGAGCCCGAAGACGACGACGGCGAGAAGGAGCCCGAGAGCCCTCGCGACTTCGTCGAGCGCAAGATGCGGGAGGAGGACGCGCGACAGAAGGAGGGCGAGAAGTAACGGGATCCGCTCCGGTCCGATGCGGCCGCAGCCAGCGCTAGTCCCCGAGGGGGTTTAGCAGAGCCGCCTTCCCCTCGAACGCGAACAGGAGCACGTCGACCATGCGGAAGGTCGTGTTGTTCGGGCCGAGGCTCGGCCGGAACGCCGTGTCCCGCACGATCGAGAACGTGCTCCCCTGCATCGCGCGGTGGAAGGTCTCGGCCACGATCCGTGCGCCGACCCCCTTCAGCTTCCCGCCGTTGAGCTCGGCTTCGCGCAGCACGTAGAACCAGAGCGGCGTGTCCTGGAGGAACTTCGTGCGCTGCGCCTGGGTGAGCGCTCCCAGGTTCGCACCGTTGTTGCCGTCGCGGATCTGTGCCTTCGCGAGCTTCGAGACGTTGACGCCCTTGGTCTTCAGGAACGACGCCATCTGCTGACCGGTCGCGAGCTTCACCATGTTGGCTCGCAGCAGGTTGCGGAAGGCGAGGTTGTTCCGCGGCGCCGGGTCGGCCACGACCGGGAGCACGCGCAGCGGGGTCACGAGCTTCGTGTCGATGCGCATCGCCCGGTTGAACTTGGCGGCGGGCACGACGAGGCCGGGCTGGTTGATACCCGCGGCGCCGAAGTCGTACAGCCTCCGGAAGTCAGCGATCCAGATGCTCGGGAGGTGGTTTCCACCGCCCAGGTCGCCCCCCAGGGCGGCGAACTCGAAGATCTGGGCGAGCGTCGCGTTCGGGAAGTTCTTGTTCCAGTGGTACTGCGCCCGGACCATGCTGTGGCCGAGCCGGAACGCTGCGACGGAGAACTCGATCGGCATCGTCGGGACGGAGGTCGGCGCGGCCCCGACCTCGAATGCCTTCCGCCCGTTGGTGAAGACGTCGTTGACGACCCCCGACGCGCAGATCCTCGGGAGGTAGTCGGTGCGGACCATCCACTGGTAGTGCTTGGTGACGATCTTCCGAGCCTGGTGGAACTTCTGTGCCGCCGGCATTGCCGGCAACGAGTCGACGACGCGGTTGTGGAACCTGATGAACGCGAGATGGGTCTGGGCGACGGCCAGGTTCTCGTCGTTCCGCGGGTCGGGGATGACCGCCTCACGTGGATTCGCTCCCGTGCCCTTCCGCGGAAGGTCGAATCCCGCCGACGGCGGGCCGCCGTCCGCCTTCCCCATCCGCAGGTGGACGCCGTCGGCCTTGTAGAACTTGGCCGAGCCCGGATCCTGCGGCCCCGCGCCGTACAGCGAGTCCAGGTCGAGGCTCGGTGACCGCGACTGTACGAGGACGGCCGGCGAGATGTCCACGCCCTCCATGAGCGCGCTCTTGTCGAACGTGAGATCGTGGTCGAGGAACTGGCCGAGGTAGGTGAAGCCCGCCGGGATCTGCCCCGGCGAGAGGTTGTCGATCGTCATCGCCTGGGCGATCTTCAGCCGGTTGGGCTCGGCGAGCTGCTTTCCCGTGCCCTTGGGCCCCATGCGCGAGAACCGGAACGGCGGCACGGCCTCCTCGACTGCCGCGAGCGTGCGCGCCTTGCCTCCGAGCGTCTCGTCGAGGAGCCCTTCGCCGATCACGAAGTAGCTCTCTGAACCATGGCGTTCCACGACTGCCTCCTCTCGTACTCGTGGCGTGACCCGCGATGCACCCGGCCGCAACGAGCACGAGAGCTGGTCCGCCCCGTGCGTGGTACTCGACTTCCCCCGGAGAATCCCAACCGGCGTGCCCGATGTCAAACGGCGCGGAGCCGGAGACGCTCGGCGCGCCGACGCGCCCCGCAGATCCCTTATCCGCGAGCCGCGTCCCGAACCTGCTCGAAGATCTCCTCGACAGGCTTTGCCGCGAGCTTCTCGGCGTGCGGCTGGTACTTGTCGTCGAGCCAGCGCACGAGCCGGATCTCGCCGTCGCGAAGCTCGATCCCCGTGACATCGCCGTCACCGAACGAGCAGCAGCCGGTGTTGAAGTAGCAGGGAACCGGCATCTCCTTCGGAGGATCGCCGAAGGGGGCCGTTCGAACGAGCTCCAACTCGGCGCGTAGGTCGGCGATCTCGTCGGGAGTGGCGCCTTTCCTCCTGCACTCGTCGAGCTCGTGCCGCACCTCGTCCGCCGACCGCTCCGGCTTCGACTTCGGCGTGCTGAACACCGGCTTGTGGGTGTGGCCGGCGATCAGCACCAGGTGCTCGGGCCGATGGCTCGCCCATTCGAACATGGCGTCGTCGTGGGCCGCACGCAGCTGGAAGTCCTGGGCGGGCGTGGTCGACGCCATCCGGAGGTGCTGCTGGATCGTCCGCCACCCGTACCGAACGACGATCCGCGAGACACCGCCGAAGCGATCGCTGTCGAGCGTCCCCTGGTGCCCATGGACGAGGAAGAAGAGCCCTACCCGCTCTCCTCGTCTCGTCGCATGCAGCTTGAGAGCCTCGTGGATCACCATGCCCGGGAAGTCGCTCTCGAAGTGAGCCCTCACGGCGTCCGCATGTCTCCAGGCGTCGTCGTGGTTCCCCCAGAAGCGCTCGAGCCGTCCGAGCTCGTAGAACTCCCGCTCGAGCGCGAGCGTGTCGCCGTACGCGGCGAGCACCTCGCGCGGCCCGTTCTCCCACAGCTCCTCGACATCGCCGAGCAGGAACAGCCGGTGACCTTCCTCGAGGTAGTAGCCGAGTGCCGCGCGGTAGGAGCGTTCGCACCGCCAGAAGTCGTCGGCGCCGTCGCGCGTGCCGCGGTGGTGGTCGCTGAAGATGACGAGCCGGTCGGCGTCGAGGTCGAGCTCCATCTCCGTCACGTGCGGGTTCGCGAACGCGCGGTCGAGGCCCTCCTTGACCCTCCGCTGGTACTTCTCGCGCTTGGCAGGGCTGTCGGCTTCGCCCATCCGACCCCTCACACCGCAGGCTCGATTGCTCGCCATCGAGGGTACGACTCCCTCGCACCGAGTGCAAGAAGGCGCGGCTCACGGCCGGTGAGGGCACGTCGCCCGGTAGGCGAGTCCCGGAGCGACCGCGCTCCATTCGCTCCGCGTCAGGTCACCGACGACCAGCCGGCAGACCTGCGTGCGCAGGTCGGCGACGTTCCGCCAGAGCATCCCCTCCCAGAGGCGAACCGTCCCGTCGTCACCGCCGGTAGCAAGACGCTTGCCGTCCGGGCTGAACGCGACGCGGAGCACCGGGCCCTTGTGGCCACGCAGAGGCGCGCCGAGCGGCTGGTGACCCTGCACGTCCCAGAGTCGCACCGTCCCATCGTCGCTTGCCGACGCGAGGATCTTCCCGTCGGGGCTCCAGGCGACGCTCTCGACGTTCTCATCGCCACCGACGAGGGGCTCGCCGATGGGCTCGCGTGCTCCGACGGCCCAGAGCCGGACGGAGCCGTCGACCTGCCCGGAGGCAACGGTTCGTCCGTCGGGGCTGAAGGCGATGCTCAGTGGGCTGGTTCCACGAAGCGGGAACTGCCCCGTTTGCGTGCGACTCCGAACGTCCCACAGCCGCACGGTGTGGTCGAAGCCGGCGGAGGCGAGCATGCGCCCGTCGGGGCTGAACGCAACATCTGTGATCTGACCCTTATGGCCACGCAAGGGCTCGTCGCGCTCCTTGCCGGTCCGCACGTCCCAGAGCCGCACCGTGCCGTCGTCCCCGGCCGAGGCGAGCGTTCGCCCGTCTGGGCTGAACGCGACCGATCGGACGACGCCCTCGTGACCGCGCAGTCGCATGCGCACGACCCGTTTGCGCACATCCACCAGCACGATCGATCCGTCGTCGCCGGCCGATGCGACAGTCGTCCCGTCCGGGCTCACGGCGACGCTCTCAGACGAACCCGTGTCCCCGTCGAGCTGCCCGAGAGCCCGGCGTGCGCGCACGCTCCAGAGCCGAAGCCTTCCGTCGTAGCCTCCGCTGACGAAAGGGCCGCCGTCGGGAGCGAATGCGACGCCGGTGACGCGGGCCGCATGGCGACCGAGCAGCGTGTCGAGCCCCCGGCTCCGTAGATCCCATAGCCGAACCGTGCCGTCGTAGCTCGCAGAGGCGAGCATGTGCCCGTCTGAGCTCAGCGCGAGGCTCACGACCCCGCGCGTGTGGCCGGTCAGCGGTGGCCTGAGGGGCCGTCGTGTACGGACGTTCCAGAGTCGCACCGTCCCGTCGAGCCCGGAGGAAACGAGGGTGTGCCCGTCGGTGCTGAACGCGACGCTCCAGATCTCGCCGCTCTTGCCCTCGATGACGCTGAGCGACTTTCCGCCGGGAACACGCCACAGACGCACCGTGCCGTCTAGGCCCGACGACGCGAGGATGCGGCTGTCCGGGCTGAACGCGACGCTCAGGACTCCACCCCTGTGGCCGGTCAGCCTGGTGAGCGGGGCTCCCGTCCGCGCATCCCAGAGGCGCACAGAGCCGTCGTACGAGGCGGACGCGAGCATGCTCCGGTCCGGACTGAACGCCAGGCTCACGACACGGTTCGTGTGACCGCGAAGTCGACGGATCCGTCGACGCGCCCGCACGTCCCAGAGCTCCAGCCTGCCTCCCGCCCCGCCGAAGGCGAGGGTTTTCCGGTCGGGGCTGAAGGCGACGCTGGTGATCACGCCCGCCTTGCCGATCGGTAGCCGGCCGCGCGGCTCCTGTGACTTCACGTCCCACAGCCGCAGCGTCCCGTCGTGGCTGGCGGAGGCGAGCGTCTTCCCGTCCGGGCTGAACGCGAGGCTCCAGATCTCATCGGTGTGCCCCCCCAGCGGCTTGCCGAGCGACACACGTCTCGAAACGTCCCAGAGCTGGATCGCGTCCGCCGAGTTCGCGGTGGCGAGCGTCACACCGTCGGGACTGAATGCGATCGCTCGAACCCCACCCGCCGGGTAGGCGCGCAGGATCGCCTCCGCCCCCGACCGCCGGGCCCTCTCGAGAGCTGCCACCATCGTGCTCGCCGCCTGCGGGCTCGGGCTCGCCCGGTACGCCTGGAAACCGAGGAGGACGGACACGTCGACGTGCCGCCCGAGCTCCTGTCTCGCGGCCGACGCGAGGGCGAGCGACGTCGCGGATCTCGAGGCGCTTCTCGCCTCGCCCCTCTGGACGAGCGCCCAGATGCCGAGCGCTGCGAAGACCGCGACGAGCGCGACCAGCACGGAGCCGACGCGGGCGAACTTCCGGAGCGCCGCGCGCCTGGCGCGCTCCTCCTCGTACGTGCGGCGCCAGTCGAGGATGGGCTCGGCCAGGAGATCGTGGAAGAGCTCGTAGCGAACGTCGGTCTCGGCCCCCGAGGTGGAGACGGTCCGCAGGATCCTTCCGCCCTCTGGGCGGGTGAGCTTGTCGAGGACCGCCGAGACCTCGCTCTCGGGTCGCTTCGTCCATGCGGCGAGGTCCGATGCCGAATGGGAGATCTTCGTCTTCGAGCGGGTGACGAGGAACAGGAAGACGTCGGCAGCAACCGCGCGTTCGCTCGGCGTCAGCCCCTCGAGCGCCTCGAGCAGATGGTTCTCGACGATCTGCTGGGGCCCACCGAGCTGCTCGAGCCGGGCGAGAGTCAGCTCGTGGGAGCCGGCCTCGACCGTCGCCCGCCAGAGTCGGTCCAGCACGAGCTGGAGGTATGGCGCCTCGATCTCCTCGGCGCTCCGGGCCTCTGCTTCCGTTCCGCGATCGCCTTGCGCGAGAGCGAGCACGGCGGATCCGGCCGCGTCGATCACGGCGTCGACAAGCGCAGGCTCCACGACGTATCGCTCTGCGCCCGGCTCGAGGCGGCTGTTCCATTCCTCGACCGGTCTCTGGATCGCTGCCCGCGCGCCCGCCGTCGTCAGGTGGTCGACCCGGAGGTAGTTGCCGAACAATCGAGGTATGCGCCCCTCGAAGAGGTCGAGTTTCGCCCACGAGTCCTCCCGGATCGAGACCAGGACATGGATCCGCAGATCGGGTTCGTTGACGACGGCCGGGAACGAGTCGGCGAAGCTGCCGTCGCCGGCCTCGTTGGCGTGATAGAGGAAGTAGTCCTCGAACTGGTCGAGGACGACGAGCACCATGCGCACGTGTCGGGTCCACGCGTGCAAGGACCTGACCACGGGCTTTCCCCGCTGCCAGCGCGCTCGACTCTCCTGGCCCAGCGCTGAGCAGATGGAGTCCTGGATCGCGTCCAGCAGTCGCGGTAGCGGATCGTCCCGCCAGTCGCGGAAGGAGCAGATCGCAACCGGCTCACGCTCGGGCCGGGCTTGCGCCTCCGCGAGGGCTTCCTCTCGCAGGTCGTGGACGACACCCGCCTGGAGGAGCGACGTCTTCCCCACTCCGCTCGGTCCGTAGAGGATCGTGAGCCGGGACGCGCGGAGGTTGGCGGCGACGATCCGCCGCTCCTCGTCGCGGCCGAAGAAGAAGCCCGCGTCCTCCTCGCGGTAGGGGACGAGGCCGACGTACGGCGTCTCCGGTCGAGACGGCGAGACGGGCGGCTCCGGACCCGCTGTCTCCGTCATGCCGGTCTCGGCCCGAAGAGCTCCCTCCTGAGCCGCGCCGTGTAGGTCTTCAGCGGAACGTAGAGGAGGTCGACGTCGCCCCGGTCGCGCCACAGCGCCTCTTCGACCTCACGCGCACCCGGATCGCCCGGCGCTCGCTGCACGGCCCACGACTTCAGCGGGAGAAGCTCCTCCCGCCAGATCCGCTTCAGGATCACACGGAGGTTCCAGTCGCGCATCGAGTAGCCGAGGAAGAGGAAGTGGCACGACGCCATCCGCTCCCGGAGCGACACGGGAATCTGCTCGCCGACGTCGCCGCTCACCATGTAGTCGATGTAGTTGTCCTCGGTGATGACGTAGCTGTCGCGCTTCAGGTCGGCGCGGTCGATCGCGCCGTGCAGCTTGAGGACCACCGTTCGCTCTCGGCCGACGGCGAGGTACTTGTTCGGGCGGACGATCGTCACGATCTCCCCGTCCGGCGAGCGGTGCATGAAGGAGCCCTGCGCCGGACCGCGCTTCGCCTCGTACCAGACGACGTCGAAGGGCTCGCCCGCCGCCTCGAGCGCCCGCTCGACGAGGTCGTCGTAGTTGGTCGTCACGAGCAAGGGCTGGGGCCGGTCGTGCTCGCGGAGGAGCGCGGGCAGCTGCGCGAAGAGGCGGTGGAGCGAGCTCGGCGGGTAGTCGGCGTCGAAGACTTGGTGCAGGTAGCGGTACAGCTGGCCCTCGCCGAGGACCGCGTCGACATACTGCGAGACGCGCAACAGATCGAGATCGTGCGAGTCCGGGTACCGGCTGCTCGCGGCCAGATTCCCCGCAAGCTCGCTGCCGCTCGGAGCGAAGCGGCCCACTGCGAACGACGCCGAGGCGGGACGATCGCAAAGGTTCGCGCCTGCTCCCAGAAACGGGATGACCTCGCCGTTCGCGAGGAGCTCGGCGACGAGCGAGTAGTGTCGATCGTCAGCCTTCACCGGTGCTGATGCTCACTCTCCAGCGCGGTCCTTCGGCGGGTGGCGGCTCGGTATCCAGCTACTTGCCCACCGCCGCGCAGACGACGGTCAACGTCGCCGTACCCTCGGGATCGTTCCCGGTCGTGTTCCGCATCGTGAACTCCCAGACCGAATCCGATGTCGGCGTCGACTCGACAACCGAGAGGTCTGTCGCGGACTTCGGCTTGCTGAGCGCGAAGCCTCCCGCGAGCACGGACTTCCCGCCCGGGCACGTGACCGTGGACGTCTTGTTCTTCCCACCGGTCGGCAGGTTGGCCTGCTGCGAGAACCGCAGGTAACCCGTCAGCCCTGCAGGGCCCGGATCGCCCTTCGGGCCCACTGCCCCGAGCGAGGCCGGCAGCTTGCCGGTGGCGTCGACGACCGGGATCTGCCCTGCGCGTGGGGCGATCGAGGACTTGTGGCCGTTCAGCTTTCCGGCGTTCTTCGCGAAATTGGAGGTCTTGGCCAGGGGCACGATCTGTGCGCCGCTCGCCGCCATACCCAGCGCGGCCGCGCCGAGCAGCGAGATGACGAGCGCGAGCGCGGAGAGCACCAGTGGCAGTCGGTGCTTCATGACTCCTCCTTTGTCTTGGAGGTTCGATGGCCGGCAGGAGCGCTCACGACTGCTTCTCCGGCTCGACGTGGTCCTCGCCCTGAGGCGGGTCTGCGAACAGCTCGGACGCCAACAACCTCAGCTTCTCCATCGCCTGCTCGGAGAAGAGCCCGGCGAGCAGCGCGACAGCCGTGAAGCCGAATGGGCTCGCCGCGTCGACGTTGCTCGACGACGAGAAGAGGCCCGCCCGGAGGACCACGTAGAACACGGTGCCGGCGAGCGCGCCGACGACCGGCAGCATGAGATTGAAGGGCAACCAGCTCCAGCGCAGCTGCCTGTTCCCGATGTACCAGGACAGCGACCGGAGCGTGTGGATGAAGCCGCCGAGGGCTCCTCCGAGCGCGACGACGATGAAGAAGAGCTTCTCCCGAGAAACGTCCCGCTGCCAGGCGAAGTAGTCCACCATCTGATGACTCGACGGCGCTTCGCCGGTCGCCGGCATCAGCGGCCAGAAGCTCCAGAGGCTGTAGAGGACGAAGACACCGCTCGCCGCGACCGCGATCGTGAAGAGCACGATCGCCCAGCGCGGCATGAAGCTTGACCCGGGCCCCTCGTCGTGTCGCGCGGAGGAACGCGCAGTGGAGGCCGGATGCGAGCTTGCGCGCGGGTGCGGCGCCCCGTGTTCGCTACCGCTCGCTTCTTCCGCCATGCGTGCCTCCGTCACCCCGGCCGCACGGGTTCGCTGCGTCAGACCATACAAACTCGTTTCCAAAGCCACAAGCTCTCGCGACCGCCACGATGCGAACGCCCGAGCTACTGCGCGGCCTCCGGATCGGCTTGCAACCGCTCAGGCGCCACGCCATGATGCGGCTTCGAACATCGGAACCTGCGGCAGCCCGAGAGGAGAGGGAGTGCCGGAGGTCGCCCCGAGATGAGCCGGAACAGCCCAGCGCCGGGCGCCGACGCGCTCTTCACGCCGCTCCGACTCGGGCCGCTCGAGGTCAAGAACCGGGTGCTCCGCTCGAGCATTGCCGGCCGCTTCGACAACTACGACGGCACCGGCACCGAGGTGCGCATCAACTGGGACGTGAAGTTCGCGAAGGGCGGCGTCGGCGCGATCATCTCCTCGAACGCGCCGATCGATGAGCGCGGCCACATCGTCCCGGGATACGCCTACCTCGACGACGACGACAAGATTCCCTTCTGGCGCGAGCTCGGCCGGCGGGTGCACGAGCACGATTGCGCGTACATCGCTCAGCTCGTCTTCGCCGGGCGTGAGCGCATCATCCCAGGCCTCCGCTACCGCTACGCGCTCGGAGCGACCGACGACAGCGAGCCGGTCAACGGCTTCCCGTGCAGGAAGCTCACGGTGCCGCAGATCGAGGGCATCGTCGTGCGCTTCGCGCAGGCGGCCCGGCGCGCGCGGGAGGCCGGCCTCGACGGGGTCGAGATCGCGGGTGCGAACGGGATGCTGCCGACGCAGTTTCTGAGCCCGGCGATCAACAGACGCACCGACGAGTACGGCGGCTCGCTCGAGAACCGGGCGCGCCTCGCGCTCGACGTCGTGCGCGCGGTCCGCGCCGAGATCGGCGACGACTTCTGCCTCGGCTACAAGATCAGCGTCGCCGAGGAGCCGCGCGAGCTCCTGCCGTGGCTGCGCAACGGGAACTCGGTCGAGGACGTCGTGCGCGTCGGCCGCTGGCTCGAGGATGCGGGCGTCGACTACCTGCACGTGAGCTCCGGCACGGGCTTTCCGCACCCGCGCAACCCGGCAGGACACTTCCCGGCGAAGGCCATCGTCTCGACGTACGACACACTGCTCTCGAGCGGCACCCGGACGCTCCGGAACTACCTGATCTTCAAGACGTGGCCGTTCAACGCCGCCTTCGGTTGGTGGTGGGAGCGCCCGATGAAGCAGCTCGGCGTCGAGGGCATCAACCTCCCCGGCGCACGAGCGCTGAAGCAGGCCGTGTCGATCCCGGTGCTCTGCACCGGTGGCTTCCAGACGGCGTCGGTGATCGCGAGCGCGATCCGGGCGGGCTCATGCGACGGCGTCACGATCGCGAGGCCGCTCGTCGCCAACCCCGATCTCGTGCAGTGGTTCGAGCGCGGCCACGACCGTGCGCCGAAGCCCTGCACCTACTGCAACAAATGTCTCTTCAACTTCGTCGAGAACCCGCTCGGTTGCTACGAGGAGAGCCGCTTCGACTCGCAAGAGGAGATGGTCGAGCAGATCTTCTCCGTCTACGAGTCGCCGGCGTACCGGATGGAGGTCGCATGAGCAACGAGGTCATCTTCCAGCCGCTCGAGTTCCGCAACCTGACGGTCAAGAACCGGGTCTTCCGCTCGAGCCTCGCTGGGCGGTTCAACAACTACGACGGGACCGGAACGAGGACGCACGTCAACTGGGACCTGAAGTTCGCTCGTGGCGGCGTCGGCGCGATCATCTCCTCGAACGCGCCCGTGCACCCGCGCGGGATCATCGTCCCGAACTACGCGCACATCGACCGCGACGAGACGATCCCGTTCTGGCGCGAGGTGGTGGCGCGCGTCCACGAGCACGACTGCCGCTACCTCGTCCAGCTCGCGTTTTCGGGCCGGCAGCGCGACATCGGCGGCATCGTCTACGAGAAGGGCTGGAGCTCGACCGACAAGCCCGAGCCGATCCACGGCCTCCAGTGCGAGCGGATGACGAAGGCCGACATCGCCGAGGTCGTCGAGTCCTTCGCCCAGGCGGCGCGGCGCGCGCGAGAGGCAGGCGCGGACGGAATCGAGATCCACGGCTGCAACGGCTACCTCATCACGCAGTTTCTGTCGTCGGCGATCAACGACCGCCAGGACGAGTACGGCGGCTCGCTCGAGAACCGAGCACGCTTCGCGCTCGACATCGTGCGTGCGATCCGGGCGGAGGTCGGTGACGACTACCACCTGCAGTTCAAGATCAGCGCCGTCGAGTACAACGACGAGCTCTTCCCCTGGCAGAAGGCCGGCAACACGCTGGCCGAGTCCGTCCAGATCTGCCGCTGGCTCGAGGAGGCAGGCGTCGACGGCTTCCACGTCTCCTCCGGCGCGTCGTTCCCGCACCCGCGCAACCCGGCGGGGACCTTCCCGATCGAGGACACCGTCCGGAACTACGACTCGATGATCTCGAGCGGCACGCACACGTGGCGCAACTACCTCATCTTCAAGACCTGGCCGCTGAACAAGCTCTTCGCGCATCAGTGGGAGAAGTGGGCGAAGGGCCAGGTAGAGGGCATCAACCTCGCCGACTGCCGGGTCGTCAAGCAGTCGGTCGGGGTGCCGGTGGTCTGCACGGGGGGTTTCCAGACCGCGTCGGTGGTAGCGGACGCGATCGAGCGCGGTGACTGCGACGGCGTGACGATCGGTCGGCCACTGATTGCGAACAACGACCTCGTGAAGCTGTGGGCGGAGGGTCACGACAAGCCGCCGAACCCGTGCGTCTACACGAACAAGTGCCTCATCAACCAGGTCGAGAATCCGCTCGGCTGCTACGAGCGGGCCCGTTTCGCGACCCGCGAGGAGATGGTGGCGGAGATCATGTCCGTGTACGACCCGCCGCCGTACTCACCCGAGGCGGCGCCGCTCGAGACGGAGCAGCGTGTCGGCTGACCCGCTCTTCCAGCCGCTCGACTTCCGCAACCTGACGGTCAAGAACCGGCTGCTGCGCTCGAACATCGCCGGCCGCTTCGACAACTACGACGGCTCCGGCCAGCCGGCACGGATCAACTGGGAAGTGAAGTTCGCGCGCGGAGGCGTCGGCGCGATCGTCTCGTCCTGGTGCGGCGTCGACCGGCGGGGCTTCATCGTCCCGAACTACGCCTCGATCGACCGCGACGAGACGATCCCGTTCTGGCGCGAGCTCGGCGCACGCGTGCACGAGCACGACTGCCGCTACATCGTCCAGCTCGCGTACGGGGGCCGGCAGCGCGACATCCCGGGCATCGAGTATCCGAAGGGGCTCTCGGCGACGGACAAGCCGGATCCGCTCCACGGCTTCCAGTGCGAGCGGGCGACTCCCGCGCAGCTCGGGGAGATCGCGACCGCCTTCGCGCAGGGGGCCCGGCGGGCGCGCGAGGCCGGGCTCGACGGGGTCGAGATCCACGGCGCGAACGGCTACATCTTCACGCAGTTCCTCTCGTCGGCGATCAACGACCGCGACGACGATTACGGCGGCTCGCTCGAGAACCGGGCGCGCTTCCTGCTCGAGACGGTGCGGGCGATCCGGGCGGAGGTCGGCCGGGACTTCCACTTGCAGGTGAAGATCAGCGCGACGGAGTACGCGAACGCCTTCCTGCCCTGGCTGGGGAAGGGCAACACGATCGAGGACTCGGTACAGGTGGCGCGATGGCTCGAGGAGGCCGACGCCGACGCAATCCACGTGTCCTGCGGCAGCACCTTCCCGCATCCCCTGAATCCCGCAGGCTCGATGCCGCTCGAGGAGGCGATCGACGGCTACGACACGCTCATCTCGAGCGGCATCCACACGTTTCGGAACTATGTCCTCTACCGCACGTGGCCCGTCAACCGCGTAATGGTGAAGCGGTGGGCGCAGCCCCTCGACACGATCGAGGGCTTCAACCTCCCCGATGCGCGGCGGGTCAAGCAGGCCGTCTCGATCCCGGTGATCGTGACCGGTGGCTTCCAGACGGCGTCGGTGATCAGGCGGGCACTCGAGGCGGGTGACTGCGACGCCGTCTCGATGGCGAGGCCGCTCGTCGCGAACAACGACTTGCCGAAGATCTTCGCGCAGGGGCTCGACCGCGCGCCGAAGCCGTGCTCGTACTGCAACAAGTGCCTCTTCCACACCCTCGAGGATCCACTCGGCTGCTACGACGAGCGCCGCTTCGAAAGCCGCGAGGAGATGATCCGGGAGGTGCTGTCCGTGTACGACCCGCCGCCGTACGCGAGTGGCCCGGTGCCGGCGGCGGCGAAGGTAGCGACACGGTGAGCGAGCTCGGCGTCCAGTCCCCGCACCTCCCGCTTCCGGCCGCGCAGAGGAAGGGCGTGGCGCTCTGCTTCTCGGGCGGGGGCTACCGCGCGTCGCTCTTCCACCTCGGCGCGTCCCGGCGCTTGAACGAGGTCGGCGCCCTGACGAGGATCGACACCTTCACGTCGGTCTCCGGCGGCAGCATCTACGCGGCGCACCTCGCGGGCTACGCGGCACGACGGCCGGGGGACTGGGAGCAGCGGGGGGAGCCGCTCGCCGGCTTCGACGAGCACATCGCAGGCCCCATGCGCGAGCTCGCACGTCACAACATCCGCACGCGGGCGGTTCTCAGCCGCCTGAATCCGCGCCACTGGCGCGACCAGAACGCGCAGATCGAGGCCCTGACGGAGCGTCTCGAGGAGACGCCGGTCGGAAGGGCTCGCCTGGCCGACCTGCCCCAGAGCCCGCGCTTCGTCTTCTGCGCGAGCGAGATGGTCTTTCGCTCGCAGTGGACAGCCGCCAAGGCCGGGGTGGGCGCCGAGCCGCCGGGGTACGCCGGCCCGGGTGACTGGACGATCGCGCGAGCAGCCGCCGCCTCGTCGTGCCTCCCGGAGGTGTTCGCGCCGATGCGGATCCACGACGCGCTTCGAGACGGCAGCTACGTCGGCGCCGACCGCGCCGCGCTGCTCGCGAAGCTCGACCTGAGCGACGGCGGCATGTTCGACAACCTCGGGGTCGAGCCCGTCTGGCAGGAGCACGCCACGGTGCTCGTCTCCGACGCGGGCCCGTCCTTCAAGCCCGACCCCGGCGTCGGCAAGGTCTGGGAGCAGCTCCGCTTCGCGATCATCCTGCTCGAGCAGGCGACCGAGGTGCGCAAGCGCTGGCTCGTCTCGAACCTCGTCTCGGGCCAGCTCCAGGGCACCTACTGGGGGATCGCGAGCAGCCCGTCGAGCTACCCGAAGCCGGCGGCGGTGAGCTACTCGGACCAGCTGATCGCCGGCTCGATCGCGCCGATCCGGATCGACCTCGACGTCTTCTCCGACGGCGAGCAGGCGGTGCTCGAGAACCACGGCTACCTGATGGCCGAGACTGCGCTGCGCTCGCATGCCCCCGACCTCGTGGTGGGCGGCCCAGAGCCTCGGCCACCCTTCCCGGAGTGGATGGACGAGCGCAAGGCGGCCGCCGCGCTCGCGGAGAGTTGGAAGACGAAGCTGTTCTCGAGAGGGTGGTTCCAGCGATGAGCACGCCAGAACACTTCGACGCCGTCGTCATCGGATCGGGGTTCGGCGGCTCGGTCACGGCCCACCGCCTGCGCGAGGGCGGGAAGTCCGTGTGCCTGCTCGAGCGCGGCAAGTCGTGGGCGCCGGGCGAGTTCCCACGCAGCCCGCGCGAGGTGGCCGTCAACTTCTGGGACCCGAGCGAGGCGCTCTACGGCTTCTTCGACATCTGGAGCTTCAAGAACATCGAGGCGCTGATCTCGAGCTGTCTCGGCGGGGGCTCGATCATCTACGCGAACGTGCTCCTGCGGAAGGACGAGGAGTGGTTCGTGCACGAGGACGGCGAGGACTGGCCCGTCAGCCGCGCCGACCTCGACCCGCACTACGACCGCGTCGAGGCCGTGATCAAGCCGCAGCAGTACCCGTTCGACGTCGAGCCCTATTCGAGCACCCCGAAGACGCGCGCGATGCGCGACGCAGCCGCTGCCCACGGCCTGGATTGGCGCCTGCCGCCGCTCGCGGTCACGTTCGCGAACCCGGGCCAGCCGCCCGTCCCGAACGTGCCGATCGAGGACGGCGCGAACCTCCACGGCGCACGCCGCCTCACGTGCGAGCTCCTCGGTGAGTGCAACGCCGGCTGCAACCTCGGCGCGAAGAACACCCTCGACCTCAACTACCTCTCGCTCTTCGCCGCCGCCGGCGGAGAGATCCGGACGCTCGCGGAGGTGAAGACGTTCGAGCCGCGCGAGGGGGGCGGCTTCAGCGTCGACTACGTGCAGCACGACCCCGAGTCCGGATCGCAGACGCCCGTGACGATCACGTCGGACCGGCTGGTGCTCTCGGCGGGCTCGCTCGGCTCGACGTTCCTCCTGCTCCGCAACCGCGACGCGTTCCCGGCGATCGGCGACCCGCTCGGCACGCACTGGTGCGGGAACGGCGACCTGCTCGGGTTCCTCGCCAAGTCGAAGCGTCCTCTCGACCCGGAACGCGGCGCGGTGATCACCTCCGCGATCCGCTACGAGGGCGAGAACGGCCGCGGCTACTACATCGAGGACGGCGGCTACCCCGGCTTCGTCAGCTGGCTGATGGAGGGCACGAACGCGCCGGGCGTCGCACTGCGCGCGGCCGAGTTCGTCGCTCGCCGGGTGGCGGACGCCGTGCGGCACCGGCCGGTCTCGAACCTGAGCGGCGAGTTCAAGGAGCTCATGGGCGACGGCGCGACCTCGTCCGGCACGCTGCCGCTGCTCGGGATGGGACGCGACGTCCCCGACGGTCGGCTCTACCTCGAGGACGGCTTCCTCGAGAGCACGTGGTCGATCGACAGCTCGCAGGCGTACTACGACAGCGTCAAGGCGTCGATGGAGCAGATCGCGGATTCGCTCGACGCGCACTTCCGCGACGAGCCGCTCTGGTACTTCAAGCGGGTGATCACGGTCCACCCGGTCGGCGGCTGCCCGATGGGGCGGAGCTCCGCGGACGGCGTCGTCGACTCGTACGGCCAGGTGTTCGGCCATCCCGGCCTCTCCATCGCCGACGGGTCGGTGATGCCAGGCCCGGTGGGGCCGAACCCGTCGCTCACGATCGCAGCCTGCGCGGATCGCGCGGCGGACTGGATGCTCGAGAACTGGCAGTCCGGCGCCCAGCCCTGAGCCCGCGAGCTACGTCGTCGGCACGAGCAGACCGCGACCGGCGAAGCCGACCATTCCGTCGAGCGCGTGCACGAAGCCGTCGGCGAGGTCGGGGGAGGATCGGAGGGACCACAGCGTCTCCGCGTTCGCCCAGGCCGCGTCGCGCGCTCGCTCGACGTTCCACATGGCGATCACGTCGTCGAGCTTTCCGAGCGCCTCGTCGGCGATCGCGAGCTCACCGGTGAGGAACTCCTTCTTCACTCGCGTCTCCGTGGCCACGAGGAGGGCGTTGACCTTGAGGAAGTCGGCATGCTCCGGCCCGTCCCGGCGGAGATCGAGGCCGAGCTCGGTGCACGTCTCCACGAGCGCGACCGGGAGGTCGCGGTTGATGTGCGCGTTCATGCCGCACAGCGCGAACTGGATCGGTGCGATGCCCGGACGGGCGCGTTCAGCAAGCAGGGGAGCCCACGCACGCGGTGGATCGTCGAGCGCGTGGAAGTAGAGTCCGGCGAAGCGGACGTCCAGCTGCGCCAGGAACGCAGGTGCCGCGAAGCTCGCCTTCGCGTGGTTTACGGCCTCGGTCACCGCGAGGTACAGCCGCGTGAAGCAGGCGACCCCGTCCCGCTCGGGAAGACCCTCGAGGATCGCTCGCATGCGCTCGCTGACGTCGGCGATCGTCTTGGGCTCCACTAACGTGACAATACGCCCGGCCCCGACCGAACCGGGCCACGCTTCCCGGTCGTTCGCGCCGGCTAGCTACGGAGCAGCTTGCGCAGGAAGCCGCGGAGGATCGCGAACGGTGGCGTGATCACAGCCATCACCTTCCCCTGGAGCGTCCGCGGGTCGTGGAAGATGCCGAGCTGCTCGAGCACCTCTGCCTTGTCGTAGTAGGTGCGCTCGAGCTGGAGCATCTCCTTCTCGTCGAACGTGTAGATCGCGCACACACGCGACGCCATCTTCCGCCCGAGGGCCGGGAGATCACGCCAGTCGCCCAGATGGGTGCCGCTGACGATCACCTCGAGAATGACCGCCTCGTCGGTGATCCGCCGCTCCTTGACCTCGATCCCGAGATCGGGGAACGCGTGCAGCAGCTCGTGGTAGTGCGAGCGGATCTCGTCGCGGCCGTAGGACTGCTCGTCCCACGCGACGTCGTCGAACCACGGCGTCTCGCCCCAGGTGCGCATGATCGCCTCGAGGTCGTGGTCGACCTCCGCCTGGACGTGCTCCTCGACGAGCTTGATCCGCGCCTCGATGGTGGCTGCGTCGACGCTCATCGCGCTCGATCGTACTAACGGGCCCCGTACTCGGGGAACGAGTCGCGGTAACCCCGCAAGCGGGCGATCGGCGCCACCAGACGCCACGCGAGACGCTGGAGGGAAAGCGGGATCCGCGGCGCCGCGATTTCGGGCGCATACCTGTGCATCACGAGCGCTACCTGGAGCAGTGGGCGCGGCAGGCCCTCCGACGGCATGCTGATCCTCCCGTCGCGCGACAGGCCGAGGAAGGTGCGGAAGTAGTCGTCGAGGTGGAGTGCCGGGCGGACGGTGACGAGGAGGTGGGCGTCCTCGGGCGCAGCGCTGAACGCGTGCGGCGTTCGCGGGGCGATGACGACCGTGTCGCCCGGGCCGATCGTCCGTCGCTCGCCGTCCACCTCGAGCGTGAACGAGCCGGCCACGCCGGTGAACGTCTCTTCCTGCGTCGGGTGGGCGTGCTCGCGGACGAACCCGCCCGGGCTGACGAAGAGGTCGGCCTCGAGCAGCTCGCCGTTCGTGTCCTCCCCGGTCCGGCGGAAGACCCACCGTTGGCCGGACGTCGGATCGGCGATGTCTTGCGGGGTGACGGCCACCCGGAGGCAAGTATGGCAAGCTCGACGCGATGGCGAGCGCGGGCCAGAGGATCCGGAATCCGGTCACCGGCGAGAACATCACCTTCCTCGAGACGGCGACCGACTCGAACGGGCGGATCCTCCGGCTCGAGATGGTGACCGACCCCAGGTCGACCGGCGCGGCTGAGCACCTCCATCCCCGCTCCACGGAGCGCTACGACGTCAGGGAGGGCACGCTGCACGTCTGGCTCGGCGACGACGAGCACGTACTCGGGCAGGGAACGAAGCTCGAGATCCCGCCGAGAACGCGCCACCGGTTCGCGACGCCGGACGACGAGCCCGCCCGCGTGCTCTGTGAGTTCGAGCCCGCAGGCCGATTCGAGTACTTCATGGAGACGGTCTATCGACTCGCCGAGGAAGGGAAGACGAAGGCCGGCGGGACGCCGAAGAGCTTCCTCCAGGCAGCGGTGATCGGCGGCGCCTACGTCGACGACATCGCACTGCCGCGGATCCCTGTCTTCCTCCAGCGCGCGCTGTTCGCGGTCGTCGCGCCGATCGGGCGGCTGTTCGGGTACAGGGCGTAGTTCCGCAGGCCCGTGATGCGCGGCCACCCGAACGCATCGGATCATCGCCGGGAGTCGGGATCCAGAGCAGGCTCGCGTCGCATAACGGTCTCGTCAGACGGCTGCGCTCGCGAGCGCGCGGAGGAGCGTCTCGCCGACCCTAGTTCGCGGCCACACCTACATGGTGACCCTGCGCGTCCGAGAAAACGCCGAAGCTCACTCCCGGCACGGTCTGTGTCGGCTGCACGATCGTCCCGCCGAGCTCCACCGCCCGCTCCAGCGTCGCGTCGACATCCTCGACCCCGACGAAGAAGAGGACGGCGTCGCCAGCTCCCTGCAGGGGGCTTATCGCGGTCGGCAACGCGTCGGGGACGCCGGTGTCGACGAACGTGTAGCCGGGGAACGCTCCGTCCGAGTACGTCCAGCCGAACAAATCGGTGAAGAACGCGCGTGTCGCGTCCGGGTCGGCCGAACGAATCTCTGCGTGGATCACGGGATGGGCCATCAGAGAGCTCTCCTTTCGAATCGCGGTGTGGCCGGCTCCAGGCCGACCTGTTCACCGTGAGACGAACGTGCGCGTGAGAAATCGACAGCCGCTGCGTTTTCGGGAGCGGTGTCGCGAGAGACAGGCGGCGAGCGCGACGTCCCTACTCTCGTCTGCTCTTGATGATTCCTTAAGCAGTCACCTGCAGCATGGGACGCCTGATGAGGCGACTCGCGTGTGGATTCCTGCTCTCGATTGCGCTGGCGGCGACGGTCGGCGCCGCCAGCGCGCCTGCCGTCGAGCACCAGCCCGCTGCCGCGCAAACGCCCGTGGCGTCGCTCGAGCCGGCAGCGACGATGAAGCTCTGGAAGCAGCTCGCCACGACAGACTCGGCTCGGACCGCACACGCCCAGGCCGACTGCCACCCGCTTCGCGCCGTCTTCTACGCAGCCACGGACTACCTCCGCCTCGCGACGAAGCTCGCCGCGAACGCGTCGCCCTGCGCCGAGTACTACATCTCCGTCCCACCGCTCGTCGCGGACAAGACGAAGCCGCGACCGAATGCCGCGGAGCGCATACGCGCCCTCGGCCCCAACTTCCACGCCATGGCCGAGTTCCACTTCGCCACCTGGACGAAGTGGGTCGCGAGCACGGGCTCGAGCTGGTTCACGGCAGGCGTCACTGCGCGCGAGCGCATGGCCGCCGCGGGGTACGACTTCTCGAAGGGCGACACGTGGGTCCTGAACGAAGTGACCTCGGCGGTCAGGACGAACACTGGCCAGGCGCGCGCGAACCTGCGTGAGCTTCTCCGGGGGCTCTATGAGGGCGACGGCACGCGACCGACCCGCGGCGCCGTCTTCATCGCGGGCCTCGGTCAGCAGACGAACAACCTCGGTCTCTACCAGACGAACCTCCAGAACTGGCTCTCCGATTCGGCGTTCTGGGCGGACATGTCGACCTACGTCAGCGACTGGTCACAGGAGGTCTACGGCGACGTCCGCAACTGGGCCGTCCCCGGGGTGGACACTGCCACGCGCCGCGACTCCTTGAACGACTACCTGCAGCACGTGCTCGTGCTCGCAAGTGCCGGGCCGCCGACGATCGACACTGCTCGCTCGTTCCTGCAGACGGCGTTCAGCCCGCTCGCCAACGCCGCCTGGGAGCGCGACACCGCGTACGGCTGGACGATGGTTCCGGCTGCGCAGATGGCGAGCTACGTATCGGCTGAGGTGTACGCCCTCCGACATTTCAGCTCCGCGATGGGACAGGCGACGGACCACTGGGGGTTCGCGTGGGCCCCGCGCAACGGCTCCGGCCTCTCGGCGAGTGAGTTCGCTGCGCAGACTGGTCAGATCCTCGACCGGCTCGCTGCGGCGATCCACGACTCCGGCCAGACCGTCGATCCGGAGGATCCCGGGAGCGCAGCCTGCGGGCTGCCGAACCAGAACCTGTGCGTCGGCGACGTCGACGGCGCCCGCCTGAACGCGGCGTGGCAGACCTTCCGCGCGTGGACGCAGCCGGTGCTGACGTTCGCGACGCCGCCCCAGACGATCCCCGCCGGGACGCCCTCGGCTGCGATGCACCTGACGCTCCTGTCAAGCTCGGGCCAGCCGCAGGCGAACCCGAGTCCCCTCACGGTGACGCTGGGCTCGAGCTCCGCGAACGGCACTTTCTCGACGAGCCCGAGCGGCCCGTGGTCGCCGACCCTCACGCTCACCATCCCTGCCGGGACGGGTACGAGCCCGGACTTCTACTACCTCGACACGCGCGCGGGCAGCGTGCTCGTCACCGCGTCCGCGACCGGCGCGACGAGCGGGACGCAGACCGAGACCATCACTCCCGGCCCGCTCGCCGGGGTGGCGGTCAACCCCAAGTCCGTGACCCTCAGCACGCGGAAGTCGGTTCAGCTGACCGCGGTCGGCAAGGACACGTACGGGAACACGCTGCCCGTGTCGGCGTCCTGGTCGCTTGCGCCGCCGGCCGTGGGGAAGCTCTCGCCGAAGACGGGACCGACGACCACGCTCACCACCTTGCGCGCGACCGGCGCAGCCTCGGTCACCGCCACCGTCGGGACGCTCTCTGCCACCGCCGCCGTGCGCATCAACCCCGGCCGACTGCGTATCCGTTCGATCACGTACCGGCGCCGCTCGGGCGTCGTGCTCGTCACCTCGAACGCCGTCGACGCTGCCGACCGGCCCATCTCCCGCACCGCCATCTCCGTCCTCGTCCGGCTCGGACAGCGCCGCACCTTCACCGGGCGCGCGACCACCGGCGCTGCGGGGAAGGCAACGTTCCGGGTGCCGGTGCGAGCCCCCGGCTGTTACGTGACGACGATTCGGGCGGTCTCGGCCCCCGGCTTCACCTGGGATCGACGCACACCTCGGAATCGCTACTGCCGACGGTAGAGACTCCGTCGCCGCGCGGGAAGCCGTTGCGCTCCGCTGACTTCGAGAACTTCGTCAGGCTCTTCGCGGCCGCGCGACCAAAGAGGGCATGGCGCACGACTTGGTCTCCAGGCCTGCCCTACACGGCTCGACGAGGGGTTCGCCGACACGCTGAGATCGCTCCGGCTTCCTGTGCGCCCCGCCCGGGGGCGCGATCGACCGTTCAGCCGACGGTGAACAGACACACGGTCGCAACGAGCGCGAGTGCGTGACGCGACCGGTGGAGTAGCTGAGTGAGCAGCAGAGTGGATCCTCGCTTTGGTCGCGAATGTAGCTGCCTGGCTCTTCGCTCGCTGGATCCGGTGCACCGCCGCCTCGCATGTCCCGAAGGGTGAGGAGTGTTTAAGGAATCGTTCATCGCCGGACAAGGGCCGCGTTAGGACTGGGTGGCAGCGTGACGGCGTCCGGGGAATCGACCCCGGGCGTAACAGGAGGTGTGGGGGAATGAGGAAGCCTCGTTTCGCTGTCCTGGTTGGCCTCGTGACCGCGAGTCTTGCGGTCGTAGTCGGCGGTGCATCGGCGTCGTCGGGTGTCGTCGGACAGCTGTACGTCAACAACAACACGACCGGCGTGAACACGGTCTCCGGGTTCGACCGCCACACAGATGGGTCGCTGACGCCGATCCCAGGCTCGCCGTTCGCGGTCGGAGGCGCCGGCGCCGGGAGCCCAACCGCATCGCAGGGCGCGCTGCAGTTGAGCGCAGACGGCCGCTACTTGCTTGCTGTCGACGCCGGCAGCAATCAGATCTCAGTGCTCCGGATCAAGCACGACGGATCGCTGCAGAGCGCCCAAGGATCACCCGTTCCAGCGAACGGCAGCAACCCGGTCAGCATCGCCGTGAGCAACAAGCTCATCTACGTCGCCAATCAAGGCCCCGGCGACAACCCCGGCGACACGAACTACACGGGCTTCACGCTCAACTCGGGCGGTCACCTGAAGGCGCTCCCGGGCTCGACGATTCCGCTGCCGAGCGACTCCAAACCCGGCGACGTCCTCTTCAACAGCACCGGCACGAAGCTCGTCGGCACCCGCATTGCCAGCTCGCAGATCGACAGCTTCACCGTCGGGAGCCACGGACTTCTCACACCCGCGCTCGGCTCGCCGTTCGACGCCCAGAGCTTCGTTCCGGCCCAGGGCTACGGCCAGCTCGGAAGCGAGTTCAGTCCGACCAACCCTGACCAGCTGTTCGTTTCCGACGCGCACAACGCCGCCGGCGGCGGCGCCCCGGGCCTCGTCTCGAGCTTCACCGACTCAGCCCACGGCGTCCTCACCCCGATCGGCGCCTCCCCGGTCAGCAACGACGGGATCGCGTCCTGTTGGGTCGAGATCAGCCACGACGGCTCCTACCTCTTTGTCGTCAACACCGGCTCAGCCACCGTCTCCACCTACTCGATCGCCGCCAACGGTGCGATCACGTTCCTCGAGAGCACCTCCGGCGAGCTCGGAGCCGGCGCCGAGGATGCCCGGCTCTCACCCGACGGCTCCACCCTCTGGGTGGTCGACTCCGGAAGTGACGCCGTGACCGGCTTCTCAGTCCACGGCGGCACCCTCACACTCCTGTCCACGACAGCCGGACCGGCGGGAGCGACGCCCACCGGCATCGTCGTCACCTAGAGAGCGTGCAGACGCCGGCTACGACGAGTCCGCGCCTGCTGATCCACTCACGCCGCGACCGGAGCGCTACGGCGCACCGGTCGCGGCCGTGCGTGCTCCCTTGGGGATCGGCTGTCACCGTACGTTGACCCCGGAGCGATCAGCTGCGGACTCGTACGCGGCTCACCTGCTCAGCCGCAAACGCCTCACCCGCGCGCATCGTCCAGTGAGGCAATCTGGGCCACGCGCGGAGCGAGCGGAAGCGTGAACGCGACGCGCGTGCCACCCGTCGGGCGGTTCTCGGCCCAGATGCGTCCACCCTGTGCCTGGATCAGCCCCTCGGCGATGGTGAGGCCGAGCCCGGCGCGACCAGTAGCCGTCGATCGCGAGTCGTCCTCTCGCCAAAAGCGCTCGAACATCCGGCGCGCCGCCGTGGGAGTCAGACCGTCCCCGGTGTCCTCGACCGCCACGACCACGTGCTCAGAGTCCGGCTCGATCGTCACCGCCACCGCGCCGTCGCTCGGCGTGTGCCGGAGCGCGTTCGTCAGCAGGTTGGAGAGCACCCGCTCGACCTTCTCCGGCGCCATGCGCACGACTGGATCGGACCGATCGAGGCGCGCCTCCAGACTGACGTTCCGGGCTCGCGCCTCCGCATCGACACCCCGGAGGCAGCTTTGCACGAGCTCGCCAAGCGGGGCGTCGCGCAGCTCGAGCGTCAGGACACCCGCATCGATGCAGGTGACCTCGAAGAGATCGTCGACGAGGAGCGACAGGTTCTCGACTTGCTCCCGGATCGCGGGGAGGTACTCGTCGGACGACGCGAGCCCGTCCTCCACCGCCTCGACCATCGCACGGAGCGAGGCGAGCGGCGTCCGCAGATCGTGGCTCGCCCAGGCGACGAGCTGACGCCGAGCGTCGAAGAGCCGCTCGACGCTCTCGGCCATCTCGTTGAACGCCGACCCGAGCTGGGCGAGCTCACGTGGCCCTGCGGCCGGCGCCCGGGCACCGAGGTCGCCCGCTGCAACGCGAACCGAGGTCGCGCGCAGGCGCTCCAGCGGCTGCACGATCCACCGCGCGAGAAGGAGCGCCCCAATCAGTGCGGACATGGCCGAAGCGGCCGAAACGGCGAGGATCTTGACGTCGTCGTGCATGTGGAACATCACCCAGCCCGATGCGAGGACGACGCCGAGCGGCAGGAGAACCGCGAGGACCGCGAGCGCAGCAAGCTGCAGCTGCACGGACGGAAGCAACCTGAGAGCGAGAGCCGCGACCACACCTGCGGCAAGCGTGACGAGCGCGACGAGGAAGGCGACGTCGATCACGACCGGAACCGATAGCCGACGCCCCAGACGGTCTCGATCAGGCGCGGATGCGACGGATCGTCCTCGATCTTTTCGCGCAGCCGGCGCACGTGGACCGTCACCGTGCCGCTGTCGACCGCCGCCTCGTACCCCCAGACGCTCCGCATGAGCTGATCGCGCGCGAAGACACGGTTCGGGTGGGAAGCCAAAAACCAGAGCAGATCGAACTCCTTCGCCGTCAAGCGGAGAGGCTGTCCATCGCGCCGCGCTTCCCGGCTGCCTGCCTCCATCGCGAGCGCGCCCAGCTCGATCCGCTCCGTCGGAAGCGCGTTGGGCCCCGAGCGGCGAAGCACCGTCTTGACGCGCGTCGCCAGCTCCCGGGGCGAGAACGGTTTGGTGACGTAATCGTCGGCGCCGAGCTCGAGGCCGACGATGCGGTCGGTCTCGTCCCCGCGTGCTGTGAGCAGAATGACCGGCAGGTCCGACGTCGACCGAATCCAGCGGCAGAGGGCGAGGCCGTCGATCCCCGGCAGCATCACGTCGAGGACGACCAGGCTGGGCGACTCGCGCTCGATCAACTCGCGTGCGGTCTCCCCGTCCGCGGCGGCGACGATCCGGTGCCCGTCCCGCTCCAGGTAGCGGCTGACGACATCGCGGACGATCGGCTCGTCGTCGACGACAAGGACGGTTGCCATTCGCACAGTCTGGCCCTCCTGCCTATCCGAAGGTGAAGCTGTACGCGACGATGCCGGACGAGAAGCGGAGCTCGAGCAGCGCATCGCGCACCCGCGGTCTTTCGACCACCGTGTACAGCCGAGTGGTGGAAACCCGGAACGAGCGCGTCGGGTGCCCGTCGACCGACGCCAATACCTGCCCGTGACCCCCGAGCACGACGTAGACGAAGCGCGCGTGGAAGTGGAGGCGTAGCCGGGCTTTCCGGCCGGCAACAGCGCTCTCGTTTCCTATCGTCCACTGCCCTGCGTACGAGAGGTTGTCCGGAGGGAGGCTGCCAGGGAAGACGTACTGGCCCCGCTTCCCCGGCCGTACCGCGCTGCCGCGATATCGCGATTGATCCAGGCGTGCGTAGCCGAGATAGGACTCGGGAGTCGTCACCTCAGTCGGCGTCGTGTCTGCTACAGACGACACGCGAGGAGAGTTCGACGGTCCGAGGAGCCGACGGATCAGCCGGGCGGTCTGGCGGTAGTCGCCCTCTCCAAAGTGGAGATGACGGACCCGCCCGGTGCGGTCGACGAGGTACTCGGCTGGCCAGTACTGGTTCGAGTACGCGTTCCAGGTTTCAAAGCCGTTGTCGAGAGCGACCGGCCAGCTCACGTGCAGGTCGTGCGTCGCGCTGCTGACGTTCGAGAGAACGTGCTCGAAGGCGAACTCGGGGGTGTGCACGCCGACGATCTCCAGTCCCTGCCGGTGATATGCGGCATACAGCGCACGCAGATGCGGCAGCGTGCGAATGCAGTTGATGCACGAGTAGGTCCAGAAGTCGACGAGCACGACCTTCCCGCGGAGCCCGGCGATCGAGAGGGGTCGACCGTCCGGCGTGTTCAGCCAGTGGGCGATCCCGCGAAACTCAGGCGCCTTCCCATAGTCGAGGAGCGAGCCGGTCGCCGCCGTGCTCGATGCCGCTAGAGGGCTCTTCTGTCCCCGCAAGCGCCCGAGCCGGGTTCGAGCGAACGACGTCTCCTCGACGTGCTTCTGCAGCACGCTCGTGTACGAGCCCAGCCTCGTCTGCAGGCTCTGGTCGACGTTGAAGAGGATGGCCAGAGCCGCCCCGGCGACGACGACACCCATCGCCTGGCGAAACGCCACGCTCCGCAACCGAAGCGGCCGCGCGACCCGCTGTCCACCGAGCGCCACGAGGAGCAGGATCGACCCCGCCCCCAACGCGTACGAGAGCGTCAGCAGCACGGTGTCCAGAGAGATGCGGTGCTGGGCGCTCAGGACGCTGATGGTCGCCAGCACAGGTCCCGCGCAGGGGACGAAGACGAGGCCCAGGCTGACTCCGAGCAGGAACGCACCCCGGTCGCCGAAGCGGCGCCGGCTCATGAACGCGAACGGACGCTCGATCAGCAGGGCGAAGCGTGGGAACACGAGCGTCGCTGAGAGCACGAAGAGCATCGCGATAGCGACGTTGCGCAAGAGATCCTGCGGCAGCCCGAGCGCCGAGAGGAGTGCGCCGGCGGTCAGCGTGAAGGTCGTGAAGCTGACGACGAGACCGGCGATGATGGCAAACGAGCGCCGGTGCCCTTCCCCGGCCGCACTCCCGGCGAAGACGATCGGGAGAACCGGGAGGACGCAGGGCGAGAGGGTCGTGATGACACCAGCGGCGAACCCGATCGCCAGGAGGAGGATCACGCTCGAACGGTAGACAGCCCCGTGTTGCAGACTGCTTGCGCGGTTCTTAACTCTTCCTTACCGACAAGTGCCGGTGCCGCCGCGGGCCGACACACTCTTCCTGTTCGCATCGACGTTCGACACGAAAGGACATGCCCCGACTGATGCACCTGGGAACGGGGCCAATCGAGCCCGGCCCGATGAACGGCTCGCCTGAATCCGATACGTCGGCGCGCCACTACGGGCGCCGCGGATTCCTGATTCTCGTAGCCGGCGGTCTGACCTCGCTCGCGTGGGCTGGCCCAGTCTCGAGAGCGCTCTCACCACTCACCTCTGCCGGGAGCCAACTCGTCGGCAACCTCTTGCCGGTCGGCGGCTGGCGGATCTACACGATCTCCGGGACGATGCCACTCTTCGATCCGTCGAGCTGGCGTCTCGAGATCGGCGGTCTCGTCAAGAGGCCCCAGTCGCTCAGCTACGACGACCTGAAGGCCCTGCCGAGGGCACGCCAAGTCTCGACGTTCCACTGCGTCACGGGCTGGACGGTGGACGACGTGCACTGGGCGGGCGTCCGCTTCCAGCACCTGTTCGACTTGGCGGAGCCGCTTCCCGAGGCGACTGCCGTTCGCTTCGTCTCGCTCGAGCAGCCCTACGAGGACTCGCTCACGCTCGAGCAACTACGCCTGCCGGACGCAATGGTCGCCTACGAGATGGGCGGCAAGCCCCTCTCTCGGCCACACGGAGCCCCGGCTCGGGTGGTGCTACCCGAGATGTACGGCTACAAAGGCGTCAAGTGGCTGACGAGGATGGAGCTCCTCAGCCATCAGCCGGACGGGTACTGGGAGCAGAACGGCTACGACCAGGACGCGTGGGTCGGGCGCTCGAATGGCCACCACTCGTAACGGAGCTCGCCTCTCGCGTTTCTCACGCACCGAGCGCGCACTGCACTGGGTGCATGCGAGCGCCTTCCTCATCCTGCTCGCCTCGGGCCTGTGCCTCTACCTGCCGAGCTTGGCGGAGCTCGTCGGCAGGCGGCCGCTCCTGAAAGACATCCACGTCTACACGGCGGTTGCCTGGCTCGGCGCACTTGCGCTCATCCTGCTCGCAGGTGATCGTCGCCGCTTGCTCGCTACGGCACGCGAGATCGACAGTTTCGACCCGGATGACCTCGCCTGGCTTCGGGGCCGAAGCGCTCCTCAGGGTCGCTTCAACGCCGGTCAGAAGATCAACGCGATCGTCACAGCTGCGCTGGCCGTGTTGTTCGCCGTCACGGGCTTCTTCCTCTGGTACGGGGAACGCAACCACGCCTTCCGGCTCGAGAACGCGCTTCTCGTGCACGACTGGCTGATGTACATCTCCTTCTTCCTCTTGCTTGGCCATCTCTACCTGGCGCTAGTCCATCCGACGACACGACACTCGTTGAGTGGAATCACGCGTGGCTGGGTGCGCGAGGACTGGGCGCTTCACCATCACAAGAAGTGGGTGGAGCAGCTACGCCAAAGCCGCGAGGCAGGATAGGCGAGGCATTCGTTGGCGTGCCGGGGAAATCGAACGCCACGGAGGAATTTCCATCCATGCGCCCGGCAGGATTCGAACCTGCGACCCGCGGATTAGAAGTCCGCCGACTTGTTTACAAAAACGCCGGTTCAACCGCATGGTTGAGCCAAATATGGAGCGCACTTCCGGGAATTTGTTATTCGACGATCCGCTAGGTTCGGTTTGCTTCGTAGCCAACATCGACCGTGGTGGACGCGCCAGGAAGGCGTGTCACGAACTCGCGCTCGGCCTCCGTGTCCTGCCGTGAGAAGCGCGACGCCTGCGCGAAGGGGGTAGGGGCGGGAGCGCCGTGCGCTCATGCTGGCAACGCTGGAGTGCCGCTCGAGCGTTAGTGGTTGGTCACGGCGATGAGCCCGGCGATGCCAGCTGCGTAGAGAACGAGCACGGTCAGCGAGTCCATGCCCATCCGGAGCACCTGTCGATGGGGGCGTGTGATCAGCCCCCAGAGGTAAACGGATGTGAGCACGATTCCAAGCTCGGTCAGGTAGATATCCGTCGACTGCGCTTGCGGCAGGACGGCCGAGCCCGAGAGCACGCTCGCGAGCAGGAAGAGAACCGGCAGGAACGCGTTGCCGCCGAAGATGTCGGAGACCGCGAGCTGATAGTCGCCGAGCTTCACGGCCGCGATCCCCGTGGAGACCTCGGGCAGTGCAGTCGCGGCGGCGAGAATCGTCGCGCCGAAGATCACGCCGGAGAGGCCCAGGTGGCTGGCGATCCGGGCGCCGGAGCGCTCGAGCACGATGCCCGCGAGGAGCGTCACGGCCGCGCCCAACGCGAACACGGTCGCGGCGCGGGCGAGGCTCATCTTCTGGGCGGCCACTGCCTTGGAATGCCCCCGCGGCTTCTCCTGGCCCCCTGGCGCAGTGCCCGATGAGTCATGCCAGGGCAATCCGCGGCGAGCTCGATTGATGAGCCAGACGCCGGCGAGCCAGGTGAACGCTATTAGGAGGGCGGCAGGCTCCACCCGCCCGAGCGGAGGCGACGAAGGCAGCTGCGCACCCATCACCGTGATCGCAAGCACGACGATCACGAGCAGGCCTTCGAGCCCGAGCACGAGCGACGCCGCCCGCGTCGAGAGCGCGGACTCCGAACCCATGGCCACGTCAAGCGCGACGAGGACAACCGTCTGGATCGCGATCCCGCCCAGGATGTTGCCGATCGCGATCCCGAGGTCGTGCGCGAGCGCCGCGGAGGCGGTGATCGCGATCTCCGGCAGGTTCGTCGCGACTGCAAGCAGGATCGCACCCCCGAGGGCTTCTCCCAGTCCGAGCCGGATGTCGAGCGCGTCCGTTGCGCTTGAGAGCAGGATGCCAGCTACCCAGACAGCCGCAGCTGCAGCGAGGAAGATCAGGACGAGCGCGGCGAGGCCGAGGCCCGCGAACACGCGGCAGTTCTATCGGAACACGACCCAAGAAAGCGAGTCACGTTCTGGGCCCGTACGGCTCGGTGACTTCGAACTCTTCGAGCTCGGCGGGCTCATACGCTGCGCCGAGCGCGCGATGGATGTTGGCCGCCGCATGGACGAGGCGCGGGGGCCAACGATCGGGGCGACGACGGCAAAGACTCCGCGGAGGTCGTGCCAGGTTGTCGACTCGGTCGTGTCGTCGGCTTCATCTGTGCGACCAGCGCGCTCAGATGTGCGCTCTTCGACCGCTCGTCTGTACTTGCCGTAGGCGGTGATGGCTTCGAGGTCATGCCGATGCCGGCCTGGGAAGTACGCGGCGGAAAACGCCTCCCAGTCGAGCCCGGCCGGCGCGTTCTCGGGGCTTTCGGCTTGACCGTGTGCGCCAGCTAGCGCGCCGATTCGTCGATCGCCCATCTGCCCCCGACCTCCCGCCTCAGGACTTTCCCGCAGTTCGGGCAGCGGCGCTCAGTCGCCTCGCGGAGTGGCTCGCCCGGAGCACTGATCGTGGATTCGACACGCGTTCCGCAGTTCGGACAGGCGTCTCTATCGCTTTCCGTGTCGGAGCCGCTCACGGCTCAGAAACGGTAACAGCGGACCCGCGTGGGAACCGCCGGCGGAGGGCCGCTCGCATCGGGGAGTACCATGGTTGGACTGGCCCTGCGGCCAGAACCCCGGCCGAAACCCCGAAGGCCGTCAACGTGCGGCTAGTGCGTGAGACGATGGAGCCTCGGCAAACAGAGTTCGAGCGTCGTAGGGCCAGTACGCTGCAACAGTCCTCGGAGCAGGTGCAGCCGGCGGACGTTGCGCGGCAGCGCCCTTCGGATTCATCCGCTACCACGAGCCCTGTGGCGAGGATCTTGACCGCGCCGATCTAAGGTCGCGCACTCGCTGAGTAGCGCGAGTCACCCTTCCGTCTGCAAGCGCGACATACTGCGGCGCCGCCGCGCCGCTTTGAGCGGGCCGCCTCGAACCGCCGCTCGCGCGGTTCCCGCCTCGCCGGTTCAAGTCGCGCTTGGCATCGCTTCACCGTTCGCTACGCACTGATCTTTCGCTCCTATGCGACAAGAGCTCTGCCCGAACTCCTCCGGCGCTGGCTCAGACGTAGCGGATACGCCCTCATGATCCGCAGGCGGAGTCCCTGACACGCCGACGGCGCCGAGCGATCGCAGCTACACTGCCTGTAGCGCGTTGGCTCGTCTTGAAGCCGCCGAGGCTTTACTTCCTCCTCGACTGTCGCACCCGGCTGAGCGCAGCAGAGAGTTCATTCGGACTCACTGTCCTGAACGGAACTAAGGAGCATCACATGTTTGCGACCATTCGCCGTTATGACGGTGTGGACCAGAATCGCTCAGGCGAGTTGACCCGCAAGGTCAACGAGACCCTCGTCCCGAAGCTCGAGAAGCTGCCCGGCTTCAAGGGCTACTACCTGATCGAAGCAGGCAACGGCGTCTTCAGCTCGCTCGGTCTCTTCGAGACTCCTGAGCAGGGCATGGAGTCGACGAAGCTCGTCACGACCTGGATCCGCGAGGAGAAGCTCGACACGATTCTCCCCAACGAGCCCAAGATCACGAGCGGCAAGATCGTCGCTCACAGCGAGCGCGTTCCAGTCGCCGCGTAGCTCGACCGCACCGCATTCGAGAGAGGGCCCGGCTTGCCGGGCCCTCTCTCGCTTACGGGCTATTGGCGTGAACCCGTGCCTCGAGGGCACGTTCATGTGTTCGAAGCCGATGGTCGCGCAGCCTACTCGTTCGGTCGCCACCACCGAACGAAGATGATCATGGGAGTCGCTCGAAGCCGCTAACGCGGGTAAGCCAACATCGAGCGCGTCCGTCGTACGCGACAGCGTGACGCCCGAAAGCCAGATCACCACAGCGTCGGCGGCGAACCGGCCACGAGCCCATGGCATCGCGAGACCGGGCACGATCCGCTCTTGTCTCCGCGGCTATGGCGTGATCACGACGCCCAAGACGACGACGTGGGTCAGGGCTAGGCGCCGGGCGATCACGGGCTGCCATGAACGAGGCCTCTCGGCAGTGAGGGCCGTCGTATGCTCCAGCCGGCCGCACGCCGCTGGACGTGCCGCTCCTCGAGCGGCGGCTTGATCGCAAGCGGCCGGGCCGCTTGGCCGAGCCGGGTGAAGAAGACGTACTTGCCGAGCTCGACGAGAGCGAGGTAGGTGACGGCCATCAGCGCCAGGACGGCGAGGAGGTCGAGCGGGAGCGCCGTGAAGCCGAGTAGGTCGGCGAGCGGCGAGTAGGGCAGGATGACGCCGACCCCCGCGCAGGCGAGCGTGGTCGCGAGCAGCGGCCAACTCGGGCGGCTGTGGAAGAAGGGGATGCGGCGGGTACGGATGACGAAGATGACGAGCGTCTGAGTGGCGAGCGACTCGACGAACCAGCCCGAACGGAAGAGCGTCGCGCCGGCGTCGAAGCCGTAGATCATGACGGCGAAGGTGAGGAAGTCGTAGATCGAGCTGATCGGCCCGAAGAGGAACATGAAGCGGCGGATGAAGCCGATGTCCCACTGGGACGGTCGGGCGAGCAGCTCCTCGTCCACGTTGTCGGTCGGGATCGTCAGCTCGCTGACGTCGTAGAGCAGGTTGTTGAGGAGGATCTGGCCGGGCAGCATCGGAAGAAAGCTGAGGAAGAGCGATGCGCCGGCGGCGCTGAACATGTTGCCGAAGTTCGACGAGGTCGACATCAGCACGTACTTGATCGTGTTGGCGAAGATGCGCCGCCCCTCGACGACTCCCCCGGCGAGGACGCCGAGATCCTTCTCGAGCAGGACGACATCGGCCGCGTCCTTGGCCACGTCGGTTGCGGTGTCGACGGAGATTCCAACGTCGGCGTCGTGCAGGGCGATTGCATCGTTGACGCCATCACCGAGGAAGCCGACATCGACACCGAGCGTCCGCTGTGCGCGGATGATGCGCGACTTCTGCTCCGGGGTGACCCGGGCGAAGATCGTGGTCTCGGGAAGGGCGGCGATCAACTCGACGTCGCCGAGGCTCTCGATCTCGGTGCCGGTGAGCGTCTTCAACGAGGGCATGCCGAGGTCGGCGCAGACCTTCTCGGCCACGGTTCCGTTGTCGCCGGTGACGAGTTTGACCGTGACACCAAGCTTCGCCAGCCGCTCGAGCGAGGGAGCGGCGTCCGCCTTTGGAGGATCGGCGAAGCAGAGGTAGCCACGCAGTTCGAGGTCGCGTTCGTCGGCCGGCGTGAGATCGAGGAGATCGCCAGCGGGTCTCGTGGCGACAGCGACCACACGGCTACCGGTCGCGAACAGCCTCTCGAGTGCCGCTTCTGCTCCGTCCGGGATTCGGGCGCAGCGGGCGAGGATCATCTCCGGCGCCCCTTTGGCGACGAGCAGCCGTCCGTCAGGTCCCTCGGCGAGCACAGAGCCGAGCTGGCGCTCATGGTCGAAGGGCGCCCGCGCCACCCGGCGCCACCCGTCGGCGCCCGCACTAGCAGCCCCCGGTGCTAGCCAGAGCGCGCGGTCGAGGTCGTTCCCGCCGACGACCGCGCCGTCCTCGAGCGTTGCCTCGTTGGCGACCAGCCCGAGCGTCAGCACGTCAGGCGCAGGATGGTCCACTGGGTCGAGCGCCTGCTCGAACCTGATCCTTCCCTCGGTGAGTGTGCCGGTCTTGTCGGTGAAGAGCACCTCGACGTTTCCGAGGTCTTCGATCGCGACGAGGCGTTTCACGACCACCGACTGCTTCGCCAGGCGGCGGGCACCGGTCGCGAGGCTCACGGTGACGATCGCCGGCAGCAGCTGAGGCGTCATCCCGACGGCGATCGCGAGCGAGAAGAGCAGCGACTGGAGTAACGAACGCCCGAGGAGTGCGTTGATGACAAAGATCGAGCTGGCCAGCAGCCCGGTGATGATCACCAGCATGCGCGAGTAGTTCTGGAGACCGCGCTGGAAGGCGGTCTGCTCGTGACGCTCCCCGAGCCTGAGCGCGATCCGGCCGAACGCGGTACGCGCTCCCGTCTCAACCACGACCGCACGCCCGTCCCCGCTGTGCACGACTGTGCCCATGAACGCGCAGCTGGGAAGGTCGAGCGCGGAGTCGCCGCGGCTGGGCGCGGCCGTCTTCGGAGCCGCTACCGACTCGCCGGTCAACACCGACTCGTCGCACTCGAGGTCGTCCGTCTCCAGCAGCCGCAGGTCGGCGGGGACGATGTCTCCCATACGCAGTCGAACGAGATCGCCAGGCACGAGCTCGACGACGTCGACCTGCTGCGCTTGCCCATCGCGCTCGACCAAGGCGGTGCGGTGGATCTGGGAGTGAAGCGCCTCGACCGCCCTCTCGGAGCGGAACTCGTTCACAAAGCCGAGCCCTACGCTCAGGCCGACGATCGTCAGGATGATTCCGGCATCCGTCGTCTCGCCAACCGCAGCCGAGACAACCGCCGCCGAGACGAGCAGAATCAAAAGGAAGCTGCGGAACTGCCGTGCCAGCACGCTCCAGAAGCGGACACCGTGGCTGCGCAAGACATTGGGGCCGAGCTCGGCCAGCGTGCGTCGCGCCTCCTCGCGTGAGAGTCCAATCTCGCTGCTCCCGAGACGAGCAAGCACCGCGTCCCGCTCGAGAACAGCCGCCCCGGCAAGATCGAGCTGTGGCTGCGGGCTCGCTACAGCCGCGATGTGCTCGATCGAGTCCACGCGCAAGATTCTCACTCCACCGCAGGCGTCGTCCGTCGGCCGCACTGCCGTTGCGAACCGGCGTGCTCACCGGAGGAGCAATCCTGACTGGTCAAGCCTGAGCTTAGTGGCGCGGTCTAAGGTTCCCGAAGCCACGCGGTCACGTGCCGCGCGCCCCCGTCCGCATGCCCCCCGGCCAATACTCGACGCGGCCATGGGTCAGGAGTCCGCGATCACCAGCGGCGGAGTCGCTCGTGCTCGTGCACGAAGGCGTGCCAGAACCGTCGAGCGATCGGTCTCGTCGGCGGAAGCTCGATCAGGACCGTGGCGGCAACCCGTCCCTGTTCACCACGGCCCGTAGATGCTGCTGTTGGCCTCTCGCAGCGCGCCGACGTAGCCCGCTCGCTCGTAGTCCGCTTCGTCCGTTCCGGGCGGCACGGCGAGCATTCCGCGCACCTCGTCGACGGCTGCGAATCCCATGCGTGCCATCCAGTCCTCTAGACCGTCAATCAGTACGGTTGCGTACTCGGGGCCGTGCCGTAGCAGCGCCGAGGCGGTCATCACGACGTCGGCGCCGGCGAGGAGGTACTTCGCGACGTCGGCCGGAGTTTCGACGCCGGTGGTCGCTGCAAGCGAGGCGCGCACCCGTCCGTGTAGGAGCGCGATCCACGTGCGTGGCAGGCGGGCCTCGGCCGGGCTCGAGAGGCCGACCTGGGGTACCACGGCGAGGGTGTCAGGGTCGATGTCGGGTTGGAGGAAGCGGTTGAACAGCGCCAGTGCGTCTGCACCCGCCTCGTCCAGACGCAGCGCGATCTCGCCCGTCGAGCTGAAGTAGGGGCTCAGCTTGACCGCGACCGGCACGCCGACTGCGTCCTTGACCCGCCCAAGGACGTCGATGTGCCGTTGCTCGACGTCGCGGCCCGAGAGGCGCGGGTCGGCAGCCAGGTAGTAGATGTTGAGCTCGATCGCGGCGGCGCCGGCATCCTCCATCGCCCGGGCGTAGCCAGTCCAGCCCCCGGAAGTGACGCCGTTCAGGCTCGCGATCACCGGAACGTCCACCGCTGCGGCGGCGCGATTGAGCAGACTCAAGTAGCGGCGCGGGCCAGCCTCGTCCTCGGCGGCGGCCGGGAAGTATGAGAGCGATTCGGCAAAGCTTTCGGTGCCAGCGTCGAACAGCCGCTCGTTCTGGGCCGTCTCTCGGCGCAGCTGCTCCTCGAAGAGCGAATAGAGGACGACCGCGCCCACGCCCGCATCAGCTAGCCGCCGTACGCCGTCTACCGTCTGCGAGAGCGGCGACGCCGATGCGACGAGCGGGTTGCGTAGCGTGAGACCCATGTACCCGGTTGCAAGCTTCATCGGCCGTCTTTCCGAGCGTCGGCTGCGAAGTGCTGCGCGCCGCGGGTCGCCATCTCCTCGTAGAGGTCCCAGCGCTGATCGACCGCCTGTGCGGCCAGCGCGTGCAGCCGGTCGCCCTCGGCCGGATCGGTGTTGGTCAGCGTGCGATAGCGGAGCTCGCGATTCGTGTAGTCCGAGAGCGGGATGCGCGGCCGCGGCGAGTCGAGCTGGAACGGGTTGCCGCCTGCCGCACGGAGCACGGGGTCGTAGCGCATCAGCGGCCAGTAGCCGCTGGCAACGGCGCGGTACTGCTGGTCGAGTCCATCTCGCATCTCGATCCCGTGTGCGATGCAGTGGCTGTACGCGAGCACCAGAGAGGGGCCGTCGTAGGCCTCCGCCTCGCGGAATGCGGTCAGAGTCTGCTGCGGATCCGCTCCCATGGCGACACGGGCGACGTAGACGCTGCCGTAGGCGATCGCCTGCAGGGCGAGGTCCTTCTTGGGCACCGTCTTGCCGGCGGCGGCGAACTTGGCGACCGCGCCGAGAGGGGTCGCCTTGGACATCTGACCGCCTGTGTTGGAGTAGACCTCGGTGTCGAGCACGAGCACGTTGACGTCCCGCCCGCTGGCCAGAACGTGATCGAGCCCGCCGGAACCGATGTCGTAGGCCCAGCCGTCGCCGCCGACGATCCAGACGCTGCGCCGGACGAGGTGATCGACGACGCTGAGCAGGTCGGCGACGTCGGCTCCGTCCAGCCCGTCGAGCCGTCGCCGGAGCTCGGCCACCCGCTGGCGCTGCGCTCGAAGCTCCGACTCCCGCAGCTGCGGCGTCTCCAGAGTCTCGTCCACTAGCTCCGAACCGATCAGGTCCCGCAGCTCGCCCAGGCGGCGGCGGGCCAGCTCGGTGTGCCGGTCCGCGGCGAGCCGGAAGCCGAGCCCGAATTCGGCGTTGTCCTCGAAAAGGGAGTTCGACCAGGCGGGGCCGCGTCCGTCGGCGCCGGTCGTCCACGGCGTGGTCGGCAGATTGCCGCCGTAGATCGAGGAGCAACCAGTTGCGTTCGCGACCATCAACCGTTCGCCGAAGAGTTGCGAGAGCAGCTTCAGGTACGGGGTCTCGCCGCAGCCGGCGCAGGCGCCGGAGAACTCGAACAGCGGCTCCAGGAATTGGGTGCCGCGCACGGTGCCGAAGTCGACGCGCGAACGGTCGCTTGCAGGCAGTGTCTCGAAGAACGCGATGTTGTCCCGCTCGGAGGCGACCAGCGGTTCGCGCGGCGCGAGGTTGATCGCCTTGCGGCCCGGGTCGCCCGGCGCGACGACCGGGCACGCTTGGACGCACAGCTCGCAACCCGTGCAATCCTCGACGTAGACCTGCAGCGTGTACCTGGTGTCGGGCAGGCCGACGGCTTCCAGCGGCACCGATGGGAACCCGTCCGGGGCACCCTCCAGGCGGAAGTGGTCGTAGTACCTCGAGCGGATAACGCTGTGCGGGCAGACGAAGCTGCAGTTGCCGCATTGAATACAGAGCTCGGGGTCCCAGACCGCGACGAGTTCCGAGATGTTCCGCTTCTCGTAGGCCGCTGTGCCGCTCGGATAGGTGCCATCCACGGGCAGCACGCTGACCGGCAGGTCGTCGCCCCGGCCGGCCAGCATCTCCGCCGTGACGTTTCGAACGAACTCGGGTGCATGTGCGGGGACGACCGACGGCAGCCCACGCGTTGCGGTCACCCGCTCGGGAATCTCAATCCGATGCAGACCCTCGAGCGCGCGGTCGACAGCGGCCTGGTTCCGCTCGACCACCTCGACGCCACGGCGAGCGTAGGTCTTCGCGACCGCGTTCTTGATCTGCTCGATCGCTTGCTCGCGCGGCAAGACGCCGGAGAGGGCGAAGAAGCAGGTCTGTAGGACGATGTTGGTCCGCCCGGCGAGACCGACCTCGCGCGCGATCTCGCTGGCGTCGACCGCGTACAGGTCGATGTGCTTGGCGAGGATCTGCTCCTGCACCGGGCGCGACAGGGTGTCCCACACGTCGTGCGGCGGGCGGGCGCAGTTGAGGAGCAGCGTCGCGCCGTCTGCCGCGGGGCCGAGCACGTCGACCCGGTCGAGCAGCCCGAACTGGTGGCAGCCGACGAAACCCGCCTGCTGGACGAGGTAGGGCGCCCGGATCGGCTGTGGCCCGAAGCGGAGGTGCGAGACCGTCTGCGAGCCGGACTTCTTCGAGTCGTAGACGAAGTAGCCCTGCGCGTGCAGGCCCGCCTCCCCGAGGATCTTGATCGTGTTCTTGTTCGCGCCGACCGTCCCGTCCGAGCCCAGGCCAAAGAAGATCGCGCGGACGGTCTCGGGCGACTCGATGTCGAGCGCCGCGTCGTAGTCGAGGCTCGTCCCGGAGACGTCATCGGTGATGCCGATCGTGAAGCGGCGTCGCGGACGCTCGCCCGCCAGCTCGGCGAATACGCCGGCGACCATCCCCGGGGTGAACTCCTTCGATGAGAGGCCATAGCGGCCGCCCACGATCCTCGGCATCACCGCCCGCTCGCCGTCACCAAACGATTCGGTGAGCGCTGCGACGGTGTCGAGGAAGAGCGGTTCGCCGATCGAGCCGGGCTCCTTCGTCCGGTCGAGGACGGCGACATGGCGCACGGTCGCGGGCAGCACCTCGGCGAGCGCCTGCGCCGGGAACGGCCGGTACAGCCGCACCTGTGCCACGCCGAGACGTTCACCCCGCGCGTTGAGCGAGGACACGGTCTCCCGGATGGTCTCGCCGCCCGACCCCATCACCACGAGCACGCGCTCGGCCTCGGGGTGCCCGCTGTAGTCGACGACGTGGTAGCGGCGAGCGGTGCGCTCGGCGAGGCGTGTCATTGCATCCTCGACTGCGTCCGGGACGCGGGCGTAGAAGGGGTTCACCGTCTCACGTGCCTGGAAGTAGACGTCCGGGTTCTGCGCCGTGCCGCGAATGAACGGCCGCTCGGGCGAGAGCGCCCGGCCGCGATGAGCCCGCACGAGCTCCTCCGGCACCAGCGCGCGCAGGTCGTCGTCGGAGAGCAGCTCGATCGTGTTCAGCTCATGCGATGTCCGAAACCCGTCGAAGAAGTGCACGAACGGCACCCGCGTCTCGAGCGTCGCCGCTTGCGCGACCAGTGCGAGGTCGTGGGCCTCCTGAACCGAGGCCGATGCCAAGAGCGCGAACCCGGTCTGGCGGACGGCCATCACGTCCGAGTGGTCGCCGAAGATCGACAGCCCTTGCGCCGCGAGCGAGCGGGCGGCCACATGCAACACCGCCGGCGTCAACTCGCCGGCGATCTTGTACATGTTCGGGATCATCAGCAGCAGGCCCTGCGAGGCGGTGAATGTCGTCGCGAGCGCACCGCTCTGCAGCGCACCATGCAGCGCCCCGGCCGCCCCGCCCTCGCTCTGCATCTCGACCACGGTGGGCACGATGCCCCAGACGTTGGGCCGGTCCTGGCTCGCCCACTCATCGGCCAGTTCGGCCATGGGCGACGAGGGCGTGATCGGATAGATGCAGCAAACCTCGTTCAGCCGATAGGCGACCGAGGCTGCCGCTTCGTTGCCGTCGACCGTTGTCCGCATCTCAGTTGGGCTCCGCGACCATCTCGATCGCGTGCACCGGGCACTGCTCGAAGCACGCCCCGCAGCCCGTGCAGCGCTCGTAGTCGAACCGGTAGCGGTGCCCCTCGCCCAGCTTGATCACGGCGTCCTCGGGGCACGCGCCGAGGCAGCCGTCGCATTCGAAGCAGTTGCCACACGACAGGCATCGGCCCGCCTCGTAGACCGCCTCCTCGGCGGAGAGGCCGCCGACCACCTCGCCGAAGTCCGCAATCCGCTCCTCGGGCGGGAGCTCGGGCTGCTGTCGGCGGGCGTTGTCGCCGAAATACCAGAGGTGAAGCTTGTCGAAGCTCGCCAGCTCATGCTTGGGTGAGCTCACGGCCGCGGCACTGCGCAGCCAGGCGTCGATGTGCCGGGCGGCCTTCTTGCCGTGGCCAACACCCACCGTCACGGTCTGCTCGCTCGGGACCATGTCCCCGCCTGCGAACACGCCGGGGCTGCCGGTCTGGAGAGATGCGGACACCTGCACGCTCCCGTCGCGGGCGATCTCAACTCCCGGCACCTTGCGCAGAAAGGCGGTGTCGGACTCCTGGCCGAGAGCCAGGATCACCGTGTCGGCGGCGAGCGTCTCGAACCGACCGGTCGGCTGCGGGTACCCGGACTCGTCGAGCTCCATCAGCTCGACCTGCAGCTCCGGACCATCGAAGGTCGTGATCGTTCGCAGCCAGTGGATCCGCACGCCTTCCCGCTCGGCGTCCTCGGCCTCGTCGAGATGGGCCGGCATCTGCTCCCGGGTCCGGCGGTAGACGATGAGCGCCTCGTCCGCACCCATCCGGCGGGCGACCCGGGCGGCATCCATTGCAGTGTTGCCACCGCCGTAGATCGCCACGCGCCGGCCGATCACCGGCCGCTCGCCGGAGGCCACGCTGCGCAGGAACGAGATCGCGTCCACGATCCGGCCGGCGTCACGGGCGGGGATGTCGACCCGCTTCGAGAGATGAGCGCCGACCGCGACGAAGACCGCGTCGAAAGCGCCCTCCTCGCGCTCGGCCACCAAGTCCTCGACCGTGTGCCCGCAGGTTACTCGCACGCCCATCTCGGCGATTCGGCCGAGCTCGCCGGTGAGCACCTCGCGAGGCAGCCGGTAGGCCGGGATGCCGTACCGCATCATCCCGCCCGTCTCCTCGCCGGAGTCCCGGATCTCCACCTCGTGGCCCAGGCGGCTCAGGTGGTAGGCGGCCGACAGACCGCACGGCCCGGCGCCGACCACGAGCACTCGCTTGCCGCTCGTGACCGGCGGCGGATCGAATCGCCACCCCTGCTCAAGCGCGAGGTCGCCCAGGAACCGTTCGACCGAATGGATCGAGACGGCGCTGTCGAGGTCGGCACGGTTGCAGACGCTTTCGCACGGGTGGTAGCAGACCCGCCCGTGAATAGCCGGCAGGGGATTGTCCGCAACCAACTGGTGCCAAGCCTGCTCGTGCCGGCCCGCCTGCGTGTGCGAGAGCCAAGCCTGGATGTTCTCGCCCGCCGGGCAGCCGGCGTTGCACGGCGGCAGCAGGTCGAGGTAGATGGGCCGGCGCTCGCGGACCGGCCCTGCGTGTGATCTTTCGTGCAACAGGTCCGGCAGCGGCGTAACGTCCCGCATCGAGTCGTTCATCTCTGTCGCCGCGGTTGACGAACCATCGCTTCTAGGCTAACTCGCTCGCCGTGACAGCGGCAGGCTGCGAGCATGGAAACGGTCTTCGCTGTTGGTTCGGTTCAGGCGGTGACGAGCTGTTTCTTCTCGCCGGCCTCGAGGTGGACCCGGTGTGCGCTGAGCACGACTTCCAGCGTCGAGTCATCTATCGCTCGTTATGAGCTGCGCGGATGACGAGGACGGGACAGGAGGCATGGTGAACCACCTGCTGGCTGACCGAGCCGAGCAGCAGGCTGGCAAATCCCCCTCGGCCACGATTGCCGACGACGACCAGGGACGCGTCTCGCGCCTCCTGCAGGAGCACCTCGGCTGGGTGCCCTTCGAGCGCCGTGCCCTCACATTGAACCGAGGGGTGCAGCCGTTCGGCTTCTGCGACTGCTTCGCGGACGACCGCCTCCGCGTTCTCGAGGAAGCTGTCGAGTATCGACTGGTCGCCTGGCGCGAAGCCGGCCGCGAAGACGGCCTGCGGCACCTCCCAGACGGAAACGATGCGCAGGCGCGCTCCTCGCAGTTCCGCCTCCCGGGCCGCCACCCCGAGCGCCGTCCGGGCGCACTCTGATCCATCGACCCCAACGACGATCGTTTCCATCACACCTCCAGGTCGGCGCATACGTCCTCCCGGCCTCACATAGCATTGAGCGACGGCGCCGTCTGGTCATCAGCGAACTCGCTGACCAGAGCTACGGGAAACGGGGCGCGACGAATGAGGATCGCGGACAGGAGCGCTTACTCTTGCCGCGCCAGGGTGAGTGCGAGCGTTGCAGCGTGGAGGAGTTGCTGTGGCATCTTGGTGGCGGGCAGGGTGGCGAAGCTGCGCCAGGCTCGTTCGGGTTTGTGGGTGTGGCCGCTCAAGCCGGCGACCGCCTCGAAGTCGGGTTCGAGCACGATCGTTCGCTCGCGGCCGGCGACCTCGGCGATCAGCTCGTTCAGTGCGCGCTCGGCGTCAATCGGTTTCTTGCCGGGGCGCGCGTCGCGGTCGTGGACGGCGACGAACGGCACACCGACGACGCTACAGATGCGTGCGAAGAAGGGAATTCCGGACTTTCCGCCGCACTCGACGATCGAGATCGCCTCGCGATCGTGGTCGTGCCCGAGGGCTTGGAAGACGAACGGCAGCGTCAGCTTCTCCGTCATCCCTTCCACGAGCACGGCCGCGCGGGCCAAGAACAGCTCGCTGCGCTCGGCGTCGAACTCGGTGCGGACCCGGATCTCCTCGTCCGCCGGTGCCGGCCGCGGCTGGATCGCGCGGGTACCGGTTTCCTCCGCGCGTTCGACGAAGACAAGCTCGTCAAGCCGAGCGACGTTTAGGAACACCGGCGAATGCGTCGAGTAGATGACCTGGTTTCCGCCGGCAGCGAACTCCCGGAGGAGACGATAGAGGTAGCGTTGGGCCTGCGGACGCAGGTACAGCTCGGGCTCCTCGATCAGCAGCACCAGGCCGCGCACTCCGAGGGCGCAGCATCGCTCGAGCGCAGCAACGAGTGAGAGCGCAGGGGCGGTCGCTGACGCCGGCTGCGACCCAGCCTGCCTTGCGAGCGCACGCCGAAACAGCTCGGAACGCGCGCGCCACACCCTCATCGTGATGCGGGGACGCCACGAGCAGCGAGCTCGCACGTGCGGACGCCGGCAGAAAGAGCATGGCCGGGGCTCCCTGGCGGTTGGCCCGCAGTGTTCCGGGCGGCACTGCTTCAATGCCTAGCGTCTCACCGGAGGCAAGCACACCGCTAATCGTTATCCGTCCGTCGCCCCCGAGGCTGAGATCGCCACGAACGATCGGCGGCGCGCCGGAATCCAGTAGCGCCCGGATCGCGGCCAGGATGTTCGACTTGCCGGCGTTCGCCTCGCCAACCAGAGCGCACACCCCCCGCCGGGGCAAACGCTATCTCGCGAGCGGAGCGAAAGCCGCGCACCTCGATCCGCACCAAACCGAAGCCCGCCGTTGGCCGTGCCCCAGCCTCGACCGCTGGACTTCCAGTCCGCGCCCCAGACACATCTGATTCCGCTCGTCCCATACCCGCGCCGTCATGTCGACGGTCGGTCGGCACACATCGAACGCAAGCGCTTAGCTCGCCGTCTCATCGATCGTCCATGTAGCGCCAACCTGCCGGAGGACCTTCCCGCAGTTGGGACAGCGCCGCCGGGTCGCTTCGCGGACTGGCTCGCGCGGGGCGCTGATCGCGGATTCCACGCGCGTCCCGCAGTTCGGACAGGCGTCACGATCGCCGTCCTTCCCTGAGGTGCTCACGTCCTAAAACGTAACAGGGGCCGGGTGGAGAGCCGCAGCGTCAGGCAGTCCAAGCGCACGCGCGATCCCCAGGCGCAAGATTTGCTAGTGCTTGACTCAAATTATGTGATAACATTGTTATTCAATCGAAGGAGCTGAGGCTATGACCACTCTCGTGCGTTTTCGTGAGCCACTTCGAAACGTCGCCACGACTGGCGAGTTCGAGCGGCTGATCAACACCATCTTCGAATCGCCCGGCCGCGCTGCCGCTCTCTTCAACCGGGTGTGGACCCCTCCGCTTGATGTCTGGGAGACCGAGGGCGAGCTCGTGTACGCGTTCGACCTCCCCGGCGTACCGGAGGAGAAGATCGCCGTCGACTTCGAGGACAACACCCTGACGGTTAGCGGCTCGCGTGAGCGGATCGAGATGGAGGAGGGACGCTTCTTCCGCTACGAGCGTCCCTATGGAGAGTTCTCGCGCTCCGTCGCTCTGCCGGAGGGAACGGGCGACAGCGAGGCCCGGGCGCACTACGCCAACGGCGTACTCGAAGTCCACGTCCAGAAGCCGGAACAGTCCAAACCCCGCCACATCCCGGTCACGACGACCGTCGAGGGCGGTTCCACCGACTAGCGTCAACCCACTGCCCGTGCTCGAGGAGGAGCGGCCATCTTGGCCGTTCCTCCGCCAGCGAAACCGTCATGCGCGACCGTATTCGCGGGGCGTCGCGATCGACTTACACAAGAGGCCGTAGGCGAGCAGACTCTTTTTCGGAGTCCGCCGGCCAGCAAGTCGAGAGAGGGACATACAGAGGTACTTTCGAGGGAGGTTCTTCATGAATCTGAAGCCGCTTGGTGACCGCTTGATCGTCGAGGTCCTCGATGAGGAGGAGTTGACGGTGAGCGGCATCGTATTGCCCGACACGGCGAAGGAGAAGCCGCAACGGGGCAAAGTCCTTGCCGTCGGCCCCGGCGCACGGAACCAGAAGACGGGGGAATACATCCAGATGGAAGTCGCTGAGGGTGACGAGGTGATCTTCTCCAAGTACGGCGGCAGCGAGATCAAGATCGGCGCCGACGAAGTTCTGATTTTGCGCGAGTCAGATGTGCTCGCGAAGGCCGTACACACAGGTGGCAAGCGCAAACGCAAGCTGAGCAGTGCCACCGCCTAGCTCGTATCAATCAGGAGGAAGACATGCCCCACAAAGAGCTCAAGTTCAATGAGGATGCGCGCCGCTCGCTTGAGCGCGGCGTCAACATCCTTGCCGACGCCGTCAAGGTCACCCTTGGCCCCAAGGGGCGCTATGTCGTCCTCGACAAGAAGTTCGGCGCGCCGACGATCACAAACGACGGCGTCACCATCGCGCGCGAGATCGAGGTAGAGGACGTCTTCGAGAATCAGGGCGCGCAGCTCGTCAAGGAGGTCGCGACCTCCACGAACGACGTCGCCGGCGACGGAACCACCACAGCCACCGTGCTCGCGCAGGCGATCGTCCGTGAGGGCCTGAAGAACGTCGCCGCCGGCGCGAACCCGATGGCGCTCAAGCGCGGCATCGAGCAGGCCGTCGACGCGGTCGTCGAGAACCTCAAGTCGCAGTCCAAGGAGGTCTCGGGCAGGGAGGACATCGCCCGGGTCGCCACCATCTCGGCGCGCGAGCGCGAGATCGGCGACGTCATTGCCGACGCAATAGAGAAGGTCGGCAAGGACGGCGTCGTCAACGTCGAGGAGGGGCAGACGTTCGGGCTCGAGCTCGAGTTCACCGAAGGCATGCAGTTCGACAAGGGCTATCTGTCGCCATACATGATCACGGACGCAGAGCGCATGGAGGCCGTGCTCGACGAGCCGTACATCCTGGTCGCGAACCAGAAGATCGGCGCAGTCAAGGACGTCCTTCCCGTGCTCGAGCAGGTCATCCAGGCGGGTCGCCCGCTGCTGATCGTGGCCGAGGACGTCGAGGGCGAGTCGCTCGCGACGATTGTCGTCAACAAGCTCCGCGGCACCTTTACGGCGGTCGCGGTCAAGGCACCGGGCTTCGGCGATCGCCGCAAGCGCATGCTCGAGGACATCGCCGTCCTATCGGGTGCCGAGGTCATCACCGAGGAGCTGGGCCTCAAGCTCGAGAACACGAAGCTCTCGCAGCTCGGCAAGGCTCGCAAGGTCGTCATCGACAAGGACTCAACCACGATCATCGACGGTGCCGGCGAGTCCGAGGCGATCAAGGCCCGGATCAAGCAGCTGAAGTCCGAGATCGAGAACACCGACTCCGACTTTGACCGCGAGAAGCTTCAGGAGCGCCTCGCGAAGCTGGCCGGCGGCGTCGCCGTCGTCAAGGTCGGTGCCGCGACCGAGACAGAAATGAGAGAGAAGAAGCACCGTGTCGAGGACGCACTCCAGGCGACCCGCGCCGCCCTCGAGGAGGGCATCGTTCCGGGCGGGGGTGTCGCGCTACTGAGCGCGGCTGGGTCGATCAAGCTGGACGGCTTCGTCGATTCGGACGAACGGACGGGCGCGCAGATCATCATCCGCTCACTCGAGGAGCCACTCCGCCAGCTCGCGTACAACGCGGGCCTCGAGGGCTCCGTCGTCATCGACAAGGTCCGCCACGCCAAGACGGGTCAGGGCCTGAATGTCGACACGAACGAAATTGAGGATCTCGTCGAGGCAGGGATCATCGACCCGACGATGGTCACGCGCTCGGCACTGCAGAACGCCGCCTCAATCGCGAAGAACATCCTCATGACCGAGGCTATCGTCGCCGAGCCACCCGAAAAGGCCGGCGCAGGCATGGGCGGCGGTATGGGCGGCATGGGTGACATGGGCGGAATGATGTAAGGGTTTGCGGCCCAGGAACCCAAGCTCAGCGAGAGGGTCGGCCAGAGGGCCGGCCCTCTACGCGACGCGTCGGCAGGGAGGGAGGCGCCATCTTGGGGATGGTGCCGCTCCAACAGCTCCGGGTCCACCCAGCGAGGACGCAGAATCGATCGCGATCTCGGACGGAAGCGTGACGGGAATCAACCGCACAGGCACCTACCCCCTCGCCGGCTCTTGAGCCCTGTCGAGCTGCCCGACCCTGCTGAGACCCTGCAGACCCTGTGCAGACCCTGCGAACAGGTCAAATCCGGACCTACCTGGTTCATGCCGGTCCGTTCCGGTCTTACCCAAAAACTATTGATTTGCTGGTAGTTCATTTGCTGGTAGTTCGGCCGAATTCGGCTCCGGCAAAAAGATGCGCCCGGGAGGATTCGAACCTCCGACCCGCGGATTAGAAGTCCGCCGCTCTGTCCACTGAGCTACGGGCGCCTCGTGGGAGGGTAGTCGGCGCGGGGGGGGCGGACGACCTTCAGCGCACGAGCTCGCGCGGGTGCTCCGCGTCGGCGAGCCGCTCCTCCTCGGCGAGGAAGCGCAGGAGCCAGAAGAGGAACACCGCGAAGAAGACCGCCGCCTGCTCGACCGCCATCAGCATCCCTGCGATCTGCTGATCCTCGAGCGCGGTCAGCCCCCAGAGCCGCTCGGGCGCGTCGACGTAGAAGGAGTAGATCGCGCTCGGGACGAGCGCCATGACGAGACCGATCGGGCTCGCGAGGACGAACGCCGCAAAGACGAGGCCGGCACGCAGCCCTGCGCCGAGCCGATGTGGCGCGTCCTGCACGATGCTCCACCACATCGCGATCCCGGTCAGGAAGTAGCACGCGTGCTCGAGGTGGAGCGCTGAGTCGGGGCGCTCGAGCGCTGCGTCGTACACCCACGGCAGGTGCCAGATCATGTAGTTGGCGAGCCAGAGCGGAAGCGCGACGGCGGGATGGGTGACGACGCGCACGATGCCCGGCCGGACGATCGCAGCCGCCAGCGCGGGCGGCAGCGCAAGCACGACGAGCAGCGGTGCCCACTCGGCGAGGACGACGTTCTGGAAGAGGTGGACCGTGAGCAGGAACTCCATCGCGAGCATGTGGAACGGAGAGACGCTGACCGCGAGCAGCAGCACCATCGCGACGAGGAAGCACGCGACTCGCCACCACGGAGCCGGGAAGCGGCGCAGCGCGATCAGGTAGCCGATCGTGAGGAGGACGACGACGAGGCCCTCGGGATTCCACGACCACGCGTACGGATCCACGGCGCTACGCTAGCGCCACGCGGGTGTAGCTCAGTTGGTAGAGCGCCAGCCTTCCAAGCTGGATGTCGCCGGTTCGAGCCCGGTCGCCCGCTCTCACCCGCCCTCGGCGGTCGTCTTCGGCCCTCAGGCTTCCTTGACGACCGTGTACCAGACCCGCTCGGCGACGTCGACGACGTGCTCGCCGATGCGCGCCACACGGCGGTAGAGCTCCCGGCGCGACATGACCTCGCGGAGATCGTCGACGCCGATGAGCGATGCCATCGCATCCCGGTACACCTTCTCGATCTGCCGCTCCGCGTGCAGCGCCTGGTTCGCCTTCTCGGTCGCGTGGCCCGTCGCACGACCGAGATCGTCCACGGCGTCGGCGAGGATGTGCACCGCTTTCGCGAGGGCTGTGCACATCTCTGCAAGGGCCTCGTCGGGCGGACAGGCCATCACCTCGCTCTCGCGGACGAGGTCCTTCGAGAGGTTGAGGATCCAGTCGACGCCGCGCGAGAGCGCATACAGGTCCTCGGGCTCGAGCGGCGTCGTGAAGGCCGTCGTCAGCGCGATCTCGAGCTCTCGCTTGAGCTCGTCGCCGCGGTGCTCGAGCGCCCGTATCTCGTCGGCCTTCCCCTCCTCTCCCGCGGCCCAAGCGACCAGAGCATCGACTCCTTCGGCCGTCACCCCGAGCTGACGGCGGAGCATCCCGATCACGTCGGGCGTGTCGGGGAGGAACCAGCGCTGCAGCTTCACGTCAGCCATCTCCACGCGACGACCAGCGCTGCGCCCAGAAGCGCCGTCACAGGGATCGTCGTCACCCAGGCTACCCCGATCTCGCGCACGACGGCCAACCTGACCCGCCGCCAGCGACGGGCGCCCCCCGCCCCGACGACCGAGGCCGCAACGACCTCGGTACCCGAGACCGGGGCCCCGGCGATCGATGCGCCGAGAATCACCGCGGCCGAGCCGGTCTGGCTCGCGAGCGCGTCCAGTGGCTTCAGCTCGAAGATGCGCCGACCGACGGTCCTCACGATCCGCCAGCCGCCGAGCGCGGTACCGCATGCGAGCGCCGCGGCGACGCCGACCGTAGCCCAGGTCGGCGCAGTGAGTGACGAGGTGGAGCCGTTCGCGAGCAGGACCGCCGCGACGACGCCTACGACCTTCTGCCCGTCGTTCGCGCCTCTGCTCGCCGCGAGGAGCGCGGACATCGGCCACTCCGCTCTCCGCACGACCCCGGCGACGCGGCGGGTGCCGTGCCGCAGCGCCCGCCGAAAGGTGCGCAGGAGGACGAAGGCCGCCGCCCCGCCGACGACGGGCGACACGGCGAGGCCCAGGGCCACCGCGAGCACTCCGGTCGGACGCCATCCGTCGAAGCCTCCCCAGTTCACGGCGTCGAAGCCAGCGACGCCCACGCCCGCCCCGAGGAGCCCTCCGACGAGCGCGTGGCTGGAGCTCGACGGGAGCCCCCGGTACCAGGTGACGAGGTTCCAGACGAGGGCAGCGAGCAGCGCGGAGACGACGACCTCCGTCATCTGGCTGGACGGAACGTCGATGATCCCCGCAATCGTCGTCGCCACTGCGGACCCGAGCACGAGCGGCCCGACGAAGACGGAGGCCACAGCGAGAACGAGCGCAGGACCGGGGCGCGCAGCGCGCGTGGCGACAAGTGTCGCGATCGAGTTCGACTCGTCGTGGAAGCCCATCGTGAAAACGAAGACGAAGGCAAGCGCGACGGCGACCGTGAGCCCCGTATCCACGCAAGGAGCCTAGGAAACCCCGGCTCCACGACGAAACGGAACCGCGACAAGCGATTTCGGAGGTCGGTCATGGATCAGCCACTCGGCGTCCGCCTCGCCGCGGAGATGGTCGGGACGTTTCTCTTCTTCTTCCTCGGGTTCAGCGGCATCGCCGTCGCCGTGGACTTCGGGCCCGCAGCGATCGCACCCATCGGCATCGCCGCGGGGTTCGGCTTCGGGCTCGCGCTCGCGATCACGGCCTTCGGGCACATCTCGGGCGGGCATTTCAACCCGGCGGTGAGCCTCGGCCTGGCCGTCGGCGGACGGTTCCCCGGAAGGGAAGTCATCCCGTACTGGGTCGCCCAACTCATCGGCGGGTTCGGCGCCGTGCTCGCGATGGCGATCGCCTACACGAGCAACGTCACGAACGCGCTCGACACGAACCCCGGGCCGGGGATCGGAGACTGGTCGGCGCTCTTCCTGGAGCTCATCGCGACCGCGCTCTTCGTCATGGTGATCCTCACGGTCGCCACGGACGAGCGCGCTGCCTGGAAGGGCGTGATGGCGCCGTTCCTCATCGGTCTCTTCATCTTCACGGCGGCGACCGCGGTCGGCCCCGCGTCGGGAGGAAGCTTCAACCCCGCTCGCTCGCTCGACCCGGTGCTCTACAACCAGGACTGGTCGAACGTGTGGATCTATCTCGTCGGGCCGCTCGCCGGCGGAGTCATCGGCGGAGCCGTCTGGTCGGTGCTCGTCGCACGACGGCCGATGACGGCGTAGAGATCCACCGAGTTGCCGCCAACGGAGGCCCCGCTCCGGCGGGGCTTCCGTTTTCCGGGGCACGCGGCGCGTGTCGCCGCAGTCGACTAGCGGGAAGCCGGTCGAACGAGCTTCGACTCGGTCGCATCCCAGCGCCACGCATTGTCGGGCGTGATGTGGGTGCCGCCGATCCAGCGGTCGATGCCGAGGAGCTCCACGCGATCGGCCTCGCCGCCTAGCATGCGTTTGCCTGCTTCTGTCAGCCGGAGCTCGAGGCGTGCGAAGAGCTGGCTGTCGCCGAGCGGGGGCGGCGGAGGAAGCGGCGTGCCGTCGTCGGCTTCGAGCAGCCTGCTCTCTCCCTGCCCGAGTGCCGAGAGGGCTCGGTAGAACCAGGCGTCCCCGAGGAAGGGGGACTCCTCGAGTCGCTGCACGCCGATGAAGGCAGCCGGAGGTGTGTCCGCGCCGGCCGCGACCGCCTGGAGCGCCCGCCGCTCCGTCCCGGAGAGCCCGCCGGCAGCGGCGGGCAGCTCCTCGAGCAACCGGCGCAGCGCAGACGAGAGAAACGGCAGGTCCGCGCTCCCCTGGATAGCCCACTCGGCCAGCGCTGTCGGCTCCGGCGCCTGGAGGGCAGCCCAGGCGCCCGCGGCTGCTTGGAGAGCCGCCGGTGCGGCGGGCTCGCGGGAGGGCCAGAGCGTCTCGAGCTCGCTCGCCGTCAGCTCGCCCAGCCCGGCGAACGACGGCTTGCCGGGGAAGGAGCCGACGACGATGAGCTCGGGCGCGGCCCCCTCGGAATCAGCGAGCGCGAGCACGTCGAGGAGCTGGAGCTGGTCGAAGAGGTCGTGCTCGAACCAGAGCACCACGGGGACGTCGTCGCGGAGTGCCTCGAGCAGCTGCCGATCGCGCCGCTCGAGCGACGAGAGCAGCGCCTGCCGGCTTCCCCAGCCGCAGTCGGAGAGGAAGCCGGCACGCGTCCGCAGCAGCTCCCGCCGAGGCAGTGCGGGCACCGGTCCCTCGTGAAGCGTGTCCTGCCAGGACAGCACGGCGCCGCCGAGCGCCGTCTGCCGCAGCATGTTGCCGGCGCTTTCTCCGTTCGTGATGTGGAGGAGCGAAGGCCGCGCCACCGGCGCGCTGCCACGACGGGCGAGGTACGCGGCGCCGCAGGTGCAGTGGTCGAGCGAGGTGCAGGCGCAGCCGACGACGCGCGCGAGCTCGTCCCGCATTCGCCGCAGCGCCGCGATGCGCGCGTCGATCTGGTCGATCTTCGCCGCCATCCGCACGCGCAGCGCCTCCGAGGGCGCACCCGAGCGGCGTGCCGCCCGCAAGTACTCGGCGATCTCCGCCAGCGTGAAGCCGACCGCCTGAGCTTCCTTGATCGCGCCGAGAAAGCGCACGGTCTCCTCGTCGTAGCGGCGATGCCCGCTCGGCGTCCGTTCCGGTGCCGGCAACAGCCCCCGGCGCTCGTAATAGCGCAGCGTCTCGACGTTCACCCCTGCGCGTTCTGCGACCTCGCCGACTCTCACGCCGCGACTATAGACCCGTACCTAGGTACGGAAATCAACCGCACTCGGAGTCAACCGGCGGGTGGCGTCACCTCCGAGCGCGCCTCGAAGGCCGTGGGATTGCCGGGCGGCGAGGCCCACCGATCGGCGGGCCTTCGTCGCGAGAGTCGGGGTGGCCGGATTCGAACCGGCGACTTCTGCCTCCCAAAGGCAGCGCTCTAGCCAGGCTGAGCTACACCCCGGACGCGCACAGTCTAGGTTCAGCCCGAGACGCCTGTTGGCACGGGGCGACCGGGGACGCGGATAGCCTCGCGCGGTGGTCGACGCGCCCTTCCTGCCCTCGGAGGAGGGGCGCTACGACGAGAGCCCTGGCCTCGGCTACCTCATGGTCGCCGTCGCCGCGTGCCTGTTCGCAGTCAACGGGACGGTGTCGAAGGTCGTCCTCGGCTCCGGGCTCTCGTCGCTCGAGCTGACCCAGATCCGGTCGACAGGCGCGGCGGCGGGGCTGCTCGCGTTCCTCCTCGTGTTCGCGCGCCGTCACCTCCGCGTCGGCCGACGCGAGCTGCTCTTCCTCGTCGTCTACGGCGTCACCGGGGTGGCGTTCGTGCAGTGGCTCTACTTCGTCGCGCTCGACCACCTGCCGGTCGGCGTGGCGCTCCTGATCCAGTTCACCGGGCCGCTCTGGGTCGCGCTCTTCGCCCGCTTCGTCTACCACGACGCGATCCGGCGCCGCGTCTGGGTCGCGCTTGCGCTCTGTCTCCTGGGACTGACGCTTGTCGTCGAGCTGTGGACCGGCGTCGCGTTCAGCACCATCGGGATCACGGCCGCTCTCGGCGCCTCGTTCGCGCTCGCCGCGTACATCCTCATGGCCGAGCGCGAGCGCAAGCACCGCGATCCAGTGTCGCTCTCGTTCTACGGCTTCCTCTTCGCCGCGCTCTTCTGGGCGCTCGTCCAGCCGCTGTGGCAGTTCCCGTGGCACGTGCTGGACGACACGGTCTCGCTCCAGGGGAACCTCTCCGACCACTCCGCGCCCGTCTGGCTTCTCGTCGGCTTCATCATCGTCGTCGGGACGATGATCACGTTCAGCCTCCTCACGGGCGCCCTCAGGCACATCCCCGCCACGCGAGCCGCGATCGTCTCGACACTCGAGCCCGTCCTCGCCACGGTCATCGCCTGGGCGTGGCTCGGCGAGAGCTTCGGTCCGTCGCAGCTGATCGGCGGCGCGATCGTGATCGCCGGGATCTTCCTGGCCCAGACGGCCCGCTAGCCAGGAGCCGCGAGTACCCTTGGCCCGATGGTGAAGCGCGTCCTCCTGGCCTCGCCCCGCGGCTACTGCGCGGGTGTCGAGCGAGCGGTCGAGACCGTCGAGCAGGCGCTCGAGCACTACGGCGCACCCGTCTACGTCCGAAAGCAGATCGTCCACAACATCCACGTGGTCCGGGACCTCGAGGCGCGAGGCGCGATCTTCGTCGAGGAGGAGACCGAGGTGCCCGAGGGCGCGACGGTCGTCTACTCGGCACATGGCGTCGCGCCGACCGTCCACGAGAACTCGAAGGCGCTCCGGCACAACGTCATCGACGCGACGTGTCCGCTCGTCACGAAGGTCCACGTCCAGGCGCGGCGGTACGCCGAGGAAGGGTACACGATCGTCCTCATCGGCCACGCCGGGCACGAGGAGGTCGTCGGCACGACCGGCGAGGCGCCCGACGCGACCATCCTCGTCCAGACGGTCGCCGAGGCGGAGGCACTCGATCTCCCGCCGGAAGCGAAGCTCGCATACGTGACGCAGACCACGCTCTCCGTCGACGAGACGGGCGAGATCATCAAGACCCTCCGGCGCCGCTTTCCGGAGATCCGCGCGCCCCGCAAGGAGGACATCTGCTACGCGACCTCCAACCGCCAGTGGGCGGTGAAGGAGATGCTGCCGGAGATCGACCTCCTCTTCGTCATCGGCTCCCGGAACTCTTCGAACTCGAACAGGCTCGTGGAGACGGCCCGCGCGGCCGGAGTTCCCGCCTACCTCATCGACGACGAGACCGAGATCGACGCGAGCTGGCTCGGCGAGGCTCAGACCGTCGGAATCACGTCCGGCGCATCGGCTCCCGAGAAGCTCGTCGCGCGCGTCTGCGACTGGTTCCGCGAGCTCGGAGTCGACCGGATCGAGGCCTTCCGCATGGTCGACGAGGACGTCACCTTCAAGCTCCCGGTGGAGCTTCGCCGCGAGCTCGAGCTCGCGGCGCGGCCCTAGCGTCGGCGCGGCGTCCGAAGCGAGTGGGCTTCCCGCAGGAAGCCCACGGCCGTCGCGAGCTGTGCGAGCACGATCAGCAGGCCGCAGCGAATGCCGCGCGAGAAGCCGCGCCGAACGAGCCGGAGGTAGAAGCTCGGTGGCTCGAGCCGCGGCCCCGGGTCCCGCCGACGGGCGAGCCTGTACGCGCCGCGCCCGTAGCGAACATGCTGACGCCAGTAGTTCCCCAACCCGGTCGACGGGACGTGCCTGACGACGGCTTCCGGTACCAGAACGATCCTCCCTCCCGCGGTAAGCAGTCGCGCGCACCAGTCGCGATCCTCGCCGGAGGCGGACGGATAGCTCTCGTCGAACGGCAGCTCGAGCAAGAGCTCCCGTCGAGAGGCGAGGTTGTTCGAGGGCGTGAACACGATCCGCTGTTCGCGCTCGTGGGGCCGCTGGAGATGATCCGTGATGACGTTCGTCGCATCGCTGAAGGAATCTCCTCGACGTCCGCTGACGGTGCTGCCACCCACGGCGTCGGCGCCCTCGGCGAGTGCTCCACGGAGACGCTCCGCCCATTCGGGCTCGGGCTCGCAATCGTCGTCGGTGAAGCAGACGATCTCACCGTTCGCCGCGCGGACCCCGGCATTCCGCGCAGCCGCCGGTCCGGCCGGCGTCGTCCGCAACAGCCGCGCATGCGGACAGGCGTCGACGACCGCTTTCACCGCTTCCGCGTCTTTGCTGCCGTCGTCCACGACGACGATCTCGAGCGGGAGCGAGCCGACCTGCCGCTGCAGAGCCGCAAGAGACCGCGCCAGGCTCGGGCTCCGATCCCGGGTCGGAACGACGACCGACACGAAGGCTCCGTCCGTCACTGCGCGAGACCGACCGCGAGAGTCGCGAGCGAGCTCGCCGCGCAGAGGGCGGCGAGGGGCCAGCTCCGGAGCACCGGGAAGAGCACGACGCCGACGAGGGCGCTCGCCACCGTTGCAGCGAGAAGCGCGCCCGAAGCTCCGGCGGCACCGAGCGACGGAATGAGGGCGAGCGCCGACACAGCGAAGACGACCGCGCCCGCACCTGCGATCCAGACCCTGGCGTCGGCCCGGAAGTGAACCGTCGAGGCCGCACCCGCCGAGCCCGTCAGCGCCGCGAGGGGAGCAACCGCGAGCGCCACCGCGAGCGCATCCCCTGCCCCGGCGAACTGCCCTCCGGCAAGCCGTGAGAGCGCGGGCTCGCCCAGCGCGGCTCCGACTAGCGAGAGGGGGGCGAGAACTGCGAGCGCGGTCCACGCCAGGTGGCGGATCGCCGCGTCGGCGAGCGCTGGCGCCTCGACCCTCAGCACCGTGACTCGCGGTAACGAGACGGTGAAGAGCTGCCATCCGAGGTAGATCAGCGCGGTGGCGACTCCGACGACGAGCGCCGCATACCCGGTCTGAACGTGCGAGCCGGCCAGAAGCGCGACGGCGAGCACCGGCCCGCGGTGGGTGATCTGGAAGAGGACGCCGCTCAGGCCCTGCAGGAATGCGAAGCGTGACGCCTCAGCGGAGATCGTCGCCCCGCCCGGCGCCACACGAAGGCCTCGGGCGACGCCCGCGCCAACGAGGAGCGCCACCCCCGACGAGAGCGGGATCGCCGCAAGCGCCCCGTCGAGGCCGAGCCCCGCATAGAGGCCCAGTGCGCCGATGACGAGAGCGCCGTTCTGGATCGGGTAGCGGAGACTCCAGAACGTTGTCCGGCCGAACGCGAGCGCGACGCTGAAGACGAGCGCGGCAGCGACGTCGAGGGCGATGGCGAGGACGACGACCGCGGTCGCGGCAGCGCCGAAGCGGCTCGGATCCGCGAACGCGAGGACAGCCGCGCAGACCGCGATCGTCGCGACCCACGCGCCACGCCATTTCGCCGCCCTCACGGCGACCGCGCGTGCGAGGGCGGGACGCTCACTGGGCGGTGCTGCCGCGACAAGTCGCGCCATCAGCGCGGGGCCGCCGAGCGCGGCGCTCGCCGACCCGAGCGTGACGAGCGAGAGCGCCACCGCGAACGTCCCGTAGTCGCCCGGCCCGAGCCGGCTCGGGACGAGCAGGACGAGGGCGACGAGGGTCGCGGCCTCGGCGATCTTCGCGACCATGGTCAAGCGGACGGCGTGCATCGAGACGCGGGCCGACGAGCCCGTGCGAACCTCGCCGAGAGCCGCCTTCATGCCGGCACAGCCGGGTCGGCGAACGCGACGCGCTGCAGCGCCGCACGCAAGTCCCCGACGCACCGGTCGGGATCGTGCCGCCTGCGAATGGACTCGACGACCGCAGGGGGCACGGTCAGGTTCGGGAACGCGCGACGCTCCGCGACCGCCAGGAGAGAATCCGCAAGGGCGCCGACTTCACCGTTCGCGACGAGGAGGCCCGAGACGCCGTCCTCGACGGTCTCCGCCAGCCCACCGGCCGCGCTCGCCACGACGGGGACTCCTCGTGCGATCGCCTCGGGTGCGACCAGCCCGAACGGTTCCGCCCAGACCGAGGGCGCGACGAGCGCCCACGCATCGGCGAGTTCGGCCCCGACATCGTCAGGCGCGACGAATCCGCGCCAGTCCACGACGGACGCGATACCGAGCTGTCGTGCGAGTCGGCCCAGCTCGTCGGCCAGCGGCCCGTCACCGACGACCCGGACGTGCGCGTCGACTCCGCATGCACGGAGCGCTGCGATTGCACGAAGCAAGACGTCCACACCCTTCTCCCGAACCAGCCGCCCGACGTAGACGAAAAGTGGCCGATCATGGGGGACGCGCTCGAAGCGAGGCCCCGGCAGCACGATCGGGAGGCTCCAGACCTCGGACTCGATTCCGGCCTCGGCGAGCGAGCGTTGCATCCACACACTGCATGTCAGAACGGCGCTCGCTCGATCGATCGCTGCGCGGATGAGCCGATAGCGCGGTCGGTCTCGTAGCCAGTGGGCGAACCCCGTACAGCCGCCCCGCCAGCACACGCGTCCCTGCCGGACCGAGCAGAGGGAGCCGTCGGGAAGGAGCTTGAGACCGTTCGGGCAGATCGGCTTGTAGTACATGACGCTCAGCACGAGCGGAACCCGTGGCATGGCGAGGATCGCCGCCGGCGAGAGGTGCATCTCGAACATGCTCACGTGCACGACGTCGGGCCGGAACTCGCGCAGCGCTGCCCGGAGGGCGTGCATCGCGCTCGGATTCGCCACCTGGAGAAGGACGTTCGGCAAGGCGCTGTTCGTGCCGAACGCCCGGTAGTCCGCCTGCGCATCGCCGCTTCCGGCCGTGCTCGTGAGCAGACGCACGTCGTCGCCGACGCGACGAAGACCAGCTGCCGCCAGGGACACGGACGACTCGACGCCGCCTGCGGTCGAGGGCCAGTCGGTGACGAACAAGACCCGCATCGCTACGCGTGACCGGCGAGTTCGACGCGGCGGCCCTTCGCGGCGGCGTCCTCGGCGGCCAGTACGACTTCGAGGCTGCGCAACCCGTCCGCCAGCGTCGGCAGCGCGACGTCGGAGCCCCTGACCGCTGCGATCCAGGCGTCGAGTGCCCGCCTCCACGAGGGCTCGCTGCGTGGGAGCACGATGCTGCGCAGGCGCCAGCTTGCGAGTCCTCGGTCGAGCACGCGCCGCGGAGGATCGACCTGGAGCAGCCGGCGATAGCGGTCGGCCCGGAGAGTTCCGCTCGTGCCTCGTAGCAGGAGGCGGTCGATCCGGCCGTCGCGGAACGAGAGCGACGAACGCGCCTGTCGACCGCCCGTGAGCGCGAGGCGCAACTCCGCCTCGTCGTGCTCGCTCTCGTGCGACGAGATCGTCGCGCTCGTGCTCTCGACCTCCGCGTCCAGGAGCCAGCGCAGGAGATCGACGTGGTGCGAGCCCAGGTCGAGGGCGACGCCGCCTCCCGACTCGCGTCGACGCTTCCAGGACGGCAGGTCGGCACCAGGCTCGCAGAACGTCGTCTGCGCCTCTCGCACCTCGCCGATCGCCCCCGAGCGCAGGAGCTCGTACGCACGCTGCACGAGCGGTTGATATCTCCAGTTGAAGCCGATGGCCGCGGTCACGTTCGCGCGGCCCGCCACCTCGACGATACGACGTCCATCCTCGATATCGATCGCGAGTGGCTTCTCGAGGTAGAGGTGACGGCCGGACTCGAGCGCGAGCACTGCGTGATCTGCGTGGCACGCCGACGGTGAGCAGACGACCACCGCATCGACGTCGTCCCGAGCCACGAGCTCCTCGGCGGACGTGACCGTCGCGGCCCGAGGCACGAGGCGCTGGGCACGGCGCCGGGCAGCCGCGTCCGGGTCGGCGACGGCCGTGACGCGAACGCCTCTCATCGCGCGAAGCGCCCGAAGGTGCACGGCGGACGCGATGGCGCCGCAGCCGACCAGCCCGAGGCGGAGCGGAGTCTCCACCTCAGACGTAGTCGTCCCGATGGAGCTCGGTCCGCGCAATTCGGTCCTGTGCCTTCCCAGGCCCCGAGGTGTATCCGAGCAGCTCGCCGAGCGCGATCGGGATCGTCGAGAGCGCGAGAACCGCGAGTGTCGAGCGCGGCCGGTCCTCCCGATGCGATCGCCATCCGTCGGAGCGCAGCACTCCGGCGAGGACCGCGAAGGGGACGAGAGGGCTCCCGACGGCGTACGTCAGGCGACGCGCTCTCGACCACGAGCGAGCCCGATGAGCGGCCCAGATACGACTCCCCCACAAGCGGTCCAGGACCATGGCTTGCGGCGCCGCGACATTGACGTGTTCGACCACGGCCTCGGGGACATACGCCATCCGGCTCCCCTCGTCGCGCAGAACTCGCGAGAGCCCGATCCCGTAGACGAGCTCGTCCGCACACGACGCCGCGACCCGAGCAAGGACGTCGCGACGGAACGCGCCGTTGTGCAGGGACACGGCGTCGGGCTCGGACCGGGCTTCGCCCGTGAAGCTGCCGTACGTCGCGAAGAGGCTCGCCCAGGAGCGAGCCGTCTTGGGATTCGCGTTCGCGAAGCGAGGCATCGCCGCGGCGGCGCCCGTGTCGACTGCGGCCGCGAGGAGCTCGAGGCAATCCGGTTCCGGCAAGGCATGCGTCTCGGCAACGAACACGCACGGGGCGCCTGCCGCGAGAATCCCTGCCGCCCGCGCCTCGGTCAGGTTCGCGAGGTCGTGATCGAGGACCTGAACGCTGTGCAGGCCTCTCGTCGCCCCTTGCGGAACGTCGACGTCGGGCCCGACGAGCACGAGCTCCACCCGCGGAGCGATCGTCTGCCGAGTCAGGGCCTCCACGCACGCCGCGCCCGTGGCGTAGGCGTCGATCGCGAGAACCGCGGAGACGAGAGGCTCGCTCACGCGACCCCCGACGCATAGCGAAGCTTGTGCATCTCGTACTCGAGCATTCCCTCCTGCGCCCCTCCGACGCCTGCGGCGTAGCCGACCGCTTCGCCCGCCCCCCAGAGGAGACACCCGAGCACGAGCGCGACGAGTGTTCCTCGTGGAAGAGGAGTGGAGCTCGAAGCGAGGCGGACAGCGGGCATCGTCCGGATCAGGCGAACGAGCGGAATGAGGAAGGCTCCGCCGAGGTACACGAGCCGGCGGGCGGACGACCAGCTCCGACGCCTGCCCGCGGCGACGAGCCTGCCGCCGAGGAAGCGCTCGTGCGCCCATGCTCTCGGTCGGGACACGTTGACGTGCGCCACCCGCGCGGAAGGAGCGTGGACGAAGCGCCCGCCCTGTGCGTCGACGACGGCCGGGAGGCCGCCGCCGGGCTCGAGCAGCTCCTCGAGCCGGCTGGACAGTGAGAGAAGTGCGTCACGCTTCCAGGCCGCGTTGTAGTCCGGAGGGAGCACGGCGCGCCCGGCCGGAGCCTGGGCGAGCCACCCTCCGTAGTCCATGAGGAAGCAGGCCCAGCTCAGCGCCCCTACTGGGTTCCCGTTCTCGAGACCGGGCGCCACCGCGGTCCAGTCGCGCTCGTGCGCCTGGAGGAGCTTCTCCGCCCAGTCGGGCGACGGGAACGTGTGGGTCTCTCCGAGCACCACGACCTCTCCTCGCGCAGCAGCGACCGCTCTCGCCCGAGATCTCCCGGCCGGTAGGAGAGGAACCTCGACGAGCTGGACGCCGAGGATGCCTTGAAGCCCGTCGGGGAGCCCGAATTCGCCCGACGACGGAGTCGCTACCACGAGCTCCACGTCCGCGGAGACCGACTGGTTCCTCAGATGGTCGACGACGGATCGGACGGTCTCGTAGCGGTCGGCGGCGACGACGTACGAGAGGCGGGGGGCAGACGCGCGCATGCTCACACCGTACGACCCGTCAGTCGCGAGCACCTGTGCGATCGGCTAGGCCTTCGCGATGCCGAGCTCGCTCCCGGCGGCCTCGACAGAGACCGCGAGCGTCTCACGTCCGATCCAGTCCGTATGCTCGAGCAGGTCCGCCTGTGCGCTCGGGACCGTGAGCCGGATCCGGTCGGTGAGCTCGAGCCCGGCGTCCTTGCGCATCGAGTTCACCGCGTGGATGAGGTCGTACACGCGGCCCTCGCGCTCGAGCTCGTCGTCGAGCTGGGCATCGAGCGCGACCGTGACTCCATCCGCTGCGGCGACCGCCCAGCCCTCCTTGCCATGGCGTTCGACGAGCACCTCGTCGGGCCCCAGATCGTGTCCGGCGGCGCGGAACCCGCCGCCCGGGAGCTTCTCGAAGTCGCCGCTCTCGAGCGCTGTGCGCACGGTGGCGAGCTCGCGGCCGAGCTTCGGCCCGAGAACCGGGAGATTCGGCTTCACGCGGAGCTCGCTGGCCTCGACGACGCCGAACGACACGTCCTTCACGCGCAGCTCATCTGCGATCTCGTCGGCATGTCCCTGGGCCAGCCTCGCACCCTCGACGACGAGCGCGCGGAGCGGCTGGCGGAGCTTCACTCCTGCCTGCGAGCGCGCCTGCCGACCGAGCTCGACGACACGCCTCACGTCGCCGACCTCCGCGAGCAGGGCCTCGTCGGGCGCCGCGATCTCGGGCCAACCCGCGAGATGGATCGACACGGGCGCCCCCTCGCAGGGCGCGGTCAGGCGACGCCAGAGGTGATCCGTGAGGAACGGCATGAGTGGAGCCACGACGCGGAGACCCTGGACGAGCGCATACCAGAGCGACGCGAAGGCGGCCTCCTCACCATCCCAGAAGCGACGTCGCGAGCGCCGGATGTACCAGTTCGAGAGATCCTCGACGAAGGCCTCGAACGCCCGCACTACGTCGACGGTCAGCCAGCGCTCGTAGCCCTCGGTCGCGTCGGACACGAGCGCCTGTGTTCGCGCGACGACCCAGCGGTCGAGCGGCGTGAGCCCTCCTTCAGGGCCGCTTTCGAGATCCGACCACCGCGGCTCCCAGCCCTCGATGTTCGCGTAGTCGACGAGGAACTTCGCCGAGTTCCAGAGCGTCAGGAGCCAACGCTGAATCTCGTGTGCAGGCCCGAATCCGAAGAGAAGGTTCTGGGTCGGCGGCTGCGAGCAGAACTGCCAGCGCATCACGTCGGCACCCATGCGGGCGAACGCGTCCGGGGCGTCGATCGTGTTCCCCCACGAGGCGTGCATCTCGCGGCCCGACTCGTCGAGCATCTTCTCGAAGCCCAGCACCTTGCGGAACGGGGCCCGGCCGACGAGCGCCACCGACATGAAGAGCTGCGAGTAGAACCAGAGCCGAATCTGCTCGCGCATCTCGGAGACCCAGTCGGCCGGAAACCACTCCTCCCAGTAGCCGTGGTCGGGGAGGTCGGCGGTGGTCAGACCCTTGGCGGCACCCGTCGCGTATCCCTGCGGGATGTATTCGGGACTGTCCCAGCCGAGCGTCGAGAACGGGACGATGCCCGCGTCGAGCCAGACGTCCCCGACCTCGGGGATGCGTCGCACGGGCTCCCCGCAGGCCGCGCAGCGGATGACGACCGCGTCGATCCACGGCCGCCGGAGCTCCTCGAGCTGGTCGAGCCCCGAGATCGCTCGCTCCTCCAGCTCGCGCCGCGACCCGACGACGGTGACATGGCCGCACGCGCACTCGTAGATCGGGAGCGGCAGGCCGTAGTAGCGGCGACGCGAGATGTTCCAGTCGCCCATGTTCCGGAGCCAGTCGTCCATGCGCTTGCCCATGTACGAGGGCGTCCATTCGACGCTTGCGTTCGCGTCGAGCAGCGGCTGGCGCAGCTCGTCGACGGCGATCAGCCAGTCGTCCGTGACGCGCCAGATGAGCGGCGTGTCGCAGCGCCAGCAGTGCGGGTAGCGGTGGAGGTACGTCCCCGCTTCGAGGAGGACGCCTTTCTCCGCCAGGCGGCCGACGATCTGGTCGGCGGCCTCGACCGTTGACAGGCCGTGCAGCCAGCCGTAGGCGTCGTAGAACTTTCCCGCCTCGTCGACGGGGGAAAGGACGGGCAAGCCGTGGATCCGGCCGAGCTCGAAGTCCTCCTGGCCGGCACCCGGCGCGATGTGGACGATGCCGGTCCCCTCTTCGAGCGAGACCTCGTCCCACGGGATGACCCGATGCTCGACCTCGCTTCCCGGCCCGAGGTCGTCGAACGGCCCGTCGTAGCGGAGCCCGACGAGCTCGGTACCCGCGACGACCCGTGTGAACGTCTCCTCGGGATAACGCGAGACGGCGACCCACTCGCCGTTCTCCCGCAAGCCGTACTCCGCGTCCGGCTTCACCGCTGCGGCGACGTTGGCCGGAAGTGTCCACGGAGTCGTCGTCCAGACGACGATCGACTCGCCGGCGTGGTCGCGGAGCGGGAACCGGACGAAGAGCGAGGGATCGCTCCGATCCTGGTAGACACCGCTCTGCGTCAGCTCGTGCTGCGAGAGCGAGGTCCCGCAGCGCGGACACCACTCGGTCGAGCGGTGACCGAGATAGAGCCACCCCCGCTCGTGCATGAGCTTCAGGAAGCGCCAGATGTACTCGATGTTCGTGTCACTGAACGTGAAGTAATCGGATCCCCAGTCCATCCATTGACCAAGGCGGATGGAGCCCTCGGTCAATGCCTGGGACGACTGCACGACCACCTCTCGGCAGCGCCTCGCGAATTCCGCCAGCCCGTACTCCTCGATCTCACGCTTGGAGTTGAGCCCGAGCGAGCGCTCGACACCGACCTCGATCCAGAGCCCCTGACAGTCGAAGCCGTTCTGGTACCGCTGCTCGTAGCCGCGAAGCGCCTTGTAGCGCTGGAACACGTCCTTCAGCGTCCTGCCCCAGGCCGTATGGACACCGAGCACCATCCGGTTCGCCGTGACGGGGCCGTCGACGAAGCTGAAGCGCTCGCCGCCGCGGTTCTGTTCGCGGAGCTTGTCGAAGGTCTGCTCCCGCTCCCAGAGCTCGAGGATCTCGAGCTCGAGCCGATTGTGATCCGGCTTGTCCGGGAAAGATGAGAAGATCGGCGCCACCGGGTCAGTCTACGAGCGGGAAGGGTTTGGCGTCCCCGGCCGTTTGCCCTAAGGATTCCTCATACCAGGCAGAAAGGATCGGAAAGATTCACATGGCAATCAACGTGACAGAGGCGACGTTCGAGCAGGAGGTCCTGAAGAGCGAGACCCCGGTGCTCGTGGACTTCTGGGCTGAGTGGTGCGGTCCGTGCCACGCGGTCTCGCCGGTGCTCGAGAAGATCGTCGAGGAGCGGAAGGACGAGCTCAAGCTCGTGAAGGTCAACATCGACGAGGAGCAGGGGCTCTCCGTCAAGTACGGGGTCATGTCGATCCCGACGATGATCCTCTTCCGCGACGGTGAGCCGTCAGCGGCGGCGATCGGCGCCCAGCCCAAGTCGGCGCTCGAGCGCACGCTCGGTCTCGCCGCGTAGCGCGTCCGCCGGGACACCACGCGCGCGGCGTATCCTGGGAAGTGCCCGCCTGTTGCAGGCGGCTGTTCGAGACTTCCCCCTCCCCTCCCCTGACCGAAGGGCCGCTCCGCGGCCCTTCGGCGTTTCACGTGCCGGAGGTCCAGTCGCGGAGAGCGGGCACGATCCAGTTGAACGCGAGCTCGTCAGCGGGCGGGAGCTCGTCGGGCGCGAACCAACGAAGCTCGGAGACGTCGTCGGACGCCACGAGCTCGCCGGAGCCGATCTCGGCCGTCCACACGAGATTCAGGACTGCGCTCGCCCCGGGCTCGTCTCCGTACGTGTCCAGGTAGGCGCCGACGAACTCGCCCGGCTCCGCCGTCAGGCCCGTCTCCTCCTCGAGCTCCCTGCGCAGGCCGTCCAGCGGGTGCTCGCCCTCCTCGAGGAAGCCGCCGGGGACGTCCCACAGCCCCGCGTCCGGCTCAAACGCCCGGCGGGCGAGGAGGATGCGGCCCTCCTCGTCCCTGACGAGGGCCGTGATCGCGGGCGCCGACTCCGCGTAGAAGACCGATCCGCACACCGTGCACGTGACGCGCCCCTCGCCCCGCTCGAGGGTCCCGCCGCAGCGCGGGCAGGTCGTCCAGCCGAAGAGCGAACCCACGCGGGTACCGTATCCGCCGGTGTCTCCCCGACATGTCCCTGCCGGAGTGACCGAGCTCTCGCGAGTAGGGCTGTTCGCATCGCTGCCCGGCGAGACGCTCGGCAAGCTCGCCGAGAAGATGCGCAGGGACGAGATCCAGGCGGGGACGGTCCTGATCAACGAGGGCGAGCCCGGCGACCGTTTCTTCGTCCTCATCTCGGGTCTCGCGGGGGTGTCGCAGTCCGAGCTGGGCGAGCGCCGCATCATCCGCGCGGGCGAGTTCTTCGGCGAGGTCGCCCTGGCGATGGGCATTCCGCGGACGGCGACCGTCACCGCGATGACCCCGTGCGTGGTCGCGAGCTGCGACCAGAGCACGTTCGACGAGCTGGTGCGCCCGCTCTTCGCCGACGACTGAGCTTTGCGCAAGCTCGGGATCCGCTGACGCGCCATATCCCGATCGCGCGAGAGCCCTGAAGACGGCCGCTTCGCGGCCTTGTCGCTCCTGCGGACGGGCTAGCCGCTCAGCTCGACCACGACCGCGTCCGAAAACGACGGCCAGGCGTCCTTCGCCCAGTCGTCGAAGTCGCGAGTCGTGAGCGCGGCACACGCGGCGCGGAGCTCGGGATCGACCCAGAGAAACGTGCCGCTGCCGCCGAAGTGGCCGAACGCTCGCGTGGACACACTCGCGCCCATCCACGACGGGCCGCTCGAGTTGAGCTGGACGCCAAGCCCCCAGTCGAGCGGCTCGAACCGGCCGAAGTCGGGCAGCACGCCGGAGAGCCCCGGGAACTGGACGCTCGTCAGCTCCACGAGAGTCTCCTCGGCGACCAGCCGCGGCGCGAGGAGCTCCCGGCCGAGCGCGAGGACGTCCGTGAGCGACGCGTGCATCCCCGATCCCGGGTCGCCGCTCGGGTCGAGACCGAGCCCGAGCGGCTCGCAGACCGCGCCGCGGACGTACTCGGTGAACGGCATCTCGGCGCGTTGGGCGAGATGGGCGCCGAGCACGCGGAACCCCTGGTTGGAGTAGATGCGGCGCGTGCCGGGCCGGGCGATCGGCGCGACACCGTCGAACGGAAGGCCGGAGGCGTGCGCGAGCAGGTGCCGCACCGTCGAGCCCGGAGGCCCGGCAGGCTCGTCGAGATCGACGACGCCCTCCTCGGCCGCGACGAGGAACGCGAGCGCGCCGACGGGCTTGGAGACCGAGGCCAGGCGGACGACCGCATCGGCGTCCCCACGGGTCTCGACGCCGCCGTCGGACTGCACGACGCCGGCTGCGGCGAACGGCACCGGCCAGTCGTCGATCTGGCGGAGTGCCTGCACGCGGGGCGATACTAGTCGCCCGATGGAGCGGCGCCTGATCTCCGGACACTCGCCCTTCGAGCCGGTCATGGGCTTCTCGCGCGCGGTCGTCGCGGGCGGGCACGTCTACGTCGCCGGCACCGCGCCGATCACGGCCGACGGGTCGCCGCCTCCGGAGGACGCGTACGAGCAGACGCGCCTCTGCCTCGAGATCGTCCGCGAGGCGCTCGAGCGGGCTGGCTCGAGCCTCGACGACGTCGTGCGAACGCGGGTCTACGTCACCGACCCGGCGCACTTCGACGGTGTGTCCCGGGCGCACGGGGAGGTGTTCCGGGAGATCCGGCCCGCAAACGCGACCGTCGTCACGGCGCTGCTCGACCCCGCGTGGAAGGTCGAGATCGAGGTCGAGGCCGTGCTTCCGTCGGCATGAGCGACTCGAAGCAGGCATTTCCGCCCTCGATTACGGGCAAGGGAGCGGTCCACGGCGGCAGCGTCCTCGACCACGCGTTCGGCCGCGGTGACCCGTACACACTCGGGGTAGAGGAGGAGTACCAGCTCCTCGACAGCCGGAGCTTCGACCTCGTCCAGCACATCGACACGATGCTCGCCGCGGTCAGCGGCCACGAGCTTGAGGAGCGGATCAACCCCGAGCTCATGCAGTCGGTGGTCGAGATCACGACCCCGGTCTGCCGCACGGCCGGCGACGTGATGCAGGAGCTCGTCAAGCTTCGCGGCTACATCACCGAGGTCGCGCGGGAAAAGGGCTTCCGCGTCGGCTCGGCCGGGACGCACCCCTTCAGCCTCTTCGAGCGCCAGCGCATCACGGCGAAGGACCGCTACCACGCGCTCATCGACCAGATGCAGTATGTCGCGCGGCGGGAGCTGATCTTCGGGATGCACGTGCACGTCGCGGTCGACGACCCCGAGAAGGCGGTCAAGGTCGTCAACGGACTGCTCCCCCAGCTCGCACCCCTCCTCGCGCTGTCCGCGAGCTCCCCGTTCTGGCGCGGCGAGGCGACGGGCCTCGCCTCGAGCCGCCAGATGGTCTTCTCCGCATTCCCGCGCTCGGGGCCGCCGCCGCGCTTCCGCGACTATGCCGACTTCGCCGACGTCGTCGGGCAGCTCGAGCGCTCCGGCTGCATCGCCGACTACACGCACATCTGGTGGGACATCCGCCTCCACCCGCGCCTCGGCACGGTCGAGATCCGGATCTGCGACGCGGTCACGCGGGTCGAGGACGCCGTCGCCATCGCCGCGTACTGCCAGGCGCTCGTGAAGCACCTCTCCGAGCGCTACGACGCGGGCAAGGAGATCCCCTCGTACCACAGGATCCTGACGAGCGAGAACAAGTGGCTCGCCGCCCGCTACGGGCTCGAGGCGCCCGTGATGGATCTCGCGTCCGGACGGAGAAACCGCGTCCCGGTCTCGCGGCTCGTGCGAAGGACGCTGGCCGAGATCACCCCGCACGCGCGCGAACTCGGGTCCGAGCGCGAGCTCGAGGGGATAGAGGGCATCCTCTCGCGCGGCAACAGCGCCGATCGCCAGCTCCGGATCCACAACGCAAACCGCGACATCGTCGAAGTCGCGAGCGACATCTCGGACGCGACAGAGGCGCTGCCGGTGCCCGCGACTGCGTGACCCGGCAGGCGGATTCACCACGCCACACCCGTCGACGGTGATCCGCACCACCTGGGAACAGGCACTCGCGTGGCGGATGCGGCGGCAGCTGCTCGATCCGTCGGTGGTTCCTGTTCAGCGAAACCCGGTCGAGCGCCGAAACGGGCGCTGCGAGAGGAGGTGGGACGGATCGCTTCGATCCTCCGCCGCGAGCTCGAGCTCTCCACCGATGTCACGTGACATGCTCGACCGGAGTGCGCTGTTACGGTCTCGCGAATGCTCGGGCCAGGCGACTCCGTCCCCGAGGTCCAGGTCTGGACGGCGACGCGCGAGGAGGCGCGGCCGCTCCGGCAGGTGCTCGGCGCCGGGCTGACGCTCCTCTGCTTCTACCTCTGGGACTGGTCGCCGACCTGAACGAACGAGGTCTTGCTCCTGCGGGACAGGAGCGAGGATCTCGGGGCGGTCGGGGTCCGTCCGCTCGCGATCTCACGCGACTCACCGTGGTCACACCAGGCATGGGCGAGGACGCTCGGCACGGAGAGCGTGCCGCTCCTCTCCGACTGGAACGGGGAGGCGACGCGCGCGTTCGGCATCGCCTCGGAGCTCCTCGGGATGGCCGACGTCGCGAAGCGCACGTCGTTCCTGATCGAGGACGGCGGGATCATCCGTCACGTCTGGGAGCTCGGCCGCGAGCTCCCCGATATCGACGACGTGATCGCGACCGTACGCGCCCTCTGAGCCGCGATTCCGCAGCTGCTGCTCGACTCCTGGGCCGGGCCGCCAGGCTTGATCGCGCCGTGGAGCACGCGAGCACGCCGCCACAACGTCGTCCCCTGATCCTCGGCCCACGTGAGACGAGAGCGCCTGGTCCCCACTACGGACGCGCCTCGCACACGCTCACGACTTCGGGGAAAGCCGCAGTGCGGCGCAGGCTTTCCCCGATGCACCCGGCTTGCGTATCCGCCTAGCCTCGGAGTGAAGCGACTACACGCCGAGGAGGAGTCATGACCACGCTGAAGGAAGCGGATCTCGCAGGACCCGGGATCGGCAGCTACGAGGAGCTCGCGCACGTCCTCCCGGACGACTACATGCCGCTCCTCACCCCGCGCGAGACGATGCAGGCGCTCTACTCCGCGAAGCGGCTCATCGAGGACCGGCTCTGTGAGGAGCTCGGCCTGATCATGGTCCAGGTGCCGCTGGTCGTCGACGTCGAGAGCGGCGTCAACGACTACCTCGATCGCGACGGCTCGCGGACTCCGGTGCAGTTCCACATCTCGAACGACCGCGACCTCAACCCCATCGAGGCCGAGGTCGTCCAGGCCGCGACGAAGTGGAAGCGAATGGCGCTGAGCCAGTTCGACATGCATCGCGGCGAAGGCCTCCTGACCGACATGCGCGCGGTCCGGAAGGACTACTTCCTCGACCACGACCATTCCGCCTACGTCGACCAGTGGGACTGGGAGAAGACGATCGCGCCGGAGGATCGCACGCTCGAGTACCTCACGGGCACCGTGCGCTCGATCTGGAAGGTCTTGAAGGAGGCGGACACCCATCTCCGGGAGGGTTGGCCCGCACTCGCCGACCCGAGCTACCCCGAGCTCCCCGACGAGCTCGAGTTCGTGCACGCCGAGGACGTACTCGCCGCGTACCCGGACCTTCCCCGCAAGCAGCGCGAGACCGCCCTCCTGCAGGAGCACCCCGCGGTCTTCATCTACGGGATCGGCTGGCCTCTCGCTGACGGCCTGCCCCACGAGCTCCGCGCGGCCGACTACGACGACTGGTCGACGGAGACCGTGTCCGCGGACGGGAGGCCGATGCACGGCCTGAACGGGGACATCCTCGTCTGGAACCCGGTCACGAGACGACGGCACGAGCTCATGTCGGGCGGGATCCGCGTCACCAGGGAGTCGCTCATCACGCAGCTGGAGATGTCGGGCCAGCTCGACTTCCTCGAGCTCCCGTACCACCGGGCGATCGTGAACGACGAGATCCCGCTCTCGATCGGCGCAGGCATCGGCCAGTCGCGCACGATGATGATGCTCCTCCGCAAGGCGCACCTCGGCGAGGTGAGCGTCAGCGTCTGGCCCCGCGTGCTCAGGGAGATGGGCGATCGCAGGAACATCCACGTCCTCGCCTGAGGAGCGCCGCCGCTAGACCCCACGTTCACGCTCGGCGATCGGCGCGCCACGACCCGCCTCGACCGGAGACGACTCGACATCGCACTCGCGCGACTGGATAAGGGGGAGGGGGCCAGGCGCGGTCACCTCTCCGTCGATCCCTAAAGCTGTGCCCCCTCGGTCTGGTCCGGCGGATCGACCCTCCGGCGCCGCGCCTTGACCGCTCCATCCTTTCACATTTGGCTGCCGCCGGTGGCGATCGGAGAGAAAGCCGGCTGTCTCAGCCGAAAACCGCCCTGGCAGCGCCCGTACTACATGCCCATTGCGTGGTAGCCGGAGTCCACGTACAGGGTGGTCCCGGTCACGTTCCGCGCGTCCTCGGAGAGGAGGTAGGCCGCCGCCGCGCCGACGTCGTCGGCCTCGACGTGGCGATGGAGCGGCGCGCGCTCCTCGACGATCGACTCCATCGTCGTGAAACCCGCGATCGAGCGGGCAGCGAGCGTACGGACGGGACCAGCGGAGACCGCGTTCACACGGATGCTCTTGGAGCCGAGGTCCCAGGCGAGGTAGCGGACGGAGGCGTCGAGGGTCGCCTTGGCGACGCCCATGACGTTGTAGTGGGGCACGGCGCGCTCGCCCCCGAGGTAGGTCATGGTCAGGATCGAGCCGCCGCCGCGCGCCTCCATGAGCGGCTCGGCCTCGCGGGCGCACGCCACGAGCGAGTACGCGCTGACATCGACCGCGAGCCAGAAGCGGTCGCGCGGAGTGTCCGTGAACCGGCCCTCGAGATCCTCGGCGGCGGCGAAGGCGACGGAGTGGACGAGGATGTCGAGCCCGCCGCCGAAGGTGCTTCCGACCTCGCCGAAGACACGCGACACGTCTTCGTCCGAGCGCACGTCGCACTCGATCACGAGCGGGCTCGAGACGCTCTCGGCGAGGTCGCGGACGCTCTTCTCGATCCGCTCGCCCTGGAACGTGAACGCGACCTGCGCGCCCTCCTCGGCGAGGCGACGCGCGATCGCCCACGCGATCGAGCGCCGGTTGGCGACTCCGAGCACGAGCACCTGCTTTCCCTCGAAGCGGCTCTTTCCCGAGCTGGCGGCCACCCGGCGATCCTAGTCGCTAGGCTCGCCGATCGATGAGCCAGGGAGCCAAGCGGGTCGCGGTCGTCACCGGCGCCTCGTCCGGGATCGGGGAGGCGACCGCGCGCGAGCTCGCCCGCCGTGGCTGGTACCCGGTCCTGCTCGCGCGCCGTGCCGATCGGCTCGAGGCACTCGCTTCGGAGATCGGGGGCGACTGGGAGGCCTGCGATGTGATGGACCGCGAGCAGGTGGACGAGGTCGCCGCGCGGGTCCTCGGGCGCCATCCCGAGATCGGGCTGCTGGTGAACAACGCAGGCGTGCCGGGCCGCGGCACGTTCGCGTCCACGCAGCCGGAGACGATCGAGCGCGTGCTGCAGACGAACTACCTCGGCGGCGTCTGGTGCACGCGCGCCTACCTTCCCGGGCTGCGCGCGGCGGCCGCACAGGGGGGAGCGCACGTCGTGAACGTCGTCTCCGTCTCGGGGACGATCGCGTTCGCTCCCGCCGGGCCGTACGCGGCCGCGAAGCACGCGCAACTCGCCTTCTCCCGCTCGCTCGCCGCGACGCTGCGTGCGGAGGGGATCCAGGTGCACACGCTGCTGCCCGGCTTCGTCGAGACCGAGGGCTTCACGCCTCGCTCGAACCTCTCGAGCGGGCTCATGCGCCGCTTCGTCATCGACTCGGACGACGTCGCGAAGGCGCTCGTCAAGATGGTCGAGAAGGGGAAGCGAGAGATGACGGTGCCGTGGTTTCCGTACCGCCCGGTCTCGATCTTCCAGGCCCTCTTCCCCGGCCTCATCGCCCGGCTCGTCGGCAGCTACGGCTACCGCCCGGGCACTCAGGACTGACCTCGGTGATATCCGGCTACGGGCCGGGCTTGCGGGCGACGTACCAGCCGACCTCGATCTCGTAGACGGCGCCCGGCGCAAGCCCGCGGATGCGCACCCGGTCCTCCTCCGGAACCCCGGCCAGCTCGAGGCGCTGCTCGAGATCGGTCTCTTCGCGCGAGACCTCGGACGTGACGAGGACGAGGTCGTTCGCGTCGAGGAACCCGCGGATGTCCGTGTCCGACAGGAGCCGCTGGTGGCTCGGATCGCGCAGTCGCTCGAAGCGGTCCTGCTCGAGGCTCCGGAGCGGGTCGACCGAGCCAAGCTGGTCCGCAACGAACACGCGGCCACCCGGCCGTGCGACGCGGACGAGCTCGGAGACGGCGAGCTCGGGCCGCCGCACGTGATGCAGGACCCGGAGACAGCCCGCGATGTCGAAGCTCCCGTAGCCGAACGGAAGCGCCGTCGCCTCGCCCTCCTCGAAGCGGACGTTGTCGGGAGCGATCGCTCGGCCCGCCGCGAGGTAGTCGGCATTGGTGTCGATGCCGACGACCTCGCCCACGTGTGGCGCGAGTGCGAACGCGAGAGCCCCCGCGCCACAGCCCGAGTCGAGCGCGACCTCGCTGCCCGAGAACGGGCCGACCAGCCGGCCGACGCGCTCCGCGAGCGCCTCCGCTCGCTCCTGCTGCAGCGCGAGCCTGAGATCGACGGTCACGCGCCGACCTCGCTCGCGAGCGTCCGCGCGAGCGCGAGCGCCTCGTCGCGGGTCGAGATCGTGCCGGCTGCGCGCTCCTCGCTGATGGTCGCGAGAATACGCCCGATCGCGGGTCCTGCCTCGAGACCCAGCTCGTCGCCGCGGACGAGCGGCTCCGCGGGCTCCGCCTCCCGCGCCGCTTCCACGGCGCCTGCGAGCTCCCAGGCGCCGACGAAGGCGAGCGCGTCGAGCGCCCAGGGCTCGGTCTCCCGGCGGAAGCAATGGATGGCCCGCGGCCCCGCGTCGTCGGGCGCGCTGGCGCGGAGAAGCACACGCGCGTAGCGCCGGACGTCGTTCGAGATCGGGAGCTGATCGAGGCGGTCGCCGAAGACCGCGACCAGCCGGAAGCCCGGGTCGTCGAGCGCGTCGAGCCGGCCGTCGATCGAGCCACCGAGCGGCGCGAGGAGGCCGAGCTCGCCGAGACGGCGATACCCGATCGGAGAGAGCCGCACGAGCTCCGCGAGGATCCGCTCCCCCGCAGGGCGCGCGACGAGTGACGCGGACGCCCGGACGAGCTCCTCCGTCCGCAGGTCCATCCGGAACCCGAGCTCCTCCTCGAGGCGAACCGCGCGCAGGAGGCGCAGAGGGTCGTCCACGAACACCGTCTCGGATACCGCACGCACGATCCTCCGCTCGAGGTCGCCGCGCCCGTCGAACGGGTCCGCCGTCTCGCCGCCGGCGAGCGGGTACGCGATCGCGTTGAACGTGAAGTCGCGGGTTGCGAGGTCGGCTGCGATCCCGTTCGGGAGCGGCGTGAAGTCGACCGTCTCCTCTCCACCGCTCGCGACACGCCATGCCCCGTGCGCCTGCGAGAGCGGGAACGCGGCGCCGCCGAACCGCTGCGCGTAGCGGCGCGCCGCACCAGGCGGGTCCGCGCAGGCGACGTCGAGGTCGAGCACCGGGCGTCCGAGGAGCATGTCCCGCACGGCGCCGCCGACGATCCAGGCGTCCTCGTCACCCATGATCTCCCGGACGCGGGCGTCATCCATCGCTCGTCACCCTCCGCGCGCGTCCCGAGCGGGTGTTGAGCCCGGTCGCGATCTCGTACGCGATCGTGTCCGCGACCCGGGCATGCTCTTCGATGAGGATGCCGTCGCCGACGAGCGTGACCGGCGTTCCCGCCGGCAGCGGGCCGGTGAGCTCGACGGCGAGCGCGTCCATCGAGATCGTTCCCACGACACGGCGCCGTTCCCCCTCGACGAGCACCTCCGTCCCGGTCATGTCGCGGCGAAACCCGTCCGCGTAGCCGACCGGGACGATCCCGATCCAGGTCGGCCTCTCGGCGACGAAACGGCGGCCGTACCCCGTGCTCTGGCCGGGGCCGAGCTGCTTCGTCAGCGCCAGGTAGGAGTCCCAGCGGAGCGCGGGGCGGAGATCGTGCTCGGCCGGGTCGGTCCCGAACGGCGAGATCCCGTAGAGCGCGATACCGCAGCGAACGGCGTCGAATCGCGACTCCGGATAGCTCAGCGTCGCAGCGCTGTTGGCGAGATGCCTCGTCAGCCCGGCGAGCTCGGCCGTCGCCTGGTCGAAGCGCTCGATCTGCGCGCGCGTGAAGTCGGGATCCGACTCGGCCGAGGCGAGATGGCTCATCACGCCGACGACCTCGCGGCTCGGCGCGGGGAGCTCGGACAGGCCCCAGCGGCCCATTCCCGTGTCGAGCTTCAGGTGGATCGGGACGCCCTCGGGCATGCGCGTGCCCGCGACGACGAGCTCGAGGTGCGCAGCACGCGCCTCCCCGACCTCACCCTCGGAGACCGGCCCCATGACGAGGATGGGTGCGTCTCGCAGAGCCGGTCGGAGCTGCAGCGCCTCGCGCAGCGTCGCGACGCAGAGCACGGATACGCCTGCCTCGAGCGCCGCGCGCGAGACATCGACGGCCCCGTGGCCGTAGCCCTCGGCCTTGACGACCGCCCACAGCTCGGCCCCGTCCGCAGCGCGCAGCAGGGTCTCCGCGTTGTGGCGGATCGCGCCGAGGTCGACGGTGAAGCTCGACCTCTCCATGCCCTCATTCTCCGCGATCGCGCGGGGCGCGCGGCCGCGGTCGCTACCGCTCGAGCGCCTCGGGGAGCAGATCGAGGAGGTCGCCGGCGACCAACCCGGCCTGATTCGGAGCGAGGGCCGCCGCCGTGCCGTGTGCGACCGCTCCCGCGACCGCCGCCAGGCGGACCTCGACTCCCTTGGCGAGGAACGCCGCGATCACCCCGGTCAGGACGTCCCCGGTGCCGGCCGTCGCGAGCGAGGGCGGCCCGAAGTCGGAGACGATGCACCCCTCGCCGTGCGCGGCGACGATCGTGTCGCCTCCCTTCAGCAGCACCACGGCGCCGAATTGCTCCGCCGCCCGCTGCGCCGCCTCCAAGCGGTGCTGGCCGATCCAGCCCGAGTCGGTGTCGAGGAGGCGGCCGAGCTCCCCTGCATGCGGAGTGAGGACGGTCGGCGCCGACCGTTTGACGGGCTGGAAGCCGAAGAGCGCGTCGGCGTCGACGACTGCCGGGACGGAGATGCGCTCGAGCAGATCGCGCACGAGGGCTCGGCGCTTCGGCGTGCGGCCGAGGCCGGGACCGATCGCCAGCGCGCCCGCGCGCTCCGCCGCAGAGGCGATGGTCTCGAGCGCACCATCGTCGCGCCAGCCGATCTTCACCGGCTCGAGCGCGAGCGACTCGACGACGGGCAGGGATCTCGCCGGCACAGCCAGGGTGACGTAGCCGGCATCCGCGCGGAGCGCCGCGAGGGCCGACAGGCAGGCCGCTCCGGTCATGCCGGGCTGCCCGCCGACGACGAGCACGGAGCCGGAGGAGTACTTCGTGTCGCCGAGGTGCCGGCGCGGGACGAGGTCGAGGATCCTGGCCGTCGCACGCCGATGCTCGGTCGAGAGCTCCTCGAGACCGATGTCCGCGACCACTACCTCGCCGGCGTGGAGCCGGCCTGGAGCGACGGCGAGCCCGACCTTCCGGCCGTGGAAGGTGACCGTGAGATCAGCGTCGACGACCGCACCGGCTATCTCCCCGGTCGATGCGTCGACGCCCGAGGGGAGGTCGACCGCGACGACCTTCGCGGCAGACGCGTTGATCCGCCCGATCAGCTCAGCGGCCTCCGGGCGCGGCTCGCCGTGGAATCCCGTGCCGAAGAGCGCGTCGACGACGACGTCGTAGTCGGCCGAGAGGTCTTGTGTCTCGTCGACCGAGTGGCCCGCCTCGCGCAGCGCCGCCGCCGCGACCCTGCCGTCCCCGCCGTTCGACCCCTCGCCGCAGACGCACGCGAACCGACGCGCCGCCGGGAACGCGAGCATCGCCTCGCGGGCGACCGTCCGCCCGGCTCGCTGCATGAGCTCGGGGATCGTGTCCGGGTAGCCAGGGTAGCGCTCCTCCGCGGTGCGCATCTCGGCCGCGGTGTAGAGCGGCTCGAGCACTACGCGGGGGAGACGATGCAGACCGCGCTCGCCAGCTCGCGCGAGTGCGTCATGGAGAGGTCGATCTCGCCTGCAGCGACCTTCTCGGCGTACGCCGCCGTGCGGCCCGAGAGCCTGACGCTCGGCTTCGGGCGGCCGACGATCTCGACCTCGCGCCAGGTGAAGCGGATCCCGCACCCGAGCGCCTTCCCGACCGCCTCCTTGCCCGCGAACCTGGCGGCGTAGCTCTCTGCCGGGTCGTGCCGCGAGTCGCAGTACGCCTGCTCGTCCGCCGTGAAGCACCGCTCGCGGAACCTGGGTCTCGCGAGTGCGCGGCGAATCCGCTCGATCTCGATCATGTCGACCCCGATCTTCACAGGTCGGGTTCGCCTGTTCCCCCCGCGAACGCGAGCCGGAGGCGAGCGTTCTTCACTGGCTCCAGCCGCCCGTCAGGTCCTCCTGCAGGAGCGTGGGGAAGTGGGCGAGCGAGGAGACGACGATGTCCGGGGAGGACGCGGCCGTCTCGAGCGCCTCGGGGCGGAACTTCCCCGTTCGGACGAGCGCGGTCTTCATCCCGAAGAGGTGCGCGCCGCGCACGTCTGCTTCCACGTCGTCGGTGACGAGCCACGTCCGCTCGGGCTCGGCGTCGAGTGCGTCGAGGGCGGCGGCGAAGTAGGAGGGGCTCGGCTTCCCGAGGATGGTCGCCTCGACGCCGGTCGCGTACTCGAGGCCGGCGACGAACGCACCCCCGTCGAGCATCGGCCCGCGGCTCGTCTGCCACCACTTGTTCTTGTGCAGGCAGTAGAAGGTCGCCCCCATTTGGATCTCGGAGAACGCCCGCGCCATGTTCATGTACGTGAAGACCTGGTTCGGCTCGAGTGTCTCGTCGCAGCCGCCGAGCAGCACGGCGTCTGCATCGTGCCCGACGAGCTCGAGCCCTTCGAGGTCGGGGACGACCGCCGCCATGACGAGCGCGAGCACGCGCTTGCCCTCGAGCTCGCGGGCGGCTGCGCGGGGCGTCGTCTGCAGCTCCACGTCGTCGAGCTCGAACCCCATCTCGCGGAGCTCCTCGACGAGGCCCGAGCGGGGACGGGTCGAGTTGTTCGTGACGAACCGGAGCGCGTGGCCCGCCGAGCGAAGCTCGGCGATCGCAGCGACGGCGCCCGGAATCGGCTCTCCAGAGACGTGAAGGACGCCGTCGACGTCCAGCAGAATGGAGGCCATGGAGCGTGAGTCTATGAGCCGTAGGCTCGACGGAGGCGACAAGAGAGCGGAGGTGCCGGCTTCGCCGGCGCCAAAGCGGGAAATCCGCGTCACGCGTTCCGTCTCGCTGCCGCTCTCGGAGGTCCAGCTCCGCGTGTCGCGGTCGAGCGGACCGGGCGGCCAGCATGCGCAGAAGTCCTCGACGCGGGTGGAGGCGATCTTCGAGGTCGAGACGTCGGACGCGCTCAGCGACGCTCAGAGGAAGCGCGTCGTGGCCAAGGCCGGGACCGTGATCCGCGCCGTCGCGCAGGACGAGCGCAGTCAGCTCCGCAACCGCGAGCTCGCGATCGAGCGCCTGGTGGAGAAGCTCCGGGCCGCGCTCGCGGTTCCGCGACGACGCGTTCCGACGAGACCGGGTGCGAAGGCGCGCGAGCGCCGCCTCGAGGAGAAGCGCCGGAGGTCGCAGACGAAGGCGCGCCGTCGCGCTCCGGACGCGGACTAGACTCGCCGCGATGAACGCGCTGCAGTTCGCGACGCTGCTCGGCGAGCTGCCCCGCGAGCGAACGCGCCTCCTCGACAACCTGGGCCGCGTAAGACGGGACGTCGGCCCCATCACGCCGGAGCTCTCCGACGCTCTCGCCGACCACATGAACCTCCGGCGCGGCGACGTCCACGAGATCGTCTCCTTCTACTCGTTCCTGCAGGTGCCGACGGACGCCGTCCGCGTCTGCACCGGCCCCGTCTGCGACTGCTTCGGCGCGCGCGACCTGCTCGAGCGGAACCCCGGCGCGATCGAGGTCGCATGCCTCGGGCACTGCGACCTGGCTCCCGTGCTGACGCGGGGCGACGAGATCGTCCCAGCCGTGACGCACTCGACGAACGACGGCCCGGTGCTCGGCCTCGGGACGGGCGACGAGACCCTCGCCGACTACGAGGCGCGCGGCGGGCTCGAGCTGCTCCGCGATCTGCCCTCGAGTGAACGGATCGTCGACGAGCTGAAGGCGTCCGAGATCACCGGCTACGGCGGCGCGGGGTTCCCGACGGGGATCAAGTGGGAGGCGGTCTCGCGCGAGCCTGCGCCGCGCTACGTCGTGGTGAACGCCGACGAGGGCGAGCCGGGGACGATCAAGGACCGGTACATCCTCGAACTCCGGCCGCACCTCTTCGTCGAGGCGACGCTCGTCGCGATGCATTTCGCGGAGGCGACCGAGGGTTACGTCTACCTGCGCGAGGAGTACGCGACCGCGCGTGCGCGGCTGCAGGCGGCGATCGACGAGTTCCGCACGGCCGGGCTCCTGGACGGCCGCTCACTCGAGCTCGTCATCGGCGCGGGCGCCTACATCGCCGGCGAGGAGACGGCGATGCTCGAGTCGATGGAGGGTCGCCGGGCGATGCCGCGCCTCCGTCCGCCGTTTCCCGCACAGGTCGGCTATCTCGGCCGCCCCACGCTGATCGACAACGTGGAGACGCTCGCACACATCCCGGCGATCCTTCGGAACGGCGGCGCGTGGTGGGCGTCGCTCGGGACGCGGGACGCCTCCGGGACGCGGCTCTGGTCCGTCTCGGGCGCAGTCGAGAAGCCGGGCTGCTACGAGGCGCCGAACGGGATCACGACCCGGGAGCTCGTCGAGGAGCACGCGGGCGGATTCGACGGCGAGGTCGGCGCGGTCGTCCCCGGAGGCGCGGCGAGCGGGATCCTCCCGCCGTCCGCTCTCGACGCGCCGCTGACGCGAGACGGCCTCCGCGAGTACGGCGCCGGGCCGGGGTCGGCGGCGGTGCAGGTCTTCCCCGCCTCCTACTCCCCACTCCGACTCCTCGGCGAGACCATGCGCTTCTTCGCCGAGGAGTCGTGCCAGAAGTGCACGCCCTGCCGGATCGGCAACCGCGCGCTCCACCACCTCTGCGAGGAGCTCGAGCACGGCCGGGCGGCAATGACGCGCGAGAAGGTCGACGAGTGGCTCGTCGCGATGGAGAAGACCTCGATCTGCGGCCTCGGCCAGGCGGCTCCGTTCCCCGTGCGGAACGCGATGCGCTGGTGGCCGGAGCTCTTCGCACCCCTCGAGAGCCCGCAGAAGGCCGGGGTAGAGTGACCTCCGTGGTCGAGTTCACGCTCGACGGACGCATGGTCAGCGCGCCCGACGGCGAGCTTCTCGTCCATGCGGCCGCGCGTCACGGGACGTTCATCCCGACGCTCTGCCACGACGACAAGCTCGATCCCTACGGCGGCTGCCGCATGTGCGTGGTCGAGGTCGAAGGCGCGCCGCGGCCGCTTCCCGCCTGCGCGACCCGGGTCACCGAGGGCATGTCCGTCTCGACGAACGGGCCGATGACGGACTACCGCCGGACGCTGACCGAGATGCTCCTCTCCGAGCACCTGAACGCGTCGCCCGGCGGCAGGCCGAACGAGCTCCTCGACCTCGCGAACGAGCTCGGCGCGGAGACGCCGCTCACCCTCCCGGACGCGAAGCGCGCCGACTACGACGACCGCAACAAGCTGATGGGCTACGACCCGGACGCCTGCATCCTCTGCAACCGCTGCGTCCGTTACACGCAGGAGGTCATGCAGTGCTCGGCGCTCTCACTCGAAGGGCGCGGCGGGCACGCGCGAATCGTCCCGACGTGGGGGCTCTCGTGGCTCGACACGGAGTGCGAGCTCTGCGGCGGCTGCCTCTCTGCCTGCCCGACGGGTGCGATCTACGAGAAGTTCGAGGAGGGGACGAAGCTGCCCGAGCGCGCGCTCGAGCAGGTGCGGACGACCTGCACGTTCTGCGGCGTCGGCTGCCAGATCGACCTCAACCTCGATCCCGAGACGAAGCACATCGTCAAGGTCACCTCGAAGCCGGAGTACCTCCCGAACGAGGGGAACCTCTGCGTCAAGGGCCGCTTCGCGTTCAATTTCGTGCACCACCCGGACCGGCTGACGCAGCCGCTCGTCCGCGGCGAGAGCGGCGAGCTCGAGCCGACGACCTGGGAGCACGCGCTCGACGTCGCCGCGACGGGGCTCCGGGGGGTGATCGAGCGCCACGGGCCTCAGTCGGTCGGCGTCCTCGCGTCGGCCAGGCTCACGAACGAGGAGAACTACCTCATCCAGAAGCTCGCGCGGACGGCGATCGGAACGAACTCCGTCCACTCCTGCGAAGCCACCTGACACGCTCCCACTCTTTACGGCCTGGTCAGGTCGTTGGGCAGAGGAGCATCGAGCAATTCGATCCCGGAGATCGAAAACGCGCGCTTCCTCTTCGTCATCGGCTCGAACACGACCGAGGCGCACCCGGTGCTCGCGCTCCGCATCAAGAAAGCGGTGCGGAACGGCGCCACGCTCGTCGTCGCCGACCCGCGCAAGATCTGGCTGACGAAGCTCGCGAAGCGCCACCTCCAGCTCCGCCCGGGGACGGACGTCTGGCTCCTCAACGCGATGATGAACACGATCCTCTCCGAGGGCCTCCAGGACGAGGAGTACATCCGCGCGCACACCGAGGACTTCGACGCCGTCCGCGAGGTCGTCATGCGGTACACGCCCGAGGACGCCGAGAAGATGACCGGGGTCGCTGCGGAGGACATCCGCGCGAGCGCGCGCGAGTACGCGAGCGAGCGGCACGCGGCCGTCTTCTACACGCTCGGGATCACCGAGCACGCCTGCGGCGTCGACAACGTGTGGTCGCTCTCGAACCTCGTCCTCATGACCGGTCACCTCGGCTACGAGTCGACGGGCCTCAACGCGCTCCGCGGCCAGAACAACGTCCAGGGGCTGAACGACTCGGGAGCGAACCCCGGCTACCTCCCGGGCTACCAGCCGGCGGAGGACCCCGAGGTCAGGCGCAAGTTCGCCGAGGCCTGGGGAGCAGAGATTCCGGAGGCGTACGGCTATCGCCTCGACCAGATGATGTCCGGCCTCCACGACGGGCGCATCAAGGCCTTCTACCTGATCGGCGAGAACCCGGCGCAGACCGAGCCGAACGCGCGCCACGTCGAGGAGGGGCTCGACCACCTCGAGTTCATGGTCTCGCAGGACATCTTCCTGAACGACATGACGCAGAAGCACGCCGACGTCGTCCTCCCGGCATCCAGCTTCGCCGAGAAGGACGGGACGTTCACGAACACCGAGCGGCGCATCAGCCGGGTCCGAGCAGGGGCGCCGCTCCCAGGTGACGCGAAGGTCGACCGCGAGATCGTGATCCTGCTGGCGAAGGCGCTCGGCGCGGAGTGGCCCGAGTACCCGGACGCGGAATCGGTCTGGAACGAGCTCGCCGACCTCTCGCCGAACTGGTACGGCGTGCGCTACGACCGCCTCGAGGAGAACGGCATCCAGTGGCCCGTCACCGAGATCGGCGCACCCGGGACGAAGTTCCTCCACGCACCCGAGCCGGCACGGCCGGGCGGCGGCAAGTTCTTCCCGGTCGAGTACCAGCGGCCGATCGAGGAGCCGGACTCCGAGTATCCGCTCGTCCTCTCCACCGGCCGCACGCTCTACCACTACAACTCGGCGACGATGACCATGCGCGAGGCGGGGATCACGGACAAGCAGGAAGACCCGTTCTTCGAGATCTCCGCCGACGACGCGAGCGCGCTCGGGCTCGGCGACGGCGACTGGGCTCGGCTCGTCTCGCGGAGGGGAGACCTCCAGGCGCGTGCGCATGTGACCGACCGCGTCTTCCCCGGCCTGGTCTGGATGGCGCTCCACTTCGCCGAGCAGAAGGTGAACTGGCTCACCCACGACGTCGGCGACTCGCTCATCGGCACACCCGAGTTCAAGGTCAGCGCCGTCCGGATCGAGCGGGCGTGATCGGCACGCCGCTGACCGAGGTCGACGAGTGCGAGTCGACGCAGCTGCTGCTCGGCCCTGACGACCCCGACGGGGCCGTCGCCGTGGCCGACCACCAATCGGGCGGCCGCGGACGACACGGCCGTTCCTGGATCGCACCGCCGGGAACCGCCCTCCTCGTCTCCATTCTGCTGCGGCCTCCGGCCACTCGGAACCTCCCGCAGCTCTCGCTGCTGGGCGGGCTCGCGACCGCGGAGGCCGTGGAGGAAGAGCTCGAGTTCTGGCGCTCCGCGCAGATCAAGTGGCCGAACGACGTGATGGTCAACCGCCGCAAGGTGGCCGGCGTGCTGGCCGAGGCCCGCGACGGCGCGGTCGTTCTCGGCATCGGCATCAACGTCAACCAGACGCGCGACCAGCTGCCCGCGGACACACGTGTGCCCGCGGCCTCCCTGCGCACGCTCGACGGCCGAGAGCACGACCGGCGGGCACTCCTGGCCACCCTGCTCGCGCGGCTCGACCAGTTCTACGCGGCGTGGCTCGAAGGAGGCCTCGACGCAGTCTACGACGAGCTCGGCTCGCGGGACTTCCTGCGCGGACGCCAGATCACGGTCGACGGCGAGGACGCGCGGGCGGTGCAAATCCAGCGCGACGGGCGGCTCCGCATCGAGACCGCCTCGGGCGAGCTGCGCGAGCTCGAATCGGGCGAGGTGCTGTTCGCCGCCTGAGCGGCGCGGCTCCCGCGACCCCCGGGCGCTAGATTGGCCGGATGCGCGTCTGGCATCTCCACGAGATCGAGACGCCGAACGGCACGCGCTCGCCGGTCGTGCTCGACTCCGAGGACAGTAGGGCCGTCCTCATCAGCCTGCACCCGGGCGAGGAGCTCGGGGAGCACCAGGTGCGCGAGCGCGCATGGATCGTCGTCGTCCGCGGGGCGGCCGAGGTCGTCTCCGGCGAGGAGACGATCCATGCACCCGAGGCCACGCTCTTCGAGTTCGACCCCGCCGAGCGCCGCACTGTGCGAAGCGAGGACGGCTGCCGCCTGCTGTTCCTGCTCGCGCCCTGGCCCGGACCGGGGCACTACCCCGAGCCCGCCTAGCTGTCCTGCCCACAGACGTTGTGAACGCGGCTGATCGGAGATCGGCCTCCGAGCGAGCTGTGTGGCCGCGTGTGGTTGTAGTGGCAGAGCCAGTGTGGCAGCGCAGCCGCCCGTTCGTGGTGTGAGCGGTAGACGAGCCCGTACGCCCACTCCCGCGCCATCGTCTGGTGGAAACGCTCGACCTTGCCGTTGGTGCGCGGGCGATGCGGCTTGGTGCGCAGGTGCCGGATCCCGTGCCGGCGAAGCAGCTCGCGCACGGCGCGGCTGTGGATGTAGGCGAAGGCATTGTCGGTCATCACCCGCCTGACCTGGATCCCGTGCTCGGTGAAGAAGGTGAGCGCCCGCTCGAGGAAGGCGACCACTGTCTGCGCCCGTTCGTCGGTGTGGATCTCGGCGTAGGCGAGCCGCGAGTGGTCGTCGACGAGCGCGTGCACGAAGTCGTAGCCGACGCGACGCTCGATGTCGGCCGCGGTCCGGGAGCGATCTCCGGTCACGCGATGCCCAGGACGCAGGAAGCGGGCGTAGCGGGAGACGTCCATGTGCAGGAGATCGCCGGGACAAGGCCACTCGTAGCGGTTGGCCGGCTCTCGCACGGGTCGCGGTGGCCGCGAGAGGCCGAAGCGCCGGAGCACCTTCCACACCGTCGAGTGGCAGAAGCCGGTCGCGCCGGCGACGAGCCTCGGTCCCCAGCCGGTCTTCCGCCGACAGTCGCAGATCGCGCGCTCTGCCTCGGGTGCGAGACGGCGTGGACTACGGGTCGGTCGGCTGGAACGATCGTGAAGACAGGAAAGGCTCTCCCGCTCGACGGCGCTCGCCTGCCGCCACCTCTGCCACCAGCGATGCGCGGTCGCGCTGGAGACATTGAATGTGGCTGCCGCCTGCCTGATCGAGCAGCCGCCTGCGATCTGAAGCACGAGCTCCCGGCGTCCGGCGAGTCCGAGCTTGGCGTTACGGTGAAAGCGCATCTGGCCCTCCTTCTGGGCGACGTCTGGCAGACGCACAGCCTGGAAGGAGGGCCGGATCACTTCGTCAGGCGTTCACAACCTGTGTGGGCGGGACACCTAGCCGGCGCGTGACGTCCGATCTGGCGCTGCTCTCGGTCCGCCTCATGGAGGCGGTGCGGGATCGCGACGTGGAGTGGCTCGACGAACACCTCGGACCGGAGTTCACCCTGACGACCGGCCGCCCGGGCGCCCCGGTGCGCGGACGCGACGAGTGGCTCGCCGTGACACACGAGCGATACGTGATCGACGAGTTCAGATTCGACGAGATCGAGGTGCTCGACCTCGGCGGCGCAGCGGTCGTGCGCTCGCGCTATCGCCAGCGGGGCTCGATGGACGGCGAGGACCGCACGCAGACCTTTCTGATGACCGACGTCTGGGTCGAACGTGACGGACGCACGGAGCTCGTGACACGGCACGTCTCGCCGCTCGTCGAGATGCCGTCAGACGCGGGCTAGTGGCTCCTGAGGTACGACGAGATCAGGAAGTAGAGAAGGAAGCCGATCGGAATGACGAGCCGGACGAGTCGCTGAGCCGGGCTCCGGCTGCGTCGCTGCGAAGGCATCTGTTGCGTAGCCTGCTCGGTCGAAGTCGGGATCGCCTCGCCGACGTCATCGATCTCGTCGACTGTCGCGGGCTCGTACTGCTCGACCTCGTACTCCGGCTCGTCGGCGACCGCCTGGTCGTCCTCACCGACGGCGCTCTCCTGGAGGTCGAAGAGGCTCGGCCACCGGCCGCAGCCGCGACAAGAGGTGGCGGCCGGCTCGTTCACTGTCCCGCACTGGGAGCACTTCCAGGAAGCGTTCGGCATCGTCGAAGCGTACGGGCTCGCCCTACGGGGACAGCACGAGCGGGATCTCCTGCACGTGGATCCGCGCGCCGTTCTCGGCGGAGTCCTCGTAGACGACGAGCTTGCCGGGGCCGTCCTTGTCGAGCGTGTACGGGACGCTGAAGTCGAAGGTGCCGCGCGTCCCGCTGCCCGACGTCGCCATCTCGAAGTGCTTCGAGAGGATCTTCTCGTCGGGGCCTCGCAGCTCGTACTGGAACGTCGCCTCGAACGTGTTGGCCGTGCCCGTGACGCGGATCGGGCTCGAGACCGTCTCGCCCGAGAGCGGCGACTCGACGAGGATCGGCGGCGTCTGGTCCTCGAAGTCGGCGCGCGTGTAGTGCTTGCCGTCGATCTCGACCGTCTTCAGCGTCGGAAACTGCGTCAGCGTGTAGACGACCTGCGCGAGTGCCGGCTTCGACAGCTTCGAGGCCGGGCTGTATCGCGCGATGCCCGTTCCCTTGTCGATTTCGAGGCGCTCCACGCTCCGATTCGAGTCCGGTATCGCGGTCGAGACCTGCAGATCTGAGCTTTCGGCACCGGTCGGCTTCTTCGCGAGCGCTGCCAGTGCAGCCGTTGCGACCGCCTCGGTCTGACCAATTTCACGCGCCACTGGCCACACCTGGCCGTTGCGCAGGAAGTAGACGCGGACGGTGGTCGTGTTCGGCGGGGGAGTCGTCGTGGTCGTCGGCGATGTGGTCGTCGTGGTCGAGGTAGCGTCGCTCCCGCCGCCGCAGCCGGCCGCCACGAGAGCGACGACGAGGCCGACGGCTGCAAAGAGGGCTCTCACGGCGCTCACAGGGTAGAGACGCGCTGCGGATGCGGGACGACCTCCGAGATCCGGCGGCGGAGGTCGGCGTGGTCGAGCTCCGCGGCGAGCCCGAGCCGCCTCGCGGTCTCCTCCTCGAGGCCCTGCCAGAGGTCGATCGTCGCCCACAGAGCACGCGCGACGTCGCGCACGTCGTAGCGCGCGTACGCCGTCTCGAGTGCGGCGAGCGCACCCGGATCCGCCCAGCGCTCGAGGAAGCGCCCCCCGTGCCACGTGTCGAGCGAGTCGTCGAGCGAGCGCGCGTGCCAACTCATCAGCGTCGCGAGTCGCGCCTTCAGGTAGGCGTCGATGCACTCCTTGGCGACGAACACCTCGCCCCGGCGGAGCTTCTTCGCGCTCCAGAGCGCGTGGTACCAGAAGTCGTTCGCGAGCTCGGTGAGTTCGCGCTGCGACGGCGGACCGGGTGGGGTCGTCGTCGTCGCCACCTCGCGCAAGCGCTCCGAGAGGCCGATCTTGTCCACGAGCACGCGGTAGCCGCGCGCGAGAAGCTGCGGCAGGTCCTCGCTCCGGTAGATGCGCTCGAGCGCGGCGACGGGGATCAGGGGCAGGTCGACGTCCTCGCCGTCCTCGTACAGAACGCGCCGCTCACGCTGGTCGCCGACGGCGGTGGGCTCGAGGAAGGTCAGCACCGGACGCCCGAACTCGGCGACCCACGTCTCGTCGCGGGCGTACGGCTCCGGGTCGTCGACGAGGAGGATCACGTCGAGGTCGGACCAGCGGTCGGCGGGAGCGTCCGCGCGGGTCTGCGAGCCGACGACGACCGCCGCCTTCACGTCCTCCCGCGGCAGCGCCCAGTCCGCGATCGCGGCGGCGATCAGGTCCATGCGCGTGTTCACGTTCAGGAGCTCCGTCTCGCTGAGCTCGACGATGTTGGGATTCACGCCCCGGAGCGAGAGCTCGCCCTCCGCGACCCGGCGTTCGAGCGCCGGGAGCAGCTCCTTCGCGTACGCACCGGGAAGGGGTCCGGTCTGCGGGACTGCGCGCTTCTCGGCGAGGCGGCGCAATGTCTCTCCGGTCACGAGCGGGCAGTCGACGGGAAGCACGACGCTCACGGGATGCGAGGCGGCACGCAACCCGGCGAGGACGCCGAACACCGGAGCGTGCTCCTCCGCCGCGTCGTCGAGCACCGGGAACGGAAGGTCGAAGGTGTCCTCTTCCTTCCCGACCGCGATCACCTCCTCGAAGACCTCGCCGAGCGTGCGCCACGCGCGTTCCGCCAGCGTCTCGCCGCGAAACGCAGCGAGCGCCTTCGGCGAGCCGAACCGCGACGAGGCGCCTCCGACGAGGAGGACGCCGGTCGCCGCTAGGCGATCCGCCACGGCTCCGTGTAGACCGTGACGCGCCCGTCGCGGACGAAGCCGCAGAGCGTGATCCCACGATCGCGGGCGAGCTCGACGGCGAGCGACGACGGCGCTCCCACCGCGACGACGATCGGGCAGCCCGCCACCGCCGCCTTCTGCACGAGCTCGAACGAGAGGCGGCCGCTGACGCAGAGGACGTTCTCGGCGAGCGGGAGCCGACCCTCCAGGAACGCCCACCCCACGACCTTGTCCATCGCGTTGTGGCGCCCGACGTCCTCCCGCACGCACAGGAGCTCGCCATCCGGAGCAAACAGCCCGGTCGCGTGCAGACCGCCGGTCGCGGCGAACGCGGCCTGGCGCTCCCGCAGCCGCTCCGGAAGCGAGGCGACCACGCCCGACTTCACCCGGAGCTCGCTCCCCACACGCGCCGCCGCCACGGTCACCGCCTCGATGGCGCCCTTCCCGCACACCCCGCACGACGACGACGTGTAGAAGTGGCGCCGCAGCCGGTCCGCGTCGAAGGCCGCAGCCTCGACCTCGACCGTGTTCGCCGCCAGATCGTCGGGCGCACGGGCGGAGACCGGCTCGAGACCCTCCGTCACGCAGAAGCCGAGCGCGAGCTCCTCGTCGTGCCCTGGCGTCCGCATCGTGACGGCCACGGGCTCGCCGCCGATCCTGATCTCGAGCGGCTCCTCGACCGCGACGAGGTCGTCGGTCTCGCCGCCGCCGGGCAGCCTGAGCGCCCGCACGCCCGCGGTGCTGTAAGCCGGGATCGGCCCGTTCACGCGGCCAGGGTACTCAGCGGGTCACGGGCGTGCGGTCGCCGGCCGCGGGAGATCGCTCGCGAACGAGCGTGCGAGCTCGTCCGCCATCCGACGGATCTCGGCGTGGCGCTCGGGCGCCCAGCCCTCGAGGAGCTTGTCGAGCCCCTGACGCCAGGCGGTGCGTACGCGCTCCAGTGCATCCTCGCCCGAGGACGTGAGACGAACGCGGCCGTCGTCGTAGACGAAGCCCCGCGCCTGCAGGCCCGCGAGCGCCTCGGACACGCGCTCTGCGTCTCCGAGCTCTGCGCGCAGCTCCTCCTCGCCGACCGGCTCGCGCTCGGCAATCCGCGCGAGCAGCCACAGCTCGGGCGGACGAAGCGTCACGCCGGCGCGGGACGCGAAGCGCTCGTACGCCTCCCACCGGTTCTCCTGACACCCGAGCGAGCTGACCGCGCGCTGGAGCTCGCGCAGTGAGCTGTCGTCGCGCGGGGAGGCGAAGCTCTCGCCGAGCCCCTCCGAGCGGGTGGTCTCCCGAAGCGGAACCTCGCGCAGGAGCCAGGTGAGGAGGAACGCGACGACGCCGCATCCCGCCGCGACCAAGAACACCGGCTGGAGCGCGTTCGAGAACGCCTCGACGTACGTGTCCTTAACCGCCGGAGGCAGCCGGTCGACGAGCGCGGGCGTCGCGGCAATCGGCGGCTTGATCCCGGGTGGGAAGTGGGCACGGAGCTGCGACTGGAGCTGGTTCGCGAAGATCGCGCCGAACAGCGAGACGCCGATCGAGCCGCCGATCTGGCGGAAGAGCGTCGAGCCCGAGGTCGCGACCCCGAGGTACTCGTAGTCGACCGAGTTCTGGACGGCGAGCACGAGCACCTGCATCACCATCCCGAGGCCGAGGCCGAGCACGACCATGTACAACGACGTCTTCCAGATCGGAGTGTCGACGGCGAGCGTCGTCAGGAGCACGAGCGAGACGGTCATGATCGCCGTGCCGATGATCGGGAACGGCCGGTAGCGCCCTGTACGACTGATGAGCTGGCCGGAGAGGATCGAGGTGAAGAGGAGCCCGGCCATCATCGGCGTCAGCTGGAGGCCGGAGTTCGTCGGCGGCTGGCCCTTCACGATCTGGAGGTAGAGCGGGAGGAACGTGATCGCGCCGAAGAGCGACAGGCCGACGATGAAGCCGATCGAGCTCGTGACCGAGAACGTCCGGTTCCGGAAGAGCGCGAGCGGCAGGATCGGCTCCTTCGCGCGGTGCTCGACGAGGAGGAACGCGCAGAGGAGCACGATGCCGATCACGAGCATCGCGATCTCCTGCGGAGAGCTCCAACCGTACGTCGTCCCGCCGAGGCTCGTGAAGAGGACGATCCCGGAAAGCCCGCCGGCGAGGAGCGCGGCGCCGAGGTAGTCGACCGCGTGCTCGACGTGTGCCGTCCGGGGGTGGAATGCCACCGCGATCACGGCGAGCGCGGCGAGGCCGACCGGGATGTTCACGTAGAAGATCCAGCGCCACGAGAGGTTGTCGACGAAGAAGCCTCCGAGCAACGGGCCGATCACCGTCGAGACCCCGAAGACCGCACCGAAGAAGCCCTGGTACTTCCCGCGGTCGCGCGGAGGGATGATGTCGCCGACGACGGCCATCGTGGTCACGATCAGCCCGCCTGCCCCGATGCCCTGAAGCGCCCGAAACGCGATGAGCTCGCCCATGCTCTGCGAGAGCCCGCAGAGCGCCGAGCCGATGAGGAACACGACGATCGCGAACTGGAGCACGATCTTGCGCCCGTACAGGTCGCCCAGCTTCCCGTAGATCGGGCCCGTCACCGTCGAGGTGAGCAGGTAGGCGGTGACGACCCACGAGAGGTGCTGGATCCCGCCGAGGTCGCCGACGATCGTCGGCAGCGCCGTGGAGACGATCGTCTGGTCGAGCGACGCCAGAAGCAGGACGAGCATCAGCGCGGCGAAGATCAGCCGCACGCGCTCCTGCGCCTGCGGTGCGACGCTCGACGGGGCGCTCACGCGCCCGACACTACCGACGCGACGCCGCCGTTCAGGGTGTCAGCTCGCGACGATCCCGCACACCGCGTACGCGGTCAGCGACCACGAGCCGGCATTCGGGGTGATCTCCCGCGCCGTAGCGGTCCAGGTGTTGTCGTTGTCGGGGAACGAGCGCTGGATCGCGACCGTGGTGAAGCCTCCGGCGAGCTGCGCTCCGCCACCGATCAGACGCTTCCCGGTCGGACACTGCTTGCTGATCGTCCTCGTCGTCGTCGAGTTGGCCGCAGACGCCGCGTTGACCGTCTCGATCGCGCTCACGCCCGGCGTGCCGGGAGGGCCCTGCGGGCCGGTCGGCCCGGCGGGAAGCTGGCCCGCCCTGAAGTCGCTCGCGAGGAGCGAACCGTTTCGCACCTTCACCGACGTGACGGCGTTGCCGGCGAGCTTCTTCGTCGTGACCGCCGAGCTCTTGAGTTGGACGGTGCCGACGCTCCCCTTCGGCAGCGCGACGACCGCGGCAAGGCTCGTCCCGCCGAGCGCGACCGCCAGCGCGACGCAGCCGACGACCAGGCCGGGCGTCGGACGCCGTAGCGGAATCCTTCGCATGATCCCTCCTCGAGTTGGCGACCTACCGGGTCCTTGACCGTAGCGCCCGGCCCGGAGGGCCTCCCCGCTCGCCGAGCTACTCGACGGTGACGGTCTTCGCCAGGTTCCGCGGTTGGTCGACGTTCAGCCCGCGAAGGCGGGCGATCCGGTAGGCGAGGAGCTGGAGCGGCAGGATCGCGAGCACCACCTGCAGGAACGCGGGCGTCTTCGGGATGTAGATCACGTCGTCCGCGTGGTGCTGGATGTCCTCGTTGCCGTCCGTCGCGATCGCGATCACGTGTGCGCCGCGCGCTCGGACCTCCTGGATGTTCGAGACGATCTTGTCGTAGACGTGGATGTTCGTCGCGACGACGACTACCGGCGTCTGCTCGTCGAGGAGCGCGATCGGCCCGTGCTTCATCTCGCCGGCCGAGTACGCCTCGGTCGGGATGTACGAGATCTCCTTCAGCTTGAGCGCGCCCTCGAGCGCGACCGGTAGCCCGATGTGGCGGCCGAGATAGAGGAAGAACGGCGCGTCGTGGTAGCGCTGCGCGATCTCCGCGATCGGGTGGTCGCCGTCGAGGAACGCCTGGATCTTGCGCGGGAGCTTGTAGACGTAGTCGAGGATGAACTCGATCTCGCCGGGAGGGAGCGTGTCGCGGATCTGGGAGAGCTTGAGCGCGACGAGGTAGAGGAGGGCGACCTGCGCGGTGAACGTCTTCGAGGCGGCCACCCCCATCTCGAGCCCGGCGCGGGTGTAGAGCACGGAGTCGACCTCGCGCGTGACCTGCGAGCCCATCATGTTCGTGATCGCGACCGTGCGCGCGCCCTTCTCCCGCGCCAGCTTGAGCGCCTCGATCGTGTCGCGCGTCTCGCCGGACTGGGTGATCCCGATGACGAGGTCGTGCTCGTTGATGACCGGGTTTCGGTAGATCCACTCGCTCGCGATGTCGAACTCGACCGGGACACGGGCCCACTCCTCGATGACGTACCGACCGACGACGCACGCGTGGTACGCGGTCCCGCAGGCGACGAGCACGATGCGGCGGAGGGCCTTGACCTCGTCGTCCGTCATGCCGAGCCCCTCGAGGACGAGCGTGCCGTGGCGCACGCGGTCGCCGATCGTCTCCGCGACCGCCTCGGGCTGCTCGTAGATCTCCTTGAGCATGAACGTCTCGTATCCGGCCTTCGCAGCGCCCTCGTCGTCCCAGTCGAGCTCCATCGACTCGTGGGTGATGAGCGAGCCGTCCACGAGCTGGAACGAGGCGCCCTCGGAAGTCACGGCGACGATCTCGCCGTCGCCGGGGAACTGCACCGTCCGCGTCTCACGGAGGAACGCCGCGGCATTCGACGCGAGGAACATCTCGTCGCGGCCGATCCCGATGACGAGCGGAACCTGGTGTCGCGCGCCGACGAGGAGTCCCGGGTGCTCGCTCGAGACGACGACGAACGCGAAGTGCCCCTCGAGCTCGGCGAATGCGAGGCGCACCGCCTCGACCAGGTCGCCGCGGTAGTGCCGCTCGACCAGGTGGGTGACGGTCTCGGCGTCGGTCTCCGAGGTGAACGTGTGGCCTTCCTCGGTGAGGCTCGCCTTGAGCTCACGGTAGTTCTCCACGATGCCGTTGAGGACGATCGAGATCTTCGACGGGTCGCACCCGGCAAGCGGGTGGGCGTTCTCCTCGGTCACGCCGCCGTGCGTCGCCCAGCGCGTGTGCCCGAGCCCGGTGGTCGCGGACGAGCTGTTCGTCCCGGCGCGCTCCTTCAGATTGTCGAGGATGCCGACCGCGCGTACGTACTCGAGGCCGCCCGACTCGAGGAGCGCGAGCCCAGAGGAGTCATAGCCGCGGTACTCCAGGCGCTCGAGCCCCTGGATCAGGAGCGGCTTGCACTCACGCGAACCGACGTATCCGATGATCCCGCACATGCCTCAGTCCGAGTTGTGCGCAAGATCGCCATCCGCGAGCGCGGATGCCGATCGCGCGAAAACCTCGGAAGGCGGCCGCTTCGCGACCGCTGCGTAGGTGGTGGACATGCGTCTCGCTCTCAGTGAACTCGAAAACCGTCCGATAAACACGAAAGAGCCCGGCGGCGCCCTTCGTCGGGCTCAGCCGAGCTCTCTTTCCACGAGCGCGGCGATGCTAGCACAGATTCTCTCTGCATCTTCCGCATTTTCCGCCTCGGCCAGGACACGCACGACCGGCTCCGTTCCGGACGGGCGGACGAGGACGCGGCCCCGCTCGCCGAGCTCCTCTGAGAGCCGCTCGGCCTCTTCGAGGATGCCCTGAGGCACCTCGCGCCGGGCGACGCGGACGTTCCGCTGGACCTGCGGGTAGGGCTCGAGGACGGCGGCGGCCTCGCGCAGCGTCCTGCCTCGGAGCGCTCCGCAGAGGAGCAGGGCGGCCGCCAGCCCGTCGCCCGTCACGTGGTCCCGGAGCCAGGCGAGATGCCCCGACTGCTCGCCGCCGAGGAGCCCACCCTCGCGCCGGAGCGCCTCCAGGACGTAGCGGTCGCCGACCGGAGTCGTGACCACGCGGATGCCGTGCTCCGCCATGAGGTTGTGGAACGCGAGATTCGTCATCACCGTGACGGCCACGAGATCGACGTCGAGCGCAGGCGCGAGGATCGCGAGGATCCCGTCACCGTCGACCGGCTCGCCACGGTCGTCCACGGCCAGGAGCCGGTCGCCGTCGCCGTCGAACGCGACGCCGAGGTCGCAGTCGGCGGCAACGACCGTCCGGCGGAGGGCGGCGAGGTCGGTCGCACCGCAGCCGACGTTGATGTTCTCGCCGTCGGGGGAGATCCCGATCGCGACGACGTCTGCGCCGAGCTCCTCGAATGCGACCGGTGCGATCTCGCTCATCGCGCCGTTGGCGCAGTCGACCGCGATCCGCAGGCCAGCGAGGTCGGTCCCGAAGCGCTCGACGACGTGCCGGAGATAGCTCGCCGCCGCTCCCTCGAGCTCCTCGCGAGCGCCTCCGTTGCGCTCGGAGGCGCCGAAGAGCGCCTCGATCTTCTCCTCCTCCGCATCCGAGAGCTTGCGCCCCTCGCGGTCGAAGAGCTTGACGCCGTTGTACTCGGGCGGGTTGTGCGACGCGGAGACGACCGCGCCGAGATCCTGGGCGAGGAGCGCGACGGCGGGCGTCGGCAGCACTCCGGCGAGCACGGCGGTTCCTCCAGCCGAGACGATCCCGCGCGCGAGCGCTCCCTCGAGAACAGGCCCAGAAGCGCGCGTGTCCCGTCCCACGAGAACGCGCCCGCGACCCGCCCACAGCGTGACGGCCTTGCCGACGCGCTCGACGAGCTCCGGCGTCAGGTCCTCGCCGAAGACTCCCCGGACACCGTCGGTGCCGAACCACCGCCGCGCCACGGCGGCGGAACCTACCTCTTCGAGAACTGCGGCGCCTTCCGGGCCTTGTGCAAGCCGGCCTTCTTGCGCTCGACGATGCGCGCGTCGCGCGTCAGGAAGCCCTGCCGCTTGAGCGGCACGCGGACGGCCGGATCGGCCTCGACGAGCGCCCGCGCGATCCCGTGCCGCACGGCGCCCGCCTGGCCCGCGGGGCCTCCGCCGTGCACGCGGACGCGCAGGTCGTACGTGCCCTCCGCGCCTGCGACCTCGAACGGGGCGAGAACCATCCGGCGATGCCCGGGCCGCGTGAAGTACTCCTCGAGCGTCTTGCCGTTGATCCAGGTCTTTCCGTCGCCGGGGCGGAGGATCACGCGCGCGATCGACGTCTTCCGCTTGCCCGTTCCCAGGTACTGCGCGATCTCGCTCACGATTCCCGCTCTCCCGCCGGCGAAGCCGGCGCATCGCTCTTGGGCGGCTCCGTCGAGCTTACGCCGCCGAGCTCCATCTGCTTCGGTGCCTGCGCGTCGTGCGGGTGCTCCGGGCCGGCGTAGATCTTCAGCTTGCGAAGCTGCGCGGCTGCGAGACGGTTCTTCGGGAGCATGCCCTTGACGGCCTTCCGAAGGACCTCGGTCGGCCGGCGCTCGAGCTGCTCGCGCAGCGTGCGCTGCCGGATGCCGCCGGGATAGCCGGAGTGGCGGTAGTAGATCTTCGTGTCGAGCTTCGAGCCGGTGACCGCGATCTTCTCGGCGTTCACGACCACCACGAAGTCGCCCGTGTCGACATGTGGCGTGTACTGCGGCTTGCCCTTGCCGCGAAGCGTGTCTGCGATCCGGGTCGCCAGCCGGCCGAGCGTCTGCCCCTCGGCATCGACGAGGAACCACTGGCGCTCGATCTCACCCGGCTTGGCGGTGTAGGTCTTCATCTCGCAGAAAGACGGCGGACCTGCCGTCCGCCGGCGGCGGATTCTAGCAGCCGTCGGGCGCCGAGCGTGTCATCCGGACTGCTCGAGCGCGCACGGTACCGATCCGCCGACCACCAGGCGGCCGCGCTCGACCGGCGTCGCGCGAGCCCAGCGGCGCCGCCAGCGCTCCCTCCGCGCACCTCGTCACGCGCCGGGTCAGAGCCGGGCGACGAGCGCCCGAAGGCCATCGCGGAACGCACGAGCGCCGCCGTGCGACGGATGCCGGACGCCGTCGTCACCGAGCACCGACTCCGCGAGCCGGCCGACACCGATCACCCGGCGGCGCGCGGCGAGGCCGGCCAGGAACGGTGCGCTCGCCGCGACCTCTCGCGCGGTCGGTCGCCGATTCGTCGAGAGGTCGCGGGCGCGATGCGGATGCGTCGGAACGACGTTCCAGAGGAGCGTCCGCTCCGCGATCCCGAGCTCGTCGAGCGCCCTTCGGACGATCGTCGCCGTCGCCTCGGCCGGACCGGTCCCCGTCAGCTGACGCTCGGAGGTGAACGGGATCCCGCAGACGCGGGCGCCTCGGTATCCGGGCGCCTCCCCGACGAGGAGGAGGTCGGCGTCGCGGCGCTCCTCGAGATAGGCAATGAGTCGCTCGCGGAGGAGCGCCGCACGCGGCCCACGGGCGTACTGGTTGAAGGTCGACCCGATGCGGGCGTGGGCGAGCCGCTCGACGAAGTCCGCGGGGGCTAGGATGTGCTGAGCGTAACGGGGAGCTCGGGACAGCCGGGCTGAGAGGGCGGTCGAACGCGCCGCCGACCCGCAGAACCTGATCTGGGTAATGCCAGCGGAGGAAGGCGTGTCGAACGGGATCGTGGTGGTGGTGGCAGGCGGGCCGGCTCCGGTACCCGAGGCGGCGCTCTCCGTTCCCGGCGGCACAACCGTGATCGCCGCCGACGCCGGTCTCGCGCACGCGTGGGCGCTCGGCCTGGAGGTCGACCTCGTGGTGGGGGATCTGGACTCCGTGTCTCCCGACGACGTCGCGGCGGCGGAGTCGAAGGGGATCCCTGTCGAGCGCTACCCGCGCGAGAAGGACGCGACCGACCTCGCGCTCGCCCTCGATGCCGCGCTCGCGAGGCGCCCCGGGCGGATCCTCGTCGTGGCCGGCGAAGGCGGACGGCTCGATCACCTCCTCTCGGCGTTCCTCCTCCTCGGAGCCGAGAAGTACGCGGGAGTGGAGCTGGACGCGTGGGTCGGGCCGGCGCGAGGGCACGTCGTCCGCGGCGTTCGATCCTTCGAAGGCACGCCCGGAGAGCTCCTGACGCTCGTGGCGCTGCACGGGCCTGCCGAGGGGGTCCGCACCGAGGGCCTCGCCTATCCGCTCGCCGGGGAGACCCTCGAGCCCGGGTCGAGCCGCGGCGTCTCGAACGTCTTCGCCGCCGAGCGGGCGGAGATCTCCGTGGAGCGCGGAGTCGTCCTCGCCGTGCGTCCCGGAGCGGAGGCGGGACCGTCGTGAAGCTGCGCCTCGCCTTCGCCGGCGCGGCCGTCGTGTTCGCCGCTCTCGCGAGCGGCTGCGGCGGCGGGGGGACGTCGAAGGACGTCGTCCTCGTCACCCACGACTCGTTCGTCATCCCGAAGGTGGAGCGGAAGGCGTTCGAGGACGAGACCGGGCTGAAGCTCCGCATCCTGCAGTCGGGCGACGCGGGGCAGGCGCTGACGACGGCGCTGCTGACCGCGGGCAACCCACAGGGCGACGTCTTCTTCGGCGTCGACGACAACCTCCTCTCGCGTGCTCTCGCGGGAGACCTCTTCGACCCGTACGAGCCGGCGGCGCTCGCGCACGTCGACCCGAAGTACGCGGGCGATCCGAGGCAGCGAGTGACGCCGATCGACCACAGCGAAGTCTGCGTCGACTACGACCGCTCGTGGTTCGCGAAGCACCGCATCGCGCCGCCGCGATCGCTGGATCAGCTCGCCGACCCGCGGTACCGGGGCCTCCTCGTCGTCGAGAACCCGGCGACCTCGACGCCCGGCCTCGCGTTCATGCTCGCGACGATCGCACGCTACGGAGACGCAGGCTGGAAGCGGTACTGGGCGAAGCTCCGTGCGAACGACATGCTCGTCGTCGACGGCTGGGAGGAGGCCTACGACGCGCGCTTCACGGGCGGCTCGGCGCACGGGAAGTACCCGATCGTCGTCTCGTACTCCACGGACCCCGCAGCAGCGGTCTACTTCGCCGGGAAGCCGCTCGACAGGTCGCCTGTCGCGGTGCTCGAGGACTCGTGCTTCCGGCAGACGGAGTACGCGGGCGTGCTGCGCGGGACGCACAACCCGGACGGCGCCCGGAAGCTCGTCGACTTTCTCCTCTCCGAGCGCTTCCAGACAGGGATGCCGCTGACGATGTTCGTGCTCCCGACGCGCGAGGGAGTTCCGTTGCCGGCGGTGTTCACGCGCTTCGATCCGAAGATCGCGCGTCCCCTGGAGCTGTCGCCGGCCCGCATCGGCGCGAACCGCGATCGCTGGGTGAGCGAGTGGACGGACCTCGTGGTGCACTAGCCCCTGGGCGGGCGTGGCGCGTCGTCTCGTACGGCGTCCCACTCGCGTTCCTGGGGCTCTTCTTCGTCTATCCGCTCGAGGAGATCCTTCGCCGCGGCCTCGGACCCGGGGGCGGCCTCGGGACGGACAGCTCGCGCTCCGCGCTCGACGTGCTCACGGATCCCGTGACCCGCGACGTCCTCTGGTTCACGATCTGGCAGGCGACCGCGTCGACGGCGCTCACGATCGCGGTCGCGTTGCCGGCGGCGTTCGTCCTCGGCCGCTACGACTTTCCCGGGCGAAACGTGACACGTGCGCTCGTCACCGTGCCGTTCGTCCTCCCGACGGTAGTCGTCGCGCTCGCCTTCCTCGCGATCCTCCCCGCAAGGGCCGACCGCGGGTGGGTCGCGATCCTCATCGCGCACGCGTTCTTCAACGTCGCGGTCGTCGTGCGGGTCGTCGGGACGTTCTGGGCGAGCCTCGACCCGCGGGTGTCGGAGGCGGCGGCGACGCTCGGTGCAGGGCCCTGGCAGCGGCTGCGCCACGTGACGCTCCCGCTCCTCGCGCCGGCCCTCTCAGCGGCTGCGGCGATCGTCTTCCTCTTCTCGTTCACGTCGTTCGGGATCGTCCTCATCCTCGGCGGGCCGAGGTACTCGACCCTCGAGACGGAGATCTACGGCCAGGCCGTGCGGATCTTCGACCTCCGCGCCGCGGCGGTGCTCTCGCTCGTCCAGCTCGCCTGCGTGGCGGCGGCGGTGTGGGTGACGACGAGGCTCGAGACCAGGCTCGCCGTGCGCGGGCAGGTCCGCCCCGAGCGCGACGTCGTCCGCAAGCCGAGGACGCGGGCGGAGAAGGCGCTCGTCGTCGGGAGCCTCGGCGGCCTCGCGCTCTTCCTCGGGCTGCCGCTGGCCGTCCTCGTGGAGCGCTCGCTCGCGGTCGGCGGCGGGCACGGCTTCGGCGCCTACCGCGCGCTCATGACACCGACCTCCGCCCTGCTCGCGACCCCGTGGGAAGCGGTCGTGAACTCGCTCGTCTACGCGTCGGCGGCAACCGCGATCGCCGTCGCGGTGGGTGGCCTTGCCGCGTTCGCGATCGCGGGATCCGAGCACCGCAGTCGCGGCTCGCGGCTCTTCGACGGCTTCCTCATGCTCCCGCTCGGCGCGTCCGCGGTCATGCTCGGCTTCGGGTTCGTCATCGCCTTCGACCGCTCTCCGATCGACTTCCGCGCAGCGCCGTGGATCGTCCCCGTCGTCCAGGCGCTCGTCGCGATTCCGTTCGTGGTGCGGATCGTGGCTCCGACGCTGCGATCGATAGACGTCCGCCAGCGCGAGGCCGCAGCCACGCTCGGCGCGACACCCGGGCAGGTGCGGCGCGAGATCGACCTCCCCGTCGTCGCCCGCGCGCTCGCGGTCGCCGCCGGCTTCGCGTTCGCGATCTCGCTCGGGGAGTTCGGCGCGACCGTGTTCCTGGCCCGGCCCGATCGGCCGACGCTCCCCGTCGCGATCTACCGCTTCCTCGGCCGCCCCGGCGAGCTGAATGCCGCGGAGGCGTACGCGCTCGCGGTCGTGCTCATGGCCGTGACCGCGGTCTCCGTCTTCCTCGTCGAGCGTATCCGCGTACGCCGTGCGGGCTGGCTCTGATGCTTCGGGTCGAGGACGTCACCGTTCGGTTCGACGAGCACAGCGCGCTCGATCGCGTGTCGCTCGATGTCGCCGACGGCGAGATCGTGACCGTGCTCGGGCCCAGCGGCTCGGGGAAGAGCACGCTGCTCCGCGTCGTGGCGGGACTCCAGCAGCCGGACTCGGGGCGAGTGCTGCTCGACGGCGTCGACCTGGCGCCCGTTCCGGCGCACCGCCGGGGGATCGGCCTCGTCTTCCAGGATCACGCGCTCTTCCAGCACCGCGACGTCGAGGGGAACGTCGGCTTCGGGCTGCGCATGCGCGGCGACCCGCCGGAGTCGGTGAGGGCGCGCGTGCAGGGGTTGCTCGCGGTCGTCGGCCTTTCCGGGTACGAGCGGCGATCGGTCGCAACGCTCTCCGGCGGAGAGCAACAGCGTGTCGCTCTGGCTCGCGCGCTCGCGCCCGAGCCGCGGGTGCTCCTCCTCGACGAGCCGCTCGGCTCGCTCGACCGTCGACTCCGCGACCGCCTGCTCGAGGATCTCGAGCGCCTCTTCACCGAGCTCGGGGTCACGGCGCTCTACGTCACGCACGACCAGGGCGAGGCGTTCGCGCTCGGCGACCGGGTCGCGGTCGTGCGTCGCGGACGGGTCGTGCAGACGGGGACGCCCGACGAGCTCTGGTCGCATCCCAGCGACGAGGACGTCGCGCGCTTTCTCGGGCTCGTGAACGTCCTCGAGACTCCCGACGGGCCACGAGTGGTCAGGCCCGAAGCGGTCACGGTCACGATCGTGCAGGACGGCGCCGCGGGACACGGGGTCGTCGAGAGCGCGGCGAGACAGGGCCCCGTCGTGCGTCTGCGGGTGGAGCTCTCCGACGGGAGGCGGCTCGACACGGTGGTCGCCGCGCTGGAGCATCCGACCGTCGGCGATCGAGTCGCAGTCGCGATCGACCCGGCGGGCATCATCGAGCTTCCGTGATCCGCCGGCGCGTCATCGTCCACGGCCTCGTTCAGGGCGTCTTCTTCCGGGACACCGTCTGCCGGCAGGCGACCGCCCGCCACGTCTCGGGCTGGGCCAGGAACGAGTGGGACGGCTCGGTCCAGCTCGTCTTCGAGGGCGAGCCGGGTGCGGTCGAGGCTCTCGTCGAGGTCTGCCGAACCGGCCCGCGCGGCTCGCGGGTCGATCGGATCGAGATCTTCGACGAGGAGCCCGAGGGTTTGTCGGGATTCTCGATCTCCTAGGACGCGCCGGACGCCTGCGGTGCGTCCCAGCGCTCCCAGCGGACGACCTCGTCGGGAGCGCGCCGCGGCTGGGTGCGACGGCTCGTGACCGCGCTCCAGCCGGGATCGGGTGCGGCGGCGCCGATCGTCACGAGCGCCACCGGAGTCACGTCGTCCGGGACCCCGAACGACTGCCGGAGCGAGGCTGCCACCTCCACGGGCACACCGGTGACCCCCGCGGCCAGCCCCTCGTCGATCGCCGCGAGGAGCAGGAGCATGAGCGCGGCGCCGGCGTCGACGTGCCAGTACGGAACGGGCCAGTCGATCTCCTGGCCGTCGTCGAGCTTGTCGGCTCTTGTGTAGCGGTCGTGGTAGTCGTCCTCGCGGGTGAGGACGAGGACGTGGACCGGAGCGCTCTCGAGCCAGGGCTCGCGGTCGTCCGGGGTTGTCCACCCCGCGTCGCCCATGACGCGCACGATCTCGGAGCGGCCGTCCTCCCCCATGACGACGAGGAGGCGCTGGCCCTGGCTGTACCCGGCGCTCGGTGCCCGGCGCACCGTCGCGACGATTCGCTCCACCACCTCACGCGGCACCGGCTCCGGCCGGTAGTGCCGCACCATGCGCCGGCGCTGGAGGAGCTCGCGGAACTCCATCAGGCGGCGTCGCCGTCGAGGTCGTCGTCCTCCGAGAGCTCGGAGTCGTCGTCCTCCCCTGCGTCGAGCTCTTCCGAGTCGAGCGGGTTCCCGCCGGCGGGACCGGTCACTTCTTCCTCCCAGTCGTCCTCCACCTCTGCCTCGTCCTGCCAGGGGTCGCTCATGGGCGTCCTCCTCCTGGTCGTGATCCGAGCGGTCGAGCTTAGCGCTCGGACGCGCAGGCTTTGTCGCCTGCCATCACCCGGTCGAACGTCGCATCGAGCTCGCCGTCCCGGGCGCGGTCGGCGGCTGTCAGTCCTGCAATCTCCGTCTGCATGACGGGGGTCACACCCGGTCCTCCGACCGTGACGCGATAGCGCTCTCCCGGCGCTGCCGGCCGCAGGTCGTGACTCGGGTAGGAGGCGAACGGACGCTGCGGGACGAAGCTGTGGCAGAAGGTGCCCGTCGGGTTGTGGGTCAGGACTCCCGCCTCGCGCTTCCAGCCCGGTCCGTACGTCGAGTTGAACGTGTCCACGTACAGGTTCCGCCCGTACTTGTCCTTCGGGACGCCCTTTGGCGTCGCGCCGAATCCGTACACGGGCTGCCCGAGGTACGTGTATCGGCCGAAGATGCCCTGCCACCTTCCGCCGTAGGTCCAGTTCGCGTACAGCTCGAGCACGGGCAGCGGGCCCGACCAGTGCGCGACGTGCAGCTCCCACGCGGTCTGCTGCGGGAGCCAGGGATCGAAGCCGAGGAGAGGCAGCCGCCGCTGCCACGCCTGGATCGTCCAGTACGTCCCGTTCGGCGCCTTGCACGCGGCGACGAGCCCGGGGAGAACCGGGCCGTCGTAGGTCCGACATCCGTTCTTGAACGCCTGCCAGTACTTGCCGTTCCGGTACTTGCCCCAGCCGCCCGCGTAGTCCCACTTGAAGCGGACCTGCTGCACCTCGGCCGACGGCGCGCGCGCGTTGAGCGCGCCCCAGATCAGCACGTGCCGGACGAGCCCGTCGCTCCGGCGATAGGTAACGAGCGCTTCGCCCTTCGCGTTCGCCTTCAGCGAGAGGAGCGTGACGTTCGAGTCGGAGAGAGGTTCGCTCGCCGCCGCCGGCCGCGATCCCACGCCGAGGACGAAGCTCGTGAGCAGCGCGAGGAGCGAGAGGAGGACCGGGGACCGCCGCATCTGCGTGACAGATCGGCGTCCGAAACGTCACGGCGCTTCCCCCGCGCGAGGGTTCGCCTCAGCGACGGATGAGGCTCACTCCCACTCGATGGTGGCGGGGGGCTTCGACGAGACGTCGTAGACGACGCGGTTGACGCCCGGAATCTCGTTGATGATCCGGCTCGAGATCGCCTCGAGCACCTCGTAGGGCACGCGCGCCCAGTCGGCTGTCATCGCGTCCTCGGAGGTCACGGCCCGCACGACGATCGGGTACGCATACGTGCGCTCGTCGCCCTGCACACCGACCGAGCGCACGGCCGGCAGCACCGCGAAGCTCTGCCAGAGCTCGCGGTAGAGGTCTGCCCTGCGGATCTCCTCGAGTACGACCGCGTCCGCGCGGCGGAGGATCTCGAGTCGTTCCGCGGTGACCTCGCCGATGATCCGGATCGCGAGCCCTGGCCCCGGGAACGGCTGCCGCCAGACGAGGCGCTCCGGCATGCCGAGCTCCTCGCCGACGCGCCGCACCTCGTCCTTGAAGAGGAGGCGGAGCGGCTCCACGAGCTCCATCCGCATGTCCGCCGGAAGCCCGCCGACGTTGTGGTGCGACTTGATCGTCGCGGCGACCCCGTCCTCCCCGCCCGACTCGATGACGTCCGAGTAGAGCGTCCCCTGCACGAGGAAGCGGACATCACCGAGCGTCCGCGCCTCCTCCTCGAACACGCGGATGAACTCCTCCCCGACGATCTTCCGCTTCTCCTCCGGATCGGACACCCCGGCGAGGCGCGTCAGGAATCGCTCCTGCGCCTGCACGTGGACGAGGGGCACGTGGAAGTGCCCGGCGAACGTCTCCACGACCTGCTCGGCCTCGTTCTCGCGCAGGAGCCCGTGGTCGACGAAGACGCAGGTGAGCTGGTCGCCGACCGCCTTGTGCACGAGGAGCGCCGCGACGGCCGAGTCGACGCCGCCCGAGAGTGCGCACAGGACCCGCTCCGACCCGACCGTGGCCCGGATCCGCTCGACCTGCTCCTCGATGACCGCGGCGGGCGTCCAGGTCGGCGGTGCGCCGGCGATCTCGTACAGGAAGTTCTTCAGGATCGCCTGCCCGTGCGGTGTGTGCACGACCTCGGGGTGGAACTGGACGCCGTACAGGCCCCGTTCCCGATCCTCGAACGCCGCGATCGGCGTGTTCGGAGACGACGCGGTCACCGTCGCCCCGGCCGGCGGCGCCGTGACCGAGTCGCCGTGGCTCATCCACACGGTCTGCTCGGGCGGGAGGTCGTGAAAGAGCCCCGACTCCGTTGCCTCGAGCTCGGCTTTGCCGAACTCCGACAGCCCGGTGCGCGCGACCTCGCCGCCGAGGTCGCGCGCCATGAGCTGCATGCCGTAGCAGATGCCGAGCGTCGGGATGCCGAGGGAGAAGATCGCCGGGTCGATCTCGGGAGCGCCGTCCGCATATACGGACGCGGGTCCGCCCGAGAGGACGAGCGCGGCAGGGCGTCGCGCGCGGATCTCGGCAGCGCCAAGCCGGTGGCTCACGAGCTCCGAGTACACGCGCGCCTCCCGCACGCGACGCGCGATCAGCTGGCTGTACTGTCCGCCGAGATCGACGACGAGGACCGGCCTTTCCTCGCTTTGCGCAAGACCGGAATCCGCCGAGTCGGATTCCGGTCGCGCGAAAACCCCTGATGGCGACCGCTCCGCGGCCGCTGCGTCTGCGACTGTCATAGCGGCTCGTAGCTCGGCCACGGCTAGGAGCGGCGGTAGTTGGGAGCGTCCTTCGTGATCGTGACGCCGTGCGGGTGGCTCTCCTGGAGGCCCGCGGGCGTGATGCGCGTGAAACGGGTCCTCGTCTTCATCTCCTCGATCGTCGCCGCGCCGCAGTAGCCCATCGACTGCCGCAGGCCGCCGACGACCTGGTGGACGATTGGCGCGAGCGGGCCCTTGTACGGAACACGCCCTTCGATCCCCTCGGGCACGAGCTTGTCGACGTCCTCGACGTCGCCCTGGAAGTAGCGGTCCTTCGAGAACGAGCGCGCCTTCATGGCGCCGAGCGAGCCCATGCCGCGGTACTCCTTGAAGCGCTCGCCCTGCGCGACGATCACCTCGCCGGGCGCCTCGTCCGTGCCGGCGAGCATCGATCCGAGCATGACGGCGTCGGCGCCGGCGGCGATCGCCTTCGCGATGTCACCGGAGTTCCGCACCCCTCCGTCCGCGATCACGGGGACCTCCTGGCCGGCGAGCGCCTGCGCCGCGTCGTACACGGCCGTCACCTGCGGCACTCCCACGCCCGCAACGATCCGTGTGGTGCAGATCGAGTTGTGAACGATTGCGTTGTCGGCGATGAAGCTATGCGTTGGGCAATCGACTTCGATGTCGTACACCGGAAGCGAGATTCCGAGGTCCCGAGTCTCGAGCTTCTTGACGACCAGGTTGCAGCTCGTATGCCGCTTCCGATGCGTCGTGTTCAGGCGAGCGCGATATGACGGGCGACAACGATCGACGTGGGTGCCGGAGAGACCTCCTGCGGTCGGTGCCTCGACGGAGACATTGGGAAAGCTCCCCTCGAGGAGGAAGCAGAGGACACCGAAGAGTTCGACCAGACGTCTCGACGTGTTCCTGAAGCACACCCGCCCCCCGCGCTCGACATTGCCGTCGCTGTCGACGAGACCGTCGAGCAGCCCTCGGAGATAGAGCGGGTTCGAGCAGAGATATCGGCGCGGCAGGTGCTTCTCGTCTCGCTTTCCGAACCGATCGAAGATCCGAGCCCACTGAAGCGAGTAGAAGTGAACCGCGAGCGTCTTGCCCGACGGTGCCCAGCTCGTGCGTACGCCCGTCACGGCATCAAGGCACTCGACGAGCTTCTCCGCGATATGCGACTCCTTCGGTCCGAAATTCCAGGTGACACGGCCGATCTCGCTCTTTCCGTTCGTGTTCAGGAACGAGGTCCCGTCCCCCAGGAACGTTCCGAAGACGTAGCCGAGCTCATACGAATCCTCGATCTTGATCCTGTACCGATCGAGCTTCGACTCGCGCTTTGCGAAGTGACGCAGGTCGACGACGAGCGCATCGGGCATCTCGAACGCAATGTGCTTCGGCATGAGGAGCACGACGTCGTCGGCGCTTCCGATCTCTCTCCAGTTCCGCTTCGGAGCGCCTGTCCGCGTCGGCTTGTCGAGCACGGCTGCGTAACCCTGAGCGGCCACCGTCGCGAGCGCGGTCGAGTAGTCGCCCACGTAGTACCGATGGTCAGGCGTGACGAGACTCTCCGTCGGCGCACCGACGTGGCGGACTCCAACCACTCCGCGTACCCCTGTGCACCAGGCGGCGCGTACGGAGACGGGTTCGCCGTGCATGTTGATCACCCGATCTCCGGGCCGGACCTCTTCGATGTTCTTGTAGGTCGAGTCCGCCATCAGGATCCGCGTTCCGGCCGCAAAGCACCCAGGCCCGACCCCGAGCTTCACCGCGTCGGCTCCCGCGTCGACGAGCGCGAGCGCCCCGTCCCCCGTCGCCACGTTCCCGGCGACGAGGTCGACGTCATGCGCGCCCTTGATCTGCCGCACGACGTCGAGGACGCCGTGCGAGTGGCCGTGCGCCGTGTCGACGACGAGGAGGTCGACCTCCGCCTCGACGAGTGCCGCGGCGCGCTCGAGGGCGTCGTTCCCGACGCCGACCGCCGCGCCCACGCGCAGCCGGCCGTGTTCGTCCTTCGTCGCATCCGGGTAGGCGAGCCGCTTCGAGATGTCCTTGACGGTGATCAGCCCCTTCAGGCGCCCGTCGGCGTCGACCACGGGCAGCTTCTCGACCTTGTTCCGATGGAGAATCGCCTCCGCCTCCGCGAGCGTGGTCCCGACGGGCGCGGTCACGAGGTCCCGGCTCGTCATCAACGCCGACACGGGCTGCGAGGTGTCCGTCTCGAAGCGAAGGTCGCGATTGGTGAGGATGCCGACGAGCACGCCGTCGTCGTCCACGATCGGCACGCCGGAGATCCGGTAGCGCTCCATGAGCTCGAGCGCCTCGGCCACGGTGTTGCCGACCCGGAGCGTCACCGGCTCGACGATCATCCCCGACTCCGAGCGCTTGACCTTGTCCACCTCCGCGACCTGATCGGCGATCGAGAGGTTGCGATGGACGATCCCGATTCCGCCCGCGCGCGCAAGCGCGATCGCGAGACGCGCCTCGGTGACCGTGTCCATCGCGGCCGAGGCGACCGGGATGTTGAGCGAGATCGACGGTGTGAGCCTCGTCACCGTGGAGACGTCGTTCGGGAGCACGCTCGACTCCGCCGGGAGGAGGAGCACGTCGTCGAAGGTGAGGCCTTCCTTGCCGAACTTGCGCTCGAAGGCGACGAGGCGCTCGATCTCGTCGGTGCGAAGCTCGGTCTCCATCAGGCGACGTTAGCAGCGGCCCGCGACGGCGATCATGCGACCTCGAGCCCAAAGGCGGCGAAGAGCTCACGCGTGCGCGCAGCGCCCGTCGCATCGCCCTTCGCATCGCGGATCGCAAGCGCTTCCGCGCCGACCTCCGCTGCCTCGTTCGTCCGGCCGGCGAGAAACAGCGCCTCGGCGAGGTAGCGACGTGGAAGCGCGAGGTTCTCCAACCCGTCGCTCCCTTCGGTGCGCTCGACCCCTCGGCGGCATTGCGCTATTGCCTCCTCGAAGCGACCCTCGCGTGCGAGGAGGCTCCCTTCGATCGCATCGAGCATCACGAAGTTGATGACGTCGTGCGGCTCGGTGGTATTGCGGGCGCTCGTACACAACTCACGCGCCTCGTCGAGGCGTCCGACGTTGTAGTACAGGTCAGCGAGGTTCAGCGCGACGGTCGCGTGAAAGCCGCGGTCGCCGATTCGCTCGAGCAGCTCGACACCCTCCCGAAGCACGCGCTCGGCGACGGCGACGTCACCTGTCCGCCACTCAATCCAACCCTCCGTCATGGACAGGGCGCCTGCGACGACGAGCATTCCCGCATCGAGGTACGCCTGTCGGGCACCCGCGACGAACTCACGAGCCAACTCGAACTCCCCCCTCATCGCGTGGAGGCGCCCGAGAACGGAGCGTTCGAACGCGAGCGCCACCTGACCGCTACCAGCCTCGATGATCGCATGGACCCGCTCGATCGCCTCGTCGACGTAGGTCGGCCCGAACAGGTAGGCCGACGCGAGCCTGGCTCGCACCGCATCGGCGACGTGACCGCGCAGAGCGCCTGCCCGCTCGAGATGGCGGAGCGCGAGCTCGCACGCGTTCTCCGTCTCGGCGACGTGAACGAGACTCCAGGCGCCCGAGGAGACACTCCACCAGTACAGCGCGAGCCCGTAGTGGTCTCCGGCCCGCTCGAACACTTCCCGGATCGAGTCCCCTCCCTCGACCGACGAACTGAGAATCGCGCGCGTGACGGCGGCGCGGGCTCGCGTGAGCTCGCTTGTTGCGCCCAGCGCCTCGTCGACCAATTGCGCCGCTTCGTCGCGCTTTCCGGACTCGTGGAGCGCCGACGCGAGCTCGGGCAACAACGCGAGCCGACGCTCGTCCCCGGTGAGCAGCACGGCCGACGCGCGTCTGAGGAGGCTGACCCCCGCGTAGAAGTCGGCGCGGTCAAGAGCGCCGCTTCCGGCAGCGGCTAGACGCGACGAAGCGCGAGAAGCGAGATCGGCAAGCGACTCGTCTGCGGGATCGAGCTCCGCCCGAAAGCGATACGCCTGCTCGAGGTGGTAGCCGACGATCTCGTCCCGTTCGACGATGTCGTGCGTCGCGAGCCAGTCGGCGAAGCGCTCGTGGAGCTCCGCACGAGTCGCCTTCGGGAGCGACTCGTAGGCGGCGTCGCGGATGAGGAGATGGCGAAAGCGAAAGCCCTCGTCCTCGGGAAACGTCGGTGGCGCCGACCGGATGAGCTCCTTGCGAACGAGCGTCGCCAGATGCGTCTCGACGCCGTCCCGCACCGGCCCGGGAGAGAGCTCGGCCACCGCTCCACGGTGGAACACCTCGCCCTCGATCGCCCCGCGCTCCATCACGACCCGGACGTCCCCTTCGAGAGAGTCGATGCGCGCCTGGAGCAGCGCCTGGATCGTCGGTGGGACGGCGATGTCCGAGCCGCCTCCGTGCTCGCGCACCATCGCGAGCATCTCCTCGACGAAGAGGGGGTTTCCGGCCGACGCCACGGTGATCCGCTCGCGCAGCTCGGGGTCGAGTGCGCCGTCGTCGACGAGGCGCTCCATCAGCTCTCCGCACTCGTCCGCATCGAGCGGCTCGAGCAGGAGCGAGGTCGCGTTGACCTTGCCGCCTCCCCAGCCCGGCCGGCTGTCGAGCAGCTCCGTTCGCGCCACACACAGCAGGAAGATCGCCGCGTCGCGCGAGAGATCGGCGACATGCTCGACGAGGTCGACGAAGACCAGCTCGGCCCACTGTAGGTCGTCGATGACGACCACCTGCGGGCGCTCTTCGGCGCGCGCTTCGAGCAGTCGCCGGAACGCGAGCTGCGTGTCCTGCGGAGAGATGCCGATCACCGACTCCGGCTCGACGCCGATCGAGATCAGCATCTCGACGAGCGGCCAGTACGTGATCCCTTCACCGTAGGAGAGGCAGCGTCCTCGGAGGACGTCGGCCGAGCCGCCGACCCGGTCGAGGAAGTCGGCGACGAGCCGCGACTTGCCGATGCCGGCCGGACCGAGGAGCGTGAAGAGCCTGCAGGTGCTGTCTGCCACTGCGTCCTCGTAGTCACGCCAGAGTCGCTGCCGCTCGCGCTCGCGGCCGACGAGCGGCGTGTCGAGGTGACGCGCGAGCGGCGCCGCGTCACCGATGACCTCGAGGAGACGGAACGCCGCCACCGGCTCGGACTTTCCCTTGAGCGTGAGCGGCTCGACGGCATCGGTCCGAACGGCGTCGCGCACGAGCATGCGCGTCTCGGTTCCGATGAGCGCCTCTCCCGCGCCCGCGGCCTGCTCGAGGCGGGCTGCCACGTTGACGGCGTCGCCGGTGACGAGCGTCTCGCCCTCGCCGCCGACGACGACCTCGCCGGTGTTTATCCCGATCCGGGCTTCGAGGCCGTGCTCGCTGATCGCGGACCGCATCTCGTCGGCGGCGCGGACGGCCCGCAGCGCGTCGTCCTCGTGCGAGACCGGGATCCCGAAGACGGCCATGACCGCGTCGCCGACGAACTTCTCCACGGTGCCGCCGTGCCGCTCCAGGATGATGCGGAGATCCTCGAAGTAGCGGCGCATGCGCGCGCGTAATGCCTCGGGATCGGTCGACTCGCCGAGCGCCGTCGAGCCGACGAGGTCGCAGAAGAGGACGGTCACGACCTTGCGCTGCTCGCGCGCAGGCCCGGTCGCGGTCAGCTCCGTGCCGCACGCGCTGCAGAACCGCGAGTCCGGCGGATTGTCCCGGCCGCAGCTCGGACACGTGTTCACGCGCGGGAGTCTACGAGTGCGCGAGCTGGAGCTCGGCAAGCTCGACGTCCGCCGCGAACGTCGCTGCAACGTGCGGGTCGAAGCGTCCTGCGCCGAGCTCGAGCACGGACGCCGAGCCGGCCGCCACCGCGAGGCGGAGCGCCTCCTCCGAGTGGACATCGGCGACGACCCCTGCGAGGAACTGCGCGACGAGCACGTCGCCCGAGCCGACGGTCGAGACGGGCTCGACGTGCGGCGCGAAGGCGCGGAACCTCCGCGTCTTCCGGCCGAGCCGGAGCAACGCGAAGCAGCCGTTCTCGAGCGTGATCAGGACGTTGCGGGGCCCCATCTCGGCGATCGCGTCGAGCGCCATCCGGAAGTCGTCGTCGTCCTCCAGCTCCTGGCCGACGAGCTGCTCTGCCTCGCGCTGGTTCGGCGACACGAGAAACGGCCCCGCCTGCACGCCGAGCTCGAGCGGCTCGCCCTCGCTGTCGAGGACGACGCGGACGTCGCGGCGCGCGAGATCGCGCACGGCGTCCGCGTAGAACGAGGTCGGCACCTTGCGCGGGAGCGAGCCCGCGAGGACGACGAAGTCCGCACCCTGCGAGAGGTAGTGGAGCTTCTCCATCAGCGTCTCGAGCTCGCCCGCGGTCACTTCGGGCCCCCACTCGTTGATCTCCGTGTACGTGCCGCCGGTCGGGTCGACGACGGCGGTCGAGGTCCGCGACTCGTCGGCGATCCGCACGAAGTCGTTGAGGATCGCCTCGGAGGTCAGCTCCTCGACGATCCGCGTCCCGGTGCGGCCGCCTGTGAGCCCGGTCGCGACGACCGGCACCTCGAGCCGCTTGAGCGCGCGGGCGACGTTGATGCCCTTTCCCCCGGCGAGCGTGAGCACCTCGCTCGACCGGTGCCGGAAGCCGAGCTGGAAGACCGGCACGGTCAGTGTGCGGTCGAGCGCTGCGTTGACGGTGACGGTGACGATCACGAGAAGATCCCCCACACATTGGCCGCTGTCCGGCGCGTGTACCACCCCACCCTGCCGAGAACGCCCGGCTTGGTGACGTTCGACGCGGCGACAAGGCTCTCCGCCGCGACGAGGTCGTTCCCCTCGTACACCTCGACGCGCCCGAGGGACGCGCCCTTCTTCACCGGGAGCGCGACGGAGACGGGAGCGATGACGCGCTCGACGAGCGGAGCGTCCTTGCGGACGGTCTTGATTCGCATGTGTCGGGCCACGAGCTCCACCGGCTGCCGCCCGTACCCCGTCTTCGCCGTCGCGTAAACCCGGCTGCGGTCGATCGTGAGCACGCGTCGGTACTGGGCGAGGCCGTACGAGAGCAGTGCCCTGAGCGCGTCGTTTCGCTCGGCACGGTTGCGGCTCCCGAGCACCGAGCCGTAGACCGTCGCCCCGTTCTTGCTCGCGGCGGCCGCCTCGTTCCAGCCGGCGTCGGCCGTGTGGCCCGTCTTGCCGGCGACGAGCGGGGGCCAGCTCTCGAGCAGATCGTCGGTCGTCGGGAAGTCACCGCTCCCCGGAATCGAGACCGAGCTCCGCTGCAACGTGTCGCGGATGAAGGGGATCCCGAGCGCGTACCGGGCGAGCAACGTCGTATCGCGAGCGCTCGACAGGTGACCTGCCTGGTCGAGCCCGTGCGGGTTCTCGAACGTCGTGTCGGCGAGACCCAGCTCGTGCGCTTCGGCGTTCATGAGGGAGACGAAACGACCTTCGGACCCGTGACCGACGTACAGCGCGAGCGCCTCTGCTGCGTCGTTCCCGCTCCGGATCAGCATCCCGTGGATCAGCTCGCCGACGCTCAAGAGCTCGTTCGGGCGGAGATAGACCGTCGACTCGCCGATCCGCGCCGCCCGCGGGCTCACCCGGACGACGTCGGACGGTCGAGCGTGCTCGAGCGTGACGATCGCAGTCATCAGCTTCGTGATGCTCGCCGGCGCGCGACGCGCGCGCGCGTCGCTCTGCGCAAGGACGGCCCCGTCGGACCCGACGAGATACCAGGCGGCGGCATCCACGTGCAGTGGCGCAGACCGCGTCGCCTCGACGTTCGAGGCCTGCACCGGTGAGGCGAGGAAGGCGACGACGGCGACTATCGCGAGCAGGGATCTGCTCATCACCGTCGGCGGACTCTACACCGAGCGCTCGAGGCAGCCGAGGCTCCGCCGTCGAGGCGAGCGTGTCCCGCCGCCGGGACGGACGACGAAGTCACTCCACCGCAGCCTGGGGCTGTTGCCCCGACCCGCGATCCCCCATGCCCGGCACGGAGCGGAGCGCGGGGCTCAGCGTGGCGACAAGGGCAGCGAGCAGCGCGACGGCGACGAAGCAGCCCACGGCAAGACGCGGCGATGTCTGCCCCAGCAGGAAGCCGGCGAGGAGCGGCCCGAGCGGAGCGACGAGGAGGACGATCGTGCTGAAGACGCTTCCGACGCGGCCGACGAGGCGATCGGGCGTAAGGGCGAGCTGATAGCTGAGGACGACGGAGTCGGTCGAAGGGATGGCGAGGGCTGCCGGGAAGAGGCTCGCGGCCAGGACGTACACGTTCGGCCAGACGAGGAAGAGGAGCGGTACCGGCCACATCCAGAGCTCGAGAAGCAGGACCTTTCGCGTCGGGAGCGCCCGTCGCACCTGCGGCGAGATGGCAGAGCCGACGAGGACGCCCGCGCCGAAGGAGGCGACGAGCGCACCGACCCCGAGCCCCGAGAGCCCCTGCTCCTCGGCGATGACGACGACGGAGAGCGTGTATCCGAGCGCAACGAAGCCGAGCGGCGCGAAGACCAGCGTCGTCGTGCGCAGGAACGGGTTGTGCCAGAGGAAGCGGAAGCCCTCGAGCAACTGCTCGCGAAGCCGCGTCGCCTCCCGCTCGCGCTCCTCCTGGAACGGCGTCCGCATGGCGAGAAGCGAGAGCGTCGAGAACGCGTACGAGACGGCGTCGACGAGGAACGGCAACGAGCGGGCAAGGCCAAAGAGCGCCCCGCCAACCGGCGGGCCGGCGACGTTGATCGCAGCACGGCGGCCGGTGATGACATTCATTGCCGCAGGAAGCTGATCGGCCGGCACGACGGAACGCAAGGCTCCCGACTGCGACGCCTGGAAGAAGGACCCGCCCGTCCCCTCGAGGAAGGCGGCGAGCGGGATCATCCAGAAGACGAGAGCTCCGCTCACGATCGCGCCCGCGAGCCCGGCCATGGTCGCGAGCCGCATGACGTCGGAGGCGATCATCAGTCGCTTGCGGTTCGAGCGATCGGCGAGAAGTCCCGCCGGGAGGGCGAAGACGGCGCTCGATGCGAGACGAGCGAAGCCGACGACTCCCGCCTTCGTCGCGGATCCGGTCAGGCTGAGCACGAGCAGCGGGTAGGCGATCGAGGCGACCTGGGTCCCGGACTGCGAGAGCAGCTGCCCGGCCTGCAGCAGCACGAAGTCGCGATTGCGACCGAGGGAAGAGGAGCTCGAGCTCAGGGCGGAAGGACGCTAGCCGAAGGGGCCGAGGCGCTCCCCGACGTTCAGGTGTTACCAGCCGGAAGCGGCCCAGACCTGCGTGGCGAGACGCTCGGCCTCCTCCGCCGCCGCTGCACGCCAATCGTCCTCCGTCTCGCGGAACGCGTAGATCACAGAGCGCGAGGCGGTGACGAGCGCGCTCGCCGGACCGCTCCTGAATGCGCGGGCGACGTCCGCCGGAGTGGCTCCCTGCGCACCGACGCCCGGGAGGAGGAGCGGGGTCTGCGGCATGAGTCGACGTGCCTCCGAGACCGCGCGGGGGATCGTCGCGCCGACGACCGCGCCGACGCTCGACAGCCCGCGCTCCCCGATCAAAGGTTCTCCCCACTCCCGGGTGAACTCGGCGAGGAGGTGCCACAGCGGGCGGCCGTCGGACATCGTCGCGTCCTGCACGTCCGCCGCCCCCGCGTTCGAGGTACGGACGAGGAAGAAGACACCCGCGCCGTGGCGCCGGCAGGCGGCGAGGAACGGCTCGACACCGTCGTGGCCCATGTACGGGCTCGCGGTCATCGCATCCGCGAGCGGCGGCCCGCCGTCGCGCGGCTCGAGGAACGCAGTCGCATAGGCGCGCGCGGTCGAGCCGATGTCGCCGCGCTTTGCATCAAGGACGACGAGGAGCCCGATCGAGCGGGCGTGGTCGCAGACCTCCTCGAGCGCGTGTATCCCGTCGGCACCGAGTGCCTCGAAGAACGCCGACTGCGGCTTCACGCCGACGACGTACGGGAACACGGCGTCGACGATCCCCTTGCAGAAGCGCGCGACCGCCGATGCAGCCGCCGCACGCCCGAGCACGGCCTCGCCGCGAAGCTCCATCGGGAGCAGGTCGAGCCGTGGATCGAGACCGACGAGCAGCTGGCTGTGCTTCCGCTCGACCGCCTCTCCGAGACGATCGGCGAACCCGGCGGCCACGTCCGTTCGCGCCAGGGGCTCCATGCCCGACACGGTAGCGCCCGGGTTCGCAGGCAGGGTCATCAGGCGGCGAGGATCTCGGAAGCGTCGAGTGCGACGACGCGAAGCTCGGGCGGAGGGCGTTTCAGGAAGCCCGCGACGACCGCGAGCTCGTCCGCGTGCTCCGGGGCGAAAGACGGCGCGGCGCGCTGGACCTCCGCCAGGCCGGCGCGCGCCTCGAGGTTTCCGGCCGGGCCGGCTGCGAGCGTCCGCACCGCCGCGATCCGGCCGCCGGCGACGAAGAAGGCGCGCCTGAAACCCGGCTCCCGTGCGGGAGCGAGGACGCAGAGGCGCTCCGTCCGCAGCCGGTCGAGCTCGGAGACCTTGGCGGCGACGTCCTCGAGCGCGGCGAGGCGATCGCGGACACGCGCGGCGTCCTCGAAGCGGAGGTCGGAGGCGAGCTTCCGCAGCCTCGCCCGCGCAGCGGGAACAGCGTCCTGGAGATCGTCTCCCTCGAAGGCGTCGAGCGCCCTGGCCGCGAGCTGTGCGCGACGCCGGCTCCGAATCGGCCCATATCGCCCCGGTTCCGCGACGACCCTCCAGCCCGCGTCTCCCCGTGCGAGGTACACGTAGCGGTCGGGCCGCGACGCGCGCGCATTGGCGGGCGGCCGGAGCTCACGGATCAGCGCCAGCTCCTCGAGCGCGGCCTCTAGCTCGGAACCGAGCACGCGCCACTCGACCCGTGCGAGCGCGCCGAGCGCCGCCTCGACTGCCGGTCGCTGCCGTGCTCCGGCGAAGTAGGAGCGAAGGCGCGCGCGCAGGTCGCGCGCCTTGCCGACGTAGAGGACGATGTCGTTGGCGTCGTGGAACAGGTAGACGCCCGGCGTCGTCGGAGCGCCGGCGACGAGCGATCGCTTCTCGTGCAACCGCCGGGCGCGCGGCGCCGCGAGCTCGACCACGTCGCTGATCGTCCGCGCGCCCCGCTCCTGTGCGAGCCCGAGGAGCGAGATCAGGATCTCCGCGGTCGCGATCGCGTCGGGCAGCGCCCGGTGGCACGGCTCCACGGATACGCCGAAGAAGTGGGCCAGCCGCGCGAGCGACACCCGCTCGCTCCGCCGGTCGAGCAGCCTCCGCGCGAGCCAGACGGTGTCGATCACGGTCGCGGCGCAGCGAAGGCCGGTCAGGCGTTCGACCCCGCGATCGAGGAACGAGACGTCGAAGCGCGCGTTGTGGGCCACGAGCGGCGCGTCGCCCGCAAACGAGAGGAAGCGCCGCAGCGCGATCTCGGGGCGCGGAGCGCGTCGGAGCTCCGCCTCGCGGATCCCCGTGAGGGCGCTGATGAACCCCGGGAGCGCGACGCCGGGGTTGACGAGCGTCTCGAAGGTCTCGGCGACCTCGAGCGCGCGCACGCGGACGGCCCCGATCTCGCAGATGCGACAGCTCGACGCCGAGAGCCCCGTCGTCTCGAGGTCGAAGACGACGAGCTCCGCGTCCTCGATCGGCGTGCCGAGGTGAGGCGCGTCGGCGAGGCCGACGCGCGTGCCGAGCCAGGCGAGGCGGGCGTCGCCGTCGACGACGTCAGCGAGAAGCGAGCGGGCCAGCGCGACCGGGGCGCTCTCGAGCGCGAAGAGGACGCGTGCCGCCTCGTCGGCGCCGACCGGCCCGTGCCGTGCCTGGACGAGCTCGACGAGGCGATCGGCGGCGTCGAACGAGAGCTGCACGCCCTCGACGCTACACGAACATATGTTCTGTCTCAAGGCACCTGCACGTCCCGGAAACGAAGAAGGGGCCGCGCGTGCGGCCCCTTCAAACCGGTTGCAATGAAAGCGCTAGCCGCTCTTCACGGCGGTCTTGAGCGCACTCCCGGCGGAGAACTTGGGCACAGTGGTCGCCGGGATCATGACCTTCGCGCCCGTGCGCGGGTTCACGCCCATGCGCGCTGCGCGAGCCGAGGTCGAGAACTTGCCGAAGCCCGTGAAGGTGACTGCATCCCCCTTCTTGAGTGTCGACGTGATCGTGTCGAGCACGGCATCGACCGCAGCTCCTGCATCGCGCTTGGACATGCCGGCCCGATCGGCTACGGCATCCACGAATTCCTGCTTGGTCACTGTCCCTCCTCCTGACGTCGGGGTTCGTGCACTTGGGACCCGAGGAGCCTAACAGCCCTTCGGATTTGGCTCAACCACGCCGGTTTGCGGCAGTTTTGTGCAACTCCAGGAGCTCTTCGGCACGAAAGAGCGCCCGCAAGCGGACACCGAGGCGCGCGAGCGCGTCGGATCCACCCTCCTCGCGATCGACCACGCAGACCGCCGTCCGGACGACGACGCCCGCCTCCCGAAGCGCGGACACGGCCTCCGCGAGAGCCCCTCCGGACGTGACGACGTCCTCCACGAGGCACACGAGCTCGCCTGCCTCGAACGGGCCCTCGATGCGGTTCGCCGTGCCGTATTCCTTGGTCTCACCGCGGACGATCATGAACGGGAGACCGGACGCCATCGATGCCGAAGCGGCCAACGCGACCGCGCCGAGGGCGGGCGCTGCGAGCCGCATCGCATCCGGCTCGTGCTCGGCGGCGACGGCGGCGATCCGCTCGCCGAGAGCGCGCAGGAGCTCCGGGTCGGTCTCGAAGCGGTACTTGTCGAGGTACCACGACGATCGCTTGCCGGAGCGGAGGACGAAATCGCCTTCGAGAAGCGCGCGGCCGACGATCAGGCGGGCGAGGTCGGCACCGGTCACCGGAGCGCCGTGCGAGCCGTCGCGGCGAGGCGATCGAACCCGGGCGAGCCGGGCTCTACGACCACGGCGGAGCCATCCGCGTAGGCGACCGTCGCCCGCTCGAGAGGCTCGTTCCGCCCGAGGAAGTGGCGCCATGCCCAGACGGCGAGCCCGATCAGGACCGCGAGGCGGACGACCCTGCGCATCACTCCGCCGCTCCTTCATCGGCCTTCGGCTTGCGGGGCGCCCTGCGGCGCTTGGGCTTCTCCGGCTCGGAGATCCCCTTCAGACACGTCCGCAGGTCGTAGGCCACGAGCCCGGCGGTCGGCTGCGGCCCTGTCGTCGCCGCGATCGTCCGCTCGCCCTCCCGGAGGACGAACACCGCGCCCTCCTCGAGCTCGACCTCGACGCGGGTGACTTCGTCCCCGGATCCCCGGAGCCCCGCAGCGGCCTCGACGAGCTCCCGCGCCGCGCGGGCGAGCGTTTCGGTGGCGCCTTCGTCCTCACCGGTCGAACCGACGACCGTCCCGCCCGCGTCGAGCACGACCGCGCGTCGGACCTGCGAGGAGAGCTCGGTGAGCTCCGCGAGCGCCTGCGCCACGTCCATGGCGGGCGACGCTAGCACTCAGGGATCGGCGGCGAGCTGCTCGGCGAGCGACCGCGCGGCGCGGGCGCGGTGCGAGTGCTGCGCCTTCCAGACGTTCCCGAGCTCCGCGACCGTCACCTGCTCGCCGAGCGGCACGAAGACCGGGTCGTAGCCGAAGCCCTCGCTTCCACATGGCTCGAGCGCGATCTCTCCCTCGAGAGTCCCGGCCGCGCGCAGCTCGTCTCCCTCGGGCGAGAGGGCGACGAGCTCGCAGACGTAGCGGGCGCGCCGCTCGTCGCTGCCCTCGAGCTCGTCGAGGAGACGCGCGACCGGATCGGTCGCCCAGCGCGCCGAGTGGACGCCCGGACGTCCGTCGAGCGCTCTGACCTCGATCCCCGAGTCCTCGCCGGCGACCCAGTCCGCGGCCGGCGCCCGCTCGCGGCCATGGCGCGCCTTGGTCCGCGCGTTGTCGAGGAAGGTCGCGCCGTCCTCGACCGGCTCCTCGTCCGTCTCGATGAGCTCGATCTCCCAGTCCGGGAGCGCCCGGCGCAGCTCGCGCAGCTTGTTCGGGTTCTTCGATGCGAACAGGAGCCTCACGCGCGAGGCGCGACGGCTGCGTCCTGCTGCGCTGCGACGAGCGTCTCGATCCCACCCGCCGCGAGGTCGAGGAGCTCGTCGAGGAGGTCGCGCGAGAAGGGATCCCTCTCGGCGGTCGCCTGGACCTCGACCAGCTCGCCGTCGCCGGTCATGACGACGTTCATGTCGGTCTCCGCTCCCGAGTCCTCCTCGTAGTCGAGGTCGAGCACGGCCTCGCCGCCCACGATCCCGACCGACACGGCGGCCACCGACCCTGCGAGCGCCTTCGAGAGGCCGAAGCGCTCGAGCGCGCGGCTCGCGGCGATCCAGGCGCCGGTGATGGAGGCGCAGCGAGTCCCACCGTCGGCCTGAAGGACGTCGCAGTCGAGCCAGAGCGTGCGCTCGCCGAGAGCCTCGAAGTCGCAGACGGCGCGGAGCGCACGTCCGATCAGGCGTTGGATCTCGACCGTTCTCCCGTCCGGCCGGCCGCGAGAGACCCCGCGCTGCATGCGCTCGCCGGTCGAGGCAGGGAGCATCGAGTACTCCGCCGTCATCCAGCCGCGGCCGTTCCCCTTGAGCCAGCGCGGCACGCCTTCCTCGACCATCGCCGTGCAGAGCACGATCGTCCTCCCCTGGCGGTAGAGCACCGAGCCGTGCGGCTGCTCGAGGAAGTCGACCCGGACCTCGAGCTCGCGCAGCTCGTCCGGACGTCTGCCGTCCGCTCTCACGCGGCCGCCGCCTCGAGCGCGGCGATCTCGACATGCTCCGCCGTGGCGATGGGGAGCTGGAGGAAGCGCTGGCCCATCTCGCGGAACTGGACGGGGTCGCCCGTCGTCAGGAAGCGATACCCACCCTCGCGCGCCTCGTCGTTCTCGACGCCTTTGCGCGCCAGCGTCTCCGACACCTCGCGCGCGACCTCCTCCGCGGAGAAGACGAGCGTGACCCCTCGCCCGAAGACGCGCTGGAAGACGGGACGGATCAGCGGGTAGTGCGTGCAACCGAGGATCACGGTGTCGACGCCGGCGTCCTTCAATGGGGCTGCGTATTCCCGCACCGCCGCGGTCGTCTCCTCGCCGAAGGGATCGTCGCCCTCGATCAGCGGGACGAGACGAGGACATGCGACCGGAAGGAGCTCCGCTCCTGCGTCGAGCGACCTCACGAGCTCCGCGTACCGGCCGCTCGCGACCGTCGCCTCCGTCGCGAGGAGGCCGACCCGGCGGTTGCGCGTCGCGAGCACGGCCGCGTGCGCCTCGGGCGCGAGCACGCCGACGACGGGGACGGAGAGCTGCCGCTGGAGATCGGGGAGGGCCGCGGCGGTCGCCGAGTTGCAGGCGGCGACCACGAGCTTCACCCCCTGCGCCTCGAGGTAGCCCGCGATCTCGGCCGCGAAGCGCCTGATCTCCTCGAGCGGCCGCGGGCCGTACGGGAGCCGCGCGCCGTCGCCGAGGTAGACGAAGTCCTCGTGCGGGAGCGTGACGAGGCACTCGTGCAGCACCGTCAGCCCACCCACACCCGAGTCGAAGACGCCGATCGCGCGCGCATCCATCGGCCGGGATTCTAGGGACGGGCACCGGCTACCCTGGCGCTCGTGGTGAAGACGTGGCTTGCGGGTCTCGCACTCGCCCTCGTGCTCCTCGCCGGGAACGCACCGGGGAGCGTGGTCTCGAGCCAGGACGTCTCGATCCCGATGGACGACGGCGTCTCGCTCACTGCAACGCTCTACCTCCCCGACGGCACGCCGCCGTCGGGCGGGTGGCAGGCGATCGTCTTCCTGCACGGGCTCGGCGGGAACCGCGGCGAGATGAACGCGCTCGCGCAGGCGTACGGCTTCGTCGGCTCGGACTACGCGGTGCTCACGTTCGACGCGCGCGGCCACGGCGACTCCGGTGGGCTCGTCTCGATCGACGGCCCGCGCGAGATCACCGACGTGAAGGAGGTCGAGGCCTGGCTCGCGGCTCGGCCGGACGTCGCCGGCTCGAAGATCGGCGCCTGGGGCATCTCCTACGGCGGCGGCGCGGTGCTCGACTCGGTCGCGGCGGGAGTGCCGTGGGCGGCGGTCGCGACCGCGGAGACGTGGAGCGACCTCTACTCGGCGCTCGTCCCGCAGGGACTCCTGAAATCGGGGCTCGTCGCCGCGCTCGCGGGCTCGATCCCGGACGCGAAGAAGAGCCCCGACCTGATCCAGATCCAGTCGCTTGCGTTCTCCGGGCAGAACCCGGCGGCCGTGAAGGCGTGGGCGGACGCGCGCTCGAGCCTCGCCGGGCTCGGCGCGGTCACCACGCCCGTATTCCTCGCGCAGGGCCGCCGCGACTTCCTCTTCGGCATCGACCAGGGGGTGCGCGCCTACGACCGGCTTCGTGGCCCGAAGCTGCTCTACGTCGGGCTCCACGGCCATCCGCCGTCGACGTTCCCGGCGGCCGACACCGGCCTGCTCATGAGCCAGGTGCATGCCTGGTTCGACTGCTACCTCCGCGCCCTCGGCTGCAACACGCTGCCGACGGGCGTCGAGGTCGTGCCCGAGAGCTTCGCGGGCAAGGCGACCTCGTTCAAGGCGCTGCCGAGGACGAAGACGACGACCGTCGTCTTCCCGGGTGTCTCGACCTTCGCGCGAAAGGGAAAGGCGGTGCGGACGAGCTCGCGCCTCGCGCGGCCGCTCGAGACCTTCGGCTCGCCGACGGTGACCGTCCCGCTCGCAGCGAGCGGCGGCTGGTCGCGTCTCGTCGCCGTGCTCACCGCGCGTACGCCCGGCGGGAAGCAGATCGTCGTCAGCGCGGGAGGCGTCCCGACGCGGAAGGGTGCGCGGAAGGTCGCGATCAAGCTCGGCGACCAGGCGACATACCTGCCGAAGGGCTCGCGGCTCACGCTCACGCTGGGGTCCTCGTCGCTCGCACAGAGCCCGACGAACCTCCTCTACCTCGACCTGCCGATGGCGGCGAGCGCTCGAGCGCGGGTCGGCAACGCCGTCGTCACGATCCCGGGCCTGCGCACGCCGATCACGCGATGAGGGCTCGCCTCGCCCTCGCGGCCCTCGCCGCGCTCGCGCTCGTCGGGACTGCGGGCGGCGCGCCCGCGCTGGACCCGGGGCTGACCCCGACGAGCATCCTCCTCGGCGGGACCGTGCCGCTCTCCGGCGAGGCGGCTGCGTTCAGCTCCGTCGCGCCCGGCGCGAAGGCCTACTTCGACTACGTGAACTCGAAGGGCGGCGTGAACAGGCGGAAGATCTCCTACCGCTACTACGACGATCAGTACAACCCGGCCCTGACCGTCCAGCTCACGCGCCGCCTCGTCGAGCAGGACCGTGTGTTCGCGATCTTCGGCAGCGTCGGCACCGCGAACAACCTCGCGATCCGCGACTATCTGAACGCACAGAAGGTCCCGCAGCTCTTCGTCGCCGACGGCTCCCAGCAGATCGGGCAGAGCTGGCGGCAGTACCCGTGGACGATGGGCTTCCTCCCGAGCTACCGCGGAGAGGGCAACGTCTACGGGAAGACGCTGGTGCGGACGCGGCCGAAGGCCAGGGTCGCCGTCCTGTACGAGAACACCGACCTCGGCCGCGACATGCTGACCGGCCTGACACGTGCGATCGCTGGCAAGGGCCCGAAGGTCGTCGCGCGCCAGTCGTACGAGTTCACGGGTGCGGACGTCTCCTCGCAGATCGCGAACCTGAAGGCCTCCGGCGCCGACACGCTGATGCTCTTCGCGACGCCGAAGTTCTTCATCCAGGCGGTCGTCGCGACACACAAGCTCGGCTGGAAGCCGCAGCTCTACATCGCCTCGGTGTCGATCGAGCCGGGGATCATGGCGATCGCGCGGCTGAACGCGCCCGAGCTGACGAGGGGCGCCCTTTCGGTCGCGTTCCTCAAGAACCCGAACGACCCGGTGTGGGCGAAGGACCCGGCGGTTGCGCTCTACCGAACGATCATGCGGCGCTTCGACCCGGGCGGGAAGCCGAGCGACGTCTACAACTGGTACGGCATGACGGTCGCGTGGACGATGGTCGAGACCCTGCGCAAGGCCGGCCGCGACCTCACGCGCGCCGGGCTGCTCCGGGCCGCCCGGAGCATCGACCTCCGCTCGAACCCGTTCCTGCTCCCCGGGATCCCGGTGCAGACCTCGCGAACTGACTACCGGCCGCTGCAGGACGTGTACCTCTACCGCTACGACAACAGGCAGTGGATCCGCGCGAGTGGCATGCTCGTCGCGGCAGGATGAGGCCTCGAGCAGCAGTCGCGAAGCGACCCGAACTGGAAGAGGAGGGCACATGAAACGACGCATCCCGACCGTTCTCGCCGGGCTCGCGGCGGTCGCGGCGCTCGTCGCCGTCCCGTCGGCGCTGGCGGCGTACAACTCCGCGAAGCTCCAGGTCTTACAGGGACCGAACGTCGTGACGGTGAAGGCGTCGCTGAACCCTAACGACGACCCGACGGCGGTGGTACGCATCTCCGCCCCGACGGGGACGCAGCTCACGACGACCCAGGCGCCGGGGACGGTTCTCGGGCCGGTCCACGCTCTCGTCAAGGCGCTCGACCTCGGCGGCGCCGACCTCGCGCTCGATGGGCAACTGGTCGTCGCCGCCCCGGGCCAAGTCCCGGCCGCCCAGCAAGCCCAGTGCCTGCAGGCAACGACACCGCTCGCGACCTGGGTGATGGTCCTCAACGCGGCGGGCCAGACTCTGAACCTGCCCGCATTCCTGATTCCGACAGGCTCGCCTGCGAGCCCTGCGTTGATTCAGGTCTGCCTTCCGCCGCCGGACGTGCCGGCGAGCAACCCTGCGAAGGCGACGTTCGGCGCGAAGCTCTACAGCGCGCAGCTCACGGTCACCGGCGTGTTCCACGCCGTTCCGCTAGGAGCCTGGGTGTCGACCTGGACGCCGTACAACCCCGGACTCGGGACGGTAAACGTGGCCGCCACGGTCGCGGCGCCCGCGGCGATCGCTCCGGGCGGGGTGACACTCACGGCGAAGAAGAAGGGTCTCGGCGCGACGATCGCCGGCAAGGTGACGCAGGCCGGCCAACCGCGCGGCGGCGCAACGGTCGCGATCCTCGGGGGTGCGAAGAAGAGCGGACTCAAGCGGCTCGGTAAGGCGAGCGTGAACGACAACGGCGTCTTCCACTTCAGGGCGAAGCGCGGGACGTACTTCCGCGCCACCGCGACCGCGGCGCCCGGAGCCGCCGCCCCGCTCTGCACGCAGCTCGCAGCGCAGCTCCAGGGGCTCCCTTGCGTCAACCCGACGGTCAACGGCTTCACGGCGCAGAGCAAGGTCGCAAAGAAGAAGTAAGCGCGTGTCGCGTAGGGGTCGGCCCGCCCGGCCCCTACGCTTCCCCGGTGCCCGCGACCGTCCACCTCGGGACCTGCAGCTTCGCCGATGAGGGTCTCGTCAAGACGTGGTATCCGCGTGGAGTCTCGACCTCGAAGGCGCGGCTCGCCCATTACGCGGAGCGCTTCGACGCGGTCGAGGTTGACTCGCCGTACTACCACCTGCCCGACCCTGCGATCACCGGCCGCTGGGCGCAGCGGACGCCGCCCGAGTTCGTCTTCCACGTGAAGGCGCACAAGACGATGACGCACCACGAAGAGGCCGAGCAGGAGCAGGCATTCGCCGAGTTCCGCGCCTCGCTCGAGCCGCTCGAGCTGTCCGGGAAGCTCCGCGGGATCCTCCTCCAGTACCACCCGCGATTCGTGAAGTCCGAGGAGGCGCGCGAGGAGCTCGCCCGCGTGCCGGCGCTTCTCGACCCGCTCGTCCCGCTCGTCGAGTTCCGCCACCGCTCGTGGCTCGAGGAGGACGAGCGCGAGGACACCTTCGACTTCCTCCGGCGGAACGGACTCTCGTACGTCTCGGTCGACGCGCCGCGCACGCGAGCGTCCAACGTCGTACCGCGCGTCGCCGCCGCAACCGGCTCGGTCGCCTACGTGCGCTTCCACGGCAGGAACGCGAAGACGTGGAACATCCGCTCAGAGAAGTCCTCCGACCGCTTCGACTGGATGTACGCGGCGGAGGAGCTCTCCGACTGGGTACCCGAGCTCGGTCGGCTCGCGGGCGAGGCGGACGAGGTCTACGCCATGTTCAACAACAACCGCGACGACTTCGCGCCGCGGAGCGCGATGCTCCTCCGCGGCCTTCTCGACGAGTCGGGCATCGCCGCGTCGGGAGGCATCGAGCCGCCGCCTCTCCGGCCGACGCTGTTCTGATCCGTAGAGTCGCTCTGTGCGCGTGCTCTCCGTCACGCACGGCCCGAGCGTCCCCGGCGGCGTCTTCGACGAGGAGGTGGAGGCGCGCGGGCACGAGCTCGAGCGCTGGGTGGTGCCGATGGGCGGCGCGCCGCGTACGACTGCCTTGTACGACGCGGTCATGGTCTTCGGCGGCTCGATGCACCCGGATCAGGACGAGCACTTCGAGTGGCTTGCGCGCGAGGCGGACCTCCTCGTGCAGGTCCTCGCCGAGGACGTGCCGGTGCTCGGGGTGTGCCTCGGCGCACAGCTCGTGGCGCGCGCCGCCGGGGCGGCGGTCAAGCCCGTGAGCACGCCCGAGATCGGCTGGCTCGAGATCGAGCTAACGGAGGCGGGAATCGACGATCCCGTCCTCGGGACGCTGCCACCGCGAACGGACGCGTTCCAGTGGCACTCGTACACCTACGAGCTCCCGGACGGCGCCGTCGAGCTCGCCCGCAGCGACGTCTGCACGCAGGCGTTCCGGCGCGGCCGTGCGTGGGGGATCCAGTTCCACGCCGAGGTCACCCGGTCGATGGTCGAGGCGTGGGCCACAGAGGACGCCGACGAGCTGCCGATGCCCGCGGCGGATCTCCTCGCCGAGACGTCCTCCCGGATCGCCGCCTGGAACACGAGCGGCCGCCGGCTCTGCGGCGCCTTCCTCGACGAAGCTGCGAAGCGGTGAGGCGAGACGGTGCCATGTCCGCGCGACCGCGAACTCCGCGCTGGCGGATTGGCGGTCTTGGTCGACTACTCGGCCGGAAGCGAAGGATCGTGTGACCACTCGTGCCAGGAGCCGACGTAGTTCCGTGCGTCGTAGCCCGCCGCCCGGAGCACCTGTGCCGCGAACTCGGAGCGGCTTCCGCTGTGACAGTAGGCGACGACCTCCGTGCCCTCGGGGGCGTCCACGAGGGCACGCACCTCCTCCGCCGAGCGGGCGCTGACCAGCCGATCGAGCGGGAGATTTCGAGCGCCGGGGATGTGGCCGTGCCGGGCGTCGCACGGCGTCGGCGCGCTGCCGTCGAACTCCGGTGGCGAGCGGACGTCGAGGAGGACGAGGCTCTCGTCGCCCAGCCTGCCACGCAGCTCGTCGAGCGTCACGTCGCCCACTGTGCGAGGTAGTCCTTCAGGACCTCGTTGAAGCGGTCGGGCTGGTCGAGGGTGAGGAAGTGGCCGGCGCCCTCGAACACCTCGAGCGTGCCGACGAGCGCCGTGTCGGCGATCTCCCTCGCCTCGTCGACCGACATGATCTCGTCCTCGTCGCCGACGCAGACGAGGAGCGGGCCGCCGAAGGACGCCGCGATCCCCGACAGGTCCATGCGGTCGCGCATCGCCTCCTGCGCGGCCACGAGGTGCGCTACGGGCACGGTCGAGTCCTCGAGCTCGGGCGGAAGCCCGCGCGTCCTCAGCCTCGAGATCTGCTCCTCCCGGTAGCGGCGGCGGAGGATGTCGTCGGCCGCCACTCTCGCGCCCGCGAGCACGATGCCGACGACCCGCTCGGGCGAGCGGCGCGCGAGCGCGAGCGCGAGGTAGCCGCCCATCGAGGCGCCGACCGCCACGAACGGCTGGTGGATCTCGCCGAGAAGCTGCGCCGCCCAGCCGTCGATCGAGGCACCCCGGCCGTAGAGGTTCGGCGTAAGCACCTCGAGGCCGAGCTCCCGGACGACCGGGAGCTGCGGGTACCACATCCGCTCGTCCTCGGGCCAGGCGTGGAGGAAGACGACCATCATGAGCGGTCGATCCTGACAGCCCCGTCGAGCTCTGGCGCGTGCGTCCACCCGTGCTCCGCGCCCTCGATCCCCATCGCCTGGGCGAGCGAGGAGAGCAGCTCGCGCGGCGGCGACAGCTCGTCACGCGAGGTCGCCGTGCGGGCGATGCGTCGGACTGCCGCAGGGTCCGCCCCCGTTAGGCGCGCGACGACGGTCGGGTTCGCCTCGAGCCCGACGACGTCTCCCGGCGGAAGCGGCCCGTAGTACTCCGGCAGCGAGAGGTACTCGTCGACGATGCGACCGTACTCGAAGAGGATCATGCGGACGACGTCCTCGCGCTCGACCCCGAGATGGACGCAGACCGCGCCCATCCGGTCGGAGAGCTCCCGTGTCAGACGCTGGAGCATCTTCGGATCGCGGTCGCAGACGTCGTCGTAGACGGCGATCCAGCCGTTCCGGGGCGGCGCGATCACCGACCCGCGCGATGCCCCGGGCAGCCTCGGGACGAACTCGCGCACGGCCTTCTCGACCGCAGTCATGTCGTCCGACTGGACATGGGCCGACCCGAAGGACGACGCCGTCATCGTTCGTCCGAGCCGGTCGCCGAGATCGGAGATCGCGGCGGTCATGACGATGACCTCGTCGCGGAGCCCCCAGCGTGCGTAGAGGGCGTGGGCGACGGTGTTCGAGACCTGGACGTCGACGTCGACGTGCTCGATCCCGAGCTCGCCGAACGCGGACACGACCTCTCGCATCAGCTCGGTCGCGACACCGGAGCGCCGCGCCGAAGGTGCGACGTAGAGATCGGTGACACGCCCGTACTCGCCCGCCCGGCGGCGCGCGAGCACGAATCCCACTGCCGCGCCGTCATCGTCCTCCGCGAGGAACGCCGTCTCCGACGCGACGATCTCCGCCACCTCGCCGAGCTCCTTCTCGAGCGTGTCGAACGGCGCCGGCGGGACCTCGACCGCGAACTCGCGGTAGAGCTGCGAGACGGCCTCGACGTCGTCCGGGCCGGCACGGCGCACAGTGATGCTCATCGGATGACTTCCGTCGGACGATGAGTGTGGAGGGGTGTGCGGAACCGGGAGGTTCCCCACGGGTCCAGGAAGAAGGGGGCACGTGGGGGAAGCATGGTTTCCCCCACGAACGCGAGCCGCTGGCGAGCGTCGTTCACCCGTTCATCCTCAGCCCGGCGAGCAGGTAGTGCGCTGCCAGGTTCTGGAACGGCGCGAAGCGTGGACCCATCTGGCGGACCTCCTCGATCGAAAGCGAACGGCCGGGAGCGTAGAACGCGGAGACGGCCTTCCGCACGCCGAGGTCGCCCGCCGGCCACGCGCCGGGGCGTGCGAGGTGGCGCGCGAGGAACCAGTCGGCGGTCCAGCGGCCGATCCCGGGCAGTGCGGTCAGCGCGGCGATCACGTCCTCGTCGGGCAGCAGCGCCAGCGCCTCCAGGTCGAGATCGGAGCGCGCGAGTCCGACGACGTACGCCGCTTTGCTCCGGGAGAAGCCGATCTCCGGGAGCTCGAGCGGGTCGATCCGGGCGACGCGCTCGCGCGCCGGAAACTCCCACGCGAGCTCGTGCCGGGTGCCGTAGCGGGCGACGAAACGGCCGCGGATGGCCGCGGCCGCCCGCAGCGAGATCTGCTGCGTCGTGACGGCGACGACGAGGGCCTCGAACGCCGAGGGGTGGAGCGTCGGCCGGAGCCCGAGAAGCTCGCCGGCGATCGGCCCGAGCACCAGCTCCGAGGCCGCCCAGGCATGGAAGGACTCGAGATCGAAGGGGAGGCCGAGCAGGCACCCGACCTCCTCTGCGATCGCGTCGGCGGCGGGCTCGACGCCCACCCCGCCGGGAGCCGCCACGATCCGCACCTCCCTGCCCTGAACCACCCGCTGGAGCCCGCCGTCGTGCCATACGGTCGCCCCGTCCGTGCCGAAGTCGCGGAAGCGCGCGGCCGAGAGCTCGAAGTCGTACGGCTGCGGGATCGCGAGCAGCATCTTCAGAGGGCTTGAGCCAGCTGGTGGAAGTCCACGAACGGCTCGAAGGCGACGCCCTTCGAGGAGAGGTACTCGGCGAGTCCGTCGCGCGCGAACACGCGGTCGGCGGCGAGTGCAACGCACCGGTCCGAGAAGCCGTCGCCGACGTAGACAAACGGTCCGATGTCGCCGACGTCCGCTCGCTTGCAGGGCTCCCCGCACACGGGACACGGTCGGTCGTTGCGGAAGAGCACCCGCCAGCCGTCGGGCCGGGGGTCGAGACGGTTGGCGACGACCTCGAGCTCGACGCCCTCCCGCTCGAGCACGGGCTCGATCAGCTCGTGGAACCCGCTCGAGACGATCAGGGGATCGTGCGTGCGTGCGAGCTCGCCGAAGCCCGGCCGCAGCCGTGCGTGCTCGCGCAGCCACGCCGCCACCTCGGGCAGCGGCGCGTGGACGGTCCTGAACTCGCCGGCGATGACCTCGTGGAGCGTCAGCTCCCGCCCGAGCCGGGCCTCGTGCTCGGCGTAGGCGCCCTGGTCGCCGAACTCGAGCAGCACGAGGTGGAGACCGTCCACCTCCGTGACCGTGCCGTCCCAGTCGAGGACGACTCTCAAGCGGGCTCGAGGAGCGGTTGCACCGACTGCCGGAGCGTTCCGATCGCGCCGAAATCGATCTCGACCTCCGAGCCGGCGGCGATGGGATCCACCGTGCCCGGAACCGGACCCGCCAGGAGATCGCCCGGCCGCAGCACGGTTCCGTCGGCGGCGAGGGAACGCGCCGCCTCCCAATCGAAGGTCAACCGCTCCGTCGCGAGATCTCCGGGTCCGAACCGTCGGTCGTCCCCGTCCACGTGGACGACGATCTCTGGGGTCCCCGACATCTCGTCCGGCGTGACGACGACCGGCCCGAGGCCGAGGGCGAAATCGCGGTCCTTCGGCGGCGCCGCCGGGCCTCGGCGCCAGTCGGCAAAGCCGGTGAAGCCTGCGATCTGCGCATCGGCACCGATGACCGCCGCAATGCGCGGGCAGAGCGCAACCGAGTCTCCTCGCACCGGGATCTCAGCGTCAGGACCGACGAGCGCAGCGGGGTTCGCGAACTCGAACGCGTGAGTGTCCGAGAAGACGCGCACCGCAGGCGGGTACAGGACCGGAGCGAGCAGGTGAACGCCGGCGAGCGGGTACACGGCGTGCTCGCGCGCCGTCCCGCCGCCCGTGAAGAACGACTGCAGCGTCTGCGCGGCGAGCTGGACGACGCGATCGCCGTCGACTCGACCGACCCAGCCGCGCTCGAGGGGATGGTCGACCGGGTGGAACATGCAGAGCTTCACGAGTCGGCGGGCCGCGAGCGGTTTCTCACGGCTCGGTGTGTACCACGACCTCGGCGATGCCCGGGACGGCAGAGCGCACGCGCTCCTCGACCGCGCTCGCCCGGGCGTGGGCGTCGGTGAGCGTGTCCTCCCCCGCGAGCGCCAGCGTGAGGAAGGCGACGAGGCCCTCGTCCGTCTTCACGAACCGGAGCTCGCGGGGAGGTGCGCCGGTCTCGGCCCGCACGGCCGCCTCCACCACGGCCGGGTCGACGGCGACCTCCTCGCCCGTGACCTCCTCGGCGAGCGGCTCGAGGTGCGTCCGGACTTCGCTGACCTCGGGGACGGAGCGCAGGATCGCGTCCTCGACCGCCTCCGCGATCTCGTGCGCCCGCTCGAGCGTGAGGTCGCCTGGGAGCTTCAGGTGCAGCGACACCTCGGTCCGGCCATTCACGTCCAGCACGGCGAGGTTGTGGATCTCGCGCACGTGCGAGACGCCGAGCGCCGCGGCGAGCACCCGCTCGCGGAGCTCGCTCTCGATCCCGCGAGGCTCGACGTGGACTACCACGTCGGCGTCGGGGAGCACGTCGAGGAGCGCCTGCTCGACGCTGTTCGCGGCCGCATGGCCCTGCCCCACAGCGGCCCCGGGAGCGACGCCGATCTCCACGTCGGCGAAGTAGCGCGCGCCCGAGCGGCGCACCCTGAGCCGCCGGAGCTCGACGGGCGGGTCGAGGGCGGCGATCGCGCGGCGGGCGTCGTGCTCGGCGCTCGCCGGCGCCTGGTCCATGAGCGGGTCGACGTTCCGGCGCACGAGCCTGACCGCGGCCGAGATGACGAGCACGGCCACGAAGAGCGCCGCGATGGCGTCCCCCGCCGGGTGTCCGAGCGCCGCCGCGACGAGGCCGGCGAGCACGGCAAGCGTGCCCGCGAAATCGCTTCCGAAGTGGAGCGAGCTCGCGAGCAGCGCCTCGCTCCGGTACCTGCGGGCGGTGCGGTAAGACACGGTGGTCCTCGAAGCGTCGATCGCGAGCACGAGACCGACGGCGACGAACGTCCACACCGAGACGTCGAGCTTGTAGTCGATCGCCCCGGTCAGACGGAGGATCGCGGAGGCCGCGATGGCGAGGCTGACGACGATCAGGAACGCGCCCTCTCCGAGCGCGGCGAGGTTCTCGGCCTTCCCATGGCCGTAGGGGTGGCTGCGGTCCGCCGGTCGGACGGCCACTGAGACGGCGAAGAACGTCAGGAGCGCGGCCGCGAGGTCGGTCCCCGAATGCGCCGCTTCGGCGAGGAGCCCGAGGCTGCCGCTGCCGAGCCCCGCCGCGAGCTTGATCGCGATCAGCAGGCACGCCGCCCCGACGGACACGAGCGCGGTGCGCCGCTGCGGGGACATGCGCAGAAGGCTAGAGCGCCGTCCTATCCTCTGCGGATGAGGGTCTGCCCGAGCTGCGGGCATGAGAACGCCGACGACGCGCGCTTCTGCTCGGCGTGCGGCACACGGCTCGACGCGGAGCAGGCCGTGCGCGAGGAGCGGAAGGTCGTCACGTGCCTCTTCTGCGACCTCGTCGGGTTCACGGCACGGGCGGAGAGCATGGATCCCGAGGACGTGCGCCGGCTGCTCCAGCCCTACCACGCGACCGTACGTGCGGAGCTCGAGCGCTTCGGCGGCTCGGTCGAGAAGTTCATCGGGGATGCCGTCATGGCCGTCTTCGGCGCGCCCGTCGCGCACGAGGACGATCCCGAGCGGGCCGTTCGGGCGGCACTCTCGATCCGCGACCTGCTCGCCGAGGAAGGTGAGCTCGAGGTGCGGATCGGCATCACGACCGGAGAGGCACTGGTTGCGCTCGGCGCTCGGCCGGAGGCCGGTGAGGGCATGGCATCAGGGGACGTGATCAACACGGCCGCTCGACTGCAGACCGCAGCACCTGCGAACGGGATCCTCGTCGATGCGACCACCTTCAGATCGACCGAGCGTGCGGTCGAGTACGGAGACGCCTGGACGATCGAAGCGAAGGGCAAGAGCGAGCCGGTCGCAGTCTGGGAGGCGCGAAGCGCTCGTGGACGCGTCAGCGTGGAACGCGTCGGAGGCGCCGACCTCGTGGGCCGGGAGCGAGAGCTGACGCTCCTCCGGGAGACGCTCGGGCGGGTGACACGCGAGCGCTCGCCGCAACTCGTCACCCTCGTCGGAGTCCCTGGGATCGGGAAGAGCCGCCTCGTCTTCGAGCTCTTCGCCACGGTCCAGACCGGAATGTACGGCCTCGTCTACTGGCGTTACGGCCGCTCGCTGCCCTACGGCGACGGCATCACGTTCTGGGCGCTGGGCGAGGTCGTGAAGGCGCAGTCCGGGATCCTCGAGTCGGACGGCCCGGCCGAGGCGGCCGAGAAGCTCGCGCAGGCCGTGCGCTCGGTCGTGCCCGACGCGGCCGAAGCGGGATGGGTCGAGCGTCACCTGCGCGCGCTCGCCGGGCTCGACGCCGAGACAGCCACCGGTGACGCCGAGCCGGGGGAGGCATTCGCTGCGTGGCGGCGCCTCCTCGAGGGACTCGCCGAGGAGCGGCCGTTCGTGGTCGTGTTCGAAGATCTGCACTGGGCCGACGACGCGATGCTCGACTTCGTCGACTACCTCGCCGAGTGGGCCGGCGACGTCCCGCTCCTCGTTCTCTGCACGGCCCGGCCGGAGCTCCTGACGAGGCGGCCCGAGTGGGGCGGCGGAAAGGTGAACTCGTCGACGATCCAGCTCTCACCGCTCGACGAGGAGGAGACCTCTTCGCTCGTCCGTGCTCTTCTCGGCCGGGCCGTCATCGACGCCGACCTGCAGGCGCGTCTTCTCGAGCACGCGGGAGGCAATCCGCTCTACGCCGAGGAGTTCACCCGCATGCTCCACGAGCGGCCTGGGGAGGCGCTCGTGCCCGAGACGGTGCAGGGCCTCATCGCCGCCCGGCTCGACACGCTCGCCCCCGAGGAGAAAGAGCTTCTCTCCGACGCGGCGGTGATCGGAAGAGGCTTCTGGCTGGGGGCGCTCGGCGATGAGCGGTGGAGGCTCGAGGAGCGGCTGCACCGCCTCGAGCGGGCGGAGTTCGTCCGCCGCGAGCGTCGGAGCTCCGTCGCCGGCGAGATCGAGTACGGCTTCCGCCACGCGCTCATGCGCGACGTCGCCTACGAGCAGATTCCGCGAGCACAGCGGGCGGACAAGCACCGTCGCACGGCCGAGTGGATCGAGTCGCTCGGACGACCCGAGGACCACGCCGAGATGCTCGCGCACCACTGGGGCGCGGCGCTCGAGTACGCACGCACCACGGGCGGCTCGACCGACGCCTTCGAGGAGCGGGCTCGGTCGGCGTTCCGAGAGGCGGGCGAGCGCTCGTTCGCCCTGCACGCCTTCCGCCGGGCGGCGCACTTCTACGAGCGGTCGCTCGAGCTCTCGGAGGACGCAGACGCCGAGCTGCTTCTCCATTACGGCCGCGCGCTCGGCGTGGCAGGTGACGAGCGTGCCACGGAGACCCTCGAGGCAGCCGCGGACGCGCTGATGTCCGCCGGCGACAGGGAGGCCGCCGCCGAGGCTCATGCGTTTCTGACGGAGGCACTGCACCTGCAGGGCCGGGGTGAGGCCGCGTACGCCCACATGGAGCAAGCGCTCGAGCTCGTGCGCGGTGCAGGGCCATCAGCTGCGAAGGTCCGTGTCCTCGCGGAGTCCTCCCGGGTCCTCGCGCTCGGCGAGGGACGTGACGCTCAGGCACTCGCCCAAGAGGCGTACGACATGGCGACCGCACTGGGGCTCGTCGACCTCGCGGCCCGCGCGCTCGCGAACCGCGGCATCGTGAAGACCAACGCGTTCGATCTGGACGGTGCTATCGCCGACTTCGAGCGCAGCATCGAGCTTGCCCGGTCCGTCAGCTCGCCCGAAGAGGCGCGTGCCCGGCACAACCTCGGCTCCGCGACCTGGTTCCGGGGTGAGCTCGTCCCCGCCACGGCGCACTTCGCCGAGGCGGTCCGCGTGGGAGAGCGCCTCGGCGTGCTGCAGACGGCCCTCGCGAGCCGGTCCGTGCTCTGCGGAACCCTGTACCCGACCGGTGCGTGGCCGGAGGCTCTTGCCCTCGCAAACGAGCTCATCGGGGAGCTCCATGACCTCGGCGTCAACTACTTCGAGTACCACCCGCGAACGGCTCGCGCGCGCATCGCGCTCGCTCGTGGCGACGACGAGCGTGCCCTCACGGACGTGATGCGCGCGGTCGAGCTGGGGCGCGAGGCGGGAGACCGCCAGGTCCTTGTGCCCGTCCTCTCGCAACTCGCCTTCGTGACCGTCGAGCTCGACCTGCTCGACGAGGCGAGGGCGGCGGCACGCGAGCTTGCTTCGTTGGTGGGAGACCTGTCGCCGATGAACATCCATCGCGCGATCGACATCGCGTGGGTCGCCGGGCGACTTGACTGCGTCGAGCCGCTGCGGCAACTGACGTTCACGGCGCCGGAGAGCTACGTGTGGCGCATCGCAGTCGGCGCGATCCTCGACGAGGACTACGAGCGTGCAGCGAGTGTCCTCGCGCGACTCCGTCACGTGGACGAGGGGTACGCCAAGCTGCGCTCGGGCGAGCGGGCGATCGCCGACGGTCGGCGAGACGAGGCGAACGCGACGCTCCACGAGGCGATCGCGTTCTTCCGGCAGCTCGACGCGACGAGCTACGTCCGGCAGGCCGAGGAGCTGCTCGCTGGCGCGGGCCTAGAGATTCCCGCGTAGCGCCTGCTCGCGCTCGATCGACTCGAAGAGGGCCTTGAAGTTGCCCTCACCGAACGTCGTCGCCCCGTGCCGCTCGATGACCTCGAAGAACACGGTCGGGCGGTCCTGCGCGGTCTTCGTGAAGATCTGCAGCAGGTAGCCGTCGTCGTCGCGGTCGGCGAGGATCCGCAGCCGGTGGAGGTCGCCGTAGTCCTCGCTGATCTCCCCGACGCGGCCTTCGACTTCGTCGTAGTACGCGTCCGGGGTGTCGAGGAAGAGGACGCCGCGCTCCTGCATCGCCTCCACCGTCCTGACGATGTCGTCGCTCTGGAGCGCGATGTGCTGGACCCCTGGACCGTCGTTGAACTCGAGGTACTCCTCGATCTGGCTCTTGCGCTTCCCTTCGGCCGGCTCGTTGATCGGGAACTTGATCTTCCCGCTCCCATCCGCCATCACCTTGGACATGAGCGCCGAGTACTCGGTCTGGATCTGGTCGTCCCCGAAGTGGACGATGTTCGTCATCCCGAAGACACGCTCGTAGAACTCCACCCAGTGGTCCATGCGGCCGAGCTCGACGTTGCCGACCACGTGGTCGAGCGCGATCAGGCCGACGCCGTCGCGCCGTCCGTTCGTCGATGTGGAGACGAACCCGGGCGCGAACGGGCCTGCGTAGTCCGCACGGTTGACGAACGTGTGCACGACCTCGCCGTAGGTGGCGATCGTGGCGAGCTCGAGCGAGCCGTGCTCGTCCTGCTCGCGGTGCGGCTCGACGATCCCGCGCGCGCCGCGCTGCACGGCTCCCCGGTATGCGTCCTCTGCGCTCGGGACCTGGAGAGCGATGACACGGGCGCCGTCCCCGTGTCGATACGCGAACTGCGAGACCTCGCTGTCCGCCCGCAGGCCGCTCGTGAGCACGAGCCGGATGTCGCCCTGCTCGAGGACGTACGAGGCGCGGTCCCGAACTCCCGTCTCCGGCCCTGCGTACGCAGTGCGGCTGAAGCCGAAGGCGTGCTCGTAGAAGTAGGCCGCCTGCTTCGCGTTCCCGACCCAGATCTCGATGTGGTCCCAGCCGTCGATCGGCATGAAGTCGTGGTCGCTCATGGGTCCGATTCTAGGCCGCCTGCGCCGCTTTGGGCGCGACCGTCCGGCGCCGGACGATCAGGATCCCGCACGCGATGAGGACGCCGCCCGCGATCTGCAGCGCGGAGAGCGGCTCCGACAGGAGGATCACCGCGAGGACGGCGGCGACGAAGGGCTGGAGGTTCGCCGCGAGCGTCGCGCGGTTCGCCCCGATGCGGTGGATCGAGCGGAACCAGAGGACGTTCGTGACGACGAGCGGGCCGACGATCGCGAACACCATCAGGACCCAGACCTGCCAGCCGAGGTCCCAGCTCTGGCTCGACGTCTGCCCGATCCCCGTGAGCGCGATCAGCACCCACGCGCCCGGCACGACGATCGCGCTCATCCGGGACGGCGAGTACGAGCGCATCAGCGGCCCGACGGCGACCGAGTAGGCCGCCCACGTCGCGGCCGTCCCGAGCCCGAGCAGGATGCCGCCGAGGTCGTGGCCGAGCTCGCCGCCCGACCCCGCCGCCACGAGGCCGACGCCGAGCGCGGAGGTCGCGGCCGCGAGCCAGAAGCGCGGGCTCGGACGTTCGGTCCCGACGATGAGCCCGAAGATCGCCGCGAAGATCGGGATCGCGCCGAGGACGAGCCCGATCGTCGATGCGGTGGTGACGTCGAGCGCGAAGACGAAACAGAGCTGGTTCAGCCAGAGCAGCACCGTCGCGAGGCCGAGCACGGGCAGATGGCGACGCTCGATGCGCAGCGTCCTCTCCACGTAGAGCGTGAGGACGACGAAGATGAGCCCGGCGAACCCGTACCGCACCGTCGCGTACGCGAGCGGCTGGAACCCGTGCGTGAGGATGTACTTCGTCACGCTCAGGTTGAGCGCCCAGAGGAGGATCGTCGACAGCAACATCACCTCGACGGTCGTCGGACGGCGCATCGCGAGGACGCTACAGAGGCGATCGCCGCCGGAGCGGCGGTAGGCTTCGGCCGCATGGCAGAGCCGACGCGCGACGACATCGACGCCCTCGTCGGGCCGGCGACGCCCCACTTCGCGTACCAGCTCCGGGCGCGCGTCCGCGAGCTCGTCGAGGATCTCCCAGCCGACCATCCGGTCCGCCGCTACGGCGAGGAGAAGATGGAGCTTCTCGACCGGCTCGGGCACGCGTCGTCGAAGGCCGAGAACGGTCCGGCCGAGCCTCGTTCGCGGATCGGCTGGGAGACGATCCCGTCGTCCGCGCCGGTCTCGGACCCGCTCCAGTCCGAATGACCACCGCTCGCCGAGTGCGAGCGGTCGTGGGGGAAACCATGTTTCCCCCACGGACCCCCTTCTTCCTCAGAACGTGGGGAACCCCCCGGTTCCCCACTCCCCTCCCCGCTCATGCGCCGGGAAGCGGCGCATGATCTTCGAGGGCGCTTCGGTCCTCGTGACCGGAGGGTCGCGCGGCATCGGCAAGGCGGTCGCGCTCCGCTTCGCCACGCTCGGCGCGCGCCGGGTTGCCATCGGGTACCTGCGCGGCGACCGTGCGGCCGAGGAGACGGCATCCGAGATCGCGGCGCTGGGAGCCGAGCCCGTCCTCGTCCGGGGCAGCGTCGCGTCGACTCGAGTGGCGGACGAGGTCGCGGCCCTCGGCTCGCTCGACGCGCTCGTCCACGCGGCTGCGACCGGCGTGATCCGTCCCGCGCTCGAGACGGCGGACAAGCATTGGAACTGGACCCTCGACGCGAACGCGCGCGCGTTCCTCTCGCTCTCGCGCGCAGCGGCCCCGACGATGCCGCCCGGGGCGTCGATCGTCGCGCTGTCGAGCCTCGGTTCGACGCGCGTCCTCCCCAACTACGTGCTCGTCGGCGCCTCGAAAGCGGCTCTCGAGGCGCTCGTCCGCTACCTCGCCGTCGAGCTCGCTCCGCAGGGGATCCGGGTCAACGCGGTGTCGGCCGGCGTGGTCGAGACCGGCGCGCTCGAGCACTTCCCGAACAAGGAGGCGATGCTCGAGATGGGCGCGAGCAACCCGGCCGGCCGGATCGTCTCGCCCGAGGACGTCGCGGGAGCGGTGACGTTCCTCTGCTCCGCCGAGGCCGAGATGATCCGCGGCCAGACACTCGTCGTCGACGGCGGCTGGTCCCTGCTCGCGTCCCTCGGCGCCTCCGGCCCTACGGGAGACTGACGCCGACGCGCGACACGAGGTAGCTAACCGCGGCCCGGAACGACGCGCTTCATCGTCGCCCCGGCGATCGTCCCGGCGAGCGCCGGGTTCTCCTGCAGCCGACGCAGCGAGTACTCGTACCAGCGGTCGCCGTACGGGACGTACACGCGAAGCACGTGGCCGTCCGCGACCAGCTCCGAGGCGCGCTCCTCGCGCACGCCGAGGAGCATCTGCAGCTCGTACGCGTCGGTGGGCAACCCCACGACCCGGGTCAGCGCACGCTCGAGCAGCCACTCGTCGTGGGTTGCGATCCCGACGTACGAGCCGCTCTCGAAAAGGGCGTCGAGAACGTGCAGGAAGCTCTCCCGGATGTGGCCGCGGCTCTCGTAGGCGATCGCGGAAGACTCCAGATAGATCCCCTTGCAGAGGCGAACGTTCGGGCGGAGGTCGGCGAGCGCGTCCACGTCGGCGAGCGTCCGCTTGAGCCGGGACTGGAGCACGATGCCCACGTTGTCCCGACCCGCCTCGCGGAGCTCGCGGTAGAGGCGAAGGGTGTCGTCCGTGCACCCGGAGTGCTCCATGTCGATCCGCACGAAGACGTCACGCGCGGCGCCGTCGGCGACGATCCGCGACAGGAGCGAGCGGCACAGTCCGAGGTCGAGCTCGAGCCCCAGCGCAGTCAGCTTGACGGACACGTTCGCATCGAGCCGGTCGGCGGCGATCGCGTCGAGGACGGCGTGGTAGGCGGAGGCGACGGCCTCGGCCTCCTCCGGCCGCGTCACCTCCTCGCCCAGGACGTCGACCGTCGCGAGCTTCCCCACCGCGTTCAGCTCCGCGATCAGCAGGCGCGCGTCGTCGAGCGTCGGGCCCGCGATGTAGCGCGCGGAGAGCCGCTGCACGATCGAGCGCGGGACCATCGGGAGGAACCGGACGATGGTGCGGTCGAGGACGTCCACGACTCGAGTGTAGGACCGCGTCCCACCTCTCGCGTACGTACTTCTCCGCCGGACCGATCGGCGCCGACGCCGATCCTGGACGGCGACGGCCGCCCGCTCTCTCGCTACTGGCGCATGAAGCCCTGGCGGGCTGCGGAGACGAGGGCGACCGCCTCCGGGAAGAGCACCCGCATCGCATCGCGGAGCGCGAGCGCCTGCGCGTCCGACGGACCGTCGACGTCGATGCGGGAGAGGGCCGCTGCCGTCAGCTCGACGGCGGTGTTGAGAGTCAGCGTCGCGAACTGCTCGCGCTGGGTGTCCTGCACCGACTCGGCTTGACGCTCGGCAAAGTCGCGAAGCGCTCCGAGCAGGTCCTCGGGATCACCGCCGAACGGGAAGAAACCGCCGCTGCCTTCCATCGTCGCCCAGGGTACGCGATACCCACCGGCTCGCGTTCAGGTCAGCCGGTGCAATCTCCGACGCTCCACGGCCGGCCACCTCGCCGCCACCCGGGAGCTGCTCGAGGCGGTGCGGCCGGCACTGGCGGAGGGGACGCGGGATCGAGCGCGACCGGACCGACCGCGACGGACGCGGCTCAGACGCCGAGCTCGAGCCGGTAGCCCGCCTCGATCTCACGCTGCAGCTCTGCAACCGCGTCCTGGGACGCCTTCATCGCCGCTGCGAACGGGGAGGACGAGGTCGGATCGAGCTCGCGCTCGAGCTTCCGCGTCGCCGTCCCGATCTCGTCGAGCCGCGCCGGGGTCGCGAGCTGCGGCGGCTCGCCGATGACGTCGCGGAGCTGGCGCGCGGCAGCCTCCGCCTCGTCGATACCCGCGGGCGCCTCCCGCGCCCGCACGGCGGCGAGCTGGTCGATCAGGCCGTCGAGATCGCCGCCACCGGCCGCGTCGACCGCGACCTCGCAGAGTGCCGCGATGGAGATCGCCTCGCGCAGGTCGCGGCGGCCCGTGACGGGACTTCCACCACCGTCGAGAGCGATCCAGCTCCGGTATCCGTCGGCACCGTCGACCGCGCACAGGTAGACGCGTTTGCCCGCCGACGGCTCCGTCGGGATCACGGCCGAAACCGCGTCACCCTCGTCGACGTACCCGGTCGCATGGCCGACGATCGTCTCGAGCTCGTCCGCGAGCGCCACGACCGCGCAGAATAGGGACCGGTGTCGGCCCGGACCGCCCACGCACGAGAGCTCTTCGCCCCGCTCGGGCCGACCTACGACCGCGTCGGCGCAGTCCTCTCCCTCGGCCAGGACCCGCTCTGGCGCCGCTTCCTCGTCTCGCGGCTCCCATCCGATCGCGGGCACGTGCTCGACGTCGCGACGGGGACGGGCCTGGTCGCGGCCGAGCTCGTGCGCCGCGGGTTCTCGGTCACCGGCCTCGACCAGAGCGCCGGGATGCTCGACACCGCGCGCGCCCGGCTCGGCGCCGACATCGAGCTCGTCGAGTCGTCCGCCGAGGAGCTGCCGTTCGCCGACGGCTCGTTCGACCACCTCACGTTCACGTACCTCCTCCGCTACGTCGACGACCCGGGAGCGGTGCTCGCCGAGCTCGCGCGCGTCGTCCGCGCGGGCGGGACGGTGGCCTCGCTCGAGTTCGGCGTCCCGGGCGGAGTTGCAAAGCCGCTCTGGCACCTCTACGTCGAGGCCGGGCTTCCGCTCGCCGGGCGCCTGGTCTCGCCGGGCTGGTTCGAGGTGGGCCGGTTCCTCGGCGGGTCGATCCGCGACTTCTGGACGCGCTACCCGCTCGACCGCCAGCTCGCGCTGTGGCGCGACGCGGGCCTGTACGGGATCGAGGTCCGCCGCCTCAGCCTCGGCGGCGGAGTCGTGATCTGGGGGACGCGGAGATGACCGTGCAGCCGCAGTCGACGCCCCGGCCCGCCCCACGGCCGAGACCGTCGTGGTACGCCCTCGAGCGCGGTGGCTGGCGGGACTACATCACCCTCCTCCACATCCCGTACACCGCTTGGCACGTCTCCTACGTCGTGATCGGCGGCTGCCTCGCATCGGCACTCGCGTGGGGGCGGCTGGGCGCGGCGGCGGCAGCGTTCGCGCTCGCCGTGGGCGTCGGCGCGCACGCGCTCGACGAGCTCCGGGGCCGCCCGCTGCAAACCCGCATACCCGACGCGGTCCTGGTCGGGCTCGCGGCCGTCTCGATCGCAATCGCCTCCGCAATCGGCGTCGTGGGTGCGCTCTCGTTCCGGCCCTGGATCGCGCTTCTCGTCCCCGTCGGCGTGTTCCTCGTCGTCGCCTACAACCTCGAGCTCGCGGGGGGTCGTTTCCACTCCGACCTCTGGTTCGCGCTCGCCTGGGGCGGGTTCCCGCTTGTGTGCGGGTACGCGGCCGTCGCGGGGACGCTCGACGCCACCGCACTCGTCGCCGCCGCGTTCGCCGTACTCCTCTCGCTCGCCCAGCGCGCCCTCTCGAGCCACGTGCGCGGAGTCCGTCGTGGTGTCTCGGCCGTACGCGGCGAGCTCGAGCTGAGAGACGGGAGCACGGAGCAGCTCGACGTCGCGGCGCTCATCTCGCCCTCCGAGCACGCGCTGCGCCTGCTCGCGGCGGCGACGGTCGTCCTCGCCGTCGCGCTCGTGGTCGCCCGTCTCTAGGCGATCGATCGAGTGCCGGACGTCTTCACGGTCGAGGAGCGTGAGCGGGTCAGCGACCGGATCCTCGAGCTCGCGGCGGCCGACGAGCGGGTCGTAGCAGGCGCCGTGATCGGCTCGCTCGCGCACGGCGACGGCGACCGCTGGTCGGACCTCGACCTGACCTTCGCCGTCGCGGACGCCGCGTCCGTGACGGATGTCCTCGAGGACTGGACCAGCGAGGTCGTGGCCGAGCTCGCCGCGGTCCACCTGTTCGACGTCGCGAGCGGCGACTCGAGCTACCGCGTGTTCCTGCTCCCCGGCGGTCTCCAGGTCGACCTCTCGTTCACGCCGGCCCGGTCGTTCGGCGCAGTGGGGCCGAAGTTCCGGCTGCTCTTCGGCGAGGCGGTGGAGAAGCCGCACGTCCAGCCGCCCGATCCGGTGGAGCTCTTCCGCTACGCCGTCCACCACGCGCTTCGCGCGCGCTTCTGCATCGAGCGCGGTCGGCACCTGCAGGCGGAGTACTGGATCAGCGGCGTCCGGGACACGGCGCTCGCCCTTGCATGCCGCGCACGCTCGCTCCCTGCCGTCTACGGGAGAGGCTTCGACGACCTCCCGCCGGAGGTACGAGACGGCTTCGACCACGCGCTCGTCCGGTCCCTCGACCGCGAAGAGCTGCTCCGCGCGCTCGGCGTCGCGGTGGACGGGCTGCTCCGCGAGGCAGGCCAGGCGGGCGAGCTGGCGACGAGGGTCGAGCCGCAGCTGCGCGCGCTCACGGCGACCTGGGATCGCTGAATACGGCGGCCGTCCAGGCGCTCGGCGGGCGAACTAGCATGGACGCGTGCCGCTCGTCGCGTGGATTCTCGTCGCCGCCCTCGCCGTCGCGGTCGTCGTCGCAGCGATCCTGGCGCTCTCGCTCCGGCGGGCCCGAGCGCGCGCAGCCCGCACGGACGAGCTCGTCGCGGACGCACGCCGCGCGCTTCGAGCGGCGGCGGAGGAGGAGGCGCGAACGCAGGCCGAGCAGCTCAGGCTCACGATCGCGCGCGCGCACGCCGACTCGCTCTCCGCCTACGCGATCGAGGAGCGCCGGCTGTCGGACGAGCGCCGAGGGGAGCTGACCGTGCGCGAGCGCGAGCTCTCGGACCGGCTCGCGGAGACCCTCGCAGCCGTGGAGCAACGCGTCGAGGAGCGCTTGCGGGCCTGGGAGGCGGATCTCGAGCGCGCGCAGCGTGGGCTCGAGGGTCAGGTCTCGGTGCTGGAGCAGGGCCTGCGCCAGCGCATGGACGACGTCGAGACGCGGATCGACGCCGAGGCGGCGGAGCTCGGGTCGACGATCGACCAGCAGCGCGCAGCGGCCATCCGGCATCGCGAGGAGCTCGAGCAGACCGCGAAGGCGGCGCTCTCGGAGGCGCTCGACGAGCTCCAGTCCCAGGCGGCGGACCGGCATCGGGCCGTCGAGGACATGGCCGAGCGCGTGCGGCAGCGCGAGCAGGCGATCGCGGAGCAGGTCGACCGGGCCGAGAGCGACGTCCGCACCCGCATCGAGGTGACGTTCGCCGAGCTCGAGCGGCGGCAGGCCGAGCAGCTCGAGCGCGCGACCGCGCGCGAGGTCGACCGGCTGAGCGAGGCGGGCGCGCTCGAGTTCGAGAACAGGATGAAGGCGATCCGCGAGGAGGCCGCCGACCGGCTGCGCGAGGAGCTCGACCGCACGTCCGAGACCTTCCTCCGCCGTGCCGATCCGATGCTCGCCGAGCAGTTCCAGCGCGCAGCCGACGCAGCGATTCAGCGCCTGGAGGACCGCATCTTCGAGATCGCGAGGCGCTACGAGGCGGCGCGCTCGTCGGCGAGCGTCTAGGCCGCAGACGGCTGCAGCGGCGACCCCGCGACGATTCAAACTCTCGCCGGCAGGGAACGTCTCAGTCGAGGCGAATCCACGCGCAAATGGCCGAGAAGACCGAGATCCCGCTCTGGAACGAGAACGAGTCCGCGAAGGTGGAGAGCTGGCGCCTGCACATCCTCCTCGAGGCCGGCTACCCCGTCCCGCTCGCCGAGCGCATCGCAGTCAGCGAGGTGGATCTGCACGACGCGGTCGAGCTCGTACGGAGCGGCTGCGCTCCGGCCGTCGCGGCCGAGATCCTGCTCTAGGCGACACATACGCCGCCGGCCGAGCTGCCGCGAGGGCGGCTGTACGCTCCTGCGGTGAAGGTCGAGCCGATCCTCTACGGCGACCGCAAGGTCTACACGGTCTCCGCATTCAACCGCGGCGTGTCGAGCTACATCGGACGCATCCCTGCGGTATGGGTGGAGGGCGAGGTGACCGAGCTGCGCCGAAACGAGGCCTGGGCGACGGTCTTCCTCACCCTCCGCGACCCGGTCACCGGTGCGACGCTCAAGGCGACCATCCAGCGGCGCGCCTTCGACCGCCTCGAGCTCGGGCTCGAGGAGGGCGAGACCGTGCACGCGCAGGGTCGCGCGGAGGTCTGGGAGGCGCGGGGAGAGCTCGCGCTCCGGCTGACGACGGTCGAGCGGCTCGGGCTCGGCGAGCACCTCGTGGCGCTCGAGCGCCTCAAGCGCCGGCTCGCGGCCGAGGGCCTCTTCGCCCCCGAGCGAAAGCGCCCGCTTCCGCGGGTCCCGCGCGCGGTCGGGATCTTGACCGGCGCCGATGCGGCGGCGCGGGGGGACGTCGTCGCGACCATCGCGCGCCGCTTCCCCGCGACGAAGGTCGTCGTCTGCGAGACGCGCGTGCAGGGACAGGGAGCCGCGCGGAAGATCGTCGCCGCGCTCGCCGCGCTCGACAGGCACCACGACGTCGACGTGATCGTCGTGACCCGCGGCGGCGGCAGCTTCGAGGATCTCCTGCCCTGGAGCGACGAGGCCGTCGTCCGCGCGGTCGCCGCCTCGCGCGTCCCGGTCGTCTCGGCGGTTGGCCACGAGCAGGACACACCGCTCTGCGATCTTGCGGCGGACGTCCGCGCCGCGACGCCGACGGCCGCGGGAACGCTCGTCGTCCCCGACCGGGAGGAGCTCCGCGCCGGGCTCGAGAGATCGCGCGAGCGTCTCTCCGTCGGCGTCCGCGCCCGTTTCGCGCGCTCCGAGGAGCAGCTCGTACGCCTCCACCTTCGCCTGCGCGAGGCGCCGAGGCTCCTCCTCGAGCGACGCCGCGCGGCCCTCGACCAGACCGGCGCCAGACTGCAAGCGCTCTCCCCGTCAGCCACGCTCGCCCGCGGTTACGCGATCGTGCGCGCGGGCGGAGACGCGCTTCGAGAGGCCACCGAGGTCGCGCCCGGCGACCGGGTCGACATCCAGCTCGCGGCCGGCGGGCTCGCGGCGCAGGTCGAGGAGGTGCGGCCGTGACCGAGGAAGCCTCGTTCGAGGAGCTCCAGAAGGAGCTCGACGCAATCGTGACGCGGCTCGAGCGGGGCGACGTGCCGGTCGACGACGCGATCGCCCTCTTCAAGCGGGGCGACGAGCTCTACCGCGCCTGCGCGGAGCGCCTGCAGGCGGCGGAGCTCCGGATCGAGGAGCTCTCTCCGACCGGCGACGGCAGCGCAGGGCCCGGGCAGACCGCGTGACAGAACCGCCCCGCTTGGTGTATGAATCGCCCCATGTCGAAGCCCTCGCCTGACCTGCTCCGCAAGATCCGTCTCTTCTCCGAGCTCGACGAGAAGGACCTGGAGAGCCTCGCCGACGAGTTCAACGAGCGCCGCTTCTCCGCGGGCGACCGGATCGCGCTCGAGGGCGAGGGCGGCCTGATGTTCTTCGTCGTCCACAGCGGAGAGGCTTCGGTCGAGGTGCACGGCGACGAGGTCGGAAAGCTGGGTCCCGGGGACGCGTTCGGCGAGGTCGCGCTCATCGACAGGCGCCCGAGGACGGCGACGGTGACCGCTCTCTCGGACCTCGTCTGCTACGGCCTCCCGGTGTTCGTCTTCCGGCCGTTCGTCGAGTCGCGTCCGGAGGTCGCCTGGAAGCTCCTCGAGGCGATGGCCGACCGCCTCGAAGCCGCCGAGTCGCGCTAAGCGCGTCGCGGGCTGGCGAGCCCGCGCCCGAGATCGACGAGGTCGTCCTCCGCGCGCGCGGGATCTCCGGACAGCGCGACGGTCTCGGCACCCGGTATCTCCGCGAGCACCCGCCCGCCGAAGACGACGCAGCGCACACCCGCCTCGACGGCGCGCCGCGCAACCTCGCCAGGCGCTTTTCCCTCGCTCGTCGTCCCGTCCACCTCGCCCTCGCCCGTGACGACGAGGTCGCAGCCCACGCACTGCGCGTCGAACCCGACGAGATCGAGGACCCTGGCCGCGCCGGGCACGAGCTTCGCGCCGAGCGCCGCGAGCGCGGCGCCGAGACCGCCCGCTGCGCCGGCGCCGGGCAGGCCGGCGTAGGGAGCCAGCTCGGACATGGAAGCAAGGCGGCGCTCGAGCGTCTCGACCTCGTCCTTCGTCGCGCCCTTCTGCGGCCCGTAGAGGCGGGCGGCATCGCGCAGGCGCGTGCGGACGTCACAGAGTGCCTCGGTCGGGAGCGCGAGCTCGTCGACGACCTCGCGCAGCCCAGTTCCGCCGTCCACGGTCGCCACACCGCCGAGCCCGACGATCAGCGCCGACGGCCGCTCGGTGGCGATCGCGGAAAGGAGCTCGCCGAGCCCGCGACTCGAAGCGCGGAGCGGATCGAGCTCGTCCGGAGCGAGGAGGGGAAGGCCGATCGCCGCCGCCGCCTCGACGACCGCGCGGCCGTCCGCGAGCGAGAGCCAGCGCGCAGAGACGGGCCGGCCGAGCGGGTCCGAGACCGATGCCTCCCGCCACTCGCCGCCGAGCGCGCCGTAGAGGACGTCCGCCGTTCCCTCGCCGCCGTCGGCGACGGGCAGCTCGACAGCCTCGCCTCCTGCCTCGCGAACACCGCGGGCGAGTGCCGCGACAGCAGCTCGTGCGGAGAGGACGCCCTTGAGGCTAGCGGGACACAGGAGCGCCCTCACGGGCCTCCTCGTGCTCGAGATCGTCGACCATCTCGCGCACGGCTCCGAGCGCGTCCTCGGCCGAATCCTCGTCCTCCTGCATGCGGCGGAGCACCGCGAACGAGATTCCCTCGCGCGCGAGGAAGATGAGCCCGAGCCCGACGCCGACCGACACCTCGACCGCCTGCAGCACGAGCCCGTAGGCGAACCCGGTCGCGTAAGGGACGCCGTAGTCGCGGAGCGGGAGGGCGACCGCTGCCTGGAGCAGCCCGACGTTTCCGGGCCAGAGCGGGAAGACGATCGCGATGTTCATGAGGAGCAGGACGACGCCCGCAGCGGGGAGCGGAGCGCCCAGATCGAACGCCTTCATCACCGTCCACACTGCGAGGAGCTGGAGCGTCCAGCCGACGAGCTGGAAGAAGATCGCGCCGGCGGCGGGGAGCGGCGCACGGAGCACTGCGAGCCCCTGCCGCGCCATCGTCACGAGCCGGCGGATCGACCCCGCGTCGTCGAGCGAGGGCAGGCGCTGGTCACGGGCATGCGCCGAGAGCATCGCGACGGCGAGGAGCGCGATGCCGACGAGCCCGAAGAGGACCAGGCTCGTCACCGCCCAGTGGGGGATCTTCGAGGTCAGCACGACGTAGACGACGAGGAGCGCGACCGCCGGGAGATCGAAGAGCCGGTGCGCGAACACGGTCCCGACGAGCCGTGCGCTCGTGCCCTCGCCGTGCTCCGGCATGTGCCGGCGGAGCACCGCGACGCGTGCCAGCTCCCCGGCGCGCGCGGGCAGCACCGCATTCCCGAGCAACCCGACGCAGAACGACGAGAAGACGTGCCGGTACTTCGGATGAGGCTCCGGTGTCGCCTGGTCGATCGTGAGCTGCCAGGCGAACGAGCGCGCGATGACCGAGAGCAGGTTGAGGAAGACGGCGAAGATCACCCAGCCCCACTCGACGACGTCGAAGGCGTTCCACACCGCGCCCCAGTCCGGCCCGCGCCACCAGATCGCGGCGACTGCGGACGCGACCACGAGCAGGGCGACGCCCCCGCGGAGCCAGGGACTGCGGAGGACGCGCCGAACCCTCATGCCGCCTCTCGCAGCTCCCGTCCCGCGAGGGACTCGTAGATCCGCTCGAGCCGAGCGGCGATCGTCGGCCACGAGTAGCGCTCGACCGCGATCTCCCTCGCCGCCGAGCCCATCCGCTCGCGCGCGCTCTCGTCCGCCACGATCGCCTCGACCCCATCGACGAGCGCATCGACGTCGCCCGGCGCGACGGCGACCGATGCCGACGGGTCGAGCACCTCGCGGTAGCCGGGGATGTCCGAGGCGACCGCGGGCAGCGCGCACGCGAACGCGCGCGTGAGGACCATCCCGAAGCTCTCCTGGCCGAGCGACGGCGCGACGAGCGCCTTTGCGGTGAGCAGCGTCTCCGTCAGCGCATCCTGGCTCAGGAACCCGACGACGTCGATGCCGTCGTCCGGCACGCGGCGCCGGCTGAGCAGGAGCCGGACCGCGAGCGGGTCGGCTCCTGCGACGGTGAGCTGCAGCCCTGTGCGCCGGTGTATCTCGGGCCAGGCCCGGAGCAGGACGTGCAGACCCTTACGCGGCTCCTGGCGTCCAGCGAAGACGACCCTGTGCTCGCGTCCACCGGGCGGCGCGGACGCCGGGACGAGGACGCCGTTCGGGATCACCTCGTACTCGCCGGGGAGCCACCGCTGCTGCGAGACGCGCGCGCGCTCCGAGACGGCGATGCGATGGTCGACACGGTCCACGAGATACCCCCAGACCGGCCGCCCGAGACGCATCCACCCCATCTCGCCGGACGCGTGGAACGTCGCGACGATCGGAGCCCGCGCGAGCACGAGCGCGGAGGTGCAGATCGCGGGGGTCATCGGCTCGTGCAGGTGGAGCACGTCGAAGCGCTCGCGTTCGAGCGTCCGGCGGAGCCGGAAGAACGTGCGCGGTGAGAGGACGATGTTCGGCAGCGAGCCGTTCGCCGGGACGATCACCGAGCGCCCCACCGCGATGACGGTCTCCGGCGGGTCGCCGTGCCTGCCGACGCGAGGGTGCAAGACGCGTGTGAACTGGCCCGGCGGATCGTTCCCCATGATCAGGCGGACGTCGTGGCCCAGCTCCTCGAGCGCGGCCGCCTGCAGCTCTGCATGCTCGACGACCGCCCCCCAGAACGACCACGAGAAGGGGACGACGATGCCGACCTTCACCGGGGGGAGACTATCGGGCGCTACCCTGGCTCGAATGCGCCTCGACGGGATCCACCACGTGACCTGCATCACGGCCGACGCGCCGCGCAACGTGGATTTCTACACCCGCGTCCTCGGCCTCCGGATGGTCAAGAAGAGCGTCAACCAGGACGATCCGACGGTCTACCACCTCTTCTACGCGGACGAGGACGGCTCGCCGGGGAGCGACATCACGTTCTTCGAGTACCCGGGAATCCGGCGTGGCCGCGCGGGCACGGGGATGGTGCACACCGTCCAGTGGCGGGTCGCCTCGGCCGAGGCGGTCGTCTTCTGGGAGCGCCGGCTCGCGGGCGAGGCGGACGCGGTGTCGCGCAGCGACGGCGCGCTCGTGTTCGACGACCCCGAGGGTCTGCGCCACGAGCTCCGGGTAAGCGACTCCGACGACGAGCCGCTCGTCGCGCAGCACCCCGAGATCCCGGAGGAACTCGCGCTCCAGGGCTTCGACGGCGTACGCGCGTTCGCAGCCGATCCCGACGCCAGTCGCGAGCTCCTGGAGAGCGGGATGGCGTTCGAGCGAGTCGGCGATTCCGACTGGGATGTCCGTGGGCCGAGCCGCGGCAGCGTGTACGGCTACGACCCACCGCCCGTGGATCGCGGAGTCCCCGGAGCGGGAACCGTGCACCACGTCGCATGGTCCTCGACGATGGACGAGCACGAAGCGTGGCACGAGCGGGTCGGGGCGGCAGGCGCGCACCCGACGCCGGTCATCGACCGCTTCTGGTTCCGGTCCGTCTACTTCCGGGAGCCGAGCGGAGTCCTCTTCGAGATCGCGACGCAGGGCCCTGGGTTCGCGGTCGACGAGGACACGGAGCACCTGGGCGAGACGCTCGTCCTCCCGCCCGCGTTCGAGCACCTCCGGGACCAGCTCGGTCCCATCCTCACGCCGCTGCCGGATCCGCGGCCGTGGGCGACGTCGACGTCCTGACAGCGCGTCGCGTCGTGCGCTGAGCCCAGGCCCCGAAGCGGCCCGCTTGAGGCGTCTACGCGCGACCGGCGATTCGCGAGAGCGGATCGGCGGTCTTGCGCAAGGGAGGTGAGCGTAGACTCGCGCGGTGATCCTCGAGGGCGAAGGCCTGGCGGAGCTGCACACGCACCTCGGCGGCTCGGTCGCCTCGGACATCCTCTGGAGCCTCGCCCACGAGCAGGGGATCGCCCTCCCGGTCAAGGACTTCTGGGAGTTCGACGCACTCGTCACGGTCTCCGACCCGCACGGCGTCCAGGGTCTCGACGCGCTCGACGCGATCTACCACTGGACCGAGCTCATCCAGTCCTCGCCGCTCGCCGTCGAGCGCTCGGTGCACGGCGCGATCGGCGGCGCGTATCGCTCGCAGGGGATCACGACGCTCGAGCTGCGCTTCAACCCGATGAAGCGGAACCGCGGCGGCGAGCGCGACCTCGACCACATCATCCTCGCGGCCGTCCGCGGGCTCGACCTCGCTGGGCTCGAGTACCCGCAGGTGCGGGCGGGGCTGATCCTGATGATGGATCGGACCTTCGACCTGCGCCTCAACGAGATCATCGTCGAGAAGGCGATCCGCTGGGCCGCACGCGGGGTCGTCGGGATCGACATCGCCGGGCCGAGGCCGGGCGGCGGGAGGTACGACTACACGCAGATCGCACCGCTCGTCGAGGTCGCTCGCGAGGCGGGGCTCGGCGTGACCATCCACGTCGGAGAAGAAGGCAGCGAGCTCGGACGGGAGGAGCTCGGCGAGGTGGTCGAGTCTCTCCGTCCCGACCGCATCGGCCACGGCATCCTCGCGGCCGGCGAGCCGGAGCTCGAGGGCGCACTCCGAGAGCTCGGGATCGTGCTCGAGATCTGCCCCACGTCGAACCTGCTCACGAAGGCGCTCCCCGACGAGGACGCGATCCGGGAGACGTTCCGCCGGTTCGTCGACCAGGGCGTCCTCTTCACGATCGCGACGGACGGTCCCGAGATGATGCGCACCCACCTGCGCGACGAGCTCGAGCTCCTCCTCCGCATCGGCGCGCTCGACGAGGACGAGCTCGGCGAGGCGAACGCGCGCGGTCATGCCGCCGCGTTCGGTCGCCGCATGCCGGCTCTGGCGCAGACGTCGAGCTAGTCGGCCGCTGCGGCGGGCTTCGTCCGGGCGGGAGCCGCCCGGCCGTCCCCGTCGCCGCCGTGCCTCGCCTCGTACGCCATGGCGAGGTCATGCAGGAACGCGCGCACCTCTCCCGGCCCGACGACGTGGATGTGCTCACGCGGGCCGTCCGCGGAGCGCGCGCTCGGGAGGAGCCCGCCCACGTGGCCCGCGATCGAACCGGACGGGAGCGCGTCGAGGAGGTCGTGGTCGGTGCGGTCGTCGCCGAGCCCGATGACGAAGTGCGACGACTCCTTCCCGTCCGGGAAGAGGCTCTTGACGTACACGCCCTTGTCGACTCCGCGCGCTCGGACCTCGACGAGCTGGTGTCCGAGGAGGATCTCCGCTGGTGCGCCTGCGAGGTGCTGGCCGAGGTCGTTCAGGAGCTCGTGCGCGCGCCACGCGCCGTACTCGCGCTCCGCCTGGCGGTAGTGCCAGGCGACGCTGCACGACTTTCGCTCGACGTGCGAGCCGGGGACGTCCGCCGCCACCTTTCGCAGGAGCCGCTCGATGGGCCGGAGCCAGCTCAGGTCGAGGTCGACGAGGGTCCGCCACTCCTCGCCCGGAGCCCGGGCCATGTAGCCGTGCTCGGCGCTGAGATGGATCGGAAGCCGGCCGAACCACTGCTCGAGGTTCCGCCGGCGGCGGCCGCTGACGATGTGGACGTCGGTGTGCGGGATTGCCGACAGCTCACGGAGGAGTGCCCGGATCTCCGGCGTCGGCGAGGCCAGGTCGGGGTGCGCCTCGAACTCGCGGAGCGTGCCGTCGTAGTCGAGGATGATCGTGCGTGCGCGGGCGCGCACGAAGCGACGGCTGATCCGCTCCTCGACGGCCTCGTCGACGGTGGGGGGACGCCCGCGTCGGGTGAGTGGCCGTGAGTACCTCCCGAGCCGCCCGAGGTAACCCTCGGCCCAGCGCCGGCAGTCGAGCGCCTCGACGCGCTTCGCCATCGTCTCGAGCCGGCGCTGGCGCTCGCGCGCAGGCAACTCGAGCGCGGTCGCGAGGTGCTCGACGACCCCGTCCACGTCCCAGGGGTTGACGAGGAGCGCGCCGGGAAGCACCTGCGCCGATCCCGCCAGCTCGGAGAGGAGCAGTGACCCGCGCCAGCGGCTCGGCAGGCCCGGCTCCGACTGGCAGAGGACGAACTCCTGGGCGACGAGGTTCATCCCGTCGCGGAGCGCGGTCACCATCATCACGTCCGCGCGGCGGTAGAGCGCGACGAGCCCGGGCTTCGAGACGTCGCGGTGCAGGTACTCGACCGGAGTGATCCCCGGCTGCCCGAACCGCCCGTTGATGCGCGAGATGAGCAGCTCGATCTCGTTCCGCTGCGCGACGTACTCGGGGCTCTCGAGCCGCGACGGTACGAGCACCTGGATCATCGTCGTCGTCAGTGCCCGGTCGGGGTCCTCCTCGAGGAAGCGCTCGAACGCATGGAGCTTCTGCGGGATCCCCTTCGTGTAGTCGAGCCGCTCGACGCCGAGCACGAGCTTGCGGTCCTCGTACTGCTGCTCGAGCCCGGCGAGGAGGCGCTCGGTCTCCGGGTCCGCGAGGAGCTCGCGGAACCCCTCGACGTCGATCCCGATCGGGTCGACGCCGATGCCGATGCGGCGGTTGTCGAGCTCGAGCCAGTCGGGCGACGAGTCGAGCCCGAGGATGCGGAGGCACGACGAGCGGAAGTGGCGCGCGTAGTCGCCGACCTGGAAGCTGATGTAGTCGGCACCGAGAACCCCGCGCAGGAGCTGCTCGCGCGCGGGCAGGAGCCGGTACACCTCGGACGACGGAAACGGGATGTGCAGGAAGAACCCGATCGACAGCCCGGGCGAGTGCCGGCGGAGCATCGCCGGGACGAGCATGAGGTGGAAGTCGTGCACCCACACCCGCGCGTCCGGCTCGCAGTGCTCGAGGATCAGCTCGGCGAAGCGCTCGTTCACCTCGACGTAGCGGTCCCAGGCCTCGGGCGTGATCCGGAGCTGCCCGGTGAAGTAGTGGAAGAGCGGCCAGAGCGTGTCGTTGCAGACGCGGCCGTAGAAGTCCTCCTCCTCCGCCCGCGAGAGGAAGACGGGGTAGAGGTTGTCCCGGGCGAGGCGCTTCTCGACCTTGTCGCGGAGGTTCGTCGATACGACCGTGCCGGGCCATCCGATCCAGGCCGCGTCGCCGCGCATCGCTCCCAGTGCTGCTGCGAGACCCCCCGAACTCGGCTGGACCTCGAACTTGCCTCCACCGACCGTCAGCCGCACCGGCAAGCGGTTGCTCGCGATCACGAGGCCCGAATGTCCGATGCGCCGCGCCACCGGTTCCACCTCCTCTGCGAGTTCCACCCGGCAGGTAGGTACAACCTACGTGCCCGCGAACGAGTTACGCATGGCATACGGCCTCGGCATCATCGGCAACTGCTCGTACAGCGCGCTCCTCCGCGAAGGATCGGTCGAGTGGCTGTGCTGGCCGCGGCCCGACTCGAGCTTCGTCGTCGGCCCGCTCCTCGACCGCGACAAGGGCGGCGCATTCGCGATCGAGGGAGTGGACGCGACCGAGGTCCGCCAGGAGTACATCGAGAACACGAACGTCCTCCGCACGGTCTTCAGCGGCCCGACCGGCTCCTTCGAGCTCCTCGACTTCGCGCCGCGGTTCCAGCTCTACGACCGCTTCTTCAAGCCCTCGATGCTCGTGCGCATCCTGCGACCGCTCTCGGGGGAGCCGCGAGCTCGCATCCGCTGCCGTCCCACCTACGAGTACGGCCTGCACGAGATCGGCTCCTGGCGCGCGTCGAACCACATCGAGTACACGGGCTTCCCTACCCCGGTCCGGCTGACCACGAACGTCCCGCTGACGTACGTCGAGGACGAGCGCCCGTTCCTCGTCGAGGAGGACCGCCACCTCGTCCTGACCTGGGGCGCTCCGCTCGAGGCCGGGCTCGAGGAGACCGCCGAGCGCTTCCTCGAGCGCACGCTCGACTACTGGCGCCGCTGGGTGAAGGGAACGCGCGTGCCGCGCGACTACCAGCGCGAGGTGATCCGCTCGGCGCTCACCCTGAAGCTCCACCAGTACGAGGACACCGGCGCGCTCCTCGCCGCCACGACGACGAGCCTGCCCGAGCATCCCGGCTCGGGTCGCACGTGGGACTACCGCTTCTGCTGGCTCCGCGACGGCTACTTCACGCTCAACGCATTCGAGCGCCTCGGCCATTCGGAGGAGATGGAGCTCTTCCTCGGCTATCTGCGGAACCTCGCGGAGGAGCGCGGCGGCGTGCTCCAGCCCGCGTACCGGATCAACGGCGACTCCGAGGCTGCCGAGCGGGAGCTGGAGCACCTCACGGGCTACAACGGCGACGGTCCCGTCCGCATCGGGAACCAGGCGTTCGAGCACGTCCAGAACGACGTCTACGGCGAGATGGTGCTCGCGGTCAGCCGGCTCTTCCTCGACACGCGCTTCGTCGGCGAGATCCCGCCGCAGACCGCCGTCGCGCTCGTCGTCGGGCTCCTCAACCAGATCGACGCCCGTCTCGACGAGCCGGACGCAGGCCTGTGGGAGTTCCGCGGCCGCACCCGCCTGCACTGCTTCTCCGTGCTCATGCACTGGGCGGGCGCGCGCCGTGCCGTCGAGGTCGCAGAGGCGCTCGAGGCGGAGGACGTCGCCGCACGCGCACGCGCGATCGAGCGTCGCGCAGCCGAGCTCCTCGAGAGCCGCTGCTGGAACGAGGAGATCGGCGCGATCACCCAGGTCGCCGGCGAGCCGCAGCTCGACGCGTCACTCCTCCTCGCCGTGCACCTCGGTTACTTTCCGCCCGACGATCCGCGCGCAGAGCGTCACGTCGACGCGATCCGCAAGGCGCTCTCCGTCGACGGCGGACTGCTCCGGCGCTACACGAGCCCGGACGACTTCGGCGTCCCGCACGCCGTGTTCACGGTCTGCACGTTCTGGCTCGTCGAGGCGCTCGCGCTCATCGGGCGAACGGACGACGCTCGGGAGCTCTTCCACCGCCTGCTCTCCCTCCACAACGGCCTCGGCCTGTACAGCGAGGACATCCTCCCCGACACGCACGAGCAGAGCGGCAACTTCCCGCAGACGTACACGCACGTCGGCTTGATCAACGCGGCGTTCCGGCTGTCGCGTCGCTGGGACTGACCTAGCCGACCGGCTCCGAGTGCTGGGATAATCGCCGCGCGATGGCCGAGGCACCGACCGCCTCCCCGCCCCCGCGGGACGTGAACTGGCCGAGGAGGATCCTCGTCGGATTCGTCGTCCTCGCCGTCGTGCTCCTCGTCGGGTGGATCGGAGCCGCGTTCGTCCCGCGCTGGTGGTCGCACCGCATCGGCGATCAGGTCGACGGCAGCATCAGCGCCGGGATCGGACTCGGCCTCTTCTACGGCTTCGTCTTCACGGTCCTGCCGCTCCTGCTCCTGTGGTGGGCGTTTCGCCGGCGGCGCGGCTGGAAGAGGTGGGCGGCCGCCGCAGGAGCCGCGATTCTCCTGGCAGCGCCGAATCTGCTCACGCTCGGCATCGTCGTGGGCCGCGGGAACGCCGCGCACGCGGGAGACCGCACGCTCGACGTCGACGCACCGGGGTTCCGGGGAGCGTCGCTCGCGGGCGCCATCGTCGCGGTGATCGGGGTCGTTCTCCTTGCTTGGCTGGTCAGGTCGCGCCGCCGCGCACACGAGCGCGCCCACCGGCTCGAGGAGGAGCTTCGCGCCGAGAAGCGGAAGGCCGTCGAGCCGGCGGCGGCTTCGAATCCGGACGACAGCGACTCGGCCGCGCATTAGCGGCGCCGCTCGAGTCCAGCAGCAGCTGCGATCGTCCCGGCGGAGTACGAGGCGCTTGCTCGGCGTTCTCACGCACATGCGCAGTCGGCCCTTCTCCTTCGCATGACCGGACCCTCTCGGCAGGTCTGGGCGGGGCTGGCCGTCATCTACTTCGTATGGGGGTCGACCTACGTCGCGATCAAGATCGCCGTCGACTCGCTTCCGCCGCTCCTCACCGCGGGCACGCGCTTCCTCGTCGCGGGAGCGATCCTGGCGGTGATACTCGGCGCGCGCGGGAAGAGCCTGCGCGTCTCGTGGCGCGAGCTTCGTGGCTGCGCGCTCGCCGGGCTCCTCCTGCTCGCGCTCGGCGTCGGCGTGGTGCACGTCGCGGAGACGCGGATCGATTCGAGCATCGCCGCGATGATCGCCGGCACCGTCCCGCTGCAGATCATCCTCATGCGGCTCGTCGCAGGCGAGAGCGTGGCGCGAGCGACCCGTCTCAGCACGTTGGCGGGGCTCGCCGGGCTCCTCCTCGTCGTCGCGCCGGGGCTCGGCTCGGGCTCGACGGCGCTCGGGCTGGCGATCTCGATCTCGGCCGCGTTCTCGTGGGCGCTCGGCTCGTTCCTCTCGCGAGGCCTCGCGCTGCCTCGCGACCCGGCAGTCGCCGCGGTCTGGGAGATGGCGGCAGGCGGCGTCTTCCTGACCGTGGCGGCGCTCGCGCTCGGCGAGTGGCGCGATCTCGGGGGCAGCGCGATCACCGCCGGCTCCGTGGCGGCGTGGGCCTACCTCGTCGTCGCCGGCTCGATCGTCGGCTTCACGGTCTACGGCTGGCTGCTGCGCGTGGCGCCGATCTCGCTCGTCGTCACGCACCAGTACGTGAACCCGCTCATCGCGATCGCGCTCGGGGTGCTCCTGCTCGGGGAGCGGCCGAGCCCGTGGTCGATCGCCGGCGCGCTCATCGTTGTGGCGGCCGTGTACGCCGCGATCCGCGCGGAGACGCCCACTCCAGCACCAGAGAGCGACGCGGCTGCGAAGCCGTCAGAGGACTTCGCGCGACGGGAATCTGCTCAGCGGATTCCTGTCCTGCGCAACGACTAGCCCAGCTCGACCTGAGACCGCTGCGCCGACAGGAACTCCAGCAGGTCGGACCGCGTGAGGATCCCGGTCGGCCGACCGGCGCTCGCGACCACGACGGCGCCCGTTCCGCCCGAGAGACCCGCGTAGACCTCGTCCAGCGACGCCTCGGCGTCGACGGCCGGGAGCGGCGGCTGCATCGCCACCGCGACGTCCTCGTTCAGGGCGTCCGCGTTGCGGAAGACGCGGTCGAGGAGCTCGCGCTCCTGGAGCGACCCGACGACGTCCGCGAGTGACTCCACGGGCTCGTTCCGAACGACCGGGAGCTGCGAGATGCCGTACAGCTTCATCGCCTCGATCGCCGCGCCGACCTTCTCGTGCGACCCGATCGTGACGAGCGTCGGAGTCTCGTGGCCTACGCGCCGGAAGCGGAGCACCTCCTCGACCGCCGGCGTCGGCGCCGCACGCTCGAGGAAGCCGTACTGGAGCATCCAGTTGTCGTCGTAGAACTTCGAGAGGTACGAGCGCCCGCTGTCCGGGAAGAGGATGAGGACGCGGGCGTCCGGCCCGAGCGTCTTTGCGACCTGGATCCCCGCCCACGCGGTCGTCCCAGTCGACCCGCCGACGAGCAGCCCTTCCTCCCGGGCGAGCCGCCTCGCGGTCACGAACGAGTCCCGGTCGGACACGCGTATCCACTCGTCGACGACGGATGCGTCGAGCGTCTCCGGCCAGCGCTCCTTCCCGATCCCCTCGACGAGGTACGGGCCCTGCGGATGCGCGGCGTCCGCGGTGAAGACCGAGCCCTCCGGGTCGACGGCGACGATGCGCGCGCGCGAGCCATGCTCCTTGAAGTAGCGCCCGACGCCGGTGATCGTCCCCCCCGTCCCCACCGAGATGACGATCGCGTCGATATCGCCGCCGTCCGTCTGCTCCCAGATCTCGGGGCCGGTCGTCTCGTAGTGCGCCTCGGGGTTCGCCGGGTTCGAGTACTGGTCCGGCTTGAACCCTCCCGGGATCTCCTCGGCGAGCCGGTCGGAGACGGAGTAGTAGCTCTCGGGCGACGTCGGCTCCACGGCGGTCGGCGTGATGACAACCTCGGCGCCGTAGGCGCGGAGCATCGAGATCTTCTCCTGGCTCATCTTGTCCGGCATCACGAAAATGCAGCGGTAGCCGCGGAGCGCCGCCGCGATCGCTAGCCCGACGCCGGTGTTCCCGGAGGTCGGCTCGACGATCGTCCCACCAGGACGTAGCCGGCCGTCCTGCTCGGCGGCCTCGAGCATGGCGAGCCCGATCCGGTCCTTCACGGAGCCCCCGGGGTTCAGGTACTCGAGCTTCGCGAGGAGCTCGCCCGGAACCTCTCGGCTCAGGCGCTCCAGACGGACGATCGGCGTCCCGCCGACGAGCTCGAGGACGGTCGGGTACTCGCGGCGCGCCATCGCCGCGCAAGCCTACTTCGTCGCTTTCCCACGGCCGAAGCGGGACCCGTGTTCACGACCTGTGAAGAGTTCTGTGCACGCGGTAAGCCTTTCGTTAGTCCTTCCCCGAATGAGTTTCCTCGGCTCTCCGCCTCGGGAAGAGCCTCCTCGTAAGGCCAAAGAGGAGGTCGGAGAGATGAGAGACAGACAGAAGACACTCCGCCGCGCACGCCTGGCGGCCCTTGGAACGGGTCTGGCAGTCGCCACTCTGTCGGCGCTGTCCATGGCCGTCGCCGGAGCGGGCAGCGCGCCTGCCGTCGCTCCGTCGTCCGTCGGCGAGCCGCGAGTCACCGGCACCGCGCAGGTCGGAGATGTCCTGCGCACGACGCGTGGCACGTGGATCGGAACGACGCCGTTCTCGTACACGTTCAAGTGGCGCCGGTGCCAGGGTCGCGGCCTGCCGAACGGCTCGGACTGCACCCGCATCTCGAACGCGAGCGACAACACGTACGTCCTGCGCCCGGCGGATGCCGGCTTCAGGATCCGCTCGCAGGTGACGGCGTCAAACGCCGACGGTCAGGCCACGTCGACGTCGAACCCGACGAACGTGATCGTCTCGGCTCGGCCGGCGAACATCAGCCCGCCGACGATCTCGGGCACGGCGAGCGTCGGCAACCAGCTCACCGCGAACCGCGGCTCGTGGGTCGGCGAGCAGCCGATCACGTACAGCTTCCGGTGGCTGCGCTGCGCCAAGGACGGCACGAACTGCAGCGAGATCGACGGAGCGACCGACAACCAGTACCAGGTCGTCGATCGCGACTCCGGCCGCGCGCTCCGCGTCCGGGTGACCGCGCGGAACGACAGCGGGACGCGCTCAGCCGTGTCGGACTTCCGTGTCGTCTCCGGCGAGGGGACGACTCCTCCGCCGAGCGGCGGACAGGCCGTCTCGGTCTCGACCGTCCCGAAGGGCGAAAGGCTGATCGTGTCGCAGGTGCAGTTCTCGCCGAACCCGGTGCGCTCGCGCACGGCACCGATCGGCATTCGCGTGCTGGTGAAGGACTCGCGCGGGCTCCTCATCCGCGGTGCGGTCGTGTTCATGCGCGCGACTCCGCGCGTCACGAGCGGCACGCGCACGGCGACGGACGGCACGGGCTGGGCGTCGTTCCAGCTCGTCCCGAACGCGAACTTCCCGCAGCCGCGCTCGGGGTTCAACGTGCAGTTCTTCGTCAAGGCGTACCGGCAGGGCGACCCGCCGCTCGGCGGGATCGCCGGTTACCGGCTCGTGCAGGTCAGGCTCGCGCAGTAGCACGCGGAGCTCGATGAAGGCAGGGAAACGGGGGCGGCGCTGCCGCCCCCGTTTCCGTCCACGGGCCGTGCGCAGGCGCTACTCGAATTCCACTGCGTAGCTTCCCGCAGCGCGATCCGCACGAGCGCCGATGGATGTGCGCGGGAGTGCTGCCACCCTCGCTTCATGAAGAAGGACACGGCTCACCACCCGCTCTGCACGATCGAGCTCGTCGCGGAGGGCCACGCCGAGCGCTGTCCCGGCGAGGAGTGTCCTTTCTGGGAGCGAGGCTGCACGCTGGCGCGAGTCGAGTACGAGCTCGAGGGGCGGCCGGAGGTCGCAGCAGTGCTCCTCGACCTCCGACGCGAGCTCGAGGCGGGAAAGCAGATCGAGCTCGAGGAGGCACACACTCGCCTCGCGCACATCCTCAACGAGGACGAGGGGATCGAGTAGCCCGATCCGGCGCTCGAGGGCGATCAGTGCCGGAAGTGGCGCTCGTGCGTCAACACCATCGCAGCGCCCGCCTCCGAGACCGCTTCGATCACCTCGGCGTCGCGCTTCGACCCGCCCGGCTGGATCAACGCAGCCACGCCCGCGTCGAGCGCGAGCTGGGGACCGTCGGCGAAGGGGAAGAACGCGTCCGAGGCAAGGACGGAACCCTCGAGCTCGTGCCCGACCTCACGCGCCTTCTCGAGCGCGATCCTGACCGCGTCGACACGACTCGTCTGGCCGCCGCCGATCCCGATCGTCCGACCGTCGCGGGCGAGGACGATCGCGTTCGACGGCACGTGCTTCACGACCAGCCACGCGAACAGGAGATCCGACCACTGCTCTTCGGTCGGGCTCCCGCAGGCGACGTCCATGCGCGAGCGGTCGGGCGGCTCGAGATCGCGGTCCTGGACGAGCAGCCCGCCGAGGACGCGGCGGTAGTCGCGCTCGGTCTCGACGAGCGAGCGCCGCTCGGTGTCCTCGAGGATCCGGAGCGACGTCTTCCGGGCGAGCGCGTCGAGGGCGCCTTCCTCGTAGCGCGGGGCGAGGAGCACCTCCACGAACTGCTCGGCGAGCGCCGCGCCGAGCTCCGCCGACACTGGACGGTTGAGGACGACGACGCCACCGTACGCCGAGACGGGATCGGCGGCCAGCGCCTTCGCGTACGCCTCCTCGAGCGAGTCGGCGACCGCGACGCCGCACGGGTTAGCGTGCTTCACGATCACACACGCGGGAGGATCGAGCTCGCGGAGGAGCATCCGTGCGGCGGAGAGGTCGCTCAGGTTGTTGAACGAGAGCGCCCGGCCGGGGAGCTGCTCGACCCGCGAGAGGAGGTGGCGGCGCGTGCCCCGCTCCTCGTAGTACGCGGCACGCTGATGGGGGTTCTCACCGTACGCGAGATCGAGGATCTTGTCGAAGACGGGCGTGAACGTCTCGGGGAAGCCTCCTGCCCCCTCCTCGAACCAGCGTGCGATCGCCGCCTCGTACGCAGCCGTCGTCGCGAACGCGACCCCCGCGAGCCAGCGGCGCGTGTCGAGCGACGTCTCGCCGCCGCGGGATCGAAGCTCGCGGAGCACGTCGTCGTAGTCCTGGGGGCGGCACACCGGCGTAACCGAGGAGTGGTTCTTCGCGGCTGCTCGGAGAAGCGCAGGCCCGCCGATGTCGATCATCTCGATCACGTCGTCGTCGTCGGTGCCGGGCGAGCCCGCGATCTGCTCGAAGGGGTAGAGGCTCACGCAAACGAGGTCGAACGGCTCGATTCCCTGCTCGTCGAGCTGCGCCAGGTCGTTCTCGACCCCGCGGCGCGCGAGGATCCCGGCGTGGATTCGCGGGTGCAGCGTCTTGACGCGTCCGTCGAGCAGCTCCGGGAAGCCGGTCACGGACTCGACCGTCGTGACCGTGACGCCCGACTCCTCGAGCAGTGCGGCGGTCCCACCGCTCGCGACGACCTCGAACCCGAGCTCGGCGAGGCCGCGAGCAAACTCGGCGACGCCCGTCTTGTCGTGGGCGGAGATCAGTGCGCGCACAGCTCGCGGACGACCTCCGGCAGGAGCCGGTGCTCGACGGCGTGGACCCGCTCGCGCAGCGTCTCGACCGTGTCGCCGGGGCGCACGGGAACGCGCTCGCTCGCGATGACCGGCCCCGTGTCGACTCCCTCGTCGACGTAGTGCACCGTCGCAGCAGCCTCGCGAGCACCGGCGGCGAGGAGGTCCTCGAGCGGATGTGCTCCCGGGAACGCGGGCAGCGGTGCCGGGTGGACGTTCACCACCTGCCCGCCGAAGCGCTCGAGGAAAGCGGGCGTGAGAAGGTGCATGTACCCGGCGCAGACGACGAGCCGGACGCCGTGTGCCACGAGCCAGTCGGCCATCGCCTCGTCACGGGCAGCGCGGCTCTCGAAGCCGTCGAGCGGAAACGGAGCCGCCGGAACGCCGGCACGCTCGGCTCGCATCAGCGCCCGCGCGCCGGAGACGTTCGACGCGACGGCGGCTACCGGAAGCTCCGCGTCGAGCAGTGCCTGCAGGTTCGTCCCCTCGCCGCTCGCCAGGACCCCGATCACGCCCGCTCGATGCGGCCGATGACGAGGCCGTAGACCGGCTCGGGGACGACGGCGCAGTACCCGATCCCGAGGTTGAAGACGCGGCGCAGCTCCTCCTCGGCGACGTGGCGCGCGAGCCAGTTGAACACCGGCGGCCGCTCCCAGGCGTCCCACTGGATCCGGAGCCGCAAGCCCTCGGGGATGACGCGCTTGAGGTTGCCGAGGATCCCTCCGCCGGTGACGTTGGCGAGCGCGCGCACCTCGGTGCGCGCGCGCAGCGCGTGCACGTGGCGGAGGTAGAGACGCGTCGGAGCCAGGAGGTCGGCGCCGCTGTAGTCCTCGTTCGCCAGCACTTGCCGGACGAGTGAGAAGCCGTTCGCGTGCAGCCCGGCCGACGCGAAACCGACGACGACGTCACCCGCCTGCACCTGCGACCCGTCGATCAGCCGGTCCCGCTCGACGAGCCCGACGCAGGTGCCGGCGAAGTCGAGCTCATCGTCCCGGTAGATCCCGGGCAGCTCCGCCGTCTCGCCGCCCAGGAGCATGCATCCCGCATCGCGACAGACCTGCGCCGCACCCTCGACGAGCTCCGCGATCGGGTCGAGCTCGATCTTGTTCGCCGCGACGTAGTCGAGGAAGAAGAGGGGCTCGGCGCCGGACGTGAGGACGTCGTTGATGCAGTGGGCCGCGAGGTCCATCCCGCAGTTGCGCAGCGCACCGCGCTGCCTGGCGACGATGAGCTTCGTGCCGACGGAGTCGGTCGAGGCGACGAGCGACCTCCCGCTGTCGATCTCGTACAGGCCGGCGAAAGCGCCGAAGCCGTGCGCCCCCGTCGACTCCGCGGCGGCACGGAGCCGCTCGACGATCGCATCCGCGGTCTCGAGCGAGACGCCGGATGACGCGTACGTCGGCCTTTCTCGTTCCACGCAGCGAGTCTACGGCCCTACAGTGGACGTCGTGAACCAGCCGTCGCTGCTCACGAGCTGGAGCTTCGAGCCGCTGCAGCTGGCCCCGATCCTCGCCATCGCGGTCGCCTACGCGGTGCGCGCACGGACGCTGGCGCGCCGCGGACAACCGGTGCCGGACTGGCGGATCGGCCTCTTCTCGCTCGGCATCGTGCTCCTCCTCGTGGCGGTGGCGTCTCCGATCGCGACCGTGGGCGAGGAGGAGCTCTTCTCGTTCCACATGGTCCAGCACCTGCTGATCGGCGACCTCGCGCCGCTCTGCATCCTGGCCGGCCTGACGGGCCCGCTCCTCCGGCCGATCCTCGCTCTCCCGGGGGTGATGCGGCTGCGCGTCTTCTCGAACCCGTTCGTCGCGCTCCCCGTGTGGGCGCTCAACCTCGGGCTCTGGCACCTGCCGTTCATGTACGACGCGGCCGTGCGGCACGAGGCCGTGCACGCGGTCGAGCACATCGCGTTCTTCGCGGGCGGGCTCGTCCTCTGGCTGCCCGTGCTCGAGACCCTGCCCGCCCCGGAGTGGTTCGGGACGGGCGCGAAGCTCTCCTACATCCTCGGCGTCCGCCTCGTCGCGACCGTGATCGGGAACGTCTTCATCTGGGCGGGCTCGCCGTTCTACAGCGTGTACGACCGCGGGACGGACTACCTCGGCCTCTCCGCGTCCGCCGACCAGAGCCTCGCGGGATCGGTGATGATGCTCGAGGGCTCGGTCGTCACCATCGTCGCCATCGCGTGGCTCTTCCTGCGCATGGCGCAGGAGGGCGAGGTGCGCCAGGAACTGATCGAGCAGGGGATCGACGAGCGGACTGCGAGGCGTGCGGTTCGGTACCGCCGCTGGCAGGAGCTGACGTAGCGCTCGGGGCGCGCAAGCGCCGGCTCAGGCGGGGGCGCTCTCGAAGCGGAGCTTGGCGGCGCCCTCCGGAACCCGCGTCGGATAGTCGCGCGTGAAGCAGGCGCGGCAGACCGTGTCCTCGGGGAGCTCCGTCGCCTCCTGCATGCCCTCGACCGAGAGGTAGTGGAGCGAGGTCGAGCCGATGTGCACACGCATCTCCTCGACCGAGCGGTGCGCGGCCGCGAGCTCGTCCTCGTCGGCCATGTCGATCCCGTAGAAGCACGGCGAGACGACGGGCGGCGAGGAGACACGCACGTGGACCTCCGCGGCGCCGGCGTCGAGGAGCATCGAGACGAGCTGGCGCATGGTGTTGCCGCGGACGATGGAGTCGTCGACGACGACGATGCGTTTGCCCTCGACCTCGTCGAGCGGGTTGAACTTGATCCGGATGCCCTGCTCACGCATCGCCTGGTCGGGCTGGATGAAGGTGCGCGCGACGTACCGATTCTTGATCAGGGCCTCGTTGAACTGGATGCCCGACTCCTTCGAGTAGCCGATCGCGGCGGGCGTTCCGGAGTCCGGGATCCCGATCACGAGATCCGCGTCCACCGGCGCCTCCTCCGCGAGCCGCGCGCCCATGCGGATCCGTGCGCCGTGCACCTCGACCCCGCCGAGCCGCGAGTCGGGCCGCGCGAAGTACACGTGCTCGAAGATGCACAGGGCGTTGCGGCCCGACGGCACGGCCTGCGCCGCATGCAGTCCGTCCTCGTCGATCCGGACGACCTCGCCCGGGCGCACGTCGCGCACGACATCGGCGCCGATCAGGTCGAGCGCGCACGTCTCGGACGCAACGACCCAGTCCTCGCCCACGCGGCCGAGGCTCAGCGGCCGGAAGCCGAACGAATCGCGAAACGCGACGAGGACGCCCTCCGAGAGAGCGGTCACCGAGTACGCGCCCTCGAGGCGCGCCATCGCGTGTGCGACAGCCTCCTCGAGAGGGGCCGGGTCGCGGGCGACGAGCGCTGCGATCACCTCCGAATCGGATCCCGAAGTCAGGCGGACGCCGTCGGCGGTGAGCTCCGCACGGAGCTCCTCCACGTTGACGAGGTTGCCGTTGTGGCCGAGCGCGATCGTGCGCTCCCGTCCGTGGTGGATGAGGGGCTGCGCGTTCGCCCACCGGTTCGCGCCCGTGGTGGAGTAGCGGGTGTGCCCGATCGCGACCTCGCCGGGGAGCGCCTGGAGCTGCTGCTCGTTGAAGACCTGGGCGACGAGACCCATGTCGCGAAGAACCGTTAGGCGGCCTTCGTCCGAGACCGCGATGCCGGCGGACTCCTGGCCGCGGTGCTGCAGCGCGAACAGCCCGAAGTAGGCGAGACGCGACACGTCCCGCTCCTCCGACCTGATGCCGAAGACTCCACACACGTCAGCGTTCCTTCCGGGATGCGGCCGGCGGCGTCGCCGCCCAGGCCTCGCGGAGCTTCTCGAGCTCCACTCCGAGCAGGGTAGCTCCGCCGGCCGAGCCGATGCGGATGAGCGGCTGGTCGAGCTCGAGCGCGAGCGAGCGCAGGCGCGCGTACGCGTCCGAGCGGCACGCGAGGACCGCCCGTCCCCCGACCTCGCCGAAGAGCTCCACGAGATCGTCGCCGAGAGCGAGCTCCGCTCCGCAGCCGGAGTGGATCGCGGCCTCCGCGAGGCAGAGGGCGATCCCTCCCTCGGCGACGTCGTGAACGAGCGAGCAGAGCGGCGCCGCCTGCCAGAGGAACGAGACGAGCCGCGCCTCGGCGGGAAAGTCGAGCGCCGGGGGGTTCCCACCGACCTCGCCGTACCGCGCCTGGAGCTCGCTTCCCGCGAGCGAGAGCGGCGTGGCCGTCTCGGCGAGGAGGATCGCGTCGCCCTCCTGCCACTTCTTCGGGACGTGCCGCACGTCCTCGACGATGCCGACGCAGCCGACGACGGGCGTCGGGTTAATGGCGCGGCCGTTGGTCTCGTTGTAGAGCGACACGTTGCCGGAGACGATCGGCACCCGGAGCGCTCGGCACGCGCTCGCAATGCCCTCGACCGCCTCGGAGAGCTCCCAGCCGACCTCCGGCTTCTCCGGGTTTCCGAAGTTGAGGCAGTTCGTGAAGCCGATCGGCTCGCCGCCGGCACAGGCGACGTTCCGCGCCGCCTCGAACACCGCGAGAGCGCCGCCGAGGAACGGGTCGAGCCGCGCGACCCGACCCGGACCGTCGAGTGAGAGCGCGAGGCCGCGCATCATCGGGCGCAGCCTGAGCACGGCGGCGTCGAGCCCGGGGCGGCGCACCGTCCTCGACCCGACGAGCTGGTCGTAGCGGCGGTAGACGAACTCGCGGCTCGAGAGGTTGGGCGAGCCGATGAGCTCGAGGAGCGCCTGCTCCGGCGTCGGCGGCGAGGCGAGCTCGCGGACGGTGATCGCCGGGCGCGGTTCGCGGACGAGGTCGTAGCGCGGGCACTCCTCGGTGAGGAAGCGGGCCGGGATCGCTCCCACCTCGGACGCTTCCCAGAAGCAGCGGAGCTCCCCGGTCGTCGTCACCTCGCCGATCCGTGCGTGGTGGAGCTCCCAGCGGTCGAGCACCTGCTCGACCGCCTCGAGCATGGTCGGCCGGACGAGCGCGACCATCCGCTCCTGGCTCTCGGAGATCATCACCTCCCACGGCTCCATGCCCTCCTCCCGGAGCGGGACGAGGTCGAGGTGGACGTCGATGCCGAACGACGAGGCCATCTCCGCGAGCGCCGAGGCGAGACCCGCGGCGCCGCAGTCCTGGAGCGCCTCGACCAGCCCCGCGCGCGCGAGGTCGGTCGCGGCCTCGATCAGCTTCTTGCCGGTGAAGGGATCGCCGATCTGGACGGAGGGACGCTTGTCCGCGGCGGTGTCGTCGAGCTCCTGGCTCGCGAGGACGGACGCACCGCCGATCCCGTCGCGGCCCGTCGTCGCGCCGAAGACCACGACGGCCTGCCCGCTCCCCGACGCCGACGCGCGGAGCACGCGGCCGATCGGCACGAGCCCGATGCACATCGCGTTCACCAGGCAGTTGTCCCGATAGGACTCGTCGAAGACCGTCTCGCCGCCGACGGTCGCGACGCCGACCGAGTTCCCATACGCCGCTATCCCGCCGACGGCGCGGGAGAGCTCGTGACCCGGCTCCGCGAACCGCAGACCATCGAGGAGCGCGACCGGCCGCGCGCCCATCGCGACGATGTCCCGGAGGATCCCGCCGACTCCCGTGGCCGCGCCCTGGAACGGCTCGACGGCGGACGGATGGTTGTGGCTCTCGACCTTGAACGCCACCGCCAGCCCCTCCCCGACGTCGAGGACACCCGCGTTCTCTCCCGGCCCCTGGAGCACGTACTCGCCCTCCGTCGGCAGGCGCTTCAGGAGCCGGGCCGAGTGCTTGTACCCGCAGTGCTCGGACCAGAGCAGGGAGAAGACGGCGAGCTCGAAGTCGTTCGGAGCGCGGCCGAGCAGGGAATGGATGCGGTCGTGCTCCTCGTCCGTCAGGCCGAGAGCGCGATGGAGCGGCTGATCCGCAACGCTGCTCAGGCGTCCAGCTTAACCGGGGGCTCCGACCGACTCCTCCGGCTGCACCGGCTCCGGACCACGCGGGGCCTGACGAGCGCCGCGGCGAGGCTGATACGGTCGCCGACCGTGGCCGTCACGTTCCGCCGGGCGCGGGAGGACGACGTGGACTTCCTCGTCGACCTCGTGACCCACGAGGAGGTCGAGCCGTTCCTCGCGGCGGTCGGGTCGCGCAACCACGACGAGATCCGCGCGGAGGTGGAGCGCTCGGAGAACGATCCGGACGCGTTCGGCGTCTTCGTGATCGAGGTCGACGGCGAGCCGGCCGGGACGATGCGCTTCGAGCGGACGAACGTCCGCAGCCGCATCGCCCACCTCAGCGGGCTCGCGGTCCACCCCGGCTTCCGCGGGCACCGCGTGGCCGACGTCGCCGCGCGCGCGCTCCAGCGCCACCTGATCTTCGACCTCGATCTCCACCGCCTGCAGCTCGAGGTCTACGGCTTCAACGAGCGCGCACAGCAGCACGCGGAGCGGTCGGGCTTCGTCCGGGAGGGGGTGCGGCGGAAGGCCTACTGGCGCGACGGCCAGTGGGCCGACGGCGTCCTCTACGGGCTCGTCGCCGAGGATCTCGACGACACGCCCACGCCGCCCAGCGACTGACCTGCGGCGAGGGCGATCGCGTCCTGGATCCAGTGCTCGTCGGGCCAGCCCTGCAGCCCCTGCTCGGTCCGATAGACGCGCGCGAGCAGCGTGTAGCCCGAGCGGCCGTTGGATCCCGGCTCGACGTCCACGCCGTCGACGCGCACGGAGGGCGAGCCGAGGAACCGCCGTCGCTCTGCCTGGGACTTGGTGACCATGTCGACGACCTCGACCTTCGCGGGGACGCCCGTCGTCTCGAGGACGCGGTCGACCAGCGCGATCGTCATCCCGCGTCCGGGGCAGTCCCGGCGCGCGAGGATCTCGACGCGGACCACGTGGTCCGACACTGCGCTCAGACGCCGCCTCCCTAGGTGAGACCGTGCACCAGCGTGACCGTACGACAGTCGCGTGGTCGAATTCAACCCCTCGATCGAGGGATGCCACGACGGTTGCGCCCACTCCGGCGCGACAGCGTCGCAGGTCGCCCTCGCCTGGGTGCGCGCGCAACCGTGGCCACTGCCCTCGATCCTCGGCCCACGCCCAAAGGCGAGCTCATCGACGATCCGCGGGCGGGCCGCGCGGGGAAGGCGCACGCGAGCGCGGCCTTCCTACAGGCCGCGGAGAGCGCGCTCGAGCACGGGGTCGCGGCCCGCGAAGTACTGCGTGGACGTGAGATCGACCCGGATGTCCGGCGCGATCGCGAGCCGGTGGTCGTTCGGCCCGCGCGTCCTCGCGTGGTAGCGGGCGGCGACGTACACGTACCAGCCGAGGCTCGGAAGGAGAACCGGCGTCGTGTCGCCGTAGGTCTCGACGCCACCGCCCGTCGGCTCGCCGACGATCGTCGCCCGCGTATCGCGATCGATCTCGGCCGCGAAGTTCGCCGCGGCAGAGAAGGTCGCCCGCCCGGTCAGGAGGTAGAGCCTCCCGCGGCGGTTCACCGCCGGGGAGCGGAAGAGCTCGAGCAGCGGGCCGTACGTCGTGTTGTCGCCGCCGCCGTTCAGACGGACGTCGACGATGACCCGTCGCGTTCGAGGAGCACGCGCGAGGCGCCCGATCTTGCGCAGGATGGCCGGCGCTGGCGAGACGACCGCGTTGTAGCCGACGTACACGGCTCGACCGCCTACCAGCGTGCGTGCCCAGAGGGCCTTGCCGCTGTTCGCGAGGTAGAGAGGTTTCGAGGTGCTCGGGAGCACGGAAGGGTAGTGGCCGTGGAGCGGGTCGGCGAACTCGGATGCGTACTGCGGCGAGGGGATCGGCGTGAGGGTGACATCGACGGGCTCTCCGCCCGGACGCTGGAAGGTGAACGTCGTAGGGCCTGCGCCGTCCGTGATCCCGAGACCCGAGAGCACCTCGGCGGTGATCGCGAAGTGCGGCGCCATGCCACGGGTGTTCGAGGCGTTGTCGTGCGGCGTCAGCGGGTTCACGAGCTGGAAGACCTTCTCCACCGGAACGCCGCCCACGGCGACGAGGCGGTCGCGGACGAGCGACTCGTCCTTCGCGTCGACGACGAACACGCCATCCGCGAAGCGGTACAGCCGGATCGGGTAGAGATGGAAGGGCGCGACGTTGCCCGGGTCGCCCGGGAAGAGCCCGGTGTGGCCGTTCCGCGGCCCGAGCAGCGCGATGATCCGCAGCACGCCGACGAGGAGCTCGTCGCGGGAGATGCTCGGGGCGCGGCGCGCCAGCGCCTCGACCTCTGCATGGAAACGCGTGCGCGACACGCTCCGGAACGGCGCTGGATGAATCGACTCGATCGAGCTGCCGAGGAGGCGGACGTCCTGGGCCGCGGTCGACGGCGCGGACGGCCGGGCCTGCCCCGCGGACGCGACCAACAGCATGGCGACTGGGACGAGGAACAGACCCGGCATCCGCATGGACGGACATACTGTCCTTTCATGATTTACATGTCAAGACTTACATATTGAGATGTCGCTTCGATTAGCCCTTCTGGGCTCGCTCGCCGATCAGCCGCGAACCGGCTACGCGCTCCTCAAGTATTTCGAGCAGTCGCTCGCGTACGCATGGCCCGCGAGCCACAGCCAGATCTACCCGGAGCTCGGGCGCCTCCTCGGGGAGGGGCTGATCGAGCAGACGGCCTCGGGCGCACGCAACTCCAAGACGTATGCGGTGACCGAGGCCGGTCTCGACGAGATCACGCGCTGGCTCCGGGAGACGGAGCCCGACCGACGGGTCCGCAGCGACGCCGCGCTCCGGATCTTCTTCCTCTGGCTCCTCGACCCCTCCGAAGCCGCGAAGCAGCTCGAGCGGGAGCGCTCGTACTGGCAGGGCGTCCTCGACGAGTACCTGCGGATACAGGACGAGCCGACCGGCGACGATCGGAAGTCCCGCTCGTTCCGGATCGCGCTCGAGGGAGGAATCCGCCAGGCGGAGGCGCGGATCGCATGGTTGGACGTCGCCGTCGCCGAGATCCGCTCTCCCGCGTGGAGCGCCCGCGACCCCGGCTGAGCCCTCAGCGGACCGCCGCGCAGACCGCCGCGGCCCATGCCTGGGTCGAGCGCGCGCGGCGGTGGAAGACGTGCAGCCCGGCCTCGAGGGCGAATCCGACCGCGCCGTGCACCTGATGCGCGGACGCCGTCACCTCGCAGCACGCGTCGCCCGCCCACAGGAGCGCGGGCGCGTCGATGCCGCCGTCGCGATCGGCCGACGCGATCGCGAGGAGCTCGAGGCCCTCGGTTGCGAGCGCGGCGTCGGCGAGCCTCGCCTGGACGGCGGGGAGGGCCGTCAGCGGCGCGCCGAACTGCTTCCGCGTCCGCGCGTGCTGGACCGAGCGGTCGAGCACGGCGGCAGCGAGCCCCGCGAGGTACGCGAGGGCGACCGCGGTCCAGGCTCCGAGACGCGCGGCCCCGTCGGGCGCCGGAAGCTCGTGGGCGATGTCCGTGACGACGCGAACGGTTCCGCTGCCGTCGAGTGTCGGCTCCGGCTCCCACGCGGGTGGCACCTCGGCGAGACCGAGACCGCCGCCGGGGACCGGGATGGCCAGACGGCTCGCACCGGCGCCGTGGCGCGCGCGACCGGAGATCGTGAGCGCGCCGCCGAGCGTCGCCTCGTCGACCAGGCAGGCAGGCGCCGCCGCCCGCCCGAGCTCGAGACCGCCGGCGACCGCGGCGCCGAGCAGCGCGGTGTCACCCCATAGCTCGCCCCAACCGGCAGCGGCGAGGCGCTCGGCGAGCGCGTCGTCGCGGTCGTCGAGCCATGCGCCGAGCTCGGGCTCGCGAGCCGGCTGCCATCCGTGGATCGCCGTCCGCACCGACTCGGCGAAGAGCTGCTCCTCGCTCGAGAGCGCGAGCTTCACGCGAGCTCCGCAAGCACTGCATCCGTGTCGGCGCCGAGCTCGGGGGCCGGTGCGGCGTCCGTCGATCGAGAGCCTGCGGAGAAGAACGGCGCGAGGAGCCTCACCGCTCCGAGCCCGGGTTGCACGACCTCGGCGACGAGATGCTCGGCGAGCACCTGCGGGTCGGCATGGACGCTCTCTCGCGCGAGCACCGGCCCCGCCGGAACGCCAGCGTGTGTGAACCGCTCGAGCCACACTGCGCTCGGCCGCTCGGAGATCCGCCGCTCGATCTCGGCCGTGAGCGTCACCTTGCGCTCGAGGATCTCGCGATCGTCCGGGACGAGGTCCGGTGCGTCGGCCGTCGCGTCCTCGAGCCCGAAGAGCGCGAGGAACGCGAGCCGCTGGGCGAGGTTGAGGCAGGCGACCGCCACGAAGCCGTCAACGGCCTCGAAGCAGCGGTAGTAGGGGTTCATCGCGACGCCCCCAGCGATCTCCGCAGCACGCTCGTCCAGGTGGGCGCGGTCGGCAACGCGGAGAGGCGCCTCGGCGCTCTCGCCTTCGAGCCAGACGAGGTCCTGGAGCTGCACCGCGAGCGCCGCCTCGAGCAGCGAGACCTCGACGAGCTCCCCCACTCCCGTCTCCCGTGCCCGGAGCAAGGCGGCGAGGACCGAGGACGAGAGCAGGAAGCCCGCCGTCAGATCGGCCATGGGGATGCCTCCCGCCCGCACGGGAACGCGATCGCCCGGCGACGCGTGCGACGTGAGGAGCCCGGACCGCGCTTGCGCGACCAGGTCGTAGGCGGGCGACGTGGCGAGCGGCCCGCGCGAGCCGAAGGAGGTCACGACTCCGGCGACCGTCTTCGGAGACCGGTCGTGGAGCGACGGCCAGTCCAGGCCGAAGCTCTCGGCGCGCCCCGGCGGATAGTTGTGCAGCACGACGTCGGCGGCCGTCGAGAGACGCGCACTCGCGCGCCGGCCGTCCTCCGTCTTGAGGTCGAGGACGACCGAGCGCTTGCCGCGGTTCAGCGGCAGGAAGTAGCGCCCGAGCCCGGGCGCGACCGGCATCACCTGGCGGTACGCGTCGCCCGCGGGAGGCTCGACCTTGACGACGTCCGCGCCCAGATCGGCGAGGAGAACTCCGCAGAGCGGTCCCGCGACATACTGCGCGTACTCGACGACTCGGATTCCGTCGAGCGGGCCGCTCATCGCAGTCCCAGCCCCCGCCGCGCGATCACGAGCTGCTGCACCTCGGTCGTCCCGCCGGAGATCGTCGACCCGACGCTCGCGCGGTAGAGAGCGGCCGCGCGGCCACGAAGAGGCGCATCGAGGTCGCCGTCGCGCAGCCCGTCGAGCCCGAGGAGCTCGATCGCCTCGTGCGCGAGCCGCTGGGCGAGCCGTGCCCCGGCGAGCTTCGCCATCGCCGACGCCGCACTCGCCGGCTCTCCATGGTCGAGCAGGCTCGCCGCCCGCAGCGACAGCAGGCGACCTGCTGCGAGCTCCCCGCGAAGACGCGCGACCCGCTTCCACGCGTTCGCGTCGCCGTGATCGGTCGCGACGAGGTGCTCGTCGAGCGCGTCCACGAGCCAGGCGAGCGAGCCGAGCTTCTCGGCCGTGACCCGCTCGAAGTCGAGCGTCCCCATGAGCACCTCCCAGCCGCCGTGCAGCTCGCCCACGAGGTTCGAGCGCGGGATCTCGACCTCGTCGAGGAAGACCTCGCACAGGTAGCCGCCGCCGAGCGCAGGGAAGCGCCGCACCTCTATCCCGGGCGTGTCGATCGGCGCGACGAGGACGGAGATCCCGCGATGCCTGGACTCGGCCGAGTCGGTGCGCACGGCGAGGTAGATCCAGTCGGCGAGCCACGCGCTCGAGGTCCAGATCTTGTGCCCGCTGACGACGAACCGGTCCCGCTCGACGCGCGCGCGGGTTGCGAGCGCCGCGAGATCGCTCCCCGCGCCGGGCTCCGAGAACCCCTGACAGAAGACCAGGCCGCCGCGGGCGATCTCCGGGAGGAGCCACTCGCGGAGCTCGGGCGGCGCGAACCGCTCCAGAGCGCAGCCGACGGTCTTGTACGAGAGGAGGTAGAGGGAGAGCGGGAGCCAGTGGTAGCCGAGGACGTCTTCCATGAGCGCCGTGTCGACGTGAGAGAGGCCGCGGCCGCCGACCTCCACCGGCCAGGTCATCCCGATCCATCCCGCACGCCCGAGCTCAGCGGTCACCTCGCGTGAGTCACCGTCCGACGGCATTCCCTGGCGCCGTGCCTCGGGGCTCGCTTCGGCGAGCGGCTCGAGCGATCGCGCGAAGACCTCGGCCTGCTCGCGGAGCGAAGCCTGCTCGGGACTGAGGCGGAGCTCCACGGTCCGGCGATCCTAGTGGCCGCCCTAGGATCGCTCCGTGGAGCACCGCCACGTGTGGATCCCGATGCCGGACGGCGTGCGGCTGGCGGCGCGGCTCTTCCTGCCGGAGTCGCTCCCGGCGCCGGTCGTCGTCGAGGCGCTCCCCTACCGGATGGACGACCTGACGTCGTCCTACGACGAGGAGTACGGACGGATCTGCGAGGAGGGCGGGTTCGCAGTCTGCCGGATCGACCTCCGCGGCACGGGCTCCTCCCAGGGGATCGCCGTCGACGAGTACCCGCCGCAGGAGCAGGCCGACCTCGTCGAGGCGATCGCCTGGCTCGCTGCCCAGGAGTGGTCAACGGGACGCGTCGGGATGTACGGCTCCTCCTGGGGAGGCTTCAACTCCCTCCAGGTCGCGATGGAGCGCCCGGCCGCGCTCGGGGCGATCGTCCCGATCTACGCCTCGGACGACCGCTACACCGACGACGTCCACTACATGGGCGGCGTGCTCAAGGCGCTCGACCTCGTCGACTGGGAGATCTACATGGCGGCCTGCAACGTCCTCCCGCCGACACCCGCGGTCTACGGCGAGGGCTGGCGGGAGGAGTGGCTGCGCCGGATCGAGGGGACCGAGCCCTGGCTCCTGCGCTGGCTCGAGGAGCAGGTGGACGGGCCGTACTGGCGGCACGGTTCGCTCCGCCCCCGCTACGAGCGAATCGAATGCCCGACGATGATCGTCGCTGGCTGGGCCGACGGGTACACGAACATCGCGCTCCGCGGATACGAGGCGATGACGTGCCCGCGACGTGTGCTGATCGGGCCGTGGAGCCACATGTCACCCGCGACGTCGATCCCCGGACCGCACATCGACCTCGTGCCCGAGATCGTCCGCTGGTTCGGGCGCTGGCTCCGGGACGAGCCGAACGGGATCGACGAGGAGCCCCCGATCGTCGTCTTCCGCCGACGCTCGACGAGGCCCGCGCCGGATCTCACCGAGATGCGCGGTGAGTGGGGGACCGAGCCGACGTGGCCGGCGGCGCGGGGGCGCGAGCTCGTTCTTCGGCCGAGCGGGCCGGGGGCCGATGCGATCGAGATGACCGGCGATGTCGGCATTGCCGCGTGGATCTCGATCGCCGGGAAGCCGCCGTGGGTGCTACCCGACGATCAGAGAGACGACGACGCGCGGTCGCTGAAATACGAGTGGGATCCGCTCGCCGACGAGCTCGAGCTGCTCGGGCATCCGCGACTCCGGCTCACGGTCACCTCGCCGCATCCGGTCGTGTTCCTCTCGGCGAAGCTCTGCGACGTCTTCGAGGACGGAGCGTCGGCGCTCGTCTCACGCGGAATCCTCAACCTCGCGCACCGGGTCGGGCACGACGATGCCAGGCCGCTCGAGCCAGGGATTCCGATGCCCGTGGAGCTCGAGCTCGAGGCCACGTCGTGGATCTTCGAGCCGGGGCAGCGCGTGCGGCTCTCCCTCGCGGGCTCCGACTGGCCGAACACGTGGCCGCCACCGCATGGGGGCGAGCTAGAGGTCGACCGCTCCACCGTCGAGCTCGTGCTGCCGACGCTCGCCGGCCCCTCGCCGACACCGCCGCCCACGCTGCCCGCGCCGAGGCAGACGACCGTCTCCGCCGACGCGGACGACGACGGTCCTGCCGTCGTGCGATACGTCGAACGCACCGACGACGAGACGCGCGTCGTGACCGGCTACGGCTCGACGTACGAGGCACCCTTCAGCGCACGGATCTCTGAGCAGTACGACGGCTCGGTCGGCGTCTCGACCGCCGAGCCCGGCCGCGCGTGGGCACACGCGACGACGACGTATCGAATCGCCTGGCCCGAGGCGACGGTCACGACGACGGCGGAGCTGGATCTCCGCGCCGACGCGGAGACCTACTACCTGACGATCGACGTCGTGGCCGAGGAGGAAGGTGACGACGGCATCGGGCGGATCGAGCGTCGCTTCGAGCGCACGATCCCTCGCCGCCTCCAGTAGCCGCGCCTGTATCGGACTCTTGTCGCCGGTCCTGATCGAGGTCACCATCACAACCGGTGCTCGGTCGTCGCAGGGAGCGGGTTCTCACTCGAGAAGAGCTCGACGGGCTGATCGCGATGCTGATGCGGATCGACGAGAATGTCGCGCGGATCCTCGAAGCTACAGTGGACGAGGACGATGGGGAAGAGGAAGAAGATCGATCCTGAGCTGCTCGCCCGCTGGGAGCGGGAGCGAGCGGAGTTCCGCGAGCTGATGCGGCGGCGAGCAGAGCGGCTCGACGCCGACGAGCGTCGAGAGGCGGTTCGGCGCGAACGGCTCAGACGGTTGAGCCTCGGGCTGCTCGGCCGCTAGCTCGGGGCGCCTACCTCGAGCGCGTGGCACGCGGCGACGTGGTCGTCGCTGCCGCTGACATCCTCGAGGCCGAGATCCTCCGTCCGGCAGCGCTCCTCGATCCCGAGCCTCGCCGCCTCTCCCGAGGCGACGAGCGGGCAGCGCGGATGGAAGCGGCAGCCGACCGGGATGCGCGTCGGATCCGGCGCTTCTCCGTGCAGGATCTGCTGCTCCAGCTCCTTGGTCTCGGGCACGACCGACAGGAGTGCGCGCGTGTACGGGTGCCGCGGATGTTCGAGCAGATCTTCCGCCGGCCCCTCCTCGACGATCCGGCCGAGGTACATGACCGCGATCCGGTCGGCGATGTTCCAAGCCAGCCCCAGGTCGTGCGTGACGACGAGGATCGTGACGCCCGAGTCGCGGACGAGGTCGAGCATGAGCTTGAGGATCTCGCCGCGCACCGATGCGTCGAGGCTCGACACTGGCTCGTCGGCGACGAGGAGAGAGGGCTCCAGCACCATCGCGCCCGCGATCACCACCCGCTGGCGCTGGCCGCCCGAGAGCTCGTACGGGTACGACTGGAAGAAGCGCTCGGGTGGACGGAGACCGCTGCGCGCGAGGGCGTCGGCAACGCGCACCGACTCGTCGCCGGGCAGCTTCTGGATCCGCAGGCCCTCGGCCACCGCCTCGTAGACGGTCTGGCGCGGGTTGAGCGCGCCCATCGGATCCTGGAAGACGATCTGCACCTTGCTGCGGTACGTGCGGAGAGCGCCGGTCTCGTAGCGGAGCTGCTCGCCCTCGAAGCGCACCTCGCCTTCGGCCGGCCGCTCCAGTCCGAGAATCGTGCGCGCGAGCGTCGTCTTCCCGCAGCCCGACTCGCCGACGAGGGCGAGCACCTCTCCGCGCCGAACCGTGAGGTCGACGCCGTCGACTGCTCGTGCGATCGCCCTATGGCGAGCCGGGAAGCGGACGTGCAGCCCGCGCGTCTCGAGCAGCGTCTCGCTCATCGCGGAGCGCCGTCGAGGACCCGGACGCAGGCGGCGCGGCGACCGTTTCCCGCGGACCACAGCTCCACGTCGGCGGTCGTGCACTCCGGTCCGGCGACGACGCAGCGCGGGTGGAACGGACATCCGCTCGGGATGTCCCTCGGATCGGGCGGATCGCCGCCGAGCCCGGAGGGCGCCTTTCGGAACGCGTGGTCGCCGATCACCGGGAACGCCGCCGCGAGCGCCGCCGTGTAGGGATGCGCGGGGTGGCCGAAGATGTCGTCGCTCGAGCCCTCTTCGACTATCCGCCCCGCGTACATGACCGCCGTTCGCTCGCACACATAGGAGAGCGTCGAGAGGTCGTGCGTGATGAAGATCATCGAGAGCGCGAGCTCCTGCTGGAGCCGCTCGAGGAGCTCGAGCACCTGGGCCTGGACCATCACGTCGAGCGCGGTCGTCGGCTCGTCCGCGATGAGGAGCCGCGGGTTGCACGCGAGGGCGAGCGCGATCAGCACGCGCTGGCGCTGACCTCCCGAGAGCTGGTGCGGGTAGTCGTCCCCCCGTCCCGCCGGAAGCCCGACGAGCTCGAGCAGCTCGTCCACGCGACCCTTCGGGTTCGTCTGCCCGTGCAGCTCGATCGCCTCCACGATCTGGTTGCCGACGCGCTGCACCGGGTTGAGCGTGTGCAGCGCTCCCTGGAAGACGATCGAGAGCTCGGTCCAGCGCACGGCGCGGAGCCTGCCCGGCTTCATCTGGAGGACGTCCTCGCCGTCGAGCAGCACCTCGCCGGCGACCTCCGTACCGCGCGGAAGCACACGAAGCAGTGCGCCCGCGACCGACGACTTCCCGCAGCCCGACTCCCCGGCAAGCCCGAGCGTCTCGCCGGGCGCGAGGTCGAGCGAGACCCCGCGCACGGCCGGCACAGGCCCCGTGTCGGTCTCGTACGTGACGTGGAGATCGCGGACGGAGAGAAGCGGTGCGAGCGTCATCGACGCGTCTCCCGCAGGCGCGGGTCGAGGATCTCCTCGAGCGCCGTCCCGATGAGCGTGAACGCGAGGACGACGGCCATGATCCCGAGCCCCGGCGGGAGGTAGTACCACCACGCGTCTCGCGAGAGCGCGCCGGAGGCGAAGGCCTCGTCGAGCATCTTCCCCCACGACGCGCGCGTCGGGTCGCCGAGCCCGAGGAACGCGAGCGTCGTCTCGGACAGGATCGCGATCGGAACGGTGAGCGTGAGGTTCGCGAGGATGATCGGCGAGACGTTCGGGAAGATGTGACGCCCCATGAGGTGGCGGTTCGACGCCCCGAGCGCGCGGCTCCGCTCGACGTACGGCCGCTCCTTCAGCGTCAGCACCTGCGCGCGCACGAGCCGGGCGGTGCTCGGCCACGACGTGATCCCGATGACGAGGATGATGTTCCGGACCGAGGGGCCGAGGATGGCCGCGAGCACGATCGCGAGCGGGAGGAACGGGATGACGAGGAACCACTCCGTCAGCCGACTGAGGATGGCGCTCCCGATCCCACGATAGAAGCCGCTGAGGATCCCGACCACGGAGCCGATCACGATCGCGATCAGCGTCGCGGCGAGGCCGACCACGAGGCTGACCCGCGCACCCCAGACGAACTGCGTCCAGATGCTGCGGCCCAGGTTGTCCGTCCCGAGCGGCGGGAAGTCCGACGGCGTCGCCCACGTCGGGTTCGTGACCGTGTTGACCGCCTGCAGCTCGCTCCGGTCGGAGATGAGCGGCGCGGCGAGCGCCATCGCGACGATCGCGAGCAGGACGACGAGGCCGATCATCCCGGGGACGTGCGCCCGGTAGTCGGACCACGCCTGTGCGAGCGCCCGGCGGCGGCGCTGCCACGCGATCCGGCGGGGCGAGGCGGCGGCGATCGCACTCACGAGCCGGACCTCCTCATCCGGTCCGCACCCGCGGATCGAGAACGCCGTAGAGAAGCTCCGCGACGAGGTTGAAGAAGATGACGGCCGTGCTGAAGACGAGGAAGAGGCCCTGAAGCATCGGCAGATCGGGCCCCCGCAGGCTGTCATACGTGAGAAGTCCGAGGCCAGGCCAGGAGTAGATCGTCTCGACCGCGATCGCCCCGGAGAGGATGAACCCGAAGTTGATCGCGATCAGCGTCACGACCGGGAGCAGCGCGTTCGGAACGGCGTGCTTGTTCCGGACCGCGATGTCGCGCAGGCCCTTTGCGCGCGCGAGCGTGAGGTAGTCCTCGCGCATCGTGTCGAGGAGCGACGAGCGCATCACGAGCGCGTACTCGCCGAGGTAGGCGATCGTCAGAGTCAGGCAGGGGAGGAACATGTGGTGCGCCTGGTCGAGAAGCCGAGCGACGCCGGTCGCGTCGGAGGCCGGGTTCACGATCCCGCCGATCGGGAAGAGGCCGAGCGACACGCCGAGGGTGACGAGCAGGAGCATCCCGAGCCAGAAGTCGGGCATCGCGTACGTGGCCATCGTGAACCCGGTCCAGCCGTAGTCGGTCTTCGACCGCCGCTTCCAGGCGGCAACGATGCCGATGAGGACACCGAAGATCGTCGACAGGAGCGTCGAAACGCCGACGAGCGCGATCGTCGGCCAGGCGGCGTTCTTGATCTCCTGCGAGACCGGCGCATTCGACTCGTACGAGCGCCCGAAGTTGAGCTTTGCGGTCTGCCCGAGATAGCTGACGAACTGGCCGCCCCTCGACTTGTCGAGCCCGAACTGGTGCTCGAGGCGGACGCGCTGCTCCTGCGTCAGGTTGCGGCCACGGAAGAGCGTGGCGACCGGATCCGTCTCGACGACGCGGAAGAGGAAGAAGTTGAAGCAGACGACGAAGAGCAGCGTGACGAGCGCGCCGAGGACCTTCCGGCTGACGAACCCGAGGCTCATCGGCCCCTGACGACGCCCGCGTCCGCCGCCCGCACTACTCCCGCTCGCCGACGGAGCGCCGCCGCACGAGCCAGACGGCGATCAGCCCGATGCCGACCAGGGCTGCGACGACGATCGCGATGATCGCGGCCGTCGACAGGCCCCCACCGCCGCCGGCGCCCGCGACGGGCGTGAGGTTCGCGTAGCTCGGGGAAGTGTTCGAGAAGACCACGGGCCCGTTCGGCTCCGGCTGACGCAGCCACCCGGTGAAGCGATTCGTGCGGTACGCGTCGAGATCGGGCTCGTACACGAGCGCGTCGTAGACCGCCGACCGGTAGAAGCGCGTCAGCATCTGGTGCACGATCTGCACCCGCTTCTTCGGATCGAGCTCGACGCGCTGCGCCTTGTACAGCTTGTCGTAGGTCGGGTCGCAGTAGTTCGCGTCGTTGTAGTAGTTAGTCGGGTCCTTCGGGTCCTGCGCGATCTGGTTGCACTGGAAGTACGACAGCTCCGGGTCGGGGTCGACGAAGGGCGTCCAGCCCCACACGAACATGTCGTAGTCGCCCTTGCCGATGACCGGGATGAGTTGGTTGTCGCTGTAGACGGAGAGCTTGAGCCCGATGCCGATCTTCTTGAGCCAACCGGAGAGGTACTCCTCGATCGGCGCGGCGACCTCGGAGTCGCTCCGCTGGGCATAGCGGAAGACCAGCGGCTGCCCGCCACCAGGCATCTCCCGGACGCCGTCGCCGTTCGTGTCCTTGTAGCCCGCGGCGTCGAGGATCTTGTTCGCCTTCGCGAGGTCGAAGGTGAACTGCTGCGCCTTCGGGATGTCGGGGATCCACTTCGGGTCGGCCGAGGCCGCGATCGTCGTCGCCGCCTGGGCGTTCCCGGCATACACCTTGTCGACGATGGTCTGCTTGTCGATCGCGTAGGCGATCGCCTGCCGCACCTTCGGGTCGAGGAGGGCGGGATGGGGCTTTGCGAGGCCGTCGCCGCCGTTCAACGCGAGCTCGTTGAACGAGCCCTGGATCGCCGGCGTCGTCTCGATGTCCGTGAGGCCCTTGAGGCTGTTGAACGATCCCGCCGGGACCTCGTAGACCGCGTCGACCTCGCCGTTCTTCAGCGCCGCGACCATCGCGTCGGGGTTGTTGAACTGCCGGATGATCACCTGGTCGACCTTCGGCTTGCCGGCCCACCAGTTCGGGTTCGCCTCCATCCGGACGAACTGGCCCTTCTTGACCTCCGTGAGGACGAACGGGCCGCCTGCGACCCCGCCGGTGCCCTGCATCGCGTTGTACTTGGAGACGTCCTTCGCGGGGATCTTGTCCCAGATGTGCTTCGGGACGATGTACGTGTCTCCCAGTGACGGGAGCTTCGGATCCGGCACCGTCGAGTGGACGACGAGCGTCGTCGCATTCGGCGCCGACGCGACGAGGTCACCGCTGAAGGACGTGTAGTTCGCCCACTGCTCCTTCCGTGAGCGGTTGATCGTGTACGCGGCGTCCTCGGCGGTGAGCGGCTGCCCGTCCGACCATTTGAGGTCGGGGCGAATCGTGTACGTATACGTGCGGCCGCCGTCCGAGCTCTTCCACGAGGACGCGATTCCGGGAGTCGTCGCGAAGTCGGCAGCGGCCTTCCGGGTGACGGTGGGATAGACCTCGTTCCAGACCTCGTAGTCGAGGACGAGTTGGCCGGCCGTCGGGTTCAGGGTGTCGATGGGCCGGATCGTCGCCACCGTCACCGTCGTCTTCGTGCTCTCCTGCGCGGACGACGCACCGACGACGACGAGGGCGACGAGCAGAGCGAGGGTCGCGGCGACGGCGAGCTTCACGGGTGTCAAGACGATCTCCCTCCCACTCCGATTGGACCTGCGCGCGCGGATTATCTCGCCTTAACGCAGGTAGGAAGCAAGGAACCGCTCGAGGCGCCGGTAGAAGTCGACCTGCGGGCCCGAACGCAGGAAGCCGTGCGCCTCGGTCGGGTAGGTGACGTACTCGTACGTCTTCCCGAGCCGCCGCAGCTCGGCGACGAGCTCCTCCGACTGCTTCGGGTTGACGCGGATGTCGCGCTCGCCGTGGGCGACGAGGATCGGCACGCGCACGTTCTCGAGGCGATGGACCGGCGAGCCCGCGCGGTACGCGTCCTGTGCGCCATCGGGGCCGCCCATCATGCGCTCGAGGTCGAGCACGCCGGCGCGGTCGCCCTGCTCCCAGGAGCTCTCGATGTTGCAGTCGCCGTACTTCGAGACCGCGCAGCGAAAGAGGTGCTCGGGATCGTCGGTGACCGAGAGGAGTGCGAGGTACGAGCCGTAGCTCGCTCCGAAGATGGCGAGACGCTCACCGTCCACCCAGTCGAGCGAGCGGAGGTAGTCCGCAGCCGCGAGGCAGTCCTTCGTGTCCGCGACGCCCCAGACGCCGTGGTTCGCGCGCTCGTACTCGAGCCCGTATCCGGTCGAGCCGCGGAAGTTCGGCGCGATCCAGGCGAAGCCGAGGTCGACGAAGTACTGCGCATGGCCGTCCCACTCGTCGCCGTAGAAGGAGGTCGGCCCGCCGTGCGGGTTGACGATCGCCGGCACGGGACGCTCGGGAGACGCGTCGCGCGGGCGGAAGAGGAACGCCGGGATCTCGAGCCCGTCGAAGGAGACGTACGAGACCTCATCGGGGACGACGTGCGGGGCGGCGCGGACGGCGAGCGGAGTCGGTGCATGGATCACCGCGGGAGGCGTCGATCCGCCGGGATCGACCCGGCGGAGCTGCGGAGGCGTTTCCGCGTCCTCGTACATGGCGGCGATGCCACCGTCGGACGTCCACACCGGCAGCCCCCAGCACCCTCCCTTGGCGACCTGCTCGACCGAGCCCGACTCCGCGTCCACGAGGACGAGGTCGAACCGCCCGCGGCGCCCGCGGCAGGCGACGAGCCGCGTCCCGTCCGGATGCCAGTCGAGCTCCGAGAAGTCGGCGTCGTCGAAGGTCAGCCGGCGGTCGCCCGTACCGTCCGCGCCGACGAGGTGCAGCTCGTACCAGCCGCTGCGCTCGGACGCGTACGCGATGCGCGTCGAGTCGGGCGACCATGTCGGCTCGCGGTCGTGCATCAGGGGCGTGCCCGTCAGCGCGCGAACCGCGCCGCTGTCGACGTCGACGACGCGGATCTCGCTCCGGTTGAGGTCGGCCCGCGGCGTGAACGTGTACGCGACACGCGTGCTGTCGGGCGAGACGGCGGCCTCCGTCTCGTCGCCGAGTGCGTCGAGCGATCCGTGATCCCGTGCGAGCGAACGCGGCGTGGGGTCGCTTCGCGAGACGACCGCGAGGCGGGTGTACTCGCCCTCCTCGACGGGCAGGACGAGCGCCTCGTCCGAGAGCCACCTCGGCCCTCCCCAGGCGACGTCCGCGACCTCGGCGAGCGGGCTCGGCGGTCCGCCTGCGGCCGCGACGAGAGACACTCGCCCCTCGTCGACGTAGGCGACCGTCGTTCCGTCCGGCGAGAACTGCGGACTCGCGTCCTCCCAGTACGGCATCGGTTGGCGGCCCGTCGTCACGCGCAGCGGCACACGCTCGTCGAGGTCGAGAAGCCAGACGTCCGAGGTGTCCCGGTCCTGGACGAACAGGAGCCGGCGGCCGTCGGACGAGAGCGAGAGCGAGCGTGGGCGCTCGACCTCCGCGATCGCCTCCAGCGTCCAGTGGGGCGCGGGCTTCGCATTTGAGGCGGGCGCGGCCGGCGCGCCGCCGTACTCCTCCTTCCCCACCCAGAAGCTCGGCTCGCTCACGGGCGAGGAGCCTACTCGCGAGACGTCCTTATAGGCTCGCGGCCGTGAGCGTTCCAGCCCCCCGCGGCCCCAGACTGCGCGACCTCGGTCTCCGCATCGGACGCTTCGAGGCCGGGCCGCTGAACGCGATCACCGACGTCGAGGGCGTCGCCGTGGGACACGTCACGATCTGGCGCGACGAACCGGAGCCGCCGGCTGGCCGCGGCGTCGCGCGCACCGGGATCACCGCCGTGCTTCCGGCTCCGGCCGACACGCTCTTCACGCGGCCCGTCCCTGCGGGCATCGCCGTCCTGAACGGCGCCGGCGAGATGACCGGCTCACTCGCCGTCCGCGAATGGGGACTGCTCGAGACTCCCGTCTACCTGACCTCGACTCACGCGGTCGGGCGGGTCTACGACGGCGCCGTCACCGCTGCGGTCGCAGCCGATCCTGCGGTCGGCGTCGACGACGTCGTGATCCCCGTCGTCGCCGAATGCGACGACAGCTGGCTCTCCGATGCGCGCGTGGTGCAGGTCGAGGCGGAGGACGCCGGGCGGGCGGTCGCGGCGGCAAGGCGCGGCGCAGTCGAGGAGGGTGCAGTGGGCGCCGGTACGGGGATGCTCACGAAGGGCTTCAAGGGAGGGATCGGAACGTCCAGCCGCGTCGTCGCGCCGGGCACCGTCGGTGTGCTGACGCTCGCGAATTTCGACGCGCCGCCAGGGCTCGCCATCGACGGCGTGCCCGTGGGCGATCTGCTCGGGATCGCGCACTCGTCACGGAGGGAGGCGGGGAGCTGCATCGTCGTCGTCGCCGTCGGCGCACCCCTGTCCGCGAGACAGCTGGAGCGGGTCGCGCGCCGCGCCGGCCTCGGGCTCGCCCGCACCGGCTCGGTCGCTCATCACGGGAGTGGCGAGATCTTCCTCGCCTTCTCGGCGGCGGCGCGGGCTGAACGCGGCGCTTCTCCTGCCGCTCCGCTCTCGGACTCGACCCTGAACGACGTCTTCGAGGCAGTCGTGGACGCGACCGAGGAGGCCGTGGCGAACGCGCTCTGGGCCGCGCCCGAGATCGAGGGCCGCTCCGGCCACGTCGGGCGCGCGCTGCCGCACGACGACGTCCTCGGGCTCCTGGGCGCCCATGGACGCCTGGGCTAGCGAGCGGCTAGGCGGCCAGGTGGGGGCGGATGAGCTCGTCGATCTGACGACCCGTCGCCCGGCCTTCGAGCCTCGCGACCACGCGCTGGTCCTTGATCAGCACGAGCGCCGGCAGCTCGACGACGCCGAGCGCGCACACGAGATCGGGGTTCGAGTCGACGTCGACGTCGATCACGTTCAGTCGCCGCTTCTGCGTCACCTTGACCCACGCGACGAGCGACGCCATCCGCCGGGAGGCGCCGGACCGCGCCTGGGCGAAGAAGAGCAGCGCCGGCAACCCGCCGAACTCGTTCGCGGTCATCTGCACGGACGGCACCAGACGCGGATGCCCGCCCACCTGGATCCCGAAACGCCTTCGCCGCTCGCCGACGGACGTCAGTCGACAGCAGCGGGAGCTCGAGCGAGCTCCAGCACGAGCCATTCGCCGTCGTCGCGCTCCGTCGCCGCGACCGAGTCGACGAGGCGCTCGAGCACGAGCAGGAGCCCGCGATCCGATCCACTCCCGGCGACGAGCGGCCCGACGCCGACGGACACGCGCGCCTCGCTCGCCTCCACCTCCATCGTCACGATCTCACGGCTCGCCGCGACCAGAGCACTCGACACGGCGAGCTGCAGGTCGTCCATGCGCTCGTACGAGAGCTCGAGCCGCGTGCCGACCCCGCCGAGGACCATCGTGGCCACGTCCCGGAAGCGTTCGTTCGCGGGGATCGTCAGCAGGATGGTGTCGGTCACGGGAGGCCGCCGAGTGGACGACCGCCACTCGCTCGGGTCCCGCCGCCTCCTCGCACACCGGTGAAGGTGGTCGGTGGGGATGGTCGCGCACTCACGGACGTCCTACGCGGCCTCGCTCTCCTCGCCCGCGTCGTCTTCGGTCGGGATGATCCCGAGCCGGAACGCGATCGCGACCGCGTTCGGCTTGTTGCGCGCGCCGAGACGATCCATCGCCTCTCGGAGCTGGGTCTTCATCGTGTTCTGCGAGACGCCCGCCACCTCTGCTGCTTCGCAGGTGTTGAGTCCCTCTGCGGCGAGCCGGATCGCCCTCTCCTCACGCGGCGCGAGCTCGATCGAAGCGACACCGCCGTACCCACCCGACACACGTTCGATGTCGTCTGTGATCGCCTCGGCGATCCGCGAGCTCGGCTTGGGCGGGTTCCAGCCCCGCTCGATCAGCCATTTCGCCAAGCGCGCTCGTTCGCGCTTCGCCTCGGTCATGGCCTCTCCCCCCGTTGCACACGGTTCAACGACATGAGAAAAACACCTCCGATACGAACGTCTCGCGCCGCACTGGACGCGAGCTCGGATATGTCGACCTCGCGACTCTACCCATCTCGTCGCGACCGCACCGGGACATCGGTTTCGACGGGCGACGATCGGGCCTTGCCTGCGTCACGCCGCCGTCTGCTCGATTGCCCGGAGCGCCGCTTCTCGGCTCTGGTCGAGCGAGAAGACCCTGTCGAGGAGCGTGATCTCGAACAGCCTGCGGATCTCGCGGCTCGACACGACCACACGGAACTCGCCGCTGCCGCGCATGCGCTTGAGCGCCCCGAGAAGCGCTCCGAGCATCATCGAGTCGACGAACGTCACGTCGGCAAGGTCGACGACGATCGCGGTCGCGCCACTCCCGACGGCCTCGAACAGGCGATCGCGAACGGCCGGAGCGACGTGCAGGTCGGCCTCTCCGTGGAGGACGAGGACGACCGTGCCGTCGGGGGACCGCTCCTCGTAGATCCTGAACTCCTCGACAGCGTGCGAGATGGGCCCGCGGGGGCGCATTGGGCGGGGTGGTACCCAACGCGGGCAGGACCTAAACCACCGATCGACGAGCGAGCACGACGTGCAGGAGACGGTGGAGTCTCCAGCGCCGCGCGAGACGGTCTAGGTCGCGCCGATAGAGGATCTCCACCGACACGCCCGCCTCTCGCCGCGTCCGGAGCACCTTGCGCCGCTTGCGATTCGTCCGCGCCTGGCGCATGACGGTGCACTCGACGTAGAGGTCGAGGTCCGGGAGGAAGAAGTCCGGCGTGAACGCTTCGCGGACCCGGCCGTGCTCGTCCCGCTCGAGCACGAACGTGTGCGGCTCGTACAGCCACTCGATCCCGTGCGCGTCGAGCAGCCGGGCGAACTCACGCTCGACGGGATGCGCAAACGCGGGCGCTCGCGCGGCTTCCCTGCTTCGGTCCGGGTCTCTGCCCATATCCTCCTCCGAAGGCATGCCCGGACGTCACACGTTCGCAAACGGCGTCCTGCGAAGCGCGGATAGGCTCCCGTCCGTCCGCCGGCGTTGGAAGCGACCACGCGAGGTGCAGAGGTGACGGAGTACGAGCTCGAGGTGCGCGAGAGCCCGGCTCCGGGCGTCGTCCTCGTCGTGACCGCCGGCGAGCTGGACCTGACCAACGCGGCGGACTTCGAGCAGCGGCTGGAGGACGCGGCGGCCGACACGACGACGCTCGTGCTCGACCTCAACCACGTCTCCTTCATCGACAGCGCGGCGCTGCACGTGCTCTTCCGCGTGGTGGGCCGTCTGGGCCACGAGCGCTTCGGGATCGTGCTCGACTCCGGGGCCACGATCGTGCGGACGCTCGAGATCGTGGGACTGGGAGACGTCGTCCGGATCCGCCCGTCGTCCGCGGAGCTCCTCGCGGAGCTGCGGACCTAGCGGCTCGGGCAGCTCCACCGCTGAGCGGGCGGGCGCGAGAGTTTTCAGTGCGGCTGACGCGGGTACCCAGGGGCTGCTGCCGGCATGACGCCGGCTGTATGACGAAAGGAAGCCGTGGGTATCAGTGTCAGCATCCTGCTGATCGCCGTGGGCGCCATCCTGACCTGGGCCGTGTCCGCGACCGTCTCGGGGGTCGATCTCGTCGCGGTGGGCGTCATCCTCATGATCGTGGGGGGCCTCGGACTTCTGATCTCCCTGATCTTCTGGTCGAGCTGGGGTGGCTTCGGCGCCGCCCGGAACGGAACCGACGGCACCGGTCAGACGACGATCGTCAACGATCCCGGCAACCGGGCGTAGCGAGTTGAAGGAGGTCGACTCGTCGCCTGGTCGACCGGTACTCGACGCGGAACGGCAATATCACCCGACACGGCGCCAGGGCGAGAACATGTGACTCGTCCTGGCGTCGACGGATCGGGCATGCAGATCCGCGTCGAGCGACATCCGGCCGCAGTCGTCGTCAGCGCCACGGGCGAGCTGGACGCGTTCCTCGCGCCCCAGCTCGAGGACGCGTTCTCGAAGGCGGTCGACGGCGGGCTCCTCGTCGTCGACCTGAGCCGAGTCTCGTTCATCGACTCGACCGCCCTCGGCATCGTGACACGGGCGATCCGCCGGCAGGACGACTACGAGCGGACCGCCCGGATCGTCCTTCCGCACGGCAGCGCCCGCCGCATCTTCGAGATCACCACGCTCGACCGTGTGCTTCCGCTCTCGGATTCGCGCGAGTCGGCCCTGGCGGAGCTCGGGACCGGTTCCGGCTCCGGCTAGGCGGTTGGCGCGAAGTACTTCGTCATGTGCACGACGGTGCCTCGACCGTCGGCTCCGGCGGTGATGTCGAGCTCGTCGACGACGGCGCGCATGATCGCCATGCCCATCCCGCCCTCGGGAAGCTGGTTGACCTCCCACTCGTCGGCGCGCGGCCGATCGATGCCCGCGCCCTGGTCCTCCACGATCATCTCCAGCCGGTCCGAATGGACGACGAGCGCGACCGCGACCGGTCCTCCGTCGCCGTCCGCGTAGGCGTGGCGGACGGCGTTTCCGCACGCCTCGGTGACGGCGAGCTTCAGGTCGGCGAGGGCATCCGCGTCGACCGGGAGCCTGCGGGCGAGGCCTCCGAGCGCGAGGCGGGCCAGGAGCAAGTAGTCGGCCTTGGCCGGGAAGCTGAGCGTCACGATCGACACGCTCACAGCTCCTCCCCGGCACGCGTCTCGAGCCGCCCGCGCATCAAGGCGAGCGAGCGGCGGAGGAGACGGGAGACGTGCATCTGCGAGATGCCGATCTCGGCGGCGATCTGGGACTGCGTCATCTCCTCGAAGAAGCGGAGCTCGACGATCTGGCGCTCGCGTTCGTCGAGCGCCTCGAGGCCGAGGGCCAGGAGCGAGTCCTGCTCGACCTCCTCGTAGCCGAGCTCCTCCTCCCCGATCCTGTCGGCCAGGCTGTCGCCCTCCTCGAACGGAGCGGAGAGCGAACGGGTCGAGTAGGCGTTCGCCGAGTCGAGGGCGTCGATCACGTCTTCTTCCTCCGCGCCCGTCGCCTGCGCCAGCTCCTGGATCGTCGGCGAGCGCCCGAGCTCGGTCGTGAGCTCGTCGAGGATGCGCGAGAGCCGCACCCCCAGCTCCTTGAGCCGCCGCGGGACGTGCATCGCCCACGCCCGGTCGCGGAAGTGACGCCGGATCTCCCCCACGATCGTGGGCACCGCGTAGCTCGAGAACTCGACGCCGCGATCGACATCGAACCGGTCGACCGCCTTGATCAGCCCGACCATGCCGACCTGCACGAGGTCATCGAGCGGCTCCCCTCGTCCGCTGTAGCGGCGGGCGAGGGCGTGCACGAGCGGCATCACCTCGACGACCGCCTGGTCCCGTGCGGCCGTGTCGCCCTCGCGGTGATAGGCGCTCAGCAGCGTGTTGACGTCTCGCTCGGTCATCACCGTCGTCATCGTCTCGTCTGGTCGGTCGATCGCCGCGACATTCTCGCCAAGACCCAGGCGCCGCGCGGATCATCGCCCCAGACGACGTCGTCGGCTGACGCCGCCAGCACCTTCTCGAGCCGGCGACGGTCCGGCAGCGGAAGGACGAGCGGGCCGACGTAGAACGTGAGCCCGTCCTCGGAGGACGTGAACTCGACCGTGGCCGGCGCGTCCCACTGGTGCCTGCGGAGGAGCTCGTCGAGCGCGATCTGGAGGCGCTCGATCACGTCGACCGGCATCTCGAGCCGACTGGCGATGCCAGCGAGCACGAGCCTCCCGACGGCGCACTTCGACTCACGACCGAACGGACCGTCCTCGACGTCCGGCCCGCTGACGACGAGCACCACGTCGTCCTCCGCGACCGAGGCCGGCACAGCGAGCGCGCAGGCAGGGCGGGAGAGAGGGACCTCCCCGTCGGACACGGGCCTCGGCCCGATCATGCCGGGTGGCGAAACGCCGCTTCGACGCTGGAGTGGACGGCGAACGCGCGCTGGAGGAGCGTGAGGCGCAGCAGACGGCGAAGCGACGGCCGCAGGCAGACGACAGCGAGCCGTCCGCCCCTGGCGCCGAGCTCGCGCCCCGTGCGCAGCAGGGCCTCGAGGGCCGCGGAGCTCAACGTCTCCGTCTCGCCGAAGTCGACGACGAGGTCGTGGGCGCCGAGATCCCGTGCCGCCCCCAGTCGATCGGCGAGCAGGCCGTCCGATCCCCGGTACGGGATCAGGATCGAGCCCGAGCCCGGTGATCCGGCAACGGGATGGCGCGCTTCGGTCACGACACCTGTCTACCCTCGGGAACCCCCGCCAAAACGCGCTCCGCCGTAGGGCGCGCGAGCATCTCGCCGACGTCACCGGTTGACGGGGGTGCCCGTCGTCGTCGCGAACGAAGCGGGCGCCGCGCCGCGCGTACGCGTCGAGCTGATCGCGATCGCCGAAGACGAGCGCGGACGAGGCCTCGACGGCATCGCCGCGAACGCCGGCCGCGACCCACGGGAGGAACCACCTCGCGCCGGTCCGCGCCGACACCTCGAGCCCGAAGGCGTGCTCGCCCGACTCGTCCACGAGGATCGCCGTCACCACGCCGATGAGGACGTCACCGACCCGCACGGGCGTCCCGAGGCGGATATCCGTGGAGCTCACGACCGCGAGAGCGCGCGCTGGAGCTGCGCCTTCGTCATCTTCGAGCGGCCGAGGATGTTGCGTTCGCGCGCCTCTTCATAGAGCTGGTCCTTCGTCCGCCCGCGCGGCCCTTCCGATGGCTGCGGATGCCTCCGCGACGGCCGGAGCTCAGGTCCTCGCGCGACAGCCGTGACGAGGTCTTCGCTTCGCCGTGCCGCGCGCGCTCCTTGTTGACCGTCCGTGCTGCGATCTCCTCGGCGAGATCCTCCGACTTCCCTCGGTCCTCGAGAGAGTCCTTGATGTGCTCGTACTGCCTCGCTCGCTTCGAGCCCTTCTTCACGCCACGTGGGGGCATTTCCGGCCTCCTCTCTTCTCCGTCGGCGGGTCGAGTGGCTGCGTGATACCCGCCGCGCGGCGGCGCAAACGTCCCGGCTCGCGTCGGATCAGGTCACGCGGCCGGTGCCGTCGCCGGCCACCACGAGCGCCTTCTCGATCTCCACGCTCGTGCCGCCGTCACCCGTCTCGACGGAGAGCGCAGTCGTCGTCGCGCGCATGAGCTGCAGGCCGAGCCCGCGATCCGACCGGTCGACCGGAGGCACCCACTGTCCGGTGTCCTTGACGCGCACCCGCACACAGTCGTCGTCGAGCTCGGCGAACACGTCGACGAACGCCTCGGCGGGCGACTCCGCGTGCTCGATCGCGTTCGCGCAGGCCTCCCAGGCCGCGAGCACGACGTCGTGCGCGTCCTCCACGCGCAGCGGAGCCGGGTCGAGCCACGAGCGGAGCGCGTCGCGCACGAACGCGAGCGACCCGAGATCGGCGGGGACGCGCAGGTGGAGCGGTCTCGGGGCGACCGAGAGGAAGCGGACGGCGAGGACCGCCGTGTCGTCCCCGCGCTCGCCCTCGCCCACGAGCTGCTCGAGGACGTGCTCGATGAGCCCTTCCGGGTCGCTCGGCCCCGTCTCGACGGCAGTCCGGAGCAGCGCGAGCCCGTCGTCGATCGGCCGGTCGCGGCGCTCGACGAGCCCGTCCGTGTACAGGAGCATGATCGTGCCGTCGGGCACGTCGACGACGCTCTGCGGATACGAGCCGTCGGAGCCCGCGCCGAGCGGCAGCCCGCGGCCGTCCTCGAGGAGCTCCACCCGCCCGTCGGCGTACGCCACGAGCGGGGGCGGGTGGCCGGCAGCCGTGAACCGGCAGACACGAGCCGCCGGGTCGGCGATCGCGTACACGACCGTTGCGAAGGCCGTGTCCAGGATCTCCTCGGCGATGCGATTGAGCCGTGCGACCGTCGAGGACGGCTTCATCTGATCGAGCGAGAACGCCCGCAGCGCGTTCCGGAGCTGGCCCATCGTCGCCGCGGCCTGGACGCCCTTGCCGACGACGTCTCCGACGACGAGCCCGAGGCGACCGTCACCGAGCTGGATCGCGTCGAACCAGTCGCCGCCGACGTCGAGCTCGGCCGTGCCGGGGAGGTAGCGCGCGGCCAGGTCGACACCGTCGAGCCGCGGGAGCGACTCGGGGAGAACGGTCCGCTGGAGGGTCTCGGCGATCGTGCGCTCCGACTCGAAGTGACGGGCGCGGTCGAGTGCCTGTGCGACCTGGCTCGCGAGGGTCTCGACAAACGTCCGGTCGTCGCGCGAGAGGTTCGGCGGCTCGGCCCACGAGATGGTCATGAGCCCGCCGGCATGCCGCCCGGCAACGAGTGGCTCGAACAGGAACGCGCGATGACCGGTTGCGGCGAGACTCGCGTGCGAGCCGCCGAACTCGTCCTCGATCTCGCCGAGGCTTCCGTAGAAGCTCGAGAGGCGGCGACGCAGCGCCCGGTTGGCAGGCGTCGGCTCGTCGAGCGGGATCTCGCGCCACTGCTCCAGCACCTCCGGCGAATAGCCGCGCGAGACGAGCGTCCTCGCCGCCTGCCCTTCCTCCGCGACCACCGCGATCGCGACACCGTCCGCGTCCACCGCGTCGGCGATCTCCTCGACCGCCACCTCGGCGACGTCGTGCCTGGTGAGCGAACCGGAGAGCGCCGCGGTCATGCTCTGCAGCCGCTCCGACCGGCGACGCAAACGCTGCTCGTCATCGAAGAGCCGGCTCCGCTCGAGCGCCTGGCCGCACTGCGTCACCAGCGCCAGCAGCCATTCGCGCTCGTTCTCGTCGAGCTCGCTGAGCTCCCGGAAGGAGAGCTGCACGGCACCCCGGATGCCCGTGCCGGCCCTGAACGGGAGGGCAACCCACCCGAGGTCGGGCTCCGCGTGCTTCGGATCCCGGATCGTCGCGAGCCCCCCGCGGCTCTCGTCGTCGAGCGCCCAGACTGGCGCATCCGTGCGAATCGCCCTGCACAGGGGGAGCTCCGACTCGAGTGGGATCTCCCCCAGCGACGCGATCTCGTCGTCCTCGTATCCCCGGGTCGCCATCAGCTCGACCACCGCGCTGCCGGCGCGCGCGAGCCCGATGAGCCCGCCTGCAGCGCCGACGGCCTCGAATGCGTGCTCGAGGCAGGTGTCGCCGACCAGAGCGAGCGTCGACGCCTGCGAGAGAGCGGCCGTCACCTCCTGCAGGCGGCGGGCGTCGAGCGCCCGTCGTTCCGCCTCGCGTTCCGCGCGACGCCGCTCGACCTGCTCGAGGGCGAGCCCCGCCTGGTCGATGAAGCGGCGCACGAGCAGGAACATGGACGGATCCGGCTCCGCGACCGGCGTCTGCCACGAGATCGTGAGCATCATCTCGACGCGATCGCCGACCACGAACGGCGCCCGCAGCGACGACTTGACGCCGAGCCGCCGGACTCGCACGAGCCCGCCCTCGCGCGCCTCCGCCTCGAGGTCGGGGACGAACGAGATGCGGCGCGAGCCAATCGCATCCGCGAGCTGGGGGAAGTCCTCGACGAGCGCCTCCAAGCCGGGAGTGAGCACATCGGTCGGGGGATCGCAGTGCACGAGCGTCATCCGGTCCTCGTCGAGACGCCACATAGCCGCCAGGTCGGCGCCGAACGTCAGCCTGCCCTCGCGGCAGATCGCCTCCGCGGCCGCCTGCCTGGAGTCGGTGTGAAAGCGGGGCGCGGCCCTCAGGATCCTGTCGAGGACCTGTCCCGACTCGAGCTCTCGCTGGTACAGCTGCGACCGTTCGAGCGCCTGACTGCCGAGATCGGCGACGATCGACGCGATCGCCTCGTCGTCCGTGTCCACGGCGCCGGACTCGTCGAAGAGGAGGCTCATCGAGCCGACGACCTCGCCGGCGACGCGCAGCGGCACCGCGACGCCCGCATGGGCGTACGGCGTGAGGCGCACCCCGTCCGGGAACTCGTCCTCGAACGTCGTCCGGTCGTGGACGACGACCGGTCTGCCGTCTCGCGCCGCCCGCGCGATCGGCGCGCGCGCGTCGAGTGAGAGTCGGGCGCCGGGCGGGTGGGTCTGGCCGTACGGGTTGACCATCGGGTCGACGACGACCACCTCGTCGCCTTCCACGAGCCCGACGGATCCACCGCGTGCGCCGATCAGGGGCGGCGTGCGCTCGATGAGGACGTGAGCCACGTCCGAGGGTGTCAGCGCTGCCGAGAGGGCTTCCGCGACGCCCTGGATCCCCTCGAGATCCTGCACCGCACCTACCGCACGCTCGCGCCCCATCCGCATGGCGATGCTGACCCAGACGACCGCGACGGCGACGACGAGCGGCAGGAGCCAACGCACCAGGTCGCCGGCGGACCCCGCCCCTGGATGGCCGGAGGGCCCCACGAAGAGCAGGAGGCTCAGCCCCCAGCCGCACGCGATCGCGAGCAGGCCGGGGCCGAGCCCGCCGTACCACGCAGAGATCGCGACCGCGCCGACGAGGAGTGAGTAGACCGGGGCGTCGCTCGCAGACAGGAAGGCGAGCGAGACGCCGATCGAGCACAGGGTCGTGGCGAGCGCGAAGCCGTAGCGAGCCTGCCACGAGCGCGACGCGAGCGCCAAGGCCGCGCCCTTCTCGCCCCCGGCGGGGGCTGTCTTCCTCGGCACGCCTACATGATTCCTGTTCGCGGGGCGCACGGACGTCTCCGGGCGCCGGCGACGTCTGCTCAGGTGCTCCCGTCCGGCGGTCCGGACCGTTCGGGACCGAGAGCCGCACGCTGGAACCAGGAGCGGTCGACGAACGCAACGCCATGTCGGGGGCAAACCCCGGCCTGCGAGGAGTCCCGGGATTAGGGACGCGAGCCGCGGGGTACGACGGCGGCACACGAATGAAAGCGGAGGTGAGCAGATGATCTGGCTACTCGTGCTGCTGTTGCTCCTGTTGGCGATCGGAGGAGGGGTCGTGGTCTCGAAGTTCCTCTTCTTCCTCCTGATCGTGGCCGTCGTGCTCGCACTCGTCGGCGCCGCCGGTCGCTCGACCGTCTAGCGACGTGCGGGCAGGCACCTAGGGACGGCCGGTACGCCGGCCGTCCCGTCAGGTCCGGGGACGCTCCGGGATCTCGAGCGGTGCCTGCCGCGCTGAGCCGGACTAGGTCGTCCCTCGCCCAGGACAGATCGGCAGGTTGCGAATGGACTCTCTCGCCTAGCCGCGGCTGCAATGGCAGGTCTCGCCGCGGGGCACGATCCGCCCGCACGCGCCGCATTTTGACTCTTGCGGCCAGCGCCACGCGAGCAGATCGAGCTGAATGCCGAGCACGAGCATCATCAGGCACGCCACGAGGACGTCGACCCAGGCCTCCCCGAGGGACGCGGTCACCTTTGCATCGCCTCCACCCGCCTACCGCCGGTGCCGAGGCGGAGGTGCTCCGTCTCGGTGGCCATAGCGTCGATCATGCTCCACACGAACGAGCTCTCGCCCTGCCGGTCGGTCCTATCTCCACTCCCGGCGGGTACCCGACCGCCGAAGAAGAGAAACACCCCGCGGGTTACGCGGTGACCTTCGTCGACGACGTGTCGAGCAACTCGTCGAGCACGGCCCGGAAGTCGAGCATGGCCTTCCGAAGGTTCTCCGTGCCCTCGTTGCCGTCGATCTTGTCGAGCATGGCGTGCCCATGGCGATAACGGTCGACGACGTCCCCGTGGTCGACCGCGACGACGGCCGCACGTCCGTTCTCGGCCTGCGTGTCGTCCGCGCCCGGATAACCGCGCTCGTCGAGAGCCCGCTCGACGATCCGCTTGGCGGCACGCGTCGCTTCGCGCGGATCGCTCACGAAGCGCGCCTCGGCGTTTCGCCACTCGTCGAGGTAGCGCTCGCGGGCGGCGCTCGGAAGCGGACGAATCGTGAGCGTCTCGTGCTCGTGCTCGACGTCGCTCAGGCGCTTCTCACCCGAGGCCGTGCCCTCGGCCGACACCGTGCGGTGGTACTCGGAGCCGAACCGCTCCTTCAGGTGTGAACGTCTCCGACGGATCTGGACGAATGCCGCCGCGAGCACGACGAGAAGTGCTGCGGCGACGGCGATGACGATCCAACCCCACGTCTGCATCTCTCACCTCCGTGATCGGGTTCTCCATTCCCATTCGCGGAGGGACGGAAACGCCGCGCGCGCCTGGGCACGTCAGATCCGCACGCGCACGAGTGGGACGCCCTCGATCTGCGAGGGAATCGCGCCGAGCTCCCCCTGCTCGAGCCATGTCGCGTCCTCGCCCTGACGGAGCGCGAGGATGATGAAGTCGGGCTTGTGCTCCGCGACGGCGTCGACGACGAGCTGGCTCGGATCGTCCTGCTTCACGCTGACGCTCGAGGGCTCCGTCGGGGCGGCTCGCCCGATCTCCTCACCCACGCCTTCGGCCTCCGCGCGAGCCTCGTCCTCGTCGTTCGCAAGCCACTGCAGCCGCGACTGCTCGACGGCCGGGACGACCACGTGGAGCTCGTCGTCGGGACCGACGAGCTCGTCGAGGAGCTCCTGCGGCACCTCCGAGCTCGCGACGACGACGACCCGCCTCACGGGACTCGTCCTTTCCATGAGGAGCGGATGCCCCGGGAGCTCACCACGGAAACCCTCTCCCCCCGGATCGTGTTTCCCATCCCGCCGAGGCGGGCATCAACGTGCCTTCGCGGCGACGAGGGCTGTGTCCCGCCCTCCGACTCGCTGCGAAGGCAGGCGCCTGGGGGAAGCACGGCGAGAGGGGGCTCGCGGTCTGGCCTCGGCCCCCCTCGCCGGGCGCTTCTGGGGATCGGCACTCGTAGCGGGCGGCGGTCCCTAGGATCACGGCATGACGAGCTTCCTCCACACCATGGTCCGCATCACCGACCCGGAGAAGAGCCGGGCGTTCTACGAGGCACTCGGGTTTCGTTTCAGCCGGGACATGGACATCGTCCGCAACGGCGAGCTCGAGGCCACGAACTACTTCTTCTCGATAGGCGACCTCGAGAACGTCCTCGAGCTCACCTACAACCACGACGGGCGAACGTACGAGCTGGGCACCGCATACGGCCACATCGCGGTCGGCATCGACGACCTCGACGGCACGCTCGCCGCGCTGAAGGACGGCCACGGAATCGAGCCGGAGCGGCCGCCCTACAGTGTGCGCGAGGGCGGCAACCGGATCTGCTTCGTCCGCGATCCGGACGACTACCGCATCGAGCTGATCGAGCGCTAGCCCGCCGATCCGAGCTGTAGGAACGTCGGCACTCGGAGCGGACGCCAGGCGACGCTCCGTTTAGGGTGCGCGCGTGGCCTGGGCGCTCGCGACCGTCGCCGTGACGCTGCTGGCGTTCGCGGCGATCTCCGGCCGCGTCCAGGGGACCCCGATCACGGCGCCGATGCTGTTCACGGCCGCCGGGCTGCTCCTCGGCGTCGACGCGCTGGGGCTCGTCGACCCGTCCGCAACGGGTGAGTCCGTCAAGCTCCTCGCCGAGGCGACGCTCACGCTCGTCCTCTTCTCGGACGCGTCCCGGATCGACCTGCGCGCGCTCCGCGACGAGATCTCGATGCCTGCGCGCCTGCTCGGGATCGGTCTCCCGCTGACGCTCGTACTCGGATTCGTCGTCGCCGTTCCTGTTCTCGGGTCTCTCGCGTGGCCGGAGGCGCTCGTCCTCGCGGTGATCCTCGCCCCCACCGACGCCGCGCTCGGCCAGGCGGTCGTCACGCTCCCGAAACTCCCATCGCGGGTCCGGCAGGGGCTGAACGTAGAAAGCGGCCTCAACGACGGGATCTGCGTGCCGCTCTTCTTCATCGCCCTCGGGATCGCGCAGGCGCAGGAGGGCGTGATCGGCCACGGGGCGGCCGCGCGGATCATCGCGGAGGAGATCGGCTACGGGATCCTCGCCGGCGCGATCGCCGGCCTCGCGACCGCGGCGGTGGTCGAGGCCGCCGGAAGGCGCGGCCTCGTGGACGACGGCTGGCTCCGGATTGCACCGCTGGCGGGGGCCGCGCTCGCCTTCGGGATCGCGGACCCGATCGGCGGCTCCGGCTTCATCGCGGCGTTCGTCGGCGGGCTCGTCTTCGGGGCGTTCCGGCAGCGGGAGCGGGAGCACGGTGTGACCGGCCTGATCGAGGAGGGCGGCTCGATCCTGAGCGCGCTCACGTTCGTCGTCTTCGGTGCGGTGCTGCTCGAGCCGGCGCTGGAGGACCTGACCTGGTCCGCAGCGCTCTACGCACTCCTCAGCCTGACACTCGTGCGGATGCTGCCCGTCGCGATCTCGATGATCGGGTCGGGTGCGCGAAGGCCGACAGTCGCGTTCCTCGGCTGGTTCGGGCCGCGCGGACTCGCGTCGATCGTGTTCGCAATTCTCGTGCTCGAGGAGGGAGGGCTTCCGCACGACGGCCTCATGCTCACGACGGCTTACCTGACGGTTGGACTCTCGGTGCTGGCGCACGGGCTGTCCGCAGCACCGCTCGCGGACCGCTACGCGCGTTGGTTCACGGCGAACCCGCCGGCAGGACGTGCCGCGGTCGAGGCGTTGCCGGCGAAGAACGTAGTCTGGCGCGGCGGGATGGGATCGTGACCTCCGAAGGACGCTCCGACCAGCTGCTCGAGCTCGCTGCGGCGGTGCTCCTGACCGTGGCGGCGGTCGCCACCGCCTGGTCGAGCTACCAGTCCGCGGTCTGGCATGGAAAGCAGGCCCAAGCGCAGAGCGCGTCCATCGCCGCGCGGGTCGAGTCCACCCGCCAGGCGGACTTCGCGAACCGCCAGGTCCAGATCGACGTCGCGGTCTTCACGCAGTGGGTCGACGCGTACGCGCGCCGGGAGAGCGAGCTCGCGACCTTCTACCAGCATCGCTTCCGGCCCGAGTTCAAGCCGGCGTTCGACGCGTGGGTCGCGACGAAGCCACGGACGAACCCGAAGGCCCCGCTCACGCCGTTCGCGATGCCGCAGTACAAGCTCGCGGCGAGCGCCGAGGCGGACGCGCTCGAGGCGAAGTCCGACGCCCAGTCGGAGCTCGTCAAGACCTACATCCAGCGCGCGGACAACTACTTGCTCGCCGTCGTCCTCTTCGCCATCGCACTCTTCTTCGCTGGCATCAGCACCCGGCTCGAAGCCCGCAGCCTCCGCGCGCTGGTCGTGGGGGTGGGCTGGCTGCTCTTCCTGGGCACGCTCGTGTGGGTCGCGACGTTCCCCGCGGTCGTGACGGTCTGAGCTCGGCTCGTCGCCATACCGCGCTGAATACAGAGAGTCGAACGCGGCGCGACCCGACGACGGACTACGCCGACGCCGTAGGGAACAGCGGCCCGGGCTCGGGCGGAGCGCGGCCCTCGGCGGCGTCCCGCGCCGCCTCCTCCGCGCGCGCCTGCGCCAGCTCGCGGCTGATGTGGAGCGCGGCCGAGGTCAGCGGGGCGGCGAGGATCAGGCCGATCATCCCGAAGATCGCTCCGAAGCCGATCGTCACGATGAGGACGACGAGCGGATTGAGGTCGAGGGTTGCTCCGAAGGCGATCGGCTGGACGATGTTCTGGAGCAGTCCGTTCGCGAGGATGACGATCACGAGCATGATCAGCGCGTCCGTCGTCCCCTGCGAGGAGAGCGTGAGGATGACCGCGAACGCCCCCGAGACGAACGCGCCGATGAAGGGGACGTACGCCGTCACGAAGACGACGACGGCGATCGTCCCTGCGAGAGGGACGCCGAGGGCGAGCGCTCCCAGCCCGACCACAACGGCGTTGAACGCGGCCACGATCGTCACGCCGAGGAAGTAGCGCCGCAGCGACTTGATCACGTTCCCCGTGATCGTCGTCGCGACCGGCAGCGGGACACCCATGCTCCGGTTCACGAACTGGCGCACGCTCGGCCCGTCCTTGAGCAGGAAGAACGTGCTGAAGACGGAGAAGGTGATGAAGAAGACGAGCGACGTCAGCCCCTGGATTCCGTTGGCCACTCCCTGGAGCAGCGTCTGTCCGGTTGCCGCGGTCGAGCTCTTCACTTGATCCGACGTCGAGGACGTCCCGCCTGCGCCGGCGTCGTTCATCCAGCCCTGGATCTTGTCCACCGCCTCCGATGCGGCGGCCTTGATCTCGGACGACTGCTCGTACAACCCGCCGAAGACGAGAAGCGTGATGACGACCGCGATCGCGAGGAGCAAGAGCAGAACGATGGCCGCGCCCGCGGGACGCGGGATCCTGTGCCGCTCGAACCAGGTGACGAGCGGCCCTGCGACCGTTGCGAGGATCGCTCCAACGGCCACCGGGTCGACGATCGTCGACGTGAGGTCGAGCAGCCATACGAGCCCGACCAGAACGATCCCGACGCCGACGAGAAACCACGCGAGCAGGCCGAGGTCGCGCAGCCAGAGGGGCGCCGAGAACACGCGGGAGAGCGAGGCCGCGTCGATCTGGACGACCGCAGGCCCCTCGATCGCGGGCTCATGCGTCTGCGAACCGCTCTTGAACCGATCGAGCCAGGGCAGTTTCATGGCATGCGATCACTCTCGTCCAACACGCTCGTGCTCCGTTCTACGAGCGCGACGGGGCTCCTCCCCGTGATCTACGAGACCAGAGCGCCGAGTTGGATCGTGCCGACCGACGCTCTGGCGCCCTGAACGGGATCGGCCGCGGCGATTCTGTCGGCTGCGAGTCGCGTGATCTCGGTCCCGACGTCCGCGAACACGTGTCCCGAGAGCCGGTACTCGTGCGTGAAGTCGACTGCGCCGTTCAGCTCGATGACCATCCAGTTGCCATCGCCGTCGGGTAGAAGGTCGACGCCGACAAGCGCGGCCCCCGAAGCGCGGGCGGCGCTGAGCGCGAGCGCGCAAGCATCGAACGGCGGATCGGACACCGGCGCCCGGATGCCGCCAAGCGAGATGTTCGTTCGCCATTCCCCTGGAGCAGCGACTCGGTTCACTGCGCCGATGACGCGATCGCCGGCGATCAGGATGCGGAGGTCGTAGCCCTGCGGGGGTACGAGCTCTTGGACGAGAGCGCCCTGCTTCTGGTACCAAGGCACCTCCTGGAGGCTCTCCAGCGTCGCCCACAGCGAGCTTGCATCGTCGCAGCGGTGGAGGCCTTGACCCCAACTTCCGAAGCGCGGCTTCACAACGACCGGCGGCGCGAGGGCCGTGACTGGGCGGGTGCCTCGAACATGGACGGTCCGCGGATGCGGGATGCCAAAGCTCCGGAGAAGCCTCGCGGTGAGGAGCTTGTCGTGCGTGGCGATCAGCGCGGCCGAGCCATTCAGGACGACGACGCCGCGGGCCGCGAGCGCACCGAGCGCCCAGAGTCCCGGTTCGATGCCGTCCAGCGTGGGCAGCACGTCCAGGCGGCCCAGCGCAGCATCCCCGGGGCGGAGTACGTCGAGGGCTTGCTCGGGAGTCATCCGCTCCCAGGCAACTCGCCCGACGCCCGTCGCGGCGAGCTCGTCGTTCGTCGGCGTTGCTCGCTGAGCGACGAGCGCCAAGCGCATGCTCTCGACGATTGTCGCTGGCGACACTCGCCGTGATCGCGTCGCCGACGCCGGCATCGCGCCGGCATGGTTACGGCCCCGCAGGCCCGCCAGCGGTGAACGCATCGACGGGATGTCCCGTTCGACGATTCGAATCTCGCTCAGATCGATCGACGCCACGGCTGCTCCTTCGACCTGCTCTTGCCGCGGCTCGGACAGCCGATGGGGTCGGGGCCAAGGTTCCTCCCCCTCAGCACCTGCCCCCAGAGAGCCGCCGCCAAGAGCACGTATCCGAGGACGTATGCCAGCATGACCCGTGGAGCCTTTCGCACGGCGATGGACAGCGGCATCCGTATAAGTCCACGGAGCGCAGCCTGGCCCTTCGCTCGACTAAGCGCTTCGAAACAGCGACCTCTGTCTACAGGCCCGTCTCGGCGATCACGCGTCCGCTCGCGACGGCGTCGACGAGGGCCTGGTAGTCCCGCTCGTTCTGGTCGGCGTACCTCTCCGCGAATGTGGCCATGGCGTAGTCGAAGACCTCGCCAGAGCCGAGGTAGCTGGCGATCGCGACGGAATCCCCGGAGCGTGCGTGGGCTTTCGCGAGCGTCCAGCCGCAGAGCTTCGCGTACGCGGCCATCCACTGGGGATCCATGAGCTCGACGACGGCTGAGCCCTTCCCGTCCCAGAGCTGGCGGATGTAGTAGTCGCGCTCGACGCCGTCGAAGCCCGTGAATCGGACCCAGCCGAGCATGATGTCGCTCGCCGCTTGCATCAGCCGCTGACCCTCGACGACGCGCTGGCCGCTCTGGGCGAAGTCGCTCTTGCCGAGGAAAGGCTCCAAGACGGAGGGCTGCGCCTCCTTGGCCTGGAGGAAGAGAGGATCGCGTACGTCGTGACCGAGCATGAGCAGGATCCATGCGCGTGTGCCGACGCTGCCCACACCGACGACCTTTCTGGCTGCATGGACGAAGCGGAAGCGCTCGAGCAGCTTGCGGCGGTCGCGTGGCAGCGTGCGCCGATATGCCCGGATGATGTTCCGCATGAACGCCTCGTACTGCGGGAGCACGTCGGCGGGAGCCAGCTCCTCGACGGGCACGATCAGCGGCGGCTCGCTCTTGATGCGGGGCTCGTCGTCGACGAGCTCGGTGAGCTTCTCGAACGCGCGCAGGCTGTCCTTCGTCCGCGCCTTGGCAACGTTCTTCTCGAACTGCTTGATCATCTTCGGGCTCGCCATCTGCTGAACCCGCGCCGCGAGCGCGTCGAGGTCGAGCCGCGCGTACCACAGGTCGAGCGTCCGCATCTGCGCGAAATCTCGCATTGCCTCGCGGTACGCCTGCGCCACCGTTCTGCAGACCATCGCGCGTTCGTCTTCTTCGAATCCGCGATCTCGACCGGCGACGGCGAAGCTCGCGACGAGGCGCTTCACATCCCACTCGAACGGCCCCGGCAACGTCTCGTCGAAGTCGTTGATGCTGAAGACCAGCTGGCGGTCCGGCGCGGAGTAGCCGCCGAAGTTCGACAGGTGCGCGTCCCCGCACAGCTGCGTGTGCAGGCCGGTTCGCGGTGTGCCGGCCAGATCGGATGCCATGAGATACGCGCCGCCACGGAAGAACGTGAAGGGCGAGACGAGCATCCGTCCGTAGCGAATCGGGACGAGCTCCGGGACGCGAGTCTGCGCTTGCTCCTCGAGCAGCTCGATGGGATCCGACCGGTGCCGAGGAGGCTCCCACTCGGCGTGAGACGATCTCGGGACCTCGGCACGAGCGGCTTTACCTCGCGACGCCCGCTCGGCCACGGTGAAGTGTGCGACGGCCTTCAGCGGGCGGGAATCGATCGATCGCACCGCGTCTTGACCTTCGATTCCGTCGACTCCCCGTCTTCCTTGTTCGGTCGCCATCTCTTATCCACTCCCCGATCGGATTTTGGACGAGCGGTCGCTCGTCGGCTCAGAGCCCCACTTCAGGCGACCAGGAGTATCGCCGTCCTGCTCCGTTGCCGACTTCGCGGTCGACCGTCCGAAGGATGCGGAACATCTCTACGCCCCACGGGTTGATGGCGTCGATGGACGCACCCGACTCCATCTTCGGCCACTCCTGGTGCACGACGCCCCCGGGCGTAGCAGACGAGTTCGCCGGAGGGCTGCTGCCGCGCTGCACTGCCCATGCGCGGGTTAGGTGGTGATCACGGCCTCCACGTCGAGGCGCGGAGGCCGTGATCTCGTGAAGTTCACGTCTTCAGTCGCGATCCAGCGTAGGCGGCAAGCGCATAGATGATCACGATGTCGACCGCGAACATCCCCATCGCCCAGAGCGGATACGCCTGGATGAAGAAGAGCTGGCCGATCGCGTTGACGCCGGCGGCGAGCATCCCAAACCAGCGGGCGAACTGGCTGCCGGTGAACAGCGTGCAGGCCGAGAGAATCAGGAGCGTCCCGAGAGCCAGCACGATCCAGCCCCAGGTGTTCAAGTTGCTGAACACGAACACGGCGCTGGCGACATAGATCTTCGAGCCGGCGATCGCGGCGATGCCCTCGATGATCGCCCACGTTCCCGCCAGGGCCATCATCACCATCGCGAAGAGCAACATGCCCGACCCGGCAGGCCTCTCGTCCTCGAAGTACAGACCCGAGGACGTGGTGTCCTCATAAGGCAAGGTCTTCGTTTCAGGAGCTACTGACACGGTGGTCTCCTTTCGATGCCATCACTCTCGCTTTCATCAGACCACCGTCGATCTCGCGATTTATCCGTCCTTTGTACGCGCCAGTTGCCGGTTCATACGGAATCGTCCCGTTTCGCAGATCCGTCATCGATCCGACTCGTCTCAGGATCAGCGGGAACCAACGATGGGCCGAGCTCCGTACGCTCCGGCCACAGTGATGACAGTGCGGGCACCGAGCTTCGCGCTCTTGCCGCAGCTCGGACAACCCAGGGGGTGGAGGGCCAAGACCCGGAACCCGAAGAGCGCGCCGAGCGACCGGCGCTTGGTCATTCTCCCTGCGCCAGCAGCTCCTTCGAGAAGAACTCGAGCGCCGCCTTGGTCTTCGTCTGCTGCTCGCCGTAGAGATCGATGCCCTTCTCGGCCAGGAATGCGCGAGTCTCGAGTGCGGCCTGGAACGCTTCGGTCGTGGCGCACTTGGTCGAGAGCTCGAGAATCCGCGACCCGTCGGGGTAGAACCAGAGCTCGGCTACGAGAGGGCGCCCGAAGCCGGCAGGTCTCAACTTGAGCTTGAGAACGAAGATCGGCCCGAGGACCGAGAGCTCGTCGAGCTCGATGCCCTCGGGGGCATGCCCGGCGAAGAATGCTCGCTGCTCCTTCGAGAAGAGTTTCCGGAGCCGCGTGTCTCCCAAGATCACGGCTCGAACGTCCGTCACCCCGGTCGCTTTCAGCGCAGCAGAGCACACGAATCCCCCGGGCATCGCATCGACCTCTACGACGAGGCTGGGGGACTGCCGAAGCTCATCCGGTAGCTCGTCCGGCAGGACCGGCCGCAGCTTCACGACGGAGTCGTTCCCCTTGCCCTGGATCCGCCTCGACCGTGCGACCACTCCGGCCTCGTTGAGCGCGAGTTCGGGTGTGTCGAAGAAGAAGACCTGCCGGATCTGAGCATCGAGCGGATCCATCTCGAGTGCGGCGATGGTCGAACGGTGGCCTGACTCCGGCACCGTCAGCTTCAGCTCGACGCTGTCCGCGCCCTTGATGAGCTCGAGCACGTCTACGAGCTGTTCGTCCGTCAGGAGCGTGCGTTCGTTAGTCGCAGTCGTCATCGCCCACCTCCTTTCTAGGTCGGTTCCTGCGCGGCCCCCGGGGCGCTTCATGGGCGCCGGGAGTTGGGAGGTCAGCGGCTGATCTCTTCCTTGATCTTCCCGAGGACCATATCGGGATCTCGATGTTGAATCCCTTGGCGAAGTCCCCGCCCGTCGGCCGGTTGACGTCGGCCGGGTAGTAGAGGCTCGCGACGACGACCGAGCAGTGTGGGATCGGTCGCCCGCCTCCGCCGAGCTCGCGTGCGACGCACGGGACGCGGCTCGTGGGGTTCACCCGGGTGAAACCGCTGACACGGGCGAGGATTCTCGACTCGGAGGTTGATAGCGTCGCCTTGAGCCTGCAGACGTGCGCGACTCACGGCGTGCTTGGCGCACTAGATGAGCGCCGAAGGTGGGCTCACCCAGGTCTCCCGACAGGTGAGGAGGAGGTTGCGCATGACGCTCAAGCACCCGAAGGCTCGGCGAGAACAGATGGACGACGACCTCGCCGTCGCACCGCTCTTCAGCCTCCAGAACCAGACCATCCCGCGGCACTCGCTCCCCGACGGCGAGCTGCCGCCGGACGTCGCCTACCAGATCGTCCACGACGAGCTGATGCTCGACGGAAACGCGCGTCTCAACGTGGCGACGTTCGTGAGCACGTGGATGGAGCCGCAGGCCGAGAAGCTCATGGCCGAGTGCTTCGACAAGAACATGATCGACAAGGACGAGTATCCGCAGACGGCCGAGCTCGAGACGCGCTGCGTCGCGATCCTGAGCAACCTCTGGCACGCGCCGGACACCGACGAGGCGACCGGCTGCTCGACGACCGGCTCGAGCGAGGCGGCGATGCTCGGCGGGCTCGCGCTCAAGCGGCGCTGGCAGAAGCAGCGAGCAGCCGAGGGCAAGCCGACGGACAAGCCGAATCTCGTCATGGGGATCAACGTCCAGGTGTGCTGGGAGAAGTTCGCCAACTACTGGGACGTCGAGATGCGCCTCGTGCCGATGGAGGGAGATCGCTTCAACCTCTCGGCCGAGGAGGCCGTGAAGCGCTGCGACGAGAACACGATCGGCGTCGTCGCGATCCTCGGATCGACCTTCGACGGCTCCTACGAGCCGGTGAAGGAGATCTGCGACGCGCTCGACGCCTTCCAGGAGGAGACCGGCATCGACGTGCCCGTCCACGTGGACGGTGCCTCGGGAGCGATGATCGCCCCCTTCGTCGACCCCCACCTCGAGTGGGACTTCAAGCTACCGCGGGTGGCGTCGATCAACACCTCCGGCCACAAGTACGGCCTCGTCTATCCCGGTGTCGGCTGGATCGTGTGGCGCGACGCGCAGGCGCTTCCGGAGGACCTGATCTTCTGGGTCAACTACCTCGGCGACAACATGCCCACGTTCGCGCTCAACTTCTCTCGGCCCGGTGCGCAGGTCGTGGCGCAGTACTACAACTTCCTCCGGCTCGGTTTCGAGGGCTATCGAAGGGTTCAGGGCTACGCGCGCGAGGTTGCAACGCGACTGTCCGCTCGGATCGCTGAGCTCGGCCCCTTCGAGCTCATCACGCGCGGAGACGAGCTCCCGGTCTTCGCCTTCACGCTGAAGGGCGACATCGGGAACTACACCGTGTTCGACGTCTCGAACGCGCTCCGCGAGCGTGGCTGGCAGGTGCCCGCGTACACGTTTCCCGAGAACAGAACCGACCTCGCCGCGCTGCGCGTGGTCGTGAGGCGCGGGTTCTCGCACGACCTCGCCGACCTGCTCGTCAAGGACATCGAGCGGCAGCTGCCACGCCTCGAGAAGCAGCCCACGCCCGTCCACGACAGCGCGAACGCCGCGAGCTTCCACCACTAGAGAAGGAGCGAACGATGTGCAGATGGCTCGCCTACTACGGCAGTGCAATACCCATCGAGAGCCTGCTCTTCCGGCCGGAGCACTCGCTGATCGACCAGAGCCTCCACTCGCAGCTCGGCGCGGAGACGACGAACGGTGACGGCTTCGGCATCGGCTGGTACGGCGTCGGCGACACACCTGGCGTCTTCCACAGCGTGGAGCCCGCGTGGAACGACCGCAACCTCAAGGACATCTCGACGCACCTCGAGTCGCCGCTCGTGTTCGCGCACATCCGTGCGTCCTCGGGATCAGCGATCCAGCAGACGAACTGCCATCCGTTCCGGCACGGCCGCTGGCTGTGGATGCACAACGGGCTCATCCGCGACTTCCACAAGGTCAAGCGCGACCTCGTCCTCGCCGTCGACCCGTCGCTCTACTCGTCGATCGAGGGCTCGACGGACTCCGAAGTCTTCTTCTTCCTGGCGTTGACGCTCGGGCTCGAGGACGACCCCCCGGCTGCGGTCGAGCAGGCCGTCGGCCTCATCGAGGAGACGGGAAGGCGCCACGGAGTCGAGCATCCGATCCAGATGACGGTGGCCACGACCGACGGGCATCGGATCTGGGCCTTCCGCTACTCGTCCGAGCGGCAGTCGCGCTCGCTCTTCTTCTCGACCGACGTGCACACGCTGCGCGAAACCCACCCGGACCTCGAGGTGCTGCAGATGGTCAACGACGAAGCGCGCCTGATCGTCTCGGAGCCGCTGCGAGATCTCGCCGGCCTCTGGAACGAGGTGCCGGAGTCGAGCTACGGGGTCGTCCAGGAGGGCCAGGACGAGCTCCACACCTTCACTCCGCGCGCGCCGTCGCGGCCGACAGCCGTGACGGCTCCGTGACCGGAGCGTGAGCGAGTACCCGGAGACACCGACGGGGTGGACGAAGGTCGGCCGACGGTCGCTCGGGCCATTCACGACCCACGTCACGTACCGGCGGCCAGACGGGGAGATCGCCGAATGGTCCTCGCGCATCCACCGTAAGCACGCCTCCCTGCTCTCGAGGGCAAGGCGAGACGATCGCGTGTGGTGGGCGCCGCGCCGGGCGTCGTGGTGGATCGGGGTGCTGTTCGCGGTCGGATCGACGTGCTTCCTCGCCGGCCCGTTCCCCGGCTTCGTCGAGCTCGTGGGGTCAGCAGTCGACGGGATGGTCTTCTTCGTCGGGTCGATCTTCTTCACCTCGGCGGCGACGCTGCAGTGGCTGGAGACGATCAATGCCGATCCCGGCCCTGTCGCGCAGGGTCGGCGCCTCCGCATCGTCACCTTCGAGCCACACCGGATCGACTGGTGGGTCTGCGGCGTTCTGCTGGTGGGGACGCTGTTCTTCAACGCGACCACGTTCAGGGCGCTGCAGTCCGGGCTGGACGCCAATTCGTACGACAAGCTCGTGTGGAGACCCGATGCGCTGGGCTGCGTCTGCTTCCTGATCTCCGGATACCTCGCCTACGCCGAGGTTTGTGGCGGTGCCTTCTGGACGAGGCAGCGCGGCCTCGAGTGGAAGATCGGAGCCTGGAACCTGGTCGGATGCGTGGCGTTCGGGATCGCGGCGATCGCCTCGTTCTGGGTGCCGACGGAGGGCAGTGTCGTCAACCTCGCCGCTGACAACTTCTTCACCGCGTTCGGCGGCCTCTGCTTCCTCGTCGGGGCCGTGCTGCTGCTTCCGGAGTCAGCAGCTTCCAGCCGCACGAGCTCCGTTGCGGCGGCCGCCGCGCCGGCCTGAGACCACGGCCACCGGGTTCACCCGGGTGAAGCGCGGCACGGAGGCCGGGCATGACGAGGGGCTCCTAGAATCGGCATCGAGGCGGACCGGGCGCTTTGCCGCCGCCGTGCCTGGAACTCGAGCGGATAGGAGGCAACGTGGCCACCAAAGCGGACTTCACGGACGACGAGTGGAAGGGGATGCAGAAGGGCGTCACCGGCGCAGGAACGCTCGTCTCCGTCGGCGACCGGGACTTCACGGACAGCTTCGGAGAGGCGAGCGCGCTCGCCAAAGCGCTCCGCACCCAGCACGAGCAGGGGCCGAGCGACATCATCCGCGAGCTCGCGACCGCGCGTGGGACCGGCTTCGGGCTGACGACGTCGCCTGAGGAGGTGGAGTCCGAGACACTGGGCTCGCTTCGTACCGCCATCACGACGCTCGCGGCCAAGGCACCCGAAGAGGTCGAGAACTACCGGCAGCTCGTCCTCGGCGTGGCAGATGCCGTCGCCGAGGCGAAGGGAGGAGTGAAGCCGGGCGAGGAGGCAGCGCTCGGCAAGATCCGAGAAGCACTCGGGAGCTGACCGCCAGACCCGGGACCCGCGGGAAGTGTCTCGACCGGCTCATCCGAGCCGACCCGTCGTCCGCGCCGAGCCGATCTACGTGAAGACGTTCACTGCTCTGGCGATCACGAGCCCGACGACGGTCAGCGCGATGATCGACTGCAGTGCCATCGTCAGCTTTGCCCAGGCGCTCAGCGGAAGGACGTCGGTCGGGCTGAAGGCCGTGTTCGTCGTCAGCCCGAGGATGAGGTAGTCGACGTACCTCGGTCGCCACCCCGGCGGCGCGAGCTCGGGGTTCTGGTGCTGCGTGAACGCGAAGTCCGGATAGGGGCGCTCTCCGACGTACCGCGCGTACGGCCCTCCGCTGTCGAGGAGCCAGTAGAGGAGGCTGAAGACGAGGCAGTTGCCGAGCCAGATGTTCGCCCCGGACGCGAGCAGCGACGTCGCCGACTCCGTCACCTTGCCGCCGCGGACGAGATCGACGATTAGGATCGCCGTTGCCAGCAGCGCCGCGGTCGCGAGCAGAAGGACGAGCACGATCGAGACGGGACGGAGCCAGTGCCTACGCCCGCCGATGTGAGCCGGATCCGCCGCGAGCAGGACGAGGAGCAACACGATCTCCACCGCCGGCACAAGCCAGGGCGACCCCCCCAGCGACTCGCGGTGCGGCTCCACCACGCGGAGCACGATCGAGATCGCGATGAACGTCCCGAGTGCGAGGGCGACGGGCCAGCGCGACTCGATCGTCGCCTGCTCGTCGCGGCCAGCCCTCGGGTCGAGGTCGAGGCCTTCGTCAACCGTTTCCTTCTCACGTGGGCTCAGAGCGGACTCCCTATCGGCGATGGATGAACGTCTCTCGCTTCGATCACCTCGACCGTCCCCCGCATGGAGACGGACGGGACGGCGCGACTCTAGCGCCCGTCCCGCCGTCGTTCGTCTCGAAGTGGCGTGCGCTTCTCGGGCCACGCCGTGACTCTCTCCTCCTCGATCTCAGCGCGAGGCCGAGAGCGCGCACGATCTTGCGCATCGCCGAGCGACGCGTGCGGTGCCGACGATCGGTGCGATCGCCGCGAACACGCCTCGGATCTGATCCTCGTCGATGCCGACATCGCTCGCGGCAGCCTCCTATCCCCCAACCCGTGGCCCGCTCGCTGCAGGCGGAAGGTCCATCGACGCTCGCAACGCGAGGAGGGGAGCATCGGTGACGCGGATGAGCCCTCGCGTCGGTCGATCGAGGTCGAAGATCACGAGGACGAGGAGCGTCACGAGGACGCCCGCGAGCACGACGGCGGTCGCGCCCCGGCCGAGCATCGCCGTGTACACGGCGAGCAGGGCGAGCGCGGTGGCGGCGCCGAACAGCTCCAGGACGAGCACGGTCCCGGGGACGCGGTTGTTGAGCGCGGACACACGGATCGTCTGCAGGTTGATGACCTCGTTCAACGAGTCGACGTAGAGGCGTGGGGCGCTTGCTCTCGGCGAGCGGACGAGCGACTGCCCGGCAAGGCGCCAGAGCGACCGTTGGAGGGCGCTTTCCTGGGCCACGGTGCGGCGAAAGCCGGCGGTCGTCGGGACCGCGTTGGAGAGCCTGAGGCTTGCGTCCGTGTACTGCACGAGCAGGCGCAGGGATCGGCTCCGTTGCGGCTCGGCGAGCGTCTGTGCTCGGAGGTACGCCGTCCCGATGGCGTTCGCGTCGTCGATGACAGCGACCCGCCGCAAGTCGTAGCGCCCGATCGCCAGGGTCAGGCCGAAGGCGAGAATGAGGCCCACGAGCGCGAGCAAGGCTCCCTGAACGACACCGATCGGCTCGCGCAGTGTCTCGGAGCGACTGCGGAGAGCGCGGCCGACGACATAGCCAAGCGCGACGAAGCCGAGGACGATCGCGGCAATGACGAGCCAGAGCTCCCAGGTGCTGAGCCGAAAGAACACGGCGCGATCCTCTCAGGTCGGGAGTTCCGGCGACCTACGGCCCCTCGGCGCCATCCAGCCGTGTTCTCGCGACGGACCCACGTCGGCGGACTCGCTTCTTGTGTCGTGGCCCCGCCCTCACGAATTTGCGCCGGCAATCGCCGGCCCAGCGAGCGTGCTGTCGAGGACACCGTCCACGAAGCTCTTCGCCTGCTCCTCGTAGTCGGGCTTGAGGTTCGGCGGGGGCATCTTGAGCCCGAGGACGCGGTCCTGCGGCTCACCGTGCTTCATGTAGCCGAGCCACGAGAGCATCGACTTGACCTGTCCACCCGCGACCACGAAGTGGGTCTTGTCGACGAAGCGCCCGCCGTTCTTCTCAGCGAGTTTCTTCTGTTGGCGGAGATTGATGCTGTAGTAGCGGCGGGAAATCGACGCGCACGCAAACGGTTTGCCGTCCAGCACGGCCCTGGCGCCGGGTGACTCGAGGTAGGAGCGAATCGGCATGCTCGTCTGGAACCACCAGGTGGGAGACGCGATGAGGACGAGGTCGTACCTGCCCTCCTGCGCCTCCGGTGGGGTGCGGATCTCGCCGGTCTTGTGGCGAAGCTGTGCGAACAGGATGCTTGCGATCTGCGGCGTGGGGCGCTTCATCGGGAACTGCGAGAGCTTCCCCACCCACCGCTCGTCGGTGAACTCGATCCCCGACTTGGTCACGTCGCAGCCCCGTGCTGTCAGCGCCTGCGCCATCGCGTCGGCGACCCGGCCTGCTTGCTTTGTCAGGGTGAAATAGACGACCAGGACCTTCGGTCTCACATCCTCGTTCACGGCCGCTCCTTCGTCTGCATGCATCGAGCTACTCGGGCTTGGGCAGGCCGAGCTCGCGTGCGAGAGCGAGATCGCGCGCGCGGTCGGGCAAGGCCGCGGCCGCTTGCACCTGGCGACCGCCATGGCCCGCCAGATATCTCGCCTTGGGCTTGTCCGACGTGAGCGCGTGCGCGATTGCTTTCGCGATCACCGTGGGTGACTCGCCGTCGGCTTCGGCCTGTTCCACGGCTCGGCGGGTGGCTGCGATCTGCTGCTCGTACAGTCGGTAACCCTCTGGCCCGAGCTTGGCCTCGAGCCCGTCGAGCTCGGCATACGTCTTCCCGAAGATGGCCGTCTTCACGGGTGCGACCTCGATCAGCGACACGTGGATGCTCCACTGGCGAAGCTCGAGCCGCAACGCGTCCGAGATCGCGCGCATCCCGAACTTCGACGCGCTATACGCGCCGTTCAGGGGCAGAACGAGGATTCCGCCGATCGAGCCGACGTTGACGATACGGCCGCTCCCGCGGCGGATCAGCGGCAGGAAGACCTGGATCACGGCCACCGGCCCGAAGAGGTTCACCTCGAGCTGCCTTCGAAAGTCGGCCATGGGCTGGAACTCGATGGGAGCAGGCACGCCGATACCGGCGTTGTTGACGACGCCGGCCAGGCCGCGGTCTCCGACCGCGTCGGCCACCGTCGCCGCAGCATCCGCGATGGTTCGCTCATCGGTGACATCGATCATGAGCGGGGTCAGCTCGCCCGAAACCTCCTCGGCGAGCGACCGCCCGTCCTCGTCTCGTCGGATTCCGGCGAAGACGTGGAATCCCTGTTCGGCGAGATGAAGCGCAGTCGCCCGGCCGATTCCGGTGGACGTCCCGGTGACGACGACGAAGCCCCGATCTGCGCTCTTGGACACGATCGGTCAGCCCCCCAACCCTGCGGAAGCCTCTTCGAGCCCGGCTTTGAGCTCCTTTGCCGAGGCCTTGTCGATCTGCGCGATGGACGAGCGGATCGAGTTCTGGAGCGCGCCGGCAACTGCTTCGGCATCGTCGTGGTCGTAGATCGCGATGATCCCGGCCGACCCGGGGGGCAACGCATCGTCCATCTTCTCTCCGATACCCGCCTGCACGCGCTTGCGGGCGAGTTTGCCGAGAACGCCTCCGGCAGCAGCTCCAAGGGCGGTGGCTGCGAGAAGCGGCGGAGCGAAGAGGCCGACCACGAGGCCGACACCGCCTCCGACCTTGAGTCCCTTGCGCCCGAGGTGGTCACCGGTCTCTTGCACGGTGACATCGCCGTTTGCGTCCTTGTTCACGAGCACGACGCCGTCGGTCGTGATCGTCTTGTCCTCCGCGAGCTTCACGAAGGTCTCGAAGTCCTGCTGAGCGAGCTCCGGAATGAGATACACGGAGATCAGTACGTCCAGCTGGTCGTTGTCGCTCACGCTGCTCCTTCCTCGAGTCGCGTGCGCGCCGAGAAGAGGTCCTCTCGGTGCGTCGGACTGGTATCGGTCTCGAATCGCATCCTCACGCGCTCGCCGCGTGTGCGGCCAATGACTGTGCCGCGTGCTCGTGCAGGGCCTTCGCATCTTCCTCGCTCATGTGCGGCGCTATGTCGAACACGACCTGCTTGATCTCGCCGGTGAAGCGGAAGGGGGCCTTGTCCGCATAGCTCAGGTCGGCGACGAGCCCGTTGTCGCAGCCGATGTCCATACCCGCATAGCCGGAGAACCGCGCCGGCACCGTGTGCTCCATGCGTCCGCTCGCGACCCGCTCGCCGTTCACGAGTAACGTCACCTCACCCCCAGTAGCCGGCTTTGGCGCGTCGGCGGCGAAGACCATCTCGACGTTGACCTCCCCGGTGGGAAGCGGCGTCTCGGCCGCCTGCGTGTACTCGAGGACTCCGAGCATCGAATAGTGGTGCTTCAGCTTCCCGTCCTGGACATAGAGGGTGAACCCGCCAAGGTGGTCGAACGCCGCCACGATCACGCCTTCGGCACCTTCGTCCGGGACGACGAGGTCCGCGCTGATCGTGTACGAGTGGTTGTAAATGCGCGGGATCATCCCGGCCGCGACGTTCTCGATCCGGCCGCGGTACGTGAACTTCGACTCCTCCGGGATAGGCGGCACGATCCCGTAGAAGGACGAGAGTCCGCCGAGGATGGGCAGCACCTGATACCGCTCCGCCTCCTCCCAGAAGAGCTTGCGCAACTCCTCGACCTTCTCCGGGTGCTCGGCCGCGAGGTCCTTCGCCTGGGAGAAGTCGTCGGGTAGGTAGTAGAGCTCGACGGGATCGTCGTCCGGGTCCCAACCCGGACCGAAGTGTCGTAGCGCCTCGGGGTCGAGCAGCCAGGGGATGCGCGGCAGACGCATCGCGAGCCACCAGCCGTCCTTGTACATCCCCCGGTTGCCGACCGCCTCGAAGTACTGCTGCGTGTGCCGCTCGGGCGCACCCGCGTCCGAGAGTGAGTCGGCGAACGTAAACCCGTGGAGCGGCTCCTGCTCGATACCGTCGACGTGTGTCGGAGCCGGGATGCCCGCTATCTCGAGCACGGTCGGAGCGATGTCGATGACGTGTGTGAAGTGGCTACGGATCCCGCCCGCGCCGGAGACCATCTTCGGATAGCGGACGACGAGCGGGTCGCGGGTGCCGCCGAGATGCGAGGCGACCTGCTTCCCCCAGTCGAAGGGGCAGTTGCTCGCCCACGCCCAGGCGGAGGAATAGTGCGGAGCCAGGAGCTCCCCTCCCCAGGCTTCGAGTCCTCCGTGCTTGAAGAGGAGCCCCATCTGCTGCTCCGTGGTGAGCGGGATCCCATTCAGCGTGGTCAGCTCGTTGAAGGTGCCGCTGAGCGTGCCCTCCATACTCGCCCCGTTGTCACCCCAGATCCAGATGACGAGCGTGTTGTCGAGCTCGCCCATCTCCTCGACCTCCGCTAGGACGCGACCGACGTTCCAGTCGGCATTCTCCGAGTAGCCGGCGTAGACCTCCATCTGGCGCGCGTACAGCCGCTTCTCGGTCTCGCTCAACGTGTCCCAGCGCGGGAACTCGTCGTTCTCGGGCAGCTCCGTGTCGGGCGGGACGACCCCGAGCTCCTTCTGGCGCGTGAGCGTCCGCTCACGGAGGACGTCCCAGCCATCGTCGAACGTGCCCTTGTACTTGTCCGACCACTCTCTCGGTACTTGGTGCGGAGCGTGGCTGCAGCCGGTCGCGTAGTACATGAACCACGGTGCAGCGGGCCGTTCCGCCCGCACTCGGTGCAACCAGTCGATCGCCTTCTCGGCCATGTCGTCCGGGAAGTAGTAGGGCTTCCCGTCCTTCCCCTCCGGCACGCCCTGGCCCTTCTGGTTCTCGGTGATGAGCGTGTCGTACTGGCCCGCTTCGCCGCCGAGGAAGCCCCAGTAGTAGTCGAACCCGAGCCCGTTCGGCCAGCGGTTGAACGGCCCGCTCGAGCCCTGCTGGTTGTCTGGCGTCAGATGCCACTTCCCGATGCACGAGGTGAGGTAGCCGTTCTCCTGCAAGATCCGCGGCAAGGTGGCGCAGTCGCGCGGGATGGTCGCGTTGTAGCCGGGGAAGGGCCCGGAGAACTCGGCGACGAGGCCGAACCCGACGCGGTGCTGGTTGCGACCGGTGAGCATCGCCGCTCGTGTCGGCGAGCACACAGCCGTGACGTGGAATCGGTTGTAGCGAAGCCCTTCGTCGGCCATACGTGTGTAGTTGGGCGTGTCGATCGGCCCGCCGAAGGTGCTCGGGTTGCCGAAACCCGCGTCGTCGATGAGGACGAGCAGGACGTTGGGCGCGCCCTCGGGAGGCGACGGGTGCATGGCCTGGTTCCAATCCGGCTCCGAGCCCTCGAGGGTCTTCTTCGTGGCGCCGCTGAATGCCGGACGCCGGATCGGGAGTGTCGTGCGGTCGACGTCGCTCATCGTCTCGTACCTCCTGCGGTCTCGATTCACTGGGTGCCGGACGCCGTTCCGGCCGCCTCGACGATTCTCACAGCACGCGAGCCTGAGCACCACAGCAACGGCGACATCAGAACTCCTCAGGCGTCGCTACGCCCCGGGGACCACCGCCGGACCCTAGCCAGGCGCAGGGACCTGCGCCGGGGCCGCCGCGGACCCAGCGGCTTCGCCACCCGTGTCTTGGGCGTGGTACGAAGCGCGCAGTGCCTCTTCCTCCTCCTTCTTCGGGAAGAAGCGGTAGACGAGCCCCATCCCGATCAGGACGGCGACCATCGCGGCCAGGTACGCCCACTGGTCACCCTTGAGGAACGACGATTGGGCCGCAGCCGTGATCTCGCTCGCCTGCGCCGGATGCTTCGCGGCAAGGTTCTCCGCGCTCGCGAACGAGAGCTGTAGCTGAGCCTGCGTGTTTTCGGTGACGTCCGACCCGGACAGTGCGGCCCCCATCGCAGTCGCGTAGCCGGCGGTGAGCAGCGCACCAAAGATCGAGGTCATCAGCGCCCCGCCGAGGTCGCGCTGGAGGTCGGCCGTTCCTGAAGCCATCCCGACGCGCGTCACGGGCACCGAGCCGGTGAGCGAATTGGACGAGGGAGTGCCCGAGAGGCCCACCCCGATGCCCAGGAAGACGTACGGGATCGCGACCACCCAGTACGAGATGTTCTCCTTCCAGAACACCAACATGCCGAGGAAGGCGAGGAACACCATCGCCTGCCCCGAGAGGAGCGTCCGCCTCGATCCGTGCAGCCCCACGAGCTTGGCCGAGCGCGGCGCGACGAGAACCATGAAGATGCCTGCGGGCAGGATCGCGGCTCCCGCCTGGAGCGTCGAGTAGCCGAGCACGTTCTGCAGGAACTGCTGGCTGATGTAGGCGGCACCCATCAGCGAGCCGAAGATGATGATCCCCGCGCTCGCGGCGACCCAGAAAGTGGGGCGGGCGGCCACGTGCAAGTCGTAGAGCGGGTTCTTTGCTCGACGCTCGCGGATGTAGAAGAGGACTCCCGCGACGATGGCGACGCCGAGCAGCACGAGCGCGAGCGTCGTGGCGTTCGAGACCGGCATGAAGTTGATCGAGACGATCAGCGCTCCGACCAGCACCACCGTGAGGATCCCTCCCAGGTTGTCGACGGGCTCAGTCGTCTCGTTGATGTGGCTCGGAACGAAGAAGATCGCCATCGGCAGAGCGATGACGACGAGCGGCAGCGTCACGAAGAAGACCGAGCCCCACGAGAAGTGCTCGAGCAACGCCCCGGCGATGAGCGGCCCGAGGAGCGCGATCCCCCCGCCGAGAGCGGACCAGAGCGCGATCGCCTTCGTGCGGCCCGGACCCGACCAGAGCGCAGTGATCAGCGCGAGCGTCGTCGGATAGGCCATACCCGCCGAGAGCCCGCCCGCGAGGCGTGCGACGAAGAGGACGCCGATCGAAGGAGCAAAGCCGGCGAGCAGAGACGCCGGGATCGACAGCGACATGCCGAGAACGATCATCAGCTTGCGTCCGTACCGATCGCCGATGGCACCGAAATAGAGCACCGAGCAGGCAAGGCCGAGCGAGTAGGCGACCGCGACCAGGTCGAGCATCGTCTGCGAGGCGTCGAAGGACTTGCCGATGTCGGGCAGGGCGACGTTCGCGACCGAGAGGTTGAGGTTGGCGACTGCCGCGACGAGGATCAGTGAGACGAGGACGAGCTCCGCACGATTCGGAGCCTGCGCTCTTGAGTCGCCTGCGGTGGTGCTCATCTCACCATTCTTTCTCCCCGAAAGAGCGCGGGTCGAGAGAGAGGTGGGCGTTCACTTGGGTGACGCAGTGCCTTCGCACTGCCGTCTAGGCCTCGGATCACTGCCACGCCGCGGCGCGCTTCGCTGCCGAGCGCGACGAGTACGTCGCGATGTCGAGCGCGATCCCGAGCGCGACGAGCAGGTAGTCCCAACCCCCGTTCAGCCCGCCCGGCTGCCACGCGAGGACGTAGGCGAGTGTCGTCCACGGGAGGAAGACGAGGCCGAGCAGGGGCCAGACCCAGGACGAGAAGGCGTCGCCGACGCGGTCCCCGAAGATCCAGACCATCAGGAGAGCGAACCGGGGCCCGATGAAGGCGGCCAAGCCGACGAGGCAGCACACGCCAGGCACTCTGAAAGCGATGCGCCCGGAATGCAAGTAGGCGGGCGCCGATCGGCGCAATAGAGTGCCGCCGATGGCAGAGGCCCTCGCCCTCGTCGCCGCCTTTCTCTTCGCCGTCGCGGCGACGCTCCAGCAGAAGGGCGCGCTCGACCTGGGCGTGGTGGCGGACAGCGCGCGGTCGCTGGCGAGGCTCGTCGGAAGCCGCTGGTGGCTCGTCGGGACGGGTGCTCTGCTCGTCGGCTACGCCGTACAGGCGGTCGCGCTCGACCACGGACGGCTCGCGATCATCCAGCCGCTCCTCGTCACGACGGTCGTCTTTGCGCTGCCGCTCGGCTACTTCGTCACCGGCCAGGACGTCGGCCGGCGGGAGATCGTCGGCGCCGCCGTCGTCGTCGTCGGCCTCGCGATCTTCGCGATCTTCGGCCAGCCCGCGGGCGGCAAGGAGAACGCGCCGAACAACGAGTGGGCGATCGCGCTCGGCGTGATCACGGCCGTCTGCGTCGTCCTCTTCGTCATGGGACGGCGGGCCGAGGGCTCCAAGCAGGCCGCGCTGCTCGGCGTCGTCTCCGGCATCCTCTTCGGCACCTCCGCCTGCCTCGTCAAGCCGACGATCGACATGCTCCACGTCTCGGTGGGCGACGTGCTCTCGCACTGGGAGTTCTACGCGATGGCCGCCGCCGGGATCATCGCCTTCGTTCTCCAGCAGATGTCGTTGAGCAGTGGGTACCTGGCGACGTCGGTGGCGACGGTCTCCGTCTCCAACCCGATCGTGTCCGTGTTGCTCGGCGCGCTCCTCTTCGACGAGCGCCTCGCCCGGCCGACGTGGCACGTGGTCGTCGCCTCGATCGGGCTCGGCCTGGCGATGCTGGGCGCGATCACGATCTCGGTCGCGCGGGAGCGCCGCGAGCACGCCGACCCGAGCGGCGCGAGCGGGGCGGCGCCCGCTCCGGCCTAGGGACGAGCTCCCGCTGGGGCGAGCGTCACGACCTCGTCGACGAGCCCGAGCCCCTCGGGGCGGTGCGTGATCAGCAGGACCGAGCGGTCGCCGGCCGCGGCGAGGATGTCGCGGACGAGCGGCTCAGCGGTCTCGGGATCGACGTGCGCCGTCGGCTCGTCGAGGACGAGCACGGGCGCTTCCGAGAGCAGCGCCCGTGCGAGCGCGACGCGCTGACCCTGGCCGCCGGAAAGCGACATCCCCTCCTCCCCGACGAGCGTCTCTGCCCCGTTCGGGAGCGACGACACCCAGTCCCACACGCGCGCCCGCCGGAGTGCGTCCTCGACCTGCTCGTCGGACGCGCCCGTGCGGCCGATGCGGACGTTCTCGCGAATCGTCGTCGAGAAGAGGTACGCGTCCTGGCCGGCGACGGCGACTGCCCGTCGCACGTCCTCCTGGCGGTACTCGCGGAGGTCGCGGCCCGCGAGCGTGACGCGGCCCGAGGCGGGGTCGAGGAAGCGGAGGAGGAGGTTGACCACGGTGGTCTTCCCCGCACCGCTCGCACCGACGAGCGCGACCGAACGGCCCGGCTCGAGCTCGAGGCCGAAGTCGTCGAGGACCGGAGGCTCGTCCTCGGAGTAGCGTGCGGTCACGTGCTCCAGCACGAGCGTGGGCCGAAGCGGAGGCGGCGAGTCCGGTTCGAGCGGATCACGTACCGCCGGCTCCCGCTCGGCGAGTTCGAGCACCCGCCGCCCGGCTGCGAGCGTGCTCGTGAGCTCACGCGCCGCGAGTGAGAGCGGCGTCACGGCCTCGAACGACGCGAGCGCGAGCAAGGCGAGAACCGCGACGAGCACGCGGTCGAGACGCCCGTCGGCGTGCGCTGCGACCGCGATCGCGAGGACGGCCGCAGTCGTCACTCCCGCGACGAGAACGCCGAGGCCGTCAGCGAGACCTGCGGCGAGCGCGTCCCGGCGCGCGAGTCCTGCCAGCGCACGGTCGCCGGCCCGGACGCGCGCGAGCGCGTCCTCCGACCGCCCGTAGACGACGAGCTCGGGCGCTCCGCGGAGGATCTCGACCAGCTCGGCGGAGAGGTGTCCCTGCGCAGCCGCCCGGCCCCGCCCCGCCGCGCGACCGGAGAGCCCGGCGACGACCGGGACGACGACACCGCCCACGAGCAGCCCGACCGCGAGCGCGACTCCCGCCGCCGGCAGGAACGCCGAGGCGACGCCGACGGCCACCGCACCCGCAACCAGTGCGACGAGCGGCGGCCCGAGCCCGCGCAGGTAGAGGCCCTGGAGCGCGTCGACGTCGCCGACCATCCGGCTCACGAGGTCGCCGCGGCGATACGCCTCGAGCCCGGCGGGCGCGAGCGGCTCGATGCGCTCGTAGAAGCGGACGCGGAAGCGCGCGAGCATGCGGAAGGCGAGGTCGTGCGAGGCGAGCCGCTCCAGGTAGCGCGAGAGCGGCCGGGCGAGGCCGAAGAACCGCACCATGACGATGGCGACGGTGAGCGAGAGGATCTCGGGACGCTCCGCCGCCCGCGCGATCAGGTAGCCCGCGGTCGCCATCAACCCGATCCCGCAGATCGCTGCCAGCGCGCCGAGAAGGATCGAGAGCGCGACTCTCGCCTTCGGCGGCGGCGCGAGCCGCCAGAGCCCGGCGAGCGTGCCGTTCACCGTGCCCCCACCACGTCGGCGTCGCTCTGGACGCGGCCGCCCTCGAGGCGCACGATCCGATCCGCCCGCCGTGCGAGCTCCGGCCTGTGCGCGATGACGAGGACGGTGCGTCCGTCCGAGAGGCACTCGAGCGCGTGACCGATCGCCGCGGCGTTCACGGGATCGAGGTTTGCGGTCGGCTCGTCGAGGACGACGAGCTCCGCATCACGAAGAAACGCGCGCGCGAGCGCAATGCGCTGGCCCTCCCCGGCGGAGACCGGACGGCCGCCGTCCCCGACCGCGGTCGCGAACCCGTCCGGGAACGCGTCGACGAACGTGTCCGCACCCGCGAGTCGAGCAGCCGCGCGCACCTGTTCGTCGGCCGCGTTCGGGTCGCCGAGGCGGATGTTGTCGGCAACGGTTCCGCTGAAGACCGTCGCGCGCTGCGGCACCCAGGCGAGGCGGCGTCGCCAGCCGTCGCGATCCAGGTCCCTGAGGTCTTGCCCGTCGACAGTCACCCTGCCGGCGCTCGGCTCCACGAGCCCGAGAAGCAGGGCGGCGAGCGTGGTCTTCCCGCTCCCGCTCGGGCCGACCAGCGCCACCGTCTCCCCCGGGCGAAGCTCGAGGTCGACGTCGCGAAGGACGTCCCCTTCCCGCGAGGGGTACGCGTAGGAGACGCCCTCGAGACGGACGACCCCGGCCGACGCCGCCGCGTGCCCGCGGGCCGGGAGGGTGCTTCCCTCCACCGGCTCCAGCAGCCGGTCGACGACCGCGAGCCCGTCGGCCGCGGCGTGGTACTGCGCGCCGAGCATGCGCAACGGGAGGTAGAGCTCCGGCGCGAGGAGCAGCACGGTGAGCCCGTGCTGGAGACCGAGGTCGCCGTCGACCAGCCGGACGCCGACGGTCACGGCGACGAGCGCGATCCCGAGCGTCGCCGCGAGCTCGAGCACGGCGCCCGAGAGGAACGCGACGCGCAGCGTCTTCATCGTCGTCTGCCGGTACGCCTCGCTCGCTTCGGCGATCGTGGCCGCCTGCGCCTCGCCGCGGTTGTACGCCCGGAGCGTCGGAAGTCCGCGGACGACGTCCAGGAAGTGGCTCGCGAGCAGAGCGAGCGCACGCGCCCGGGCGCGCGTTCGGCGCTCCGTGTTCCGGCCCACGAGCACCATGAACACCGGTACCAGCGGGAGCGTGAGGAGCATCACGAGAGCGGATGTGACGTCGATCGACGCCACCAGGACGAGCACGGCGACCGGCACGAGCAGGGCGAGGACGACCTGCGGCAGGAAGCGGCCGAAGTACGCCTCGAGGGGCGCGATGCCGTCGACCGCGGCGGTCGCGAGGACGGCGCTCTCCTGACCGTCGAGCGCGCGCGGATCGTCGCGCAGGCGCCGCTCGACCAGGTCGAGGCGAAGCTGCGACAGGACCCCGGTCGCCCCCAAGCGCCCGACGAGCTCGAACGCCCAGGCGAGCACGCCGCGGCACGCGAACACCGCGACGAGGACGGCGAGGTCGCGGGACACGTCTTCGAGCGAGGCTCCATCGAACGAGTGCGCGACCACACGGGCGAGAAGGCTCGCCTGGACGAGAACGAGGATCGCAGCGACGAGCCCGATCGCAACATCTGCCCCGAGCAGGACGCGCATCGCGCGGGCACGGCGCAGGAGGCGCGGGTCGACGGGGCGCACGAGCGCGAGTGTACGGCCGGCGCGGCGACGCGGATCCGTCGCCCGACGGTGTTAGATTCGCCGCGTCCTCGCAGAAGTAGAAGGGAGAAAACAGATGTCGTCCATGCAGTCCTACGCCAGCCGGACCGGCTGGATCATGCTCGCGGCGATCGTGATGTTCTCGGTCGGCTTCTTCCGGATCATCTCCGGCATCAGCTATCTGGCGAACAGCCACAAGATCAACAACTTCACCTTTGGGTTGTTCGGAGACAACATGTGGGCCTGGGGTATCTGGGACCTCGGGATCGCAGCGATCGCGATCTGGGCCGCCTATTCCCTGCTCGGCGGCGGTGAGTTCGGCCGCGTGATCGCGTACCTGTGGGCGATCATGGTGATCGTCAACGGGTTCCTCGTGATCAACCAGGCGCCGTGGTTCGCGGCGGGAATGATCACGCTGGCAGTGCTCGTCGTCTACGGGCTCGCCTCGACGCCGCTCGATCGTGGAATGGCGACCGCCGATCGCGGGATGGGGACGTAGCCGGACACCGAGCACACGCTCCGCGGACAGGATGAGCTCACGACTGTCGGAGTCGAGCCTCCAGGCTCCGTCGTTGTAGGCACGCCCCGAGCAGGGGAATCCCCGATGACGGGATGATCCGCCGGGCGTAGCCTCGGTGGTGACCGAGGAGGTACCCATGAGGCCATCGCTCCTGTTGGTGAGCGTCGCGGTGGTCATTTCTGCTTGTGGATCGCCCGGTTCGTCTTTGGCACCTGTCTCTCCGACGAAGGAGCCGATCCCGCCGGCGTCGGCCTTCGTCCCGCAGCCGCCGACGGTGGGGCCACGCCAGATCGTCTTCTTCGGCCACGTCGTCTCGCTCGTCCGCGGCGGCGGGCGCTTCGTCGCGCGCGTGGATCCCGCGCTCATCCTGACCGGGATGACGGCGAGCAGGGCCGCGGTCGAGGACGGCGTGCTCGCGCCGGGCGAGCCGGTGCCGAACGACAACTACGTCGTCGACGAGGGCCACCGCCTGTTCACGTACCGCGTCGCGGCCAACGCACACGTGACGATGATCACGAACGGCGTCGCCGCGACTCCGATCAGCGTCTCGGAGCTCGCGCAGATCGTGAAGGGCAGGAACCCGAAGCACCGGCGGCTCTTCGAGCCGAAGAACGGCTTCTGGATCCGGGCACAGAGCGACACGATCCGCGCGCTCGACCAGCAGTACTCGCCGTGAGCCCGGGCTAGGCCGCGGGCACGGCTCCGGCGCCGAGGCGGCGTCGGAACACGTAGTACGTCCAGCCCTGGTAGAGGAGGACGAGCGGCGTGATGGTGAGCGCCACCACTGTCATGACCGCGAGCGCGTAGTGCGACGACGAGGCGCCGTCGACTGTGAGGCTGTTCGCGAAGTCCGGATTCGACACCATCACCCGCGGATAGAGGCTCGTGAAGAGTGTCGCGACGGCGCCGATCGTCCCCAGCGCCGTCATTGCGAACGCGCGCCCCGGCCGACCGAGGAACGCGAAGGCGACCCCCGCCCACAGCGCGGCGACCGCGATCGCCGCGGGGAGCACGGGCGGGAAGAGGTCCTTGTCGTTGTGGTCGATGGCGACGTTCACCGTCCACAGCACGAAGGTCGATGCGGCAGCCGCGGCCGGTACGGCCAGCAGGCGCGAGGCAGCCCGCGCCCGGTCGTGCAGCTCGCCGGTCGTCCGCAGCGACAGGAACGTCGCGCCGTGGAATGCGAACAGGAGCACGACCGCGATCCCCGCGAAAACGGTGTACGGGCTGAACAGATCCCAGAAGCTCCCGGAGAAGTTGCCGTCGGAGTCGATCGGGACGCCGTGCACGAGGTTCGCGAGGCCGACGCCCCAGATGAGCGCCGCTCCGAAGCTCCCGATCGTGTTCGCCCACGCCCACAGCGAGCGCCAGCGCGAGTGCTCGTGCTTACTCCGCCATTCGAACGAGACGACGCGGATGATCAGGAAGACGAGGACGAGCAGCAGGGCGAGGTAGAAGCCGGAGAACATCGTCGCGTACCAGGCGGGGAACGCCGCGAAGGTCGCGCCGCCGGCGACGATGAGCCAGACCTCGTTCCCGTCCCAGACGGGGCCGATCGACTCGAGCATCGTCGTGCGCTCCTCCTCGTCGCCCGGCACGAATGGGAGCAGCATCCCGACGCCGAAGTCGAATCCCTCGAGGACGAAGTAGCCCGCCCAGAGGACGGCGATGAGGACGAACCAGAACGTCTGCAGGTCCACTAGCCGTTCACCTCAGTAGCTCAGCGCCGGCAACGCGCCATCCTCGTCTCGGATCGCCTCGGGCGGGTCGAGTCGCGCGAAGTGCCGCATGAGCGCGAAGTCGACGATCGCGAGGATCCCGTACAGGCTCGCGAACACGGCGAGGCTGATCCAGATGGTGGTGGAGCCGACGCTCGGGGAGTTCGCGGTCGCCGTCTTCAGCAGGCCCTGCACGATCCACGGCTGACGCCCCATCTCGGTCAGCACCCAGCCCGCGAGGGCGGCGAGGAAGGGGAGCGGGATCGTGGCGACGCCAACCCACTGGAACCAGCGCGTCGTCTCCAGCTTGCGGCGTCGGTAGAGAAACGCGCCGACCGCGGAGACGAGGAAGACGAGCGTCCCGAGGTAGGCCATGATCCGCATCGACCAGTAGGTCGCAAACGAGTTCGGCACGTAGTCGCCCGGCCCGTACTGCGCGCGGTACTTGTCCTGCACGTCGAGCATCCCGTCCACCTTCCCGTTCAACGAGCCGGTGGCGAGGAACGAGAGCAGCTTCGGGATCTCGATCGAGAAGCTCGGCGTCTGATCCGACTCGCTGAAGCCGCCGATCTGGAAGATCGAGAACGCGCACGGCTGGCAGGTGTCCCACTGCGCCTCGGTCGCGGCGATCTTCATCGGCTGGTCCTCGGTCGTGATGATCCCGAGATGGCTCCCGAGTCCGAGGTTGATGAAGGACACGGGCACGAGCACGATCAACGCGAGCTTGGCCGCCTTGCGGAATATCTCCTGGTTGCGTCCACGAGCGAAGTGCCAGCAGGCGATGCCGAACACGAGTGCCGACGCAGTTGTCAGCCCGACCAGGATCACGTGCGCGAACGCCCACACCGCAAAGCGGTTCGTGAGCAGGTCACCGACGCTCGTCAGCTCGGCGCGACCGTTCACGATCTGATACCCGACCGGCCGTTGCATCCACGAGTTCGCGACGAGGATGAAGTACGCCGAGAGCCAGGTGCCGAGCGCAGCGACCCAGATGGTCGCGAGATGGACGCGCGGCGAGAGGCGGTCCCAGCCGAAGATCCAGAGGCCGAGGAAGGTCGACTCGAGGAAGAAGGCCGCGAGCCCCTCGATCGCGAGCGGTGCGCCGAAGACGTCGCCCACGAACTTCGAGTACACGGACCAGTTCATCCCGAACTGGAACTCCTGGACGAGCCCGGTCGCGACGCCGATCGCGAAGTTGATGAGCATCAGCGTCCCGAAGAAGCGCGTCAATCGGAGCCACGCCTCGTCGCCCGTTCGGTACCACGCCGTCTGCATCACCGCGACGAGCGGGGCGAGCCCGAGCGTCAGCGGGACGAAGATGAAGTGGTAGAGCGTGGTCGTCGCGAACTGGATCCGGGCCAGGTCGACCGTGGTGACGGCGACGGTCACGCCGCGATCCTACGCCCGTCAGGAAGTCGCCGCACCGACCGCGGCGCTCGCGCCGCCGATCCCCTGGCGGTCGGCCGTCCGCGCCCGGTCGAGGTCGACCGAGCCCGTCCAGTGCTCGGCGATCGTGGCGTCGAGGCGGGCGAGCTCGTCCTCGATCGCCGGCCGGCGTACCTCGGGAACGATGTCGAGGAGCTCCTCGAGAAGCGCGCGCAGACGCCTGACGACCTGGATCGACCTCCCGCCGTACTCGCGGATCTCGGTGATCGCGAGCGAGACGATGTCCTCCCACCGGCGCGTGCGCACGATCACGCGCCAGGTGCGGGCGTCCAGCGAGACGTCCGCGGAAGCCGGCCCCGACCACGCGACGCTCCCGATCAGGCGCAGCGTGTCGCCGAGGTGGTCGAGCACCTGCACGGCGGTCGTGGGGTCGTTGACCGCGGGCGAAAGCCCGCGAATCGCGATGTCGACCATGACGCGGATCGCGAAGGCGGGATCCTGCTCGATCGTGCGCTCGACGCCGAGCGCGACCATCGAGCGGAGCCGACCCTCCTCCGCCGACCCGAGGCCCGTCGCGCCGTAGACCTCCGCGAGGACCGAGCCTTCCGGCACGAAGTCGCCCGCCGCCCTGGGCAGGACGACGACGCAGCCGCGCTCCCGTGCGAAGCGCACGAGCCCGCGGTCGTCGATCGCCTGGATCGCGCCGGCGTGGCGACTGCGGACGACGAGGGTCGGAGCCTCGGTCGTCTCGTACGGCGCCTGGGAGTACTCGGGTGAGTCGGCCTCGAGCGCGACCGCGCGCGCGTCGTCGAACGCGCGCCGCCCCGCCTTCGCGACGAGCGCCGCGACCGCCACCGGGCGCAGACGGTGGATGGAGCGGTTGAGGAAGACGAGGAAGAGCGCCACGCCGGCCGCGAGGAAGAATCCGGCCAGCGTCACACCGAAGCTCGGCACAGAGCCGGCCTCGATGCGGCGCATCAGGCCGTACGAGAACGTCAGAGTGCCAACGAGCACCGCGAGCACCGACTTCAGCACCCGGTCGCGGTAGAAGAGCCGCATGTAGCGGGCGGAGAACGTGCCGGTCGCCATCTGCACGATGAGGACGGCGACGGTGACGACGAACCCGGTCAGCCCGACGCTCGCGCCGACGACGGCGGCGAGCACGGCCTGGGCGGTCCCGGGCGAGTAGGTCCAGTGCGCCGGCAGCTCCCAGAGGGTCCTGGTGTCGGCGGCGAGCACGGCGAGGAACCAGCCGACGAAACCGCCGACGACCGGGAGCAGCCACAGGCTCCCACGCACGAACTGACGCGCGCGGAACCAGAATCGCCAGCTCATCGGCAGCCTGTTCGACGCCGCCGGGACCGGGCCTGCTTACACGGTATGGGGAGCTGTGGCACGGCGTCACCCAGGGCGAGCGCGGCAGTCGCCCTTGCACATGCTCGTGCGGCGGTGAAAGCTGTACGCCGTGAGCAGGCAGGCAGCCGATCGCCCACGTGTCGTCGTCCTCGGCGGCGGGTTCGCCGGCATCGGCGCCGTGCGAGCGCTGAAGAAGGCCGACGTCGACGTCGTGCTCGTCGACAAGCACGACTACCACACGTTCCAGCCTCTCCTCTACCAGCTCGCGACGGGGCTGCTCGAGACGACGGCCGTCGGGCACTCGCTCCGCGACCTCGTGAAGGACCAGGAGAACGTCACGATCCACAAGGCACCGATCACCGGGATCGACCTCGACGCCAAGGAGATCGCGTTCGACGGTCTGGCGCCCGTCACCTACGACTATCTCGTGCTCGCACTGGGGGCCGAAGTGAACTTCTTCGGGACGGACGGGGCCGCCGAGCACGCGTTCCCGATGTACACCCTGTCCGACGCGGTCAGGCTCAAGAACCACGTCCTCGAGCGCTGGGAGGCGGCCGACAAGGACGGCGACCTCGTCGCCGACGGCGCTCTGACGGCCGTCGTGGTGGGCGGCGGGCCTACGGGTGTCGAGACGGCGGGGGCCCTCGCGGAGCTCTATCGCACGAACTTCGTCACGGACTATCGGAGCCTCCCTCAGGAGAAGGCGCGCATCGTCCTCGTCGAGGCCGGCGGCGAGATTTTCGCGATGTTCAAGCCGAACCTCCGCGAGTACGCTCGCAAGGCGCTGGAGGAGCGGACCGTCGAGGTGATGACCGGTGCCCGCGTGCAGTCGGTCTCACCGACCCGTGTCACGCTCGCCTCCGGCGAGGTCATCTCCGCGCACACCCTCGTCTGGGGCGCAGGTCTGCAGGGCAACGGACTCGTCCGGTCGTTGGGGATCGAGCTGCAGCCAGGCAATAGGATCGCCGTGGGTCCTGAGCTGGAGTTCGCCGAGTACCCGGGTGTCTACGTCGTGGGCGACATCGCTGCCATCACCGACTCGAAGACCGACCAGACGCTCCCACAGCTCGGCTCGGTCGCGCTGCAGTCCGGAGAGCACGCCGGCGAGACGATCGCCCGGCGGGTCGCCGGCAAGTCGACGAAGCCGTTCAGATACCGGGACAAGGGAACGATGGCCGCGATCGGCCGGCACGCCGCAGTGGCTCAGATGCTCGGCGGGAAGACCATGAAGGGGCACAAGGCGCAGTTCGCGTGGCGGACGGTGCACCTAGCGCTCCTACCGACGAACGAAGACCGGGCGAAGGCGATCGTGGACTGGGCGGGAAGCGAGCTGACGCATCAGCGTGTGGGCCGGATCAGCGTCGAGGGGGACGGCTGAGCCCACGCGCTCGTAGCGGGGCGGGCAACGACGGCGGGCAAGACTCGGCCGACGTCCTCGTGATCTTCGGGATCACCGGCGACCTCGCGCGCGTGATGACGTTCCGCTCGCTCTACCGCCTCGAGAAGCGCGGGCTCCTCGACTGCCCGATCGTAGGTGTCGCGTTCGACGACTGGGGGATCGAGCACCTGATCGAGCGCGCCCACGACTCGATCGTCGCGACCGGGGAGAAGGTCGACAAAGAGGTCTTCGACCGCTTCACGAAACGTCTGTCGTACGTCCACGGGGACTTCGCGGACGACACGACCTACGCGGCCGTCGCCAAGGAGATCGAGGGGGCGACGCTGCCCGTCTTCTACCTCGAGGTCCCGCCCTCGCTCTTCGCGACGGTCGTCTCCGGCCTCGCGAAGCAGGACCTGACGAAGAACGCGCGCGTGGTCATCGAGAAGCCGTTCGGTCACGACCTGGCCTCCGCCCGCGAGCTGAACGCCGAGTTGCACGAGGTGGTCGACGAGTCCCAGATCTTCCGGATCGACCACTTCCTCGGGAAGATGTCCGTCGAGGACATCCTCTACCTGCGGTTCGCGAACACCGTACTCGAGCCGATCTGGAACCGCTACTTCGTCTCGTCGGTCCAGATCACGATGGCCGAGGACTTCGACATCGAGGACCGCGGCCACTTCTACGACCCGGTCGGGGCGGTTCGGGACGTCGTCCAGAACCACATCCTCCAGGTCCTGAGCCTGGTCGCGATCGAGCCGCCGACCGGGCACGGAACGGACATCATCAACGACCGCAAGCGGGATCTCTTCGTCGCGATGGCGGAGGCCGACCCCGACCGCTACGTGCGCGGTCAGTACGACGGCTACCTCGACACGGCGGGCGTCGCGGCCGGCTCGACGACGGAGACCTTCTGCGCGATGCGTCTCGAGATCGACAATTGGCGCTGGTCCGGGGTTCCCTTCTTCATCCGCGCGGGCAAGGCCATGCCGGTGACCGTGACCGAGGTGCGGATCGTCTTCGATACGACGCCGTGGCTCGGGTTCGTGGCCAAGAGCGCGCCGCGGCCGGACCCCAACGAGCTCGTCCTCCGCATCGGGCCGAAGCCGGGCGCGAGCCTGCACATGCAGGCGAAGGACGCTCACGAGATGGCGCTTCGCCCCGTGCACCTCGATCTCGATTTCTCCGAGCAGGGCGGAGAGGGCCCGATCGCCTACGAGGTCCTCCTGCTGGCTGCGATCAACGGCGACCCGAGCCACTTCGCGCGCCAGGACGCACTCGAGGAGACCTGGCGTGTCGTGGAGCCGCTGATCGAGTCGCCGCCTCCCGTGATCGTCTACGAGCAGGACTCGTGGGGGCCGAAGGAAGCCGACGAGCTCGTGCGCCAGTACCGCGGCTGGCGGGATCCCTGGTTGCCCGAATGACGGTCGTCGCCCCCGCGAAGCCGGTCCGAGGTGGGCGATCGGCGGCGACCTCATGACCGCGGAGGAGACCGCTTGACCGCGGGCTGAGAACGACGCGACGGGGAGAGAGATGACGACCGCCGACACCGCCGACGCCAAGGTCGACCTCGATGCGAGGTGCATCGACACGATCCGCATGCTCTGCATCGACGCGATCGAGGCCGCCAACTCGGGCCATCCGGGAACGCCCATCGGGATCGCGCCGCTCACCTACGTCCTCTGGCAGCAGTTCCTGCGCTTCGACCCGTCCGACCCGATCTGGCCGAATCGCGACCGCTACGTGCTCTCGTCGGGGCACGCATCGGCGCTCCTGTGGTCGCTGCTGCACCTCACCGGCGTCCGCGCCGTCGACCCGGACTACGAGGTCCTCGGCACGCCCGCGGTCTCGCTCGACGACCTGAAGCGCTTCCGCCAGCTCGACTCGAAAGCCCCTGGGCATCCCGAGTACCGGTGGACGAGCGGCGTCGAGGCGACGACCGGGCCGCTCGGGACGGGCGCCGCGACCTCGGTCGGGATGGCCGTCGCGAGCCAGTGGCTCGCTGCTCACTACAACCGCGACGGGTTCACGATCTTCGACTTCGACGTCTACGCCCAAGCCGGGGACGGCTGCATGATGGAGGGGATCGCGTCGGAGGCGGCGTCCTTCGCGGCCCACCAGCGGCTCTCGAACCTGTGCTGGATCTACGACTCCAACCGGGTCACGATCGAAGGCCACACGGACATCGCCTTCACCGAGGACGTCGCCGCGCGCTTCGCCGCCTACGGCTGGAACGTGACCACGGTCTCCGACGCGAACGACCTCGCGCAGGTGACGAAGGCGCTCCACGACTTCCATGCGGAGTACGAGCGGCCGACGTTCGTCGTCGTGCATAGCCACATCGGCTATGGGACCGACGTCGAGGACACGCCGAAGGCGCACGGAGAGCCGCTCGGCCCGGAGGGCGTGAAGGCGGCCAAGCGCTTCTTCGGCTGGCCCGAGGACGCGGAGTTCCTCGTGCCGGACGGCGTCTACGCGCACTTCGCAGAGGGCATCGGCGCCCGCGGCGCCGAGGCGAGGGAAGCGTGGCAGGAGCTCTTCGACCAGTATCGAGCCGCGTATCCGGAGCTCGCGGACGAGATCGACCGCATGCAGCGCCGAGATCTCCCGGAGGGGTGGGACGCCGACATCCCCGTGTTCCCGGCGGACGAGAAGGGCATCGCCAGCCGCGACTCCTCGGGACAGGTCCTGAACGCCGTCGCGGGGCGCGTCCCGTGGCTCCTCGGCGGCGCAGCGGATCTCGCCCCGTCGACGAAGACGCGGCTCACGTTCGACGGCGCCGGCGACTTCGAGCCGGATGACCGCGCCGGCCGCAACTTCCACTTCGGCGTGCGCGAGCACGCGTCGGCCGCGATCGCGAACGGACTGGCCGTCTCGAAGCTCCGGCCGTTCTGGTCCGGCTTCCTGATCTTCTCCGACTTCGCGCGGGGGGCGATCCGACTCTCGGCGCTCATGGAGATCCCGGTCATCCACGTCTTCACACACGACTCGATCGGGGTCGGCGAGGACGGTCCGACGCACCAGCCCGTCGAGCAGCTCGTGTCGCTGCGCGCCATTCCGGGCCTGCTCGTCTTCCGCCCGGCGGACGCGAACGAGGTCGCGGAGACGTGGCGCTACGTCATGCAGCTCCGCCGCGAGCCCGCCGTCCTGATCCTCTCGCGCCAGGCCCTGCCGACCGTCGACCGATCGACGGCGGCGCCCGCCTCGGAGCTGACGAAAGGCGCATACGTCCTGGTCGACGCCGACGGCGGAGAGCCTGACGTCATCCTGATCGCGACCGGGTCCGAGGTCGGCCTCGCGCTGTCGGCGCGCGAGGAGCTCGCCCAGGAAGGCATCGCTGCGCGTGTCGTCAGCATGCCCTGTTCCGAACTCTTCGACCGTCAGCCGGCGGAGTACCGAGAGGCGGTGATCCCGCCGTCGGTCAAGACGCGCGTCGCGATCGAGCAGGCGTCGACGCTCGGGTGGCACCGGTACGTAGGCGACGGGGGCGCGATCGTCGGCATGCATACCTTCGGCGCCTCGGCGCCGCTGAAGATGCTCGTCGAGAAGTTCGGGTTCACGCCCGACGCGGTCGCGCGAGTCGCACGCGAACGGGTCGCCGCTGCGAGAGGTGCGGGATGAGGGGCGATCTGGGACGTGCGCCGCGCAGGCGGCCGCCTTCAGGGTCTTCCGCGGAGAGGACTAGGGAGAGGGAGAGACGATGAATGCGACCGAGAAGCTGCACCAGCTGGGCCAGAGCATCTGGCTCGACAACATCACGCGCGAGCTACTCGATTCCGGACAGCTCCAGACGTATATCGACGACTACTCCGTCACGGGGCTGACCTCGAACCCTTCGATCTTCGACAAGGCGATCGCGTCGGGCGGCTACGACGACGCCATCCAGCGCCTGGCCGAGGAGGGCGAGGATCGCGAGGCGATCTTCTTCGAGCTCGCGATCGAGGACCTGCGGCGTGCCGCCGACCTGTTCGCACCCATCCACGAGCGGACGGCGAGTGTCGATGGCTGGGTGTCGCTCGAGGTCTCGCCGCTCCTCGCGTACGACACGGCGAGCACGGTCGAGGCCGCGAAGTCGCTCCACGCGAAGGCCGGCCGCGACAACCTGTTCATCAAGATCCCCGGGACGGCCGAGGGCCTGCCGGCGATCGAGGAGACGATCGCGGCGGGCGTGCCGGTGAACGTCACGCTCCTCTTCTCGCCCGAGCACTACACGGCCGCCGCCGAGGCGTACATGCGCGGTATCGAGCGGCGGATCGAGGCGGGCCTCAGCCCGCTCGTCGGCTCCGTCGCCTCCTTGTTCATGTCACGCTGGGACGCGGCCGTCCTCGACGAGGTGCCCGGCGAACTGCGGGACACGCTCGCTCTCGCGATCGGCCTGAAGACGTACGCCGCCTACCGCGAGCTCCTCGACTCCGATCGCTGGCAGCGCCTCGAGGGCGCGGGCGCGCGTCCGCAGCGCCTGCTCTGGGCGAGCACGAGCACGAAGGACCCGCGGGCCCCCGACGACCTGTACCTCCACTGCCTCGGGGCGCCGCTGACCGTGAACACCGTTCCCGAGCCCACGCTGCAGGCGTTCTACGACCACGGCCACGTGGGCACCCCGATGCCGATGGACGGCGGCGGCGCCGAGGAGACCCTCGCGGCGCACGCGGCTGCGGGAATCGACGTCGACGGGCTCGCCGCGAGCCTCCAGTCCGACGGCGCGAAGAGCTTCGTCGAGGCCTGGAACGACCTGCTCTCCCTCATCGACGCGCAGAGCGCAGCCCTCACCGCATGAGCGCTGCGAGCACGGCACCCGCACCGCTGCGCGAGCGCGCAGCCTGGAGGGCGCTCGAGAAGCACCACGCCGGGATCCGCGACCTCCACCTTCGCGATCTGTTCGCGGATGACCCCACGCGCGGCGAGCGCCTCACGGCTGAGGGCGCCGGCCTCTACCTCGACTACTCGAAGAACCGCGTCACCGACGAGACACTGCGGCTCCTCTTCAAGCTGGCGGAGGAGTCCGGCCTCGCCGAGCGGACGGAGGCGATGTTCCGGGGCGACCGGATCAACGTGTCCGAGAAGCGCTCCGTTCTCCATGTCGCCCTGCGGATGCCGAAGGGCACGATCCTCGTCGTGGACGGCGTCGACGTGGTCGCCCAGGTCCACGACGTCCTCGACCGGATGTCCGACTTCACCGACCGGGTGCGGACGGGGGTGTGGAGGGGACACACGGGCAAGCCGATCGCGAACGTCGTCAACATCGGGATCGGCGGGTCCGACCTCGGCCCGGTCATGGCGTACGAGGCGCTGCGCCACTACTCGCAGCGGGAGCTGACCTTCCGCTTCGTCTCGAACGTGGACTCGACCGACTTCGCGGAGGCGACGCGCGATCTCGCCCCGGAGGAGACGCTCTTCATCGTCTCCTCGAAGACGTTCACGACGCTCGAGACGATGACGAACGCGCAGACCGCGCGCGAGTGGCTGCTCGCGGGGCTCGGCGACGAGTCGGCGATCGCCAAGCACTTCGTCGCCGTGTCGACGAACGCCGACGGCGTCCGCGAGTTCGGTATCGACACCGACAACATGTTCGGCTTCTGGGACTGGGTCGGCGGCCGCTACTCGATGGACTCCGCGATCGGACTCTCGACGATGCTCGCGATCGGCCCGGCGCAGTTCCGGGAGCTGCTCGCTGGATTCCACGCGCTGGACGAGCACTTCCGGACGACTCCACTGGAGAGCAACCTCCCTGCGCTCATGGGGCTGCTCGCCGTCTGGTACGGCGACTTCTTCGATGCCCAGACCGTCGGCGTAATGCCGTACGACCAGTACCTGAAGCGGTTTCCCGCCTACCTCCAGCAGCTCACGATGGAGTCGAACGGGAAGCACGTCACGCTCGACGGCCGGCATGTCGACTACCAGACCGGCGCCGTCTACTGGGGCGAGCCGGGGACGAACGGCCAGCACAGCTTCTACCAGCTCATCCACCAGGGGACGAGGCTGATCCCGCTCGACCTGATCGGGTTCGGGAAGACGCTCAACCCGATCCGCGACCACCACGACATCCTCATGTCGAACGTGTTCGCACAGGCCGAGGCGCTCGCCTTCGGCAAGACCGAGGAGCAGGTGCGGGCCGAGGGCACGCCCGACGCGATCGCCCCCCACCGCGTGTTCGAGGGGAACCGGCCGACGAACGTGATCCTCGCCGAGTCGCTCACGCCGTACACACTCGGAACGCTCGTCGCCCTCTACGAGCACAGCGTCTTCACGCAGGGGACGATCTGGGGGATCGACTCCTTCGACCAGTGGGGTGTGGAGCTCGGGAAGGTGCTCGCGAAGCGGATCATCCCCGAGCTCGAGGCGCCGACCGAGCCCGAGCTCGAGCACGACAGCTCGACGAACGCCCTCATCCGCCGCTACCGGACGATGCGATGACGACGCTCGGCGTCCGTCTGCTGCTCTCCGACGTGGACGGGACGCTCGTGACGTCGGAAAAGGTCCTCACGGACCGCTCCATCGAGGCCGTGCACCGGCTTCGCGAGGCGGGCGTGAAGTTCGCGGTGACGAGCGGCAGACCCCCACGTGGGATGGCGATGCTCATCGGGCCGCTGTCGATCGCGACGCCCATCGCCGCGTTCAACGGCGGGCTCGTCGTCGAGCCGGACATGGACGTCGTCGAGCAGAAGACCATTCCCGACGAGCTCGTCGCTCCGGTGATCGGCCTGCTCGAGTCCTTCCGGCTGAACGTCTGGGTCTACCGGGGGGCCGACTGGTTCGTCCGGGACCTCGAAGGCCCGCACGTGCAACGCGAGGCGCTCACCGTCCAGTTCGAGCCGACGGTGGCCGACAGCTACGAGGGCCTGACGAACGTCGCGAAGATCGTCGGCGTCAGCGACGACCACGAGGCGGTCGAGCGCGCGTCGGCGACGGCGCAGCACGAGTTCGGCGACCACGTCTCCGCGTCACGCTCGCAGCCCTACTACCTCGACGTCACGCACCCGGAGGCGAACAAGGGAGCGGTCGTCAAGCTCCTGTCGGCGAGGTACGACATCCCGACCGAGCAGATCGCGACGATCGGGGACATGCCGAACGACGTGCTCATGTTCGCGCACTCGGGCCTCTCGATCGCGATGGGCCAGAGCGACCGCGAGGTACAGCGTGCGGCGCGACGCGTGACAGCGTCGAACGAGGACGACGGCTTCGCCGAGGCCGTGGACCGATACATCCTGGGCGTCCAGTGAAGAGAGCTGGCGCGCCAGACGCACACGTAGCGGCCGCGAAGCGGCCGCCTTCGGGGACCTTCGCGTAAAGGAGGAATAGATGGCGACTGACACTCCCATGCAACTCGGAATGGTCGGCCTCGGCCGGATGGGAGCGGGCATCGTCCGGCGGCTCACGGCCGACGGCCACAGCTGCGTCGGCTATGACCTGAGCGCCGACACCGTCGCGGCGCTCGAAGCGGAGGGCGTGGGAGGCGCGCGCTCGCTCGACGAGCTGGCCTCCAAGCTCGAGAAGCCCCGGCACGTCTGGGTGATGGTGCCGTCCGGCGACATCACGGACAAGACGATCCATTCCGTCGCCGAGGTGCTCGACGAGGGCGACACGATCATCGACGGCGGCAACACGTACTACCGCGACGACCTCCGGCACGCGAAGGAGCTGTCCGAGAAGGGCATCCACCACGTCGACGTGGGGACGAGCGGCGGCGTGTGGGGACTCAAGCGCGGCTTCTGCCTGATGATCGGCGGCGAGGACGAGATCGTGGAGCGGCTCGGGCCGATCTTCGCCTCGATCGCGCCGGGCGTCGACTCCGCTCCGCGCACGCCCGGACGGACCGGCGACCCGTCGCCCTCGGAGCAGGGCTACTACCACTGCGGCCCGAACGGCGCCGGGCACTTCGTGAAGATGGTCCACAACGGGATCGAGTACGGGCTCATGGCCGCGTACGCCGAGGGGCTGAACATCATCGCGAACGCCGACGCAGGCACCCGCGACCGCGAGGCGGACGCCGAGACGGCCCCGCTCGAGGAGCCGGAGTACTACCAGTACAAGATCGACACGAAGGAGGTCGCGGAGGTCTGGCGGCGTGGGAGCGTCGTCGCCTCCTGGCTCCTCGACCTGACCGCCGAGGCGCTCGTCGCGTCGCCCACGCTCGAGAGCTACGCGGGCCGCGTGTCCGACTCGGGCGAGGGCCGCTGGACCTCGATCGCCGCGATCGACGAGGGCGTCCCCGCTCCCGTCCTCTCGACGGCGCTCTACTCGCGCTTCGCCTCGCGCGGGCTCGACGATCTGGCGAACCGCCTCCTCTCGGCGATGCGCAAGGAGTTCGGCGGGCACGACGAGAAGGCGGGCTAGCCGTGGCCGCGCCGGAGGTCGAGATCCTCGACGACGCAGAGGCGGTCGCCAGGCGCGCGGCGGGCTACGTCGCCGAGCTCTCGCGTGCGGCGGTCGCCGACCACGGGCGTTTCACGTTCGCCGTGAGCGGCGGCCATACGCCGTGGGCGATGTTCGCCGACCTGGCCGACGAGGACGAGCCCTGGAACAGCACCGCGATCTTCCAGGTCGACGAGCGGGTCGCGCCGGTCGGTGACCCCGACCGCAACCTCACGCATCTCCGGGCGAGCCTGCCGCCCTCGAGCGGCGCCGACGTGCACCCGATGCCCGTCGAGGACGACGACCTCGAGGCCGCGGCCGCGGAGTACGGGCGCTCGCTCCCGGAGCGGTTCGACCTCATCCATCTCGGACTCGGCCCCGACGGGCACACGGCGTCGCTCGTCCCGGGCGACCCGGTGCTCGAGGTCACCGATCGCGACGTCGCGGTCACGGGCGAGTACCAGGGCCGGCGTCGGATGACGCTCACCTACCCGGTGCTCGACCGCGCGCACCGGATCCTGTGGCTGGTCACGGGCGAGGACAAGGTCGAGGCGCTTCGCCGGCTCCGCGAAGGCGATCGCTCGATCCCAGGCGGCCGCGTCGAGGCGTCCCGTGCGTTGATCTTCGCCGACCAGGCAGCTGCGCCGGACGCCTGACGCCTAGCGCACGCTGCGAATCTCGACGCTCTCGCCGCGGGCGACCACGACGTCGGCGACCATGGTCGCCGGGAAGAGCCCGTGCTCGACGACGCCGACCGTCGTCGAGAGCCGGCTCGCGAGCGCTTCTGGATCGCCGATGTCGCCCGTGTAGTCGGCGATGATGCCGCCGTCGGGACTCCGCGGGACGTCGCGGAGCCGGACCTCCCCGAGACGACGGAGTGTTCCCGCGAGCCCGAAATCGAGAAGCTCGAGCGGGACCGGAGGCGTGAGCAGGTCGACGAGCTTGTCCGAGGAGACGATGACGACGAACCGGTCGGCTGCCGCCGCGACCGCTTTCTCGCGCGTGTGCGCAGCGCCGCCGCCCTTCACCAGCCACCCCGAGGGTGCGACCTGATCCGCTCCATCGATCGCGACGTCGAGCCGTGGGAGGGCGTCGACGCCGATGAAGGGCTCGACACGCAAACCAAGCGCGGCGGCGGCCGTCGCCGTGGCCGGGGAGGTCGCGACGCAGTGGAGGTCGAGACCGCGTTTCGCGAGCGCGGGCAGGAGGTAGGCGACGGTCGACCCGGTGCCGAGGCCGACGAGCATGCCGTCGTCGACCAGTTCCGCCGCCGCCTCCGCGGCGAGTCGCTTCTCCTGGTAGGCGACCGGCCGCGTCATTCGGGCGCGATGCCCCAGCTCGCAGTGAACGCGTCGCCCGTTTCGAGGACGATCAGGGCCTCACCGCTCCGGAAGGCATTCGGCGGACAGGTCATCGGCTCGACGGCCACGCTGCGCCGGTCCACGTCCGGGTGGGAGTCACCCGTGTAGACCATCACATAGCGATAGGCGTCTTCGGCCCAGAGCGACAAGCCGATGGCATCGTCCGGGCTCGTGAGTCGGACGCGCATGCGGCCGTCACTGTCCAGCTCGAGGTCGGCGAAGCAGTGGTCGAGCTTCGTCTCCCCGACCGGCCTGGCCTCCCGGAAGTCGTACGCCGTGCCGCTCACCGATGAAGAGCCGACGGGAATGCCTCCCGCGTCCGCCTCGAGCACGGTCCGAGCAGGGAGTCGGAGGATCGCCGTATCAACCGTCTTGGTGCCTGGCCTGAGATAGGGGTGCGCCCCGGCACCATACGGACAGGGATCCGGCCCGAGGGTCGTCGCGGTCGTCCGAACCGAGAGGCCGTCCACCCCAAGCGCATACTCGATGCCGAGCTGGACCACGACCGGGTAGCCCGGTTGCGGATGAATGCGGTGATCGAGCAACACCCGGTGCGCCTCACGCTCCCGCACGGTCCAGGCGGCCCAGCGAACGAGGCCGTGGATCGCATTCGAGTTCCGCGGCTCGGTCAGTGGAAGCTGGTGTCGTCGCCCGGCGAACTCGTAGCTGCCGTCCTGCAACCGGTTCGGCCATGGGATGAGCACCTGCCCCCGGCCGGCGGACGGCATCTCATCGATCCCGTAGCCGTCGATGACCTCTCGGCCGTTGACCGAGTACGTCCGCAACCCGCCGCCCACTTCGACGACGACCGCCCGCTGGTCCTCGAATGCGATCTCGAACTGCTCGCCGGACGGACTGAGCACGCCTACTCGGGCTGCGGGTGGAGAGTCGTTGGACTGGGCCGCCGACCCGCGACGGCGAAGGACCAGATAGCCATGACGGCTGAGACGCCAGCCCCGATTGCATACACCGTCGGCAGCGCGACGCCGGCGTCGAGCAGCGGGCCGACACCGAAGGCCGCGATCCCGTAACCGAGCTGGTAGAAGGCGATCACTCCGCCAGCGACTGCAGCGGACATGGCCGTGAGCTCTCCCTGCCCGAAGCTGATCGTCAGCGGGAGAAGCGCCGAGCACCCGAGCCCGGCGAGCCCGAAGGCGAGGATCCCGAGCGCGGGCTCGTCGTCGGGCAACACGGCGATGAGCACGAACACCGCGGTGAGGAGGAACGGGAGCACGTGGTACGTCAGCCTCGCGGGGACGGTGCGCTGGACGGCTGCGAAGAACACCCTGCCCGCCGTCACCATCGCCCAGAATGCGGTGAGGGCGAGCGACGCTTCCGTCGTCGACGCATGGAGCTCGCTCGTCATGTCGAGCTGTGACCAGTTGCCATTGACCGTTTCGCAGATGCCGTAGAGGACGGCAAAGCCGCCGTAGATCCAGAAGCGCGACGGGATGCCACCGCGAGCACTCGCGTCGCGTGCATGCAACTCGACGTACAGCGGAAGGCGCATGCTGACGACGATGAGCGCCACGAGGAGGATCGCCGACGACAGCGGCAACCCCCACCATGCGCCGACGCCGTCGAACACCGCCACGAAGATCGGCGCGAGCACCGTTCCCAGTCCGAGCAGCGCGTTGAGCACGAGGATCGATTTGCTGACCGCACCCGGGTTGAACGCCGCCGTCATCGTGTTGAGGGCCGGCACGGTGAAGCCGAACCCGGCCCCGAGGCTCGCCGTGGCCATGAGCAGGAGCGCGTACGCAAGCGACTTCTCGTCGGTGACGAAGGCGCTCGTGAGGAGGAGCGACATTGCGACGAGGCTCGCAACGAGGCCGACGAGGTAGACCCGTTTTACTCCGAAGCGGCCACCGAGACTTGCGCCCAGAAGCGAGGCGGTGATCGCCGTGACGACCTGGGGGAGGAAGAGCGCTCCGTATTGCGTGCTCGAGAGATCGTATTCTGATGGATCGGTGAGGATCGTGCTCGCGGCCGGGAACGTGACGAGCGCGATGCCCTGCACGACGCCCGCCGCGTAGACGACCGTCCTCTCCGCTTGCGTCGCCATCGGACGGGCCGGCGTCCGGACGCTACTTCAGCCGCTCGAGCAGGTGGTCTCCGACACGCAACGAGTTCGCCATCGCCGTGAGCGCCGGGTTGACAGCGCCGATGCTCGGGAAGACGCTGGTGTCGACCACGTAGAGATTGTCGAGCTCGTGCGCCTTGCAGTTGACGTCGAGCGCCGAGCTATCCGGGTCGGTGCCGAACCGGCAGGTGCCCGCCTGGTGCGCGCAGCCGGCGATCGGGATGTCGTTCTTCGTGTAGGCAAAGCGGTGAATGAGATGGTCGGGATTCATGTCGAGCTCCCCGAGCAGCGACTTCACCTTGGCGTACAGCCGCTTCTTGGCTTCCGCGTTCGTCTCCGTGTAGGCAAGCGTGAGCTTGCCGTCGGTGCCCACGGTGACTCGGTTGTCGGGCCTCGGCAGGTCCTCGGTCGAGAGCCAGAAGTCGATCGCGTGCCGGGCCATCCGCTCGAGCGTCCACTCGGGAGCGAGCCTCGTCTCGCGCGGCCGCTCGCCGCGGAACATCTCGGCCTGGGACTTGCCGACCATCTGGACGTTCCCCAGTGGATACTCGAAGTCGTCGCTACCGAAGTAGAAGTCGTTGAGGCCGAGCGTCTTCTGGTAGGACGTCGGGTTCTCCTCGCGCGACAGCGCTAGCACGGCGGTCGAGTCGTGGAACATGTAGTTGCGGCCGACCTGGTCGGAGCCGTTCGCGAGCCCCTTGGGGTGCTTGTCGCTCGCGGACTGGAGTAGGAGCTTCGCGGTGTTGGCGGCACCGCACGCGACCACGACGACATCTGCGGCGAACCGCTCTTCTTCGCCGTCCCGATCGACGACCACTTCGGTGACGGCCGTCCCGTCGCCGCCCGTGCCGAGCCGGGTCGCCTTGGCGTCCGTCAGCAGCGTGACGTTCGGATGCTCGAGTGCCGGGCGCACGCCGAGCACTTCCGCGTCGGACTTGGCATGCACGAGGCACGGGAAGCCGTCGCAGCTCGCACAGCGCACGCACCGCGAGAACGGCATGCTGGACTCGTCGAGCATGATCCCGCAGGGAGCGTGGAACGGATGGTGTCCGACGGCAGCGAGATCGTCGGCGAGCTGCTGGATCCGCGGCTCGTGGGAGACCGCCGGGTGCGGATAGGGAGCACTCGCGGGCGGCTCGGTAGGGTCCTCGCCGCGCGCGCCGTGCACCTCGTACAACTGCTCGGCGAGCGTGTAGTACGGCTCCAGTTCGTCGTAGGAGATGGGCCAGGCGGGTGAGATGCCGTCCTGATGGCGGAGCTCGCTGAAGTCCTCCTTCCGCAGCCGGTAGAGCGCCGCGCCGTAGAGCTTCGTAGCACCCCCGACGAAGTAGTGGACTCCCGGCTGGAAGGGCTTGCCGTCCTTGTCGTACCACGTGTCCGGCGAGACGTAGCGGTTGTCCACGAACACCGCCTCCGTCAGCCAGTTCTCGTGCTCACGTGGCAACCAGCTGCCGCGTTCGAGGAGGAGGACTCGCTTGCCCGAGGGGGCGAGATGGCGAGCCAGCGTTCCGCCACCTGCGCCGGTCCCGATGATGATCACGTCGTAGGTGTCCATGGTGTCCTTCCTCGGGAGCCGGCAGTTGCCGGCTCGGCGGTCGAGGGTGACCGGCGGTTACGAGATTTCTTCGATTCGTTCGGCCAGGATTATGCGCCCGGCCGCCTCGATCAACGCGAGATGCGAGAACGCCTGCGGGACGTTGCCCAGGTGCCGGCCGGTCTTGACGTCGAACTCCTCCGCGTAGAGACCGAGTGGTGACGCGATTCGCAGGAGGCGCTCCATAAGATCGCGTGCACGCTGCATCTCGCCGACGATCGCGAGCGCGGACACGAGCCAGAAGGAGCAGATGAGGAACGTGCCCTCCTCACCGGAGAGCCCGTCGTCCGTCTCCTCGGTCCGATACCGGAGGACGAAGCCGTCCTCGGTCAGCTCGTCCGCGATGGCGAGTACGGAGTTCCGGAGCCGCTCGTCCTCTCCCGGCAGGAACCCGAAGATCGCCGCCAGGAGCGTGGAGGCGTCGAGCGACTCGGTTGCGTAGTGCTGGCGGAGGACGCCGCGCTCGCTGACGCCGTGCTCGAGGATGTCCGCGCGGATCTCGTCCGCGGTTGCGCGCCACGTCGTCTGCAATTCGACATCGCCTCGAATCTCGGCGAGCTTCGCCGCGCGGTCGAGTGCGACCCAGCACATGAGCTTGGACGACACGTAGTGCTGCGGCTTGCCGCGTGCTTCCCAGATGCCCTGGTCGGGATTCTTCCACGCGTCCGTGGCGCATTCGGCCTGCGCCTTGACGATCGGCCATAGCCGCCTCGGGAGGCGCTGGCTCTGGCGCGTGTGGAGTAGGACGGAGTCGAGGACCGCACCGAAGACATCGTTCTGACGCTGGTCGAAGGCACCGTTCCCGATCCGGACCGGACGCGCGCCGGCATAGCCAGAGAGGTGATCGAGAGTGGACTCGGTCAGATCTCGTCGCCCGTCGATCCCGTACATGATTTGCAGGCCGCCGTCTTCGTCCGCCTCCGCGTCGGCGACGAACTGCATGAACTCGTCTGCCTCCCAGTTCAGATTCAGGTAGTGGAGCGCCTGGAGGGTGAACGTGGTGTCGCGCATCCACGTGTAGCGGTAGTCCCAGTTGCGCTCGCCCCCCGGCGTCTCGGGCAGGGAGGTCGTGAGGGCGGCGACCGTTGCCCCGGTGGGCATGTAGGTCAGGCCCTTGATCGCGAGCGCCGACCGCTGGATCGGATCCCGCCAGAGATGATCGGGGATGCGCGCTCGACCGAGCCAGCGGCCCCAGTAGGTGATGGTGGTCGCAACGCGCGCTTCGGCGTCCTCGCAGTCGGCCGGACCGGCGAGGCCCTCCGCCCACGAAAGAGAACAGTAGGCGCGGTCGCCCGGTTGAAGAGTGTGCCGCGCCCGAACCCGGCTGCCTTCGATGCCGAGCGCGAGGTCCGACTGGAGTCGGATGACCTGCTCTCCGCCTCGAGCGTCGGCAGTACTGCGGCCACCGTCGACCAGCGTCCACTCCCCCGGATCCCTGCCGTAGTCGAATATCGGCTCGCACACCAGCTCGATCTCGACGGAACCTTCGAGGCATTCGACGGTTCGTACCAGGAGATGGTCGGCGTCGTCGTCAGCGGGTGGCCGCGTGTGCGGTGTGATCTCGTCCTCGCGGCCCCGCGGGCCCATCGTTAGCGCATCCCGAACGACGACCCAGCCGGAGGGCGTCTTCCACGTCGTTACGAGCACGTTCGTGCCGGGGTCGTAATGTCGCGCGGTCGGGTGGTTGATCCCGAAAGGTGCAAAGCGGAAGAATCCGGCCTCGCGGTCGAGCAGGCTCCCGAAGACACTGGCTGCGTCGAAGCGCGGAAGGCACAACCAGTCGATCGAGCCGTCGGGAGCCACGAGCGCACCCGTGTGGCAGTTGGAGAGAAACGCGTACTCGGCGATCGGCGTGAACGCAGAGGGCGCGGCGGCACTCTGCGGGCGCCCGCTCTCAGCCTGGGCGACGCTCACGACTCGATCCAGGGCTCTTGCCAGCGACCGTGCCCCGCGACGAGCCTGTCGGCGGCCTCGGTCGGACCCCACGAGCCGGGCTGATAGACGTGAACCGGCGGAGGAGCGTCGACGAGCGGCTGCATGATCCGCCACGTCTGTTCGACGCCGTCCTGTCTCGTGAAGCGGGTGGCCTCGCCGATCAGCGCGGCGTGGAGCAGAACCTCGTACGGTGTCGCGCCCTCGCCGCCCATCTCGGCGAAGGCGACGTCGAAGAGGATCGGAGCCGCCCCGCCTGTGTCAGCGCGGTGGGCGTCGAGGACGATCCGGGCACCCGTCGACGGATCGAGCTTGATGACCAGCTGGTTCGGCTCGGGTCGACGTTCGAACGCCGCGAAGCCGAGGCCCGGTGGGTGCTTGAAGACGAGGCGAACCTCGGTCTGGGTCACCGGGAGCCGTTTGCCCGTGCGAATGAAGAAGGGGACGCCCGCCCAACGCCAGTTGTCGATGTCCAGCCGGAGCGCGGCGAATGTCTCGGTCGTCGAGTCCGGAGCGACGCCGTCGATGCCGAGGTAGCCGTCGTACTGCCCACGGACGTAGTGCTCAGGGTCCGCAGGGCTGATCGCGCGAAAGAGCGAGACCTTCGCGTCCTGGAGCGTCTTCGCGTCTCCGCCTGCGGGCGGTTCCATCGCAGTCATCCCGACGACCTGCATGAGGTGATTGACGACGACGTCTCGGAGCGCGCCGACCGGATCGTAGAAGTGGCCACGGTCCTCCACGCCGAAGTCCTCCGCCATCGTGATCTGGACGGATTCGACGTAGTTCCGGTTCCAGACCGGTTCGAGCATCGTGTTCGCGAACCGGAGGTAGACGATCTCCTCGATGCCCATCTTCCCGAGGTAGTGGTCGATGCGCAGCAGCTGTGATTCGTCGATGTACCGGTGCAGCTCCTCGGCGAGCTCGCGTGCCGACTCGGTGTCGTGCCCGAAGGGCTTCTCCACGACGATCCGGGCGGTCTTCGTGAGACCGGCTTCCGCCAGCCCCTTCACGACCATCCCGAACAGGAAAGGCGGGATCTCCAAGTAGAAGACCGGCGTTCCCGCATCGCTGATCGCCGCGCCGACGCGACCGTACATCGACGGGTCGGTGAAGTCTCCTGAGACGTACGACAGCCGTGCGGCGAAGCGGTCGAAGACATTCGGATCGATCTTCTCCCCGGTGCCCTCGATCGACTCCCGGGCTCGAACGACCAGATCGTCGACGGTCCAGTCGTCGACCGCCACGCCGACGATCGGACAGTTGAGGAGTCCTCGCTGCTCGAGTCGGTAGAGCGAGCGGAACGTCATCACCTTCGCGAGGTCGCCCGTGATGCCGAAGACGACGAGTACGTCGGCCGGCAGCGGCCCACCATCCGTCGTCGCGCGGGTCGCCTGTGGTGCCTCGGTCGCGCTCATGTGCCTGCCCACCTCTCTGTCCGTTCTCTCCGAGTCGTCCCCGCTTGCGAGGACGGCTCGCACTATGCGTCTTTCGTCGAGCCCTCCCGCTCGATTCGATCACCCTCGCATTGCTCCGCCCTCGAGGGATCCGTGACTCCCCGCTGCGACGAGTCCGGCGACGGCGCGCGGTCGGTCGGTGTTGCTAGGTCCTCCGACCACCGTCGACGCGTCCTCTGCCGAAGGCGTCGATCCTCCCCCAGCGCCCCGGGATGTCGAGCAGCTCGAGGTGGCCGATCTGGCGTGGAAGCGAGGGATCCATCGCGAGGTGGTTGTCGTGCGGCTCAAGTCCGAGCATCGTCCGCAGGAAGAGGAGCGGCGCCCCGGTCGACCAAGCCTGCGGGCTGCACGCGGTCGGATACTGGACCGGGTACTTCGTCTGCGAGCGCTCGTAGCCGCCGAACGCCTCGGGCAGCCGGCCCTCGAAGAAGTCCGCTGCCTCGAGGATGCCGAGCGCGATGCGTGCAGCCTCCTCCTTGAACCCGTAGTTCCGGAGACCCCAGGCGACGAACGAGTTGTCGAAGGGCCAGACGGTCCCGACGTGGTAGCCGATCGGGTTGTAGCGTGCCTCGCCCTCGGCCAGCGTCCTCACTCCCCAGCCGGAGAAGAGCTTCGAACCCATTAGGTGCCGCGCGACGGCCTTGGCCTTCGACTTGTCGACGATTCCGCTCCACAGCAGGTGCCCGTTGTTCGAGCCGAGCGCGTCGACCTGCTTCCCGTCGGGGTCGAGCGCGAGGGCGAAGTACTCGTCGTCGTCGACCCAGAAGTCGTGGTTGAAGCGCCGCTTGAGGTCGGCGGCATCCTTCTCGAGCCGATCCGCGAGGTCGGGGTCCTTCCAGACCAGCCGCGCGAGCCGGGCACCGCGGATCTTGGCGTCGTACGCGTACCCCTGGAGCTCACAGGTCGCTCGTGGGAACCCGGGAAGGCGTCCGTCCCGATAGGAGATCGAGTCCCAGGAGTCCTTCCAGCACTGGTTCTCGAGCCCGGTCTTCTCGTTTCGGCGCTGGTACCAGACGTAGCCGTCGCCGCGGAGGTCGGCGTACTCGTCGATCCAGGCGAGCGCGGCGCGCGCTTCGACCTCGAGGTCCCGCACGAGCTTCCGGTCGCCCGTCCAGCGCTCGTACTCGTCGAGCAGGACGATGTACAGCGGCGTCGCGTCCGCGCAGCCGTAGTACGGCGAGTGCGGGCGCTCCTCGAACGCGGTCATTTCCCCGTACCGCATCTCGTGGAGGATCCGGCCCGGGTCCTCGTCCCGGAAGTCGTCGACCCGGCTCCCCTGCCAGTCGCCGAGCGTGAGCAACGTCGTGGCCGCGAGTTCCGGGACGAACGGGAGAGCCTGCAGGCTCGTGAAGATGCTGTCGCGGCCGAACATGGTCATGAACCAGGGGAGGCCGGCAGCCGGGAGGCTGCGCCCGCCCGCGATCGGCGGCGAGAAGCGGAGCGCGGCGAGGTCGACGAGGCTGCGGTGGTAGATCCTCCGCATCGGCTCCCAGTCGCACTCGACGCGCGGAGCCTGCGCTAGCCAGCGCTCGAGGTTCCGCTGCATGGAGATGCGCCGGGTAGCGCGCCCTCGGGCCGCGTCCTCGAGCGCCGCGATCCCGGGAACGACGTCGAGGTCGGTCGTCCACTCACCGTGCGGCTCGATGAGGCACGTGAACGTCATCCCCGTCGGGTCGATACGCGCACGCTGCGAGGCGGAAACGGTCGTCTGGCGTCGGTACTCCTCCCGCTGATAGCGGAGCCGGAGCTCCCGTCCCTTGATCTCGGTCGAGTACTTCCCCTTCTTGCGGAGGTCGTCCTTGACCTCGAACAGGTCCGCGAAGTCCGAGCCCGCATCGAGCCGCACGGTGAGCCGGACCGGCTTGTCCGAGTGGTTCAAGATCGTCAGCTCCTCGTGGAAGCCGATGCCGACCTCGCGACGGCGGATGACCGACAGCTTCGCGTCGATGTACACGGTGCCCGTCCCGGGGACGAGGAAGAACCGCGTCTCGAAGTACTGGAGATCATCGACCGAAAGCGGGTTCAGGCGCTCGCCGTTGATCGTGAGCACCCACGTCGAGATGAAGCGCGTGTCGTACGAGAAGAGGCCAGTCGGATCGTCGCGCGTGGCCTCGATATCGCCGGCCTGATCGCTGACGACGAACGTGTTGCCGTCGAGAATCTTGACCAGGTTGTCGTTCATCGCGCGGTCTTCCTCCGGGGTCGCGGCGGGCTGGGGAAGATCCGCTGGAAGAGCATGGCGAGCTTGTAGTCGCCCTCGATCAGGAGGTCGCCGCGGAGGAGCGCAACGACGGGGTTCGTCCGGCCGGACGCGAGACGGTCGAACAGCTCCTTCGTCCCGCGCACCAGGCAGTCGGTGCTGCCGCGCCCCGTGCGACCCACCTGCACATCGCCCCGTGCCACCGTGACGAACCAGCGATCCGTCTTCTTGCCGTCCGTGAGCTCGATCCTGAGCGTCCCGTTCGCGCGGCTCATGAGCGGCTCGTGCCCCCGCTTGCCGAGTGCGTCAAAGAACTCCTCGGTCGTGACGGCCGCCATCGGCGGCATTCTCTCTCACTTCGGCGTCTCGGTGTAGCGCAACCGCTCCGATCACCCGGGTGAGTATGGGGACGAGTACTCAGTACTCCTCGGCCGGAGTGCGTTCGATCGGCTCGGCTGCGCGCGGCGCGGTGCCGTGCGCCAGGCGGGTGCCGACGAGCGGGAAGACGAGCACGGAGATCATCCCCGCGCCGATCAGGGACGCGCCGACGGCGTCCGAAATCGCCCCGCGGCCCTGCGCGATCCCGACGATCGCGACGATCAGCGGCAGCCCGGTGGCGCCGAAGAGGCCGAGCGCTGCGATCTGGCTCCGCTCGAGCTCGTGGCGCCAGAGGAGCGCCGACGGGCCGCGCGCCACGAGCAGCAGCGCGAGGAAGAGCGCGGCGAGCGCAAGCCCGCCCACGGTCAGGAGGGAGTCGATGTCGAAGTTCATCCCTGTGACGACGAAGTAGATCGGGATGAGGAAGCCGAACCCGACGCCCTCGAGGCGCATGCGCACGATCGCGCCCTCGGGCGTGTCGAGGGCGATCCCCACGACGAGGCCCGCCGCGAACGCGCCGAGCACGTACTCGAAGCCCGCGCCCGCCGCCAGGAAGACGAGCGCCGCGAGGAGGAAGATCGACACGCGCACGGCCGCCTGGCCAGTCGTGTGCACCGTCTCCTGGAGCACGCGGAGGACCCGTGGCGGGCGGGCCCGCATTGCGACACCCGCGGCGAGGGTGACGATCACACCGAACACCACGAGCAGCAGCACCTCGACCCCGGCGCCGTACCGGCTCGTGAGGAAGACCGAGATGAAGATGATCGGCCAGAACTCGCCGGCGACCCCCGTGCCGAGCACAGCCGAGCCGAGCGGCGTCGGCAGGATCCCAGCGTCGATCAGGATCGGGACGAGCGTCCCGAGCGCCGTCGTCGAGAGCGCAACCCCGAGGACCCACCACTCCGCGTCGACACCCGCCTGCTGGAGCACAACGCCGACGACGAGCCCGATCGCGAGAGAGATTCCCCAGCCGATCGTGCCGCGCCGGACGACGCGCCGCGGGACCCGCTTCTCCACCACCTCGAGCCCGGCGAAGAAGAACAGGAACGCGAGCCCGAAGTTCGAGAGGAAGGTGATGTACGTGTTGACCTCGGCGATGTCCAGCACCTCCTTCCCGATGAGGATCCCGAGCACGATCTCGACGACGACCGTCGGCAGGACCACCCGGCTGTGGAGCCGCGAGAGGAGCGCCGCCAGCGCGACGGCTCCGAGCACGAGGACGAGCGAGCGCCCCTGGTGTCGCGTGAGCTCCGTCGCCAGCGGCGAAGAGGACACGGCGGTCGTGAGCGAGCCGAAGGACGCGCCCGTCATGCGCAGCTCGCGCTCGTCATCGCGGCGGAACTATGCCCCGACCCTCGTCACCGCGTCGAGACCGACCGCGAGCTGCGACGGGATGGAGCGAGTTCTCGCGCCCGAGGTCGTTACCGACCGTGATCTCGTTAGGCTCCGCGACTGCGTGATCATGGCGCCGAGCGTCCAAGCGCTCGCGCACGAAGTCAATGAGACGAGGGAGCGTGAGATGGGTCAGGCGATCGGCGACATGCTGCCGGCAGCAGTCGGTGTCGCGATCAGCCCGATCCCGATCATCGCCGTCGTCTTGATGCTCGTCTCGCCCCGCGGGAGGGTGAACGGGCCCGCATATCTCGTCGGCCAACTCGTCGGCGTCGCAGCGGCCGGCGCGATCGTCCTCCTGATCGCTGGAGGCGTAGGAACGAGCGACGGCGGCAAGCCGGCGGACTGGGTGAGCTGGCTCAAGCTCACACTCGGTGCGGTCCTCGTTCTACTGGCCGTCAAGCAATGGCGCGACAGGCCGCGCGCCGGCGAAAGCGCCGCGACTCCGAAGTGGATGGAGGCAATCGACGACTTCACTCCGCCGAAGGCCTTCGGGGCGGGGATCGTGCTTTCGGCGCTCAACCCGAAGAACCTGATCCTGACCATTGCCGGAATGGCCGCGATCGTGTCCGCCGGGATCGCCGCCGACCAGGAGGTGATCGCTCTCGTCGTCTTCACCGTGCTCGGATCGCTCGGTGTGGCGATCCCGGTCGTCATCTACTTCGCCCTCGGCGATCGCTCGACCCCCTTGCTCGGCCGCCTGAAGGAGTGGATGGCCCAGAACAACGCGGTGATCATGGCCGTGATCCTCCTCCTCATCGGCGTGAAGCTCGTCGGCGACGCGATCAGCGGGTTCTCGAGCTAGCCGTAGGCCTGCGACCATGAGCCAGCCAGCACCAGCGACACTCACCGGTACCGTCTACCTCCGCCTCGTCGGACTCGGCGCCGCGATCGGGATTCCAGCCGCACTCGTCGCCGCCGTCTTCCTCGCGTTCGTGCACGACCTCGAGCACTGGCTCTGGCACGACCTGCCCCACTCGCTCGGCTACTCGTCGCCGCCGTGGTTTCTCGTCATCGGGCTGCCGGTCGTCGGCGCCGTCTTCGTCGTCCTCGCACGCGTGGCCCTTCCCGGCGACGGCGGCCACTCGCCGCTCGACGGCATCGGCGGCGGGGGACCGACGCCGTTGGCGTACGCGCCGGGCATCGCGCTCGCCGCGATCGGGACACTGGCCTTCGGGGCCGTCCTCGGGCCGGAGGCTCCGCTCATCGCGCTCGGGTCCGCGGTCGGGGTGGCCGTCACGCTCTTCGTCCGGCTCGGGGAGCGCGAGACCGCTGTCATCGGCAACGCGGGATCGTTCGCGGCGATCTCCGCGCTCTTCGGAGGCCCACTCGTCGGCGGCATGCTCATGGTCGAGGGAGGGCTCGAGATGGGATCGATGCTGCTGCCGATCATCCTCCCCGGCTTCGTCGCCGCAGCGATCGGCTACGTGGTCTTCGTCGGGCTCGGAGACTGGGGCGGGCTCGCCTCGCAGGGCCTCGCCGTCCCCAACCTGCCTCCGTACAACGGGACCCACGTGCTCGACCTACTGCTCGGCGTCGTGGTCGGCGTCGTGACCGCGGTGCTCGTTGCCGCGCTCCGCCGCGCTGCCTGGGACGGCATCGCGACCCGCGGACAGAGTCCTATCGGAATGCCGGCGCTGCTGCTCGCCGGTGGACTTGCGGTCGGCCTCATCGCGCAGACCGCCGACTGGCTGGGCGCGAACTCGCAGGACGTCCTCTTCTCCGGTCAGGCGTCCGTCCCGGCGCTCGTCGCCCAGGACTCGGCGAAAATCGTCCTTATCCTGCTCGGCGCCAAGGCGCTTGCCTACGGCATCAGCCTCGGATGCGGCTTCCGGGGCGGGCCGGTGTTCCCGGCCATCTTCCTCGGCATCGCGATAGCGATGTTCAGCGTCGTCTGGTTCGACGTCTCGCCCACTCTCGCAGTGGCAATCGGCACTGCTGCGGGCACCGCAGCCGTGACGCGACTGCTGATCACCTCGGCGCTCTTCGCATCGCTCCTCGTCGGCACCGCGGGCGTCGACGCCGTTCCGGCGGCCGTGCTCGCCGCCGCCGCCGCCTGGTTGACCACCGCCGCTGTCGACCGCAGGGCGAAGATCGCCGAGCCCATCACGGGCGAGCTCGCCGCCGAGTCTCCCTAGCCGCTCGGGGCTGGCAGACTCCGCGCCGTGACGGACCGTCCGTACTACGTCCCGGTGATCCTCGGCACGCCCCGCAAGGGGCGGATGAGCGAGCACGCAGCCCGCCTCCTCGTGTCGCGTGTCGCGGTGCGGGAGGGCGTCCAGACCGAGCTGATCGACGTCGCAAGGCTCCCGATCCCCGTCGACGACGCGGGCGAGCAGGCGAAGGACCCGGTCTTCTCCGAGCAGATGAACCGAGCCGACGCGCTCGTCCTCGTGACGCCGGAGTACAACCGCGGCTACCCGGGCCTCCTGAAGCACGTGCTCGACACGAACCTCAAGGAGTACATCCACAAGGCCGTCGGCGTCGTCGGAGTCTCCGCCGGGATCTTCGGCGGTTCGCGAGTGATCGAGAACATGCTCCCGGTCCTCCGCGAGCTCGGCCTCGTCACCATCTTCTGGGACGTGAACTTCACCTCCGTCCACAGCCGCTTCGACGATGCCGGGACCCTGGTGGACGAGTCCTTCCTCCCCCGCATCGACATGTTCCTCGACGAGCTCCTGTGGATGGCCGAGACGCTCCGTCACGGTCGCGAGCACATCATGCTCGGGAGCCCGAGTTGACGGCGGCGACCATGACCTGCCCGAAATGCGGGCACGAGATGAATCACCAGGCGTCGAAGCTGGTGCAGCCGGTGACCGAGGAGGACGTCGCCGCACTGACGGATGCATTCGACGGCGTGATCGATGAAGTCTTCGCCTGCCCGACCTGCGGCTGGATCGAGGCGCGCAGGCCGTCGCCGCCACCGCCGTCCTCCGCCTGAGCCGCCGCCGCCGCCCGAGCCACCGGCCGAGTCTGTGGCAACTACCGGTACAGCGGCTCCCCGAGGTGTCTAGTGTACGAGCCGGAAAGCCGCCGTAGACACGAATCGGAGGACGAGATGGAAGAGATCGGACCTGTCGACTACGCGATCATCGCCTTCCCCGGAAACCGGTTCCGCGGCGAGATCGCGCCGGCGATCGGGGAGCTCGTCGATGCGGGGACGATCCGCATCATCGACATCGCCTTCGTCGCGAAGGACGAGGACGGGACCGCGGCCGCGATGGAGCTGACAGAGCTCGACGAGGACGTCCAGGCCGGGCTCGAGAGCATGGGCATCGAGGTCGGTGGCCTCTTCAACGAGAACGACCTGATGGACGCCGCCGAAGAGCTCCCGCCGAACTCGTCGGCCGCCCTGCTCGTCTGGGAGAACGTGTGGGCCCGCAAGGTCGCGCAGGCGATGCGCGACGCCGGCGGAGAGCTCCTCGCGTTCGACCGCCTCCCCCACGAGGTCGTCCAGGCCGCCCGCGAGTGGGCGCTGGAAGCGGCCAACGCCTAGAGAGGAAGGAGCCGAGAGATGCTAGGACGCAGAGGACCGGGTCTCGTGCGTGTGGCCGCGACGACGGCCGTCGTCGCCGGTACCGCTGGAGCGGTCAGAAACCGCCAGGACCAGAAGTACGCCGCGAAGGACCAGGCCGCGTACGACCAGCAGATGGCGCAACAGCAGGCGGCAGCTGCCCCTGCCGAGCCCGCTGAGCCGGACTACGCCGCCGAGCTCGAGAAGCTCGCGCAGCTGAAGGCGCAGGGAATCATCACCGACGAGGAGTTCGAGGCGAAGAAGAAGCAGATCCTGGGGATCTGACCCGACTTCGCACCACTAACAGCCCGACTTCGCACCACTAACAGAAGGGAGACGTAGTGCTGCTAGCCGTATCGAACAACAGCTTCCTCTTGGACATGTTCATCTTCTTCGCCTGGGTGATCTGGTTCTGGATCCTGATCACCGTGTTCTCCGACCTCTTCCGCCGGCACGACACCTCGGGCTTCTCGAAGGTGCTGTGGATCATCTTCGTGATCATCCTGCCATTCCTCGGTGTCTTCATCTACATCATCGCCGAGCACGACGGGATGACGAAGCGCAACCTCGAGCGCGCGCAAGCGCAGCAGCAACAGATGGACCAGTACGTGAAGTCCGTCGCCAGCTCCGGCGGCGCGGCCGCCGAGATCGAGAAGGCGAAGGGCCTGCTCGACTCGGGCGCGATCACGCAGGCCGAGTTCGACTCGATGAAGGCGAAGGCGCTCGCCTAGTCACCCGGGTGAGAGGGAGCCGTGGGTGACGCGGCTCCCTCTCCCCGCCACTAGTCTCCAGGGACGGATGTCGTCCGCCGTGCCGACTACGTACAAGCAGCCCGCCCGAGCGGGGGACCTGCGGCCGAAGATCCGCCCAGTTCGGCTCGTCTTCTCGTGGCTCGTCGCCGCCGCCGCGCTCTTCATCGCCGCCTGGATCGTCCCGCACGTCGAGATACAGGCCTTTTGGGGCGCGCTCCTGACGGCACTCGTCATCGCGGTCCTGAACGCCATCGTGCCGCCGATCATCGCGGCGATCCGCCTTCCGTTCACGCTCGTCCTCGGGTTCCTCATCGTGCTGGCGCTCGATGCGCTCATGCTCCTCGCGGCGTCGGGGATCACGGACAATGCCATCCAGGTCGACAGCTTCTGGTGGGCGCTCCTGACCGCCTTCATCGCGTCAGCGGTCACTGTCGTGCTCGATGTGATCTTCGGGACGAACGACGACGACACGTACACGCTGCGCGTCATTCAACGGATCGCGAAGCGATCGGGGGAGCGCGTCGAGACGGACGTTCCGGGGATCATCTACCTCGAGATCGACGGGCTCGCGCTTCCGGTCCTACGGAGCGCCATGCGCGACGGCAACGCTCCCACTATGGCGCGCTGGCTCGCAGACGACACGCATCGCTTCATCGAGTGGGAGCCCGACCTCTCGTCCCAGACGGGCGCGAGCCAGGCGGGAATCCTGCTCGGCTCGAATGAGGACATCCCCGCATTCCGGTGGGTCGAGAAGGAGACGGGCACGATGATGACGTGCTCTGCTCCGGCCGACTGCGAGGAGATCGAGCGGCGGCATGCTGGACACGGACTCCTCCATGACGGAGGCGCAAGCCGTGGGAACCTTCTCTCCGGCGAAGCGGACCACGTGATCCTGACGGTCAGCCGCATGGAGGCGGAAAAAGGTTCGAATCCCGGCTATCGCGCGTTCTTCTCGAATGGGTTCAACGTCACGCGCGTGCTCGTCCTCTTCTTCTGGGAGGTCATCCTCGAGTGGAACGCGTCCCTCCGCGCAGCCAGGCGCGACGTCCGGCCCCGTGGCCATCGCGGCGGGATCTACCCGTTCATGCGAGGGGCGATGTGCGTCGTCGTCCGCGACCTGATCGTCTACGGCGTGCTCACGGACATGATGAAGGGACGCCCTGCGGTGTACGCCACATTCTCGAGCTACGACGAGGTGGCACACCACTCCGGGCTCGAGCGGGCGGACACGCTGGAAGCGCTTCGCAAGCTCGACCAGCAGTTCGGACGCATCGACCGCGCACGCCGGTACGCGCCGCGGCCGTACGTAGTCGTCGTCCTCTCCGACCACGGCCAGACGCAAGGCGCGACCTTCAAGCAGCGGAACGGCTACGGCTTCGACGAGCTCGTCGAGCGCTCCCTCACGGATGGAAAGGTGGCGGACTTCTCCGGAGGCGACGAGCAGGGCTCGATGGTCGGGCTCGCCGTCACCGAGGCGACCGGAGGGGACGCCTCGAAGAAGAAGCCGAAAAACGACGTCTCGGACCGAGAGGTCGTCGTACTCGGATCCGGCAACCTCGGCCTCGTCTACCTGATGGAGGAGAAGCGGAGGCTCACGCTCGAGGAGATCGACGAGCGGCATCCGCGGCTGATTCCCGCGTTGACCGAGCATCCGCACGTCGGCTGGGTACTCGTGCACTCGGAGCAGCACGGACCGGTCGTGCTCGGTCGGAGCGGCGCCCACTACCTGACGCACGGGCGCATCGAGGGCGAGGACCCTCTCGCGCCCTTCTCGCCGAACGCGCCGCAGCACCTACGCCGGACCGACGGGTTCGAGCACGTCGGCGACCTGATGGTCGGGAGCTTCTACGACCCGGAGCTCGACGAGGGCTGCGCGTTCGAGGAGCTCATCTCCTTCCATGGCGGCATCGGCGGCCCGCAGACACGTCCGTTCGTCCTCTACCCCGCCGAGCTGCCGCTGCCCGAGGAGCCGCTCGTCGGCGCGGCTTCCGTGCACACGCTCCTCGGCGGCTGGCGGCGACTGCTCCAGGGCGAGCCGGCAGATGTGGCCGTCGGAGGCTCGGACATCGCGCACGTGCAGCCTCAGCTCGAGGGGTAGCCGGACGTCCAGCCGGCGCCCGTGCGGCGCGGCACGCTGCCCGCGTCGGTCGGCAAGCACGGAGTCGGCACGAAGCCGTGTCCCACCCGTGACGGCTCTCGCCGTAGCGTGGCGACATGCCCAGCGCGCAGAGGACGTCTCGCTCGAGTGAGAACGCCGGGGACGGCGCAACCGGCCGGTCGAAGGCGAACGGCAAGAGAAAGGACGGCAGCGGAGGCAAGACGGTGACAGTCGCGACGCCGTGGGGCGCGGCGGTCGTCGTCGACGAGGTCAGCGTCCCGCAGCGCGCAGGGGACAGACGGTTCGCGGTCGTGGCCCAGCTGCTCGAAACCCGGGAGGGCGAGCGGCTCATTCGCTTCGCGTACACGACCGACGGGTCCGCACGACGTGGGCCCGTGACGATGCGGGCGCGCGACCTCGAGCGGCTGCGGGCGGCGCTCGAGCGTGCGCCCGTCCTCGGTGAGGTACTCAGGATGTGATCGGCGACGACTCAGGCGACGACGTCCGCTGAGCTGGAAGGGTGCTGCCCCAGACTCGGGGACGACGTCGGCTACGTGGCGTCCTCGATGACGTCGCGGTCTAGATCGAGGTCGAGGTCGAGCGTCCGTGCGGCGGCGGCATCGACGAGCGCGGCGAGCAGGAAGGCCCCGTCGGCCGAGCCGAGCAGGGAATCGACGGCGTGCTCGGGATGAGGCATCAGGCCCATCACGTTCCCGCTCTCGTTCACGACCCCCGCGACGTTGCCGAGCGAGCCGTTCACGTCCTCCGTGTAGCGCAGGACGATCTGACCGCGCGCGGCGAGCTGGACGAAGAGGCCCTCGTCGACGTACCACGCGCCCTCCCCGTGCTTCACGGGGATGACGAGCTCCTGGTCGACCTCGCAGCGGCGCATGAAGAGGCTCTTGGTGCTCTCGACCCGGAGCCCGACGTCGCGGCAGACGAACTCGAGCTGGTGGTTCGGGCGCAGCACGCCCGGCAGGAGCCGCGCCTCGCAGAGGATCTGGAACCCGTTGCAGATGCCGAGGACCGGCCCGCCGTCGGCGGCGAACCGGCGGAGAGCCGGCATGACGAGCGCCTGGCTCGCGATCGCCCCGCTCCGCAGGTAGTCGCCGTACGAGAACCCCCCGGGGAGGATGACCGCGCCCGTCTGCTCGGGCAGCTCGAGGTCGCCGTGCCAGACCGTGACCGCCTCGGCGCCGAGCGCCCCCAGCGCCCAGGCCGCGTCCCGGTCGTCGTTCGAGCCGGGAAACTGGACGATCGCGACGATCGGGCTGTCGTTCATCTCTCCCCGAGCTGGATCTCGAAGCTCTCGATCAGCGGATTCGCGAGCAGCGAGTCGCACATGAGCTCGAGCTGGTTGCGCGCGTCGTCCGCGTCTATCGCCTCGAGCTCGAGATCGATCACACGTCCGACCCGGACCGCGTCCACGGGAAACCCGAGCTTTTCGAGCGACGCCTGCACGGCCTGGCCCTGGGGGTCGAGGATCCCCTGCTTCGGGCGCACGAGCACGGTCGCGCGCACGACCCTCGACGCGTCGCCGCCCGGCTCGCTCACGGTCCGGCCTCCGGGCCATGAGCGTGGAGGGGTGCGGGGAACCGGGAGGTTCCCCGCGCTCTCCGGAAGAAGGGAGCTCGTGGGGGAAAGATGGTTTCCCCCACGAGCGCGAGCTGGAGGCGAGTGTCGCTCACGCGAGCACCACCGCCGGATCGGCCAGATACCGCTCGAAGGGGATGCCCGTGATCAGCTCGAACGCCTCCGCGTAGCGAGCGCGCGTCCCGGCGACGACGTCGTCGGGGAGCTCCGGACCCGGTGCGGTCTTGTCCCAGCCGGTCTCCTCGCACGAGTCGCGGACGAACTGCTTGTCGAACGACGGCTGCGGTCCGCCGGGCTCGTAACCGTCCCTCGGCCAGAACCGCGACGAGTCGGGGGTGAGCGCCTCGTCGCCGAGCACGAGCGTGCCGTCGGGCGCCGTGCCCAGCTCGAACTTCGTGTCCGCGACGATGATCCCGCGCGACTCGGCGTGCTCCTGTGCGAAGCGGTAGAGCGCGAGCGACGCCTCCTTTGCGGCCTCGTACAGCTCCTCCCCGCAGAGCGCTGCGGCTTGCTCCTCGTCGATGTTCTCGTCGTGTCCCTCGATCGCCTTCGTCGCAGGGGTGAAGATCGGCTCGGGCAGCCGGTCGGACTCGCGAAGGCTCGCCGGCAGGCCATGCCCGCAGACGGCCCCGGTCTCCCGGTAGTCCTTCCAGCCGGAGCCCGCGAGGTACCCGCGTACGACGCACTCGATCGGCAGCATCTCGAGCTTGCGGCAGATCATCGAGCGGCCGTCCGCCTGGAGCTCGAGCAGATGGTTCGGGACGATGTCGGCGGTCCGCGAGAACCAGAACGCCGACACACCGGTGAGCACGCGGCCCTTGTCGGGCACGGGCGTCGGCAGGACGACGTCGAAGGTCGAGATCCTGTCACTCGCGACGAGGAGCAGGCGGTCGTCGTCGAGCGCGTAGATGTCGCGCACCTTCCCGCTCGCGACGTGGACGGCTTCAGGCACGGACTTCCTCCCTTTCGGCGGCGAGGTCGCGCAGGCGGCTCATGAGGACATCCGCATGTCGCGTGAACGATTGCAGGTCGAAGACGTCGTCGAGATCGACGCGCTGGGCGAGCTCCGAGTCGGCTCGGACGAGCCCGCGAAAGTCGAGCCCCTCGTCCCACGCCCGCATCGCGTGGCGCTGCACCGCCCGATACGCGGTGTCCCGCTCCCAGCCGGACTCGACGAGCGCCAGGAGCAAGCGCTGGCTGAAGAAGAGACCGCCCGTCGTCTCGAGATTCGCCCGCATCCGCTCGGGACGGACGACCAGGCCGTCCACGAGCCACGTGAAGCGGTCGAGCATGTAGTCGAGGGCGAGGAAGGCGTCCGGGAGCGCGATGCGCTCCGCCGAGGAGTGCGAGATGTCCCGCTCGTGCCAGAGCGCGACGTTCTCGAGCCCGACCGTCGCGAGCCCGCGAACGATGCGCGCGAGCCCGCAGATGCGCTCGGAGACGATCGGGTTCCGCTTGTGCGGCATCGCCGACGAGCCCTTCTGGCCGCGCCCGAACGGCTCCTCGACCTCCCGCACCTCGGTCCGGGCGAGATGTCGGATCTCGAGCGCGAACCGATCCAGCGAGGACGCAAGGAGCGCGAGCGCCGAGAGGAGCTCGGCGTGGCGATCGCGCTGGAGGATCTGGGTCGAGCTCGGCGCCGGCTCGAGGCCGAGCGACTCGCATGCGATGCGCTCGACCTCTGGGCTCGTCGCCGAGTAGGTGCCGACCGCGCCGGAGAGCTTGCCCACGCGCATGCCTGCGAGGGCGTGCTCGACCCGCTCTCGGTCGCGGGCGATCTGGAACGCCCAGCCGGCGAGCTTGAGGCCGAAGGTCGTCGGCTCGGCGTGGATTCCGTGGGTGCGGCCGATCGTGAGGGTGTCGGCCTGCTCCTCGGCCCGCCGGACGACGACCGCGAAGGCTCCGTCGATCCCCTCGAGGAGCAGGCGGCCGGCCTCCTGCACCGCGAGCGCGAGTGCGGTGTCGACGACGTCCGAGGAGGTCAGGCCGTAGTGGAGCCAGCGGCCGTTCGCGCCGAGGTTCTCGGAGACGGCGTCGACGAACGCCGCGAGGTCGTGGTTGGTCTGGCGCTCGAGCTCGGCGACCCGAGCCGGGCTCGGAACACGCGCCCGCGATCGAATCTCCTCGGCGGCCGGGCGCGGAACCGTTCCGACCTGCGCCCAGGCATCGACCGCCGCGAGCTCCACCGCGAGCCAGCGCTCGAGCGTCGCCTCCTCCGACCAGATGCGCGCCATCGCCGGCCGGGAGTAGCGTGGGATCACTGGAGCGATTCTAGTCGGCGGGGTTGCGCGAGTTTGCCGCCTGCTCTCCGTCCCACCTCATCGACGCGTGCGTCTCGGTCCGGGCGACGATGCGGAAGCCGAGCCGCTCGTACAAGGCGCGAGCCCGGTCGTTCACGTGAAACACGTCGAGCGTGAGCTCCCGCTCCGAGGTCGCCGCGTCGTCCATCAGCGAGCAGATCACCGCAGCGCCGATTCCACGACCCTGCTGCTCGGGAACGATCTCGATACGCGCGACGTAGATCTCCTCGACTCGCTCCTCGACGACCAGTACCCCGACGTCCTGGCCGCCGGCCTGAATGACCTGCCACAGCCCTGGCCGGAAGCGATCGTCGAAGTAGGAGACCTGCATGCGCTCGTCCCAGCCCCAGACCTCGTCGACGTACTCGCGCATCGTCGCCTCGTGGAGCGCGTAGAGGAAGTCGCGGTCGCTCGTACGCGCCGGACGCAGCGTCCACCGATCCATCCGGCGAAGGATGCACACGGACCGAGGAGATGTGCCCGGCCTGTGGCACACGCACGCGCACGGGTACAATGGTCAGACGTGGTCACCCTCCGAAATCCCTGCAAATTGCGCGAAAATCTCCGCCTGCCGATCCATCCGACCCCAGTCCTAGCATCCGACGTCCGCTCGCTCAACGTTCGTCGTTCCCCGGGCGGTAGGTCTTGATGTCGGACTCGGCTCGGGAGGCAGCGATGGCAACAACGGAGCAGGCGCAGGTCAGCGAGACGGTCCCCGCGACCGCCTCGGAGATCGTGAACACCATCGTCGAGGAGGCGGCGAGCGTCGCTCCGCCCCGTTACTTCACGGTCCCCGGCCGCGACCCGTTCGAGGAGATCGAATGGGAGCTCCGTCATGCCCACATCCCCGGCAAGGACGGTCCGGCCTTCGAGCAGAAGGACGTCGAGTTTCCGAAGCTCTGGTCGCAGACGGCGACGAACATCGTCGCCCAGAAGTACTTCCGAGGCCGCATGGCCTCCCCCGAGCGCGAGCGCTCCGTCAAGCAGATGATCGGCCGCATCGTCGAGACGATCGGCGGCTGGGGTCGCGAGGGCGGCTACTTCGCGACCGACGAGGATGCCGACACCTTCGAGGCCGAGCTGAAGGCGATCCTCGTCAATCAGTACGCCTCCTTCAACTCTCCGGTCTGGTTCAACGTCGGCTTCGAGAAGAAGCCGCAGTGCAGCGCCTGCTTCATCCTCTCGATCGACGACTCGATGGAGTCGATCCTCGACTGGATCCGGCGCGAGGGGATCATCTTCCGCGGCGGTTCCGGCTCCGGCGTCAACCTCTCCCGGCTCCGCTCCTCCAAGGAGCAGCTCTCGAAGGGCGGCTACGCCTCCGGCCCCGTCTCCTTCATGCGGGGCGCCGACGCGTCCGCCGGCACGATCAAGTCCGGCGGCAAGACGCGGCGCGCGGCCAAGATGGTCGTCCTCGACGTCGACCACCCGGACGTCGAGGAGTTCATCTGGTGCAAGGCAAAGGAGGAGCGCAAGGCGCGCGTCCTCGAGGCGGCGGGCTACGACATGACGCTCGACTCGCCCGACTGGGCCTCGATCCAGTACCAGAACGCGAACAACTCGGTCCGTCTCACGGACGCGTTCATGGAGTCCGTGATCGAGGGCAAGGAGTGGAACCTGACCGCGCGCACCGACGGCACCGTCGTCGAGACGACCGACGCCCGCGACCTTCTCCACCAGATGGCCGAGGCAGCGTGGGAGTGCGCCGACCCGGGTCTCCAGTACGACACGACGATCAACAACTGGCACACGCTCCCGAACACGAGCCGCATCAACGCCTCGAACCCGTGCTCGGAGTACATGTCGATCGACGACAGCGCGTGCAACCTCGCCTCGCTCAACCTCATGAAGTTCCGGCGGGCGGACGGCGAGTTCGACGTCGAGAAGTTCGAGCACGCCGTCGACGTCGTCTTCCTCGCCCAGGAGATCGCGGTCGGCTACTCGTCCTACCCGACGCCCGAGATCGAGCGGAACGCGAAGGCGTACCGCCAGCTCGGCCTCGGCTACGCGAACCTCGGCGCGCTCCTCATGGCGCGCGGGCTTCCGTACCACTCGGACGAGGGTCGCGCCTACGCGGCCGCGATCACCGCGCTGATGACCGGGCGCAGCTACCGCAAGTCGGCGCAGGTCGCGAAGCGGATGGGCCCGTTCGCCGGCTACCAGCCGAATGCGGCCGCGATGACGGGCGTGATCGCGAAGCATCGCGCGGCGGTGGGGAACATCGACCACGCGAGCTCGGTCCCCGACGATCTCCTGAACGCGGCGCGCCGCGCGTGGGACGACGCGCTCGAGCTCGGCGAGGTCTCCGGCTTCCGCAACGCCCAGGCGACCGTCCTCGCACCGACCGGGACGATCAGCTTCATGATGGACTGCGACACGACCGGGGTCGAGCCCGACTTCTCACTCGTGAAGTCCAAGAAGCTCGTCGGCGGCGGCGAGATCACGATCGTCAACAAGACCGTCCCGATGGCCCTCGAGGAGCTCGGCTACGCACCGAACGAGGTCGAGGAGATCGTCGCGTTCATCGACGAGCGAAACACCGTCGTCGGCGCCCCGTACGTGAAGACCGAGCACTACCCGGTCTTCGACTGCGCGATCGGCGACCGCGCGATCCACTACATGGGTCACGTGAAGATGATGGGCGCCGTCCAGCCGTTCATCTCGGGCGCGATCTCGAAGACGGTCAACCTCCCCGAGGAGATCACCGTCGACGAGATCTCGCAGCTCTTCCTCGAGTCCTGGCAGCTCGGCGTGAAGGCGATCGCGATCTACCGCGACAACTGCAAGGTCGCGCAGCCGCTCTCGAAGAAGGGCGACGCCGGCGCGACGACCCTCGAGCCGATCTCGGCCGCGTTCACGGGCCACCCGCAGCGGCGCCGGCTCCCGGACGACCGCACTGAGGTCGGCCGCAAGTTCAAGGTCGGCGAGTACGAGGGCTACATCCACGTCGGCCTCTTCGAGGACGGCACCCCCGGCGACATCTTCGTCGACATCGCCAAGGAGGGCACGACCCTCGCGGGTCTCATGAACTCGTTCATGATCTCCGTCTCGCTCGGGCTCCAGTACGGCGTGCCGCTCGAGGTCTACGTCTCGAAGTTCAGCCACATGCGCTTCGAGCCCTCGGGTATGACGAACGACTGCGGACATCCGCGTCGCGAAGTCGATCGTCGACTACATCTTCCGCTGGATGGGGAAGAAGTTCCTCTCCACCGACCAGCAGGAGGAAGCGGGCATCCTCACCGCCGAGGTGAAGCAGCGCCTCGCCGCCGCCTACAACGACGCAGGCGAGAACGCCGGCGCCGTGGCGGCGATCGAGCAGGCGACACCCGGCCAGACCGCCCTCTTCAACCAGTGGGAGGACGCCGTCGAGTGCGCGAAGTGCGGCGGCCGCATGGTCAGAACGGGGAGCTGCTACACCTGCCGCGACTGCGGGACGAACACCGGCTGCAGCTAGCGCTCGCGGCTGAAGGAGTTGCGAAAGAGGGTCGCCGCGAGGCGGCCCTCTTCCTTTGACCTTGCACCCCGAGCGTCCCAGCGTCGGGCTTCCGATGAGTCGGCGCTAGGTCGTCGCGAGGTGCTCTGCGAGGGCGTGCGCGACGTGGGCTGCGTCGTCTCCGACGCCGAGGAGAAGCGGCGACTTGCGCGTGTGCAGCCAGGGGAGCCCGACGAAGCCCAGCCCCGGAACGTCCGTCACGCCCCTACGGGCGCGCGGGAAGCCCAGCTCGTCGAAGACGGGTAGGTCGATCCACTGGAACGCGGGCCGAAAACCCCCTGCCCACAGCACCGTGCCGATGCCTTCGCGCTCGAGAGCGAGCTCCGGCGTGGTCTCGGGCCTCGATCCTCGACGCGCACGCGGCGCGTGCTCCGGGAGATCGAGCTCCGCGGCCTTCGCGTACTCGTCGAAGCGCTGACACAGTCTGCGCTCGAACGTCGCGCCGAACTCGATGCCCTCGTCGAGGTCGGCGTCGAAGTGTACGCGCCCTTCGCGGAACCCGACGAACCGCCCGTGGAGCCGAGCTCCCATCGCCTCGAGAACGAGCGGGTTGCAGTCGCGTCCGCCCTTCGAGCCGGACACGGCGACGTTGCCTGCAAGCCGCGCCTTCGGGGTCGGCAGAACGTCGCTCGTCTCGTCCAACGCGCCGACGTCCAGCATCCAGCGCATGTACTCCCGGCCGCGGTAACGCCGCGGCGCCCAGCCGCAGCGACCGAGCGCGAGATGGACGGTCCGGCCGGCCTCGAGCAGCTCCTGGCCGATTTCACAGCCGGACTGTCCGCTCCCCACGATGAGAACGCCGCCCTGCGGCAGCCCGGCAGGGTTGCGATAGGACGCGGAGTGGAGCACGAGTGTCCCCGAAGGCACATCGGCGGCCGGAGGACGAGTCGGCTGCTGGAACGCCCCGCTCGCGACGACGACGCTCCGTGCCACGAGCGTATCGTCGGCGAGCGTCAGCTCGAACGTCCCCCTCGTCGCTCGAAGTGACGTCACGTCGGCGGTGCGAACGGGCGCTCCGATCCGCTCCGCGTAGTCCGTGAATGTCGCGATCACGTCTGCGAGTGGGGCAAACGAGTCCGGCTCCCCGGGAGGATCCATCCCCGGAAGCCGCGTGCACCAATTGGGCGTGTTCAGACAGAAGGAGTCCCAGCGCGCGGTCCGCCACGTCTCCGCGACGCGGCCGCGCTCCAGGACCACGTGGTCGACGCCGATCCGGCTCAGGTGATAGCTCGTCGAGAGCCCAGCCTGGCCGGCGCCGATGACGACACAGTCGAGCACGACCTCGGACTATCTTGGCGGCTGCGGCAGGTCGAAGCGAGCGATGATCCCCTTGTCTGCGTCCTCGCCAACCGGCCGCTCGGGATGACGCGTCGCCACCCATGCGACTCCCCGCTCGGGATATGCGACGACGTCGGGGAACCGTTTGGTCGAGATGCCGAGTAGCCGCACCGGCTGGTCCGTCCGGTTCGAGAAGTCGTGGAGCCCGTCTGGGCCTTCTGGGAAGTACACGACGTCTCCGGGCGAGAGCTGCTCCTCGCCCTCCGGGGTGCGAACGGTGGGCGTTCCGCTGAGCACGAAGAACATCTCCTCGACGCCGTAGTGCATGTGCAAGGGGCCTCCCGGCGATCCAGGCAGAAGCTCGGTCAAGGACGCGCCGAGCATGTCGGTCTCGAGCGGGTGCCCGAACCATCGTCGGCGGACGTCGTCCTCGACCTCGTCCCACGGCTCGTCTTCCAGGAAGTTCAGCCGACGCATCTCTCCCCCCTCTCTGCCCGATGTGCAAGGAGATCATGCTCGCTTGCGCGAGTGAGCGGGAATGTCTCTCGCCCGAAGCCTCGGTCGTACTCCGCTTAGGATCGGGCGCGGTGCTCCGGATCGGCTCGATCGTTCTGCGCGTCGACGATCTTCGCCGTCAGACCGAGTTCTGGCAGGCGGCGCTCGGCTACGTTCGCCGAGACGACGGAGAGAGCGACGACTTCGTTCTGCTCGGCCCATCCGACGGTGTCGGCCCGCACCTCTCGCTCGACCAGGTTCGCTCGTCGTTGCAGATCCCTCCGCGCCTTCACCTCGACCTGTACACCGACGATCAGGCGAGTGAGGTCGAGCGCATGATCGCGCTCGGGGCGACCGAGGTCCACTGGAAGAAACGACCGCCGGATGCGGACTACGTCATCCTCGCCGATCCCGAGGGGAACCGCTTCTGCGTCGTCGATACCGCGCGCTCGAGACAGGTGCGCGAGTGCGGGAACGAAGCTTGAGCGCTCGCGAGAACGCTCCTACGATGTCTCGGCTCGCCGTCGTGTGTTTCTGGCATACGCACCGGTCGACGCCGAGGGGTGTACATCTTGTCTCGTGCAGTCACAGACGAAGAGCTTGCCGCACTCGTTCGCCGGGTCACCGAGGCGGCCGACGCCTTGATTCGTGGCGATGTCGAGAGCCACGCCGCCCGGATCAAGCACGCGGACGACTACACGCTCATGCCGCCGCACGGCGGCGACCCCGTGCGTGGATTCGACGACTCGGACGAGGCGCTGGAGGCCCTAGCGAAGTTCTTTCGCGGCGGCAAGGCGAGTGTCGAGGTCGTGGAGACGTACACCTCCGGCGACTTGGCGGTACTCGCCGTCATCGAGCGACAGCACGGCACGATCGGGGATCTTCCGGAGCAGGACTGGTCGTTGCGCGTGAGTGGGTCTTCCGACGCACTGCGGAATCGGACTGGGAGCTCGTGCATCGCCATGCGGACGCGCTCGCGCATGCCATCGACCACGAGCGGTTGGGAGCGCTAGCGCGGGGTGAGTGACCATGCCGGCCGTCCTGCACGCCGACGGTCTCGGGGTCGACAGCGCCGGCGACCTCTGCGTCGCGCGCCAGGCCGAGATCCCGTGGTTCGGGTCTTGGAGGACAGGGGAAGCCACTAGACGTGATCGAGCTTCGCGATGTCGGCTTCGCGACCAACTGCTGCATGGGCGGTGATGACAACGGGACGCTGGTCCTCACCGACGGCATCCTGGCTGCCTTGCTTGCGGTCAATCGCATGCCGGAGGCACGACTACCGATCCGACCCTGGTCGGGAGCTCGAGGCACCGCCTGATGCCGATCGGTCTGCTGGTCCCGGTCGTCTTGGTGGGCTGGGGCACCGCCTGCGCCCTCACCCGTTGGAGACGGCTCGGCGGAGCCGCGCGAATCCCGGCATTGGTGGTCAACGAGCTGCCGTTCCTTGCCGGCTACCTGCTGATCGCATCGCTAGCCCTTGCACTGGCACAAGGTGATCTCGATTCGGTGGGCGGCGTCATCGTCGGAGTCGCGGCGCTCGTCGTACTCCTCGGGCTCGTGGTGATCGGCCAGCGGGCGCTTCGGGCTGACGCCGCGCTCCACAACCCGACGCCGGCACGCCGGCCTTGGCGTCGGATCCTGATGGCGCCGCTGCCGGCGTTCCGGCGCGACGTGGTACGAGTCCGCAACCTCTCGTACGGCGAAGGCCCGCGCCGCAACCTCGACGTCTACCACCGCCGGGACCGGCCAGCCGGCGTACCGGTGGTGCTGCACTTCCACGGTGGTGCCTTCCGCTCGGGCAACAAGCGCCGCGAAGCCCGACCGCTGATCGGGCATCTGGTCAGCCAGGGCATGGTCTGCGCGAGCGCCAACTACCGGCTGCGCCCGCACGTCGGCTACGACGAACAGATCGCCGACGCTCTGGCCGCGATCGAGTGGGTGCGGTCGCACGCGCGGGAGTACGGCGGCGATCCGGATCGGATCTTTCTAGTCGGCAGCTCGGCCGGCGCGTACCTGTCGGTCGCTGCGGTCAACGCCGGCACGAAAGGGATCGCCGGCATCATCGGCCGGTACGGCTACTACGACGGCCTCATGCCGGAGCGGCCGCAGCCACCGATTCTGCTGATCCACGGGGAGAACGACCTGCTGGTCACGCCGTCCCACGCCCGTGAATTCGTCGAGCGAATGCGCGTCGGCTCGACCCACCCGGCCGAGTACGTCGAGCTACCCGGCGGCCACCACGACTTCGACCTCTACGAGTCGATCCGCTCGAATGCGGTCAGCATCGCGGTCGAGCGGTTCATCATGAGGGCACTCGTTCCTGCCAAGGGTTCGCGTCCCTAAGGCCGCCTGGGCGCGCAGCAGAGGGATCGGTCGCGTCTTACCTAGGCTGGGAGGCGGAGTGCGTTGGCGGCCAGTTCGGTGCCCTCGATCCTGGCGCGGATCTTTGCGAACGCTGTCTCGCGTGCGGTCGAGGTGTCGTCGCCGAACGGTGAGAAGCCACAGTCGTCGGTTGTTCCGAGCCGGGCGATGGGGATGAACTCGGCCGCCTCGAGCACTCGGTCGCGGACCTCCTCGACGGTCTCGATGTTCGGGTCGATCGGGTCGATCACGCCGACGAAGATCCGCTGATCTTCCTGTGAGTGCTCGGCGATCGCAGCGAGCACGCGCGGACGGTCGGTCTCGCTCGCGAGCTGGATGTAGAAGCGGCCGGCCTTGAGCGTGAACAGCAGCGGAAGGAGTTCGGCGTAGTCGACGTCGGCGCTGTGGGTCGAGTCATGGTCGCCGCCGGGACAGGTGTGGACGCCGAGGCGCCTGCGCTCGTCGGCCGTGAAGCGCTCGAGTACTCGGTTGTTCAGGTCGACGAAGTCCGCTAGCAGACCCTTCGACGGGTCCAGCTTCACGGCGAGCCGACCCTCTGTGAAGTCGATCTGGACGCTGTCGGCGCCGTAGTCGAGACACCCCCGAATGTCGAGCTCGACCTCCCGGACGAGGTCGTCGAGGAACGACTCCCTCGAGTAGCCGTCGATCCCATCCAGCGGATAGAGAAGGCTGAGCGCAGAGGCCGAGATCACCGCCTGTTTCAGCGGCCGCCGAGCGTATCGCTTCGCCTGCTCGAGATAGGTGGCAGCGTGCTTCCTGTAGCGGAACGGGCCGGTCGTGAGTAACGGAAGCTGACGCACATGCCCGTCGGCGAATGTGATCGGGACGCCACCCGAGGCAAGCGTCTCGAGGCCATCCATGGGGTACGTCACGAAGCTCGGTTTCCGCTGCTCGCCGTCGGTCACGACCGGCGACCCGGTCGCCTCGAAGCGCGTAATCGTGTCGCGCACCGCATCCTCGAAGAGATCGTCGAGCCGCTCGCTCGAGATCCGACCCGCAGCGAATGCTCCCATGCCCTCGAGCAGCTCGGGCGGGCGCGGGATGCTGCCTACCGGTTCGGTTGGGATCGCCACGGTCTCCCACACTGACGCGCACGGCATCGCCCGCCAAACCAGTGCGGATCGCCGCCTCGTGAGGCGGCAATCCGCACTGGTTTGGCGGTCGGGGCCTAGCTTAGCCGCGATCGATCTTCTTGCCCGAGGGCAAGAGCGCGTACCAGCCGGCACCGAAGTCCGTCAGGCCTTCGCCGTTCGTCTGCCCGCGCTTCGTGTCTCCGGAGAAGAAGTAGAGCGGGTGTCCTGCGTAGGTCACCTGCCGCGTGCCGTCGGCTCGGCGGATGCTGCCGAGCAGAGAGCTCTTCACTCCCTTGATCGCAATCGGCTTGCCCTTCGTGAGCAGGGGCGGCCAATAGACGACGCACAAGCCCGAGCAGGCACTCGCACCTCGCTTGTCCTTCTCGAAGAGGTAGAGCGTGCGGCCGCGGCTGTCGACGATGATCCGACCCAGCCCGCTGGACCCGCTCGCCACCATCGCCGAGCGCGCCGCCGGGCTCGCCATAGCGAGCCCGGTACTCACGGCCGCAAACGCCAGGACCGCGAGGATCGTCACGCCGAACACAACAGTCTTCAATCCCTTCATGTCGAGACTCCTTGGTATGCGTGATTGCCTACCCCGGTACGAGCCTCGACGCGGGCCTGGATTCGGAGGCAAAGGGCGCACAACCCGTTTTGAACGACAGGAAGTGAAAGGCGTCCCCGGCACTTGGCGGCTGGTCGCGGTCGAAGCGACCTAGCCGAGCTCATGAGCACATCCGGTCGCGCCCTTCTTCGGGCAGCTCGCTAGAGAGGACGCCGCCTGCGCCAGCGTTCCGGAGTGTCCCTCGATTGTTCCGCTCACCTTTCGGGCCTACGCTGCTTGTGATGGCCGAGACACGCAGCAAGGCGCCGCAGCCGACATGGCGGCGGGCCGTACCACGGATGGTCTTGACGCTGGTGGCCGGGGCGCTCTTGTTCCGGTTTGGGTTCGGGTTGGGTTGGTCGGCGACGGCGGCACTCCTGGTCGTGGTGATCGCTGGAGGCGCGCTGTACTGGCGTCTCTTCCGGTACAAGCTGCCGCCGAACAGCCGCCGCGCACGTTTTCTCATCCGCACTGGCAGGGCGAAGCTGCGCGCGGCATGCACCACCTGCGGATGGCGTGGCGAATTCACGTCGCTCGCACGTCGCGATGACGAGGGACGAGCTGTGTACCTCTGCCCGGCTTGCGGCCATGAGGTTGGGCATTCGGTGTAGACACTCCTCCCCGGATCGGCGAGACGCAGAAGACGCCGATCGGGACGCGCCGCTGAGCCAGTATTTCGAAATGTCTCCTGAGGACGTGAGGCTGGAAGTGGCCGGACCCGATGAGTTTTCGGTGGTCGCCGAGTCTCTGCCGCGTACGGATCCGTAAGCGCGTAAGGGTTCGCCTGCAGTAATGACTCCGGGAGGCAACATGAGGCTTCTTCTCACATCCGCTGGCATCAAGAACACGAGCATCCACGAGGCCCTGGTCGAGCTCCTCGGCAAACCGCTTGCCGAGTCGAGCGTCCTCTGCATCCCCACCGCGACATACGGGCACCCCATGGCCGGTCCCGGCGCGGCATGGCGGTTCATCAGTGGACGAGAACCCCGCTGCCCCATGTGCGAGCTGGGTTGGAAGTCCTTGGGAGTGCTGGAGCTCACCGCGCTGCCCAGCATCGGTGAAGAGCGCTGGGTCCCCTGGGTCCGAGAGACAGACGTCCTGCTGGTGAATGGCGGCGACGCCCTGTACCTGTGCCATTGGATGCGGCACTCCGGGCTGGCGGATCTCCTGCCGTCGCTGCGCGAGACGGTCTGGGTGGGGCTGAGCGGCGGGAGCATGGTGATGACCCCCAGGATCGGGGAGGCCTTCGTCGAGTGGAAGCCGCCCAAGGGTGGCGACAGAACGCTGGGAATCGTCGACTTCTCGATCTTTCCGCACCTCGATCACGAGGCCCTGCCGGAGAACACGATGGCCGACGCAGAAAGGTGGGCCGCCGGCGTGGGGGTGCCGGGGTACGCGATCGACGATGAGACCGCGATCAAAGTGGTCGACGACACCGTCGAAATCGTCTCCGAGGGGCACTGGAAGCTGTTCACCCCTAACACGCCGCCGGCGGCATGACGGTCGGCTGCGCGAGCTCGGCAATGTCCCTCGAACTTGGCTACGCCAGGAACTGCACGAGCCGCTCGAGTGTCTCTGTCCAGCCTGCCTCGTGCAGCGCGAATCGAGCTTCGGTCGCGAACGGCCCTTGGTCGAGAACGAGCTTCGTTCCCTCGCGATCGTCGAGGAACGAGAGCCTCACGACTGTCTCCTGGTCGTCGGGATCCGGCTCCTCCCATACGAACGTGTACACGAGGCGTCGCGGCGGATCGACCTCCGAGTACCCCCCGCTGAGCTGGAACGCCTCTCCGTCCGGCGGCTGCATCGTGATCCGGTACAGCCCTCCGGCGCGAACGTCGAGGTCGACGCTGGGAGCGGTGAAGCCCGCGGGACCCCACCACTCGGCAAGCTTCTCCGGCTCGACGCACGCAGCGAACACCCGCTCCCTCGGCGCTTGCAGGACCCTCTCGAGATGGAGGATCAGGCCACCGGTCTCGCCCGTCACGCAGTGATTATGGAGAGTCGTTGCGAAGGCGCTCGAGCGAGAGAACGCCGCCATGCGCCAGTGTTCGGGAATGTCCCTTCACAGGTGCGGACCTCGCCCGCCGGAGTCAGGACGTCGGCCTCGGCCATGAATGTCCCCCGAATCAGAAGCGGTAGCCACTGGCCCGTTCCGAAGCTGCGCAGCTTGGGCGCGACCATCAGGGGGCCAGGCTAGGTTCGGAGTGACAGGACGATCGCGCCGTCCGCTCCCGCGACTACCTCGCGCAGCGCTTGTGCCGCCTGTTCGAGCGGACGGACGGACGCGATCGGCACGCTAAGGGTGCCGTGGGTCAGCAGCTCCGCGAGGGCCGAAAGCTGCCGACCATCGGGCCGGACGTAGACGTCGGATACGGCGACGCCCCGTTCCTCCCGCGGCGGGTCGCCCGTGATCGTGGCGAGGCGGCCGCCGTCAGCAACCGCCTTCAACGTGGTGGCCGCCTGCCCAGGGGCAGCGTTGACGGCCTTGGGCGCGCCGCCGCGGGTGATCTCGCGAACGAGCGCAGGCCAGTCGCCGTGGTAGTCGAGCACCTCCGAGGCGCCGTAGTCGCGGCTGCGCGCGGCCTTCTTCGCGCTCGCGGTCGCGATCACGCGGGCGCCCCGAGCCGCGGCGAGCTGGACGAGCAGGCCACCCGTGACTCCGCCGGCTCCGTTGACGACGACCCAGCCGCCCTTCTCGATCCCGAGAGCCTCGTCGAGTGCCTGAGCCGCAGTGAGCGCCGGGATGGGAAACGCTCCGCTGGCTTCCCATGACGCCGCTGGCGGCCGGGCGGCGACGGTCGCCGCCGGCGCGAGCACCCTCCCCGCCCACGTCCCGTGACGCCGGAGCGGCAGCGGATGCGTCATCACGTCGTCGCCCTCGCGCAGCTCGGCCACGCCGGAGCCGGCCGCTGCGACCGTCCCGGCCGCCTCCGTCCCGAGCGCCATCGGAGCCGGGCCGCCGATCTGCCAGCTGCCGATCCTGACAAGCTCGTCCCAGTTGCCGATGCCGGCGGCGACGACGTCGATGAGGACCTCGCCTGCGGCAGGCGCCGCCAGCTCGCTCACCTCGAAGATCTCGACGGGCTCGCCGAGTGCTGTGATCCCGGCCGCTCGCATCCTGTTCGGCGCACGTTACTGGCGTCGGTGATGCGGCGCGGGCCGTCGTTGGCACCTCGCGAGAGGAGTGCGACGCGAGCAGGTGACAGATGACTTGCCTGCGCGAGCCTTCTCTCCCTCGAACATCCAACAGGGTGCCTGGTGCCAGGACCAGCTTGCTCTTCGGCTCGCCTTTCTTCGGAGAACCGTTCGCTTCACCGACGACGCCGTCACCCCACCCCCTCGGGGCAGTGATTGGCGTGTGGGATAGGGTCAGTGCCGACGATCCGCCATTCGCCGAGGAGGAGCATGGCGCAGGCACCTGCTGGCGTGGGAGCAGAGCGGAAGGGCATGGTGTGGATCCCGGGCGGGACATTCGCCATGGGTTCCGAGCGGCACTACCCGGAGGAGGCGCCCATCCGCAACGTGAGCGTCGAGGGATTCTGGATGGACGAGCATCCTGTCACCAACCTCGAATTCACCCGCTTCGTGAAGGCGACCGGGCACGTGACCTGGGCCGAACGTGTGCCGGACGCAGCCGCCTATCCAGGCGCGCGGGAAGACATGCTTTTCGCCGGCTCGGTCGTGTTTCGAAAGACCGACGGACCTGTGGATCTGAGCAACCACTTCAACTGGTGGGCGTGGACGCAAGGTGCCGACTGGCGCCATCCCGAAGGTCCCGGGAGCTCGCTCCACGGCCGTGAACGGCACCCCGTCGTGCACGTCGCCTTCCGCGACGCGGAGGGCTACGCGTCGTGGGCGGGCAAGGAGCTTCCGACTGAGTCGGAATGGGAGTTCGCCGCGCGGGGCGGTCTCGAGGGCGCCGAGTACGCATGGGGCGACGAGTTCACGCCGAAGGGCAGGCACATGGCGAACACGTGGCAGGGCGAGTTCCCGTACGAGAACACGCTGGACGACGGGTACGAGGGCACCTCGCCGGTCGGCAGGTTCGCTCCGAACGGCTATGGCCTCTTCGACATGACGGGGAACGTGTGGGAGTGGACGACGGACTGGTACAGGTCCGAACACGCGACCTCGCCGTGCTGCGCTGGCGACCTTCGGGCCGCGAGCGCCGATCCGAACGACGGTTCGGCGATCCCGCGCAAGGTGATGAAGGGCGGCTCGCATCTCTGCGCGCCGAACTACTGCCGTCGCTACCGGCCTGCGGCACGGATGGCACAGGCGATCGACACGTCGACGAACCACCTCGGCTTCCGCTGCCTCGTGCGCGGCTAGCCGTCTGACTGAAAGGAGCTCGGACGCATGGCGCAGGACCACCAGCCGAACATCGTGGTGTTCTGGGGCGACGACATCGGCATCTCGAACCTGAGCTGCTACAGCGACGGCCTCATGGGGTACCGGACGCCCAACATCGACCGCCTCGCGAGCGAGGGGATGCGTTTCACGGACGCGTACGGCGAGCAGAGCTGCACCGCCGGGCGGTCGGCCTTCATCACCGGTCAGAGCGTGTACCGCACCGGCCTCAGCAAGGTCGGGCTCCCGGGCGCCGAGCAAGGGATGCACGTGGAGGATCCGACGATCGCGGAGCTCCTCAAGCCGCTCGGGTACGCGACCGGCCAGTTCGGGAAGAACCATCTCGGCGACCGCGACGAGCATCTGCCGACCGCGCACGGCTTCGACGAGTTCTTCGGGAACCTCTACCACCTGAATGCCGAGGAGGAGCCGGAGCATCCGGACTACCCCGACCCCGACCTCTATCCGAACTTCCGCGAGCGCTTCGGCCCACGGGGCGTTCTCCGCTGCAGGGTGACGAAGAGCGGCAAGCAGAAGATCGAGGACACGGGGCCGCTGACGAAGAAGCGGATGGAGACGATCGACGACGAGATCGTCGACGGCGCGGTCGACTTCATCAAGCGCAAGCACGACGCGGGTAAGCCCTTCTTCTGCTGGATCAACACGACCCACATGCATTTCCGCACGCACACGAAGCGGAGGAGCCTGGGCCAGGCCGGCCGCTGGCAGTCCCCGTACCACGACACGATGATCGACCACGACAAGCACGTGGGGAAGGTGCTCGACGCGCTCGACAAGCTCGGGATCGCCGAGGACACGATCGTCATGTACTCGACCGACAACGGCGTGCACATGAACTCGTGGCCGGACGCCGGGATGACGCCATTCCGATCGGAGAAGAACACGAACTGGGAAGGGGCGTTCCGCGTGCCCCTCGTCCTTCGCTGGCCCGGGCGGATCCCGGCCGGCGTCGTGTCCAACGAGATCGTGAGTCACCTCGATTGGCTACCGACGTTCCTCGCTGCCGCGGGCGAGCCCGGGATCAAGGAGAAGCTGATCGAGGGGCACAAGGCAGGGGCGAACACGTTCAAGGTGCACCTCGACGGCTACGACCTGCTGCCGTACCTCACGGGTGAGACCGCGGAGAGCCCGCGGAACCAGTTCTTCTACTTCTCCGACGACGGCGACCTCGTCGCGTTCCGCTACGACAACTGGAAGATCGTCTTCATGCAGCAACGCATGCCCGGCACGCTCGCGATCTGGGGCGAGCCGTTCGTCGCGACGAGGATCCCCTACCTCTACAACCTGCGCACCGACCCATTCGAGCGCGCGGACGTGACGTCCAACACGTACTGGGACTGGTACATCGATCGGGTGTTCCTGCTCACCCCCGCGCAGGCGATCGTCGGGGAGTTCCTGGGTACATTCCTCGACTTCCCGCCGAGAATGGAGGCGGCCAGCTTCACGATCGACCAGGTGCAGGAGAAGCTCGAGGCGGCGATCGCTTCCGGGCGATGAGGATCGCGGACTCGACGCGTCAGGCGTTAGCTCACCGCCGTGCGCGAGTGTGCGGGAATGTCCCTTGACGCGTTTGGCGGAGCTCTGTCAGTCGACCGGAAGCGTCTCCGGGTAGATCTCGTACGAGAGAGCCTCGCCTCGTAGGCGAAAATGCTCTCAGTGGGAGCGGAGACGCGTTACGCACTCAGCGGCGATGTCCATATCGCCTATCAGGTGACCGGGGAGGGACGTTCGACCTCGTCTTCGTGTCGGGGTTCGTCACACACATCGAGCTGCAGTGGAACCTGCCCGGGTTCGGCGACTTCCTGAACGCTTTGGGGTCGGTGACGCGGTTGATCCGCTTCGGCAAGCGGGGTACCGGGGCTCCGCCCGAGCCAGACCGACACCGGGATTGAATCGGCGGCGCTCGTCCGCCCGCCATGCGCAGGTCGGCGGAGTCTCTCCAAGAGTCCCTCCGGCAAGTGCAGAGCCGCTGCCCGAGAGTGCGGGAGTGTCCCTTGGCGAGATGGCCGGCCAAGACGGTCTCATGCACCTGTGCAGCGAGACACCCAGACGGGAGCGTCTTGACTTAGAGTGCACTCGAAGTCCTATCGTCACAGCATGACTGTCGTCCAGAACGAAGCGCGGGCGTTGAGCATCGCCGAGGCTGCCGAAGCGACTGGGCTGACCGCGCACACGCTCCGCTACTACGAGCGGGCGGGGTTGCTCGAATCCGTAGACCGCAACGAGGGCGGCCATCGCCGCTACCGAGAGTCTGACCTCGAGTTGATCAGGTTCCTCACGAAGCTTCGGGCCACGGGAATGCCGATTCGCGATGTTCGCCGCTACGCACAGCTCATGAAGGCGGGTGACGACACCGCCGCGGAGCGCCTGGCCATCCTCGAAGCGCACCGAGAGGCGGTGGTCGCGAGGCTCGAGGCGACGGCCGAGAGCCTCGAGCTGGTCGAGTGGAAGATCGGCGTCTATCGGGAACGACTGGGACGGAAGTGAAGCAGCGAAAGCTTCGCGATCTGGAGGTGTCCGCAATCGGGCTCGGGTGCATGGGGATGTCCGCGTTCTACGGCGCTACCGACGCGGACGAAGGCGTCAGGACGATTCGGCGTGCACTCGAGCTCGGCGTCAACTTCATCGACACCGCACAGCTCTACGGACCGCTCACGAACGAGATGCTCGTCGGCCGTGCGATCAAGGGCCACCGCGATGAGTACGTGGTTGCCACGAAGTTCTCCCGTCGACTCGACAACGCCATCCCGGGCGACTGGTCGACGGTAGGGCGGGCTGACGGCTCGGCAGAGCACGTCAGGCGCTCGATTGTTGGTTCGCTCGAGCGACTTGGGACCGAGTACGTCGACCTCTACTACCAACACCGCGTCGATCCCGAGGTCCCGATCGAGGAGACGGTCGGGGCGATGGCCGAGCTGGTCGAGGAGGGGAAGGTTCGCCACATCGGCTTGAGCGAGGCTGCACCGGAAACGATCCGCCGTGCGAATGCCGTCCACCCGATCACGGCGGTGCAGACGGAGTACTCGCTCTGGACACGGGACCCGGAAGCCGAAATCCTGCCGACGTGCCGTGAGCTCGGGATCGGGTTCGTGCCCTACTCGCCGCTGGGACGCGGCTTCCTCGCCGGCCGCTTCGCTTCCCCGGACGAGCTCGACGAGGGCGACTTCCGCCGCACCGGTCCGCGATTCACGGGTGAGAACCTCGAGGCGAACCTGAGGCTGGCCGCCAAGGTCAAGGAGATCGCCGGGGAGAAGGGGGTGACGCCCGCGCAGCTTGCGATCGCGTGGGTGTTGGCGCAGGGCGAGGACCTCGTCCCGATCCCGGGCACCAAGCGCCGCACGTACCTCGAGCAGAACGCCGTCGCGGTGGACGTCGCGCTGACGGCCGACGACCTGACCAAGATCGATGCTGAACTTCCCGAGCCTGCCGGCGAGCGCTATGACGATGCTGGGATGAAGTCGGTGAACCGCTGAGACGCGCCGCGCCCGTGGTGTTTGCTCACCACGCACGCGTATCCGGATAGCTGCGTCGCGCGTCCGGCAATGACCCACGTCGACGCGGACCCGGCGATCACATCACGCGACTCGTTCGTCGGAGTCCTTGCTGATGAAAGGCTCGTTCTCGCCGGGTGCCACCTCGACGCTTCATGTGAGGTTCTCAGCGGCGGCATCGCCGCGGTTCTCGATAGGGAGCCGTCGCCGCGTTGTGCGCACACCGGGGTGCGCGAGTGTGCGGGAATGTCTCTCGAGGTGCGCCGGCGCACATTCTCGTGGGCACGGGACACAGGATCCGGGGCGCCCCCTTATCGGGATCCGTATCTCCCCTGATGGCGCATCGGGCGAGTCGATGAGATGGTCTTGGTGGAGGTTCGCGCATGTCGACAGGTGCGCACCCGGTGCGGCATCGGATTCACTGGCTGCATCGGCGGGTTGTGTGGCTTCTGGTTGGTCTGGTAGCCGCCGTCGGCATCGCCGTCGGCATCGACCGTGCGTTCGTTTCGGGGCACGCGCAGCTGTCGTGGCCGCCGAAGCCGTGCGTGGTGCAGGGGATCAATGCCCGCTGCGGCACCTTCGTCGTGCCCGAGAACCTCGCGAAGCCGAACGGGCGCACGATCGGGCTGAACGTGGTCGTCCTCCCTGCGTCCTTGAAGCCCGTGCGAAAGGACGCGGTCTCGTATCTCGCGGGCGGACCGGGGGACGCCGCCACCGAGCAGGCGGTCGAGCAGGGCTGGCAGTCGAGCGCGCTGACCCTGGATCGCGACATGCTGCTCGTCGACCAGCGCGGCACCGGGGGATCGAACCCACACGCCGGCGATGTGACGCAGTACGGGACGCGAATGGCGATGGACGACTTGGACGCGGTGCGGGCAGCGCTCGGCTACCGGCAGCTCGACGTGATCGGCAGCTCCTACGGCGCGACCGCGGCGCAGGTCTATCTGAAGCTCCACCCCACGCGGGTGCGCACGCTCATCCTCATGGGCGCGACGGCGATCGACGTCCCCATCTACAACAGGTGGGCGGTCAACGCCCAGCACGCCCTCGACCAGCTCGGGGCACTCTGCGCGTCAGAGCCCGCCTGCCGAAAGGCGTTCCCAGGCTGGGAGGGCCAATTCGGCGAGCTCGTGAGGGCATGGAACGCCCACCCGAGGCCGATGACGGGCGACGAGCTCGCTTCGGTCGTCCACGTCATGCTGCTCGACCTGGAGAAGGCGGTCTCGATCCCACTCGTCGTCAGCAGCGCGGCGAAGGGCGACTACGGGCCCCTGGAGCGAGCGGGCTCGGGGGATCTGCACATCGGCGACCTGAACGTGATGGGCTCGTCGATCTGGTGCAACGAACCCTGGGTCGGGCTCGCGGCGAAGGGACCGTGGGGCACCGACTTCGACAGCTACACGGCCGCGAAGATCGAGGAGTTCCGGCAGGAGTGCAGCTCCGTCCCGAAGCGCGCCGAGCCGCGCTCGCTCTGGACACTCCCCACGACCGGCCGCGTGCCGGTACTCGCTTTCGTGGGAGGCGCCGACCCGCAGGACCCCGCCACCAACTTCTCCGACCTGAAGCAGCACTTCCCCGACAGCCGCACCGTGACCTTCGCGCACCTCGGGCACAGCTGGGGCGGCGTCGGCGGCTGCTTCGACCAGATCGTGACGGACTTCGTCGAGCGCGGCACCACGAAAGGCCTGGACACGAGCGGCTGCGCCGGCGCGGTCGTGGTGCCATCGTTCCCGCTGACCGATTGAAACCCATGGCCGAGACACGGCGGGCCGTGGCACTGTCGGTTGCGCGAGTGTGCGGGAATGTCGCTTGAGGATGAAGCTAGGCGGCGGGCTAGTCTGCCCGCGATGAGGGTCTGCATCGTCGGAGCATCCGGGAAGCTCGGGCAGTACATGATCCAGCACGCGCTCGATCGGGACTACGAGGTGGTCGGCGTCTGCCGGGAGCAGAGCGTGGGCAAGCTCGAGGAGTTCGAAGGACGCATCATGGTCGTCCCAGGAGCGACGGACGACGCGGAGGTCATCGAGAAAGCGGTAGCGGAATGCGACGCCGTGCTCGTCGTGCTCGTGCCGCGAGGCGTCCACGGGTACTCGACGGGAACGGCGCAGGCCGTTCTCGACCATGCGCGTCCGGGCGCCCGCCTTGTGTTCTCGTCGGGGTGGCACATAAGCCTCGACGGCGAGGACGTCTATTCGTGGAAGCTCAAGGCGCTCGTGAAGTTCGGCGGCTGGGCTGGGCGGGTCACTCGGTTCGCCGACCTCAATGACCAGGTGGAGGCGTGCCGGCGGGTGTTCGCAAGCGACACGCGTTGGACTCTCGTGCGCGGGAGTGACCTCGAGGAGGGCGAGAGCCAGGGCCTGCCCGTGTGGAGCCGGCACGTGGGCGACCCCATCCTCTCGAGCAATCGCACGCGGCGCGTCGACTTTGCCTTGTTCATGGTCGAGGCCCTCACGAACGAAGAGCTTGTCCACGAGGCCCCGGCGATCGTCGGCCGCCAAACACCTTCGGCGCTGGCGTACGCGACCGGCGAGTGAACTCTTCGGTGCCCGAGTGTTCGGGAATGTCGCCTGAAGAGGAGGGCTTCGCCTAGCCAGTAGTCGACGGACGCCAGAGCGGCAAGGACGGATACCAGATGCCCTGGAGCCCTCGAGCCGTTTGGGTCGCAACCGCGGTCGGACCGGAGCCGTCCGGGCGGATCGTGCTCACGGTGTTCCCCCTTCCGCCGATGTAGGCGATCCGCGTGCCGTTCGACGACCAGGCGAGCGACTGAGAGAAGCCAGGGCCGCGCAAATCACACCTGCAACCGGCGATCCGGTGCAGCCCGGTTCCGTCGGAGCGGACGACCGAGACGTATGCCGACGTCCGCCCTCCGGGGGGGCCTACAACAGCTAGGCGCGTACCGTCAGGAGACCAAGCGAAGTCGTACCCGACTGCGACCCGGCGGAGTGATGTGCCGTCCGGCCGAACGACGTAGACGTGGTCGCTTGCCGTAAAGGCGATCAGCGACCCGTCGGGGGACCAGTGCACCGTCGCGACCTCCTTGGGCGCCGCGCCTGTACCCGCTGCCAGCGGGACCGCACGCGGCGAGCCACGACCGCTGGCGTCCGCGACGAAGAGGCCGGACGTGCCTTGACCGCCGTAGGCGAGCTCGGTCCCGTCCGGCGACCAGGAGGACGTGCCGAAGACGTGGAGGTGGTCTGCTATCCGAGTCACGGTTCGCCCCGCACTCGACGCGACGAAGAGCACGCGGCCGGCTCCGGGCTCGTGCCGGACGAACGCGACCTCCGTGCCGTTGGGCGACCAGCGGCCGTCCACTGGATGTCGAGCGATCATCGGCCCGACCTTCCCGTTCGCGTCGATCGCGACGAGGGAGATCCCGGGGCGTTCCGGTGATTGGTACCGCATGGCGAGGAGCTTCGAGCCGTCCGGGGACCACTCGACTCCGAAGTACCTCAGAAGGTGCCACTTGCCGTTGGGCTGCTGGCGGATGACGGCCGGAGCGAGATCCTCGCGGGTGCCGTCTCGACGGACGAGGACGACGCCGTTATTGGCGTTGAACGAGAGCTGCTCTGGAAGTGCGGCCTTCAGATGCGCAACGCTTGGGGATGACGGCTCCGAGCGGAGGGCGGAGCCACTCTCCGGCCCGGACCCGCCGACGAGCGAGTAGAGCCAGAGCGCTCCGACGATTGCCGCTAGGACGCCGGCGAGATTGCGCTGGCGACGGCGACGCGCGCGCCGACGTGCCTCCTTGATCAGCGCTTCCTGATCGACCGGAACCGGATCGCCGAGCACGGGGGGACGAGGCGGAAGCGAGATGCTCACGGTTGCCCCGTCGTCACAATGAAGCTACTATGAATACGATCATGCGTGATGTCAAGATCGACCCAAGCGACCCACTCGAGCTCAACGAGCAGGTCGCAGCGGAGATCCGCCGGGCCATTGCAGACGGCGAGGCAAAGCCGGGTGAGCGGCTTCCTCCCGCGAAAGATCTGGCAGCCGAGCTCGGCGTGAACACGAACACGGTGCTGCGCGCGCTTCGACAGCTGCGCGACGAGGGACTCCTCGAGTTTCGCCGCGGCCGCGGTGTCACCGTCTGCGGTACCCCCGAGCGTGGCGCCGTCGTAGCGCGCGCTCGCGAGCTCGTCGAGTTCGCGCGTCGGCAGGGCTACAAGCCGGACGAGCTCGCCCGGATCATCGAAGATCTGGCTTAAGGACGCGCGAGAGTTCGAGGCGGCTCAACCGGCCGTGGCACAGGTCGCTCCGATGCGCGAGCGTCCCCTCGCTCGACGCCCTCGGGACGAGCGGCTCCGCGGAGGTTCAGCTTCCGCTCGTTGCCGTATTGCTCCCGGCTTCGACGCCCGGACTGTCGCGGTCGAGAGACCGCCGGGACGTCACGAGCCCCGAGATCCGTAGGTTCCGCGGATGCGAGGCCGCGAGACCGGTGCGACCCTCGCTGGAGAGCCGAACAAGCGGCTGCGCCTTGACGGAAGGAGAGTCATGGCAACCATCGAGAAGGCCGCGACGTATGCGCCTCCGGGACAGGTCGAGAGTCCCGTCGAGTTGAAGTCGCGGTACGACAACTTCATCGGCGGCCACTGGGTCGTACCGGTGAAGGAGCAGTACACCGAGAACGTCACGCCGGCAACCGGCGAGGTGTTCACGGAGGTGCCGCGATCGACGCCCGAGGACGTCGACCTCGCTCTCGACGCGGCACATGCGGCCAAGGACGAGTGGGGAGAGACGCCGGTCGCACGAGCGCTCGCTCGTCCTCAACAGGGTGGCGGACGCGATCGAGGACAACCTCGAGATGCTGGCCGTCGCCGAGAGCTGGGAGAACGGCAAGCCCGTGCGGGAGACGCTCGCGGCGGACATTCCGCTCGCAGTCGACCACTTCCGCTACTTCGCCTCGGTCATCCGCGGCGAGGAGGGCGCGATCTCCGAGCTCGACAAGAACACGGTCGCCTACCACTTCAAGGAGCCGCTCGGAGTGGTCGGCCAGATCATCCCGTTCAACTTCCCGCTGCTGATGGCGGCGTGGAAGCTGGCGCCTGCGCTCGCAGCCGGGAACGCCGTCGTGTTGAAGCCGGCGAGCCCGACTCCGTGGTCGATCCTCAAGCTGATGGAGCTGCTCGAGGAGATCGTCCCCGAGGGCGTGATCAACGTCGTGAACGGGCCTGGAGCCGAGATCGGCAAGGCACTCGCGACCAGCAAGCGGATCGCGAAGATCGCCTTCACCGGTGAGACGGTGACCGGGCGGCTGATCATGCAGTACGCGGCGGAGAACATCATCCCGTCTACGACGGAGCTCGGCGGCAAGTCGCCGAACATCTTCTTCGCCGACGTGATGGCCGCCGACGACGACTTCCTCGACAAGGCGATCGAGGGGCTCGTGCTCTACGCCTTCAACAAGGGCGAGGTGTGCACGTGTCCGTCGCGGGCCTTGGTCGAGCAGTCGATCTACGACGAGTTCATGGCACGGGCGCTCGGGCGGATCGCGATGATCCGGCAGGGTCACCCGCTCGATCCCGCGACGCAGGTCGGAGCCCAGGTCTCGACGGCGCAGCTCGAGAAGATCGCGAGCTACGTCGAGATCGGCAAGGCCGAGGGCGCCGAGCTGCTCATCGGCGGCGAGCGGCCGCACCTGGGCGGAGAGCTCGAGGGAGGCTTCTACTTCGAGCCGACCGTCTTCAAGGGGCGCAACGACATGAGGATCTTCCAGGAGGAGATCTTCGGTCCGGTGCTCGCGGTCACGACGTTCAAGACCGAGGAGGAGGCGTTGCGCATCGCGAACGACACCCTCTACGGTCTCGGCGCCGGCGTCTGGACTCGGGACACGGCACGGGCGTTCCGCATGGGCCGCGGCATCAAGGCGGGCCGTGTGTGGACGAACTGCTACCACCTCTATCCGGCACACGCCGCCTTCGGCGGCTACAAGGTGTCGGGGGTCGGGCGCGAGAACCACAAGATGATGCTCGACCACTACAGCCAGACGAAGTGCATGCTCGTCTCCTACGACCCGAAGCCGTTGGGCTTCTTCTAGGGCGATGGGCGTGGACCGGGCTCCCGGGATCGTCGCAACCGACGCCGCGCTCGCGGAGATCGGGCGCCTGAGAGCCGAGCACGGTCCACTCGATGTTCTTCCAGTCGGGGGGCTGCTGCGACGGCAGCTCCCCGATGTGCTTTCCGGCAGGCGAGTTCCGCGTCGGAGCGAACGACCTTCTCGTCGGCGAGGTCTACGGCTGCCCGTTCTACGTCGACGCCGATCAGTACGAGCGCTTGGGACGACCCGCCTTCCTCCTCGACGTCGGCCCGGGCGCCGGCTCGGGGATGTCGCTCGAGGGGCTCCACGGCGTGCACTTCGCGGTCCGGAGCCCGAGGCTCGCCGCGGTCGTTCGCTGACGTCGCCGGGCCGAGCTCGGCGCGCTGCGCGTCAACACTTGCCGAACGTCGTCGATCGAGACCGCGTACCCGGGCTTGACCTCTAGGACTACGGCAACCCGTGCTCGAGCTGGCGGTCGTACTCGTCCTGGTCGTAGTGGCCCTGCGCCTCGACGACGAGCAGATCGTCGCCGAGCGTCCACTCCTCGAAGCCAGAGATCCGAACGGCGTTTCCGGTGCCGCCCGGTCCCGTGTTCGTACCGGTGAAGATCCAGCGGTACTCGACCGTGTCGTCCTTCAAGACGACGTCGTCCATGAACACCTCGATGTCCGGGAAGGAGTCGATGAACGAGCGCGCGACCTCGGTGATCTCCGTCGGCTCGCCGCCGTTGATCGCGATCGTCCCGCCTGGGACGTAGTGGGCAGCGACCTTCGCAGGATCGTGGCTGCACCACGCAGCCGTGTAGCTGCGCGCGAAGTCGCGTACGTGTGCCTGATCGTGCGTCATCCGACTCTCCTCTCGTTCACGACATCGGGTCTTCCTGCAACGCGAGCGCAACGGCGTCGTCGAACGCAAGCTCTAGTCCGCGAGCGCGTGCCGCGTCGGCCTCCGTTCCCAGCGCGGTCCGGGCCGCGCCGAGGTAGCGCTCGAGCAGTCGATCCCAGAACGTCACGTGGAGATCCGTGCCGAGCGAGCGCCAGAGCGCCTCGACCGACGCTGCGAGCTCGAGCGCTCGGGCTGAGTCGCCGACACCCGCCTTCGCCATCGCGACACCTTGCACCTCGATGCTCGTCTCGATGACGTCGCCGAGCTCGAGCGCAGCGCGAAGACTCTCGCGGTAGCGCTCCTCCGCGCCGGCGTAGTCGTCCCGGATGAGCAGGCAGTCGGCGAGGAAGTGGATCGCGAAGTGTCTCGTCCGCATGTCGTCCGCGCCTCGGTCGAGAAGCTCCTTCGAGAGGGCCTCGGCGCGTTCCACGTCGCCGAGAGCGACGAGCACCTGGCACACGCCGACGAGGGCACGCGTCTCGCCCGCTCGGTCGCCCAGAGCCTGCCGGATCGCACAGGCTTCCTCGAAGGCCGCGAGCGACGCCTCGTCGTCGTCGGCGTCGTACACGAGTAGCCAGCCGAGCGCTTCGAGCGCTCCCGCGGCCTCGTCTCGGTCGTCCAGCTGCTTCCAACGGGCGACGGCGACCTCCAGCCGCCGACGACCCTCCTTGACCCTCCCTGTCCTGGCGGCAAGAGAGCCTGACGCCGTGAGCGCCCTCGCCCCAGCCCGACCGTCTGCAGGCGACGCCGCTAGCGCCGCCGTCAACCGCGCCTCGCCCTCTGCGAGGTGCCCGCGGGTGAACCAGAACCAGCCGAGCGCCCCGGCCAGCTCGAGCGCCGCCGCCGGATCCGTGGTCACAAGCCAGTCCAGCGCGGCTCGCAGATCGTCGTGGTCGCGATCGAGACGGGACGACCAGTCCGCTTCGTCCTGCAAGCGGTGCTCATAGGCGGCCTCGGCCAGGCGCGCGAACTCTTCGGCATGACGAGCGCGGTACGTCTCTTCCTCGCCGGACTCGACCAGGCGCTCGAGCGCGTACTCGCGGATCGTCTCGAGCATGAGCAGGCGCTCGTCACCGATCGGCTTGAGCAGGCTGAGGTCGACGAGCGCCGAGAGCTCGCCCACATTTGCGTCGCAGACCGCCTCGGCAGCCTCGAGCGGAAAGCCTCCCGCGAACACCGCGAGCCGAGCCAGCAGACTCCGGCTCTCGTCGTCGAGCAGGTCGTGGCTCCATTCGATCGTCGCGCGGAGCGTGCGCTGGCGCTCGGGCGCATCGCGGGAGCCGTCGGTGAGGAGTGGCAACGCACGCTCGAGCCGAGCGAGCAGCGCCCCGGGAGCCAGGAGCCGGGTGCGGGCTGCCGCGAGCTCGATCGCCAGCGGCAGGCTGTCGAGCCTCGTGCAGATCGCCTCGACCGTTTCGTCCGGCTCGGTGTCCCGGCCGACCGCCCGCGAACGCTCGACGAAGAGCGCGACGGCGTCGATCCGCTCGAGTGGATCGAGCGAATACTCGACCTCGCCCGAGATCCGCAACGGCGCGCGGCTCGTCGCGAGGATCCGAAGCCCGGCGGCCGTGGCCAGGAGGTCGGAAACCGTCGCTGCCGCGGTCAGGAGGTGCTCGAAGTTGTCGAGTAGCAGCACGAGCTCGCGGTCGCGGAGAAAGCCGCCGACGTCGTCGGGGGCGCCGATCGCCTGTGCGATCTCGCTCGGGACGAGATCCGGGTCGATGAGCGAGCCGAGGGGGGCCCAGAAGACACCGTCGGAGACCGTGCCGACGAGCTCGGCAGCGACCTGCAGCGCGAGCCGGGTCTTTCCCGTGCCGCCCGGTCCCGTGATCGTGACGAGACGTCGGGTCTCGAGTAGATCGAGAAGCTCGGCGATCTCTCGCTCGCGCCCCAGGAGCGGGCTTGCGGCGACCGGGAGGTTCGTGGCGTCGAGCGTTCGGAGCGAGGGGAACTCGGCACTCCCGAGCTGGTAGAGGCGTTCGGCCTCGATGAGGTCCTTCAGCCGATGCTCACCGAGGTCGCGAAGCGGTCGGTCAGAGCCGAGCAGGTCGCGCGTCGTGTGCGAGAGGACGACCTGTCCGCCGTGTGCAGCCGCCGCGATGCGCGCTGCGCGGTGCACGTCGAGGCCGACGTAGCCCTCCTGCGTGACGAGCGGCTCCCCCGTGTGAATCCCGATCCGAACGCGAACGGGACCGTCGCCCAGGCCGTCACTGATCTCGTCGGCCGCGGTCACCGCGTCCGAGGCTCGCGAGAAGGCTGCGAAGAACGCGTCGCCCTGCGTGTCGACCTCGACTCCCGAGTGCCTGGCGAGAGCGGCACGAACGACGTCGCGGTGAGCGGCGAGGAGATCCGCGTATCCGTCGCCGTGCTCATGCAGGAGCTTCGTCGAGCCCGCGACGTCGGTGAAGAGAAAGGTGACGGTGCCGGTCGGGAGATCGTCTCGCACGCGGGGTTGATCATCCAGCCGAGACAGGCCTCGCGTCCAGTGCGTCACGCTCCATGCTCGACCAGGATCCACCGACGCAAGCGGCCTGGCGTGACTCGTCTTCGATAGGTTCGACGAGAGGACACTCCTGATCTCGGATTACGAACGTCGCACACGACCGGAGGGGGCGAGATGGCCGACGTACTGCTCTTTCACCACGCGCAGGGACAGACACCTGGCTTCCACGCCTTCGCCGACGAGCTGCGGAGCGCAGGGCACGCGGTGCACACGCCCGACCTCTTCGACGGGCGCACCTTCGACAGCATCCCCGAGGGAGTCGCGTACGCGGACGAGATCGGCTTCGGCGAACTCATCGAGCAGGGAACGCGCGTCGCGGAGACCCTGCCGAGCGAGCTCGTCTACGCCGGCTTCTCGCTCGGCGTGGTGGTGGCGCAGAAGCTTGCGCAGACCCGTCCGGGCGCGCGCGGAGCGCTCTTCTTCTACTCGTGCGTACCCGAGTCGGAGTTCGGCACGTGGCCGGCCGGGGTGCCGGTACAGATCCACGGGATGGACGCCGACCCGATCTTCGTCGACGAAGGCGACATCGATGCAGCGCGCGAGCTCGTCGAGCTGGCCGAGGACGCCGAGCTCTTCCTCTATCCCGGCGACCAGCACTACTTCGCCGACAGCAGCCTGCCGAGCTACGACGACGCCGCGACGAAGCTGCTCACCGAGCGCGTGCTCGCGTTCCTCGAACGGGTGGGCTGAGCTTCAGGAGAGCGCGCGCTCGAGGTCGGCCGGCTCGAAGGGCCCACCGTGCGTCGCGAGAACGTGCTCGACCGGCTTCTCGAGAAGCGGGCGCAGCCGCTCGACCCGCGACTCGTGCGTGATGCCTGGGCGGAGCCATCGCGCCGACACCTCGAGGCCTTCGCCGAAGTCCGCGAGCGTGTCGCCGGCGACGACCGCGCGGTGACTCTCGACGTAGAGCACGATGTCGTTCGGCTCCCTGCCCTCGTACGCCTCGATCCCCGAGGGCAGCGGGCCGTCGGCCGCGTACGGGCGCCAGTGATCAGGCGCCTCCGCGCGGAGCCAGACGAGGTCGGGGCTTCCGTCTCCCGCCTGCTCGGCGGTGATGCCCCACTTGTCCATCAGGTCCTGCGCCGAGTCCGGCCGGGGCGCGTAGACCTCTACGCCGAGCCGCTCGACGAGGTCCTGCATGTCGCGCTCGTGCCACGGCGAGGTGAGAACGACCACGGTGTCGCGAGCGGCCGCGAGCTCGACGAGCTCGTCCGGCGGCGCGATCGGGTCGAACACGAGCAGCCGCTCGCCGTCGTCGATCGCGTACGAGGAGACGTTCGGGTCCCAGGGCTCGCCCTCGCTCCACTCCGGATGCCGCGCCTGCCAGTGCCAGATACCCGGGGCGAGCTCGCGCACGTGACGATTCTACGCGGCCCGAAGGTAGGGTCCCGCCTCTCAGGCAGGCGGCCTCGGGCGATTCGTTCGACCCGCACCGGGGAACGCCCTGGGCGAGGAGCGAGACAGGAGAGGGGACGAACATGACCGAGCACAGGATCGGCACGCAGGAGGAATGGCAGGCCGAGCGTGACGAGCTGCTGAAGGAGGAGAAGGAGCTCACGCGCCGTGCCGACGAGTTGACGAGGAGGCGGCGCGAGCTGCCCTGGGTTCCGGTCGAGAAGGACTACCGCTTCGAGACCGCGGACGGCCCGAAGATGCTCGCCGACCTCTTCGACGGCCGCTCCCAGCTCCTCGTCTACCACTTCATGTTCGGGCCGTCCTACGAGGCGGGGTGCCCGGTCTGCTCGTCGATCGCGGACACGCTCGCTCCGCAGGTGCCACACCTGAGGGCTCGCGACACGACCCTGCTCCTCGCCTCGCGAGGGCCGCTCGCGAAGCTGCTCGCCTACCGGGACCGGATGGGTTGGGACATCGAGTGGGTGTCGAGCGCGGGCAGCGACTTCAACCGCGACCTCGGCTTCCTGAACACCGAAGAGGAGCTGAAGCCCTGGCTCGAGAGCGGGATTCCGGTCACGGTGGAGCAGAACGCGGACATGTGCGGCACCGACGTCGTCGGCTACGTCACCGAGGGACCGGGCCTGAGCGGCTACGCACTCTCGGACGGGACCGTGTACCGCACGTACGTGACCACCGCCCGCGGCCTCGAGGGGCCCGGGATGGCCTACTACGCCCTGCTCGACCGGACGCCGAAGGGTCGCGACGAGAGCGACACGGAGCCGCTCTGGGTCCGGCGCCACGACGAGTACGCCATGAGCTAGACAGAGATCAGCCTCCCGGCTGTTTCGACCCATGCGCAGCGCCCGGCGCGACCGGCGCGGGCGTGGCGCCGAGGCCGCTGTAGTCGACCGTGAACAGCCACGAACCCCAGCCAACGGACACCGCGCGGACGATCCCGTCGGGAGCGACGGTGATCGTCACGCCAAGGAGCGCGTTGGGGTCGGCGGCTTCGTCCTGAGCGGCGTACCCGAACGGAAGGAGTCGGATCACCTGCGCGTCCTCCGCACTCGTCTCACGCGCGATCGACCCTGCTGCCACGCTCCCGGTGTAGACCGTCGAGCCGTCGTCGAGCTTGTGCGTCGTCACCCCGGTGATACCGCCGGTGAGCCGTTGTAGCGTCGTCCCACCGACGTCTTGCCGCACGGCCGCGAGGTACTGCGCGGCCGTCCCGCCGCTTCCGTGGTCGATGCTGTCCGCGCTCCCGAGCTGCAGCCACCAACGCCCATCCGGATCCGGCGCGTACGCGACGCCCCCGACCACGCGCAGCTGGCTGCCGGCTCGCCCGGGAGGCGTCTCGGTGAGAGACAGGTCGTCGCCGTTCCAGCTCACGCTCATCGCCGCCCACGGCGCGCCCTCGTGGGTGATCCGGACGTTCGCAGTGCCGGAACGATCGGCCGAGTCGGCGGTCCGCGTCACGGTCGTGCGCACAGCCGCAGCCGCGCTCTCGACGCCGACTCCCGGTCCGTGCACCGCCGAGCCGATGCCGACCAGTGCGATCGCGACGAGCGCACCGGCCAACGAGACCCCGGCGATGGCAACCGCGCCGCGTCGCCGGCGCGATCCCGGCGCGTCCGAGACAGCGAGGTCTGCGGGCATGGCGATCCGCGCGCGCACCGCCTCGATCGACGAGCCGAAATCCGGCGCGGTCCGAGGGTTGGCTCCGCGAAGGGCTTCGAGACTCCGGTGCGTGTTCATGGTCCTCCTTCTCGGACTCCGAGTTTTCGATGCAGCGGCTGGCTCGTGGGCGAGGATGCCGAGGAGAGCTCCTCGAACGCGTCGCGAAAGCGACGCCTCGCCCGGTACAGCCGACCGCGAGCGGTAACCGTGAGGCAGCCGAGCACGACCGCGATCTGGGCTGGCGACAGGCCCTCCCACTCGGCGAGTAGCAGCACCTCGCGGTCGCGCGGGCCGAGCCGGTGAAGCACCTCGTGCACGAGCCCTTCCTCCGGGTCGCGCCCAACGGCAGGAGGCGTCAGGCTCATTTCGGCCGTCAGTCGGTCTTGGAGAGCGATGCGCCGACGACTCGAGCGCCGCTGGTTCGCGATCACCCGCCGTGCCGTCCCGTACAGCCACATGCGCGCCGCGTCGCCCTCGGGGAGATCGTCCAGCCGACGCCACGCCGTCAGGAACACATCGGCTGCCGCATCCTGGCCGTCGCTCGGCGACGGCGCCCGCCATTCGCAGAACGCGACGATGTCCGCGCCGAAGGCCACGAACAGGGCGTCCAATCGCCGCCGCCGCTCGACGTCTCGCTGCCTCATCTCTACGTAAGTGTCCGGCACCGGCCCAGTCGTTCGACCTGAGAGCACATGGTGGGCCGGAGACGATGCGCACGACCACCCGAAGCGGAACGTGGATAACTCATCTCTTTCGCCCACCGGTACGAGACTGCCTGGATCGGTGCTCCCATTGCGGTGGTCGAGCGGGCGCGACCGGTACTAGGCAAGGCTCCCCGGATGCTCTAGCGTGGAGGCGTCGAGGAAGGGGGCGCAAGATGCGCATCGAGTCGTCGGTCACGGCGATCTCCTGGATTCCGTCGGATGCGATCGAGGGGATGCCGAAGCTCCCATTCGAGCTCGGGGTCGCGCACTACGACGAACCCCCGCCCGAGCGCATCGACGAAGGCGACCTCGAACGCCTGCGCTCGGAAGACCGGTTTCGCGAGGCGAATCGCCTCGCCGCCTGGATCGAGGTCGAGGGCGAGGAGATCATCAGAAACGGCTACGAGGGGACAGGGCTCGTCGGTTCGACGCCGGTCAGCCTCGGCGGCGGTGCGATCACGATTCCGGGAGCAGTCTTCGAGGTCCTACGACAGGATCCGGAGATCGAGGGTGGCGCGGTCCGATTCGTGCAGACGGTCGGCGGACGCGCCGGCTTCCCTGCCCCTCGCCGCGTCGTGAGGGAGCCCTTCCTCCGGATTGAGTCGGCGACGACGTGGACGACGCTCGCGCTCACGATCCGCGCGGACGGTTCCTCCGACAGCGAGCTCGTCGGAGCGAGCACGTTCCCGAGGCACTGGGTGTACGACGAAGGCGGCAACCTCGTCGCGAAGTCGGGAGTCATCGACTTCAGGTCCTGGTACCGCGACGCGCAGCGCGAGCGAACTCCCTGGGGCGACGAGGAGTCCGACTCGTTCGTCACCGCCGCGGAGAGCGCACTCGAGCGAGAGATCTCTCGGGAGCTGCTGGCGGGCAAGAAGATCCCCGAACGGCGCGCGCTGGAGCCGGGCGGGACGCTCGTGAAGCAGGGCGCGCCCGGCGACGAGCTCTACCTCGTCCTCGACGGCGTGCTCGCCGTGGACATCGACGGAGAGGAGGTCGCCGAGATCGGCCCCGGGGCGATCGTGGGCGAACGGGCACTCCTCGAAGGCGGTGTGAGAACGGCGACCCTCCGCGCTCGGACGACCTGCCGGATCGCGGTGATCCCGGCAGAGCTGGTCGACCGGCACGCGCTGGAGAGCCTCTCCGCGACCCGGCAAGCCTAGGGATCGATCAGCCGAAACCGCCGCCGGCGATGTGCGACCCTCTGGTCGTGCGACCAACGCTGTACGAGTTCGCCGGCGGAGAGCAGGCGTTCCTCGCTCTCGCACACGCGCACCACGCACGCTGCCTCGCGGATCCGGAGCTGAACCACCCGTTCTCGCATCCGGACCAGCACCCGCAGCACGTCGAGCGTCTCGCCGCCTACTGGGGCGAGGTGCTGGGCGGGCCGCCGACGTACTCGCGCGAGTGCGGCGACGAGTCGCGCGTCCTCCACATGCACTCGGGCAACGGCGCCATCGGGGATCTCGGCGAGCGTTTCCTCGCCTGCTTCGTCCAGGCGCTCGACGACGCGGGGCTCCCGGACGATCCCGAGTTTCGCGCCGCGATGGGCGCGTACATGCGCTGGGCGGTGGACGACGTACTTGCCTACGAGGATCCGGCCTCGGTCCCGGCGGGTGCCGCCATGCCGCGGTGGGGCTGGAGCGGCCTGCAGGCGTCGTAGGCAGCTGCCCGCCCACCCTTCGGAAGCCAAGGGAGGCAATGGCTGTCGATGGGCGTCCGCGAGGGGGGCGGGACACGGTCGATCGCCTCCCCGTCGCGCTCGCTCCGAGCTCGGCCGTGAGCTGACGGCGCGGATGGAACGGCCGGAGCCCGGCGTCGCCGCCCGGCTCCGGCCATGAGGTCGATCTAGCCGATCACCGCGATGTAGAACGCATGGTCGGCCGTCGCGGTCTCGCCCGCGTTCTGGGTCGCGACGAAGACGTGGTTGGCGTCGTTCCCGACCGAGCACGCGAAGCCCTCGGCGCCGGCGCCGCACGGCCCGGCGACGACGACGCCGCGGAAAGCGGTGTCACCCCCGGCCACTCCCGACGACGCGACGATCAGCTTCCCCGTCACCTGCCCGCCGAAGTCGAGGATGTAGTTCCCGGCTATGGGCTTCGCCGTCAGGGTGATCCCGCCCGACTGCGCGGCAATCCCGCCGTCCGCCCGCACCAGCGCCCACTTCGCGCCCGGCCCTGCCGGCCCGGCAGGCCCGGCTGGCCCAGCGGTGCCTTGCGCTCCGGCCGGCCCTGCCGGCCCAGCGGGCCCGGCGGGGATCTGGCCGGACTTGAAGTCTGCCCGCAGAAGCGAGCCGTTCTTGACCTTGGTCGAGACGACGGCGTTGTTCTTGAGCTGCGTAGTGCCGACGCTCGAGCGGGGAAGCGTGACCGAGACGGCGGCGATGCTCGTACCGCCGAGCGCGACCAGCAGAGCGAGTGAAGCCACCACCATCGCCGGCGACGGCCTGACGTTCCGAAGGATTCTCATCCGGACCTCCCTTTCTCCGACGGCGTCTCCCTGCGACGACAGCGTCTCGTCCAGCGAGTGGCGCAACGGGCGCCGATCTCGTGAGGGTGTCGTCCAGGATGACGTTGTGCCCGGAGCCTAGTACCCGAACGCTCCGTGGGCAGTCCGCGGGCCGGATGCCCGGCTCCCGCTAGCGTGCCTCCGATGCTCGAGCTGCGACCGAACTGCGAGCTCTGCGACAAGGACCTCGCGCCCGACTCGCTCGACGCGCGGATCTGCTCGTACGAGTGCACGTTCTGCGCCGAGTGCGTCGAGGACGTGCTCGACGGCGTCTGCCCGAACTGCGGCGGGGGCTTCCAGCCCCGACCGATCCGACCGAAGAGCGCCTGGCGGGACGGCACGGGTCTCGGCCACGATCCCGCCGGCGTTCGGCGGCGCCACACGTCGTACAGCCGCGCCGAGATCGACGCGTTCGTCGCGACGCTCCGCGACACGGAGCCAAGCGAGCGGTAGCCGGGCGTGCGCGGCGATCTCGTCGACGCCGTTCTCGACCGGTTCGGCATCGGTCGGCCCCCGCAAGACCTCCAGGGGCTGCGGTCCGTGTACGCCGCGTGGTGCGGGTCGGTGCCGCACGAGAACACGCGGAAGCTGATCCACGCACGCGCCGGCCTCGGGACGCCGCTGCCGGGATCGACGGCGGACGAGTTCTTCGCCGCCTGGCTCGAAGACGGCACCGGCGGAACGTGCTGGGCGGCGAACGGCGCGCTCCACGATCTCCTCAATGCGCTCGGATTCGAGGTCGAGCGCGCGATTGCGACGATGCTGTCGATGCCCGACGTCGTCAGGCCGAATCACGGCTCGGTGGTCGTGTCGGTCGACGGCGAGCGGTGGATCACCGATGCGTCGATCCTGAGCGGCGAGCCGATCTGTATGCCCGATCCCGGCGACGCCTGGGACGACGGTGCGCCGCTCCCTCGCTTCGAATGGCTCGGCGGGAAAGCCGCCGTCCGGTGGCGGGCCCTGAACGCGCCGGAGGGCTTCCCGTGCCGCATCGAGCGGATCGGCGCGACCTGGGAGGATTGGGACTCCCTCCACCAGCGCACGGCGGCCTGGAGCCCGTTCAACTACATGCTCAACGCGCGGCTCCTCCGCGGCGGAGCGAGCATCGGCGCCGCCCGCGGTCAGCGCTACGTCTTCCGAGCAGACGGCTCACACGTCGTATCGCCGCTGGACGGAGCGGCCCGCGCCCGGTTCCTCGTGGAGGAGCTCGGCATCTCGCTGACGGTCGTGGAGCGCGTTCCGGCCGATCGACCGGTCCCGCCGCGACCCGAGTAGCGACTTGTCGCCGATCTCGGCCGATGGGAACATGTGTTCTTGTCGCCCGCGGCGCAGATCCTCCACGCCGACCTCGACGCCTTCTACGCGTCCGTCGAGCAGCGTGACGACCCGCGGCTCCGCGGCAGGCCGGTGATCGTCGGGGCCGGTGTCGTTCTCGCGGCGAGCTACGAGGCGAAGGCGTACGGCATCCGCACCGCGATGGGCGGCCGACACGCCCGAAGGCTGTGCCCACATGCGGTCGTCGTGCCCCCGCGGATGTCTGCGTACTCGGAGGCGAGCAAGGCGGTGTTCGGGGTGTTCGAAGACACGACGCCGCTCGTCGAGGGGCTGTCGATCGACGAGGCGTTCCTCGACGTCCGCGGCCTGCGGCGCCTGGCCGGGCCGCCGATCGAGATCGCGGCGAGGCTCCGCCGCGAGGTGCTGGATCAGGTCGGGTTGCCGATCACGGTCGGGGTCGCGAGGACGAAGTTCCTCGCCAAGGTCGCGAGCGGCGTCGCGAAGCCGAACGGTCTCCTCCTCGTGCCGCCGGGCGACGAGCTCAGGTTCCTCCATCCGCTTCCGATCGAGCGGCTCTGGGGTGTCGGCCGCGTGACCTCGGAGAAGCTCCGGAGGTGCGGGATCACGACCGTGGGCCAGGTCGCCGAGCTCGACGAGGACGTGCTGATCAGCCTCCTCGGCCGTGCCTCGGGGCGGCATCTCCACGCGCTCGCCCACAACCGCGACCCGCGACGTGTGCAGACGGGTCGAAGGCGGCGCTCGATCGGGTCGCAGCGTGCACTCGGTCGGCGGAGGACGCCGCTTTCGGAGATTGACCAGTCAGTCATCGCGCTCGTCGACCGGGTCGCACGGAGATTGCGGACCGGCCGGAGACGTTGTCGCACCGTCGTTCTGCGGCTGCGGTTCGACGACTTCACGCGCGCGACCAGGTCGTCCACCCTGCCTCGACTGACCGATCAATCACAGGAGATCCTCGACACCACCCGCGCGCTCCTCTGCGAGGCCCTGCCGCTGATCGAGCGCGGTGGGATCACCCTCGTCGGAGTCTCCCTCACGAACCTCGAGTCCGCCGACCGGGCGCAGCTCAGCCTGTTCGAGGACTGGCGGTCTCATGCTCTCGATGCCGCCCTCGACGAGATCCGCGATCGCCACGGAAGCAGCTCCATCACCCGTGCGGTGCTCGTCGGGCGCCGGCCCGATCTCGAGATGCCGTTGCTTCCCGACCGACCCTAGGGCGCGACCGCGTAGCGAAGGTGCACGACCCGGGGAGACTGGCTCACCTCCGCCGGTTCGAGTTGCACGTCGGACTCGGTGAGCCCCGCCAGGAGAGCCGTGCCTCCCCCGAGGAGGACCGGCGCGACGTGAATCCGGAGCTCGCCCACCAGCCCGGCGCGAAGCGCCTGCTGGATGGCCATCGCACCGCCCGCGACCTGCACGTCGCGTCCGCCGGCGGCTGTCGTCGCCTGCTCGATCGCCGACTCGACACCGTCGGTGACGAACGTGAACGTCGTCCCGCCCTCCTTGACCTGTGGCTCGCGGGGGTGGTGCGTGAGAACGAAGACCGGGACGCGGAAGGGCGGATCGGCGCCCCACCAGCCGTCCGTGTTCGGGTCCTTCTCCCACGGACCGGCTCCGCCGCTGAACATCCGTCGTCCCATGACGACGGCTCCGGTCGCGTCGATCGCCTGCGCCACCATGTCGGAGTCGGCGTTCTCCTCGCCGCCCTCGAGGCCGTGGCGCTCCCGCCACGCGGCGAGTCCGAACACCCACTCGTGGAGCAACTCCCCGCCTTCTCCGAGCGGCAGCTCGAGCGTCGGATTCGGCCCGGCGACGAAGCCGTCCAGCGACATCGAGATCTCTGCGTACACCCTGGACATCTTGCTCTCCTCCCTATGCTGCCTCGGCGACGGACTCGGCCTCTGCCCCGGGGTGCGCCGGCAGCTCGGCCGGCCGGAGGACGAGCCCTCCGATCGCAGCCGCTGCGAACGCGAACACTGCCCCGACGACGAATGCGAGGTGGTAGCCGCCGGCGAGCGCCGAGGCTTGATCCTCGCCCGAAGCGAGGAGCGTGTCGGTGCGAGACGCTGCGAGGCTCGCGAGCACGGCCAGCCCGAGCGCGCCGCCCATCATGAACGACGTGTTGACGACACCCGACGCGAGGCCCGCCTCTCTCGGATCGACATCGCCCATCGCGGCGAGCAGCACGGGGTTGAACGCCATCCCGGCGCCGACGCCGAGGAGCACCATGCTCGGGAGGACGTCCATCACGACGTTCCCGTCGACTGGTGCACGCGCGAAGAGCAGAAGCCCGACACCGGCCAGCGTCAGCCCGGCCGCCAGCGACAGCCTGATTCCCAGGCGCATGACGAGCCTCGCCGAGAGCCCGATCGAGAACACCGCCATGATCAGGTTCGACGGGAGGAACGCGAGGCCGACCTGGAGCGGCGTGTACCCGAGCACGAGCTGGAGGTAGAGGGCGGACAGGAAGAACCACGCGAACATCGCCGCCGCCCACAGGATCCCCACGACGTTCGAGGTCGCGAGGTTGCGCAGCCGGAAGAGGCCGAGCGGCACGAGCGGCGCGGAGACGCGCGACTCGACGACGACGAAGACTCCGAGCAAAGCGGCCGCCGCCATGAGCAGGCCGAGCGTCCGAGCCGACGTCCAGCCCACCCCGTTCCCGTTGACGATCGCGTACACGGCGAGCATCAGCGACGAGGTCACGATCACGGCGCCGGCGATGTCCAGCCACCCCACCTGCTCCTGACCGCGCCCGGCCGGCAGCAGGAGGAGCGAGAGGACGAAGACCGCGATCCCGATCGGGACGTTCACGAGGAAGATCCAGTGCCAGCTGAGCGCGTCCGTCAGCACGCCGCCGAGCAGGACGCCGATCGTGCCGCCTCCCGCCGCGACGAATCCGAAGACGCCCATCGCCTTCGCCCGCTCGACCGGCTCGGTGAAGAGCGTCACGATCAGGGAGAGCGCGACGGCCGAGACGACGGCTGCGCCGAGTCCCTGGACGGCCCGCGCGCCGACGAGCATCCACTCAGTCGTCGAGAGACCGCACGCGAGCGAGGCGGCCGTGAACAGCGTGAGCCCCATGAGGAAGAGGCGCCGATGGCCGAAGATGTCGCCGAGCCTGCCGGCGAGCAGGAGGAACCCCCCGAACGTCAGCAGATAGGCGTTCGCGACCCACGCGAGCGAGCTCTCCGAGAAGCCGAGGTCCTCGCGGATCGAAGGCAGCGCGACGCCGACGATCGTCACGTCGAGCACGATCATCAGGTCTCCGAGGCACACGACGAGCAGTGCGATCCAGCGTGCGCGGGTGTCCATCGTCGTCATGGCTTCCTCCCCTCGTCTCGTCCCATGCCACTCAGACCGAGGAGCCAAACGAAACTCATCGCGGGCGAACCGATGAGTTCCAGCCTCGCCGGTCGTCTTGTGTCTGCGATGGCCGACAGCGGGCCGACTTTCGTCGACTTCACGATCAGCGGCCCCATCATGCGCACCGATCTCCCCGGTCTCTGCGACCGCGTGTGCGCGCTGCTCTCGGGGAGCGGAGCGGGCATCGCGCGCTGCGACGTGCGCGGCATCGAGCCGGACGCGGTGACCGTCGATGCGCTCGCGCGGCTTCAGCTCGCGGCACGACGACACGGCCGTCGGGTGTGGCTGCGGCACGCATCCGCCGAGCTCCTCGAGCTCGTCGCGTTCATGGGCCTCACGGACGTGCTGCCGGGCTGAGCGGCTCGGCCGCACGCGGCGCTGACGGGAGCTAGGCCTCGAACTCGAGCGGAAGCCCGAAGCGCGGGAACATGGTCGCCGTGTCGAGGAAGAAGGTGAACTCGACGATCTTCCCGTTCTCGATCTCGAGCACCTGGAGCGCCCACGGCTCGAAGCCGTCGCCCGTCTCCTTCGGCTTGTACTGGCCGAAGGCGGGCGAGCCGTTCGCCGACACGACCGGGATCACCCGCGACCCGCTGCAGCCGATCCCCGGGCCGACCCACCAGCGCAGGATGTCGTCGCGTCCCGCGAGCCACATGTCGAACGGCGGCATCGACTGGGTCGCGTCCTCGTGGATGAGCGCAGTCAGCGCCTCCATGTCGTAGCGCTCGAAGGCGTCAACGTAGCGGGCGAGGAGCTCGGCGTCGGCGGTCTCGACCGAGGGCGCCGCGGTCGTGGCGCCGACGTCGATCGCCTCGAGCGTGGCGCGCGCGCGCTGCAGCGCGCTGTTCACGGCGGGAACGCTCGTCTCGAGGAGCTCCGCAACCTCAGCTGCCTTCCAGCGGAGCACCTCGCAGAGGATGAGCACCGCGCGCTGGCGCGGCGGGAGGTGCTGGAGCGCGGCCACGAACGCGAGCCGCACGGTCTCGCGCGCGACCGTCACCTCCGCCGGATCGGCCTCCCGCACGAGCGACGTGTCCGGCATGGGCTCGATCCACGTGACCTCGGGCAACGTGTGCAGGTTCTCGAAGATCGGCTCCTGCGCCGGGCCGAGATCCATCGGCCGCGCGCGCCGCTTCCTGCTCTCGAGCAGGTCGAAGCACACGTTCGTCGCGATGCGGTACAGCCACGAACGGAGCGCGGAGCGGCCCTCGAACCGGTCGTATGCCCGCCAGGCGCGGATGAAGGTCTCCTGCACGGCGTCCTCGGCCTCGCCGGAGCCGAGCATGCGGTAGCAGTAGGCGGTCAGCTCGACACGGTGCTGCTCCAGGAGTTCCTCGACCGCTGGGGTGGCGACGGAGGTGTCGGACACGACGACCATCCTACGGACCTGGTCCCGGGTGACGGAGCGAGCGGGTGGCGAGCCGCATGGAGGTTCGACCGCCGACGCGACGAGAACTCATCGGCGATGCGTTACGAACACGTACTCGCGGCTGTCCTCACCGAGCGATTCGCCGGCAAAGCCGCCGTACAGCGCTTCGAGCTCGAGTTCTGAGACGTCGATGAGCCCGAGCCACTCGTTCTTCGTCGCCCACCAGAGCGAGCTCGTGCCGCCGCTGTCGAGCGTGATGTCGACGCGGTTGTCCGCCACGTCATAGCGGATCGTGTGCGGGACCGGTTCGTCCTGATGGCGCCCGTCGCGGCTCGTCGCGATCCGATGGTCGAAGGCGAATGCGTTCCACGCGAACCACCCGCGCGGCCGCAAGGACGCGGCCACCCGCTCGAACGTGCGGCGGCGGTCAGCCCAGGTCGGCAGGTGGAGAAGCGCCCGAAACGGGCAGTACACGAGCGCGGCGGAGTCGACGAGCTTGAGCTCGCGCACGTCGCCGAGGCGCAGGTCGAGCTCGACGTTCGCCTCCGCGGCGCGAAGGCGGGCCTGCTCGAGCATCGCGGGAGAGGTGTCGATCCCGATGACACGACGTCCCGTCGCCTGCGCGACGGGGATCGCGACCCGGCCGTTTCCGACCGCGAGCTCGACGAGCGGGCCCTCGGCCGCGCGCGCGAGCTCGACGTAGAACGCGACGTCCTCGGTCATGCCCGCCGACCATTCGTCGTAGCGGTGCGATAACGCCTCGTCCCAGCTCATCGAAGGATCGTAGGACGAACCGCACCGCGAAGCGCCCGGCAACGCGTAGGCTCTCGGACGATGGTGGCCGAGGCGGAGCTCGCGCCGACAGAGCACGGCCTCGTCGCCGAGAGCGAGGGCTGGTTCGTGCTGAACGCACGCGACGCGCGCTGGTACCACCGCGAAGGGCGGTCGGCGATCTGCGACTTCGAGGGCAAGACCGACTTCGAGCAGGTCGGGATCAACATCACCGTCCTCGACCCGGGCGTGCCGATGGCGATGTACCACTGGGAGGTCGACCAGGAGGACTTCCTCGTCGTCGCGGGCGAGGCGCTCCTGGTCATCGAGGGCGAAGAGCGGCGGCTCCGCGCCTGGGACTTCGTCCACTGCCCGACGCTGACGAAGCACACGCTCGTCGGCGCAGGCGATGGGCCGTGCGTGATCGTCGCGGTCGGCGCTCGAGCGAATCAGGAAGGGCCGGACTGGGGCGGCTACACGGTCGACGAGATCGCAACCGGCCATGGCGCAGGGGTCGACGAGGAGACGAACGACCCGTCCGTGGCGTACGCGCGTTTCGCGAAGCGAGAGCCGACTCGCTACCAGGGCTGGCTGCCCGGCTGACGGCTCATCGGGACGCGCAGCAGCCCGACGCGACCCGGAACGACATCGCTACGGTGAGCAACTCGTGACCGCGCACCGAAACCCGTGGCTCGTCCTCGTCCTCGTGTGCATGGCGCAGTTCATGGTCATCCTCGACGCGACGATCGTGAACGTCGCGCTGCCGTCGATTCAGAAGGACCTGAACATGTCGGAGGCGGACTTGCAGTGGATCGTCAACGCCTACGCGCTGACGTTCGGCGGCTTCCTTCTCCTCGGTGGCCGAGCGGGTGATCTGATGGGACGAAAGCGGATCTTCCTCATCGGCGTGGTCGTGTTCACGCTCGCATCGCTCCTGAACGGGATCTCGCCGAGCTCGGAGTTCCTCATCGTCTTCCGCGGCGTCCAGGGCCTCGGCGCGGCGATGATCGCACCCGCCGCGCTGTCGATCATCACGACGACGTTCGAGGAGGGTGCGGAGCGCACGAAGGCGATGGGCGTCTGGGCGGCGATCGCCGTCGGCGGCGGCGCAGTCGGGTTGGTCCTCGGCGGGATGCTCGTCGAGTGGCTCTCCTGGCCGTGGATCTTCTTCGTGAACATCCCGGTCGGCATCGCGGTCTTCATCGCATCGATGCGGATCGTCCCGGAATCCAAGGACGAGCACGCGCACAAGAGCTTCGACGCCGCAGGTGCCATCACCGTCACCGGCGGGCTCGTCGCGCTCGTCTACGGGATCGTCAAGGCGCAGGAGAAGGGCTGGGGCTCTCTGCACACCATCGGTTTCGGGGTGCTGGCTGCCGCCCTCCTCACCGCGTTCGTCCTGATCGAGCGGCGGTCGGTTGAGCCGCTCGTCCGGCTCAGCATCTTCCGCGTGCGGACGATCCGTGCGGCGAACCTGACCATGCTCTTCGTCGCCTCGGGCCTGTTCGCGATGTTCTTCTTCAACACGCTCTACGTCCAGCGGGTCCTCGGCTTCTCGCCGATCCAGGCCGGTCTGGCGTTCCTCCCGTTCACGGCCGGGATCATCATCGGGGCCGGTCTCGCGCAGAGGCTCGTGCCGGCGCTCGGCGCCCGGGAGGTGCCGCTCATCGGGATGGGCCTCGCGGTCGTCGGGTTGCTCCTCTTCCTGCGGCTCGAACCCGACGGGCACTACGTCGTCGACCTCCTGCCCGCGATGCTGCTCGTCTCGATCGGCATGGGGCTCACCTTCGTCCCGGTGACGCTCATCGCGACGAGCGGGATCCCACACGACGACGCGGGGCTGGCGTCAGGCCTCTTCAACACCTCGCAGCAGATCGGCGGCGCGCTCGGGCTCGCGATCCTCGCGACGCTCTCCGCGACCGCCACCACCAACACCCTCGAGTCCCTCGGGCACAGGCCGACGCCGGCCGATCAGTCCCAGGCGCTCGTGGACGGCTTCCACGTGGCCTTCCTGGGCAGCGCGGCCTTCGTGGCCGCGGGAGCCGTGCTCCTTGCTGCTCTCCTGCGCCGGCGCGACGTCGTCGCCGTGGGCGAGGGCGCTCCGGCAGCCGCACAGATCTGACACCGGTCCGCCTGTGCGAACGACCCTGTTGACTCCACGGTGACCGAGCTCGGGGCGCCCCGCACCCGCCGGGCTAGGGTGAGGACATGGTCGAGTGGGAGCAGGTACGCGAGCTCGCGCTCTCCCTCCCCGATGTCGAGGAGGACACGTCCGGCAGGGCTCGGTTCCGGGTACGCGGCAAGGCATTCGCGTGGATCGCCCGCGAGCGTGACGGCGGTGGGCTCGCCGTCCGCGTCGATCGCGAGGAGAAGCAGCTCATCCTCGACGCGAATCCCGACGTCTACTTCACGAGCCCGCACTACAACGGCTACCCGGCCGTGCAGGTACGGCTCGAGGAGATCGGGGACGACGAGCTCCGCGAGCGGCTCGAGGACGCCTGGCTGATCCAGGCGCCGAAGCGGCTCGCCGCGGAGTACGTGGCGAGCTCGCCGGACTGATCGACCGTGGCCGACTGGGACACCGTCCTCTCGATCGCGACCGCCTTGCCGGGGGCGGAGGTCAGCACCACCTACGGGCAACCGTCCGTCAAGGTCGGCGGCAAGCTCTTCGTCTGGCTGAGCCCGAGCCGGGACGCCGCAGGCGCGCTCGCGGTTCGCGTCGATCCCGACGAGAAGGAGCTGATCCTCACGTCAGACGCCGACGCGTACTTCACGGTGCCGCACTACGACGGCCACCCGATCGTGCTCGTCAGGCTGAACCGGATCGACCGCCGCGAGCTCGAGTCGCGGATCGAGGACGCTTGGCTCCAGCGCGCGCCGAAGCGGCTGGTCGACGCGTACCTCGCCGGGCGCTAGCGTCGTCTCCCGTCGCATCGACGACGAACGTTGCGATTGCGTCGGTGAACTCGTGCCGGCTCGACTCCCACGCGTAGAACATGTGCCCGCCCCCGAAGTGACGGACGGTCACCCGGTCGGCCATCGCCGGGTCGAGGCGCATCAGATTCCGGAGCCGGTCGCTCGCGTAGTAGGGCGTGACGAGGTCGTAGCGCCCGTGCGTGATGAACGCCTTCATGTGCGGGTTCAGGGACATGCCGTAGCGGAAGTCGTCCGTGGCGCCGGGCGGAGGCGCGAACGCGTGCTGCTGCGCGTCGTCCTTCCAGGCCAGATTCACCTCGTAGCTCAGGAGCGTGTACTCGCGATCCGTCTCCACTCCGATCTCGGAGCGGAGCATCCGGTTCACGCCCATCGTGAACGCCGGGCTGAATCCCGAGAGCGTGGGATCGGGCCCGAGGAACGAGTCGCGGTCCGGGAACGGGTCGGTGACCGTGATCGTCGTGTCGTAGAGACCGAGGACCTTCCGCTCGTCGCGAAGGAGCTCGCGGCAGAACGTGCGGATGCCGATCCTGCCCTCGGCGCGGACGACGAGATCGACCGGGAGCCCGATGAGGTCGGCCTGCCGGGCCAGGATGCGCTCGCGCTCCTTCGCGGGGAGAGAGGCGCCGCGAGCGAGGAACGAGGCGAGATCGCCCGTCGCGAACTCCTCGGCCTCGCTCAGGATCTTCGCCTGGGACGTCCCGGAGCGGAACGCGCGTGAGCGGCCGAAGTGGACCGCCGACAGCGCCATGGTCGGCAGGGTGTCGATCCAGCCGAGGACGTCGTAGTCGGTCGGGTTGAGCGTCGTGATCTCGAGGGCGGGCGAGATGAGGATCGCGCCGTTGAGCCCCACGCCGGTCGTCTCCTGGAGCATGCGCACCAGGCGCCCGACGCGATAGCCGCCGTAGCTCTCGCCGGCGATGAAGACGGGCGAGCCCCACCGGCCGTGGCTCGAGAGCCAGCGGCCCATGAACTCGCAGAGGGACTCGAGATCCCGCTTCTGCCCGAAGTACTCCTTCGGATCGGGAGCGTCGCCGTCCTTGCCGTCCTTCCCGTCGCCCTTCGGTTCCTTCTCGATGATCCGGCTGAAGCCGGTGCCGACCGGATCGACGAAGACGAGATCGCCGAAGGTGAGCCAGGAGGACTCGTTCTCGACGAGCTTCGGCGGCATCTCCGGGAGCGAGCCGTCGGGTGGGAAGGCGACGCGCTTCGGCCCCACCGCGCCCATGTGCAGGAACGCCGAGGAGGCCCCGGGGCCGCCGTTGAAGACGAACACGACCGGACGGTCCTGACCGCCGTCGGCGACGTAGGACACCGAGAAGATCTCGGCCGCCGGCTTCTCCTTCTTCCGCAGGACGTACCACTTCGCCGTCGCCGTATAGGCGATCCGGTTCCTGCCGGTTCCCCACGTGCCCTTCGTCTCGGCCCCGGCCGGCGGCTCGTACGGCGGCTTCTGGTCCTGCGTCTCCTGCGCGGTGTCCTTCTTCTCGTCGGTCATGGGCGAGACGCTACCGACACCGCCGCGGTGGGCGCGACCGGGTCGGCGTCTCCGCCGGCAGGAGCGAAGCGGCCGGCGAGCAGGACAGCGGAGGCGATCCAGACCGCACCGACCAGCGCGATCGCGTGGGCGAGGACGCCCTGCTGGAGGAGGATGTCGGTGACGATGAAGATGGGGATGAGGAGGACCGCTCCCCGCGGCATCGCCTGCGAGCGCCAGAGCGCGACCGTCATCGTCAGCAGGCCGATGAGGACGCCCGGGATGAAGAGGAGCAGCATCGCGATCGTAGGTGCGATCGAGACGTTGTCGACCGCGTCTGCGAGCGACGCGAGGTCGAAGCGGCCGTCCTGTGCGAGCGCGAACTCGAGCGTCTCGAACCCCTGCGCCGCGGTCAGACCGACCATTCCGCACGCGAGGACGACCCCGGCTGCGTAGGCAAGCCGGCGGGAGCGTTCGCGCGACAGCAGCACGTAGACGATCACGACCCCGAACAGGAACGGCATCGCGAGCAGGTCGAACGTCTTCGCCACGTTCGCGCGCACCGGGTTGTCCGCGATCCACTCGAGCCGCTCGATCGTCTTCGAGTGGTGCACCTCGGTGACGAAAGCGGCGAGCTGACAGGAAGCTGCGAGCACGAGAGTCGCGGCAGCAGCCCAGCGACCGAGCCGCGTCCAGCGAACGGCCGCGCTTCCCGCAAGATCGGGCGCGCGGAGGATGGAGGCCGCGGTCAAGGCCGCGAGCTTCTCACAGTTGCCGCGCACCGCCAACATGCCGGGGGGCGCGGGCTGTCGGCCGTTCGCCGGACGTCCGATACCTTTGTCCGATGGACGCCTCCGTCGCGATCGCGCGCAAGGCAGCCGCGAGACACTCTTGGCGGGAGACCTACGAGGCGTACGCGGGCGCCGACGCGGACGAGCTCGCCCCCCACGACCTCGAGCGCTTCGCGGACGCCGCTTGGTGGACCGGGCGGCTCGACGAGGCGATCGCGCTCCGCGAGCGCTCCTATGCCGCGTTCAACGCGGAAGGCGACAAGCTCGGGGCCGCGCGACTCGCTCTGACGCTCTCGTGGGACCACATGAACCGCACCGCTTTCGCCGTCTCCCGGGGGTGGTTCGCGAATGCCGAGAGGCTCCTCGACGGGCTTCCCGAAGCCGCCGAGCACGGGTATCTGGCGCTGTCCCGAGGGGTCACGACGCTGATGGCCGAGGGCGACGTCCCGAAGGCGCTCGCCAGCCTGGAGCTGGCACACGAGATCGCCGTGCGCACCGGCGATCGTGACACGCAGGTCCTCGCTCTCGTGGGGACGGGTCGGGCGTACGTGCACGCCGGCGACGTCGAGAAGGGGCTCGCGATTCTCGACGAGGCGAGCACGTCCGCGGTCTCGGGAGAGCTGCGACCGTTCGCAACGGGTCTCGTCTACTGCGTGACGATCTCGTCCTGCCAGGACGTCGGCGACTTCCGCCGGGCCGCGGAGTGGACCGCCGCCGCGAACCGGTGGTGCGACCACGAGGACATGAACGGCTTCCCCGGCGCGTGCCGCATCCACCGCGCCGAGATCCTGCGCCTCAACGGCGACTGGCCGCAGGCCGAGACGACCGCGCTGGCCGCATGCGGAGAGCTTCAGGACTTCGACCGCCGAATCACGGGAGGCGGCTACTACGAGGTCGGCGAGATCCGGCGGCGGCGCGGCGACTTCGCCGCAGCCGACGAGGCGTTCAGGACTGCGGACGAGCTCGGACGGCTTCCGCAACCGGGGCTCGCGCTCTTGCACCTCGCCGAAGGCAAGGTGGAGAGCGCCCTCGCGGGCATCACACGCGCGCTCGCCGAGATGAGCGAGCCGCTCCAGCGGGCGCGGGCCCTTCCTGCTCAGGTCGAGATCGCAATCGCCGCGGCGGATCTCGAGACCGCGCGGTCGGCGGCCGACGAGCTCGAGCAGATCGTCGATGCGTACAAGATCGGCGACCAGCGCGCTCCCGCCTTCGACGCCGAGGTCCACCTCGCACGCGGCAAGATCCAGCTCGCGGAGCGGGACTTCGACGGGGCCGCCGCCTCGCTCCGGCGCGCGCGGGACGAGTGGCAGCGCGTCGGCGCACCGTACGAGGTCGCACAGGCGCGGACGGAGCTCGCCGTCGCGTTTCGCCGTCAGGGCGACGAGCACGCGGCGACAACCGAGCTGCAGGCCGCCCTCGGGACGTTCGTGAAGTTGGGCGCGCGGCTCGACCAGGAGCGTGTCGAGGCGCTCCTCGGCCAGGTCGAGGGCCAGCGCACGTTCCTGTTCACCGACATCGTCGGCTCTACGCGGCTCCTCGAGTCGCTCGGCGACGCCGAATGGCGGAAGCTGCTCGCGCGGCACGACGAACTCGTCCGTGAGGGCATCGTCGGGAACGGCGGATCGGTCATCAAGCAGACCGGTGACGGCTTCTTCGCGCGCTTCGACGAGCCCGCCGCAGCGATCGAGGCGGCAATCGCGGTCCAGCACGCGCTGAGCGCGGAGGAGCTCGCGACCGAGGTCAGGATCGGCGCCCACACGGGTGGGGCGTTCAAGACCGGGGCCTACTACAGCGATTACGGCGGGCAGAGCGTCCACGTTGCGGCGCGAATCGGAGCCGCTGCCGGGGCGGGCGAGATCCTCGTCAGCCGAGAGACGCTCGACGGCACCGACGGAACGTTCCCGCTCTCCCCGCCACGCGCGGAGTCGCTCAAGGGCTTCGAGCAGCCGATCGAGGTCGTCTCCGTCGACTGGCGCCAGGCGCCGACGGCCGCCGACCTCAGCCGCGGCTGAAGGTACCGCGGAACCAGAACGCGATCCGCCGCCAGACGTTCATCGAGTGCTCGTGCCGCTGGGTCGGCGCGAACACCTTGCCCTCGACCTCACGGACGTCCGCACCGATCGTCTCCCCCACGCCGCCCTTGCTGTCGGGCTCGATCTCCGCGGTCGTCGCCGGCTCCAGGTACTCGCCGTAACGCTCCGCCTCGGCGTGCGTGACCGTCAGCCGGACGACGCCCTCGGTGATCTCGCCGACGTCCTCGGAAGGCACGTAGCGCGGCTTCCCGAGTGCGCTCGCCGCGACCGCGAGGCCGTCGAAGATGTCCCGCTCGTCGTCTCCCGCGACCTCGTCGACCTTTCCGAGCTCGGCACCGTCCGAGGTCAAGACCTTCCATCCGGCGCGGATGAGGAGCCAGGAGACGGGATCGCCGGAGGTGCTCTCGCTCACGCCCGGACCTTAGCCGCCTCGAAGGGCTCAAGTTTCGGCGCTCGGATGCCGATAACACTTGGGTCGTGCGGCGGCGGCTATCTGCGGAGCCGCGCCAGGTCGCTCTCGTCGAGCCGTTGGAGGAGCTCGAGAGCGCCGGTGTTGTCCGCGACCTGGTCCGGGTGCGTCGCGCCGAAGAGGACGCTCGCCACCCGCTCGTTCGCGAGCGCGAACGCGATCGCGAGCCTCGCCGGGGTCGTCTCGAGCTCTTCGGCCAGACCGCGCAGGCGCTCGCCGGCACGGAGCGCCTCCCGGCGACGCTCGTCTCCCCGGCGGTCGGCGAGACGTCCCGCCCCATCCGCGTCCGCGTACTTGCCCGTGAGCGCGCCTCCCGCGAGCACGTACGACGCGACGACGCTCGCGCCCGCCTCGTCGAGCGCAGCGGCCATCACGCTGTCCTCGACCATCGTCGGATCGGCGACGCTGTACGGGAGCTGCGCCGCGCACGGAGCGGGAGCCCCCTCGGAGGCGACGACGCGAGCCGCCTCCGCGATCTGCTCGGGCGCCCAGTTGAGCACGCCCCACACCCGGGCCTTCCCCGCGGCGATGAGCCCGCTGACCTCCTCCACGACCTCCCGGACGGACATGCCCGCCGGCGGACGCTCCGCGTAGATCAGGTCGACGTGGTCGAAGCGCATGCGTCCGAGCGACCCCTCGAGCTCCTGGGCGGCCGGCTGCTCGGGCCAGTGCTCCCACCAGAGCTTGTTCGCGACGACCACCTCGTCCCGGTTCCGGCCGGACGCGCGGAAGAGCTCACCGAAGACGACCTCGGAGTAGCCGGTCGGGATCGCCGCCTTCCCCGTGTGGTCGTCGTAGCGGGCGTCGTCGAGGAAGTCGATCCCGGCCTCGCGGGCGGCTGTCATCACGGCGATCCCGTCCTCGCGCGAAAGTCCCTCGAACGTCTGCCAGGAGCCGAGCGCCAGCGCGGAGACGGCGATGCCCGACGCTCCGAGGTTGCGCCGGGGCATCGGCGCGGCGCTCATGTCACCAGGAAGTACACGGTGCAGAACGCGCCGAAGCAGAGAGACCAGACGGCGAAGGGGATGAGCGTCCGCGTCTCGAAGTAGCGCATCAGGAAGCGCACGCTGAGGAAGGCGGCACCGGCGGCACAGAGCGACGCGACGAGCGCCTGTCCGCGGATGCCGTCGCCTTGGGAGCCCATCAGCTCGGGCAACTTGAGCAGCGCGGCGGCGCCGATGATCGGCGTCGCAAGCAGGAACGCAAAGCGGGCGGCGTCCTTGTGCGACAGCCCGACGAGGAGACCTCCGCCCATGGTCGCTCCGGATCGTGAGAAACCGGGAATGAGCGCAAGTGCCTGCGCCGCCCCGACGAGGAACGCGTTCGGGAAGGTCACCTGCTTCGAGATGCGACGGTCGTCGTCGACATCCGTCTGCGGCGCGCGGCGTCTCAGGGCCTCCGCGCCGAAGAGCATGAGGCCGTTCAGCATGAGGAAGAACGCCGCGGACTGCGGCGACGCGAAGAGACTGCGCAGCGAGTGCTCGAGGAGGAGGCCGAGGACGCCGGCCGGGATCGTCCCGACGACGAGCAGCCAGCCGAGCTTGGCGTCGGCGTCGTCGACCCCGATGCCACGGTCGCGGAGGCTCCGCCCGATCCCCTTCACGATCCGCACCCAGTCGCGCCAGAAGAAGACGAGCAGGACGATCGCCGTCGCCAGGTGCGTGGCCACGAGGAACGAGAGGAAGTACGCGTCGTTCTGGTGGATGTCCCAGCCGAAGAGCTTCGGCAGGACGACGCTCGTTCCGAGGCTCGAGATCGGGAAGAGCTCGGTCACCCCCTGGACGAGCCCGAGGATGATCGCCTGCCAGTAGGTGATCTGCGACGCGAGGATCACGAATCGGGCGACGCGCTAGCGCGTGCGCGGGCGCCCGTCTGGAACCAGGCGAAGATGAGAAGCGCGACTCCGAGCAGGAACGACGCGAGGCCGTGCTTGACGTGATGGTGTCCCGAGCCTGCCTCGTGCCCGGGCATGAACGACGCGAGCGAGCCCGCCGGCTCGACCCAGTAGTAGATCCCGACAGCGATCAGCACGATGCCGAGCACGATCGCCAAAGCGATGACGACGGGATGCCTGGCGTTCATCGACCGCACGTCCGACCCGTTGGCACGGGCGCCCATTCTACGGTTCCGGCGGGCTGACGCCGGGCGAGCCGGCGTCAGCCGGTGACGGTGACCGGCACGCGCTGCACCGCGTTGTTCGAGTAGCCGCCGACGTTCCACGGCGCCTCGAGCGGCTGCTCGTTCCCGGCTGCGTCACGCGCTCGGCAGCAGAGCTCGTGCTCACCCGGTTTCGCCTGCCACGTGAAGCGCCACGACCGCCAGGCCCAGCGGCCGAGCGAGTCGTCGCCGAGCTCCGCCTGCGACCAGGTGTCGCCGCCGTCCGTCGACACCTCGACGCCGGTGATCTCCGCCTCGCCCGACCAGGCCCTGCCCTCGACCGCGCACTCGCCGGCCTCGACGATCCTCGCCCGCGTGAAGAAGTCGGGGATCCCGGGAGGAACCATCAGCGAGCGGGGCTGGATTCGCGACACGGGCTCGCCCCGCTCGTCCTCGTCCTGCCGATAGCGATAGACCTGCCGCATCTGGTAGCCGTCGAACGGCTCGTCGAGGACGGTGATCCGCGACAGCCACTTCACGCTCGTCATCCCGTACCAGCCTGGGACGAGCAGCCGGAGCGGCGCGCCGTGCTGGGGAGGGAGTGGCACCCCGTTCACGGCGTACGCGAGGAGGACGTCGCCCCGCGCGATCTCGTCGAGCGAAAGGCTCCGCTCGTACGCCTGCTCCTCGCCGCCCTCGACGCCGCGGTCGAGGCCGGTGAAGAGGACCTCGACCGACCCGTCGCGCATGCCCGCCTCCTCGAGGATCGGTGCCAGCGGAGTCCCCGTCCAGCGCGCTGTGCCGACCGCTTCGAGCAGCCACGGCTGGCTGACCGGGCGAGGATCGAGCCTGGCTCGCCCGTTGCCCGCGCACTCCATGGTGAGCGCGACGTCGACGGCCGGACGCGCCTGCAGGTCCGCGAGCGAGAGCGACAACGAGCGCTCGACATGACCACCGACCTGGAGTCTCCACTCCTGGGCGTCGACCATCGGGATGTCGAAGTGGACGAGGAGGTAGTGGAGCCCGACCGGCGTGAGGTCCCAGCGGAGCGCCTCGAGCGGCATCCCGTGGTTCCGGGCAGCGAGCTGGAGCTCCTCGACGCTGATGCCTTCGCTCATCGCGTCAGCGGTTCTACCAGAGCCCCGGCACGAGTCGACGGCGGCCGGCCGCGAACTCGCAGTAGGGCGCTCCGAGCTCCGCTTCGAGCGCGGCCTCCTCCACGCGGATGCGGGGCAGGTGACCGACGAGCGTCCCGACGACCAGGATGACCACCGACGCGGCGTTCCCGAACATGAGCCCTACACCGGCGGCGACGAGCAGGTTCCCCGTGTACGCCGGATGGCGTACGAACCGGTACGGACCGGTCGTGACGACGTGCTGGTCCGCCGCCACGGTCACATCGCGGCGGAAGAAGCGGCCGAGCGTCGTGATCGCCCATGCGCGCAGGCCGATGCCGCACCATGCGACGACCGCGCCGAGCACGAGCCACGTCCACCCGTTCCCGGGCAGCGCGAGCGCGGTCAGGTGCTGCGCCGCCAGCGCGGCGAGAACGAGCGCAACGATCAGCGAGCCGACGAGGATCCGCTTCGTCCCGCGGTCTTCCTCCTTGTCTGCGCGCGTCGCGGATGTCGTCACCTCGACGAGCGTCGCTCCGGCAACGCGTGCGCGGCCGGTCAGGGAATCGACACGCTCGCCGTCGGTCTGGCGCCGCTCGCGGTAGGTGACGATCCACTCGACGGCTTGCGCGCCGACGATGGTCACCACGAAGACGACGGTTGCAGCGGTGTCCTCGAAGACGAGGGAGTCGGCCACGGCGAGATGATGAGGGCTAGGCGGCGAGCACGTTGACCGCCCGCGCGGCCACGAGCAGTACGGTCACTACGGAGATCGCCGACTCCATCCCCATCAGGAGCTTCGCGGGCCGCGTCAGCGGCATCGCATCGGTCGGGCTGAAGGCGATGGAGTTCGTCAGCGACACGTAGAGGTAGTCCCACAGCTTCGGGTACCAGCGGTCGCGCTTGACCTCCGTGTTGTCGTCCTGCGGGAACTCCCAGTCGGGCTTGTCCCGCGTATGGCCGCGCATCGCCCTCTCGACTGGCCCGCCCAGATCGACCTCCCAGAACCAGATACCGAAGACGATCGCGTTCGTCGTCCACAGCACGAACGCCGTGAGCAGGAGCTCGCCTCCTCCGAGCTGGCTCGTCGAGGTCGTAACGAGCGCGTACACGAGAATGGCGAGCGCAGCCACGTTTCCCGCTAGGAGGAAGCCGAGCGAGACCAGGACGTAGCGGCGGCTCTTCACCCCGGCCACACCGCTCTCGCGCAGGAAGAAGTCGACGATGAGGAAGAGCTCGGGCACGGCCAGGAGCAGCCAGGCCCACCAGCGCAGGTGATGCAGGAGCTCCCACCGCTCCTCCCTGCTCACGAGCGCGAGCATGACGAGCAACAGGAACGCGAAAGCGACGATCGGCGCCGCCTCGCGGCGCGCCTCGACGTGGGCCTCGGTCTCCGTCATCGACACGAGCGCGGTATTCGCCCACGACGCCGGTCTGCCTCCCTGCCATGCGTAGGATCGCGCCGTGGAGCGGAGAGAGCTCGGACGGAGCGGGATCGAGGTCTCGCGCATCGCGCTCGGCTGCGGGAACTTCGGCGGCGTCGGCTCGTCGCCGGCCTTCTTCGGCCGGGGCATTCCCCGAGACGAGGCGTTCCGGATCATGGACGCCGCCTGGGAGCTCGGGATCACGACGTTCGACACGGCCGACGCCTACGGCGGCGGGCGCAGCGAGACGTGGATCGGCGAGTGGCTTCGTGCGAGAGGATCCTCGATCCGCGACGCGATCGCGATCGAGACGAAGACCTTCAACCCGATGGACGCGGGGGAGGATCACGGCCTCACGCGTGCGCGTGTGCTGCGGCAGATCGACACGAGCCTCGAGCGGCTCGGCCTCGAGCGAGTCGCGCTCTACACCGCACACGACTTCGACCCGGACGTCGCACAGGAGGAGACGATCCGGGCGTTCGACGAGCTCGTCCGCACCGGCAAGGTCGGCGCGATCGGGGCCTCGAACTTCACCGCCGAGCAGCTCGCGGAGGCGGTCGAGATCAGCGAGCTCGAGGGCCTCGCGCGCTACGAGTGGGTGCAGAACTCGTTCTCGCTCCTCGACCGACTCGAGGCGGAGACCGTCTTCTCCGTGTGCCACGAGCACGGTCTCGGCTTCGAGGCGTTCGGCCCGCTCGCGGGCGGCTGGCTCACCGGGAAGTACCGCCGCGGAGCCGAGTATCCCGAGGGCTCGCGCATGACTCAGCGGCCGGAGGGCTACCTCCGCTTCGCGGACGACGACGTCTTCGATGCCCTCGAGGCGCTCGAGTGGGAGGCGGACGGACGTGGCATCTCGATGTCCGGGCTCGCCCTCGCCTGGCTCCTCGCGACACCCGACGTCACCGTCGTCGTGGTCGGGCCGACGCGCGCCGAGCACCTCGACCCGGTGCGCGAAGCCCTCGATCTCACCCTTACGCCGGCCGAGCGCGATAGCCTCGGAGCCCTCTTCCCGTGATCGTCCTCTCCGAACACGAGGTCCGCGACCTGCTCGACATGGAGTCGTGCATCGCTGCGATGGAGGAGATCCTCACCGCGCTCGCGCGCGGCGAGCTCTACCAGCCGCTTCGCTCGATCGCGTTCCCGCCGGGCGCGAACGGCGGCATCGGCCTCATGCCCTCGTACCGAGGCGGCGACGCGCCGGCGTACGCGCTGAAGGAGATCGTCGTGACCCCGGACAACCCGACCCGCGGCCTCGACGCACACCAGGGCGCGGTCCTGCTCCACGACGGCACGACCGGCGAGCTCGTGGCGATCATGAACGCGTCGCCGATCACCGCGATTCGGACGGCGGCGGTCTCCGCGGTCGCGACACGCGCGCTCGCGCGCGACAACGCGAAGCGGGTCGCGATCCTCGGCGCCGGCGTGCAGGCGCGGTCACACGTCGACGCGATGCGCGCCGTGCTCGACGACCCCGAGATCCGCATCTGGGCACGACGGCTCGAAGCCGCCGAGGAGCTGGCGGCCGAGGTCGGCGCAATCGTCGACCCGTCGCCCGACTCCGCCCTCTTCGGCGCGGAGGTCGTCTGCACGACGACGTCCTCCAGAGAGCCGGTCGTCGAGCGGCGCTGGCTCGCGCACGGCACGCACGTCAACGCCGTCGGATCGAGCATCAAGACGACGCGCGAGCTCGACACGGAGACGATGGCGCGCTCCTCGCTCTTCGTCGACCGCCGCGAGTCCACGCTCAACGAGTCGGGCGACTATCTCCTCGCCGCCGCAGAGGGTGCGATCGGTCCGGACGACATCAAGGCCGAGCTCGGAGAGGTGCTCGCCGGCATGCACCCGGGCCGCGAGCACGAGGACGAGATCACCGTCTTCAAGTCGCTCGGGATCGGCGTCGAGGACCTCGCGGCCGCCGAGCTCATCGTCAGGCGCGCGAGAGCCGAGGGCGTCGGAACGGAGATCGACTTCTGATCCCGCTCGACGAGATCGAGCGTGCGCGCGAGCGGATCGCCGGCACCGTCGTATGCACCCCGCTCGTGCGGCTCCAGGTCGACGGGCCGGGCGAGATCTGGCTCAAGCTCGAGAGCCTGCAGCCGATCGGCTCCTTCAAGCTCCGCGGCGCCGGGAACGCGATGCTCTCGGCGACGCGGGAGGAGCTCGCTCGCGGCGTCGTCACTACGAGCGCCGGGAACATGGCCCAGGGCGTCGCCTGGATGGCCCGCGAGCTCGGCATCTCCGCGACGGCGATCGTCCCCGACCATGCGCCGGAGACGAAGGTCGCAGCGATCGAGCGCCTCGGCGGCCGCGTCGTCCGTGTGCCCTGGGACGAGTGGTGGTCGACCATGGAGGCGGGGAAGGCAGAGGGAATCGACGCCCTCTTCGTCCACCCCGTCCGCGACGTGCCGGTCATGGCGGGGAACGGGACGATCGGGCTCGAGCTCGTGGAGCAGCTCTCCGACATCGACGCCGTGCTCATTCCCTGGGGCGGAGGTGGGCTCACGACCGGGATCGCGAGCGCGCTCGCTGCTCGCAGTCCCGAGACGAAGGTGTACGTGTGCGAGCCGGAGACGGGAGCGCCGGTCACCGCTGCGCTCGCGAACGGAGGCGAGCCTGCCGAGATCGAGTACCGCGCGTCCTTCGTCGACGGAGCTGGCTCGGGCGCGCTCCTTCCCGAGATGTGGCAGCGCGCGCGACCGCTCGTCGCCGGCGCGTTCGCGTTGACGCTCGAGGAGACGGCCGCCGCAGTGCGCCTGCTCATGGAGCGCGCCCGTGTCGTCGCCGAAGGAGCCGCTGCGCTCACCGTCGCCGCTGCGGTCTCCGGTCGGGTGGATGCACAGCGGATCGTCTGCATCGTCTCCGGCGGGAACATCGACGCCTCGCGGCTCCAGGAGATCCTCGCGGGTCGCGTGCCGGACTGAGCGCGCGTCCCGCGGCAAGCCGTCAGCGCGTCGCTAGGTTGGCGTCCGTGCGAACGCGTCGCCCGTTGATCGTCTCACCCGAGGAGGCGCGCCGCATCGCCGTCCGCGCCCAGCTCCTCGACGGCTCGGCGACGGACGTGCTCGACACGATCCGAACGCTCGGCTTCCTCCAGCTCGACCCGATCTCGACCGTTGCCCCGCCGCAGCAGCTCGTCCTCTGGAGCAGGCTCGGAACGTACGACTCGGCGGAGCTCGACCGCCTCCTCTGGGAAGAGCGGACGCTGTTCGAATGGAACGCGTACATCTGGCCAACCGAGGACTTGCCGCTCGTCCGGGCGCGCATGCGGCGCGGGCTGAACAAGAACGCACGGGAGTGGCTCGCCGAGAACCGGTCGTTCCGGCGTTACGTGCTCCGTGAGCTCGACCGGCGCGGTCCGCTCCTGTCACGCGAGATCGAGGATCACGCCGGCCACCGCCGCGAGGATCACGACTGGTGGGGCGCGCGGAAGATGGGGCTGATGCTCGGGATCCTGGCCGTGATCGGGGAGGTCGCGGTCGTCGGAAGGCAGGGCAAGCAGCGCGTGTGGGACCTCGCCGAGCGCTGGTACCCGCCGGAGACGGAGAGGCTCCCGAAGCGCGAGGCCGAGCGGATGACGGCCGACAGGCGCTTCCGCGCGCTCGGCGTGCGGCTCACGAAGGAGGGCTGGGAAGCGCATCCGGACGCGAGTGACGGCCCCGTCCCCGATCGCGCCACGCTTCTCTCCCCCTTCGACCGCCTGATCCACGACCGCGACCGCGCGCACGCGCTCTTCGACTTCTTCTACCGCCTCGAGATGTACGTGCCGGAGGCGAAGCGCGAGTACGGCTACTACGTGCTCCCGCTCCTCGTCGGCGACCGCATCGTCGGGCGAGCGGAGCCGCGCTTCGACCGCAAGACGAAGACCCTCGAGCTCCTCGGCGCGTGGGGCGACACCTCGCGGCTCGACGAGGCGCTCACCGAGCTGGGCGCGTGGCTCGGCGCCGAGCGCGTCGAACGCGCGGACTAGGATCGCGCCGTGGAGTTCGAGACCCGCGCGATCCACGCAGGGCAGGAGCCCGACCCGACCACGGGGGCGGTCACGACGCCGATCTACCAGACCTCCACCTACGCGCAGGAGGCCGTCGGCGTCCACAAGGGCTACGACTACGCGCGAGTCGCGAACCCGACCCGGACCGCGCTGCAGGAGTGCCTCGCGTCGCTCGAGGGCGCAGCCCACGGCCACGCGTTCTCGTCCGGGCTCGGCGCAGTGACTACGCTCATGCACCTCGTCTCGCCGGGCGAGCGGGTCGTCTGCGTGAACGACGTGTACGGCGGCGTCTACCGGATGTTCTCGCAGGTGTACGAGCCGAAGGGCTACCGCTTCACGTACGTCTCGCCGGACGAGATCTCCTCCGGGCTCGCCGAGCACCTCGGCGAGGACACGCGGCTCGTCTGGCTGGAGACGCCGACCAACCCGCTCCTGAACGTCATCGACGTCCGAGCCGCCGCCGACGCCGCCCACGCGGCGGGCGCACTCGTCGTCGTCGACAACACCTTCGCGAGCCCGTACCTGCAGCAGCCGCTCGCGCTCGGCGCAGACCTCGTGCTCCACTCGACCACGAAGTACCTCGGTGGCCACGCGGACGTCGTCGGCGGCTTCGTCGGGACGAACGACGACGGCGTCTCGGAGCAGCTCGCCTTCCTCCAGAAGTCGCTCGGCGCGGTGCCGGGCCCGTTCGACTGCTGGCTCGTCCTCCGCGGCGTGAAGACGCTCGCCGTCCGGATGGACCGCCACTGCACGAACGCGGCCGTGGTCGCCGAGTTCCTCGTCAGTCACGAGCGGGTCGAGCGAGTCTTCTACCCCGGGCTCGCGGACCACCCGGGCCACGAGATCGCCGCGCGGCAGATGCGGGGCTTCGGGGGCATGGTCTCGTTCACGCTCGGGAGCGAGGACGAGGCAGCCGCAGCCGTCGCGCGCACGAAGGTGTGGACGCTCGCCGAGAGCCTCGGCGGCGTCGAGAGCCTGATCGAGCTCCCCGCGCGGATGACGCACGCCGCGACCGGCGAGTCGCCGTTCCCCGTGCCGCCGTCGCTCGTGCGCCTCTCGGTCGGGATCGAGGCCGCGGACGATCTCGTGTCCGACCTCGAGCAGGCGTTGGAGCGCTAGCGTGCCCGTCGGAGCCCAGCCGATCGACCTTCACCACCAGGCACCGAAGATCATCGGCTCCTACCTGCTCGAGACCGAGGACGGGCTCGCGCTCCTCGACTGCGGGCCGACGACCTGCGTCGAGCGACTCAAGGCGGGACTCGCAGAGCGCGGCCTCGCCCTGACCGACGTCCGCCATCTCCTCCTCACCCACATCCACCTCGACCACTCCGGCGCGGCCGGCGTCCTCGTGCGTGAGCACCCCGCCCTCCAGGTGCACGTCTCCTCCGTGGGGGCGCCGCACCTGATCGACCCGTCGAAGCTCGAGTCGAGCGCGCGACGGCTCTACGGCGACGGGTTCGACGCGCTCTGGGGCGAGCTCGCGCCTGTACCGAAGGAGAACGTCCACGTCGTCGGAGACCGCATCGTCGGGCTCGAATGCTTCCCGACGCCCGGCCACGCGTGGCACCACGTCTGCTACCTCGATCCGGACGGCACGCTCTACGCCGGCGACGCGGCGGGCGTGCGCATCGAGCCGGGCCGTTTCGTGCTCCCGCCCTGTCCGCCTCCCGAGATCGACCTCGAGGCATGGGAGCGAACGCTCGACGACATCGAGCGCCGCGCTCCCGGAGCACTGGCGCTGATCCACTTCGGCGTGTTCCACGACGTCGAGGACCACATCGCCGCGCTCCGTGACACGCTCCGGAGCTGGTCGAATCGCGTCGAGAACGGGATGGACGAGGCGACGTTCGTCGCCGCGGCACGCTTCGACGTCTCCGGGGTCGACGGGGACGACGCGGCGCAGGACTACGACCGCGCCGCCCCCTATTGGCACCACTTTCTCGGTCTCGAGCGCTACTGGCGCAAGCGGCGCGAGGCCGCCGCCCGGGCCGCGACTACGCCGGGCTGACGAGCACCTCGACCTCGTAGTACTGCGGCTCCGGCGTTGGCCCCTCAGGCTGGACGTCGCCGAGGATCTCCTGCATCGCGGGCCCGACGTGGGTCTCGTTGAAGCGCTGGAAGTGCTCCTTCGACTCCCACACGTCGTAGATGTAGAAGCCCTCGGACGTCTCACCCGCCGTGTGCAGGATCAACCCTTCCGGCGCCTGGTCGGAGCGCATCGGATAGTTGCCGAACATTTTCTCCGTCACCTGCACGTACGTGTCGCGGGTCACAGCCTCTCCCGCGAGCAGCATGCCTACCGCCATACCTCGCTCCTCTCCTCGTCCGGCGGACGTCGCGCGGACACTACTCCCCGGCGGGACAGGTGAGGTTGCAGAGCTGTCGGCGTCCGCGCGTCGCGGGATCAGGCGACCATGCCGAGGGCGGCACCGGTCTCGGCATCGAAGAGGTGGATCTTCCGGAGCGGCACCGCCAGCTTCCGCTGGGCTCCCTGCGGCAGGTCAGCGTCGAGCGGGAGCTTGGCGACGATCTCGGCGTCACGGAGCTTCAGGTAGGCGAGCTTCTCGTCACCCAGGTACTGCACGACCTCGACGGTCGCGTCGCACTCCGCGCAGTCGGCGTGCCTTCCGTTTGCGAGCTGGACGTCCTCTGGCCGGAACCCGACGAGCCGCCCGGCACCACCGACGCCGATGCCGAACGCCTCGGACGGAAGCAGGTTCATCGCGGGCGAGCCGATGAACGTGGCGACGAAGGTGTTCGCCGGGTTCGTGTACAGCTCGACGGGCGTGCCGATCTGCTGCAGGACTCCGAGGTTCATGACCGCGATGCGGTCGCCCATCGTCATCGCCTCGACCTGGTCGTGCGTGACGTAGATGGTGGTCGTGTCGAGGCGGGTCTGGAGCTTGAGGATCTCGGCGCGGGTCTGGACGCGGAGCGCCGCGTCGAGGTTCGAGAGCGGCTCGTCCATCAGGAACGCGGCCGGCTCGCGGACGATCGCCCGGCCGAGCGCGACCCGCTGGCGCTGACCTCCGGAGAGCTGCTTCGGCTTCCGCTTGAGGAGCGTGCCGAGCTCGAGGATGTCGGCTGCCTCGCGCACGCGCCGGTCGATCTCCCTCTTGGGCACCTTGAAGTTCTTGAGGCTGAAGGCGAGGTTCCCGTAGACGCTCATGTGCGGATACAGCGCGTACGACTGGAAGACCATGGCGATATCGCGCTTGCCCGGAGCGACGTTGTTGACGACCCGGTCGCCGATCAGGATCCGCCCGTCGGAGATGTCCTCGAGCCCGGCGAGCATGCGCAGCGCCGTCGTCTTCCCGCAGCCGGAGGGCCCCACGAGCACGAGGAACTCGCCGTCCGCGACGTCGACGTTCAGGTCGTCCACTGCCGTGGTGTCGCCAAACCGCTTCGTCACGTGCTCGTACGCGATCGTCGCCATCAGGGGGCATCCTCAGCGGTCGGCTCCGGCAGAACGAACCGTGCCGTGGCGAGGAACGTGTAGGCCACGGTCAAGGTCAGGAACGGCATCACCGCAGCTGCGATCCCGGCCATGTTGACGAGGACGAGCGCGAGCCCGAGGAGAAGCGTCGCGCCTGGACGCGAGCCGAGGAGGAGACCGGCGTCCCGGGCCACCGACCGCAATCCGCGGTCCGGCTCAGCGACGGCGAGCGTCCACAGCACGAGCTGGTAGATCCCGAGCAAGAGGAGCACGTACAGCGAGAGGAACGCGAGCGGCAAGGTCGACGACCCACCGTAGAAGCGGAACGCGAACAGGGCGAGCCCTAGCACGGCGCTTCCCAGGGCGGCCAGCTCGAGCCCGCGGCGCCAGTGGAGCCGAAGGCCGTCCCACACGTCGGCGATCCCGAAGCTGTCTGTTCGTACCACGGTGACCGCGCAGTGCACGAGCACCGCGAGGACTGGGCCGACGGCGACGATGAGGATCGCCGCGAGTGGGAACGCGAGCGCGGCGAGCATGCATATCACGAGGACGGCGCCGAGCCCGGTGTTCACGAGCAGCAGCTGCCACGAGTTCGCGTAGAAGTCCCGGAGGGCACGGGCGAGCGCCGGGCCGGGCTTCATCCCTTGACCCCCGCAGCCGTGACTCCCGCCACGAAGAAGCGCTGGAAGACGAGGAAGATCAGGAGGATGGGGAGGATCGCGAGGATGCTCCCGGCCATGAGCTGGGGCCAGAGCGTCTGGTACGTGAAGGAGAGCTGCGCGAGCCCGAGCTGGATCGTGTACAGGTGCTCGTTTCCCTGGCCGAAGAGGATCAGCGGCCAGAAGAAGTCGTTCCACGTGCCCTGGAACTGAAGGATCGCGAGCGCGGCGAGCGCCGGCCCGGCAAGCGGGAGCATCACCCGCCAGTACGTCTTGAAGTAGCCGGCGCCGTCGAGCTTCGCCGCCTCTTCGAAGTCCCGCGGGATCGTGAGGAAGTACTGGCGCATGAAGAAGAGGTTCACGGCGCTGACCATGCTGATCAGGATGTAGCCCGAGAAGTTCCCGATCAGGTGCCAGTTCGTGAGCATCACGAAAACCGGGATTAGTCGAAGCTGGTCGGGGATCATCAGCGTCCCGAGCACGAGCAGGAACAGGATCTCGCGCCCGGGGAAGCGAAGCCGTGCGAACGCGTAGCCGCCGAGCGATGCCAGGAAGAGGTTGATGAGGGTGACCGTGACCGCGAGGAACAGGCTGTTCAGCGCGTAGCGCTTGAAGTCGTAGTCGGTCCAGACGCTCTTCCACGCGGCGGTCGTGAACGGGTGGGGGATGAAGTTGAAGTTCGCGGTGTCGGGCAGGGTCTTGAACGATGTCGAGAGCGACCACAGAAAGGGCACGAAGTAGAGGAGGGCGACGGCGACGAGAGCGGCGTAGACGACCACACGCCCGGCGATCCGAGTTCGTGGACGGGGCGGGACGTACGTCTCGGCCGCGGCTACGGACGTCTGCAGCGTCACCCGATCTCCGACCGGCCGACGGTCCCCCGCTGGATGAGCGTGAGCAGGAGGATCGCCACGAACATGACGACTCCGGCCGAGGCGGCGAGGCCGAAGTTCGAGGACTTGAACGCCGTGTTGTAGATGTAGAGCACCGGGGTGTACGTCGAGTACACAGGCCCCCCGGAGCCGCCCGAGACGATGAACGACTGGTCGAAGAGCTTCAGCGCACCGATGCCGAACACCACGAGCACGAAGAAGTGGGCGGGCTTGAGGAGCGGAAACGTGATCCGCCAGAACGTGCGCCAGGTGCCCGTCCCGTCGACCGCAGCGGCCTCGTAGACGTCCGTCGAGATCGACTGCAGGGCCGCGAGGTAGAAGAGCATCACGGTGCCCGCGGTCGTCCAGGCGTTGAGGCCGACGATGGACCACAGCGCCGTGCTCGGATCGCCGAACCAGGAGCGGTTGCCGCCGATGATGTGGTTCAGGAGCCCGTCGGCGTTCAGGATGTAGATCGCGATCGCCGTGATCGCGGCCGAGGACACAAGCGACGGGAAGTAGAACGCCGAGCGGAAGAATGTCCGGCCGTGGATCTTCGCGTTGATCACGAGCGCGATCAGGAGGCCGAGGGCCATCTCGAGCGGCACGACGACGACCGTGTACTCGACGATGTTCTTGACCGACCTCCGGAAGATGGAGTCGTGGAAGAGGGTGTGGTAGTTCTCGGTGCCGACGCCCTGGACTTTCCCGAGGATCCCCCACTCGAAGAAGCTGATGTAGATCCCGTAGACGAGCGGGTAGATGAAGAAAAGGCCGAACACGGCCATCGGGAGCAACACGAAGACGTACCCCCAGCCGGCCTCCCGCACGCGCGCGCCGAGGAGGGAGCCTCGGCCGGCCTTGGGGATGCTGTCCGTCGCGGTCGTCGTCGTGGTAGCCATCGTCGGAGCGGCCGTGCGGGCCCCTCCGCGCGGCCGGGTCGCCGCGCGGAGGGGATCAAAGATGGTCCGTCTAGCCCTTCAGCGATTTCGCGACGTCGGACAGCATCTGAGACGTCGTCATGGAGCCGTTGATCACGGCCTGCAGGTCGTTGTTCATGATCGTGTAGGTGGGTGTGAAGTTGGGGAAGCCCCAGCCGTGCGAGAACGGCCCGGCGGCGAGGAACGCCTGCCGGCCTCCGATCGCCTTCACGTCACTCCGCGACGGAAGTGCGAGCCCCTTCGACATCCACAGGGTCATGCCGGCCTTGCCGGTGAGCCAGGAGAGGAGCGTCCAGGCAGCCGGCTTGTTCGTGGAGGCCTTCGCCATCGAGTAGGACACCGTGAACCCGAGGTTGCCGTTGACCTTGCCTTTGACCATCGGCGCGACGCCGAATTTCACCGACGGGAAGTTCGCCGGCATGTACGGCAGCAGCCAGTTGCCCTCGAAGATGATCGCGGCCTTCTCCTTGCCGAGCGCCTCACCGGGCCAGCCCACGCCGAGCTGCTGCGGCGTCGCGGCCAGGCCCTTCTTGAGGAGGCCGACGTAGAAGTTCGCCGCGGCTGTGACGGCCGGGGACTGCACCTTCGCGAGCGAGCCCTGGTTCTGGAACACGAATGCGAGCATCCGCGCCCAGTCGGCAGGCAGGCAGATCGGCTTGCCGCCGGGGACGGCATTCGACGACGCGAGCTTCTGCGCGTCGACGGCGAGCTCGGCCCAGGTCCGCGGCGACCTCTTGATCCCGGCTTTCGCGAACATGGACTTGTTGATCTCGGTCGCGAGCGGCGACCAGTCCTTCGGGAAGCCGTAGATGTTCTTCCCGAACTTGAAGGCGCCGAGCAGGCCCGGATAGAACTTGCTCGTGTCGTACTTGCTCTTCTTGATGTACGCGTTGAGCGGCTGGATCACGCCTTGCTTCACCCACGTCGGAGCGACCGACGAGTCGATGTAGAACACGTCTGGCGGGTTCTGCGCCGCGAAGCGGGCAGTCATCGCCGTCGTGTAGTCGCCGTTGATGATCGAGTAGTTGACCTTGATCGTCGGATGGGTCCGGTTGAACGTGTCGACGACCGACTGCAGCAGGTCGTCCTCGTCCTTGCCGGATGACCAGCCGGAGAGCGTGATGGTCGTCACCTGCGGCCGGCTCTGTCCTGCCTGCGCACCGGACGCGACAATTGCAACGGTGAAGAACGCGAGACTCAGCAACGCCGCAGACGCTGCGAATACTCGGCGCATGGGTTACCTCCTTCTTGCCTCAATGAAGCACCCGCGAGGACATGTGTCCAACGGGTGAAGACAGGATACGCCCTTGAAGTTCTTCCGAGGGCGTCCGGCGATCACGGCGCAGGTATTCCCTTTCGGCACGCCGCTCGAAACGCCGCTGCCGCTGCCGCCCGCCAGAATCACTCCCGGTGGGCGTGCGCCTCGAGGTCGCCGAGGGAGACGAACTCGAGCGCCGAGGCATGCGTCGCCTCGAGCACGACCGGCGGCGCGACACCCTCCTCGAACGCCTCCTGCCACCGCGCGGCCACGACGCACCAGCGGTCTCCCGGCTGGAGCCCTGGAAACATCCACTGCGGCTGCGGCGTCGACAGGTCGTTCCCGCGTGCGCGCGTGAACACGAGGAACTCCTCGGTCATCACCGCGCACACCGCGTGGAACCCGACGTCCTGTCCCTCCGTCCGGCAGTGCCCGTCCCGGAAGAAGCCCGTCAGCGGATCGAAGGAGCACGGCTCGAGCTCGCCGCCGAGGACGTTCATTGCGCGCAGCCTACGACGCCCAGCCGGTGACGAGCCAGCGGCCGCGCCGGAAGCGAGCGGTCATGAGCGCGAGCCGGACGAGGATGAGCAGGACGAGCGCCGCCCACACGCCGCGGATGCCCCAGCCGCCGGCGAGCGAGGCGAGGAGCACGGTCGCGCAGACGCAGAAGGCGGCGATCATCGAACCGGCGAGGAACGGCCCGTCGCCAGCACCGATGAGGATCCCGTCGAGCGCGAAGACGGCGCCGTTCAGCGGCTGCATGAGCGCGAACAGCGGCCACAGGAGCGCGACCTGGTGGAGCGTGTCGTCGTCGCTCGTGAACGCGTGCGGGAGGACGCCCGCGAGCGCGAGCATAGTGACCGCGAACGCCGAGCCCAGCGCGACCGAGAGCCAGATCATCCGCTCGCCGGCGGCGTAGGCGTCGTCCCGCCGGCCGGCGCCGAGCTCGCGCCCGGCGATGATCTGCCCGGCGATCGCGATCGAGTCGAGGACGAGCGCGAGGAAGATCCAGAGCTGGAACGCGACCTGGTGCGCGCCGATCGACGCATCGCCGAAGCGCGTCGCGACCGCGCCCGCGAGTACGAACGAGAGCATCAGCGCGCTCGTCCGCAGGAAGATCCATTTCCCGAGCGAGAGCACGCGTCGCGCCAGCGCCAGTTCCGGCCGCGCTTCCGCCGGATGCAGCCCGCCGACGATGACGACGGCGAACGCGAGGCCCATCGCGAGCTGCGCGATCGCCGTCCCCCACGCCGAGCCCCGGATCCCCCAGTCGAGCCCGTACACGAACACCACCTCGAGCACGACGTTCAGGGCGTTCGCGAGGACGACGATCACGAGCGGCGTCTTCAGGTTGGAGATGCCTCGCAGATAGCCGGAGCCGCCGAGCGCGAGGAACGCTGCAGGCAGCCCGACCGCGGCGATCCGGAGGTACGTCACCGCGAACGAGGCAGCGTCGCCCTCACCGCCGATCAGCGACACGAGCGGAACTGCGAGCGCCGCGACGAGCCCTGCCACGGCGATCCCGAAGGCGAGCGAGAGCCAGACCGCCTGCGCACCGAGCCTGCGCGCCGCTTCGTGCTCGCCCGCTCCGCCGGCACGTGCGACCTGCGCGGTCGTCCCGTACTGGAGGAAGTTGAAGATCGCGAAGAGCGCGCCGAGGATCGTGGCCGCGATCCCGAGAGCAGCGAGCTGCGACCGTCCGAGATGCCCGACGATCGCGGTGTCGACGAGAAGGTAGAGCGGCTCCGCGGCCAGCGCGCCGAGCGCGGGGAGCGCGAGCCGGAAGATCTCGCCGTCGTACGGCGACCGCAATCTCACGCAGTTGCGGCGATCGTCGCCTCGTAGGCCGCGACGTAGTCGGCGACCATGTGCTCCGGTGAGAAGCGCTCTTCGATCTCCTGCCGGAGGACCGCCGGATCGAGGCTGTCCGCGAGCTCGAGGACAGCCGGGTCCTCCATCTCGCGGTAGTGGTCGACGAGGACGCCCGTCTTGCCGTGCGTGACGATCTCGGGCATCGCGCCGCGTCGCGTCGTGATCACGGGCGTCCCGCACGCCATCGCCTCGATCACGACGAGGCCGAACGGCTCCTCCCAGTCGATCGGGAAGATGAGCGCCCGCGCGCCCATGAGCAGCTCGACCTTGTCGGCGTGCCCGACCTCGCCGACGTACTCGATCGACTCGCCGAGGTGCGGCCTGACGAACTCGTCGAAGTAGCGGATCTCCTCCGGTTCGCGGCACTTGGCGGCGATCTTGAGCGGCAGCCCGGTCTCGAGCGCGACGGCGAGCGCGCGATGCGCGCCCTTGTCCGGGCTCATGCGCCCGAGGAAGAGGAGGTAGTCGCCGCCCGACTTGCGCCGGAACGGATACATGGAGAGGTCGAGCGCGTTCGGGCAGTTCGCCACCCACGGGAAGCCGAGCTTCGGGTTGCGCTGGTTGAGCGAGATCGAGATCAGCTTCGCCCGCGGGACGAGGCTCAGGACCTCTTCGTACAAACCGCCGGGCTGTCCCTCGAGCGGACCGTGGACCGTATGGCAGAAGGGCACGTCGAGCAGGCCGCCGAGCGCCAGGCCGAGCAGCCCGGTGTGGTCGTTGACGACGTCGAACTCGCGCGAGCGGCGCAGCGCGAAGATCGCGTGCTGCAGCTCCCAGAAGGTGTGGCCGATCCACTCGCTCGGCGCGGTCTGGAAGATCGCGTCGATGCGCGCCCGCGACTGCGAGTCGCCGGAGGCGAAGAGCGTGACGTCGTGGCCGGCGGCGACGAGGCCGTCCGAGAGGATCGCGACCACGCGCTCGATCCCGCCGTAGCCCTCGGGCGGGACGCGGAACCAGACGGGACAGAGCAGTCCGATCTTCATCGCAGATCTCCCATTCTCATCGCTCTAGACCCCCTCCGTGATGGAAACCTGACCGCGCTCGACTGCGACGGTCCATACCCGGCCGTAAGCCCGCACTCCCTCGAGGCGGAGGCCGTCGAGCCAGCTCGGGAGCTCGTCGCGGACCGTCGTGACGAGGCGCTCGCGCGCGCGATCGGGCTCGAGCCCGAGCAGCACGCGGACGAGCAGGATCGGCGTTCCCGCGGCCCACGCCTGCGGCCGAGCCGCGGTCGGGTAGGCGATCGGGAACGGCGTCTCGTCGCGTGCGTAGCCGGCGAACACCTCCGGAAGCGACCAGTCGAAGTGGCCCGCCGCCTCGATCAAGGCACGCCCGATGCGCCGCGCTCCCTCGAGGTACCCGTGCCGGGCGAGGCCCCAGGCCGCGAGCGCCGTGTCGTGGGGCCACACCGTCCCGTTGTGGTAGCTGATCGGGTTGTACGCGGCCTCGTCACTCCCCATCGTCCGGACACCCCAGCCCGACCAGAGCGGCTCGGCGAGGAGCTGGTCGACGATCGTCCCCACTCTCCCCGGGGGCACGATCCCGCTCCACAGCAGATGCCCCATGTTCGAGCACCGCGCGTCGACACGCTGCTTCTCGCCGTCCAGGGCGAGCGCGTAGAACCCGCCGCGATCCTCGACCCAGAACGCCTCGTCGAAGCGAGCTCGCAGCTCCTCCGCCTCCCGCTCGAGCCGCTCCGCGAGCCCGCGGTCGCGCCACACCTCGCGCGCCAGCTCGGCGAGGCCCAGCTTCGCCGCATAGACGTAGCCCTGCACCTCGACGGGCGCGATCGGCGGCTCGGCGTGGCGCCCGTCGTGGAACCGCTGCGAATCGCCCGAGTCCTTCCACGACTGGTTGACCAGGCCGTGCCCGGACCGGCGGATGTACTCGACGAAGCCGTCGCCGTCGAGGTCACCGTGCTCGTCGATCCACGCGAGCGCCTTCAACGCCGGCCCGCGGAGACGTGCGGCCAGCGCAGCGTCGGCTGTCCACCTCCATGTCTCCGAGAGAAGGACGAGGAAGAGCGGCGTCGCATCGACCGTCCCGTAGTAGCGCGCGAACCAGAACTCGGCCGCGCGGCCACCGCGCACCTCGTGCACGATCTTTCCCGGCTCGGCATCGAGCGACGGATCGTCGGCGTCCGACTGGAGCTCCGCGAGCGCCTCGAGCGCGCCAACCGCGAGCTCCGGGCCGAGGAGGAGCGTCTGCAGCGACGTGATGACGGTGTCGCGCCCGAACACCGTCATGAACCACGGCATCCCAGCCGCGAAGAGCGGCCGGCGATCGCCACCCGTACGCATCCGGAGCGCGGCGAGATCGGCGATCGAGCGGTCGAACGCGCGGCGAAGGCTCTCCCAGCCGCCACGGACACGGGGCACACGCAGCGTCCACGCGGCGACCGCGTCGCCGATCGTCTCGCGCTCCTCGTCGCGGCGCTCGGCGTCCGTGACCGGCTCGCCGTCGAGCACCGGGCTGACGTCCACGCTCAGGTCCCAGCGCTCGTGGGGGTCGAGCGCGATGTCGAAGACGAGCGCGTCGTCCTCCACCCGGCCCGAGCGCGAGAGCCGGACGCGCGTCCGCAGATCGCCGCGAGGGTCCTCGATCGTGATGCGGTGGCCGCCCTCCTCGAGGGTCGCCGGGGCCGCGGGCGGCAGTGGATCCGCGTGCTCCGGGTCGCCGAGCGCGAAGTCGTGGTTCTTGACGGAAATGATGTCCGCGAAGTCCGCCGCCAGCTCGAGCGAGAGCACGAACTCGAGTCGGTCCATGGTCTCGTTCCGGAGCCCGATCCGCTCCTGCAGCCCGGAGCCGACGAAGCGCTCGCGCGAGATGGAGACGGAGTCGTGCGGGAGGCTCCCGCCGGCACGGTTGCGCGTGAAGAACGCCGCCGCGAAGTGCTCCATGCGCCCGGACGAGAGGAGGAGCGGAGCCTCGCCGTCGACGCGCAGGACGAGGCGGGAGAGGAACCGTGTATCGGACGCGAAGAGGCCGGCCGTATCCCCGGCGATGTCACCGAGATCGTCGCTGATGCAGAACGTGGACCCCTCGAGGATCGTCAGCATCGCCCGCGGCTCCTGCGGCTAGCTCTCGCGGCGGTGGATCCTCGCACCACTCGCCTGCGCCTGTGCCTTGAGCACGATCTCGTCGACGTTCACGTGGAACGGCCGGGTGAGGGCGAAGACCACGCACTCGGCGACGTCGTCGGGGGTCATCGGGTCGACGCCGTCGTAGACCGACTTCGCCGCCTCGGCGTCGCCGCGGAAGCGGACGAGCGAGAACTCGCTCTCGACGAGGCCCGCGTCGACGGTCGTGATCCGGATCGGCCGCCCGAGCAGGTCCTCGCGCAGCGCGTAGACGAACCCTCGCAGCCCGAACTTCGCGGCGACGTACGAGGCTGCGTTCTGATACGCCTGCCGGCCCGCGACCGAGCCCATGAAGAGGATGTGTCCCTCGTCGCGGATATGCGGGAGGCAGAGACGCGTCATCCGTATGACCCCGTCTACGTTCGTGTGCAGGACGGTCGACTCGTCCTCCTCGTTCGACTCCCAGAACGGATAGCGGCCGAGCGCGAGGCCTGCGTTGTTGAAGAGGACGTCGATCCCGCCGAGCTCCGCCGCCGCCTGCCCGACGAACGCCTCCGCGCTCTCGCGGTCGGTGACGTCGAGCGGGAGCGCGAGGTCCGCGTCGATCCGCTCCACGCGGCGCGCGCCTCCGACCACGCGCGCTCCCGCCTCGCGGAGCTTGCGCACGGTCGCAGCGCCGATCCCGCTCGACGCGCCCGTGACGACCGCCGTCTTGCCCTCGAGGTCCATCGCACTGAGCCTATCCACGGTTGCGAAGTCGACCACGTAGCGGCCGCGAAGCGTCCGCCTTCAGGGGGTGTTTGAGCGATCCGGATCCGCGCTCGCGGATTCCGGGGCTTGCGCTAGGAAACCGTGATCGACTCGATCAGGACGGGCTCGGCCGGCCGGTCGCGCGAATCCCGGTCGACGCTCGAGATGCGGTCGACTACGTCCTGGCCCTCGACCACCTGGCCGAAGACCGTGTGCTTGCCGTCGAGCCACGGGCACGCGTCCGCGGTGACGATGAAGAACTGCGAGCCGTTCGTGTTCGGCCCCGAGTTCGCCATCGCGAGCGCGCCGCGCTCCATCTTGTGCTGGTTGAACTCGTCCTCGAACGAGTAGCCCGGCCCGCCCGTCCCGTCTCCGCGCGGGCAGCCGCCCTGGATCATGAAGTCGGGGATCACGCGGTGGAACGTACCGCCCGCGTAGAACCCGTCGCCGGCGAGCTTCTGGAAGTTGGCGACCGTCTTCGGAGCGTCCTCGTCGAAGAGCTCGAGCTCGACGGGACCCTCACTGGTGCTCATCACTGCATGTGACATCGGCTCGACGCTACCAGCGCGGCTTCGGGTCGCGCTCCGAGTACGACCGTGCGCGCCAACATCCGGGCCCAAATCGCGTCCGTATCCTTCAGCAATGGCGACGGACGTCGAGCCACTGACCGGAGTGGGCGGGACCGAGCTCTCCAGCGAGCTCGCGGGCCAGTGGCGGACGCTCGCACGCGCGGCGACGATCGTCGCGCTCCTCAGCGCCCCGGCCATCGTCGTCTGGCTCAACCAGACGCAGGGCTGGGCGTGGTACTGGTCGATCCTCGCCGCGCTCGGCGCGGTCATCGCCTTCCGCGGCCTCGTCGACCTCGTCTTCCACCGCATGATCCCGTGGCCGAGCCTCTTCGGGGTCGAGAGCCAGCAGCTCCGCGAGGAGGACGTCGTCGCGCGCAGGCGGGTCTGGTTCTGGCGCTTCTGGCTCAAGGTCGGGATCTGGCTCGTGGCCATCGGACTCGTCGCATACCTGTTCCACGTGAGTGGGTCGTACTTCGTCCAGATCCTGCCCCTGCTGATCATCTTCCCCTTCTACATGCTCATGAACTTCGCGATCCTGTTCGGGCCGCTGCTGTTCATGAACCTGGCGCAGATCCAGGCATTCGAGCCGGGCGACGCCGAGTGGGGCGTGAAGCTCGCAGACGTCCGGGGCCAGGTCGAGGCGAAGGAGGACGTGCGCCGTGTCGTCAGCATCTGGCAGTCCGGCGAGGCGTTCGAGCGCGCCGGGGGCAAGCGCGAGCGCGGCCTGCTCTTCCTCGGCGCTCCGGGAACGGGGAAGACGATGCTCGCGAAGGCGCTCGCGACCGGGTTCAACTCCCCGTTCATCTCGATCCCCGGCTCCGGCTTCGCGGCCACCTTCATCGGGATCGACGCGATCGTCGTCCGCATCCTCGCCCGCCGGGCGAAGCGGCTCGCGCGCAAGTGGGGAGGGCAGTGCATCGTCTTCATCGACGAGATCGACGCCGTCGGCCGTCGCCGCGACGCGCTCGGAGGACATGGGGTGGCGGGCGGGCACTCGCCAGCCGCGGGGCCGCCCAGCCTCCACGACCTGCTCTTCTACGGGCAGTTCGGCGCGCTCAACCCGTCGGGCGACCTCATCCTCGAGAACCGCCAGTGGCGCGAGAAGCTCTTCGCGCAACGTGCGCCCGAGCGGGCTGGCCCCGGCTTCGGCGCTCGTCTCTCGGGGATCGTCTACCAGATGTTCCCGGGCATGTTCGGCGGCGGGGGCTCGCTCGCCCTCAACCAGCTCCTCGTCGTCATGGACGGGATCGACAACCCGCCCTTCTTCCGGAAGTTCTCGACGAACAAGCTGAACGCGTTCCTCGACGGCATCTACATCGTTCCGCGCCGAATCGGCAAGCGCTCGTTCCGGCTCCCCGCGGCCAAGCCGCGCCGCGAGCAGATCTACTTCATCGGCGCGACGAACGTCCCGATCGACGTGCTCGACCCCGCGCTCACGCGCCCGGGCCGCATGGGCCGCCACGTCTGGTTCCGGACGCCGACGAAGCAGGACCGCCTCGACATCCTCGAGCTCTACATCGGGAAGGTCGCGCACTCGCCGGAGCTCGACCAGGCGAACCGCCGCGAGGAGATCGCCCGCGTCACGAACGGGTACTCCCCGGCCATGCTCGAGCAGGTCACGTCGATGGCGCTCTCGATCGCGCACCACTCCGGTCGCACGTCGTTCGCCTGGGACGACCTCGTCGAGGCGATGACGACGCTCGAGGCAGGCACGGCCGTGGGCATCGACTACGTGCCGGCGGAGAGCCGCGCGGTCGCGATCCACGAGGCGGGACACGCCGCGGCAGGCCACGTCTACCTCAAGGGCGCCGAGTCGACTCGCCTCTCGATCCGCATGCGCGGCGGCGCGCTCGGGCACCATCAGGCGCTCGAGAAGGAGGAGCGCTTCAGCCGCTTCCGCAGCGAGGAGTTCGCACGTCTCGTCTGGGCCCTCGGCGCGATGGCCGCCGAGCGCGTGTTCTACGGCGAGAACTCGAACGGCGTCGGCGGGGACGTCCAGAGCGTCACCGCGCAGGCCGCGTACATGGTCGGCGCCTCAGCGATGGGCCCGCAGCCGTTCGAGGTGACGCCGCAGAAGGGCGAGAGCGAAGAGGAGGCGCACGAGCGGGTGCTCAAGCGCTTCGAGAAGATCGGCCTTCAGATCATGAACCGCACCGGCGGCGGGGGCCCGTTCAGCGAGAATCCGGTTGCGTCCGTGCTCGGGGACCGGGACAAGCGTGCCCTCGCGGCCGAGCTCATCGGCCAGGCGTACGTCGCCGCGTACAACCTCGTTCTCGCCAATCGCGACGCGGTCGAGCACATCGCCACCGTGCTGCAGGCGCGCCGCGAGATCTTCGGGGACGAGCTGCTGAACCTGCTCGAGACGCTCGAAGATCCAGATTCCGGACGTCGACCTCTCGGAGGAGAGCGCGTGGCCGACGATGTGAGCAAGATCGCCACGGGAGCACCGCCTCCGTCCTCGCCGCCTGCGGTGGCTGGAACGAAGCCGGCGCGCGTGGACTCACGCGCGGAGCGCGCGCGGAGAGCCGCCTACCGCTCGCGCTTCGCGCTCCTCTACGTTCTCCTCGCGATCGTCGCGGGAGGCGCGCTCGGCGCGCTCGTCGTTCTCGTCAGCCGGGGAAGCCCCTCGCCCGCGGCGGCCTGGTCGAGCTTCCGGCCGACCGGCACGAACGACCAGAAGGTCGCGCAGATCGCGGCGAACGTCGGCGCCAGGTACCGCCTCCCGAGCGGCGACCAGCTCGCGACCATCACCGCCGGCGCGCCGTCGGTGACCGGCGCCGACGGGACGAGCTTCCGCGTCAACGCGATCGCCGTCCAGCCCGATACGTCGAGAGGCCAGGCGGACGCGAGCGACATCTCCGCCGTCAACGCCGCAGGAACGGTCATGTACCAGCTCTGCGGGCTCGGGAACTCCTGCTCGATCCCGGAGGGGAAGGCGACGGTCGCGCGCGGGACGCTCCTCCGTCGCGAGGCGCTCGAGCTCGCGCTGTACACGTTCAAGTACGTGAAGGGCACCGACTCGGTGCTGGTGCTCATCCCGCCACGACCGGACGGCAAGTTGGCGACCGCCGTCTTCCTCGAGCACTCGGACGTCGCGCCCGAGCTCCAGCATCCGCTCTCGGCGACGCTGAGCGCGCCGCTCACGCCCGGGATCGGCGAGATCTCTGCCGCCGAGCTGCGCGCCATCGAGCGCATCACGCGGCCTCGCCTGTACACGTACAGGCCCGTCCAGGGCCAGGACGGGAGCCCGATCATGGTGCTGACGCCCGTCCTCGGCTCCTGAGGGTCGCGCCCGAGTTCGCCCCCGCGGTCGAGCGAGCGAAGGCCAGGCTCGACCGCCTCGACTACTACCCCACGCCTGTCTCGATCCGGCGCGTGCGCGTCGTGATCGCGCCCTGGTTCTTCCGGATGCCGTTCTTTCGGCGTTTCACCGGCTACGCCCTGTGGCGCACGATCCTCCTCCGTCACACGAACGTCTCGCACGACCTGCTGACACACGAGCTCTGCCACATCTGGCAGGGGCAGCAGCGCCGCTGGCACATGCTCTTCACCTACGTGACGACGCGCTACGCGAACAATCCGTACGAGGAGGAAGCGCGCCGCGCCGTGGCCGAGACCGCGACCGTCGCTCCCTGACTCGACCGCGCTGGCATCCGGCTCTGTAACCGAAGCTTCACGCCACTTCCGCGCGGGGTGCCGCGAGAGGCGTAAGGTGGCCTCATGCCATTCGACATCTCGCTGCCCGAGATGCTCATCATCGCTCTGGCCGTGCTTCTCATCTTCGGCCCCAAGCGTCTTCCGGAGATGGGCCGCTCGCTCGGCAAGGGCCTGCGCCAGTTCCGCGAATCGGTCTCGGGCCTCGACTCGATGATGACGACGTCGGAGCCGGACGCCGCCGCCGAGTCCAAGCGCGTCGCCTCGAGCGACGAGCGCCAACCGCTCGACTAGGCGAGCTCGAGCACGGCGACCTCCCAGACGCCGAACTCGACGAGCTCCATCCCCGCCTGAGCCGCGATCTGGTCTCGCATCGCGCCGCGCGACGTCCGTGCCTTCTCCTCCGCCTCGCTCGTCTCCCAGAGCGTGACGACGCGCGAGGTCTGCGCGCCTTCGTCGGTGAAGACCATGAGCCCGCGGTAGCCCTCGTAGTCGCGGAGCCAGCCCTCGACCGCCTCGCTCGCCATCCGGGAGATCTCCGCGAGCTCCCTCGCCGGGCCGGTGAGAGTCGCCATCGCCGCAACCATTGAGCGGAAAGCTTAGGGTGCGCACCTCGATGAGCGACAAGCCTACGATCGTGGTCAAGCCCGGCGAAGGCGACCGCGTCGGGAACATCGAGTTCCTCGCGCGGAGCGAGGACACTCCTCGCTTCAACTTCGGCCTCATCACGATGGCGCCGCACCGCCGCGGGCCGCCGATCCACGAGCACCGAGACGAGGACGACGCGTTCTACGTGCTCGAAGGCGAGCTCACCTTCGAGGTGAGGGCGGCGAGATCGTCGCCCTCCCGGGCACGTTCGTCCTCGTTCCCCCGGGGATCCAGCACACCTTCGCGAACCACGGCGACACGGCGGTCCGCATGCTCAACATCCACGCTCCCGCGGGCTTCGACCTCCGCGTCGCGGAGGACTAGAGGCTCGAGCCGCCATGCCGCCCGGTTCCCAAACGACAGACGGCTAGCAGCAGTCGTCGCCGCAACAGTCGCCGCAGTCGCAGCACGAGACGTGCGCGGCCATCTTCGACTTCCTTTCATCGACGTTTATCGATTTAGCCACACTAGTTGGTAGATTGATGAACGTCAATGAAGAGCGTCCCGATCCTCCAGCCGCTCTCCTGCGGTCCCGGCTCTCCTCCGATGGCGCCCGCCGCCGCGGAGGAGCTCGCGGCCGTCTTAAAGGCGCTTGCAGACCCGACGCGTGTCTCGATCGTCAACCGCCTCGCCTGCACCGACGAGTGCTGCGTCTGTGACCTGACCGCGGCCTTCAGCCTCTCGCAGCCGACCGTCTCGCATCACCTCCGAATCCTTCGCGAAGCCGGGCTCGTCGAGACCGAGCGGCGCGGGACCTGGGCGTACTACAGGCTCCTGCCACAGGCGATCGAGCGTCTCCACGAGGTCTTCGAGCCCGCTCCCGCCGTTCCGGCCGCCTCTGCCTGAGCCGACTCGATACCGGTCACCTACCTCCGTCGAACCTCCTTCGCGGTTGCTGCGAACAAGTCGCGACAACGCCAGCGCGCCCGCGGCCGGAGCGCGCTACCGCACGCGGAGACCGAGGGAGGGTCCATGTCGCAACTCCAGACCGCTACCAAGACGCGAGTCCGAGGTATCTACATGGGGATGCCGCCCACGCCGGTTCCGGCCCTCACGGCGCTCCCAGCCCGCACCGTTGAGCGGAAACCGCTCCGAGACGCGGGTCAGGATGGGCGGTGCAGGACTCGAACCTGCGGCCACCTGCGTGTAAAGGAGGCGAGATAGGCCTCTGGGCGCTACGTGGCGTGACGGGATCGCATGGACAAGCGGTTCCGCGTGACACCGTACGACCTGACGCGACGAGAGTAGTTGACCAACTGGTTGACCAGTTCGTCGCCAGGGCTGACGACGCAGTCCTCCAAACCAGAACGGACTGTCTCCCGTACTTCAAAAAGTAAAGTAACGGAAGAAGGAGTCCGAAATGAAGGCTTCGAGATTCGGTATCGCGATCATCGTCGCTCTCCTCGTCGTCGGCGTTGGTAGCGCGCTCGCCGCGAGCGGTTCAGCACCTCGCGCCGCGACGGTGGCGACCACCCCGAGCGGGTTGGGGCGCATCCTCGTCGATGGCCGAGGTCGCACGCTCTACTTGTTCGAGAAGGACCGGCGCGGAATGAGTGCGTGCTCCGGCCTCTGCACCGCTTACTGGCCACCCCTGGTCACGAAGGGCAAGTCGCTCGCGAGCAAGGGGGCGAAGCGTTCGCTACTCGCCAGCATCCGGCGGGCAGATGGAAGCCGCCAGGTGACCTATGCCGGGCACCCGCTCTACTTCTTCTCCGGTGACACCAAGCGCGGCCAGACCAACGGCGAGGGTCTGACCGACTTCGGTGCCGCGTGGGACGTGGTCTCCCCGGCTGGCAAGGGGATCGACCGGAACTGAGGACTCGCGTCGGCCCATGGAGGAGCGGATCGGCGTGTGGAAAGCGCGTCGATCCGCTCCTGAGCGTCGAGCGCGGGGTGGCGACGACCGTTCGGCCATCGGACTTCCCGCCCTTCGTGGCGAGCCTCCGGCAATGGTGTCTTCGAGGCCACGGTCGATGCCTCCCGCGACCAGGCCCCAGCGCCTAAGCGCGTCGCGCGGGGGAGGGGTAGGGCGACTGGACGGCAGGTCGCCCTCCGCGGATGATCCTGGCGCATGCGCGACGACCTTCCGACCGGCACCGTCACGTTCCTCTTCTCCGACGTTGAAGGATCGACGAAGCTCCTGCGCGACCTCGGCGCGGAGGCCTACGCGGATGCGCTCGCCAAGCATCGACGCATCGTGCGCGAGGCGTGTGAGGCGGAGCATGGTGTCGAGGTGGACACCCAGGGAGATGCCTTCTTCTTCGCCTTCCCGTCCGCTCCGGGGGCAGTCACCGCGGCGCAGACGATGACGGACGCGCTCGCGGAAAGTCAGATCCACCTGCGCATCGGCCTGCACACGGGAACGCCGCTCGTGACGGACGAGGGCTACGTGGGCGACGACGTGCACTTCGCTGCACGGGTCGGCGCGTCAGCGCACGGAGGCCAGGTCGTGCTCTCGCAGACGACGCGGGCGCTTGTGGATGGTCTGTTGCTTACCGATCTCGGGGAGCACCGCTTGATGGACATCGAGGGCGCTGTACCGATCTACCAACTCGGAGACAAGACCTTCCCCCCGCTCAAGACAGTCTCGAACACCAACCTGCCTCGCCCAGCAAGCTCCTTCGTGGGCAGGGAGCGCGAACTCGCGGAGGTGATCGCGAGCGTCGAGCGAGGGACTCGCCTGCTCACCCTCACTGGGCCTGGAGGGTCGGGAAAGACGCGCCTCGCGCTTGAGGCGGCGGCGAGCCTGGTCCCCGCGTACAAGGCAGGCGTCTTCTGGGTCGGTCTGGCGTCGCTGCGCGAGGCCTCGCTGGTGACGGACGAGATCGCGCAGGCGCTCGGGGCGAACGACGAACTCGCTGTCCACATCGGCGAGCGGGAGATGCTCCTCCTTCTCGACAACCTGGAACAAGTGATCGAGGCTGCTCCCGCGTTGTCTGGCCTCGTGCAGACCTGCCCCAACCTCACGCTCTTCTGTACGAGCCGCGAGCTCCTGCGCGTGCAGGGCGAGGTCGAGTACGCGGTGCCTCCGCTCGCCTCGTCCGAAGCAGTCGCACTGTTCTGCGAGCGTTCGGGACTGGAGCCTTCGGACGAGATCGCCGAGCTCTGCGCCCGCCTCGACGACCTGCCGCTCGCGGTCGAGCTCGCCGCGGCTCGAACGAAGGCACTTTCTCCCGCGCAGATCCTGGAACGCCTCTCCGATCGCCTCGACCTGCTGAGAGGCGGCAGGGATGCCGAGGCGCGACAACAGACGCTCCGGGCGACGATCGGATGGAGCTACGACCTTCTCGAAGGAGAAGAGCAGCGAGTCTTCCGAGCGCTCTCCGTCTTCGCAGGAGGTTGCACCTTGGACGCGGCTGAGGGAGTCATCGCGGCTGACCTCGACACGCTGCAATCGCTCGTCGAGAAGAGCCTCCTCCGCTTCGCGAACGAGCGCTACTGGATGCTGGAGACGATCCGCGAGTTCGCCCGTGAGCGGCTCCGGGATGATGGAGCGGCCGAGCGAATCGCGCAACGTCACCTCGCGTACTACCTCGTCCTCGTCGAGGATGTCGACGAGCGTCGCAAGGTCGGCGAGTATGAGCTCGGGCGGATCGAGGAGGAGCGTGACAATCTTCGCAGCGCCCTGGATACCGCGCTCGCGCTCGACCCCGAGCGGGCGCTCGAGCTGGCAGGGAGGCTTGGCCTCTACTGGAACCGGCGAGGCCTCTACCGCGAAGGGCGGCAGAGACTCGCAGCTGCTCTTGCCGCAGCTCCTGCTGCTCGAGCCTCCGCTCGCGCCCGTGCACTCAGCGAGGCCGGCAATCTCGCTATCTGGCAGGCGGATCTCGACGCCGCCGAGCAACTTGGGCGCGAGGCTCTCGAGCTTGCGAGGGAACACGGCGACAGAAGTGGGTCGGGCTACGCGCTCAACCTTCTCGGGATGATCGCCGGGACACGTAGTGACCACACCGCCGAGGTCGAGCTCTACGAGGAGTCGCTCGCGGAGTACGAAGCGGCCGGGGACGAGACAGGCCGACTCACCGCGCTGCAAAATCTCGCGTCCAATGCACTCGCGAGGGGCGACAACGAGCGGGCGATCTCGCTCTTGCGCGAGAGGGTCGCAGGTACCCGTGGTCGCGACACCTACTCTCTCGCGCTCGCCATCGGTCTACTCGGCTTTGCCCTCGCGGCGAACGGTGAGAGCGAGGAGGCGCGGCAGTCGTTCGAGGAGAGCCTCGAAGTGTGTCGCGTGCACGGTTTCTCGCGGGCAGAAGCGGAGGTGCTGGGGGGTCTCGCCGACCTTATGCGGACGACGAGTCCTGCGAGGGCTCTCGAGTACTACCGGGAGAGCATCGAGCTCGCCTGGGAGATGGGATACCTGGCGCAGGTCGCCGTTTGCCTTCGGGCCATCGCGGCAATCGCTCTGGCCGGCGGAGATGCGAGAGACGCAGCGACTCTACTCGGTGTCTTCGTCGGATTAGTCGAGCGCATCGGCGCGATCCTCACTCCGGGGGAGAAGGAAGAGCTCGACGCGACGATCGCCCAGGCCCGAGAACCGCTGGGGAACGACGCGTTCGACGCGGCATGGGCCCAGGGCGGCGGCTTGAGCGTCGATCAGGCGGTCGAGTTCGCGCTCAGTGTTACGGCGATCGAGCCGCGTTGAAGCTTCGCCGACGCGGCGATGGCCGCGGAACGGCCCGCCGGGCGGGCGTCGATCGCGTGATCATCTCGGAGGGGGTGGGAGGGCCGGTGACCCCCTACTTGGTGAGTGGGGGCCAGCCGAGATCTGGCATTGCTCGGGCGCGATCGACGGTCGACTCCTACCGCTTCACGAGAGCATCGTTATAGGCTGACGTCATGTTCGGCTTCGTCGCGCGGACGAAGTCCGTGAAGCAGAGAGCGCAGGCACTCGTACGCCTGAACCTCGAGCTGGCGAAGCTCGAAGCGAAGAAGAAGGCGATGGCGCTCGGCGTCGCAGTGGGGCTTGCGCTCCTTGCCGCGGTTCTCGTCGTCTATGCGATCGGCTTCGCCCTTGCGGCTGCGGCGGCGGGGATCAGCGAGGCACTACCTCTGTGGCTGTCGCTCCTCATCGTGTCGGGATCGATCCTGCTCCTTGCAGCGATCGCCGGATTCCTGGCCGTTCGCTTCGCGCAGAAAGCCTCTCCTCCCAAGCCAGAGCAAGCGATCGAGGAGGCAGAGCGCACGGCAGACGCGCTCCGAAGCCATGTCTGAGCGCACCGTCGAGGAGATCCGCACGGAGATCGCCGCCGAACGGCAGCGCCTCGACGACGATCTCACGGCGTTGCAATCCGAGATCCGATCTCTCGGAGTGCTCGTCGTTGCTGGTCTCGTCGTCGTCGCGCTCGTGACCTGGCGCAAAGGGTCGCTGAGGGGTGTAGCGACGGTGTGGAAGCTCCTCAGGTAACGATGTCGGCATCGAGGAGCGGCCAGAGGAGCAGCCGGGCCGCCGCGAGCGCGTCCTGACTCCCCGGCGCATCGCTGCCATCCTCACTCTGGTTCTGCTCGTAGCGAGCCTCAGACGACACTTCCGATTTGCTCGCAATGTCTTCAGGCACAGACGGCGGCTCCAGGTCGCGGTTCGTTTTCACCGTGAGCGGCAACGTGCCGAGGCGGGTCTGAGCCTGTTGTCAAAGTCGGACCTCGATCGCGCACGTCCAGGGAGAGATCGTCATCTCGATCTCGGTGGAGAAGGTGTTCGACTTTGTCGCCGACGAGCGCAACGAGAGGTCAAGGAGCCTGCAAGTCGCGGTGCTCGACAAGCACTGAGCCGATGATGAGGGCCACGCTCGCAGCCCCGAGCACGACAGCCGTACCCGGTCCGTGGACGCCACTGCGGAGCGGAGAGGAGCCGACGAGCCAGAAGGGCGAGAGGAAGCGAAAAGGGTCGAGCCAGCCTGCAAGCCCGTGCAAGCCATTCACGAGGTAACCGCCAGCTGCAAGGCCGGCCGGAATGCCGACCGCAGCAGCGCGGCTCGGGAAGACCGCGCCTGCCGAGAGCGCGAGCCAGCCGTATGGGAGGCCGAGTGCCGCTAGCCCGCCGAGCGCACCCAACACGTGCTGCGCCGACAAGTCGAGGCCGACAATTGGATCGAGTATGAGCAGCGCAATGCCAACAGCTCCTCAACCTCGACGAGGCGGCGCTCATCATCAAGGGTCCCGGCGGCACCAAGATCGAGAGGGTCGGCGCGAAGCTGACGCTCTCAGCCAAGGGCACCTACCACATCACGATGGTGAAGCAGGCTCCCGACGACAACCACCTGATCCTCAAGATCACCTAGGACCACCCGCGCATAGCCGTGTGTCGATGGAGAAGGCCCGCTCAAGGCGGGCCTTCTCATACGCGCTTACAAGTGCGCGGAAGAGCTCTTGGAGGTATCCGGGCCGGGGCCGGGCGACTGGCGCCGCACGAGATGCGGGGGCGCGCAGAATGGAGGGAGGGACGAGAGAGGTGGGGCGACCTGAACCGCACGACATACGATCGGAGGCCGACGATGACGGACCCTGCACGCTTCACAGAGTCGGATGCGAAGCGCATCGGATCTGAGATCGGGATCGACTGGACCTCAGCGCCGTTCGACGTGGAGCAGTTCCGGGCCGGCCTCGAGGTCGAGCTCGAGCACGGGGCGCACGATCCCGAGACGAATGTCACCGGTGACGATCCGATCGCGACTGGGAAGATCGCCTGGGCGCACTTGAAGGAGCTGCCCGACTACTACACGCGACTGGCCGTGATGGAGGCGGACGCCGAGAGTTGACGTGAGCCGCCTCGAGTAGGCGAGGATCGTCGACAGCCCTCCTCCGGCGGGGAAGCCTGCGCGTCCAGGTTCGTCTCCGCAAGGACGGTCGGACGAACCAAGAGATCCGCTTCTCGACAGAGCCCGCGCCGCTGCGATCGTCGCGTTTCGGGCCTTGAAAGAATTCACCGAGCCGGTGGCGCTTTCGTCCACCCAACCCACTGACCTTCCGCTTCCGCGTAGAGCCGTCAGGCTGGGCTTCGACCTACTCGCGCTCCGTGCTCGGTGCGATCGGCAACCTAAGCGGATATGGATGAAGCGTCAAGGCGATGGGCCGACGGTTTCTCGCACTTTGCGCCTTGTTCTCTTGAAGCGCTTGTTGGCCAGCGCCCATCCGGCTGTCAGTCGATTGGCTCAACGCCTTGCTGCCGGAGCCGCTCAAGACCTTCCCTCATGGCCTTCAACTCCTCAGGTGAGTGCCCCTCGCCTGGGCAAGCGTTTGCCGTACGGGGAGGACTCCCGACTGCGCAGCGTGACGTCCCCTGACTGACGCCGTGTCAGATTTGTGTCAGATCACGAGGATCAGTAGCGACTCCGGAAGACCGACTCACTGAACGGATTTCGCTCATCCATCGCACTTCTGACCTATCTAGACGCACCCAGGTCCCGCCTCGCCCGAGTTTGCAAGCCGGAGGTCGCGAGCTCGCCGCTTGCACTTGACGCCGGCCACGCGGGACAGCACCGAGGACAGCACGCGCACGCACACCGAGCACTGATCGCCCGAAGTGCATCGCATCGTTGAGCCAGACCCGGATGGTGCTCCGTGCGAAATGGGCGGTGCAGGACTCGAACCTGCGGCCACCTGCGTGTAAAGCAGGCGCTCTACCAGCTGAGCTAACCGCCCGACCCGGAAAGTCTGCCAGGGGTGTCCCCGGCGCCACGACGGCTCGTGGGCAGAATGGGCGCGTGCCGGGCCACTCGAGTCGACGCGATCTGACGGTACGGAGCGGCGAGGTCGAGCTCGCCGGCTCGGTCTGGGTTCCCGCCGGCACGACGGTCGCGACCGTGCTCATGCATCCGGGCTCCGGACCGTCCGATCGGGACAACGACGTGTTCTTCCCTCCGATCCGGGAGCACCTGCTCGCGAACGACATCGCCGTGTCCTCGTTCGACAAGCGCGGAGTGGGCGAGTCGACCGGAAGCTGGCTGGACGCGGGGATCGGCGAGCAAGCAGACGACGCGATCGCCTGTCTCGAGGCACTGCGCGCGGACGAGTCCCTCGAGAGGTCCGTCGGCCTCTACGGCCACAGCCAGGGCGGATGGGTCGTCGTGGACGCGGCGGCTCGCTGCCCGGGCGCGGCGTTCGTGATCACGAGCTCCGGCCCGGGCGTCACGCCGGAGCAGCAGGAGCGGTACGCGACCCGCCTGTACATGACGCGGGCGGGTATCCCCGAGTCCGAGATCGACGAAGTGAGTCGCTACTACGACCGCATCGTCTCGATGTTGAGATCGGGTAGCTCCCTCGCCGATGCTCGCGCACTCATCGAGGAGCACGGCTTCCCGAGGGCCTTCGAGACCCTCTCGCTGCCCGTGCTCCCCGAGAGCGACGCGGAGTGGCGTCTGCTCGCCGCGCTGCTCGACTACGACCCTCGGCCGGCCCTCGAGCGACTCGAGATCCCTGCGCTCGCACTCTTCGGCGCCGACGACCCGATCACCCCGATCGCGGAGAGCGTCACCATCTTTCGCGAAGCGGTCCGACCCGAGCTCCTGCAGGTAGACGTGTTCCCGGGCGCCGACCACCGCGTCTACATCGGCGATCCGCCGAGGCTCGCTGACGGCTATCTCGAGAGGCTGACCGCCTTCGTCCGCCACGCCGCTGGGCGAAGCGCGGTAGCGTCGCCGCAATGACGCGGTACGTGATCGACAGCGGCACCGCGCTCGCGCGCGCTGCGGATTCGGTCGAGGTCTCGCCAGAGCACGAGCTCTATGCGCCCACGCTCTGGCGCTCACAGACGCTCTCGGCGGCGTACGAGGCGGTCGGGCGCCGCGAGCTCACGGCCGACCAGGCCCGCGAGCGTCTCCGCTACGTCAATGGTCTGAAGATCCGGCTCCTCGGCGACGCGGTGCTCCGGCGCCGGGCGCGGGAGCTCGCTGTGCAGCTCCAGATGATGACGACGTACGAGGCCGAGTACGCCGCCCTCGCGCAGCTCCAGAAGTGCACACTCGTGAGCACTGACGCGACCGTACTGAACCGCTGGAGCGACCACGTCCCGACGGCGACGGTTGACGCGCTTCGCTGAGAGACAGCGAAATGCCCCCAGCGGGATTCGAACCCGCGCTACGGCCTTGAAAGGGCCGTGACCTGGGCCGCTAGTCGATGGGGGCCCGGCCCCGAGTCTAGAGGCGGCCGCGGCGCACGGAGGGCACGCAAGCGCCCGCGCCCGGCGCGTGTAACGCTCCCGCTGCCGTCGGACAAGGAGGCGTCATGCGCATCGCGTCCTTCAACGTCGAAAGCCTCTTCGACCGCGCGAAGGCCCTGAGCCTTCCGACGTGGGCGAACGGGCGCAAGTTCCTCGAGGACTACGCGAACGTCAACAAGCTCCTGAACGAGCCGGTCTACACGCCGGCGATCAAGGATCAGATCGTCGCGCTCCTCGTCGACCTCGGGCTCGCGAAGGAGGATCAACCAAGGGGTGGCTTCGCCCTCCTCCGCCAGAACCGCGGCCACCTCCTCAAGCGGACGAAGGTCGGTGGCGAGACGACGCCCGTGATCGTCGCGAACGGACGCGAGGAGTGGATCGGCTGGGTCGAGCTGACGAAGGAGCCGACCGACGAGCTCGCGACCGAGCACACCGCGATGGTCATGCGCGACATCGACGCGGACGTCCTCGGCGTCGTCGAGGCCGACAACCGCACCGCCCTCGAGCTCTTCTCCGACATCCTCCTGAAGAAGGTGAACGGAAAGCCGTACGAGCACGTGATGCTCATCGACGACAACGACGACCGCGGGATCGACGTCGGAATCCTGCTGAAGAAGGGCTTCGACCTCGCTTCGGTGCGCTCACACGTGGACGACCTCTGGAAGGGGAGCCGCATCTTCAGCCGCGACTGCCCCGAGTACACGATCGTCACGAAGACGGGCAAGCGGCTCGTCGTCCTCGTCAATCACCTGAAGAGCAAGGGCTACGGGCCGCCCTCGGTCTCGTCCGCGCTTCGGGAGCTGCAGGCAAGGCGGGTCGCGAGGATCTACCGCGACCTCGTCAAGGCGGGCGAGGAGAACGTGGTCGTCGTCGGCGACTTCAACGACTTCCCCGGCTCTCCCCCACTCGAGCCGCTGCTCTCGAAGACGAACCTGAAGGACGTCTCGACGCATCCGAGCTTCAGCCAGGACGGGCTCACCGGCACCTTCGGGCGCGGCAGCGCGAAGGAGAAGTTCGACTACATCCTCCTCTCGCCGGCGCTCTTACGGGAGAGTCACGGGCGGCGCCGTCTTCCGCAAGGGTGTCCGGGGCGAGAACGAGAACCCGCCGACGAAGTGGGAGATCCACCCGACGATCACGAAGCCGGTCGAGGCGGCATCCGACCATGCGGCGATCTACGCGGATCTCGATCTTTAACAGGTGGTAGAGGCTCGCCGGCGGTGGGTACACCTGCCGGCGAGAAGGGGTCTACCATGGCTTGAAGCTCACTGGAGGCCGCGCATTGCCGCTTGAAGGGCGCAGCTCCCCGGAAGGGGCCAACGGGAGAGAGGACTGGCTCGCCGCCGCCGAGTGGGGCCGCCTGCGCCCCTGGGCCTACGAGGAGATCCTCTTCGGCACGCGCGAGGAACGCGCGCGGACAGCGGAGCTCGCGGCGGTCGTCGGCGAGCTCGAGGGGGAGCGCGTCGAGCTGGCCGCACTGCACGAGGCGCTCGATCTCCACCTCGCGCGGATCTCGGAGCTGGAGCGAAGGCTCGACGAGTTGAAGGGTGAGAGGGCGGTGAGCGACGTGGACGAGGCGCTAGTGCCGCTTCCGCCGGCGGAGCTTCCTCCCATGCGGCCGCGGCCGACGCTCCCGCACTCCCGGTCGGCGCCGCTCGACGGCGACGGCATGGGCCACCCGGGCTGGAACGGAGATGGCGCGACGGACGATCGGCGTGAGGATCTGCTCACCCGCTGCGACGGGTTCGACGTCGAGGCGCCGGAGGGACTGGTCGGGTTCGTCGAAGGCCTCCGCTTCGGCTCGAGGATCGACTGCCCCGACCTGCTCGAGGTGCGCGGCGGCCGCTTCGGGCGTCAGCTCCTCCTCGTATCGGTCGAGGAGGTCGACGAGGTCCGCCTGGCCGACCGCTGCGTCGTCCTGCGCAGCGCGCCCATGCTCGCAACCGATTTGTTAGACGACCTCGGCGAGCGCCTGCGCCGCGTGCTCCACTTCGACCATACGGCGCCGTAGGTCCGTCGGAACCGTGCGCCGCCCGAGTGAGGGCGCTCGGGCGACGGGGAGGCCTCGAGCTCAGCGAACTGCGTGGACGCCGACCCGGAGTACGACCAGGTGTATCTGGCGAGCCAGCGCCGTGTGTGCAACCTGCGGCTTGAAGGCGGTCCGCGTGACCTGGGGCTTGAATGCCGGCTTCACGACCTGGCGAGTCAGGGCGGGCTTCGTGACCTGCGAGCTCACATCGGTGCGGACGACCTGAGGGTTGTTCGCCGCGAGGCTTGCGGGCGTCGCGATGGCCGCGGTCGTCACCGCGATCGCGAGTGCTCCGCGCATCCCATGCGCCTCGACGTCGGGATCGTCGACCAACTTCTGGATCGACTCTCCGTCGAGCGCGAGCGCGATGTCGTCGTCTCCCGCGAGCTGCAGCGCCTCGCGCGCATCGGCGGCGGAGAGGTGGACGGTGAGGCGAAGCACTTCCCCTCCGTCCGCTGCGAGGTCGAACCAGACCCCGAGCGGGTTGTCGTTGTGCAGATGCCTCTCGAGCTCGCGCCGTGGAACCACAGCGCCGATCAGGCTCCCGATCTCGAGCGCCTCCCTCTCGACGAGCGTTGCGTGTGCTGTGACCTCGCGCATGGGACTCCCTCTCCTCGATCGCCGTTCCGCCGAGCAGACAACCTCGTATCGCCTGTCACTCACTAGACGCACGACGGGCGCCGGATCTTCCCCCGCAGCTCGAGCCGACACCGCCCAAGAGCACGGAAGATTCGCCGGCTCCCGGCCGTCTGGTCTGACGTGCTGACGGACGGGTACGGCAACGAGCGGCTCGGGCGCCTCCTGCGTCTCCTCCGCCCCGCCCCCGAAGGGTGGGTGCTGCGGGCGAAGCGGATCTTCGTGGCGCCTAGCGTCACGGATCCGCGCGTCGCAGAGCCGTTGACGGAGCGCGACCTCGCGCAGCTCCGGCGCGCGCTGGAGAGCGACGCCGAGTTCCGGTCGCGGTTCGACGCCGATCCCGTCGCAGCAGCCGAGGCCGCCGGGATGTCGGGACTCGCGGCGGCGCTCGAGCGGGAGCTACGAGCGCTCGTCGCGCTCGCGGAAAGAGTTGCGGCGGACCACGCCTATCGCGTCGCCTTCGAGACCGATCCCGTCGAGGCGCTCGGCTCCGCAGGGCTCGATCCCACAGCGATCGAGCCGTTGCTCGAGGCTCTCGCCGTACCGGAGGACGTGCTCGCGAAGCTGCCCGAGGTCGTGGCGCACGAGCACCGCCGGGTCCCGCTCGAGGCACAACTCCAGGTTGCGCTGCTCGGGAGCAGAGCGGCCGTCGAAGAGATTCGCGCAGCCGCTCGGCACGTCTAGCGCGACCAGCCGGGGAGACCGAGCCGCACGACCGACGCGGCAGCTCGAGTGACGTTTCGTCGGTGATTTCGAGTCGGGGCGCCCGGACCTGCGCTAACGTCGCCAGTTCGACCGAGATGGACGCAAACCAGCGGTGTCCCACGTGATCGAGGTCCAGTTCCCGAACCTCGACCCGGGGCGGTTGACCTCGCTCGTGGGAGACCAGCGCATCGCACGTCTCGAGGAGTCCGCGACGCGCACACGCGAACTCCTCGCCGGACGGCGAGTGCTGACCGTGAACTCGACTGCAAACGGAGGTGGCGTCGCCGAGATGTTGCGGCTCCTGCTCGGGTACGTCCGGCACGAGGGCATCGATACGCGCTGGCTCGTGATCTCCGGAGACTCAGAGTTCTTCGCCGTCACAAAACGGATCCACAACGGTCTCTACGGCGGCCCCGGAGACGGGCTCAAGCTCGACAAACGAGCACGCGACACCTACGAACGCACTCTTGCCGCCAACGAGGCGTCACTCCGCGAGCGCGTCAGAAGGGGCGACATCGTCCTCGTCCACGATCCCCAACCAGCCGGCCTCATCCCGGCTCTGCGCGAAGCCGGTGCACACGTGATCTGGCGCTGCCACATCGGCCTCGAGACCCCGAATGAATGGTCAGAGCGGGCGTGGGCGTTCATTCGGCCCGACGTGGAGGACGCCGATGCGTTCGTCTTCTCACGGAACTCGTTCGCGCCTCCCTGGATCGACCGGGATCGGCTCGTCGTGATACCCCCGTCGATTGACCCGTTCTCTCCGAAGAACGTCGATCTCGAGCCAGGAGAGGGGCCAGCGTTGCTCGCAAGCGCCGGTCTCGTCGCCTACGAGGAGGCTGAGCGGCCGCGGGCGAGGCCCGCACGAGTCGTGCGTGCAGGGACTCCTCCTCGTCCGTCGGAACCGCTCGTCGTGCAGGTCTCGCGCTGGGATCGCATGAAGGACATGCGTGGTGTTCTCACCGGGTTCGTCGAGGGCGTGAATCGCTCGACGGGTGCTCGCTTGATCCTCGCGGGCCCGTCAGTCGACGGAGTCGACGACGACCCCGAGGCGCGCCAGATCTGGGACGAGACGGTGGCGGCGTGGGAACGCCTTCCGGCAAAGGAGCGCGAACGGGTCGATCTGGCTGCTCTGGCGATGGAGGATGTCGCCGAGAACGCACTGGTGGTCAACGCGCTCCAGCGCCACGCGGCGGTCGTCGTCCAGAAGAGCCTCGCCGAGGGATTCGGCCTCACCATCGCCGAAGCGCTGTGGAAGGCGCGCCCTGTCGTCGCGAGCGCGGTCGGTGGGATCGTCGATCAGATCGTGGACGGGGAGACGGGCCTCCTCCATGAGCCGCATGATCTCGACACATTCGCGAGTCACGTTTCCAGGCTCCTCGAACACCCGGACGACGCGCAACGGCTAGGGGCCGCGGGCCGACGGCGAGTCACGGAGCGGTTCCTCGCCGACCGGCACCTCCTGCAGTACGCCGGCATGCTGGAGCGTCTGCTGGGGGAGAGCTCGAGCTGAGATGAAGTCCGATCCTGTCAGCAGACAGATCCGTTTGATCGTCGCGAGCCACGCCGGTGCGCCGTCGTCGTCGCATCTCGTCTGAATCCGGTTCGGTTCGCGAACCTCCGACCTTAGGATCGGAGTCCCCTGCTCTACCAGCTGAGCTAGACCGCGGGACTGGTCGACCCAGTGAGCGATCCCGTGCCGACACGTCGCCCGCTACGCGGTCCTCCACGTCCGACCATGGGCTTCGAGCCGAACGCCGGGGTTGGTGGCGAGTACCGGCGCTCGGCGTGCGCCGACCCGGAGACGAACCGGGCGATCGCTCGAGACGACGAGCGCGCCATTCTCGAGGCGGACCTGAACTCGGGCACCCCGGAAGCGAACGCCGAACTCGAGGCCGTGCCAGGCCTCGGGGAGCGGCCGCGGATCCAGTCGAAGTTCCTCTCCGGCCGGTCGCAGACCGGCGAAGCCGAATACGAGTGCCTGCCACAGGCCGCCCATGGTCGCGAGATGGAGACCGGCCGCGGTGCTCTGTGTGAGGTCCTCGACGTCGAGCCTGCTCGCGATCCGGAGCCACTCGAGCGCCTCGTCGATCATCCCCGCTCGTGCAAACAGACTGGCGTGGATGCCCGGCGAGAGGGAGCTTCCGTGCGCCGTTCGAGGCTCGTAGAAGCCGAGGTTCGACTCGAGCGAGTCGGGAGCGAGCTCGTCCGGCACGAGTTGATGGAGCATCAACTCGTCCGCCTGCTTCACCACCTGTGAGCCGTGCAAGCGCTCGCGACCGAGCAGACGCTCCGCGTCGGCGGGCCGTTCGGCGAGCTCGGCGATCACGAGCGGCTCAAGCCTCGAGAACCCTGCGAACTGTTCGTAGATCCCCGTCGTGGCGTCGTAGCCGTCGACGAGGGTGCTCGCGAGCTCGAGCCAACCAGTGAGCTCCGACTCTTCGACGTCCGCCCCCTCCACCGACATCGCAGCCGAGGCCGCCGCTCGCAGATTCCACCGCGCCATGACGTTCGTGTACGCGTTGTCGTCGACGTTCTCGTGGTACTCGTCCGGGCCGATGACGCCCTCGATGTGGCCCCGCCCGTCCTCGTCGAGGCGGATTCGCGACGCCCAGTAGCGGGCCGTCTCGACGAGAAGCGTGAGTCCCGGGCCGGCTCGGAACTCCTCGTCCCCGGTCCAGTCGAGATAGCAGGCAGCACCCCACGCCACGTCGGCGACGATGTGCTCCTCCAGCTGCCCCGTCAGGATGGGGACTCGCTCGCCGTGGATCCGCGTTCGGTCCGGGGTGACGTCGAGGCCGGTGCGGGCCGACTCCCACGGAAAGCGCGCGCCTTGACGACCCGAGGCACGCGCCAACCTCAGCGCGGCCGGCAGCCGTCGCACCCGGTATTCGAGAACCGTGCGTGCTGCCTGCGGCTGGGTGGCGGCGAGGAACGGAAGCACGAAGACTTCGGTGTCCCAGAAGACGTGACCTCGGTAGCCCGGTCCCGTGAGGCCTCGGGCTCCGAGCGCCGACTCGCCGCTGCGCGCAACCGACGCGCTCATCTGGAAGAGCGCCAGACGAACGTTTCGCTGGAGCTCGGGATCGCCTTCGATCTTCACGTCGGCGGTATCCCAGAGCTCCCCCCAGGCCTCCCGGTGCTCCGAGAGGAGTCGCTCGAAGCCGACCCCCTCCGCCTCGCGAAGAGCTGCGACTGCAGCTACCGGGTCCGGCGGCGAATCCGCCCGAACGACGAACGCTCCCAGACGGTCGAGTCGCGTCATCCCGCGGTTCCCGCGCAGCATGTCCTTTGCCGCGGCGGTCACTTCACCGTGCGTTCCGCTGACTTGAACCCACTGCCGCTCGCCGCGGGCGCCCGTTCGATGACGCGACTTGCCCCCCGGAGGCAGCAGGCTTCGGGAACCGCGTAACGCAGACAGCGGTCCTTCGGCGCGGAGAACCACCACCCCGGGGCGAGCGAACGACGACGCACGCAGGGAACGGACCCGCTGTCCGTCAGGGAGCACTACTTCCTCGTGTAGGACGCCCGTCCGCAGGTCGAGAACGCGGCGAAGCTCGGCCGTCGCATCGAGCTCGCCCGCGAGGCTCGTCCAGATGGGGCCCTCGAGCAGACGGCTGACGGAGCCTTTGCCGTCATAGAGGTCGGCCACGAGGACAGAAGGCTTCGCCAGGGGATGAGACAGCGCGGGTGCCCCGTTCGTACCGATCCGCCCGTCCGCAAGCGTCAACAGCGCCTCTCGCGCGCGCTCACGTGCCGGGTCGAGACCCTCGACCACGAGTGTCCATTCAGGATCCGGATCGACGAGCGGAAGCTCTCCTCGTGCACGTCGCCGCACCTGGTCCTCGAGCAGCTCGACGAAGGCATCGGGTCCTCCACCCAGCGCGACGATGTCTCCCGGCACGCCTCCGGGCTCGACGCCGACGGAGACCTTCGCCGTCGCCGCCGTCTCCCCCACCAGCATGAACGAGTCGCTACCGGGGAGTCCCGCAACCGTGCCGAACTCGTCCCCGCCGAGGAGCACTGCGTGCGGACCGATACCTCGGCGCCCGAGCTCACGGAACAGCCAGCGGGCCGAGTCGGACTTGTCCGTCAACCCGATTTCGACGTGCTTGACGTCGCTCGTGACCCGTGGGTCTGCGAGGCCGGCGTCGCCGGCTGCCTCCTCGGCGAGCGCCGCGACTTCGGTCAACCCGTTGAAGCCGCTCGCGTGCAGGCGGTCCTCGACAGCGGCCAGGAGCTCGCCGATTCTCGCCTTGGGCGGATCCTCCCACGCCGGCTCCGGGATGAGATCGATCTTCCGCCTGTTCAGACGGTCGGCGACGATGGTCGCCCTGAGACCGCGATCGGCGAGCCGAGCGACCGTCGCGCGTGCAGCGTCGGTCAGCGCCTCGTCCTCGGCCGGAGTGGCCGTACGTCTGTCGATGAGGACCGGGCCGGTCGCGTCGACGACGTAGACCTCGGACCCGCGGTTGAGACAGAGGTAGAGCTTGCCCGGCCCCACCGGTCGTGCGGCCAGCTGCCCGTCGACGTTGCCGACGTGTGTGCCGCTGACGATGCCGATGTCGAAACCGCGCGCGCAGAGGTCTTCCACGAGCTGACGGACACGCTCCGCATCGGCGTGCCGGTCGGGCACCGCCGTCCCGTCCCAGTCGAAGATCGCTGCTTCGAACCGGCAGGCGAGAGATGGCGGGGGCGAGTCAGCCACGTGCGAATCCTTCTCTGTATCGCCGCCCATGCCTCTCGGTACCTGCGTTCACGCTGCTCGTCGCGCCATGTCCGCGGGCACGGAGCGGTGCCTCGCGCCGAACCGTAGCGGAGGCAGGCAGGGTGTTGTTTCACGACCTCGGATCGCGCTCTCAGGTCGTAGAACGCCGCGTCCCCCTTCCGGAGATTCCCGCTTGCCGATCCGCCGGCCAGTCACCACACTCGATGCAGAAATCGGACGCCACGAGAGGAGAACGCGATGAGCGTTGGGGCACACACTCGAACGGCGCGATCCGCCGAGCCTGCCGGCTTTGGCAGCATCGGTCGCGCGTGCACGGTCGTATCGAGGCTCGGTGGCCGGTACTCGCTGGAGCTCGGAATCGACGTGGACGCCGGTGTGGACGAGGTCGAGCGGTGGGCTCTTGCGGCGACCCTTCTCGGCAGCAGCAGCTCGACGGCAGTCGCCCTGCGCACGTATCGAGTGCTGAGAGCGGCCGGTGTGGACACGATCGGCGCCGCCGGAGAGCGCAGCCGCGAGGAGCTCGTGGCTCTTCTCGGCATCGGGGGCCACGACGGAGAGAGCGAAGCGACTCAGCTGCAGGCGCTGGCGGGCGTCCTCGCGAACCGAGCGAGCGGGCGCCTCTCGACCTTCTGCGACGGGCTCACTGCTCAGGATCAGCTCGAGCGGAACCTGGAGAGCTTGCCGGGCTGGGGACCGGCCACGGCCCATGCCTTCCTCCGCGAGTTGCGGGGCGTGTGGCGAGCCGCCGAACCCGCTCTCGACGAGCGCGCAGCTGCAGCAGCCGCGCACACACACCTGCCGACCACGCTCGATGCCCTCGCCTCGCTCTCGACGGTCGCGGAGCTCGACCTCCGGGACATGGAGGCGGGACTCGTGCGACTCGCGCTGTGCCACGACTTCGCCGTGTGCCCGGGAGGCGAGGAGTGCCCGTTCGCCTCACTCGATCCCGCTCAATGCGTCCACTTCTGAGTCCCGGGACTCCGCCACACGGCTTCGTGACCGACCGGCTTCTACACTCATCCGGCGCGGGCCGGTAGCTCAGCTGGCAGAGCAGGGGACTTTTAATCCCAAGGTCGTTGGTTCGAATCCAACCCGGCCCATCCCCGAAAGCCCTGGAAACGGGGCTTTTTCTAATCGTGCGGGATGGTCGACAATCGTTTGGGGGCAACAGACGGGGCAACAGAGCCCGCCGCGAATGCCCTTGCGCAGGTCTTGGCGCACGGGCGGAAACTCAACTGCTACCGCCAGCGTAGGCGTTCGTCAGGCCTGCAAACCCGCAGCCAGTCGACATCAATCTCAGGATTTGGGACACCTCGCTCTGCACAATGCAGCCGACGGGAGCAACGCTCGCCTCGGCGATATGCGGGACCGTCCCTTGACCGACAGCTAGTGCATGTCAGCGAGGCGTCGAACAGATAACGCACGGAACGAGAGAAGTTCAAGGGCGGCGAGGTCTCGTGGTGCTCAGCCCGTGAACGTGTTCGCCGGGACGGGGCTTGCTGGTCGCAGCCACTACCGCTCGGGAGGGGGCGGCGCTGGCGGGGGCGGGGGGGCGGGGGCTCCGGCTCGTCGGGACCCGACCGCGAAGGATCGGCTGGTCCGCCGATAGTCGGGAGTCCCTGCTCGGCCATGAGCTGGTCGTGCTCCTCCGCATGGCGCTGATCCTGGGTCTCACGCTCCTGGGCCTGCACTTCACCGAGCTTCTGCAGTTCGCTCTCGCGAATCTGCTGCAGGCTCCCCTCATATTGCTTCTTCTGCTCCTCCGAGTCGTTCTCGTGGCCTTCCCAGAATGCCTGCTCCGCCTTCACAAGCGACTCAAGCTTCTCGTTGAGCTCATCCTCCTGCCGCTGCTGTAGATGTTTGTCCTCACTAGCCTGGCGCTCGGCGAGTTCCTTCTGCTCCTCCGTCTTCTCGAACATGCCCTTGGCCTCTTCGAGCGCGTCCCAGTACTCGGTCGTGTCGAGCTCGGGCGATTCGTCCTGTGGGGCGTGGACCTCGATCTCCTGTACGACCGCCGGACCGGGCGACGGGCGCTACTGCGAGTCGACTCGCGCGATGAGGGACACCGGCACTCGGGCACCGATCGAGATTAGAGATTTGTCTTGAGGAAGGCCGCCAACCGACCCTCGATGGCGTTAACGTCGCCTTCCGTTCCCAACGGCAGATAGATCGTGCCCCCGACGTCCGCAGGGATCTTCGCATTGCCCGCTCGAATGATCAGGCAGCGTTCCGAACCCTTCGAGCTCATGAAATAGCCGGCCTCGAAAACGACGTTGTCTCGGGGCGCCGCGCCATCGTTGACTCCCTCCAATGGGTCGTCCTCGCTGAACAGGAAGATCCCGCACGTGCACTTGGCCCGAGCCTGTTCGATCTCAGAGAGGATGGTGCCACCAGCGCCGAAGTCCATGGCCCAATCAAGCACCGACACTTCGTGCCTCTGCAGAAGAAGCTGGATCTCGTTCGCAACCCCCTTGCTCTTGCTGCAATAGCCCAGGAACACGTCCTTCCGCTCGGCCATCTCCGCCAACCACGGCTCCCAGCGTTTCGTGAACTCCGGGCTCTCGAGCCATTCCGGCGAGGCGTCCTTGGGCATCGAGGCGACGGCCCTGCCACCAGCTTCGTTGAGGATCCCTCGCTTCTCTACACCGCGCTCCGCCATGGTCAGGAGCGGGAGACCATGCGTGATCGCGACGGCGCCCTCGTAGTGGCTGTACTCGTTGACGAACCTCGCCTTGCCGAAGTCCCACCGGGAGAAGCCGACGATGACGGCCCCGACGCATCTCCGCATAACACGATCGACGTTCTCGAAGCTCCAGGTGAGGTTCCCTGAGAGGCCCGACTCCATGAACTCCTGGGGTGCGAAGCCCGCGTCGCCGATCTTCGCCATGAGGGCATGCTTGAAGGCGCGGCGGCTCGACGTGAGGTTGTGATCCTTCGTGACGCTGACGAATACCCTCTTGGACACTTCGCCCCCAGCGCCTGGCCATCGGCTTGAGCGTCCAGCCATGATTCGCATGGCTGCTGTCCGGGCGGGCCAAGCCCGAAGACAGTATCGAAGTGACAGCCCCCTGACCGGGGATCCTGGGGGATCCAGATCAAAGCCGACGGTCCATGTGGCCGTCTCCCACCTCAAGGCGGCTGATGCGGCCCGGGGTTCGTCCGCCGATGGACTCGGGCCGTTAGACAAGGATTGACGATCCCAGTCTCAGTGACTGGCTCGTCGAGCGACTCGCGTTCTCTGATACCGCCACCGAGCGGGAAGGTATGTGTCGCTCGCGATCATCGTGCCTTGCGTCGCTCGGGGTCCTTGGGAGGCTGGAAACCCCGTGCTCAAGCGGGAAACGCAGGGCGTCGGCGCCGAGATCGCGCTCTTGACGGCAAATAGCTCGCCTGCGTGGTGAGGAGGAGAGTCGCAATACGTGTAGGAGATGGAGGGGTGATCGAGCAGCCCGATGAACGAGAGTTGGACGCTGCCCGAGCCGACTGGCCGTCGGAGCGCGAGGTCGCCTGGGAGGTCCCGATCGAGACGAGCGCCGCGGAGGCGCGGGGCGTCATGCAGTCGGTGCCCCTCTGGTTTCACACCTTCGCCCTCAATCGGGAGCTCGACCTCTATACGCCGGGGAAGGCACGCGATCATGGATACCGGCTGGCCTCGATCCCGGACTCGTTCGCCGGTCTCTCGGTCCTCGACGTGGGCACCTTCGACGGCTTCTACAGCTTCCTGGCCGAGGCGAGAGGGGCACGACGTGTGCTTGCGATCGACAACGAGCAGTACGTCGAATGGGTGAGAGACCGCTGGGGGGTGAGGCTCTCGGGCGGGGAGGGTTTCCGCGAGATCCACCGTCTGCGCGACTCGCGCGTCGAGTACCGCTGTCTCGATGCCTACGCACTCGACGCGCTCGAGGAGCGCTTTGATCTCATCTTCTGCTTCGGGCTCCTGCACCGGGTCGAGGACCCGCTCTCGCTACTGCGCCTGCTCACAAGCCGTCTCAGTGAAGGCGGGCGAATGCTGATCGAGACCTACGGCGGTCCGAGTAGCGATGGCAGCGCGAACGGCGCTCCACGTGCGCTCGAGCCAGGAGAGATCTACGCGCACGATCGCTTCGTCTACTGGCGCTTCACCCCGGAAGCGCTGAACGGGCTACTGAGCTTCAGCGACCGCGCCGCCTTCAAGCTTCACGCTACTCCGCTCGTGGACGGGCATCCGCGGATCATCGGCGAGGTGCGCTGAAAGACTCGAGCGGAGTGAGGCGCGCACTCCACTCGCCGGAGAGTGACGCAGAACAATCGCCGAGCCATGCGCCGCTGTCGTGCTGTCCCGGAACTGCGACGGTGCCGCCGCTCCGAGCTAGCTCAGCGGTGAAGGTCAAGCGAGCCTAGGGCGCACGCGGGTTAACTCATCCCCCGCCCGGTGCCCAACGAGCAGCGTGCCGGGTGAGCCGACCAGCCGTTCGGCGAGCTCGGTGTGCGACGCTGCTTCCACGTGAGCAAGCTAATCCCGATGGTGATCGAGCATGACTCGCGCGGGGAGCATGCATTCGACATCTACTCGCGCCTGTTTGCGCAGCGGATCATCTTCATCGGCACGCCAATCGACGACGACATCGCCAACCTGACGATCGCCGAGCTACTCCACCTCGAGTCGGAAGACTCGAGCAAGAGCATCTCGATCTACATCAACTCGCCCGGAGGCTCGGTCTACGCCGGCCTCGCGATCTACGACGCGATGCAGTTCGTCAAGCCCGAGATCTTCACCATCTGCGTGGGGGCGGCGATGTCGCTCAGTGCCCTCCTGCTCGCTTCAGGCGCCAAAGGCAAGCGGATGGCGCTCCCTAACGCCAAGATCCTGATCCACCAGCTCGAGGCCGGATTCGAGGGAGAGATCACGGACATCGAGATCCAGGCCCGTGAGGTGATCGCGCTCAAGCGCGAGATGGAGGAGATCTTCGCCAAGCACACCGGCCAGCCGCTCGAGACAGTCTCCAGAGACATGGAGCGCGACTACTTCATGACACCAGAGGAAGCGAAGGCGTACGGCATCATCGACAGCGTCATCACTCCCCGCATCGGGCCGTCCTAGCCTGCCCGGGCTCGCTCGGCGACGCACGCCGCTTGAGAGGGTGCCTCGCGTGACCCCTCGAGCTCGTCCGGCTCGAGCTCACAAGCCGTAACCTCCAATCATGGTCGACCTGATCGAGTTCCCAGCGGATGACCTCGAGCGGGCGCGGCGGTTCTGGCAGGGACTGCTCGGGGCAAAGCTCGAGGGCAGGCGCGCGGGCGAGGGCAGCGGCGTCCAGACGCACTCGGGCGGGACGGAGCTCGGAGTCCACGAACGCGGCCTCGGCCCGGGCGACAGCGTCTCGCTTCCGTACTTCTGCGTCGCCGACTTGGCCGCCGCGCTCGAGCTTGTTGTCGAGCTCGGCGGCGAGGTGATCCATCCGGGCAAGCGGTGGGCAATCTGCCGCGACTCGGAAGGGAGCCCATTCGGCCTCGGCCGCGGCGACACCAGCCCCCACCGCCCGTTTTCGACGGTGGCCGCGCCGGGGTAGCTCCAACTCCACGCTCCCGCGCGCACTCCGACGCCACGAAGTGGCCTGTCGCCTGTGTCTCCATGCGCTCATCGTGCCGTTCAGCCAACACGCTTCGCGGGTCCAGCCCTTCCCTAACCCGCTCCGTTGCGCCCTCAACGGGTAGCGCGGAGTCACGGATCGCTCGTTGGCTCGGCGCTCGCAGCAGTCTCTCGGACAGCTCCAGCTACGGCCTGTACCGTGGGATCGTCGCGTTGCCACTCGCCCTCGATCGAGGAGGATCGGCATGGCAGGGAAGTCGAAGAAGCATCCTGTGCCAAACCCCCTTTCGGTAGGAACCCAGGCGAAGGCGCCGATGGTCAGCCTGAAGGTGAAAAAGCAGAAGAAGAGGTCGCGCGGGAAGTAGCACGCAGCGAGGCCCCGGTCGACGAAAAGCGCGTGACCGTGCCGATGCACTCGTGGTAGCGGCGCACCGCCTCCCCGTCGGTGACCGTCCCTACATACTGCTATCGCGTGCGTTAGGAAACCGCTCGCGGCGCGCTTACGTGACACGAGAGCCTGCGGAAAGCGTCACTACGCTTGTTCCATGCAGGAGGGTGGCGGGGGCGAGCGGAGCGCCAGGACACAGGCGGAACTCGGTCGCCTTCTCACCGACGCCGGGGGCTACCGGGTGTTCGCGAGCGACGGCACGCACGTCGGCTGGCTGGATCACGTGCGCTACGAGCGGCACGTCGACCACCCCGACGAGATTGTCGTCCGCAGTCGCCGTCTCCTCGCGAGGCGGCGGAGTGTCCTCCCTTTCAGTTCGGTAGCGCAGGTTAGGCGACGGGAGAGGACGGTTGTGCTGCGCGGCACCGGCAGCCAGTGACACGCGCCGTCGTCACCGTGCGATTCGCTAGGGGCGGAGACACTCCGCCATTGGTTGCGACCCCTTGTCGCCGCTACTTGGCAAGACTTGACCACGCGTTACCGCTGGTCGCGTGCATAGAGCTCAATGACCAGCGCCAGCGACCTCGGGTTATGCGCCTGCGGCCCTCCTGGCGGTCGGGAAAAAACCAGCGGAGCAGATCGCTCTCCGCGTTGAGGGATTGAGGATTCCCAACGCGCGCCGTTCTCGGCCGGTCACTCGACGTCAAGACCGGCGAGCCCAAACGGCTGAAAGCCATTGTGGTTGTCGGCGTGGTACACGGCGGGTCAATCTGATCTGATGGATCTGACACATCCTCGAGGTCTAGCGCGAGCACACTCGGGAAGGGCGCCGCGCCATGCGTAGGGTTCCCGCACGGTGGGCTCTCGTCATGACGGACGGTGAGCGCGCTCGGCTGAAATCGCTTGCAAGACGTGGACGAAGGCGGCAATTCCGAAGATGCCCAGGAGAAGCCCCACGACCGCAGCAATCGTGTTGCCTCGCTCTGGGACTCTTGCGACTGCAACGACTCCGCTGGAGCTGCCCGCTCCCGCGACACGAACTCGAGGACTGGATCGCTGCCTAGAGAAGCGTCCCGTACGTTCCTGATCACGCAAGCAAGCTCTCCGATCAGGTGGGCTTGCCCAACGTGATGCTCGGTGAACTCGACATCGAACTCCACGTACCCAAGACCTGAGCGCTTCAGTACGAACTGTGCGTAGCCGCCGCACAGCGCTATGACCGCCACAACCGCAGTGACGATTGCGGCGATGTCGCCGGCACTCATAAGCGATGGACGCTAGCGCGCTTCGTGCCTGATGTCACATCTCGGCTTTGCGCACCGCTGCCGCCGACGCTTACGACTTTTGGCGCGTTCCTTCAAAGGGAGGCGCGGGCTTCAGGTCGCGCGGGAGCGACGCGAGCTCGCCGTGCCGGTCGAAATAGACCACCGGCTTCTTCCCGAGCCTGTCGTCGGTTGTGCGGTAGATGCACCGGATGACGGGGACGATGTCCATGAAGAATCCGATCGGCGGCGAGTGGACGATGCCAGCTTCGACACTCTCCACCTCGGCGCCGGCTACGTCTCTCGGCTTGAACCCACGCCGGACGATCGACGCGAGCACCTTCGCCTCGGCAAGTGCAGCCGGACTGAGATGCGGCCAGTGGATCTCGAGCTGCCCGACGTTTCCCTCGCGGGTGAGAGCGACGCTGGCATGCGAGGACCAGACGGGTAGGCCCGTGACCCTTCGCTCGGCGCGGGCCAGCTTCTGCAGCAGTTCTGGCTTCTCGACGCGAAGCTCTCCTGAGGGAAGAAGCTCGGCGGCCGCGCCGCGCTCCGAGATGACCTTGACGCGCCTGATCTCGACCGAAGGAATCTTTGTGGCGCGCAAGGCCTTGTGGCAGGCGGCGACCAGTTGCTTGTCCGGCCCCACCCACGTTCCGGACTTCCGGCCGTATCCGTAGTTCTCGTCGCGGGCAAAGATGGTGAGACTGTCGCGCCGTTGACTGAAGACGAGCGACTTCGTGCGAACACCCGAGATGTTCGCAGCAGTCGCGAAGGTGGGTCTTGCTCCGAGATCGAAACCCGCGATGCGAGTTGCCGCCTTCACTAAATCGGGACGTTCGAGGCTCGCGAGAGCTCGGTCACTCGGCCCGTCGGGCACTATTCTGTCCGCCATTTCCAGGCAGCCCAGTTCGCCGTCGGGTTCGATCGGCCGTCGGTGATCCGTTCGTTCTCGCGCCGGTCGATCGCGTCGTTGCGGTTGATGCCGACCGCGAGCACAACCGCGGAGCACCCGGACTGGATGTCGATTGTGCCCGTATCCATCCAGGCGTCACCGATGCTCGACTGGGGGAACAACCACGAGAACGGCGGCGGGAGTCCGGCGGTGCGAACCGCGAACTGCGAGCCGCGATCGGAGCTGTCTAGCGTATCCGCGTTCGTCGTCCCGGAATGACCCGTTGCGATGTGCATACCTCTGAAAACAGGGAACCAGTTGTTCGCAAGCGACACGAGGTCCATCGGACACGAAGCGTCGAGAAACAGGAATTTCAGCTTGCCAGGCGAGTTCCCCCATCGGGATCTCTGGCCGATGTTGACGGCGTTCGGGGTCCCGAAGTTCCCGCACACCACAATGAAATCCGGGTCGGTTGCCGACGGCGGGTTCTGACAGATGCCGTGGCCCGTGTAGAAGTAGATGTCGGGGACATCGCTTCCCCCGCCCGGATCGACGTCTCCGCCGTCGTCGCGAAAGTCAGAGCCCCAGACGTCCCCGTCTTCCCACCGGCTCACGGCGGTGTGGCCCGCGAACAGGTACCAAGCGGCGAAGGACCGCGCCTCCGGAATAGTCAGCGGCAGATCGGGACCGCCGCAGCTCGGAACATAGGTCTTCACGGCCCCAGTGGAGAAACGCACAGCCCCTACCCCGTGCCCTGCGCGAGGCAGCAAGGCGAGTGCGGCAACTCGCCGACCATCCCCTGCATCCCGGGACTATCTGCGATCACGGATGCCCTGTCAAACCCACTTCGCCAGTTATCAAGCAGCCGGCCTTCGCTCTAACGTGAGCAAGGTGACGATCCCCGCAATGACGCAGGGCCGAGTCGGGCGCCCGCCGCTGACGCTCCGCGTCCGAGCCCCAGCTCAGCGGGGTTGAGAAGGGAAGGCGGAGACGGTGCCGCCTCGGGTGGACAGCCCCGGGGGCTTAGCTGGCCTTTGGTCGCGTGGTGGGTCGGGGGCCCGTTGGACGCGTTGAGCGTTTATTGAGCACTCGGCGGGACCGTCCGCCGCTCGTCGCAGTTGTTGGGATTGACCATCCCATTGGTGGAAGCGGAGGTTGGCTATCCGTTGATGTGTGCCGCGGAGGCCACGGTCGGCGGGCCGGCGTGTGAACGGTCGCGCCGTTTGGGCCAGGTGAGCCGGTGGCGTAGCCAGAGGGCAACGTAGACGAGGCCGACCAGGACCGGGACCTCGATGAGTGGGCCGACGACGCCGGCGAGCGCCTGCCCAGACGTGGCGCCGAAGACGCCGACGGCAACGGCAATCGCGAGTTCGAAGTCGTTCGAGGCGACGGTGAACGAGAGCGCTGTGGTTTGCGGGTAGGGAAAGCCCAGCAGTCTGCCGGCGCCGAAGCCCGCGAACCACATGATCCCGAAGTAGACGAGGAGGGGAACGGCGATGAGCGCGACTTTGAGCGGATTGGAGGTGATCTCGTCACCTTGGATCGCGAAGAGGAGCACGATCGTGAAGAGGAGCCCGTAGAGGGTGAACGGCGCGATGCGAGGGATGAACGTCTGCTCGTACCAGTCACGTCCGCGCCGGCGGATCCCGATCCAGCGGGTGAGGACACCTGCGGTGAGTGGGATGCCGAGGAAGATCAGGACCGTGCGGGCAACCTCCCCGATGCCGACCTCGAACCCTTGTGTGTCGAAACCGAGCCAGCCGGGCAGGACCGTTAGGTAGAAGTAGCCGAGGAGCGCGTAGGCCGCGACCTGGAAGAGGGCGTTGAAGACAACCAGCACAGCGGCCCGTTCTCGGTCGCCGAACGCGAGGTCGTTCCAGACGAGCACCATCGCGATGCAGCGCGCCAGCCCGACGATGATCACGCCGGTCCGGTATGCGGGTTGATCGGCGAGGAAGATCCATGCGAGCGCGAACATCAGCGCCGGCCCGACGACCCAGGAGAGGACGAGCGAGCTGCCGAAGAAACGCCAGTTGCTGACCCCATCGTCGCTCATGCGACCGATGTCCTCGTAGCGAACCTTCGCGAGGACTGGGTACATCATCAGAAGCAGCCCGGCGGCGATCGGAAGTGAGACGGTGCCGACGCGAAGCTTGTCAAGACTGTCGTTCAAGGTCGGGATCAACGCGCCGAGCCCGAGGCCGACCGCCATCGCGAGGGCGATCCAAAGCGGCAAGAAGCGGTCGAGCGTCGAGAGTTTCTTGAGGACGACTGTGTCGTCTTGGGTGAGCGCCGGGCCAGGTGTGGCACCGCGCATTGGGTCAATCGCAGGCACTGCCATCGACTTCCACCGCCTCGGAGAGGAGCTCCCCGACGAGCGAGTGCAGCTCGACAAGCCGTCGCCGACTCGCCCAGTAGCAGGTGCGCAACCCCTCGATCTCGCCGACGACAAGCCCGGCCTCCTTGAGCACCTTCAGATGCTGCGATACGGTCGCCTGCGCAAGCGGCAGTTCTTCCACGAGCTGCCCGCAGTAGCACGCCTCACGGGCGAGCAGCAACCTGAGGATGCGTGCGCGGGCCGGGTGGCCAAGAGCTTTCGCGAGCAGGGCGACCTCTTCGTCGGGCCTTTCCGTCCTGGTTCGGTTGACTGTGAGCGTGCTCATCGCGCCGTCGCGCTGTGATGTCGCCGAGCCGCAGCGATCCCCGCTGGGACGCCCCGCAGTTGCTTCAGGTGCGGGATCTCATGCGGGCAGCCGAACGTTGTTCCCGCCAAGCGGTACTCGCTCGCTTCGATCAGGTGGTCGAGGCAGAGGCCTACGCTGCAGTGCTGGCAGACGGCGACCGCGGCGACGGCGTCGTTCGTCTTGGCACACTCGAAGCAGTTCATCTTGCTCCTCCTGAGGGTCGCTATATCGTCGATCGCAGATCAACGATCGCTGCAGCGTGCGAAGGACACATCGGTACTTCCGAGGTGACCTGCTACGGGATTTCTACGCGCCCCCGTCATGCCACGACATCACCGGCGTCGGGCGATGCCGCGCGAGGCGGGCACGTGAACTCCGCCCCAGTTGGCATGCGATGCTCTTGACCGTATCGATATTCTTCGATACATTGAAGTTATTCGATGCGAAGAGAGAGGCGATCCTGATGGTTGCGGTAGAGAGTCCTGTGGTTTGCTGCGCGCCTCTTGGCGCTGTCACTCTGGACCCCTCGGAGGCCGAAGCAACCGCAAGACTGTTCAAAGCGCTTGGAGATCCGGCTCGCGTGCGAATCGTCAACTCACTCGCCACGAGTGATGAGCCTGTCTGTATCTGCGATCTCGTCGAGCCGCTCGGGCTCTCACAGCCGACGGTTTCACACCACATGAAGAAGCTTGCAGACACGGGCCTCGTCGAGCGTGAGCAGCGTGGCAAGTGGGCCTACTTTTCGTTGAAGCGCGAGGCGGTGGAGAAACTTGCGGCCGTCGCCGATCTGAGAGGAGTGTGCTGCTGATGTCGACGACGGCGGACGAACTGCGGGAAGAGATACGGCGTCGCTACGCGAAGTCTGCCCGCGCCGTCACCGAAAAGCGCGGCGACTGTGGCTGCGGGAGCGGCTCCTGCTGCGAAGGGGAGAGCGACTCGTCGATGTTCGCTGAAGCACTGTACGGCGCGGAGGAGCGCGGCGAACTGCCGGAAGCGGCCACGCTCGCGTCCCTTGGTTGTGGCAACCCGACGGCGGTGGCCGAGTTGAAGGAGGGTGAAACGGTGCTCGATCTCGGCTCCGGTGGCGGAATCGACGTGATCCTCTCCGCCAACCGCGTTGGAAGCACTGGGATCGCCTACGGGCTCGACATGACCGACGAGATGCTCGCTCTCGCTCGGCAGAACGCGGCTGACGCGAAGGTGACGAACGTCCACTTCTTGAAGGGTGTGATCGAGCAGATCCCGCTGCCAGCGGAGTCGATCGATGTCGTCATCTCGAACTGCGTGATCAATCTCTCGGTCGACAAGCCGGCCGTCCTCACCGAGATCGCCCGCGTGCTGAAGCCAGGCGGGCGGATTGGAATCAGCGACATCGTCGCCGAGAACCGCCTCTCGCCGAGCGAGCGAGCGGAGCGAGGGAGCTACGTCGGCTGCATTGCGGGCGCGCTCTCGAAGGGCGAATACGAAGTCGGCCTGGAAGCGGCAGGTTTCGAGCTGATCTCGGTCGAGTTCACGCACGAAGTCGCAGACGGCATGCATAGCGCCATCGTGAAAGCGGTGAAGACGAGCGACCCTGTTGCCATGGGCCTGCCGGTGATCCAACCTGCCGAGCACGCCGGCTGCTGCTGAGGGCGGCGAAACGGGCTATCCGGCCCGCTCTTCGGCGAACTGCGTGTCGTCGCCACGGTCGACGGGGACTCGCTCGTCGCGCAGAAAGGTGTAGGTGAGGGCAGCGACCAACGCCCCCACGATCGGTGCGAGGAGATAAATCCAGATCGCGTGGAGGTCGCCGGCGACGATTCCCGGGCCGAGCGAGCGCGCAGGATTCATCGACGCTCCCGTGATCGGGCCCCCGAACATCGCGTCGAGCCCGACCGTTCCGCCGATGGCGATCGCCGCCGCCTCCCCGACGGCACGCGTGTCGGTTGCGACGGCCATGATCACGAGCATTAAGAAGAACGAGAGCACGGCTTCCCAGAGGAAGGCTTGTCCGTCGGAGCCACTGGGGTAGGTCGCTCCGACGTGAGCGATGTTCCCGAGTGATCCGCGAAGGATCGCTGCCGCGATGAGCGCCCCGGAAAGCTGTGCCCCCCAGTAGGGAACGATGTGACGCCGGGGAAAGTGGCGCGTGAGCGCGAACGAGAACGTCACCGCTGGGTTCAGGTGAGCGCCGGAGACGTGTCCGAGGGCGTAGATCATCACCATGATCACGAGCCCGAAGGAGATCGCGACACCGACGTGGCCAAGCGCGCCCATCTTCGCATCGACCATGATCGCGCCGCAGCCTGCGAAGACGAGCGCGAACGTGCCGACCGCCTCGGCGACGAGAACCCGCGCCAGCGGCACCACGCTCAATCGGCGCTTGGGAGGAGCTGTCCGATCAGCACCTGCACCTTCTCGTCGAGCTCGTCCCGGATGTTGCGAACGGTCTCGAGATCCTGGCCCGCCGGGTCGTCGAGAGTCCAATCCTCGTAGCGCTTCCCAGGATAGATCGGGCATGCGTCCCCGCAGCCCATCGTGATCACGGCATCCGCTGCGCGGACGACCTCGTCGGTGAGTGGCTTCGGGAACTCCTCGCTCATGTCGACGCCGAGCTCTTGCATCGCCTCGATCACAGCGGGGTTGATGCTCTCGCCCGGGTCGCTGCCGGCGGAGCGGACGTGGATGCGACCCTGCGAGCGGAGCTTCACGAGTCCTGCGGCCATCTGGCTGCGCCCTGCGTTGTGCACGCAGACGAAGAGAACTTCGGGCGTCTCCTTCGTGAGGAGGCCTTCGGCCTGTCCGAGCGCTTTCAAGCGCTCGCGTGCGAAACGGTGCGCGAGCACGGGGACGTAGACGTTGATCTTAGAATCTCCTAGCAGGTCAACGGACTCCGCGATGTAGCGGGCGATCGTCTCGCGCGAGAAGGTTCCGGCAAACTCGCCTTGCAGCGCCTCGGCGGCCTTCTCGATATGAGAGCGGGTCAGGGGATCGAGCATCTCGGTCATCCAGGCTCCTTTCATCGACAGCGATCGATCGCAGGATCTTGCCGTAGTGATCGATCGCTGTCAATATGCCTGTGTGCGATCGATCGCCACGATGACGGCTTCCTGCCCGCCGCTCCTGCAAGAGCCGATCGATGCCACGCAGGCGGAACGCCTGGCGAGCGCGCTCAGGGTGCTCGCGGAGCCGGCACGACTTCGGCTGCTCAGCCTGATCCAGGCCCAGCCTGACGCCGAGGCCTGCGTCTGTCACCTGACCGAGCCGCTCGGTCTCAGCCAGCCGACCGTCAGTCACCACCTCAAGGTTCTGCTCGAAGCGGGCCTCGTGGAGCGCGAGAAGCGCGGCACCTGGGCGTACTTTCGCGTGCTCCCGGAGCCGCTCGCCGCCCTGCGTGAGCTCCTCGGCTGAGGCCAGCGCTCTGCGGACGCGAGGCGAAGTGCGAACCTGGTGAACCGGCTGCTCATCATCGGGGGAAGCGACGCCGGCATCAGCGCCGCCTTGCGTGCGCGCGAGCTCGATCCCGAGAGCGACGTGACGGTCGTTGTCGCCGACGCCTACCCGAACTTCTCGATCTGCGGCATCCCCTACTACATCTCGGGTGAGGTGAGCGACTGGCGGAATCTCGCCCACCGCAGCATCGCCGACCTCGAGGCCACCGGCATGCAGCTGCGCTTGAACACTGTTGCTCGTCGCATCGATGCCGAGCAACACGCGGTGCTCGTCGCCGATGAGAGCGGCGCGGAGGAGCTGATCGGCTACGACAAGCTCGTCGTCGGCACCGGCGCAGTCCCCGTTCGGCCACCGATCGAAGGGCTGGCCGCCCTCGGCCCCGAGGACGGCGTCCACCTGCTGCACTCGATGGACGACACCTTCGCGCTCGTCCGCACGCTCGAGGAGCGCCAGCCGGCTACCGCACTCATCGTCGGTGCCGGGTACATCGGCCTGGAGATGGCGGACGCGCTCACTCTCCGGGGACTCTCGGTGACCCAGATGGAGCAGCTTCCGGAAGTGATGCCCACGGTCGATCCCGAACTCGGTGCACTTGTTCGATCGGTGCTCGTCGAGAACGGCGTCGATGTCCTCACCGGTGCAGCGGTCACGCGAGTCTCGCGCGCGAGCGGAGGCCTACTGATCGAGGCCACGAGAGCTGAGCGACCGAGCTGTCGGGGAAGGACGCCTCGACGTCCGGGAAAGCGATGTTGACGATCGTGACGTTGAGGAACGTCATGAAGACGGCCGACCGAGGTCACCAGCCTAGGCCGGTCTGAGCGACAGGGCCGCAAGTGGGGCCCTGTCGCTCGGCGGGTGGCCGTTTTGATCAGGCTGCCTGCTTTGCAGGCTGGCTCTGTTCGACCCATTCGCGTACCCAGTCGCCGGTGATCTGCCGGGTGGTCGCGTTGATGCGGTTGAAGGCGTTGATCGTCGCGATCGCGATGACGAGCGCGGCGAGTTGCGCCTTGTCGTAGTGACGAACTGCCTCGTCCCAGACGTCGTCGGGGACCGGGTCGGGCCGATCGGCGAGACGAGTGGCGGCCTCGGTCAGCGCCAGAGCGGCGCGCTCGGCCTCCGTGAAATAGTGGGCCTCCCGCCAGGCGGCGACGGTGTTGACGCGCTCGTCCGGTTCGCCGGCAAGCTTGAGCTCGTGGGAGTGAATCTCGACGCAGATGCTGCAGCCGTTGATCTGGCTCGCGCGCAGCTCGACGAGAAACAGCGTCGTCTCAGGGATGTCGGCCTGTTTGGCGGCGTCGCCCAGCCCCTGTAGCGCCGTCAGAGCGCCGGGGACGGTGAGTGCGGGGTTATCGATCCGTGCCTGCATGATCAGTCCTCCACGGGTTGATGGTTGCTTCCTGCGAGTCGCTGCCCGAATCGCGCGGGGCGGCGAGGCCGTCGGTCCGAACGCCGAGGACTGGCGTCGGGCCGGGCGGCGTAGGCGAAGGGATGGTTGAACGCGTCGAGCGCGTGGCGTCCGTCCACCTCGAGCTCGAAGCTGTCGTCGGTTCGCCCGTCGAGGACGCCTACGGTGATGCGGCTCGTGGGCTCGTTCCAGAACAGGTAGACGTCGATGCCGTCGCTCGTGCGGTGAGCCAGCTCGGTTCGTCGGGTGATCGCTGTGGTCATCGTGCTCCCTCCTCTCGACCGGACGCGCAGCGGAACTCATCACTAGTACGACGATCGGGCACGGCGGAAGGGGACAGTTCGGAAGTCGCGTCCGCTGTGTGCACGCGCACGAGGGGGCCGCCGAGTGCGGCGGCCCCCTCGGTTGGCATTCACTCGCAGCCGTGACCGCGTGGCAACGTGCTCTCGTCGACGCGAACCTGCGCGTGCGTGCTCGCGACGATCATGCTGCTTCCTCGAGCGCGATCTCGGCTTCGACGGGCTCCACGCTCGGGACTGCCTTCGGCTTGGACTCGACGAAGACGGCGGCGATTGCCGCTCCGACCAGCGCGACGCCGATCAGCGCGTAGAAGGCGACCTGGAAGCCGTGGGTGAGCGCCGGGGGGCTGAAGGCGGGCACCGCGTGGCTTTGGGCGTAGTGGCTCGTCGCGGTCGCGGCGATCGCGGTCACGGCGGCCAGCCCGATCGAGCCGCCGATCTGCCGGCTGGTGTTGATCAGCCCGGAGGCGACGCCCGCGTCGGCAGGCTGGACACCCGTCAGGCTGGCGATCATCACGGGCACGAACGTGAGCGCGAGCCCGACCCCGCTGAGGAGCAGCCCGAGGAAGACGTTCCAGAGGTAGTGTCCGTCGGCAGGCATCCGGGCGTAGAGCGCGCCGCCGGCCGCGGTGAGCAGCAGGCCGGCGCTCAGGACCGGTCGTGCGCCCAGCCGGGTGGTCAGTTTCTGCGCGAGGTTCGTGACGGCGATGAGCGTGACGGTGATCGTGATGAAAGCGACGCCGGTCTTCAGCGCCGAGTAGCGCAGGACTTCCTGCAGGTAGAGCGTCATCAGGAAGAGCTGCCCGAAGGCGGCCGCGCCGACCGTCAGCATGGTCGCGTTTGCCGCCGAGAGCGTCCGCAAGCGGAAGATGCGCAACGGCAGCAGTGGCGCCGGCGAACGGGCCTCGATCGCGACGAACGCCACGATCAACATGGCCGCGGTCGCGAAGAGGCCGACCGTGACACCATTGCCCCAGCCATGCTGGCTCGCCCGCGTGATCGCATAAACCAGCACCATCAACCCGGCCGTGATCGAGGTTGCACCGAGGACGTCGAAGTGGCGATGGGCCAACGCCGCCCGGCTCTCGGGTAGAAGCCACGGGCTGAAGGCGAGGATGGCCACGCCGACCGGCAGATTGACGAAGAAGATCCATGACCAGCTCAGGTACGAGGTCAGGACACCACCGAGCAGCACGCCGACTGCGCCGCCGACACCGGAAACCGCACCCCACACGCCGAGCGCGACGTTCCGGTCATGCCCCTCATGGAACGTCGTGACGACGATCGAGAGCGCCGCCGGTGCGAGCAACGCGCCGCCAAGCCCCTGTAGCGCCCGCGTCACGATCAACGCCCCTTCCGACCAGGCGACCCCGGAGAGCAACGAGCCGAGTGTGAACACCGCCACGCCCGACATGAACAACCGCCTGCGTCCGAGCAGGTCGGCAAGGCGGCCGCCGAGCAGCAGCATGCCGCCGAACAGGATCGAGTAGGCGGTGATCACCCACTGCAGGCCCTCCTGCGAAAAGTCAAGGTCGTGCTTGATCGACGGCAGTGCGACGTTCACGACCGACACGTCGAGGATGACCATGAACTGCGCGGCAACGGTCACCGCCAGCACAAGCCAGCGTTTGCGCTCCGAGTCGGGAGCGATATTCAGTTGGGGACGTTCGTGGGTGCGGACGTGCTTGCGCATTGGCTTCTCCTTGAGCGTTGGTATCCGTCCAGGCGACGAATGGACGGCGCTCGAGGGGACAGCCAGCTTGTTAGAGCTCTTCGATCCGCCGTTGGAGGAAGCGCCGCTCCGGCTCGGCCTTGGCCACGAGAAGCGCCCGCTCGTAGGCAGCGCGGGCGTCGTCGGCACGGTCGAGGCGGCGGAGCAGGTCGGCGCGCGTCGAGTGGAAGTACTGGTAACCGTCGAGGTCGAGTCGCTCGACGAGGGCAAGCCCCGCGTCGGCCCCGTCGGCCTCGGCGACCGCGATCGCGCGGTTCAGCTCAACAACGGCAGAGCCGGTCAGCCGGGCGAGTTCTCCGTACAAGGCGGCGATCTGCGGCCAGTCATGCGGCTCGTCCATGTGCAGCGACGCGATCGCGGCCTGGATGAGGTATGCGCCGCGGCCCTGGAGCGCGAGGGCGCGGTCGAGTGCATCTCGCCCGCGCACGATCTTCGCGGCGTCCCAGCGCGAGCGGTCCTGGTCTGCGAGCAGCACGAGCTCGCCGCCGGCGAACCGAGCGTCGCGGCGCGCGTCGTCGAGCAGCATCAGCGCCATCAGGGCGTGCACCTCGGACTCGTCCGGCATCAGCTCGGTCAGCGCCGAGCCCAGCCGGAGCGCCTCCGCCGCCAGGTCGACGCGGCCGCCGTAACCCTCGTTGAAGATCAGGTAGAGGACCGCAAGCACCGCAGCCAGCCGCTCCGGCAGCAGATGCGCATCCGGGACGCGGAAAGGGATGCCCGCATCTCTGATCTTGCGTTTCGCCCGCGAGAGCCGCCGCTTCATCGTCTCCTCGGGAACGAGGAAGGCGCGGGCGATCTCCTCCGTGCGTAGCCCGCCGAGCGCGCGCAAGGTCAGCGCGACCTGCGCCTCGAGCCCGAGCGCCGGATGGCAGCAGGTGAAGATCAGCTCCAGCCGCTCGTCGGGAAAATTCCTCTCCTCCATCTCGTCCTCCACGGCCTCGGGTACCTCGAGCAGGCGGGTCTTCTCGGCAAGCATCCGCTCGCGCCGCAGGCGGTCGATCGCGCGGTTGCGAGCGGTGATCGTCAGCCAGGCGCCCGGGTTGGGTGGCGGCCCGTCCCGAGGCCAGCGTTCGGCGGCGGCCGCGAAAGCCTCTTGAGCGGCCTCCTCGGCGAGATCGAAGTCGCCGAGGAAGCCGACCAGGCTCGCGAGGACGCGGCCCCACTCGTCGCGAAAGACCTGCTCGAGCAGCGCTACCTCTCCACCAGCGGCCGCACCTCGATCGCGCCGCCCATTCGCGCAGCCGGGATCCGCGCAGCGATCTCGAGCGCCACGTCGAGATCGTCCGCCTCGACCAGCCAGTAGCCGCCCAGGTGCTCCTTCGCGTCGACGAACGGACCGTCCGTGAGGAGCGTCTCTCCGTTCTCAACGCGCACGGTCGTCGCGGTCTCGACCGGCTGCAGTTGGTCGCCGCCGACAACCCCAGGCGACTGTTTGACAGCGAGGTATTCGTCCACGATCGCCTGCTGCTCGTCCGCAGGCAACCGCTCGAACTCTTCCCTCCCCCCGACCGGGTAGATCTGCAGCAAGTACTTCATGTCGTCCTCCTCTCGAGTGAGTTCTCACCCCTACGACGAACGTAAACCGCGAGAGGGGACAACCCGGGACGTGTGCCCGGACCGTCGAGAGGCTTGCTCGACGGAGCGAGGGGCGGAAGAGCACCTGTTGCGCGGCCGCCAGCTCCTCCTTGGCCCATGCCGGCCGCGGCCGGTCGGGTAAGCACACGAGGCGGCTGGGGCTCGACGATCGCGTGAGTAGGTTCGACGCCGGAGGAGAGCACGAGCCGTGGCGAATCTTCAGCCGATCTCTACGGCTACTGCTCCTCGCGGCGGAGCCACTCGCCGAGGAAGGGCTCGGTGATCCGGTAGTCACCGCTGGCGTCGCGGCCCACGAGCTCCTCCTTGACGAGAGCGTGCAGCGCCCGCTGGACGCTCGACGGGCCGGGGAGCCCGTGTCGGCGGCGGTAGTCGCCGGTCAGCGGGCGACCGCGCTCGCGCGCGAGCGCGAGCAGCAGGATCCGCTGTGCACGTGACGCCTGCTCCCAGACGAGCCCGAAGTGGGCATGCTCGGCGCGGAGGAGCCGCTCGAGGGCGGCCTCGTACTCCGCCCCTCCGGCCGTGCCCTTCTCGGGCGTCTCGCCCCAGAGGAAGTAGCAGAGCTCCTGCGTCGCGTACGGGTGGCCGAGAGTCGTGTCGAGAACGCACTCGACCACGGCCGGCTCGATACGCCGCCCGGTCCGCTCGAACTGAGCGTCGATGTAGTCGCGGAAGAGCGGCGGCGCGATCACACCGAGCTCCATCTGCTTCGCGCTCCGCCAGAACGGCTCGTTCTCGTCGTTGAAGATCCGCTCGAGCATGTGGCGCTTGCTCCCGAGGTAGACGTGCGCCACGTCCGGTTGCATCTCGAAGACCGAGCGCATGAGCCGCGGGAGGCCGGGGTCGATGTCGACGATCTCCTGGAACTCGTCGAGGACGAGCGCGACCTTCCGGCTGCGCTCGCCGGCGAGCTGGCCGGGGAGCTCGAGGAGCCGCTCCAGCGTCGCGTCCAGGTCCTGCGGCTGGCGGCCGGCGTCGAAGGAGAAGCCGATCTTCCCCGTGTTCGGCTCGACGGTGACGACCGGAGTGATCCGGAGACCGGCGAACACGCGCAGCTGCTCCTTTGCGCGGAAGAGCGTGGAGGCGAGGTCGTCGTGGATGGTCTCCGCGAGCTTCTCGGCGAGCCGTTCGGTGGTCGGAGTCGTCATCAGGTTCACGTGCGCGACGAGCACGCCGCGCGCGATCGCCTCCTGCGACACCCGCCACACGAGCGACGACTTGCCGTAGCGGCGCGGGGCGAAGACGACGACGTCTTGGCCGTTCAGGACATCGGTGAGAAGCTCCGCGACCTCGGCCTCGCGGTCGGTGAAGGCGTCGTCGAGCGCGAGTGCGCCGTAGCGGAATGGGTTCGTCGGCGTCGTTGCCACCGCGACAGAGCGTAGCAGGTGTTATGCAAAGTTGCGTTATGCAGAAGTGCGTTACGCGTCGGCCGTCAGTTCGACTTCGCGCACACCTCGGCGGCTCGCCCTGCGAGCGCACTGAGGGCATTGGTCGCATCGACGTCGAACTTCAGCAGCACGCGCCCCGGGTGCGGCACCTGGAGTTGGATCATCCCGTCGTCGGTCTTCGAGATGCATCCGAACGACGGCTGCCAGTACGGCGAGCTGCGGACGGCGAGCGCGTACGTCCCGCCGCTCCCGAGCTCGAGCGCGATCCGCGACTGCGTCAACGAGACGACCCGTGCGGGGCCGGTCCCCACGACGATCGGGGCGGGGTCGGCCACCTCGTAGATCGTGACGTGCGGCGTCGCGAGCACGGCGCGAAGCGGCGAGCGCGGTCCCGCGATCAGCGCAGCCTCCGCCCGCGCGCTGTAGTCCGGCGGCGCGTCGGTCAGCACGACGTAGCGGACACCGAGCCGGTGCAGCCAGTCGAGGTACGCCTGCGGCCCCAGCTTCCCGTAGAGGACGGCATTGATCGGGAAGTCGTCCTGGCGGAACCAGCCGCGCGCGAGGGGGAGGCCGGCGCGAGCGAGGTACAGCGCGGGCCAGTGCCCGGTCGTGTCCACCGCCTCGACCCGGTATGAGGGGCCGTTGTGCGCGCGCAGGAACCGGATCGCCGGAGTCCAGTACGCCTGATGCGCGGTCTGGTCGGTCCTGCCGTTGGCGAAGTTCGCGGCGAGGGGTGACACGTTCCACGAGATCGCGAGCGCGAGCGCGAGCAGGGCGACAGCACGCGGACGCCAGCTCCGCAGCGAGAGCACGAGCACGGCGATTGGAATGGCGAGGTAGCGCAGGCGCGCGATGTTCTCCCCGATCGCCGACGGCACGAGGAACGTGACGATGCACGCCGCCCCGTACACGACGAAGAGCAGGCGCAGCCCTCTCGCCCGCTCGACGTTCCAGGTCAAGGCCGTCCCGATTCCGCAGAAGACGCAGGCGGCCGCGAGCTCCGCGAGGGAGAAGTGGTACGTGCCCTCGCCCGGGAACGTGCGCCGGAGGAGGAGCTCGACAGCGGTAATCGCGAGGAGCGTTCCCGCGACCTCGAGCGAGAGGCGGCGGTCGACGCGGCGGCTGGCGCCGATTCCGACGACGACGACGGCGAGGAGGACGAAGGCGACCGGGCTCGCGGCCGCGGTGAGAACGGCGAGGATCGCGAACCGCCAGCGGCGGTGAGCCTGCAGCGCGCAGAGCGCGAAGAGCCCGAGCGCCGCGCCGAGCGCGAACGGGAACGCGGCCGAGAGGACGATCCCCGCCCAGACGACCGCGAACGTCCGGCTCGACCAGCGCGCCGCCGGCCCGAACTCGCGCCCCATGAGCACCGCGAACGCGAGCGCGGCGGCCGCGATCGTCGCCACCGCGAGCAACCGGATCCCGAAGAGCGCGGCGAGCGGGTAGTAGATGACGCTGTAGGTGACGAAGCTGTAGCGGCCCGCGTACCAGAAGTTGTTCCAGAGCATGAAGCCGTGGTGGACGTAGACCCAGCGCTGGTACACGTGCGCGGCGAGGTCGGCTCCGGGCGGAGCCTTCCAGACGAGGGCGGCAGCGAGCGAGGCAGCCGCGCCGCTCGCAAGCGCGGCCTCACGCGCGAGGGGTGACGCGCGCGACGTCACGGGGCAACCCTAGTCGCTCGCGGATCGGCGCCCTCCGACAACCGGAGCGCGCGTCCACTACGGAGGAGTCTCCGCCCCTCGGACCCCACGCGCGGGCCACGGCACGAGCGGCCCGTTAGAGTCGGACCGCCGGCCGGCCACGAACGGAGGAGCGATGAGCGACTACACGATCAGGCGTCTGGAGGAGGTCGACGACGTCCTCGGCGACTACCCGGGCGAGATGCGGATGCTGACCGAGGGTCTCGAAGCCGAGCAGGTCGCGTTCACCTATCGGCGGATGCCGCAGCACACCGGCGGCAAGGGCTCCTACGGCCATCGCCACAAGGAGCAGGAGGAGATCTACTTCGTCGCCTCCGGCACGCTGCAGTTCAAGCTCGGCGACGACGTCCTCGACGTCCCCGCCGGAACCGCGGTGCGGGTGCCCCCGGAGACCTGGCGCTCGGTCTGGAACGCCGAACCGGAGGACGCGGAGCTGATCATCGTCTCCAAGCGCGTCGAGGGCGGCTCGGCCGAGGACGCCGAGTACCTGCCCGACTTCTGGCCCGAGTAGCGGGTCAGGCGAAGCCCCGCGCGGTTAGCGCACGGGCCAGCTCATCACGTCCGAGATCGGCCGCCGCCACTGCTCGTGGAAGGCCGGGCCGCGCGGACCTGCCCCGAAGGGGACCGGGTCCTGCCCGACGCGGGCGTGGAGGTACTGGTCCTCCCCCCACGTGCCCGCAAACGCCATCCAGCTCGGCGTCGTCGCGTTCACGTGAAGGACCACCGGCTGGATCACACGCCCCTTGCCCGTGTGATCGGCGGGAAGGGCGCCGAGCGAGCGGATGATCTGGATGAGCTGCTTCGGCACCCACAGCGGGCTGAACGGCTGGACGCCTGCATCGAAGTAGTTCGCGTGCGAACCGAGCGCGACGTAGACGAGCGGGTGCCCTCCGCGCTTCGGCGCAGTCGCCCACGCGCGGCGCGCGCCCTCGCTGTGGCGTGAGAGGCCGACCCAGAGCGGCCTTCCCTGCTTGTCTAGGATCACCGAGACGGACTCCCAATCGCCCTCGTGGACCTGCCAGATCTGGCCGGCCGGGACCGTGGGGCTGTAGGCGTCGTACGGGTAGAAGAGCCAGTACTGGAGCGCAATCCGGTTGCCGCGCCGGAACGCGGCGCCGTAGTCCATCGAGATCCTACCGTGCGCTGCCTGAGCGCTCGCGTAGCACGGGATCGCCGCGATCCCGTCCTGCGCATTGCACAGGCGTTGGTCGAGCCGGAGTCCGGCGCCGACGGGTCCGACGGGGAGCGGCCCGTCGATCTTCTGCCAGAGGCCCGTGGCCGGATCCTCTTGCTCGAGGTCCGAGTCGGCGAGGTACCCGTCGACCCGGACGGGCTTGAATCTCTCCGCCGGATGCAGGACGAGGATCGGGGCGTAGCTTCCGAGAAGATCCAATAGCGTGGGCGGGGGCGGCGGCGCTACTGCGAGGCTCGCGCCCGAGACCGAGACGAAGGCGAACGCGGCGAGAGCGAGAGCGCTCAGCAGGCGAGCGGCGCGCACGCGTCCAGTATGCCCGCGTGTTCTGAGCGTTCTGTTCGGACTTTACGAGGAGCTCGAGAGGTGGCCCTGCGGCGTCGCCTCGTCGATCGCCTTCGGCACGGCCTGCGCCAGCTGGTCCGCCGCCTCGTCCTCCGTGAGCCCGAGTCTGCCCGCGATCCGCGCGACATCCTCGTCGCCGAGCGCCTTCTTGATCTCCGAGCCGACGACGGGGATGTTCTGGCCCGTCGAGATCCAGCTCGACACCTGCTTGTCCAGGCCGCGCTCCTGCAGCTGTGACGCGAGCGCGCCGACGCCCTTGGTCTCGAGCAAGCCCTTGACCTCGCCCATGATGTCCATCTCTCGCCCCCGCTCGTGGTCGCTGACCGCTCGAGCGTACTGCTCCGCTCAGGCGCGCGCCCAGGCGACGAGCGCGTCGACGAGCGACCGGAGCTCCATCCCCTCGGACGTCAACACGTACTCGACGAGGGGCGGCCGCGCATCGCGCACCTCGCGCCGCAGGACGCCCGCCCGCTCGAGCTCGACGAGGCGCTGGGCGAGCGTCCCCGGCGGGATCTCTCCCAGCGCCTGCCTGAACTCGGTGAAGCGGGTGCAGCCCTGGTGCGACGCGTACAGAATCGAGACCGCGTACCGCCGCTCGAGGATGCCCGCCGCACGGCGGACCTCCTCGGGGACGGCGTTCGGCTCCTTACACCGCCACATCAGACGGGACCGGGTGCCCCTGGAGGGCGAGGGTCAGCACCTCTCCGATCGACATGACCGGATGGAACTTGACCTCGTCCCGCACCTTCTCCGGGATGTCTTCGAGGTCGGCCCGGTTCCGCTCGGGGATGATGATGTCGGTGATCCCGGCTGCGTGAGCCGCGAGCACCTTCTGCTTGAGCCCTCCGATCGGAAGCACGCGTCCCTGGAGGGTGATCTCGCCGGTCATCCCGACCGTGTGCCGCACCGGCCTGTTCGTGAGGAGCGAAGCGATCGCGGTCGCCATCGTGATCCCCGCGCTCGGGCCGTCCTTCGGGATCGCGCCCGCGGGGACGTGGACGTGGAACGAGCGGTTCTCGAACGCCTCCTCGTCGATCCCGAGCTCCGACGCGTGCGCGCGCACGGTCGAGAGCGCGATCTGCGCCGACTCCTTCATGACGTCGCCGAGCTGTCCTGTGAGGACGAGCTTGTCGCCGTCCTTGTGCGACGTGGCCTCGATGAAGAGGACGTCGCCGCCCGTCGCGGTCGCAGCCAGCCCCGTGGCCACGCCCGGAACGGCGGTCCGCTCGGCCGTCTCGCGGAACACCTTCTGGCGTCCGAGGGCCTCGCGCGCCGCAGCCGCGTCGACCTCGATCGGAGGCGTCGCCTCCTCGGAGGCGATCTTCGTCGCCGTCTTCCGGAGAATCGTCCCGAGCTCGCGCTCGAGCTGGCGAACGCCGGCCTCGCGCGTGTACTCGGCGACGACGAGCTCGAGCGCGTCGTCCGAGACGGTGACCTCGTCCTTGCGCAGCCCGTTCCGCTCGCGCTGCCGCGGCCACAGGTAGCCGCGGGCGATCGCGACCTTCTCGTCGGTCGTGTAGCCGTCGAAGCGGATGACCTCCATCCGGTCGAGGAGCGGGCCGGGGATCGTCTCGGCCATGTTCCCGGTCGCGATGAAGAAGACCTCGGAGAGGTCGAGCTCGACATCGAGGTAGTGGTCGCGGAACGCGTGGTTCTGCGCGGGATCGAGCACCTCGAGGAGAGCCGAGGAGGGGTCGCCGCGCCAGTCGGCGCCGACCTTGTCGACCTCGTCGAGCATGATCACCGGCTTCATCGTCCCGGCGTCGCGGATCGCTCGGACGAGCCGGCCCGGGAGTGCGCCGATGTACGTTCTGCGGTGACCGCGGATCTCGGCCTCGTCGCGGATGCCGCCGAGCGACATCCGGACGAACTCGCGGCCCGTGGCACGCGCGATCGACTCGCCGATCGACGTCTTGCCCGTGCCGGGCGGCCCGATGAGGGTGAGGATCGCGCCCGACCGCTTGTCGTCCGCGACGCCGCGCTCCTTGCGGAGCTTCGCGACGGCGATGTACTCGACGATCCGGTCCTTGACGTCCTCGAGGCCGGCGTGGTCCTTGTCCAGGACCTCGCGCGTGTACTGCGGATCGAGGCGCTCCTCGGAGCGCTTCCCCCACGGGACGGCGAGGAGCCAGTCGAGGTAGTTGCGGATGACCGTCGCCTCCGGCGTCTGGTCGCCCATCCGCTCGAGTCGGGAGAGCTCGCGCTCGGCCTGCTCGAGCACGTTCTCGGGCATCTCGGCCTCGGCGATCTTCGTCCGGTACTCCTCGACGACGGACCCCTCGTCCTCGCCGAGTTCCTTGCGGATCGAGTCGAGCTGGCGGCGGAGGATGTACTCGCGCTGCTGCTTCTCGACGCCGGACTCGACGTCCTCGTGGATTCGCTGCCGCACCTGGAGGAGCGCCAGTCGCTCGCGCTGCAGCTCGAGAGCGAACTCGAGCCGCTCGCGGACCTCGACCTTCTCGAGCAGCTCGACCTTCTGCTCGAACGTGAGGTCGGGGGAGTAGCCGGAGGTGTCGGCGAGAGCGCCAGGCGCGGAGATCGAGCGGACGAACGCGGCGATCCGCCCGTCGTCGCCACGCAGCTCGAGGATCTCCTCGACCACGGCGCGGTACTCGACCTCGAGCTCGCGGATGCGGCCGTCGGCGATCGTCTCGTCGTCGGGGCGCTCCTCGACCTCCACGAAGAGCCGGCCCTGCGGGTCCGAGCTCGCCGCGCCGGCGATGCCGCGATGGAGGCCCTCGAGCGCGACTGCGCGGCCGCCGCCGGGCAGCCTGATGCGGTCGGTGACGGCTGCGACCGTCCCGACCCTCGCGTACTCGTCGTCGTGCTTGGGCACGAGCAGGACGCGCTCCTCGTCTCCCACCTCGACGGTGAGGGTGACGTTCATGTTCGGGAAGACGATGAGGTCGTCGAGCGGGACGAGGAGGAGGCGACTCGTGTTCGTGTTCGGGTTCGTGCTCACGATCCTCTCTTTCGTACGATGGGCGTACTTAGTTCAAGAACTGTACCGACCACGCGCAGGGCTACGTCGAGCCGGCGAAGCCTCGTCGGCGTTGCGTTTCGGTTCAGCGGCGGCCGAAGCGCGCGAGCGCCTTCGCGGCACAGCGGGCGGCGAGACGGTCCCCCGCGATGCCGTCCCCCGCGGCGTTCCAGGTCATCACGCTCGCAACGAAGACTCCGCCGTGCCAGAAGACGAGGCCGGCGTCGTGACGCGCAGCGTCGATCCAGCCGGCCTTGTGCAGAACGGCCACTCCGGACCGGTCGCCGACGATGCCGTCCAGCTTGGACGTATCTCGGACCTGCGCGAGCAGCCAGAGGAGATAGCGCGCGTCGCCCGGCGTGAAGTCCGGACGTGCGGAGTGCAGCGGCCCGCGACCCGCCGCGGCGAGCCAGATCGAGCGCAGCAGAGCGGCGAGATCCGACGCGGTCGTGTACTTCCCGACGCCGAAGTTCGGCTGCGAGTCGACGCGCCACGGGATCATCCGCGCGATCGTCCCGGTCTCGTACCCGCCGTACATGAGCGAGTCGGTCATCCCGATCGAGCGCATGAGCGCGTCGACCCGGTGCGAGCCCCCGCTCGTCGAGCCACCGAGTGACACCTCGAGCGCGTTCGCGGACGCGTCGTCCGAGTACACGAGCATCGAGTGAAGGAGTTGGCCCACGTACGAGCCGGGCGGCGGTGGCCCCGACTGCGCCGCGAGCACAGTCGTGGCGATCGCGAGCTTGAGCGTCGAGGCCGCGGGGAACCGCGCCCTCGCGTTCCAGGCGGCGCCCCGGCCGCTCGTCAGGTCCTGCACGTAGAACGCCGTCGTGCCGTGGAACATGCGGGTGAGGCCATGAAGCTCGGACTCGAGCCGCGAATCCTCCTGTTCCTTCGTCACACGCGGCGACGCGGCCGCAGGCAAGCCGTAGACGCCGGTCACCGCCCGCGACGAGTGGCGTCCGTCCTTCGCGATCGTCGTCACGCGAACCGAGACGTCGCCGGTCGGGAGCTTCACGTGCAGGAGGAAGCGCTTCCGACCGAGCGGCGCCGACCCGACGACGTGTCCGCGAGTCGAGACGACGACGCGTCTCGTTCCGGCCGCCGCCTCACCCGACACGACCCCGAACGAGACCTCGCGCGACGCCGGCTGCTCGATCACCGGCGGAGGGAGCGGTGGCGCGTGGGTCACGTGTCAACGATAGGGCTTGTGTCTAGGAGGGGAGGGGTGGGGCGCTTCGGCCACTGAAGGCGACGTGCCTCAGCGCCCCACCCTCCCTCCGTCCGCAACCGCCGGTGAACGACACGTGACACACGCGGTTGGAAGGACAGATGGGCGGCGCCGCGTCGAGGTGGCGTACCGAGATGCAGCACCCGCCCTGACCTTTCGCAACGTCGCCGCGCAAGAATTCAGTCATGCCCGCCGCAGCGGGTGACGGGACGACGAGCGCTCCGACGCCTAGCCTTGCGCTGTGCCCATCCTCGCCCATCTCGATCTCGACGCCTTCTTCGCTGCGGTGGAAGAGCTCGAGGACCCGCGCCTCCGGGAGAAGCCGCTCGTCGTCGGCGGCGACCCGCACGGGCGGGGGGTCGTGTCGACCGCGAACTACGCCGCACGCGCCTTCGGGATCCACTCGGCGATGAGCTGCGCCGAGGCGCTTCGCCGCTGTCCGCACGCCGTCTTCCTGCGTCCCCGGCATGCGCTCTACCGCCAGTACTCGCGGGCGGTCTGGGACACGGTCTCGGAGATCGTCCCCCGCGTCGAGCGGACGGGGATGGACGAGGGCTACCTCGACCTCGGGACCGTCGCGCGGGAGTTCGTGGCGGCCCGGAAGGTCGCCGCGGCGATCCAGACCTCGGTGCGGGGGACGACGAGACTCGGCTGCTCGCTCGGAGTCGGGACGTCGAAGGTCGTCTGCAAGATCGCGTCCGACCGCCGGAAGCCCGGAGGTATCACCATCGTCCCGCCCGGCCGGGAGGCTCGTTTCCTGGCGCCGCTCGCGGTTCGGTTGCTGCCGGGCGTCGGTCCGCGGGCAGAGGCCCGGCTGCGCGCGGCCGGCGTCGACACCATCGGCGGCCTCGCGGGACTGTCGGACGCCGACCTCGGAGCCGTCCTCCCCGGCTCGGTCGGCCGGCTCCTGCGGGATCGCGCACGCGGCATCGACCCGCGCGACCTCGATCTCGAGATGGAGCAGGTGTCGATCTCCGCAGAGGACACGTTTGCGCGAGACACGTCCGATCGGGAGGCGCTGCATGTCGAGATACGCCGTCTCGCCGAGCTCGTCTCCGAGCGGCTCCGGAACTCCGGCCTCTCGGGTCGAACGGTGTCCGCGAAGCTCCGCTACGCGGACTTCTCGATCCGCACGCGGTCGACGACGCTTCCCGCGGCGGTGGACGAAGCCGAGGTCATCGGCGGCGTCGCCTGCGGCCTCCTCGACCGAGGGCTCCGCGACCGGCCGGGGTCGCTCCGCCTCGTCGGCGTCGGCGTCTCGAGCCTCTCGCCCTTCCGCCAGCTCACGCTCGAGGAGGCGGACGGCGAGGCGCCGGATGCTAGGTCCGGAGCAGCGGCCGGGTGAGGCACGTCGGCCCGCCGTCGCCTTTGCGCGAGATCTCGTCGCCGCGATAGACGCTCACGTCCACGCCCGCGCGCTCCATCCGCTTCCGCGTCACGGGGTTGCCCTCCAGGGCGAGCGCCCGGCGGGGACCGAGCGCGAGGACGTTCGGACCCTGCGTCTCCAGCTCGTCGTCCGGCACCTCTACGATCGCGATCCCGCGCTCGACGAGGAGTCGCAGGAGGCGGACCGGCGCGAGGCGCGGGTAGACCACCGCGAGATCGCGATCGAGCGGCGAGACGAGCGAGAGCAGGTGGAGAACCTCGCCCTCGCCGTTCCAGTGCGGGAGATCGAAGGGGATCACGTCGACGCCGGGGAAGGCAGTCTCGAGCACGCGGACGGACTCTTCGTTCGTCCGGTACCCGATCCCGACGAGCAGGGTCCACTCGTCGAGCCAGAGCGTGTCGCCGCCCTCGACCGTCGCGGGCGTCTCCACGGCGCCGCTGACGGGCACCCCGGCTTCCCGCAGGATCCCCGCGAGCGCCTCGGGCTCGCCGCGGCGACCCGGCTTCCCCGGCCGGAGGAGAACAGCGCCCTCGCTCCCGACGAGAACCGGGTCGAACGGATAGAGCGCGTCAGGGTTCCCGGGATCGTGGCGCGAGGGGACGACCTCGGCGCCGGCTTGCTCGAGCAGGAGGCAGAACTCCTCGTGCTCAGCCGCGGCGGCGACCGGGTCCGGCGCGGCGCGCCACCCGTACTCACGCCAACGCGCGGCATCGTCTGGAAGCGGCGGCCGCACGAGGACGCGCTCGAGCGTGCCGGTCATCGAGGCTGCGCCGAACGCTCGCATCAGCAGGACGCTACCGGCGGTCCGATCGCCCAAATCAGTGAACCCCACGATGCGACCGCGACGCGCGCGGATCGACGATGGAGGAAGAAAGGGGGCACATATGTCCACTGCCACTCGGCGGTTCACGGAAGTCGATGCCCGCCGGCTCGGAACGGAGATCGGGATCGACTGGGACACCGCCGCATTCGACGTCGAGCAGTTCCGGATGGGCCTCGAGGTCGAGCTCGAGCACGGCCTGCACGATCCGGAGACGAACGTCACGGGCGACGACCCACTCCTCACCGGGAAGATCGCCTGGGCGCATCTCAAGGAGCTGCCGGACTACTACACGCGGCTCCTCGCGATGGAAGAGGCCTGACCGGCCGGACGAAATCAGCCGCTGAGCACCCGCGGGGCGTGCGAGGACGAGTAGACGTCCTTACGTGCGATCAGGCCGTCCTCGAACGGGAAGACGTCGACGCCGTCCCACTCGAGCACGCGGCCCGAAGAGTCGGTCGCCGTCGCGGTCCACTCGCTGACGATGAGACCGTCGCGCGCGTACAGCCGGCGACCCCGGAATGCGAGGTCGGGCCAGTTCTCGAAGATCCGCGCGATGTGCCCGCGCACGGCCTCGCCTTCGACGCTCTCTCCGGCCGTGTGGTTCTCGAAGACCATGCCCGGGGCGTGCAGCGCCACGATCGCGTCGACGTCGTGCGCGTTCCAGGCGTCGTTGTAGCGCTCGATCGTGCGCTCGAGGGCGGCCGACGCGTTTCGCTCGCTCATGCGGGCGAGTATCGCAGCGCGGCTCGGCTCAGGCGAGGAGATGCCTGCTCTCGGCGAGCGCGGCGAGGATGCGGTCGACGTCCTCCTCGACGTTGTAGAGATGGAGCGAGACGCGAAGGTTCGAGTCGCGCGTCGAGGTCACGATTCGCTCGCCCTCGAGCGCGGCGACGAGGGCGCTCGGATCGGTCGAGACGACGCAGATCAGCGGGCCGTACTCGTTCGCCCCGCGCGGGGTCGCGACCGTCGCGCCCAGCTCGTCGAGGCCCGCGAGGAGCCGGTCGGCGAGCGCGCGCACGTGCGCCTCGATCGCCGGCACACCGACCTCGGCCACGAGGCTCATCCCGGCGACGCCCGGGTAGAGCGACGGCACGGGCGGCGTGCCGCTGTCGAAGCGTCGTGCGGTCGCATGCGGCGAGTAGTCCGCGATCGACATCGCGAAGATGTCCTCGTCAGCGAACCAGCCGGTCTGCACCGGCAAGAGAGAGGCGAGGAGCGAGCCGCGGACCCACATGAAACCGAGGCCGGCGGAGCCGAGCAGATACTTCACCGTCCCGCCGGTGACGACGTCGGCGCCGAGCGTCTGCACGTCGAGCTCGACCGCGCCGATCGCCTGGTAGCTGTCGGCGAGCACGAGAGCGCCGCTCGCGTGACCGAGCTCGGCGATCGCGGAGACGTCGTTTCGGTAGCCCGTGCGGAAAGAGACGGCGGTGCAGCAGACGAGCGCGGTGCGCTCGTCGATCGCCTCGGCGAAGCGCTCGAGCGGGATCCGGCCGTCGGGCTCCGCGCTCACCTGTACGACCTCCGCGCCACGCAGCTCCTGCGCGTGCGCGATCTGACCCACTGTCGGGAACTCGTACTCGCTGATCACGATGCGGTTGCGCTCGCCGCGGAGGTCGAGCGCGGACACGAGCCCGCTCACGCCCTGGGATACGGAGGTCGTCACAGCGACCTCGTCGGGCTCGGCGTACAGCAGCCCCGCGAAGGCGCTGCGCGCCGCTTCGTTCCGCTCGACCCAGAAGTCCCACTCGGCTCCGTTCTCGTCCCAACCGGCGAGCCAGCCCTCGACCGCCGCCCGAACCCGCTCGGAGAGCGCGCCCTGCGAGCACGAGTTCGCGTACACGGCGTGCTCGAAGATCGGGAACTCCGACCGGATCGCCTCGCCGGGTGTCAGCTCATCTCCCGAGGTAGGCCTTTCGGAGCTCGTCGTGCCGGATGAGGTCGGACGCCTTGCCCTCGAGGACGACGCGGCCGGTCGAGAGCACATAGCCGCGGTCGGCGATCGAGAGCGAGATGTTGGCGTTCTGCTCGACGACGAGGAGCGCGACGCCCGCCTCGTGCACCTGCTCGATGATCTCGAAGCTCCGCTGGACGAGGATCGGAGCGAGGCCCATCGACGGCTCGTCCATGAGCATCAGCTTCGGCCTGGCCATCAACGCGCGACCCATCGCGACCATCTGCTGCTCGCCGCCCGAGAGCGTCCCCGCGAGCTGGCCGCGCCGCTCGTGCAGGACTGGGAAGAGCTCGTACACCCGCTCGTAATCCTCCGGCGACCCGCCGCCGTGGAGGTAGGCACCCATCTGCAGGTTCTCGAGGACGGTCATCGGGCCGAAGAGCCGCCGGTTCTCGGGGACGATCGCCATCCCCCGACTGATGCGATGGCTTGTCGAGCGCTGCGTCACGTCCTCGCCCTGGAACGTCACGGTGCCGGTGCGCGGCCGGACGATGCCGAGGATCGTCTTCAGCGTCGTCGACTTCCCGGACGCATTTCCGCCGAGGAGGCAGACGAGCTCGCCCTCGGCCACCTGGAGCTGCAGGTCCTGGAGGATGTGCATCTGGCCATAGAAGGTGTTCACTCCGTCGAGGCGGAGGAGCGCACTCGATCCGTTGGCGGAGCGGCTCTCGCTCACTTCGTCTCCGTCTCGGTCGTCCCGAGGTAGGCCTCGGCCACGCGCGGGTCGGTCGCGACCGCGTCGAACGTCCCCTCGGCGATCTTGACTCCGTGGTCGAGCGCGACGACGCGGTCCGAGATTCCTTCGACGACGTGCATGTCGTGCTCGATGACGAGGATCGTGTAGCCGCCGTCGTCGCGGAGCTTGGCGATCAGCTCGGTGATCTCGTGCGTCTCGACGGGGTTCATCCCGGCGGCGGGCTCGTCGAGGAGCAGGATTCGTGGATTCGTCGCCGTCGCGCGCGCGATCTCGAGCCGGCGCCGGTTGGCGTACGAGAGGCTGTACGCGGGCTGGTCCCACCGGTAGCCCATGAGGCGCTGGCCGAAGAAGGCGAGCTTCTCCTCCGCGAGCGCGTTCGTCTCGCGCTCCTCGCGCCGGGCGCGGGGAAGGCGCAGGATCGACTCCGCGACGGACGCGTGCGTGTGGCCGTACGCCGCCGACATCACGTTTTCCTTGACGCTCATGTTCAGGAACAGGCGGAGCGTCTGGAAGGTGCGTGCGACGCCGCGGTTCGTGATCTTGTGTGGAGCGAGGCCGACGAGGCTCTCGCCGTCGAGGAGGATGTCGCCCGAGTCCGGCCGATACATGCCCGTGACGAGGTTGAAGAGCGTCGTCTTGCCCGCACCGTTCGGCCCGATCACGCTGACGATCTCGCGCTCCTCGACGTCGAGGTCGAGCTTGCTGATGACCTGGAGGCCCCCGAACCTCTTGCTCACGTCCCGCAACTCGAGGAGCGTCTCCGCCATCAGACGATCTCCACCCGTGGACGCCCGAACAGCCCCTGCGGCCGGGCGATCATGACGACGATGAGGACCACTCCGAGGAGTAGGAGCCTCGTCGGACCCGAGGCCTCGAGCACGAGGCGCGTCTCCCAGACGAAGCCGGCGAGCCAGATCGTCGGCACCATCAGCACGTCACGCTTCCACCCGTGCAGGAGCGTCAGGACGAGCACGAGGACGATTAGCCCGACGAGGGCGATGTTGAACGGGGCCTGCGTCCCCGTCTCGTAGGTGTCCCCCGGCAGCACGAGCCAGTGCCGGACGAGCCAGCCGAACCAGCCGCCGTCGCCGAAGGTCGTCGACCCCATGTTGAGGAGCCCGTCGGTCGCCCGCTCGCTGAACGCGGAGACGACCATGTGCATGACAACCCCGAATGCGACCACCCCTCCCAGGATCGCCACGAGACGCTTCCACGGGCGGATCGTCGCGAAAAGGATCAGGAGGATCCCGCCGTAGAAGACCCAGCGGCCGTTGAACGTCCAATCGCTGATGGGCGTCTGCGGGCGCAAGCCCTCGGTCAGGAGCACCTCGACGACGAAAGCTCCGGCGATCGCCCCGGGAAGGCTCCCCGCCCCGCCGAGGATCACCATCGCGTAGATGATGATCAGGACCTGCGTGTTGTAGTCGTCCGGGAACGCGCCCTGGAGGAGCGCCGCGTTGATCGTCCCGGCGAGGGCTGCAACCGCCGCGCCCACACCGACGGCCATGAGCTTGAGCCAGTTCACCGGCATGCTCATCGCTTGCGCTGCAAGGGAGTCGTCGTGGAGCGCCCGCCACGCGCGCCCGGTGCGCGAGCGGTTCGCGAGCGAGAGCGCCGCGAAGACGACCACGACCGCGGTGAGCGTCACGTAGTAGTAGGCGTGCTCGCTCGACGCCGTGAGGCCGCCGAGCCGGAAGCGGTCGACGTTGGCGATGCCGTTCGGGCCGCCCGTCAGATCCCAGTTGGGCCGGAGGCCGAGATCCTTGTTCAAGCCGAGGAACGAGACGCGGTACCCCTGGTTCACGAGCACGTAGAAGATCTGGCCGAAGAAGAGCGTCACGATCGCGAGGTAGTCGCCGACGAGCCGGCGCGAGGGCAGGGCTAGGAGGAAGCCGAGGGTGGCCGCGACGAGGACGACGAGCGGGATCACGAGCCACGCCTGCCAGTGGATCCCGAACTTGTCGGAGGAGAGCATCGCGTACCCGTACGCGCCGACGCCGTAGTAGGCGATGTAGCCGAGGTCGAGGAGTCCCGCGAACCCCACGGCGACGTTCAGGCCGAGCGCGAGCAGCGCAAAGACGAGGGCGACGGTTCCGACGCGCGTGTAGTAGAGGTCGTTCTGGCTCTGCGAGGCGACGATGGGGATCAGCACCGCAACGAGGACGAACCCCGCAAACACGAGCGGCTTGGGTACCCGCTCGTAGGCTCGACGCACACGTCCGACAACACCGTCGTAGGCTCGCGAGCGACTGGCGGAGCGTGCCACCCACTCGTCGGCTCCGATCTGCGGGCCGGCGGGCTCGGTCGGAGGAACGTCGCTCAACTCAGACCTTCTGCGGCGCCGGGACGCCGAAGATCCCGGACGGTCGCAGGAGCAGAAACAGGATCAGGATCCCGAAGACGATCACGTCCTGGTACGAGGAAGAGACGTAGCCGATCGAGAACGCGCGGCCGAGCCCGATGGCGAGCCCGCCGAGCATCGCGCCCGGCAGGCTGCCGATCCCGCCGACGACGGCGGCCGTGAACGCGATCAATCCGACCTGGAACCCGACGTACGGGTCGACGTTCTGGAAGATCAGCCCGTTCATCACCCCGGCCGCCCCGGCGAGCACCGAGCCGATGAAGAACGTCACGACGATGACGCGGTCGACGTCGATGCCCATCATCGACGCGGCTTCCAGATCGAACGAGGTCGCGCGCATCGCGCGGCCGATCTGAGTGCGCGCGACGAACAGCGTGAGTAGCACCATGAGGGCGGCCGAGACCACGATCACGAAGAGCTGCATGTACTGGATCTCGAAGGGTCCGATGTTGATGTTCGTGAAGAACTTGCCGCCGTCAAGACTGAAGGTGTCGTACTGCTTCGGCGTCGCACCGAAGCAGATGACGGCGATCTGCTGCAAGCAGAACGAGACGCCGAGAGCGCTGATCAGCGGAGCGATCCGCGGCGCCCGCTTCACCCGGAGGGGCCGGTAGGCGAACCGCTCGATCGCCACACCGAGGCACCCCGCTCCCAACATCGCGGCCGCGAACATGAGGGCGATCAGGAGCGCGACCGGGATGTCGGGGCTCGCAGCCCCCCCGAACGCCGTGAGGACGAAGTAGCCGATGTACGAGCCGATCATGAACACCTCGCCGTGGGCGAAGTTGAGGAGCTTCAGGATCCCGTACACCATCGAGTAGCCGAGCGCGATCAGCCCGTACAGGCTGCCGAGCGTGAGCCCGGCGACGAGCTGATCGAAGAAGTAGCTCCACGTCAGCTGGTAGCTCTGGAAGTAGCCGACGACCTGGAGCGCGTGCATCGCGGAAGCTTCTCACCTCGACGTGCGGCCCATCACGAGGATGGGCCGCACGTCTGGCATATGCCGAGCTTTAGCCCTTCTGCACGACGTTGTACTGGCCGCCGCTCCCGATCTGGAAGATCGTGAAGCCGACGCCGCCGACCACGTCGCCGTTCTTGTCGAACGCGATCGGCTTGCCGAGGAGCGAGGTCTTCAGCTTGACCTTGCCGATGTCCCGGCGAACCTCGCTGCGGCTCGTCTTGCCGTCGGCACACGAGTTCGAGATCCCCATCGCGATCGTCTGCACTGCGACCCACGACGGGGCGCCGAACGAGTTCGTCTGTCCGTACTGCTTCTTGAAGGCCGCCGTGTACGGCTTCGCGATCGCGACGTCATTGATGTCGAGGCTGAACGACGACATGTAGGCGCCCGGCACCGTGAACTTCGTCGAGTCGAAGGTCCCGTCGGTGCCGATGAATCCGCCTGAATAGCCCCTCGACTTCAGCTGCTGGAAGAAGAGCTGCGCGTTCGACGCGACCTGCGACCCGAAGACGACCACTTTCGCGCCCTCTGCCTTGGCCTTGTTCGACAGCGCGGTGAAGTCGGTCTGCGCTGCCGACTGCGACTCGTGATCGACCTTGACGCCGGCCTTGTCGAGGATGCTCGAGATGAGCGCGATCAGCGGCACCGAGTACGCCTCGGCCTGGTCGACGGTCATGACCGTGTCGCCCTTGTTCACGCCCATCTTCTTGAGCACGAACGCCGCGTCGGTCGCGCCCTGACGCTTGTCAGTCGGGACGACGCGCCGGAAGTAGCCGCTCTTCAGCACGCTGCCGTCCGGCGTCGTGGGATCGGTCAGGCTCGCCCGCGTGGCGGAGCCGGACACATGCGCGACGCCGCCGCGCCGGAGGATCGGGCCGCCCGCCACCTCCTCCTGGCTCCCGGAGAAGCCGTTGAGGGCAAGCAGGGCCTTGTTGGAACGCAGCTGAACGGCAGCGGTCGCGGCGAGCTGCGCGTTGAGCTGCGTGTCGACCTCGATCGGTGTCGCGAGCTTGGTCCGCTTGAAACCCTTTGGCACACCCGGGATCGGCTTGCCCGCGTTCCAGTACTTGATGAACAGCCGTCCCCAGTTCCGCTGGTCGATCCCCGCCGAGGCCGCCGGTCCTGTGTACGGACCGTCCAGCCCTATCAGCGCCGATTTGCACGACGGCCCGGCGGCGACCGCCTCGACGCCGTTCGACTGCGCAACCGCAACGGATGCGGCGGCGGCGCTGGCGATCGCGACGACCATCAGCGCGAAGATGATGCCTTTCTTCATGTAGAGCGCCCTCCTTGGTTTCACCTGCCGGTTCTCCCTTTGACGTCAGCCGTGCCCGATGGTTGCCGCAGGCAACGTGGGCGCAACCGGTGCCCTCGAGTGGTCACGGGACTGTGACAGCAGCGTCCGTGACATGTCAACAGAGCAGCCCGTGCTGCCGGGATGTCTAGGGCGAAAGCGCCTCCACCCAACCGGCGGTGTCGAGGAACTGGCGGAAGCGGATCGCGAGGCCGTCGCGGAAGGTCCACACGTGGACGAACGGCACGTCGAGACGCTTGCCGGTCTCCTTCGCGATGCCCCTATAACGGCCGAGGACGACGCACTGGTCACCGGCTTCGATGAGTTCCTCGGGCTCTACGACGAACTCCTCCCACCAGTCGCGGTCGAGCGGGTCGAAGATGTTCCGGCGCACCTCGTCGAGCCCGCGGTAGTAGCCGCCGTGCGGCAGGCCCTGCGCCTGGTGCCACTCGATGTCGGGGTGCATGTCCGCGAGGACGGCGTCCATGTCGTCGCGCGCGAACGCCTCGTAGGAGCGGGTCGCTATCTCGGCCGAGGACACCGCGCTCTCCCTAGAAGTAGAACTGCTTCCACGCCTCCCACCAGCTGTCGGCCCGGGAGACGATGACGCGATCGTCGACCCGCTCGACACCGCTCCGGAAACGGAGCTCATCGGGCGCCCTCGTGTTCTTGTACTCCACCCTGATCTCGCACGGGCTGCCGGGGTCGTACGGTTTCACGGCGTCGAGGTCGGCGAGCGCCCGCCGCGCGCCGTCCTCGATCAGCTCACGAGCTCGCTGCGGTGCGATCATCCGCGCCGAGACGGAGCCCAGCCCGCGCTTCACCGCAACGGCGGTCAGCCCATCACCGAGGAGCTCCTTGCCCTCGCGGCACGCTGCGTCGTCGCCGGTGACGAGGAGGACGGGGCACGCCCACGTCCCGCACAGGGCGGCATTGATCCCCGTCTCGCCGACCAAAGTGTCGTTGAACCAGAGATTCTGGAAGTCGCTGCCGGAGATGGTGTGGTTCATCACACCGTCCTTCGTTCCCGCCCGGGCATGCATCCCGACGAAGAGGGCGGCGTCGCAGCCCTGCTCGAGGAACTCCGTGTACTCCGTCCACTCGTCCTGGACGACGTACTCGCAGGCGGGATCGAGATCCTCGGGGATCAGCGAGTTGAACGTCCAGCCCTTGCCGGCACCGTGGCAGTCCATGACGACGATCTCCGTCGCACCGGCCGCCTTCGCGCCGCGAACGGCGGCGTTGATCTCTCTCGTGTAGAGCCTCCGGCCCTCCTCGTAGAGCGCCTCGCCCCCGGACGTCTGCTCCGGCTTCACGATGCCGGCGACGCCCTCCATGTCCGAGATGACGTGGACGCGCACCTGGGCAAGCCTAGAAGAGCCACGACCGCAGCGCCCGCGACGCGGCCGCCTTCATTCAGCGCGATCGAGAGTCGTGCGAACGAATCTCGATCTTGCGCAGGGCATAGCCTACGCCGCATCGACACGGGGCTCGAAGGAAAGGGCGTGCTCGTCACGGGAGCGTCGGGCGGGATCGGCGCAGCTTGTGTGAGGGCGTTTTCAGCTGAGGGCGCGCGGGTCGTCGTTCACTACCACCGCGGCCGAGCGCGGGCCGAAGAGCTCGCGGCGGAGCTCGACGGCGTGCAGCTCGCCCAGGCCGACCTGACGGTCGAGCGCGAGGTCGAGCGGCTATTCGACGCATCGCGCGAGGCCCTCGGCGAGATCGACGTGTGCGTCTCCGTTCAGGGCATCTGGCCGCAGGAGGACGTCCCGGTCGCGGAGCTCTCGCTCGAGCGCTGGGAGGAGACGCTCCGCGTCAACCTGACCTCGACGTTCCTCGTCGCGCGAGGGTTCCTGCGCGAGGTCGCCCGGACCGGCCACGGCTCGCTCGTGGTCGTCGGCTCGACGGCGGGCATCTTCGGCGAGGCGGGACACGCCGACTACGCGGCCGCGAAGTCCGCGGTCCTCGGAGGGCTCGTGCTCTCGCTCAAGAACGAGATCGTGCGGGTCGCGCCGGCCGGCCGCGTGAACGCCGTCGCTCCGGGCTGGACGGAGTCTCCGATGACACGCGGGTTCGTCGACCCCGACGACGTCCGGCGTGTGTCACGGACGATGGCGCTCCGCAAGGTCGCCCAGCCGGAGGACGTCGCGGCGCAGGTCGTCGTCCTCTCGTCGGACGCTCTCTCGGGCCACGTAAGCGGCCAGGTCGTGACGGTCGCAGGCGGGATGGAGGGCCGCACGATTCACGCCGAGTAGCGCGGCGAGACCGTCGGCCGCTTCGGACGGCCGCTGGGTCGTGAGCGAGCTCTCGGGCGCCGTCTCGCGCTTCGCGCCGTAGTCTCGCGCGGACAGCTCGGCGACGCGAATCCGAGGAGGAAGCCATGCCCGAGACCGAGGGCCGCCGCTCGGCGAACGCCCACACGACCCCGTTCCTGCCGTACGACCTCGAGGGGCCGGTTCAGCCCGAGATGAGCTGGTTGCCGCTCAGCTACGACCTCGAGACGGGCGCCGGCACGTACCTGATGCGGATGGAGCCCGGCGCGGTCACGCTCGAGCACGAGCACGAGCTGACGGAGGAGTTCCTCGTCCTCGAAGGCGACCTCGTCGACTCCGATGGGACGGTCTTCACCGCCGGCGACTTCGTGACCTACGACGCCGGGACTGTCCACAACTCGACGACGAAGGACGGCTGTCTCCTCGCGGTCTTCGAGTGGCGCCGGGACTGACGTGCGTTGCACCTGAAATGAGAATGGGCGACGTCGTCCGCCGCCCCATTCTCATTGCGTCCCCCAGGTCGAGCCCGATTTGCCGTCAGTTCCCAACCCGGGAGTCGGTGTCGCTATCGGCACGTGCGGACGGGAGCTTGAGCGACAGGCGGCACGAGGGGACTGGAGCGGGGTTGCCGCCAAGCGCCCCGCCCCCCGTCCCTGCAAGGTCCCTCGATTCGGGAGGAACCGCGCTCTTCCCCTCCTGTCGTCACCCGCGCAAGACGCCGCATGTCCGCGCGCGATGAACTGGGCAGAGCCTGCGACATTTCCCGACCACGAGCGTCACCCCGGCGTTGGTACAGCCGTCCCCCGGATTGTGTTGACGACCGTGGTTGACTCGGTCGTCCGCTCCCGCCGATAGCGGCCAGCCGCGGGGGGCGCCCGACCTCCGTGCTGGAATGACCGGGATGAGCGCGTTCCTCGAGCGGTTGCGAACGGGGCCGCCGCTCGTCGCCGACGGCGGCATGGGGTCGCTCGTCACGGCCGCGGTCCCGCGACTGCGCTGCGCGGAGGAGGCGAACGTCCGCGCGCCCGAAGCGGTCGTGTCCCTCCACGTCGGCTTCATCAACGCGGGCGCGGAGCTGATCGAGGCGAACACGTTCGGAGCGAACCGGCGGAAGCTCGCTCAGCACTACCTCGAGGACGATCTCGAGCGGATCAACTCGGCGGCGATCAAGCTCGCCCGCGACGCGCGTGAGATCTCGGGCAAGCCGGTGCTCATCGCGGGGTCGATCGGCCCGCTCGGCGAGACGGCGTCCTCGCGCGTTCGGCGCGAGGTGCATGCCGAGCAGGCGGGCATCCTCGAAGGTCGGGGAGCAGACGTGCTCTTCGTCGAGACGTTCTCCGACCTGCAGGAGCTCGAGGATGCGATCGAGGCGGTCCGGAGTGTCTCGAGCCTCCCCGTCGTCGCGCTGCTCACGTTCGACGAGACGGCCGAGACGCCCGCGGGCGTCACCGCGCGCGAGGCCGCCGAGCTGTTGGCGACCCTCGACGTCGCGGCGTTCGGCGCGAACCATGGGGCCGGGCTCCTCGCGGCACTGGCCGCGCTCGAGCAGATGCGGACGGGGGACGTTCCGCTCGCTGCGATGCCGAACATCGGCCTCGCCAGCCTCGCGGGCGGTCGCGTCATCTACCCACACGCGACGCCCGAGTACTTCGCCGAGTTCGCAGCTCACGCACGCGAGCTCGGGGCGATGGTGATCGGCGGGTGCTGCGGGACCACGCCCGCCGAGATCGCGGCGATCCGATCGGCGCTCGAGGCCGAGCGAAAGCCGAAAGCGCGCCTCGAGCTGACCGCACGCGACCTCGTCGTCTCACTCGGAGAGGAGCTGCGCGAGACGGGCCTCGCGACCGCGCTCCGGAACGGCGAGTGGGCGGTGACCGTCCAGCTCGATCCGCCGCTCGGCGGCTCGAGCAGAGGCCTCGTCGAGGTCGCGCAGGGACTCGAGGAGTCGGGGCTCGTGGGCTTCGTCGACGTGAACGACAACGCGACCGCGAGGGCGGGGATGAGCTCCCTGATCGCCTCGGCGACGATAGAGCGCTCGACCGGGCTCGAGACGATCCCGCATCTGACGACACGCGATGCCTCGGTCATGGGGCTCGAGTCGATGCTGCTCGGAGCGCACTCCGAGGGGGTGCGAAACGTCCTCGCGATCACGGGCGACCCGCCCGAGGTCGGCGGGCACCCGGGCGCGCGCGGCGTCTACGAGATCGACTCCGTCGGCCTCGTCGACCTGATGACGAAGCTGAACCACGGAGAGGACGTGAACGGCAACCCGATCGACGCGCCGACCGCGTTCTTCCCGGGCGTTGCCGTGAACCCGACGGCGGACGACGTCGGCGTCGAGCTCGAGCGGTTCCACGCGAAGGTCGCCGCGGGGGCCAGGTTCGCGATCACGCAGATCGTCTTCGACGTCGCGCAGTTCGATCGGTTCACACAGGAGCTCGGCGGGAGCTGGCCGATCCCGGTGCTGATCGAGATCTTCCCGCTCACGAGCTATCGCCTCGCGCTGCGGCTTCACAACGAGGTGCCGGGGATCGTCGTGCCCGACGATCTTCAGCGCACTCTCGAGCAGGCCGGGGCGAAGGCGTCCGAGATCGGCTTCGCGCGCGCCCGGGAGCTCATCGAGGCGTCGCGCGAGCGAGCGGCCGGGATCTGCCTGGTGGCGCCCTTCCGGCAGCCGATCCGGGTCCTCGAGCTCCTCGCCTAGAGCTTCAGGAAACGCAGGGAGTGCTCGCGACCGGTCGCGCGCGGACGTGAGCGAGGACGCTCTGGACGAGATCCGTCGGAATCCCGTATCCGCCCTCCTCGCCTGCGCGGCGGGCGAAGACGACGGTACGAACACGCCCTCTCGCGTCGACGGCCGGTCCGCCGGAGCTACCAGGGCGGACGAACGCGCGGATCGCCGTCACCTCGCGCGTCACCGGCCCGCGCCCGTACGCGTCCCGCGAGAGTGCCTTACCGGTCCCTCCGAGCCGGCCCGGGATCCGGACGAGCGGGCCATTCTCCGGATACCCGAGCACCGCAACCGCAAGCCCTTTGTCGGGATCGACCATGGGAAGCGGCCGGCCCGGGAGGCCGGGAACACGGAGGACGGCGAGGTCGTTCCCGGGGTCGAACGCGACCACGGTGGAGGCGAACGCCTCTCCGTCGCGCCGGTCGACCTGAGGCCGCTCGATGCCGGCGACGACGTGCGCATTCGTGATCACGACGCCGGGCCGCACGATCCAGCCCGACCCCTCGACGCCGAGGCCGCAGGCGACACCGGTCACACGGACGACGCTCTCAGCCGCGCGAACGACGTCAGGATCCCGTGCAAGCGCGGAGTCCGGGGGCGCAACGATGGCAGGCGGCCCGAGGAGGACGCCGATCGGATCGACCCGCTCGAGCGTCGCGAGCAGGCGCTCCGGCGGGAACTCGTCGTTGATCCGCGACAGGATCGCGGACTTCTGCACCGACTCGCGGAGGTCCGACTGGCCGGGCAGGTAGAGGAGGACGGCGCCGATCGCCCAGCAGAGGACGACTCCCGCCGCCGCGCCGAGGAGCAGTCCGGCAGCCGAGTCGACGGCTCGCAGGCCGGGCACCGCGGCAATCGTCGCGCGAAGCGTGCCGCCGAGGATCCCGGCGAGGCTCTGGAGGATCATCCCTCCGAGCACGGCGCCGGCGAGCGCGACGAGCGGGGCATACGGCGAGCCGCCGCGGAGGAGGTCCGGCGCGATGCGGGCGCCGAGGTAAGCGCCGATGGCGAAGCCTGCCAGCGACAGGGCACCCCGCACGAGCCCGTTGACCAGGCCGTAGGCGGCGAAGAGCCCGACGACCCCGAGGACGATCCAGTCGGCGGTGGACACGCTCGGTGAGCGTACGTGCCGCGGGGTACGTTCCCTCCCGCCCGGCTACAATCCTCCGGCCCGGGGGGCGTAGTTCAGTTGGTTAGAACGCCGGCCTGTCACGCCGGAGGTCGCGGGTTCGAGTCCCGTCGCTCCCGTCTCTCGCAGCCATTCCTCAGTACGCGATCCGGCGCACATAGCGTCGGATTGCGCGCCAGCATCGTCCCCTCGACGTTCAACCGCGCGCCGCTGGTCAGTCGACGAACGCGATCATGCGGATCGAGACGAGGACACCGGGGATCTCGACGCCGAGCTTGGCGACGTACCGCGTGGGCGGGTCAGCCGGGAACCAGGTCGCATATTCATCGTTCATCCCTGCGAAGTCCGTCGGGTCGGTTAGGAGTACGCCGACCTCGACGACGTCTTCGAAGGTTGCGCCCGCCGCGTGCAGGACCGCCTTGCAGTTGGCGAGCGCCTGACGCGTCTGTTCCTGAATCGTCGGACCGGCGAGGTTTCCGCTGCTCATGTCGATGCCAACCAGGCCCGAGACGTGAACGTGCCCCCCAGCTTTCACCCCCTGGCTATACAACGGAGAGCTGGGAGCGTTGGGCGTGGTGATGACCTCCCGCATGCCCTCAAGGATGCCTCGACCGGGTATCGCTGTCCAAGACGAAGGTCGGCCGCCTCTCGGGTCGCTCATACCCGTCGCGACGGTGAACAACCCCGGGCGCGCCGGCGCTCGCGCTCACTCCACGGTGGTCACGAGCTCGAAGACCGAGGGCGTGAACTCGTCCGTGTGCTGCCGGACGCGGCCGATGCGCTCCTGGAACGCGGGATCGTCCTTCCACGCCTGCTGGGCCTCGAAGCTCTCCCCACGGGCCGAAGCTCATGTAGCGGCTCGGCTCGTGGCGGTCGCGGACAAGCCTGAGCGTCCCGCAGCCGGGCCACGTGTGACCCCACAACGCGAACTCGCGCCACGCCTCGACGAAGGCGTCCTCCTCGCCGTCTTTCACGTGCCAGACGCCGTTGGAGTACGTCTCCGCCATCGTCGCGCCTCCTCTCCCGGACTGGACGCGGCGCACTCTCTCACACCGCTGGGCGGCGGCCCGCAGGCGGCGCGCGAGATGTCGTTCCTGCCTCGTCGGCGGTGGGGCGCGCGGCGGGAGTGCACCGCCGCGCGCGCCGTAGTACCTACCTGGTTACAGCGGTCGTGGTCTTCGTGCCCTTGCCGTAGCTGTAGCCGCCCAGCTGCTTCGTCGTCAGTCCGAGGAAGATCGCAGCGAGGCCGACCACGACGAACGGAGCCCACACGTTCGCGCCGTCGTCGGCGAAGCCGAAGATCCACGGCGAGGCCACGAGCAGTGCGCCGGCGACGATGTCGAACAGCTTGTGCACGGGCATCGGCGCGACCTTCCAGACGCCGAGCTCGTAGTTCGTGATCAGGCTGTAGGCGATCAGCCCGATGCCGAGGACGATCGAGATCACGGTCGGCGTCGTGTCGTCGAAGAACTGGAAGATCCACGGGGCCGCGATCAGCCCTGCTCCCACGCTGTAGTCGAGCGGAGCGTGGAACTTGGTCGGAATGAATCGCCTGCGACAGGCGGTGCCGTGGTTCAGCACCCGGGCCGTCGGAGAGAATCCCCGCGTGCTCCGGATATTGCCTTCCTCCGACCCGCGTGCGAATCCCCTTGCAGGCAACCCGCTTGCCACGCGGGCCGACGTCCAACGCGCGGCACGCCACCTGTACGAACCACTCCGCGCGCACACGAGCACCGGTGGTGCGCGCGTCCGCCTCGGGAGCTTCGGCGCGGTCTTCGACGATGCGGCCGCCGAGCTCGAGGGCTTCGCCCGGCCGCTCTGGGGCCTCGTCCCGCTTGCGGTCGGCGGCGGAGAGTTCGAGCACTGGGAGCGCTTCGCCGCTGGCCTCGCTGCGGGCACGGACCCGGAGTCGGTCGAGCACTGGGGGCCGGTCGCCGGGGGCGCGGATCAGCGCATCGTCGAGCAGGCGGCGATCGGTGTCGCCCTCGCCTTCTACCCCGAGAAGGTCTGGGAGCCGCTCGAGCCGGCGGCGAGGCGCAACCTCGTGAGCTGGTTGTCGCGCGCCTTCGAGCACGAGCCCCCGAAGAACAACTGGCAGTTCTTCCGCATCCTCGTGGCCCTCGGGCTCGAGCGCATCGGCGCCGGCTACGACGCCACAGCGGTGCGCGCGTCGCTCCGGCGCCTCGACCGCTATCGGCGAGGCGAGCACTGGTACGTGGACGGGAGACTCGGCTACGTCGACTACTACGTCGCGTTCGCGTTCCACCTGTACGGCCTCGTCTACGCGGCGGCGAACGACCTTGGTCTGGGAGACGACGCCCGTGCCGAGGAGTTTCGCGAGCGAGCCGCAGGGTTCGCGTCCGACTTCCAGCATTGGTTCGCACCCGACGGAGCCGCGATCCCGATGGGCAGGAGCCTGACCTATCGCTTCGCAGCGGCGTCCTTCTGGGGCGCGCTGGCATGGGCCGACGTCGAGACGGACCTGTCCTGGGGGGAGGTTCGCGGGCTCTGTCTGCGCAATCTGCGCTGGTGGGCGGACAAGCCGATCAGCGACCGCGACGGCGTCCTCTCGGTGGGATTCGCGTACGACAACCGGCGACTGGCGGAGGGCTACAACTCGCCTGGCTCGCCGTACTGGTGCATGAAGGCGTTCGCGGCGCTCGCCGCCCCGGAGGAGCACCCTTTCTGGGCGGCGCACGAGGAGGGTCTCCCTGTCCTCGAGGCGCCGGTCACGCTGCCCGACGCCGGTTGGGTGGTCGCGCGCGACGATCACCAGGCGGTCGCGCTCGTCGCGCAGCAGGCAACCGACCTCGACCTACCGGAGCAGGGCGCGGCAAAGTACCGGAAGCTCGCCTACTCGAGCGTGTTCGGCTTCAGCGGGGACTTCGCTGACGCGGTCGGCGTCGTCCTCACCGACTCGATGCTCGCACTCTCCGACCTCGAGGCGCCGCATCGAGTGAACGGCGTCGACGCGATCAGCGAGAAGCTCTCCTCGCGGCTCGTACTCACGGGGACGGCGGGCCAGCGCCGCGTCCGGCTCGGCAGCGAGCAAGCCGGAGTCGAGGACGGCATGGCCTGGAGCACCTGGCGTCCGTGGCCCGACGTGCGGATCGACACGGTCTGCGTCGCGGTCGACGGCACCTGGCACCTTCGACTGCACCGCGTGCACACGACGCGAGCGCTCCACTCCATCGAGAGCGGATTCGCGCTCGGCTTCACGCCCGTGCTCGGGAAGCCCGACCCGGCGAGCGTCGAGGCGTCGGCCAGGGCGGCTGCGTTCCGAACCGAGCACGGGACGTCCGCAATCGTCGAGCTCGGCGGCGGGCGCGAGCCTGCCGTTCTGCCGCTCGCGCCCAACGCAAACCTCATCAAGCCTCACACTGCGGTTCCGGTCCTTTCCCGGAGCCTCGGAGTCGGCGATCATCGCCTCGCGTGTGCGGTGTTCGGAAGCCCGGTCGACGAGCCGCCCGACGATCCTCCGTGCATCCCGCCCGCAGCCGAGGCTCTCCTCGAGCGGCTCGGTGAGATGGGCGCCTAGCGTCGACCCTCGGCTCCGTGCTTCCAGCGTCCCGGGCGCAGCCCCGGGATCAGCTGCGGGACCTTCCGCCGGTACTCCGTATATGCGACCGGGAACACGTCGCCGAGGAGCCGCTCCTCGGCGCGGATCTTCACCTCCGCGAAGAGCACGCCGAGGACGAACAGCATCGTCCAGACGCCGAGCCCGACGGCGAGCGCGGTCCCGAGGAGCATGCCGACGAGCCCCGTGTAGATGGGGTGACGTGTGATCGCATACGGCCCGTCGGTCCGCAGCTCGTGGTGATCTTTCGTGACGGCCTGGCTCGACCACATCGTCCCGAGCGCGACCCGAGCCCAGACCGTGAAGGCGGTGAAGACGACGAGGAGGACGAGCCCGACGATCCGCACCACGCTCGCGCGCGTGCTGACCGCGTCCCAGTCGTGGCTCGGTATCAAGCGGAACACGATCCAGACCACCGCCGCGCCGATCACCCAGAGCGAGTTCACGCGCGAGCGACGCTCGACGTCGGGACCGCGTCGCACGTTGTAGACGGCGCCGGCGATCCACACGAGGACGACGAGCGCCCAGCAAACGGCGACGACCACGTCGGACAACCTGTGAACCGCAGAGGCGGACATCGGTCTCCCCGGAGGCATAGCGAAAAGGCCGCGGTCTGCGTCGAGCGTCCGACCCGCGCCCTTGGCTCAGAGAAGCGCCAGCTGGCGGAAGGCCCAGGCGGCCGGGGGAGCGCCCGCCGTCCGGTGCTCGAGCTCGAGCAGCGCCTGCTTGCGCGGGAGACCGCCGCCGTAGCCGGTGAGCGTGCCGTCCTTCCCGATCACGCGGTGGCACGGGACGACGATCGGCACCGGCGTCTGCCCGACGCAGGCGCCGACTGCACGGACGACATCGGGCCGGCCGGCGCGGCGCGCGAGCTCCGAGTAGCTGATCGTCGTGCCGTACGGGATCTCGAGCAGCTGCGCCCAGACGGCCAGCTGCAGCTCGGTCCCCATGAGATCGAGCGGGACGTCGAACGTCTGCCGCTCGCCTGCGAAGTACTCCTCGAGCTGGGCGACGACGGGCGCGAGGGCGGCGGGATCCCGCTGCGACCCGTCCAACCGGCGCCCGCGGGCGGGAAAGGCGATCCAGGACACGCCGCGCGGCCCGGCGGAGATGGTCAGCGGCCCGAGCGGGCTCTGGTACACGTCCCACCTGGTGGTTTCGACTTGGCTCGAGCTCTCGGTCGTCGTGCTCACAGAACACACGCTCCTCTCGTCTCACATTCTCGACAGGGGAGACGACGTGCGAGACGACCACCGTGTGAGATCGAGGGTGCCGTGACGCTCCAGAACCGGGTAACGCCACTCGGCGAGCTCGTCGCCGACCCCGCACGGGGGCTCGTGTACGGGAATCGAGGCTGCCTGCACGACGAGCAGGGCCGGATCCGTCGACGCTATGCGACGAGGCGCTGGATCGCGTGCCGGCTCGAGTTCAAGGGCTGGAAGCGAACGCGCCTCCTCCAGCCCGGGCGCTTCACCGAGCTCTTCTTCCTCGACGAGGCGACTGCGTTCGCCGCCGGGCACCGTCCGTGCGCCCTTTGCCGCCGCGAGGACTACAACCGCTTCCGCGAGCTCTGGGCCGCTATCCATCCCCGACCGAGAGACGCAGACACGATCGACGCGGTGCTCCACGAGGAGCGGCTCGCACCCGGTAACCGGGACCGGCGCGTCCACGACGTCGCGTACGACGAGCTCCCCGACGGAGCGTTCGTCCTGCGCGACGGCGAGCCTCACCTCGTCCTCGAGAGCCGGCTCCTGCACTGGACGCCCGCGGGCTACCGCAATCCCGTGCGACGTCCGGCCAATGGGCAGGCGCGGGTGATCACGCCGCCGTCGCTCGTCGCCGTGCTCGGGAGCGGGTGGAGCGGCGCAGTCCCGCTTGTCCACCCGAGCGCGCGCTAGAACCTCTCAGACGCGGCCTTTGAAGGTGTCGCAGCTCTGCGGACTCGCGGCCTGGATGCCGCGGACGAACCAGCTCTGACGCTGCTCAGAGGAGCCATGGGTCCACGTCTCCGGCGTGATCCGACCCTGGGCGCGCTCCTGGATCCGGTCGTCGCCCACCGCCGCCGCGGCGTCGAGCGCGTCGGACACGTCCTGGCGTGTGACGTCCTCGATGAAGCCGGTGTCGAGGGCGTGACCGACCCAGAGGCCCGCGTAGCAGTCGGCCTGCAGCTCGACCCTCACCTGCCCGCCCTGCGGGCCGGTGTCGTTCCCGGCCTGGTCGAGCGTGCCGAGGAGATCCTGCGCGTGATGCCCGTACTCGTGCGCGAGCACGTACGCCTCCGCGAGCGGCCCGCCCCGCGCGCCCAGCTCCGACTGCATGTCCTGGAAGAAGCCGAGGTCGATGTACACGTATCCGTCGCGCGGGCAGTAGAACGGCCCGACGGCCGAAGTGGCGTTGCCGCAGCCGGTCGCGATCGAGTCCGTGAAGAAGCGGGTCTTCGCCGGCTCGTAGTTTCTGATCGTCTTCGCCCAATACGCCTGGACGCTGTTGACGACCCCGACGATGCGGCAGTCCTCGCGCTCGTTCGCGTCGGCACCGGTCAGGCACTCCCCCTGCAGCTCGGTGGACGGCGTTCCCGCGCCGAGGCCCGGCCCGACCGTGATCCCGGTGAGGTTGCCGAGCCCACCGCTGCCGCCTCCGCCGAGCGGGTTCCCGCCGAGGAGCACGATCGCGAGGAGGATGACGAGGCCAATGATCCCGCCACCCCCGCCGAGCGCCATCGGCGTGCCTCCGGGCATGCGCGAGCCGCCCTGCCCGCGGTAGTCCTCGACCTGCGACGGGTCGAGCCGCACGTCCTTCCGGAACCGCATCGGAAGCCAGTCTAGAGCGGGTCAGGCAACGGATCCGCGGCAGCACAGGCTCAGCTGCCGGCCGAGACCCTCACGTCCAGGAGGAGCGGCGTCCGACGGTCGCGGAGGCTCGGAAGGACGTCGTCGAGAGCGCTCACGAGGTCGTCGTGCGTGGCGATCGTCTCGGCTGCGCAGCCGAAGCCGCGCGCAACCGCTGCCAGGTCGAGCTCCGCGAACGCCGGCCACGGCCCTTTGCCGCCGTGCTGCGCGGCGATCTCGTCCATGATCGCGTACCCCCCGTTCCCGACTACGCAGAAGGCGACGCCCACCTCGTAGCGCGCGGCGCTCCACAGCGCCTGGATCGTGTACGTGGCCGAGCCGTCGCCGAGAAGCGCAACGATCGGTCGTTCAGGGAGCGCGAGCCGCAGCCCGATCGCGGCCGGAAGCCCGAAGCCCAGCGCTCCGTTCGCGACGGCGACGAACCCCAGCGGCGATCCGGCGGTCAGGCGTGAGAAGAGCGCGGGGCGATTCGATGGAGCCTCCTCGACGAGGACCGCATCCGCCGGCAGACGTTCCGTGAGCGCGTCCACCAGATGCTCGGCGCGAAGTGGCTCTCCCGGGCCGGGCGGTTCGGGCGCGGGAGGACGCTCGATCCCGGCGACCTCACGCTGCCGCTGCGGGAGCCTCTCGGCGAGCGCGTGCAGAACGCTCGCGGGAGAGGCCAGAACGGCGAGATCGCAGCGGCTGCGATTCGTCTCCTCCGGATCGTCGCTGACCACCGCGACGCGCGTGTCAGCGCCGACGAGCGGCCCGTCGTCGTAGAGGTAGAGCCGGAAAGCGGGCGTTCCGGCGGCGAGGACGAGGTCGTTCTCGGCGAACAGCGCCCGGAGCTCGGCGCGGCTCCACGGGACGTGGCCCGCGAACAGCCGGTGTCCGTGCGGGAACCCCGCACGACTCGAGAACGCGTCCTGCCAGACGGGGCACGCGAGTCGTTCGGCGAGCGCCACACCGGCTGCCCAGCCGTCGTCGCTGTCGAGCCCGGCGCCGACGACGAGGGCCGGGGACTCGGCCGCCTCGACGAGGGCTGCGAGCTCCTCGACGACCGCATCGCTCGGCGCGGTCTCGACCAGAAGCCGATCCGGAGCGGCGACGCCGGGCCACTCGGCACCGAGCGGCGCGTCCCAGTCGCCCATCGGCACGACGACGAGCGCAGGTCCGCGCCGGACGACCGCCTCGTGCCAGGCGCGCGCGATCGCACCGGGCACGGACGCCGGGTCGGCCGGCTGCGTCGACCACACCGGGTAGTCGCCGGCGAGACGGTCGAGGTTGCGTCCGGTGAGGAACGGGGCCAACGAGAGCTGCCGGCGGTCCTGCTGGCCGACCACGACCACGAGGGCGACGCGGTTGTCGCGCGCGCACACGATCGCGTTGACGGCGTTGCCGAGCCCAGCAGCCGTGTGCAGGTTGACGAACGCCGGGCGGCCGGTCCCGAGCGCGTAGCCGCTCGCCATGCCGACGACCGCTCCCTCGTGGAGCCCGAGGACGAAGTCGAAGCCGTCCGGAAGATCGGAGAGGAAGGCGATCTCCGTCGACCCTGGATTCCCGAAGATGCGCGTGAGCCCGAGCCGCTTCATTACTGCGAACGTCTCGCCGCGGACGGTCGACGCGCTCACGGCTCGACCCCCGCAATGCCGGCGAGCGGGCGGTGACCGAGGCGCCGAGAGATCTCCGTGACGGTTCGCTCGAGGGCAGGGCTGAGCCGCTCGACGAGCTCCCCCGTCGAGCCGAGCGACCGGTGGACGGCGACGTTCACGGCAGCGACCGCCTCCTCGTGCGACTGGATCGGCATCGCCATGGAGCGCAGGCCCGATGCGAGCTCCTCGTTGGAGACCGCGATCCCGCGCGAGCGGATCCGCGCCAGCTCGGAGCAGAGCGCCGTCTTGCTCATGATCGTGTTCGGCCCGCGACGGACGAACTCGATCCGATCGAGCGCCTCCCGCCGGCGCGACGCGTCGAGATACGCGAGGAGGACCTTCCCGAGAGAGGTGCAGTAGGCGGGAAGCCGCGAGCCGACGTGCAGGTTGAGGTCGATCTCGCGCTGACCCTGCTGCGAGGCGCGGCAGCGCTCGATGTAGACGATCTCGACGTCGTCGAGGATCGCCATGTTCACGGTGTGGCCGGTCTCGTCGCTCAGCTGCTGGAGATGCGGTGCCGCGATCTCGCGCAGCTCCATCGAGTTGATCGCGGAGAACCCGAGGTCGAGCACGCGCGGCCCCAGGCGGTACTTCCTCGTCGCCGGATCCTGGTCGAGGTACCCGAGCTTCCTCAGCGTCGCGACGTAGCGGTGTGCCGTGCTCCGGCTGAGGTGGACCGCCCGCGCGAGCTCGCTCACGCCGAGGAGGGTGGGACCCGAGGCCAGCGTGGAGAGGATCGCGAGCCCCCGCTCGAGCGACTGCGAGTATCCGGAGGCGACCTCCGGGCGGACGTCCTGCCTCGTCGAGGCCATGTGTTCCGGATACTAGAACGGCGTCTTGACAACCGGACGAACACCGGCATAGCGTCCTCGGCGTCGGCGGGCCTACGAGCACTCGAGGAGGACGCAATGCCTGAGAAGTTCGACGGAGTCGTCGAGAGCAGCCTCACCCGAGGCGATCTCGTCAAGAAGGCGGGGGTCGGCATCGGCGGGCTCCTCGTCGCGGGAGCGGTGCCGGCAACGGCGAAGGCGCGTGTCGTACGCGAGGCCGTACCCGAGGCGAACCTCATCAAGATCGGCTTCACGAGCCCGCGGACCGGACCGCTGGGCGGATTCGGCGAGCCGGATCCGTTCGCGATCGGCCTCGCGCGGAAGGCGCTCGCGAAGGGACTGAACATCGGCGGCAAGCACTACGCCGTCAAGATCATCGACAAGGACACGCAGTCGAGCCCGCAGCGGGCCGGGGCGCTCGCGAAGAGCCTCATCAACGGCTCGAAGATCGACCTCATGCTCTCGACGTCGACGCCGGAGGTGAACAACCCGGTCGCCGACGCATGTGAGGCGGCGGGCGTGCCGTGCGTCTCGACCGTGCAGCCGTGGGAGGCCTGGTACTTCGGCCGCGGCGCGAAGCCGGGCGGCAAGAACCCGTTCAAGTGGACCTACCACTTCAGCTTCGGGACGGATGAATTCGCGAAGGCGTACCTCGCGATGTGGAAGCTCGTCCCGAACAACAAGAAGGTCGGGGTCATGTGGCCGAACGACGCCGACGGGAACGCCATCCGCGCCGCACTCGGGCCGTTGCTCGAGAAGGGCGGGTACACGATCGTCGATCCGGGTGCGTACGAGGACGGCACGACCGACTACTCGAGCCAGATCGCGAAGTTCAAGCAGGAGAACTGCCAGATCTTCAACACGTTCCCGATCCCGCCGGACTTCACGACGTTCTGGCAGCAGGCGGCTCAGCAGGGATACACGCGGATGGTGCACATCGCACAGATCGCGAAGACGGGGCTCTTCCCGTCACAGGTCGAGGCGTCGGGCTCGCTCGGCTACAACCTCGCGAGCGGTGTCTACTGGCACCCGACGTTCCCGTACAAGTCGCGTCTCGCCGGCATGACGTCGAAGCAGCTCGCGGCCGCGTACACGAAGTCCACGAAGAAGCAGTGGAACCAGCAGCTCGGAGCGACGATGTCGCTGCTCGACGCCGGCGTCACGGCTCTCATCCAGAGCCACAACCCGAAGAGCAAGGCGGCCGTCTCGCGTGCGCTGAACCGGCTCAACACGCTCACGACCGTCGGGCGCGTCGACTTCACGAGCGGGCCGGTGCCGCACGTGGCGACGACACCGATCATCGGCTGTCAGTGGATCAAGGCGAAGAAGGGCCCGTTCAAGCTCGACAACGTCATCGTCTCGAACGCGGATGACAGGAAGGTGCCGATCGGCGCGAAGCTGAAGCAGTACAGCGCCTGAGAACGGGCGCTCGGTGAGCACGGCAGACCGCACGGCGGTCCTCGCCGCGACCGGGGTGCGCAAGCGTTTCGGCGCGCTCGTCGTCCTCGACGACGTGGACTTCGAGCTCGGGAGCGGCGAGGCCGTCGGGATCGTCGGGCCGAACGGGGCCGGCAAGACCACGCTCCTGAACGTGCTCGCGGGGGCGCTGCAGCCGAACGCCGGCTCGGTGCGCTTCCGGGGGTCCGACGTGACGAGACGCGACGCAGCCGGACGTTGCCGGCTCGGGGTCGCCCGTGCGCACCAGGTCCCCCGGCCGTTCGGCGGGATGACCGTGTTCGAGAACGTCGTCGTCGCCGCGTCGAGCGGCGGCGGGCGGCGGGGCGCGGACGCCTATTCGGCGTGCATCGACTCGCTCGAGGTGTGCGGGATGCTGCCGCTCGCGAACCGCCGGGCGGAGGCCCTCGGCCTGCTCGACCGCAAGCGCATGGAGCTCGCACGAGCGCTCGCAACCGATCCGGAGATCCTCCTCCTGGACGAGATCGGCGCCGGGCTGACCGACGCGGAGGCGGAGGAGCTTGTCGAGACGATCCGCGGGCTGCATGGTCGGGGGCTGGCGATCGTCTGGATCGAGCACATCGTCCACGTGCTCGTCCAGGTGGTGAGCCGGCTCGTGTGCATGGACGCCGGTCGCGTGATCGCCGACGGCGAGCCGGCGGCGGTAATGGCGGACGCCGCGGTCATCGACGCGTATCTCGGAGGGACCGGGACGTGAGCCTGCTGGCGGTCGAGAAGCTCGACGCGCGTCACGGGCTCCTGCGCGCTGTCCGAGACGTGAGCTTCGAGGTCGCCGAGGGGGAGACGCTCGCGCTCGTCGGCGCGAACGGCGCGGGCAAGTCGACGCTGCTCCGGACGATCGCGGGAGCGCACAGGCCTGCTGCCGGACGCGTGCTCTTCGACGGCGCCGAGATCACGTCGTCGCGGGCGTTCAAGCGCGTCCGCATGGGGATCGCCCTCGTGCCGGAAGGACGGCGTCTCTTCACCGGGCTGACCGTGGAGGAGAACCTCCGGCTCGCGGGCAAGGGCGGGCGCAAGGGGCCGTGGACCGTGGACAGCGTTCTCGACGCCTTCCCGCTCCTGGGGCCGCTCCGGAAGACGCGAGCCGGGAACCTCTCGGGTGGTCAGCAGCAGGCGACCGCGATCGCGCGCGCCCTGATGACGAACCCGCGCCTCCTGCTCCTCGACGAGGCGTCGCTCGGGCTCGCGCCCGTCGCTGTTGAGGCCGTGTACGAGTCGCTCCGCGCGCTGATCCAGGGTGGGGCGACGATCGTCCTCGTCGAGCAGGACCTGAGCCGCGCGCTGTCTGTCGCGACGCGGGTCTGCTGCATGCTCGAGGGGCAGATCGTCCTCAGCGGCCGCGCGGAGGAGATGACCCGCGAGCAGGTCGTCCAGGCGTACTTCGGTCTGGAGCGCGGCCGCGGGCGCGGGGAAGGGACCGAGACGTGATCTGGGTCAACCAGGTCGTCCAGGGCGTGCTTCTCGGCGGGTACTACGCGGTGCTCGCCTGCGGGCTCTCGCTCATGTTCGGCGTGATGCGGATCATCAACCTCGCCCACGGCGACCTGGCCGTGCTCGGCGGGTTCGCGGTGTGGATCCTCGCTGCCCATCACGGCGTCTCGCCCTGGCTGGCGCTCGTCTTCGTCCTCCCCGCCATGGCCGCGTTGGGGTGGCTGCTGCAGCGGACGATGCTCGAGCGCAGCCTGCGTGCGGGCGTGCTCACCCCGCTCCTCACGACGTTCGGCCTCGCGATCGTCATCCAGAACCTGCTGTTCGAGAGGTACGGCGCCGACACGCGCTCGCTCTTCCCCTACATCGGCACGCTCGGCTACTCGAGCTGGTCGATCACGAGCGACATCACCGTCGCGAAGCTGTACGTGCTCATCTTCGCCGTCGCGCTGGCGTTGCTCGGGGGCCTGCACCTCATGCTCAGGCGAACCCAGTTCGGGCGCTCGCTCCGGGCGACGGCCGAGGATCCGGACACGGCCGAGCTCGTCGGGGTGAACTCGCGAGCGATCTACGCGATCGCGGCCGGGATCGCCGTCGCGACCGCGGCGCTCGCGGGCGCGTTCCTCGGGATGCGGTCGTCCTTCGATCCGTACACCGGCGGGGAGCAGCTCATCTTCGCCTTCGAGGCCGTCGTCATCGGAGGCATGGGCTCGCTCTGGGGGACGCTGCTCGGGGGAATCGTGCTCGGGATCTCCCAGAACGTCGGCGCCCAGATCAACCCGCAGTGGTTCCTCCTGGCAGGGAACGTCGTGTTCCTGGCGATCCTGGTCGGGCGGCTCCTCCTCGGGGGACTCTCCGCACGCGGTGGGATCTCGACGATCGTGGGGCGGCGGTCGTGAGCGACTACGGCGGAGTGACCGTCGAGCGCTGGACCCGGGTCTCGATCGCGACTTCGGCCGTCCTCGCAGGGGTCCTCGGACTGCTCGCCCTCGTCCCGGTGGTGCTGTCCGCGAACGTGACCGACAAGCTGACGACGCTCTTCATCTACGTGATCCTCGCTGCGATGTGGAACGCGCTCGCGGGCTACGCGGGGCTCGTCTCGGTGGGCCAGCAGGCGTTCTTCGGCCTCGGCGCCTACTTCGCGATCAAGATCGTCGACCAGGGGGTCGGGGTGTATCCGTCGCTCGTCCTGGGCGCGCTGCTCGCGGGCGCGCTCTCGATCCCGATCGCCCTCGTCATGGTCCGGCTCGCAGGCGGTGAGTTCGCCATCGGGATGTGGGTCGTCGCCGAGGTGTGCTTCGGGCTCGTGATCCTCGACCAGTCGGTAGGCGGCTCGACCGGGACCTCGCTGATCGGGATCAACGCCTACAGCCCGCATGCCCAGCGCTCGTACAACTACTGGCTCGCGCTCGGGTCGATGGTCGTCCTCCTCCTGCTGCTCCTGGGTCTTCTCCGCAGCCGCACCGGCGCCTCCCTGCAGGCGATCCGCGACGACGAGGTCGCGGCACGGTCGGTCGGGGTCCGCGTCCTCCTCGGCAAGGGCGTCGTGTTCGTGCTCGCGGGCGTCGGGTGCGCCATGGCCGGAACGCTCTACCTGGCAACGAACATCACCTTCCAGCCGGGCTCCTACTTCAGCGTCCAGCTCACCGCCTACATGGTGTTCATGGCCCTCGTCGGGGGGCTCGGGACGTTCGAGGGACCGCTGATCGGGGCGATCGTGTTCTTCTTCATCGACGACCGGTTCGGGAACGGGAACTACGGCGTCTGGTACCTCGTGGGCCTGGGGGTGGTCGCGATCCTGTTCGCGCTGTTCCTGCCGCGGGGCATCTGGGGAACGATCGAGGACCGCTTCGGGATCAGATTGCTGCCCGTCGGCTACCGCCTGCGCGGGATCCCCGCGTCGGGTGCGCGCACGCTCGGTGCGAAACCGGAGGGAGGCTCCGGCACATGACCACGACGTTCGTGATCGACACAGAAAGGAGCTCGGCATGAGCACGACGACCGTGGCGGAGTACCGCCACTTCATCGCAGGCGAGTGGACGGACGCCGGGAGCGGCACAACCTTCGACGACAGCGACCCGTACACGGGCGACGTCGTCGCGCAGGTCGCGGCGGGGACGCGAGAGGACGCCGCCCGCGCGATCGAGGCGGCGGCGGCCGCGTTCCCGGAGTGGTCGCAGACCCCTCCCGCCGTGCGTCAGAGCCTCTTCCTCAAGGCGGCGGACATCCTCGAGAGCCGCCGCGACGAGATCGTGTCCCTGCTCGCGCGCGAGACGGGCTGCACGTTCGGGTTCGGGATGTTTCAGATGGGCTTCACGCCGGGTCTCCTGCGCCAGGCCGCCGGTGCGGCCTATACGCCGGTGGGCGAGGTGATCCCGTCGGACATGCCCGGCGCCCTCGCGCTGGGCATCCGTCAGCCGGTCGGCGTCGTCGGGGCGATCGCGCCGTGGAACGCGGCGCTCATCCTCTCTCTGCGCTCGATCACGGCGCCGATCGTGTACGGCAACACCGTCGTCCTCAAGCCGTCCGAGCTCTCGCCGTTCACGGGCGGGCTCGTCTGGGGCGAGATCTTCGCCGAAGCGGGCTTCCCGGCTGGCGTCCTGAACATCGTCACGCACGCTCCCGGGGAGGCCGGGCCGATCGCCGACGAGCTCGTCGAGAACCCGGCGGTCCGGCGCATCAACTTCACGGGCTCCACGCAGACCGGACGCAAGCTCGCCGAGGCTGCCGGCCGCAACCTCAAGCGGGTCGTGCTCGAGCTCGGCGGCTACAACCCGCTGATCGTCCTCGACGATGCCGACGTCGACTACGCCGTGGACGCGTCGACGTTCGGGTCGTTCCTCCACCAGGGGCAGATCTGCATGTCCGCCCGGAAGATCCTCGTCGAGCGCTCGATCGCGGACACGTTCGTCCCGAAGCTCGTGGAGAAGACGGGGACGCTCAAGCTCGGCGACCCGAACGAGCACGACACGATCATCGGGCCGCTCATCACGGAGGCCGCCGTCGAGACGGTGAAGGCGCGCGTCGACGACGCGGTCGCGAAGGGCGCCAGGATCCTCGTCGGCGGCGAGGCGGTCGGCTCGTGCTACCAGGCGACGCTCATCACGGACGTCCCGGACGACAGCGACTTCGCACGCATCGAGACGTTCGGGCCGGTCGCCGCGATCGAGATCGTCGAGGACGCCGACGCGGCGGTGGAGCGGGCGAACGCCACGGGCTACGGGCTCGCGGCCGGGATCATCACGACCGACCCCGACCGCGGTTTCCGGCTCGCTCAGCGGATCGAGGCCGGCATCGTCCACGTCAACGACCAGCCCGTCCACGACGAGCCGCAGATGCCATTCGGCGGCGTCAAGGACAGCGGTTGGGGCCGATTCGGCGGGCGCGCGGCGATGGACGAGTTCACGGAGCTGCGCTGGGTGACCGTCCAGAGCGGGACGAGGCCCTTCCCCTTCTGAGCCGACGAGAGCGAGCGACGGGAGACGAGACGTGACGGTTCGGGGCACGATCGAGGCCGAGGAGGCGGTGCAGCACGTGAAGACGGGCGACACAGTCATGGTCGGTGGCTTCGGCCTCGTCGGAGCCCCGCTGACGCTGATCGACGCGCTCGCCGAGCACTCGGACGCGACCGACCTCACGATCGTCTCCAACAACATCGGGGAGCCGGGCAAAGGTCTCGGCAAGCTCCTGCGGCAGGGGCGAATCCGGCACGGCATCTCGTCCTTCTTCACCTCGAACCCTGAGGCGGTTGCCGCAGTGAACGCCGGCGAAATCGAGGCGACCCTGGTCCCGCAGGGGACGTTCGCCGAGGGGATCCGCGCCGGCGGCGCGGGCATCGGCGGCTTCTACACGCCCGTCGCCGCCGGGACGCTCCTCGCCGAGGGAAAGGAGGAGCGCGTCATCGACGGTGTCCCGCACGTGCTCGAGAGCCCGATCCGGGCCGACGTCGCGCTCGTCTACGCCGGTCGGGCGGACCTGCTCGGCAATCTCTGGTACCGGCATACGGCGCGGAACTTCAACCCGCTGATGGCGACGGCGGCGACGGTGACGATCGCGGAGGCGGGTGAGATCGTCGCCGTCGGGGAGCTCGAGCCGGAGTCGATCGCGACCCCGCACCTCTACGTCGATCACCTGGTCGCGAGGACTCGATGAGCAGCGACCCGAAGACGGTCATCGCGGCCCGCGCGGCACAGGAGCTCCGCGCCGGAGAGATCGTCAACCTCGGGATCGGGATCCCGAACCTCATCCCCGGCTACCTCGGCGCCGGCACCGAGATCTACCTGCACACGGAGAATGGGCTCCTCGGCGTCGGGCCGCGGCCGAGCGAGGAGGAGCTCGATCCCGACCTCGTGGACGCGGCGAAGCAGCCGATCACCGCGCTCCCCGGCGCCTCGTATTTCGACAGCGCGTCGAGCTTCGCGATGATCCGCGGGGGCCACGTGGACGTCGCGGTTCTCGGCGCCCTGCAGGTGAGCGAGCACGGCGACATCGCGAACTGGGCGATTCCCGGCAAGGACGTCATGGGGGTCGGAGGCGCGATGGACCTCGTCGTGGGCGCGAGGCGGGTGATCGTGACGATGACCTCCACCACGCCGGCGGGCGAGCGTAAGCTCATCCGCGAGTGCACGCTCCCGCTCACCGCCCGTGCGGCGGCCGACATCGTCGTGACCGAGCTCGCGGTCTTCAGGCTGCAGGACGGGTCGCTCGTCCTCTCGGAGCTCCTCGACGGAGCGACGCACGAGGACGTCGAGCGGGTGACCGAGGCGCAGTACATCGTCGAGCTGGAGGCATGACATGGCACTAAGCCATCGGTCGTTGACGCGAAGCCCCGACCTCGACCGGCAGGGGACCGATCCGCCGTACCTCTATCCCGACTACCGGAGCACGACGCTGCGCGCGCCGAAGGAGCCGCTGGTCGTCCTCCCGCACACCCTCTCGGAAGTCACGGGGCCGGTCTTCGGCGACCTGGCACTCGGCGAGCAGGACAACGACCTCACCCGCCAGCACGAGGGCGAGCCGCTCGGCGAGCGGATCGTCGTCAGCGGTCGGATCCTCGGCTCCGACGGTCGCCCGCTCCGGGGCCAGCTGGTCGAGATCTGGCAGGCGAACGCGGCCGGGCGCTATCGGCACGTCGTCGACCAGCACGGCGCTCCGCTCGACCCGAACTTCAGCGGTGGCGGCCGCGCGCTGACGGACGACGACGGCAGGTACACGTTCGTCACCGTCAAGCCGGGCGCGTACCCGTGGGGGAACCACCCGAACGCCTGGCGCCCGAACCACATCCACTTCTCGCTCTTCGGCCGGGCCTTCACCGAGCGGCTGGTGACGCAGATGTACTTCCCGGGCGACCCGCTGTTCGCGTTCGACCCGATCTTCAACTCGGTCCCGGAGAACGCGCGCGAGCGGACGATCGCCCGCTTCGACATGGAGCTGACGGAGCCGGACTGGGCCCTCGGGTACCGGTTCGACGTCGTCGTCGGCGGGCAGGAGTCGACGCCGTTCGAGGAGCCGCACGATGAGTGACTCAACCCCGCTCCTGACGCCGTCGCAGACCGCCGGGCCGTTCCTCTCGATCGGCCTCCTCGACGGGGCGATCGGGCCGGCGCTCGTGGCGGAGGACGACCCTCGCGCGATTAGGATCCGGGGGCGCCTGCTCGACGGAGCCGGCGAGCCGGTGGTCGACGGACTGGTCGAGATCTGGCAGGCGAACGAGGCTGGACGCTACGCGCATCCGGCCGACACCCGCGAGGACGTGCCGCTCGAGGACGGCTTCTCCGGGTACGGGCGGTCCGGAACGGTCGAAGACGGCTGGTTCGAGCTCGTCACGGTGAAGCCGGGTCGCGTGCCGACGGCCGACGGGACGCTGCAGGCACCGCACCTCGCCGTCGGGGTGGTCGCGCGCGGGCTCCTGAAGCGCGTCGCGACGCGCATGTACTTCCCCGGCGAGGAGGCGAACGACTCCGATCCGGTCCTCTCGCAGCTCGGCGAGGCGGAGCGGGAGACGCTCGTCGCCCGTGAGGAGGGCGGCCGCCTGCGCTTCGACATCCGCCTCCAGGGCGACGCACAAACGGTCTTCTTCCTCGTGTGACGACGTTCGGGCTGCTCTTCGTCCCGGAGCCGCTGCTCGAGGCCGTGTCGGACGGCGCGTGGGTGCAGGCGATGCTCGACGCCGAGGCCGCGCTGGCGCGAGCCGAGGCGGAGGCGGGAGTCGTTCGGGCGGAGGCGGCTGCGGCGATCGGGGAGAAGTGCCGAGTCGAGCTCTTCGACCCGACAGCGCTCGCGGAGGAGGGCCGCGCGGTGGGGAACCCCGCGGAGCCGCTCGTCCGGGCGCTGCGCAAGGAGGTCGGGGCCGAGGCCGCGGACGTCGTGCACCACGGCGCGACGAGCCAGGACGTCGTCGACACCGCGGCGATGCTCGTCTCGCGCCGCACGCTCGACCTTGTGCTGGCCGAGCTCGACCGCGCGGCCGCAGCCGTCGCGACGCTTGCGGAGACCCACCGCGCGACGCCGATGGCCGGACGCACGCTCCTGCAGCAGGCGGTCCCGACGACGTTCGGGCTCAAGGCGGCCGGCTGGCTCGTCGCGATCCTCGAGGCACAGGACGGTCTCGAGCGGATCCGGAGCGAGCGCCTCGCGGTGCAGCTCGGAGGCGCGGCAGGAACGCTCTCGGCGCTCGGCGAGAAGGGGCCCGAGGTGCTTCGGCTCTTCGCACGCGAGCTCGAGCTCGGAGAGCCCGTCGTGCCGTGGCACGCCGACCGGACGCGGATCGCCGAGCTGGGGCGCGCGCTCTCGACCACGGCCGGCTCGCTCGCGAAGATCGGGCTCGACGTGATCCTCCTCGCGCAGACCGAGGTGGGCGAGGTACGGGAGGCGACGGGCGGCTCTTCCTCGACGATGCCGCACAAGCGGAACCCCGTCGGCTCCGTCCGAGCCCGAGCGTGCGCGCGGCTTGTGAACGGCCATGCCTCAATGCTCACCGCCTCGCTCGAGCAGGAGCACGAGCGCGCGGCCGGCGCCTGGCAGGCGGAATGGCCGGCGCTTTCCGGCGCGCTCGCGTACACGGGCGGCGCAGCGGCCGCGATCGCCGGCGTCGCCGAGGGGCTCGAGGTCGACGCCGAGCGCATGCGACGGAACCTCGAGCTGACGCACGGAGCGATCGTCTCCGAGCGAATCTCCTTCCTCCTCACCGAGCGAATCGGACGGGAGCGGGCGACCGCGCTCGTCGGCCACGCGCTGCGGCGCTCGGAGCAGTCAGGACGCGACCTCGGCGAGGAGCTCGCCGAGGATCCGGACACAGGGCTCGACGCGGACGAGCTGGCGTCGCTCCTCGACCCGGCGACGTACCTGGGCTCGGCCGAGCTCTTCGTCGACCGCGTGCTCCAGCGATACCGGGAGAGCTCGTGAGCCTCCACCACGAGCTCACCGGGCCGGCCGACGCCGAGGTCCTCGTCTTCTCGAACTCGATCGGGACGACGACGGCGCTCTGGGACCAGCAGCTCCCAGCGCTCGTGGAGCGCTTCCGCGTCCTCCGCTACGACCATCCCGGGCACGGCGGCTCGGCGTTCGAAACGGACCTCACCGTCGAAGGAATGGCCGACGAGGTGCTCGACCTGCTGGACACGCTCGGGGTCGGGCGGTTCTCCTGGTGCGGGCTCTCGCTCGGCGGCATGGTCGGCATGGCACTTGCCCTCCGCGCTCCCGAGCGGCTCGACCGGCTCGTCCTCGCGTGCACCGCGGCCTATCTCGGGCCGCCCGAGGGATGGGAGAAGCGGGCGGCGATCGTGCTCGCCGACGGTCTCGAGGCGATCGCGGACTCGGTCCTCGCCCGCTGGTTCACCGCCCGCTTCCGCGACGAGCACCCCGAGACGGCTAGGCGCTTCCGGACGATGCTCGTCACGACGCCGCGAGACGGATACGCCGCCTGCTGCGGCGCGCTCGGTCGCTGGGACGCACGTGACCGGATCCACGCGATCGCGGCGCCGACGCTCGTCGTCGTCGGCGCGGAAGACCCGGCGACGACGCTCGAGCACGCCGAGCAGATGGCGGGCGGGATCGACGGCGCGCGCATCGTCATGCTCCCGGACGCGGCACACCTCGCGAACGTGGAGGTTCCGGAGGCGTTCACGCGGGCGGTGCTCGACCATGTGGCTGTTCGCGAGGAGGTCGGCCGATGAACGAAGGCACACACGATCGTGGAATGCAGGCGCGACGCGAGGTCCTCGGAGACGCGCACGTCGACCGCGCGACCCAACGGACGACGGAGTTCACGGCCGACTTCCAGGAGCTGATCACGCGCTATGCATGGGGCGAGATCTGGTCGCGGCCTGGCCTCGACCGGCGAGCGCGCAGCCTGATCACCGTGGCGATGCTCGTCGCGCTCGGCCGCGAGGAGGAGCTCGCGATGCACGTCCGCGCCGCGCTCGGCAACGGCGTGACGCCCGATGAGCTGAAGGAGGTTCTCCTCCAGTGCGCGATCTACTGCGGCGTTCCCGCGGCGAACGGGGCGTTCGCGATCGCGCAGCGCGTCCTCGACGAGGAGACGAGCGCCGGGGGCTGATGCGCACGCAGGTCGGCATCGTCGGGGCGGGGCCTGCAGGGCTCACCCTCGCCCAGCTCCTCCATCGCCAGGGCATCGAGTCGGTCGTCCTCGAGAACCGCAGCCGCGACTACGTCGAGCAGCGCATCCGCGCGGGCGTCCTCGAGCAGGGCACGGTCGACCTCCTCGTGGAGGCCGGAGTCGGGGAGCGCCTCCAGCGCGAGGGTCTCGTCCATCACGGGATCGGGATCCAGTTCGACGGCGAGCGCCACCGCATCCCGCTGAGCGAGCTCACCGACGGTCGGACGATCGTCGTCTACGGCCAGACCGAGGTCGTCAAGGATCTCGTCCAGGCACGGCTCGCCGCGGAGCTTCCCCTCCTGTTCGAGGTGGCGGACGTCCGCGTCCACGACCTCGACACCGACCGTCCCTGCATCCGCTTCACGCACGAAGGAGCCGAGCAGGTGCTCGAGTGCGACGTGATCGCGGGCTGCGACGGCTACCACGGAGTTTGCCGCCCGAGCATCCCCGCCGGCGTGATCCGCGAGTTCTCGCGCGAGTACCCGTTCGGCTGGCTCGGGATCCTCTCCGACGTCCCGCCCTCGAACGACGAGCTCGTCTACGCCCACACCGAGCGCGGCTTCGCGCTCCTCAGCATGCGCTCGCTCGAGCTCAGCCGGCTCTACGTGCAGTGCCGGCCGGACGAGGAGCTGGACGAGTGGCCGGACGACCGCATCTGGGAGGAGCTCCAGCTCAGGCTCGGGCTCGACGGCTGGACGCTTCGCGAGGGTGCGGTGCTGGAGAAGGGCGTCACCGGCATGAGGAGCTACGTCGCCGAGCCCATGCGCTACGGCCGCCTCTTCCTCGCCGGCGACGCCGCGCACATCGTGCCGCCGACCGGAGCGAAGGGACTCAACCTCGCGATCCACGACGTCCGCGTCCTCGCGGAGGCGATCGCGGCCTGGTACCGAACTGGCTCGACCACGCTGCTCGACGCGTACTCGGACACCTGCCTTCGCCGCGTGTGGCGCGCGGAGCACTTCTCGTGGTGGATGACGTCGATGCTCCACCGCCTCGAGTCCGACGACGACTTCGGCCTCAAGCTCCAGCTCGCGCAGCTCCGGTACGTGACGAGCTCGCACTCGGCCGCGGTCTCGCTCGCCGAGAACTACGTGGGCCTCGAGCGGGTCTGAGAGGAATCCCAGGCCCCGAAGAACGCCGCCCAGCCGACGCCGTCGAGTCCGCGGGCGAGCGTCCCGTCGAAGAGCGACCGGACGAACGCGCCGTACTCCTCGAACGACTCCGGCGGGAGGAGCGGAGCACGCCGCCGCTCGGTGACCAGCACCGCAGCGGCGACCGCCGGTCTCGGGCGAAACGCCTCGGGCGGAATCCTCCGACCGAGCCGGAAGCGCCACCATGGCGCCCACGCCGCGCTGAGCGCCGACCGCGGCCGGCCGGCCCGCTTCCTGGCGACCTCCCACTGGAGCACGAGATCCGCGCGCTGGAGCGAGAGCGTCGGGTCGAGCAGACGCTGCAGGATGGCGGTCGACGCATTGAACGGCAGGTTCGCGACAACGCGGAACGGCTCGCGCGGAAGCGCGACCCGGAGCGCGTCCCCCTCGACAACGGTCACGTCGTCGCACGCGGCGAACCGCCGGCACAGGCCCGAGGCGAGCGCAGCGTCGAGCTCGACGGCGAGCACCGTCCGCGCGTGCTTCGCGAGCTCGGCCGTCAGGAGGCCTGTCCCCGCTCCGATCTCGACCACGAGGTCGTCCCTGCGGACATCCGCGTCCCGAACGAGCTGTGCGGCGCGCGCTCGGCTAGCGAGGAAGTTCTGGCCGTACGCGCGGCGCCGGGCGTCGCGTGGCGTGCGTGAGCGTCGCTCGCGCACGGAAGACCGCCGTGACCGTACCCATGGACGGGATCGTAGACGGCTCGCCTCTCGCACGCCGTCCGGATGCGATAGGAAACGTGCGATGAGGCAACGCGTCGCCAATGGGACTCCGGCCGGCGGCGACGCGCTGTCGGAGCTCCTCCCGGCCCTCGACGACTCGGCGCTCGCGCTCGACCTCGTCCGTCTCGGGCCTGGCGGGCAGCTCGTCCTCGCCGACCCCGGCGGCGATCGCGAGCTCCTTCTCTACGCGTTCGAGGGCTCCGGTGCGCTCTCGGCCGGAAGCCAGACGCACGAGCTACCAGCCGCCGCTGCCGGCCTCGTCCTCGCCGGTGAGGATGCCTCGCTCGAGGCCGGACCCCACGGGCTGGCAGCGATCTGCGCACGGGTGGGATCGGGCGTCGATCTGCACGCACCGCTCGGCCGACGCGAGGTCGTCGTGTCCCTCACCGAGGTCGACAGCGACCGCGCGACCGGCGCTCGTTCGTTCGAGATCTTGCTCGGCCCGCACGTCGGCTCGACCCGCGCCACGCTCTTCGTCGGCCACGTGCCTCCCGGGAAGGCGCCGTGGCACTACCACCTGTACGACGAGATCGTCTGGATTCCGGAGGGTCCCGGACGCGTCCACGTCGGCGAGGGCGTCGAGGATCTCGTGGCCGGCTCCGCCTTTCGCCTTCGCCCGCGTGAGGTGCACATCGTCGAGAACGCGAGCGGGGAGCACGAGCTGGCGCTCGTCGGGATCTTCACCCCCGCAGGAAGCCCGTCGGCGGCGTACCTCACCGAGGACGTGGCGGCCGAGTACCGCTTCGCGGGCTAGAGGTGGCGCTCGAGCTCCCGCTCGTCTGGACGGACGCGCACCGGCTCCACGATCCGGGCGCGGAGATCTGGGTCGGCGTGCGGACGCCGGCGACGGAGGTGGCCGAGCGTGTCGAGCGCATCCGCACGGCTCTGACCGGGGCGGGCGCACGACTCGTCCCCGCCGAGCCGCACGCGGACGACCCACTCCTCGCCGTCCATGCCGACGAGCTCGTCGCCTACCTCCGCGCCGCGTCTAGCGAGTGGGAGCGCGCCGGCCTCGCGACCGATCCGGGGCAGGACCGCGTCGTCCCGTACGTCTTCCCGCACCCCGGGCTCATGGGCGACCTCGAGCCGAGGGAGCCGGTGGCACCGTGGGCGAAGCCCGGGATGCACTGCTTCGACACGATGACGCTCGTCGGCCCCGGCACCTGGGAGGCCGCGCGGGGCGCAGTCGATGCGGCGCTGACGGCCGCGGATCTGGTCCTCGCCGGCGAACGCGTCGCATACGCCTGCTGCCGCCCGCCCGGTCACCACGTGACGCGAACCGCCTACGGCGGCTCGTGCTACCTGAACAACGCCGCGGTCGCGGCGGAGCACCTCCGGCGCGAGGGTGTCCCACGTGTGGCCGTCCTCGACGTCGATGCACATCACGGGAACGGGGCCCAGGCGATCTTCTGGGAGCGGGGTGACGTCTTCACCGGCTCGCTCCACGTCGACCCGGGCACGGGCTGGTTCCCGCACTTCCTCGGCTTCGCCGACGAGCGGGGCGCCGGACCGGGAGAGGGTGCGAACATGAACGTGCCGCTCGCGCCGGGCACAGGCGACGACGACTGGCTCGCTGCGATCGACGTCCTCGTCGAAGCTGCCCGGGAGCACGGGAGCGAAGCGCTCGTCGTCCCGCTCGGCGTCGATGCCGCCGACGGCGATCCGGAGGCGCCTCTGGCAGTCAGCACAAGCGGCTTTCGTGAGGCCGCACGCCGCCTCGGAGCGCTCGGACTGCCGACGGCGCTCGTGCAGGAGGGCGGCTACGACCTCGAGGCGATCGGGACGCTCGTCCGAGAGGTCCTCGAGGGATTCGAGGAGGGAATCGCCTAGAGACCCGGCGGAGCGGCCACGTAGATCTTCACGCGGAGCCCGCGGAACGAGTCGACGATGGTCCCGTTCCGTACCGGAAGCAGGGTCTTCGCTCCCCAGAGCCGCACGCTCCCGGCGGTGAGCCCGGGCACGGCGATCCGCACCTTCGCGGGCGCCGTCCACGAGTTCACGGCGATGACGTACGTGGCACCGTTCGCCGTGCGGACGCCCACGCGTACGGGCGTGTCCGCCGGCGCCACGCTCACCGGGGCAGCGTCGCCGAGAAGCGCGGTCGAGAGCGACACGATGTCCCTCGACAAGCCGGCGACCTCGTCCGCGATCGGCTGCGACCAGTAGTCGGGGAACCATCCGATCCCACGGGCACCGCCCGCGATCGCGAGCCAGGTCTCCGCACGCACGATCGCCGGGCTCGGCGAGAGCCACGGGCACATGCTCATCGAGCCCGCCTCGATCCACTGGTACGTCGGTTTCCCCGCGGCGAGGGCGACGAGTTCCCGCTGCGCGTCGAACACCGCCTGCAGCGTGTCGCGCCGGCACCAGATCTGGAGCGGGTACAGGTCGAACCCGATCATCTCCGCCCTGGCGACGAACGCGGGGTAGATGGACCGCCCCTGTGGCAGCGGCGCGGCGCCGGTGAAGAAGTGGTTCGTCAGGGTGAGGAAGGTCGGCCGCCCCGTCGCCGACGACGGAGGAACCACCGGGAGATCGCTCCCATTCGGGAGGTGCTCGTCCGCCTCGTCCGCCTGGTGGAAGCCGATCGTCCCCGGGACCGGCCGTCCGCGATCGTCGAGCGAGAGGATCGAGAACGCGCGTCCCTGGAGCGCAGACGCCTGCGCGGCGAGGTCACCGCACCCCGTGCCCATGTACACGTTCACGCCCGCCGCGAGGCTCTGCGGGTACGCCCACGGGCACTGGTTCCACACCATGCGCGGGAAGAACGGCTGGCCGGTGATCGTGAGCGCCTTCGATGTCACTCCCGCGCTGACCCAGAGCGGCGTCGGCGCGGTGGTGACGGCGCCGGTGGCGACGGCACGTTGCGTACCGGAGCGCGCGAGGACGCGGAAGACGTAGCGCCGGCCGGGCTCGAGCGCGGACAGTCCGCTTCTCCCTGCGCGGTCGGGTCCCGAATGGACCCGGCGCGACCAGACGCCGTAGTCGTCCGTCGAGCCGTACTCGACGACGACGCTTGCGGGAGCGCTGATCGCCCAATGGACGGTGGCCGAGAACCGCCCCGTCGTGACGCCCGTGACGGAAACGGAGAGCGCTGGGCTCGTCGCGGCGGCCCCGGCGGCGCCGACCAACACGACCGCTCCGAGGACTGCGAGCAGCCCGAGCGCCCTCCCACCGAGCCGAGCCATCGCCTACAGGGTAGGCGCCGTTTGTAAGCCCTGGCCTACGATCGAGACGTGGCGGATCCAGCTCGGCCCGTCCTTCTCTACGACGGCGGCTGTCGGCTCTGCCGCTTCGCGGCGAGGACGATCGCGCTGCTCGACCGCGACCGTGAGCTCCTGATCCTTCCGCTGGGCGACGCGGCCGCCGCGCCGCTCCTCCGGGGCGTGCCGCAGGAGGAGAGGCACGCGACATGGCGCCTCGTCATCGGCGACACGGCGGTCGGCTACGGACGAGGCGCCGTAGACCTCGCGCGTTCGCTGCGACTCACGCGTCCGGTGGCGAGGATTCTCCGGGCGATCCCGGATCCTGCGCTCGACGACCTCTACGAGCTGGTCGCGCGCCACCGGAGCCGCCTCGGGCGGCTCGTGCCGGACGGGCCTGCACCTCGCCGCTACCCCTGATCGCGCGGTCCCGCAAGACGCGGCGCGTGGACCGCGAGCCAGACGCACGGCGGCTCGGCCCGCGTGGCCTCGACCCGGTGCAGCACGCCGGCGGGAATCAAGACGTGATCGCCGGAGACGAGCCGAACCGTCGTCGCATCGTCCTCGAACGCGAGCATCGCCTCGCCGTCGAGGAGCACGACCCACTCGTCGCGGTCTTGCTCGAGCCACCCACCCGGCTCCGTGGAGTGCCCCGCCGAGACAATTCGCTCGACGAGCACGTCACCCTCGCCCGCGAGTCGCTCGAAGAGCTCGTCGGCGCCCGGAGACCGCTCGAGCTGGAAGAGGTTGCCGTCGGGCTCGCGCTCAGGCAGGAGCGACCTCGCGCGCGAGCGACGCGACCGAGAGCGGCCGCCCGGTCGAGCGCTCGACGAGGTGGTCCCAGCGGATCGACATCCCCGGCGCGAAGAGGCGCTCCTGGAGGAGCTCACGCGCGGCTGTCCGCTCGACGAAGCCGCCGGCCTCGGCGTCGAGCGCGTCGCGGAGCTGCGAGGCGACGATCGAGCCGTACAGATACGTGTGGTAGTAGACCGGCGCGACCGCGATGTGGATCTTCGCCGCCCAGTCCGGCGCCCTCCGCCCGTCCGGCGGCGTGACGAGCTGGTAGCGGGCGACGAGCTCCCACCAGAGCGCATCGAGATCCGCCTCCGGATCCGCGTACAGGCCGCGCTCGAACCCGTTCATCACCAGCACCCAGCGCGTGAAGACGAGGAGCTCCGCCACGCGCGCAGCCCGCAGCGGTCCCTCGAGCGCGGCGGCATCCCCCGGCTCGAGCTCCAGGATCCGCCCGAGCCACTCGCGGTCGCCGGAGAGCCCGCCGAAGAGGATGGCGGTCGCCTCCGTGGTGACGAGATGCGTGTCGCGGAGGAGCCACGGCAGGTCTCCGTCGAAGCCGAGGTCGTACACCCCGTGCCCGAGCTCGTGGAGCATCGTCTCCATCCAGCTGCGGTCGTCGACGACGTTCGCGAGCACGCGAACGTCGCCTGCGCGGTCGATGTCGATGCAGAACGCGTGTTGGTTCTTGTCCGCGCGCGGGAAGAGGTCGCTTCGCTCGAGGATGGCGTCGACGTCGAAGCCGAGCCCGCCGAACGTCCGCCGCGAGAGCTGCAGCAGGTCGCGGCCGCGGAAGAGGTGGTCGAGCTCGACCGAGCCCTCGGCCGGCGGGTCCTGGAAGAACGGGTCGGCGTAGTGCCAGGGGCGGAGCTCGGAGGTCGTGCAGTCGAACCGGGCTGCGAGCTTGTCGTCGAGGGCGCTCTTCCAGCGGGCGAACGGCTCCGCTGTCGCGCGGTCGGCCTCGGCGAGCGTGGCGGCGAGCTTGCCCTCGTCCATCTCGTCCGTCTCGAGCGAGAGCGCGAACCAGTCCCGGTAGCCGAGCGTCCGGGCAGCCTCGTTCCGCATGCGCGCGAGCTGACGCACGTCGTCGGCGACGGCGGCACCGACCGTCTTCGACGCCTCCCACGCCTCACGCCGCTCGCGCGGATCGTCGCTCTCACGCAGGATCCGCTTGATCTCGTTGTCGTCCACCTCCTGGCCGCGAACGACGCCCCGGTGCCGGACGAAGCGCGAGCCGACCGAGGCCTCGAGCTCGACGATGTGCTCACGCAGCGAGGCCGGGAGCTGATGCCGGAGCATGAGGTCGTGGAGCAGGTCGAGCCGGCGCCGCTCGGGCGATCCGGCTCCGTTCCGGCGCGCCGCCTCGACAGCCGCGAACGCCTCGGCGTCCGCGAGCGCGTTCGAGAACGCGAGCTCCCGCTCCATGCGCCGCCGGTCGTTCTCCTCGGTCGCCTCGACGTTCGCGTCCCACCAGGCGGCGTTGCGTGCCGCCGTGAGCGGGCCGAGTCGGGATTCGATCTCGCCGGCGACGCCTGCGGCCACGGGCGCAGTCTAGAGATGCGCCCTCGTCGCACCGTCGTCTAGCGTTCGCCGGGTGAGCGCGACCGCGACCGGGACGATCCCGTGGAGCTGGTACTCGGACACAACTGTGCTCCGGCTCGAGCAGGAGCGCATCTTCAGGCGGTTCTGGCACTACGTCGGCCTGACCTCGGACGTCGCGGAGCCGCGGTCGTTCCGGGCGACGCGGATCGCGGACGTCCCGGTCCTGCTCGTCCGCGACGAGGAAGGCACCTTGCGCGCGTTCCTCAACGTCTGCCGCCACCGCGGCTCGATCGTCTGCGAAGGGGCGGGGACACGGTCGACGCTGCAGTGCCCCTACCACGCGTGGACGTACGGGCTCGACGGCAGGCTCCTCTCCGCTCCGCGCGCCGACCGCGAGGGCGGGATCGAGACCGAGGAGCTGGGGCTGGTCGAGCTCCGCCTCGACACCTGGGGGCCGTTCGCCTTCGTGAGCCCGGACCCGGACGTCGCGCCGCTCGCCGACTTCCTCGAGGACGTCCCCGAGCGGATCGCCGCGGCCGGGATCGACGTCGACTCACTCCGCTACCTCTCGCGCGCGGAGTCCGAGTACGACGCGAACTGGAAGATCTGCGCGGAGAACTTCCTCGAGTGCTACCACTGCCCGACGGCGCACCCCGGGTTCTCCGCGGTCATGGATGTCTCCCCGGACGCGTACCTCCTCGAGACGAGCGGCGGGCGGATGTCGCAGCACGGGCCTCCGCGACCCGAGCCGCGCGGCGCCTACGACCCGTCCGGCGAGGTCGAGCGCGGCCAGTTCCACCTGCTCTTCCCGAGCACGGTTATCAACGTCATGCCGGGGAGGCCGAACCTCTCGATCGGGCCGATCTACCCTCTGGCGCCCGAGCGCACGTACCGCTTCCTCGACTACCTCGTCGCCCTGGACGCCGACGAGCGCTGGATCGAGGAGTCGCTCGCATTCGACGCGGAGGTCGGAGCCGAGGACCGCGTCCTCGTCGAGCGCGTCCAGGCGGGCGTCCGCTCCGGAGTCCTGGGCGAGGGACGACTCCTTCCGAGCTCGGAGCAGCTCGTCGCGCACTTCCAGTCGCTGGTCGTCGGCGCGCTCGCCTGAACCCGCGAACGGGGGCCGCCGAGCAAGGCGAGCCGCGCCACCCGTGTACCGCTCTGCGTCCACTCCGGTGTCGGGGTGGTCCGCTTCGTGGGAAGGTCGGACGACGTTGCCGGACGGGACGGTGATCGCGATCTTCCCTGGAAATCAACCACTTTTCAGCACCTCGAGCCCGCCGCCGCCTGCATGATCCAGGCATGCGGACGAAAATCGGACCTCTGCTCTGCGAGCTCCACGCGCACACGAGCTGGAGCGACGGCGATCTGGCGCCGGCAGACGTCGTCGACCTCCACGGGTTGCTGGGCTTCGACGTCCTCTGCATCACCGATCACGTCATTCGCAACGACGACCCCTGGCGCGACGAGGACGGAGCACCTGCCCGGTCGGTCGAGCGAACGAGCTGGGGAGCGTACGCGGCCGAGATCGAGCGCCAGGCTGCCCGAGCGAAGAGCGCCTACGGGATGCTCGTCCTCCCCGGGGTGGAGCTGACGTTCAACCACATCGAGCCGGCCGAGGCGGCGCACGCCGTCGCGATCGGCGTCACCGAGCACATCGGGCTGGAGAACGGCATCGCCAAGGCGATCGGGCGGGCGCGAAGCTCGGGCGCGGCGATCATCGCCGCACACCCCTCGGACGGCAGCGCTCCCGGCCCGACGGGTCTCCGGCGGACCGAGCGCTTCGCACGGGACCCGTCCCTGCGGGCGCTGGCGCACCGGTTCGAGCTCTTTAACCGCTCGCAACTCTTCGGCTGGGTCGCCGACGCAGGCCTGCTGGCGGCGGCGTGCGGCGACTTCCACCGGCCCGAGCACCTCGTGGGCTGGAGGACGCTGATCCCCTGCGACCGGGATCGGGCGAGCGTCGTCTCCTACCTGCGCTCAGAACGCCCGGTCTACCTCGCGCGCTTCGAGCCCGAGCTCGAGCGCCTCGCCGCCTGAGTCGTTTCGCCACGTCGCGTGCAGCGACGGCCGATTCGCGTCAAGATTGGAGATCGTGGCCACCGAGAAGCCTCAGGCTCCAGCCGAGCCCGCCGCTCCGGCGGTGCTGACCGTCGACGTCGGCGGCTCGCACGTGAAGGCGCTCTTGAACGGAGAGCCCGAGCGGCGGCGCTTCACGACGCCGAAGAAGATGTCCGCGGCCGACATGGTCGCGGGAGTGCGCGACCTGACGGAGGACTGGCCGTACGAGGTCGTCTCAGTGGGCGTGCCCGCTCCGGTGCTCGCCGGCAAGGTGTTCCAGGAGCCGGTCAACCTCGGGACGGGCTGGGTGGGATTCGACTTCGAGGCGGCGTTCGGCAAGCCGACGAAGGTGATCAACGATGCCGCCATGCAGGCGCTCGGGAGCTACGAGGGCGGGCGGATGCTCTTCCTCGGTCTCGGCACCGGGCTCGGGTCGACGATGATCGTGAACGGGCTCGTCGAGCCGATGGAGCTCGGCCACCTGCCATACAAGAAGGGAACGTACGAGGACTACGTCGGGCTCCGCGGCCTGAAACGGCTCGGTCGCAAGAAGTGGCGCAGCGCCGTGCACGAGACGATCTCGAACTTTGTCGCCGCGCTCGAGCCCGACTACGTCGTGCTCGGCGGCGGGAATGCGGACGACCTCGGCGAGCTCCCATCCGGAGTCCGGCTGGGCGACAACGAGAGCGCGTTCCTCGGTGGCTTCCGGCTCTGGCTCGACGAGCTGCCCGCGAAGAAGCCAGGCGCGGGACCCAAGCCCAAGATATCCGCGCCGGCGACCGACGGCAGCTGAGCCAGGGCGCGCGGCGCGCCGCTCGGATCAGGCCTCGAGGCAGTCCGCGATCGTCGCGCGAAGCGAGGTGGCGACGTCGGGAGATTCCTGCTCGAGCCTCCAGAGGTCGCGGTTCATGACGGCGACGAGTCGCATCGGCGTCCGGGCCACGACGGAGGCAGTCCTGCGGCCCCCGGAGAGGACCGCGATCTCACCGAACACGTCCCCTGCGGAGAGCGACCGGATCACTGTTCCGTCGTGGACGACGTCGGCGTCGCCGGAGACGATCGCGAACATCGCGTAGCCGAAGTCCCCCTCGTGGACGACGCTCGTCCCTGCGTCGATGTCGAGCTCCGAGCACACGCCGGCGAGCTCCTCTCGGCGTCCGTCCTCGAGCCCGGAGAAGAGCGGGATCGCCTCGAGAACGGCCCTTTCCACGGCGCCGACGCTAGCACCACCCGCGTCGCCTTCGTGTGTCGGGATGGTCACGGGATGGTGAACGTCTCATGACCAAACGCGAGGGCGCCGATGGTCGCCGTGACCAGCCTCACCGGATCTTCACCCGGTCGACTCGCCGTGCACGACAATATGGAGCCGATGGCGACCCGCGTCCGTTCTCAGGAAGAGCAGCTTCCGCTCCTCAACCGCGAGCTCTCGATGCTCGACTTCCATGCGCGCGTGCTGGAGCTCGCCGCTGACGAGTCGATGCCGCTCCTCGAGCGCGTCCGCTTCTGTGCGATCTTCGCGTCGAACATCGACGAGTTCTTCCAGGTCCGGGTCGCCGGTCTCCTCGGCCAGGCGGAATCAGGGCTGGCGATGCTGTCACCGGACGGGCTGACCCCCCAGCAGACGCTCGCGCGCATCCGGGAGCGCGTCCTGGAGCTGACCGCACGGCAGTCCCGGATCTGGAAGCGTCAGCTGCGACCGGCGCTCGCGGAGGAGGGCATCGTCGTCGGCGGCATCGAGGATTGCGACGAAGCCGACCTCGAACAGCTCGAGCGACGCTTCCAGCGAGAGATCTATCCGGTACTGACCCCGCTCGCGGTCGGGCCGGGGCAGCCGTTCCCCTACATCTCGGCGCTGTCGCTCTCGCTCGCCCTCTTCGTCAGCGATCAGGACGCCGGCGAGGAGCGCTTCGCACGCGTGAAGATCCCCGAGGGCCTGCCGCGCTTCTTCGACGTCGGGAGCCGCGGCCTGTACATCCCGCTCGAGCAGGTGATCGCGCATTTCCTGCCACAGCTCTTCCCTGGGGTGACGATCGTCGAGCGCGCGGTCTTCCGGGTGACGAGAGATGCCGACTTCGAGGTGTCGGACGACGCGGCGGACCTGCTCGAGGCCGTGGAGAGCCAGCTTCAGAAGCGCCGCTTCGGCGATGTCGTGCGCGTCGAGGTGAGCCGGTCCGCGTCGTCGGAGATGGTCGATCAGCTGACGCGTGGCCTGGAAGCCGACGAGACCCAGATCTACCGCATCGAGAGCCCGCTCGACCTCTCCGAGTTGACGGAGATCGTCGCCCTCGACCGCCCCGACCTCAAGGACGAGCCCTGGGTCCCTGTCATCGCACCCAGGCTGCTGGCCGCGCAGAACGACAACCCGCGCATCTTCAACGAGATCCGCAGATCGGACATCGTCGTCCACCAGCCGTACGAGTCGTTCAGAGGGACGTTCGAGGTGTTCGCCGGCGCAGCCGTGGTCGATCCTGCGGTCATCGCCATGAAGACGGCGGTGTATCGGACGAGCGACGACAGCGTGCTCGTCAGCTCGCTGATCGAGTGCGCCGAGGAGGGCAAGCAGTCCGTCTGCCTCGTCGAGCTGAAGGCCCGCTTCGACGAACGACGGAACATCGAGTGGTCCCGTGCGATGGAGCAGGCCGGCGTCCACGTGGTCTACGGGTTCTCGGATCTCAAGATTCACGCGAAGATGACGCTCGTCGTGCGCCGCGAAGGCGACGGCCTCCGGCGGTACGCGCACATCGCGACGGGCAACTACCACGCTGCCACAGCGCGCCTGTACGAGGACGTCGGCCTCTTCACGGCAGACGAGGAGATCGCCGCCGACGTCGCCGACCTCTTCAACCACATCACCGGCTTCGGGCGCCCGACGCGCTTCCGCAAGCTGCTCGTCGCCCCGTTCACGTTGCGCAGCGGCCTGGTCCACGAAATACGCCGTGTCGCGGAGTCGGCGAAGGCCGGGAAGAACGCACGGATCCGGCTGAAGATGAACCACCTCGTCGACCGCGCGATCGTGAGCGAGCTCTACGCTGCGTCACAAGCGGGAGCGACAGTGGACATCGCCGCCCGTTCGACGTGCACGCTCCTACCAGGGGTCGAGGGCTTGTCGGAGAACATCAGCGTGCGCTCGATCGTCGGCCGCTTCCTCGAGCACAGCCGGATCTACTCGTTCGAGGCGGGAGACCGAACGACGACCTATCTCGGGAGCGCCGATCTCATGGCCCGGAACCTGGACCACCGCATCGAGGTTCTCGTGCCGGTCGAGAATGCGAGAGTCCGCCAAGAGATCCACAAGATCCTCGACAGCGCGTTCGCAGACGAGACCTCGGCGTGGCTGCTGGGCCCGGACGGAATCTGGGCGCCACCCGCGCCGGGCGGCCCCAAGGCGCACTCGCATCACCAGGCGATGATGCGTCGCGCCCAGAAGCGAAGCCGGCGCCGGACACGCGTGCGGCGTGATCGCTAGGACAGCCGACGTGCCGATGACAATCGAGGGAGTGCGCGTCGCAGTCCTCGATGTCGGATCGAACTCGGTGCGGCTCCTCGTCGCCGACGTCGACGACGGCCGCGTCGTGCCGGTGCGGAGCGAGCGCGAGTACGTCCGGCTGGGCGTAGACGCCTACGAGCTCGGACAGATCGGCCCGAAGAAGCTCGAGCGGACACGGAAGGTCGCGCGCGCCTTCTCGAAGATGGCGCGCGCTGCGGGAGCGGAGCGCGTGGAGACGATCGTCACCGCGCCGGGCCGACAGATCTCGAACCCCGACGAGCTCGTCCACGCGCTGGTCGCCTCGACGGGAATGCCCGTCGTCACCCTCACCGCCGAGGAGGAGGGCTGCCTCGCCTGGGAAGGCGCGATCGCCGGGCTCGACGAGCCGCCCGACGTCGTGGGAGTGGTCGATCTCGGCGGTGGATCGTGCGAGCTCGCGGTCGGAACTCCGACCCTCGGACCCGTCTGGGTCGAATCCTTCGATGCGGGCGGACTCCGCGTCACACAGGAGCACCTCTCCGGTGACCCTCCGTCCGCGGCGACCGTCGCCCGCGCCCGCGCAGGGATCGCCGAGCTCCTCGTGACACCGACGCGGCCGCCGCGTCCCGACGTGATGCTCGCGGTCGGCGGCGTAAGTCGTGCGCTGGCACGGATCGCCGGACGTCCGATCGGCGGCGAGCGGCTGGAGGAGCTGATCGAGGCGCTCTCCTCGTGCTCCATCGCGGACGTGGTCCGGCGGCACGGCGTCTCGCCCGAGCGGGCGAAGACGCTGCTCGGCGGCACCCTCGTTCTCGCCGAGGTGGCGCGTCTCGTGGAGCAGGATCTCGTGCCGACCCGCGGAGGCGTCCGCGAGGGCGCCGCGCTCGCGCTCGCTCGGACGCGGGCCGCGGCCGCGTAGACACCGACTCCTCGGCTAGGTGCCCTCGGCTCGACAGGCGTCGACGACCGTACGGTCGCGGGCGTACGTGAGCGCCTCTCGCGCCTCCGCCGCCCTGAGCCACCGTGCCTCGTCCACCTCGTGCTCGAAGACGAGCCGCCCACCGACGGGGTGCATGAGCCAGTAGCGCACCCGTTTCGGGCGACCCTTCGCGTCGCGGTAGCTGGTGCTGGGAAGCTCGTCGAGGAGCTCGCACACGAGGCCGGTCTCCTCCTCCACCTCGCGGATCGCGCATTGCTCGTCGCTCTCGTCCGGCATCGCCTTCCCCTTCGGGAACGACCAGTCGTCGTACGCAGGGCGGTGGACGAGGAGGATCTCCCGCGCGCCGTCGCGGTCCTGGACGACCACACCCCCCGCTGCTCTGATCACGGCTTCCTCCGCGCCGCCCGACCGTCGCGCTGGACCTGCTTCCACGCCTTCGGCCACGCGGAGCGTGCGCGCCGGCGACGAGCTTTCTCGCGCGCGAGGAGTCGCTTCACGGCCTGGCCGTCCGGGTCGGCTCCTGCGGCCCACGCCGTGAGCCGCTCCGACGCCACGCACGCGTCCTGGTGCTCGCCGAGGACGTCCTGGAGCTTCTTCGCCGCCTCGACGAACCGCCGTCCCGGGTCGCCGAGCTCGTGCACGGCGAGCTCCGCCGCGTACCGCGCCCGTTTGGCGCGAATCCGCGCCCTGTGGAGCTCTTGGTCGGTCGAATCGTCGTCCAGGTGGGCGAACGTTCGCCGGAGGCGCTTCAACTCGTGGGACCAGACGCCCGCCAACGTCTCGGTGCCGGCGTCCGCTGCGGCCGGCGGCTCCTCGGCAGCTTCGAGGCGGTCGAGCAGTCGGAGATACCGCTCGTCCTCGAGCGCTTCGATCGCGGCCGCGCGGGCAGACACGCGCTCGAGCTCGAGCGACTCCAGGAGACCCGCAAGACGCTCCTCCTCTCCGAGATCGGCGAGGTCGACGCGGAGACGATCGAGGAGGACGTCGAGATCGCGGGCCGGGCCGAGCGCCGATCCAAGCCAACCGAGCTCCGCGCGCAGCCCTTCCGCCCAGTCCGCGGCGACAAAGGCGTGTCCGACTTTGAGGAACGCGCGAGCCCGTCGGGTCGCGACCCGCATCTGGTGCACGTCCTCCGCCTCCACGCCGAGCCGGACGCCCGGGTCGTGCGCCAGCAGCCGCCGATACTGCTGTCCGAGCGCCGCGCCGATGGCGTCGATCGGGGCAGTGTCCGGAGTCAGGTCCCGTCGCTCGGCGGGGTAGGCGAGCTCGAGCGCACGGAAGAGCTTCGGCTCGAACGCACCGGGCACGGTGGCGCCCGCCCGGCGCAGGGCCCTCTCCAGGCGACGGAGTGTGCGTTCGTCACCGTCGAGGAGCTCGACCTCGAGCTCCCGGAAGCGACCCGTGATCCGTTGGCCGTCCAGGATCGCGACCGAGTCGTCCACGATCTCGGCGCCGTCCGTCCGGACGCTCTTCCGACGCGTCTTCAGCCGCGCGACCCGCGTCAGCGGTTCGCCACGGAGGTAGGCGGGGAGGAGCGCGACGAGGTCCGCCGGCGCCCGCGACGGAGGTCCCGGCTGCTCCAGCTCGACGCGTGCCGCCCCCCTCGGCAGCTTCAGCTGCCACAGTCCCGTCCCGTCCTCGATCCGGTGGCGGAAGGTCACGCCGTTCCGCGCGAGCCGCAGGTCCTTCGTATCGTGGTAGGTGGAAACGAACGCGCGATCCGGGAGCTCCACGCCCCCGAGCCCGGGCGGGAGGCGAAAGCCGGCGGGTGGGACGAGCTTCAGCTCTCGTTCGAGGTTCTCGCGCATCGACGCAGCGTAGTCCGGGCGCCGAGAAGGGTCGCGGCGGTCGACGGAGGAGTCAGCCGCTCAGGAGCCCTCGAGCTGGCGCCGCTTGCGGCCAGCGAAGACCTTCGCGAGCACGTTCAGCAGGAGGACGAAGAGGATCAGGACGAGCGCCGCTGCCCAGCCCGCGGCCTGTGCGCTCGGATCGGGAGACTCCGAGTTTTCGTAGATCGTGACCGGGAGCGTGGGCAACGCGCTGTGGACGTTGAACGAGATCGCATTTGCCGCGATCGAGGACGTGAAGAGGAGCGGTGCCGTCTCCCCAGCGACACGGGCTACCGCGATGACGACTCCCGTGAGGATCCCGCCGATTGCAGCGGGCAGGATGATGTTCCAGGTCGTCCTCCACTTCGTGACGCCGAGGGCGAGGCTCGCGTGCCGCAGGCTCTGCGGTACGACGTCGAGGATCTCCTGCGTCGCGCGGGCGACCATCGGCAGCATGAGGATCGCGAGCGAGAATGCACCGTAGATCGCGCTCTGACCGTTTCCGACGACGAGCAGGCCGAAGACGAAGACACCCACGACGATCGCCGGAACTCCGTTGAGGACGTCAAGGACGACGCGCAGCGTCCTGGACACGCGCGGCCCTGCGTACTCGGACATGTAGATGGCGACGAGGACGGCGACCGGAATCGCCATCAGCATCGCCATGCCCACGATGATCGCGCTGCCGATGAGCGCGTCCGCGATGCCCCCCTTTTCGCCGAAGAGAGGCCGCGGCTTCGTGAAGAAGTCGAGGTTGAGCTGGCTGAAGCCTTTGTAGACCAGCGTGCCGAGGACGAGGGCGAGAATCGTGCAGGCGAGAAGCGCCGCCACCATCGCGAGGAGCCCGAAGGTTTTCTCGACGAGGCGACGGCGGCGCAGGCCATTCGAGCGCACGGTGAGGTCGTACGGGTCGATCGACGTTGGCGCAGAGCTCACACTGCTCTCCTCGCACGCTCGAATCGGACCACCACGAACTGGGCCGTGACGTTGGTTGCGAGCGAGATGATCATGAGGATCGCCGCCAGGTAGAGGATCGAGCCCGCCTGCAAGATGCTCGTGGCGCCCACGTACTCGGCGGCGATCTTGCTCCCGAGGGAGTTCCCCGGTTCGAACCACGAGGTGGGGATCGCATTCTGGTTGCCGATCGTCTGGTTGACGGCGATCGCCTCGCCAAAGGCCCTCCCGAGACCGAGAAGCACCGCGGCGACGATGCCCGGCGCGGCGTACGCGAGCATGACGCCGCGAATCGCCTCCCAGCGCGTCGATCCGAGCGCCAGCGCGCCGTCCGTTAGGTCCTTCGGGACCCGGATGAAGAGCTCCCGGCAGATTGCCGTCGCGATGGGGATGATCATGATCGTCAGGACGAGCGCCGCCGGCAGGATTCCGGCAGCGGATGGCGTGCCGGAGAAGATCGGCAGGAAGCCGAGCACGCTCTGGAGCCACGGCTCGAGCGTGTCCCGCACCCAGGGACCGAACACCAGGATTCCCCAGAGACCGAGGACGACGCTCGGGATCGCGGCGAGGAGCTCGACCATTGTCGCGATCGGCGCCGCGAGTCGTCGCGGCGCGATCTCGGTGAGGAAGAGCGCGATCGCGATCGCGAGAGGGGTGGCGAGGACGAGCGCGATGGCAGCGGTCACGACCGTCCCATAGATGAAGGCCAGGGCCCCGAAGTTCTCCTTGACAGGATCCCAGGCGTCGGTCCAGATGAACTCGATCCCGTACTTCTGGATCGCCGGCCACGCGAGGGCGAGGATCTTCCAAGTGATGAGGGCAAGGAGGAGAACCGCCGCGACAGCCGCGAGCACCGCGATTCCCTTGAACAGGACATCTCCGATCCGCACGCCGTGGCGCCGGAGGTCACCCTCCGGCGCCACGGTCGGCTCGTACGGCGTGGACGTCATGCAGCCTGCAGCACGCGCTCGTTCACTGCCCCGCTTGGATCTTCTTGATCTCGCGGAACCCGAACGCCTGCACCGGCTGCGGGAGCGGCGCGAACAGGAGCTGCGGTCCTTGCTTCTGGCCCTGCGTCATCGCCCAGTAGATGAACTTGCGCAGGTCGGCGGCCTTGCTGCCCGAGTTCGTCGCCACGATCACGTAGGTGAACGTGCAGATCGGGTAGGCGAGCTTGCCTGCTTTCTTGGGAGGGTTGACGATCTTGAGCTGCGAGAGCGAGCTGATCTTCTTGGGCAGCGTCGAGACGGCTGCCTTGATCCCGCGCAGACCCGGCGTCGTGAACTTGCCCGAGCTGTTCTTGATGGTCGCGAAGGTCAGCTTGTTCTTGATCGAGTACTCGGCATCGACGTAGGTGATCGCGCCCGGAGTCTGGGACGCGAGTCCGGCGACCCCGGAACTACCACGAGCGCCTGCGCCCGTCGGGAAGTTCACCGATGTGTTGAACCCAACCTTGCTCTTCCACGCGGGGCTGACCGACGACAGATACTCGGTGAAGTTGTAGGTCGTGCCTGACCCGTCGGACCGGTAGACAGGCGTGATCTTCATGTCGGGAAGGTTCAGCTTCGGATTGAGGGACTTGATCGCCGGGTCGTTCCACCTCGTGACTTTGCCGAGGTAGATGTTCGCGATTACCGGCCCCGAGAGGCGCAAGCGTCCGCCGATCCCCGGCAGGTTGTACGGGATGGACGTCGCGGCGAGTGCCCACGGGATCACCACGCAGGCCTTACACGCGGTCACCTGGTCGGGCGAGAGCGGTGCGTCCGAAGCGCCGAAATCCACCGTGCGAGCGGTGATCTGCGCAATGCCGGCGCCAGAGCCGGTCGGAGAGTAGGTGACGTTGATCCCATAGGCCTGACCAATGAGCGGGATCCACTTCGAGATGAGCGGGAAGACGAACGTCGACCCAGTTCCGACAAGAGAGCCCGCCTCCGGCTTGGCGGATGCCCGATCTGTCCGGCCGGCCGCCAATGCGACGGCGACCGCCACGACGAGCGCGAGTACGAGCGCAACCGCGCGTTTCATTCCTGTTCCCCTTTCTCCCAATTCCTGATGAGCAACGACTTCCTGCCGCCGCCAGTCTGGTCTCCCAGTTCGCCTGCTCGGGCTGCCCGGCGGTGAAGATTTCGTCGCGGAGTGGTGAAGCTCAATGCGACGCGTCCGTGAACTCTTCGAACTCCCCGGTGATGAGGAACGCGGTCTGCTCGCCGATGTCGACCGCGTTGTCCCCGATGCGCTCGATCGCGCGTGCGACCACGATCATCCGCATGCCCCACTCCTGCGTCCCGGGCGAGTCGGCCATCGCGAGCACCTGTCCCGTCACCCGATGGTTGGTCCTGTTGATCAGCTCGTCGAGGTCGGGAAGCGATCTCGCTCGGACGAGATCGCGGGCGGCGAACGAGTCGAGTGCGATCCGGACCATCTCCTCGGCGCGATCGCCCATCTCCCCGAGGCCGTCGACGAGCTCGGCACGCGGCTCGAGGTCGGCCGCGAGCTTCGTCAGCTTCGCGATCGTCACGCTCTGATCGCCGATTCGCTCGAGGTGGATCGAGTCGTGGAGGATGGCCAGCACCAACCGGAGGTCGGTCGCGACAGGCCCTTGCTGAGCGAGGAGCTCGGCGACCCAGCGCTCGATCTGGTGATAGCGGACGTCGATCTCGTCGTCGAAGGCGATGACCTCGTCGCACAGCTCGACGTCCTGCGACTCGAGGGCGTTGAGTGCGCCTCGCAGAGCGCGGAGCACGATCGCTCCCATCTCCTGGACGCTCGCCTCGAGCGCGTCCAGGCTCTGCTGGTACTCGATCCGGGCGTTCATCCGAAGCGCCCTGTCACGTAGTCCTCCGTCCGCTTGTCGGAGGGGTTCGTGAAGATCTTCGTCGTCGCGTCGTACTCGACGAGGATCCCGTGCCGGCCGGAGCCGTCCTCGCGCACCTCGACGCTGAAGAACGCGGTCATGTCCGCGACCCGCGCTGCCTGCTGCATGTTGTGCGTGACGATCGCGATCGTGTACTCGCGCTTGAGCTCGTGGATCAGGTCCTCGATCCGGGCGGTCGAGATCGGGTCGAGGGCGGACGCGGGCTCGTCCATCAGGATCACGTCGGGCTCGACGGCGATCGCCCTCGCGATGCAGAGCCGCTGCTGTTGGCCTCCGGAGAGCCCGAGCGCGTTTTCCTTGAGACGGTCCTTCACCTCGTCCCATAGCGCCGCCGACCGGAGCACACGCTCGACCCGCTCGTCGAGGTTTTTCTTCATCCCGAGGACGCGCGGACCGAACGCGATGTTGTCGTAGATCGACTTCGGGAACGGGTTCGGCTTCTGGAAGACCATCCCGATGCGCCGCCGCACCTCGACGGGGTCGACGCTCGCCGCGTACAGGTCGCGCCCGTGGTAGAGGATCGAGCCTCCGACGCGCGCGCCCGCGATGAGGTCGTTCATGCGGTTCAGGCAGCGGATGAACGTGCTCTTGCCGCACCCGGACGGGCCGATGAACGCCGTGACCGCGTTCTTGTGCGCGTCGAGCGTCACGCCGTCGAGGGCGAGCGAGCCGCTGTAGCTGACGGACAGGTTCTCGACCCGGAACACCGCCTCACGCGAGCGAACGTCCTGCTCCTGGGTCGCGAGTGCGCCGATCTTCCGGCTGTCGATGCCTGCAGCCGTGACCCTCTCGTCCACGGTCGTCATCGTCCGGTGCAGCGCGGTTCAGTCACGATGCCAGTGTCTCCCGGGTGACGAGCGCGCCGAGCCTCCGGGCGGTGAAGAAGCGGTGAAGGGGTGGTGAACCGGCGGCGCTAGGGAGCCGGGAAGGTGCAGCGGATCTCGAGACCGGTGCCGCGCGCCCCGCGCGCTTCGACGCTCCCACCGGCCTGCGTGACGACGTGCTTCACGATCGCGAGCCCGAGGCCACTCCCCCTCGACGCGCGCGCGCGGTCACCCCGGTAGAAGCGCTCGAAGAGACGCGACAGCTCCGCCTCCTCGACGCCGATGCCGTCGTCGACCGCGGAGAGGACGACCCCGTCGTCCGGGTCTCGCGCGACCGTGAGCGTGAACTTCGTCCCCGGGCCTGCGTAGCGGATCGCGTTCTCGGCGAGGTTGCGCGCGACGACGCCGAGCATCCGCGGCCGGATCGCGAGTGCCATCTCGGGGTCACACACGAGAACGAGCTCGAGGCCTGCCCGGCCTGCGCGGTCCTCGAGCTCGTCGAGCGTCTCCTCGAGGACCGGCCGAACAGGTGACGCACCCAACGCGACGACACGTGCGCCCGACTCGAGCTCGCTGAGGAAGAGCACCTCGTCGATGAGCTCCGTGATCCGGTCGACCTCGTCCGCCGCCTGGTCGACGAGCGCTGCGACGTCCTCGCCCGGCAAAGCGGCGGTCTCGAGCAGAGTGAGGAGGCGCGCGAGCGGCGTCCGCAACTCGTGCGAAACGGCCGCCGTGAACCCCGAGCGCAACTCCTCGTAGGCCGTGAGATCGCCCTCCCTGGAGAGGTAGACGAGGCGCTCGATACGCCCATCAACCCCATAGGGGACGACGAGCGGGATCAGGCCGCGGCCGCCCGCGAGCAGATCGGCGGGCAGAGGCTCGCCCTCGCGGAGATCCTCGATCGTTTGCCTCGCGCGCCGGCTCGCGAGGACGACCCGGTCCTGGTCGTCGACGACGACGACCGCCTCGCGGCTCTCCTCGACGATCGCGCGACCGCGCATCGCGTCCGCATCCATGTCGTACAGAAGGTTTGCACAACCCTTGCTGTCGCCTCACCGCGGCCGAACCTCGATGACGGTCGATGGCTCGTGTCATTCGAACCGAGGGAGGGAACACGAGGCTCGTGAGGTGCGAGAAGCTCTACCTCGTCGTGAACCTCACGACGGACGAGGAGGAGCGCGAGAACTCTGTCGCCGGCAGCGAGGCGAGCGGCTAGGTCAGGCGTTCACCACCTGATAACGAGTCGTCAACCACTACGCGGCCCCCGGCGCACCCGGGAGCCGCATTATTCCTCCCGCATGGCGAAGGTCTTGATCATCGAGGACGACGATGTCATCGCCCGCGGGATGACTCGCCATCTCGAGGAGGCGGGCTTCGACGCCGTCGGCGTCGCGAACGGCGAGACGGGGCTCGCGCGGCTGCGCTACGAGCGGCCCGACGTCTGCGTCCTCGATCTCATGCTTCCGGGGATCGACGGCTGGGGCGTCATCGAGCGCGCCCGCGGCGAGGGCATCGGGACGCCGATCGTCGTCGTATCGGCTCGTGGAACCGAGCACGACCGCGTGCACGCGCTCGAGATCGGCGCCGACGACTACCTCGTCAAGCCCTTCTCGATGCGAGAGCTCGCCGCCCGCGTGAAGGCAGCGGCCCGCCGCGGCGTGAGCGAGGCGGAGCCGAAGCGAGGCGACTCGATCGTCATCGAGGAGCTCCGGCTCGATCCGGACAACGTCCAGGCCTACGTCGACGGCGAGAGCGCCGATCTCACCCCGACCGAGTTCCGGCTCGTGTACACCCTGGCCCGCGAGCAGGGTCGCGTGCTCACGCGCGACGAGCTGCTCCAGCGCGTCTGGGGCCGGCGCGCGACGCACCGGGACCGCACAGTCGATGTGTTCGTGCGGAAGCTGCGCGAGAAGATCGACCGCCGGGCGTCGAGTCACACCTTCATCCACACGCGCTACGGCGTCGGCTACAAGCTCGAGCCCCAGGCGAAGTAGGCCCGCTCGCCCGAGCGCTACGGCCGCGGCGCCGTCGTGACTAGCGGATAAGCGGCGCCCGTCTCGCGGAGCGCGGCGTTCGCCTCGCTTCCGCGCTCGTCCCAGGTCAGCGCGGACTCGGGGACGAAGCGAAGGGCGACGTCGTCCGAGTCGAGGAACGCGCGCGCTTCTGCCGGAGCGTTCTCCTCGTCGACGTAGCGGCCATGAACCGCGTCGATCAGCGGCCGCGCCTGGTCTCCACGGACGATCTCCGCCTGGCCTGCGAACGAGACGCCGCACACCTCGAAGCCCGGCCGCGAGTCGTGGACGACGAGCGTCGTCCTGGCGTCGGCTTCGAGATTCGAGATCTTCCGGCCGCGCGAGCCGGTCGCGAGGACGATCGAGCGACCGACCCGCGCGAACCACATGGCCACCGCATGGACGTGACCGGCGCGGTCCCGTGTGGCGAGCACTCCGACGAGCCGCGCCTCCAGGAGCTCCTCCACCAGCGGATCGGAGAAGACGTCGCTGCCCGAGAGGCTCCTGCTTGGGACCGGGTCGCTCATGGCCACACGATAGGGGGTCGCACACCGGACCGATTCAGCTATGCTTAGCTAGGTTAATGATTAGTGAGGTTACGCTTAGTCCCGAGACCGTCGCATCTGAGCTCCGTCCGGTGCTGCTTCGCCTCGCCAGGGAGCTGCGGAAGGAGACCGAGCAGCTCGGCGTGACGGCTTCGCAGGCGACGCTCCTCTGGCTCGTGAAGCGGAGGCCCGGGCTCTCGCTCGCCGAGCTCGCCGCAGAGGAGGGGATCTCGCCGCCGGCTCTCTCGGGCCACATCGATCGTCTGGAGCGCGCCGAGTTGATTGAGCGCGTGCGCTCGAGCGAGGACCGGCGGCGCGTCGGGCTCCGTCTCACCGACCAGGGGGAGCGGCTCCTGCGGCGCGTGCGCGCACGGCGGACGACCTGGCTGGCGGAGCGCATCGGCGCGCTCGACCCGACCGACGTCGAGGCGATCGAGGCGGCCGTTCCCGCGCTCATGAAGCTCGTCGAGGATGGTGACTCGTGACGACGCTCGCGCTGGCGCTTCGGACTCGCACCTTCCGCAGCCTCCGCCGGCACCACAACTACCGGCTCTTCTTCGGCGGCCAGCTCGTCTCGCTCGCGGGGTCATGGATGCAGAACATCGCGCTCGCGTGGCTCGTCATCCAACTCTCCGGCTCGCCGCTCGCCATCGGAGGTCTCGCCTTCTGCCGCTTCCTCCCGACCACCGTGCTCGGCCTCTTCACGGGCGTCGTCGTCGACCGGGTCGATACCCGCCGACTCGTGATGATCACGCAGGCGTCCGCGATGATCGTCTCGACCTTCCTCGCGGTGACGACGCTGAGCGGAACCGCGACCTTGCCGCTCGTGTTCCTGCTCGCAACCGTCGGAGGAGTTGCCCTCGCGTTCGACGCGCCCGCGCGCCAGGCGCTGACTTTCGAGATGGTCGGGCCGCGCGAGCTTCCGAACGCCGTCGCCCTCAACTCCGGGCTCTTCAACGCGTCCCGGATCATCGGTCCCGCGATCGCCGGCCTCCTGATCGCGACCGTCGGAACGGGCGTCTGCTTCGCGCTGAACGCGGTCAGCTTCCTCGCCGTTCTCGCCGCGATCGCCCTGATGCGGACGGACGAGCTCCATCGTGTCGCCCGCGACTCCACCGCGAAACTCGTCAGCGGACTGCATGAGGCGTTCCGGTTTCTGCGTGGCGATCGCCGGCTGCGGGTCGTCCTGATCGTCGTCACGATCGTCAGCACCGTCGGCTTCAACTTCAACGTCCTCGTTCCGCTCCTCGCCTCCCACACGCTGCACGTCGGTGCCGAAGGGTTCGGGCTGCTGTCGGCCGCGTTCGGCGCAGGCGCTCTCGTCGGCGCCCTCGTCACGGCGACCGTCCGCGAGGCGAGCTGGCGCCTGTTCGTCGCCGGCGGCGGGGGGTTCGGGGTGCTCGTCCTCGTGCTCGCGTTCGTCGGCGACGCGTTCGTCGCGGGTGCCTTGCTCGCAGGAATCGGCGTCTGCTTCACCCTCTTCACCGCAAACGCGAACGCGCTCGTGCAGCTCGGCGCGCCCGACCACCTGCGCGGGCGGATGATCGGGATCTACCTCTTCGCGTTCATCGGGCTCGCGCCGCTCGGCGGTCTCCTGACCGGCTGGCTCGCCGAGCTCGGCGGGACAGAGCTCGCGTTCGCAGTCGCCGGTGCGACGTCGCTCGGGACGATCCTGGTCGTGACCGCCCGGCACGCGCTGACGGTCCGCGCGGCCGTCGCCCCCACGCGGGCCTGAGCCGCCCGCCGCGTCACCTAGCGCGCATCTCCCGTCTCGAGCGTCCGAATGTCCCAGAGCGGCCGGCCGAGCTGCGACTCGGTGAACGCCATCACCGACATCTGGCTCGTGTCCGGGTACTCGACCGCCTCCGGCGACGGCCGGTTGGCGACCACGAGGTAACGGACGGGCGCGGCGCTTCGGTTGATCAGCTGGTGCGCCCCGTCCGGGCCGACGGCGAAGTGGACGACGTCGCCCTCCGCGAGCTCGCGCTCGCCCTCGGGCGTCCGCAGGGTCGGGGCGCCGCGCAGGACGAGCAGGAGCTCCTCCGCGCCGTGATGAAAGTGGTAGAGGCCGCCGGACGTGCCCGGGTCGATCTCGTACACCGAGGCCCCGATCCGCTCTCCGCGCGGGAGTCGCGTCGATCTGTTCGCGGACCACTCCTCGTCGCTAGTGGACTCCCAGTCGTCGCTCCAGACGTTTTTCGTCTCGCTCATCGGCCCCTCCTCGCGGTCATGATCTCCGGGTGGAGTACTACCGCACGCCCGACGACCGGTTCGACGGTCTACCGAGCTACCCGTTCGCGCCGAACTACGTCGAGCTGGACGGGCTGCGCATGCACTACGTCGACGAGGGAGACGGTAGCCCGGTGCTCCTTCTCCACGGCGAGCCCACCTGGGCATACCTCTATCGAAAGCTGACCCCGCTGCTCGTCGAGGTCGGTCGGATCGTCGTGCCCGACTACTTCGGCTTCGGCCGCTCGGACAAGCCGACACGGGCGGAGGACTACTCCTACGACTTCCACTACCGCTCGATCGAGCGTCTCGCCGAGGACCTCGACCTGCGCGAGGCCACGATCGTGGTCCAGGACTGGGGCGGGCCGATCGGCCTCCGCCTCGCGGTCGAGCATCCGGAGCGCGTCGAGCGGCTCGTCATCCTCAACACCGGGATCGGTGCGGGCCGTGCGCCGTCGCCGGAATGGCTCCGCTTCCGCGACTTCATGCGCCGCGTCGGCACCGACCTCGTGGCGAGCCAGCTCATCCGGCTCTCGTGCGTGAGCGATCCGCCGGACGACGTGCTCGCTGCCTACGACGCTCCCTTCCCGACCCCGGAGTCGAAGGCCGGTGTCCTCGCGTTCCCGGAGCTCGTCCCAACGGAGGCCGACCACCCGTCGGCCGCGGCGATGCTGGAGGTCCGGGACGCGCTTTCGCGCTGGGAGAGGCCGACCCTCGTCCTCTTCTCCGACTCGGACCCGATCTTCTCGCCCACGGCCGCCGAGCGGCTCGCAGCGCGGATCCCGGGGGCGGGCCCCGCCGAGATCGTCGAGGGCGCGGGGCACTTCCTGCAGGAGGACAAGGGCGAGGAGATCGCGGCGCGGATCGTCCGCTTCCTCGCCGAGACACGCTAGCGACGCCCGGGCCGCGAGCTCAAGGGGGGTCGACGACCCAGGTGTCGCCGGAGTGGAGGAGCGCGCCGAGGTCGCCCTCGCCCGAGCGCTCGCGCGCTGTCTCGAGCTGCTGGCTCATGAGGTCGTCGTACACCTCGCGCTCGACGCCGCGGAAGACGCCGAGCGGCACGGCGCCGTCGGTGTCGAACGTGATGCGCGAGAGCGCAAACGCGAGGCTCGGCTCGCGATGGCCCGCGTCGTGGACGAGCAGCGCGCTTTCATCCGTGTCCTCGACAGCGACGACCCGCACCGACCCGTCCGCGTCCTGCACGAGCCCCTTCTCCCCCTCGGCGCCGAAGCGGATCGACTGGCCGTGCTCGAGGTAGATGCGGTTGCCCTTGTCCTCGCGCACGTAGTCGAACGCGCCGTCGTTGTAGATGTTGCAGTTCTGGAGGATCTCGACGAACGCCGAGCCGCGGTGCCGCGCGGCCGCGCCGAGCACGTCCGTCAGGCCCTTCTTGTCGGTGTCGATCGCGCGGCCGACGAACGACGCCTCCGCCCCGATCGCGACCGAGAGCGGGTTGAACGGGTGGTCGAGCGAGCCCATGGGCGTCGACTTCGTCACCTTCCCGAGCTCCGAGGTCGGCGAGTACTGCCCCTTCGTCAGGCCGTAGATGCGGTTGTTGAAGACGAGGATCTTGAGGTTGACGTTCCGGCGCAGCGCGTGGATGAGGTGATTGCCGCCGATCGAGAGCGCATCCCCGTCGCCGGTGACCACCCAGACCGAGAGGTCAGGCCGCGTGACCGCGAGACCCGTCGCGATCGCCGGAGCGCGCCCGTGGATCGAGTGCATCCCGTACGTCTGCAGGTAGTACGGGAAGCGGGCCGCGCAGCCGATTCCCGAGACGAAGACGATCCGCTCGCGCTCGAGACCGAGCTCGGGCATGAAGCCCTGGACGACGTTGAGGATCGCGTAGTCCCCGCACCCAGGGCACCAGCGGACCTCCTGATCCGACTTGAAGTCCTTCGCCGTCAGCACGGCCTTGCCGTTCCCGTCGCTCACGAGTCCACCAGCGCCGTGATCGCGTCGGCGAGCTCCGCCGCCCGGAAGGGACGACCGCGCACCTTGTTGTAGCCGGCCGCGTCGACGAGAAACTCTGCGCGGAGGAGCATCCTGAGCTGGCCGAGGTTGATCTCCGGCACGAGCACCTTCTCGTAGCCACCGAGCACCTCGCCGGTGTTCCGGGGGAACGGGTTCAAGTACTCGAGATGCGCACGGGCGACGCTCCGGCCGGAGCCTCGAACCCTCTGCACCGCCGCAACGATCGAGCCGTACGTCGAGCCCCAGCCGATGACGAGCGTGTCGGCGCCGTCCGGGTCGTCGACCTCGAGCTCGGGGATGTCCGCCGCGATGCCGGCGACCTTCGCGGCCCGAAGCCTGACCATCAGATCGTGGTTCTCCGGGTCGTACGAGACGTTCCCCGTCTCGTTCGCCTTCTCGAGGCCGCCGATCCGGTGCTCGAGCCCCGGTGTGCCGGGGATCGCCCACGGCCGCGCGAGCGTCTCGGGATCCCGCTTGTACGGGAGAAAGCCCTCGTCGTCGTTCGGCTCGCTCGCGAACTCGGTAGAGATGTCGGGCAGGTTCGCGACGTCCGGGATCCGCCACGGCTCGGAGCCGTTCGCCAGGTAGGCGTCGGAAAGGAGGAACACCGGCGTCCGGTACTTCACCGCGATTCGCGCTGCCTCGATGGCCGCGTCGAAGCAGCCGGCGGGAGTGGCCGCGGCCACGACCGGGACGGGCGACTCGGAGTTCCGGCCGTGGAGCACCATCAGGAGATCCGCCTGCTCCGGCTTCGTCGGCATGCCCGTCGACGGCCCCGCACGCTGGATGTCCACGATCACGAGCGGCAGCTCGAGCGTCACCGCGAGCCCGACCGTCTCCGACTTGAGGACGATCCCCGGACCTGCGGAGGTGGTCACGCCGAGCGAGCCTCCGAAAGCGGCCCCCAGGGCGGCACCCGACGCCGCGATCTCGTCCTCGGCCTGGAAGGTGCGGACTCCGAATTCCTTGAGGCCCGCGAGTTCCTCGAGGATGCCCGAAGCCGGCGTGATCGGATAGGCACCGAGGAAGAGCGGGAGCCCGGAGAGCCTGCTCGCCGCGATCAGCCCGTACGAGAGGGCGGTGTTCCCGGAGATCTGGCGATACGTGCCGGGCTCGAGCTTCGCCGGCGCGACCTCGTACGACACCGCGAAGTCCTCGGAGGTCTCGCCGTAGTTCCAGCCCGCCTTGAACGCCCGCGCGTTCGCCTCCGCGATCTCCGGACGCCGCGCGAACTTCGTGTCGATGAAGGCGAGCGTGCCCTCGACGGGACGGTGGTAGAGCCAGGACATGAGCCCGAGGGCGAAGAAGTTCTTCGAGCGCTCGGCCTCGCGTGAGGTGATCCCCTCGATCTCCTTCAGCGCCTCCACCGTCATCGAGGAGAGCGCGACGGGGTGCACGTGGAAGTCGGCGAGCGCGCCGTCCTCGAGCGGGTTCGAGGCGTAGCCCGCCTTCTGGAGGTTCCGGTCGTTGAACGCGTCGGTGTTGACGATGATCGTCGCGCCGCGCGGCAGGTCGCCGACGTTGACCTTGAGCGCCGCCGGGTTCATCGCGACGAGCACGTTCGGCTGGTCTCCGGGGGTGAGGATGTCGTGGTCCGCGAAATGCACCTGAAACCCGGAGACGCCCGGGAGCGAGCCGGCCGGTGCGCGGATCTCGGCGGGGAAGTCGGGGAGCGTGACGAGGTCGTTCCCGAAGACCGCCGTCTCGCTCGTGAAGCGGTCGCCCGTGAGCTGCATGCCGTCTCCGGAGTCGCCGGCGAAGCGGATCACCACCCGGTCGAGCTGCTCGACGGGCTTCGACTGGGCCATGTTCGAGGTATAGCGCACGCGGAGGGCCGGCGGCTTCCCGGCCGGTCTACGCGCAGGCTCGTCCTAGCCTCGAGGAGTCTCGGGGACGCGTTGCGAGCGGATGGAGTCGACGATCTCCGCGAGGTGGCCGTGCACCATGCACACGACCGTGTCCGCGCCGCCGTAGTAGACCGTCACGCGGTCGGCATCGTCATCGACGAGCGCGGCGCACGGGAAGACGACGTTCGGGACGTCGCCGACCCGCTCGTACCAGGCCTCGGGCGCGAGGAGGTAGTCACTCCCGCGCGCGACCACTCTCCACGGCTCCTCGATGTCGAGGAGCGCCGCTCCCATCGAGTAGACGAAGCCGTTGCACGAGGTCAGCACTCCGTGGTACAGCAGAAGCCAGCCGTCCTCGGTCTCGATGGGTGTCGGCCCTGCTCCGACTTTCGTCGACTGCCACGTGAGCGGGAGGGGTGCGAGGACGTGCCGGTGCCGTCCCCAGTGGACCAGGTCCGTGCTCTCCGAGTAGAAGACGTCCCCGAAGGCCGTGTGGCCACCGTCGCTCGGGCGGCTCAGCATCGCGAAGCGATCCCCGATCCTGCGCGGGAAGAGCACGCCGTTGCGGTTGAACGGGAGGAACGCGTTCTCGAGCTGGTAGAAGCGTCGAAAGTCGTGCGTGTATCCGACCCCTACCGTCGGGCCGTGATACCCGTTGCACCACGTCACGTAGTACCGATCCTCGAGCCAGGTGACTCGGGGGTCGTACGCGTGCTCGAAGCGCCCGTGGATCTCGCGCAGGCGGGCGTCCGCCGGCTCGAAGACGATCGGCTCCGGTTCGATGTCCCAGTCGACCGCGTCGGCGCTCCGAGCAGCGTGGAGATTCATCACCCGGCGCGTGTCATCGACGCGGAAGACGCCGGCATAGCCGTCCCCGAACGGCACGACCGCGGAGTTGAAGATGCTGTTGGCGCGCGGAACCTGTGCGGGTGTCACGATCGGGTTCCTGCTCGATCGCCAGAGCACGGCGCTCGAGCCGCTCGGGCGTTCCTCCCACGGAACAGCCGCGCGAGCACCTACGACACCGGTCGCCGACGCGCCGCTCATCGGACCGCGGCGTGCTCGAGGCCCGGTGTAGACGCGAGAGCGACGAGGTGGTCGTGCTCGACCTCGACGAGCTCGCAGCTCTCGGCCCCGGTCTCCGACTCCGTGAGGGCAGCCGGCTCGGCCCACTTCGTGTGCAGCTGCGGCACCGACGCGAGAAGAGACTTCGTGTACGCGTGGACCGGGTTCCCGAAGACGAGATCGGTCGCGCCCGACTCCACCACCCGACCCCTGCGGAGGATCATCGTTCTGTCGCTGATGTAGCTGCCGAGCGAGAGATCGTGGGTGATGAAGAGGATCCCGAGGCCCCTCTCCTTCAGCTCGCCGAGCAGATTGAGGACGTCGATGCGCGTCGAGGCGTCGAGCATGCTGATGATCTCGTCGGCGACGAGCAGCCGAATGTCGAGCAGGAGCGCGCGCGCGATGAGCAGTCGCTGGAGCTGGCCTCCGCTCAGCTGATGGGGGTACTTGCCGAGGACGTCTCCGGGGTTGAGGCTCACCGCATCCAGCGACCTCGCCAGCTTCGCGTGCCAGTCGGCCGCGCTGAGGCCTGGGAAGTAGCCCGACCGCAGGATGGTGAACACGCGGTCGGCTTTGAAGATCGGGTTGTAGGAGCTGAACGGATCCTGGAACACGCCCTGCACGTCGGCGTAGTAGGCCTTGCGGCGCGGCCCTCCGAGTGTGGCGATGTCCACGCCGTCGAAGGTGATGGTCCCGCGTGTCACCCGGACGAGCCGGAGGATCATCTTCCCGATCGTCGACTTCCCGCTTCCACTCTCGCCGATGAGCGCCACGACCTCCCCGGGGGCGACCTCGAAGCTCACGTCGCTCACCGCGGAGAGCTCCGAGCTGCCGAAGGCACCCATGCGGTACGTCTTGCAGCATGTGTCCAGCTTCAGCATCAGGCGGCCCTCCAGCAGGCCTCTTCGTGATCGGCCTCGACCTCGAGGAACGGCGGCTCCTCCACGCACTTCGGTAGCGCGACCGGGCAGCGGTCCCGGAAGCGGCAGCCGACCGGCGGCTCGAGCAGCGAGGGCGGTCTGCCGGCGATGCCCTGCAGCCTGCGCTCCGCGTAGCGCACTCCGACCTCGGGGAGCGAGGAGAGCAACAACCGGGTGTAGGGGTGTCTCGGCATGTCGACGATCCTGTCCGTCCGCGCCTTCTCGGCGAGCTTCCCGGCGTACATCACGAGGATCGTGTCCGCGATCTGGCTCAGGACCGAGAGGTCGTGCGTGATCACGATCATGCTCTTGACGAACCCTCGATCCCGGAACTCGACGAGGAGCTCGGCCACGGCACGCTGCGTGGAGACGTCGAGCGCCGACGTGACTTCGTCGGCGATCAGAAGCGACGGGTCGAGGATCGACGAGAGCACCATCACGACGCGCTGCTTCATCCCCCCGGAGAGCTCGATCGGGAACCTGTCGAGGACGTCCTCGGAGAGCCCGACGAGCACGAGACGTCTCTTGAGCTCGGGGAGGACGGTGTCGGGAGCGACGCCCCTCGAGGCGAGGAGCTCGCCCGCCATCCTGCCGATGCGGCGGGTGGGGTTCAGCGCCGAGAGCGCGTACTGCGGGATGAGCGAGACCTGCTTGAACCGGAACTGGTTCATCCTCGAGTCGCTCCAGATCGGGAGCTCCTCGCCGTCGAGCTCGACCCGTCCCCGCACGTAGCGCATCCGCGCGTCCATGCGGATGAGGCTCTTGCCGAGCGTCGACTTGCCGCAGCCCGACTCGCCGGCAAGGCCCATGATCTCGCCGTCGGCGATCTCGAATGTCGCCCCGTCGACGGCCTTCACGTCACCCCGCAGCGACTGGTAGTAGACGGTCAGATCGTCGACGCGAAGACTCATCGCTACAACTCCCGCAGCTTCGGGTTGAAGACCTCGTCGAGCCCGACGTTCATGACGTAGAGCGCGCCGACGATCGCGATGATCCCGAGCCCTGGCGGCAAGAACCACCACCACGTGCCGAGCAGCAGGGCGCTGGCCGTGTACGCGTTGTTCATCATCAGCCCCAACGAGATCGCGGTCGCCGGCCCCAGGCCGAGGAAGTCGAGGGACGCGCCGATGAGGATGGCGCCGCCGAAGAGGAGGATGAACATCATGAGCAGGTAGGAGCTCATGTTCGGGGCGATCTCGGTCGAGATGATCTGGCGCGTGTTCCTCCCGCTCAGCCGGGCGATGTCGACGAAGTCCCGGGTCTTCAGCGAGAAAGTCTGCGCCCGCACCGCGCGGGCGGCCCAGGGCCAGGACGTGAGACCGATGAGGATCGCCTCCGTCGCGTAGCTGCGGACGTCCACGTAGGCAGCGACGATGATCAGGATCGCGAGCGTCGGAATCACGAGGACGACGTTCGTGAGCATGCTCAGCACGTCGTCCACGACGCCTCCTCGGTAGCCGGCCGTGAAGCCCACAACGGCCCCGAGCAACCAGGCGATCCCTCCGCCGACGGCACCGACGAGGAACGCTGCGCGTAGGCCGTACACGAACTGGGCGTAGACGTCCTGGCCGTAGGAGGTCGTTCCGAACCAGTAGTCGGACGACGGTGGGGAATCGGTCGGGCCGGTGAACTCGAGCGGCCCGTGCTCGGTGAGCAGCGGGCCGAACACCGCTGCGAGGACCATGAAGAGGAGCAGGCTGGCTCCGACGACGAACTTCCAGTTCCGCAGTGCGAAGTACATGAACTCCCACCGGTGGGAAGACGTGGGCGGCGTTGCCGTCGGCGCCTCGAGAGCCCCCACCGGCGCACCAGGAGTGACGACCGGCAGTTCCTCACCACGCGCGGTAACGGCCATCACGCGTCACCCTGCATGCCGATCCGCGTGCGCGGATCGATGAAGACGTAGGCGATGTCGATGACGAGGTTCGCGACGAGGACGCCGACGATGAGGAAGAGGAAGATGCCCTGGATGAGGAAGTAGTCGCGGTTCTGGATCGCGCCCAGGGTCAGCGTCCCGAGGCCGGGGTACGAGAACACGATCTCCACGACGATCGCGCCGGCAACCACGGCGCCGAGTGCGAGCGCGAGCCCGGTGATCTGCGGGAGCAGGGCGTTCCGGTACGCGTACTTGCGAACGAGCTTGTTCGGGGCCCCGAGCGCCGCCAGGTAGTTCGAGTAGTCGGCTTCGAGCTCGTAGATGATCATGTTCCGCATTCCGATCGCCCAACCCCCGAACGCGACGAGGAAGAGCGCGGAGAAGGGGAGGATCCAGTGCTCGAGGAAGCTGCGGGCGAACTCCAGCGACCATGACGGTTGCAGTCCCAGGTCGTATGCCCCCGAGACCGGGAGAACCGCGAGCGTCGTCGCGAACACCCAGGCGAGCACGATCCCGAGCCACATCTGGGGCGTCGCCGTCAGGACGTAGCCGACGGGGAGCACGGTGTTGTCGAGACCCTTCCGCCGCGCAGCCATGGCTCCGACCTTGTTTCCTGCCCAGAAGCTCAGCAGGATGGCCGGAACGAGCAAGGCGAGCGTGTACGGGAGGGCGCCCATGATGAGGTCCGAGACGGGCGTCGGAAAGCTCGTGATGCTCCTCCCGAGGTCACCGTGGAAGAGGGCCGCCCAGAAGTTGAGGTACTGCTTCCAGATCGGGACGTCGAACCCGAACGCCTTCGTGTAGTAGCCGGTCAGCGATGCGGTCGCGGACGGCTGCGCCTGCATGCGGGAGAGGAGCCGATCGATCGGGTTACCCGGCATGAAGCGCGGAATCGCCCAGTCGATCGTCACCGCCACCCAGAACGTGACGAGGTAGATGCCGAGCTTCCGGGCGAGATAGCGCGTCACCGGAAGCCTCCTCGACCGTCGAGGCCCGAGACGACGGCACCCCTCTCGGGACGAGCCCGAGAGGGGTGCCGATCAGTCACGTTCGTGCCTCGTGCCTACGTCCCGGCCGGTTGCAGATGCGTGAGCATGTCGATGCCCGTCATCTGCCAGTAGTTGCGCCAGGACGCTGTCGTGAAGTGCTGGCCGGTGGCGGAAGGCCAATTGGTCCAGTACTTCGTGTTGAACATCGCCCACATGCCGTTGTACCAGAGCGGAATCACGGGCAGGTTCTGCATGAACCGTGTCTCCAGCTTGGACATGACGGCCTTGTAGGCCGTGGCGTTCGACGATGGAGTCCTGTTGAGCTGTTGCGTGAGGCTCCATGCCGTCTTGTCGGTGTACCGCTCGTAGTTCATCGTCGTCTGGTTGTCCAGGATGGGCAGGTTGTAGATGTACTGGTAGTACGTCCACGGCGAGTTGCTCATCTGCCGATCGTTGCCGAGCAGCAGATCGAACCTCGCGTGCCCACGGTCGTCGGCCATCGTTCCGTACTCCGGATAGCCCGGCGTCATCTTGATGCCGACCTGCTTCGCGCTATCCGCGATGACCTGGATCGACGTCATCCAGTCCGACCACCCGTTCGGGCAGACGATCTGGAGGTCGATCTTCGACCCGTCCTTGTTCTCGACGTAGCCATCGCCGTTCACGTCCTTGTAGCCGGCGGCCGCCAAGATCGCCTTCGCCTTGGTCGGGTTGTACGAGAAGCCGAACTGCTTGACGGCCTTCTGGTCGACCCACTTGTTCCAGATCGGAAGCAGGCCCGTCGGGCTCGCTTTGCTCACGAGTCCCTGGTACGACTTGCTGAGGATCTGGTTCATGTTGATCGAGAAGGCGAGCGCCTTGCGGAACTGCTTGTCGTTGAGCGGCTTCTTGGTCGTGTTCGGGAACAGCCAGGTCGTGTTGGCGCCGAGGTGGTACGGCGCCTTGGAGTAGTAGGTCGTGAACCTCTTGCTGATCGCCGACTTGGGGGCGAAGTTGTTGAAGAGGTCGATGTTCCCCGACAGCAGGTTGGCGAGGGCTGCTGCGTTCGTGCCGTTCTTGATGTCGACGATGTACTTCGGTGCAACCCTCTCACCGAGTGCCTTCGTCGCCCACCACGTGGGCTTCTTCACCCACACGACCGCCTCGGAAGACGCCCCGACACCGGACTGGTACGTGTACGGACCGGTGCCGACGATGTTCTTCGGGTTGTCGAGGTTGCCCGTCGCGATGTCCGTCTTCGAGTAGTTCTTGAAGACGTGCTGCGGGACGACGACGACCATGAAGCGGTAGTAGTCGAACTCCTGGTAGCCCGGCTTTCCCGTGAACGAGAACACGACGGTCGACCCCTTCGCCTTGACCCTGGACAGGCCGGTGTCCGTCCAGAGCGGATGCTGCGCATGCGTCGGGATCTTCAGGATGTTGAAGCTGTAGGCGACGTCCGCGGCCGTCATCGGCACGCCGTCGCTCCACTTGACGCCCTTGCGGATCGTCATGACGTACGTCGTCGGCGTCGTCCACTTGCCTCCGGTGGCGAGCCACGGGACGAACTTGTCGGCAAGCGGGTCGTACCGGAACGGCGTTTCGTACGCGAAACCGACGAGCCCGGTGACGTAGTCCCAGTTCTTCGCGGGGTTCAGATCGTTGTTCGGCGACCACTGGTTGCCGCTCATGTAGAGCGTCTGTGACCGCGGAAGCGCGAGCAGCGATGTCTGTTTCGCCGCGGCTCCCGTGACGCCGAGCGCTGTCGCGACGACGATCGCGGAGAGCAGGACGAGCCCCAGGCCGGCGGCTTTCCGTTTCTTCCGCTCGATCATTTTCCGGTCTCTCCTCTCGTTCCCTACTTCGAAGAGGCAACCCGGTCCGAGCTCGAGCGCCCGGTGGGTGCCGATGCTGCCGGGAGCGGCCGTCGGTCGCGCTCGGCTGTGCCCTCTCTGCTCGCTCGACGCCTCCTTCTCGTGGATGGGACGGAATCAAGCAGTGCCGGACGTCGTATTCAACCGGTACTACCGGTAACGTTTACCAAACACCTGGATGAGCGACAACCGGTATCTTTGCGCATGTTCTTGCGGCTTTCTACGCTCTGCGCACAGTCAATGGTGTCTGATACCGTAAACGATTGCGGAAACGTTTACAGGAAAGCGACTACACTCGCCGACCACGATGGCCAGGACACGCAGGAACAACAGACGCCTCGGGGGACGCGCGACGATCCGCGACATCGCCGAGCTCGCAGGCGTCTCGGTGGCGACCGTGTCCCGCGTCATCAACGGACGTCCGGACGTCGCGCCGGAGACCCGCGACGCGGTCCTCCGGTACGTCCGCGAACGCAACTTCACGACCAACCGCAGCGCACGCGCGCTGTCCGTCGGTCGCACGGGGTTCGTGGGGTTCACGATGCCGTTCGTCCGGGCGGACTACTTCGCGTCGATCCTCGCCGGGGCGCTCGAGGCGGCGTACGACCAGGAGCTGCGACTCGTTCTCTGCGCAACGCAGTCCGAGCACGAGCGGGAGGTGTCCCTCGTCGAGCGGCTGATGGACGGCACGACTGACGGGGCGATCATCCTCCTTCCGGAGGAGTCGAGCGCCGAGCTCGTCGCGCTGCAGTCCGACGGCTACAGATTCGTCGTCGCCGATCCCCGGGTTCCGCTCGACGCGGGCATCCCGGCGGTGTCGGCGTCGCACCGGGCCGGAGCGCAGGCGGCGATGGACCATCTGCTCTCGCTCGGACACCGACGCATCGCTCACGTCTCCGGGCCGCGCGGGTGGACGGCCACCGAGGAGCGGATCGACGGATACCGCGCGGCGCTCGCGGCGGCCGGGGTCCTGGCGCCGGCGGAGTTCGTCGTCGAGGGCGACTTCGAGAGCCCGAGCGGGTACGCCGCCGCCCACAGACTGCTCGACGTGCCCGAGCCGCCGACGGCGATCTTCGCGTCGAACGACAACATGGCGTTCGGCGTGCTGCAGGCTGCCCGCGAGCGCGACCTCGCGGTGCCCCACGATCTCTCTGTGATCGGGTTCGACGACGCCGAGCTCGCCCGCATGGTCACCCCTCGCCTGACGACGGTCCGGCAGCCGCTCGCAGAGCTCGGGCGCACCGCGGTGAGCCTCCTCGTGCGCCTGCTCGAAGGCCAGCGTGTGGAGGCGCTGCGTTTGGAGCTCGCAACCCGGCTCGTCGTTCGCGACTCGACGGCGCCACCCCGGTCGGCGTGAGGTCGAGGCCGATGCCCTTCCCCACCGACTTCGTCTGGGGAGCGGCGACGTCCGCCTATCAGATCGAGGGAGCCGTGGACGAGGACGGCCGCGGCGAGAGCATCTGGGACCGCTTCTCGGCGACGCCGGGCAGGGTCGTGAACGGGGACACGGGACGCGTCGCGTGCGACTCGTACCACCGGCACGCCGACGACGTCGGGCTGATGCAGGAGCTCGGCCTGAACGGCTACCGCTTCTCGATCGCCTGGCCGCGCGTCCTTCCGGGGGGCCGAGGCAGCCCGAACGAAGCTGGGCTCGACTTCTACGACCGGTTCGTGGACGAGTTGCTCGAGAGCGGGATCGAGCCCTTCGTGACGCTGTATCACTGGGACCTCCCACAGCGCCTCGAGGACGAGGGAGGGTGGCCGAACCGGGACACCGTGGGCGCCTTCGCCGAGTACGTCGCCGCCGTGGGCGCGCGACTCGGAGACCGGGTGAGCCACTGGATCACGCAGTGCGAGCCGTGGGTCGTCTCGTGGCTCGGCTACGGCCTCGGCGAGCACGCGCCCGGCCGGAGGAGCGAGACCGACGCCGTCGCCGCCTTGCATCACGTCCTCCTCGGTCACGGCCGCGCCGCGGAGATCCTCCGCGCGAGCGCGCCCCGGGCGAAGGTGGGCATCACCATCGACCTCGTCCGATTCCACCCGCTGATCCCGTCGACCATCGACGTCGAGGCGACGGAGCACGAGGACGTCTTCCGAAACCGGATCGTCCTCGACCCCGTGCTCCGAGGGAAGTATCCGGATGTCGTGCTCGATCGCTTCGCCGACGTTCTCCCGTCGACCGTCGACGACGACCTGACGACGATCGCGACGCCGCTCGACTTCCTCGGCATCAACTACTACACCCGCAACGTCGTCGCCGCTGATCCGGATGGTGGCAGGCCCCGCATCGTCCGAGTCGACGGAGCGGAGCACACGGAGATGGACTGGGAGGTCTACCCGAACGGCCTCTACGAGACCCTCGTCCGGCTGAAGACGGAGTACGACGTGCCCCCGCTCTACGTCACCGAGAACGGTGCCGCGTTCCCGGACCGGGTCGTCGCGGGGGTCGTCGACGACCCCCGCCGCGTGTCGTACCTCGAGGGCCACCTGTCGGCCGTCGAGCGCGCGATCGCGGACGGCGTTCCCGTCCGTGGGTACTTCCTGTGGTCGCTCCTCGACAACTTCGAGTGGGCGTTCGGGTACTCGAAGCGGTTCGGGATCGTGCACGTCGATTTCGAGACGCTCGAGCGTACTCCCAAGACGAGCTTCGCCTGGTACCGGTCGCTGATCGCAGCCAACAGTCCTGCGGCCAGCCGGACCGCGTGACGCTCCGTCCGGCCCGGACGCGGCAAGCGATCGGCGACGTCTAGGACGTCGTCGTGTGCTCGATCTCGGGGCCGGTGGAATCCGGCGCCACGTCCGAGCCGAGATCCTCCGTCGCTCGAACCCCCTCCGTGGTCACCGCCTCGGACTCGACCGTCGGCTCCGCGAGGACGATCCCCGCCGCGGCCCACACGACGACCGCGATCCAGTGGACGCCGATGATGTCCGTCTGGAGCCCGAGGAAGAGGACGGCCGCGAACGCCGCTGCGACCCAGGCCTCGTTCCGCCACAGTCCACGCAGCAGCGCGAGGCTCCAGAGGACGAACGCGAGCGCTCCGGCGAGACCCGCGTCCACGCCGAGCTCCGTGTACGTCGACTCGCCCGCCCTGATCTCGACGCCGGTCCGCTTCGCGTTGACGCCCGCGTTCCCGAGCCCGTACCCCTGGGGATGACGGATCACCGTCCGTAGCCCGTCGCGCAAATTGCTCAGGTGGCTCGAGGTCGACGACTCGTTGCCGGCGAAGGGATCCGAGCTCGTGCCCTGGTGATGCTGCGCGTTCTGGCGCAGGAACACGAGCTCGTCCGGCGTGTAGCTCGTCGACGGCCCGATCGTCGGGTACGCGGCGACGAACGCGGCGGCCGCGAGCACGGAGACGGCCGCCATGATCGCGGGCGCCCACCGCCTCTGGGCGAGTGCGAGCACGACGAGCCCGAGCGCGAGGCCGGCAAAGGCCGCGCGTGTGTGCGTGTACAGGAGCCCTGCGAAGAGGAGCGCCGCGAGCGGGACCGACCAGACACGAAGGCGCCTGCTCGCGAGGAAGACGAGCGCGACCACGAGCACGTAGGCACTCGCGAGCGGCGACAGGAACGTCGAGACGAGGCGACGGATGGGGTTGTCCTCGTCTCCCGTGTTGAAGACCCAGTTCTCGGGCAATCCCGAGAGGCCCTTGTAGTCGAGACCGAGCTGGTCGCGGTACCAGCCGGGGACTCCCGAGTCGCGCCAGGACTGGAGCGACACGAACGCGAGGTCGAGGAGGCCGATGAGAGCGACGCCGCCCGCGGTCGCCGCGACGGCCCAGCCGAGACGGCCCGGCTTCCGCCAGAGCGTGCCGAGGAGCCGCCCGACCACGTACGCGCCGACCGGAAGCAGATGGTGGCGAAGCGCGAGCAGCCGGCCCTCGGTCGTCGCGGCGCCGTCGAGCCAGGTCTGCGGCAGGATCGCGTAGACGACCACGATCGCGGCGTAGAGAAGAGCGAGGACATCCGCGGCGGTGACCGCCGGAAGCCGGCGCACCTTCCACGCGAGGACGAGGAACGCGAGCAGCAGGAGCGTCTCCTTCCACGCCGACACGACGTCGAGCGCCCTCCCTCGAACGCCCAGATCCCAAAGCTCGGCCATCGCGGCGTTGTGCAGCGCGAGCCCGACGACGAGGACGAAGAGCGCGTAGAGCCCGAAGCGCTCGCCTCTAGTCAACGATCGCCACCAACGTGAGCCCGAGGTCGAGCACGCGGACGCGGCCGGGGAAGAGCGACGCGAGGCTCCGCCGCGAGAGCAGATGGATCTCCTCCGCCCAGCTCCTCCCGGTCGCGCGGTACGCGCGGTGCGCCATGCCGTCCGGGAGCCAGTGGACGAGGGGGAGCCGCGTGTGCACCTCGAGCGGGAACCGACGGTTCGGAGTAGTCAGGAAGGCACGCCGGCCGACCCGCAGCGCCTCGGACACGAACCGGCGCTGCTCCTCGCGGCCGCCGACGTGCTCGATGACCGCGTTCGAGAAGACGATGTCGAACGCGCCGTCGTCGAACGGCAGCTCGAGTGCGTCTCCCTGCACGTACCGGATGGCTGGATAGCGCGCGCGAAAGCCGGCGCCGTCGTGGAGGCCGAGCGCGGTGATCCGCTCCGGCCAGGGATACAGCTCCTCGAAGAAGTTGAGCGTCCCACAGCCGGCTCCTTCGCCGAACCCGAGCTCGTCGGCGCCGACGTCGAGCACGGCCGTCTTGGCCGTCGGCGCGAGTTCGTCCACGAAGAGCTCGAGCTTTCTCTTGCGGGAGCGGAGGGAGACCGAATCGGCGAGGCTCACGCGCGTAAGTATCCGTTCAGGTGTGGCGAGTAGGCTCGCGTCGTGATCGAGGCGATGCTCACGCCCCGTGGCCCGTACTCGCTGAGGCTGACCGCACGCTCGGAGGTCTGGGAGGCATTGCTCTCCGGCGGCGAGCGCGCCGACGCGAGTCAACGACCCGGCGGCGCGGTGGTCGTCCGCGCGTCCTCGGAGGAGGCGCTCGAGCTCGCCCGGTTCATGCTCGCGCTCGACGACGACACGAGCGAGTTCCACCGCCGGTTCGCGCACGACCCGCTCCTCGGCCCAACCGTGCGGACGCTGCGCGGGCTGCGCGTGCCGCGGAAGGCGACCGTTGCCCACTCGACGGTCAAAGCGGTCTGCGGGCAGCTCATCCAGTCGGGGCGGGCGAGGGAGATCGAGCGGGCAATCGTTCGCGCGTGTGGCGAACAGGTGCCGACGCGCGAGGCGCTCGGCCGTCTCTCGCCGGCGCGGCTCTCCGCCTGCGGGCTCGCGGCGAGCCGCGCGGCGACGCTGATCCGCATCATGCGTACGATCGACCTCGAAGCGTTGCGAGCCGCTCCGCCGGATCGCGCGCTCGCCGTTCTCGGCCGCGAGCGTGGGATCGGGCCCTGGAGCATCGGGGTCATCGGACTGCAGGGCCTCGGCCGCTACGACGTCGGCCTCGTCGCAGACCTCGGGCTCGTCAAGCTCCTCGCATCCCTTCGCGGCCGCTGGCCGGAGCCCGGCGAGACCGGCGAGCTCCTCGCACCGTACGAGGAGTGGCAAGGGCTCGCGAGCGTGTTCCTGCTCGCCGGGTTCAAGCGTGGGCTCGTTCCCGGCGCGAGCGCCGATCGCGCGCGCCAGGTGCGCGCCGCAGCCGAACGCGCAGCCTGACCCCGCACCGACACCGAGCTACGCGGAATCGCTGATGCCGCACGGATTCGAGCCTGCGACGATTGATGCGCCGAAGGAGGTGCTGATGAGTTCCGTCATGCATCCGCCGCGCGGCGACTCGATGTGGCGACGCGCGATCGGTGATTCCCAGGTCAGGCTGGCGCTCGTCGCTGCCGTTTGTCTCATCGTCGAGGCTGTCATCGCCAAGAACGTGATCGACGCAGAGCTCGACTTCATCAGCCAATTCGCGCCCTTCTGGGTGTTCATCGCCTTCCTGGTGAGTGGACTGCGCGACCGTGCGAGCGAGATCTCGTTCATGGCGGTCACGGTCCTCACCACCGTCGCCGTGCTCATCCTGTACGCGCTGTAGCCGCCGTAGACTCCTGCCATGGTCGACTCGCGCAGGATCGCGATCCTGGGAGCGGGCCGAATCGGCGAGGCGCTGATCTCCGGCCTCCTCTCGTCGGGCTGGCGAGAGCCCGGCGAGATCGCCGCGACGACGCGCCGCCAGGAGCGCGCGGACGAGCTGCGCGAACGGCACGGCATCGAGGCGACGCTCTCGAACCACGACGCTGCGGCTGGAGCCGCCCTCGTCGTCATCTCAGTGAAGCCGCAGGACATCGACGCGCTCCTCGGCGAGATCGGCGGACTGATCCTCCCGGAGCAGACCGTGCTCACCATCGCAGCCGCGGTCTCGACCGCGAAGGTCGAGGGGCGGCTGTCGGACGGCGTCCCCGTCGTTCGCGCGATGCCGAACACGCCGTCGACCGTGCACGAGGGGATCGCAGGGCTCTGTGCGGGGGCGCACGCCGGCGACGAGCACCTCGATCTCGCCGAGGAGGCGCTCTCGCACCTCGGCGCCGTCGTCCGCGTCCCCGAGAGCTCGCTCGACGCGATCACCGCCGTGTCGGGCTCAGGCCCGGCGTACTTCGCCCTCCTTGCGGAGGCGATGATCGAGGCCGGCATCCTGCTGGGCCTCTCCCGCGAGATCTCGACCCAGCTCGTCGTCCAGACGATGCTCGGGACCGCGAAGCAGCTCCGCGACGAGCGCATGCATCCCGTCGAGCTCCGCGAGATGGTCACCTCGCCCGGCGGGACGACGATCGCGGCGATCCGCGAGCTGGAGAGTGCCGGAGTCCGAGCGGCGTTCCTGAACGCGATCCAGGCCGCGATGCTGCGCGCGCGGGAGCTCGGCGCGGACGAGCGCTAGGGCCGAGCGGCGAGCGGCAGCAGCACGGACGTCAATCGGACGTCGAGCCGGCGCTCCTCCGCGAGCGCCTGCAGCGCGATCACCGTGTCCGCGACGGGCACGTCTTCCAGGAAGTCCTGACGCGACTCGAAGTCTGCGAGCAGCGCGCGGAGCGCGGTCTCGTAACCGGTTCCGGCTCGCACGGACAGGGCCGCGAGGGCGTCCGCGACCGATCCCGGGAAGTCGTCACGCCCGCGGAGGCCCGCCGCCGACTCGCTCGCCTCGTCGTCCCGGCCGAGCACGAGGAGCGCGAGCGCCGCTGCATACCGTGCGATCGGGCTCTCCGACTCGCATGCACCGGCATCCAGCGCCCACTCCGCGTCCGTGGCCGCGCCCTCGAGGTCGCCCGCGATCAGGCGTGCCTTCATCGCGCCGATCGGCCTCCCCCAGCTCTCCGGCGGCGCGAGGGGCCAGCTCTCGCGGTAGCGCGCGGCCGCACGCGCGAGCCACGTGCCGGCGTCGTCACGGTCACCCGCCATCAGGAACGAGAGACCTGCCGCCCACGCCGCGTTCCCTATACGGGTGAGCTGGCGCTGTCGCTCGTCTGGGTCGTCGGGGAGCCGCGCGGCGCCGTCCTCGTAGCGTGCGACGGCACGGGCGGCGCGTTCGTCCCAGGACGTCATCGTGCGACGAAGTATCGTCTTGGCGATGCCACGCGCCCTCCGCGAGGTCGTCTACGTGGACGGCGTCCGCACGGCCTTCGGCCGAGCCGGCGAGAACGGCCTCTTCTGGAGGACGCGCGCGGACGACATGGTCGTCAAGCTCGTCCGCGAGCTCCTGCGCCGCAACCCGGAGCTCCCCCCCGAGCGGATCGACGACGTCGTCCTCGCCGCGAGCGCGCAGGTAGGAGACCAGGGCCTGACGCTCGGCCGCGACGTTGCTCTTCTCGCAGGCCTGCCCACGTCGGTTCCGGGGTTCGCCGTCGACCGCATGTGCGCAGGCGCGCTGACCGCGACGACTGCAGGCGCGGGAGAGATCGCCATGGGTGCCGCGGACGTCGTCCTCGTCGGTGGCGTCGAGCACATGGGCCACCACCCAATGGGCGCCGAGGTCGACTTCAACCCCCGCTTCTTCGCCGAGCATCTCGTCGACGAGTCCGCCGCGGTGATGGGGCAGACCGCGGAGAACCTGCACGACGCGTTCCCGCAGCTGACGAGGGAGCAGGCCGACGCGTACGCGCTCGCGTCGCAACAGAAGGCGGCGCGCGCCTGGGACGAGGGTGTCATGGACGAGATCGTCGTTCCCATGTCGGTGTTCACCGACGACGGCTGGACTGTTGCCGCGCGCGACGAGTTCCTACGCCCCGAGACCACGCTCGAAGCGCTCGCCGGCCTGCGCACGCCGTTCCGGGCCGGAGGCCGCGTCACTGCAGGAAACTCCGCCGGCCTGACCGACGGCGCGACGGCGGCGCTCCTCGCGTCCGAGGAGGCAGCCGCCGAGCACGGCCTCGAGCCGAGGATGCGCCTCGTCGGCTTCGCCTACGCCGGCGTCGAGCCCGAGCTGATGGGTCTCGGCCCCGTCCCCGCGACGCGCCGGGTGCTCGAGCGGGCGGGGATCGCGATCGACGACCTCGACCTGCTCGAGCTCAACGAGCCCTTCGCCGTTCAGGTGCTGACCTGGTGCGACGGGTTCGGCGTCGCGGCCGACGACCCGCGTCTGAACCCCTACGGCGGCGCGATCGCCTGCGGGCATCCGCTCGCGGCGACCGGCGTCAGGTTGATGGCCCAGCTCGCGCGTGGATTCCGCGACCGCCCAGGCGCACGCTACGGCCTGACCGCGCTCTGCATCGGGCTCGGCATGGGCGCCGCTCTCCTCTGGGAGAACCTCCAGCGTGGCGACTAACCCGACCGTCTTCAAGCTGCAGCGCCTCGAGACGCGCGTCGGCCCGGTCGCCCTCGTCACGATGGACAACGGCGAGAGCTGGGAGCAGCCGAGCACCTTCGGCGAGGAGGCGCTCCGCTCGCTCGAGGAGGTCCTCGACCGGCTCCGCACACGTGACTGGCGCGGGCTCCTGCTCACCGGCAAGCCGTTCGTGTTCGCAGTCGGCGCCGACATGAACGAGTTCGAGGGCATCACCGCCGAGCGCGCACGAGAGGGCGGCCGGGCGGGACATCACCTCTTCGGGCGGCTCCGTGACCTCCCGTTCCTCACGCTGGCGGCGATCAACGGCGCAGCGGTGGGCGGAGGCGTCGAGATCGCCCTCCACTGCGACTACCGGACGATCTCGTCCACCGGGCGCCACTTCGCGTGCCCCGAGGTCCTGCTCGGGCTCATCCCGGGCTGGGGCGGGACGCAGCTCGTCCCGAAGCTCGTCGGCGCGGAGACGGCGGTGAAGTTCATCGTCGAGAGCCCACTGCGACAGAACCGGATGCTGAGCGGGCCACAGGCGCACGACGCCGGCTTCGCGGACGCGCTACTCGAGCCCGTCGAGTTCCTCGACCAGTCGCTCGCGCTCCTCCTCGAGAAGATCGAGGAGGGCGGCGGGAAGCGTCGTCCCGATCACGACCTCTCAGACGCCGCCGAGGTCTGCCGCAAGGCGCGGGCTCGGCTCGAGGACCAGGTTCACGGGGGCGCCCCCGCCCCGTACCGCGCGCTCGACCTGATCGAGGGCGCGGCGACGTGGTCGCTCGAGGAGGGGTACATCGCAGAGGAAGACGCATTGGCGGAGCTCCTTCCCGGCCCGCAGGCGCAGGCGTCCCTGTACGCGTTCGACCTCGTCGAGCGCCGGGCGAAGCGCGGGATCGGGATCCCAAAGGTCGCGCCGCGTCCGGTCGCCAGGGTCGGGCTCGTCGGCGCTGGTCTCATGGCGCGCCAGCTCGCGCTCCTCGTGCTGCGCAGACTCGAGGTGCCCGTCGTCCTCCGCGACCTCACGGACGAGCAGGTGCAGGATGGCCTGGCGTGGATCCGCGACGAGCTCGACGAGCTCGTCCGCCGGGGCCGCATCGGCGAGGCGAAGGCTCGCTTCCTCGGCTCGCTCGTCTCGGGAGGCACCGAGTGGGAGATCTTCGACGGCTGCGACCTCGTGCTCGAGGCGATCTTCGAGGAGCTCGACGTCAAGAAGGAGGCGTTCGCCGCGCTCGAGCGGGTGGTCTCACCCCAGTGCGTCCTCGCGACCAACACGTCGTCCCTGTCGGTCACGGCCATGGGAGCGGAGCTCGAGCACCCGGAGCGTGTCGTCGGCATGCACTTCTTCAATCCGGTCGCCGTGCTCCCGCTGGTCGAGCTCGTGCACACAGTGCAGACCGACGACGTGACGCTCGCCACCGCCTGGGACGTGACCGGCAGGCTCCGGAAGCGAGGCGTGCTCGTCCGCGATGCGCCCGGCTTCGTCGTGAACCGGATGCTCGCGCGTCAGAGCGCGGTCGTCACCGACGCGCTCGACCACGGCTCGAGCGTCGAGGACGCCGACGAGGCGGTGCTCCGGCTCGGCGTGCCGATGGCGCCCTCCGTCCTCCTCCAACTCGTCGGGCCGAAGGTCGCGAACCACGTCCAGCACATCCTCCACGCCGCCTGGCCCGACCGCTTCCCGCTCTCGCCGACCCTCCAGAGCCTCGCCGAGGGCGGGGAGCAGGTCGTCGTCGAGGACAGTCCCCGAAGCGTGGACGAGATCCACCGGTCGGTGCTCGAGGCGCTCGCCGACGAGGCGCGGCACCTGCTCGAAGACGGCGTCGTGGACGAGGCCGCGGACATCGACACCTGCCTCGTCCTCGGCGCCGGCTACCCCTTCTGGCACGGAGGCATCACGAAGTACCTCGACCAGTCGGGTGTCTCGGAACGTGTGACAGGACGCCAACTTTCCGAGATCGGAGCGCTCGCTCCGGGAGCGATGGACACCTCGCGCGCCGGATCCTGAGGTATGCTCTGCCGGTACTGCTCGCCCACATTCAGGCGAGCGTCAACTCTTCGGAAGGAGCGGCACGGCGGCACGTGCTGCGTGAATGCACGAAGCAATGACGATCCCGACGCTGACGTCGGACAGCCCTGAGAGCTTGACCCGAGCCGCCGCACAGGCCGAGGCCTGGTTCGGCGAGCCCTTCCTGCAGGCCGACGAGAACGCGACGGTCGCGCTCGCTCCCGGCACCGCCCGCCGAGCCGCTCTCGACGACGCGCTCGCGGAGATCGAGGCCGGACACGAGCGCCCGTCCGCGCGCTGGAGAGTCCGCTACGGGCTCATGCTCGGGCTCGAGCGCGTCCTCACGGAGAGCCCGCCGCACACCGCAACCGGCACCGAGCTTCGCCGCCACCAAGTCGACGCGCTCGCCGGCATGCTGGCCGAGCTGATCGCGACCACTCAGCGCTCAGCGGACGAAAACGGGAACGGGCACGGGACCGGCAGCGCGACGAACGGCTCCGGCGCCGAGGCCGAGCTCGACGAGGAAGCGGACGACGACTACGACGCCGGCTTCATCGACGACAAGGAGCTCGAGCAGGCGTTTCACGGAGCCGATCCGGGAGCCGTTCGCCGCTACCGCTTCCGCCATCCGACCGCCTCGGGAAAGACCATCGCGGCGGCCGGGTTCGTCGAGGCCGCGCGGGGGCTCGGCATCCTGATCCTGACCCACCGCCGGCTCCTCGTCTCGCAGTTCACCCGCGACCTCACCACGGAGGGCTACGGCGACCGCTTCACGGACGCGATCCTCAAGGGAACGCGGGCGCCCCGCGACAACCCGATCACGATCCAGACCTACGCGTGGTTCGCACGGCACGGCGGCGAGCTCGATCGCGACGTCTACCACCTCGTTCTCTGTGACGAGGCCCACACGGCTCTCGGCGAGAAGACGAGCGCGGCGATCCGGGCCTTCTCCGACCCGCTCTTCATCGGGATGACCGCGACCGAGCAGCTGATCGCGAAGCAAGTCTCCGACGTCTTCCCCGCCTCCGTCGACGACCTTCCGCTCGGAGACGCTGCGCGCCGCGGGCTCATCGCGCCGCTCCGCTGCCTACGCGTTCCGCCGGCTGCGGCGATCAACTCCGTGCCGATCATCGGCGGCGACTTCGAGGAGCGAGCCCTCGCCGCAGCCCTCGACCACGAGGCGCTGAACCAGGCTGCCGCAAGCCTCTACCGCGAGCGCTTCGGCCCGACGCCCGGAATCGTGTACGCGGCCGGTGTCGAACACGCCTACAACCTCGCTCAGGAGTTCAGAGCAGCCGGCCTCAAGGCGGAGGCCGTCTCGGGCCGCACCCCGCCGGCGAAGCTCGCCGAGACCCTTGCGGCCTACGAGCGCGGAGAGATCAACGTCCTCATCAACGCGCAGCTCCTCGCGGAGGGCTGGAACTCGCCGCGCGCGACCGTCTGCATGCACCTCGCGCCGACGGCATCGAAGCGCGTCTACCAGCAACGGATCGGCCGCATCATGCGCATCCACCCGCGCAAGGAGGCGGGTGTCGTCTGCGACTTCGTCCCGAAGGGGGCGACCCACAACGAGCGCGTCGTCTCGCTCCACGCCCTGCTCGACGCCGACTTCTACCGCGAGGGTGCCCGCGTCACGCCCGCGCCGCGCAGGCGACAGCAGCGACGCGCCCGGCGCAAGCTCTCCCCGGTGCCGTGGCTCGTTCCGGTCACTCCGAACGTCGCCCGGCGGCTGGGCGTCATCCAGCGGGAGTGGCAGCGCATCGACCCGAAGTACCTCGACGAGGACGAGCAGCGCTTCTGGGCGACGATCGCAGGCCGCCAGATCCGTTTCGACCAGCGGGCCGAGTTCGCGCGCAAGTTCACCGAGGGGCGAGCGAGCAAGGTCGCGCTCGAGCAGTTCCTCGCGTCCTGCGCGGCTGAGAACCCGAACCGGCGCCTCCGCATGACCGCACTCCTCGATCGCGTCGCAACCCCCGTCGAGCGAGCGGACTTCGACGATCTCGTCACGCTCGTCACCCAGGCGCCGACCTGGGAGAAGGACCGCGCCGGAGGAGTGCGCGTCCTCCTCCGTGCGATCGGCGAAGGAAAGGCCGTCGCGCCTGAGCAGATCCTCGCGCGCTGGACGTGGCGTCTCGCTCGCGCGACGAGGAAGGTGCAGGACCGCCGGGTCTCGACCGAGTTCCCGGAGGCGAAGCGGCTCCTCGGCGCGGTCGCGAACTCGCGCGGCCATCGCCACGAGGAGAACGTCAATCGCCTCGTCCAGGTCGCGACCGCGATCCCGCTGACGGTCGGCTCGGCGCTGCTGGCGTCGGCCGACGGCTACACGCCTCGCGCCAACGCGTCACTTGACCTGGCGCGCGAGGAGATCGGCAGCATCGAGGAGATCGCGAACGCGCTCGCCGACAACCTCCCCGCGCCGAAGCTGACCGCGCGCAAGTCGCGCAGACGGCGCCGGAAGCGGAAGGGCCCGCAGGGCGCGGCAGCCGCGAGCGCCGAAGCGGTCTCCCAGGACGGCGCACAGCAAGACGGAGTTGGAGAGGCGGTGTCGCTCGTCCCCGCCCCCGAGCCCGAAGACGGCACGCCGGAGCTCGGCGAGTCGACCGAAGACGCGGCCTAGCGCCGCGGCTTCGCGCGCTCAGACGGGGCCGCCGCCCGAGCCGGGCTGCTCGCCGCCGTTCCTCTCCCGCTCGCGCAGGAAGCGTGCGATCTCGGCAGCGAGCGCCTCTCCCGAGGGCAGCTCGCCGGATTCCTCGAGCCAGTCGAGCGAGTCCGCGCGCTGCTCGAGCTCCTCGACGTAGGCGGCCGTCTCCGCGTCGCTCGCGACCGCCTGCGACACCTGCTCGACGTACGACGACTCCGCCTCGGACAGCTCGCTCACGTCGATCTCGATCCCGAGAACGGTCGCCAGCCGCTCGCAGAGCGCGCGAGCGGCGCGCGGGCTCGGGGCGAGCGAGACGTAGTGCGGCACGGCGGCCCACAGGCTCACCGAGGGGATGCCTGCCCGGCGGCACGCGTCGAGCAGGACCCCGACGATGCCGGTCGGCCCTTCGTAGCGGGAGAGCTGGAGCCCGAGCTCGTCGACGAGTTTCGGGTCGGTCGCGGCCCCGGTGACGGGAGCCGGGCGCGTGTGCGGCACGTCGGCGAGCAGCGCTCCGAGCGTGACGACGAGCTCGACGCCGAGATCGTGGGCGAGATCGGCGACGAGGTCGGTGAACGTCCTCCAGCGATAGTTCGGCTCGACGCCCACGAGCACGATCGCATCCCGGTTCGTCCCGGGAACGCGGGCGCGGAAGAACGTGTTCTCCGGCCATTCGATCCGCCGGGTCTGTCCCTCGTCGAGCGAGACGTGCGGGCGCGTCGCCTGGAAGTCGACGAAGAGCTCGGGATCGATGTCCGCGAACTTCTCCGCCTCCCACAGGCGTGCGAGGTAGCCGGTCGCGAGCGTGGCCGCCTGCCCGCCGTCGTTCCACCCGCGGAAGGCGCCGATCAGGACGGGCCGATCGAGCTTCGGCCGGTCGTGCATCCTCAGCTCTCCGGCCATCGCCCGGAGCTTACTGACGGGCAAGAGGCGCCGGTGGCCGCCAGAGCGCGTACGCGACCGCGAGCGTGAGGACCCAGATCGAGGCGGCGAGGATCACGTGCACGAGCACGAGCCACCAGGGCAGGGCGTTCCGATACTGCACCTCGCCGACGATCGCCTGCGCCACGACCACGCCGAGCAGCACGCCCCAAAGCCGGAAGAGCCCCGGGTACGCGTCGCGCCCTTTCCATAGGAACCAGCCGACGATGAGGACGCCGATACCGAAAGCCGCCGCGACGCGAACGTGGACGTAGACGGTGTCGGTGATCGTGATGCCGATCCGCTTCACGTCCTGGCTCGAGCCCGGATGCGGCCCGGAGGCGGTCGCGACGGCGCCCGTTACGACGAGCGCCGCGCACGTCGGCAGGCCCGCCCACACGGCGAACTGCCGGAGCCAGCGCGGCTCGAACGGACGTGCTCTCCCCGCGACGAGACACCACGCCTCTACGAACGTGACGAGCGCCAGCGCCAGGACAGTGAGCGCGAGCAGGAAGTGGGCCATCACCGCGAGCGGGTTGAGACCGAGCACGATGGTTATCCCACCGAGGGGGATCTGCGCCGCGGTCCCGAGGAACGCTCCGAGCGCGGCAAGTCGTGCGAAGCGCGGGAGAGCGACGACCCGGCGTGAGGCGATCCAGGTCGTCAGCGTGAGCCCGAGCCCGACCAGGGCGACCATCCGATTCCCGAACTCGACGAACGCATGAAAGCCCTGCTCCGGATACGGCTTCGTGCCGCAGCGAGGCCAGTTGTCGCACCCGAGACCGGATCCGGTCAGGCGAACGAACGCGCCCGAGGTGACGACCACGAGCAGCGCCACGCAGGACGCAAGCGCGATGCGGAGGAAGACCGGCGGCGACAGCGTTCGGACTCGAGCGAGCGCCGTCTCCACGGGGCGAGTGTACGCTCGGCCGTCCGCGCTACCGCAGGACGACCCCGGATCCTTCTTCGATCTGGCCGATCGCCCGCAGGAACAGACCTCGCTCCGCGAACGTCGCCTCGAGGACGGCGCCACGTTCAGCCGGAAGCGTGACGAGCAGGCCGCCGGCGGTCTGCGGATCGTAGGCGAGCGCCTCGGACTCGGGCGTGGCATCGGATTCGACGTGCGACTCCGCGAACTCGCGATTCCTCCGGTCGCCGCCGGTCCGCACTCCCGATCGGGCCAGCTCCAGCGCGTCGGGTAGTGCCGGCAGCGAGGCCGCGTCCAGCTCGGCACGCACACCGCTCCTCGACGCAACCTCGTGGACGTGGCCGAGGAGGCCGAAGCCGGTGACGTCCGTGACCGCGTTCGGGCCGAACGGCCGGAGCGCCTCCGCCGCCATTCCGTTCAGCTCGACCATCGACGCGACCGCTGCGTCGAACGCTCCTTCGGGGGCGCTGCCGTCCCGAACCGCTTGGAGGACGATGCCGGTTCCGAGCGCCTTCGTCAGGTAGATGCGATCCCCCGGACGTGCCCCCGCCTTCGGCCAGACCGCGTCCGGGTGCACGGTCCCGACGACGGCGAGGCCGTACTTCGGCTCGACGTCCCGGATCGTGTGCCCTCCCGCGAGGATCGCGCCGGCGGCCTGCACCCGCTCCCCCGCACCGGCGAGCACGTCCGCGAGCACTTCGGTCGGAAGCTCCTCGGGGAAGGCCGCGACGGAGAGCGCGAGCAGCGGGGTGCCGCCCATCGCGAAGACGTCGTTGAGCGCGTTCGTCGCGGCGATCGCTCCGAACGTGCGCGGGTCGTCGACCAGCGGCGGGAAGAAGTCGACCGTGAAGACGATCGCCCGCTCGTCGTCCAGCCGGTAGACCGCCGCGTCGTCCGCGGGGTCGAGCCCGACGAGGAGGTCCTCCGTCTCGACGGTGACGAGCCCGGAGAGGATCGTCTCGAGCCGCGCGGCTGCGTACTTCGCGGCGCATCCGCCCGCCCGCGCGAGCGAGGTGAGTTGCACGGTCTCGATTCGGGAACTGTAGGTCGAACGCGACGGCAGGAGTGACGCGACCTGCGGCGAATCGATCCGGCGGAGAGAACCGTCCCCTTCTCCTCTCCCCTGACGACCAGCGGCCGCCGCCCCCTCGGCGGCCGCTGTGTTAGATAGGCGCGGTGCGATCGGCTCTCGTCACGGGCGGCTCCTCGGGAATCGGGTACGCCCTCGCGCGGATGCTGCGCGACGAGGAGTACGACGTCACGCTCGTAGCCCGCCGCCCCGACAAGCTCGAGGCGGCCGCCGAGGAGCTCGGCGCGACGGCGATCCCGGCCAACCTTGCGGACGGAGACGACTGCGTCCGCGTCGTCGCCGCTCATGCCGATCGCTGCGGTGGCATGGATGTCCTCGTCAACTCGGCAGGGCTCGGAGTCGGGGGCGCCTTCGCCGACCAGGATACGAAGCGCATCGACGTCCAGCTCGACGTCAACCTGCGTTCCACCCTCATCGTCACGCGCGAGTCGCTTCCGCTCCTGCGCGCGTCGAAGGGGCAGATCGTCACAATCGCCTCGATCGCGGGGACGATCCCGACCCCGACCCTTGCGGTCTACGGCGCGACGAAGGCGGCGCTCATCGCGTTCACGAACTCGCTCAACCGCGAGGAGGAGGAACACGGGATCCGCGCGACATCCATCTGCCCGGCGTTCGTCGCGACGCCGATGACGGACTGGACCGGCATCCCGCCCGAGGAGATGATCCAGGTCGAGGACGTCGTCGACCTCGTCCAGGCCGTCCTCCACCTGAGCCCGCGCGCCCGCGTGCCGCAGATCGTCGTCGAGCGCGTCGGCGACGTCGTCTAGCGGCCGTCGACCAGGTCGTCGCGAACCGCCTGCTCCAGCTCGTCGACCGAGATCGGCCCTTCGAAGCGCCCGGCGACGCGGCCGTTCTTCCCGACGAGGAACGTCCACGGCTCGGTCGTGAGCCCCCACTCCTTCATCCAGTGGTTGTACCCGCGAGCGGGATCGTTGTCCTCGTACACCTCGACGTGGATGAATCGAACATGCTGACCCTGGAAGCGGCGGGCGACCTCGTTCACGATGTCGACGACGGGCCCGCACGTCCTGCTCGTGCAGTACTTCGGCGTCGCGAAGGTCACCACGAACGGGACGTGCGCACGCAGCGAGCCTGCGACCGAGTAGCGCAGGAGCGACGTGTCCGGCGGCACGCGGGTCGTCAGCTTCGCGAGATCGCTTCCGGTGCTCGCGAGCGTCGGAGTCTCCGAGGCAGGAGCCGGATCGCCCACGTTCGGGACCGGGGACGACTCGTGGACGACGACGTTCCCGAGCGCGTGGACCTTCTCCTGCCCGCCCTGTGGCTCGGCGAGGAGCCAGTAGGTTCCCGGCTTTCGGAGCCGGACGTGGGCGACGTAGAAGTGCGTGCTCAGGCCCTGCGACTCGCCCGGCACCTCAATGCGCTCGAGCTTGGCCGTGGACATCAGGAACGGCTTGGCATCGAGTCCGCTCGCAACCCAGATCCGGGCGCTCGGTAGCAGGACTTGCCGGCCCTTGGAGTCGACGACGACGAACGAGAAGCGAACGTTCCCGGGCTCGTAGTCGGAAGTTCCGGGGACGACGGCGACGTCGTCCCCGGATGAACGCCACAGTCCTTCCAAGGTCTGGGTTCCGGCGCTTGCCGAAGCCCCCTCGTCTTCAGAGCTACCGCAACCGGCCAGGAGGAGGCAGCACATCACCGCGGTCACAGCCGCAGCCAAGCGCATCGCCCTCGAGTCTAGCCGCAGGCAGCCCGCCTTCTAGAACATGCGGTGTCCGTCGGACCAGGAGACTGGGCAGAACGCACCCAGCCAGGCCGCGAGCAGCGCCAGGCTCGTGGCCAGCAGCACGAGACGTGCCTTCATGGCGACCTCCTCCTCTCTAGAAGCGGATTTCCTGGAGCGCCTCGGCAGCGTTCCGATAGAGACGCGACGCCTCGCGGTCGTCCCCACGACGAGCCGCGAGATCACCGAGGGCAACCCACGCCTCCGTGCGGTGACTGACGGAAGCGAGCTGCTCGGCAGCCGCGTCCGCAGCACGGAAGCACTCCTCCGCCTCGTCGAGTCGATGCCGTTCCATCAACGCTCGTCCCAGTACGAGCTGCGATGGACAGACCTCGTCGAGGAAGTCTTCCCTTCCCTCCAGCAGAGCGAGCGCCTTGCGAGCGAGCTCCTCTGCCTTGTCGTACTCCTGCCGACGCAGATGGACCTGCGCCAGCCCTTCGAACGCCTGAGCGGCGTCCGGAGGCGAATCGGCCTCGAGCGCGCGATGGATCGAGGCCTGGAGATAGTCGACGGCCTTGTCCTCGTCGCCGAGGAGCAGCGTGAGACCGCCGAGGTTCAACAGGAGCCGGCCGACGTTTCGCTCGTCGTTCAGCTCGTGGTACAGCTCCCGCGCGCGCTGCGCGTAGTTGCGGGAGAGGACGTAGTGGCCTTGTCGCTGAGCGACCATCGAGGCCTGGAAGTAGGTGTTCGCGATCGCGCGCTTGTCTCCGAGATCCTGTGCGAGCTCGAGCGCGCGCTCGACGTCCTCGCGGGCGGCTTCGAAGTCACGCTGGCGCCGGCGGCAGCGTGACCGCCAGCCGAGGATGTCGGCGCGAAGTAGGTCGCACGGGAGACCTGATCCTTCGGCGAGCGAGAGCGACTCGTCGAGGAGCGCGACCGCCGTCGAGACGCTCGAGAGCTTGTAGCGGGCGACGCCCACCCGGAAGAGGACGTCCGCACGGTCGACGTCGGAGAACGCCGGCTGCTCGACCAGCTCACGTGCCCGCTGGAGGAGAGCAAGCGAGTCCCTGATGTCGCCGTACTGCATGAGCGCCCACGCCTCACCCGTCAGCGCGCGGAGAAGGAGCGCCGGCGCGCTCGTCTCCTCGAGCTCGGGGCGGGCAGCGCGGAACGCCTCGATCGCGTCCGCATAGGAGTGCGCCTCCAAGAGCGCCTCGGCGCGCGCGAGGTGGGCCTCGAGCTTCGCCCGCTCCTCGGTCGAGACTCCGGCGGTGAGAAACGCCGAGTCGACACGGAGCCGCTCGGCGAGCCAGGCCACGGTGTCGTCCGTCGGGCGCGTCTTGCCGCGCTCGATCTGGCTGATGTACTCCTTCGAGAACCGTCCGCCGGCGAGGTCCGTCTGCGTCAGGCCCGCGGCGATCCGCAGGGACCGCACGCGCTCACCGAGGCGGGTGCCTCCGGCAGGGATGTTCGTGGCGGTCTCGCTCATGCCCATCGGAGTGAAGCGGGATGTCCGTCGGACGCGCTCCCCCCGGCGGGGGATGTCGGATCCCGTGTCAAGTCAAGTTGACGATAGCCGAAATCACTTGACCAGGCTACTTGACTTTTTCGGACACGGCTCCTATAGTCAGGCCCACACCGCACCGACCGGACGCCAGGTCGGATGCGAGGGCGCCACCGCCGGATACGCAGGCGAGCGCAGGCAGAGCGTGGCTGGGCCGCAGAGCCACGATTCTCCGGCTCGTCGCCCCGGGAAGGGGTCGCCTCGAACGGAGAACGCCCCCGGAGCCGCAGCCGGGGGCGTTCTGTTTCGTGGGTGGGGAACCTCCCGGTTTCCCCCCGCGGCGCCCCTCCCTCGCCGCTCTCCACAGCTCGAGCCCGAGACCGGCCCACGGGCGAGTGAATCGCCCTCCGGCCCTGATGCGCAGCGCACGGTTCCCTGCCGGCGACACGAACTCAGGCTGCGCCGGTGAGCCAGCGCTTGCGCTCCGCCTTGATCGCGGCGAAGTCGTCAGCGCCGAGCGGCCCGCCGAGGCGATCGGCCATGGAGACGAGAAGACTTCCGGCGACCAGGATCCAGGCCTCGGCGTCGACGTTGCGGTCGGGCGGCATCGCGCCGCACGCCTGCATCCGCCGTAGGAGCTCGGCGAAGAAGTCGTGCACCTCGCGCATGTGTGCGCGGACGTGCCGGCGGATCTCGACGTCCTCCCCTGCCTCCGTGATCGCCTGCATCCAGAGGCTCGGCAGCAGTACCTTCATCTCGCGCATCGTCGACGGGCCGATCGCCTCCCACCCCTCGGCCGGCCCGAGCTCGGCCAGGCTCGCCTCGATCTTGGCGCGAATCCGGCGCCAGGCCTCGACCAGGCACGCGAAGTAGAGCTCCCTCTTCGACGAGAAGTGCCGATAGAGAATCGGCTCCGAAACGCCCGCTTCGCGTGCGATCTCGGCGGTCGTCGCGCCCGCATAGCTCCCGGTGGAGAAAACACGGAGCGCCGCATCGATGAGAGCTTCACGGCGCTCCGCGGCGGGCAGCCGGGAGCCGGCGAGCTGCGTCATGCCGCGAGCTCCGAGGTGGGCTCCGGGGACCGCTCCGGGCGGCGAGCCTCCTCGTGAGGTCGGATGAGGACGAACGCCACGACCGCGCCGACGAGGGCGATGACGGATGCCGTCGTGAGCGCCGCCTGGAAACCATTCATGAATGCGTCGACCGTGTGCTGGCCGGCTGCCTCGTGGGCGACGATCGCGCCCATGATCGCAACACCCATCGTGCCTCCCACCTGCCGAAAGGCGTTCAGCACCGCGGAGCCGATGCCGGCCTTATCGACCGGAACGCTGCGGGTGGCGGCGGCCGCGCTCGGCGTCATCGTCGACGCCATTCCGACTCCGCCGATCAGCATGGCCGGCAGCAGATCCCAGAAGGTCGCGTCGGCGCCGAGCCGCGAGAAGTAGAGGAGCTGGACGGCGATGAGAACCATGCCTCCGGTCATGAACCACCGTGACCCGACGCGATCCGTCATCCGACCTGCGATCGGCGCGATGAGGATGATGAGCACGGTCATCGGGAGAAATGCCGCTCCTGCCTGCACCGCCGAGTAGCCGAGGATGTTCTGCATGTAGAGCGAGACGAAGAAGAACACCCCGAACATCGAGAGCGCGACCAGCAGAATCACGGTGTTCGCACCCGTGTAGGTCCGGTTGCGGAAGAGCTCGAGCGGCAGCATCGGCGCCCGCTGCTTGCGCTCGAGCACGACAAACGCCGCCAGCGAGACGGCGGCGATCGCGAACGCGCCGAGAATCCGGGCCGATCCCCACCCGTAGCTGTTCCCCTCGATCAGGGCATAGGTGAGGGCGAAGAGCCCGAGAGCCGAGGTCGCAAGCCCGGGCAAGTCGAGTCGCTCGTGCGTCTCGTCCTTGGACTCGTCGATGAAGATGAAGCTCGCAGCGATCCCGAGGATGCCGACGGGCACGTTCACGAAGAAGATCCAGTTCCACGTGAGGTGTTCCGTGATGAGGCCGCCGACGAGCGGCCCGATCGCGAGCGCGAGCGCCGAGACGCCTGCCCAGATCCCGATCGCCGTGCCCCGCTGACGCGGCGGGAACGTTGCGGCGATGATCGAGAGCGTTGCCGGGTTCATCAGCGCCGCACCCGCGCCCTGGACGAGGCGCGCGACGATCAGCATCTCGCCCGACGTCGCCATGCCGCACCAGAGGGAGGCGAGCGTGAAGACCACGATGCCCACGACGAAGATCAGCCGCCGTCCGTACGCATCGGCCAACTTGCCGCCGATGAGCATCAGCGACGCGAAGGTCAGCGCGTATCCCGTGACGATCCACTCGAGCTCGGAGAGCCCGATGCCCAGATCGCGCTGGATCGACGGCAGGGCCACGTTCACTACGGTGTTGTCGAGCATGATCATGAAAAGGCCGAACGACACCGCCGCGAGCGTGAACCACTTCCGTGTGTCCTCCTCGAAGATCATCGACCTGACCGACCTCATCTATCTCTTGCCTCCCGGATAGTTAGTGGACGCTAAGCTAGCATCCACTAACAAGCCTCCGCAGGACGCATATGCGTGGACGCCGTCCCCGCAGCGGCTGGAGGCGACGAACGTCGTCCGGCTCGCCCGACAGCTCGGCTGTGACGACTACGCGGCGCTCCATCGCGTCTCCGTCGAAGACCCGGAGCGCTTCTGGCGTGCCGTCGTCGACGATCTGGAGATCCCGTTCGCGCGCGCCTGGGACCAGGTCGTCGACGTGTCCCGCGGCCCGGAGTGGGCGACGTGGTTCTCGGGAGCCCGCCTCAACGTCGCGCATGCCTGCGTCCACCGGTGGGCAACCGAGCGCCCCGACGAGATCGCCGCCATCTTCGACCCCGAGGAAGGCGAGCGACGCTCGCTCACGTGGGCGGAGCTGTCCCGCGAGACGACCCGTCTCGCCGAGGCGCTCGTCGGGCTCGGCGTCCGCGAGGGGGACGCGGTCGGGATCTTCCTCCCCATGTCCCCCGAGGTCGCGATCGCCTCGCACGCGTGCGCGCACATCGGGGCCGTGCAGGTTCCGGTCTTCTCGGGCTTCGCCGCACCGGCCATCGCGGCGCGCCTGGCCGACGCGGACGCGAAGGTGCTGGTCACCGCCGACGGCTCGCTCCGGCGCGGGAAGCGGGTGCCGATGAAGGAGATCGCCGACGAGGCGCTCGCGCAAGCGCCGTCGGTGGAGCACGTGGTCGTCTGGTCTCGCCTCGGCGGCGCCGTCCCGATGACGACCGGCCGCGACCACGACTGGGCCGAGCTCGTCGCAAGCTGCTCGGGCACACTCCCCCGCCTCGAGGTCGATAGCGAAACGCCGTACCTCCTCGCCTACACCTCCGGGACGACGGGCAGGCCGAAGGGTGCACTGCACGTCCACGGCGGGTTCCTGGTGTCGATCGCACGAGAGGCGGCGTACCAGTCCGATGTCAAGACGGGGGATTGCGTCCTGTTCGCCACGGACATGGGCTGGATCATGGGCCCGTGGACCGTCGTCGGAGCCGGTGCCCTCGGCGCCGCGGTCGTCTACATGGAGGGTGCGCCCGACTGGCCGTCCGACCGTATCTGGCGTCTCGTGGAGTCGGAGGGCGTGACGATGCTCGGGGTGTCTCCCACGCTCGTGCGAGCGCTCATCCCCGCGGGTGAGCCGACGGCGGACCTCACCTCGCTCCGCGCGATCACGACGACCGGAGAGCCGTGGAACCGCGCGCCGTACGACTGGCTCGACGAGCACGCTTGCGGCAACGGGCGGATCCCGATCGTCAACATCTCCGGCGGCACCGAGGTGGGCGCGTGCTTCCTCTCCGTCACGCCGATGGCGCCGACGAAGCCGTGCTCGCTCGGATTCCCGGCTCTCGGTGCGGACGTCGACGTCTTCGATCAGGAGGGGCGTTCGCTCCGGGGGGAGGTGGGCGAGCTCGTCTGCAAGCGCCCGTGGCCGGGCATGACGCGCGGCGTCTGGCGCGACCCGGACCGGTACCTCGACACGTACTGGCGGCGCTTCCCGGGCGTCTGGACGCACGGCGACTGGGCGTCGATCGACGAGGACGGCTACTGGTACCTGCACGGCCGCTCGGACGACACGCTGAACATCGCAGGCAAGCGGATCGGCCCGGCGGAGATCGAGTCGGCTGCCGTCGGTCATCCCGCGATCGCCGAGGCGGCGGCGATCGGCGTCCCCCACGACGTGAAGGGCGAGGTCGCTTGGGTGTTCTGCGTGCTCGGCCCCGGCGCGCAGACGTCGGCCGACGACGTCGCCGCGGCCGTCACCGCGGAGCTGGGCAAGGCGTTCACGCCCGAGCGCGTGGTGTTCGTCTCCGCGCTCCCGAAGACGCGGAGCGCGAAGGTCGTTCGTCGCGCCGTTCGCGCGCGGGCGCTCGGACTGGATCCGGGCGACCTCTCGACCGTCGAGAACCCCGAATCCCTGGACGAGATCGGAGGCGCCGTCTGATGCGGATCGGAGTGGTCGGCGCGGGAGGCGTCGGAGGCTTCTTCGGCGCCCGCCTCGCGCAGGCGGGAGCGGACGTCGCGTTTCTCGCGCGCGGCCCTCACCTCGACGCGATCGCCGAGCACGGCCTGCGCGTGCAGAGCCCGGAAGGAGACTTCGTCGTGCACGCCGAGGCGACGAGCGACCCAAGCGCAATCGGCGCCTGCGACGCCGTCCTCTTCTGCGTGAAGTCGTACGACGCCGAATCGGCACTGCCGGAGCTTCTGCCGCTCGTCGGCGAGGAAACCGCGATCGTCCCGCTCCTGAACGGCGTCGACCACCTCGACCTCCTCGCGGGGGCGGTCGGACGCGATCACGTCCTGGGCGGTATGGCGGCTGTGTTCGCAGAGCGAACGGAGCCTGGCGTCATCGTCCACCACGGCGGGCCGGACACGATCACCTTCGGCGAGCTCGACGGGGCCCGAACGCCACGGGCGGAGGAGCTGCTCGCGGCCTGCCGTGACGCAGGCATCAGCGACGACCTCTCCTCCGACATCCTCTCCGTCATGTGGCGGAAGCTCGCCTTCATCTGCGCTCAGGCGGGGCTGACGGCGGTCACGCGCCTGTCGCTCGGCGAGATCCGGGACACGCCGGCGGCGTGGGCTCTCTACCGCCGCGTCCTCGCGGAGGTGTTGGACGTCGCACGCACGGAAGGCGTGTCGATCCGTGACGACTCCGCGGACCAGCTTCTCGAGTTCGCGCAGACGCTCGAGCCTCACGTCTTCTCGTCGCTCCACGACGACCTCGTCGCCGGACGGCGGATGGAGCTCGAGGCGCTGCACGGCGCGGTCGTGCGGCACGGCCAGCGGCACCGCGTGGCCGTCCCTGGGTGTGAGGCGATCTACGCGCTTCTCGCCCCCTGGGCGGCTCGGAACGCAGATGCTCTGAAGCGAAAGGAGGCAGCACATGCCGGCTGATCGTCTCGAGGGCGTGGCGCTCGTCACCGGAGCCGGTCGAGGGATCGGACGCTCGATCGCGGAGGAGCTTGCAGACGCGGGCATGAAGGTGGCCGTGGCAGCGCGTTCGGCCGACCAGGTCGAGTCGGTCGCAGAAGGGATCGGCGGCCTGGCGCTGGTGGGCGACGTGGCACGGCAGGGCGACGCGCAGGACTGGGTCCGCAGGACGCAGGAGCGGCTCGGCCCGATCGACCTCCTCGTCGCGAACGCCGGCGTCGGGAACCCCGAGGGCGCGACGTGGGAGATCCCGGTCGATGCCTGGTGGCGCGTGCTGCAGGTGAACGTGCTGGGAGTCCACCTCGCCTGCCGAGCCGTGATCCCCGGAATGCTCGAGCGAGGACGAGGCCGGATCGTGATCACCGGGAGCGGCGCCGCCTACCTCCCCGGCTTGGCCCACACCGCGTATCCCGCGAGCAAGGCGGCCGTGTGCCGATACGGCGAGACGCTCGCCGACGAGCTGCAAGGGCGAGTGCCGGTCTTCTTCTTCAGCCCCGGGCTCGTGCAGACGGACATGACCGGGAGCAACTTCGGCGACGACGCGCCGTGGACACCGCCCGAGTTGGCGCCGCAACTCGTCCGCGTCCTCGCATCGGGCCGGGCGGACGCGCTCGCAGGCCGCTACCTGCACGCGGAGCACGACGACATCGAGGACCTCATCCGGCGCGCGGAGGAGATCGAGGCACAGGACCTGAACGCGATCCGCCTCCGCCGCTGAGCCATCGCTTAACGCCAGACAAACGCCCCACGGCTTACGCTGCCGCGATGCCCGTCTACATCTGCCCGAACTGCAAGCGCCGCTCGATCGACCTCGACGGCTACGAGGGGTTCTCGACGCAGGCCGTGCAGTGCCGGGAGTGCGGGTTCGGCTTCCTCTTCCAGCTCCTCGAGGACTACTACCCGGCGCCGGAGACCGGCTTCGTCGTCTGCGACCGGGACTCGCGCGTGCTGGCAGCGGGCCGCGGCGTCTTCGAGCTGACCGGCTACCGTGACGTCGACCTCATGGGGAGGGACGTGTCCGAGGCGCTCGCGCTGTCCGATCCGTCGCCGATCGAGGTCGTGCACGAGTGGGGCGTCCGCAAGCTCGGCCAGGAGCTCGCAATCCGGACGAGCTCCGGCCTCGAAAAGCGCGTGACCGTCGACTTCTTCCCCGCCTACGACGACGACGGCGGGATGCTCGTCGCGCTCACACCCCGCTAGCTGCGGGGGACAATCCAGGTCTGGCGCGCGAGCGCGAGCAGCTCGCCGTCCTCGGAGTAGAGCGCGGTGCCCGCCTCCAGCTTGCGGCCGTCCTCGCCGAGCGGCCAGGCTGCGACGACGCAGGTCGCCCCCACGTCCGGGACGCGGCGGACGCTGCAGGTCATCCGGCCGAGGACGACCTCGCCGCGTCCCTCCGCGCCGACGGCGTATGCGCCCGGGCAGTCGATCGCGGCCCAGACGAGCTCCCCGGCAGGCTCGCCGACGATCCAGGGTGCGGCGTGCAGCGGCTCGCGGCCTGCCACGGGGCCGACGTGGATGCCGAGCACGTCGCCGTCCTCTCGTGCTCCACAGACGAAGCACTCCCGGAACGCGGGGCTGAAGCCGCTCGGATGCTCGGCCTGCGTCGCTTCCGCAGCTCCGACGCTCACCGGCGCCGGAGGATCCAGGTCGAGGCTCGTCGGCCGCGCCTCGGCGACGACGTCGTCACCGTCGAGGAGGAGCGTCCGGTCGCCCTCGTCCCGGACAGCGAGAGGCTGGTCGAGCGGAGGCGGCCGGCGCAGGGTGACCTCGATGGCAGACCCGTCGACGAACGCCGCGAGCCGTCCGCACGTGTAGCCGCCGTTGGCCGACGTGAGCGGCCCGCGGAAGCGCCGGGCGAGGGTGATGTGCACCGTGCCTTTCTACCTCTGCCCGCGCCGGAGGGACTAGACTCCGGTTTGTGCCTCTGAGTCGAAAACCTTGCGTTGCAGGGCGCGGCCGAACGACGAGGATGCGTGCATGAGGCTCGCGCTCGCCCAGCTGAACGTCGTCGTCGGCGACCTCGACGGGAACCGCGAGAAGATCCTCGCCTGGCTCGGCGACGCTCGCGGCGCAGGCGCTGACGTCGTCCTCTTCCCGGAGCTCGCCGTCACCGGCTACCCGCCGGAGGACCTCCTGCTCCGCCCCGGCTTCGTCCGCGAGGCCCATGACGTCGTGCAGGAGATCGCGCGGGCGGCGACCGACCTCGTCGCGCTGGTCGGCACGCCCTGGTTCGACCGCGACCTCGCGAACGCCTGCGTGGTGTGCGCCGACGGCCAGGTGCGCGCCGTCTACCGGAAGCACTTCCTGCCGAACTACGGCGTCTTCGACGAGCACCGCTACTTCGCCGAGGGGCGCGACCTCGTCCTCCTCCACTCGGGGGACGTCTACGCCGGCCTCACGATCTGCGAGGACATCTGGCAGCCCGGTCCGCCGGCGACCGATCTCGCTCTCGCGGGGGCGCAGCTCCTCGTGAACCTCTCCGCGTCTCCGTTCCACGTGGGCAAGGCGGAGGAGCGCGAGGAGATGCTCGTCACGCGCGCGCGGGACACGAGCTCGTACGTCGCGTTCTGCAACCTCGTCGGCGGCCAGGACGAGCTCGTCTTCGACGGGCACTCCGTCGTCCTCGACGACTCGGGCGAGGTGGTGGCACGAGCGCCGGGGTTCGAGGAGCAGCTGCTCGTGGTCGACGTCGAGCCGGCCTTCGCGATGGGACGTCGCCTGAGAGACGTCCGCCGGCGCGAGCTCGAGCGCTCACGCGAGACGCCTCCGGCCGTCGACATCGTGGAGATCGATGCGCCGAAGCGTGCAACCTCGCCCGCCTCCGCCGAGATCACGCCGTTCGCGTCCGAGCTCGAGCAGATGCGGCTCGCGCTCACGCTCGGGCTCCGCGACTACGTCGAGAAGAACGGGTTCGGCGAGGTCGTCGTGGCCGTCTCCGGCGGCATCGACTCGGCCGTCACCGCGGGGCTCTGCGTCGGCGCGCTCGGCTCGGAGCGCGTGCACTGCGTCTCCATGCCCTCTCGCTACTCGTCGGAGGGGACGCGGTCGGATGCGCGCAGGCTGGCCGAGACCCTCGGCTGCGACTTCCGTGAGGTCTCGATCGAGGGCGTCGTGGAGGCGTTCCACACGGCGCTGGACGGGCCCTCGGGCGACGAGCTCGTCGGCCTCGCGGCGGAGAACCTGCAAGCACGGGCGCGCGGCACGCTGCTCATGGGCCTCTCGAACACGCACGGCTGGCTCGTGGTGTCGACGGGCAACAAGTCCGAGCTCGCGGTCGGGTACTCCACCCTCTACGGCGACATGGTCGGCGGCTTCTCGCTCTTGAAGGACGTCCTGAAGACCGACGTCTTCCGGCTCGCCCGACACCTGAACGAGCAGGCGGGCCGCGAGCTCATCCCGCAGACGACGATCGACCGGGCGCCGAGCGCCGAGCTCCGGGACGATCAGCGGGACGAGGACTCGATCCCTCCCTACGCGCTCCTCGACCGCGTCCTCGAGGCGTACGTCGAGCTCGACCGCTCGCGCGAGGAGCTGCTCGAGGAGTTCGACCCGGGCGTCGTCGAGCAGGCGCTCGCGCTCGTCGACCGCGCCGAGTACAAGCGCCGCCAGGCGCCGCCCGGCGTGAAGCTCCGGCCGAGGGCGTTCGGCCGCGACCGCCGCACGCCGATCACGAACCGCTTCCGGGGCTGAGGTCTAGTCGCCGACGTCGATCGGCTCGCCAGGAGGGCCTCGGCTCGGACGCCGGCGTGCGAACGAGGTAGTAGCGCTCCTGCTGCCCGTCGAAGGCGAGAATGGGACGCTCGAAGAGATGCGTCCGCCGCCAGATCTGAGGGCCCAGATCGAAGGTCTCGAGACCCGCCTCCTCGAGCAGCTCCCGCTGCAACGCGTGCTCGTCCGTCTCGCCCTTCTCGATCCCGCCGCCCGGCGTCGCCCACACGGCCTGGTCCGGGAACTCGAAGCGCACGAGCAGCACGCGGTCGTCGGGGTCGAGGACGACCGCGCGCACTGCCTGACGGAGACGCGGTTCGCTCATCTCACGAGATCATGGAGCGCGCAGAACCAGCGGAGGCGCTCCTCCCACGGCACGGCGGCGTTCGCGGGCGATGTGGACGGGAGGACGAAGAGCGCCGAGTCGTCGAGTCTCCGTTCCTGGAGGCCGTGCTCGACACGACCGCCGAAGACGCCGGTATAGGCCGCCTTTCCGACGAAGCCGAGCGCGCGCGGCCGAAGCTCCCGCGCGATCTCCTCGAGCCGGCCGAGCGCCCCCTCGAAGTCCGCCTTGCGCAGGTCGCTCGAGCCGCGCGTCGTCCGCCGGGCCGCGTTCGTCAGGCCGATCCCGAGCGCGAGGAGGTCGTGCTGCTCCTGCGGATCCAGGAGACGGGGCGTGAACCCGGCCGCGTGCAGGAGCCGCCAGAAGTCGTTCCGCGGGTTGGCGAAGGCTGCGCCGGCGGCCGCGCTCGCATGACCCGGGTTGATGCCGCAGAAGACCACGCGCACGCCCGGCCCGAGGACGTCGGGGACGGTCAGCGCGCCCGGCTCAGGCAGCTTCGGGCTCGCGCGCGTCCAACCGGAGCTCGAGCATCCGCCGGAGCTTCTCGCCCAGCTCCGAAAGCTCGGCGCGGAGATCCGGCTCCTCGCGGAGCACCTTCACGGTCTCCTCGCTCCAGCGCCAGCCGTAGCAGCGCTCGTAGCACTCGGCTTCGCTGAGCGTCCGCAGGCGCTCCATCGACGCGCACACTAGGCACGAAGGCGGACGACGCCGCTAGGCTCGCGGCCATGCGGGGAGGCGCATGAGCACGATCACGTTCGACGTCGACGCGGTGCGCGCGCGCTACTCGGCGTTGCAGCGGAAACTCGCGTTCTTCGACGGGCCGGGCGGGACGCAGTGCCCGGACGAGGTCATCGACGCGATCTCGACCTACCTCCGCGAGTCGAACGCGAACATCGGCGCGCCGTACGAGACGAGCCGCCAGACGGACGCGCTCGTCGAGCTCTCCCGCGAGCGTGCCGCGTCCTTCCTCGGCTGCTCGCCGGACGAGGTCGCGTTCGGGCCGAGCATGACCTCGCTCAACTTCCTGCTCACGCGGGCGTTCGCGCGCACCCTCCACGAAGGTGACGAGGTCGTCCTCACACGGCTCGACCACGACGCCAACGTCTCCCCGTGGCTCGAGCTCGCGCACGACATCGGCATCGTCGTCCGCTTCGCCGAGCTGACCGACGAGCTCGAGGTCGACTACGAGCACCTCGCCTCGCTCGTGTCCGAGAAGACGCGCGTCGTCGGCTTCCCCGTCGCGGCGAACTCGGTGGGCACGGCGCCGGACGTCCGCCGGATCGTCGAGATCGCACACGGCGCCGGCGCGCTGGCGTGGGCCGACGCCGTCCACTACGGCCCGCACGGCCCGATCGACGTCTCCGCCTGGGACGTGGACGTGCTCATCTGCTCGCCGTACAAGTTCTTCGGCCCGCACATGGGGCTGGCCTACGGGCGACGCGACCTGATCGGCTCGTGGCGGCCGTACAAGGTGCGGCCGGCGGCGAACGAGCCCGTCGGCCATCGCTTCGAGCTCGGGACGAGTCAGCACGAGCTCCTCGCGGGCTTCGTCGCCGCAGTCGACTACGTCGACTCGCTCGGCTGGGACGCGATCCGCGGTCACGAGCGGTCGCTCGGAGAGCGCTTCCTCGCCGGCCTCCCCGACGCCGTCGAGCTATACGGGCTGCCAACGATGGACCGGCGTGTCGCGACGTTCTGCTTCAACGTCGTAGGACACTCGCCCGAGGAGGTCGCGACCTCGCTCGCCAAGCGCGACCTCGCGGTCTGGCACGGCGACTACTACGCGGTCGAGACGATGCGCAAGCTCGAGCTCGAGGACGGCGCTGTGCGAGCTGGCATCGTCCACTACAACACCGAGGACGAGGTCGACCGCCTGCTCGCCGCACTCACAGACCTGACGTGAAGCTGCTCCTCCTCGGCGGGCCGCGGTTCCTCGGGCGCGCAGTGGCCGACTCGGCGCTCGCCGCCGGGCACGAGCTCACGTTCTTCAACCGCGGGCGGACGAATCCGGAGCTGTACCCGGAGGTGGAGCGGATCGAGGGCGACCGGGCGGGCGACCTGGCAACGCTCGCCGGCCGGCGCTGGGACGCAGTCGTCGACACGAGCGGCTACGTCCCGCATGTCGTGCGCGCCTCGGCGGAGGCGCTCTTGGTCTGCGGCCTCTACTGCTTCGTGTCGAGCGTCTCGGTCTACGCCGACTTCAGCACGCCGATGGACGAGGACAGCGCCGTCGCCGAGCTCGGCGACGACCCGATCGACGCCCTCACGCCGGACTTCTCCAACTACGGCTCGCTGAAGGCGCTCTGCGAAGACGCCGTCCGTGAGGTGTTCGGCGAGCGGGCGCTCGTCGTCAGGCCCGGCCTGATCGTCGGCCCGCACGACCCCACGGGCCGCTTCACGTACTGGCCGCACCGCGTCGCACGCGGCGGAGAGGTGCTCGCTCCCGCGCCACCCGAGCGGCTGTCCCAGTTCGTCGACGTCCGCGACCTCGGAGACTGGATCGTCGACCTCTGCGAACGGAGCGTCTCCGGGACCTTCAACGCGGCGAACGAAGGCGTGCCGTGGGGCGAACTCCTCGAGAGCTGCGTCCGGGTGAGCAACGCCGATGCCGAAATCACGTGGGTCACCGACGATTTCCTCCTCGAGCAGGAGGTCGGACAGTGGATGGAGCTCCCGCTCTGGCTGTCCGATCCGGCGATGGCCGCGGCGGACGACGCCGTCGTCGGCAGAGCGGTCGCGGAGGGGCTCCGCTTCCGGCCGCTCGACGAGACCGTCGGCGGGACACTCGAGGACGCGGCGACGACCGACGAGGCCGGGCTCACACCGGAGCGAGAGGCGTCGCTTCTCGCCGCGTGGCATGCCCGATAAGGACTACTCCGGCACGCCGCTCTCGCAGAAGCTCGGGGCGAAGCCTGACGCCGGGGTCGTCGTGTTCTTCACGACGAGCCGTTCCGACCTGGCGCGACGGTTCGCCGGCCTGAAGGCAACGCTCGACCCGGCCGACGGGCTCTGGATCGCCTGGCCGAAGAAGGCCGCGAAGATCGACGGCGACCTCACGTTCGACGCAGTGCAGGAGATCGGCCTCACGCACGGACTCGTCGACAACAAGTCGTGCTCGATCGACGAGCGCTGGCAGGCGCTCCGTTTCGTCTACCGGCGAGCCGACCGCTGATTCAGGCGAAGCGCCGACTTCGCGAACATCCCGACGGGCATCGCGATCACGGCCTTCCACCGCCCGGTGATGCGAGCCTCCCGCCGCAGCTCGCGGCTGCGGCGGGAGTGTTCGTTGCGAATGCCATGGACCGTTTGTTCCCTCGACTCAATGCGCCGGTGGGATCAGGACGCGGTCGACGACGTGGATGACGCCGTTCGACGCCATTACGTTCGCCTTCGTCACGCGGGCGTCGTTCACATAGACCGTCGAGCCCTGCACGCGGATGCGGATGCGCGCGCCGTTCGCGGTCGTCGCCGACGAAAGCTTCCCGACCTTCGAGGCGGTGAGCTTCCCGGGGACGACGTGGTAGAGGAGCACGGCCTTCAGCTTCGCCTTGTTTGCGACCAGCGCGTTCAGCGTCTGCTTCGGCACCTTCTTGAAGGCGGCATCGGTCGGCGCGAAGACCGTGTACGGCCCCGGCCGTTGCAACGTCGAAACGAGGCCCGCCTGCTTCAGCAGCTTGGTCAGGGTGTTGAACTGGCCTGATGCAGCCGCCGCCTGCGCGATCGTAGGCTTTTCGCGGGTGTTCGCCGAGGCCGTCGAGCCGCTCGCGGCGACCGCGATCGCGCCGAGGGCGAGGAGGGCGACGAGCGTCCGAATCGGGTTCATGCGTCTTCTCCTGTCTGCGTCGGTTGTCGTGTGATCCGTCAGTGCGTCGTGGAGGCGGGGAGACCGCGTCCCGCGACGATCCGGCCACGCCCCAAAACCAACGCCCCGACGGCGTACACCGCAGCGAGCCCAACGAGTCCGTAGACGATTCGCGTGGCGACGTTCGTCTCGCCGAAGTCGAGACCGAAGAGGGCCGCGACCAGATCGAACTGCGCGATCGCGACGAGCCCCCAGTTGAGGCCGCCGACAATGAGGAGAGCCGCGGCGGCGATGTCGAGTTTCTTCACTTTCGTCCACCTCCTGTATAGAGTTTGTAGAGGTGGAAGGTAGCGCGTCACACCGCTCTTGTCAAGAACTGGTCCAAGTCTTGTACAATTAAGAGCGTGTCCGAGTCTCATCTTCTCCGCATCGGCGAGTTGAGCAGGCGCTCCGGGATCAGCCCAGAGCTGCTACGCGCCTGGGAGCGGCGGTATGACCTCCTCCGCCCGAGGCGCTCGTCCGGTGGCCTGCGCCTCTACTCGGAGGACGACCTCGAGCGCGTGCGCACGATGCAGCAGTACTTGAGCGAAGGTCTCGCTGCGGCCGAGGCGGCGGCTCTCGCTACGCGCGAGCCCATGCGTGAGCGCGAAACACCGCCGTTCCCTCCGGCGACTGCGCGGGGCGAGCTGGCGGCGGCGCTCGACGCCTTCGACGAGCCGGGGGCTCAGGCGATCCTCGACCGGTTGCTCGCTGTGGCTACCGTCGACGCGATCCTCTCGGAGATCGTGCTCCCCTACCTGCACGAGCTCGGCGACCGCTGGGAGCGAGGTGAGGCGTCGGTGGCCCAGGAGCACTTCGCCTCGAGCGTCTTGCGCGGACGGCTGCTCGGGCTCGCGCGCGGCTGGGGACGCGGCCTCGGCCCTCTCGCACTGCTCGCGTGCCTCCCGGGCGAGCAGCACGAGCTCGGCCTCGTCGCCTTCGGCCTCGCGCTTCGCGCTCGCGGCTGGCGCATCGCGTACCTCGGCGCCGACACACCGCTCGACACGGTCGAACAGGCGGCAGCGGCGGTCGAGCCGGAGCTGCTTGCCCTCGCGACGGCGAGCGATGGACCCCTTCGTGCATCCGCACCGCAGCTGCGCTCGCTCGGTGAGCGCTGGCAGCTCGCGGTTGGCGGGCCGGCCGCGCACGTGGCCGCCGAGCTGGGCCTCGACGCTCTCGAGCTGCCCGACGATCCGGTGACCGAGGCCGAGCACGTGACGGCCGCGCTCGAGGCGCGGACAGGGCGTTGAGCATGCGTCGCGATCGAGCCACCGGGCGCACCACCGTCGTCCTCTTCACACGCGACCTGCGCGTCCACGACCACGCGGGGCTGGCCGAGGCCGCGCAGACGCACGATCGCATCGTGCCCCTCTTCGTCCTCGACGATCAGATTCTGCGCTCGCTCCGGTCACCGAACCGCGTCTGCTTTCTCCTCGAGGCGCTCGCCGACCTGCGCGAGTCGTTGCGCCAGCGGGGAGCCGACCTCGTCGTGCGGCGCGGCGACGCGGTCGAGGAGACCGTGCGGCTCGCACTGGCCACGAACGCCGCGACCGTACTCGTGAGCGCGGACGCGAGCCGGTACGCGTCCGAGCGTGAGGAGCAACTCGCTTGCGAGTCCACGCGGCAGCGCTTCGAGCTGCGCGTCCTCGATGCCGTCACCGTCGTACCCGCGGGCGCACTCGCGCCAGCGGGGACGGACCACTATCGCGTCTTCACGCCCTACTGGCGGCGCTGGAAGACGCTGCCTCTGACACCGCCGATCCGACCGCCTCGACTCCTCAAGCTCCCCGCCGGGCTCGAGCCCGGCGAGCTCCCGACGCTGCGACGGCTGGCGCCGGGGACGCCCTCGTCCGCGCTTCCTCGTGGCGGCGAGCGCGAGGGCCGGCGCCGGCTCCGCACCTGGCTGCGCGAGGGCCTCCCGAGGTACGAGGAGCAGAGGGACGCGCTCGCCGCAGATGCGACCTCGCGTTTGAGCCCCTTCCTGCACTTCGGCTGCCTCTCCCCTCGCGAGCTCGCGTTCCACGCGCGTCGGCAAGGGGCCGAGGGGTTCCTCCGGCAGCTGTGTTGGCGCGACTTCTTCCTGCAGCTGCTCACCGCGAGCCCGGAGACGACGCGGGAGGACCTGCGCCCCCGCGGCGACCGCTGGCGACGGGACGCCGAGACCCTCGCGCGCTGGCGAGAGGGCCGGACGGGGTATCCGATCGTCGACGCAGGCATGCGGCAGCTCGCGTACGAGGGGTGGCTTCCAAATCGGGTGCGGCTGATCGCTGCCTCGTTCCTGGCGAAGACGCTCTACCTCGACTGGCGGCTCGGCGCACGCACGTTCTCGGAGCTGCTCGTGGACGGCGACGTCGCGAGCAACGTCGGCAACTGGCAGTGGATCGCGGGCACGGGAGCGAATACGCGTCCAAACTGGGTGCTCAACCCCACCGTGCAGGCACGTCGGTTCGATCCGCAAGGAGATTACGTGCGCAAGCACGTGCCCGAGCTCGGCCGGCTCCAAGGAGCGAGCGTGCACGAGCCGTGGCAGGCGCCGCGGCGACTCGTCCCGCCGGCGTACCCGCGACCGATCGTCGACCACGCGGAGGCCGCGGCTCGCTTCCAGACGCGGCGGAGCCGACTCGCGACTACGCATGCCGGCCGCGCTTGACGGATTCCGCTCCGTGGAGCGGCAAGGCCCGGAGGGTTCGGTCGAGACGGAGGAGTGGATCGAGGCTCCCCATCCCGTCGTCGCGTCGACCGAGGAGGGAGGGCGGGCGCTCGGACGCTCGTACTGGCTCGAGGTCGCTCGCGCAGGACGCGGGCTCGTCCGCGAGCGCGAGAGCGCTGACGGAGTGAAGCTCCACCTCGTCGCCTTGAGGCCGGCGCTCCTCCGGCTCGGCCCGGCGGAAGTCGAGATCGACCGCGACCGCGTCGGCTGCCGCTATCCGATTCGTGGGGGACTCCTCACACGGCGCCCGGGCGGTGCGCTGACCGTCTCGCAATCGGGCCGCGAGCGGCCGGAGCTGCGGGTGACCGTGCACGGCTTCTTCCCGCGCCTTGCGCCGCGGCCGGGATCTCGCTGGAGCGGTGCGCTCTACCGCTCTTTCGAGCGCCGATTTCATGTCGCGATCAGCAGGCGCTGGTTCCGCTCCCTCATCGAGGAGGGGGTGCGGTGAAGGCCGTCGTCTTCGGAGCGACCGGCGTCGTCGGTCGGGCGCTCCTGCCCGCCCTCGCCGGACAGGGCGAGGTGGTAGCCGCGTCGCGGCACGCGGCCGCGCTCGACCTGCCGGGCGTCGTGACGGTGAGCGCCGACGTGACCGACACGGTCGCGGTCAGGCGAGCGCTCGAGGGCGCGGACGTCGTGTACTACCTCGTCCACTCCCTCGGGTCTTCGAACTTCGCGGAGCTCGACCGCGTCGCTGCGGCGACTGTCGCGCGCGGAGCCGAGGCCGAAGGCGTCGGGCAGATCGTCTATCTCGGCGGCCTCGCAGACGACAGCCCCGACCTCTCCGCACACCTTCGCAGCAGGATCGAGACCGCCACCTCGCTGTCGGAAGGAAGCGTGCCGGTGACGACTCTGCGCGCCGCGATCGTCGTCGGACGCGGGAGCGCTGGCTTCGAGACCATCGTCGCCCTCGTCGACAGGCTTCCCGCGATGGTCGCACCGAGGTGGGTCTCGACGCCGACACAGCCGATCGCGCTCGCTGACGTGGTCCGCTACCTGACCGACGTGGCGCAGCTCCCGGCAGCGCTCGGCGAGAGCTTCGACGTCGGAGGCCCCGAGGTGCTGACCTATAGGAGCATGATCGAGCGCATCGCCCGTATTCGCGGGCGGCGGCGGCTGATCGTCGAGGTGCCTGTCCTGAGCCCGAGGCTCTCCTCGTACTGGCTCCACCTGGTGACGCCCGTGCGGGCGAGCGTCGCGCGGCCGCTCGTCGAGGGCTTGCGCAACCCGACCGTCGTCCGCGACGACCGCATCCGTCGCCTGCTTCCGTTCCCGCTGACTTCGTTCGAAGTCGCAGCTCGAGCGGCGCTCATGCCTGCAGGACGCTGAGGTCGGTTACGAGGACCCAGTTCGAACTGTCGAAAAACGTCGTGCTCGATCGATGACCGGTGGCAGACGCTCCGCTTCGTCTACCGGTTGGAGGACCGCTAGGCGTACGAGCGGCGCGCCCGGTCCCAAGGATCCTCGTCCCAGCGGATCAGATCGGGGTCGATCCCGCGCGCCTCCGCGAGGTCGACCGTAAGCCGCTGGAAGCGAACGATGTCGATGACGGGATCCGAGGTCGGGAGGAGCGTGACGTCGCAGCCGATCTCGCCGAGAGCGCGCACGGCGTCCGCAGCGCGCTCCGCAGCGCGTCCGTCGCCCTCGAGGACGAAGCAGCGCACGGACGGATCGATCGCCGCCAGGTGGCCGTGGAGCAGCTGTTCAGTGTGGTGCGCCTCGGCTGCCACGCGGGCGCCCTCTCGCAGCTTGAGCACCGCCTCGAGAGCGGTCGGGACATCGCGGCCCGCGCCGGCCACGACCATCCGTTCGTGGTCGGACACCGAGAGCGGCTCCGCCGAAAGCTCGCGCTCGACTGCGTCCGCGAGCCTGCTCACGTCCTCGCCCTGCAGCGCTCTTCCCGCCGCGACGGCGCACGTGTAGCTCGCTGTGTGGCAGTAGCTCTTTTCGATCTCCAGTGTCGCGATGACCACCTGGTCGACGGCCTTCGCGAGCTGGGAGTCGGCCGCGCCCGTGAGGAGCCACGTCTCGCCCGCGAATGCCTCGACGGCCTCGAGTGTGAGCCGCGTCCCGCCCTCGTGGCTCACGGCGACGAGCACCTCGGCTTCCGGCGCGTTCCCGAGCACGAGCTCGAGCGCCTGGACGCCGTTCCCACATGCGAGCGCCGCGTGGTACGAGGTCCCGCAGCCCGTGAAGAGGACGCGGGCGTCCTCGGGGAGCCGCAGATCGCCCACCCGTTCGGGCACGCCTCGGAGCCAGTCGGGCTGGGCGGCGATGGCCGATCGGGTCAGGTGTCCGGGCACGAGCGGTGTCTATAGCATCGAACGCGATGGCGGTCTTCGAGAAGACGCAGCTCGGCAACGGGGTTCGCGTCCTGACGGCGCCGATGCCGCAGGTGGGCTCCGTGTCGTGCTTCGTCGTGCTCGGCGCCGGCTCGCGCTACGAGACGCCGCCGGCGAAGGGCATCGCGCACTTCTCCGAGCACATGTTCTTCAAGGGAACCGAGCGCCGGCCGAACGCCAGATCGATCGCGACCGAGATCGACGCGATCGGCGGCGAGTTCAACGCGTTCACGGGCAAGGAGCTGACCGGGTACTACGTGAAGTGCGGCTCGGAGACGCGCGACGTCGCGCTCGACGTCCTCGTGGACATGCTCCTCCATTCACGCTTCGACCCGGCCGAGATCGAAAAGGAGAAGGGCGTGATCCTCGAGGAGATGAACGTCTACCTCGATACGCCGGCGCGCTACGTCGGGAGCGTGTACGACCGGCTCCTCTACGGCGACCAGCCGCTCGGGTGGGACATCCTCGGGACGAAGGAGACGATCGAAGGCGCGAGCCGCGAGACGTTCACCACCTACCTCGACACCTGGTACCGGCCCGAGCGCATGGTGGTGGGAGTTGCGGGAAGGATCGGAGACGGCCTCCACGACCGCCTCGAGAGCCTCCTCGGCGGCATCGAGCCGGAGACGACGGGAGCGCCCGCCGCGGTCGAGATCCCGTCGAACGGGTCCCAGGTCGCGCTCCACACGAAGTCCTCGGAGCAGGCGCACCTTCACCTCGGCGTGCGCGGGTACGAGCTCGGGCACCCCGATCGGTACGCGCTCCAGATGCTTTCCGTGGTCCTCGGCGGCGGGATGTCGTCCCGCTTCTTCACCGAGATCCGCGAGAAGCGCGGCCTCGCGTACTACGTGCATGCCGGGAACGACAGCTACACCGACGCGGGGAGCTTCTACGCGAGCGCGGGTGTCGACGTCGACCGCGTCGACGAGGCAACCACGACGGTCATCGGCGAGCTCCGGAAGGCGGCGTCGGAGCGCGTGTCGACGAAGGAGCTCGAGAAGGCGCGCGGCTACGCGAAGGGGCGTTTTGTCCTCCGGCTCGAGAGCCCACAGGGCACGATCCAGTACGGGCTCCGGCGCGAGGTCCTCGAGGGCGAGATCGAGGAGCCGGACGAGGTCCTGGCTCAGCTCGACGCCGTCACCGCCGACGACGTGCAGCGCGTCGCGCGCGAGCTTTTCGACGGCAAGCGGCTCTACCTCGCACTCGTCGGACCGTACGACGAGCCCGAGCGGTTCGAGAAGCTCCTCGTGCCGTGAGCGAGCGCGAGTTGCTCCGCCGGACCGCAGAGCTCGCAGGCGACTTCATCGACACGCTCGACGACCGGGCCGTGTGGCCTCCCGTCTCGACAGAGGAGCTGCGCGAGACGCTCGGCGGCCCGCTGCCCGACGCCTCGACCGATCCGGTCGTCGTCGTCGAGCAGCTGGCGGAAGCGGCCGGAGCGGGCGTCGTGGCAATCCCGAGCGGGCGCTACTTCGGCTTCGTCATCGGGGGCTCCGTGCCTGCCGCGCTGGCCGCCGATTGGCTCGCCTCCACCTGGGACCAGAACGCCGGTCTCTATGCGTGCGGCCCGTCCGCCGCGATCGTCGAGGAGGTCGTCGGCAGCTGGCTGAAGGAGCTCCTCCGGATTCCCGGAGACGCGTCGTTCGCGCTCGCGACCGGCTGCCAGATGGCGCAGACGACCTGCCTCGCCGCTGCGCGCCACGCCGTCCTCGCGGACGCCGGGTGGGACGTCGAGCAAGCAGGGCTCTCGGGAGCGCCGCCGATCCGGGTCCTCGCAGGCGCCAAGCGCCACGTCACGATCGACCGGGCGCTGCGGCTCCTCGGCATCGGGACCGCGTCGGTCGTGGAGATCCGCTCCGACGACAAGGCGCGGATGGACGTGGCCGAGCTACGCAAGGAGTTGGCCGCCGGCGTCGGGCCGACCGTGGTCTGCGCGCAGCTCGGCGAGGTCAACACCGGCTCGTTCGACCCGATCGGAGAGATCGCCGACGTCGTCGAAGGGACGGGCGCGTGGCTGCATCTCGACGGCGCGTTCGGCCTCTGGGCGGCGGCGAGCCCCGAGCTCGCCCACCTCGTGTCGAGCCACGAGCGCGCGGACTCCTGGTCGACCGACGCGCACAAGTGGCTGAACGTCCCCTACGACTGCGGGATCGCGTTCGTCGCGCACCCCGAGGCCCATCGCGCGGCGATGGCGGTACGCGCGGCCTACCTCGTCCAGGACCCCGACGCCGCACGCGACGAGGTCGACTGGACGCCCGAGTTCTCGCGCCGCGCGAGAGGTTTCGCCGTGTACGCGGCGCTCCGTTCCCTCGGCCGCTCGGGGGTCACCGACCTGATCGAGCGCTCGTGCGCACGGGCACGCCAGTTCGCAGCCGAGGTCGCCTCCGTTCCCGGATGCGAGGTGCTGAACGAGGTGGTGCTGAACCAAGTTCTCTTCCGTTTCCCGGACGACGAGACGACGAACGAGGTCCTCGCCCACGTCCAGGCGAGCGGCGAGGCCTGGATGAGCGGCACCGTGTGGGACGGCCGGGCGGCGATCCGGCTCTCGGTCTCGAACTGGCGCACGAGCGAGAGCGACATCTCCCGCACGGTAGAGGCGTTCCGCCGGGCGCCGCCGGCGCCCGCAGTCGCCTCGTAGGCGGCTACTCCTCGGAGGGCGTCCCCGACGCGCGGTCCGCGATCTCGGTGACGACGGACGGGTCCGCGAGCGTCGTCGTGTCGCCGAGCGGGCGCTCCTCCGCGACGTCGCGCAGGAGCCTGCGCATGATCTTCCCGGAGCGGGTCTTCGGGAGCTCCGGCGTGAAGACGATGTTCGCGGGCTTGGCGATCGGCCCGATCTTGTGGGAGACGTGCTCGCGCAGCTCCTCGAGCCTCTCGACCGAGCCTTCCTCGCCGCCCTTCAGCGTCACGAAGGCCACGATCGCCTGACCCGTCAGCGGATCCGCGCGCCCGCAGACGGCCGCCTCGGCCACGCTCGGGTGGTCGACGAGCGCGGACTCGACCTCGATCGTCGAGATCCGGTGACCCGAGACGTTCATCACGTCGTCGACGCGTCCGAGGAGCCAGAAGTCGCCCTCCTCGTCGATCCGCGCTCCGTCACCGGCGAAGTAGACACCGGGGAAGCGCTCCCAGTACGTGGCGCGGAACCGCGCATCGTCCCCGAAGATCCCGCGCGTCATCGCCGGCCACGGCTTCTTCAGGACGAGGTAGCCGCCACCTCCGGGGCCGACCTCGCGGCCCTGGTCGTCGACGACGGCCGCCTCGACCCCGGGAAACGGCCTCGTCGCAGACCCCGGCTTCGCCGTCGTCACGCCGGGAAGAGGCGAGATCATGATCATGCCGGTCTCGGTCTGCCACCACGTGTCGACGACGGGGAGCCGGTCGCCTCCCATGTGCTCTCGATACCAGATCCACGCCTCCGGGTTGATCGGCTCGCCGACCGACCCGAGAAGCCGGAGAGACGAGAGGTCGTGCTTGGCCGCGTGCTCCGGGCCCCACTTCATGTGCGCCCGGATCGCGGTCGGCGCCGTGTACAGGATCGTGACGCCGTACCGCTCGACGATGTCCCACCAGCGGTCCTTGTCCGGGAAGTCCGGGGTCCCCTCGTAGAGGACGCTCGTCGCCCCGTTGCAGAGGGGCCCGTAGACGATGTAGCTGTGCCCGGTGACCCAGCCGATGTCCGCGGCGCACCAGTAGACGTCCGACTGAGGCTTCAGGTCGAAGACGTAGCGATGCGTCGTCGCCACTCCGACCAGGTAGCCCGCCGTGGTGTGGACGATGCCCTTCGGCTTCGCCGTGGTGCCGCTCGTGTACAGCAGGTAGAGGAGATCCTCCGCGTCCATCGGCTCGCACGGACAGGTCGCCGGATCGCTCGGCTGGCCCTCGACGAGCTCCGACCAGGTCATGTCGCGACCGTCGCGCATGGGAACGTCTCCGCGTGTCCTCTGGCCGACGACCACGGTGCGGACGAGCGGGCAGGACTCGAGCGCCTCGTCGGCGTTCGCCTTCAGCGGTACGAGCTGCCCGCGGCGCCAGCTCTCGTCCTGGGTGAGCAGGATCTCGCAGCGCATGTCGTTCAGCCGGTCCGAAAGCGACTCGGCGGAGAACCCGCCGAAGACGACCGTGTGCGGCGCGCCGAGCCGCGCACAGGCGAGCATCGCAACGGGCAGGCCCGGGCCCATGCCCATGTAGATGCCGACCGGCGTCCCCTTCCCGACCCCGAGCGCCTTGAGACCGTTGGCGGCCTTCACGACCTCCTCGAGGAGCATCGAGTAGGTGATCGCCGCGCGCTCGTCGACGGGCTCGGCCTCGAAGTGGAAGGCGACCCGGTCTCCGAGCCCCGCCTCCACATGACGGTCGAGGCAGTTGTACGCGACGTTCAGCTTTCCGCCGCCGTACCACTTCGCATACGGCAGCTCCCACTCGAGCAGGGAGCCGAACGGCTCGAACCAGGTCACGCGCTCGCGCCCCTCGCGCTCCCAGAACTCCTCGAAGGGCACGTCGTAGATCGCGTTGTCGGCGTTCGCCTGCGCCGCGAACTCCGCGGAAGGCGGATAGCGCCGCTCCTCGAGGAGGAGAGTGTCGATCGCGCGGTCGCTCATGCGTCGAGCTCGAGGTCGTACGGGAAGTCGGTCAGCACCTCGTAACCGTCGTCCGTCACCACGACGAGATCCTCCAGCCTGACACCGCCCACTCCGTGGCGATAGAGGCCTGGCTCGATCGTGATCACGTCGCCCGCGACGAGCTCGTCGCCGATCGCGCCGAGGCTCGGAGCCTCGTGGACCGCGAGGCCGACCCCGTGCCCGGTGCCGTGGTAGAAGCCGTCCTCGAGCACCTCCCCGTCCGCCTTGTGGAGCTGGGTCGGGAAGCCGTGCTCGTGGAAGAGATCGCAGACTGCCTTGTGCACCTCCCGCCCGTCGATTCCGGGCCGGACCATGGCGACGGCGCGGTCGAGCGCCTCCCTGACCAGCGGCTGGTACTCGCGGATCTCGTCCGGCGCCTCGCCGACGACGAAGGTGCGCGTCATGTCGGCGTAGCAGCAGGACGTCTTGTCGACCGGGAAGAGATCGAGGAGGACGACGTCGTCGGCGCCGACCGCACCCGAGCCCATGTCGTGCCCGACCGCGGTCTGGGCGCCGTGCGAGACGATCGACTCGTCGGCCGAGGCACCGTGCGTGACGAAGGCCTCGTCGGCATGGGCCTTCAGGAGCTCGCACGTCACCGTCTCGCCCTCGAAGACGAGGCCGCCGTTCCTGCGCTCGGCGCCACGGAGGACGTCGCGGACCTCGGACATCGCGGCCTCCGCGGCCTTCTGCGCGCGGCGGATCCCGTCGAGCTCCGCGGCGGACTTCACCCGCCTGCGCCCCCGGAAGTGTTCCTCGTCGAGCGTGAGCTCGACGCCGCCCGCGCGAAGGTGGTCAGCGACACCGAGGGGAAAGCCCTCGGGAACGACCGCCTCGGAGACGCCGAGAGAGCGACAGGCCCGGAGGTAGATCTCGCGCGCGATCTCGTACCGGCGGAGGCCGCTCCGCAGGAGCTCGTCGACACCGAGCTCCTCCCAGGGCGTGACCTCGATGCCGAGCCCGAGCTCCTCGATACGCGTCTTCTCGTACGACGTCACCACCGCGTGCTTCTTCCCGCCGGCCTCGGCGTAGAGGAACGGATCGGGAACGACGAGCGGTACCTCGTGGCGCATCTCGGGTGAGCTGCGCGTGTCGGCGACGATGAGAACGTCACTCATAGGCTGCCCTCCGCCCATGAGTGGGGAGGGGCGTGGGGAACCGGACGGTTCCCCACGATCTCGAGAAGAAGGGGGCTCGTTTGCCGAAGGCGAACGCTGCTCATCTCTGCGTCGATCCTAACGGCGTCGGTAGAGTCCTCAGCCGTGGAGGCGGACCTCCAGGCGCTTCGAGAGCGGCTCGGCGAGATCTCGGATCTCATGCGCTCGGGCGGTGTCCTCGGCTGGGATCAGCGCGTGATGATGCCGTCGCGCGGGACCGAGGCGAGAGCGAACGCGCTCGCCACGATCGGCCGGCTCGCGCACGACATGTTCGTCGACGACGAGGTGGGCAGGCTCCTCGATCGGCTGCAGCCGTACGGCGAGTCGCTCGAGTACGACTCCGACGACGCGAGCCTGATCCGGGTGACGCGCCACGACTGGGAGAAGGAGCGCAAGGTTCCGACCGACCTCCGCGCGGAGATGCTGCGAGAGGCGGCGCGCGGCCACCAGATCTGGGTGGAGGCGCGCGCCGAGAACGACTTCTCGAAGTTCGCGCCGGTCGTCGAGAGGCACCTCGAGCTCAACAAGCGTTACGTCGACTGCTTCGGGTGGGAGGACGAGCCGTACACGCCGCTCCTCGACGACTACGAGCCGTTCATGACCACGACCGAGGTCGGCGAGGTGTTCGACACCGTGAAGCCGGTGCTCTCGGAGCTCGTGAAGGCCGCGCCCGAGATGGACGCGTCGTTCCTCTACGGCTCGTTCTCGATCGACGACCAGCGCGCGTTCGGAGAGCGCGTGCTGCGGACGCTGGGCTTCGAGGAGGACGCGTGGCGCCTCGACCCAACCGTCCATCCCTTCTGCATCTCCTTCTCGAACCGCGACGTCAGGCTGACGACGCGGTACTACGAAGACCATCTCGACTCCTTCTGGTCGACCATGCACGAGGCCGGCCACGGCCTCTACGCGCACGGGATCGCGGACTCGCTCCAGCGGACACCGCTCGCAGGCTCGCCGTCACTCGGCCTGAACGAGTCCCAGAGCCGCACGTGGGAGAACCTCGTCGCGCGCAGCCGCCCCTTCTGGGAGCACTGGTACGAACCGCTCCAGGAAACTTTTCCCGAGCAAGTCGGCGACGTGAGCCTCGACGCCTTCCTCGCGGGAATCAACCGCGCCGAGCCGGGCCTGATCCGCGTCGAGGCGGACGAGACGACGTACAGCCTCCACATCATCCTCCGCTTCGACCTCGAGCGCCGGTTGATCGACGGGAGCCTCTCGGTCGCCGATCTTCCCGAGGCCTGGAACGCAGGGATGAAGGACCTGCTCGGCGTCGACGTGCCGAGTGACGCGATGGGCGTGATGCAGGACGTTCACTGGTCGGGTGGCTCCATGGGCTACTTCCCGACCTACGCGCTCGGCAACGTGATCTCGCTCCAGATCTGGTCGGTTGTCCAGGACGCCATCCCGGACATCGACGATCAGATGCGAGCGGGCGACCTGGAGACGCTCTCGGCCTGGCTCCGCGACAACCTCTACTCGCTCGGCCGCAAGCTCACGCCGCGGGAGACCATCGAGCGCCTCACGGGCTCGCCGACGATCGACCCGGAGCCGTACCTCGCGTACCTCCGCGAGAAGGCCGGAGCAGTCGCAGCCTAGGACGCCGGTGGACCCGGGGCGGATCGAGCTCGTCGTGAACGGCGAGTCGCGGTCGCTCGACGTGGAGCCCCGGACGCTCCTCGTCCATGCGCTGCGCGACGGCCTCGGGCTCACGGGCACCCACGTCGGCTGCGACACCAGCCAGTGCGGCGCCTGCACGGTCCTCGTCGACGGCCGCGCCACGAAGAGCTGCACGATGCTGGCGGTGCAGGCGGAAGGAGCTCCCGTCGTCACGATCGAGGGCATGGCGACGGACGGAGAGCTGCATCCGGTTCAGCGCGCGTTCGTCGAGCATCACGGCCTCCAGTGCGGGTTCTGCACGCCCGGGATGATCCTGACCGCCGTCGACCTCCTCGAGCACCATCCCGATCCGGACGAGACCACGATCCGTCATGCCCTCCGCGGGAACCTCTGCCGCTGCACGGGCTACGAGCCGATCGTGAACGCCGTCCGCGCGGCAGGCGCGGAGCTCCGAGCGGGAGCGCGGTCGTGATCCCCGCGGCCGTCGGCTACTCGCGCGCGGCGACGATCGACGACGCGCTCGAGGCGCTCGCCGACCCGGATTCCAGCGCGCTCGCCGGCGGACAGACGCTCATCCCGGCGATGAAGCTGCGAGTCGCGCGTCCTTCCGTCCTCGTCGACATCGGAGCACTCGACCTGCGCGGCGTCTCCGTGGACGACGACTCCGTCCGCATCGGCGCGCTCACGACCTGGGTCGAGCTCCTGCACGCGAACGAGGTCGACCGGCCCGAGCTCACCGGGATCCCGGAGTGCGTGGCCGGCATCGGCGACCTCCAGGTGCGAAATCGCGGGACCGTGGGCGGCTCGCTCGCGCACGCCCACCCGGCGTCCGACTTCCCGGCCGTCGCGCTGGCGTTCGGGGCGAGCATCGTCCTGCGCTCGGTGGACGGCGAGCGCGCGGTCGACGCTCGCGACTTCTTCCTCGGGCCCTTCATGACCGCGATCCAGCCCGGAGAGCTCCTGACGGAGATCGTCCTGCCGCGCCCGGCCGAGGGCTCGGGGTCGGCCTACGCCTGCGTCGAGCACCCCGCGTCCGGGTACGCGCTCGCGGGTGCGGCCGCGCTCGCCGGACCGGACGGCATCCGGGCGGCGGTCACCGGGATCGGAGGTCATGCCTTCCTCCTCGAGGGCGGCGACCCCGCCGCGCTCGACGACGTCACCGTTTTCGGCGACGACTTCGCGCCCGCCGACTACCGGCGTCATCTCGCTCGCGTCGTCGTGCAGCGGGCACTCGCCGCAGCATCAACGCGCGCAGCGGAGGGCGCATGAGCGATTCCCTGATCGGCGTCCCGCGGCCGCGGCTCGACTCGGGTGACAAGGTCGTCGGGGCGACGCGCTACGCGGGAGACGATGCCCTCGCCGGCCTGCTGCACGCGCGACTCGTTCTGAGCACGCGGGCGCACGCGCTCATCACCGGCATCGACACCGCCACCGCGCTCGCGGTCCCGGGCGTCGTCGCAGTCCTCACCGCGGACGACCTGCCGATCGCCGACCCCGGCTCCGGCCGCTCGCACGAGCCGCTCGCCAGCGCGGAGGTCGTCTTCGTCGGCCATCCGATCGCGCTCGTCGTCGCGGAGACTGAGGCGGCGGCAGCGGACGGAGCGGCAGTAGTGATCGTCGACTACGAGACGCTCGAGCCCGTCCTCGACCTGGAGGCGGCGATGGCGCCCGGCTCGCCCCTCGCGCGCCGCCCGCCCGAGGAGGAGGAGTCGTCCGATCTCGAGTCCGTCCACGCCGGAGTCGGGTCCGGCGAGGTCGAGCTTCCCGAGGAGGATCTCTCGGACAACGTGCTCAAGCGCGGGTTCCGCAGCGACGGCGACCTCGAGGCAACGTTCGAGGCGAGCGATGCGGTCGTCTCGGGAACGTACCGGACGCCCTGGATCTACCAGGCGTACATCGAGCCCCAGACCGCGGTCGCGTGGGTCGAGCCGGGCGGGACGCTCGTCGTGTCGGCGAGCACGCAGGGCGCGTTCATGACGCGGAACAGCCTCGCGGACATGTTCGGGCTACCTCTCGACAAGATCCGCGTCCGCGCAGCACCACTCGGAGGCGCGTTCGGCGGGAAGCTCTTCGTCGTCGAGCCGCTCGCCGCCGGCGCCGCGCTCGTGCTCGGCCGGCCCGTCAGCCTCGTCCTCACCCGCAGCGAGGACTTCCACGCCGCGAACCCCGCCCCCGCCCAGATCATGGAAGTCCGGGTCGGCGCGACGCGCGACGGGGTCCTCACCGCGCTCGACGCACGTGTCGTCTGCGACCGCGGCTCGACGATCGAGTGGGGGATCGAGGACATCTCGTCGTCGCTCGTCCCCGGGCCGTATCGCTGGCAGGCATACGCCATCCGGACCTACGCGGTGCAGACGAACCGGGTGACGCTCGGCGCATACCGCGGCCCCGGCGCCCCGCCCGCCGCGTTCGCCATCGAGTCGGCGCTCGACGAGCTCGCCGCCGAGCTCGGCCTCGACCCGATCGAGCTTCGTCTGCGGAACGCGGTCATCGACGGCGACCTCGGCGTCAGCGGGCGCCCGTTCTCCGCCGTCGGCGCTCGCGAGTGCCTGGAGCTGGCGCGAGACCATGCGATCTGGCAGGAGCGCGAGAAAGTCGGGGCCGACGAAGGCGTCGGTGTCGCGATCGGCTACTGGCCGGGCGGGAACGAGCCCGCGTCTGCGGCCTGTCGGATGGATCCCGACGGCGTGGTCACCGTCGTGACGGCCGTCGCCGACATGACCGGAGTCGAGACCTCGTTCGCCGCGATCGCCGCCGAGGTGATCGGCCTCGCGCCCGAGGGCGTCCGCGTCGTCTCGGCGGACACCGCGAGCGCGCCCTTCGCCGGGGTCAGCGGCGGCAGCAAGATCACCTACACCGTCGGCCGTGCTGTCCAGCGAGCCGCCGAGGACGTCCGGCGCCAGCTCCTGGAGATCGCCTCGGAGGAGCTCGAGATCGCGACCGACGACCTCGAGATCGTCGACGGAGTCGTCCGCGCCGTCGGAGCGCCGGATCGCTCCCTCACCGTGAAGGAGATCGTGGGCAAGTCGCTCGCCTGGGGAGGGAGATACCGGCCGGTCGAGGGACGAGGCGGCGCGGGGCAGCCGAGCCCGTCACCGTCGGCCGCCGCGCACGTCGTCCACGTCCGAGTCGACCGCGACACCGGTGAGGTCGAACTGCTCCGCTACGCGATCGCGCAGGACGTCGGACGCGCGCTCAACCCGGCGCTCGTCGAGGGCCAGATGCGTGGCGGCGTGACCCAGGGAATCGGGTGGGCCCTCTACGAGGAGCTCCGTCACGACGAGCACGGACAGCTCCTGAGCGGCTCCTTCCTCGAGTACGCGATCCCGACAGCCGAGAAGGTGCCGGCGATCGACACGCTCGTCGTCGAGGTGCCGGCGCCGGAGGGACCGTTCGGCGCGAAGGGAATCGGCGAGGCGCCGGTGATCGCGGCACCCGCAGCTATCGCGAACGCAGTCGCGGCCGCGGTCGGCGTTCGGATGCGTGAGCTGCCGATGACGGCGCCCCGCGTCTGGGCAGCGCTGTCGGATGGCGCAGGCCCGAACTCGGCGTAGGCTGCGGCCATGACGACGCTCGACCGGGCGCGCTCGATCATCGACGACTACGAGGGGCTGCTACTGGGCGAGCTGCCCGAGGACGCCCTCCTCTACGACGCGCACACACACCTCGGCCATGACATCGACGGCTCGCGCGGGAGCTACGAGGAGCTGATCGGGATCCTCGACCGGAACGGGTTTGCCCGCGCGTTCACGTTCTGCCTCGACGAGCACGATCGCGTGCCCGGGTTCACCGTCCCGAACGACCGCACGCTCGCGCACGCGGAGCGCTCGGACGGTCGGCTCGTGCCGTTCGTCCGGCTCGATCTCACCGCCCACCCGGTCGAGGAGGCGCTCCGTTGCCTCGATCTCGGAGCACGTGGCATCAAGCTGCACCCGCGCGCACAGGCGTTCGCGCTCGACGACGAGCGGCTGGGACCGATCTTCGAGCTCGCCGTCGAGCGGGCCGTCCCGATCCTCATCCACGGCGGTCGCGGGCTCCCGCCGATCGCGGTCGCGCTCGGCAACCTCGTCGACCGCTACGACGGCGTGCGGCTGATCATCGCCCATGCCGGCATCGCCGACATGGCCGACCTGACGGCACGACTGGGCGGCGCTCCCGGCGTCTTCTTCGACACGTCAGTCTGGAGCGCCATCGACCTGCTCGACCTCTTCCGGCAGGTCGCGCCGGAGCAGATCGTCTACGCGTCCGACTACCCATACGGACGCCAGCCCAACTCGCTCCTCCTCTCGATCAGGACGGCACGGCTCGCAGGCTTCGACGATCGCCAGCTTCGGACGATGCTCGGCGAGAACGCGCGCAGGATCACCGACGGCGAGGACCCGCACGAGCTGAGCGTGCCCCGCGGCGGGTCGTCGCTCGTCCAGCCTCTGACGTTCGCGCGCATCCACCAGTACATCTCGATGGCGGTGCCGCTCCTCTGGCTGCGGCAGCGGGATGCGATCGGGGCCATCGGTCTCGCCGTGAACGCCTCGCGCGAGCGAGACGGTCACGAGGAGGAAGCCTGGCGGATCCAGGAGCTGCTGGTCGCCGCGAGCGAGCTGTGGCAGGAGAGCGCGGACATCGAGTCCGACGAGGAGCGCATCTCTTCGATGCGCACCGCGATCCAGCTCGTGAACCTCGCCGACCTGATCACGGTCACGACGCGGGCCTGATCCGTCGCGGGCTCAGCCGGGCGCTGGGTCCCGGAAGCGGAAGCAGTCGACGACATGGTCGTCGACGAGCCCGACCGACTGCATGAACGCGTAGCAGATCGTCGGACCGACGAAGCGGAAGCCGCGACGCTTGAGCTCACGGCTCAGCGTCCGTGACTCGACCGTCTCCGCCGGGATCTCGGCGATCGTCTGCCAGCGCCCGACCCGCGGCTCTCCGTCCACGAACTGCCACAGGTAGGCGGCGAAGCTCCCCAGCTCGTCCTGCACGTCGAGCACCCGCGTCGCGTTCGTGACCGCCGACTCGATCTTCATCCGGTTGCGCACGATCGCGGGGTCGCCGAGGAGCCGCTCGACGTCCCTCTGGCTGTAGCGGGCGACTATCTGCGGATCGAAGCCTGCGAACGCCGCCCGGTATCCGTCGCGCTTGTGGAGGATCGTCGACCAGGAGAGCCCCGCCTGCGCTCCTTCGAGCGTCAGGAGCTCGAAGAGATGCGTGTCGTCGCGCGACGGAATGCCCCATTCCTCGTCGTGGTAGGCAACGTAGAGGGGGTCGCTCTCGACAACCCATTCGCAACGGATTCGTCCCATTGGGCGTGGATACGATCGCACGGATGCGGAGTGCGCTGGTCGCGATCGCGGTGGTCCTGCTCGCGGCCGGGTGCGGCGGCTCGAACAGGTCCTCGAACGCAGTCGGAGGCAGCACCGGGTCTACGACGACCTGCGAGACCGTCGACGCGCCGCTCGCCCGGGAGCCGGCGATCCTCCATCCGCCCGCGCACGCGCTCGACCCCAGGAAGACTTACACCCTCACCTTCGATACCTCCTGCGGGACGTTCTCGGTACGGCTCGACCCGAAGCTTGCGCCTCACACGGCCGCCTCGCTCGTCTCGCTCACGCGCAAGAAGTACTTCGACGACACGATGGTCCTCCGGATCGTCCCCGGCCTCTTGATCCAGGCGGGAGACCCCACGCAGACGGGCGCCGGCCAGCCGGGCTACGGGACGGTCGACGTGCCGCCGAAGGGCACGCGCTACACGCGAGGGACCGTCGCGATGGCCAAGTCGCAGCTCGACAAGCCGGGAACCGCCGGGAGCCAGTTCTTCGTCGTCACCGCCAAGCGGGTCGAGCTCCCACCGATCTACGCCGTCGTCGGACGGATCTCGAGCGGACTCGGCGTCGTGGAGCGGATCGGCAAGCTCGGCAACAAGAAGCAGCTGCCTCGGCGGCCGATCCTGATCAAGACCGTCACCCTCGACGTCTCCGCGTGAGCTCGGTCGCGGCCGTCGTTCTCGCGGCCGGTGAGTCCACGCGGTTCGGCGAGCCGAAGCAGCGGATCCTCCTCCCGCTCGTGCTCGAGAAGCTGGCTCTCGCGCCCGTCGACGAGATTGTCGTCGTCGAGGGTGCGTACAGCCTCGAGCCCTGGGTGGGAGAGGACAGCCGACAGGACGTCCGGGTGGTTCATGCCACGGACTGGGGCGCCGGCCCCGGCGCATCGCTCCGGGCGGCGCTCTCGGCTCTCGGCGACGAGGTCGAGGCGGCGGTCGTCGTGCTCGCGGACGGTCCCGAGCTCTCGCCTGCGACCGTCGAGCGCGTCCTCGACGTCTGGCGATCGCAGGGCGGCATCGTCGCAGCGTCGTACGGAGGCTCGAGAGGACATCCGCTCGTTCTCGGTCGCGACAGCTGGGACGACGTGCCGGAGGAGGGCCTTCACGGCCGGCCGGCGAAGCTCGTGCCCTGCGACGACCTCGGCGCGCCCGGCGACGTCGACACGCCGCACGATCTCCCGGCGAGCTGAGCGACTAGGTCGTCGCGTCGAGGCCGCGGAGCTCCTCGAGCTTGCCGAGAAGCCCGGGCGGCATGCGCTCGGCGGCGGTCGTGCGGACGTACTTGCGAAGGGTCTCCTCGAAGCGGTAGCGGCGGGCGCAGTACTCGCAGCCCGCGAGGTGGGTCTCCGCTTCCTTCCATTCGCTGTCGGTGAGCGTACGGTCGAGGAAGTCCTGCATGAGCTCCTCGCAGCGTTCGCACGGATCGAGCTTCATGCGACCGCCTCCTCGGCGAGCTTCTGCTTCAGCGCACGCCGCCCGCGGTGGAGTCGGGACATCACCGTGCCGATCGGGATGTCGAGGATCTGGGCCGCGTCCGCGTAGGTGAAGTCGCCGATGTCGACGAGCACGACGACCTCGCGGAACTGTGGCTGGATGTCCGCGAGCGCGTGCACGACGGAATCTTGCGACAGACGCTCGACGACACGCTCTTGGTCGAGGACCTCCTCGCCTGCGGCGGATGCGAGCTTGTTCGCGAGGTAGTAGTCGCTCTCCTCGAGCGGCTGCATGTCCGGCGTCCGCTGGATGCGCCGGCCGCGGTCGACGTTCAGGTTGGTGAGGATGCGAAGGAGCCAGGCGCGCATGTTCGTGCCCGGTGTGTAGGAGCGCCAGCTCCGGAATGCCCTCGCGTACGTCTCCTGCACCAGATCCTCTGCCTCCTCGCGAGACCCCACGAGGCGCCTCGCAACGCGGTAGACCTGGTCGGCGAGCCCAAGCGCCTCCTCCTCGAAACGAACGCGGTCGCGAGCTTCCTGGGCGATGCGTCGCGCTTCGGGGGCCGGCTCGGCGTCGCCCACGGGGCTACCGTACCAACGCGTTACAGGAGGCTGCAACGAGCCCCTTTTCGAGGCTATTCCCCGAGCGGAGCCTCTCGGAAGCCGGCCTTCGCCAGCGTGCCGAGCAGCTGGTCCCGCGTTGTTCGCTCCTCGTCCCACTCCAACACCACCTGGCCCATGAGATTGGCGTTCGCATATTCGAGGCCGTCGTGACCGTGAAGAGCCGCCGCGAGACGGTCGATGCAACGCTCGCAGCGAACGCCGCTCACCTGGAGCGTCTCGGTCACGGTCGCCACGGTTCGATGCTAGCGCGAGGCGGGCCGGCTGCCGACTCCGTGGACCGGACGACCCGCTGCCTCCCACGCGTAGTACGAAGCGCTCGGGCCGAACGACGGCTCGTAACCGACGATGCGCGGGTTGCGTCCGACCTCCTTCGCGCGCTGAGCGTGCCAGAGGAGATTCGGGTCGTCGCGCTCCTCCCAGACGAGGATGAGGTGCGCGGCGGTCATGTAGTCGGCCACGAACGAGCAGCCCGAGGCCGGACACGGGAACGGGTCAGTGCGCACGCAGAACCAGCCGCCGTGGTCGCCCCCGTCTTCGTGCCAGAGCTCCTCGTCCTCGATCGTGTCCAGCTCGGCGACGTCGAGCGTGCCGGTCGTGGGCTCCAAGTCCACCGGGGCACAATAGCCACGTGTCTCGTCCGGACCGGAGAGACGTCGCCGTCGTCCTCTCGGGCGGGGGGATCAACGGCATCCTCCTCGAGCTGGGGTTCCTGAAGCGCCTGCGCGAAGACGCCATCTGGCCGCGAATCGGCTGGATCTACGGAACGTCGGCAGGCGCTCTCGCCGGGACGATGGCCGCGCTCGACCGGCTCGACGAGCTCGAGGACTTCCTGCTCGACCTGCAGGCGGAGGATGTCTTCCGACCGCGCCGGCTGTGGCAGCTTCCGCTCGGGGGCCTCCACGACTACGCCCTTCCGGACACGCTCGCCGAGCGGCTCGGAAGCGAGCAGGAGCTCGGGTCGTTGCTCGCTGGGTCCGAGATCGAGCTCGTCGTGTTCGCGACGGACGTGAGCGAGCCGATCGACGGCGACCAGAACCGGGACTTCGAGCTCGTGTACCCCTCCCATTCGACCTCGCCGGAGACGATGGGGCGGGCGATCCTCGCCTCGGCAGCGATCAGCGCGATCGTGCTCCCTATTCGCGTCGGAGACGCAATCGCGACGGACGGAGGCTGGATCCGGAACTTCCCCCTGGAGCACGCATACGCGAATCCGGACGTGGCCACGATTGCGGCCTTCCGCTATGTGTCGATGTATCCGCCCGTAGACGTCAGCTTCCTCGGGCGTCTCCGCGAGCGGCTGGAGCGTTTCCGCGCGGTGCCGCCCGTTGGAGCCCTCCTCGCCGAGCTCCGCCTCGCGGAGGAGCGATACGAGAAGGGCGAGCCGGCCCACTACCCCGAGCTGATCACGCGCCTCATGCGAGTGGCGATCAACCGCAACACCTTTCTCGAGGAGCGCTACGCCGACGAGCGCGACCTCTCGGTCGACGAGCTGCATCGCCTGCGCGAGGAGGTGATCGCAGCCTCGGTGGCCGCCGCACTTCCCTGGCGGCGGCGCAAGCTCCGTTCGCAACTCGACGAGCGGTTCGCCTCGGCGGCCTTTCCCTTCAGGCACGACCGACAGGTGCCCCGCATCGTCGTTCGCGCGACCGCCGGAGCCGACGCGCTCGAGCCGACGTTTCGCGGCGAGCCACCGTGGTCCGAGGAGAGCAAGCGCGCGCTGATCGCGCGCGGATACGCGATGACCGACGGCGAGCTCGCTCGCAGTCGCGGGGTCGACGGGGACGAGGAAGAAGGTCGGCAGGGGCCCGGGCAGGCGGTCGGGCCCCTTGCCGTAGATAGATCAGGCCCCGATGGCTCGGGGCCCGATCGCGACTAGCCCTGGGGGGAAGCGGGCTGCCGCCCGAGCGTGACGCGCACGCTCGTTCTTTTCGCGCCGCGCAGGACGACCAGCTTGATCCTGTCGCCGGGCTTGTGCGCGGCGATCGCGTCGCGGAGTTCGTCGATCGAGGAGATTGGCTTGCCGTCGGCGGCGACGATGATGTCGCCTCCGAGCACGTACGTCTCGCCGGCGACGACGACGCGCCTCTTGCCGGCCCGGATCCCCGCCTTCCAGGCGCCGCTGCCGCTGCGTACCGTCGCGACGAGGACGCCGGCGTTCGCCGGAAGCTTGTAGTTCTCGGCCAGCATCGACGTGATGTCCTGCCCCGCGATCCCGAGATAGGCGTGCGCGACGCTTCCCGTTCGGAGGATCTGGGCGACCACGTTCTTCACCGTGTTCGACGGGACGGCGAAGCCGATGCCGACGTTGCCGCCGAGATTCGACCCGCCCGTCTCGATCTGGCTGTTCACCCCCACCACCTGGCCGCGGGTGTTGAGGAGCGGTCCACCCGAGTTGCCGTGGTTGATCGGCGCATCGGTCTGGATCGCGTGATCGATCGTGTAGCCGTTCGGCGCGGTGATGCCCCGCTGGAGAGCGCTGACGATTCCGGCCGTCGCCGTTCGATCGAGGCCGAACGGGTTCCCGATCGCGACGACCTCGTCTCCGACCTCCATCCGATCGGAGTCGCCGAGCGTCAGCGGTGTCAACGCGCTCGCGTTCTCGTTCACGCGGAGGACCGCGAGGTCGGTGGACGGATCCGTCCCGACGACCCTCGCCTTGACGGTGTCCTGGTTCGAGAAGCTGACCTTGATGTCGTCCGCTCCCTCGACCACGTGGTAGTTGGTGACGATGTGACCGGCCTTGTCGATGACGAAGCCGGAACCGAGCGCCTCGACGGGTGGGCTCGAGAAGCGGTCTCCGAACGGGTTCGGGGCGCTCGCCCGCGTCGTCGATGTGACCTGGACGACGCCGGGAGCCGAGCGGCGGTAGATCTCGTTGACGCTCATCGGCGCTCCGACGAACGCCGGGTCGGACGTCGGCGTGGCGACCGTCTGCGTGACGATCGTCGTCTCGCCGCCGAGGTCGCCCAGAAGGGCTACGACCCCGACGGCGACAGCGCCACCGAGGACAGCTGTCGCGAGAAGAGCGGCGAACGGACGCAGGGCTCGGCGCAAGGACATGCGGGTTCCGTTATAGCCCCGTCTCCGTGAATCGCGGGTTGCCGGCTGTTAATTCGTCGTTGCGGGGTCTCCCTGCCCGGGCGAGCCCGCGGTGCGTGCGCCCGTCACCCGGGCGTCACGCGGCTGTCGGCGAACCGCGAGAAGGCGTCGAGCAGCTCTCCGAGGTTGCCGGGGCCGCCCATCGCGTCGAAGGTGAAGCCGTCGCTCCACGCCTCGACCCAGTCCTGCTCGCCTCGCGCGACGAGGTCCCGCGGGAGCTCGTCTCCGGCGAGGTCCGTGCCGACGAGGTCGACTCGCAGGTGCCAGCCGCCGTGCTCCTGTGTCCCGAGCGTGACCCCGTACTCGTGCTCCCAGTCGCCGTCGCACTGCGCGGCGTACCACGTCCCCAGTTGATCCAGCATTCCTCCCCTTTCCCAGTCGCACGGTACTCAGACGACCGGGAAATGGAAGGCGAGGAAACGCTCCTAGACCAGCAGCTGGAGAGCCGCTCCTAGACCAGCTCGAGAGCCACGACCTTGACGTCCTGCGGACGTTCCGTGCCGAGAGCCTCGTCCAGCTTCCGGGCGAGCTCGCCCGACTCGAGAAGCTCCTCCGTGATGTCCGCCCCGCCGATCAGCTCGCCGTTGACGAAGACCTGGGGAATCGTCGGCCAGCCCGAGACGTCCGACAGCTCCTGGCGGATCCGCGGGTCGGGAAGGATGTCGACCGTCGTGATCGGAGCTCCGGCGGCGTGGAGCGCATTCAGTGCGCGGTACGAGTTTCCGCACATGACCATTTGAGGCGTGCCCTTCATGAAGAGTGTGACCGGCTCGTCGCGGATGACGCCCTCGATCTGCTCGCGCAAGGTCTTCATGCGGTTCCTTTCGTCTTGATCCTGAGCTCGTGGATGGAGCCGTCCCGGAGCGGCGCGGCGAGCGCGTCGTTCACCCGACGGTGCTGATCGAGGAGCGGAAGGCTGTCGAACTCGCCGCTCGTGACCGTCACCTGGAAGTGGTCTCCCGTGCCGGTCCGATCCTCGACGTCCACCTCGGCGGGGCCGGGAAACGCCTGCTCGAGAAGAGCCCGGATCGCCTCGGCGTCCATCGGCGCCATGCTAGCGACGTGCGGCTCGTGCTCCGCGCAGCCTCGAACGCTCGGAGTAGGCTCGGGAGATGCGGTTCGTGAAGAGACTTGGGCTCGTCTTCCTCGGCGCGGTCGCCGGATTCGTCGCTGCGGCAGCCGTCGCCCGTCGCGCCATCCCGTCCCGCGGCGACGCCGAGAGCGACGAGGTGGCGCTCGCAGCCATCTTCGACGGGATCGAACTCAAGAGCACGGCACAGGCGTTCCGCGGCGGCTCGATGCTGGCGTGGTTCGGTGGAATCGCCGTCGATCTGCGAGAGGCGAAGCTCGCACCGGACGCCCGCCTGAGCGTGCACGCGCTTTTCGGCGGCATCGCCCTTCGCGTGCCCGTGGGCTGGAAGGTCGAGTCGAGCGCCAGGGCGATCACGGGCGGGGTCGCCGTCCAGGTTCAGCCGGTGGACACCGAGGACCCGCCGACCCTGAAACTCGACGGGTTCACCCTCTTCGGGGGCATCGCGGTCGGCGCTCGGCCGGCAGAGGACGACACGAACACCCACGAGTAGCGTGCGCGGGCTCGTCCGCTTCGTCGTCTCCTTCCCGGAGCGGCTCGTTCGCGCGTTCGCCGCTGTCGGCGGCGGCGCGATCCACGAGACGGCGGAGCTCCTCCTTCCCCGGCTCGTCCGCCGCTCGCGCCTGTACGAGGCGACGGCGAAGAACCTGCTGCGCATCACGGTCGAGCTCGTGGGCGGCGTCGAGCACCCCGCCGGGGCGGCAGGAGAGGTCGAGCCGTCCCCCGCAAAGCTCGCGGTCCGCAAGACGGCGGGAAACGTCGTCGAGGTCGGATCGATCGCGGCCTTCGGCTTCTCCCCGCTCTGGCTCCTCGCGGCGGCTGCCGACGTCACGCACGGAACGCGGGTGTATCTCGACGCACTCGTCTCCGAGCTCCAGGCAGCCGGTGTCGTCGCCCGTGACGCACGCCTGACCTCGGTCGACTCGCTCCTCGCCGCGCTCGAGGGCGCGAGCGGGACGACCGCGCGGCTGATCGACATCCCGCCGCTCGAGGTCGAGGCGCTCAAGCAGTCCCTCGCGGACCTACGAGGCGACGCCGGCAGCCTCCCCACCCCGGAGGAGCTCGACGCTGTGTACTCCGCCCTCGTGGCCGAGGCAGATCGCGAGCACAGGAGCCTGCTCGAGGTCTCCGTCGGCGTGGGGCTCGCGTTCTTCAACTCCGCCCGCAAGGTCGGTCGGCAGCACGTCCTCGACGCGTACACGGAGGATCTGCGTCCCGTTCGAGACGAGGGGTTCGGAGCGTACGCGCGCCGCGTCGGGAGGCCGTACGCCGACGCCGTCGCGAGGCAGTTCGATCCGTCGCGCGCGACGGTCGTCGAGCGCGGTTTCGGTCGCCTCACCCGGCGTACAGCTGATTCAATCGAGGAGATGGCCCATCCGGACAGCTTCGGTTCCCGGGCGCAGCTAGACGTCGGCAGCCGGACGCTCGACATCTTCCGCATCGATGCGCTGCAGAGCCGCTTCGACGTGCTCCGGCTCCCGTACACGCTTCGGATCCTGCTCGAGAACGCCCTCCGCCACGAGGATGGCGTCACCGTCACGGGAGCCGACGTCGAGGCGGTCGCCGGCTGGGTGGCGAACGCCGAGCCTGCGCAGGAGATCTCGTTCACGCCCGGTCGCGTGCTGCTCCAGGACTTCACCGGCGTGCCGGCCGTCGTCGATCTCGCCGCGATGCGCGACGCGATGCGCGATCTCGGCGGAGACCCGGACAAGATCAACCCGCAGCTTCCGGTCGAGCTCGTCATCGACCACTCCGTCCAGGTGGACGAGTACGCGACCCGGCTCGCGATCTTCCGGAACGCCGAGCTCGAGTTCGAGCGGAACCGCGAGCGCTACGCGTTCCTGCGGTGGGGGCAGGGGGCGTTCGACAACTTCAAGGTCGTGCCGCCGAACACGGGGATCGTCCACCAGGTCAACCTCGAGTTCCTCGCGCGTGTGATCGACGAGCGGAACGGCGCCGCGTTCCCCGACACGCTCGTGGGGACCGACTCGCACACGACGATGGTCAACGGGCTCGGCGTCCTCGGTTGGGGTGTCGGCGGGATCGAAGCCGAGGCAGCGATGCTCGGCGAGGCGATCTCGATGCTCGTGCCGCAGGTGGTCGGGTTCCGGCTCTCGGGCCGGTTGCCGGACGGCGCGACCGCGACCGACCTCGTCCTCACCGTGACCCAGATCCTCCGCGAGGCGGGGGTCGTCGGGAAGTTCGTCGAGTACTTCGGACACGGGCTCGAGAGCCTGCCGCTCGCGGACCGGGCGACGATCGGGAACATGTCTCCCGAGTACGGCGCGACATGCGGCTTCTTCCCGGTCGACGCGGAGACGCTCGCCTACCTCCGGCTGACCGGCCGCCCCGACGAGCGGATCGCGCTCGTCGAGGCGTACTGCAAGGAGAACGCGCTGTGGCACGAGCCGGACGAGCCGCCGACGTACTCACAGGTCGTCGACCTCGACCTGTCCTCCGTCGAGCCGTCGCTCGCAGGACCGCGACGCCCACAGGACCGGGTGCCCCTGGCCAACGCGAAGCAAGCGTTCCTCGACGCGCTCCCGACCTTCGGGATCGACTACGGCAACGGGCACGACGAGGCGGTCGCCGAGACGTTCCCCGCGAGCGACCCGCTCGCGTCGAGCGCACCGGGGCACGGCCCCGAGCTGGACCGCGCGGAGGTCTCGACGAATCCGCCGCTGGTCCTCGCCGAGCGCTCGGCGATCGAGGCGACGCTCGACGGGGAGACGTTCCACCTCGATCACGGATCGGTCGTCATCGCCGCGATCACGTCGTGCACGAACACGTCGAACCCGGCCGTCATGGTCGGTGCCGGGCTGCTCGCGAAGAAGGCGGTCGAGCGGGGCCTGAAGCGGAAGCCGTGGGTGAAGTCGAGCCTCGCTCCGGGCTCGAAGGTGGTGACGCGCTACTACGACGCGGCGGGGCTGACGCCGTACCTCGAGGAGCTCGGATTCAACACCGTCGGCTACGGCTGCACCACGTGCATCGGGAACTCGGGGCCGCTTCCGGAGCCCGTCTCCCAGGGCGTCGCCGAGGGCGACCTCGTCGTCTGCGCCGTCCTCTCGGGGAACCGGAACTTCGAGGCGCGTATCCACTCGGAGGTGAAGGCGAACTACCTCGCATCGCCGCCGCTGGTCGTCGCGTACGCGCTGGCGGGGCGCATGGACCTCGACCTCGCGACCGAGCCGCTCGGGACCGGGAGCGACGGCGAGGACGTCTTCCTCGCGGATATCTGGCCGTCACCCGAGGAAGTGCGGGATACGGTCGCAGGGACGATCGGCGAGCAGATGTTCCACGACACCTACGCCGACGTCTTCACCGGCGACGACGCCTGGCGCGACCTCCCCGTCCCCGAGGGCGAGCTCTTCGCCTGGGATCCCGAGTCGACGTACGTACGCAGGCCGCCGTACTTCGACGGCATGCCGAAGGAGCCAGGCGAAGTCGAGGACGTCGCCGGTGCCCGCTGTCTCGTCGCGATCGGTGACTCGGTCACGACGGACCACATCTCTCCGGCGGGCGCAATCAAGCCCGAGTCGCCCGCGGGCACGTACCTCGTCGACCACGGCGTCGAGCGGAAGCAGTTCAACTCCTACGGCTCGCGCCGCGGGAACCACGAGGTGATGGTGCGCGGGACGTTCGCCAACGTCCGGCTCCGCAACCAGCTCGTCCCCGAGTCGGAGGGCACGTGGACGGTCCACCTGCCCGACGGCGAGGAGACGACGATCTTCGACACCGCCGAGCGCTACCGCGCCGAGGGTGTCCCGCTCGTCGTGCTCGCGGGGAAGGAGTACGGATCCGGCTCGTCGCGCGACTGGGCGGCCAAGGGGCCGAAGCTCCTCGGGGTGCGGGCGGCGATCGCAGAGAGCTACGAGCGGATCCACCGCTCGAACCTCCTGATGATGGGGATCCTCCCGCTCCAGTTCATGCCCGGCGAGAGCCGTGAGTCGCTCGGGCTGACGGGAAGGGAGGAGTACTCGATCGTCGGGGTCGAGAACGGCGATGCGGACGAGGTCACGGTTCGCGCTGACGAGAAGGAGTTCCGCGCGGCCGTTCGCCTGGACACTCCCCGAGAACGGGAGTATCTGCGGCACGGCGGGATCCTCCCCTTCGTGCTCCGCCGGCTGCTCGCTGGCTAGGGACGCTTCCAGGCGAGGAAGATCGCCCACCCGCAGTAGTCGCGGCCGTGGCGGAGATAGACCCGTTTCGAGCGCTCGTGGCGCGCACGAATGTCCTCCGCGTCCGGGTCGGTCTCGTTCGCGGCGAGCCACTCCTCGACGGCGAGCCAGTGGAGCGTCTCGTATCGGTCCCAGTCGTCCTCCGACGACGCGATCACGGAGACGACCGGGAGGCCGCTCGCGTCGAACACCTCGACCGTGCCCTCGAGCGTGGTGTACGGCTCGTCCCGTTCCTCGTAGTCGTCCGGGAGCGGCAGGCGGCGCCAGTAGGGCTCGCCGACGACGACGTGACCGCCCGGCCGCACGGCGGCGGCGAGCGCGTCGATCGTCGGAGCCAGACCGCCGTACACGAAGCTCGCCCCGAGGCAGAGCGCCGCGTCGTAGGCCTCGTTCGCCAACTCCGTCTCCGAGGCGTCGCCGAGCCGGAACGAGACGAGGTGCGAGAGCCCGCGCTCGGCAGCGCGCTCGACGGCGGTCGCGTGGAAGTCCGGGCTCAGCTCGACACCGTCGATCGAGCATTCGAACGTCCGGGCGAGGAGGAGGGCGGGTCCGCCACGGCCGGAGGCGATGTCGAGGACGCGCGACCCGGGACGCAGGTCGAGCCGCTGCCCGAGCAGGAGGACCTTCTCCTCCGAGGTCGGGTTCTGGAGCTCGTGCCGCGACTCGGCGACGACGTAGTAGCGCGGAATGGGCACGCGCGCATTCTCCCTCCTGGGCGTGGGTAGGCTCGCGCGGTGGACGCCCACGAGCGCATCCCCGGGAGCTGGGGGATCGAGCCGGTCCCCGAGCGCCTGCGCGTCCTCGGCGCGCTCGACACCGGGCTCCTGTGGGGAAACCTCGGCGTCTCGCTCCTCGTCATCGTCGCGGGGGCCGCGCTCGTGCCGGCGCTCGCCCTGCCCGACGCGATCGTCGCGATCGTCGTCGGCTGCCTCATCGGCAACGCGATGCTCGCGGTCGCGGCCGCGATCGGCGCCGACGCACGCGTGCCGGGGATGGTGCTCATGCGCGCGCCGCTGGGGAGGCGCGGCTCGTATCTCCCGACCGGCGTCAACGTCCTCCAGGGCGTCGGCTGGTCGATCTTCGAGCTGCTGATCATCGCGAGCGCCGCCGCGGCGCTCTCCGACCGCGTCTTCCACTTCCGGGCGCAGTGGCTCTGGACGCTCGCGTTCGGGGCGTTGACGCTCGTGCTCGCGCTCCTCGGCCCGATCGGGTTCGTGCGCCGGTTCGTCCGCAAGATCGCCGTGTGGGCGGTGCCGATCGCGATCGTCTACCTGTCCTGGTGGGCGTTCCACGGCGCCGACCTGGGGGCGCTTTGGAACGCGCCCGGCGAGGGAGGCCTCTCGACCTGGCAGGGAGCGGACGTGGTCGTCGGGATCACCGTCTCCTGGATCCCGTACGCCGCCGACTACACGCGTTTCTCGAAGAGCCCGCGGAGCGCGCTCGCGGGAACCGGGCTCGGCTACCTCGTGCCGGACGCATGGCTGCTGGTGCTGGGCGTGATCCTCGTCCTGTCGCGCGATCTGAGCGACCCGGCAGCGCTGCCGACCGCGGTCGCGGCCGGGGGATTCGCGGCCATGCTCGCGCTCTTCGCGCTCGTCGTGACCGAGACGGACGAGGCGTTCGCGAACGTGTACTCGGCGGCGGTCTCGATCCAGAACCTCGTTCCGCGAGCACCCCAGCCTCTGCTCATCGCGACCGTGACCGGCGTGGCGACCGTCGGGGCGCTCGTCGTGAACCTCGTCGCCTACCAGACGTTCCTCCTGCTCCTCGGGTCGTTCTTCGTCCCGCTCTTCGCAGTGCTGCTCGCGGACTGGCTCGCGAGCGGGCGCCACTACAGCGCGGCCGACTTCTTCGACGCGCCCCCGTGGCGACCCGGTCTCGTGGGCGCGTGGATCGTGGGCTTCTGCCTCTACCAGTGGCTCTATCCGACAGGACCGTCGTGGTGGGTCGACGCCGTCGAGAAGCTCTCGCCGCCCGACTGGCCGATCGGGGCCACCATGCCGAGCTTCGCCGTCTCCTTCGCGCTCGGCCTGGGGGTGACGCTCGCGGCGCGCCGGCTCCGCCCCGCCCCTGCTTGACACGCGCCCACGGACGGCCGGAGACTCCAGACACATGTCTTCGAGCCTCGAACGACTCGCCGGCGGGCCGATCTCCTGGGGGGTCTGCGAGGTTCCGGGCTGGGGCGCCGAGCTTTCGCCCGACCGCGTGCTCTCGGAGATGGCCTCGCTCGGCTTGCCCGCGACCGAGGCGGGACCGGACGGATACCTGGGAGCGACCGCGGCGGAGATCGTCGCCCTCCTCGAGCGTCACGGCCTCGAGCTCGTCGGAGGCTTCCTGCCGGTCGTTCTCCACGATCGCTCCGAGCACGAAGCGTCCGTGGCGTCCGCACATCGGGTCGGCGAGCTGTTCGAGGCGGCAGGCGCCGAGTTCCTCGTCTCCGCGGTCGTCGTCGATCTCGACTGGGCGCCGCGGATCCCGCTGACCGACGAGCAGTGGCAGGCGATCTTCGACGGCCTCGCGCGAATCGACGAGGTCGCTGCGGCGCACGGGCTCACGCAGATCGCCCATCCGCACTGGGGCACGCTCGTCCAGGAGCGGGACGACGTCGAGCGTCTCCTCGAAGGAAGCGACGTCCGCCTCTGCCTCGACACCGGGCATCTCGTGCTCGGCGGCACGGATCCCGTCTGGTTCGCGCGCGCCGGAGGTGAGAGAATCTCGCACGTGCACCTCAAGGACGTGGCGGGGCCGATCGCGGAGAGGTTGCGAGGGGGTGACCTGGCGATCGTTCCCGCGGTGCAAGCCGGGCTCTTCCAGCCGCTCGGCGCGGGCTCGGCTCCGGTCGCGGAGACAGTGCGTACGCTCGAGGCCACGGGTTACCGGGGTCGGTACGTCCTCGAGCAGGACTGCGCGCTGCCGTCGGCGGACATCCCGCCCGGAGAGGGCCCGATCGGCGACGTCCGCCGGAGCATCGAGTACCTGCGGCAGCTCCTCGACGGCGCGGACGGCGCCGTGCAGACAACCACAGGGCACACGAGAGGAAAGGAGAGCAAGGAATGAGCGAGCGCGACATCCTCGATGGCGCATTGAGCCGCCGCGACCTCATGGTCAAAGGCGGACTCCTTGCCGCAGGAGCGACGATCCTCGGAGGGCCGGCCGCGGCTGCGTTCGGCGCCTCGGAGGCGAGCAGCGTCAACATCGCAGTCGTCACCCATGGCGACACCGGAGCGTTCTGGTCGGTGTTCAAGCGTGGCGTCGACCAGGCCGCCAAAGACCTGAAGTCCCGCGGCGTCAAGGTCACGCAGGTCTATGCGAACAACGACGTCGCCAAGCAGGTCTCGGGCCTCAACGCCGCGATCGCGGCCAAGGCGAAGGTCATCGCGACCTCGGTACCCGATGCGAGCGCTCTCAGGGACTCGATGGCCAAGGCGTCGTCGAAGGGCATCGAGCTGATCACGGTGAACTCGGGGCTCGGCTCGTTCGACACGTTGCCGACGTACATGGTCCACGTCGGGCAGACAGAGGACATCGCCGGGCAGGGCGCCGGGCACCAGTTCGCGCAGGTGAAGGCGAAGAAGGTGCTGATCGTCATCCACGAAGCCTCGAACATCGGTCTCGTGCAGCGGGCGAACGGGGTCAAGAAGATCCTTGGCAGCGGCGGGGTCAAGGTGCTCACGATCCCGAACGCGAAGTCGGACATCCCCGGGACGAAGACGAAGGTCTCCGCCGCGTTCAAGGCCGACAAGAAGCTCGACGGCTTCCTCGGCCTCGACCCCGACGTCACGATCCCGTGCCTCGACGTCCTCCCCAAGGGCACGAAGGCCGGCACCTTCGACGTGGGCGGCGCCATCGCGCAGATCCAGAAGGGGCGCCTGCTGTTCGCGATCGACCAGCAGCAGTACCTGCAGGGATACCTGCCGGTGGTCTTCGGGATGCTCTACGTCACGAACCTCAACACCGTCGGCAACGGCGCGCCGGTGCTCACCGGGCCGGGGATCATCAACAAGAAGAACGCAGCGCGCATCGCCGCGCTCGCGAAGAAGGGCACGCGCTAGAGCAGATCGCGGGGTGGGCGGCCTCCGCCGCCCACCCATTCCGTCGGATCCCACGGGACGCGACGAGCTACGAGGCCGTGATGAACGCTCAGTCAGAGACCGCGACCGCAGCACCGCCTCCGCCCGGCGACGAGCGGCTCGTCGACCTCGGAATCGGACGGCGCCTATTCGCCCGTCCCGACATCGGCGCGTTTCTCGGGGCGATCGCGGTCTTCGTCGGCTTCTCGTACTTCGCCCGCGATGTCGGCTGGGGCACGGACCCCGGCATCTGGGCGAGCTGGACGGACCAGGCTGCGCAGTACGGCATCGTGGCGGTGCCGGTCGCGCTGCTGATGATCGGCGGCGAGTTCGACCTCTCCGCGGGCGTGATGATCGGAAGCTCCGGCCTCCTGCTCGGCTACCTCGCGACGAACGGGAACATGAACATCTGGCCGGCGATGGCGATCGTGCTGCTGTTCGGGCTCGCCGTCGGGTTCCTGAACGGCATCACCGTCGTCCGGACGCGGCTGCCGAGCTTCATCGTCACCCTCGCGACGTTCTTCATCCTCCAGGGCGTCAATGCGGCGCTGACCCTGAAGCTCACGGGGACGACTGCCATTCAGGACATCGACTCGGCGGGAGGCTTCGACTCGGCACGGAGGTGGCTCGCGTCGGATTTCTCCCAGTACGACTTCAAGACGAAGGTGCTGTGGTGGATCGGCATCACCATCGTCGGCGCCTGGCTCCTCGCCAAGTCCCGCTTCGGCAACTGGATCTACGCGGCGGGCGGGGATGCGGTCGCAGCCCGCAACGTCGGGGTGCCGGTGGCGCACACGAAGATGATCCTGTTCATGATGACCTCGGGCACGGCCGCGTTGATGGGGATCATCGAGGCGCTCGAGCTGCGCTCGATGCAGTCGAAGGAGGGCATCGGCCTCGAGTTCATCTTCATCATCTGCGCCGTCGTCGGCGGTTGCCTCCTGACGGGCGGGTACGGCTCGGTGATCGGCACCTTCTTCGGCGCGGCGATGCTCGGCATGGTGCAGCTCGGGATCGTCTACGCGCAGTGGGACTCGAACTGGACCTTCACCTTCCAGGGCGTCATCCTCTTCCTCGCGGTGATGCTGAACACGCTGATCCGCGGCCGCGCACAGAGATCCAGATGAGCGAGACGGCGAACACGAACGGGACGCACCTGCTCGAGGTCGAGAGCGTCTCCAAGTACTTCGGGAACGTCGTCGCGCTGAAGGACGTCTCGTTGCGCGTGAACGCGGGCGAGGTGACCTGCATCCTCGGCGACAACGGGGCGGGGAAGTCGAGCTTCATCAAGATCGTCTCCGGTGTTCATCGCCAGGACGAGGGCCGGATGCTCGTCGACGGCGGCGAAGTGCAGTTCGACTCGCCGCGAGACGCAAGAGCGATCGGGATCGCGACCGTCTACCAGGACCTCGCGATGTGCCCGCTGATGTCGATCTGGCGGAACTTCTTCCTCGGCGAGGAGCCGCGGAGATGGAACTTCCCGCTCGGCCCGATCGACCAGGGATTCGCAAAGCGAACGGCGCGTGAGCAGATGGCGCAGATGGGGATCGACGTCCGCGACCCGGAGCAGCCCGTCGGAACGCTCTCGGGCGGGGAGCGACAGGCGGTCGCGATCGCACGGGCGATCTACTTCGGGGCGCGCGTGCTCATCCTCGACGAGCCGACCTCGGCCCTGGGCGTGAAGCAGGCCGGGATCGTCCTTCGCTACATCCTTCAGGCCAAGGATCGCGGCGTCGGCGTCATCTTCATCACGCACAACCCGCACCACGCGTTTCCCGTGGGCGACCACTTCATCCTGCTGAACCGAGGGCGGGTCATCGGCGACTACGACAAGGGGCGGGTGACGCGGGACGAGATCGTCCGCCAGATGGCCGGCGGCGCCGAGCTCGACGAGCTCACGCACGAGCTGGAGCAACAGACCCTCGGCGAATGAGCCACGAGCTCGAGCTGCTGACGGTCGGCCGGGTCGGCGTCGACTTCTACGCCGAGGAGCCGAACGCCGGCTTCGTCGACGCGCGCCGGTTCCAGAAGTCCGTCGGGGGCAGCCCGACGAACGTCGCCGTCGCAGCCGCGCGGCTCGGGCGGCGCTCGGCGGTGTTCACGAAAGTCGGAGACGACGGCCTCGGCGAGTACGTGCGGCACGCGCTCGGCGAGGAGCTCGGCGTCGACCCGCGCTTCGTGGGGACGCATCCTTCGCTCAAGACGCCAATCGTCGTCGCCGTGATGGACCCGCCCGAGGAGCCGCAGTTCGTCTTCTACCGGGAACCCCAGGCGCCGGATGCGACGCTCACGATCGACGAGGTCGACCCGGACGTCGCTCGTGCCGTCCCCATCCTCTGGATCAGCGCCGGGGCGCTCGCGGAGGAGCCCTCGCGCGGCACCGTCCGGGCGCTCCTCGCGGCGCGACAACGCACGCGGCACACGATCCTCGACCTCGACTACCGGCCGTCCTTCTGGGCATCGGAGGACGACGCACGGGCCGAGATCGGCTCGACTCTCGACTCCGTGACTGCCGCGGTCGGGAACCGCGTCGAGTGCGAGATCGCGGTCGGCACCGACGATCCCGACGGCGCCGCCGACGCGTTGCTGGGGCGTGGCCTCGAGCTCGCCGTCGTCAAGCTGGGAGGCGACGGAGTCCTCGTAGCCACGGCGGAGGACCGCGCGTTCATTCCTCCGGTCCGCGTCGACGTCGTGTCCGCGCTCGGCGCGGGCGACGCCTTCGGCGGCGCGCTCTGCCACGGCCTGCTCGCGGGCTGGTCTCCCGCGCAGACGGTCGAGTTCGCGAACGCCGCCGGGGCACTGGTCGCCTCGCGCCTCCTGTGCGCCGACGCGATGCCGACCGAGCCCGAGGTCCGGGCGCTCATGGAGGCGACCGCTGCTCCGCGCTGACCTTCATCTCCCCGCCGGAACGGCGTCCGAGGGAGACGACTCGGTCGTCGTCACTCCCGAGTCCGCGGGCTGGGAGCTGTGCGGACTGCGCGTCGTCGAGCTTGCCCCCGGCGAGCGCCGGGAGCTCGAGACCGGCCCGGACGAGGTCGCCGTCCTCCCCCTCTCGGGCGGAGGCGTCGTCGTCGAAGTCGATGGGCGACGTCTCGAGCTCCAGGGTCGGAGCTCCGTGTTCGCCCGCGTGACCGACTGGGCCTACGTGCCGATGGACGCCGACGTACGGCTGACGAGCGACGAAGGGTGCGAGCTCGCGCTGGCGTCCGCCCGCGCCACGCGCCGCCTCGAGCCCGCCGCGGTCTCGGCCGACGAGGTGTCGGTCGAGATCCGTGGCGCCGGCTCGGCGACGCGGCAGGTGACGAACTTCCTCACCCCGGAGGCATTCGACGGAGCGGACAAGCTCATCTGCTGCGAGCTCCTCACCCCGGATGGGAACTGGTCGTCGTACCCGCCGCACAAGCACGACGACACCGCGGGGAGCCCCGTCTGGAACGAGGAGATCTACTACTTCCGGATCGGGCGCGCGGGCAGCTCCGAGTACGCGCCCGAGGGCTACGGGATACACCGCACGTACACGCACGACGGATCGATCGACGCGACGGTGACGGTACGGGACGGCGACGTCTTCCTCGTCCCCCGCGGCTACCACGGGCCGTGTGCCGCGGCGCCGGGCTACACGATGTATTACCTGAACGTCATGGCAGGAGCTGCGCCAGGACGGGTCATGGAGTTCGTCGACGATCCCGAGCACGCCTGGATCCGGGAGTCCTGGGCGACGCAGGGGCTCGATTCGCGGGTTCCGATGACGAGCGCGGAGGGACCGAGATGAAGACGATCAGGCTGACCGCCGCCCAGGCGATCGTCCGCTTCCTCGTCGCGCAGCGGACGACGATCGAGGGCGAGGAGGCACCGCTCTTTCCCGGCGTCTTCGCGATCTTCGGCCACGGGAACGTGCTCGGGCTCGGCAACGCGCTCGACGAGTCCCGTGACGTCCTCCCGGTCCATCGCGGGCAGAACGAGCAGGGCATGGCACTCGCCGCGGTCGCCTACGCGAAGGCGATGCGGCGACGGCAGATCATGGTCGCGAGCTCGTCCATCGGGCCCGGCGCGACGAACATGGTGACCGCCGCTGCCGCCGCGCTCGCGAACCGCCTCCCACTCCTCCTCCTGTCGGGCGACACGTTCCAGAGCCGCCTGCCGGATCCCGTCCTCCAGCAGGTCGAGCACTTCGGCTCGCCGTCGACGACGGTGAACGATGCCTTCCGCGCCGTGACGCGCTACTGGGACCGGATCGTGGCCCCCGCACAGGTCGTGCAGAGCCTGCCGCTCGCGGTCGAGACGATGCTCGACCCCGCGGACTGCGGGCCTGCGTTCATCGGCCTTCCCCAGGACGTGCAGGCGACCGCGTACGACTACCCGGAGACCTTCTTCGCTCCACGCATCCACGAGCTCCGTCGGCCGCGACCCGACACGCGCGAGCTGGACCGGGCGGCAGCTGCACTGCGGAGCGCGAAGCGGCCGCTCGTCGTCGTTGGCGGAGGCGTCCACTACTCGCTGGCCGAGGAGGACGTGCGAGCGTTCGTCGAACGCCACGGCCTTCCCGTCGTCGAGACCATGGCCGGAAAGGCGTGCCTCGTCGCAGACGATCCGTCCTGGGTCGGGCCGGTCGGCGTCACCGGGTGCGACCACGCGAACCGCCTCGCCGCGGAAGCGGACGTCGTGCTCGCGGTCGGAACGCGCCTCCAGGACTTCACCACCGGGTCGTGGACCGTGTTCGGCGACGAGACGAAGATCGTCTCGCTGAACGTGGCGCGTTTCGACGCGAGCAAGCACCTCGCGATTCCGCTCGTCTCCGATGCGCGCGAAGGATTGGCCGCTCTCACGGACGCCCTCGCCCCCTGGCGCGCCGACGAGAGCTGGGCGGAGCGCGCGCGCCAGGAGAAGGAGGCGTTCCGGGAGTTCGTCGAGGAGCGCACGGCGTCGAGCGGCGACGAGCCGGAGCCCACCTACGCCCAGGTGGTCGGGGCGATCAACCGCCTCGCGGCACCGGACGACCTCGCGCTCACGGCAGCCGGCGGCCTACCCGGCGAGATGAACGTCAACTGGCTCGCCAAGGGAGCCGGGACCTTCGACTGCGAGTACGGCTACTCGACGATGGGGTACGAGATCGCGGGGGCGTGGGGGGCGCGGATGGCCCGATGTGAAGGCGAGGTGATCGCGTTCGCCGGGGACGGCTCGTACCTGATGCTGAACTCCGAGCTCTACAGCGCGAACCTCGCGGGCGACAAGCTCATCGTCGTCCTCTGCGACAACGGCGGGTACGCCGTCATCCACCGCCTCCAGGTCGGGGAGGGCGGAGCCGCCTACAACAACATGCTCGAGGACGTGCGTCGGGACTTCAGACCCGTCGACTGGGTCGCCCATGCGCGCTCGCTCGGATGCGAGGCGGAGGAGGCGGAGAGCATCGCGGAGCTCGAGCGCGCATTCGCGCGAGCGCGCGAGCGCACGGCAAGCACCGTGCTCGTGGTCCGGACTGCACCGCACGACTGGACGCCCGGAGGCGCGTTCTGGGAGGTGGGCGTTCCGGAGGTCTCCTCCCGCGCGGAAGTCTCGGAGGCCCGGTCGCGGCTGGTCGAGGGCAAGAGCGGGCAGCGCGTCGGCTGGTGAACACTCGGGATCGACCTATCCCGACAGCCCTTCTTGCAGCCGCGATCGATACCTGTCCAGAATGGCGACCGTGACCGAGACGAGCCTCGACCTTCCGCTCGCGCGCGACGGCGGGCCGCCTGCCCGGACCCGGCCCGAGTGGCCGATGTTCCCCGGCGGCATGGAGCTCGGCGAGGAGGAGCTCGCGGCGCTCGCGCGCGTCATCGAAAGCAAGAACGTGTTCCGCTACTACGGCGTCGGCGACGGGCCCAGTGAGGTGGCCGACTTCGAGCGGGAGTTCGCCGCGCACCTCGGTTCCCGGCACGCGCTGTGTGTCAACGCCGGCTCGTCCGCGCTCATCTGCGCGCTCGTCGGCTCGGGCGTCGGCCGCGGCGACGAGGTGATCGTCCCGGCGTACACGTGGAATGCCACGCCGAACGCCGTCATCGCGTCGGGAGCCGTTCCGGTGCTGGCGGAGGTGAACGAGACGCTCACCCTCGATCCCGAGGACGTCGTGCGCAAGCTGACTCCTCGCACCAAGGCGATCCTGCCCGTGCACATGCGCGGTGCACCCGCCGACATGGACGCGCTCGCCACAATCGCACGCGAGCATGGGCTCGTCGTCGTCGAGGACGTCTGCCAGGCGGCGGGTGCGACGTTCCGCGAGCAGCGCCTCGGGACTTTCGGGGATGGAGGAGCGTTCAGCCTCCAGTTCAACAAGATCATCACGACAGGCGAGGGCGGTGTCCTCGTCACCGACCGAGACGACGTGTACGAGCTCGCGATCGACGTGCACGACTGCGCCGGTTCGGTTCGCCGCGGAGCCGGGCTGCCGCGATTTCCGGGTTGGAACTTCCGCGCGTCGGAGCTGCAGGGCGCGGTCGCGCGCGTTCAGCTCACCCGGCTGGACGGGCTCCTCGAGCGCATGCGCGCGAACCAGAGCCGGCTCGCCGAGCACGTCGGGCGCCTCCCGGGATTGACGCTCCGGGCGGCGAACGACGAGGGCGGCGACGCGGGGATCTGCCTCGTCGCGTTCACCGCAACCGCGGCGCTCGCGACTGAGGCGGTCGACGCGCTCCGTGCCGAAGGCGTCGAGGCGACGACGATCTACTCGCCAACCACCATCGACCTCCACGTCTATCCGTACTGGCAGCCCGTGCTCGACGCGATCGCGGATGCCGGTCATCCACGTCCGGACTGCCCCCGGACGCTGGAGCTCCTCTCGCGGGCGATCCACATCGACGCGTCGCCGCTGAACGAGCCGCAGGATCTCGCCGAGATCGCGCTCGCGTTCGCCAAGGTCGCCCACGCGGTGCTTGCTTGAGAGTTCGGGTCGGCGTCGTCGGAGGCGGGCTCGTCGCCCAGGCGATGCATCTCCACTACCTCGCCGCGCAGCGCGAGCGGTTCGACCTCGTCGCGCTGGCGGAACCGAGCACGACCGTCCGGGAGGCGCTCGGAGCGCGCTACGGGATCCGCGGCCTGCATCCCGACCATCGACCGCTGCTCGACACAGGCGGTGTCGACGCGGTCGTCGTCTGCTCGCCGGCCGGAACTCACGCGCCCGTCGTCCTCGACGCGCTGGACGCCGGACTCCACGTCTTCGTCGAGAAACCGATGTGCATCACGCTCGCCGACGCCGACGCGATCGTCGCCGCCCGCGACCGCGCATCGCGCGTCGTCCAGGTCGGAACAATGAAGCGCTTCGATCCCGCATACGAGGCGATGCTCGCCGACCTTCCTTCCTCGGCCGACGACCTCCGCTACGTCAGCGTCGTCGTGAACGATCCAGAGTTCGAGCCCTACTTCGGCGAGGGCGAGATCGTCCGCGGCGGCGACGTGCCGCCCGAGGTGATCGATTCCGGCCGCCGCGCGGAGGCCGAGCAGGTGGAGGCCGCTGTCGGCGCGAGCGACCCGGACACGGTCAGGGCGTTCTCGGAGAGCTACCTCGGGAGCCTCCTGCACGACCTGAACGTGGTCCACGGCCTGCTCGAGCGGATGGGCGAGCCGCTTCCCGCCGAGGTGGTCTCCGGAGACTGGTGGAACGAGGGCCGCGCGGTGACAGGCGCCCTCCGGCTCCGGAGCGGCGCCCGCGTGGACGGGGCCTGGATCCAGCTGCTCGACACGTTCGAGTACCGGGAGACGATCTCGTTCTTCTTCGCCGACTCCGTCCGGACGCTGACCTTCCCGTCGCCGTGGCTCAAACAGCATCCGGCCGTGTACCGGCGGAGCGAACGAGACGGGCGGACGAACGCCGTCCGCATCGCCTCGTCGTACGAGGAGTCCTTCTCACGCGAGCTTGCGCACTTCCACGCGTGCATCGTCGACGGCGCCGAGTGCAGGACTCCGCCCGAGCAGGCGCGTCTCGACATCGACGTTCTGACGCAGATGTTCCTCGCGTCGAGATGATGCGCGCCGCGATCGTCGGGACCGGCTTCATCGGCCGCGTCCACGCGGCTGCGCTTCGATCGGTGGGCGTCGAGGTCGCGGCGGTATGCGGCCGGACGTCCGAGGGCGCCGCCGCCTTCGGAGAAGGTCGCCCTTACACCGATCTCGACGAGCTCCTCGCGACCGAGTCCGTCGACGTCCTCCACGTCTGTACGCCGAACCACCTCCACGCCGAGCAGGCTCTCGCAGCGCTCGAGCGTGGGCTCCACGTCGTCTGCGAAAAGCCGCTCGCGGTCTCGACGACGGAGAGCGCGCGCATGGTGGCCGGGGCGGACGAGCACGGCCTCGTTGCCGCAACCTGCTACCACGTTCGTGGGTATCCCCTCATCGAGCACATGCGGGCCGAGATTGCGGCGGGAACCATCGGTGACGTCACGTTCGTCCACGGTCGCTACGTGTGCGACGACGTCCTCTTCCCCGCCTCAGGCTGGCGGATCGATCCCGCGCGATCCGGGCCGTCGTATGTCATCGCGGACCTGGGGACGCATTGGCTCGACGCGGCGGAGCACGTCACGGGCCTGCGGATCGTCGAGGTGCAGGCCGAGGTCAGGTCGTTCGCCGTCGGACCTCTCGAGGACTACGCCGCTTTGCTCCTGCGCTTCGAAACCGGGGCCGCCGGCTCGCTTGTCGTCTCGGCGGGCGCAGCCGGACGCAAGAACCAGCTCCTGCTGGAGATCGAGGGAACCAGAGCCGGCCTGACCTGGGACCAGGAGGACCCCAACGTGCTCCTCCTCCGGCCGGCCAATTCAGCCGCACAGCTCGTGGTCCGGGACCCGCTGACGAACGCGTCGTCCGCACGGCCGCTCTCCCGCTACCCGGCTGGTCATGCCGAGGGGTACGGCGGGGCCTTCCGGAACCTCTTCGATGCCGTGTATCGCGAGATCTCCGGCGAGCCGTCGGAGTTCCCTCGGTTCGCGGACGGCCACCACGGGGTGGCCCTCGTCGAGGCCGGGCTGGAAAGCGCGCGAGGGGGTGCTTGGGCCACCGTCCGGTCGTGACGGTCAGGGGTGAGCGAGGCCCGCGACCGCGGTGTAGCCACCGCGGGACGCAACGAAGGCGTCGGTCGCGAGGAGGAACGCCGTCACACCCGAGTCCCCGACGCCGAGGTCGCTCATGTGGCTCCCCGACCGCGCGATCTCGACCTCCGCGTTCGTGATCGCCGAGAGGCGCGCACGCCCCAACTCGTCGAACATCCGCGGGCTCGCGTTGATCGCACGCATCACGCTGAAGCCCTTGCTCCAGTTCGCCGCCCGCCACAGACGCAGGGCGTGACAGTAGTCGGGGCGGGCGCTACGGACGACGCGGTAGCGACGGGAGAGGACGCGCGCGGCCTGCACGACTCGCTCGAGCGCGGGATCGGCGACTCGGATCGCTCTCAGACGTGATGTGTAGCGCCGATACGCCGGGAGCAGCGCCTGGTAGTAGGCGAGGTACGTGATGCCGACGAGCCGTGACTGCGGCGGCAGGTCGGTGTTCCCGAGCCGGAAGAGTGCGCACTCTTGGAACGTCCGCGTCGTGCGCACGTCGGCGGACTGGATCAGGGTCTGCGCCTGGCGGTCGAACTCGCGCGCCGCGACGACGAATGTGCGGGCGTCCGCACGATCCTGTGCGCTCGGTCGCGCGGTCGACCCGCATCCCGCCGCGAGGGCCGCGAGCAGGCAAGACCCGGTGAGCGCAGCTACGCGCGTCGGAGCCGGAGCGACCGCCGCGCCTTGCGCGTGACGATCGGAAGGACGAAGGCGAGGGCGATCAAGACGAGCGAGGCACCGAGCAGGAGCGACGCGAGCGCGTTCACCTCGGGCGTGATCCCGAACTTGACCTGCGTGTAGATGTAGATCGGCAGCGTGTTGTGCCCGCCGATCAGGAACAAGGTGATGATGAACTCGTCGAGCGAGAGCGTGAACGCGAACAGGGCCCCGGCGAACACCGCAGGCCCGATCAGGGGAAGAACCACGTACCGCAGACGCTTGTACGTGTTCGCGCCGAGGTCGCTCGCCGCCCGCTCGAGCGCGGGATCGAACCCCTGGAGCCGGGCCGCGACCAGGAGGAGGACGAACGGCGTGGTGTACACCGCCTGGCCGATCACCGCCGTCTGCGGAGAGAGCTGGAAGTGGAAGACACTCGTGAAGAGGATCAGCAGGCTCACGCCGATGAGGAGGCCGGGGATCATGATCGGCAACGTCATCCCGATCCGAACTCCCGTGCGGAACGGCAACCGCGAGCGGACGAGCGGGAATGCCGCGGCCGTCCCGACAATCGTCGAGATGATCGTCACCTCGATCGCGACCTTGAGCGTCGTCGAGAGCGCGTCCTTGATCTGGTAGTCGCTGAACACCTGGCCGTACCACGCCGTCGTCCAGCCGGTGAACGGGAACGTCCCGTACTTGTTCGCGTTGAAGCTGAATGCCACGAGCAGGACGATGGGGGCGAACAGGAAGACGTAGATGAAGACCGCCCAGACGCCGTAGAACGTCTTCGCGAGCCCACCGTGGCGGGCGACGGCCTCAGCCTCGCGTGCCATAGGCGTCCTCGACCTGGAGCGAGCGGCGGAAGATGACGAGCAGACCGACGATCAGCGCCGCGATGAGCAGGGCCGCGGCGGCGCCGCGTGTGTACTGCGCGCCGGAGAAGAAGTTGACGATGAGGTTCCCGATCATCACGCCCCGGGCGCCACCGACGAGCTGCGGTGCGAGGTACTCGCCGAGCACCGGGATGAAGACGAAGATCACGGCGGTCACGATCCCTGGCTTCATCTGCGGGAGCAGGATCCGCGTGACCGCGGTCCGCGGAGGAGCCCCGAGGTCCATCGCTGCCTTGAACTGGTTCCAGTCGAAGCGCTCGAGCGACGCGTACAAGGTGAGGGCGGCGAACGGGAAGTAGAGGTAGACGAGCACGAGGATGACCGCCGGCCGGTCGTAGAGGAAGAAGGAGACGGGCTGGTCGATGAGCCCGATGCGGTGGAGGAAGCGGTTGATCGCCCCCTCCGGCCCGAGAATGTTGATCCACGAGTAAACGCGGAGCAGGTAGCTCGTCCAGAACGGCAGGATCACGAGGACGAGGAGCAGTGCTTGCATCCGGCGCGGCACATACCGCACGAGCCAGTAGGCGAACGGAAACGCCATCCCGATCGTGATCGCGGTGGCGGCGAATGAGACCCAGAGCGTCGCCCAGAGGGTGTGTGCGTACGTCGGGACGCTGAAGAAGTAGCGGTAGTTGTCGAGCGTCCAGTCGTGGACGACCTCGTAGTCGATCGTCTGCCAGAAGCTGTAGGCGACGATCAGGCCGAGCGGGACGAGGAAGAAGACGCCGTAGAGGAGGAGCGCCGGGAGGAAGCCCGCGTACTGGCCGACCGCCGCCCCCACCCCCCGCCCGGGAGCCGAGTGTGTCTCGACCGTCTGGGCGGGAGGGACGGGTGCGGCGACGTCTTCCATGAGCTAGGCGCCGAACACCTCGTTGAACGCGTCGACGTAGGCCTGCTCGTTGCCGGCCGGGCCCTTGATCGTCATCTTCAGGGCCAGGTCAGGCCTGTTGTAGAGCAGCCGCCGGGCGCGGTTGCCGTGCCCCTGGTTGACGAGGATCTTGTAGGCCCTCTCGTTGAACAGCGGGCGGCCGTTCGTCAGGAAGTTCTTCGCGATCCACGGGGCCTGCTCGGTCGTATTGATGAACTTCTCGAAGACGTCACCGTGCTTCGACGCCTTCACCATGCTCTCGGAGTCGATGAAGCCGACCGTGCCCTCCTTCGGGTAGGCCGCCTTCACGACCGGACCGCCGGCGTCCTTCACGCGGTCGTCCGTGCCGAGGTTCGTGATCCCGATCCACGCCGATCCGTCCGCGAGCGCGCGGACGACCTCGTTGTTCTGCGACGCGAGCTTCAGGACGTTCGGCTTGAAGTCCTGCAGGAACGCCTTCGCGCGAGCGATCTGCGCCGTCGTCATGTTGTACGGCTTCTTGGCACCGGTCGCACGCCCGGCGATGGCCATGACGTCGGTCGGGATGTTCTCGAGGGAGATCTTCCCCTTGTACTTCTTGTCGAGGAGAGAGTGCCAGGACGTCGGCTTGGTCTTGACGTACTTCGGGTTGTAGTAGATCTGCACCGTCGACCACGAGAACGGATAGGCCATGTAGTTCGACCCGGCCTTCCAGAACGGGAAGTTCCGTGCGAGCGGGTAGAGCTGCTTCGACACGGGCAGCGACGAGAGGTCGAACGGGACCGTGAGCCCGGACTTGACGTACTTCGGGACCCAGAGCCCGTCAGCCGACACGATGTCGAACTGGCTGCCGGTCTGCTTGATCTTGAGGTAGGCGTCGGCGTTGTCGGAGAAGAGTGTCGGGCGGCCCTGCAGGCCGGTCGCCTTGTTGACGGCCTTCAGCTGGTCGTTGGCGTAGTGGTCGGACCACGTGAGCCAGTTGAGGGTCGTCCCTTCGATCTCGAAGGTCCCGCCCCGGGCGGTTCCCGCGAGGTACAGGCCGAGCGTTCCGGCCGCGCCCGCTTTCAGCAGGTCGGCCCGGCTCAGCCGTCTTTCGCTAATCGACACTTGACTGCACCTCCTGGGGTTGTTCTTCCGTCAGCAGCACTGCGTCGTCACGGTCCCACCAGAGCGCCACCTCCATGTCCGGAGTGAGGTCACGAGCCGCCAGCCGCTCGCGACCGAAGAGCGATGCGATTATGGGAGCCGACACCGAGTCGCAGTCCACCGCGACGCGGGTCAGGCTCCCGAGGAACGAGGTCTGGACGATCCTCCCACGGAGCGACGCCGCCGGAGGGTCGCCAGCGGCCGAGACGTGGATCGATTCGGGCCGGATCATCAGCGTGGCCGTGCCCGTGGGAGCACGTCCATTCGTGTTGCACGGCACCGGTCGCCCGTCGACGAGATGGGCCACACCACCGCTCGCCTTCGCCAGGTCGACGTCGAGGAAGTTGGACTCGCCGATGAAGTCGGCTACGAACCTCGAGTTCGGCCGGTAGTAGATCTCGCTCGGCTCCCCGACCTGCTCGATCCGCCCCTCGTTGAGGACGGCGATGCGCGTCGCCATCGACATCGCCTCCTCCTGATCGTGGGTGACATAGACGAACGTCGTCCCGACGTCCCGGTGGATCTGCGCGAGCTCGATCTGGAGCCGCTTGCGGAGCTTCAGGTCGAGCGCACCGAGCGGCTCGTCGAGAAGGAGGACGGCCGGCTGGTTCACGAGCGCCCGCGCGACCGCCACCCGCTGTTGCTGGCCGCCCGAGAGCTGTGCCGGGAGCCGATCCCCGAACGCCTCGAGGCCGACGAGCTGGAGCGCGTCCCCGATTCGGCTCGCCGACTCCGCCTTCGGCACGCGCGCCATCTTCAGGCCGAAGCCGACGTTCTGCGACACGGTCATATGCGGAAAGAGCGCGTACGACTGGAAGACGGTGTTGACACTGCGCCGGTGCGGCGGAAGCCGGTCGACGCGCTGGCCACGAATCGAGATCTCGCCGGTCGTCGGTGCGACGAACCCGCCGATCAGGTTGAGCGTCGTCGTCTTCCCGCATCCGGACGGCCCGAGGAGACAGAAGAACTCGCCCTCGGCGATCTCGAGATCGGTGGACGTGAGCGCCACCTGCGTCCCGTAGCGCTTCGTCACCCCACGCAGCGTGATCGCGGGGGCCGGCGTGCTCATCCCGGTGCAACCGGCGACCGCTGCCGAGGCGTGCGGATTCCAGGCTCCCGGGACCGCGACAGAGCCCCCTCGCGCACCATCTCGACGTGCCCTCTCAAGGGAGGGGACGCTGACATATCACGGCGCGGACTGTCAAGCTCGCGGCCATGATCCGACTCGGCGTCGCAGGGCTCGGCGGCATGGGCACGGTCCACGCGACGAACGCCCTGTCGATCGAGGGCGCGAAGCTCGTCGCCGTCGCGTCCACGCGGCCCGATCGCGCAAGCGAGGCCGCAGCGCAGCTCGCGGTCGAGCCGCGCTCCTACGACGAGCTGATCGCCGCGGGCGACGTCGATGCGATCGTCGTCGCAGCCCGCTCGATCGACCACGCGGCCGTCGCCCGGGACGTCCTGCGGGCGGGGAAGCACCTCTTCCTCGAGAAGCCCGGCGCGACGAGCCTCGCCGGCCACGACGAGCTGATGGCCGAGGCCGCACGGCAGCCGCTTGCGGTGATCCAGGTCGGCTACCACCGCCGCTACGACGACCGGTTCGTCGAGGCCGCCCGCCTCGTCTCAGAAGGAGCGATCGGCGAGCCTCTCCTGGTCGTCGGCACGAGCCGCGACATCCGCACGCCGGAGCCGGAGGATCCCGGCCCTGCAGGCGGCTTCCTGCTCGATATGGCCTCCCACGACTACGACGCCGCGTGCTGGTTTCTCGGGCAGGAGCCGGTCGAGGTTCACGCAGCCCGTCAGGCGGCGGTTTACCCGGAGCTGTCAGAGCTCGGCGATCTCGACAACGCGCTCGTGACCATTCGGTTCGATGGCGGTGGGCTCGCGTCGACGCACGTGTCGCGCACGTGCGCGTTCGGACACGACATCCGAGTGGAGGTCGTGGGTGCGGAGGGATCGGTGCTGATCGGGAACGAGGCGTCTCGCGACGGGGTGCTGACGCTCGGGACCGGCGATAGGCACACGTTTGCGGAGGACTATCGGCAGCGCTTCGCGGATGCCTATCGTGCCGAGCTGGCGGCGTTCGTCGCCGCGTGCGCGGGCGAGGGCCCGGTCGGGCCGGGCCTAACGGACGATCGCCGTGCCGTTGTGATCGGCGTTGCTGCACGCGCTGCGGCGGTCGCGGGGGTTCCGCTCGAGGTAGGCCGAGACTGGCCCTGGCCGTGAGAATCGGCGTGTTCACGGACAGCTTCGAGAAGCGCACGCTCGATGAGATCCTGACGTGGCTCGAGGAGACGGCCCCCGAGATCGCCGATCTCGAGATCGGGACCGGCGGCTACTCCCCGACGCCCCACTGCGACCTCGAGGCTGTCATCCGAGACGAGACCGAGCGCGGTGCCTGGATCGGCGCACTGGCCGAACGGGGGTTCCGGGTCTGCGCGCTGAACGTCTCCGGCAATCCCCTCGAGATCGAAAGCCACGACCGCGATCTCCGCCTCACGATCGAGCTTGCGGGCCTGCTCGGCGTCGACCGTGTCGTCTGCATGTCGGGCGGGGATCCGGGTCTCTCGGCCGGAGGCTGGTTTCCGGACATGGAACGCCAGCTCGACGCTTACTGGCGATCGACCGTGCTGCCGTACTGGCAGGAGATCGCCCGTCTCGCGAGCGTGCAGGACGGGCTTCATCTCTGCTTCGAGCTCGAGCCCGGCGCGAGCGTCTACAATGTCGCGACGTTCGCTCGCGTGGCCGAGGGTCTTCCGAGCCTCGCAGTCAACCTCGATCCGAGCCATCTCTTCTGGCAGTCGATGGATCCGTTGGAGACCGTCCGCCGGCTCGCCGGTCGCATCGGGTTCACGCACGGAAAGGACACGCTCCTCGATCCGGAGCGGGTGCGGGTCGACGGAGTGCTCGACAGACGCTCCTGGCGCTTCGCGACCGTCGGAGACGGCCACGACGCCGGCTGGTGGATGTCCTTCGTCGCGGCGCTGCGCGCAGCGTCGTACGACCGGGTCGTGAGCATCGAGTACGAGGACCCCACACGGTCTCCCGAAGAGAGCGTCGTCGCGGCCGTCCGCGTGCTCGTGCCGGCACTCGCCGGGCCGGCCTAGTCACCGTCGCTGGCCCGCGTGACGTCCACGACGTCGTGCCACGCTCCGGACTCGGCCGAGCGCTGCATCGCGGCGACGACGCGCGCTGCGGAGAGCGCCTCGCGTACCCCGGGCTCCCGCTGTTCCCCGTCCACGACGGAGCGGAGGAAGCACTCGGCCTCGATCACCTTCAGGTCGTCGTACCCCATGGGCAGTCCGGGGCCGGGCTGGAACCGCTCGAACGGCGCGTGGCTTGGCCCCATCTGGACGCGTGCATACCCCACGTCGCCGTTCTCGAGAGGCAGATGGACCTGGAGCTCGTTCATCCGCTCGAAGTCCCACGCGACGGCACCGCGGGAGCCGTGGATCTCGAAGGAGTACCGAGCCTGAGGGCCGACGGCGACGCGACTCGCCTCGATCGTCCCCGTGACGCCCCGCTCGAAGCGGACGATGCTCCAGACCACATCCTCGTTCTCCACCGGCGCGAGCTCGCCGTCCTCGACGACGGCGAAGTGCGTCCCAGTGCCGCTCGGCAGCGGGCGCTCGCCGACCACCGTCTCGGCCCGCGCCGTAACGCTCGCTATCGGGCCGAGGAGGAACTGCGCGAGGTCGACCGCGTGCGTGCCGAGGTCGCCGAGAATCCCGAGCCCCGCCGCGTCCCGACGAAAGCGCCAGGTCAACGCCCCGTGCGGGCTCGCGGCGTACGCGGCGACCCACTGGGAGCGGAAGTGGTCTATCTCGCCAAGCGCGCCCGACTCGACCAGGTGACGCGCGTGCTGCACCGCCGGCGCCTGCCGGTAGTTGAACCCGACGACGGACCGCACGCCCGCCTGCTCGACCGCCGCTGCGATCTCGGCCGTCTCGGCCGGGAACCGACCGACCGGCTTCTCGATCCAGACGTGCTTGCCGGCTGCAGCTGCCGCGAGCGCGACGTCGCGGTGAAGGGCGTTCGGGGCGGTGATGCTGATCGCCTCCACGTCGGCGTCCGCGATCACGTTGCGCCAATCGGCAGTCGAGAGCTCGAAGCCCAGCTCGTCGACCGCTGCGCGAGCCCGGTCCTCGTCGTCGTCAGCAGCGACGACCAGCCGTGCCGAGCCCGGGCAGTCGAGGTAGTGGTCGCCGACGCGCCGGTACGACGCAGCGTGGACACGTCCCATCCATCCCACACCGACGAGCCCGATCCCCACGGTGCGCGACACGGCGCGGAGCGTACTGCGTCCGACTGCGAGTCCGGAAGTAGGCTGCGCAAATGTCGCTCGTCGCCGTCGTGGGCAATCTCGCCCGTGACCGCATCGACGGAGGAGCGCCGCAACCCGGCGGGTGCCCGTTCTTCGCCGCACACGCTTTCCGCATGCTCGGCCGCGACGGTCGGATCGTCACCCGTTGCGCCGACACCCACCTCGAGCTCTTCGACGGGCCCGTCCGTGCGCTCGGCCTCCCGGTCATCGTGCTCTCGGCGGCGGAGACCTCGGGCTTCGACCACGACTACGAGGGCGAGACCCGCACGACCACCGTCACCGCCCTCGGAGATTCCTGGGAGCCGAGCGTCGTCGGTGAGCTCGAAGAAGACGTGGCCTGGGTGCACGCGGCTCCGCTCCTGCGCAGCGACTTCCCGCCCGAGACGCTGGAGGCGCTCGCGCGGAGCGGACGCCGAATCTCACTCGACGGTCAGGGGCTCGTGCGAAGCCCTCGCCTCGGCCCCCTCGAGCAGAACGACCGCTTCGACCGGGCCGTCCTGGCTCCGCTCTCGGTGCTCAAGCTCTCGGAGGAGGAGGCGAGGATCGTCGCGCGCGGCGAGTTCGGACGCGCCGCGGCGAAATCCCTGGGTGTCCGTGAGATCCTGGTCACGCTCGGCTCTCGCGGGGAGGACGTCTGGATCGACGGGCACATGACGCACCTCCCGACCACCCCCGTTCTCGGCGTCGAGACGACCGGCGCCGGCGATGCGTTCATGGTCGGATATGCGGTCGCGCGCGCCGACGGAGCTTCGCCGGTGGGCGCGGCCCGGTCCGCGAGCTCGCTCGTGGCACACATGCTCGAGGAGCGCAAGCAGTCCACCCCGTAGGATCGCGCCCATCGCGCTCGCAGCGGTCATCGGGAATCTCGTCAAGGACGTCGTCGCCGGTGCGGCACCGCGCCCAGGCGGGGCGGTGTACTACCAGGCCCACGCCTTTCGTCGCATCGCGCCCCGAGCGGACGTGCACCTCGTCACGCGCTGTGCGCTCGAGGACCGCGAGCTGCTCGTCCCTCCCCTTGAGGAGCTCGGGCTCCCGGTCACCTGGCGTCCGGCACGCGAAACGCAGGCGTTCAGCTTCCACTACGAAGGCGAGCAGCGGGTGATGGACGTCGTCGCGCTCGGAGACCCCTGGACGCCGGACGACGTCGAAGGCTGGGTCGCGCAGGCAGTCGGCGACGCAGAGTGGGTCATGGTCGGTGCGCTGACGCGGGCCGACTTCCCGCGCGAGACGCTCGCCGCGCTGCGCTCGGGTGGACGTCAGCTCCTCGTCGACGTTCAGGGTTTCGTCCGCCGGGGCACACTCGGCCCGCTCGTCCGGGACGACCTCGTTCCGCCCGAGACGTTCGCCTCCGTCCGCGGGCTGAAGCTGAACGAGTCCGAGGCGCGCGTGCTCGTCGGCAGCACCGAGCCGAACGACCTCCGGAAGCTCTGCGTCCCGGAGGTCGTGCTCACCCAGGGCTCGCAGGGAACCGTCGTCGTGACCGCCGAGCGTGCCGAGCACGTCCCGGCGATTCCCATCGACGGGCCGGTCGACCCGACGGGAGCGGGCGACACCTTCTGGGTCGCCTACCTCGTCGCACGCTCGAACGGCGCGCTCCCCGTCGAGGCCGCCCGGAGCGCTTCCGAAACGACATCGACGATCCTCGCCTCGCGCTCTGCCGGCTAGCAGCCGTCCTCAGAGGCGGAACTCGCCGCGCGCGACCACGACCGCGCGGCCACCCACTTCCACGCGCTCGATCGCGCCGTCCTGTCCCTCGGCCCTGGCGTAGAGCGTCGACGGACGACCGAGCTCCTGGCCCTGCGAGATCTCGATCTGCGTCCCCCAGTCGACGATCCCGTGCCGGCACAGGTGGCACGCGAGCGGACCTGCCGCGGAGCCGGTCGCAGGATCCTCGGCGACGCCGTCGCCGGGCGCGAACATCCGCGTCTTCCACTCGGCTCCCTCGCCCGCGAAGCAGTTGAGCATCGCCCCCAGCGACGCGAGCTTCGTCAGGTCGGGCTGGACCGAGGCCACCTCGTCGCGCGAGCCTAGCCCGACGTAGGTGTGCCGCAGTCCGTTGTCGTACGTCTCGACGGGCAGCTGCGACTCGCGCACGCCCGCCGCCTCGAGCAGCGCCGCCGGGTCGGGGTACGGCTCGACGCTCGGCACAGGCTGGCTCATGCGCCCGAAGGCGATGCGGCCGGATTCGTCCCGCTCGAGCTCGACCGGGACGATCCCGCCGAGCGTCTCGAGCTCGACCACACCGCGCTGCAGCGGCCCGGCGAGCACCCATGCCGTCCCGAGCACCGGGTGCCCCGCGAACTCGAGCTCTCGCTTGGGCGTGAAGATGCGGACGCGAACGGTTCCGCCCCGCTCGGGCGGGAGCACGAAGGTCGTCTCCGAGAACCCCATCTCGAGCGCCAGCGCCTGCATCGTGTCCGTCTCGATCCCCTGCCCATCCGTGAACACCGCGAGCTGGTTACCGGCGAGCGCACGGTCCGTGAAGACGTCGCAGACGACGTAGCGGAGCCCGGCCACGCGGCCACCCTACCCCGGAGACGCGCGACGGCACGGGGATATCCTCGCCTGATGCTGGTCTACCTCGTGCGGCACGCGCATTCGGATCCCGGCGACCCCGACGAGCTGCGAACGCTGTCCGAGCGAGGACGCGCCGAGGCGCAGGCGCTGGGCGAGCGACTGGCCGCGAGCCCGAGTCCGCCCAGGCTGGTCCTCACGAGCCCGCGCGTGCGCGCGAAGGAGACGGCGGACGCGATCGCCGAGGCGACCGGAGCGGACCTCCGCGTCGATCGGCGGCTCTCGCCCGGGGCGACGGCAGACGCGCTCCGCGAAGCGGTCCTCGACGAGCCGGAGCCCGTCGCCGCGGTCGGCCACCAGCCCGACTGCTCCGAGATCGCGACGGCGCTCACCGGGAAGGACCCGGGCTTCCCCACTGCAGGCGTGGCCGAGATCGAGATCAGGACCTGAGATGACCGCGGCGATCGTCGTCCGCGACGTGCGGAAGTCGTACGGCGGGCAGGAGGCGCTCCGAGGCGTCAGCTTCGAGGTGGCGGAGGGAGAGGTGTTCGGCCTGCTCGGGCCGAACGGCGCCGGGAAGACGACGACGGTCGAGATCCTCGAGGGCTATCGCTCGCGGGATGCCGGCGAGGTGTCCGTCCTCGGCCACGATCCCGGGGACGCACCGAGGGAGCTGCGGGAACGCATCGGCGTCGTCCTCCAGCACGCGGAGCAGAGCCCCGGGCTGACCGTTCGCGAGATCCACCGTCAGTTCGCGGGCTACTACGCGCAGCCGCTCGACGTCGACGAGGTCATCGACCTCGTCGGGCTCGGGGAGAAGAGAGACGCACGCGTGAAGACGCTCTCGGGCGGCCAGAAGCGCCGGCTCGACCTCGGGATCGCGCTCGTGGGCGATCCCGACCTCGTGTTCCTCGACGAGCCGACGACGGGCTTCGACCCGGTCGCGAGGCGCTCGTCGTGGGAGATGATCCGCTCGCTCCGCTCGCTCGGGAAGACGATCCTCCTGACCACGCACTACCTCGACGAGGCGCAGCAGCTCGCCGATCGAGTCGCCGTCATCCGCGCCGGAACGATCGTGACACTCGGCACACCCGCCGACCTGATCGGGGACAGCGAGCGGGTCGAGATCCGCTACCGACGTGACGGCGAGCACGTCGTCCTCGAGACCGACGACCCGACGCAGGCGCTGCACGAGCTGACGTCGGAGGCGCTCGCCCAGGGTCGCCGGCTCGAGCAGCTCGAGGTGCGAAGACCCACGCTCGAGGACGTCTACGTCGAACTGGTCGAGGAGGTCGAGGAGGTCGAGGAGGTCGAGCAAGAGAGCGTGGAACGCGGCGGCGCACCCGAGAGCGACGGGAGCGCGGCGTGAGCTTCGTCCTCCATCAGCTTCGCTTCGAGCAGCGGATCTTCTGGCGGAGCCGGGAGGCCGCGATCTTCATCTTCATCTTCCCGCTGCTCCTCTACGCCCTGCTCGCGTCCGTCTACTCGACGGACATCGACGGCGTGCCCTCGGCGGACGTGCTCCTCGCGGGCCTGTTCTCGTACGGCGCCGCGAACACGGCGTTCGCGGGGCTCGCGATCATCCTCGTCGGGCGGCGCGAGGCGGGGATCCTGAAGCGGCTCCGCTCGACTCCGCTGCCGTCCTCCGCGTACCTCACGGCCGTGCTCCTCTCGACGCTCGTGATCTTCGCGCTCCAGGCGGTCGCCCTCCTCGTTCTCGCCCGTGTCGCATTCGGAGCCGACATGCCGCAGAACATGCCTGGCTTCGTCGCCGCGATCGTGGTCGGGGTCGTCTGCTTCGCCGGGCTAGGCCTCGGTGCGGCCGCTCTGATCAGGTCGTCGGAGGGGGTTTCGGCCGTCGTGAATCTCGTGCTCCTCCCGATGGCCTTCCTCTCCGGCTCGTTCGGGCCGACACGCCGCTACCCGCCGGTGCTGAAGGCGATCGCCGACGTGCTCCCGCTCACCTACTTCGTGAGGATCATGGACCGCGTCGTGCTCCAGGGCGGCTCGATCGTCGCGCGTCCCTGGGAGCTCGCGATCGTCGTCGCCTGGGGCGCAGCGGGCGTCGTCGTGGCGCTCCGCTGGTTCGGCTGGGTGCCCCGCTCGCAGTGAGCGCGCGGGGCTAGCGGTTGCCCAGGAACTGCAGGTAGTAGAGGAGCGCCGCGATCGAGGCGAGTGCGCCGACGACGTACGTCCAGGCCGCAGCCGTCAGGACGGAGGAGACGCCGTCGGCCTCGTTCGAGGCAACGAGCCCCATGTCCCCAAGCTGTCGCTTGGCACGACGTGAAGCGTCGAACTCGACCGGAAGCGTCACGACTTGGAAGAGCACCGCGACCGCGAACAGCGCGATCGCGAAGTAGACGAAGCCGATCATGCCCAGGAAGATTCCCCCGAAGAAGAAGAGCACCCAGAGCCGGTTCGCAAAGTTCGCCGCCGGGAAGAGCGCGCTCCGGAACCGGAAGTAGGCGTACGCCTGAGCATGCTGGATCGCATGACCCACCTCGTGGGCGCCGACCGCTGTCGAGGCGACGGAGCGGTTCCGATAGACGTCGGACGAGAGGTGGACCGTGCGATTCCGTGGGTCGTAGTGATCGGAGAGAGAGCCCTGGACCTCCTCGACCGGAACGTCGTGAAGCCCATTCGCATCCAGGATGCGACGCGCGACCTCCGCCCCTGTGAGGCCGTTCGCGACGGGGACCTGCAGGTTCTTCACGAACGTGCTCTTCACTCGATGCTGCGCGTAGAGTCCGGCCAGCAGCGGGACGATGACGAGGAGCAGAAAGCCGCTCACGGCCGGATCGTAGCGAGCGCGCTCCGCGGATCGACCTGTTGCGAACGGGCTACGCGGCTTCTTAACTCGAGCCGGAGCGCAGGCTCTGGCAGGACGCGGAGTCGTCGAACGCCTGCTGGAGCTCCGTCTTCGCGCTGCCCGCCGCGTTCGAGTTCCGGAGGTTCTTCACTGTCGTCTGGATCTCGTCGAGCAGCTGCCCGAACTGCGGCGCGAGTTTGCCGAGAGCCTGCAGGAACGCCGCCGGCGTGTCAGCCGAAAGGGCGTCCTGGGCCTGGGACTGCAACGACTCGTAGCTTGCTTGGAGCTGGTCCGCGGACGAGTCGAGCTGCTGCTGGAGCTGGTCGCCAGCAGCCAGGTCCGGCTTGCCGAGGTCCTTCAGCTCGCTGACGAGCGTGTCCGTTGCCGACTTCGCATCGTCGAGCTCCTGCTGGAGCGAGTCCTTCGTCAGCCCGCCCGACACGTCCGCGAGCGACGTGATCGAGGACTGCCAGGTCGAGATGTCGGTGCACACGGAGTCGGCCCACTCGGCCGTCGTGAGCGTGCCCGAGTCCCCGTTGTCCTTGACTTTCGCGGCGATGACGGCGATGACGATCGCCGCGAGACCCACGACGATTGCTCCGATGAACCACTTGTTCCTCACACTCGGCACGAGTCTAACGCGCGCCGTCCGCCCGATTCTTGGGTCGCTAGCTTGAGCGCTCCTGACGTCCCGAGTGCGAGGGCGAGCAAGCCGAGCGGCGGCGCTACGCTTGACTCCCCGCCCCCGTAGCTCAGTGGATAGAGCAGCGGTTTCCTAAACCGCGTGCGCATGTTCGATTCATGCCGGGGGCACTCCCTGCAACAGCCACGGCTTCGCGGGAATTGCCCGCAAACCTGCCGTTTCTGGGAGATGACCGCTTCCAACCGGATCGCGCCACGTACCGCCGAGTTTGACCCTATTGGCAGGGTCTGCGCCGGGTCTGCAGGGTCTTAGCAGGGTCACGACGTGCCGCGCACGCGGGCCCACCAATGTCGGCTCGCAAGTCCGGGAGTCCGGACCGGCTCGTATCGCGTTGTCGGAACGCGTCGGTCGACAGGGGGGCTCCACGACGGCGGGACTCCAGAACGCGACCTGCTTACACGTTGGCTACGGCGCGCGGTCCGCCCGCTCGACGACGCGCGCGACTTCAACGCGCGATGCGACGCCGAGCTTGCGGAAGGTGTTGCGGAGGTGGGCTTCGACGGTCTTCGAGCTGAGAAAGAGCTCGGCGGCGATCTCGGGATTGGTCTTTCGATCGACGACGAGTCGAGCGATCTGAAGTTCACGCTCGGTGAGTGAGTCGACGCCCGTACCGTCTCTCTTGCCCGGGCGCGTCCGCCGGTGAACCGGTCGCCCAAGCTTCCGGAGCTCCCGTTCGGCGTGCAGTCGATAGCGGTGTGAGCCGAAGGACCCAAACGCTGAGGCCGCGAGCTCCAGCTCTGCCGCCGCCTCATCGGGCTTGCCCGCCTGGGCGAGGGATCGTCCGGCGAACAACCGCGAAGTTGCGGCGTCGAAGACGTTCCCGACCTCCTCAAGCGCCGCTGCAGCGCTCAGTGCTTGCTCGGCTGCGGCCATCGACTCGCCGTCGTCGAGATCGAGCGCCGCGGCGGCGAGGCCTGCCATCGCGCCGGCCATCGGCAGACCTACGGCCTCGGCGCAGGCACGCGCAGCAGCCGCGGCGTCTTCGGCTTCGTCGCGCCGACCCGCCTCGAGGAAAGCGCGGGTGAGGAGTTCGAGGTACCTGGCCCGCCAACCGCCTCCAATGAGCCGTAGCTCGTGCCCGCCGGCGAACTCCACCAGCAACTCGGCGCACCGCTCTGCCTGACCCGTCTCGAGTCGGGCGTAGGCGAGGGCGACCGCCGCGTGAGCGGGGACCGGACCGGGGTCGAGCTGCTGCGCGAGGTCGAATGCCTCCTTTGCGGTCGCGAGCGCCAGGTCGATGTCGCCCTCAGCGAATGCTGCGTACGAGCGGTTGAAGAGGTTCCAGGCGAGCCCTTGTGGATTGTCGACGAGCCGTGCGGCGGCGATGGCGCCGTCGAGCACCTCGCCTGCTTCCGCCATCCGGCCTCGAACCCAGAGGCTGCCTCCCAACATGGGGACGATGAGCGGGAAAAGATCCCCCTTTCCGAGAGCACGGCCGATCCTCAGCGCGCGCTCGGCGTGAGAGCCTGCGTTCGCGAAGTTCTCGAGGTAGAACTCGGCCGTGGCCAGATGTGCGAGCGCGTCGAGGCGCCCGCTGATTTCGTCATCCGCAAGAGCGTCGATGAGTGCGGCCGCGTTGGCGGAATATCCGAGTCCCTCAGCGGCGCGACCCCCAACGGCACTCGCGAGAGCACGTCCGGCGAGCGCGGCTGCGAGCAGCGCCGGATCGCCGAGCAGCTCGGCGGCATCCACCGCCCCGTCCGCCCCGGCTCGCATCGCGTCGTAGTCGCCGAGGTAGAGGCTGTCACCGACGAGCTCGATCATGAGCTCGACGCCTTGCCTGGAAGCCGGGTCTCGGAGCTCGGCGAGCGCGGTCTCGAGGTGGGAGTGCGCCTCGTTGTAGCGGCCGAGAAGGTGCTCGACGCGCGCGCAGGCAACGGTGAGGCGCACGCGCAACGACTCCGCTTCCTTGGGGACGATGTTCATGCACTCCAGTAGCGCTGCGTGGCTCTCGCCGAGTTGGCCCGTAGCAGCTAGCGCTTCGGAACGGGCCAGCACCAGCTCGACGCGCCGGTCCCCGGGCGTAGCCGGCGGCAGGAGGCGCAGCGCCGCGGCGAACCAGCGCGCGGCGCTTGCAGGTGCACGCGGAGCCGCCGCCTCCCCGGCCTCTCGCAGCAGCCCGACGGCCGCCTCGTCGCCCTGACGCGCGGAGCGTTCGACGTGGGGCGCGATCGCCGAGGTCAGTGAACCTCGACGTGCGAGCGCGTCGGCACAGCGCTCGTGCGCAACGAGCCGCGAGCCCCCGGGCATCGACTCGTACACCGCGCGTCGCACAAGCGGATGCCGGAACCGGAAGCGCCGCGGAACATCCGTCTGGCGGATGAGATCCAGCTGTAGCAGCTCGTCGAGCGCATCGATCGCTGTCGCGTCGGCAACTCCAGCCGCCGCGGCCGCGAGCTCAGGATCGAAGGGGTCTCCTGCGACTGCAGCGCCCTCGAGGATGACGCGCGCGGGCTCGGTCAGAAGAGCGAGCTCCTCGGCGAGCGCGGCAGCGACTGCGGCTGGGACGTCGACACCTGCGAGCAAAGGCTCGTGGGTCGGCGCCGGACTCTCGAGACGGTCGCCCCACCGTGCGAGCTGCTCGAGGTAGAACGGATTACCCCCGCTCTCCTCATAAAGGCTGGTCGCATCTGCTGCGTCCCCGATCAGCTCGCGTGCATCCGCGGGGCTGAGCGCCCCCAGCTCGATGCGAACGATCGTGTCGGCGCGATGTGCCCGTTCGAGCGCCGCGCCGAGCCGGTCGTTCATCTGTCGTGGCCGCACCGCCAGTGCGACGAGTATCCGAGCCGCGGGGGGTCGGTGGAGAAGCGCACCCAACAGCTCGACGGACGCTGGATCCGCCCAATGGACGTCGTCGAGCACGAGCACAGCCGGCTGGGTCTGCGCGAGCGCCTCGAGCAACATGCACACCGCGCGGTGGCTTCGATACCGCTCGTGCTGGATCGCCGTTCTGTGCCCGATCGCCAGGCCGGCCAGTGACGGGAGGACGGTGGCGAGTTCCGCGCGCACGTCCTCATCGAGGTCGTCTAGGCGCTGCGGGTCCAGGCCGTGGACGTACTCGTCGAGCGCGTCGACGAAGACCCAGAAAGGCAAGTCGAGCTCGAGCTCACCGGCTCGCCCCGAGAGCACGAGGTACCCCTGTGCGTCGGCCCGGGCAGCGAGCTCGGAGAGGAGGCGCGTCTTGCCGATTCCGGGCTCCCCGACCAACTCGAGCGCCGCAGACTCTCCCCGAGCGACCTGGGCGAGGAGACGGTCGACCGAGTCGAGTTCTGATGCTCGGCCGACGAGATGCGTGGCAAGCGTCATCTGTGGCTTTCAGCGCCACCCTAAATCAGGGTCGGGCGATCGAAAAATCAGGGTGGCCGATCGAGGGGGACCGCCTGATGTCGGGACGCGGGCTTCGCGGCATCGTCGGACACATGCCCTGCTACCTGCTTCACCACCACCACGAGCCGAATGAGTGCGGCGTTGCCTTCGCCGCCTTTAGCGGCTTCGAGAGCCCGCTTCGTCATAGGGGCGCGCTGGCCTCCTGCCATTCCGGCGGCCATTCGATGTGGTGGACGGTGGACGCCTCGAGCGAGGCGAACGCGCTCGCGCAATTGCCGTATTTCGTCGCTGAGCGCACAACGGCCGTCCCGGTCAACGAGGTGCGGATCCCGTGACCGCACCAGGCAGCCGCAATCCCGAAGGAGGAGTCATGAGTGCATCTCGTCAGCACGAAACGTGGAGCGAGCTCGCGGTCCGCGAGAACGACGGCCTCGCGGTCTCGCTCTTCTGGAGCAAGTCAACCGGCCGCACGCGAGTCGTCGTCGTCGACCAGATGTTCGAGGCGGAGCTCCACCTCGACGTACCCACCGCGTGTGCCCTCGATGTCTTCTATCACCCGTTCGCTTACGCGGCCGGCCGCGGCGACCTCGAGGTCGCCTGTGCGCATGGCGACACCTCGACCTCGAACCGCTCTGAAAGGAGTGCAGCTCGATGACACTCGACCCCGTCCAGCACGCTCGGCGCTGGAAGACACTCGCAGTGCTGTCGCTGAGCCTCGTGATTATCGGGCTCGACAACACGATCCTCAACGTCGCTCTGCCGACCCTGCAGGCCGAGTTCGACGCATCGCCCTCGAAGTTGCAGTGGATGGTTGCCTCGTACCTGCTCGTCTTCGCCGGGCTGCTGCTCGTCTTCGGCACGCTCGGCGACCGTTTCGGGCGCAAGCTCGCGCTGCAGGCCGGCGTGTCGATCTTCGGACTCGCGAGCCTCGGCGCACTCGTGGCCGACTCGGCCGACCAGGTGATCGCCGTGCGTGCGGCGATGGGAATCGGCGCCGCATTGATCATGCCGGCGACCCTTTCGATCATCGCTAACGTCTTTACGGGCGAGGAGCGCGGGAAGGCGATCGCGATCTGGGCGGCCCTGGCGGCGGTTGGGATCGGGCTTGGCCCGCTGGCCGGCGGTTTGCTGCTCGAGTGGTTCGACTGGCCCGCGGTGTTCCTGGTCAACGTGCCGTTCGCGGGAGCGGCCCTGCTGCTCGGTATTCGCTACGTGCCGGAGAGCCGCGATCCAAACCCCGGGTCGTTCGATCTCCTCGGGGCCGCACTCTCCGCAGCAGGCTTCAGCGTCCTCGTCTACGCGATCATCGAGGCGCCCGAGCAAGGCTGGACGTCCGGTCTCGTGCTCGGATCGCTGGCACTGAGCGGGGCCCTGCTGGGCTCCTTCCTCTGGTGGGAGGCCCGAACCAAGGATCCGATGCTCGACCTGGGCTTCTTCCGCCGCGCGCGCTTCAGCGTGGGCACCGCGGCCGTCAGCGTCGCGTTCTTCGCGCTGCTCGGCGCCATCTTCGCGCTCACGCAATACCTTCAGTTCGCCCACGGCTACAGCGCGGTCGGGGCAGGGGCGATCATGAGCCCCCTGGCGCTCGGCTTGATGATGGGAGCCGGCTCCTCGAGCAAGGCCGTGCGACGACTCGGGACGTCACGCGTCGTTGCGGCAGGTTTGACGGGTCTCGCTCTCGTCCTGTCACTCACCATGCTCTGGGAGCCGAGCACGAGCGGGCTCGCGCTGGCTGCATGGTTCTTCGGGCTCGCGCTCGCGATGGGCTGGGTGATGGCTCCTGCGACCGAGGCTGTCGTCGGCGCCGTGCCGGCGGCCAAGTCCGGCGTCGCCTCAGCCACGAACACAGTCGCGCGGATGGTTTCGGGAGCACTCGGTGTGGCCGTGATCGGCTCGCTCGTGAGCTCTCTGTACTCGAACGACGTGGAAGGCTCGCTCGGCGGCCTGCCTCCGCAGGCCCAGACGGCGGCGGAAGGCTCGATAGGCGCGGCCAGCGCGATCGCCGCTCAACTCCCGCCCGGAGCCTCCTCCAGCCTGCTCGCCGAGACGGGCGCAGCCTTCACCCAGGCCATGGGCATCGGACTGCTGGTCGCCGCGGCACTCGCGGCCGTGACGGCTGTGATCGTGCTGCGCTTCCTGCCCGCCCGAGAGTCGGCGTACTCACCTGACGTTCAGGGGATCGGGCGCTCGCACCACGACGATTCCCGCGACCTGCAGCCGCAGAACTGAGAGGCGGATCCAATGGCATCCCCAACACTCACGAGAAACCAGGCGGCTCCTGTGGGTCGCCGGAGGAGCGCTCGGATTCGGCAGATTGCGATCTGGGCGACGCTCGTCGCGCTGGTCCTCGGCGCAGCCCAGCTCGCGACCCTCCCGGGCTCGGAGACACCCGTTGCCAACGGGCCCGGCGCCGCTCCCGCGTACGCAGCAATCGATCGCTACGTCCAGCACGAGATGGCGGCGCAGCGAATCCCAGGGCTCGCACTCGCGATCGTCCAGGGCGACCGGATCGCGTACGTGCGGGGGTTCGGCAAGGCTGACGACTCCGGGCGAGCCGTGACTCCGAAAACGCCCTTCATCATCGGCTCGCTCAGCAAGTCGTTCACCGCGCTGGCGGTCATGCAACTAGTCGAAGCGGGGAAGGTGGAGCTCGACGCTCCAGTGCAGCGCTACCTCCCGTGGTTCCGCGTCGCGGACGAGGCGGCTTCGGCCGAGATCACTGTCCGCCATCTCCTGAACCAGACGAGCGGCCTGTCGACGAAGACAGGCCGGAGTTTCCAGGGCAACGACGATGTCGATGATCGCGCGCTCGAGCGTGCCGTTCGCAAGCTGCACAACGTCACGCTGACGGCGCCGGTCGGCGAGCGGCACCAGTACAGCACGATCAACTACTCGATCCTGGGGCTTATCGTGCAGGCGGTCGCCGGTCGGTCGTACGAGAGCTACGTGCAGAGGGAGATCCTCGACCCGCTGGACATGAAGGGTTCGTTCACGTCCGAGGGCGCCGCGAAGAAGCACGGCCTCGCCACGGGCTACCACTACCTGTTCGGCAGGCCAAGGGCAGCTGACTTGCCGTACAACCGCGGGCTCGTTCCGGCCGGATACCTCATCTCGAACGCCGAGGACATGGCCCACTACCTGATCGCGCAGTTGAACCAGGGTCGATACGGGCGCACGACGGTGCTGTCGCCGGCAGCGGTCGACGCCATGCACCGGCCCGCGGTGGCGACGCCGCAGACCGGCACGTCCTACGGGATGGGCTGGTTCATCGGTCCGATCAACGGGATCCCGGCCGTGCACCATCAGGGCGAGACGTTCAACTTCCACGCGAACGCCGTGCTCGTGCCCGAGAGCGGCACTGGTGTCGCGGTGTTGATGAATGCGGAGAACTCACTCGACTTGTTCCTGAGCGGTCGAATGGGAAGCATCTCCGAAGGCGTGACGAGCCTCCTCGAGGGGCGCGAGCCCGCGCCGCCACCCTCGCGCCTCCCAATCTTCCTGGCCTACGCAGTTCTCTTCGGAATCATCGCTTTCCAGCTGCGTCGAATCACCGTGTGGGTCGCGGCTCTGCGGCAAAGTCGACTCCCCCGCAGTCGCCTACGGTGGCCACGGTTGCGCATCTCGGGGTTGCTGGTACTGAGCCTCGGCTGGAGCGTCATGGTCCTCGTGCTCGTGCCGAAGCAGCTCGGGCTGCCACTTCTCACGGTAGCTCAGGGCTTGCCGGACGTCGCCTACATCGTCCTCGCGAGTGGCGTACTCGCTCTGAGCTGGGGGATCGTGAGGACGGCTTGGGCGTACTCGACACTCCGCCGAGCCGGCCGGGGCCACCTGCAGGCAGCTGCAATCCGACCTGCCGCGAGCCAGTCATGAGCGCCTCCGCGACTTCTGAGGTTCAAGTCCCAACGGCCTCGCTCGCTCGACGAACGCGCATCCTGCGCCGAGCCTCGGCCTTCTTCGTGATCGCGACGGGCGCCGTCGCCCTCCACATCCTCGACGACAACTTCCTGCAGCCCGAGCCCGGCACCTCGGCTCGCGACCACCTCGCAAGCGGTCTCATCCCGGTCGCGATACTCGCGGCGCTCGCCGTGGCATATCCGCATCTCCGCGCAGGCCTGCGAGCCACCACGGCCATGACGCTCGGCGCTCTGGCCATCACGGTCGGTGTACCCAGCGCCTACTACTTCCTCGACGGCAACGCTTCCGGTGACCACTACACCGGCCTGCTAGCGATCCTCGCAGGTGTCGCTCTCCTGCTGAGCGGACCCGTGACGATGTGGAGAGCACGGCGCACGGGGGACAGCTGGCGACGCCGCTACCTACGCCGCGCGCTCATTGCCGTGTCTGCCCCCTTTGTCGCACTCGCGATGATCTGGTTCTTCGTCTTCCCGATCGGCTTCGCGTACATCTACTCGCACACCGGGCGGGGCGTGGTCAGGCCGGAGCTCGGCGTCGCGTACGAGACGGTGACCGTCCCCACGAGCGATGGGCTCCGGCTGAGCGCGTCGTACGTCCCCTCCGACAATCGTGCCGCGATCGTCCTTTTCCCGGGAGCGACTCGGTCGCAGGAGGCGAGGATGCTGATCCGCCACGGATACGGCGTGCTGCTTCTCGACCCGCGCGGGCAAGGCTCGAGCGAGGGAGACACCGTACGCTGGGCGGGCGACCGCGACCTCCTCGCCGCCGCCGTGTATCTCCGAAACCGCCCGGACGTCGATCCGCACCGGATCGGCGGCTTCGGTTTCTCGATCGGCGGGGAGATCCTGATCGAGGCAGCGGCGCAGTCGACCGCCTTCAAGGCGATCGTCGCCGAGGGCGCTGGCAGCCGCGTCGGGGACGAGGACGTGAGAGGCCCAGTCCGTCTACTGGCAGAACCGAACCTGGCCCTCATGACCGCGGCCCTGTCCGTCTTTTCGAACCACGGCCCGCCACCGCCGATCGAGAGTCGCATCGCGCGCATTGCCCCTCGCGCTGTTTTCCTCATCCATGCCGATCCCGGGCTGGGCGGCGAGAACACGAGGGGGCCGATCTACTACGCGGCGGCGCGAGGGCCGAAGGCGATCTGGAGGGTGCCCGGCTCGAAGCACACGGGCGGCATGGACGCTCGTCCTGCCGAGTACGAACGTCGGGTCACCGACTTCTTTGACAGAGCGCTACTTCCATCCGACTAGGAGGCCACACCATGCGTATCGAGCAGTCGTTTTCCGTCAGCCGTTCCCCCGAGGTCGTTTTCGACTACGTCACCAATCCGACCAACCTCAGTGCGTGGCAGACGTCCAAGACCTCCGTCGAGCAGCTCACTGTCGGTGCACCCCAACAAGGCACCCGAGTTCGCGAGCGCACGAAGGGCCTGCGGGGGAAAGAGTTCGAGCAGATCGTCGAGTTCACGGAGTTCGAACGACCTGCACGTGTCCACGCGCACATCGTCGAGGGGCCATACCCCATCGATGGCACGTGGTCGTTCGCAGCCGACGGTGCAGGGACCCGAGTCGACTTCGTCGCTGAGGGCGAGTTGCCCGGTGTGCCGCGGCTGCTGCAGCCGCTCGCAGAGCGCCTGATTGCACGCCAGATGGCTGGCTACCACCGGAACCTACGCCGCAACGTCGAATCCGGGGAACTACCCCCAACACGCTGGGACGAAGGCAAATCCTGATCGCGGCGGTGCAGATGGCCGATACCGCGATCGCGATCGGACACCGCGTGGAAGCGCGAAGTTACGTGCATCCGAGCAATCGAGGCGTCCGAGTGCGGGATGGCGTAGATCGGATGAGTGCGGACTTCCTAAACCGCGTGCGCATGTTCGATTCATGCCGGGGGCACTGCTTCGTAGGCGGAGCTAGAGCGGAGCGATCGCCACCCAGACGAGATCGTTGGACACCGCTACGCCGTCCGGCCGGAAGCCGAGTGCGATCGACGCAACGATCGTGTTCGTGCGCGGGTCGATCTTCGAAAGCAGACCCGGCCGTCGCACCTTCTCCTCCTCGGCGCGACCGCTCGTCACCCACACGTAGCCGTCTCCGGTCGTGACCCGTCGAGCCTTGGGCGGGACAGGGATGACGGCGACGGTCTCGTCGTTGCCCGGGTCGATGCGCCAGACGGCGCTGTGCAGTCCAGTCGTGACCACCCACACGCCGCCCTCCCCGACAGCGACGCGCTGCGGGTTGCCGGAGACGGGTATCCGTGCTTGGACGTGTCCCGTGCGGAGATTCAGGCGAGCGACGAGGTCCTTCCGCGGCAGCGGAACCCAAACAGCACCGTAGCCAGCGGCGATCCCGCCGCTCGCGAGTCCCATGACTCGCGTGAGCACGCGGCCGCTGGCGGGATCGAGCCTGGCAACCGTCGCGCTGCTCCTGTTCGTCGCCCACACCGCCCGGCCATCGCTGGCGACGAACGTCCCCATCTCGTCCGGGACGCGCGGCGGCCCGACCTTCACGACCCGGAGCTCACCGGCATCGAGGCTGCTACGCGTCACGGTTCCCCCTCCGGTCGGCGGTTCGGTGGCGAAGTTCGATGCGTTGGCGATCCAGAGAGCGTCCTCGGTGAGCGCGAGGTCGACGGGGCGTTGGGCGCTCGCCGGAAACTCGGTCTCCCGCGTCTCTCCGTGGATCTCCGTGACGGTGCTGTCGCCGATGTTGCCGACCCAGACCGATCCATCGCGCGCGGCAACCGGCCCCGGGTAGTCGCCAACGACGACGTCGTCCACGATCCGGTTCGTCTTCGCGTCCACGACCGCAACCGAGTTGTGGACGACGTGAACCGCCACGGAGCTGCTCGACGGCCGGAGGAGGATCCCGACGGTCACCAGCGCGAATACGGCGAACGCCGCCGCGCCGCCTGCCATCCACCAGCGACGCCTGCGGACGAGCGACGACGAGATCCGCCGCGCCGATGCCCCCTGCACGGACGCAGGCGCAGCGAGCACCGGGTCCTGGCGGAGGATCGCCCGCTGGAGCTCGCGGAGCTCCGGCGTCGGCTCGATGCCAAGGTCCGCATCGAGCGTCGAGCGCGCGTCGGTGTAGACCTCCAGCGCCTCGCCCTGGCGTCCGGACCGGTAGAGCGAGACCATCAGCTGCCGGCGGAAGCCCTCTCTGTGGGGCTCCTCGGTCACGAGCGCCTCGAGCTCGGGTACGAGCGCTGCATGGCGGCCGCACACGAGGTCGGCGTCGATGCGGGCCTCGATCGCGGTCAGGCGCAGCTCCTCGAGACGCGCGATCTCCGCCTGGGCGAAGGGCTCGTGCGCGAAGTCGACCAGCGCCGGCCCCCGCCACAATGCGAGTGCCTCCCGAAGGAGGCTCGCCGCCTCGTTCTCGTCTCCAGCCTGCGCACGGCGCTGTCCCTCTTCGACAAGGCACTCGAAACGATGGGAGTCGATCCGGTCCTTCGAGATGTCGAGCAGGTAGCCCCCGTGCTGGAAGCGGATCGCCTCGCCGTCGCCGTTGGCCTGACGCAATGCCTTCCGCAGCCGCGAGACATACGCCTGCAGTGCGTTGTGCGCTGCGTCGGGCGGATTCTCCGACCAGAGGTCGTCGATGAGCCGCCTCACCGGCACGACCGTGCCCGGACGCAAGGCGAGAATCGCGAGCAGCGCTCGCTGCCTCCCGCCTCCGACCGAGACCGAGCGGTCCTCGTCGACGACGTCGAAGGGGCCGAGGAACCGAATCTCCACGCGAGCCTCCTGGGACGAAGGGCGTCTGCAAGGGATTGTCAAGCGGGAGTCAGCGACCTGCAAGCAGCCCGTGCGATAACCGCTCGCATGCCCGCACCACGACGCGCACTCGCCCTGGTCTTAGTCCTCGCCATCGCCATCATCACCGCGCTCGCTGCGCGGGGCACTGCACCGGGCGCCAACGGAGACCTGGTGTTCCGGAGGTACTTCGACGACAGCCACACGTGGGGAGCGATCTTCACGACGAGCACGCGTGGTACGCAGGTGCGTCAGGTGACGCATCCGTCGAAGGGAGTGCTGGACAACGTTCCCGACTGGTCGCCCGACGGACGTCGCATCGCATTCCAGAGAGTCGATCCCAACGGGTGCGGCCCGCGGTGTGAGACGGACGAGATCTGGGTGGTCACGCGAGGAGGCAAAGGGCTCAGGCGCGTGGCGTACGACCCCACGGGCACGGGCTGCTTTACCCGAGGTCATGGCGCCGGCGGCATCTGCCGGAACGCGCCCGGATGGTCGCCCGACGGCAAGCAGATCGCGTTCAGTTGCGAGTCGCTGCCCAAGGGTGAGCGAACGTGCGTCGTCAATGCGGACGGGAGTGGGCTTCACGAGCTCACGCAAACACCCGGCTCCGGGGAGTCCGACGAGTGGCCGCAGTGGTCGCCGGACGGTCGACGACTCGCTGTCCAGCGCGTGCTCGGAGACCGCCGTGCCGTTTTCGTACTCGACGCGGACGGACGCAATCCGCGGCGCATCACTCCCTGGTCGCTTCGCGGAGGCGAGCCCGACTGGTCTCCGGACGGGAGGCGGATCGTCTTCACTTCCAACGAGGACGGCCCATCGAGCGTCTCGGCCAACCTGTACACGGTTCGCCCGGACGGGACCGGCCTGAAGCGGCTGACGCACGCCCGCGGAGGGCACGTGCGATACCTCTCGGCGTCGTTCTCGCCGGACGGCAAGTGGCTCACGGTCTCGAGGACGCCGGGATCCGGAAAGAAGGGGAACGCAGACGTGTACGTGATGCACGCCGACGGCACGGGCCTGCAGCAGGTCACGCGTGTCGCGACGTGGGAAAGCTCGACCGACTGGGGGTCACGATGAAAACGCTCTTTTCGATTCTCGCCGTCGCAGCGCTCGGGACGCTCTTGACGAGCACCAGCGCGGCCAGTCGGACCTCGAGAGAGGGGCCGGCCGCACCCGGGACGCTCGCGATCGGAAGCAACCGCGACGGGAACGCAGAGATCTACCTCATGACGGAGACGGGCCGCGTCCTGCGACGGCTGACGAACGACCCGAAGGTCGACGCGTTCCCGACATGGTCCCCGGACGGCCGCCGAATCGCCTTCTACAGCCAGCGGACGCCGAACGGAGACGTGTTCGTCGTGAACGCCGACGGGAAGGGGCTCCGGAACCTGACCAGGAACCCGGCACACGACGGCCCCGGGTCGTGGTCGCCCGACGGGAAGTGGATCGCGTTCGACAGCGACCGGGCGGGCGGGGCCGGCATCTATGTGATGCGCCCGAACGGTTCGGGGGTCCGTCGCCTTACGACGGGAGGGACGGACAGCGACGCGGCGTGGTCGCCTGATGGGAGCACGATCGCCTTCACCAGCAACCGGGACGGAAACAACGAGATCTACGTCATGAAGCCGGACGCCAGCGAACAAACCAACATCTCGAACAGCCCGGGATCGGACGGCGGAGCCGCGTGGTCGCCGAACGGGCAATCGATCGCCTTCACGAGCACACGCAGAGGGGGCGCCGAGGCCGTCTACGTCATGGACGCCGACGGTAGCCACGTTCGCCGCATCGCCAAGGGGATGGAGCCGACGTGGTCCTCGGACGGCAAGAGAATCGCGTTCACCAGCGACCTGACGAGCCATTCGGACATCGACGTCGTCAGCGCGGCGGGCGGCGGAGTGAAGAAGCTGACCAAGACCCGCTTCGCCGAATTCAGTCCGGCCTGGGCACCTTCGAAACGGCGCTAGGGCACGGCACGAGCAGCGCGAACGCCGCCCTGGAGGGCGGCGTTCGCGCTTCGTGCCTCGTCGATGCCGCCCACCAGGCGGCCCGGAGAACGCTCTACGGCAGGAAGTAGTTCGGGTTCGGCATCTTGAACGTCTTGTCCGCGAAGCCGCCCTTCAGGTCGCTGAACTGGTCGCCGAAGTCCGCGACGATGTCGTAGCCCTGCGACTCGATGTAGGCGCGCGTACCGGACTTGTACTGAATCGTCGGGCACGACGCCTTCGCCGCGATGGCGTCGGCACAGAACTCGGGCTTGTTCAGGTACGCGGGGTAGGAGCCGACCGGAGGCTTGGTGAACAGGCCGTCGGTGAAGCCGCCGTGCCCCGTGTCGAGCGGTGTCGACGCCACATAGCCGGCGTCGATCTCCGGGACGGTGAACCCGGAGTAGATCACGGAGGTGATGTCCGGGAGACCGGCCGCAGCGTCACTCTGCAGGTTGGCGATCGTCGCCTGATGCTGAGAGTCGCCCCGCCCGGTGATCCAGAAGATGGCATACCCCATGGCCTTGGCCTGACTGACCAGGTCGACCATGCCCGGCGTGGCCGGGAACATGTTGCCGGTGAAGGTCGTGACCGTATTCGGAGGCGTACCGGTGGTCGTCAGGCCGACGAAGTTCGCGTTCGTGCCCCCGTTGAAGTCCCAGTTCGAAAAGAGCTCGTAGTTCCAGGTCGTCAGCGTCGTGTCGTCGACGTCGAGCACGATCGCTCGGTTGTGCACCTTCGAGCGCGCATGGAGCCAGTTCTCGCCCTTGGAGGCGACGGACGCGGCCTCGTGCGCGTAGTTGCTCTGGAGGTTGAGCGGGTCGGCCCACGTGCCGGTCGCTCCGCTCGCCGCGAGCGGCGCGCCGTAGTAGTTCTTGGCCTGCTGACGCGCGACATCGATGTTCGTCATCTGGTCCGCGGTGTTCGGCGTGATGGTCTGGATCGCGGGTGTCGCGCCCCAGGCCACCGCCGCGGCGATCGAAACCACCACTGCCGCGGTGAGGGCAATGGTCAGCCGCGGCGCACGCCGCAGCCGTCTCACTACGTTCATGTCTCCCCTCCTGAGTCGGTGCCCTGACGTACTCGGGGACCTTACACCGGCTCCACACGGCCAAGAGCCGGTACTCACCCGGTGACCGTGAGAACCCCCTTCATGCCCGCCAGCGCATGACCCGGCACGGTGCAGAGGTAGTGGTACTTCCCCGGCTCCTTGAAGACGACCGTGAGCTTCGCGGTCTTCTTGGGCCTGACGAGCGGGGTCTTCTTGCCCGAGATCTTGAAGTCGTGCGCGGACTTGCCCTTGTTGACGAGCGTGAACACGACCGTGCCTTTCGGGACTTTCGTCTTCGAGAGCTTGAACTTGAAGTCGGTGGCGACGACGGTGACCTTCGTGGTCGCCGCCGCAGCGCTCGGCCCGGCGCCCGCGCGCTGGGCGGCGAGCCCGACGATGGACGCGAACGCGACGAGCGCGATCGCCAGAACGGTTGCGAGACGTCTCACGAGAAGCAAGCCTCCTCTTGGGTTTGCGGCTGTGCCCCGAACGGAGCCTTTCGATCATGCCTGGCCGGTCTCGTGCCGCGGCTCAGTAGCGGTCGAGCTCGTGCAGCCGTGTGTCGCTGATCCCGAAGTGATGCGCGACCTCGTGGAGGACGACGCGGCGAATCTCCTTCCGGAGGCGATTCCGGTCGAGGCCGTAGAGCCGCTCGAGCGGGCCACGAAAGATCGTGATCTTGTCCGGCGGGACGGCGGCGTACGAGCTCGAACGCCTCGTCAGGGGCACGCCCTGGTAGAGCCCGAGCAGCCGACTCCCGGGCGGCGGCTCCTCCTCGACGACGAGCTCGACGTTCGACATGAAGGCGCGGAGGTCGTCGGGCAGCGACGCTAGCGCCTCGGCGACGCACTCGTCGAAGTCGATCTCACCGTCGGAGCGCACGGGCCGATCCACGCGTCGAGCGTACCCTCGGTCGTGCGGCGCGACGGTTTCGGAGCGCTCGCACTGGTCACGATCGCCGTCACGATCGAGTCCCGCGGCGGCCCGCCGTTCCAGGACGAGGTTACGCGCGGCCTGGCCGAGCGAGCGCCACTCTCGCCGCAGCCTCGCGACCTGGCTCCCGGCCGAGGCGCACGGCTGAGCGACTCTCCGGCGTCTCCCCGAACGTGCGTCACCGCTCGAGGCGGGCGAATTGCGGCCTAATGCTACGAGGCGAGCAGCTCTTCGCTCAGGGCCGCCGAGCGGTCGATCAGGCCGCGAATAACCGAGGAGGAAAGCGCGTGCTCGAGGTCCAGATCCTCCGCGACGCTCGACTCGAGGATGCGTATGGCCACGAAGGTCGGCGCGTCGAAATCGAGGCCGACGATCGCGAACGCGCGCGCGATCTGGGCGGCTTCGGAGGCGAGCGCGTACTCGGCGGTCGCCAGGGCGTGTGTCATCGCGATGTCCCGGTCCTGACGCGCGCGGAGCGACCGGGACATCGCGTCTCCCTCTCCCTGCGGCTCCGCCATCGCCCACCCTGAGACGCCGTCCGAGGGCTGCGGTCGTTGACTCCGTGTTACGGACGGCCGCCGGTTGCGCACGGCGCGTGTTGCTAGCGTGGCGGCCCGGTGGCAGCGAGGCTCCTGGATCGGGTGATCGCGATCGCCGGCGCGGCCGGGAACCTCGGGCCGACCGCCGTCGAACGGCTGGCGGCGGGCGGAGCGACGCTCGCGATCGCGGGACGCCGCCTCGAGGAGCTCGACGCGCTCGCTTCGAGTGTGAGCGGGCTGGTGGAGACCGCATCCGTGGACTTCCTCGACGCCTCTGCGACGCACGCGTGGGCGGACGGGATCGCCGAGCGGCACGGGCACCTCGACGGGCTCGTCCACTTGGTCGGGGGTTGGTGGGCGAGCCCGCCGATCGAGGAGGCGCCGCCCGAGGACTGGGACCGCTTCCAGGATCTCCTCGTCCGCACCTATCAGCACACGACGCAGGCGTTTGCCGCGCACCTCCTCGCTTCCGGGCGCGGTCGCGTCGTCCTCGTCTCACCGGCACAGGCGCAGGCCCCGACGAGCAGGAACGCCTCGTACGCGGCGGCGAAGGCCGCTGCCGAGGCGTGGACTCTCGCCCTCGCCGACCGGTTCCGGAAGACCGGCTCGACCGCGAACGTCGTCGTCATCGGCGGCGAGATCGTGACGCCGGCGATGCGAGATGAGAAGCCGGACGAGGACTTCTCCAAGGGCACGCCTGCCGAGGCGGTCGCGGATGCGATCGCGTACCTGTGCGGGGACGACGCTGCCTCGATGAACGGCCAGCGCGTGTCGCTTCGCGGCGCGGCCTGAAGCACCCGGCGGCCATACTCCTCGCATGACACCTTCAGGCTGGAACGAGGTGAACGGAGCGCTCGAGCGGACCTTCGAGTTTCGGAGCTTCCCCGAGGCGATCGCGTTCGTCGACCGTGTCGCCGACCTCGCCGAGGCGGAGGACCATCACCCGGACATCGACGTGCGCTACAAGAACGTGACGCTCCGGTGGTCGACGCACAGCGCGGGCGCGATCACCGACCGGGATGTGGAGCTTGCGGAGCGCTCGGCCGCGCTCGCGGGCTAGAACCCTCTAGCTCGACGGCGCCTTCACGACCACCACGGGGCACGCCGCGTGGTGGATCACGTGGCCGCTCACGGACCCGAGCAGCGCAGACTTCAGCCCGCCGCGGCCGCGCGAGCCGACGACGATCAGCTCCGCGCTTCCGGCCTCCGCGACGAGGGCGTCGGCCGGATCCCCCTCGACGAGCCTCGGCTCGAAGTCCTTCGGCTGCCCGTCGGGGAACGCGTCCGCGACCGCGGTGTCCAGCTCGGCCTGGGCGCCCGTGCGCTCGGCGTCGAGCTGACCGGGCAGGTCGCCCGCGGGCATCGGGATCATCCCGGGGTCGCCGATCGCGGTCAGCGGCATGAAGGCGAAGACGTGGACCGCTACCACCCGTGCCTCGCGGAGAGCCGCCTCGGCGGCCGCCCAGCGCAGCGCCTCGCGCGAAGCGTCGGACCCGTCGACGCCGACGACGATCGTCCCGGCCACGCGCCCAGAGTACGGCATCGAGCCCGGTAAGGTGGCCCCGTGGCGGCCGGCCCGATCGTGACGCTCTGCGACGTCGGCCCGCGGGACGGCCTGCAGAACGAGCCGGACGTCCTGGCCCCCGAGGTACGCGCGGAGCTCGTCGACCGGCTCGCCGATGCGCACATCCTGCTGGTCGAGGTCGCGAGCTTCGTCGACCCCCGCCGCGTCCCGCAGATGGCCGGGGCGGAGGAGGTCGTGAACGCGCTCGACCGGAGGCCGGGCACCGTCTACTCGGGGCTCGCGCTGAACGAGCGCGGGTACGAGCGGCTGGTCGCCGCTGGGCTCGACGAGGTCCGGTACGCGTTCGGGGCGACCGAGTCGTTCAACCGCAGGAACCAGAACGCCTCGGTGGAGGAGTCGCTCGAGGGTGGCCTTCGGATCGCCGAGCGCGCGCAGACAGACGGGCTCCGCGTCGGGATCACGATCAGCGTCGCCTTCGGCTGCCCGTTCGAAGGCGCGGTGGACGACGGACGCGTGCTCGAGCTCGCCGCACGCGTCGCGGAAGCGCGCCCGGACACGCTCCTCCTCGCCGACACCATCGGCGTCGGCGCGCCGCGTCAGGTTCATCGGCTCGTCGAGGGCGCGACGAAGCTCGGCGTCCCGGTCGGCGGCCACTTCCACAACACGCGGAACACGGGGTACGCGAACGCGGTCGCGGCGCTCGAAGCCGGTGCGACCGTCCTCGACGCATCGGTCGGAGGCCTGGGCGGCTGCCCCTTCGCACCGAGGGCGACCGGGAACATCGCGACCGAGGACCTCGTCTATCTCCTCCACGGCGACGGGGTGGAGACCGGAGTCGACCTGGATGCACTCGTCCGCGTGTCCGAGTGGCTCGAAGGCGTCCTCGGGCGGCAGCTCGAGGGCCAGGTCTACCGTGCCGGCGTCTTTCCGCCCGACGACTAACGTCGACCAGAGCAATTCGAGAATCCGCGAACGCGTCCGAGATGCGTACGGCGGCATAGATAAGGCACACCGTTACTTTTGTCGTCGGTGAGCGAGTTCTATTCGATGGGACGCCTCGCCGAGCGGGCGTTTCGACGCTACTACGGCGACGTGTACCGATTCTTGGTCCGTAGGACTGCGGACCCCGGCGAAGCAGAAGAACTGACACAACAGGTATTCACGCATGCGGCGGCGTCAGAACCACAACTCGAGCGAGACCCGCGGCCCGTTCTTCCATGGCTTCTGGCAGTCGCCCATCGGCGCTGGGTCGACGAGAGGCGGCGCAGCCGTCGCCAGTACGAAGCGTACGAAGAGGTCCGGAACGCCTCTCACACAGACTCGACGTCCGGAGGCGATTTGGCCGGCATATTGCTGGGCGCGCTCGCACGACTTCCACTGGCGCAACAAGAGGTGGTCGTCCGACGGCTGTTGCACGGCGAGACCTTCAGCGAGATCGGCAGAGATCTCGCATTGTCGGAGGGCGCGGTAAAGATGCGCTTCCGCCGTGGTATCGAAGCGCTTCGGCGTGATCTCCGAAGCGAGGGGTTCGGCTCGTGACCCGCTGGAGGCGCAAACGACTACCGGAGGAGGTAGTCGAGGCGCTTCGCCATGACCCTGATCTGCTGTGGGTTGCACGACACGTCGCCGCGCTCGCCAGCGAACCAGAGAAAGCAGCCGGACCAGGTCGACGCCGGCTTGTCATCGCCGGCGCGGCGGCAACCGTCGCTGCTGGGATGGTCGTCGTTCTCACCGGGTTGCCGCTCGTCCGCGACCATGCTCCACGATTGAGCGACGAGGCGCTCGCAGCCGTCGGCAGCGATCGAGTACTCCATGCCGTCGTCGCACGGACGATCGCTGACGATCGCACCGTCGACCTCTCAACGGGAACGGAGAGGCCGTCGCTGTTGACGGTCGAGTCGTGGTTCGATGAGCAGAGCAGGCGACTGCGCGTGGTCGAGCGCCGTAACCATGGGATTGTCAGGGAGACGGTTGGCACCCCACGGAAAGTTGCCTCGGCCCCAGCCCCGAGTCTCGGCCCGCTTCCGCTCTTTCTGACCGGATACAGACAAGCACTTCGGCAGGGACGGGTGCGCAACCTCGGCACCGCCGTTGTCGAGGGACGGGAGGTGCGCTGGCTTGCCCTCACCGACGCCCACCACCGTGGCGAGCGGGTTGCGGTCGACCCGCGCACCTTCGTGCCACTCGTGGTTCAGGAGCCAGACGGCACTCGCTGGTCGGTCGTCCATGTGTCAAGCGTGCCTTTGGCTGCAGCCGACTTTCAGCCGGACAGGAAGCCGCCACCCGTACCCACCAGCGGCGGCATCGTCGGCCAGCGCCCAAGCTCGCCCTCCCAGGCGACGACACTGCTCGGCCTGCCCGTGCTCGGCGTCGCTCGATCCCGTTCGCATCTTCGCCTCGACGGCTTCGAGGTCGACAGCCTAGTGAGTGAGTACCCGCGGAGTGCAAACCGTCCGCCGCTCCACTCCACCGGGGTGACCGTCACCTATCTCATGCCCGACGGAGCCATTGTGGTGGTTCGCCAGGCACGCCGGCCGCTTCCCGCGTATGCGTACAGCGGAGATCTCACCTTCGCATTCGACCCCGTGCCGCGCGTGGGAACCATGCAACTGACCACGATCGGCGATGCCTGGCTCGGCCAACTGCGAAGCCGCCGCCTCTACGTGACGATCACCGGCCCGGATCCCACGACCGTGGTCGACGCTGCACGCCATCTTCGACCAATCACCGAATAGGCTCGGTTACTTTCGCCGGGGTCCGGGCGAGTTCTCTGTGGAGACCTCGTCGAAGGAGATAGCCGTGTCATCTCTCCGCTTCTCGTACCTCGCCGCGATCCTCGGGCTGCTTCCACTACTCGTCGCGCCGCTGTCAGCCGCATCGACGGGCAATGCTGGCGGGCTTCCCCCCGCGCCCCCGCCATATCAGCCGGGCGATCACGTCTGGACCGACACGAGCGACGTTCCTGCACCGGGCGGGGCGCTTCCCTTCATCGCGCCGGATCCCGCAGTCGTGCGGGTGATCCTCACCCCCGTCCAGGCCTATCAGCCGGGGGACAAGGTCTGGTTGAGCAGCTCCCAGGTCCCGGCTTCGGCACAACCGGACGCGAACGGCTGTCAGCGTGTTCCCTCCAGCGGCTTCATCAGTCACAACGTGTACGCGAGCACGAGCAGCGAGTACGCCAACTTCTGGTACTGGTCGAGCGGTTCCTCGAACGAATCGTTTTCCTGGTGGATAAAGAAGACCGACGGCTCGGTCGTCGCCCACGGCTCGTCGCCCGGTGGAGGGGGATCCCAATCGGTAGCCGCCAATGTCTACTACTGGCAGGTCCAGAACACGGGCAGCGACCCCCAGGCATGGAACGCCTGCTACGAGGTTCTGTAAGCCACATCTCGCTCCGGAGCCAAGCCTTCCTTTCCGAGAGAAAGGACGATCGACATGAGATCGCGCGCCTTCCTCTGCATCGCTCTCGCCGTCGCCTGCGCGGCCATCTTCGCCTCGTCCGCTTTGGCGACCGTCGTCACGTACTTCGGGCCGAACTGGTACATGAATCCGAATCAGACGGCCCAGACCAGCGGGTTCGCTCTCCGCGATTACAACAAGATCTTCAGACCTGTCGGAACATATGCCGCGGTGCAGTACAACGACACGAACGGCAACTTCATCGCGGGGACGGCCGGTTACCAGAATCCCGTGAGTCTCGGCGCGTCCGGTCAGGTGGCACGAGCACTTTGCGGGAACTTGAGCACGGTCGTGACGTATCCGACCACGTGCAATACCACGACATGAGTAGAGCCGACACAAGGAGGTAGGACCATGAGACGACCCTCATCTCACAATCGGCTCGCCTTTGCTGGGTCGCTCGTGGCCGGGCTCCTCGTTGCAGTCACGGTAGGCGCTTTCGCCGCCACGCGAACTAGCGATACACCGATGTCTGCGACACCGAGTGTGGGGATCGCTCCGACGGAGGCAATGAGTGCCTTCGATCAGCCGACGCCAGCTGGCGACGCTCTGTCCGCGGCCGGTCGAAAAGCCCTCACCTCCCTGACCGAGGACGAGCCAGGCGTCGCCAGTACCCTCCTTCCGGGAAACGCAGATCTCGCAAGAGGCCGAACGCTGCTCTCGACCGCGGGGTGGACCCTCGCCGCCGCTCCGACCAAGAAAGGGAGGGTCTGTGGCGCTGTCCTCGACGCCGACGGTACGTTCACCGCCGGCGGTTGTGTCGATCGCTTCACTCCGGAACTTCCGGTCGTGCCGAACGTTGCGAGGGTGGGCTCTGGTGCGACCTTCGTCTATGGCCTTGCGTCCGATTCAGTAAAGGCAGTCGCTGTCGTCGTCAACGGCGCGAAGCGTCAGACCACCTTGCAGAACGACGCCTTCTTCTTCCAACCGAGCTCCGACTCGAGCATAGGCGGCGTCGTTGCAACGCTCGCCGACGGATCTCGCGTCACTGTCCCGTTGACGTCGTCGACTCTCGGAAGCTGATCGCAAACGAGACCCGCCCCGCACAACCGCCGGGCGGGTCTCGGCCTTCTTCCACACATAGCGGGCTTCTAGACACAGCGGGCGGGAAGCACCGCGCCGCGCACCTCGCCGAGCTCGACGTCTCCGGCACGCCCGCGCAGCACGACCTCGTCGCCGTCCTCGAGGAACCCGCGGGAGCTCCCGTCGCCGAGCTCGACCGGCTGCGCGCCGTTCCGGGTCAGCTCGATGAGCGAACCCTGCGAGCCGTCGTCGGCGCCTGAGATGGTGCCCGAAGCGAGCAGATCGCCGGTCCGCAGCGACGCACCGTTCACGGTCGCGTGCGCGAGCTGCTGTGGCCCAGTCCAGTAGAGCCCGCGCGCGTTCGTTCGCGAGACCACAGTGCCGGACAGCTCGACCTCCAGCTCGAGGTCGAGCGCCCAGTCCCCTTCTGCGCGGAGGTACGGCAGCGGCTCCGGCTCCTGCGCGGGGCCTCGGACGAACCTGTCCTCGAGCAGCGCGAGCGGCGTAACCCAACCCGAGATCGAGGTCGCGAACGACTTCCCGAGGAAGGGGCCCAGCGGCTGGTACTCCCATGCCTGGATGTCGCGCGCACTCCAGTCGTTGACGAGGACGACGCCGAAGACGTGGTCACGGAAGGCGCTCGCGGAGACCGGCCCGCCGACGGTGCTCCCCACTCCGACGACGAGGCCCAGCTCGAGCTCGAAGTCGAGACGCCTGCTCGGCCCGAAACGTGGCTCGCCCTCGTCCGGCGCCTTCGCCTGGCCGCACGGACGCGTGACGGGCGTGCCGCTGACGACGATCGTCCCCGCCCGCCCGTGGTAGCCGACCGGGAGATGGCGCCAGTTGGGGAGCAGCGGGTCGGCGTCGGGACGGAAGAGGCGACCGAGGTTCGTCGCGTGCTCGAGCGAGGAGTAGAAGTCGACGTAGTCCGCGACCTCGAACGGAAGGTGGACGCTGACGTCGTCGAGCGGAACGACCTCCGCGCCTCCGGCGACGAGCTCCCCGACGCGCTCGACGGTCGCTTCCCACACCTCGCGCCCGGCTGCGAGGAAGCGGTTGAGGCTGGAGGCGGCGAACAGGTCGTCGCCCGTGCTCGCACCGAGGTCGAGCACGCCGTCCGCGACACGGAAGCCGACGCGGGGGGCCTCACCTTCGGTCGAGAAGACGCCGAAGCCGGCCGCGCCTCTCACGGGAGCATCCCGAGCGCTTCGAGCTCGCCGACCGGCTCGAAGAAGCTGCAGCTCCCGATCGACCACAGCAGCTCGCTCCGCGCCCGTGCGAGATCCTCCGCTCCCGCTTCGCGGTCGCGCCACACGAACGACGTCGCGTCGAGCCGGAACGCCGCCGCATCCATCTCCTCGAGCGCGGCCTCCTCGTCGCCGAAGACCACTGCGGCGAGCAAGTTAAGGAGGCCGTGCTCGCCGTCGCTCCGCACTGCGTGATGCAGCCCCGCGGTCGCCTTGAATACGAGCCCCCGGTCGCGGCAAGCACCTACGAACGCGGCCAGCTCGGCCGCGCTCGGCACGGACGCGCCTCCGCAACGAACCTTGGCCCGGAGCCCTGCGGCGCGAAGCGCGTCGAGGCGCGCCTCGAGCCCGTCCCCGAGCCGAACCTCGACGTACACCTCGGGTGCGGTTCCGACGAGCGAATAGAGATCGTCCGGCAGCTGTGCCTCGACCGCTTCCACTCGCGCGTCGGGAACGAGCTCGCCGTCGAGCACCTCGCTCACGCCGCGGCCCACGTCGGGCAGCTCCACGAGCCGCGACGCCGGACAGACGAAGCGCCCGAGCACGAAGGCGGACTCGCTTTCGCGAGCGCGGTGATCCTCCGCCACCGCTTCCGGAAGCGGGAGCGACGCGGGCGGGAAGAGCGGAGCGTGATCGATCAGCCGGGAGAGCAGCGCCACGCGAGCGTCCTCGACCATCTCCACGACGGCCGATCTTCGCAGAACGGGTGTCAAGGGAGCTCTCACGACGTCCGATGAGAGCTAGGGAAGACGTTCCTCGTCATGTCGGACCCTGCGCCCATCGAGCCTGCGGCTCCCCCGCCCGCAAGCCTCGGCACCTCCGGTGTCGGGTCGACCCTTGCCGTGCCCGGCGGCGAGCCGGCCGTCGAGCCGTACCGACGACTCGCGGAGATCTTCCACGACGTGCTCTCCGAGGAGAGCCTCGACTCGCTCCTCGAGCGGATCGCCGACGCGCTCGCCGTCCTCATCCCGTACGAGGACGTCCACATCTACGAGGCGGACGAGGCGAAGCGCGAGCTCATTCCCGTCCTGGCTCGGAGCCAGTGGGAGCACGAGATCATGAGCGAGACGTTCTCGTTCGGCGAGGGCATCACCGGCTGGGCTGTCGAGCACCGCGAGCCGGTCCTCGCGAACAAGGCACACCTCGATCCGCGCGTCCGCTTCGTGCCGGGAACGCCGGTCGACCCCGAGGCGCTCATCGCCGTTCCCCTGATCGCGCGCGGGCGTCTCAAGGGGACGCTCAACATCTACCGGGTCGGCGAGGAGGAGGAGTTCACGGAGGAGGAGTTCCTGCTCGCGACCCGCTTCGGCGACGCCGCCGCGCTCGCGATCGACAACGCCCACGTGCGCGCGCGCCTCGAGCATCAGGCCTCGACCGACGCACTGACCGGCCTCTACAACCACCGCACCTTCCACGACCGTCTCCGCCAGGAGCTCATGCGGGCGTCGGTCGAGCACGACACCGTCGCGCTCGTGATGATCGACCTGGACGACTTCAAGAAGGTAAACGACGTCCACGGGCACGGCGTCGGCGACGAGCTGCTCCTGCACGTCGCGGACGTCCTCCGCTCGTCCGTCCGCACGACGGACGTCGTCTGTCGGGTCGGCGGCGAGGAGTTCGCGATCATCATCCCCTCGGGTGACCTCGAGAGCACGCTCGGCCTCGCCGAGCGGCTCGGTGGGAGCATCGAGCTGCTCGAGGTCGAGGCGGCGGGCCGGCTGACCGTGTCCACCGGAGTGGCGATGGGCCCGGAGCACGCGGCCAACCCGCGCGAGCTGGTCGCGTGCGCGGAGGCGGCGATGATGACCGCGAAGTCGCGCGGGAACGGCCTCATCGTCGTCTTCGACGACGCAGCGACGGAGCGACCGTCCGAGGAGAACGCGCGGCGCGACGACGTCCGCTCGATCGCCCATCTGAAGATGCTGCAGAGCCTGTCCGGGAAGCTCTCGCGCCTGAACGGCGTCGCGCAGATCGGGCTGACGATCGCCGACGAGCTCCGGCTCCTGATCGACTACCACAACTGCCGTGTCTTCGTCCGCGAGGGCGAGGAGCTCGAGCCGATCGCCTTCCGGGGGAACCTCACCCCCGCCGAGCCCGGCTCGCAGGTCGCGGTCGGCACGACGCACGTCGGGCGCGGGATCACCGGCCGGGTCGCTGAGACGGGCGAGCCGCTGCTCGTCGGCGACGCGGCGCACTGCGAGTTCGGGGAGCAGATCGCGGGCACGGCTCTCATCGAGGAGTCGATCCTGGCCGTCCCGCTGAGCTTCGGCTCGCGGGTGACGGGCGTCCTCGTCATCTCGAAGCTCGGTCTCGACCAGTTCGACGCCGACGACCTGCGCGTCATGGAGGTCCTCGCGGGCCACGCTTCGGTCTCGCTCGAGAACGCCCGTCTCTACGAGGCGCAGCGGCGCGAGGCGGAGAACGCGACCGCTCTGCTCGAGTTCGGCCGTGACGTTGCCGCGGCCGACGGCCTCGCCGAGGTCGCCGAGCGCGTCGCCCGCGGCTCGGCGCGGATCCTTTCGAGCCCGGGGACGTCGCTCTGGCTCCAGGAGCCCGAGACGGGCGATCTGGTCACGCTCGCGTCGGAGCCAAGCGAGTGGGAGGGCGGGGCACGGCTCTCATCCGTCCCCGCAGCGCACCTCGGGCCGTGGCTGACCCAGAAGAACCCGTACTTCGTCGCGGCCGAGGACTACGCGAAGATCGCGGCCCCGCCGGAGGGCACGGACGGCCGCTTCGCGATCGCCCCCTTCACCGTCGAGGGACGCTGGGGCGTGATCGCAGCGGCAATCCCCGCGGGATCGACCTTCGGCGACCGCGAGCTCGAGCTGCTCGGCGGCCTTGCGCAGCAGGCGAAGCTGGCACTCCAGAGCGCCTCGAGCTACGAGACGCTCGAGCGGACGTTCCTCTCCACGGTCGAGGCGCTCGCGAACGCGCTCGAGGCGAACGACGAGTACACGTCGTCACACGCCCGCTGGATCACGGACCTCGCGCTCAAGGTCGGAGAGGAGCTCGGCCTCGAGCCGCGCGAGCTCAAGCGCCTCGAGCTCGGGGCACTCTTCCACGACATCGGCAAGATCGGGATCTCGTCGACGATCCTCACGAAGCCCGCCCCGCTGACGCCGAGGGAGCGCGAGGTCGTAGAGACGCATCCGCTCCTCGGCGAGAAGATCCTCGCGCCGATCGAGCAGCTCGAGGAGGTGCGCCGGATCGTGCGGGCATGCCACGAGCGCTGGGACGGCAAGGGCTATCCGGAGCGACTCGCGGGCGAGGCGATCCCGCTCGAGTCGCGAATCATCTTCACTTGCGACGCCTTCCACGCGATGACCACGGACCGTCCGTACCGGCGGGCGCTGAGCGTGGACGAGGCGCGGCGCCGGCTCGCGGACGGCGCAGGCACTCAGTTCGACCCGACCGTCGTCGACGCGTGCCTACGCGTCCTCGACGTCTAGCCCGGCGTCAGCCGCTCACCCACCCGCGCGCTCGGCTCGCCGCAGGCCGAGGAACGCCCACCACCAGAACGCGACGCCCATCCCGATCGCGAGCGCGAAGGCGAGGAGCACATGCGGAGCGTCGCCGGCGAGGAAGCCGCGACCCGTCTCGAGCAGGTAGGTCGCGGGGTTGACGCGCGCGGCGCCCTCGATCCAGCCGTGGAGCAGGTTCAGCGGAACGTAGACCGGTGCGAAGAAGAGGACGAGGAAGACCGGCATCTGCATGAGCGGCGCCGCTTGGATCGTCCGGAAGCGCATCGCCAGCCCACCCGCCCAGAAGAACCCGCAGAAGTTCAAGAGAGCTGCGAGCACGTAGAGGCCGACGAAGTCGACGGGACCGCCGAGGGCCTTCATGCCGACGACGAAGGCGACGATCGTGAGGATCACGGCCACGACAGCCCAGCGACAGAGGGCTGCGAGCGCATAGCCGAGGACGATCCCGACCCTGCTCGGCGCCGCCAGCATGAGCCGCTTCGCGAAACCGCCCTCGAAGTCGCGCGCGACCCCGAAGCCGGTGAAGACGCCGCTGAACGCGGCCGACTGGAGGAGCACGAACACGAACTGGAAGCCCGTGTACCCGGGCGGGAAGTCGAACCCCGGCACCTTGTGGAGCTGCGACAGCCCGCCTGCGAACGCGGTGAAGAAGAAGAGCGGGAACGCCATCGTCGGGATGGCGATCTGCGGGTTCGTGAGGGCGTTCTTGAGCGTCCTCCAGGCGACCCCCGAGGTGACGTTCCAGAGGGTCACGTGCGCGCCATCCTCAACCGGAGCGCCCGCGACGAGAGCACGAGCGCGACGGCTCCGATGAGCCCGATGAACCCGAAGCCGAGGATGAGCGCCTCGGGATCCCAGCCGATGATGATCAGGCTGCGGACGCACTCGATCATGTACGAGACCGGGTTCAGCGTCGCCGCCGTCCGGAACCACCCGACGCCGATGAGATTCCGCGGCGAGTTCATCGACGAGATGAAGAGGAAGACGAAAAGCGCGGGGAAGAGCGCCTGGATCGCCTCGCCCGATCCGGTCCGGAACGCAAGGTAAGCCCCGAGCGCGCCGAACGAGAGCGAGACGACGGCCGCGTAGACGAGGAGGACGAGGATGCCGGCGGCGCCCGACGCGAAGTGGACACCCACTGCGAGCCCCACGGCGATGTAGAAGAGCGCCTGCACGATCCCGAGCGCGACGACCCCTGAGAGCTGACCGATGAGGAGGGCCCAGTCGCGGAGCGCCGTCAGCGCGAGCCGGTTCACGAACCCCGTCTGCACGTCTCGCGCCAGGTCCGTCCCCGCGTTCATCGTCGAGAAGAGCGCTCCCTGGATGAACGGGACAGCGAGCGCGAAGGCGAGGAACGAGTCGGTCGGGAAGCCCGGCAGGTGCGTCGACGAGCGGAGGCCGCCTGCGTTTACGGCCATGAGCGCGATCGGGAAGATGAGGGGCGGGATCACGCTCGCCGGCTGACGAGACGTGCGCACGAGCGAGCGCCGCGCGATCGCGCCCACCTGCGGGAGTGCGCTCACCTTCTCGCCCGCCCGGTGCTCCCGGCGTCCGCCTCCTCGGTCGCACCCTCGAGCGTCCGGCCCGTCTTCGCGAGGAACACGTCGTCCAGGGTCGGCGCGCGGAGCTCGAGGTCGACGACGTCGACCCCGTCCGCGTCCACCGCCCGCACGATGTCGGTAAGCCCGAGCCCGTCCCGCAGGCGCACGGCGACGTCGCGGCTCGTCGCGAGCGGCTCGCCGAACCGCGCGAGGAACACTGCGATCGCGTCGCGGTCCTCGTCGCGGCGCGGGATGGCGTGGACGCTCGGCCGCCCGACCTCCGCCTTCAGCTCGGCAGGCGTGCCCTCGGCCACGATCTTGCCCTGGTCGATGATCCCGACCCGGTCCGCGAGCACGTCCGCCTCCTCGAGGTACTGCGTCGTGAGGAAGACGGTGACGCCGTCCTCCCGCCGGAGCCGCGCGACCTCCTCCCAGAGCGCCGTCCGGCTCTGCGGATCGAGCCCCGTCGTCGGCTCGTCGAGGAAGAGGACGCGCGGCCGGTGGACGAGGGCGAGCGCAAGATCGAGGCGCCGCTTCATCCCTCCGGAGTAGCCCTTCACCTTCCGGTCGGCGGCGTCGGCGAGCCCGACGCGGCGGAGCAGCTCGTCCGCGCGTGACGCACGCTCCTCCTTCGGGACGCCCTGGAGCGTCGCCTGCAGCCGCAGGTGGTCCCGTGCGGTGAGAAGCGGGTCGAGCGCCGCCTCCTGGAGCGCGACTCCGATGAGCGAGCGCACCTGCCTGCCCTCCTTGACGACGTCGTGCCCACCCACCCGCGCGGTGCCGGACGTCGGCGGCAGGAGCGTCGTCAGGACGTGGACGGTGGTCGACTTCCCAGCGCCGTTCGGCCCGAGGAAGCCGTAGATCTCACCCGGCGCGACGCGGAGGTCGATCCCGTCGACCGCACGGGGACCTTTCCGGTACTCGCGTACGAGATCCTGAACCTCGATCCCGTTCGCAGCTTCCACCGTCCAACACTACCCACGCCTCGATTGCCCGCCGGAGGGTCTAGACGGGCTCGATGGGCAGCTTCGTCGCCACGACCTTGCGGCCGTCGTGCTCGTAGACGACGTCCACCGAGTCGTCCTGGCGATAGGTCCCGGCGACGCCGACGAAGATCGACGTCCACCGCCAGAAGCCGAGCTTCCCCTCGCTCTTGAGCTCGCGGTGGAAGAGAAGTGTCCGCCCGTCGAGCTCGAAGTCGGTGCCCTCGACCTGCTCGACGCCGTTCACGAACACCTCGAACGGCCGCGTCAGGTCGCGCGGCAGGCGGACGCGGGTTCCCCGGTGCGTCGCCTCGGACACGCTCATACAATGGCAGCCGGTGCGCCGGAAGCCGATTCTCCTCGCCGCTTCGGCGCTGCTCGCCGCCGTGCTCCTCACCCCCGCCGCGCAGGCTGGGAACGGGGGCTTCGCGCCGGTTCCGCCGGAGTCGCCGAACGCGCACAGCATCCACCAGAGCTTCCTCTTCATCTCGATCTTCGTCGCCGCGATCTTCGTCCTCGTCGAGACGCTCCTGATCGTGTTCGTGTTCCGCTACCGGCGGCGGCGCAGGCCCCGCTTCGAGGACGGCGCGCCGGTCCACGGCGCCACGAGCCTCGAGCTCCTCTGGACGGCCTTCCCGGTTGTCGTCCTCTTCCTGATCGCGACGTTCATCTTCATCAAGCTGCCGGGGATCGTCGACGTGCCGGCTGCCGGCGCGAACGGCCAGCTCGAGATCAAGGTCACGGGCCGCCAGTTCTACTGGCAGTTCAAATATCCGAACGGCGTGGTCTCGATCGACACGATGCGAGCGCCCGCCGGAGTCCCCGTCTATCTCCAGGTCACGTCGCCCCCGAACGACGTCATCCACTCGTGGTGGATCCCGGCGCTCGGCGGGAAGATCGACGCGATCCCCGGGCGGATGAACCACACCTGGTTCCAGGTCGCGAAGACGGGGACGTACAAGGGTCAGTGCGCCGAGCTGTGCGGGCTCGAGCACGCGAACATGCTCGCGGCGGTGCAGGTCATGCGTCCGGGCGCGTTCGATCAGTGGCTCACCGCAGAGAACGCCGCGCAGACCGAAGGGACGTCGACCCTCGGCAAGCAGGAGTGGACCGGCGTGTGCGCCAAGTGCCACGGCCTCGCCGGGGAGGGCGGAATCGCGGTGGCCATCGCCGGCTCGTCGCTCCTGACCGACCCGAAGGCGATCGAGAGCATCATCCGCAACGGGACGTCGACGCCGCAGGGCACGATGCCGCCCGTCGCCTCGGGCTGGTCGCAGGAGCAGGTCGACGCGCTGACGAGCTACCTGAGGGAGCACCCGCCCAGTGGCAGCTGACACACGTGCCGACACCGTCCCCGCGTGGCAGCGCGGCAGCGTCGCCAGCTGGCTCGTCACGACCGACCACAAGCGGATCGGGATCCTCTACCTCTGGTCGGCACTCGTGTTCTTCGCCCTCGCCGGAGTCATGGGGCTGGTGATGCGCACCCAGCTCGCGAAGCCGAACGAGACCGTTCTCAGCCCGCAGCACTACAACGAGCTGGTCACGATCCACGGCACGGCGATGATCTTCCTCTTCGTCGTCCCGCTGCTCTCGGCTTTCGCCAACTACCTCGTGCCGCTCATGATCGGCGCGCGCGACGTGGCGTTCCCGCGGCTGAACGCGCTCTCGTACTGGCTCTACCTGCTCGGCGGGATCGTGCTCATGCTCTCGTTCTTCGCGAAGGGCGGTGCGGCGCAGGCGGGCTGGACGTCGTATCCGCCGCTCTCCGAGAGCACGCCCGGCCACGGCCAGGACCTATGGATCCTCTCGCTCCACATCCTCTCCGCGGCGTCGCTGGCAGGCGCGATCAACTTCCTCGTGACGATCCACAACATGCGCGCGCCGGGGATGTCGTGGACGCGCATCCCGCTCTTCGTGTGGTCGATCGAGATCTTCGCGTGGATGCTCGTGATCATCCTCCCCGTCCTCTCGGCAGGCCTCACGATGCTCCTGCTCGACCGTGGAATCTCGTTCGCGGGCACGCACGTGCAGACGCACTTCTTCAACGCGGCGAAGGGCGGAGCCCCGCTCCTCTGGCAGCACGCGTTCTGGTTCTTCGGCCACCCCGAGGTCTACGTGATCATCCTGCCGGCCTTCGGGATCATCTCCGAGGTCCTCCCGGTCTTCGCGCGGAAGCCGATCTTCGGCTACAAGGCCGTCGCGCTGTCGACGATCGCGATCGGATTCTTCTCGATGCTCGTGTGGGCGCACCACATGTTCGCGGTCGGCCTGCCGACCTCGCTGCAGGCGTTCTTCATGATCTCGTCGATGGTGATCGCGGTCCCGACCGGGATCAAGATCTTCAACTGGCTCGCGACGCTCTGGCGCGGAAACATCACGTTCGACACGGCGATGCTCTTCGCGTGCGGGTTCCTCGGCGTGTTCGTCGTGGGCGGCCTCTCGGGCATCTACCTCGCCGCCTTCCCCGTCGACTGGCAGGTGCACGACACGTACTTCGTGGTCGCGCACTTCCACTACGTGATCTTCGGCGGCGCCGTGTTCGCGATCTTCGCCGGTCTCTTCTACTGGTGGCCGAAGATGTTCGGGCGAACGCTCGATGAGAAGCTTGGCAAGTGGCAGTTCTGGGTAGTCCTGATCGGGTTCAACCTCACGTTCTTCCCGCAGCACCTGTTGGGCCTCGAAGGGATGCCGCGCCGGATCTACACGTACGCGAACCAGAGCTGGGAGGGCTACAACATGGCCTCGACCATCGGCGCGTACGTGACCGCGGTCGGCCTCCTCTTCTTCGTCTGGAACGTGATCAAGACCGCGCGGAGCGGCCCCCGCGTGGGCAACGACCCGTGGCAGGCGAACACGCTCGAGTGGTACACGACCTCGCCGCCGCCGACCCACAACTTCGACGAGGTGCCGTACGTGACGAGCGCTCGGCCGCTCTACGATCTTCGGCAGAGGCTGCGTGAGACGGAGAGAGCTCGAAGTGGAAGCTGACGTGCCGGCCGCACCGGGCCAACTGCTGCGCCTGACGGCGGCGGGCGGCGCCGCGGCAACGGGCGCCGTGGTCGCGAGCGCCGCGCTCGGCCTGACGAGCGCCCACTGGGGGATCGCGGGTGTCGCGCTGCCGCTGCTCGCGGCCACGACGATCCTCGCGCGGCTCGCGTATCCACGTCTGCTGGTGCGCGCCGCGACCGCGCTCTTCCTCCTCCTCGTGGCCATCGCGCTCGGCGGTGTCGTCGCCTGGAGCGGGAGCGCGGCCTGGGCGACGGCGCTGCACGTCGGAGCCGCCGGGGCGGCGTTCGGGGCGGCGCTGCTCACCGCCGCCGCGACCTTGCGCGGTGCCGCGCCGCCGCTCGCCTCGGTGCACGACTACCTGACGCTGACGAAGCCGCGGATCATGACGCTCCTGCTCCTGACCGGTGCTGCGGGCATGTTCGTCGGGGCGCAAGGCGTGCCGCCGCTCTGGCTCTTCGGCGTCACGATGACGGGCCTCGCGCTCGCCTGCGGAGGGGCATCGGCCCTGAACCACGTCCTCGACCGCGACATCGACGTGCTCATGGGCAGCCGAACGAAGGAGCGCCCGGTCGCGTCGGGCCGGGTCTCGCCGGCGCAAGCCCTCGAGTTCGGGCTCTTCCTCTCGGCGCTCTCGTTCGCGCTGCTCGCGTCGGCGGTGAACGTCCTCACGGCCGTCCTCGCGCTCGTCGGGAACCTCTTCTACGTCATCGTCTACACGCGCTGGCTCAAGCGCTCGACGCCGCAGAACATCGTCATCGGCGGCGCGGCCGGAGCCGTCCCGCCACTCGTCGGCTACGCGGCCGCTACCGGAAGCCTCGCGCTGCCCGCGCTCTGGCTCTTCCTCATCGTCTTCCTCTGGACGCCGCCGCACTTCTGGGCCCTCGCGCTGATGATCAAGAACGCGTACGCGGCCGCCAACGTCCCGATGCTGCCCGTCGTCCGCGGTGACCGGGAGACGGCGCGCCAGATCCTCCTGTATTCGATCGGGCTGGTGGCGTTCACGATCGTGGTCGGGCTCTGGCTCGGCCCGGTCTACACCGTGGCCGCCGCCGTCCTCGGAGCCGTGCTGGTCGCGCTCGCCGTGCTGCTTCGACGCGATCTCACCCGCGCCCGCGCGCAGCTGCTCTTCCACTACTCGCTCGCGTATCTCGCGCTCCTCTTCGTCGCAGCGGCCCTCGACCCGTTGATCGCGTGAGCAACCACACCGATCTCGAGCACAGGAACCTCCGCTTCGGGTGGGCGCTCTTCGGCCTCTTCTGGCTCCTCTTCGCAGGAACGTTCGTGATCGCGCTCCTGTATCTCCAGCTCGATTAGATGTGCGCGAAGCAGGATCCCGCTAGCGCGAAGTCCTGCCGCGCGAAGATCCCTGAAGATTCCTTGCGCAGACCGGAATCAGCTCCCGCATATTCCGGTCGCGCGAGAACCCCTGAAGACGGCCGCTCTCGCGGCCTTGTGTCTGCGGCTCCGTGATTCGCGCCCTCGACTGCCCACCCGGCGTCTTCCTCGCGCTCTCGGAGGAGCAGGCGGCAGGGATCCCGCTTGCGGTCAAGGACCTCTTCGATACCGCCGGGCTCGTCACGACCTACGGCTCGCCGCTCTACGCCGAGCACGTTCCGAGCACGACGGCGGTCGCCGTCTCGCAGCTCGAGGCCGCCGGCCACGCGAACGTCGGCAAGACGAATCTGCACGAGTTCGCGTACGGCACGACCTCCGAGAACCCGCACTTCGGCGTCGTCCCGAACCCGCTGGCGCCGGACCGGGTCGCGGGAGGGTCGAGCGGCGGCAACGCCGCGGCGCTCGTGCTCGGCGCGGCCGATGTCGCACTCGGTACCGACTCCGGCGGCTCCGTCCGGATCCCCTCCGCGTGCTGCGGAACGGTCGGCTTCAAGCCGACCTTCGACCTCGTCTCGCTCGAGGGCTGCTTCCCACTCGCGCCGAGCTTCGACCACGCGGGGCCGATGGCGCGCGACGTCGCGACCTGTGCCGCCGCGATGGAAGTGCTCGCTCCGGGGTTCGAGCCCGCGCGTCTCGATTCGCTCGAGGACGTCCGCGTCGGCGTGGCCTGGTTCGACGCCGCCGCGCCGCTCGTCAGGGCGCGGGTCGAAGAAGCCTCCGACCGCTTCCCGCAACTTGTCGAGCTGGAGCTACCCCGGTTGGAGGGCATCAGCCGCCTCTTCATGCACGAGGTCGCGGGAGTGCACCGCGAGCTCTTCGCCGAGAACGCCGACCTGTACGGCGAGGACCTGAGGATCAAGCTCGAGCGCTGCCTGGCCGTCACCGACGCCGAAGCCGAGACGGCGCGACGCGCGCGGGAGGAGTACCGCGAGCGGATGGAGGAGGCGGTCTCCGGCGTCGATCTGCTCGTCACGCCGACGCTTCCCGTCGTGGCCCCGCGGGTCGGCGAGGGCGCCCCGGGAGACGTCGGCGTCCGGGAGGCGCTCGTCAGCCTGACGTTCCCCTTCAACGCGCTCGGCTGGCCGGCGCTCGCGCTCCCATGCGGCGAGGCCGAGGACGGGCTGCCCGCCTCGGTCCAGATCGTGGGCCGATCAGGCGCCGACGCGCTCGTCCTCGCCGCTGGCCTGCTCCTCGAGTCGGAGCTGGCCGCGTTGCGCCCGACCTAGATCGACGGGGCCGGCTCGGCCGGCGTCTGGGGCACTTCCTCGTCCCGGAGCCGCCGGATCAGGTCGTGGATGTCGGCGATCTCCTGCTCGAGGTCCTTCTGGCGCTCTTCGAGCGCGCTCAGGAGCTCGTCACGATTCGGCATCCTGCGACCCCGTCGCATGCGATGTCCGTGTCTTCCGCACATGTGTCACCTCCTCTCCTGGGTCTCTCGGAGAAAGGCCGTGATCTCACCCTGCAACGACTCGAGCGACTCGCGCCACGAATCGAGCGCCGCACGCCCGTCGGCCGTCAGCTCGTAAGTGCGCTTCGCCGGCCCGGGTAGGTCGCCGCGCCACTCGGACACGACGAGCCCGTCGTCCTCAAGCCCGCGAAGGATCCGGTACACGTTCCCGACGTCGACGCGCTCGCCGGGCAAGAGCGGCGGGAGTCGGTCGAGGAGCTCGTAGCCGTGCGTCGTCCCGGCCGCTATCAGGCTCAGGAGCGCGGGCTCGGCGAAGCGCTCGACGCGCGCCCGCACTTCCCAGGTGCCGTCCCCGAGCCTGCGCCGGTTCCGTGATCTCGTCCGTCCTCGCCGCTGCACGCGGCCAGTATATGCAAATTACATATGTACGGAGACCGCTAGACGGCGAGTGCGCCGCGCTTCGACTCGATCCCCGCGATGAGATGCGCGAACGAGTCCGAGAACTTCTGCACGCCCTCGCGCTCGAGGACGTCGACCACGTCGGCGTAGTCGACGCCCGCAGCCGTGATCTCGTCGAAGAGCGCGCGGGCCTCGTCGACGCCCTCGGTCAGCGTCTCCCGGGCGGTGCCGTGGTCCTGGAACGCCTCGACCGTCTCGATGGGCATCGTGTTCACCGTGTCCGGGCCGATGAGGTCGTCGACGTAGAGCACGTCGCTGTACTCGGGGTTCTTCGTCGAGGTGGAGGCCCACAGGCACCGCTGGACGCGCGCTCCCTGCGCGGCGAGCTTCTCCCAGCGCGGCCCCGCGAACGTCTCCTGGTAGTGGACGTAGGCGAGCTTCGCGTTCGCGACCGCGAGCTTCCCGCACAGATCCTTTCGCCCGGCCTCGTCGAGACGGCGATCCGCCTCGGTGTCGACCCGCGAGACGAAGAAGCTCGCGACGGAATCGACCTTGCCAGGGTCGCCGCCATTGGCGACGAGCCGCTCGACGCCGCGGATGTACGCCTCCACGACCTCGGCGTAGCGCGCGAGCGAGAAGATGAGCGTGACGTTGATCGGCTTCCCGGCTGCGATGCAGTCCTCGATCGCGCCCAGACCCGGCTCCGTCGCGGGGATCTTCACGTACGCGTTCGGCCGGTCGACGAGCGCGTGCAGGCGCATCGCCTCGTCGTACGTCCCCGAGCGGTCGTACGCGAGGTTGGGGTCGACCTCGATCGAGACGCGGCCGTCGATGCGCTTCGTCCGCTCCCAGGTCGGGAGCAGGACGTCGCAGGCGTCGCGGACGTCCTCGACCGCGAGTGCGATGAAGACCTCCTTCAGGTCGTCCTCCCGCTCGAGCACCTGGGCGAGCTGATCGTCGTACCAGTCGCCCGTCGAGAGCGCCTTCTCGAAGATCGTCGGGTTGGACGTCACTCCGACGACGGCGTCCTCGCGGATGAGGCGCTCGAGCTCGCCCGTCTCGAGCATCTCGCGGGAGAGCGAGTCGATCCAGACCGACTGGCCGAGGTCCTCGAGCTGGTGCAACCGGCTCTTGGCCACGTTCCAACGTTATCGCCCCGGGGTACCACCCGGTCGGGCCTAGAATCGGCGAGCCGTGTCGACGAGCGAGGAGGGGACATGAACGAGGTCGAGCGCTGGCAGGAGCTGGGACAGCAGCTCAGGGTCGATTCCGTGCGCTGCAGCGCTGCCGCAGGCTCGGGGCATCCGACCTCGGCGATGTCGGCTGCCGACCTCATGGCCGTCCTCGTCTCGAAGTACCTGCGCTACGACTTCGATGCGCCCGACCGCGCGGAGAACGACCGCCTCGTCTTCTCGAAGGGCCACGCGTCGACGCTCCTGTACTCGATCTACAAGGCGGCGGGCGCGATCACGGACGAGGAGCTGATGACGTACCGCCAGTTCGGGAGCCTGTTCGAAGGCCATCCGACGCCGCGCATCCCGTGGGTGGACGTGGCGACCGGCTCGCTCGGACAGGGTCTTCCGATCGGCGTCGGGATGGCGCTCGCCGGCAAGTACCTCGACAAGCTCCCGTATCGCGTGTGGGTCCTGTACGGGGACAGCGAGGCGGCCGAGGGCTCGATCTGGGAGGCGCTCGAGCACGGCTCGCACTACGAGCTCGACAACCTGACGGCGATCCTCGACGTGAACCGCCTCGGGCAGCGCGGCGAGACCATGGTCGGCTGGGATCTCGACGTGTACGTCGAGCGCGCGCGCTCGTTCGGCTGGCACGCGATCGCGATCGACGGCCACGACGTCGAGGAGGTCGACCGCGCATACGCGGAGGCGATCGCGACGACCGGCCGTCCGACGGTGATCGTCGCGCACACCATCAAGGGCAAGGGCGTCGCGGAGGTCGAGAACAAGAACGGGTTCCACGGCAAGCCCCTCGACGATCCCGAGCACGCGATCGAGGAGCTCGGCGGGATCCGTGACCTGCACGTGGACGTCGCGAAGCCGGAGCAGGCAGAGGCCAATCGCTTCGACAGCGGGACGCTCGAGCTGCCGCGCTACGAGGTCGGCGACGAGGTCGCGACGCGCAAGGCGTACGGCGACGCGCTCGCCGCCGTCGGTGCCGCTCGCGGTGACGTCGTCGCGCTCGACGGCGAGGTCGGGAACTCGACCTACTCCGAGATCTTCGGCAAGGCGCACCCCGAGCGATACTTCGAGATGTTCATCGCCGAGCAGGGCATGGTGGCGGCGGCCGTCGGCCTCCAGGCGCGCGGGTGGAAGCCGTTCGCATCCACCTTCGCTGCCTTCCTCCCCCGTGCCTACGACTTCGTCCGCATGGCCGCGATCAGTCGCGCGAGCTTCTCGCTCAGCGGCTCGCACGCGGGCGTCTCGATCGGCGAGGACGGGCCCTCGCAGATGGCGCTCGAGGACATCGCCTCGCTCCGGGCCGTGAACGGCAGCACCGTGCTCCATCCGTGCGACGCGAACCAGACCGCCAAGCTCGTCGCGGCCATGGCCGACGCGGAGGGGATCACGTACCTGCGCACGCTCCGGCCGGCGACGAAGGTTCTGTACGGGCCGGACGAGGAGTTCGAGATCGGCGGGAGTCGCGTGCTCCGCTCCTCGGACGAGGACGACGTGACGATCGTCGGCGCCGGGATCACCGTCCACGAGGCGCTCTCCGCAGCGGAGACGCTCGCGGGCGAGGGGATCTCGGCGCGCGTGATCGACCTCTACTCGATCAAGCCGCTCGACGCCGAGACGCTTCTGGACGCCGCCGCCGCGAGCCAAGGACGCATCGTCACGGTCGAGGACCACTGGCCCGAGGGCGGGGTCGGCGACGCAGTGCTCGGCGCGCTCGCCGAGTACGACGAGCGGCTTCACGTCGTCAAGCTGGCCGTCAAGGGTATGCCTCACTCGGGCAAGCCCGACGAGCTGCTCGCGGCGGCCGGGATCGACGCGGCACACATCGCCGAGGCCGCCCGCGCGCTGGTCTCCGCGGCCGCGCACGTCTAGCGCAACGCGCCAGCGGGGCGGCGTCCCGCGGGCGGTACGGGCACCATGACGGCCCATGTCCGTGCTCATCGCATCGAGCTTGCGCAAGGAGTTTTCGGGTGACCCGCTCTTCGACGGCGTCTCGTTCTCCGTCGGGAGACGGGATCGGCTCGCGCTCTCGGGCGCGAACGGCACCGGGAAGACGACGCTCCTGCGCGCGATCGCGGGCGAGACGTCGCTCCAGGGCGGTGAGCTCGCGTTCGCGAAAGGCACGCGCGTCGCCCTCCATGACCAGCGGCCGCCACGCGAGCTCGGGCTGACGCTGCGCGAGTACGCGCTCTCCGGCGCGCACGACCTCCTCGCCGCGGAGGAGGAGCTGCGGACGCTGGAGCAGGCGATGGCAGCCGGCGCGCACGACGAGGGCACGCTCCGCCGCTACGCACAGGCGCAGGCACGGCTCGAGCACGCGGGCGGCTGGGCGTGGCGCGACCAGGCGGCGTCGGTCGTGCGCGGGCTCGGCTTCGAGGACCGCGACCTCGACCGCGAGCTATCGACCTTCTCCGGCGGGGAGCTGACGCGCGCGTCGCTCGCTCGCTCGCTCGCCGTGAAGCCCGATCTGCTCCTGCTCGACGAGCCGACGAACCACCTCGACATCGAGCGCCTCGAATGGCTCGAGGACGAGCTCGAGTCGCTCGACACCGCCGTCGTCCTCGTTGCCCACGACCGCTGGTTCCTCGAGTCGGTGACGACGGCGGTGCTCGAACTCGCTCCGGGTGGAGCGCACTACTTCGCGGGGCCGTGGCACGAGTGGCGACTGGAGAAGGCGGCGCGGGCGGCGGCCGCCGAGAGAACGGCCGAGCGCGTGTCGGAGGACATCGCGCGGCTCGAACGCTTCGTGGCGCGGTTCCGATACAAGAAGTCGAAGGCGAAGCAGGCGCAGGCGAAGCTCACCCAGATCGGTCGCCTCGAGAAGGAGCGCGGGAAGGCGAGAGGGGAGCTCGAGTCGCTCACGCGCGGACGCCGCACGCTCGGGTTCGACTTCCTGCAGCCGCCGCGCACAGGACGGGTCGTGCTCGAGGCGGAGGGGATCTCGCTCTCCGCGGGCGACAAGCTGCTGCTCGAGGACGCGACGCTCGTCCTCGAGCGCGGCGAGAAGGTCGCGCTCGTCGGCCCCAACGGAAGCGGCAAGACGACGCTGCTCGAGGCGATCCTCGGCCGGCACGAGCTCGACGGTGGGCGCGTGAACCTCGGTCACGGCGTCATCCCTGCGTACTTCTCCCAGCACACGCAGGAGCTCCCGTCCCGCGGCTCGGTGCTCGACGCGACCGTGGCTGCGACGAGCCTGCCCCGGCCGCAGGCGCAGTCGCTCCTCGGGCGCTTCCTCTTCTCGGGCTGGGAGACCCACGAGCGCGCCGTGACCGCGCTCTCGGGCGGCGAGCGCAGGCGGCTCTCGCTCGCCCTGCTCGTCGCGTCGGGCGCGAACTTTCTCGTCCTCGACGAGCCGACGAACCACCTCGATCTCGAGAGCCGGGAGGCGCTGGAGGCGGCGCTCGAGGCCTTCCCCGGAACCCTGCTGATCGTGTCGCACGATCGCGCGCTCCTCGACGCCGTGCCGGACCGGATCGTCGCCGTCGAGGAGCGCGCGCTCCGCTCCTACGACGGCGGCTGGGCGGACATGCAGGCGGCGACGGCGGCGAGGAGCGATCAGCCGGTCGAGCCCGAGCCCGTGAAGAAGGAGAGAGCGGCACGCTCCGTGGCACCTGCGAAGCCGAAGCGCCGCGCTCCCTCGGAGCTCGAGACGCTCGAGGCGCGGATCGCGGAGACCGAGGCCCGCGTGGGGGAGCTGGAAGGCCGGCTCGCGGCCGATTGGTCGAACATGGACCTCCTCACCGCGCACCGGGCAGCCCGCGACGAGCTGCAGGGTCTCCTGTCACGCTGGGAGGAGCTCTTCGACGCGAGAAGCGTGTGACGCGGAGAACGCGCAGCGGCGTATGAGAGACGTGCACGCCGTGACGTATGACGCATTCCGCCCGCGCGAGGGTGCGTCGCCGTCATTCGCCGCGGTGGCCGAGTCGTACCTCGACGACGTCTTCGGCTACCTCCTCTACCTCACGCGCAACCGTGCGGTCGCAGAGGATCTCACCGGCGAGACGTTCGAGACCGCGCTCCGGCGCTGGCGCCGCTTCGACCCCTCCCGCGGGTCGGCGCAGGCGTGGCTCCTCGCGATCGCCCGCTCGACGGCACTCGACTGGTTCCGGGCCGACTCGCGGCGGCGCAGGCGCGAGGAGCGCGTCGCGGCGTCGGGTCCGAGCGACACAGCGCAGGAGGCGCTCGGCGAGGGCTTCTCCCCGGCGCTCGAGGAGGGTTTGCGCGCGCTGAGCGCCGGAGAGCGGGAGGTCGTCGCGCTCCGCATCGTGCTCGACCTCGACGGCGCGGAGACCGCGCGCCTGCTCGGCATCACCGTCACTGCCGTCTCGACCCGCTTGCAGCGGGCGCTCGACAAGCTCGAAGAGAGGATGAGAGACCATGACCGCGTCGCCTGAACTGCTCCACGAGCTCCGTGCTTCCCGCCCGCTCGCGCCCGCCTCGCTGCGGGCGAGGACGCGCGAGCTCGCGACGGCGAGCGTCGCGCGGCGCTCGCTCCTCTCGCGGCTTCAGCTCCCCGGTCGGCGAGTCGCGCTCGTCGTCGTCCCGGGCGTGGTCGCAATCGCGATCGTGTCTGCCGGCGTGGTCGGGCTCACGGGCTCGGGCGGCGGGAAGCCGACGGCGGTCCCGGCTCTCGGCGAGCGCGGCGTCTCCCATGGGTCCGTAGGGAGCGGCGGCAGCAGCGACTCGGCAGCGCAGGCTCCGCCAGGCACGAAGACGTTCGCCCCGACGGCGGCCAACGGAGGCGCCCCGACGACTGAAGCGATCGGCGCCGCCCCCGACTCGACCGCGGGCGCAGGCGCCCTCGCGCCGAGCCCCAACCGCGCCCAGCGCATCGAGGCCACGCTCACGGTCTCGGTCGCAGGCTCCGACGGCGTCTCGCGGGCCGCCCAGAACGCGCTGGACCTCACCCGCTCGCTCGGAGGTCACGTCGTCAACGCGTCCGTCGCGACAGGCGAGGGTGCGAGGGCGGCCCTGACCGTCCGCGTCCCGGTGGCAAAGGTTCAGCAGGCGATCACGGGTCTCTCGGCGCTCGGAAAGATCGAGTCGCAGCAGATCTCGATCGACGATCTCCAGGAGTCGCTCGACTCGCTCACTCATCGAGCCGCGTCACTGCGCAGCCAGATCGTCGGGATCACCGCGCGGCTGAACGGCGAGAGCCTCGACCCGGAGACTCGTGCCCAGCTCGAGCAGCGCCGCCGCACGCTGCGCTCGGAGCTTCGCGACGTCCGCAGGAGCATCGCCGGCACGAACGCGGAGGCGCGCTTCGCGACCGTGCAGCTCACCGTGGTCACGCCAGACTCGCTCGGCGTCGTCCCGACGAGCTCGCGTCTCGATCGCACGCTCCACGGGGCCGTGAACGCCCTCGTCTGGGAAGGGGTCGTCGCGCTCGCGATCCTCGTCGTGGCCGCGCCGTTCCTGCTCGTCGCGCTCGCCGCGTGGCTCGGCCACCGGCTCTACCGCCGCCGCGAGACCGACCGGCTACTCGCAACCTGATCGACGACAGCTGCGGGGACTCGGGCACCGCCAGCCCGGGGAATGCACGTCGAGGGAGCACGCAGTGCTTCCGAAGACGGCCGACAGCCTCACACGAGGGACACGCGATCGGTCGATTTCTCATGCGGAAAGGCGCACTTTCCGCACATTTCGCATGTCAATTGCTGTGCCACAACTTGACTTTACAAGCCTCTTTGCGGAATAGATGCCAACACACTCCACGACAGCTACTGACGAGCCGTCAGTCAATCAGAGCCGGAGCGCAGGCGCTCGTACGGGTTCCCGGCCCACGAACGGAGGGCCATGTCATCCGAGGCTGCTCGTTCCCTCGTCGTCAGCACCGCCGTCGCTGCTGCGGTTCTGCTCCTTGCGGGCAGCGCGCAGGGTCTCCAGGCCGCAAAGCCGGTGCCGCCTCCTCGTCCTCCGAGACCGCGTGCGCCACCCGCGGCTCCGCAAGCTCCGTCCGGAGCAATCCGCACAGGCTTCGACGCCAACTCTTACGGAGCCAACGACGACGGGACGTACCCGTGCGTCGGCACCGACGACGGCGTCCCGTCGGGATGCACGCCGTCCGAGATCTCGCTCCCGTTCTCGATCGACTTCTTCGGCACGTCCTACGACTCCCTCTATCTGAACAACAACGGCAACGTCACCTTCGGAAGCGCGCTCGGCACGTACACGCCGTACCCGCTCAGCAGCGCCGGCCCGCCGATCATCGCCCCCTTCTTCGCCGACATCGACACGCGGACCGGTGCGACGGCGACCTTCGGCTCGGGAACCGTCGACGGCCGCTCCGCCTGGGGCGTGACGTGGCCGGGAGTCGGGTGTTACTCGGAGATCACGAACGTCCTGAACTCCCTCCAGGTCATCCTCATCGACCGTTCCGACATCGGAGCCGGCGACTTCGACATCGAGTTCGACTACGGCAACATCGCGTGGGACTCGGGTCAGGCGAGCGGCGGGGACGCGAACTGCCTGGGCGGAACAGCGGCCCGCGCCGGGTACGCGAGCGGCTCGGGAGAGACCGGAAGCTACTTCGAGATCTCGGGCTCCGGTGCGAACGACGCCTTTCTCGACTCGACGACGGCGACGGGCCTCATAGACAACAGCTTCGACGGCGGCGGTCAGCTCGGCCGGTACGTCTACCGGTTCCGCAACGGACGGCCGCTCACGACCAGCGGCGCTCCCCTCAAAGCCACAGGCATCGGGAACAACAAGAACAAATCGGTCAGAAACAACCCGACCTGCAGCCGCGCAAAGCCTGTGAACTGCGCAAGCGGCGACTTCTGGCACTCGTTCACGGACGTGGCCATACCTGGACGAGGACCTGCGCTCGACCTCGAGCGGACGTACAACTCGCTCTCGGCCTCGAGCGAGGGGATCTTCGGCCACGGCTGGGCCTCGACGTACGACATGCACCTGACGACGAACGGCGATGGGACGACCACGATCACCGCCGAGGACGGCTCAGAGGTGACCGGGGCGCCCGTCGGCGGGGGCTCCTACGGCTTTCCGTCCTGGGTGGACTCGACGCTGACCCAGAACGGCGACGGAACGTGGACCTTCGTCCGCCACCAGACGCAGACGTTCGTCTTCTCGTCCAGGGGACAACTCCTGAGCATCGCCGACCCGAACGGCTACAAGACGACGCTCTCCTACGGCAGCGGCAGGCTGTCCACCGTCACCGACCCCGCAGGGCGAGCGCTGGCCTTCGCATACGGAGCGAACGGACTCGTCTCTTCGGTGACCGATCCAGGAAGCAGAGTTACGAGCTACGGCTACGACGGCAGCGACGACCTCACGTCGGTCACCGACCCTGCGTCCGGAGTCACGAGCTTCACCTACGACGGCAACCACCAGCTCGTGACCATGACCGATCCGCGCGGCGGCGTCCTCACGAACGTCTACGACGGCCTCGGTCGGGTGACCAGCCAGACCGATGCGATGAACCGGACCACCACCTTCTCGTACGCAGGGTCGAACTACTCCGCGACCGGAGGGAGCACGACGATCACGGATGCGCGCGGAGAGGCAGAGGTCCAGCAGTACGTGAACGGCGAGCTGATCAGCCTGACCAGCGCGTCGGGAACGTCGGACGCAGGAACGTGGACGTACACGTACGACCAGGACACCCTCGGACGGACGTCGGTCACGGACCCGAACGGGCACACGAGCACCTTCACGTACGACGCGAACGGCAACGTCACGGGCTCGACGGATCCGCTCGGCCGCGCGACGACCTCGACCTACAACAGCCTCGACGAACCCCTCACCGTGACCGACCCCTCAGGAGTGACGACGACCAGCACCTATGACCCGAACGGGAACCTGACGTCCGTCTCCCAGCCGCCCGCGCCGGGACACACGCAGTCGACGACCTTCGCCTACGGCGACGCCGGACATCCCGGCGACGTGACGAGCGTCACGGATCCGAACGGACACGTCTCGCAGCTGACCTACGACTCCTACGGCGACCTCGCGAGCGTGACCGACCCGCTCGGCGACAAGACAACCTTCGCGTACGACGTGCTCGGCGAACGGACGTCGAGCGTGTCTCCACGCGGGAACGTCACCGGCGGGAACCCGAGCCAGTACACGACGACGTACGCGTACGACGCGCTAGGCAGACTGACGACCGTGACCGATCCGCTCGACCACTCGGTCTCAACCGGCTACGACGCCGACAGCAACGTGACGAGCCGAACCGACGAAAAGGGGAACGTCACGACCTTCGCGTACGACGCCGACAACGAGCTCGAGACGACGACGCGTGCAGACGGGACGACACTCGGGTACACCTACGACGCCGACGGCAACCAGACGACGCAGACCGACGGCGCCGGGCGAACGACGAGCTACGCCTACAACGCGCGCAACGAGCTGGCGAGCGTCACCGATCCCCTGAGCCGCATCACCTCGTACTCGTACGATCCGGCGGGGAACACGGTCGCGCTCACGGATCCCTCCGCCCGGGTCACGTCGTACGGTTACGACGAGGCGAACGAGCTGACCTCGACGAGCTACTCGGACGGAACGACTCCGGACGTCACCTACACGTACACGCCGAACGGCCAGCGGGCGACCATGCGCTCCGATCCGACCGGGACGATGGTGTACTCGTACGACGGCCTGAACCGCCTCGTCTCGGAGCACTACGGCTTCGGCCAGGACGTCTCGTTCGATTACGACCTGGCGGGCAACCTGACCTCGATCACCTACCCGAGTGGACACACGGTCACGCGCACCTACGACAACGCGAACCGCCTCAAGACCGTCAAGGACTGGAACAACAAGACGACGAGCTTCACGCTCGACCCGGACGGAAACGTCACCAAGATCACCTACCCGAACACGGTGACGGCGACGACCGCCTTCGACGCCACCGATCAGCCGACCTCGATCACCGACAAGAAGGGCTCGACGAGCGTGGCGAGCTTCACCTACGCCCGCGACGCGAACGGGCAGCTGACCTCGCAGACGCCGACGGGGACGGGTCAGGGAAGCGCCGAGAGCTACTCCTATTCGCAGCTGAACCAGATCTCGCAGCTGAACGGCTCTGCCTTCGCCTACGACGCCGCCGACAACGTGACCACGCTCGCGAACGGCGCCACCATGGGCTACGACTCGGCGAACGAGGTCACGGGCTACACGCCGCAGGGAGGCTCGCAGGCGACGCTTTCCTACGATCCGCAGGGAAACCGGGTATCGGGGCTCACTCCCGCCGGTACGTCCGCCACGTACACCTACGACCAGGCGAACCGGCTCTCCTCCTCCGCCGGAGGCACCGCCGCCAGCTATAGCTACGACGGCGACGGCCTGCGGGTGACGAAGACGACGGGCTCCACCACCCTCACCTACGTGTGGGACATCTCGCAGCCCGTGCCCCTGCTTTTGACCGATGGGCAGACGAACTACCTCTACGACGACGAGGGACTGCCGATCGAGCAGATCAAGGGGCAGACCACCCTCTACTACCAGCGAGACCAGCTCAGCTCGACTCGCCTACTGACGACCGCGAGCGGCTCGACGGCGGGCACGTACGCCTACGACCCGTACGGAAACCTCCTGAGCCACACCGGCGCGAGCGACACCCCGCTTCGCTTCGCGGGCGGCTACCAGGACCCCGAGACCGGCCTCTACTACCTGCGCGCCCGCTACTACGACCCGCGCACGGGGCAGTTTCTGAGTCGGGATCCGATCGCGCCGCTCACGCAGTCGGCGTACGGGTACGTGGGCGGGAACCCGCTGAACCTCATTGATCCGACGGGTCTCTGCGGCCCGGTCTGCTTGGTCAAGGCGATCGGAAGCGGTCTCGATTGGACATGGGAGGAGATCACAGCAGCGTGGGACCTCATCACGCAGAATGCGCGTGAAATTTCGGCGGCAAGCGCGACCTTGGCCGTGATTGCGGCCGCCGCTGGATGTGAACCATGCGCTGGCGTTCTTGGAGGGATCGCCGTGATCACTGCCGGGATTACGGCGTTTGGCGACTTTCAGCGCCGAGACTACTTAAACGGTTCACTCGATGCAGTGGCAGCTCTCCTCGGCGCCGCCTCGCCGCTAGCTCTTATTCTCGACCGGACAGCTACCGCGGCCTGGGACGCGAACGAGCTTGCGATAGCGGCAAGGTCGGCGAACACGCGAGACTCTCTTCGGCTGGCTAACTTCGAGCTCGACATCCTGGCCGCCGACATCGCCGATGTCACGCTGGCACTCAAGCTCCTGCCGTGTCCGGAAAGTGTGGGATGACCTGAAAAAGTGCGGCGGCTTAGCTCAGGCAAAACGACTTTCGCTTCGCTAGGCATTGCGTGTGTGTTCCTCATGGTCTACGGCGCAGTGGCCGCGTGGCACCACGTTCTTACACTTCCACGCGAACTCACCCAACTGGAGCGGCACGGCACACGGACAACTGCCCACTTCCTGACATGCACGTCATCAACCGAGTGCACATTGAGGATGGCCATCGCAGGTCAGCCGACGATCGTCACATACTCCGGACCGGCCGACCAGTTCGCGGGCTTGCGTACGGGTAATCCCGTGCCGGTCGTCGTTGGAGACGGTGGCCATCCCATCTATACCGCGGAAGATCTGAACCTTCGAGATAACACTGGCTGGGGTGCGCGATCTACCGTCCTCGGATTGATCTATATCGCCATCGGCTTTGTAGGCTTGGTATTGCTCTATCGCTTATATGTCTGGCTGGGTTTGTCAATTCCAGGAAGATCGTGGCTTTCCGGAGCGCAGAAGCAAGGTAAATAGCCGAGTATCGCGGTGGACGTCAAACGACGTGTACTTGCTCTTTTCTAGGAGGAGAGCGTCGCGACGAGAGCCTCGGCCACGACCTTCAGCGGACGTCCGGAGATCTGACTCGCCTTCCGAAGCCGCTCGAACGCCTCCTGCTCGGTGAGCCCCTCGCGGTCCATGAGGATCCCCTTCGCCCGCTCGATCGCCTTCCGGGCTGCGAGCGCCTCGGCGAGCGAGTCCGCCTCCTCCCGTAGCGCTACGAGCTCCGCGTGCCGGGCGCGCGCGGTCTCGATCGCAGGCAGGAGATCGGTCTCCCGGAACGGCTTGACGAGGTAGCCGAAGACGCCCGCCTCGACGGCGCGCGAGACGAGCTCCTGCTCGCCGTAGGCGGTCACCATGACGATTGGAAGCGGTCGCTCGTCGAGGATCTGCCGTGCGGCCTCGATCCCGTCGAGCCGCGGCATCTTGACGTCGAGGAGCGCGACATCCGGCTCGGTCTCGCGTGCGAGGCGCACGGCTTCCTCCCCGTCGCGCGCCTCCGCGCAGACCTCGAGCCCCGCCGCCTCGAGCATCCCCTTCAGGTCGAGCCGGATGATCGTCTCGTCCTCTGCGATCAGGACGCGCACGGCCGCTCCCTAGGTCGCCTTGGCGTGCGGGAACTCGACGTGACCGCGATGCGTGAGCCAGGTCATGACGTCCGCGGCCATGCGCCCGGCCTGGACGGACGGGTCCGCCTGGACGAGCGCGCGCGTCTCCTCGAGGCTCGTCCGGAAGAGGCAGAAGCCGCGCAGGGTCTCGTCCTCCTGCTCACGGAACGGGCCGGCGACCAGCAGGTGGCCGCGGGCGCGCATGTCGTCGAGGAACGCGAGGTGCGCCTCCTGCAGGCGGTCGAGCTCGTCCTCGTCGTACTCGCCCGCGCGCGGCCCGCGGCGCAGAAGGACGAAGGTGTAGGGCACGAGGTCCACGGCGGCTCCTTCCTCGGGGGTCGTCATCTCGACGAACCGAGCGAGCCGCAATCGACGCTCATGCCGGGAACGAGACGCGCGCCCGCGTCCCGCCCTTCGAGGTGAGCTCGAAGGTCCCGCACAGCTCGTCGCCGACGAGCGCGCGCACGATCGAGAGGCCGGTCCCGTCCGCGACCCGCTCGCCGTCCAGCCCCGGGCCGTCGTCGGAGATCGTGAGCAGAACGTCCCCGTCCTCCTGCGCGAGCGCGATCGACACATGCGAGCCGCCGTGCTCGAGGGCGTTCTGGAGAAGCTCGGTGAAGACGAGCGCGAGCGCGGTCGCGCGCTGCCCCGCGAGTGAGATCGGAACCACGTCAGCGGTCACGTCCTTCCCCTCGACGAGGCCCTGGACGAGCATCGCGCGCAGGCGGTCGACGAGCTCGCCGAGGTCTACGTCGTCCTCGCGGTGCTCGGTCAGCACCTCGTGCACGGCGGCGATGGCGAGGATCCTGTTGACCGAGTCCTGGAGCGCCTTGCGCGGGTCGACGTCGGTCGCCCGCGCCTGCACGCGGAGGAGCGACGCCACCGCCTGCAGGTTGTTCTTGACGCGGTGGTGGATCTCCTGGGCGAGGACACCGCGCATCACCGCGCGTCCATGCTCGAGCGCCACCGCCGCGTGGTGCGCAATCGCCTCGAGGAGCGCCTCGTCGTCCTCCGAGAACGGTGTGTCCCGGTCGCACACGAGCTCCCCGATCTGGCGGCGCTTCCAGCGAAGCGGCATGCGTACGGCATAAGCGCCCGCCCGGCCTTCCGGCCACGCGATCTTCCCGTCCTCGAGCACGAGCGCGGCGCCGGTCGCGTGCAGCGACTCCATCGTGGTGCGGACGATCGCCTCGAGCGACTCCTCGAGGTAGAGCGACTCGGAAACGGCCTCGGAGATGCGCGCGAGCGCCTCGAGCTCGACGACGCGGCGCTGCGCGCCCGCGTAGAGCTTGGCGTGCTCGATCGTCCGCGCGACCTGCGCCGCGATCGCGACGAGCAGCTCGACCTCCTCGTCGGTGAACGTCCGCGGCTCGCGGGTGCGGACGTTGAGCGCGCCCTCGAGCGTGTCGCGCGCGAGGATCGGGACGGCCAATATCGACTCGTACTCGTCCTCGGGAAGGTTCGCGAAGAGCTTGAACCGGGGATCGAGGTGCGCCTGCGACGGGATCATCACCGGAGCCCGCTCGGCCGCGGCCACGCCGGTGATGCCCTCGCCCGTCCGCATCCGCGGAGTCCGCGTCATCTCCTCGACACGCGTCCCGTGGGTCGCCCGCAGGACGAGCTCGTCCCCGCGCTCGTCGTAGAGGTAGACGAAGCACGCGTCCGTCCCGAGCGCGTCCGCCACCTTGCTCGCGACGAGCGCGAGCACCTCCTCGAGATCGAGCGACGAGTTGACGGCCGCGATCGTCTCGGTCAGGAGCCGCAGGTGGCGCGCGGTCGTATCCACTGGGACGATTGTCGCCGAGGCAAGCGTCGGCGGGCTTGCGGGTTCCCAGTTGCTCACGGTCCGCAGACCTCTATAGGCTCCCGCCCCATGACTCCTGCGGTGACATTCGACGGCTGGCTTCTCGGGCTGCACCTTCTGAGCGCGTTCGCGATGGCGGGCTCCCTGATTCTCTTCTGGGTGCTCGTCGTGGCGTCGCGAAACGTCGACACGTCCGGCACCACCCTGGCAATCGGACGCATCGCCGGGGTCGGAGAGAAGACGGTGCAGGCCGGCGCGCTCGCGACGCTGATCTTCGGAATCTGGCTCGCGATCAGGCTCGACCACGTCGCGGTGTGGAGCGGCTGGGTGATCGCTGCGATCGTCCTCTGGATCGTCGCCGCAGCGACGGGCGCGCGATCGGGCGCCGAGTACATGCGCGCGATGAAGAAGGCCGAGGAGCTCGAGGCCGCGGGCAAGACGGAGCCGAACGCGGAACTCCTCGCACTCAACCGCACGTCACGTGGGCTCATGTTGCACGCGATCGCCACGATCGCCGTCTTCCTGATCCTCGTCGACATGATCTGGAAGCCGGGCGCGAGCGACATCGTGGCGTTCCGCCCAGACAGCTGGAACCTCCCGCTTCTCGTCCACATCACAGGAGCGACGATCCTCGTCGGCGGCATGCTCACGGCCGCGATCGCGTTTCTCACCGCGGGCGGTGACGTGCGGAGACTCCGACTCGGCTTCCACTCGCTCCTCTTCGCCGCGCTCCCGGGGCTGATCGTGGCGAAGATCGGCGCGACGGCGATCTGGTCGAAGGAGTCCTCGCACAGCTTCATCGGCGCGGCCTTTCCGCATTCCGACGACCCGCGCTGGATCATGATCGGCGGCACCGCCCTCGACGGCGGTGGTGCGCTACTCGTCCTCGCGCTGATCCTCGGCTGGTTCGGGCTCAAGCGGCTCGACGGCGGCCAGGGGGACTTCCTGGCGAAGGTGCCGGTCGTCAAGAACATGAGCGGCGCGACGCTCCTCAAGGGGTCGACGATCATCTCTGTCGTCCTCCTGGTCGGGTACGTGCTCGCCATCTGGGCGATGGGCGCGAAGCCCAGTTAGCAGGCATCGCGAACCCCGGTGAACGCGGCGCCGGCCGAGGGCCGGCTCTGTCGGGTAGGACCGTGCGCGAGAGCGGAGTTCCAACCAGCCGTATGCGCAGCCGATCGAACCCGCGAACTCGAAGCGGGCGGTCATCGGCAGTCCCGCATAACGACCACGGGCCCCTCACCTGGGAGCCCGCGATCGGCCGTCAGATACAAGGTGCGCCGCTCGCCTTGCGGCGTGCCCTGCAGGGCGCATCATCGAACTTTTGCCGGACGAACGCAAGTCCGAGTCGTCACAAAGCAGGCAAGTACTTCGACTTCTCCCATTCCGTGACCTGGACGCGGTACTCGTCCCACTCCTTGCGCTTCAACTCGACGTAGCGCGGGAAGATGTGCTCGCCCAGCGCGCGGCGCATGAGCTCCGAGCCGGCGAGCTCGTCGATCGCCTCGCCGAGCGTCTCGGGGAGCGAGATGATCCCCCGCTCGCGCCGCTGCTCGGGCGTGAGCCGGTAGAGGTTCTCCTCCATCGCGTCCGGGAGCTCGTACCCCTTCTCGATCCCTTCGAGGCCGGCGTGGAGGAGCGCGGCGAACGCGAGGTACGGGTTGCAGGCGGGATCCGGGCAGCGGATCTCCGCGCGCGTCGCCTGCTCCGATCCCGGCTTGTACAGCGGGATGCGGATGAGCGCCGAGCGGTTTCGCTGCGACCAGGCCACGTACACCGGCGCCTCGTAGCCGGGGACGAGCCGCTTGTACGAGTTCACCCACTGCGCGAGCACGCCCGACATCTCGCGGGCGTGGACGAGGAGCCCGGCGATGAACGCCTTCGCGGTCTTCGACAGGTGGAACTCGTCCCGCCGGTCGAAGAACTGGTTGCGGCCGCCCTTGAACAGCGACATGTGCGTGTGCATCCCCGAGCCGTTCTCGCCGAAGAGCGGCTTCGGCATGAAGGTCGCGTAATAGCCGTGCCAGGCGGCGACCTCCTTGACGATGAGGCGGTACGTGAGCGTGAAGTCGGCCATCGAGAGCGCGTCGGCGTAGCGCATATCGATCTCGTGCTGCGAAGGGCCGACCTCGTGGTGGTGGTACTCGACCGGGATGCCGACCGTCTCGAGCGCGGCGATGGTGTCGTTCCGCACCTCGGTCGCCGCGTCCTGAGCCGTCATCGCGAAGTAGCCGCCCTCGTCGATCGTCTCCGTCCCGTGCTCGTCCTCGAAGAGGAAGTACTCGAGCTCGGGCCCGACGTAGAAGGCGTCGAAGCCCATGCCCTGCATGCGCTCGAGCGCTCGCCGGAGCACGTGTCGCGGATCGCCCTCGTACGGCGCGCCGTCGGGCGTCACGACGTCGCACATGAGCCGCGCGATCTTCGCGCCGATCGCGTGCCCGTGCTCGTCGATCGGCCGCGGCATGATCCGGAACGTCGCGGGGTCGGGAATCGCGACCATGTCCGACTCCTCGATCGCGTTGAAGCCGGTGATGGACGAGCCGTCGAAGCCCATCCCGTCGTTGAGTGCCTCCTCCATCTCGGACGGCGTGATCGCGAAGGACTTGAGGTGACCCTCGAGGTCCGTGAACCAGAAGAGGACGTGCTCGACGTCCTCGTCGCGGATCTGCTTCAGCGCCGCCCGCCTCGCCGTCACGGACGACGTCGCCCGATCGCGGCTCTTCACCATCCGTGCTCTCGACGCCTGCGCCCTCGGTCTCGCCATTGTTCTTCTCCTCCTGAAATGGAAAAAGCCCCGGACGGGGCTCCCGTCCGAGGCCACGTCGCCTCACGAAGACCGCGACACTCTACACACGCTCAGGCGGAGGCGCCCGTGTACCGGCGGAGGCCGAAGCGCCAGAACCAGCGGGTGCTCGCAAAGAGCACGGTCGCGAACAGAGCCGCGAAGACGAGCGTCTGCCAGCCGAGCCGCGCAGTCAGAGCCTCGGCCGGAACGGTCACGGCGAACGCGATCGGGACGAGGAACGTGACGCTGTAGCGGAGCCAGCTCGGATAGATGCCTACGGGAAAGCGCCCGGTCATGAAGACGCCGTCGAAGAGGTCGACGGCGTGCTGCATGTTCACGACCCAGAAGGAGCACGTCGCGATGACGAGCCAGAAGCAGTAGATCATCACGGCGCCGAACACGAGCGCAACGGCGAAGGCGAGCGCGTCGAGTACGCCGACGCTCGTCGTCAGCTGCGAGAGTCCGACAGCGAGGACGGCGGTGCCCGAGACGAGGTCGACGGCCTGCCAGATCCGCACCTCGCGCACGCTCACCATCACCTGCGAGTCCTCCGGCTTCGTGAGCGCGTAGTCGAGCTTCCCTTCCCGGACGTCGTCGAGCAGGCGGATCATGTTCGGCTGGATGTACGTCTTGATCGCTCCGCCCATGAGGATCTGGATCCCGAGCACGCAGAGGAGCTCGGACTTCGACCAGCCGTTGAGCTCGCTCGTGTGCGAGTACACGAGCGCCAGCACGACGAGGCCGACGACGAGCGCGATCGCGGACTGGAAGAGCTGCACGACGAAGTTCACGCGGTACTGCAGCTCGTTCAGCACCCCGATCTTGAAGAAGAGCCAGCTCAGGCGGACCGTTCCCACTACCCACCCACCGCCGAGTAGCGCTTGATCGCGTGCTTCCAGGCGAAGCGGAAGATCCCGAGCCCGATCAGGATCCAGAGCACCTGCGCCCCGATCCCGCGTACCAGCTCCTCGTTCGAGTAGTCGCCGACGAGGCACTGGATCGGGAAGTAGAAGGCCCACTGGAAGGGCAGGTACCGCGAGAGCTCCTGCACCCAGTCGGGCATGAGCGGGAGCGGTACGAGCCTGCCCGAGAGCAGGAGCTCGATCGTCATCCAGAGGTCGAAGATCGCCGCCCCGCGGGTCGTCCAGAAGCAGAGCATCCCGAGGCTCTCCTGGAACATCGTGCGCAGGAGGTAGGCGCCCCAGATCGCCACCGCGAACGCGACGATCTGCTGCGGGTTCGGGGAGAGCGACGGGTGGAAGACGAGCGACAGGCCGACGGCGAGGGGGATCCAGAGCACGATGACGACGACCTTCCAGCCCGCGAAGTAGGCGATGTCGCGGTGGAGCGGATGGATCGGGCGCAGCAGGTCGGTCGTGAGCTCCCCCTCCCGGATCCGCCACTCCCAGAACGGCGCGCCGAAGACGATGTTCATGTTCCGGACGAGCGTCCAGACGATGTAGTAGGCGGCGAAGTACCCCGCGGTCAGGCCGTCGACCGAGCCCCCGTTCTGGTCGGCGATCGTCGTCCAGACGACGATGTAGATCACCGGCTCGGCGACCATGCCGAGCATGTAGAAGTAGTTCGCGGTGCGGTACTGGAACTGCTCCTGCACCGCGGTCCGCATCGTCGTCCCGTAGAAGCCGGCGAGCGCGTGGAAGCGCCCGATCTCGCGGAAGCGGAGGCTCTCGGCAGAGGCGCTCATGGGCTGACCTCCGGCTCGTGCTCCCGGCGCCCCTGCGCGAACACGAGCTCGATGACGTCTTCGATCGGCGGCTCCTCGATGGTCAGGTCGACGACCGACTGCTCCGAGAGGAGGCGCGCGGCCACCTGCGAGGTCTCACGCTTCGGCACCCGCAGCGTGACCCAGTCACCGTCGCGGTGGATCACCTCGCCGTAGCGGTCGAGGTCGAGCCTGCCGTCCTCGAGTGCGACGCCGATCGTCTTGTACGCGGCGAACTGGTCGGCGAGGCCTGCGAGCAGGCCGTCGTACAGGATCCGGCCGTGGTGGATGACGATCACGCGCTGGCAGAGGGCCTGGACGTCGGCCATGTAGTGGCTGGTCAGCAAGACCGTGGCCCCGTAGCGCCGGTTGTACTCGGCGACGAATGCCCGGATCCGCTTTTGCATCGTCACGTCGAGCCCGATCGTGGGCTCGTCGAGGAAGAGCACCTGCGGCCGATGGAGTAGCGCTCCGACGATCTCCACCTTCATCCGCTCGCCGAGTGAGAGGTTGCGGACCGGCTTTCGGACGAGGTCGCCGACGTCGAGCAGCTCGATCAGCTCGTCGCGGAGCGGCGTGAAGTCCTCCGACGGGACGCGGTAGACGGCACGGTTCAGCTCGAACGAGTCGAGCGCCGGCAGGTCCCACTGCAGCTGATTGCGGTTCCCCATGACGAGCGTGATCTGGCGGAGGAAGTCCCGCTGGCGCTTCGACGGCACGAACCCGAGCACGCGCGCGTCCCCACCGCTGGAGTAGAGAAGACCCGAGAGCATCTTGAGCGTCGTCGTCTTCCCCGCGCCGTTCGGGCCGAGGAAGCCGACGATCTCGCCGGGCGCGATCTCGAAGGAGATCCCGTCGACCGCCCTGACCTCCCGCCACCGCCGCCGGACGAGGCTCTTCGCGGCCGCGCGCAGGCCCGAGTCCCGCTCCGGGACGCTGAAGACCTTCTCCAGGCGATCGACGTTGACCGCGAGCTCGCTCATCGCGCGACTACCCCGACCTCTTCAGCTTCCCGTGCCGCTTCGCGTAGTGCTCGCCGCGGCCGAACACCCAGAGCCCGAGCGGAATCGAGACCACGCCGATCACGAGCAGCGGCCAGATGTCGCCCCAGAGGTCGCTCAAAGCGGCCCCGTCGAGGATCGCCGCGCGGATCCCGTCGAGCGCGTACGTCGCCGGGGAGATCTTCGCGATCCACTGCATCCACTCCGGGAGGACGCTCACCGGGTAATAGACGCCCGAGACGACGAGCAGCGTCCCCTGCGCGACGAATCCGAGCTGCGTGCCCTTCTCCGGGGAGATGAGCGGGAGCACCGACATCATCATCCCGATCCCGATGAACGAGATCGACGCGACGGCGAGGATCACGAATGCCGACGCGTAGTTCGCGTCCGGAATCGAGAGGTCGAAGAAGACGAACGCGCAGACGACGAACAGGAAGACCGCCCGAACGAGCCCGTAGAGGATCGCGAAGATCCCCTGGCCGGCCAGGTGCATCGCCCGCGAGAGGGGCGCCATGAACGTGTACTCGATCGTCCCCTCCCAGCGCTCCCACGCGACCGTCTCCATCAGGAACTCGAAGAGGATCCCGAGGTAGGCCCAGACGACCGCTCCGATGAGGAGCGTCGTCATCGTCGCGTTGACGTCGAGCTGCCCGCCGCTCGCCTCGATCCCCTTCGCGATGAAGACGATCGTGAGCGTGTTCGCGACGGTCCAGACGAACCACGCGACGTCCCACCAGATGTAGCGCTTGGTGAGGTAGGCGTTCCGCTCGACGACGCCGCCGGCGCCGACGAGCTCCGCCCGCATCGTGCCCAGCATCGCTCTCATCAGGCGAACACCTCCCGGTCGTCGTCGTCGTCTTCGTCCTCGTCCCCCTCCGCCTCGAACTCGCGGCCCGTCGCCGAGAAGAACGCCTCCTCGAGCGTCTGCGCGTGGAAGCGGCGCTTGAGGGCGTCCACGGGCTCGAGTGCGAGCAGCCGGCCGCGGTCGAGGATCCCGACGCGCTCGGCGAGCGTCTCCGCCTCGGCGAGGTCGTGCGTACAGAGCAGGATCGTCGAGTCGTGGCTCGACCGGATCTCGCGGATGAACTTCTGCACCTCGAGCTTCGACCGCGGGTCGAGGCCGGTCGTCGGCTCGTCGAGCAGCAGGACCACGGGTGACGTGAGCAGCGCCCGCGCGAGCGCGACCTTCTGCTGCATCCCGCGGGAGAGGCTCTCCATCGGCTCGTCGCGACGGTCGCTCGGGAAGCCGACCCGACCGAGGATCTCCGGGATCAGGTTCCGCGTCTGGCGGGCGGTCATGCCGTAGTAGCGCGCGGCGTAGCTCAGGTTCTCCGCGGAGGACATCCGCTTGAAGAACGACGCCTCGACGGACACCCGGTTCACGAGCCGGCGCACGGCACGGCTGTCCGCGACCACATCGTGGCCGAAGATGCTCGCCGAGCCGCCGTCGGGCAGGAGCAACGTCGAGAGCAGCCGGACGAGCGTCGACTTCCCGGAGCCGTTCTGGCCCAGGATGGCGACCGTCTCGCCGCGCGGGATCGTGAACGACACGCCGCCGAGCGCCACGCGTGTCCGGCGCGCGAAGCGGCCGAGCTTGCGGTCGCGGCGGCGGAACACCTTGCGGAGCTCGTGCACCTCGATGGCGGGCGGCGAGCGACGGCGGGCCGCGTCGAGCGGCACTGCCTCGGTTGGATCGGCACTACTACGTACTTCGGTCATCTGATGCTCCTTCGGATGCTGCGTAGCGAGAACGGACGAGCGAGAGCCAGGCCCTAGGGAGGGCCACGGCAACGGGTGTCTCAGCTACAGAGGAGGAACATCCGGTCGGCCACGATACCGCCGTGACCGGACACGGTCAACCTCGACGCACGTCCGAGCCGAGAGCCGGGCCAGGCCCGCCACACGGGATGGGGTGCATCCAGAACTCTTCCATCCGCGACACCTTCTCTCGACCGGACAACGCTCGTCGCAAGGCGACGAGCAGAGCCGGCCACGATACCAGCGGCCCCGGGGGGCGGCAACGTTGCGTCCGTCCGCGCTTGTCACTACGGTGGGTGAAGGACGAGGTCGGAGGTCGACTTCGGCCGAGGCGATGTGGCCTCGGGGCTCGCTTGAGCCCTGGGGCTTTTTTGTTGGTCCGAGAGAAGGAGACGGACATGTCGGAGCTCGAGGAGCGGCAGTACCTGAGGAATGGAAACGAGGCACTCCCCGACGCGCGTGAGGCGCTCGAGTGGGCGGGCGAGACCCGCGCCGCCATGGTCGACCTGAAGTTCTGCGACCTGCTCGGCACCTGGCAGCACGTGAGCCTCCCGATCACCGCCTTCGACGAATCGGCCTTCGACGAGGGGCTCGGCTTCGACGGGTCGTCGATCCGCGGCTGGCAGGGGATCTCGGAGTCGGACATGCTCCTCATGCCGGACGCGTCCTCCGCGATCCTCGACCCCGTGACGGAGGCTCCGACGCTCTCGCTCGTCTGCGAGATCGCCGACCCGATCACGCGGGAGCCGTACGCGCGGGATCCGCGTCGCGTCGCCAGTCGTGCCGAGGAGCACCTCCGCTCGACCGGCATCGCCGACACGGCCTACATCGGCCCCGAGTGCGAGTTCTTCGTCTTCGACGAGGTGCACTACGAGCTCGCGCCGCACCGGTCGCACTACGCGGTCGACGCGGCCGAGGGTCACTGGAACTCGGGCAGGCCCGGTCTCGGCTACACGGCACGACCGAAGGAGGGCTACTTCCCCGCAGCGCCCTCGGACTCGCTCCACGACCTGCGCACCGAGATGGTGCTCACGCTCGAGCGGATCGGGATCCCGTGCGAGTTCCACCACCACGAGGTCGCCTCGGGCGGGCAGTGCGAGATCGACCTCCGCTTCACGTCTCTGACCCGCATGGCCGACCAGGTCATGACCTACAAGTACGTCGTCAAGAACATCGCCCGCCGGCACGGCAAGACGGCGACCTTCATGCCGAAGCCGATCTTCGGCGACAACGGCTCCGGGATGCACACGCACCAGTCCCTGTGGAAGGAGGGGACGCCGCTGATGGCGGACAAGTCCGGCTACGCCGGCCTGTCGCAGCTCGGCCGCGCATACGTGGGTGGATTGCTCGCACACGCGCCTGCGCTCCTCGCCTTCTGCGCACCGACGACGAACTCGTACCGCCGCCTTGTCCCCGGCTACGAGGCTCCGGTGAACCTCGTGTACTCACAGCGGAACCGCTCGGCCTGCATCCGGATCCCGATGTACTCCGAGTCCCCGAAGGCGAAGCGGATCGAGTTCCGCCCGCCCGACTCGGCGGCGAACCCGTATCTCGCCTTCGCCGCGATGCTCATGGCCGGCATCGACGGCATCGCGCGCGGGCTCGACCCCGGTGCACCCGCGGACTACGACCTCTTCGAGGACGCAGACGCGAGCGTTCCCCAGGTCCCGGGATCGCTGGCCGAGGCACTCGACGCCCTCGAGGCCGACCACGACTTCCTGCTCGCGGGCGGCGTGTTCTCGGACGAGCTCATCGAGACCTGGATCGCGTGGAAGCGGGAGAACGAGGTCGACACGGTGAGGCTCCGGCCGCACCCGGCGGAGTTCGCTCTCTACTACGACTGCTAGAGAGGTCGCCGCAGGGCCGGGGTCTCGTTTCTCGGTACGAGACCCCGGTCCACTCTCTCCCCGAGCGCTCCTCGAGAAGCGCGACGTGCGGGTCACTCCTGCCCCGGTGTCTTGAGCACTTGCGAGGATGCCGTGATGCCGGACGCGGATCACCTTCCCTACCGCATCGCGGGCGCGTACTTCGAGTCGTGCAACTGCGACGCGATCTGCCCCTGCCGCACCGTTGGAGTCGTGCCCGGCGGTCGTTCGACCTACGGGGTCTGCTTCGGCGCGCTCTCGTGGCAGATCCGAAAGGGACACGCGGCCGACGTCGAGCTCCACGGCCTCAACGCGGCCATGGTCTACCGCTACTCGGACGACGAGGAGGGGTCGCCGTGGGAGTTTCGAGTTCACGTCGACGACCGCGGGAGCGAGCGCCAGCGAGACGCGCTCGCGCACATCCTCGTCGGCAGGCTCGGCGGGACGCTCATGCTCGCGATGCCGTGGGTCCGGAAACCGAGCGACCTTCTCGAGGTTCGCGCGAGCACGATCGAGATCGAGCACAGTGGCCGCGAGGCCGAGCTCAGAATCGGCGAGACGCTCACGGCTCGCGCCTCCCGCGCGGTGGACACGTCCGAGCGGGTGTCCTGCATCGTGCCGGGGCACCATCGCCCCGGCACCGAGCTGTACGCGGACGAGCTGCGCGCCGCCGAGGAGCCGTTCGCGTGGGAGCTCGAGGGCAACTGCGCGTTCGTGAGCGACTTCGACTACTCCTCGGACGAGGACACCTGGTCGGTCAACGCAGCGCGAACGTGACGGTCACCGTCGCGGTCGTCTCCTGCTGACCGCCGACGATCGGCGTCGGCGAAGCGGCGTCGGCGGCTGCGCGGTACATCGGAACCGGCTGGGAGCCGCCGCCTTCGGCGATCGTCGTCACGGCGCCGAGCGTGCGCCCGGTGGCCTTCGCCAGCGCCTCGGCGTGCGCGCGGGCGTCGTCGACGGCGTTCCCGAGTGCCTGCTGGTAGAGCCCCTTCGCGTCCGCGGCGCTCATGTCCGGACCGGACACCTGGTTCGCCCCGGCCGCAACGGCCGTATCGATCAGCTCTCCCGCGCGAGCAACGCCGATGGTGGCCGAGACGCTGTTCGACGCGGAGTAGCCCGAGGTCGCTCCGCCGTCGTCCGACGCCTGCCAGACGCTGACCCACTGCGTCGCGACGTCGCGGGCGCCGGCGGCGCGGAGCGCCGAGATCACCTTCCGCATCGCGTCACCGTTCGCCGCCAGCGCCGCCTGGGCGGTCTCGCCGCGCGACTCGACGCCGAACGAGAGCTGGGCATCGTCGGGAGCCGCGCTCACGGATCCGGTGCCGGTCACCGTGATCGTGTCGGCCGGAGCCGAGCTGTCGCCGCGAGCGGGTGAGGGCGGGCCGACGGCGCCCGCGAGGGCAGCGACCGCGAAGAGGGCGGGAACGGCGAGGAGCAGACGGGTCATGGGAGGCCTCCGGGATCGGTGTCGCCCCGGATACGCCGCCGGCGCCTCCTCGCGTCACACGGCCTGCGTCACTCCCACCCGAGGTAGGGGGCGGCGCCCCGCTTGAAGAGGCCGCGCGCGATGACGAGCCGCTGGATCTCGCTCGTCCCCTCCCAGATCCGGTCGACCCTGAGCTCGCGGTAGAAGCGCGCGGCGGGACTCTCGAGCATGTACCCGCGGCCGCCGAAGAGCTGGACGGCACGGTCGGCGACGCGCCCCGCCATCTCGGAGGCGTAGAGCTTGGCCATCGAGACCTTCCCGTGGACGACCTTCCGGTCGGCGAGCGTGTCGAACGCATGCGCCGCGTGGTACGTGAGCAAGCGCGCGGCGTGAAGCTCGGTGAGCGAGTCCGCGAGCTGGAACGACACGCCCTGGTACTCGGCGATCGCGGACCCGAACGCCTCGCGCTCCTGCGCCCAGTCGGTGGCGAGGTCGAGGAGCCGGAGTGCCGCCCCGCAGCAGCGCGCCGCGATGAAGAGGCGCTCGACGAGGATCCACTCCCGAGCGCCGGCGTCGCCGCTCGCAGGAATGCGGTTCGCCTCCGGGACGCGGCAGTCGGAGAAGACGATCTCCGGATGGTGGTCGATGTACGGGTCGTGAAGGAAGCGCGGCGTGCGCTTGATCTCGAGCCCCGGCGCGCTCGGATCGACGAGGAAGAGCTGCTGCTCGCCCTCGGCGACGGCGAGCACGACGTAGACGCCTGGATCGCCCTCGCTCGTGACGAACCACTTCTCGCCGTTCAGCACCCACCCGTCGCCCTCGCGGGTCGCCGTCGCCTGTAGCCCGGAGAGGTCGGAGCCGGCGCCCGGCTCCGTCAGCGCCCACGCCTCCCGGTACTCGCCGCGCACGATCGGGTCGACGTACCTCTTCGCCTGATCCGGGGTCACGATCTCGAGCAGCTCCCGCGGGCCGCGGTCGACCACCGCGAACCCGAGACCGTTCGTCGCCTTTCCCGACTCCTCTTCGAGCGCGACCTGCCCGAGCATGGACAGGTCCGTCCCCCCAGACTCGGCGGGCATGTTCAGCATCGCGAAGCCCGCGTCGCGCGCCTTGCGCCGGAGCTCGTCGAGCTCGTCCGGATCGATCGACCCGCGCTCGGCGATGCGCTCCTCGAGCGGGTAGACCTCTTTCTCGACGAAGGCGCCGACCGCCTCCTTGAGCGCGCGGATGCCGTCGGGGAGCTCGGGGACGATCACGCGCGGCAGCCTACGCTAGACGCCGTCGCGGGCTCGCTCGAACGCCGCCCGCTCGTCGTCGGTGAGTGGCCGCGAGCCCCCGCGCTCGCGATCGCGGGCGACGAGGACCGCCTCCGCCTCGGCCGCGAGCTCGCCGTCTCGAGTCCGGATCGCCTCGCGCAACGTGATGCTCGACGTACCGATGCGGTCGAGGCCGCAGGAGACGACGACCGAGTCGTCCTCGAGCCGGAGCTCGCGGCGGAAGTCGATCGCAACGCGGGCGAGCACGTAGTCCCACGCGTCTCCGGCGCCGGCCAGGCAGCGGTCGACCCACTCGTCGCGGCACTCCTCGAGGTAGGTGGCGTAGACGGCGTTGTTGACGTGCTCGTACGCATCGACGTCGTGCCACCGGATCTCGATCGACTTCTCGTGCGTCATGGCCGGCGATGCTAACCGTGCGAACCGGCGAGAATGCGCGCGGTGGACGACGGCGTGCGCGCACTCCTCTTCCCGCGCTCGCTCGCGGTCGTCGGCGCGTCGCCGCGGAACGTCGAGGCAGTCGAGACCGTCGTGCGGAGCGGGGTCCCGGCCTGGGGGGTCAACCCGAACCGGACGGAGGTCGCCGGGCTCGAGTGCTTCCCGAGTGTCGCCGAGCTCCCGGAGATTCCCGAGACCGCGTTCCTCCTCGTCAACCACACGCGCGTCGAGCAGGCGTTCGAGGACGCGGCGGCTGCGGGCGTTCGGGCTTTCGTCGTCCCGGGCGTGGGCGCCGAGGCAGGCATCGAGTCGAAACCGGTCACCGACCGGCTCGCGGCCCGGGCGCGCGAGCTCGGCGCGTCTCTTCTCGGCCCGAACTGCATGGGCGCGTACGTCCCCGACGGCCCGGCTGCCTGGAACGGGCTCGCGCCGACGACCACCGCGCCCGGGCATGTTGCCGTGCTCTGCCAGTCCGGATCGATCGCCGACGCCTTCCTCTCGCTCGGCGGCCGCGTCGGCTTCCGCTGCATCGTCTCTTCCGGCGCCGAGGCCGTGACCGACGCCTCCGACTACCTCTCCTTCTTCGCCGACGACCAGGGCACGCGCGCGATCGGGCTCTTCCTCGAGACCGTGCGTCAGCCGGACGCGTTCGTGGAGGCCCTGGGCCGCTGCGCCGAGGCCGGGAAGCCGGTCGCCTGCCTCAAGGTGGGGCGCTCGGAGTCCGCGGCGCAGGCGGCGCTCTCGCATACCGGCGCCCTCGTCGGGTCGAGCCGCGCGTTCTCCGCCGTCCTCCGACGCTGTGGGGCGATCGAAGTCGAGGACTTCCACGAGCTGGTCGAGACCCTCGAGATCCTGGGGCGCCGCCGCTGGCCGACGGGGACGCGCATCGCCGGGATCTCCGAGTCGGGCGGCGAGTGCGCGCTCCTCGCCGACCACGCCGAAGCGGTCGGGGTCCCGTTCGAGCCGCTCCCGGACGAGCTCGGCGGCCGGCTCCGCGCCGAGTTCCCGAACTACCTCTCGCCCGGAAACCCCCTCGACGCCTGGGCCGTCGACGACGCGATCTCCGTCTATCCCCGCTCGCTCGAGCTGCTCGGCGAGTTCGGCGCTTTCGACGTCCTCCTCGCCCAGGCGGACCTCTCGCAGTTCCGCGACGTGTCGAACGAGGACTGGTGCGAGGCGACCCTGCGGGCGCTCGCCCGGGTCGCCCGCGAGAGGGATCTCTTCGCAGCCGGCGTGACCGTGCACAGCGCGGATCCGCCCCGGCGCTTCCAGGAGCTCGCGCACGAGCTCGACCTGCCGCTCCTCCGCGGGCCTCGTGATGCGATGCGCGCGCTCGCGGGAGTGGCGAAGCGAACTCCCTGGAGACCTCTACTACGGCATCACGAGGCCCCCGACGTGCGCGATCTCCTCTCGCCGGGTCCTCTCCCCGAGCACGAGTCGGCGCTCGTCCTCGAGCGCTACGGAGTCCGGTTCGCCCCGCGTCGCCGCGCCGCGTTGCCCGAGGACGCCGCGCGTGCGGCGGCCGAGCTGGGCTTCCCCGTCGTCGTCAAACTGGACGGCCCTGCGCACAAGTCCATGCTCGGCGGAGTCGTCCTCGGCGTCGAGACGCCCGACGCCGCCGCCGAGGCCGCGCGAAAGCTCGGCGGTCCCGTCCTCGTCGCCCGGCAGCTGCTCCCAGCGGCCGAGGCGATCTGCGGGATGACGCGCGACCCGGACTACGGCCCGGTGCTCGCGATCGGCCCCGGCGGCGTCGACGTGGAGGACGTCGGCCGTATCTCCGTGTCGATCGCCCCGATCGACCTCGAGGGCGCCCGGGAGCTCGTCGCCGAGACGCGTCTGCCCGATCCCGGCGACGTCCTCGCGGACGTGCTCGTGGGCCTCGGAGCGCTCGCGCTCTCGCATCCCGAGATCGCGGCGATCGACGTCAACCCTCTCCTGCTCGCTCCGGACGGCGCGGTGGCAGTCGACGCGCTCGTCGTCGTCTCGCCTGCAACGAAATACGCATAGCGCGCGGTTCGGAATCTCCCTAGAGTCAGGGGCTGCTGCACCGACGGATCGGCGAGCGAGGGGAGGTCTGGGGATGTCGCATCCACGTGAAGGGCGCTTCGGTCGGAAGGAGTTCCTCCAGCGATCCGCGGCCGGGGCTTTCGCCCTTTCGAGCATGAGCACCCTGCTCGCCGCCTGCGGCGGGAGCAAGAGCTCCTCCGGCGAGACGCTGACCCTCGCGCGGCAGGACAACCCCGTCAAGTGGCCGCTCTTCGAGGACAACCAGGCGATCGCCTCCGGCCTCGATCCGGAGAACTCGACGCTGCAGATCTTCAACTGGAACGGCTACCTGTGGCCGCGCTCGATGAAGGAGTTCGGCAAGCAGTACGGCGTCGACGTGCGGATGACGACCTTCGACACCTCCGACGAGGCGATCCAGAAGCTCACCTCCGGCGGCCTCTCGTTCGACGTCTTCTTCCCCTTCCCGGACCGCCTCGGGCGCCTCATCCTCGGGAAGGCGCTGCAGCCACTGAACCACAGCTACCTGCCGAACCTGCAGAAGACGATCTGGCCGTCGCTCCGCAGCCCGTTCTACGACGTCGGCTCGCAATACACGGTGCCCTACACGATCTACACGACCGGGATCGGCTACCGCACCGATCAGGTGAAGAAGACGCCGTACGACTACTCGAACCCGTACGAGATCTACTGGGACACGGACAACAAGGGGAAGACGTACCTCTTGGACGACGGACGCGAGGCGCCGATCCACATGCTCCTGAAGAACGGGATCACGGACATCAACACCGAGGACCCGGACAACATCAAGCTCTTCGAGAAGGAGCTCAAGTCACTCATCGACCCCGTCCACATCAAGCTCTCGACGAACGACTACACGTACATCCCGGAGGGGCGGGCGTCGGTCCACCAGGCGTGGTCGGGGAGCATGGTCTCGGCGCAGTGGTACCTGCCCGAGGGCACGGGTCCCGAGGTGATCGGCTACTGGTTCCCGAAGAACGGCCACGGCACGATCGGGAACGACATGATGGGCATCCCGCGCTCCGCGAAGAGCCCCGTGCTCGCGCACCACTTCATCAACTTCATGCTCGACGAGAAGAACGGCTTCGACAACTTCGCCCAGTACAACGGGTACCAGCCGCCGTTCGTGTCGATCAACCCCGACCGGCTCATCTCCGAGGGCATCGTCCCGAAGAATCTCGCGAGCGCCGTCCTTCGCGAGTCGGACTTCAAGGATGCGTACTTCCTGCTCGAGCTGAGCCCCACCGGCCAGACCGACTGGCAGAACGCCTGGGCGGACTTCAAGGCGGGTGTCTGAGGCCCCGACCGCCCGCCCCCCGAAGAGCCGGGGGCGTCGCAGCACTACCGGCTGGTCGGCTCTGGCGCTGCCAGGCGTCGTCTGGGTCTGCATCTTCTTCCTGCTTCCGTTCTACGCCGTCCTGTGCGTCGCGTTCGGGACCGTCGACCCGATCTTCCAGACGCCCACCCCGGCATGGAACCCGCTCGACTGGAACACGAGCGCGTTCCAGTTCGTCTCCGACGAGCTCTTCACGCGCCACGGCGCGTTCGAGACGGTCTTCGTCAGGACGTTCTTCTACGTCCTGATCGCGACCACGCTCTCGCTGCTCATCGCCTACCCGGTCGCGTACTACGTGGCGCGGCACGGCGGCCGCTGGAAGGGGTTCCTCCTCGTCGGGCTGATCTCGCCGTTCTTCATCAGCTACCTGATGCGGATGCTCGCCTGGATCAACCTGCTGCAGGACGACGGCTGGGTGAACAAGGTGCTCCTCTGGATCGGGCTCCTGAGCGAGCCGCGCACGTGGCTCGACGGCCGGGCGTCGTCCGTGATCCTCGGGCTCGTCTACGGCTACGTGCCGTACATGATCCTGCCGCTGTACGCGTTCCTCGACCGGATCGACCGGAGCGTGCTCGAGGCGGCGCGCGACCTCGGCGCGAGCCCCTACCAGGCGTTCCGCCTCGTCACCTTCCCGCTCTCGATCCCGGCGGTCCTCGCGGGCTGCGTGATCATCGCGCTCCCCATGTTCGGCGACTACTACACGCCGGACCTCCTCTCCGGCTCTCCCCAGACGAGCATGGTCGGAAACGAGATCAACCTCTACATCCACGGCCAGCAGATCCCCGTGGGCGCGGCGCTCGTCGTCGTGCTCATGCTCTTCCTCGGCCTGCTCATGGGCTACTACCTCGTCGTCACCGCGCGAGCGCAGAGGAGGCTCGGAGCGTGACGACCGCCTCGGCGACGGCCGCCGGCGCTCCGCGCCGATCGCTGCTCACGCGCATCCGCGACTGGTGGGCGAATCCGTGGGGAAGGCCACGCTTCCTCGTCCTCGCGACCGCTCTCTACCTCGTCTGGTCGATCGTCCCGATCCTCGTCGCGATCCGGTTCTCGTTCAACGCCGGCCGCTCGCGCTCGACGTCGCAGGGCTGGTCTCTCCGCTGGTACTTCCACGACCCGGACCTCTCCGTCTGGCACGACCCGGACCTGCGCTCCGCCCTCTTCCAGAGCCTCCGGCTGGCGGGGATCGCGGTGCTCGTGACCGTCCCTCTCGGAGTCGCGCTCGCGATCGGCCTCACGCGCTGGCGCGGCCGCGGGTCGGGCAGCGCGAACTTCATCTCGATGATCCCGCTCGTCACGCCGGAGATCGTGATGGGCACGGCGCTCCTCCTCGTCTTCGTCAACCTGCTGACGTTCATCCCGCTCGGGACGCCCGCGCAGGCGATCGGCCACATCACGTTCTCGATCGTGTTCGTGCTCGTGATCGTGCGCGGGCGCCTGCTCGCGATCGGGCCGGAGTACGAGGAGGCGGCGCAGGATCTCGGTGCGTCGCGCCTCCAGGCGATCCGACTGGCGCTCTTACCGATGCTCGCGCCCGCGATCGTGGCGAGCGTGATCATCGTGTTCGCGATCTCGATGGACGACTTCGTGATCAGCGCGTTCCTCTCCTCGGGCGCGTCGACGGACACCGTTCCGGTGCGCATCTACTCCACCGGGAGAACCGCGCCCACACCGGCGCTGAACGCGCTCGCGACGCTCACGCTCGCTGATCACCGTCGTCATCGCCATGGTCCTCTTCGTCGTCTGGAAGATCGTCCAGTCCAGGCGCGGCCCGTCCGGCGGCGTGGAGAGCTTCGCCAGCGGGCTCGAGGGCTAGCTCGTCCGCTCTAGGCGGCGAGGATCGCCGCAGCGGCCGCTTCGCCCGAGCGCACGCCGCCCTCCATGTGCATGTGCCCGAACCCGGCGATGTCCGAGCACGCCCAGTGGATCGGGCCGACCGGCCTGCGCAGGTCCTCGCCGTAGCGGGTGAGGCCGCCGACGACGAACGACGCCGCGTACGCGCCGCGCGTCCATTCCTCGGCCGACCAGTCGGTCTCGACGTAGACGGTCGGCTCGAGCGCCGCCGGGCCGACGTACTTCGCCATCCCGTCGAGGACGAGATCGCGGCGCGCGTTCGGAGCGAGCCGGCCCACCCGGTCCGCGTTCTCGCCCGCGAGGAACGTGCACAGCACGCCGACCTCACCCGAGGGCGGCGAGTTGTCGTACAGCTCGCGCACGACCTGGTGGGGCGCAAAACCCTCTCCGGAGAGCCCGTCAGCCCGCCAGAACGGCTCGTCGTAGCCGGCGAGCACCTTGATCACGCTTCCCTGCGAGGTGGCCTGCTCGAGCTTCAGCCTCCACGCGGGAAGAGAGGGCTCGAAGCGGATCCCGCCGGTCAGGTTCGGCGGGATCGCGACGACGGCGGCCCGGGCGGTCGCGCTCACCGCGCCTGCGTCGATCTCGACGCTCTCACCCGACCAGCGCACGTTGCGCACGGGTGCGCCGAGGACCACGCGGTCGCCGAGCTCCTCGGCGAGGCGCAACGGGATCAGCTGCGAGCCTCCGACGACGCGGTAGGCGAGGCACTGCTCGGACGCGAAGAGCTCGTACGCGCCGCCGGCGCCGGAGATCACCCACAGCCCCTGGAGAAGCGAGAACGCATGCGCGGGCTTCGTCAGGAAGCCGTCCGCGAGGTAGGAGCGGAGCATGTCGCGGCCGAGGTCGTCCTCCACCTCCGCGCGCAGCCACTCCTCGAACGTGATCGTGTCGAGCTCGCGAGCATCCGGGTGGCTCCACGGCGCCTCCGGGTCGAGCTCCTTCGCAAGCGCGTCCAGCTTCGCCTCGCCCGCCTCGAGCGCCTTCTCCGAGGCCGACCCGAGTGGCGTTGCGTGATCCGTGTACCGGTGTGACCGACCCGATTCGTCGACGTACACGTCGTCGCCGTCGCGGTACGCGGGGAAGAGCTCGACCCCGAGCTCCGGCAGGAGCGCCTGCAGCCGCGACTGGTAGGGAGCGACCCACTCGCCGCCGAGCTCGTTCGCCTCGCCGCCGATCTCGGTGTTCCAGAGCCGACCGCCGACGCGGTCGCGCGCCTCGAGCACGACGACGTCGCGCCCCGCGGCGACGAGCTTCCTCGCGGCCGACAGGCCGGCGACCCCTGCTCCGACGACCGCGACGTCCGCTTCGATTCGCTGCTCGCTCACGTGGCTCCTCTCACTCGACTCCCAGCGCCGCTCGCGCGGCCGCGCGGCCGGTTCGCACCGCGCCCTCCATGTAGCCCGCCACCCACTGGTCGGAGCCGCAGACGTAGAACGGCGGGTCGTGCGTGGCGTGGAGCGGCCCGACACGGAGGACGTCTCCTGGCCACCAATGGGTGACGTAGCCGCGCGTGTACGGGTCCGTGGCCCAGAGCCGGATGTGGGTCTCCGAGGGATCGGCCGCAGCCTCGCCGTACATGCGCTCGAGCTCCGCATGCAACGCCGCCTCGCGATCCTCCTCCGCGACCGCGAGCAGCCAGCCGATCCGTTCCGGCGGGACGAGCCCCGACAGGACGCCGTCGCGCTGCGGCCAGGTCGACGCGAGGAGATGCTCTCCTTCGGAGAGCCCGTTCGCGCCGAGGTCGGCCCAGACCGCGCGGTCGTAGACCGTGACGAGCTTCGCCGCGAGCGCATGGCGCTGGCGCCGGAGCGACTCGACCCGTGCGTCGCTCACGCCGTTCAGCTCGACGGTGGCGAGAACGCTCACCGGCAGCGCCGAGACGACGGCCTCCGCGCGGAGCTCTTCCCCCGAGTCGAGCTCGACCGTGCAGCCGCTCGCCCCCACAGTCACGGAACGCACCTCCGCCTCGAGCCGCACGCGCCCGTCGAGACCTTCGCCCATGCGGACGGCGACCTCGGCGCTCCCCTCCGCGACCTGGAGCGACTCCCAGAGCTCGTATCCGTAGAATCCGCGCTCGTCGACCGCCGCTCCCTTGCGGAGCTCGGCGAGGAGCGACGTGCGCTCGATCGACCCTGCCGCGAGCGCGAGTGCGCCGACCTCCAACGCCCGCACCGTGGTGGGCAGCGCGTCGACGGAGCGAAGCCAGTCTCCGAAGGAGGCGCGGTCGAGACGATCGGCGTCCGGATGGCTCCACGGATCGTTCGGGTCGACCGTCGCGACGAGCTCGCCGTAGAGCCGCTCGACGCGCTCGTAGTCCGCACGCTCGTCGGCCGTCGCGAACGGGAAGCCGTCGTCCGATCTCGAGACGCCCTCGACGAGGTCGTACGTCGTCGCTCCGGCAACCGCCGTGTAGCTCGGCTCGAGCGTGAGACCGAGCTCCTCGACGAGCCCGAGATATGCGGCGTGCACCGGCCCGACGACCTCGCCGCCGAGCTGTGCGGGCCGACCCTCGTCGACGCGCACCTGCTCGACCCTTCCGCCGACACGACCGCGCGCCTCGAGCACCGTCACGTCCGCGCCGCCCGCTGCGAGATCGCGTGCGGCCGCGAGGCCGGCCAGACCGGCGCCGAGGACGAGGACGTCCGTCACGAGGACTCGGGGTCGGCGGCGAGCACGCGCAGCGCGTCGGGTGGGAAGTGGGCGACAACGTGGTCGCCGCGCTCGAACGGGAAGCGCCGTCCCGTGTTCGCGAGCAGCGCGACGAGCTTCGCCCCGCCCGCCGTCAGGACGTGGATCTGGGTCGTCGAGCCGAGGTAGACGAGCTCTCCGACGCGAGCCGGCATGCGGTTTCCGCCTGCGGTGCCGGCCGGCTCGATCTCGAGCCGCTCCGGCCTGATCGTCACGCGCACGTCTCCCGTCGCGGCGAGGTGGCCCTGGCCCGCCTCGAGCGCGACGCCGTCGACGCTCACCTTCCCGCCGCCCGAGCTCGCGCCGTCCATCAGATTCGAGACCCCGAGGAAGTCGGCGACGAACGCGGTCGCGGGCGCCTCGTACACGTCTCGGGGAGCGCCGAGCTGCTGGATCCGCCCTCCATGCATGACCGCGAGGCGGTCGGACATCGTGAGCGCCTCCTCCTGATCGTGCGTGACGTAGACGAACGTGATCCCGACCTCGCGCTGGAGGCTCTTGAGCTCGACCTGGAGCTCGCGGCGGAGCTTGGCGTCGAGCGCGCCGAGCGGCTCGTCGAGCAGCAGCACGGAGGGGGAGAGCACGAGAGCGCGCGCCAGCGCGACCCGCTGCTGCTGACCGCCGGAGAGCTGGTGCGGCCGCCGGGCGCCGAGGCCGCCGAGGTGCACGAGCTCGAGGATCTCCGCCACGCGCCGTCGCGCCTCGTCGCGCGGGGTCTTCGTGAACCGGAGTCCGAAGGCGACGTTCTGCTCGACGCTCAGGTGCGGGAAGAGCGCGTAGCTCTGGAAGACCGTGTTGACGGGGCGTCGGTGCGGCGGCGCTTCGGTCACGTCGGCGTCCCCGATCACGATGCGGCCTTCGTCGGGGCGCTCGAAGCCGGCGATCATGCGGAGCGTCGTCGTCTTCCCACAGCCGGACGGGCCGAGGAGCGAGAAGAACTCGCCCGTCTCGACCTCGACGGAGACGTCGTCGACCGCGGGGACGGTCTCGAAGCGCTTCGTCAGCCGCTCGAGCACGACTCCCTGGGACCGCAGCGTCACGGCGCGAGCTCCAGCTCGAGCGCGGAGAGGAGCAGGCGACGGGCACGATCGAGGTCGCAGAGGCCGAGGTAGAGAATGGACTCGAGACCGTCGGCGATCGCAGCCAGCCGCCAGCCCACCTCGACGGGGTCCACGCCGCCCGGCACCGAGCCGTCCGCCTGGCCTTCCTGCAGCAGCCGCACGATCCGCTCCGCCCAGCCGCGGTAGTGCTGCTGGACGAGCGGGCGAAGCTCCGGATCCGAGCGCAGGCTGCTCCAGACCTCGTTCCAGAGCGCCGGGCTGTCGTCGGCTCCGGGTTCGATCGCGTGGACCAGCGCGTGCTCGACCCGTGAGGCGCCCGAAGCGAGCGCATCGAGCTCCGCCTCGAGCGTGCGCTCGCGCTCCTCCTCGGCGAACACGAACGCGGCACGGAGCAGCTCCTGGCGCGTCGAGAAGTAGTAGTGGACGAGCGCCTTCGAGACGCCCGCCTGCCGCGCGACCGTCGCCATGCGCAGGTCGTGCGCTCCGTCCTCGACGACGACCCGGCACGCAGCGCGGAGGATCGCGTCGACGCGAGCTCCGCCGGTCGCGGCCTCGGTCGATGTGGTCACGATCCGCGAGTCTAGAGTACGCTTGACTGACCGGACAGTCAGGACCCCGAAGAGTACTGCCGAGGAGCTCCATGAGCGTCGATGACACCCGCACGGCGACGGCCACGACGGCGTTCGCCCACCCGCTCGAAGAGGGCTGGACGTTGCCTGCGGCGTGGTACTCCGACTCCGCCGTTGCCGCCCTCGAGCGCGAGCGTGTCTTCGAGGGCGCATGGCACTACGCCGGTCCGCTCGAGTGGGCCGCCGAGCCCGGGTGCTTCTTCGCGACCCAGGCCGGTCATCTCCCGATCGCGGTCGTGCGGGGGTCGGACCGCGAGCTGCGCGGGTTCGTCAACGTCTGCCGGCACCGCGGCCACCTGGTGGTGCAGGACAAGGGCTGCCGCGAGACGCTCCAGTGCCCGTACCACGCGTGGACGTACGACCTCGCCGGGTCGCTCCGCAAGGCGCCGCGCTCCGAGCGAGAGCCGGGCTTCGATCCCGAGCTCTTCTCGCTCCTTCCGGTCTCGGTCGGAACGTGGGGGCCGTTCGTGTTCGTGAACTCGGACCCCGACGCCGCTCCGCTCGAGGACGCGCTCGGCGGCCTCCCGGCACTCGTCGCCGAGAGCGGCGTCGACCTCGACGCCGTCCACTTCCATTCGCACTACGACTGGCCGATCGAGTCGAACTGGAAGGTCGCGATCGAGAACTACCTCGAGTGCTACCACTGCCCGACCGCGCACCCCGGGTTCAGCAAGGTCATCGACGTCGCACCCGATGCGTACCAGCTCGGAGTCCACGAGACGTTCTCGAGCCAGGTCGGGCTCGCGCGTGCGTCCGCGCTCGCGGGCACCGGGCGCGCGCCGTACGTCCCGAAGGGCGACGTGGTTCAGGCTCAGTACCACTTCCTCTGGCCCGCGACCACCGTGAACATCGCGCCCGGCCCGATGAACATCTCGCTCGAACGCTGGGTGCCCGACGGGCTCCGGCGGACGATCGAGGTGACCGACTACTTCTTCGGTCCCGACGCCTCGCCGGAGCAGATCGAGGAGCTGCTCGCCTTCGACAACCAGGTCGGGGAGGAGGACACGTCGCTCGTCGAGTCCGTGCAGCGCGGCCTCGACTCGGGTGCTGTCCCGCAGGGCCGCCTGATGCTCCAGAGCGAGCAGCTCATCGCGGACTTCCAGCGCCGCGTGCGTGACGCCATCCTGTAGGGACGACGCGCCGAGACGCAGAAGGAGAGCCGCGAAGCGGGCGTCTTCAGGGATGTTTTCCGCGATTGAAATCCGCGAGTCAGCGGATTTCGGTCTTGCGGACAATCACAGGTTGTCGACGAAGCGGCTGCGCGCCTCTGCGAGCGCGTCGTGAACGCCGCTCGGGCCTGGCGATGGTCGCGCGGCAACCGTCCGCGGCTTGCGGAACTTCCCTCCACGGACGCGCGCCGCGACCTCCTCGTGCGCGTCCCTGAACGGCACACCCTGACGGACGAGGTCCTCGGCGGCGTCCGTCGCCAGCAGGAGTGGGTCGGAGGCGGCCTTCGCGAGGCGCGCCCGATCGACCTCGAGGCCGCTAACGAGCACCGTCAGAGCCTCGAGCGCGAGACGGACGTCGCGCCGCGTGGCGAAGGTGGGCACCTTGTCCTCCTGCAGGTCGCGGTCGTAGGCGAGCGGAAGCCCCTTGACCGTCGCGAGCAGACCGGTGAGCCGCCCGATCGCCGTCCCCGCCTTGCCGCGGGTGAGCTCGGCGACATCCGGGTTCAGCTTCTGGGGCATCATCGACGACCCGGTCGCCGCACTCTCGGGCAACTTCACGAAGCCGAACTCCGCCGAGGCCCAGAGAACGACCTCCTCGCCGATCCGCGACAGGTGCGTGAACACCACGGCCGCCGCGTACAGGTAGTCGAGCACGAAGTCGCGGTCGGCGACCGCGTCGATCGAGTTGCGCATGGCGCGGGGAGGCGGAGGCAGCTCGAGCGTCGAGCCGGCGAGCGCGCCCGCCCCGAGTGGGCTCTCCGCCGCAGCTTCGGCGGCCGCCGCGAACCGGGTGCGGTCGCGATCGAGCATCTCGACCCAGGCGAGCAGGTGGTGGCCGAGCGTCACCGGCTGGGCCCGCTGGAGATGCGTGTAGCCGGGCATGGCCGTCTCCGCCTCCGACTCCGCGAACGAGAGCACGACGAGTGCAAGCGCGTCGATCGCGTCCCGCGCCTCCGCGCACGCATCGAGCACGTACAGACGGAGTGCGGCGACGACCTGGTCGTTCCGCGACCGCCCGGCGTGGATCTTGCGACCGACCTCGCCCAGCAGCCGCTCGATCGCCGAGTGGACGTCCTCGTCCGTCTCGAGGTAGCCCTCGGGTTCCTGTGCGATCTCCGCGAGCCGCTCCTCGACCTCTTCGAGCTCGGCCCGGGTCAGGATCCCCGCGGCGGCGAGTCGGCGCGCGTGCTCGGCGCTCGCCTCGCAGTCGTAGGGGAGGAGCGCCGCGTCGTCGACGCGGAGAAACGCCCACACCTCGGGATCGAGCGCTCCCTCGACCCGACCCGACCATGTCGTTCCCCGCGCCACGGCGCGGCGATTATGCCGCGGCGGTCGCCCGAGTGCGCGCTGCGTGCAGCTCGACCTCGAGCGCTGCGATGCGGATGAACCCCTCGGCCGCGTCGTGCGGGAAGGTCTCCCCGGTCGCGTACGAGGCGAGCTCGGTGGCGTACAGCGCGTGCGGGGAGCGCCGGCCCGTGACCACCGCAGCGTTCGGGCGGAGCTCGAGGCGGACGTCGCCGGTGACGAGCTGCTGGGTCGAGTCGACGAACGCGTCGATCGCCTCGCGGGCGGGGCTGAACCAGCGCCCCTCGTAAACGAGCTCCGTCCAGCGCTGCTCGAGCGGCCGCTTCAGCCGCGCCTCGTCCTTCGTGAGGACGAGATCCTCGAGCGCCGAGTGCGCCTCGATCAGCGCGAGCGCGCCCGGCGCCTCGTAGATCTCGCGGCTCTTGATCCCCACGGTGCGGTTCTCGACCATGTCGATCCGCCCGATCCCGTAGGCGCCGGCCAGATGATTCGTCCGCCCGATCAGCTCCGCGAGCGCTAGCTCCTCGCCGTCGAGGGACACGGGAAGACCGCGCTCGAAGCCGAGAACGACCTCGATCGGCTCGGGCGCGCTCGAAGGGTCGGAGGTCAGCGCATACGGCTCGCCGGGCGGTGGGTTCCAGGGATCCTCGAGCACGCCCGCCTCGATCGAGCGCCCGAAGAGGTTCTCGTCGATCGAGTACGGCGACGCGGGAGTCTGGACGACCGGGATGCCCCTCGCGAGCGCGTACTCGATCTCCTCGTCCCGCGTCCAGATGCGGTCGCGAAGCGGCGCGAGCACGCGCACGTCCGGGTAGTGCGCCTTGAAGGAGAGCTCGAAGCGGACCTGGTCGTTCCCCTTGCCGGTGCAGCCGTGGACGACCGCCTCGGCTCCGATGTCGAGCGCGATCTCGGCGACCGCCTGGGCGATCACCGGCCGTGAAAGCGCAGACACGAGCGGATACTTCCCCTCGTAGAGCGCGTTCGTGACGATCGCGCGCGCGCACTGCCCGTCCGCGAACTCATCCCTCCGGTCGACGAGGACGACGTCGCTCGCGCCGGCCGCCTTTCCGCGCACAATCGACTCGCCGAGGTCGAACTCCTGACCGACGTCGACGAGGACGGCGACCACCTCGTCGAAGTCGTACGGCTCGTCCTGGAGCCAGGCGACGATGCAGCTCGTGTCGAGCCCGCCCGAGAACGCGACGACCGCGGTGCCGCTCATGCTCGATACCCGGCAGCATTCATAGTATGCGGGAAGATAGCACGATATGCAGAACGGCCCGGGAAACGCCGGCAGGTGCCGCTCGGCGCGGTCAATCCCGCATGTCCTCAGGGCTGGAGCACGCTGCTACGCTGCCCGCGGCGTGGAGCGAGTCCTCGTTCTCAATGCGAGCTACGAGCCGTTGAACATCTGCTCGCTGCGCCGTGCGCACGTCCTCGTCTGGAAGGGCAGGGCGGAGATCCTCGAGAGCCACGAGCGCCCGCTCCGCTCGGCGTGCACGCAGTTCCGGCGTCCGCACGTGATCCGGCTCGTCACGTACATTCGCGTGCCCCGTGGGGCGACCCGCCGGATCTCGCGGCGCGTCCTCTTCGCCCGCGATGGCTGGCAGTGCGCGTACTGCGGCTCGGAGAGCCACCGTCTCACGCTCGACCACATCGTCCCCCGCTCGCGCGGCGGCAGGTCGGTCTGGGAGAACGTCGTCGCGTCGTGCGCGCCGTGCAACCACCGGAAGGGTGACCGCCTCCTCGAGGAGACGACCATGAAGCTCCGCACCGTGCCCAGACCGCCGACGCCCATCCTCTTCATCAGGCTCACCGCCGAGCACATCCCGGACGTCTGGCGCCGCTACCTTCCGGGCCTCGAAGCCGCTGTCGCAGCCGCCTAGCGGTCCCGAGCCTCAGCGCGACATCGCGCGGTCGACCGCTTCCTGCTCCTCGGGCGAGAGCGCGACCGACGAGCGGCCACGATCGAGATCCTTGACGTAGATCCGCGCGTAGTCGCGACCCTGGATCGCGGTAACGACGGTGCCCGTTCGCGTCGCATCGAGCAAGGCGACGGAGGCCGACTGCTGCCCGCCGGTTCCCTCGTAGGCGTCGTAGCGCACGACAGCGGTGTTCGTCACCGAGCGGTCGACGCGGCGGTCGACGCGGGAGAGCCCGGCCGCGACCTCGTCCACGCCGCGGTGGAGGTCGTCGATCCGCGCCTGCAGGGAGACCGCGAACTCGACGAGATCCTGACGCCCGCTGCCGAGGACGACCGTCTGCGCGCCCTGGAGCCGCGCCTGCCGTCTCCACACGAAGAGCGTGAGCACGAGGGCCAGCACGGCTACCGCAGCAGCCCCGACCGCCACCGCCAGCGACGCGCTCAAAGCGTGAAGATGACGGGGTACTCGTACGTGTTGTTGCTCGTGTTCGTCTCTCCCTTGACGGGAGTGACGTCCACCTTGACCGAGATCTGCTCGCCGAACGGGACGAGCGCCCCGACCGTGAACGTGACCGCCTTGGTCTCGCCCGGATCGATGACCGGAATGGTCGCCGTCTTCACGATCGGGCTCGGCTGCTTCGGGATCGTGAGGACGACCTTGATCTGGACCTCCTGACTGTCACCGGTGTCCGTGACGCCCACCTCGAAGCCCAGCTGCGTCGTCACCTTGATCGTCGTCTGGGTCGTCGTCGAGAGGAGCTGTCCGCTCGGCAAGGCCTTCACGTAGGCGATCCCGCTCCCGTGAGAGCCCGTGGGTGTCCCACCCGTCGAGGCGCCCTGGATCCGCTGCCAGATCGCGGCCATCGACTTCTGCGTCACGAGGTCGAGAGTTGGGACCATCACCGACGCCGGCACCTGCACGCCGTCGACGCCCTCGTCCTGGAGCACGGCCTGGGCCGGAGAGCGGAAGAGGTCGGCCCAGACGACGTCGCTCGCGCTCAGACGCTGGCCCTGGATCGCGAGCTGCTCGCCGGCGGCGGTGGCGTCGGACGAGCCGGCGCTCTGCTTGAAGGTCGCCTGCATGCCCTGCAACCCGAGGACTCGGAGTCCGAGCGCCTGCACGGCAGCGTCGTTCGCATCGTGGAGCGGTCCCGGCGGGCGCAGGTCCTCCGCCTTCTGCTCCTGGCTCTGCGCCTGCTGCACGTAACCGCCGAGCTTCGCGTCGAGGTCCTCCTGGTTCAGACCGGGCGTCGTCAGGAGCGTGTTGAGCTGGTCGCCGAGCTTCGCGGACGCACTGCCGACATCGCCGATGTCCGCCATGTAGTTCGCATAGCGGTCGTGCTTCTGGTTCGACGAGCAGCCCTCGATCCAGACGGCGAGCAGCACGACGATCAGGATCCCGAGGGCGATCAGGCCGACGAGCCTGAGCAGCGGGGTCAGGTTGCCCGGGGGACGGAAGTGCCGCCGGGGCGGCCGCGGGCCACGCCCACGCGGCGGCCGCGGGCCGCCGGACGAGGGCTCCTCCCAGGTGGTCGGTTCCTCCTCGTCGAAGAAGTCGAAATCGAGGATGTCGTCGTCGTGCGTAGTCACGGCGCCGTCTGGCACGCCACTCTAGACGAGGCGTAGGAGCACACCCGCGCCCTGCGGGCGAAAGGAGTTCGAAACGCCGCGGCCAACAGGGCGCTACCCCGTGTCCTCGCTTGCCTTTGCACCGACTCGAGAGCTCGTCCTCGGGCGCTACCGGCCGGTCCGCCCGCTCGGTAGCGGCGGAAACGGCTCGGTCTGGCTCGCACGCGACGAGCAGACCGGGCTCGACGTCGCGCTCAAGATCATCGCCCGCGAAGGGAAGGCAGCCGCCCGCGCGGAGCGCGAGGCGCTCGCCGCGAAGCGCTTGCGGCACGAGCGCTGCGTCCGCGCGTACGACGTCGGACACGACTCGAGCCACGTGTACATCGCCTACGAGTACGTGCCGGGCCGAACCCTCCGCGAGGCGCTGCGAGCGGGGGCGCTCTCCGACGAGGAGGCGGTCGAGGTCGCCGCCCAGCTCCTCGATGCCCTTGCCCATGCGCACCGCACGGGGATCGTCCACCGCGACGTGAAGCCGTCGAACGTCCTCGTAGAGGACCGGGAGGACGACCTCGCCGTCCGGCTCCTCGACTTCGGGCTGGCGCAGTTCGACGGCGCGGACACGCTCACGGCCGTCGGAGACGTGCCCGGCACGCTCGCGTACATCGCGCCTGAACGGCTCGCGGGCGACGAGGCGACGCCTGAGAGCGACGTCTGGGCCGTCGGCGTCGTCCTCTGGGAAGCGCTCGCGGACAAGCATCCGTTCTGGGGAGTCCCGCTCCAGGAGGTCGCGCGCTCGATCGAGGCCGGTGCGCCGCCTCTCGTCCGCGAACGGCCCGACCTGCCGCGCCGCGTGCTCGCCGCCGTCGACCACGCGCTCGACCCCGACCCGGAGACCCGCCCCAGGGCGTCGGCGCTCGCGTCCGATCTGCGTCGCGCGGTCGGGGTCGCCGCACCACGCGAGACGGAGCGAAGGAAGCGCGCGGACCTCACTGCCCCGGCCGACCTCCTCGAGCGGCTCGTTCCCGCCGGGCTCGCCGCGGTGACCGCAGGGCTCGGTGCGACGCTCCTCCCGTTCTGGCCATCGTTTCTGGTCGCGGCGATCGTCGTCGCCGCCGCGGTCTCCGCAGTCTTCCGGCCGAGGCTCGGCCTCGCGATCGCCCTCGCCGCGCCCGTGTTCCCGCTCGGGAACGAGGCCCGGAGCCTCGCGGTCGTCTACGGCGTCTTCGCTCTCGGCTGGCTCGCGCTCACGTGGCGCGACGCGCGGATGGGACTCCTCTTCGCCTCCGGACCGCTGCTCGCCCCGCTCGGAGCGGTGGCCCTCGTTCCCCTGGCGGTCCAACCCGCACGCGGAGCTGTCCGACGGGCAGCCCAGGGAGCGACCGCCGTCTTCGCCGCCGTTCTCGTCACCGGCGTCTCCTCCGGCACCCTCCCCGTGAGCGGAGCATCCGTCGCGACGATCGGCATCTCGCCGCTCGACTCGTCGACCGAGGCCGTCGCCGCCGTCTGGCAGACGATCGCCCTTCATCCGGTCATACTCGTGAGCTCACTCGCAATCGCAATCGCCGCAGCGTCTCTCCCCTCTGCGCGAGCAGCCTCGCGCTACGCCGTGGGCATCGTCGGAGGCGTTCTCGTCATCGGCACGGTCGCCGCCGGAGCCGGCATCGCTGCCTGCCTGCTCGTCGCCTCCGTCTGGGCTCTGGCCGCGGTCCGGGCCGCCAGAAGCGGCCGCTAGACTCGGCGCGGAGGGCGTCCTCCGACCCCGCATGGGCGTGCTACGGAGCATCGAATCGAAGATCGAGGGCCTCTTCGAGGGCGTCTTCGGGCGGGCCTTCCGGACGCACGTGCAGCCGATCGAGCTGGCGCGCAAGCTCGTCAAGGAGATGGACGACCACCGCAACGTCTCGGTCTCCCGCGTGTACGTGCCGAACGAGTACACGATCTACCTCTCTCCGCACGACCGGCGCCAGTTCGGGGGGTACGAGGGGTCACTCGTCGGGGAGCTGCAGGAGTATCTCGCCGAGCACGCTCGCCGGGAGCGCTACGCCTTGCTCGGCCCGCCGACCGTCCTCGTGACCACGGACGAGGACCTCGCGGTCGGCGAGTTCGGGATCGCGACGAGACTCGTCGGCACGCAGTCCGCCGACGGGGGTGCCGTGCCGCCGGCGCTCCCGCCCGAGCAGCCCGCGCACACGATGGTGTACCGGGCGCCGGTCGCGGCACCCGAGCCCGTCGTTCCCCTGCCCGAGCCGGAGCCAGAGCCCGAGCCCGAGCCGGAGCCGGAGCCGGAGCGCGTGACCGTGACGATCGCGGGGCGGGAGCATCCGATCGAGGCCGAGCGCGTCGTCCTCGGGCGCTCTCGCGACTGCGAGCTGCGCGTGCCCGACCTCAACGTCTCGCGGCGCCACGCCGAGATCCGCCGCGAAAACGGCGGCTACTGGATCTTCGACCTCGGCTCGATGAACGGAACGATCGTGAACGGGAAGCGCGTCGACCGGAAGCAGCTCGACGACGGTGACCGGATCACACTCGGCTCGACCGAGATCGCGTTCGCCCGCTCCGTTCCCCCGTCGTGACGATCGCAGCGCTCTCGACCGACGAGACGCTCCTCGTCCTCAAGCTCGCCTTCCTCGTGCTCCTCTACCTGTTCATCGTCCTCGTCGTCCGCTCGGCAACGAAGGACATCGGCGGCGCGCCGCAGGAGAGCATCATCCTCGGCGCCGCCGATGCCGCCGCGCTGCGTGCGCGCATTCCCGTGCGGCCTGCGCGGTTCGTCGTCGTCGAAGGCCCGGGCCTGGAGACGGGAAGCGTCCTCGAGGTCGCCGAGCCGACCGTCGCCGGACGCGGCCCGGAGTCGAGCCTCCAGCTCGACGGAGACGACTTTGCGTCGGCGCAGCACGCGCTCATCGCGCCCCGGGTGGACGGCGTCTGGGTCGAGGATCTCCGCTCGACGAACGGCACCTTCGTCAACGGCGCACGTGTGACGACCGAGCGGCGGCTCCAGCCGGGCGACGTGCTCCGGCTCGGCCAGACCGAGCTGAGGCTCGAGCGATGAAGATCGGTCGCGCGTCGTGGCTCACGGACACCGGCCGGAAGCGCCTCCGGAACGAGGACGCGTACGTGTTCGAGCCTCCGCTCTTCGCGATCGCAGACGGCATGGGTGGAGCGCGAGCAGGAGAGGTCGCAGCCGGAATCGCCGCAGCCGCGCTCAGGGACGGCGGACGCGACGTCGGCGACGAGGCGGCGCTCGAAGCGGTGATCGCCGAGGCGAATCGCCGGGTCTGGGAGCGGTCCGTCGCCGATCCCGAGACCGCGGGGATGGGGACGACCGTGACGATCGCAGTCGTCGACGCGTCCGCCGACCGCGTGCTCTTCGGCCACGTCGGAGACTCGCGCGCCTACCGGCTTCGCGAAGGGACGCTCGAGCAGATCACGACCGACCACTCGCTCGTCGCCGAGCTGGTCGAGAGCGGCGTGCTGACCCCGGAGGAGGCGGCGCGGCATCCGCAGCGCTCGGCGATCACGCGTGCAGTCGGGACCGACCGCGCGATCGAGGCGGATGTGTTCTCGGTACCGGCCGTCCCCGGCGACCTCTTCCTGCTCTGCTCCGACGGCCTCACGGACATGCTCTTCGAGGACGAGATCGCCACCTGCATCGTCGACGCCGGCGGCGACCCGGCCGTGGCTGCGCGGGCCCTGGTCGCAGCCGCGAACGGGCGCGGCGGCGAGGACAACATCACCGTCGTCCTCTTCGAGCTGGTGGAGGGCAGCGAGGACGCGAGCACGTCGGCGGTGGCCGCTGCAACGGCCGCCGTTCCCGCCGTCGAGGAAGCCACGGCCGCTTCCGCGGAAGTCCCCGAGGCCGAGCCGGAGGACGATGAAGCAGCGACCACGGCGTCCGAGTCGTCCCTCCGACGCCACGGCGCCGGGCCCGGCGGCCGCGTCGCCGCTCTCCTCCTGATCCTCGGCGTCCTCGCCGTCGGAGCGCTCGTCGTCTACTGGAGCGTGAAGAGGTGAGCGCCCGCAACCGCGAGCTCGCGGGGATCGTCGGCGCCTCGGTCATCGCGGGAGTGGCGCTCTCGAGCGTTACCATCGCGCGGAGCTCGGAGATCTCGACCCGGGCGGTGACGTACGCCGCCGCTTTCCTCGGCCTCTATCTCGTCGCCCATCTCGTCGCGCGGCGCACGGTGCCGTACGCCGACGGCGCGCTCCTGCCCCTCACCGCCGTCCTCACGGCGTTCGGGCTCACTCTCAACTACCGGCTCGACCCGGCCGACGGCGGGCGGCAGGCGACCTGGGTCTTCATCGGCGTCGCCGTCTTCGCGGCGGCGCTCATCTGGCTCCGCCACGACTACCGGGTGCTCGAGTCCTACCGGTACCTCTTCGGCGTCGCCGCGGTGGTGCTGCTCCTGCTCCCGTCCGCGCCGGTCATCGGAGAGCGCGTCAACGGCGTCCGCCTGTGGGTCAGTCTCGGGCCGTTCCAGTTCCAACCGGGCGAGCTCGCCAAGATCTTCCTCATTCTCTTCCTCGCGGGCTACCTGCGCGAGAAGCGGGAGACGCTGGCGCAGGGACGCCTCAAGGACATCGGGCCGCTGCTCGCGATCTGGGGCGCCGCGATGCTCGTCATCGTCCAGACGAACGACCTCGGGAGCGCGCTCCTCAACTTCGGGATCTTCCTCGCGATGATCTACGTGGCGACGGGCAGGGCGCTGTTCGTCCTCGCCGGGAGCGTGCTCTTCGTCGGCGGCGCGGCGCTCCTCTACAACGCGCTCTCCCACGTACAGGAGCGCGTCACGATCTGGCTGCATCCGTGGACGACGGAGAAGGTCTACTGCGCCGTCAACGGGCAGCTCGAGCTTCGCCAGGACTGCGCCTCGTACCAGCTCGTCCGCGGGCTCTACTCGATCGCGAACGGCGGCTTCGGCGGGACGGGTCTCGGCCGGGGGACATTCACGAACACCGACGGATCGGCGCTCATCCCGTACCTGCGCACCGACTTCATCTACTCGGCGATCGCGCAGGAACTCGGCCTCATCGGGGCGGCAGGGCTCCTCCTCGTGTTCATGCTCTTCGTCGCGCGCGGGATGCGAATCGCGCTCCGCGCGGAGGACGGCTTCTCGAAGCTCCTCGCGGCGGGCCTCACCTTCGGCTTCGCGCTCCAGACCTTCATCATCGTCGGCGGCGTCCTGCGCGTCGTCCCGCTGACCGGGATCACGCTGCCTTTCGTCTCCTACGGAGGATCGAGCATCGTCGCGAACTTCCTCGTGCTCGCGGGCCTCCTACTCGTCTCGAACAGGGCGAACGAGCCGCGATGAACCGCCAGATCGTCAGGCTCACGTACGTCTCGCTGATCCTCGTCGGCGCGCTCGTGGCGATGACGACGTACTGGCAGACCTGGGCGGCGGCGGGGCTGGCCGACCGTCAGGACAACGCCGTCAAGCGCGTCGCGGAGTTCTCGATCGACCGCGGGCTCATCTTCTCGGGCAACCCCCGCAAGCGGCTCGCCCGCAACCGCGCACGGGTAGTCGGCGACAAGACGCTCTACTTCCGCCGCTACCCGTACGGCCCGCTCGCGCCCCACCTCGTCGGCTACTCCACCCTCGGGCGCGCACGCACGGGCCTCGAGCGCTCGCTGAACGACTACCTGACCTCGTCGAACGAGCACCTCTCGACCTTCGTCGACCGGGCGCTCGACGAGCTCAAGGGGCAGACGGTCAAGGGCAACGACGTCGTCCTCAACTTGAACCTCGACGCCCAGAAGGTCGCTGCGGAGCAGCTCGGGACGAAATGCGGAGCGGTCGTCGCGCTCGATCCGCGCGACGGACGGCTCCTCGTCATGGCGTCGTCTCCGAGCTTCGACCCGAACGTCGTCGAGACGAGCTTCCAGAAGATCTCGCGCATCACCGCCGATTGCACGCCGGCCTCACCGCTCCTGAACCGCGCGAGCGCCGGCCTCTTCGTCCCCGGGTCGACGTTCAAGGTGATCACGGCGTCAGCGGCGCTCGAGTCGAAGAAGTTCACGCCGGAGTCGAGCTTCTACGACCCCGGCTACTGCGTCGAGTACGGGAAGCAGGTCCACAACTTCGCCGACCAGAACGGGCCTGAGGTCTTCGGGAACATCTCGCTCAGCGACGGCCTCGTGAACTCGGTGAACTCGGTGTTCTGCAACGTCGGCAAGGCGCTGGGCGCGAAGCGGATCCTCGAGACCGCCAAACGATTCGGGTTCTACGAGCGGCCGCCGCTCGAAACCCCGGTCGAGGAGCGCTTGCCGAGCGGCCTGTACCAGAAAGGCCGCCTCTACTACCCGAAACGCGACTCCGACGTCGACCCCGGACGGATGGCGTTCGGCCAGGAGCGGATGCTCGTGACCCCGCTGCAGATGGCGATGGTCGCGGGCGCGATCGGGAACGGCGGGAAGCTGATTGAGCCGCACGCCGTCGCGAAGATCGTCTCCCCCGGCGGCCGCGTGATCCTCCGCCAGAAGCCCGTCTTCATCCGCCAGGCGGTGAGCAAGAAGACGGCTGACGAGGTCGCGGAGATGATGCGGCAGGTCGTCCTCCGCGGGACCGGCACCGCGGCGCAGATCCCGGGCTACTCCGTCGGCGGGAAGACGGGAACCGGCGAGACCGGCATCCCCGGCTCGAATACGACGTGGTTCATCTGCTTCGTGGGCAAGGACGAGACGAGCCCGCCGAAGCTCGCCGTCGCGGTCGTGCTGCAGAATCAGGCGGGAGTGGGCGGGACGACGGCGGCCCCCATCGCGCGAGCGGTGATGGAGGCACTGCTCCGGCCGACGTCGAATCCCTAACCTCTCAGCCAATGGCTACCCAGGACACCCTCTCCGGAACGCTCTTCGCAGGGCGCTACCGCATCTCGCGGAAGCTCGGCGGCGGGGGGATGGCCGACGTCTACCTGGCGGAGGACCAGGAGCTCGGGCGGCGGGTGGCGATCAAGATGCTGCACGAGCGGTACACGAACGACGAGCAGTTCGTGGAGCGCTTCCGGCGCGAGGCGACGCACGCGGCCGGCCTCTCCCATCCGAACATCGTCTCGATCTACGACCGCGGGACGAGCGAGGGCTCCTACTTCATCGTCATGGAGTATGTCGAGGGGCGGACGCTGAAGGAGCTCGTCCGCGGCCGCGGTCCCTGTCCGATTCCCGTCGCGATCGCCTACACGCGCCAGATCCTGGCCGCGCTCCGCTACGCGCACCGCAACGGCGTCGTCCACCGCGACATCAAGCCGCACAACGTGATCGTCGATCCGGAGGGCGTCGTCAAGGTCACGGACTTCGGCATTGCCCGAGCCGGCCCGAGCCAGATGACGGAGGAGGGCGCCATCATCGGGACGGCCCAGTACCTCTCGCCCGAGCAGGCGCGTGGGGCGCCGGTCGACCAGACGTCCGACCTCTACTCGGCCGGGATCGTCCTTTACGAGCTGCTCACGGGCGATGTGCCGTTCACCGGCGACACGCCCGTCGAGATCGCGATGAAGCACCTGTCGGAGGTACCCGCTCCGCCGTCCGAGCTCCGGCCCGAGGTACCTCCCGACCTCGATCTCGTCGTCCTCCGTGCGCTCGCCAAGGAGCCGGCCGAGCGCTACCAGTCCGCCGCGGCCATGGACGCCGATCTCGAGACGGTCGCGCACGGCGGCCACGTGCCGATGGAGACCTCCGACGCCGCGACGATCGTCCTCGCGGGCGGGCGGGCGCTCGACGCCGACACGGCCGCGACGCAGCTCCGCCGGCCGGCCGGCTACCCACCGCAGTACGAGCCGCCGCCCCGTCGCCGCGTCATCTGGCCGTGGTTCCTCGGGATTGGCGCCGTGCTCGCGATCGTCGCCGGCGGCTGGCTCCTGTACGAGGCGATCCAGCGCCAGATCCAGAGCCAGGCCCCGATCGCGGTGCCATACGTCGTCGGGCTCCAGCAGACACAGGCGGTGAACCTCGTGCTCAACAAGAACCTCACTCCGAAGGTGGTCCACAAGGCGAACTCGGACGTCGAGGAGGGATTCGTCTTCGCGCAGACCCCGACCGAGGGCACGCGAGTCGACAAGGACACGACGGTCGTGATCGACGTCTCCTCGGGTAAGCCGCAGGTGACCATCCCGAGCGTCGTGGGCGAGAGCGCCACGGACGCGGTGCAGAAGCTCACCCAGGCCGGCCTGGACGCACAGGTCGCCAACGTGCATTCGGACGAGCGCGAAGGCACGGTCGTCGCCCAGAATCCCGCGGCCGGGCTGGTCGTGGTCGAAGGGACGCAGGTGCGGATCAACGTGTCCTCGGGCCCACGGCCGATCAACGTGCCGAGCGTGATCGGGCTCCAGTACTCGGACGCCGCCTCGCAGCTCCAGAAAGCGGGGTTCCACGTCTCCCGGGTCGACGTCGACTCCGAGCTCGACAAGGGGGAGGTCGTCGACCAGACTCCGAACGGCGGGGAGACCGCGGCAAAGGGCTCGACCGTCACGCTCTCAGTCTCGAAGGGCGCAGCGACGGCTGCCGTGCCCGACGTGACGAGCTTCCAGCTCTCGGACGCGCAGGCCGCGCTCCAGTCGGCGGGGTTCAAGTCGCAGGTGGTGCTCGAGGACACGACCGATCCCACGCTGGACGGGTTCGTCATCTCGCAGGATCCGGTCGGTGGCAGCCAGGCGAAGCCGGGCAGTTCCGTCACCCTCTTCGTCGGTCGCTTCACCGTCGGCGCAACGTCGACCACGACGACCCCGACCGCGCCGACGCCGTGACGCGCAAGCTTCGCGTGGCTGTCCTCGCGGGCGGCCGCTCGAGCGAGCACGAGATCTCCCTCGCCTCTGCCACTTCGGTCGCCGCCGCGCTCGATCCGGCGCGCTACGAGACGACGACCATCGGGATCTCGCGTGACGGCCGCTGGCAGCTCGGCCCCGCCACGGCGGAGGCCCTCCCGGCGCCGGGAGACGAGCCGGCGGTCGAGACGCTTCCCGTGGTCGCGGACTCACCCCCGGCCGAGGCGCTCGGACGGATCGACGTCGTCCTGCCGATCCTGCACGGCCCGTTCGGCGAGGACGGGACCGTCCAGGGCCTGCTCGAGCTCGCGGGCATCCCCTACGTGGGTGCGGGGGTGGCTGCCTCGGCGCTGTGCATGGACAAGGACCTGTTCAAGGCCGTCCTCCGCGACCGCGGGATTCCGGTCGCCCGGAACGTGACGCTCCGCGACGGCGATCCGGTGCGACACGACTTCCCCTACCCGGTCTTCGTCAAGCCCGCGCGCCTGGGCTCCTCGGTCGGGATCACGAAGGTGCACGACGAGGGTGAGCTCGAGGCCGCGGTCGAGCTGGCCAGGCGGCACGACGACAAGGTGCTGATCGAGGAGCTCGTCCCCGGCACGGAGGTCGAGTGCGGCGTCCTCGGCAATCGCGACCCGATCGCCTCGGCCGTCGGCGAGATCGTCGCCCACGCCGAGTGGTACGACTACTCCGCGAAGTACGACGAGGGCGGAATGGACCTGATCGTCCCGGCGCGCGTCCCGGAGGACGCGATCGAGCGTGCCCGTGAGCTGTCGGTCGAGTCGTTCGTCGCGACCGAATGCGAGGGGATGGCGCGGGTCGACCTCTTCGTCCGTCCGGATGGCGAGGTGGTCGTGAACGAGCTGAACACGATTCCCGGGTTCACCGCGACGAGCGTGTACGCGAAGCTCTTCGAGGCTTCGGGAATCCCGTACGACGCCCTCCTCGATCGCCTGATCGCGCTGGCACTCGAGCGCCACGAGCGCCGCTCGCGGCTCCTGTACTAGCCGGGCAGCACTAGCCGAGAACGGAGGACAGTGCGTCCTCCCACGCCGCGAGCCCGTCGTCGAGCTCGGGCTCGGAGATGGTCAGCGGGCAGAGCACGCGGATGCAGTTCCCGTACACACCTGCCTTCAGGAGCAGAAGCCCCCGCTGGAGCGCCGCGTCGATGACCGCTTCCGTGAGCTCGTGCGCCGGGGCCTTGCTCTCGCCGTCCTCGACGAGCTCGATGGCCAGCATCGCCCCGAGGCCGCGGGCGTCGCCCACCTCCGGCCAACGCGCCTGCCATTCGAGCATCCGTGCGCGGATCACGTCGCCGATCTCGTTCGCTCGGTCGACGAGATCCTCGTCCTCGAAGATGTCCAGAACCGCGGAGGCGGCGGCGAGCGCGACCGGGTTGCCGATGAACGTGCCGCCGATCGCGCCGGCGTGAGAGTCGTTCATGATCTCCGCCCTGCCGATCACGCCCGAGAGCGGCAGACCGCCGGCGATCGACTTGGCCACGATCATCAGGTCCGGCTCGACCTCGAAGTGCTCCATCGCGAACATCCGCCCGGTGCGGCCGAAGCCAGTCTGCACCTCGTCTGCGACGAGGACGATGCCGTGCGTGTCGCAGATGCGCCTGAGCCCCTCCACGAAGGACGGCGGCGCGGGGATGAAGCCGCCCTCTCCCTGTTGTGGCTCGAAGACGATGGCAGCGACGTGATCGGGCGAGACATGGGTCGCGAAGAGCCTCTCGAGCGCTGCGAGCGCCTCCGACGCGTCAGGCCCCCTGTACGAATTCGGGTACGGAGCGCGGTACACCTCCGGAGCGAACGGCCCGAGGCCTCTCTTGTACGGGTGCGTCTTCGAGGTCATCGTGAGCGCGAGCAACGTCCGGCCGTGGAACGCTCCTTCGAACGCGATGACGCCCTGCCGCTTCGTGTACAGCCGCGCGAGCTTGACCGCGTTCTCGACCGCCTCCGTTCCCGCGTTGAAGAACGCGGCGCGAAGGTCGCCCGAGATGGGCGCGATGGCGCCGAGCCGCTCTGCGACCTCGATGTACCCCTCATACGCGACGACCGTGAAGTCTGTGTGGAGAAAGCGGTCGACCTGCTCGTGGATCGCCTCGACGACGCGCGGATGGTTGTGGCCGACGTTCGCCACCCCGACACCGCCGACGAAGTCGACGAACGTGTTCCCGTCGACGTCCGTGATCGTCGCGCCGCGCGCCTCGGCCGCGACGACCGGCTCGTGGACGATCAGCGGGCTCGCGACAGCGGCGCGCTCACGCTCGAAGATCTCCCGCGTGCGCGGGCCGGGAATCTCGGTCCGCAACTCTATGACCCGTGTGGCCGCCACACATCCAGCCTATCGAGACTCTCGCCCGATCCGCTTACGTGTAGAGGCTTCGCTGGCCGGCGATCCGCGAGCTCCACGACAGGAGGTCGACCATCGCCGCGATGACGACGAACGCCCACGCGAAGCCCTCGACCCCCGTCGCCGGGTGCCAGAGCATCGTGTACACGATCGCTGCCCAGGGCAGGAACATCAGGCCGAGGAGCGGGATGAGCCAGGTGTCGAACGCGGCGTCGACCCGATTCCCGAAGATCCACATGCCGATGAAGACCACACGCGGCGCGAAGAGCGCGAGGAGAAAGACGAGGCACATGCCCACACAGTCTCCGCGGGGCCCCGGACAGCGTCAATGGGCATCCTCTGACCATGGACGTCGAAGACCTCGATCCCGACCCGATCGCGCAGTTCGGCTTGTGGCTGGCCGAGGCCGGGAAGGCCTGCCCGCAGCCGCACGCGATGACACTCGCCACCGCCGATGCGAACGGGCAGCCGTCGGCCCGCATGGTCCTCCTCCGGGGCCATGACGAGCGCGGGTTCGTCTTCTTCACCAACAGGGACTCACGGAAGGGTCGCGAGCTGCGTGCCAACCCGCGGGCGGCGCTCGTGCTCCACTGGTGGGAGATCGGGCGGCAGGTCCGGATCGAGGGGCGCGTCGAGGAGGTGGGCACGGCCGAGTCCGCTGCCTACTGGAGGACACGACCGCACGCGAGCCGGATCGCGGCCTGGGCGTCACCGCAGTCGAGCGTCATCCGCGATCGTGCGGAGCTCGACTCCCTGTTCGCCGAGGCGGCGGGCGAGCACGGCGAGGACGACATTCCGCTTCCGCCCTTCTGGGGCGGCTATCGCGTCGTGCCCGAGACGATCGAGCTCTGGTCGCACCACGACGACCGACTCCACGACCGGATCCGCTACACGCGGGCCGGCGACTCGTGGCTCCGCGAGCGGCTCGCGCCCTAGCCGAGCTCAGCCGGCGGCGGGACCGAGTGTTCCGTTCGTGTACACGCCCTGCGCGTTCCAGAGCACGAAGCCCTTGGCGCCCGCGAGTCGGGCAGCCTGGATCTGCGCGCGCACCTGATCCGGCCCGTACGTGCGCGTGAAGCTCCAGTCCTGCACCCAGGGGACGAGCAGCGCGGTGCGGCCACGGAGGGTCGCTCGGAAGCGGGCGAGGGCCCGAGAGACCGTCGCCCCGGGCGTCGCGCTCGGGTCGCTGAGCCCGAGCTCACCTGGCCCGAAGAGCGACGGATACGTCATCGGGTAGATGGCGTCCAGGTACGGCGCCATCCGCCTCGGAAGCTGCCCGATCCCCAGGTCGCGACTGCCCGAGAGACCGAACACCGCAGCGGACATGCGAACGCCGAGAGGCTGGAGCCGGCTGCGGGCATAGCGAAGGAACGCCGGCACCGCGTCGCGCTTGGCGAGCTTCCCCGGGTTCGAGGAGACGGTCGCGCCGACGTCGCCGTCGGAGGGGAAGCGGACGTAGTCGAAGAGGATCTCGTCGAACCCGGCGCGCGCGGCTGCCGCGGCGACGTCGACGTCGTACTTCCACACCCTCTTGTCGTACGGATCGGTCCACGCGAGCCCGGCCCCGTCCTCCCAGACCGATCCGTCGCTTCTCCGGATCGCCAGATCAGGCCGTGCGTGGGCGAGCAGCGGATCCTCGAACGTGACGACGCGACCGACGAGATAGAGACCATGCGCGTGCACCTCGCGGGCGACCGCGCGCGGCGAGTAGAAGTCCCGCGTCGCACCGACCTTCGTCACGAGAGGAGATGCGTGCGTGGTGAACCCGATCTGGCCGTTCTCGTCCTTGACGTCGAGCTCGATCGCGGTCAGGCCGTCCTTCTGGAGCGCGAGGTAGTCGTCGAGCTTCCCCGGCAGCGAGGCGAGGCCCATCGTCACGTGTACGCCGCGAACCTCGATCGGCAGGGAACGATGACCTGTCGGCTCAGCCGCCGTGGAAGCCGGCGCGCTCGGCGTCCTTCCGGCCGAGACGTTCGCGCCTCCGCCGACGAGCTGGGCTCCAGCGCCGAGGACGACGATCCCGACGAGCAGCATCCCGATGAGCGTGCCGCGCCGCAGCCCGCGCCGTCTGCGCGCCGCCGCACGGCGCTCGCGAAAGCGACCGTTCGGGTCGATGGGTGGGAACAGCATCGACACCCGCCACGTGACCCTATCGCAGCAAGGGTGCCACGAGCGCCGCGTGGGACCGAGACAGGGCTCGTAGAATCGCCGGCGTGGTCCTCTCCGACCGAACCATCCGGCGCCTGATCGACGAGGGCCGCATCGGAATCGAGCCGTTCGCGCCCGGGCTCATGCAGCCTTCGAGCGTGGACGTGCGCGTCGACCGCTACTTCCGCGTCTTCAGGAACTCCCGCTACCCGTTCATCGACGTCAAGGCCGAGCAGGAGGGACTGACGGAGCTCGTCGAGGTCGCGGACGACGAGGCGTTCATCCTGCACCCGGGGGAGTTCGTCCTCGGATCGACCCTCGAGCGCGTCACCCTGCCCGACGATCTCGTCGCGAGACTCGAGGGGAAGAGCAGCCTCGGAAGGCTCGGCCTCCTCATCCACTCGACCGCCGGCTTCATCGACCCGGGCTGGGACGGCCACGTCACGCTCGAGCTCTCGAACGTCGCGAACCTGCCGATCACCATCTACGCCGGGATGAAGATCGGCCAGCTCTCGTTCGTGCAGCTCACCGAGCCCGCCGAACGGCCGTACGGCTCCGCGGGCATCGGCTCGAAGTACCAGGGACAGCGCGGCCCGACCCCGAGTCGCTACTGGCAGAACTTCCGAGACGGGTAGCGGCTACTCGTCGGGCGCGACGCAGTCCGCGTCGCTCTCCTCGAGCGCCACGCGTTCCAGAAGGCTCGCGAAATCCGCCTGCTCGCTCTCGTCGAGTCGGGCGGCGAACAGCTCCTCGACCTGGGCGACGTGGCTCGTCGACGCCGAGCGCAGCTTGTCCCGACCCGCGTCGGTGAGCACGGCGTAGACCACCCGGCGATCGCTGTCGCACGATGCGCGCTCCACGAAGCCAGCCCTCTCGAGGCCATCGAGGAGCCTCGTGATCCCTGATGCCGTGAGCAGTACCTCGCCGGCGAGGTCGACTCTGCGCATCCGTCTGCCCTCTGCCCGCGACAAACGGAGCAGCACCTCGTAGTCGTTGATCGTGAGCCCGTGATCGCGCGTGAGCTGAGCATTCAGCTGCCGGGTGACCGCCGCGTGCGTGCGGATGAGCGCCACGAAAGCGCGTATCGCAGAAGATTGCTCACTCAATACTTGACTCATCAGCTATCCAGCACTATAGTCACTTGCGTACTCAATTGTCGATAACTCAAGAAGGAGACGTAACGTGACCATGATCGCAGAGCAGACGGAAGTCGCCATCCCGGCCGGGACGTGGAGGATCGACCCGGTGTGGTCAGCGCTCGAGTTCGAGGTCAAGAAGCTCGGGATCGCCGCCATCAAGGGTCGTGCGCTCGGGTTCGAAGGTTCGATCGTCGGTGGCATCCGGCCGGCGATCGAGGGAACCGCCGACGCTGCGCGCCTCACGACCTTCGACGACACACGGGACGGACACCTCCAGTCCCCCGACTTCTTCGACACGGAGCGGTATCCGACGATCCGGTTCCGCTCGACGTCGGTCGAGACCCGAAACGGTGAGCTCGTCGTTCACGGCGACTTGACGATCAAGGACGAGACGCGGCCGGTCGAGCTGCGCGGGAGCCTCGTGGGGACCGGTGTGGATCCGACCGGCAGCGACCGCATCGCCGTCGACCTCACGGGCACGATCGATCGGACGGACTTCGGTCTCGACTGGAACGCACCCCTTCCGGGTGGCGGCCTGACGCTCCCGAACGAGGTGCGCCTCGACGCGACGTTCGCCGCGGTTCGGGCGGCGTAGCCATGCGGATCCTCGCGATCTCCGGCAGCTTGCGCGAGGGCTCCTACAACAGCTCGCTCGCGCGGGCCGCGGTGGAGCTCGCCCCTCCCGGCGTCGAGGTCGAGCTGTTCGACGGGCTCGAGCTCGTCCCGCCGTACCACCAGGACGTCGATCAGCCCGAGATCGAGACGCCCGAGGCCGTGCGGCACCTGCGCCGCGCGATCGAGGCCGCCGATGCCCTGTTCTTCGCGACGCCCGAGTACAACGGCTCGATTCCCGGAGTCCTCAAGAACGCGATCGACTGGGCGTCCGCGAGGCACCGTGGCAGCGCGTTGCGCTACAAGACCTCGGCGATCGCGGGAGCCAGCACGGGAGCGTTCGGCGCGATCTGGGCGCAGCAGGACCTGCGGCGCATCCTCGGCATCGCCGGAGCGCGCGTCATCGACGGGAAGGTCGCGGTCACCGAGGCGCAGCACGCGTTCGACGACGAGGGACGGCTGACCGATCCGATTCTCGCGAAGCGCCTGCGCGAGCATCTGGAGTCACTCATCCGCGAAGCGGCGCCGGTCCCGGTCGCGGCGTAGCTCCACCGACGTCCCGAGAAACGAAAGGCGCCCCACTGGGGCGCCTTTCGTTTCGGTAACCAAGCGTTGGAGTAGTAGAGGCGCTTCCTGCCGGAGCTTCTGGAGTTCCGGCGGCGCGAAACGCGAGCCCCCTACGCTGGCTAGGCGTTTCCCGGTGGTCCCGGGGGCACGCCTCTACCCGCTGGTACCTCCGCTGCCGGTACTTCGTGAATCGCTCACTGCCGGACCACCTCCTTTCCGCGGTAGCAGCAGGATACGCGATCGCTGCGGACGTGCGCCGGCCACGAACGGCGCTCTTTCGGGATCCCGATCGGAACGTGCTCGGCCTCGCGAGCGAGGTCAGGCCGCCGGCGCCTCGGTGAGCACGACGGAGAGCTCGACCCCACGGTCGAGCGGCAGCGTCACGGAGACGAGCGTCGGATCCGCCTGGCGGGCGGCCGAGTACGCGGCCAGCGGATCCGCGTGCGAGAGCACGTTGTCGGCCACGATCAGCCCACCGGGCTCGAGCAGCGGCCGCGCGAGCGCGTACAGCGCCTCGTAGTCGTCCTTCTCGGAGTCGAGGAAGACGATGTCGAACACGTCCTGGGTCCGCCGAAGCGTCTCGAACGCGTCGCCCTCGATCAGCTCGGCCCACTCGTCGAGCCCGGCAGCCTCGATGCTCGAGCGCCAGCGCCGGCACTTCTCGGGATCGTGCTCCAGCGAGACGACGCGCCCGCCGAGCACCCGCGCGCCGGCAGCGAGCCAGATCGTCGAGTAGCCGCGAGAACCTCCGATCTCGAGCACCTCGACACCGGACTGGGACGCTGCGAGCGAGAACAGCAGCCTGCCCGTCGTCGGGGAGACCTGCCGAGAGCGCTGCTCTTCAGGCAGGCCGGCCTCGCGCTCGTTCCGGTCCTCTTCCTCGAGCTCCGCCAGGACGCCGAGGATCCGCTCGTCGAGCACTACGCCTCTCCCACCGTCACGAACAGCATCCCGTCGACGGCCTCCACGGGGAACGTACGCACAGCCTCGAAGGCCGGGAGTGTCATGGGGATGCCCGTCTGGATGTCGAAGCGCGACCCGTGGCGCGGGCAGACGACGACGCAACCCTCCGGCTCCCAGTCGCCCTCACAGAGCGGCCCGTCGTCGTGGGAGCAGCGATCCTCGATCGCGTACACCGAGCCTGCGCAGTTGTAGACGCCGACCGTGATCCCGCCGGCGGGGACGAGCCGCATCGCGCCCGGCGGCAGCTCGTCGACCGCGCACACCTCGACTCGGGGCACGCGCTGTCCGTCAGTCCAGGACGAGATCGCGAGCCGACGTCCCCCACTCCTCGGGCAGGGGTGTCCCAGTCGCCTTGTGCAGGGCGAGCTTGAGGACGCCGAGCCCGAGGATCGCGCACTTGAGACGCACCGGTGTGAGCGGGATCCCGAGCTCGTCGAGCAGCTCCTCCTTCGGCATCGCCGCGACGTCCGTCGCCGTGCGTCCCTTGACGAGCTCGGTCAGCATCGACGTCGCCGCCTGGCTGATCGCGCAGCCGCGGCCGTCGAAGCCGACGTCCTCGATCACGCCGTTCTCCGCCAGCCTGACCGAGACGCTGATCTCGTCGCCGCAGAGCGGGTTCTGGCCCTCTGCGCGCGCGTCCGCCGGCTCGAGCAGCCCGTGGTTCCGCGGGTTCTTGTAGTGATCGAGGATGAGCTCCCGATACAGCTGGTCGAACTCGCTCATGACTACCCGAGCGACTTCTTGACCTTGTGGAGGCCGTCGACGAGGCGGTCGACCTCCTCCGGGATCGAGTACAGGTAGAAGCTCGCGCGCGTCGTGGCGGTCACTCCGAGCTTCGTCATCAGCGGCTGGGTGCAGTGGTGGCCCGCGCGAACGGCCACTCCCTCCCAGTCGAGCACCTGGGCGACGTCGTGCGGATGGACGCCTTCGACGTTGAACGAGATGATGCCGGCGCGGCGATCGGCCGGCGGGCCGTAGACCTCGATCCAGGGCAGCTCACCGAGCCTCCCGAGCGCGTACTCGACGAGCTCGTGCTCGTGCTGCTCGATGGCATGCAGACCGATCTCGGAGAGGTAGTCGACGGCTGCTCCGAATCCCACCGCCTCCCCGATGGCAGGCGTTCCCGCCTCGAACTTGTAGGGCAGCTCGTTCCACGTCGTCCTCTCGATCGAGACCGAGCGGATCATCTCGCCGCCGAGGTTGAACGGCGACATCTGCTCGAGCAGCTCCCGCCGCCCCCAGAGCGCGCCGATGCCGCTCGGGCCGCACATCTTGTGCGAGGAGAGAGCGAGGAAGTCGCAGCCGAGTGCCTGGACGTCGATCGCCCGATGGGGTGCCGCCTGCGCCGCGTCGACGACCATGATCGCGCCGCGCTCGTGCGCCCAGGCAGCGAGCCGCTCGACGGGATTGACGGTGCCGAGCGTGTTCGAGACGAAGTTCGACGCGACGACCTTGATCGTCCCCTCTCCGCCGAGCTTCTCGAGCGCGTCGAGGCTCAGCTCGCCGTGCTCGTCGATCGGAATCGCGCGGAAGGCGGCGCCCGTGCGGTCGGCGATGTACTGCCAGGGCACGAAGCTGGAGTGGTGCTCGAGCTCGGTGACGAGAACGACGTCGCCGGGGCCGAGGTTGTCGAGACCCCATGCGTAAGCGACCAGGTTGAGCGCCTCCGTTGCGCTGCGCGTGAAGATCACCTCGCGCTCCGACGGCGCGCCGACGAACGCGGCGACCTTGCGGCGACCGCCCTCGTATCCGGCCGTCGCCCGCTCCGCGAGCCTGTACACCCCGCGATGCACATTCGCGTACGAGTGCTCGTAGAACTCGCGCATCGCATCGAGCACCTGACGCGGCTTCTGGGTCGACGCCGCCGAGTCGAGGAAGGCCACGGGCTTCCCGTTGACGAGCTCCTCGAACACCGCGAAATCGGCGCGGAGACGGTGCGCGTCGAGCGCAGCAGCGGTGGTAACGGCCACGGACCCATCGTACCCGGCTCCCTTTGCCGGGCCGCCGTCAGCCGAGCTCGACCTTGCCGTTCGTGGCGGCCCGCTCCGCTGCGCGACGCTGTCTCTCGACCGCGAGCGTCGCCTCGTCGAGGAGCTCGCAGACGCGGTCGAGCCGGATGCGCTCGGACGTCTCCTGCAGCAGCTCCTGCTTCACCTCGGGCGCCAGCTCGACCCGCGCCGCGAGCGAGAACGAAAGCTGCTCTCCGCCGGGGGACGGTGCCTCCACGTCGCTTCCGGTCAGCTCACGCAGGCGGTCGAAGAGCTCGAGCGCGCGATCGACCGAGTCCGTCTCCGGCGAATCGTCGTCGTCCCGGATCGGCTCGACGTCGCCGGTCTGGAACGAGCGCCCGCTGGTCAGCCCCACCAACTTGAAGCGCTCCCTTCCCTCCACCAGGATGTTCATGCGCCCGTCCTCGAAGCTGGCCAGCACCTCCGTCACGCCGGCGCGCGTCCCGATCTCGCGCAGGCCGTCGTCGTCGGCGTAGACGAACCCGAACTCACGGTCGTCCGCGAGGCACTCGCCGATCAGCTCCTTGTAGCGGTCTTCGAAGACGTGGAGTGGCACCTGCTCCGTCGGCAGAAGCACGATCGGCAGCGGGAAGAGGCCGATCTCGCTCACGTCCGCCGCCGGAAGCCCATGTATTCCCATGCGACCGTCCGGCCCTCGTCCTCGAGAGCCAGTCCTTCCGCACCGGCGGCCGCGACGAGAGCCGACGGCGAATGGAGGAAGAGGCGGTACGACCGGCCCATGATCCGGAACGCCGAGTTCATCACCCGCGCCCCGATGCGGATCCAGAGCGCGTTCCGGGGAAAGGTGAGGACGAGCGTGCGCCGCGTGAGCCGGGCGGCCGACCGCGCGAGCTCGACGCCGTCGGGCGAGCAGCAGACGACGCGGTTCAGGACGACGACATCCGCTCGTTCCACGGCCTCGGGCTCCTCGAGCACGTCCGCGATCCGGAATGTCGTCTGCCCCGCCTGCCCCTTCTCCCGCGCGAGCTCGGCCGCGTACGGCTCCCACGCGGGCACGAGCTCCACGATCTCGCCGCGACGAGCGCCCGAGTCGAGGAGCTCGGACTGGATCGCGCCGATACCGCCGCCGATCTCGAGGACCTCGCTCCCCTCGACTCCACCGGCCGCCGCCGTCTCGAGAACGTGCCGGTCGAGGCGGTCGAGCCCCCGCGAGCGGTACCGGTTCAGTGCCCTTCGCGCCATGCGAGGCTTGAACATCTCCTCGCACGGCAACGCGCGGCAGCAGCTCATCGCGTGACGATAGCGCCCCTCAGGACGAGGACGATGGCTCGAGCTCGAGCGCCGCGGAGTTGATGCAGAAGCGGTGTCCCGCCGGTCCCGGGCCGTCGTCGAAGACGTGCCCGAGGTGACCGCCGCAGGTGGCGCACTTGACCTCGGTCCGCACCATCCCGTAGCTCGTGTCCGTCTCGGTCTCGACGCTGTCCAGCGTCGCCGGCTCGACGAAGCTCGGCCAGCCCGTCCCGGAGTCGAACTTCGCCTCCGAACGGAAGACCTCGGCTCCGCAGCCCGCGCAGCGGTAGACGCCGGGCACATGCTCGTCCCAGTACACGCCGGTGAACGCACGCTCCGTGCCCTTCTCCCGCAGGACCGTGTACCGCTCGGGCGTCAACCGCGCCCGCCACTCCTCGTCCGTCAGCTTCAGCTTGGTCTCCATCGCTCGAGCGTAGCTGTCGAGCGCAGGGCCGCGGTCAGGCGAGCCCCTCTACCTCGTACTCGCGCAGGAAGCCCTCGAAAAGCCGGCGGTGGCCCTGCTCGTCGTGGAGGATGTCGATGACCATGTCCTGGGTGACCCAGTCGACACCGTCGGTCTGGTCGATGATCCGGGTGTAGTGCTCGATCGCCCCTGTCTCCGCCTCGATCACTCCACGAATCACGTGCACGACGTCGGTCTGCTCCTCGGGCGGCTGGAGGAAACCCTGCTCCGCCGAGAAGTCCGACGAGCCCGGCACGACGCCGTACAGCTCCTTGATCCTGCTCGCCAAGAGCTTGGCGTGGCCGAGCTCCTCCTCGATGTCCTCGGTGAGCGACTCCTTGATCTCCTGCGCCCGGACACCGTCCGGATTGATCGAGCACGAGATGTAGCTCATCACCGTCTCGATCTCCATCCAGTACGCGGTCTTGAGAAGCTCGACGATCTGATCACGCTGCTCGCGGCTCCCCTCCGCGAGGATGTCCGTGCGCGCCGTTTGAACCGACATTCCGTGGCCTCCCTCGTCGTTTCCCCGAGAGTTCCCCCTTGGGTAAGGCGTGAAACGGCTTAGGGGATGCGGGCCTCGAGCGCAGCCGCGAGCGCCTCGCGAACCGGCTCGAGATCGACGCGATCGAGCACGTCCTGGAAGAAGCCGCGCACGATCAGGCGCTCCGCCTCGGATCTCGTGAGGCCGCGCGTCATGAGATAGAAGAGCTGGTCGCGGTCGACCTGCCCGAGCGTCGCTCCGTGGGTGCAGCGCACGTCGTTCGCGAGGATCTCGAGGCCGGGAATCGAGTCCGCGTGCGCGGTCTTCGAGAGCAGGAGGTTGCGGTTCTCCTGGTACGCGTTCGTCTTCTGCGCGTCCTGCTCGACGCGGATCATCCCGCGCCACACGGTGCGGGCCTCGTCCCGGAGGACGCCCTTGAAGGCGAAGTCCGACGTCGTGTTCGGCGCGATGTGCTCCTGGAACGTGTCGTAGTCGAGATGCTGCGTGCGGTCCGCGAAGTAGGCGCCCGTCACGCGCGAGGTCGCGCCAGGCCCGGCGAGGTCGTTCTGGATCCGGATCTTGCCCTTCGCCGATCCGAAGCCGGCCGCGACCCAGTCGAGCTCGGCATCGCGCTCGACACGCGCGTGGTGCGAGGCGAAGTGCCACGTGGCACGCGAGAGGTTCTGCACCGAGACGTACTCGACCCGGGCGGCATCCTGCACGACGATCTCGACGGCTGCGTTCGAGTAGGAGCTGAGCTCCGGTGACGCGGACGCGTACTCCTCGATCAGGGTGAACCGGCTCTCGGGCTCCGCCACGACGAGGAGTCTCCAGAAGAGAGCGCCGCCCTCGGACGAGTTCGCGATCCGCACGTACAGCGGCTTCTCGACGACGACGCCGCGCGGGACCTGTACGAGCAGGCCGTTCGTCCACATGGCTGCGTTGTGCGCGGCGAACTTCTCGTCCCGGCCGACGAGCGAGCCGAGGAGCTCGTGATCCTCGGGCAGGGGCTCGAAGCGGATCCCCTCGGGCGCGCCCTCGATGCGGATTCCCGTCTCGTCGACCTGCGCGACGGCTCCGACGTCGAGATCGAGGAGCGACAGCGCCGGAGGCGCCTCGGCCGCCGCATCGCCGGCCCAGGCGTCCGGGTCGAACCCCGCGAGGTCGGTGAACCGCCAGTGCTCGTCCTTCGTCGTCGGCAGCGGTAGCGCACGGTAGCGCTCGAGAAGATCGGTGCGCGTCACGGCATCCTCCCGTCCGCGAACGGCGCGAAGCGTCGGTGGAGGATGAGCGCGTTGCCGTCCGGATCCTTGAAGAACGTCATGTCGCAGACGCTCGTGTGGATGATGTCGCCGTCGAACTCGACGCCCTTCCCCTCGAGCTCGGCGCGGGCGGCGGTTACGTCCGGCACGCGCATGGCGATGCCCGCAGGCGAGGGAGCGAACGCCTGACCGATGCTCGACGGGTCGAACACGTCGAGCGTGACCTGACCGAGCGTGAACTCGATGTCGTGCTCTCCCTCGCTCTCGATGGGGAGGCCCAGCGTCTCGCCGTAGAACTGCTTCGCCCGCGCGATGTCCTGCGTCAGCATGGACACGAAATCGACCTTCTCGAGCTGCATCAGGGCATCGAGCCGTCGGGGTACGGCGCATAGCGGTGGTGGAGGAGGATGCGGTTGCCCGCCGGATCGCTCACACCCACGCCGTGACAGCGGCTGGAGTCCCACATCTCGCCGACCTCGAGGCCCTTCGCCTCGAGCTCCGCCTTCGCCGCGGCGACGTCGGCCACGCGAAGCGCGATCGTTGCGGGGGGAAGCGGAGCGAACTCGTAGTCGTGCGTGTCCGGCGTCATCACGGCGAGCGTGACGTTCCCCGCCTCGTACTCGATCCAGTCCTCGTCGGGAGAGTTCGGGTTCCGCCGAAGGCCGAGAAGCTCGCCGTAGAAGCCGTTCGCCTCCTCCATGTTCGTCACCGGGACGCGGACGTAGTCGACGCGCTCGACATCCATCAGGGAAGCCGTCCGTCGCGGTAGGGCGCGTAGCGGCGGTGCAGGAGCAGGCCGTTCCCGTCCGGATCTCTGAACGCGGCGCCGTTGCAGACGCCGGAGTCCCAGGTGTCGCCCTGGAACGCGACGCCTGCGGCGATCAGCTTCTCCTTCGCCGCCTCGACGTCCTCGACGCGAATCGCGATCGCACCGAACGGGAGCGGAGCGAACTCGATGCCGATCTCCTCGGGCTGCACGATCGCGAACGTGACGTTTCCGGTCTCGAACTCGATCCAGGTTTCGGTCGAGTTCGGGTTGCGCTCGAGCCCGAGTGTCCCCTCGTAGAAGTCGACGGCGCGGGCCTTGTCACGGGTCGGGATGGCGATGAAGTCGACGCGCTCGGCGCCGATCCCGTCAGCCAACAGAGCCTTCCATTTGCAGCTGGATGAGGCGGTTCATCTCGACGGCGTACTCGAGCGGGAGCTCCTTCGTGATCGGCTCGACGAAGCCCGAGACGATCATCGCGCTCGCCTCCGCCTCCGAGAGCCCGCGGCTCATGAGGTAGAAGAGCTGCTCCTCGCCGATCTTGGAGACCGTCGCCTCGTGGCCGAGGTCGACCTCGTTCTCGTCCACCTGGATGTACGGGTACGTGTCCGAGCGCGACTCCTCGTCGAGGATGAGCGCGTCGCAGACGACCTTCGACTTCGAGCCGACCGCGCCCTTCGCCACCTGCAGGAGCCCGCGGTAGCCGGCGCGGCCGCCGTCCTTCGAGATCGACTTCGAGGTGATCACCGACGACGTGCGCGGCGCAACGTGAACTACCTTGCCGCCGGCGTCCTGGTGCTGGCCCTTGCCGCCGAACGCGATCGAGAGCACTTCGCCGTGCGCGCGCTCGCCCATCAGCCACACGGCCGGGTACTTCATGGTCACCTTCGACCCGAGGTTCCCGTCCACCCACTCCATCGTGGCGTCGTCGTACGCGACGGCCCGCTTGGTCACGAGGTTGTAGACGTTGTTCGACCAGTTCTGGATCGTCGTGTACCGGCAGCGCCCCTCGCGCTTGACGACGATCTCCACGACGGCCGAGTGGAGCGAGTCCGACGAGTAGATCGGGGCGGTGCAGCCCTCGACGTAGTGCACGTACGCGCCCTCGTCGACGATGATCAGCGTGCGCTCGAACTGACCCATGTTCTCCGCGTTGATGCGGAAGTAGGCCTGGAGCGGCATCTCGATCTTCACGCCCGGAGGCACGTAGATGAACGAGCCGCCCGACCACACGGCCGAGTTGAGGGCGGCGAACTTGTTGTCGTTCTGCGGGATGATGGTCCCGAAGTACTGCTTGACGAGCTCCTCGTGCTCGCGCAGACCGGAGTCCATGTCGAGGAAGAGGACGCCCTTCGCCTCGAGGTCGTCGCGGAGCTTGTGGTAGACGACCTCCGACTCGTACTGCGCCCCTACGCCGGCGAGGTACTTCTTCTCCGCCTCCGGGATGCCGAGCCGGTCCCACGTGTCCTTGATGTCGGGCGGCAGGTCCTCCCAGGAGTCCGCCTGCTTCTCCGTGGGCTTGATGTAGTAGTAGATCTCGTCGAAGTCGATACCCGAGAGGTCGGCACCCCACGACGGCATCGGCCGCGCGAGGAAGTAGTCGAGGCTCTTGTGCCGGAACTGCCGCATCCACTCGGGCTCCGACTTGTGCGAGGAGATCGCCTCGACCAGCTCGTGCGAGAGTCCCCTGCCGGACTTGAAGAAGTAGTCCTCGGGGACGTGGAACCCGTACTCGTACTCCGAACGGATCTGACGGACGACCTCGGTCTCTTGGGAACTCATCTATTCACCACCTCCGACAGCTGCGGGTGCAAACGCTTCATATCCCTCTGCCTCCAGAGTATGCGCCAGCTCCGGCCCGCCCTCGGCCACGATCTTGCCGCCGACGAAGACGTGCACGAAATCGGGCGTGACGTAGTTCAGGATCCGCTGATAGTGCGTGATGACCAGGGCCCCCATGTCGGGGCCGGCCAGCTCGTTGACGCCGCCTGCCACGATCCGGAGCGCGTCGATGTCGAGTCCGGAGTCGGTCTCGTCGAGAACTGCGATGCGCGGCTTCAGAAGCGCCATCTGCAGGATCTCGACGCGCTTCTTCTCGCCGCCGGAGAAGCCGTCGTTCAGGTAGCGGGACGCGAGCTCGCGCGGCACCTTGAGCTTCTCCATCGCGGCCAGCAGCTCCGTCCGGAACTCCGGAATCGGGATCGGGTCTTCTTCCCCGCCGGCCCTCGCCTTGCGGATCGCGTTCATCGCGCTCCGCAGGAAGCTCGTGACGGTCACGCCCGGGATCGCGTGCGGATACTGGAACGCGAGGAAGAGGCCGCGCTGGGCGCGCTCGTCGGCGCCGAGCTCGGTCACGTCCTCGCCGTCGAGGACGATCTGCCCACCCGTCACCTGGTACAAGGGGTGACCCATCAGGGCGTACGCAAGGGTCGACTTGCCCGAGCCGTTCGGACCCATGATCGCGTGCTTCTCGTTCAGGTCGACGGCGAGATCGACACCCTTGACGATCTCGGTGCCGTCGTCGAGCGAGACGTGCAGGTCGTTGATCTCGAGCAGGGCCATTCGGTAGTCGGTACCTCGTGTCTCGCAGGATCGGCGGTGGAGAATCCCGCCTGCGTCTGATGGTAGCCGGAACAGTCCTCAGTAGATCCGGTGCTATCGTGCGCGCGTGCCTTTCGGCCTCTCGTTTCCCGAGCTTCTGATCATTCTCGTCGCTCTCCTCCTCATCTTCGGCGCGAAGCGACTCCCCGAGATGGGCCGGTCGCTGGGCAAGGGCATGCGTGAGTTCAAGGACGCCGTCACGAACTCCGACGAGCCCGTGACGACGCCTCCCGCGCCGCCGGCCGAGCTCCCGTCCGCCTCTTCCGAGCCGACCGCACATCGGGTCGAAGCCGAGAAGGGCGAGCGGGAGACCATCTCCTAGAACGGCGGGCCGATGCTGCGCCGGTGGCTGCCACGCCGCCTGGAGCACGGCGAAGAGGCAACTCTCGTCGAGCACCTCGACGAGCTCCGCGCGCGGATCATCATCTGCCTGTTCGTGGTCGTGCCCGCGTTCGTGGTCACGTACGCGTTCCGCGGACGGATCATCGACTGGCTGACGGGGCCACTACCTCCCGGCAAGAAGCTCGTCACGCTCGGGGTGACCGAGCCGTTCACGACGACGATCAAGGTCTGCCTCATCGCGGCGCTGGCGCTCGCTTTTCCCGTGGTCATCTGGCAGTTCTGGGCGTTCTTCGCCCCCGCCGTCGAGCGGAACGTCCGTCGGGTGGTCCTGACCATCGTTCTCCTCTCGACCGCGCTCTTCGCCTGCGGAGTGATGTTCATGTACTGGATCCTGCTCCCGCGGGCCCTCGAATTCCTGACGACGTACGAGGACCAGATCTACGACATCCAGGTCCGGGCGAGCTACTACTACTCGTTCGTCTCGCTGCTCCTGCTCGGGGGCGGGCTCGCGTTCCAGCTCCCGATCATCGTGCTCGGGCTCGTCAGGCTGCGGGTTCTCACGTCCGCAAGGCTCCGCAAGAACCGCGGGACGGCCTTCGTGATCCTGCTGATCCTCGCGGCGCTCCTCCCAACCGTCGATCCGGTCTCGCTCGCGTTCGAGACGATCCCGCTCCTCGTGCTGTACGAGATGTCCATCTGGATGTCCGTGATCATGGAGCGGCGCTGGCGTCGAGCCTGGGAGGACGAGCCGCTGGTCGGCAGCCCGTGAGAGTCCTGTCCGCGGATTGGCTGATCCCCGTCGAGGGACCGCCGATCCGCGACGGAGCGGTCGCCGTCGAAGACGGACGGATCGCGGCCGTCGGGAGCGCGGACGAGCTCGGCGAGGGCGAGCGGCACCGCGACGCGGTCATCCTCCCCGGCTTCGTCAACGCCCACAGCCACCTCGAGTACGCGGTGTACGGAGGATTCGGCGACGGGCTCTCGTTCGCGCCCTGGATCGCGCTCCACGTCGAGCGGAAGTCGCGGATCGGGATCGAGGAGATGGAGGCCAGCGCACGCCTCGGAGCCGCCGAGTGCCTCCGCTCAGGCGTCACGACGGTGGGCGACTGCAGCTTCAGCGGCGCCGCCGCGACCGCGTGCGCGGAGGTCGGTCTGCGAGCGATCGTCTATCTGGAGGTTTTCGGCACGGACAGGGCGCAGCTTCTCGGGCGGTTCGCCGAGAACCGCGAGCGGATCGCGGGCGACCTCTCCGACGACGTCCGGGTCGGCGTCTCGCCACACGCCCCCTACACCTGCTCGCCGGAGCTGTACGCCGAGTGCCTCGAGCTCGGCCTGCCAGTCGCGACGCACCTGAACGAGAGCACGGACGAGCTGCGCTGGCTTCGTGACGGGAGCGGCCCATGGGAGAGCTTCGGTCATCTCCTCGTCCCGCCGCTCGGGAAGAGCGGGATCCGCGCACTCGCCCACGAGGGTCTGCTCTCGTCGCACATGGTCGCAGCGCACTGCGTGAAGGTCGACGCCGAGGAGATCGCGCTGCTGGCGGAGCACGACGTCGGGATCGTCCACTGCCCTCGCTCGAATGCCGTCCTCGGCTGTGGGATCGCACCGCTCGCGGACCTGCGGGAGACCGGCCTCCGAGTCGGGCTCGGGACGGACAGTCCTGCCTCCGCACCCTCGTTCGACATGTTCGACGAGATTCGCGCGGCGACGCTCTCCGCGCGGGCCCGCGAGGAGCGGCCGGACGCGCTCACGGCGACGGAGGCGCTCGAGCTCGCAACGCTCGGCAGCGCGCGAGCGCTCGGGCTCGACGGAGAGATCGGCTCGATCGTCCCCGGGAAGCGGGCGGACCTGACGGTTCTCTCCCTCGCCGACTCCCCGTTCCTCCCGTGGGAAGATCCAGTTACGGCCACCGTGCTCGGTGGATCGCCCGAAGGCATCGTCGCTACGCTCGTGTCCGGTGAGACTCGCTACGAGAGAGGGAAGGCATGGCCAGAGCTGACAGACGCCGCGCGCAGCGCACGCGGCCGGCTCCTGTCACCCGTCGCTCCGACGTCGTAATCGAGGACACCATGTTCTTCCCGCGGCTGCGGCGGCACGCGCGGTGGATGTTCCTCCTGCTCGCGCTCGTCTTCGCGCTCGGCTTCGTCGGCTTCGGTGTCGGCGCCGGCGGAATCGGCTTCGGCGACATCCTCAAGGGGAGCGGCGGATCGTCGGGCGCGCCGTCCGTCTCCGACGCGCAGAAGAAGGTGAACGAGAACCCGAAGGACCCGCAGGCGTTCCGCGACCTCGCGACCGCGCTCGAGACGGAGGGCAACACGACCGACGCGATCGACGCGCTCCAGAACTACTCCCTGCTCAAGCCGAAGGATGCGGACGCGCTGCGCGAGCTCGCCGGCCTCTACCTCCAGCAGGCGACCGCCGCGAACACGCGCGCGCGGAATGCGCAGATCCGCGAGGCGTACATGGCGAGCGCGGGAACGGTCGACGCGAGCATCGTCCTCGGCGGGAGCCCGCTCATCCCCGACCCGATCACGAACGCGGTCTCGAGCCAGATCGAGCAGGAGCTCCAGGCGGCGCTCAGCGACCAGCAGCAGGCGGCGGCGGGCGCGGTGTCGACGTACCAGAGGGTCGTCAAGCTCAGCCCGAACGATCCGAACGTCCAGCTCGAGCTCGCGAACGCGGCCGCGCAGGGGAACGACGCGAAGACCGAGATCGCCGCGTACGAGAAGTTCCTGAAGCTCGCCCCGAACGACCCTTCGGCGCCGTTCGTCCGCAGTCAGCTCAAGAGTCTGAAGGCGTCGAAACAAGGCTAGACTCGCGCTCGGTGACGACCGCGACCCTCGTTCGAACGGCGTGCACGGCCGCGGTAGCAATCGCGCTCGCGGGGTGCGGCACCGCCGGATACGTGTCGAGCGGGAACCAGGGCGCGGGGAAGAAGCTCTTCGTGCAGGCGTGCGGCAGTTGCCACACGCTCGCGGACGCGGGCACCGCGGGGACGATCGGCCCGAACCTGGACGACGCGTTCGCCCAGGCGCGTGACTCGGGGATGACGACGGACACGTTCATCCAGGTCGTCCACGACCAGATCTACGACGCCCTCGAGAAGCCCTCGACGGGTACCCCAGGGATGCCGCGAATCGACACGACCCTCCCGCTCTGCTCGAACGTGCCGAAGGGCTCGTTCTGCGTCGACGACCAGAAGCAGGCGTCGGCGGACATCGCGACCTACGTCGGGTCGGTCGCGGGCACCGGCGTGGTCACTTCGCAGAAGCCGAAGACGGGCAAGGACATCTTCCTGACCGTCGGCTGCGCCGGCTGTCACACGCTGGCGGACGCGGGGAGCACGGGCAACGTCGGCCCGAATCTCGACGACGCCATGCCGCCGAAGTCCCTCGTCGTCGATCGCGTGACGAACGGCAAGGGCGTAATGCCGTCCTTCAAGTCGTCGCTCGACGAGAAGCAGATCCAGACCGTCGCCGACTACGTCTCGTCGGTCGCGGGCAAAGGCAAGTAGCGCGTCAGGTCTCGGCGCGCTGCGCCGAGAGGTCCACGACCACGTGCGTGATGGGGACGTCGAAGCGCTCCCGGGCCGCGGCGACGACACCGCGCTCGAGCCAGTTCGACTTTCCCGCCGGATGCGTCGAGACGACGATCTCGTCGGGATGGAAGCCGCGCACCGCGTCCTCGATCGCCACGAGCGGGTCGAGATCACCGACTTCGCCGTTTGCGTCGACGCCGACGGAGCGAAGGCGCTCGAGCGTCGAGTCGAGCCGCTCCTGTGCCGCCAGGCGCGCGCCGTCCTCGTCGGAGGTCCACGTCTTCAGGCGCGAGTTCAGCGCCGGACAGACGACGAGGAAACGCGCCTCGGTCGCGATCGCACGCTCGCCGATCGCGGCGATGAGCTCTTTGCCGCCGACGGTCTCGTTCGCGACGACGAGGACGCGACGCTCGTCGGGCGAGCCGACGTGGTCGACGTGCACCTGCTCTGGGCGAGGCGGGCGCTGCCGGAGATAGAGCCAGACCGCGAGCCCGGTCACCGCCAGGAAGACGACGAAGCCGAGGACGTCGTTTATCCACGAGGCGACGACGATGAGCGCGAACGCCCCGATCGTGAGCAGCAGGAAGCGAAACGCCGCCTCCTCGCTCCGGAACGGGCTTTCCATTCACCTCACCCCGTGAAGGCGTCCGCTTTGCGGCCGCTGCGGTCGCGTTGTCGCCCACCGCGATCGCACTAGATGAGGTAGACGGTCGAGTACACGACGATCCACATGACGTCGACGAAGTGCCAGTAGATCCCGGGGAGCTCGACGCCGTGGTGGTGCTCCGGCGAGTAGTGCCCGCGGAAACCGCGAATGGTCACGACTCCGAGCAGGGTGAGACCGACCGCAACGTGCGCTCCATGGAGCCCGGTGAGCCCGAAGAAGACCGATGCGAAGGCGCCGTCGCTCGTGTTGAACCCGACGTGCAGGTACTCGACGACCTGCGTGCAGAGGAACGCGAGGCCCATCGTGAAGGTGAGGACCATGCCCGCAAGGAACGCCGGACGATTCCCGCGCTTGATCGACTGGAGCGCCCAGTGCATCGTGAAGCTCGAGGTGACGAGGATCGCCGTGTTGATGCCGGCGACGAAGACCGGGAAGTGGAAGGGTGGCGGCGGCCAGGTCTCGGGCGCCCCCGGGTTGACGACGCGGACGAAGAAGTACGCCGTGAAGAACGACCCGAAGAGCATGATCTCCGAGCCGATGAAGAGGAGCATCCCGAGGACGCGCGCGTCGACACGGGAGCTCTTGTTCGCCGTCGGCGGGCCGTGATGCTCGTGCAGCGACTCCGCGTGGCTCGTCATGCGGGCACCGCCGCGGAGACGGGATCGACGACGACGTGGTCGACCGGGAGGCGGCTCTCCGAGCGGAGACGTCCGACGAGGTCGCGCCGGAGCCAGCCCGAGCGCTCGCCGGGATAGGTCGAGACGATGATCTCGTCCGTCCGGTCGTCGGCGATTGCGTGCATCGCCGCCGTGAACGGGTCCGGATGGGCGATCTGGCCGTGCACGTCGACACCCTCCGACCGAAGCGTGGCGAGCGCAGCGCGAAGCCGGCGCTCTGCCTCCGGATGGTCGGCCTTCGTCGGGTCGCTCTGCGGGCACACGATCAGGAAGCTCGCGGACCCCTCGCTTGCGCGAGCGCGAATGCGTTCGAGCAGGGCGTCGCCGAGCACGGTCTCGTTCGCCACGACGAGCACGTTGACGCCGGCGCGCGCGGCGACATCCGATACGACATGCTCGACGGGGCGGCCCGCCGCCGCACGCCGGACCTCCTCGACGAGGTCCTTCCGCAGCCAGCCGGACTTCGTCGCAGGGTGGGTCGACACGATGATCTCGTCCACCTGCTCCGACGCGAGGACGTCCTTGACGGCTGCGAGCGGATCGTCGTCGTAGACGGCGCCGTGCGCGGGAATGCCGGCGACGCGGAGCGCCTCGAGCGTCCGCTCCAGCCGGCGGCCGGCGGCGGCGCGCCGCGAGTCGGTGTAGACGACGTAGCCTTGTCTCGGCCGGCTCACCGGAACGAGCACGAGCACACGCACCGGCGCGCTCTCGGCATGACGCTTGACCGCGTCGACGAGCTCCTGGCCGACGAGAGTCTCGTTCGCCACGACGAGCAGCGCGGTGGGTTGCTCGGCAGACGGGCTCACACGTGGACCTCCTCGAGCTCCTCCTCGCGCGTCTCCGCGGTCCGCAGCACGGCATGGCGGGCGCCGGGAACGCCGTACTCGTACGGCCCTCCCACGACCTGCGGAATCTCGTCGAAGTTGAAGACCGGCGGCGGCGAGGACACCTGCCACTCGAGCGTGTTCGCGTGCCACGGGTTCGCAGGCGCGATCTCGCCGTGGACCCAGCTCTGGCTCATGTTGTAGATGAAGACGACGACCGAGGCGCCGAGCACGAAGGAGGCGACCGTGATGGCGAAGTTCAGGTCCCCGAAGGCCTTGTCGTAGTCGAACACACGACGCGGCATCCCGCGCAGTCCGATGTAGTGCATCGGGAAGAACGTCGCGTTGAAGCTGACGAACGTGAGCCAGAAGTGGAGCTTCCCGAGCCGCTCGTCGTACATGCGGCCCGTCATCTTCGGATACCAGAAGTAGATCCCGGCGAAGATCGTGAACACCGAGCCGCCGAAGAGCACGTAGTGGATGTGCGCGACGATGAAGTACGTGTCGGAGGAGGCGATGTCGATCGGGACGGAGGCGAGGTAGACCCCCGAGAGGCCACCGATCACGAACATCGTCACGAAGCCGAGCGCGAACAGCATCGGGGTCGTCAGGTGGATGCGTCCTCGCCATAAGGTCGCAGTCCAGGAGAACACTTTGATCCCCGTCGGCACCGCGATCAGGAGCGTCGTGATCATCATCGGGACGCGTAGCCAGTCGGCCATACCGGCGACGAACATGTGGTGCGCCCACACCGAGAAGCCGAGGACGACGATGCCGACGAGCGAGAGGGCCATCAGCCGGTAACCGAAGATCGGCTTGCGGGCATTCGCGGAGATCACCTCGGAGACGATCCCGAAGCCGGGCAGCATCATGATGTAGACGGCCGGGTGGCTGTAGAACCAGAAGATGTGCTGGTAGCCCAGCACGTACCCGCCTCCCGACGGGATGAAGAAGTCGGTGTGCATGATCCGGTCGAAGAGGACGAAGAACTGCGAGCCGGCGATGAACGGCGTCGCGATCACGACGAGGAGCGACGTCGTGAAGTTCGCCCACACGAGGAGCGGCATGCGCCAGAACGTCATGCCCGGCGCGCGCATCGTGATGATCGTGACCAGGAAGTTCAGCGCCGTCATCACCGACGACGCGCCCGCCCACTGCACGCCCATGTTGAAGAACGTCTGGCCCATCGGCTGGCCCTCGGCGAGCGGGGCGTAGCCGGTCCAGCCGGTCGCGAACGAGCCTCCAGGCGCGAGGAAGCTCGTCAGGAACATGACGCCGGCGATCGGAAGCAGCCAGTACGAGAGCGCGTTCAGCCGCGGGAACGCCATGTCCGGCGCGCCGAGCATCAGCGGAACGACGAAGTTCGCGATCCCCGCGAACGCCGGGATGATGAAGAGGAAGATCATCAGCGTCGCGTGTGCCGACACGAGCCCGTTGAAGGTCTGCGAGTCGAGGAACTGAAGGCCCGGCCGTGCGAGCTCGGCCCGGAAGAACATCGCCATCAGGCCGCCGATGACGAAGAAGACGAACGTCGTGACCAGGTACTGGATCCCGATCACCTTGTGGTCCGTGTTGACCCGGAAGTAGTCCTTCCAGCTGAAGGCGCCGTGGCCGGAGTGGTCCTCGGGCCGCGTCGGACGTCCGGAGATGTAGTAGAGCCAGTAGTCGAATGCGCCGATTCCCGCTAGGAACCCGATCGGCGCGACCACCATCCCGGCGAGCGTGACGATGAGCTCCCAGTTCCAGATCGGGTCCCAGTTCCACCACCAGCGCAGGCCGGCGACGAGGAGCATTCCGCCGAGGAAGAAGAGCGCGGCGAACCAGAGACCGCGGAAGATCCCCGGGCCGAAGACGGCGCGCCAGGTCGGCCCGTGCGGTGGCTCGAAGTGCTCGGGGTAGAGCTCCGCGTGCTCGGGCTCGTGCTGCGCGGTCGTCGTCACGTCTTCCGTTGCTCCTTCACCCAGGCGGCGAACTGCGCAGGCGTCACGACCCGCGCCTTGGCGCGCATCGTCGCATGCCCGAGCCCGCAGAGCTCGGTGCAGATGACCGCGAACTGGCCGGGATGCTTCGGCGTCACGTACAGCGACGTCGTGATCCCCGGTACCGCGTCCTGCTTCTGACCCCACTGCGGGACCCAGAACGAATGGATCACGTCGACGGACGTGAGCGACATGTGGACCTGCTGCCCGGCCGGCAGGACGAGCTCGCCGGTGGTGAGGTTCCCGTACTCGGGATAGCTGAACTTCCAGGCGAACTGCTGGCCGATCACGTTGAGCTGGAGCGGCTTGTTGCCCGCCTCACCGTTCCGCGCGAGCACGACCGCGCTCACGACCCCGATCGCGATGACGAGGAGCGCGGGGATCGCCGTCCAGAAGATCTCGAGCCCCGTGTGGCCGTGGATGGGCGGCCCGTCGGCGTCGTCGTCGAGTGGGACCCGGAATTTCCAGACTGAGAAGACGACCACGGACGAGACGAGCGTGAAGATCGCGATGGAGACGATCGTCACGAACCAGAAGACGTCGTGGATGCGGTCGAACTCGACCGAGTCGGAGTCGGGGAGCCACTTGAACAGGACAGCCACCAGCGAGACGCAAACGCCGATGACGATCCCGATCGCAACGAGCTGCACGATCCCCTTGCGCACCGCGGTCCGAGCGTACTGGAACCGCCCGCTATCGTGCTGTCGAACCGACCGGCCCCACCAGAGCCCTCTTTCGACCTCTCCGTGACTCGCCCGCGCACGCTCCTGCTCGCACTCGCGACGCTCGTCCTCGTGGTCGCCGCGTCTGCCGCAGGCCGCCCGGATTCCGCCCATGTGGCGGCTCGCGTGGCGACGGCGCCGCCCGCCCGCGGCCCGCTCGGGAGCGGAAAGCCGGTCGTCCTCGCGTTCGCCGGGGACGTGCACTTCGAGGGCTCGCTCCGTTCGAAGCTCGACGCCTCGCCGTCGACGACGCTCGCGCCGGTCGCACCGCTCCTCGGCCGTGCGGACATCGCGATGGTCAATCTCGAGACCGCCGTGACCACACGCGGCACGCCGCAGGCGAAGGAGTTCGTGTTCCGGGCCCCCTCGACGGCCTTCGCCGCCCTTCAGGGTGCGTCGGTCGACGTCGCGACGATGGCGAACAACCACGGGCTCGACTATGGCCGCGTCGGCCTGACCGACTCGCTCGCCGCGGCTCGCCGTTACCACTTTCCGGTCGTCGGGATCGGACGGGACGCAGCGCAGGCGTACGCCCCGTATCGCGTGACCGTCAACGGCCAGCGTATCGCGATCATCGGCGCGACCCAGGTGATCGACGACCAGCTCATCCGCTCCTGGACGGCGGAGCCGAACGACCCTGGTCTCGCGTCCGCCAAGGACGTGCCCCGTCTCCTGGCGGCCGTACGCCAGGCGCGGCGGACGGCCGACACGGTCGTCGTGTACGTCCACTGGGGCGTCGAGCTGGAGTCGTGCCCCAGTGCCGTCCAGCGCAAGCTCGCGCACCAGCTCGTGGCGGCCGGCGCCGACGTGATCGTCGGCAGCCATGCCCACGTGCTCCTCGGCGGCGGCCGGCTGGGTAAGGCGGTCGTCGACTACGGCCTCGGCAACTTCGCCTTCTACGCGACGAGCGAGGAGACGACGCGATCGGGCGTCCTTTTCGTGACCATGACCGGCCGCCGTGTGGATGCCTATCACTGGGCACCCGCGCGCATCAACGACGGCGTGCCGAACCCCCTGAACGGCGCCGAGGCGAGCTCGGCACTCGCCTCGTGGCGCTCGCTGCGAGGGTGCACCGGACTCGGCCGGTAGCCCCAGTAACGGGGCTACACTGGGCCGTCGCGGGCCGTTAGCTCAGCTGGTAGAGCAGGGGACTCTTAATCCCAAGGTCGAAGGTTCGAATCCTTCACGGCCCACTCTGCCCGTCGCCTTCACGCGGGGACAGACGACTCCGGTGCGCGGCGGCTTCCTCGATCGACCGGCGGACCGCATCCGCATCTTCCGCACGCAAGGCTTTCTCGAGCTCCTCGATCCGCCCGCGGTACTCGCCGAGCGCGGCGGCGAGAAGCTCGTGGTTCTCGAGGAAGATGTCGGTCCAGACCCGCGGATTGGCGCCGGCGACCCGGGTCATGTCCCGGAACGACGCGCCGGATTGCGCCATTGGAGCGAGCCCTTCGAACTGCGCGCCGCCGGCCTGCGTGACGAGCGCGTTGGCCAGCGCGTGAGGGAGATGGCTGACGAGGGCGACAAGGCCGTCGTGCGTTTCCGCCTCGATCTCGAGCGGAGACGCGCCGAGCTCCGTAGCGAAGGCGGTGGCGACGTCGCGATGTGTCGCATCCCCGTTGGGAAGCGGCGTCACGAACCACGTCGCCCCGTCGAAGAGATCCGCTCTCGCAGCCTCGGGGCCGGCGGCCTCCGACCCGCACAGCGGATGACCGCCGACGAAGTTGCGCACATCGGCCAACTCCGCACAGATGCGGCCTTTCGTCGAGCCGACGTCCGTGATCGTGCGCTGCTCGTCCGCGAGCCCGGAGACGGCGGCAACGATCTTCGGAATGGTGCGTACGGGAGTCGCGACGACGACGAGATCGGCTCCTTCGGCAGCATCGGCGAGCCCCTCGGCGGCCACGTCGATCGCATCGCGCTCGCGCGCGGCGGCGAGCGTCTCGCGATCGGCGTCGAAGCCCGCCACGCGCTCGACCCCCGCGCGCTTGGCTGCAAGGCCGACCGAGGCCCCCATCAGCCCCGTTCCGACCACGGCCAGTCGCCGAACCGTCACGCCGTCGCTCCCGCGCTTGACCGTTCTTCGGGCATCCGGCTATCCTGGCTCAACTCGATGTTCACCGCCTCGAACAGCCCGGCGTTCTACTACTACATGCGCGAGCGGGGCGGGAGCGTCGCCTGATCTGATCCAGGCCGCACAGCCCGTTCCGCCCCAGAGACCTTCCGAGAGGAAGGTCTTTTCGTATCCCATGACGCAAACCGAGCACCCCCACACCGAGACGAGCAGCCCGTTCCCACTCGCGGAACGACGAGGCCGCGCCACGGTCGTCGAGATCGGCGGCGTGCCGATCGGAGGTCCCGACCTCGCGCTCGTCGCAGGGCCGTGCTCCGTGGAGTCGGAGGTGCAGCTCCGTGAGACGGCGCTCGCAGCCAGGGCGGCCGGGGCGACCATCCTGCGCGGCGGCGCGTTCAAGCCACGCACGTCGCCGTACGCGTTCCAGGGCCTCGGCGAGCAAGGGCTCGCACTTCTTCGTCGCATCGGCGACGAGACGGGGATGCCCGTCGTGACGGAGGCGCTCGACCCGACTCAGGTCCCCCTCGTTGCGACCTACGCGGACGCGATCCAGATCGGCTCGCGGAACATGCACGTCGCTCCGCTCCTCCGCGCCGCCGGCGCCTCGGGCCTTCCCGTCCTCCTGAAGCGCGGGATGTCGGCGACGCTCGAGGAGTTCCTGCTCGCCGCCGAGACGGTCCTGCTCGAGGACAACGAGCGCGTCGTCCTCTGCGAGCGCGGGATCCGAACCTTCGACACGTACACGCGCAACTGCCTGGATGTCGGCGGCATCGCGTCGCTCAAGCGCCTGACGCACCTTCCCGTGCTCGCGGATCCGAGCCACGCCACCGGGCGTCGCGAGCTCGTCGCCGACACGGCTCTCGCGGCGGTTGCGGCGGGCGCCGACGGCCTTGTCGTCGAGGCGCACGTGGACCCGGCGTCGGCGCTCTCCGATCCGGACCAGCAGCTCCCTCCGGCCGAGCTCGCCGAGCTCGCCGAGCGCGTCCGGCGAGTGGCGCTCGCCGTCGGCCGCTCCCTCGGCAACCCGCACCCGGGAAGACGAGCCGACGAGCGCCCACCCGACGGCTTCGTCGGCCGGCTCCGCGAGGAGATCTCGGAAAACGACCGTGGGATCGTCGAGGCGATCAACACGCGGCTCGAGCTCGTCGCGCAGATGCAGAGGTACAAGGCCGCGAACGGGATCGAATTCCACGATCCGCGGCGCGAGCGGTCGCTCCTGCGATCGCTCCAGGAGACGAACCACGGGCCGCTCTCGCCCGAGGGGCTCGAGGAGATCCTGCTCACGCTCCTCGATCTCACGAAGCGCGAGGTCGCTTGAACGTGACTCGAATCGAGGATTCGACGCGCGCAAAGCGGGGTACCGCAGTCACATGGTTCCCGCATTCGAGCTCGACTGCGAACCGCAGCTCGGCCCGACGAGCGTCGCGCCGCCGCGTTTGCGGCTCGTAGAGGCCGGAGAAACCGCCACTCCGGGCGCTCGTCTCCCTATCGGGGAACCGGGGCGGGCGCCCACCTCGTTGACGAGACGCGTTTCACCGGAGCCCGCCGGTCACACGTCTCCGCGGGCAGCCCTCCGGAACCTCACCAGGCGGTTGATAGTGCGGGCGGGCACCCCGAGGTAGAGCGCGATCAGGAGGTAGAGGGCGACTCCGACGGTCGGAAACACGAACCCGACCGCGATCGCCGTCCCGTAGAAGACGTAGCTCGGCCGATGCTCGAACATCGCTTTCACGAACTCCTCCTCGACGTGATCCCGGACGAGACGGCGTCGCTCGAACGCGTAGCGCATGAAGAGGGTGAGCGAGACGACGAGCGCGAGCAGGGTGAGCCCGTAGAAGACGACGGCGACCCGCTCCGCGCTCTCCTCGCGGATGAACTCGCCCACGAGCTTCGTCGGAAAGGGCAGGAACGAGACGAGTAGCAGCACGAGAAGGTTCAGCCGGTAGAGCGTCGCGTCTGCGCTGCGCTCCCGTGATCCCCGAGTGAGCGAGCCAGACGACCCCGATCGTCATGAAGCTCGTGACGTACGCGAGGTACTGCGGCCACTGGTGGAGGATCGCGTGCGCCAGGTGGCGGCTCGACCCCAGCGGGACGGCCAGCTCGAGCACGAGGAGCGTGATCGCAATCGCGAACACGCCGTCGCTGAACGCTTCGAGTCGTCCGAGCGGAAGCTCGTCCGGCCGGTGTGTCTCGTCCGCGTTCACGACACTCCCTTCGAGTCCTCGACTGTCCTCCCGCGCGCTCGGTGGCACGAGCCGGACGGAAACGAAGCCGAGGTGTCACGCGAGCAAGTCTAGGACGCGTCCTGCTGGTCGATCCGATCCGCGCCCCGGCTCCCGTCTTGGCCCACGACGAGAGCCTGGCCGATGCTTAGGGTTCGACGCGTGAAGGTCCTGTCGGTGGTCGGGAACCGGCCGCAGTTCGTCAAGTCCGCGCCGCTTTCCGTCGCCCTTCGTGCCGCGGGCATCGACGAGGTCGTCGTCCACACGGGTCAGCACTACGACCGGGAGCTGTCGGAGGTCTTCCTCGAGGAGCTCGAGCTGCCGGAGCCGCGATACCGACTCGATCTCCACACCGCCGACCCGGACGCGATGGAGCCCAGCATCGCGCGGGCGCTCGTCCGGGAGCGCCCACACCTCGTCCTCGTCTACGGGGACACGAACTCCACACTCGCTGCGTCGCGGGCGGCCGTGGACGCAGGGGTTCGGACCGCGCACGTGGAGGCGGGGCTGCGGAGCGGCGACCTCTCGATGCCGGAGGAGAACACGCGCATCGAGGTCGATCACGTCTCCTCGATCCTCTTCTGCCCGGATCAGCGGGCGCGCGCGACCCTCATCGAGGAGAACACGCCGGGTCAGATCCACGTCGTCGGCGACGTCATGGCCGACGCGTGCTTCAAGTTCGCGCCGATCGCCAGGCAGCGCTGCCCGATCCCATTCGAGCCGCAGACCTACGTCGTCGCGACCGTGCACCGGCAGGCGAACGTCTTCCAACCGAGGCTCGGGCGGATCGTCGACGGGCTCAACCGGATCCAGGACCGGGTCGTGTTCCCCGCCCATCCGCGAACGCGAGAGCAGATCGAGCGGGAGGAGATCGCTCTCGCGCCGAACGTGCGGCTGACCGATCCGCTCTCCTACTTCGAGCTCGCCTCCCTCGCCTCGCAGGCGCGCGTCATCGTGACCGACTCGGGCGGGCTGCAGAAGGAGGCGTACTGGTACGGCGTCCCGTGCGTGACCGTACGTCCGTCTACGGAATGGGTCGACACCGTCGAGGCGGGCGCGAACGTGCTCGTCGACGACGATCCCGAGTTGATGGAGGAGGCGGTGACGAGGGCGACGATGCCCGGCGGGCGTCCCGTCCTGTACGGCGACGGGCACGCGTCCGAGCGGATCGCGGAGGTGCTCCACGCTACGATGCCCGGCCCATGAAGCGCGACGTCGCCATCGTCGGCGCCGGCTACGTCGGCGTTCCGCTCGCCCGCGTCTTCGCCGACGCGGGCCGGAAGGTCGTCCTCGTGGACATCCAGCGGTCGCGGGTCGACCAGCTCAACCGCGGAGAGAGCTACATCGAAGACGTCACCTCGGAGGAGCTCCAGGCCATCGTCGGCGACGGACGGCTCGTCGCGACGACCGACTACGACGAGCTCCGGGAGGCCGCTGCCATCCTCATCGCGCTGCCGACGCCGCTCTCGCGCCAGCGCGAGCCGGACCTGTCGATCCTCCTCTCGGCGACGGAGGAGGTCGCGAAGCGTCTTCGCCCGGGCCACGTCGTCGTCCTCGAGTCGACAACGTATCCGGGGACCACGCGGGAGAAGCTCCAGCCGCTCCTCGAGGCGGGCAGCGGGCTCCAGGCGGGGACGGACTTTCACCTCGCGTTCTCGCCGGAGCGGGTCGATCCCGGCCGTGGCGACTGGACGACGAAGAACGTGCCGAAGGTCGTCGGAGGGATCGACGAGGCGTCGACCGAGGCAGCCGCGGCCGTGTATGCCGTGGCCGTCGACGACGTGTACCGGGTCTCCTCGCCGGAAGCGGCAGAGCTGACGAAGCTGCTCGAGAACATCTTCCGCTCGGTCAACATCGCGCTCGTCAACGAGCTCGCTCAGCTCTGCGACCGGATGAACATCGACGTCTGGGAGGTGATCGAGGCCGCCTCGACGAAGCCGTTCGGCTTCATGACGTTCAAGCCGGGGCCGGGCCTCGGAGGTCACTGCATCCCGATCGACCCGTTCTACCTCACGTGGAAGGCGCGGGAGTACGGCTTCTACACCGAGTTCATCGAGCTCGCCGGGAAGGTGAACGAGTCGATGCCCTACTTCTGCCGCTCGCTCGTCTCGCAGGCGCTGAACCACGCGCGGCAGCGCTCGCTCTCCGGCTCCGAGATCCTCGTGCTCGGCGTCGCGTACAAGCCGAACATCTCGGACACCCGCGAGTCGCCCGCCGTGAAGCTGATCGCGCTCCTGCAGAACGCGGGGGCGAAGGTCTCCTACCACGACCCGCACGTCCCGTCGCTCACGGAGAACGGGATCACGTTGGAGTCGGTCGCGCTCGACCCCGGTGCCTACGACTGCGTCGTCGTCGTCACCGACCACGCGGACGTCGACTACGACCAGCTGGTCGAGGACGCCGCGCTCGTCGTCGACCTCCGCAACGCGACGGGCTCGAACGGGAAGCACTCCGACAAGGTCTGGAAGCTGTGACCGCGAGAGTCGGGGTCGCAGGCCTCGGTCACTGGGGGCCGAACCTCGCGCGCAACTTCGCGGAGCTCGCCGAGCTCACGTGGCTCTGCGACTCAGACGACTCGAAACGGGAGCCGAGCGCCGCCCGCTACCCAGGCGCGCGCTGGACCGACAGCTTCGACGAGATGCTCGCGGACGAGAAGCTCGACGCGGTGGTCGTCGCCACTCCCGTGCCGACCCACTTCGACCTCGCGCGTCGCGCGCTCGCCGCCGGGAAGCACGTCCTCGTCGAGAAACCTCCCGCGATGAAGGGCCACGAGATGGACGACCTCGTCTCGCTCGCCGACGAGCGCGGCCTCACCCTCATGCCGGGACACCTCCTCCTCTACCACCCGGCCGTGCAGAAGCTCAAGGAGATGATCGACGCCGGCGAGCTCGGCGACGTCCTGTGCGTGTACGGGAACCGGCAGAACCTCGGGATCATCCGCTCGAACGAGAACGCGCTCTGGTCGCTCGGTGTGCACGACCTGTCGGTGATCCTCCACCTCCTCGACGAGGAGCCCGAGCGCTGCGTCGCATTCGGGCGGGACTTTCTGACCCAGGGCGTCGAGGACGTCGTCTTCTGCTACCTGCGCTTCCCGTCGGGGAAGATCGCGCACATGCACCTGTCCTGGCTCGACCCGCACAAGATGCGGAAGATGACCGTCGTCGGCACCGAGAAGATGGTCGTCTTCGACGACATGGAGCTCGAGCGCAAGGTCACGGTCTACGAGAAGGGCCCGTGGAAGCCGGCCGAGCGCTACGGCGAATGGCAGACGAGGACCGGCGACATCTTCAGCCCGCGACTCCCGAACGACGAGCCCTTGAAGCTCGAGTGTCGGCACTTCCTCTCTCTCGTCGCCGGGGAAGGCGACAGGAGCAGGGTCGCGCATGACGGCGCCCGCGTCGTCCGGACGCTGGACATCCTCACCGCCTCGCTCGATGGCAGCTGAGGTCCACCCGAGCGCGACCGTCTACCCCGGCACCGTCCTCGGCGAGGGTGTCAGGGTCCTCGAGAACGCGGTCATCGGCAAGCAGCCCGCGCTCTCACCCCGCTCGACGGCCAAGAAGGAGCCGCTCCCGCCGACCGTGGTCGGCTCGGGCACCGTCGTCTCGACCGGGGCGATCGTGTTCGCCGGTTCGGTCATCGGCGAGCGCGTCATCCTCGGCGACCAGTCCTGCGTGCGCGAGCGGGTCACGATCGGGGACGACGTCGTCCTCGGACGAGGCTCGCTCGTCGAGAACGATACGACGATCGGCGCGATGACCCGCATCCAGGCGGATGCGTACGTCACCGCGTACTCGACGATCGAGGAGCACGTCTTCATCGCTCCCTGCGTCGTCACGACGAACGACAACTTCATGGGCCGCACCGAGCGACGGCACGAGCTGATGAAGGGCCCGACGATCCGGCGTGGAGCGCGCGTCGGCGGCGGAGCGATCCTCTGTCCCGGGATCGAGGTGGGCGAGGAAGCGTTCGTCGGCGCGGGCGCGGTCGTGACGAAGGACGTGCCGCCGCGTGTGGTCGTCGTCGGGAATCCGGCGCGCGTGCTCCGCGACGTCCCCGAGGACGAGCTGCTCCTGCCGTAGTCGGCGGTCGCTGCGCGTCCGGCGGGCGCTACGGAAGTGCCGGCGGCGTGCCCTTGACGATCGTCAACCGGTACCGCGTCGTCCCGGGGCTCGACATGCGGACCTGAATGTAGAACGTGCCCGCCTTCCTCGCCTGGTAGGCGAAGTACTGACGTCCGCCCGGGCGTGCGGAGGTCCGGACACGCAGGCGCGACCTCCGGAGATCCGCGATCGACTTCGTCGCCGGCGACCACAGGGCGAGACCGAGGTCGCCGGACGGGAACGTGTCCGGCGTCAGCCCGACGTACACGCGCTGCTCGGCCTTGAGGGAGATCGCGTAGACGTCGTCCTGGTCGTCCCAGAAGTCCACGGAAGCGCTGAGACGCCGCTCGGCGCCCTTCACGCTGTGCAGGACATATGAGCGCGAGCCGGCGTCGTCGTTCGGCTCGTACCGGTCCGCGACGGGCACATGGCCGGAGAGCGCCCCGATCGCGGCCGCGACGTCGAGCTTCCCCCAGCCCGTCAGCGGATCGCGTCCCGGAGCGCAGTTGGCGCACCCGTTCGCAGCCGACATGTCGACGGCGGTGCGTTCGAGGATCGACGTCACCTGATCCGACGTCAAGAGTGGCCGCAGGCTCAGGAGAACCGCCGCCGCCGCGGTCACCTGAGGTGCCGCGAACGAGGTGCCCTGTGCCTCCCGGTAGTCGTCGGGGCCGCAGCTCGAGTAGCCCTGATCCGAGCAGGACGGGAAGCGCGCGGTCAGCGGGCGGGGGAACACGGAGAAGATCTGGACTCCCGGGGCGGCGATGTCGTCGAAGATCCGGTCGCGGTTGGAGAACGTGGGAACAACGCCGCCAGGCCCGTAGGCGCTGACTCCGAGCACGTGCGGCAGTGCCGCGGGGTAGCTCGCGTAGTTCCAGGGGCTCGTGGGCGCGCTGTCGCTGTTCCCGGCGGCCGCCACGACGACGACGCCGTTCCTCACTGCGTACGAGACCGCATCCGCCTCGAGCCGCGAGTAGCCGTCGAGGTTCGGGTCGAGCGGGTCTCGGAGCCCGCCGAGGCTCATGTTGATGACGCGTGCGCCGTTGTCGACGGCCCAGCGGATCGCGCGCGCCTCCGCATCGATCGGGATGTTGCGCGACGGCGTGACGACCTTCGCGACGAGGAGCTGCGCCGAGGGCGCGAGCCCGGCGATCCCGATCCCGTTGTCGACGCCGGCCGCGATCAGTCCTGCGACGAACGTTCCGTGGCCCAGCGGGTCGACCGTCGCCGAGCCGCCCACGAAGCTCTTCGCTGCGAGGATGCGACCGGCGAGCTCCGGATGCCCCGCGTCGACGCCCGAGTCGATGACGGCGACCGGGATCCGCTCGAAGGCGGGGAACGTGAGCCACGGCTGGTAGAAGTGGCTCTCCGTGAGGTACCACTGCCTGGAGACGAACGGATCGGTCGGCGTCAGCGTCAGGCGCCGGGTGCCGACAGGCTCGACGTAGCGGACGCCACGGATCCCCGCGAACGACGTTCCAACCGGCGCGTTCACGACCAGCGCCCGGATCGGCGCGAGGCTCTCGGGCTTCGTCCCGGTCCGTCGCTCGACGGCCTTCGCCATCGCCGCCGGGCGGAAGCCCGGTGCGATTCCGATCGCGATCCGTGCGGCATCGGCACTCGGCGGGCCTGCGAGCCAGACCGCAGCCGCGATGCCGAGTACGAGAAAGCTCCGCACTCTCATCCCTTGACCTCGAGCACCGGCGTCGTCCCCTCCGCGAATCCCCCCGTTGCCGGAACGCGGGCACGATAGCTCCCGGGCGTCAGGGCGAGCGAGACGTGGAAGGCCCCGGTCGCGTCGACGGGCGTACGGCCGACCTGGACCCAGCCGGTCGACCCGAGGCGTTCCACGATCGCCGTTGCACCCGTCAGACGGGGCTTGACCGTGCCGGCGAGCTCGCCGAGGTCTGCCGGGACCGAGATCCGCACCCGCGGCGAGACGCGGATGAGGAGCGCAGGCGAGCTGGCGCCCTTCACCTCGATGCGGTAGCGCATCGTCTTGACCGGACGCGCGACCACGTCGAGCGCTCCGCTCGAGTCCGGCTGCACGGCTCCGACACGCGTCCACGCGACACCGTTCGCCGACGAGCTCAGGGCCGGCGAGACGAGCCCGCGAGCGATTCCCGTCAGGTGGACGGCGGAGCCGTAGACGACGGGCGCGGTCGGACGATCGAGCCGGAGCACGCCGATCGTGACCCAGGTCGAGCGCAGCCCGAGCCCGGTGCGCAGGAGCGCGGACGGGATGGTCGTCGGACCGGTCGCCGTCGTCAGAGAGAGCGAGCGCAGGCGGCCGGACGGCGTCGGGACGCCGACGGCGTCGACGATGTGGCCCTTCACGCCGAGCTTCGACTGGAGCGTGCGAGAGCCGAAGAGGATCGGTCCCCACGAGTGGTACGGCGAGGCCGAGTCCCACGGGTCCGGGCGCGAGACGAGATACGGGACGGCGATCCCGAACACGTCCTGCGCGCTCGCGGTCTTCCCACCGGACGAGGAGAAGTAGAGCGTCGATGCGACCTTGCCGCCGTAGGTGACGATCCGACCGGCGGTCGCGCTCACCGCCGCGGAGGTGCGCGGCTTCTCGCCGGCGACGCCGAGGTAGACCTGGCTGCGCTGGTCTGCATACAGGTCGAAGGGCTTGTTCCTCACGAGGTTCGCGAGCGCGTACGATCGAGCGGCGACCGCCTGTGCCTCGAGCGCCGCGGACGGCCAGGCCTGCGGCATCTCGCCCGGGACCACGCCCTGGATATAGAGCTCGAGCCCAACGATGTCGACGGCCCGGAGGAACGCGCTCTGGACGGCGACCTCGAGCTTGCCGCGGTACGCGCGCCCGTCGAGCGAGAGCGGCGCCCCCTTGCCGGGCCGCACGACGAGCGGGCCGGTCGCCGGGATCGGCCCCGCCGGGTCGGGAAGCGTGAGGTCGGTACGGAGGATGAGAGGGCCTGCGGGGATGCGGTAGGCCGTCCCGGTCGCGTCGACTACGGAGTACGGGACCGTGGACGAGATCGTCAGCGCCTTCCGCCCTTCCTCGAGGAGGACACGCACGCTCGCCTTCGTCGTCCGCCCGAGTTGCGTCCCCGCGTAGTAGTAGGCGAGGATCTTGTCGTACGTGTAGCCGGCGTTCGCCATGCCGTAGGCGCCGAACTGGCTCATGCCCACGCCGTGCCCGTAACCGCGTCCGGAGACGACGAAGAGCGGGTCGCCCGGCTCGGTCGTCGGAGCCGCCTGCGCTGCCGTGCTGGCTGGAGATGCATCCGCAGACGCCCCGACGAGCGAGGCGCAGAGCAGAGCGAAAGCGGAGAGGAAAGCGATGCGAGGGCGCACGGAAACCGTCCAGGCTAGCTGGGAGGGGTTAACGACTTATGTTCTCGACAGAAGATGACAGCCCTTGAGTTGCCGCAATGGCAGCGATCCCGCACCTGCGGAATCGCTGCCATGCGAAATCCCTGAAATGCGACCGCTGTCGCGGTCGCGACGCCTATGTCGTCTCGGAGCGAAACGCACGTCGGCAGCGCCTGGTGCCCCGAGTCTCTCGACCCCGGCGCTACAGCCGGAGCGAGCCTACTTCCAAGCGGTCTCCTCGACCGGGGCGCGCTCCTTGAGCGGCTCCCACCAGCCTCGATTGGAGGCGTACCAGTCGATCGTCTCGGCAAGCCCCTCGCGCCAGCCGTGCGCCGGCTCCCAGCCGAGCTCGCGACGGATCTTGCCCGCGTCGAGCAGGTACCGGCGATCGTGGCCGGGACGGTCGGGGACGATCGTCTTGAGCGACGCCGGCTTTCCGGTCAGCTCGAGGACGAGATCCGCGATCTCCTCGATCGAGGCCTCGAGCCCCGACCCGACGTTGTAGGTCTCCCCCTCACGGCCTTCCCGCAGGACGAGGTCGATCGCCGCGCAGTGGTCCAGGACGTGGAGCCACTCGCGCTTGTTGGCCGTCGACGCGTACAGCGGGAGCTGCTCGTCGTCGAGAGCGTTGGTCGTGAAGAGGGGGATCACCTTCTCCGGGAACTGGTACGCGCCGTAGTTGTTCGAGCAGTTCGTGATCGTGACCGGCAGCCCGAACGTCTCGGAGTAGGCGCGGACTGCGTGGTCGGCGCCCGCCTTCGACGCGTTGTACGGCGTCCGCGGGCGATACGGCGAGTCCTCGGTGAAGACCTCGTCCGAGTCGAGCGCGAGGTCGCCGTACACCTCGCACGTCGACACGTGGTGGAAGCGGCTCACGCCGGCTGCGCGTGACGCCTCGAGGAGGATCTGCGTCCCGAGCACGTTCGTGCGGAAGAACCGCGTCGGATCGACGACCGCCAGGCTGTTGTGCGACTCGGCCGCGAAGTTGACGACGACGTCGACCTTCTCTCGCCCCAGCACGGCTCTGACGAGCTCGTTGTCGCCGATGTCGCCCTGGACGAACACGATCCGGTCCTCGACGTCCGCGAGGTTCGCCCGGTTCCCTGCATACGTGAGCAGGTCGTAGGCGACGACGTGGTCGTCCGGGTAGCGCTCGAGCCAGTAGTGGACGAAGTTGGAGCCGATGAACCCGGCTCCGCCGGTGACGAGCAGCCTCATTGCGGCAGGAAGGCTAGCGGCCCGTCTCGGCGAGGCACGCGACCAGGCCGTCGCGCCAGTGGGGGAGGACGGGCGCGCCCTCCCGTTCGCTCCGGAGCACGGCGTACGCCGGCCGTGGTGCGGGTCGCCCGAGCTCGTCGGTCGTGATGCGGCGCACCTGGCACTCGATCCCCGCCTCCTCGTAGATGGCCTCCGCGAAATCGGCCCAGGTGCAGTCTCCGTCCGCGGCCAGATGCCAGGGCCCCCGCGGAAGGTCCTCGTCTACGAGCTCGCGCACCGCCGCGGAGAGATGGCCAACGAAGGTGGGGCACCCTCGCTGGTCGTCGACGACTGCAACCTCGTCCCGCTCCTGTCCGACTCGGAGCATCGTCCGGACGAAGTTGTGGCCTGTCGGTCCGAAGAGCCAGGATGTGCGCACGATCCAGGCGTCGCCGGCGACCGCCTCTCCGTGGAGCTTCGAGCGGCCGTAGGCGGAGAGCGGGTTCGGCCCGTCCGACTCGACGTACGGGGTGTGCTTGCTGCCGTCGAACACGTAGTCGGTGGAGAAGACGACGAGCGGGACGCCGAGCGCGGCGACGTTCGCCGTCCCGCCCACGTTCACGGCCGTCGCGCCCTGCGGATCCGCCTCGGCGCCGTCGACGTCGGTCCAGGCGGCCGCGTGCAGCACGAGGTCGAAGTCGCGCTCCCGGAGAGCGTCGCTCGCCGGGTACGCGACGTCCCAGTCCTCGTGGCCGAGGGCGACGACGTCCTCGGTCGCGAAGGTCGCCGCCAGCGCCTGCCCGAGCTGGCCCCCCGCGCCGGTGATCAGGACGCGGCGCCGGCGTCCCGTGTCGACAGGATCGGGGTGGTCGTCTTCCACAGGTGCGCGACGCGCGGGTCGTTCCAGGGGATCGTCTGCTCGTCCGGGTCAGCCGGGTCGTACTCGTGCGTGACGTGGTAACAGAAGAGGACGTCCGTCAGCGCCTCGTAGCCGTGCGCGTGGTGGCCGGGGATGAAGATCGCGACGGGGTTCTCATCCCCGATGTCCTCCGTGAACGTCTCGCCCGTCCCACGGTCGAGGACGACGACACGCGCGGAGCCTCGCAGGCACGCAAACAGGTCGGACTGGCCGCGCTCGTGGTAGTGAAGACCGCGAACCACTCCCGCCTTCGAGAAGGACAGGTTCGTCTGCGTCATCCGCTGAGGAAGTGCGCTGTCGCGGCGCAGCTCGCTGAACCAGCCGCGCTCGTCCTCGTACTTCTGGAACGGGAGCCGGAAGACGCCCTCGATCACGGCAGCTCGACCTTGTTGACGCCGGTCTCGTCGATGCGGCGCCCGATGTCGCCGAGGTGCTGCCAGTGCTTCCCGGCGTCCTCCCACCAACCCTCCACCCGGTACGCGTCGAGCCGGCCGTGGAGCGCGTAGTAGCGGTTGACGTCCGAGATCTCGAGCTCCCCACGGCTCGAGGGCTCGAGCATGCCGATCACCGAGAAGACGTCCGGCGGGTAGCAGTAGAGGCCGACGACCGCGTGGGCGGACGGCGGCTCCGAGAAGCGGTTGTCGACGACTCCGGCCTTCTCGACGATGTCGACGACGCGAGCGTTCTCGTCGTACACGACGACGCCGAAGTTCTCGGGGTCCGGGACCTCCTTGACGAAGATGCGCGCCCCCGAGGGCCGGTTTGCCCACTCCGCGATCGCGTCGGTCTGCGAGAACTCGAAGATGTTGTCGCCGAGGACCACGACGAGCGGCGCGCCCCCGGCGAAGTCCTGGGCCATGCCCACGACCTGCGCGATGCCGCCCGGCTCGGTCTGCACCTTGTAGGTGAGATCGAGCTCCAGGATCGGGTCGCCTCCGCCACGCGGAGCGAGCCAGCCGTCGCCGAGCAGGTCGATCATCTGCCCTGCGTGGCCCTTCCCCGTGACGAGCAGTACGTCCCGGATCCCCGCCAGCTGGAGGAGCTGGAGCGGGTAGTAGATCATCGGCCAGTGGCCGACCGGCAGCAGGTGCTTGTTCGCGACGCGGGTGAGCTCGCCGAGACGCGTCGCTTCCCCTCCGGCGCAGATCAGGCCCTTCGGCTTCACGTGCCGGATGCTAAACGCAGAGCGGTCAGGCGCCCGAGCGGCGAGGGCGCGACGCCCGGAAGGCGGCCTTGCGCCTCTTCACGCCGGGCACCGCGCGTACGGCGGCAAACCAGACGTACACGAACGCCCCGATCGCAGACACGAGGATCGCGAGCAAGCGCTTCGGATTCGTGACGAGGAACAGTGCCGCACGCACCCGACGGACAGTAGCCGACATACTTCCGAGTAGTCGAAGCAAAAAGGGTGGTGAAGGCATGGCGAAGACCAAGGGCAACGAGCTCGTCGCACTGGAGACGTTGCGCCCGTACGTCACGAGGGCGATGACGGATCCCGAGCTGCGCGACGACCTCCTCGCCGCGTTCGTCGCGGCGCGCAGCCTCTACGGCCAGGTCGCGAAGCGGCAGGGGATGAAGGCGAAGGCCGCCAAGGTCTCCGAGAAGGACTTCCAGGAGCAGATCGCCGATCTCGTCTCCGAGCTCTCGACCGCGTCGGAGCGCCTGCAGGGCAAGGCGCAGAAGAAGTCGCACAAGGCCCGCAACCGCGTGATCCTCCTCACCGGGGTGACGCTCGGCGTCCTCTACAACCCGTGGACGGGCGAGGCGACCCGTGAGTGGATCATGGAGCGGGTCGCGGGCGGCAACGGCGACGGGCTCGACATGCTCGCCGACGAGCTCGCGGCCGAGGGCGTCGCGCCGGGGAACGGCAGCGCGCCGGCCGACGCGCCGATCAGCGACACGGAGTAGACCGAATCAGGGCGTGGTGTGCCGGGAGAGCGCCTTCTCGAGCGCTCCCGGCACCAGCCCGCTCGTGGACGCGATGTCGTCCGCCTCGAGGAGCACGGCTCCCGGCGGAGGCAGCGAGGGCAGGCCGGTCCCGCCCGACGGGACGTAGACGCGCCCGGACGCAAAGGAGATGTCCTTCGCCCGGTGCCAGGCGACGAGGAACGGGTACGGGGCGACGACGCCGTTGTAGCCGAGCCCGATCATCGCGGCGGGGTGGATCTCGAAGTGGAGATGCGGCGGACCGCCGTCCGCGTCCCCCGTCGCGCCGACGAAACCGATGACGTCGCCCGCCTTGACGCTCTGGCCCTCGACGGCGAGCGGCGAGTACGCGGAGAGGTGCGCGTAGTAGAACTGGTTCCCGGACCTGTCCCGGAGCCAGAGCCGGTAGCCGCCGATGCGGTTCCAGCCGATCGAGTAGAGCGTCCCGTCGGCGACCGCGAGGATGGGAGCCCCGAACGGCGCGAAGATGTCCTCACCGTGGTGCCAGCCGCCCTGGACGTCGGGCCGCGGCGCTCCGAAGCTGTCGCCGAAGGAGACGGTCCCGAAGATGGGAAACACGTAGCCGCCGACGGTGAGCGGGGCGGTCACTGCGGGTGAGACGTGCACCGGCCCGCCAGGGATCGTCCCGCCCGGGCTCTCGAGCTCCGGGGGCCGCGGACTGTTGATCCCCCCGGACGCGTTCGGCGTGGAGCCCCCGACCTGGGCGCCGTGCGGGGTCGCGACGGGGCCGGCCGACGGCACCGCAACGGCCGTCGCGTCTGCGCTCCCGATGACGATCTCGCTACCCGCCGGGAGGCCGCCGTGCGCAACCGAGAGCCTGACCCGCAGGGCAACGACGTTGCCGTGTGCGGCAGGCGAGCGGCCTCGCCTGCTCTCGGTGGAGCGCGAGAGCACCTGGAGCGATCCCCAGTCGGCGAGCGACGCTGTCGTCCCGGGCGTCGTCGAGACGTCCTGGCCGAGTGCCCGAAGCCCCTGGACGCTCGAGCCGGACACGTCCACGCCCGCGGAACGCGGACTCGCTCCCGCACTCACCTGAGCCGTGATCTGCCCGGCCACGACCTCTCCACCGAAGAGCGAGACGACGCTCGCCTGGGAGACCGACTGCGCCGCGGCAGCGCGACCCGTCTGCGCCGAGACGTTCGTCTGCGAGCCCGAGATGCTGACGATCGAGCCGTCGTTGGGGTAGACGAAGGACTGGACGTTCGCGCTCACCTTCGACGGCCACTCGACGTCGCCGAGCGAGACGGTGCTCTGATCGGGGACGTCGATCTCGACGATCGTCGCCGAGGCGCCCGTGCTGGCGTCCCTCGGCGGAGCCGCGGCCGCTGCGAGGGTGGCCGACACGGCGAGAGCCGCGCAGGCGAGCGCGACGAGACGTGTCACGGCGAATCAGGGTAGCGCCTGCTCTTCGAGTACGCCCGGAACGCGAGCTGCGCGGCGACGAGGAAGAGCAGGACGCCGAAGAGATGCCTCAAGAGACTCTCGGAGATCCCGGTGGCGATCCTGGCCCCCACCTCGACCCCCACGACCGAGGCCAGACCCATGACGAGAGCGATGCGGGGGCGGAGATGACCATACCGATGCTGGTTCCAGGCCCCCGCTGCGACCGTCGGGATGATCGCGAGGAGCGAGGTCGCCTGCGCCTCGAGCTGGCCCAGCCCGAGCACGAGAAGTGTGGGCACGAACAGGATCCCGCCCCCCACGCCGAACAGCCCCGAGAGAACGCCTGCGGCAAGGCCGAGGGCGAGTGCGAGCACGATCGTCGTCACGTCAGGGCCAGACCAGCCAGGTCCCGATGCCGAGGAGGAGCGCGGCGAAGCCGTAGGTCAGCGTCGTCGTCGTGACGCGCTGCTGGAGCGTCGTCCCGAACAGCGCCCCGCACACTGCCGGGATCCCCACGAGCGCCGCATAGCCGACGTCCACCTCGCCGCGGAGCGAGTACACGGTGACGCCGGCGAGCGCGGTGATCCCGATTGCTCCCAGCGAGGTCGCTGTCGCAGCCCGCTCCGGGACGTGCGCGATCAGGATCAGCATCGGGACGGCGACGATCCCGCCGCCGACCCCGAAGAGCGCCGAGAACAGCCCGGCGACGAGGCCGATGACGACGACGCGCACCGTCCTATCCTACGAAGGTGACCCGTCGGGTCTGGATCGCCGGGCTTGTTGTCGCGGCCGCACTGCCCTCGGTCGCGACGGCCGGCGCAGGTGCGCCGTCGCTCCCCGTCTCGCCCTACTATCTCGCCCGCGGTGATCCCCGCGCGTGCCCGTCGCCGGCGTGCGGCGGGCTCTTTCTCCACCTCGTGAACCGCTCGCGGACGGTCTGCAGAGACGGGATGCGGCGACCTGCCTGCTACGTCGCGTCGGCCGACCTGAGCAAGCTCGGCGTGTCCGACTCGAGGCGCTCGCAGCTCGTGGCAGCGATCTCCGCGGGCCGGGCGCTCGTCCGTGGCATGGTCGTTCGCGGACGCGTACCCGGCTTCCCGCAGCTCGACACGCTCGTCGTGACCGAGGTGTGGCCGGCGTCACGCTCCACTCAGGACCCGACCGGAACCTTTCGCCGGCTGCGCGACAACGGGATCCGCTGTATCGCCGCCCCGTGCTTCTCGACGGACGCGCTGACGCTCAACCCGAGGCGCGCCGGAACGAGGGTGACGGTCTCCGCCGTGCAGGCCAGTGGGTCGGTCGAACCCGAGTTGCAGCGTGCAGCGAAGCTGATCGCTGCGGGCGGCGTGATCGCCGCGGGGAGGATCGTGGCCGTCCCGCGCGCCGGTCCGGCCGGCACCGGTCGAGCCTTCGTCATCTCTCAGCTCTACACGCGGACGGCGTAGAGCGAGGCCGCCTCGCGGCGGAGCACATCCCACGCCAGCCGCACGTCGTCCTCGGTCGTGCGGAAGTTGCCGATCGCGAGCCGCAGCGCGTAGCGGCCACCGAGGCGTGCGTGCGAGAGGAAGACCTCACCCGATGCGTTGATGCGCTCCAGGAGCGCCTCGTTCTCCTCGTCCGAGCCCTCCAGCCGGAAGCAGACGAGTGAGAAGTGACGTGGCGCGAGCACCTCCCAGCCCGGCTCCTGGCGCACCCACTCCTCGAACAGCGCCGCGAGCCTCATATGCTCGCGGAGCTTCTCCTGCAGCCCCGTGCGACCGAAGCAGCGGAGCACCGCCCAGAGCTTGAGCGCCCTGAACCGCCGCCCGAGCGCCTGCGTGTACTCGCTCAGGCTGACGACGTCCTCGTCGACGCGAAGGTACTCGGGCACGAGGCTGAATGCGTTGCGGTAGACGTCCGGCCGCCGCGTCCAGAGCACCGAGCTGTCGATCGGCGTGCCCAGCCACTTGTGCGGATTGACGACGATCGAGTCGGCGCGCTCCCACCCTTCGAAGTGATGCCGGAGCTCCGGGCAGATCGCCGCCGACCCGGCGTACGCAGCGTCGACGTGGAGCCAGACATCGCGCTCGGCACACGCATCCGCGATCCGAGACACGGGGTCGATCGCGGTGGACGCGGTCGTCCCGATCGTCGCCACGACCGCGCAGGCGCCGTCGAGATCGAGGAGCTCCGGTCGCATCCGGAAGTCGTCGTCGACCGGAACCTTGCGCACCTCGAGCTCGAGGAGCTTCGCGGCCTTGTCCACCGACGAGTGAGCCTGCTCCGAGATCACGACGGCGCGGTCGGACGGGCGAAGCGAGCGGGCGACTGCGAGCGAGACGAGCGTGCTCGTCGAGGCGGTGTCCTCGAGGTGCCCGTGCAAGCCGGCCGGAAGGCCGAGGAGCTGCGCGAGCCAGTCGAGCGTGACCTCCTCGAGCTCCTGCAGGGCCGGTGAGGTCCGCCACAGGATCCCGAGCTGGTTGAGCCCCGCGATGAGGAGCTCCGCGAGGATGCCCGGCTCCGAGCCGGTGATCGCGAAGTACGCGAACCAGCGCGGGCTCTGCGAGTGCGTGAGCCCCGACATGAGCACCGTGTCGAGGTCGTCGAGGATCGCGGAGAACGGCTCGGGCTCTTCGGGCGGCGACGCGGGGAGCGCGGCGCGGATCGCGCCCGGCTCGACCTGCGAGAGCACCGGGAGCTCTGGCACGCGCTCGAGGTACGACGCGACCCAGTCGAGCGTCGCCGCCCCGTCCTCGCGGAAGCTGCTCATCGCTTCAGCGCCCGCTGAAGGTCGCGCCACGAGCGCGTGTTCAGCACCTGATCCTTCGTCAGCCACGCGCGCCGTGCCTGACCGATTCCGAGCTCGGCGTACCCGAGCGCGCCCACGGAGTGGGCATCGGTCGTCACCGGCACGAGGACCCCCGCCTCGCCGGCGAGGCGGGCGTGCGTGTCCCGCATGTCGAGCCGATCGGGCTGGGAGTTGATCTCGAGCACGGTCCGGGTCTCGGCGGCCCGCTCCACGATCTGCTCGATGTCGACGTCCGCGCCCTCGCGCCTGGTCAACCGGCGTCCCGTGAGATGGCCGATCGAGTCCACGTGCGGGTTGTCGATCGCCGCGAGGATCCGCTCGGTCGGCGAGCGCTCGAAGGAGGTGTGGAGCGAAGCGACGACCCAGTCGAGCTCGGCGAGCACCTCGTCCGGGACGTCGAGTCTTCCGTCCGCGCGGATGTTCGCCTCGATCCCGCGGAGCACGCGGAACGGCTTCAGCCGCTCGTTGACCTCCTCGATCTCCTTCCACTGCCGCTCGAGCCGGCCGTCGCGGAGGTAGTGCGAGTGGTCGGTCAGACAGAGGTAGCGATAGCCGCGCCCGGCCGCAGCGGTCGCCATCTCCTCGATCGTGCCCTTCCCGTCCTGAGACCAGGTCGAGTGGCAGTGGAGCTCACCGCGAATGTCCGAGAGCTCGACGAGCTCCGGAAGCTCTCCGGCGCGGGCGGCAGCCAGCTCCCCGCTCGCCTCGCGAAGCTCCGGTGGCACGTATCCGTAGCCGAGGTATGCGTACAGCTCGTCCTCGCTCGGGTGCGTCACCACCTCTCCGCTCTCGACGGTCGAGACGCCGTACTCCGAGATCGAGAGCCCCCGCCGCTGCGCGTCCTCGCGCAGGGCGATGTTGTGATCCTTCGAGCCGGTGAAGTGCTGGAGGACGTTGCCAAAGCACTCCGGCGCGACCACGCGAAGGTCGAAGCGCAGGCTGTCGTGGCTCACGACCGTCGCCTTCGTGTCCCCGCGAGCGACGACCTCGGACACCCAGGCTGCTTCACAGAACGAGGCGATGAGCGCAGGGGCGTCGCTCGAGGTCGCGATCAGGTCGAGATCGCGGACGGTCTCCCGCCGCCGGCGCACGCTGCCTGCCTCGGACACCTGGATCGCCGCTGGATGCGCTTGCAGCTCGGCGACCACGCGGTGCACTGCGGGAAGCGCGCGTCCGAGGAGGCCGCGCTTCTCCTTCTGCTGGCCCGCGCCCGCCTCGAGCGCTCGGAGGATCTTCTCCTCGCTCGTCGCACCGAGGCCCGACAGCTCGCGAAGCCGCTGCTCCTCGGCCGCCGCCCGCAGAGCGTCGAGCGTGGTGATCCCGAGCTCGGTCCAGATGCGGGCCGCGGTCTTCGGGCCGACGCCCGGGAGCCGGAGGAAATCGACGACGCCCTCCGGGACGCGCTCACGGCGTCGCTTGAGCGCCTGGATCTCGCCCTCCTCGATGATCTCGACGACCTTCCCCTCGATCGTCCGGCCCACTCCGGGCAGTTCCTTCGCCTTCCCCTCGAGCGCGAGCTCGGCGACCGGCGCGGGCGTGTCGCGGATCCGCGTCGCCGCCCGGCGGTACGCGATGATCTTGAAGGACTCCTCGCCGAGGATCTCGGAAAGGTCGGCGAGGAGGTCGAGCTGGTCGGCGACGTCCGCGTTCCGGGGCAGCGTCGTCGCCATGGGCGCGATGATAGGGAGATCGAGGTGGGGGAACCCCGGGTTCCACCGCGAACCTCCCCGAGGATGCCCGAGGACACGCCCACGACCCGCCCGCGCGCAGTCGTCTGTCTCCCGACCTACAACGAGCGGGACAACCTCGAGCCGATGGTGCAAGCGCTCGCACAGGTGCTGGACACCTCGCGGGACCGCGTGCTCGTCATCGACGACTCCTCACCCGACGGCACCGGCGAGATCGCGGACCGGTTGGCGGCCGAGCTCGACTGGGTCGAGGTCCTCCACCGGCCCGTGAAGGAGGGTCTCGGACCTGCGTACATCGCCGGCTTCCGGCGCGCCCTCGGGGACGGAGCGGAGCTCGTGCTGGAGATGGACTGCGACTTCTCGCACGACCCGGCCGACGTGCCGCGGCTGATCGCAGCCGCGACGACCGGCGGGGCGGATCTCGCGCTTGGCTCGCGCTACGTCGAGGGCGGTGGCACGGGGAACTGGGGGCTCGGCCGCCGGTTCGTCTCGAAGGGCGGCTCGTTCTACGCTCGCGTCATTCTCGGCGTGCGCATACGCGACCTCACCGGCGGGTTCAAGTGCTTCCGGCGCACGGTGCTCGAGACGATCGATCTCGACAAGCTCTCGGCGCGCGGCTACGCATTCCAGATCGAGACGACCTATCGCGTGATCCGGGCGGGCTTCGGCGTCGTCGAGGTGCCCATCCAGTTCGTCGACCGGCGCGTCGGCGAGTCGAAGATGACGCGCGCGATCGTCGCCGAGGCGATGTGGAAGGTCCCCGGGCTCAGGTTCCGCGCGCTCACCGGACGCCTGTAGTGGACGAGGTCACCGACGCGACGTTCGCGGACGAGGTGCTCGCCTCGCCGGTGCCCGTGATCGTCGACTTCTGGGCGCCGTGGTGCGGGCCGTGCGAGGCGATCGAGCCGCACCTCCGGGCGATCGCCGCGGAGCACGAGGGGCGGGTCCGCCTCGTCCGCCTCGACGTCGACGTCAACCTCGCCGTCCCGAGCCAGTACGGCGTCCTCTCGCTGCCGACGGTCATCCTCTTCTCGGGCGGCGAAGCGCGCGCGACCGTCTACGGCGCCCAGCCGCGTAAGCGGTTCGAGCGCGCATTCTCACCATTCGTCTGACCGTGCTACCTTCGCCGTGTGAGCACCGCGCAGGCGAGCGATGTCGCGAGCCGGTTCCTCGACGCACTCACTCGACACGACTTCGATGCCGTCGCTGGCGCGTTCCTGCGAGACGCACGGCTCCGAGGGCTCGTCCCGGCTGCCCTGCGGGAGCTCGAGGGGCCTGAAGCGATCGCCGAGCGGCTCCGCATGTGGACGGGAGACGGAGAGGTCGTCGAGTCCGGCTGCGAGGACTTCGCGGATGTCGTGAAGCTGCGGTGGCGCGTGCGCGAGACGGACGACGACGGGCGACTCGTCGTCTTCGAGCAGACGGCGTATGCCGAGATCGGCGACGACGGGTTCGCCTGGATGAACCTCGTCTGCTCCGGCCAGCGACCGGCCGACTGAAGACGCTCGCTGGCAGCTGGGCTGACCTGCTCGAGGGCGAGGAGATCGCCTACCGGGGGCTGGAGCCAGCCCGCGCTGCGCGGACGGAGCCCCTGCCGGACGACCTCGATCCGCGCCTCGCCTCGGCGCTCGTCGCGAACGGCGTCACCGCGCTCTACCGCCATCAGGCCGAGGCGTGGGAGGCGGCACGGCGCGGCGAGAACGTCGTCGTCACGACGGGCACGGCGTCGGGGAAGTCGCTCGCCTTCAACCTTCCCGTGCTCGACGCCGATCGCGCGCGATCCGAAGACGCGCGCGCTCTACCTGTACCCGACGAAGGCGCTCGCGCAGGATCAGCTCCGAGCGCTCTCGGAGCTCCGCCTGAAAGGGCTCAAGCCGGCGATCTACGACGGCGACACGCCAGGCGAGCGCCGCTGGCAGATCAGGAAGTGGTCGAATCTCGTCCTCACGAACCCGGACATGCTCCACGTCGGCGTCCTCCCGCATCACGACCGCTGGGGCGACGTCCTCTCGAACCTCCGCTTCGTCGTCGTCGACGAGGCGCACGTGTACCGGGGAGTCTTCGGCTCGCACGTCGGGAACGTCCTCCGCCGCCTCCGCCGCCTCGCGCGGATCTACGACGCCGATCCGCAGCTCCTGCTGGCGACCGCGACGATCGCGAACGCGGGCGAACTCGCGCTCACGCTGACAGGAGAGCCGGCTACCACGATCGAGCGGGACACGTCGCCGAGCGCGGAGCGCGAGATCGCGATCTGGAACCCGCCGCTCCTCGACGCCGATCTCGGCCAGCGCGCGAGCGCGCTCGGCGACGCGGCCCGGATCATGTCCGGACTCACCTCGCGCGGGCTGCGGACGATCTGCTTCGCGAAGAGCCGGAAGGCTGCGGAGCTCATCCACCGCTTCACCGTCGAGCGGGTCGATACCGAGACGGCCCGCCGCCTCGCCCCGTACCGGGCGGGCTACACGGCAGAGCAACGGCGCGACATCGAGCGTCGCCTGGTCGCGGGCGAGCTCCTCGGCGTGACGGCGACCGACGCGCTCGAGCTCGGCATCGACATCGGCCTCCTCGACTGTGCGATCTCGGTCGGGTTCCCGGGAACGATCGCTTCGCTGCGCCAGCAGTGGGGTCGTGCGGGCCGCCGCGAGCGCGGGCTCGCCGTCCTCGTCGCGAGCGAGGACGCGCTCGACCAGTTCTTCGCGCGCGAGCCGGACGCACTCCTCTCGCGTCGCGTCGAGGCCGCGATCCTCGACCACACGAACCCGCGGATCCTCGACCCACACGTGTACGCGGCCGCCTACGAGGCGCCGCTCGACGACACCGACGCGGCCGAGCTCGGGCCGGAGGCGCTCGAGCGCGCCGCCCAGCTCCCGGAGCTCGAGCGCACCTCAGCGGGATACGTCTGGAAGGGACGTGACTATCCAGCCGCGCGCATCTCGCTCCGCTCCGGCGACGCAGACGCGTTCACGGTCGTCGAGCGGGAGAGCGGAGCGCTCCTCGGCCTCGTCGAGCGGGAGCGCGCGTACTCGACGGTCCACGAGGGGGCGGTGTATCTCCACCTCGGCGAGCAGTACCTCGTCGAGGAGCTCGACCACGAGGGCCGCGTGGCGCTCGTCGTCTCCGCCGGTGTCGACTGGTACACGCAGGTGAAGAAGGAGTCCGAGACGACGATCGAGAGGGCCGAGCGAGTCGAGCCCAGGCTCGGCGTCGATCTCCACTTCGGGCGCGTCTCCGTCTCCGAGCAGGTCGTCGCATACGCGCGCAAGACGATTCGCGACGGATCGACGATCGACGTCGTGCCGCTCCTCATGCCGGAGACGACGTTCGAGACGGAGGCGATCTGGTTCTCCCCGACGGACGCGCACCTGGCCGGGCTCGAGCAGATGCCGAAGCTCCTCGGGACGCTCCACGCAGCGGAGCACGCGCTCATCGCCCTCCTGCCACTGCAGGCGATGTGCGACCGCTGGGACATCGGCGGCCTCTCGACCAACGTCCACTACCAGACCGGCCGCCCGACGATCTTCGTCTACGACGGCCACGCGGGCGGCGTCGGGATCACCGCCCGTGGCTTCGATCGGTTCGACGGCTGGGTCGAGGACACCTTCCGGCTGCTCGAGTCCTGCCCGTGCTCGAGCGGCTGCCCATCGTGCGTGCAGAGCCCGAAGTGCGGCAACCTCAACGAGCCGCTCGACAAGAGCGGCGCGCGGAAGCTCCTCGGACGGATGCTGGGCGCAGGTGCCGATTCTCGGGCACGCCGGTCGTCGTCAGGATGAACCGGCGAAAGGAGGATCGATGAAGTTCATCGCACTGATCTACGGCGACGAGGCAGGCTGGGAGGCGGCGTCGGGCGAGGAGCGCTCGGAGCTCATCGGGCGATACCTGTCTGTCTCCGACGAAATGCGAGCGGCAGGCGTCTACGTCGACGCCAACCAGCTCACGCCCACGGGCGACGCGACGAGCGTCAGGGTTCGCGATGCAGAGGCGCTCGTGATCGACGGCCCCTATGCGGAGGTGAAGGAAGCGCTCGGCGGCTACTACATCCTCGAGTGCGACTCGATGGACGATGCGCTCGACTGGGCGGCACGGATCCCCGCAGCCGAGGACGGCGCCGTCGAGGTCCGGCCCGTCTACGTCGACCAGGACGAGGAGCAGCTGTGAAGTACGCACTCCTCATCTACGGAACGGACACCGGCTGGGCGGACCTGTCCGACGAGCAGAAGGTCGAGCTCCGCGCGGACGTGATGCCGCGCTGGCTCGGGCTCTTCGACGAGCTTCGGCGAGTCGATCCGGGCGTCGCGGGTCAGGAGCTCGACGAGCGGAGGACGGCGAAGGTCGTCCGCGTCCGGGACGGCGAGCGGGTCGTGACAGACGGACCGTTCGCGGAGACCAAGGAGTACATCGGCGGGCTGTTCGTCATCGACCTGCCCGACCTCGACGAGGCGATCAGGCTTGCGTCGCTCATCCCGACCGCGGAGACGGGGGCGATCGAGATCCGGCCCCTGGTCGTCTGAGGGAGCCGCCGGCGAGTGGCAGATGTCGTCGAGAAGGCCTTCCGGGAGGAGTGGGGCCGTGCGGTCGCGATCCTCACGAAAGCGCTTGGAGATCTGGAGCTCGCCGAGGATGCCGTCCAGGACGCATTCGCGACCGCGCTCGAGCGCTGGCCGCACGACGGTCTGCCGCGGAACCCCGGGGCGTGGATCGTCACGACCGCGCGGAATCGCGCGATCGACCGCATCCGGCGTGACCGCGTCTTCCAGCAGAAGGCAGAGCAACTCGCACGCGTCGAGGCACTCCCGGCGGAGGAGGACGAGGTGAGCGCAATCCCGGACGAGCGCCTCGCGCTCATCTTCACTTGCTGCCATCCCGCCCTCGCCCCCGAGAGCCGGATCGCCCTCACGCTCCGCGAGGTCGGAGGTCTGGCCACGCCGGAGATCGCCCGCGCCTTCTTGGTTCCCGAGCCGACGATGGCTCAGCGGCTGGTCCGCGCGAAGCGCAAGATCCGTGCGGCGGGGATCCCGTTCCGCGTCCCACCGGACCACCTTCTGCCGGAGCGCCTGCGACCGGTGCTCGCCGTCCTCTACCTCGTGTTCAACGAGGGGTACGCAGCCACCGCGGGCGCCGACCACGTCCGCGACGACCTGTGCGACGAGGCGATCAGGCTCGGGAAGCTGCTCGCGGTGCTGATGCCCGACGAGCCGGAGGCACTCGGGCTTCTCGCGCTCATGCTCTTCCAGGACTCGCGGCGGCGGGCACGAGTCGACGCCGCCGGTGAGCTCGTCCTGCTCGAGGACCAGGACCGCTCGCTCTGGGACACCAAGCGCATCGACGAGGGCCTGCGCGTCCTCCAGCGCGCCGCGATGCTTCGTCGGGTCGGCCCGTACCAGCTCCAGGCGGCGATCGCCGGCGCGCACTCGGAGAGTCGGCCCTGGCGCGAGATCGTCGAGCTCTACGACCGCCTCGCGCAACTTGATCCATCGCCGATCGTCTCGTTGAACCGAGCCGTCGCGGTCGCGCTCTCGGGCAATCTCGAGGAAGGTCTCGCGCTCGTCGACGAGCTCGATGAGCTCGATGAGCTGGACGGCTACCACTTGCTGCACGCGGCTCGTGCCGATCTCTTGAGGCGGCTCGGTCGCGACGAGGACGCGGCGACGGAGTACCGTCGCGCGATCGAGATGACCGCGAACGAGCCCGAGCGCCGCTATCTCGAGCGGCGGCTAGCCGAGGTGGCGTAGGACGAGCTCGACCGCCTCGGCGGGTGAGGACGCTCGTTCGACACCGTCGACCTCGGGCGCCCCCGGAAGCCCGACCACGGGACGGCCGAGCCGGAGCGCGAACCCGATCTCCGCGAGCGTCCCGTAGCTCCCGCCGACCGCGACGACGGCGTCACCGGACGCTGCGACCGCGAGGTTCCGTGCGTGCCCGATGCCGGTGACGACGACGTAGTCGGCCCAGGGATTCGCGTCCTCCCGGCGCTCGCCCGGGAGGATCGCAATCGTCGTCCCGCCGGCGGCCTTCGCTCCGCGATGTGCCGCGGCCATCACCTCCCCCAGACCGCCCGTCACCACCGTGCAGCCGCGCTCGGCGAGAAGGCGCCCGACCTCCTCGGCGGCTGCCTCGTGCTCCTGCCCGCTGCCGATAACCGAGACCTGCACCGCCACGACCGTGCTAAGCATGACGCGTGGAGGTTCGCGAGGCACGCGGCGGCACCCTCGTCCTCGGCGGCGGGTTCGCCGGGAGCTATGTCGCGCGGCTGCTCGGCAAGCGGGGGTCGACGATCCTCTCGACCGAGAACTACATGCTCTACACGCCGCTGCTCGTGGAGGCAGGGTCGGGCACCCTCGAGCCGAGGCATGTCGTCGTCCCGCTCCGCCAGATGTGCCCGCACGCCGACCTCCTGCTCGGGGGAGCGACCGGCCTCGACGAGGAGCGGCGCCTGGTCCGGGCCGACACGCTCGCCGGCGCGCTCGAGATCCACTACGAGCAGCTCGTGCTCGCTCTCGGCTCCATCGCGCGCGTCTTCCCCGTGCCGGGACTGCGCGAGCACGGCGTCGGCTTCAAGGACCTCGCCGACGCCATCGCCCTCCGCAATCGCGTGCTCCAGCAGCTCGAGCGGGCCGCGATCCAGCCCGACCTTCCGGAGGAACTCGGCTTCGTCTTCGTCGGCGCCGGCTACGCGGGCGTCGAGGCGCTCGGAGAGCTGAACGACCTGGCGCACGCCGCCCTCCGCTTCTACCCGAACCTCCGGAACGTGCCCCAGCGCTGGGTGCTCGTGGACGCCGCGCCAAAGATCCTCCCGGAGATCCCGCGGCGCCTCGGCGAGTACGCGGCGCGCCACCTCGAGAAACGCGGGGTCGAGATCCACGTCGAGACGACGCTCTCCTCCTACGACGGACGCGAGGCCGTCCTCTCGAACGGCGCCACCATCCCCGCTCGGACGGTCGTCTGGACGGCCGGCGTTCGCGCGAACCCGCTCCTCGGCGAGCTCGGTCTCCCGCTCGACGAGCGAGGGCGAGTGCGCGTCGACCCGTTCCTACACGTCGAGAGCCGCGAGAACGTGTGGGCGCTCGGGGACTGCGCAGCGGTACCGAATACGCGCACTCCCGGTGCGGTCGACCCGCCGACGTCCCAGCACGCGCTCCGCCAGGCTCGGCGGCTGACGAAGAACCTGACTCGTGCCCAACCGGAGCCGTACGGCTACCGCATGCTCGGCCAGGTGGCGACCCTCGGCCGCTACAAGGGGATCGCGGAGATCCCCGGGGTGCGGCTGCGCGGCTTCCCCGGCTGGTTCGTCGCGCGGACGTACCACCTGTACCAGCTTCCGCTGCTCTCCCGGAAGCTGCGCGTCGTCCTCGACTGGACGGTGGCGCTCCTCTTCCGCCGGGACGTCGTGGAGCTCTCGGTACTCGGACACCCGCGCGGGCTCGAGGAGCCTCCCGGCGACTAGCGTACCGCCTTCAGCGCCTTCGAGAGCGACTGCCCGCCCGCGAGAACGGGCGCGAAGAGGTCTCCGTCGCGCGCGACGCGGTCGAGGACCGCGTCCATCGTGAACGCCGTGGGATCGAGGCCGGGAACAAGCTCCTCCCAGCGGATGGGCGTGGACACGGAGGCTCCAGCGCGCGGGCGAACGGAGTACACCGACGCGTTCGTCGCGCCCTGCCGGTTCTGATTCGCGTCGACGAGCACGCCACGGCGCTTCTGCTTCGACCACTCCGTCGTCACGAGGTCCGGGTGAGCGCGCTCGAGCGCGCCCGCGACGATCGACGCGAACTCTCGCGCTGCCGGAAACGTCGACCGGCGCGCGATCGGGACGAGGACGTGGATCCCCCGCGAGCCGGAGGTCTTCGGATAGCCCTCGAGGTCGAGCAGCTCGAGCGTCTCTCTCACCAGCCGCGCGACCTTCACGACGTCTTCGAACGTCGCCCCCTCGGACGGGTCGAGGTCGAACATGACCCAGTCCGGGCGGTCGGCGTTGTCCACCCGCGACGACCAGGCGTGCAGGTCGATGCAGCCCATGTTCACCATCCACAGGAGCGCGAGCTCGTCGTCGACGAGCGCGTAGTCGATGATCTTCTTCTCCCCCTCGCGGGTGGACGCCGGGAACGGCGCCCGCTCGATCCACTCGGGCATGTGGGACGGCGCCTGCTTCTGGAAGAAGTGCTTTCCCTGCCAGCCGTCGGGATAGCGCTTCATGGTGAACGGTCGTCTGCGCAGATGCGGCACGAGCACCTCCGCGATCTCGCGGTAGTACGCGACGAGGTCGCCCTTCGTGATGCCCTCGTCGGGCCAGAACGGCTTGTCGAGGTTGCTCAGGCGCAGCTCACGGCGGCCCCTCTTCACGACGTCGGGGACGGCCGGCCGCTCGCGGCGGACCTCCTCCGCAGGCTTGTCGTCGCGCAGGCCCACGTAGACGGGCGCGCGCAGCCTGCCCTCGCGCGTCCACTCGACGAACTCGACCTCGGCCACGAGGGTCGGCTCGACCCACACGACGTCGCCGCGGCGGACCCGGGGCATCTTCGGCACCTGTGCGAACGGCGAGTCCTTGCGCTGGAGCGGGCGCATGAGCTTGAGCAGGCGGTCGATCTCCCTGTCCGAGAAGCCGGAGCCGACGTTTCCCGCCCAGCGGAGCCCGCCCGCCTCGTGAACGCCCACGACCAGCGCGCCGAAGCCGTAGCTCCGCCGTCCCTGCCCGCGGGTATAGCCGGCGACGACGACCTCCTGGCGAGCGCGCACCTTGACCTTCCGCCACTCGGTCCCGCGCCTTCCGGAGAGGTACTTCGAGTCCTTGCGCTTCGCGACCACGCCCTCGAGCCCCTCCTCGCTGGCCGCCTCGAGCAGCGCTTGCCCGTCGTCGAAGCGAGGCGAGACGACGACGCCTCCGACCGACGGGTCGACGACGTCCTCGAGCCGGCGACGGCGCTCCACGAGCGAGAGGTCGACGAGCGACTCGGAATCGATCTCGAGCACGTCGAAAAGGACGAGCACGAGGGTTCCCGAGCCGTGCTGGAGGAGCCCGAAGCGCGAGTTCCCCCTGGCGTCGAGTGCGCAGATCTCGCCATCGAGGACAGCATCCGCCGTGCGGAGGGCGAGCTTTGCCGCCCGCGCTGCCGGCGCGAAGCGCTCGGTGAGGTCGTTCCCGTTGCGGCTCATGAGGGTGACCTCCGCGCCCGCGACGGTGACGAGCGCCCGGAAGCCGTCCCACTTCGGCTCGTACACCCAGTCCGGCCCGACCGGCAGTGACTCGGCCGCGGACGCGAACATCGGCGCATAGGGACGACCGTCGCCTCCCGCGGCGTCCTTGCGCAGAAGGAGCCAGTTCTTCGGATCGCCGTCGAGCCGCGCCGGCACGAGCGTCCAGGTGCCGTCGAGCCGCTCCCCGTAGAGCCGCACCGTGAGACCGCCGTTTCGCTTCTCCTCGAGGAGGTCGTACGTGCCGCGATCCCAGATCTCGACCGTCCCCGCCCCGTACTCGCCCGCAGGGATCGTCCCCTCGAAGTCGGCGTAGTCGAGCGGATGGTCCTCGACGTGCACCGCCAGGTGTCGCTCGCCACGGCGCAATGGCACGCCCTTCGGCACCGCCCAGCTCGCGAGCGCACCGTTCCGCTCGAGGCGGAAGTCGTAGTGGAGCCGCCGTGCAGCGTGGCGCTGGATCACGAACCGCGGGCGCGCGTCACCAGTGGCCGCGTCGCCGAAAGGCTCCGGCGTGCGGCCGCGTCGCCGCTTCCGTTCGTACTCGCCGAGGCTCACCTGTGGATTGTCGCCAGCATCGCAACGCTTTCTTTACCAACTGGCTGCAGATTCGAAAATCTCCCTGCTCAGACCCGGTTCCGGGGCAGGGGATAAGCCTGTGGAACCTGTGGATAGCTGCGTTCGACCCTCAGGCGTGCGCGAGGACGCCCATCGCGCGGTACTTCGCCCGCCGTGCGCGCCGGCGCTCCTCCGGCTCGAGCGAGTCGATCTCCGCGAGGGCAGCGAGAATCGACTCCTCGAGGAGCCGCGCCGCCTCGTCGGGATCGGTATGTGCTCCCTCCTCGGGCTCGGGAACGACCACGTCCACGACCCCCAGCTCCAGGCAGTGCGCGGCATCGGGCTTGAACGCGGCTGCAGCCTTGCGCGCCTCTCCCGCATCGCGCCAGAGGATCGCAGCACAGCCCTCGGGGGAGATGACGGAGTAGATCGCGTGCTCCTGCATCAGCACGCGATCGGCTACCGCGATGGCGACCGCGCCGCCCGATCCGCCCTCGCCGATCACGCAGGCGACGGTGGGGATCGAGAGCCGCACCATCGCTGCCTGCGACCGGGCGATCGCGCCGCCCTGACCGTGCTGCTCTGCGGCCACCCCGGGGTAGGCACCGGGCGTGTCGATCATCGTCACGAGCGGGAAGCCGTGGCGGTCGGCGAGCGTCATCGCGCGGATGGCCTTCCGGTACCCCTCCGGAAAGGCCATGCCGAAGTTGCGCGCGGTCCGTTCCTTGAGATCCCGGCCCTTCTGGTGCCCGACGAGGACGACGCTCCGCCCGTCGAGCTTCCCGATGCCCGTCACGAGGGCGTGGTCGTCGGCGCGACCGCGATCGCCGTGGAGCTCGAAGAAGTCGTCGAAGATCCGGTCGACGTAGTCGAGGGTGTACGGCCGGTCCTGGTGGCGGGCGAGCTCGACCGAGCGCCAGATCTCCTCGGCCGTCGGCTCCTCCCGGATCCGGTCGAGTTGCTCCTGGAGGCGCCCGAGCTCACCGGTCACCTTGGTGCCGCGCAGGAGCTTCATGCCGCCGAGCTTACTAAGCCGCTCGCGCAGCCGAATCTCCGCGTCGCTCGCCACCTACGCCGGCCCGAAGAGACGCAGGAGCTTCGCGAGGGTGGCCCGGAGCTCCCCCCGCGGCACGATCGCGTCGAGGTGGCCAAACCTGAAGTTCGACTCGGCGAGGCCGAAGTCGTCCGGAAGCTTCTCGCGCGTCGTCTGCGCGACGACCCGGGGCCCGGCGAACGACATGAGCGCTCCGGGCTCCGCGAGCACGACGTCGCCGAGGCTGGCGAAGCTCGCGAGGACTCCGCCCGTCGTCGGATGGGTGAGGACGGAGACCAGCGAACCACCGGCCTCGTGCAGCTCCTCGATGGCGCAGACCGTCTTCGGGAGCTGCATGAGCGCGAGGATCCCCTCCTGCATGCGGGCGCCGCCCGAGGCGGAGATCGACACCAGCGGAACTCCCGCCTCCGCCGCGCTGTCGCACGCGAGCCCGAACTTCTCGCCGACGACGCTCCCCATCGATCCGCCCATGAACGAGAAGTCCATGACCGCGAGGCGGCACTCCTGGCCCTCGATCTCCGCGCTGCCGATCACCATCGCGTCGCCGAGCCCCGTCGCGATCTCGGCCTCGGCGAGCCGCTCCGTGTACGGGCGGAGATCGAAGAACTCGAGGATGTCCGCCGACCGCAACTCGGTGCCGTCCTCGGAGAACGAGCCTGGATCGGCGACCTGCTCGATGCGCTCGCGCGCACGGACCGGGAAGTGGTGGCCACACTGCGGGCACACGCGCAAAGTCGCGGACAGCTCGTCGTCCCGGTAATGGGAGCCGCACCCGGGACAGGTGTTCGGATGGGATTCGTTCGTCGACACGTCCGCTGCCTGCTTGCTCTCGATCTCGACGTCGACGCGACCCGGGCCGGAGGACATGGCTGGGATCTTAGAGCCCGCGCTTCAGAGACCTGCGGCGGCGAGCAGCCGGGTCACGACCGCTGCGTTCCCTGGGTCCGGGACGAGAGTCGTGACGCCGATGCCCGCGAGCGGAGCTCGCCTGGCGATGTCGTCGAGAACACCCTCGACGTCGGCGACCCCCGGACCGCCCGGCTCCGGCATGAAGCACGCGATCTCCCCCGGCGCGAGCACGTCCACGTCGAGCGCGACGTAGACGGCGTCGACATCGACGAGAGCGCGCTCGACGGAGTCGTCGATGCCGGTCTCGGACAGGTATTCGACCTCGCTTAGATCGAGGTTCCGCGCACCGACGAGCGCGACGTCGGCCGGCTGCACCAGCCCGGCGTCGAGGAGCATCCGCAGCGGCATTCCCCAGAGATTCCCCGACGGCGAAGTCTCCGGCGTATTGAGATCGCCGTGCGCGTCGAGCCAGATCACGGCAAGCCGTCCTCCACGCGCCGCCAGGCCGGTGACGGCGCCGACGTGCGCGCAGCAGCACCCGCCCAGGACGAGGGGGCGCTCCGGCAGCACCGCGGCGAGCTTCGCGGTCTGCTCGTCCAGGCTCTCCTCCTCGACAACCGCCGTCTCCGGGTACGGCAGCTCGAGCGCCGCCGCCTCGGCCATCGCATCGCCGCCATCACCCCACGCACGCGGGACACGAACGAGCCCCGCGGCGAACGACCTCCCGCAGCGATGGCACTCGTACCCGGAGCCGAGCGCGACAGCGGTGAAGGTCCGGCAGTCGGGACAGCGCGCGCGGAGCGAGCTCACGCGACGAGCTCGTCGAGCGCATCCGCGAGCCCGGCCAGATCGGGGAGCGTCCGCGCAGGACGCGGGTCGTCCGGCTCGTCTCGCCGGTTGATCCAGATCGAGGGGAGCCCGAGCTCCGAGGCCGGCACGATGTCGTGATAGACGCTCTGCGCGACGTGGACGTGTCTCTCCGGGTCGGCGCCGGTCGTCTCGCGGAACACCTCCCAGTGCCGGTGCGCCGGCTTGTACGAGCCGATCTCACCGGCGACGACCGCGAGCTCGAACGGCACGCCGATCGAGGACATCGAGGCATCGATGAGGTCGCGGTCGGTGTTCGAGAGGATCGCGAGCTTCCACCCCCGGTTCCTTGCCTCCTCGAGCCCGGGCGGCACGTCCGGGAAGACCGGCCAGTCCGGCAGCGAGCGGGCGAGCGCGCGGGACTCGCCCTCCGGGAGAGCGACGCCCTCCTCCTGCGAGAGCCGCTCGAGAGCAAGCGTGAGCACTTCTCTGTACGACGTCTCGGGGGTTTCCGCCTGGATCTCGGGTTCGAGCTCGTGGTAGCGCTCGAGGAGCCGGTCACGGTGCTCGACGCCGAAGAGACTCTCGAGCTCGGCGCCGATCCCGCCGTTCCAGTCGACGAGCGTCCCGTAGCAGTCGAACGTCGCCCAGCGCTCGCTCATCACGGCAGCCTAGTCTCTCGCGATGGCGCTGATCAGACCGCTCATGCCGAGCGATTGGCCGGCGGTCGAGGCGATCTACACGGAGGGGATCGCGTCCGGCCTCGCGACGTTCGAGACCGAGCCGCCGACCTGGGAGTCCTTCGACGCCGACCATTTCGACGGCCACCGCCTCGTGGCCGAGGACGACGGCGACATTGTCGGCTGGGTGGTCCTGTCCGCCACCTCACAGCGCCCGTGCTATGCGGGCGTCGTCGAAAGCTCCGTCTACGTGGCCACCCGCGCCCACGGCCGCGGCGTCGGGCGCGCGTTGATGGACGAGCTGATCGAGACCGCGAGACGCGACGGGATCTGGACGATCCAGGCCGCGATGTTCCCGGAGAACGAAGCGAGCCTCGCGCTCCACGAGCGCCTCGGCTTCCGCCTCGTCGGGCGCCGGGAGCGGATCGCGCAGCTCGACGGCGTCTGGCGGGACACCGTGCTGCTCGAGCTCAGGCTCTGAGCCCTCGCGGCGTCAGTCGTGGTTCCAGCGCCGGAAGACCACGCATGCGTTGTGACCACCGAAGCCGAACGAGTTGGACACCGCCACCTCGACCTGCTGCGGCCGCGCCTCGTTCGGGATGTAGTCGAGGTCGCACAGCGGGTCGCGCGTCTCGTAATTGATCGTCGGCGGCAACACACCGCGCTCGAGCGCGAGCACGGAGAAGATCGCCTCGACGGCGCCCGCTGCGCCGAGGCAATGCCCCGTTGCTCCTTTCGTCGAGGAGACGGGCGTGCGGGCCGCGTGCTCCTCTCCGAGCGCGATCTTGAGCACCCGAGTCTCCGCTGGGTCGCCGACGGGCGTCGAGGTTCCGTGCGCGTTGACGTAGCCGACCGCCTCCGGCTCGACGCCCGCGTCCGCCAACGCCATCCGCATCGCGCGTGCAGGGTTGACTCCCGACGGGTCAGGCTCGGTGACGTGAGCGGCGTCCGACGAGGTGCCGTAGCCGAGAACCTCGGCGTAGATCTTTGCGCCGCGCCGCTCGGCATGCTCGAGCTCCTCGAGCACGAGCATCGCCCCGGCCTCACCCATGACGAAGCCGTCGCGATCGGCGTCGAACGGCCGGGAGCCACGCTTCGGATCGTCGTTTCGTTGCGAGAGCGCGCGCATCGCGCTGAACCCGGCGATGCCGACCCTGGTGACCGGCGCCTCGGTGCCGCCGCAGAGCATCACGTCCGCGCGGTCGAGCCGGATCGCGTCGAGACCGTCTCCGATCGCCATGTTCGAGGCGGCGCAGGCCGTCGTCTCGGTCGCGAGCGGGCCCTGCGTCCCGAGCTCCATCGACACCCAGGCGGCGGCCATGTTCGGGATGATCTGGATGATCGAGAACGGGCTCGTCCGGTCCGGGCCGCGCTCGAGCAGACTCTGGAAGCAGTCCTCGAAGGCACCGAGGCCGCCGATGCCGGTGGCAACGGCCGCGCCGACCCGGTCCGACTCCTCCGCGATCGCGAGGCCGCTATCCCGCTCGGCCATGCGCGCCGCGGAGAGGGCCATCTGCGAGAAACGGTCCATGCGCCGCGCCTGCTTGCGCTCGATCCAGGTCGTCGGGTCGAAGTCCTTCAGCTCGCAGGCGAACCGCACGGAGTAGCCGGTCGTGTCGAACTGCGTGATCGGCCCGGCGCCCGACTCTCCCGCGACGAGGTTCTCCCAGCTCGTGTCGACGTCGTTGCCGAGGGGCGTGACCATGCCGACGCCGGTGATCACCACCCGCCGCTTCCCGTTGAGTGTCGCGTCGCTCATTCTCTTCTACATCCCGAGCCCGCCGTCGACGAGAAGCACCGCGCCCGTCACGAACGAGGCCTCCTCGGAGCACAGGAACCGTACCGCCCCCGCGACGTCCTCCGGATCGCCGAGCCTCCCCAGCGGCGTGTTGTCCAGCATCGTGGCGGTTGCGTCCTCCGGGAGCACGTCCGTGAGCCGGGACTTGACGTACCCGGGCACGACGACGTTCGCGCGGACGCTTCGACTCCCGAGCTCGCGAGCGAGCGCCTTCGTGAAGCCGATGATCCCCGCCTTCGACGCGGCGTAGTTCGTCTGACCCCAGTTTCCGTGGATGCCGACGATCGAGGAGATGTTCACGATCGCTCCTGCGCGACGCTTCATCATCCCGCGCACCGCCGCACGACACGTGAAGAAGCACGACGCGAGGTTGGTGTCGATCACGGTCTGCCAGTCGTCGTCGGACATCCGCACCAGGAGGCCGTCACGCGTGACACCCGCGTTGTTGACGAGGATCTCGACGTCGCCCGCCTCCTCGACCAGCGCTTGTGCCGAAGCCGCGTCCGACACGTCCGCCTGGATCGCACGGCCGCCGATCTCCCCGACGAGCACGTTCGCCTCGTCGGCGCCGGTGTTGTACGAGAAGACGACCGAAGCGCCGGCCGACGCGAGCTCGACCGCGATCGCGCGGCCGATGCCGCGCGAAGCTCCGGTAACGAGTGCCGTCTTCCCTTCGAGGGAGCAGAAGGCGGCGGAGCTCACTGCGTGAGTGACTCCTGGGCCCGCTCCAGGCTCTCCAACGTGTTGACCGAGATCGTCTTCACGCCGCGGTCGATCCGCTTGACGAGACCGGACAGCACGCTCCCAGGGCCGACCTCGACGAACGTCGTCGCGCCGCTCCGGATGAGCTCGGTGGCGGCCTGGGTGAAGCGAACGGGCGCGGTGAGCTGGTCGACGAGCAGCGTGGCGAGCTCCTTCGCGGGCTCCACCTTGGCGGTGACCGTGGACATGAACGGCGACAGCGGCTCGCCGAAGCGCACCCGCTCGATCGCCGGCCGAAGCCGGTCGGCCGCCTTCGCGACGAGCGGGCTGTGGAACGCGCCCGAGACCTTGAGCCGCACGGCTCGTCGAGCGCCGAGGCTTTCCGCCTCGGCGCAACACTCCTCCACAGCGTCGTGCTCACCGGAGATCACGATCTGACCGGGGCAGTTGTAGTTCGCCGGCCACACGCCGACGATCTTGCGGCAGAGCTTTTCGACCTCCTCGTCGGCGAGACCGAGGATCGCAGCCATCGTGCCGGGGCGCTGCCGCGCCGCCTCCGCCATCGCGAGCCCGCGCTCGCGGACGAGGCCAATCGCCTCACCCGTGCCGATCGCGCCGGCGGCAGCCAGAGCGGCGAACTCCCCGACCGAGTGCCCGACCACGATGTCCGGCTCCAGACCGCGCTCACGGAGCGCGGCGAGGATCGCAAGGCTCGTGGCGACGAGCGCCGGCTGCTGCACCTCGGTGTCGACGAGCTCCTCGAGTGGGGTGTCGAAGCACAGACGCTCGAGATCGAGGCCGGACGCCTCCGAGCCCACGCGGTACACCTCGCGCGCGGACGCGAACGCTCCGGCGATCTCCTTTCCCATCCCGGCCTCGAGCGACCCCTGGCCGGGAAAGCAGAAAGCAACCTTGGTCATGTGGGTCTCCCGTTCGTCCATTCGATCAGTGCTGAGCCCCAGGTGAGGCCGGCGCCCATGCCCGTCATGAGCACCAGCGCCCCGTCGTGCAAGCGCCCCTCGGCCCGCGCATCCGTGAGCGCGAGCGGGATCGAGCCAGATGAGGTGTTTCCATACCGGTCCACGTTGACGACGGTCCTCTCCGAGGGGATCCGGAGCTTACCGAGCGCGTAGTCGATGATTCGCTTGTTCGCCTGGTGCGGGATGTACACGTCGACGTCCTCGACAGTCTTGCCGCACTCGGCCAGGATCTGCTCGGCCGAGTAGACCATGATTCTCGTCGCGAACTTGAAAACCTCGGGTCCGTTCATCTTCACGTAGCTCGAGGGATTCTCGAACTTCCGCGAGCCGGACCCCGGATACCAGAGGTTCTCGCCGCCGCCGCCGTCCGCGCCGAGCTCGAAGCCGAGAAAACCGCCGTGGTCCACGGGCTCCATCACGACCGCGCCCGCCCCGTCCCCGAACAGGACGAGCGTGGACCGGTCCTCCCAGTCCAGGATCTTGGAGAGCACGTCGCCTCCCACCACGAGCGCTCGCCGGGCGAGGCCGGACGCGAGCATCGCGTACGCCTGGGCGATCGCGTAGACGAAGCCGGTGCACCCCGCCAGCAGGTCGTACGCCGCGGCTCGAGGCATCCCGAGCGTGTCCGCGAGGAGCGCGGACGAGGTCGGGAACATCATGTCGGGGGTCACCGTGGCGCAAATGAGGAGGTCGACGTCCGCAGGCTCTACGCCGGCGTCCGCGAGCGCGGCACGGGCAGCGGGGAGCGCGATGTCCGTGAGCGCTTCGTCCTCCCTCGCGATCCGGCGCTCCCGGATCCCGGTCCGCTCCCGGATCCACTCGTCGGAGGTGTCGACGATGGTCGCGAGCTCGTCGTTCGTCATGACCCGCTCGGGGACATGCGTCCCGAGTCCCGTGATACCGATGCGGACGCCGTTCGCGGAGCCGATCATCGCTCCACCGCGAAGGTCAGCGTGCCGCGCGCGGCGAGCTCGTCTCCGACGTGCGCGGTCGCCTTGCCACGGCCGATCGGACCGCGGACGGTGTCGATCTCGCACGTGAGCGTGAGCGTGTCGCCCGGCGAGACGATGCGCTTGAACCGGCAGTCGTCGATTCCGGCGAAGAAGGCGATCTTGCCGCGGTTCTCCTCCTCGACCAGGACGGCGACCGCACCCGCCTGCGCCATCGCCTCGACGATGAGCACGCCCGGCATGACCGCTCGGTCGGGGAAGTGCCCGGGAAACCACCAGTCGTCAGCGCGAACGTCTCTCTTCGCGACGACGCGCTTTCCCGGCTCGAGCTCGACGACCTCGTCGAGGAGGAGAAAAGGCGGCCGGTGCGGCAGGATCGCTTCGATTTCGTCCTGCCCGAACGGCGGCACGGGCAGCGGGGTGCTCACGAGCGCGAGTCTACTGGCCGGATCTGCGCGAGCCGTTTTTCGCAACCCGCAGCACGGGCGAGCTCTTGTTTCCGGCCGCGTCCCAGGCGACGACCCGCACACGCTTCGCCGGTCCCGACCATGGGATTCGAACGGTACCGGCCTTCTCCACCTCGCGCCGCAGCGCCCGTCCGTCGATCAGCATCGTCAGGACCGCCGGCTCGCTGACGGCGATCTGCAACGGGCTCCCGGGCAGGATGCGGACGACCGGCGCGGTTGTGTCGGAGACGAACGGCATCGCGAGCGAGACGGTGCCGACGGCGTCCGTGACGTCGACGACCGCCTCGTACGAGCCGTCGCGGATGGCTCCGCCGGCGAGCCGGGAGCCGTCCCAGGTGAACCGCTGGGGCCCGATCGGAAGGCTCTCCGTGACGACCGGCGTCGCGACCCACGTGCCGTCGTCGCGAAGGATCCGGAGCCGAACGTCAGCGGGATTCGCGAGCGTGAAGTCGATCGTCAGGCGGTCGAGGCGGCCGTCGCCGTTCGGCGAGAACGCGGCCGGAGCCAGCGCGACCGTGCCGAGCGTGCGGCTGACCGCGAGCGGGATCTCCGTCTCGACCGACGCCCCGGCAGCCGTCCGCGCCGACACGAGCACCGTGTACTCGCCGTCGGGGAGCGCCGAGCCGTCGACGACCACCTGGTGGAGGCCCGCACCCATGAATACGCGGTCGACCACCGTCGCGACGACGGAGCCCTGCGCCGACACCACGTCGACGCTGACGTTCGCGGGGATCGAGAGGGTGAACGAGACGAGCGACGTGTCTGCCTGCAGGTCGCCGTTCGGGCTGATCGCGGGCGGGCTCGCAGACGGCTCCTGAATCGCGAGCGCAGGTGCGGTCCCTCCGGCCTTGAGCTTCCCCGTCGCAGGCCTCGCGGTCCCAGCGCGGATCGACCACGAGTAGGTCGCCGCGGGCACGCCGTTCGCGCCCCACGTCCAGTCGACGCTCTTGCCCGTGCCCGTCCCGCGGGCCACCTCGGCCCCGCTCGTGTCCGTGATCGAGACCGTCCACGAGAGTGACGTCGAGAGCGTCGCCCGGAAGCGGGCGCCGACTTCGTTCACGTCCGCTCGCGGCGCGTAGATCTTGGGACCTCCGATGGAGGCGGCCGCGGCGGCAATAGCGTCGAGCCGTGCGTAGAGCGCGTTGCCGGGGCACTCGGTGAAACCCGTGTCCCGGTGTCCCGAGATCGTGCGCAACGTCACGGGGATCCCCTTCGCGTAGCGCTCGCTCCCGCCGGAGATGACCGTGAGCAGGCCGAGCGGGTTCACGTGGGCGACGTCGAGACGCCAGGAGAGCAAACGGGCGAGCGCATCCTGCGCGACCTGCAGCGGTGCCTTCGAGTCAAACGTGCCGATCACGGCCACCCCGGCGGACCCCGTATTGAAGCCGAGGGCGTGAGCACCGACGACGTTCTTGTCGATCCCCCCGTACCGACCCTCGTAGATCGTGCCGAAGCGGTCGACGAGGAAGTTGTAGCCGATGTCGTTCCAGCCGTTGCCCTGCACGTGGTACAGCTCGATGCCTCTCACGATCGCCGGCGCCTGAGCTCGGGTGTAGTCGTTCTGCCCTGCCGTGTGGTGGACGATCGCGAACCGCACCGACGACGCGTACGAGGGCGGCGCCCGTCGGATGGACTCGTCCGCCCCCCAGGCTGCGCGCATGACGATCGGTGGCATGCCCGCTTGCGCCGGAGCGCGAGAGGGAACCTCGAAGGGCGGGCTCCAGACGAGGAATGCGCGTACGCGTGAGACCCGGCCGACGGTCTTGGTCTCGATCCGGTCGGAGGCCCCGACCCAGGCCGGGTTGCCGAGCCGCCAGCCGGCCGTAACTCGGCGTTCGGGTGAGCCACGGTCGGGAGCGTTGTCGGCCTCGGAGTCGACGGCTCTCCACGAGCTCCACCTGCCGGAGACCGAACGCGTCCGGAACTGCACCGACCCGGAGCCCCGCCAGTGGATTCCGGCGAGCGTGAACCGGTGCGTGCCGGGCGCCGCAGCGACTGTCCGCTGTCCCGCGAGCGGCATGTCGACGGCGGTGATGCTCGCGGGTGGGACCGTCTCGACCCCGAGCTCTGCGGCGGGAACGGCAGCCCCAGGGGTCGCAACGACGACGAGAGCAGGGGCGAGGACGAGGAGCAGGCGACGCATGGGAGCCAGGGTGGCGCGATCGCAGTTCGCGCGCAAGACCCGGAACCCTGCGCTGATGCAATCCTTACATGGTGAGGGAGCGGGATCTGCGAGCGGTGCTCTTCGTGTCGACAGCGCTCCTTGCGCTCGGGTTGGCGGTCTCCGTCGCCCACGCTGCCTCGAGCGAGCGCCCCCACGTGCTCGCGGTCCACTTCGACAACGACATCAACCCCGTGACGCAGGAGTACCTGGACAACGCCATCGACCGCGGGGAACGCGCCCACGATGCCGCCGTCGTGATCGTCCTCGACACGCCCGGCGGGCTGAGCTCCTCGATGCGCGGGATCGTGAAGCGCTTCCTGGCTGCAACGGTTCCGGTGATCGTCTACGTGGCACCGCCGGGATCGAGCGCCGACTCCGCAGGCGCCGTCATCACGATGGCGTCCGACCTCGCCGCGATGGCGCCGCAGACGAACATCGGCTCATCGACGCCCATCGACCTCGGCGGACAGAACATCGGCAGTGATCTCCGTCGCAAGGTCGTCAACGACGCAGCCGCCTATGTCGGAGAGCTTGCGCGCGAGCACGACCGGAACGTCGCCGCGGCGCGGCTCATGGTCACGAAGGCGACGAACTACGGCGCTCGAGACGCGAAAAAGATCGGGCTCGTCGAGGTCGTGGCACCGACCTTGCCCGCGCTCCTGAGGGAGGTCGACGGCACGAAGACCGTCCCCAAGGGAGACGTCCTCCACACGGCGAACGCCGAGATCGAGGACGTTCACATGACCTTCTTCGAGCGGGCACGGGACTTCCTCGTCGACCCCAACTTGATCACGCTCTTCCTCTCGATCGGGCTGATCGGGATCGTCGTCGAGCTCTGGCACCCCGGATTGATCTTCCCGGGGACGGTCGGAGCGATCTCCCTGATCCTGGGTCTCTACGGCCTGCAGATCCTGCCGGTCTCGGCCGCGGGCGTTTTCCTGCTCCTGCTCTCGGCCGCCTTCCTCGTCGCCGAGGCATTCGTCCCCACGCACGGCGCACTTGCGGTCGCGGGAGGAGTGACGTTCGTGCTCGGGGCGCTGATGCTCTTCGACCCGGCAGGGTCTGAGTACCAGGTGTCGCTTCCGGTCGCGCTCTCGATCGCTGGCACGCTCGCGCTGCTTCTCGGCTTCGCGGTGACGAGGGTGGTCAGAGCCCGCCGGAATCCCGTTCTCGTCGGGACCGACCGTCTCGTCGGCGAGGAGGGCGTCGTGCGACACGGCGGGATGGTGTCGCTGCACGGCGAGCTCTGGCGGGCGCGTACGGTCGACGACGCCCCGCTCGTCCCTGGGAGCCGCGTCCTTGTGGAGGAGGTCGATCCCGACCTCCGCCTACTCGTAGGATCCACTGCAGCACCAAGCGAGGAGGAGGGGCTCTGATGGATGTCGCCTTGATCGTGATCGCAGCCGTCGTCGTGATCGTCGTGCTGCTGCTGTTCCTGGCAGTGAAGATCGCACGGGAGTACGAGCGAGGAGTGGTTTTCCGCCTGGGGAGGCTCCTGCCGGTGCCGAAGGGCCCCGGTCTCTTCCTGATCATCCCGTTCGTCGACCAGGTCACGAAGGTCGACCTGCGCACGGTCACGCTCAACGTGCCCCCGCAGGAGGTGATCACGAAGGACAACGTCCCCGTCCGCGTGAACGCCGTCGCCTACTTCCGGATCGTCGACGCGAACGCGTCCCAGGTCCAGGTCGAGAACTTCATGGTCGCGACCTCCCAGATCGCCCAGACGACATTGCGGTCGGTGCTCGGACAGCACGTGCTCGACGAGCTGCTCTCCGAGCGCGACAAGATCAATGAGATCCTGCAGGCGATCATCGACCAGGCGACCTCGCCCTGGGGGATCAAGGTCACCATTGTCGAGGTGAAGGACGTGGAGATCCCGTCCGACATGCAGCGTGCGATGGCGCGCCAGGCGGAAGCCGAGCGTGAGCGCCGCGCCAAGGTGATCTCGGCCGAGGGCGAGTTCCAGGCGTCCGAGCGCCTGAAGGACGCCGCGGCCGTGATGGCGCAGGAGCCGATCACCGTCCAGCTCCGCTACCTGCAGACGCTCCTCGAGATCGGCTCGGCGAACAACTCGACGATCGTCTTCCCAATCCCGATCGACATCCTCACGGCTCTCTCGAAGCTGGCGGAGCTGCCCGAGCCCAAGAAGTAGCCACAGGTCCCCCGTCAGCTCACGAGGGCGCCTCCGTCCGGGAGTCCGCGGCGGGCGACCAAGAGCCCTGCCAGAAGCCGTGCGCGAGGCTCAGCTGGGTTCTTCGACCGCGGTCCCGTTCTCGGGAATCGTGTCTTCGGCGTCGTCATCCGCGCCCACGACGGGCGCGAGAGTGGCTACCTGCTCGCCCTCGCGGAGTCGCATGACGATCACGCCCTGGGTCGCTCGACCCGCCCGGCGAATGCCGTCGACCGGCATCCGGATGACGGTGCCGCCGGTCGAGATGAGCATGACCTGGTAACCCTCCCGCACGATCCGCGCTCCGACGAGCCGGCCCTTCCCCTCGACGAGCTGCGCCGTCTTCACACCCATCGTGCCGCGTCCCTTCGCCGGATAGTCGGCGACACGCGTGCGTTTGCCGTACCCGTTCTCGGTCACCACGAGCAGGTCCGCGTCGTCGTCCGCGATGTCGAGCTCGATCACCTCGTCTCCGGCGCGGAGCTTCATCCCCGCGACGCCCGAGGTGTCGCGTCCCATCGCACGCGCCTGGGTGCCGTGGAAGCGCACTGCCTGGCCCATGCGCGAGACCATGAGGACGTCGTCGCCGTCCTCCGCGAGCCTGACCCCGACGAGCTCGTCGTCGTCTCTGAGCTTGATGGCGATGATCCCGTCGGCCTTGAGCGGGGTGTTGTACGCGAGGAACTCGGTCTTCTTCACGATCCCCTTCTTGGTCGCGAAGACGAGGTACTTGGCCTCCTCGAAGTTCCGCGTCGCGATCACCGCACGGACGTACTCGTCCTGGCGGAAGGGCAGGAGGTTCACGATCGCCCGCCCCTTCGACTGCCGGGAGCCGAGCGGCAACTCGTGCACCTTCAGCCTGTACACCTTGCCGACGGTGGTGAAGAAGAGAATGTAGTCGTGGGTCGAGGCGACGAAGAGGTGCTCGATGTAGTCGTCCTCCTTCAGGTCCATCCCCATGACCCCGATCCCGCCGCGGCGCTGCTCGCGGTACGCCGTCACCGGTAGCCGTTTGATGTAGCCGGAGTTGGTGATCGCGATCACCATGTCCTCCTCGGCGATCATGTCTTCGAGCTCGAGCTCGGAGTCGCCGGCGATGATCTCCGTCCGCCGCTCGTCGGACTTCCCGTAGATGTCCCTCAGCTCGAGGATCTCGTCCCGAACCGCGGCGTCGACGAGCCCGGGGTCACCGAGCAACGCCCGAAGCTCCGCGATGCGCTCCTGGAGGTCCGCGTGCTCGTCCTCGATCCGCTTCCGCTCGAGCCCGGTGAGCTGGCGCAGCCGGAGGTCGAGGATCGCCTGCGCCTGGATCTCGGAGAGCTCGAAGCGAGCCATGAGCTGCTCGCGGGCTGCGTCCGTGTCCTCGGCGTTGCGGATGAGCGCGATGACCTCGTCGAGGTTGTCGAGCGCGATCAGGTAGCCCTCGAGCACGTGCGCTCGATCGAGCGCCTTGCGCAGCTCGTACTTCGAGCGCCGGGTGACGATCTCGCGCTGGTAGTCGAGGTAGTACGTGACCAGCTCGAGCAACGAGAGCGTCCGAGGGACGCCGTCGACGAGAGCGACCGCGTTGTAGCCGAACGTGGTCTGGAGCGCCGTGTGCTTGAAGAGCTTGTTGAGCGCGACTTGGGGGATCGCCTCTCGCTTGAGGTCGATCTGTATCCGCATGCCGGTCCGGTCCGAGTGGTCCTTGACGTCGGAGATCTCGTTCAGGACCTTGTCGTTCACGAGGTCGGCGATCTTCTTGATCACGCCCGAGTCGCCGCCCTTCTTCACGCCGTAAGGAAGCTCGGTGACGATGATCGCGCTCTTCCCACCGCGGAGCTCCTCGACATGGGCGCGCGCGCGCATGACGATGCGGCCCCGGCCCGTCCGGTACGCGTCACGGATCCCCGAGCGGCCGACGACGATTGCGCCGGTCGGGAAGTCCGGCCCCTTGACGTGTCTCATCAGGTCGTCGACGTTCGCGTCCGGCTTGTCGATCAGTTCCACGATCGCGTCGACGACCTCGCCGAGCCGGTGCGGCGGCATGTTGGTCGCCATACCGACCGCGATCCCCGCCGACCCGTTGACGAGGAGGTTCGGGAATCGGGACGGCAGGACCGACGGCTCGCGGCGCGACTCGTCGTAGTTCGGCGCGAAGTCGACCGTGTCCATGTCGATGTCCCGCAACATCTCCGTCGCAAGGCGCGTGAGTCGGCACTCCGTGTACCGCATCGCTGCGGCCGGGTAATCGTCGATGTTCCCGAAGTTCCCCTGGCCGTCGACCAGGGGATAGCGCAGCGAGAACGGCTGCGCCATGCGAACGAGCGTGTCGTAGATCGACTGGTCGCCGTGCGGGTGGTAGTAGCCCATGACGTCGCCGACGACGCGCGCGGACTTCAGCCTCGGCCGACTCGGCTGCAGTCCCGCTTCGTGCATCGCGTACAGCACCCGGCGGTGCACCGGCTTCAGGCCGTCGCGCGCGTCCGGGAGCGCGCGCGCGACGATCACGCTCATCGCGTAGTCGATGAAGCTCGAGCGCATCTCCTGCTCGAGCTCGCGCTCCTCGATCCGGCCCGCGCCCAGCGGCTCGAGAACGTCAGACATCCAGGAATCTCACGTCGCGGGCGTTCTGCTCGATGAACGCCCGGCGCGGCTCGACCTGATCGCCCATGAGCATCGAGAACGTCTGGTCGGCGGCGGCCGCGTCCTCGACCTCGACGCGAACGAGCGTACGGTTCGCGGGATCCATCGTGGTGTCGGCGAGCTCCTCGGCGTCCATCTCACCGAGGCCCTTGAACCGACTCACCTGGATGCCCTCCTTCGCGAGCTCGAGTGCCGCCTCTCGCAGCTGCCCGAACGTGTCCGCATGCCGAGTCTTCTTGCCGAAAGCGATGTCGAACGGGGGGAACCCGGCGATCTCGACGAGTCGCGCGTAGGTCTTGCGGACATGCGCGTAGATCGGCGACACGAGAAGCGAGCTCGGTACGACGACGCTCGAGGCGGCTCCGGTCTCGCGCTCCACGACCTTCACGCGCGTCCCGTCCTCCGAGGACTCGAGGACGGCGAGCTCGTACCCGTTGGCGTCGCGCGACTCGAGCGCGGCCTCGACGGTGTCGGCCTCAGCCTCGACGAGCCTGTGGTCGACGACGAAGTTCGCAGCCGGCGCGCCGAAGTCCTCACGGAGGCGCGAGACCCAGCCCTCGAACTCGTTCAGGACCCGGGCGAGCCTGCCGTACCGCGTCTCCGTCAGCTTCTGCGTCTCGCCGCGCCGGTCCGTCACGTCCATGTCCTTGATCCGCTCCCGGGCGAGGAGCTCCTCGAACTGCGCCTCCTTCTCGATGTACCGCTCCTGTGTGCCGATCTTCACGCGGTAGAGAGGCGGCACGGCCATGTACACGAATCCGCCTTCGACGAGCTGCTGCATCTGGCGGTAGAGGAATGTGAAGATGAGCGTGCGGATGTGGGCGCCGTCGACGTCGGCATCCGTCATCACGATGATCCGGTGGTAGCGGAGCTTCTCGACGTCGAACTCCTCGCCGATGCCCGTGCCGATCGCCGTGATGATCGCCTGGATCTCCTCGTTCGAGAGCACTTTGTTGATGCGGTTCTTCTCCGCGTTGATGACCTTGCCGCGGAGGGGCAGGATCGCCTGATAGCTGCGGTCGCGGGCGTCGACGGCCGAACCGCCGGCCGAGACGCCCTCCACGAGGAACAGCTCTGCGGACTCGGGGTCGGAGATCTGGCAATCGGCGAGACGCCCGGGCAGTGAGTTCGAGTCGAGGGCGCTCTTGCGGCGCGTGAGCTCGCGCGCCTTCCTCGCCGCCTGTCTGGCATTCCGCGCCGCGACCGCCTTCTGGACGATCTGCCGAGCCTCGGTGCGGTTCTCCTCGAGGAACTGCGCGAGCTTCTGATTGACGACGCGCTCGACGAGGCCGGCGATGCCCGGGTTCCCGAGCTTCGTCTTCGTCTGGCCCTCGAACTGCGGGTTCCGCAGCTTCACCGAGATGACCGCGGCGAGCCCCTCCCGCGCATCCTCGCCTTCGAGGTTCTCCTCCTTCTCCTTGAGGAGCCCCTCCTGGCGCGCGTACTGGTTGAGGGTGCGGGTGAGCGCGGAGCGGAAGCCCTGGAGATGCGCTCCGCCCTCGGTCGTGTTGATGTTGTTCGCGAACGAGAACACCGACTCCACGTACGAGCTGTTCCACTGCATCGCGACCTCGACCTGGCCCTCGTCGCTCTCGCCTTCGAAATAGACGATGTGCTTGTGGACCGGGTCCTTGGAATCGTTCACGTGCGCGACGAAGTCGCGGATCCCGCCTTCGTAGTGGAACTCCTCCGTCTTGCCGCCCGCCCGCTCGTCGTGGAGCACGATCCGGAGCGCACGGGTGAGGAACGCCGTCTCGCGAAGACGCTGTGAGAGCGTCGGTGCGACGAACTCCGTCTCGTCGAATACGTCGGGATCCGGCAGGAAGGAGATCGTCGTTCCCGACTCTCCCTTCCCTGCAACACCGACCGTCTCCATGCCCGTCGTCGGCTCACCGCGTGCGAACTCCTGGCGGTACACCTTCCCGTCGCGGCGGACCTCGGCCACGAGCCATTCCGAGAGCGCGTTCACGACGGACACGCCGACGCCGTGCAGCCCGCCCGAGACCTTGTAGCCCTGGCCGCCGAACTTTCCGCCAGCGTGGAGCTTCGTGAGAACGACGGTGAGAGCGGACAGCCCTTGCTCCGGGATCATGTCGACGGGGATGCCAGCGCCCGCGTCGCGAACCGTGACCGAGTTGTCCGGATGGATGGTGACGTCGACGAGATCGTTGCGGCCGGCGAGGGCCTCGTCGACGGCGTTGTCGACCACCTCGTAGACGAGATGGTGGAGCCCCCGCGAGCCCGTCGAGCCGATGTACATGCCGGGTCGCAGACGAACCGGCTCGAGGCCCTCGAGGACGGTGATGTCCTTTGCGGTGTAGGCTGCTTCGGCCATTAAAAAAGCCCTGCAAATCGCGCTTTTGCGGGCGGGAGTCAGTCTACCAGAAACGGCGGCCGGACCAGGGCCTTCGCGAGGCTCGCGCGAGCCGCTCTCGCGACCATCTCACGGAGCTCCGGATCCTCGATCTCGGACGCCACGCGGACCGCTTCCGCGTCGGTCTCGGGCGTGCCCGGAGACACCTCTCGCTGCGTGTCCCAGGACGCGGAAGAGCTCGCTCCCGGCTCGGGAACAGGGCCGACCTTGAATCGGAGCCCGGTAGGTGCCTTCTCCCCCAGAGCGGCCCTCAGGCTCTGCTCGATCTGAGCCGAGAGGCGATCCAGCTCGAAGGCCCACGTGGCCGACGACGTCGATACGTGGAGCGTGCCGTCCCGACCCACGCGGGCCGGCCACGCCTGCCGCGAGACGGCGTCCCCGACGGCTTCGGGCCACACGCGCGTGATCTCAGCCAGCGCCAGACCTGCTCCTCCGCCCGTTCGTCCGAGCGTCCGCTCGACTTCGCTTCCGATGCGCTCCATCAGACGCTCCGGACCGCTCCGGGCGTGACGACGAGCGCCAGCGCGGGCTCCGCGGGAAGAGCGACTGTGGACGTGGCGGTGATCACTGTCTGCCCGGCGGTCGCAATCAGCTCGGCGAGGGCGCGGCGCCGGTCGTCGTCCAGCTCGGAGAGGACGTCGTCGAGGAGCACGAGCGGACGCACGCCTTCGCGCTCTGCGATGGCACGCGCCTCCGCGAGGACGAGCGCGAGCACGGCTACACGCTGCTCCCCCTGCGACCCGAAGCTCCGGAGATCGCGGCCGGCCGCCTCGATACGGGCGTCGTGAAGGTGCGGGCCGATGCCGGTGGCGCACCGGTCGAGGTCGCGCTGGAGCCGCACTTCGTAGTCGTCGAGCGTGGCGGGTTCTCCTTCGTAGACGATCGTGGCCGCAGCGAGCAGGAGCCTCTCTGCTACCTTCGCGAAATACGGCGCCAGGACGCCGACCGTCGCCCGACGAGCCTCGACCAGTTCGCCGCCGAGTCTCGAAACCGTCTCCGTCCAAGGGGCGAGCGCATCGGGCGACGACGCGCCTGCGGCCACCCTGCGAAGAGCCGCGTTCCGCTGCCCCACCGCCCCCGCATACTCGACGGGGAGCGAAGAGCGGCTCGGGAAGAGGCGACCGAGGCTCCGGTCGAGATACGCCCGCCTCGTCGCGGGCGCTCCTTTGACGACCGCGAGGCGGTCCGGCGTGAAGACGAGCGTCCGGAGGTCCTGGCGAAGCTGCTCGGCGGAGCGGAGAGCGTCGCCGTTCAGCCGCGCGCGTCGTGCGCCGTGCGTGCTCAGCACGACATCGCTCTCGTAAGGAGTAGCGGCGGTGATCCCGCGGAGGCCGACTCTTCCGCCCTCCGCACCGAATCGCACCATCTGTGCGTCGCTCCTCGCGCGCGGGGAGAAGCCCTGCGTACCGACGTGAAGCGCTTCGAGCAGGTTCGTCTTCCCTGCTCCGTTCGCGCCGGTGACGAGCACGACGCCGGCCTCGAGCGCAAGCTCGAGCCGGGCGTACGAGCGGAAGTCGCGAAGCGTGACCTCGCGGACGATCAGCCCGGAAGCCGGATCGGCATGATCAGGTACCAGAAGCGCTCGTCCGGAGACGCGAGGACCGCCGGTCGCAAGGGGTTGATCAGCTTGAGCTCGACCGTGTCGCCCGCGACCGCCTCGAGCCCGTCGCGCAGAAAGTCCGGGTTGAACCCGATCTCGAGCAGCTCACCCGTATAGCCGACCGGCAGGGACTCGCGCGCTTCGCCGACGTCCTGAGTCTGCGCGGACACGGTGAGCTCGCCCTCGGCGAAGCCGAGCCGAAGCGGCTGGTTCCGCTGCGCGAGCACGGACGCGCGCCGCACGACCTCGAGCAGCGGCTCTCGCTCGACGGTCAGCTCCGCCTCGAACGTCTCGGGCAGAAGCTGCTTGTAGTTCGGGAACTGGCCGTCGATACGACGGCTCGTCAGCCAGACGGCGCCGGTCGAGAACACGACGTGGTTCTCGTGGACTCCGAGCTCCACGGTGTCGTTTCCGGCAGCCAGACGCGCGAGCTCCTGGAGTGCCCGAGCCGGGATGATCGCCTCGAGCTCGGGGCCTGATTCCGACAGCTCCGTCTCCTTCACCGACAGGCGGTAGGAGTCCGTCGCCGCCATCACGAGCTGCGAGCCCTCGAAGTGCACGAGGATGCCGGTCAGGACGGGTCGCGACTCGTCCCGCGACGCCGCTCTTGCGACCTTCTCGATCGTGCCGAGAAGCGCGCCCGCGTCGATGGTGTGGAGCGGGATGTCGAGCGCCGGGAGGCGCGGGAAGTCCTCGGCACTGAACACGTTCACTCGCGACGAGTAGCTCCCGGAGGAGACGACGAGGACGCCGTCTCCTGCTTCATAGGCGAGGGATACGCGGTCGTCGGGGAGGAGCCGGATCAGGTCGGCCAGCAGGCGTCCCGGCACGACCACCTTGCCCTGTCCCGTGACGTCCCCCGCGACCGTCGCGCGCAGCGACACCTCCATGTCCGTGGCCGCGAGCGTCAGCCGGCCGTCCTCGACCTCGATCAGGATTCCGGTGAGGACCTGCACCGCGCTCCGGCTCGAGAGACCCCTCGCGACGACGGCCGCAGCAGCCGAGAGATCGTCTCGCGAGATCGAGACGCTCAGGTCTGCGGCGGTGGCGAGATCGGTGTCCATGACTGAGAAGAAGTTAAAGAAAGAACCTCGTAGTCGTAGTAGGAGTGTGAATCACGGGGAAGACGGGGCGATTGTCACGGAAAAGCGGCGAAAACGCATGTCGGTCCGACTGGGGAGAACCGGAGCAGCTTCCACACCCGAGCTCGAGGCGGTGTGCTGGACCCCCAACGTCACCGGGCCTGCTTGATGCGCGCGGTCAGTTCTTGCACGAGGTTGTACACAGAGCGATCTTCGCGGATACGGCGCGTGATCTTGTCCTTCGCGTGGATCACGGTCGTATGGTCGCGGCCCCCGAACTCCCGTCCGATCGCCGGAAGCGAGGAGTCCGTGAGCTCGCGTGAGAGATACATCGCGACCTGGCGCGGATAGGCGACGGCCTGCGAGCGACGGGGGCTGATGAGCTCGTCGATCGTCACGCCGAACCTCTGGGACACGATCTCCTGGATCCGCGTGATCGTCACCTCGGGCGCCGCTTCTCCCTGCGGAAACACGTCCTTCAGCACGTGCTCGGCGAGGTCGACTGTCATCGGCCGGTTCGTGAGCGAGGAGAAGGCGACCACTCGCGTGAGCGCCCCCTCGAGCTCGCGGATGTTCGACGAGACACGCCCCGCGATGAAGGTGAGCACCTCCGGGTCGTCGACGGCGATTCCTTCTGTGTTGACCTTCTTCAGCAGGATCGCGATGCGCGTCTCGAGATCCGGTTTCTGGATGTCGGTGATGAGGCCCCACTCGAACCGCGACCGCAGGCGCTCCTCGAGCGTCGCGATCTCCCGCGGCGGACGGTCGGACGAGATGATGATCTGCGCCCCCGCTTCGTAGAGCGAGTTGAAGGTGTGGAAGAACTCCTCCTGGATCCGCTCCTTGCCCTCGAGGAACTGGATGTCGTCGATGAGGAGGACGTCGTAGTTCCGGTAGCGGCGCTTGAATCCCTCGATCCTGGCTCCGCGGTCGCGCACCGCCTCGATGAAGTCGTTCATGAACGTCTCGCACGTGACGTACCGGTTCGTGAGCCGGCGCGAGTGCTGGCGGACGTAGTGCGCGATCGCCTGGAGGAGGTGCGTCTTCCCGAGGCCGGTGTCGCCGTAGATGAAGAGCGGGTTGTACGCCTGTGCCGGCGCCTCCGCGACCGCCAGTGCTGCCGCGTGCGCGAACCGGTTGGACGAGCCGATGACGAAGAAGTCGAACGTGTACTTCCGATTCAGCTCCTCCGACGCATCGCGATAAGGACGGCCACTCTCGACGGTTCGCTCGGCAGTGTGCTCGGGCGGTATCGGCCCGGTTGACGTCGGGCCCGCTGCGGTGCCCGCGCCCCGGTCCGAGACCTCGAACGAGACGGAGAGCTCGCGGCCGAGCGAGTCACGCGCTGCACTCGCCACCGCGCTCCGGAAATGGCCCTCGACCCACTCTCGCGTGAAGTCGTTCGGGAGGGAGACGTGGAGCGCACCGTTCGACACCGACTGCGGTTCCGCATACGCGAACCACCGCTCGAACGACTCCTCGCCGAGGGTCTCTCGCAGCCGCTGCGTGAGCGCGGCCCAGATCCCATCGGCGGTCGGTGCTGTCGTCTGCTCCACCCTCTCGTCGAGGTCGAAGGTCGTCGCGAAGGGGCCGAGCATAGCAACGTTCCCGCTCCGGCTCAATGGGGTGACCGACCCCTCTTCTGGGTGAAAAAACACGCCGTTTTGCAGGGCTTTCCAGGATGCCCACACGTCTTTCCACAGGTGTGGAAGACATGCAGAGCGTTCTCTTTCGCGACAACACACTCTTCGCGTGAGCAGCGAATTCGACCCCACGCCGCCGACGGGTCACTGTGGAAAACCGAGGTCGCAGACGAGTCATCTATACTGCCCGCTCGGCTCGCCCGACCCCTGGTCGAGAGCCACGACCCGACGTGAAACGCACCTACCAGCCCAACGTTCGGCGGCGGAAGCGTCGCCACGGATTCCGCGCCCGGATGTCGACGCGCGGGGGTCGCGCGATCCTCAAGCGCCGCCGGGCGAGAGGCCGCAAGCGCCTCTCTGCCTGAAGGCTCGACCCCGTGCAGCGGCGTCACCGGCTCTCCCGTTCACGGGACTTCGATGCCGTCTATCGCCGCGGCACCTCTGCTTCGACCAGGTACCTGGTGCTGCACTGGTTCGCTCGAGAGGACGATCCCGACGACACACCGCGGCTCGGTCTCGCGGTCCCGCGCACGGTCGGCACGGCTGTCGTGCGGAACCGGATGAAGCGGCTTCTGCGCGAGGCGTGGCGCGAGCTCCTGCCGGAGGTCCCGCCCGGTCGCGACTACGTCCTCGTCGCACGTCCCGGACTCGCGGAGCCCGCCGAGGCCCGGGGGCGGGAGTGGCTGCTCACGGAGATCGGCGAGGTCCTCGGGAGGGCGCGGCGGTGAAGTACGTCGGCATCGCGCTCGTGCACGCCTGGCGCTGGACGTTCGGGCTCCTCCTCACGCCGCCCGGGACCTGCAAGTACCACCCGAGCTGCTCGCAGTACGCACTCGACGCGCTCGACGAGTTCGGGCTCGCGCGCGGGACCGTTCTCGCCGGCTGGCGTCTTCTCCGCTGCAACCCCTGGAGCCACGGCGGCGTCGACTACGCGCACGACCAGACGCTCTTCCCGCTCTTCCGCCGCTCGCCGAGGACGCGTACGTGATCGTCGCCGGGATCCTCACTCCGATCGAGAACGTCCTCGCCGACGTTCTGACCTGGCTGCACGGGACGGCGGGCCTCTCGTGGGCGTGGTCGATCGTCGCGCTCACGGTGATGGTGCGGATCCTGCTCGTCCCGGTCGCCATGCGGCAGATCCACTCCATGCAGAGCCTGCAGCTGCACGCGCCCGAGATGAAGGCGATCCAGCAGCGCTACAAGAGCGACCGGCAGAAGCAGTCGGAAGAGCTCATGAAGTTCTACAAGGAGAACAAGATCAATCCGTACGCGCCGTGCCTGCCGATCGTCTTCCAGCTCCCGATCTTCTTCTCGCTGTACTTCGTCTTGAAGAACGCCGAGAAGCACATCTTCAAGGGTTCGCCGCCTTCGGACCTCCACTGGATCCATCTCGTCAACATCACGGATCCGGTCAGGGACGGCTGGGGGCCAGTGCTCGTCGTCATCTACGCAGGGAGCCAGCTCCTCTCGACGTACCTCATGTCGACGCAGATGCAGAGCGCCGCGCAGAAGTGGATGATCATGGTCCTCCCGATCGCCTTCATCCCGTTCATCATCAGGTTCCCGGCAGGCCTCGTCCTCTACTGGGTGACGACGAACCTGTGGACGACGGGCCAGGGGATCGTGACGCGACGTCTCATGCCGAGGCCGGTGGTGCCGCCCAAACGCTCGAGCAGGACGGCGGCGAAGGAGCCTTCGGCTGCGGACGCGCCGCAAGCTGCGGCTGCGACGCAGCCGTCCGGCTCGGGCGGTGGCTCCGGAGCGCCGCGGAGGGTGAAGAAGAAGCGCGGCGGGAGACCGAAGCGGTGAGCGACGAGCCGGGCGTGCAGGTCGAGGCGACCGGCGAGACCGTCGGCGAGGCCAAGTGGGCGGCGCTCCGCGATCTGGAGCAGCTCCTGCCCGGCCTCGATCGGGACTCGGTCCAGTTCGAGGTGCTCTCCGAGGGAGAGCGCGGCCTGCTCGGGGTCGGCTACACGCCGGCACGCGTCGTCGCCTACGCCCCGGCCGTGGAAGGCTCGAGCGCAAACGGCGAGCGAAGCGAAGCTGCCGACGACGCCCGTGAGTTCGTGCGCCGCATCGCCGACGCCATCGGAGCAGGCGTGACACCGACCGCAGTCGAGCGCGAGGGAGTCATCGTGGTCACGTGCACCGGCGAAGATCTCGGGCTCTTGATCGGCAAGCACGGGCAGACGATCGACGCGATCCAGTACCTCGCGAACGCGGTCGTGAGGGCCGAGGGCCGCGAGCACGCGATCGTCGTGGACGCAGCGGGTTACCGCGCGCGCCGAGCTGCCTCGCTCGAGGCGGTCGCCCGTCGCTCGGCGCAACGGGCGGCGGCACTGAACGACCGGGTCGAGCTGGAGCCCATGACGGCCATCGAGCGGAAGATCGTCCACGAGGCGCTGAAGGACGATCCGGACGTTCAGACGGCGAGCGAGGGCTCGGAGCCGAACCGCTACGTCGTCGTCCTTCCGCGCGACGACGACTGAGGTGGCGACCGACGTCCTCGAGCGCTGGCTCGAGGAGCTCCTCGCGACGCCGGGGATCACCGCGATTCGCGACGCCGACGAGGCACGACGGATGCTCGTCGCCGACGCGCTGCGTGCCGGAGATCTGGTCTCCTCGGCTCCGCCGGGCGCGGTGATCGACGTCGGCTCGGGTGGCGGGTCACCGGGTCTCCCGCTCGCCGTGACGATCCCCGACCGCGAGTTCGTTCTCCTCGACTCCCAGCGCCGCCGCTGCGACTTCCTCCGTGCGGTGACCGGCTCGCTCCGGAACGTCGAGGTCGTCTGGGGTCGCGCCGAGACGCAACCGACCGACGCCTTCGCCGTGGCACTTGCCAAGGCGCTCGCGAAGCCACCGGTCGCGGCGGAGCTCTGTCTCCCGCTCGTCCGTCCTGGCGGGATCGCGATCCTGTGGACGGGAGAGGGCGCGAACCTGGAGCCGGCGAGCACCGCCGCAGAACGTGTCGGAGGCGTGGTCCAGTCGGAGGAGGACGGGTTGCTCGTGCTGCGCAAGGTGCGCGCGACACCCGAGGGCTTCCCTCGTCGCCCGGGGATCGCGAAGAAGCGCCCCCTCGCCTAGGCCACCTGCGCCGGCGCTGCATTCCGGAGCCGGATCCCGCTGAACTCGAGCGTCGAGCCGCAAACGAGATTCCAGAGCGGCCACAGGTTCTCGACCAGGCGGAGCTCGATGCGGGCATCGGCGTGGAGCGAGAGCAGGTCCCCGAGCTCGGCCATCCCGGCCGGCGCGACCGGCTCGCGGCTGATCCAGTAGCCGCCGACCTCGGGGTGGGGCGCGAAGGTCTCCTCCGGCAGACGGTAGGCGACGACCCGCGCCGACCGGATCCGCTCGAACCACCTGCCTTCGGCCGCGTGCACGCGCGTCGCGCCGGCGAGGAGCTCCGCGTCCGCGGCCGTCGTTTCGCGCGTCGCCCAGAACGTTCCTCGCGGGCAGTCGCGAGGGAACCAGAAGAGCGGGAGGTGCCGCGTGTCGACGGCCCAGACGAGCGGCTCCGAACTCTCGGCGGCTCGGCTGACGTGAGGCTCGAAGCGCGCGATCGAGACGTCTTCGCTGACGTGCCAGAGCGCGTGCTGGCCCTCGCCGACGTAGGGCGGCGCCGGATCTCGCATCGCCTCCGACTCTAGCCGCCCCCCTCTCTAGTCTTGGTGGATGCCCGCGCGGGTGTACGCCGTCGCTAACCAGAAGGGCGGTGTCGGCAAGACGACGACGGCCGTCAACATCAGCGCCTGCCTCGCGGAGGCGGGCGAGCGGGTGCTCCTCATCGATCTCGACCCGCAGGCGAATGCGACCTCGGGTCTCGGCGTCAGTGTCAACGGAACGTCGACGCTCGATCTCCTCGACGGTGCGCAGCTCTCGTCTCTGACGCGGCCGTCGGGGTTCCCGAATCTCGATCTCGTCGCCGCGAAGAGCGATCTTGCGGCCGCCGCTGTTGAGCTGGCGTCGCGTGCAGGGGGCGAGCGCTACCTGGCGGAGGCGCTCGAGGCGAGCCTCGAGCCGTACTCCTTCGTCTTCCTCGACTGCCCGCCCTCGTTCGGCCCGCTGACGGTGAACGCGCTCGCGGCGGCGAGCCGCGCGATCGTGCCCGTGCAGGCGGAGTACTACGCGCTCGAGGGGCTGTCCCAGCTCCTCGGCACCGTGAACCTCGTCAAGGCGCGGCTCAACCCCGATCTCGCGGTCGCCGGGATCCTGCTCACGATGGCCGACGGGCGCACACGTCTCGCCGCGGAGGTGGAAGCGGAGCTGCGCCGGCACTTCGGCGAGCTCGTGTTCACGGCGATCGTCCCCCGCTCGGTCCGGCTCGCCGAGGCGCCGAGCCACGGTGTCCCTGCGATCGCCTACGACCGCCGCTCCGCCGGCGCGCAGGCGTACTGGAAGGTGGCGATGGAGCTTGTCGAGCGTCGCTAGAGAACGTCGCGGTCTCGGCCGGGGCCTGGAGGTGCTCCTCGGAGATGGAGGTCAGCCGGAGCTCCTTCATCTCCCCGTCGAGACGATCCACCCGAACCCGAGACAGCCGAGGCGCAGATTCGAGCCTGAGGCGTCGGCCGGGCTCGCGGCCTCGATCCGGCTCGAGGGCGTGCTGCAGCCGATCGTCGTCCGGCGCCGGCCGGCGGGCGGGTTCGAGCTCATCGCCGGCGAGCGGCGCTGGCGAGCGGCGCGCTCGGCAGGCGTGCCGACGCTCCCGGCGGTCGTACGCGACGCCGACGACCGCGACGCGCTGCTTCTCGGTCTCGTCGAGAACGTCGCCCGTGAGCAGCTCTCTTCCGTGGAAGAGGCGCGCGCGTACGCGTCGCTGGTCGACGAGTTCGAACTCTCGCTCGGTGACGTTGCCGAGCGGGTCGGGCGATCGAAGTCCGCGGTCTCGAACCGTCTCCGACTGCTCGAGCTCCCGGAGGAGGTCCTGTGGATGCTCGCCCGCGGAGACATGACCGAAGGTCACGCGCGAGCCGTCCTCTCGCTTCCAGACGACGACGCCCGCCGACGCCTCGCCCGCCGGATCGCGAAGGAGGGCATGACCGTGCGCGCAGCCGAGCGTGCGGCGCAGGACGGCGGCGCTCGCCGGCGGCCCCGACGCAAGGTGGCCGTCGACCCTGCCCTCGCCGACCGCGCCGCCGCCGCCGTGACCCGACTCACCGGGCTTCCTGCGCGTGTCGCCGACGGCGCTCTGCAGATTCGGTTCGAGGACGAGACGCGGCTCGCCGAGCTGGTCGAGGCGCTCGAAGCAGTCGCGTAGCTGCGTGTCCGCAGCGCGCGGGTGGAGAGATATCGAGGTGGGCGATCCTGGACTCGAACCAGGGGCCTCCGCCTTATCAGAGCGGCGCTCTAACCGACTGAGCTAATCGCCCGACGGGGCGCAACTGTAGCGCACGCCCTCGCGTCTAAGATGGGCGGGGGCCCGGCGATGCGAGAGATGACGCTGTACGGAGTCAGCTTCGAGCCGATCGGCAAGCAGCCGATCGTGTTGCTGAAGACTGCGGACGACGAGAAGTTCCTCCCGATCTGGATCGGCCACGCGGAGGCGGCGGCGATCCTGATGAAGCTGCAGGGAGCGAGTCCACCGCGCCCGATGACGCACGACCTCTTCACGGACGTCGTTTCCGAGCTCCAGGGCGAGATCGTCCGGGTGACCGTGACCGAGCTTCGCGAGAACACGTTCTACGCACGCATCACGATCGTCCAGGACGGTCGCGAGGTCGAGGTCGACTCGAGGCCCTCCGACGCGATCGCTCTCGCGGTCCGCTGCGACGCCCAGATCTTCGCCGACGACGATGTCGTCGAGGAGTCCGGGATCGAGTTCCAGGCGGACGACGACGACCAGCCGAGGCTTGTCACGGCGTCGAACCTCGCGGATCTCGATCCCGCCGAGTTCCGCCAGTTCCTCGAGACCGTTACGCCGGAGGAGTTCGCGACGAGCCTGAGCGAGGAGCTCGAGGACGCGGAGGACGTCGAGGACGCGGAGGACGTCGAGGACGACGACGAGCTGTAGCTCGGCGAGCCTTAGCGGACGACGGTCACGGACAGGATGAGCGCGACCCCGTTGAAGGTCGCGTGCAGGAGCATGCCCGGGTAGACGCTGGCTGTCCGCGCCCGCAGCCAGCCGACCACGATCCCGAAGAACGCGAGGACGGGGAGGCCTTCGACGAGCCCGTGGGCGGCGCCGAAGAGGAGCCCTGTCGAGACAATCGCGAACCAGATGCCATAGGGCGAGATGAGCGTGAAGCCGAGACCGCGATACGTCAGCTCCTCGACAGCCGGCGCGACGAAGGTGACGACGAGGAAGAAGGCGACGAACGGCGCCCACCTGCTGGAGTCCCAGCCCTTCGGGACGAGTCCTTGCTCGTCGGTCGCGTCGAGGAAGCGCGACAAGATCGCGCTGACCGCCCAGATCGCCGCGATCCCGGCGGCCGCCAGTCCGAGCGCGCGAGCCCACGACGCAGGCTTGCGCAGAGCGAAGGCCTCCCTGCGATCCAGCCCCTTCGAGAACACGAGGAGGAGACCGAGCATGATCCCGTACTGGAAGAGCGCAGCGACCGAGGACGACCAGCGATACGCGATGTCGTCCGGGGTGCTCGCTCCTCCGATCCGTGCGGAGTACGCAAGCCCGGCGAGCGCGAGGGCGAAGAGGAGCCAGGCGACGAGGCGCCAACGCTCGAACGGGGCTGCGACCGCGGTCTCCATCCCGCACATTCCAGCACGGGACCGCGGGGTGGCGAGGCTGAGGAGCCGGCGGCGCGGCGTCGAACCCGCCTGGAGATGACGGCTAGCATCCGGCCATGAGCCGCGGCAGCGGCAGGCGCTCCAAGCTTGATCCGATCACGCTGCTCCCGCGCGGTCGCCAACAGCGGCTGGCCAGGGCACGTCGCCGGCGCCACGCACTCGTGGTCGCGATCGTGGGCGTGCTCGCGTTGCTGGTGGCGGTCGGGCTCGGAGCGAGCGCCGCCGTGTTCGCGTACGGCTCGTCGTGCGACCTCAACGCCCTGCGCCCGGCGGCATCCACCGACTCGAGGAACTCCTTTCTCTTCGCCGCCGATGGAAGCCTGCTCGGCTCGATACCCGCCGAGCGGAACCGGCAGCCGGTGAGCGCGGCCGAGATGGCGCTCTCGGTTCGCAAGGCGACGATCGCGATCGAGGACCGCCGCTTCCTCCAGCACGGCGGGCTCGACTTCGAGGGAATCGCGCGCGCTGCCGTCGTAGACGTGAAGGCGCGCAGCGCCGTCGAAGGAGGCTCGACCATCACGCAGCAGCTCGTCCGCAACCTCTACGTCTCGCGCGAGCGCACCGTGCAGCGCAAGCTCAAGGAAGCGTGTCTCGCGACGAAGCTCGACAACGCCTGGTCGAAGCAGCGGATCCTCACGACCTATCTGAACCAGGTCTACTACGGGAACCAGGCGTACGGCATCGAGGCGGCGGCGGAGACCTACTTCTCGAAGCACGCCAAGGACCTGACGCTCGACCAGTCGGCAATGATCGCCGGTCTACCCCAGGCGCCGTCGGTCTACGACCCGTTCACGGCGCCGGGTCTCGTGCTCGCCCGCCGAAACGAGGTCCTCCGCGCGATGCTCGAGACGAAGATGATCACGCAGGGGCGATACGAGAAGGCGGTAGCAGGCCCGATCGTGCTGAAGCGCGGCAAGCTCTACAGCGAGATCCGCGAGCCGTACTTCTTCGGGTACGTGCGGGACAAGCTGATCGAGCAGTACGGTGCGGAGACCGTCCACTCCGGCGGTCTGCAGGTGTACACGACGATCGTCCCGCGCTACCAGCGCCTCGCCGAGCAGGCGATCGAGCAGACGCTGAACCTGAGGAGCGATCCGGCGGCCGCGCTCATCTCGATCAACCCGAAGACGGGAGCTATCCGCGCGATGACCGCGGTCATCCCGAACCAGCCGAAGAACGAGTTCAACCTCCTGTCACAGGCTCGCCGACAGCCGGGCTCGACGTTCAAGGCGTTCGTCCTGGCAGCGGCGGTGGAAATGGGCATCAACCCGGACTCCACCTACTACGTTTCTGCGCCGTTCACGTACAAGCCCGTGACGAATGGCAACTGTGACGACGGGAGCTGGTGGTGCGTACATACGTACGCCAACACCTACTCGGGCTGGAGCTCGATCCGCAGCGCGACGATCCGCTCCGACAACACCGTCTACGCGCAGCTGACCCTCGACGTGACGCCGAAGCGGGTCGCTGAACTCGCGAAGCGCATGGGCGTGCAGTCGCGCCTCGACGTCAACGGGGCGTACGTTCCGTCGATCGGGCTCGGGTCGGTGGCGGTCTCCCCTCTCGACCTCGCCTCCGCCTATGCGACGTTCGCGAACCAGGGCATCCACACGCAGCCCATGGCGATCCGGAAGGTCATCCTCCGGAACGGGAAGGTCGACACGGACGCGGGCTGGGGGCGGCCGGTCCGTCATCGTGCGATCTCGGAGGGCGTCGCGGCCGTCGTGACGCGGATCCTCGAGCAGAACGTCCAGTACGGAACCGGCACGCAAGCGAACTTCGGCTATCCCGCCGCCGGGAAGACGGGCACGAACGAGAACCACGAGGACGCGTGGTTCGCCGGCTACACGCCCGCGCTCGCGACGACGGTGTGGGTCGGCTACACGCGAGGCGAGATTCCGATGGAGAACGTCCACGGGATAGCCGTTGCCGGCGGGACCTTCCCGGCGGAGATCTGGCGGCTCTTCATGCAGCCCGCGCTCGCTGACACGCCTCGCACCGCTTTTCCGGAGCCGGACAGCTGGCCCGTGTGGAAGCCGTTCACCCGCGGCCGCTACGCGCTCACGTACGACCCGAACGCACACGTGGCGACGACGGATACGACGACGACGGATACGACGCAAACGACGACCACGAGCGCCAAGACGACGTCGCCGACCCTTCCGGTGCGAGGGATCGGCGGAACGCCCTAGCGGCCGGCGTCAGTCGAGCACGTCGCCGACGAGGTCCTCGATTCGGCGTTCCTCGGGAACGCGCTCCTCGTGCTGCGACGTGATGAGCTCCGAGAGCAGGCCGAGCGACACGAACTGGATCCCGACGACGATGAAGAGGACGCCGAGCGTCAGCAGCGGGCGTCCGCCGATCGCCTGTCCGTTCAGCTTCAAGGAGGTCAGATAGACGAGGACGATGAAGCCGATCGCCCCTAGGAGCATGCCGAGCCCGCCGAACAGGTGCAGCGGCCGGTACCGGTAGCGGCCCATGAACGTGACGGTCAGCAGATCGAGAAACGCCCGCACGTATCGCTCGGGCCCGTAGCGCGAACGGCCGTGCATGCGCGCGCGGTGGTTGACCGCCACCTCGGTGATGCGGAACCCGCGGAAGTGCGCGAGAACCGGGATGAACCGGTGGAGCTCGCCGTAGATGCGCATCCCCTGGACGACCTCCGCCCGATACGCCTTGAGCCCGCAGTTGACGTCATGCAGGCGCACGCCCGAGAGCAGCACGATCAGCCAGTTGAAGATCTTCGAGAGGAATCTGCGGACGAACGGATCGCGGCGCTGCGACTTCCATCCCGAGACGAGGTCGTAGCCCTCGTCGAGCTTCGCGAGGAGCATCGGGATCTCCGCAGGATCGTCCTGGAGGTCGGCGTCGATCGTGACGATCACGTCGCCGCGGGCATGGAGAAAGCCGGCCTGGAGTGCGGCCGCTTTCCCAAAGTTGCGCCGGAAGCGGACGCCGCGCACGTTCGGCGTCGTGTCGTGGAGCCGCGTGACGACCGAGAAGCTGGCGTCGGTCGAGCCGTCGTCGACGAAGAGGACCTCGAAAGGCTCGTCGCGGGGCTCGAGCGCCGCCGCGATCTCGTTGTACAGCTCTTCGAGCGTCTGCTCCTCGTTGTAGAGCGGGACGACGACCGAGATCACGCTCCGAGGGTACAAGCAGACCAGGCCGGTGCCGTCCCCCGCTACGGTTGTCCGGTGGCCTCGCTGATGACGGTCGACGAGGCGCTCGCCTCGGTTCTCGAACGTGTGACGCCGCTCGGGTCGGAGTGCGTTTCGATCGGCGATGCCGCAGGGAGGGTGCTCGCCTCGCCCGCGCTGGCTCGCGTCGATCTTCCACCCTTCCCGAGCTCTGCTATGGACGGGTTCGCGGTTCTCTCGTCGGACACGCCGGGGACACTTCCGATCGCGACGCGAATCGCCGCGGGGAAGCCTGCGGTCGCGCCACTCGCGGCGGGCACCGCCGCCGGGATCTCGACCGGAGCGGCCGTTCCGGCCGGCGCCGACGCAGTCGTCCCGATCGAGCACGTCGTCGAGACTGACGGCCAGGTGGAGATCCCCACCGCCGCCGAACCCGGTGCCCACGTCCGGGCGCGTGGCGGGGACGTCGTGGCCGGGAGTGTCGTCGTCGACGCCGGGGCTAGGCTCGGCGCCTGGCACGTCGGCGCTCTCGCTGCGGTCGGCGTCTCCGAGCTCGAGTGCGCCAAGCGCCCGCGCGTAGCGGTGCTCGCGACCGGGAGCGAGCTCAAGCAGCCGGGCGAGGATCTCGAGCCCGGTCAGATCTTCGAGTCGAACCGGCAGATGCTGGCCGCGCTTCTCGAGGCGGCGGGTGCCGAGGTCGAGCTGCTCCCTACCGTCCCGGACGACGAGGGCGCGCATCGCGGCGCTCTCGCGCGGGGGCTCGAAGCAGACGTGCTCGTGACCACGGGCGGCGTCTCGGTCGGCCCGCACGATCTCGTTCGAAGTCTCGAGGCAGAGCTCGGCGTCGAGGAGGTGTTCTGGGGCGTCGCAGTCAAGCCCGGGAAGCCTTTGTCGTTCGGGGTCCGGGGCGAGACGCTGCTCTTCGGACTGCCCGGCAATCCGGTGTCAACGCTCGTCGGCGCGCTTCTCTTCGTCTCGCCTGCGGTGCTCGCGCTCCAGGGCGCGGCGGATCCCGGGCCGCGCTACCAGGCCGCTCGCTCAGCTCGGGCGCTCGGGCGAAACGAGCATCGCGACGAGTTCGTCCGCGCTCGCCGGAGCTGGGACGAGGCCGGCGTCGTCGTCGACCCGGTCGCCGGCCAGGAGTCGCACATGATCGTGCGCGCCGCAACGGCCGACGCGCTCGTGCACGTGCCGCGCGGCGAGGGCGAGATCCCCGCGGGGTCCGCGGTCCGCTACCTCGCTCTCGCGTAGCGGCGCGCGCGCTCCCGACGCGCGACCGTCGCGACCGACTCTCTCACGATCCCTCGGGGTGGCGGCTCCGCTCCTCCTGCGTACGGCGCGTACCTCCCGAACGCGAGCGCGGCGAGCTGCGCTGCCGCGCCGAGCCACGCCACCGTGAGGAGCACCGTCCCGAGCGGGATGTAGCCGACCGTCACGAGCCCGACGACGTACAGCGCTCCGCTTCCGACCGATAGTGCGAGCTCGCGGGCGAGGACGACGAGGCCGAGCACCGGGCCGACGAGCCCGACGCAGTAGACGACCGCTCGCGCCCAGGCACGAGACTGGAGGGGCAGCCAGAGCCAGGCGTACAGGGACGGGAGCATGAAGACGAGGGCGTACGGGTGGACGATCGCGACGACGACGGCTCCGATTCCGAGCCATGCGAGCGCGACGGTGTAGCCCGCGAGCCGCTCCTCGGCAGACGGCGCAACCGAGGGGACGAGCCGTCGCCTTCCGACGAGCCAGCCGAGCCCGAGCGCCACACCCAGCAGCGCGACTCCCGCCACCGGCCAGTCGGTGACGGAGGACGAGGTCGGCGGGAGGGGCAACGCTGCGCCGGTCGGGAAGACGCCCGTCAGGGCACCGATCCACACGAGGAGAGCCGCGTAGAGCCAGAAGAGAAGGCGTGCCCGGAGCCCACGACCGGCGGGCGCGAACCGAAGCCGCCGGCGTCGTCCGCGGACCACGAGATCGAGGACGCCGAGGGCGAACGGGACGACCGCGACGACGAGCGCGAGTCGGACGGCCCAGCCGCTCGCCACCCTGCCGCGGAAGAACAGCATGTCGGGCGCTCTGAACGCACGGCCGACGCTGATGTCGATCGAGTCGACGAGAGCTTCGGTCGCACGCCCGAGCTGGCCGAGACGCTCGCCCGACAGCGAGCTTCCGTCTCCGGAGGGGATCGACGGGTATCCGGGCTCGGTGGTCGTGAGGGTGACGGCCGCGATGTCGCGGGCGAGGAACGGGCCTTGCTCGCCGGCGGCGTACGGGATGCCGAGGTCGACGAGCTGTGTCGGCACCGACGGAACAGCGGGCGTGACTCCGGTCTGCTCGCGAACGCGCGCGGAGGCCGTGCTCACGAGGGTCGGCGCGGGGGTGCTCGACCCGTTGCCCGCGATCGCGAGGCGCGGCGGCCCCGCCCCCCCGATCCCGTCGAGCACGATCACTGCCAACGCGTCACGCGCATACGGCGAGGTCTTCGCGAAGCGGTACGCGCCGGCGCCGCCGTACGCGCCGCCGTCGGTCGACACGAGCACGAGTGTGCGGTTCGGCTTCGCTGCCTCGACCGTTTCCTGCGGCGCGAACCCGCGCGCGATCTCGATCAGGGCCGCCGTCCCCGACGCGTTCTGGCCGAACGCCGTGCCGGTGCCCTGGTTGTCACGATGGGCGATGAGGACGATCGCCTGAGAAGACCGACCTGGGATGACGGTCACGACGTTGTGGAGCTCGACCGTTCCGAGGTCGGGGAGGTCAGCGCGCCAGGAGTCCTCGTGCGCGTCGAGGCCGCTTGCGGACATCGTCTGCGCGTACCAGCGGGTGGCGTCGGCGCCACCGAGCGTGCCCGGCACGCGCGACGGGTATTCGCTCGAGAGCTGAGCTGCCAACGTCGCTGCCGCGTTCCCGTCGAAGAGCGGCTGGAGCGTCGGACGGGGCAGGTGTCCCGTTGTCGAGACAGAGAACAGAAGAGCCAGCAGAGCAGGCACGACGACGAGGGATGCAACTCGAACGAGGCGGACGTTGAGAGGTCTGTCGACGGTGCCGCGACGCGCCCGTCGCCTCCGCCCGCGGGGCCGAGCCGCTTCCATCGCGGGGCTATAGTAGGCGCGCAGTGGGCCCAGCGGCCCACCGATGTCATGCCGAGCACCTCGACCATTCTCCTCGTCGACGACGAGGAATCGATTCAGACGCTTCTCACGTACCCGCTCGAGCGCGACGGGTACCGGGTGGTCCAGGCGCGAGACGGTGACGAGGCGCTCCGCCGCTTCGGGGAGGAGAACGTCGACCTCGTCGTGCTCGACGTGATGCTTCCCCGGCTCGACGGCCTCGAGGTCTGCAAGCGCCTGCGTGCGGAGTCGAGCGTGCCGATCATCATGCTCACCGCGCGTGGCGAGGAGCTCGACAAGGTCCTCGGTCTCGAGCTCGGCGCGGACGACTACATCACGAAGCCCTTCTCGATCCGCGAGTTCCGGAGCCGCGTGCGCGCGCTTCTGCGACGCGCGGTCACTCCGCATCTCGGGCGCGACCGGCTCGAAACGATCGAACGCGACGAGCTGCGGATCGACGTGCCGCGTCGCACGGTGGAGATACGCGGCGAGCCGGTGCAGCTGACGTTCATCGAGTTCGAGATGCTCGTGCTACTCGCCTCCTCGCCGGGAGTCGTGTTCTCGCGGCGCGAGCTGCTCGAGCGGCTGCGGGGGAGTGCGGACTACCGAGAGCCGCGCACGATCGACGTCCACGTACGACACTTGCGCGAGAAGGTCGAGCGCGATCCGGGCGACCCGGACCTGATCCTGACCATCCGGGGGGCCGGCTACCGCTTCAAGCCCGAGTGAGGATCCCGGGCGGAATCCGGGTCCGCATCGCGCTGGCCCTGGTCGCGATCGTCGCGGTAGCGCTCGGGGCGGCGTACGTCATCGTCGTGCCGTCGCTCGAGCACCGGCTCGTCGAGGCGCGAACTGCGGAGCTCCAGGAGCTCGCCGTCCCGCTCTCGAAGGCGTTCCCGAGCGACCACGTCCTCTGGCAGCAGAAGGTCGAGGGCTTCGCCGTCAGCACGAACGCGCGGGTGATCGCTTTCGAAACGCTCGCGAAGGCGCCGCCGGCACTCGCGGTGATTGCCGACTCGCAGCGTGACAGCTCGCGCGACGTCGCGAACGACCCGGTTGCACTGCGCGCCCTCGTCAGCGGCAAGGTCGAGACGGGCAGGGTCGTGGAGTCGTCGGGCGAGTACGCGGACGTGGCGATCCCGCTCGAGTCCGGCTCGGTGCTGCTCTTCCAGGCGCCGCTTGCCGACTCGCTCGCGACGGTGCACCTCGTGGAGCGCCGGCTGCTCTTCGCGACCGGATTCGCGCTCCTGCTCGCGGCGACGCTCGGTCTGTCCGCCTCGGCTCTGCTATCGAACCGGCTGCGACGGCTGGAGAACGCGGCCGAGCGCATCGCGGGAGGCGACTTCGACGTTCCGATCATCGACCGCGGCGACGACGAGATCGGCCAGCTGGCCGTCGCCTTCGACCGGATGCGCATCCGCCTCGCGCAGCTCGACACTGCCCGCAAGGAGTTCGTCGCGAACGCTTCGCACGAGCTGCGCACCCCGCTGTTCTCACTCGGAGGCTTCCTCGAGCTCTTGACGGACGAGGATCTCGACGACGCGACGCGGCAGCGTTTCCTGGAGACGATGCAGGAGCAGGTGGCGCGGCTCGCGAAGCTCTCGACAGACCTGCTCGACCTTTCCCGCGTCGATGCCGGACAGCTTCGGGTCGCGCAGGAGCCGGTCGACCTCGGAGAGCTCGCGCGCGCGCTGGTCGACGAGCTCGAGCCGATGCGGGCAGCGTCGGGGCACGTGCTCGGGACCGAGGTCCAGGGTGAGGTCTGGGCGCTCGGTGACGAGGAGCGGGTGGTCCAGGTGGCCCGCGCGCTCGTGGTGAACGCACTCGCGCACACCCCTGCCGGAACGCGCGTGACGGTGCGTGTCCGGGGGCGGGCCGAGCGCGCCGAGCTGTCCGTCGTGGACGACGGGCCGGGCATTCCGGCGACCCAGCGGGAGGCCGTGTTCGACCGCTTCTACCGGGTCGAGGGAGGCATCGCGTCGGGTAGCGGGCTCGGTCTCGCGATTGCCAAGGAGCTCGCGCGGCTGATGGGTGGCTCAGTTCGGCTCGAGTCGCGGCCCGGGCACACGGTCTTCACCCTCGACCTCGCCGCGGAGGCTCCGCCTAAGGTCGTGCCCATTTCGCCGTCGGCGTTTTCACGTGAAAACGCCGGTCGTTCGTAGCCTCGCCCGCGCCGGGACTACGATCTCGCCGTGAGCGACCTCTCGCACGTGGAGGCATCCGGCGAGGTCCGGATGGTGGACGTCGGCGGCAAGCCGCTTTCGCGTCGGACCGCGCGCGCGAGCGCCAGCGTGCGCATGGCGGCCGAGACGGCTGCGGCGCTGGCCGATTTGCCCAAGGGCGACGCGCTCGTCACCGCGCAGATCGCGGGCATCCAGGCCGCCAAGCGAACGGCCGAGCTCATCCCGCTCTGCCACCCACTCCCCTTGACACACGTCGAGGTACGGCTGGAGGTCGGCGAGCACGGTGTCGAGATCGAGAGCAGCGTCGAGACGACCGCGCAGACCGGCGTCGAGATGGAGGCTCTCGTCGCGGCGAGCGTCGCCGCCCTCACCGTGTACGACATGGCCAAGGCGATCGACAAGGAGATGGAGATCGGCGCAGTGCGTCTCGTCTCCAAGACGAAGGAGCCCACGTGAGGGCGGCGGTGCTCACCGTCTCGGACGGTGTGCACGCAGGTGTACGGGACGACGCGAGCGGAGACGTCCTCGAGTCGCTCCTCGCTGAAGAGGGATTCGACGTCGTGCGCCGCGTCGTCCCCGACGAGAGCTCGGCCATCGAGGAGGCGATCGGCTCGCTCGCCGGGGAGGTCGAGCTCGTCCTGACCACGGGCGGCACCGGGTTCGCCCCCCGAGATCGCACCCCGGAGGCGACACGCGCCGCCATCGATCGGGAAGCTCCGGGGGTCGCCGAGGCGATCCGTGCGGACGCCCTCGCCCGCACTCCGCACGCCCTGCTTTCCCGCGGTGTCGCAGGGCTCCGGGGGGCGACGCTCGTCGTGAACCTGCCGGGCTCGCCGGGCGGTTGCAGCGACGGCTTCGCCGTCCTCCGTCCGGCGCTTCGACACGGTCTCGCGCTTGCTGCCGGCGACACCGCGACGCAGCACCGGCAGACGTGAGCACGACGATCGTCACGCTCCCGAGACGCTTCGCCTCGCTGGTGAGGATCGAGCACACGGTCTTCGCGCTCCCGTTCGCATACGTGGGCGCCTTCTTCGCCGCGAACGGCTGGCCGGGCCTCGCGAATCTCGTCTGGGTGACGGTCGCAATGGCGGGCGCACGCACGCTGGCGATGGCCCTGAACCGGCTCGTCGACGCGGATCTGGACGCCCGCAATCCGCGCACGGCCGCCCGGGAGCTCCCGAGCGGAGCGCTGCGGCCGGCGCAGGTCCTGGTGTTGAGCGGGATTGCGCTCGCGGTCTTCCTCGTCGCCGTCTTCCAACTCGATCCGATCGTCCGCTGGCTTTGGCCGATTCCGGTCGCGATGTTCTTCGTCTACCCGTACCTCAAGCGAGTGACGTGGCTCTGTCACCTCTGGCTCGGAGCCTGTCTCGGCCTGGCGCCGATCGGAGCGTGGCTCGCGATCTCGGGGTCGGCGCCGTGGGAGGCGTGGGTTCTCGGTGCGGCCGTGCTCTTCTGGGTCGCGGGCTTCGACCTCTTCTACTCGCTCTTCGATCTCGACCATGATCGCGGGGCGGGACTGCACTCGTGGGCGACACGCTTCGGAGAGCGCGGCGTGTTCTGGGGCGCTCGCGTGTTCCACGCGTTGACCGTGGTCCTGCTCGTCGTCGCAGGACTCGGTCTCGGGGTCGGCGTCTTCTACTGGCTCGGCGTCGTCGCGACGGCTGCGCTTCTCGCCTACGAGCACTCGATCGTGCGGCCGGGAGATCTCAGACGGCTCGACGCGGCGTTCTTCACCGTGAACGGCGTCATCAGCGTCGTCTTCTTCTTCTTCGTCCTGCTCGACACCGTCGTCGGATGATCCGCGCTCGGGGCCTGGAGAAGCGCTACGGGAGGCGGCGGGTGCTGCGAGGCCTTGACGTCGACCTCGCGAGCGAAGGCTTTCTCCTCGTCACCGGCCCGAACGGATCGGGGAAGACGACGCTTCTCCGTCTCCTCGCCGGTCTTGCCGCTCCGACGCGCGGGACGCTCGAGGTGGACGTCGAGCGCGGGCTCATCGGCGTCGTCGCCCACGATCCGCTCGTCTATCGGGAGCTGACCGCGCTCGAGAACCTCGACCTCTTCGGGCGGCTGTACCGCGTTCCCGAGCGCCGTGAGCGGATCGGGATGCTCCTCGAGCGGTTCGGCCTCTGGGAGGCGAGGGCCGAGCGGGTCGCGACGTACTCACGGGGGATGACCCAGCGGCTGGCGCTGTGCCGGGCTTTGCTCCACGAGCCGACGCTACTCGTGCTCGACGAGCCGTTCTCTGCACTCGACGAGGACGGGGCGCAGCTTCTCGACCGCGAGCTCGCGGGACTCGCCGGGACTCGCGCTGTCGTGATGGCGACTCACGATCCCGAGCGGGTCGTGGCATTTGCCACGAAGAGATTGGCTCTTGCATGACCTACCTCGCGGACGTCGTGGTGCTCGCGCGGAAGGACCTGAAGGTCGAGCTGCGCGCCCGGGACACGCTTCCGGCGATGCTCCTCTTCGTCCTCTCGACGCTCGTCGTCTTCCGCTTCGCGTTGTCGAAAGAGACGGGCGACGACGCGGCCTACGGCCTCCTCTGGATCGCGATCGTCTTCACGGCGCTGCTCGGCCTCGCCCGTGCCTGGGTGCCCGAGCACGAACACGGGGTGCTCGACGGCCTCGTCCTCGCCCCGTGCGACCGGAGCGCGATCTGGCTCGCGAAGTCGCTCGCGACGCTCGCGTTCCTGCTCGCGGCGCAGGTGGTCGCGCTCCCCGTCTTCGCGCTCTTCTTCGCTCCGCTCGACGCGACCGCGGTCGGCGGCGTGCTGCTCGCGGACATCGGGATCTGCGCCGTCGGTTCGCTCGTCGCCGCGATGGCCGCCGCCGGACGTGCGCGCGAACTGCTCCTCCCACTTCTCCTTCTCCCCTTGACCATCCCGCTCGTCGTCGGCGGTGTGGGAGCGGCGATCTCGCCGGAGGAGGGCCGCTTCCTGCTGCTCCTCGCGCTGTACGACGGGATCTTCGCGGTACTCTCGTGGGCGTCGTTCGAGTACGTCGTCACCGAGTGAAGGAAACCTCTCTGAGCCTCTTGGCGCCGATCCGAAGCCTCCCCGGCCTCGCGGTGGTGGCGACCGTGCTCATGGGCGTCGCGCTCACGCTGGCGCTCATCGTCGCGCCCGAGGACGCCGACCAGGGCGTGTCCCAGCGGATCTTCTACATCCACGTGCCGATCGCCCTCACTGCGTACTTCTGCTTCGGGCTCGGCGCCTGGAAGGCGCTGAGGCTCCTGGCTCGCGGAGAGGAAAGGTACGACCTCGAGAGCTACGTCGCCATCCACCAGGGCACGATCTTCGGCTCGCTCACCCTCATCACCGGCTCGATCTGGGCCAAGGCATCGTGGGGGATCTGGTGGACGTGGAGCTCGAACCAGCTCGTCCTCTTCCTCGTCCTCTTCCTCTTCTACTGCGCGTACTTCATGCTCCGCTTCTCCCTCGAGGACGGCCCTCAGCGGGCACGGACGTGTGCCGTGTACGCGCTCTTCGGCGTCGCTCTCATCCCCGTCAGCTTCCTCGCGATCCGGATGGCGCAGGACTTCATCCATCCGACCGTGTTCACGCGGCACGGCCCGCAGATGAGCGGATCGATGTTCACGGCCTTCAGCTTCTGCTGGGCGGCCGTAACCATGCTCGCCTACCTCCTGTATCGCGTCGAGCTCGCCGGAAAACGTGTCGACGCCGACCTGCGCGAACTCCGTGAGGCACTCCAATGAGCCAGGGCCAGTACGTCGCCGCGGCATACGGTGTGGCCTTCGTCTTCGTCCTCGCGTACGTGGCGATCATCGCCGCGAAGCTCGCACGGCTCCAGCGCCAGACCGCGGAGCTCCTGAGCCTCGCGCAGCGCCGTCCCCCGCCCGAGCAGCCCCAGACGGCGGCCGGCGCACGCGAGGTGGTCCACGAGGCGTGAACCGCCGGCAACCGGACTATGCTGCGCACGTGCACACGGCTTCGAGGGGACGGCAGCCCTGAGCGTGACACGCGCTCCTCTCGTCGCCAGGCCGCTCCCGCTCCAGGCGCCGACCGCGTTCGTGCGCATCCGCCCGCGCGGCGGCCGCATCTGCGGGGAGCCGATCTCGGCGACGCGCCGGAAGGCGTGTGTGGTCGTTCGTCCGATGTCTCGCTGACGGCGGCTCACGATCTGCCCGGTTAGGGTCCGCGCGTGTTCATCACGTTCCTGAGCGACTTCGGGCTCAAGGACGACTTCGTCGGTACGTGCCACGGCGTGATCAAACGCATCGCGCCGGAGGCGGAGATCATCGACATCACCCACGGGATCCCCGCACAGTCCGTCCTGCAAGGGGCGCTCGTCCTCCGGAACACGATCGGCTACATGCCAGTCGGAGTGCACCTTGCGGTCGTCGATCCCGGCGTCGGCGGTCCTCGACGCCCGTTGGCGCTGCTCGATCGGGACGGCAGGCACTACGTCGGCCCCGACAACGGGCTCCTCTTGCCGGCGTCCCGGAGGGCGGGGATCGAGGCGGCGCACGAGCTCGCGAACCCGGAGTACGCGCTCGACTCGATCTCGCGGACGTTCCACGGCAGAGACCTCTTCGCACCCGCGGCTGCGCACCTCGCTCGTGGCGTCGCCCTCGCGGAGCTCGGGCCGCCTCTCGATCCCGACGCGCTCGTCGACCTCGACGTGCCCCTGCCCCGCATCGACGGCACCGCGATCACCGCGCTCCTCCTCTACGTCGACAGCTTCGGAAACATCGCGCTCAACCTCACGCGCGAGGACGTCGAGCAGGCCGGAGTCGTCTCGGGCACGCGGGTCGAGCTCGAGCACGCGGGTGAGCGCTACTACGCGGTCATGGCGCGGACGTTTGGCGACGCGCGGCCCGGCGACGTGATCCTCTACGAGGACAGCTACGGGAACATGTCGGTCGCGATCTCCCGCGGTAGTGCGGCGCGGATGCTGCACGCGAGCCCGGGGCAGAGCGTCCGGATCACGCCTCTTCTCTGAGCGAGCGCGAGCCGGTCAGGACACGGGCGGACGCCGGTGCGCCCACGGCTGTGCCTCCTCGATCTGGGTGGCAAGACGGACGAGGAGCGCGTCCCCGGCCGGTGGGCCGATCGCTTGGACGCCGACCGGGAGCCCGTCCTCGGTCCAGTGGAGTGGGAGCGAGATCGCAGGAAGGCCGGTTACGTTCGCGACCGCGGTGAAGGGGGTGAACTCCGTGTTCCGGAGAAGCTGCTCGACCGCACCCTCGACCCCCTGCTCCTGCCAGTCGATCGGGACCGGTGGGAGCGCGAGCGTCGGCGTGAGCACGAGGTCGATTTCGTTCCAGAACGCGACCACCCGCCGGGCGAAGAGCTGGAGTCGGACGACCGCATGCGCGTAGTCGGCCGACGAGGTCGTCCGCGCTGCCTCGGCCAGCTCGCGGTTGAGCGGCGTGAGGAGCGACAGGTCGTCGACCGGATGCAGAGCGGCGCCGACCTGCCAGACGCCGATGAACGTCAGCGCGAGGTCCGGCTCGGTCCACGGAGGCGTTCGCTCGACGACGTCGTGCCCGAGATCCGAGAGCAACGCAGCGGTCGACGTGCACGCGGCGACGCACTCGGGGTCGACGGGGACGTCGATCGGAGGCGCCGACGTGAACGCGATCCGCAGCCTTCCCGGCGCCACACCGACCTCCTCGAGAAAGGGGTTTTCCGGAGGAGGCGCCCACCAGGGGTCGCCCGGCTCGTAGCCCGTCAGGACATCGAGCAGCGCCGCGGCGTCGGCGACGGACCGGGCCAGAGGGGCCGAGGTCGAGAGCCCTTCGAACGAGGTGAACGGCGCTGCCGAGACCCGCCCGCGCGAGGGCTTGAGCCCGACGAGCCCGCAACAGGAGGCGGGGATCCGGATCGAGCCGCCCCCGTCGCTCCCGTGTGCGACCGGGACGAGACCCGCTGCCAGCGCAGCCGCGGCGCCCCCGCTCGATCCGCCGGGCGTCCGCTCGGTGTTCCACGGGTTGCGCGTCGCGCCGTTGAGCTCTGACTCGGTGAAGGCGGTCGTCCCGAACTCCGGCGTGTTCGTCTTGCCGACGATGACGAAGCCTGCGTCGCGGAGCCGCCGAACGACGGCCATGTCGAAGTCGGGGACGAAGTCGGCGAACGCGCGGGACGAGTACGTCGTGCGGATGCCGGCGGTCGCGGTCAGATCCTTGACCGCGATCGGGACACCGCGGAAGGGTGCATCCGTCGCGCCCGACCCCGAGTCGATCGCCCGTGCCGCGGTCCGCGCTTCCTCTCCGGAGACTGTGACGAACGCGTTCAGCTCGAGATCGATCCGCGCGATGCGCTCGAGACAGAGCTCGACCAGCTCGGTCGAGGAGACCCTTCCCTCCCGCACGAACTGCGCCTGCTCGAGCGCGGACGCGAACGCCAGCTCCACGCCGGCGACGCTACACGGTGGCAAGAGGTGAGATGGCGAGGGCCGGAATCGAACCGGCGACACCACGGTTTTCAGCCGTGTGCTCTACCGACTGAGCTACCTCGCCGCGGCGACTCAGTCTAGCCCGCTTCCGAGCGCAGGCACGCCGAGCCGTTACGCTTCCGCGCCGTGGAGGCGGGCGCAAAGGGCGAGGTCGCGATCATCGGCGCGGCGCTCGATCTCGGGCAGAGCCGCCGCGGCGTTGACATGGGGCCGTCGGCGATTCGCTACGCGGGCCTCGACGAGCGCCTCCAGAGTCTCGGCTTCACGGTCCGGGACCACGGGAACGTCGAGACGGCTGTGCCCGAGGCGACATCGCTCCGCGACGAACGCGCACGTTTTCTTCCCGAGATCAAGGCGACGTGCGAACGGATCGCCGCGAAGGTCGTCGAGGAGGCCGAGCGAGGGGCGATTCCGCTCGTCCTCGGCGGCGACCACTCGGTCGCCATCGGGACGCTCGGCGGGCTCGCGTCGGCGGCTCAGGGGGTCGGCGGCGTCCTCTGGATCGATGCGCACAGCGACATCAACACGCCCGAGACGAGCCCGAGTGGAAACGTGCACGGAATGGGGCTCGCGGCGGCGCTCGGGATCGCCGGCCCCGGCTTCGAAAGCGACGCGTGGACGCTGCCCGCGGTGGATGCGCGCCGCGTCGCGCTGTTCGGCGTCCGCGAGCTCGACGAGGGAGAGCGCCGGCTGCTCCGCGAGACCGAGGTGCGCGTGTTCACGATGAGCGAGATCGACCGGATCGGGATCGAGCGGGCGGCGCACGAGGCACTCGACCGCGTCGCGGGGCCCGGCTTCGCCCACGTCTCGCTCGACATGGACGCGCTCGACCCGGAGCTCGCGCCGGGCGTGGGGACGCCGGTGCGCGGCGGGCTCACCTACCGCGAGGCGCACCTCGCCCTGGAGCTCGCCGCCGAGTCGGGGCTCGTGCGCTCGCTTGAGGTCGTCGAGGTGAACCCGATCCTCGACCGCGAGAACACGACCGCGCTGACCGCGGTCGAGCTCGTCGCAAGCGCGCTCGGCAAGACGATCATCTAGCTAGAGGGCTTGGGCGGAACTCAGAGTGCCGCTGAGGCGATCGCCGCGATCAGTCGACGATCGCGCCGACAACGGGCAGTCCTGCCGCCAGGACGAAGCACCACACGGTGAACAACCACAGTCGCGGAGCCAGGATGGTTGTGCGGATGGTCAGGGCCGAGGAATCCTGCGACTGTTCTCTCAGCCCATTCCCGCGAGGGCATCACGACCTACACGGTCTCCTCAGCTCGGCCGGCGGGCTAGCACGATCTGCGTGACACCGGGCAGCGCGAGTTCGCCGCCCTCGTCTTCGAAAGCGGCGAACCGGTCGGCAAGCTCGGTGCGGACGGCTGCGACTTCATCCCCGTCCGCCGACGCGAGTGCCGTCTGCAGCGCACGGGAGACGTCCTGGGTCGTCTCCCAGAAGTCGTCGAAGCTCTCGTGCCTGAATGTGATCGGGAAGTCCTCGTTGGTGACGAGCTCGAGATCAGCGCCCTCCACGAGTGCTTTCACGCGACTGCGGTCGCCGAGGCGAAACGGGCCGGGCGCGTCGGGCTCCGGTGGGGGGACGAGGCCGTGCGCCATGAGAACCCGTCCGACGGTCGCGGCCCAGGGGTTCTCGTCCGGGGTCCCCCACACTGCGAATGCGACCCGTCCTCCCGGTCGGAGGACGCGTGCCGTCTCGCAGAATGCGGCCGCCGGGTCGGATGCGAGCATGAACCCCCAGCGGCAGAGGACGCCGTCGATGCTCCCGTCGGGAAGGTCGAGCGCCTCGGAGTCCAGGACCCGGAACTCGACGTTCCCCGCTCCTAGCTCGACTGCGCGTCGCCGGGCGGAGTCGACGATCTCGGGCACGAAATCGCTCTCGATCAGCCGTCCGGTGGGCCCGACGCGCTCAGTCGCGAGGAGCCCGGTGTCCCCCGAGCCGCCGGCGAGCTCGAGCACGGAGTCGCCCGGCTCGGGGGCGAGGAGCTCGACCAGCCGCTCGGATACGGGTCGCGTCGTCGCCCACAGCGCGGCCCGCTGACGCTCCCAGCCCGCGGCGACGGTGCGCCAGCCCTCTCGCTGCTCCTCGGTCGTCATTCGGCTGCCCTCGTCCGCTACGCCGCGACGCTGCTGAACTGCGGGACGATCTCCTTCCCGTACGTCTCGAGCACGTCTTCCTGCCCCTCGGTCATGAGGTAGATGTTGAACTGGTCGACCCCGACCGCCTCGAGCTCCTTGAGCTTGGCGGTCGCCTGCTCCGGGCTTCCGAGGACGCAGAAGCGGTCGCAGATCTCGTCCGTGACGAACTCGCCGTGCTTTGCGCCCACGCGGGAGTGGTCGTCGTAGTCGTAGAACTTCCGGACGCGCACGAACTCGGTGAGCTCGTGGGGGATCTCTGAGTCGTAGCCATAGCGCTCGACGAGATCCATGACGTGGTTCGAGACCATCGCCGGGAACCAGCGCACCTGGTCGCGAGCGTGTGCGATGTCGTCGGCGATGAAGCTCGGCGCGCTGACGATGCACTGAAGCTGTGAAGGATCGCGCCCCGCCTCCTCGGCGGCCTTCCGCGCGGTGTCCATGATCCACTCGATGATCACCGGGTCGGCGAGCTGGATGACGACGCCGTCGCCCGTGCGGCCCGCGACCGCGAGCGCCTTCGGCCCGTAGCCCGCGACCCACATCGGGATCTCGGGGAGCTCGGGCCGGACCCACTTGAGCTGCAGCTCCTTCCCGTTCCACTCGACCTCGCGGCCGTTCATGAAGTCCTTGATCATCCGCAGGCGCCGCTCGAACTCGGCGACCTTGACGGGCTGCTGCCCGATGTAGCGGCGGGCCGAGTCCCCACGGCCGATCCCCATCGCCATGCGGCCGTTCGAGATGTCGTGGAGCGTTGCGTAGCCGCTCGCGAGCACGGTCGGCTCGCGGGTTCCCGGGTTCGTGACGCAGTGGCCGAGCTTCATCGTCGCCGTCGCCTGGGCGGCGAGCGTCAGGAGCGGGAAGGACTCCTGCCAGAGGACGTGGGAGTCGTACGTCCAGCCGTACTCGAACCCGTTCGCCTCGGCCAGCTGCATGAGCTCGACGAGGCGGCTCGAGGGTGGATCCGGCAGGACGGTGACGCCGAAGCTCAGGGCCATTGATCTCTCCTTACGCTCGCTCGGGAGGTCGATTATCGCGCTCCAGGGCGTTCGTGCGAAGAAGCAGGAGGGCCGCCGCTGCGCACGCGGCGACACCGGCGAAGGCAAGGCGGCCGTCGCCCGGGAGGTCGAACGCGAGCCCGGCGACCGGCGTCGCGACGAGGACGACGACGATCGAGATCGCGTTCACGAGCCCGACCGCCGCGCCAGGTGCGTCGAGCCGGAGGTGCTGGGCGCCCGTGAAGATGACCGCGAAGGGGAGCCCGGCGCCGAGCCCGAGGACGAGCGCTCCGAGCGTGAGCAGCCCGATCGGAAGCGGGAGCGCGAGGATCGCTGCTCCGACGGACACGCCGACGAGACCGACGAGGACGACGCTCCGCGGACGCGTGTGCGTGAGCGTCCCCCCGACCGGGCGTGTGACGATTCCCGCGGAGAGGATCAACCCGCCGGCGAGCCCGGCCGCGGCCGCGCCGTAGCCGTGTCGCTCGAGGAGAGGCACCACCCAGTTCCCCGCCACGACCGCGAGCCCGAACGTCGCTCCCTGGAGGAGCCCGAGCGGGACGAGCCCGGGCGCCGTCTCCAGCTTCGCCCTCGTGTGCCCGACCCGTGGCAGGCCGGTGGCGGCGAGCAGCGGGAGAGCTGCCAGGAGCGCGAGCACGATCGCGCTCCAGTACGGCGCGCGCCAGCTCGTCGCGTCGGTGAGCGCCGGGAGGACCATCACTGCGAGCCCTCCACCGAGCATCGTCGCCCCTCCGTACAGGCCGCGTTGGAGCGGCCCTCCGCCTCCGGCGCGCACGAGGTCGAGACCGGCGACGAAGGCGGCACCCGAGCCGAGCCCGACCACGGCTCGTCCCGCGAGGCCGAGTGCGAACGAGGCGTGGACGAGGAGCAGGGCGTTCCCCGCGAGCGTCGCCGCGAGCGCCACGAGCGCGACGGCCCGTGCCCCGTAGCGGTCGGCGCCGTGACCGGCGGGGAGCTGCACGAGGAGATGTGTGGCGAAGAGCGATGTCGTCAGCAGCCCGATCGCCGCGAGTGAGACCCCGTACGTCTCCGACAACGGATCGGCGACCGCGCCAACGTTCGACACGTTCCACGTGAGGCAGCCGCCGACTGCCAGGCCGGCGACGATCCCGATCCGACGGGCAGCCGGGAGCGCGGCTGCGGCGGTGTCCGCTACCGCCCGCCTCCGTCGGCGACCCAGTCCACGGTCTTCGCCGCGAGTCGGTCGAGCGCGGCGACCGCGAGCTCGAGGTGCTCCTCCTTCGTGTCCTCGAGCTTCGTGTGGGAGAGGCCCCGGAGACTCTGGACGAAGAGCATCACGGTCGGCACGCCGGCGCGGGACACCTCGGCCGCATCGTGGAGGGGGCCGGAAGGCAGTCGGTGTGCCGTTCCGGCGACCTCCCGCACGGCCTCCTCGCAGAAGCCGAGGAGCGTGTCGTCGAAGAGGATCGGCTCGATCGACCAGATCCGCTCGAACTCGACCTCGATCCGCTCCTCCTCCGCGAAACGGCGGCTCGATTCCTTCGCGTCCTCGAGCATGGCTGCGAGCTTCCCTGCGTCGAGGTGCCGCTGGTCGAGGAGCTGCTCCGCGGTCTCGACGACGGACGTGACGATGCCCGGCCGACAGACCACGCCGCCGGACGTGCAGACCGCTCCGCCGCCCGCGCGGGCGGCGATGTCGCGAAGTGCGAGCGCGAGCTTCGCCGCGCCTGCGAGCGCGTCGCGCCGCTGGTCCATCGGCGTCGAGCCCGCATGGGCTGCCTGGCCCCGCCAGGTGATCCGGTGACGCTCCACGCCGAACGTCCCGAGGACGACTCCGAGCGGGAGGTCGAGCGACTCGAGGACGGGGCCCTGCTCGATGTGGAGCTCGAGGTAGGCGGCCGCGCTGTCGAGCTCCGAGCGCGCGTCGAGCGCCCGGTCGAGGTCGACTCCGTGCTCTGCGAGCGCGTCCGGAAGCGTGATGCCGTCGCGATCCGAGAGCTGCCGCAGCTCCTCCTGGTCAGCCATCGACCCTGCGGCCGCGCTCGACCCGAAGAGGCTGCGGCCGAAGCGCGCGCCCTCCTCGTCGGCCCAGTTGACCAGCCGAAGGGTCACCGGAGGTGTACCTTCCTCCGCGATCCGGCGGAGGACCCCCACGCCAGCCATGACGTTGAGGCACCCGTCGAGCCAGCCCCCGTTCGGGACGGAGTCGATGTGCCCGCCGAGCAGGACCGCGCGCTCCGACTCCCCGGCGAGGGTGAACCACTGGTTGCCGGCCGCGTCGACCTGCTCCGAGACCCCGGTGGCCGCGACGTTGTCACGCAGCCACCCGCGTGCCGTCTCCCACGTCTCCGTCCACGCGACGCGCTGGGCGCCGTCTTCGTTCCCGGTCAGCTCACGGAGCTCCTTCAGCTCGGCGACCGTGCGTGCGGGGTCGAGCGGCACGCCCGGAGCTTAGTGCTCCCCCTCGCCACGGGTGTGGTAAGCAATGCCGCGATGGAGGCGGCCGCGGTCACGGTGACGGAGGAGGCCAGGGCGACCACCGTCTTCCGCCGGGTCGCGACCTTCCTCGTCGTGATCGGCTTCCTGATCGCCTTCTGGGAGGGCTACAAGGCGCTCTGGCAGACGGCCGGCTGGGGCTGGCCGTTCCCGGTGAACGACACGACCATGCCGCACCTGTACTCGATCGTCGAGGCGTTCTGGCAGCCGACGACGACCGGCGGCCCGCCGCTCATCCACTCGCTGATCGACGCCGCCTGGTTCACGATGAAGGAGGCGATCGCCGGCTTCGTGCTCGGCGCGGTGATCGGATTCGGCCTCGCGGTGATGCTCGCCCAGGTGGAGCTGCTCGAGCGCGGGCTGAAGCCGTTCGTGGTCGGGTCGCAGACGGTGCCGATCCTCGCGATCGCGCCCATGGTCGTGATCGGGCTCGGCTCGAAGGGGATCGAAGGCTGGAAGTCGGTCGCGATCCTCGCCGCCTACCTCACCTTCTTCCCGGTGACGATCAACACGCTGCGCGGGTTGAAGTCGCCCGAGCGACGAAAGGTCGAGCTGATGGAGTCGTACGCCGCGAGCCAGTGGACGATCCTCTGGCGCCTCCGCGTGCCCGCGGCGCTGCCGTTCATCTTCACCGCGCTCAAGATCTCGGCGACCGCGAGCGTGATCGGCGCGATCATCGGGGAGACGCCGGCGTCGATCCAGAACGGGCTCGGCGGCGCGATCGTCAACTTCAACCAGTACTACTCGCTCCAGCCCACCTTCCTGTGGGCGACGAACGTCGTCTGCGCCGCGATGGGACTCCTCTTCTTCGGCTTCGTCGTCCTCGCGGAGCACATCGTCGTGCGGCGCGCCCCGGAGAACGTCGTATGAGCGAGCCTGCGACGACGAGCGTCGTCTCGCTGCGGGGTCTGACCAAGGCGTTCAGGACCGGAACGACCGCGCTCACGGACATCGATCTCGAGATCGAGCCGGGCGAGTTCGTCTCGCTGATCGGGCCGTCGGGGTGCGGCAAGTCGACGCTCCTCCGCATCGTCGGCGACCTGATCCAGCCGAGCGCCGGCACCGTGCTCGTGAACGGAAAGTCGGCCCATCAGGCGCGGCTCGACCACGACTACGGGATCGTCTTTCAGGACTCGGTGCTGTACGACTGGCGCACGGTCGCCCGCAACGTCTCACTGCCGCTCGAGCTCCTCGGCTGGAGCCGGGCGCGCAGGAAGGAGCGCGTCGAGGAGATGCTCGACCTCGTCGAGCTCCGCGGGTTCGAGTCGAGCAGGCCCTGGCAGCTCTCGGGTGGGATGCAGCAGCGCGTGTCGATCGCCCGTGCGCTCTCGTTCGACCCGTCGCTCCTGCTCATGGACGAGCCGTTCGGCGCGCTCGACGAGATGACGCGCGAGCGCCTGAACCTCGAGCTGCTCCAGATCTGGGCGAAGGCGGAGAGCACGATCGTCTTCGTGACGCACTCGATACCGGAGGCGGTGTTCCTGTCGACACGGGTGGTGGTCATGTCCTCCCGGCCCGGGCGCATCTCCGAGATCGTCCCGATCGACCTGCCGCAGCCGCGAGGCGTCGCCACGCGCGAGGACGCGCACTTCTTCGAGCTCGTGACGATGGTGCGGGAGGCCCTCGCGGCCGGGCACGGCGAGAGCTCCACGAGGAGCTCCACCGCGGGGGAGGTGTACTGACGAGCACGTTCGTCGAACCGGCTGCCGCGCCAGCGGGCATCTCGAGCGGCGTTGGACGGCGCCTACGCGATTGGCTGCCCGCGGTCGTCGTCTTCCTCGTCGTGATCGCCCTCTGGCAGGGGCTGACGACCGCGTTCCACGTGCAGACGTTCCTCCTGCCGAAGCCGAGCGACATCACGAGGTCCGGCTGGGAGAACAGGAGCGCGCTATGGGACGCGGGCGTCTACACGCTCAAGGAGGCGGTCGGCGGGTTCGTGCTCGGCGCCGGTCTCGGGATCCTGGTCGCGATCGTGCTCGCGCGCTTCCGGTACGTCGGCGCCGCGTTGATGCCGTTCGCGATCGCGGCGAACGCGATCCCGATCATCGCCTTCGCTCCGATCACGAACAACTGGTTCGGGCTGCTGAACCCGTTCTCGAAGATGGCGATCGCGGCCGTCCTCTGCTTCTTCCCGACGATGGTGAACACGCTCCGCGGGCTGACGTCCGTCCACCCGTCGTCGATCGAGCTGATGCGCTCGTACGGGGTCGGCCAGACCGCGGTCTTCCGGCACGTGCGGATCCCGAACTCCCTGCCGTTCATGTTCACCGGGCTCAAGATCGCAGCCGTGCTCTCGATGATCGGCGCGATCGTCGGCGAGTACTTCGGGGGTCCGACGAACGCGCTCGGTGTGAGCATCCTGAACGACACGCAGGTGTTCGACTTCCCGCGCGCGTGGGCCGGAATCGTGCTCGCGAGCGCGTACGGGATCGCGCTGTACGGCCTCGTCGCGCTGGCCGAGCACTACGCGACACGCCGGCATCCGTCGTCGCGCTCTTTGAGCGGCGAGTGAGAGGCGTCAGAATGGCGGGCGACGTGGCCTTCGGGTCGGAGGGCGAATCGAAAGGGGACCGTGCATGAAGATGAAGCAGTGGGGGGTGGCGGCGCTCGCCGTCGCCGGCGCCGGGCTCGGGATCTGGGCGGCGGTCGCGACCGCAGCTCCGCAGAAGCCGGCGCTGACGAAGGTGACACTGCAGTCGAAGTGGGTCGTACAGGCGCAGTTCGCGGGGTACTACGCAGCACTCGCGAAGGGCTACTACAAGAACGCCGGGCTCGACGTGAACATCAAGGTCGGCGGGCCCAGCATCACGCCGGAGACGGTCGTCGCCGGCAAGCAGGCCGACTTCGGGCTCGACTGGCTGCCGAACCTCATGGCGACGCGGGAGAAGGGCAGCGACCTCGTCTCGATCGCGCAGGTCTTCGCGCGGAGCGGGATGACAGAGCTGACCTGGAAGTCGAGCGGCATCAACACGGTCAAGAAGATGAAGGGCAAGAAGGTCGGCGTGTGGTGCTGCGGCAACCAGCCGGAGCTCTTCGCCGCGCTCCAGAAGAACGGCATCAATCCGAACAACCAGAGCGACGTGACGATCGTCAACCAGCCGTTCTCGATGGACCTCTTCCTCCAGCACCAGGTCGACGCTGCCGCGGCGATGACCTACAACGAGCTCGCGCAGGTGCTCGAGACGAAGAACCCGAAGACCGGGAAGCTGTACAAGCTCTCCGATCTGAACATCTTCAAGATGGCGAGCCCGTCGGTGGGTACCGGCATGCTCGAGGACAACGTCTTCGTGCGCGGCGACTGGCTCAAGGACAAGACCAACCAGGCGACGGCGGTGAAGTTCCTGAAAGCCTCGTTCCAGGGCTGGATCTACTGCCGTGACCATCCCTCCGACTGCGTGAACATCGTCCTCAAGACGGGCTCACTGCTCGGACGTGGCCATCAGACCTGGCAGATGAACGAGATCAACGCGCTCACCTGGCCGAGCCCGCGGGGCATCGGCCTGCCGCCGGCAGGCGCAGTGGCGCAGACGGCGGCGATCGCGCGGAAGTACGGCGTGATCAAGAAGGCGCCGACGGGTGAGACGAACTACACGTACGCGACGAAGGCGCTGGCGCAGCTCAAGGCCGCTGGCGCCGACGTCACCGGCAAGACCTGGAAGAAGAAGGTCATCAAGGTCACGCCGGGCGGGAAGTAGGAGCGAAGCGAACGAGAGCAGGGCCGCGGTGAGCTCGCGGCCCTGCTCCGGAATGGGGGTGAGATGTCGGTCTTGATCAAGGGTGGGCGAGTCATCACCGCCGCCGACGACTACGTGGGAGACGTCTTCGTCGACGGCGAGCGGATCGCGCTCCTCGGCGAGTCGCTCGACGTGGACGCCGACCGCGTCATCGACGCGAGCGGCCGCTACGTGCTCCCCGGCTGCGTCGATCCGCACACACACCTGGACATGCCCTTCGGCGGCACGACCACGATCGACGACGTCGAGTCGGGTCAGACGGCGGCCGCGTTCGGCGGCACCACGTGCCACGTCGACTTCTGCATCCAGCCGCCGGGCACCTCGTTCACCGACGCGCTCGCCGAGTGGCGGGAGAAGGCGAACGGCAAGCAGGTGATCGACATGGGCTACCACATGGCCGTCACCGACCTGCGCGAGGGAGGCTCGCTGGAGGAGCTCGCCCGCCTGCCCGAGCAGGGCGTCACCTCGTACAAGCTCTTCATGGCGTACAAGGGCTCACTCATGGTCGACGACGAGACGCTCTTCAAGACCATGGAGGTCGCGGCGGAGACGGGCGCGCTCGTCATGGTCCACGCCGAGAACGGCGACGCCATCGACGTCCTCGTGAAGCAGGCGCTGGCCGCGGGAAACACGGCGCCGCACTTCCACGCGTTGACGCGCCCCCCCGAGCTCGAGGGGGAGGCGACGAATCGTGCGATCCAGCTCGCACGAGTCGCCGGCGCACCGCTGTACGTCGTCCACGTGTCCTGCCGCGAGGCGATCGATCCGATCGCGCGCGCCCGCGAGGAGGGCTGGGACGTCTGGGGCGAGACGTGCACGCAGTACTTCTTCGTCGACGACACGTTCCTCGAGCGGCCCGACTTCGAGGGCGCGAAGTACGTCTACACGCCGCCGCCGCGGGCGCAGGAGAACCAGGAGCTCCTCTGGAACGCCGTGCGGTCGGACGTCCTCTCGGCGATCTCGACCGACCACTGCGCGTTCCTCTGGGATGGTCAGAAGTCGCTCGGCAAGGACGACTTCTCGAAGATCCCGAACGGGGCTCCGGGACTCGAGAACCGGCTGCACATGATCCACGAGTTCGGCGTCCGCACCGGCCGGATCAGCCTCAACCGGATGGTCGAGCTGCTCTCGACCAATCCGGCGAAGCTCTTCGGCTTGTATCCCCGCAAGGGCACCATCGCCCCCGGCTCCGACGCGGACATCGTGATCTTCGACCCCGAGAGGCGACATCTGATCACCGCCGAAAGCCAGTACTCGAGGTCGGACTACAACCTGTACGAGGGGACGGAGGTGACGGGCTCGCCGGAGACGGTGCTCTTGCGCGGGAACATGCTCGTCGAGAACGGGTCGCTCGTCGCCGAGCCCGGCGTCGGGCAGTTCGTGGAGCGCGCAGCGTTCGGGCAGGAGCTGTTACCGGCGGCTGCGAGGTAGGCGTGGAACCCGGTCCCCAAGACGACTTCGGCAGTGAGCGAGAGACCAAGCACCGTCACTTCGCGGCTTGCGCTTCAGGGATTTCCGCCGCGGACAGGATCCGCTTTTGCGGATCCTGTCCTTGCGGATAAAGCTGTGCGCGGAGGTGCGTCGGGCTTCTTCCCCCTAGCCCGGCGCCCACCGCGCACACATCGTCTCGAAGCGATCTGACCGCGTCGCCCTTGCGGAGCACGGCGCTACGATCGACCGGAAGCCGGAGAACGCTAGCGAAGGAGCGAGACATGGCCGTGGTCGAGATCGACCCCAACCTCGGCGCGCAGATCGTCGAGGACGCGAAGGAGTTCGTCCTCTACTCGTGGTCGACGCAGGACGCGATCAACCCGATCGCCGTCGCCGGCGCCGAGGGACGGTACTTCTGGGACTACGACGGCAAGCGCTACCTCGACTTCGCCTCGCAGCTCGTCAACGTCAACATCGGGCACCAGCACCCGAAGATCGTCGCGGCGATCAAGGAACAGGCGGACAAGCTCTGCACGATCGGGCCGCCGATGGCGAACGAGTCACGGTCCCAGCTCGGCCGGCTCCTCGCCGAGGTGACGCCGGGCGATCTCACGATGTCGTTCTTCACGAACGCCGGCGCGGAGGCGAACGAGAATGCGATCAAGCTCGCTCGTCTCTACACCGGGCGGCACAAGATCATCGCGCGCTACCGCTCGTACCACGGCGCGACGCACGGGGCGATCACGCTCACGGGTGATCCCCGTCGCTGGCCGACCGAGCCCGGGATGCAGGGTGTCGTGCGCATGCTCGACCCGTTCACGTACCGCTGTCCTGCGGGTCACCCCGATCCGTGTCCCGTCTGCACGGGCGCGCCGCATCTCGAGGAGATCCTCGAGTACGAAGGGCCGCACACCGTCGCAGCGGTGATCCTCGAGACGGTCACGGGGACGAACGGCGTCATCCCGCCGCCGGACGGGTACCTGCAGGCGATCCGCGAGGTCTGCGACCGGCATGGGATCCTGCTCATCTGCGACGAGGTCATGGCCGGCTTCGGCCGGACGGGCCGCTGGTTCGCGTGCGAGAACTGGGACGTCGTCCCGGACATCCTCACGGTCGCGAAGGGGATCAACTCGGGATACGTCCCGCTCGGAGCGATGATCATCCGGAAGCAGCTCGCGGACTGGGTGCGGAGTCGTTACTTCCCGGGTGGGCTGACGTACGCCGGGCATCCGCTCGCGTGTGCGTCGGCCGTCGCCTCGATCGAGGCGTTCCGCGAGGAGGACATCGTCGAGAACGCCGCCGATGTCGGCGGCTACATCGGGGAGCGCCTCCGCGAGCTCGAGACGCGCCATCCGTCGATCGGCGAAGTCCGAGGTCTCGGCTGCTTCTGGGGGATCGAGCTCGTCAAGAGTCGGGAGACACGCGAGATGCTCGTTCCGTACAACGCCTCGGGGGAAGCCGCCGCGCCTGTCGCTCGGCTCGCGAAGGCAGCGCTCGATCGCGGCCTCTACCTGATGACGCACTGGAACGTCGTCATGGTCGTCCCGCCGCTGACGATCACGCGCGACGAGGTCGACGAGGGGATCGCGGTGCTCGACGAGGCGCTCGCGATCGCCGACGAGTACGCGATCGCCTAGGACGAGCGCGCGAGAAACGCGGACACGACGGCGGACGTCTCCTCGAGAGCGTCCCAGAGCACGGTGTGCCCGCCGGGCACGATCGCGACCTCGAGCAGATCTCCGAGCGCCTCTCGGTGTGCGTCGAGCAGGTGATCGTACGGTAGGTACGACCTCTCGCCGAGCACGAGCAGCGTCGGGATGCGGACCTGCTCGAACGGTGGCGGCGCCGAGGACATCTCCCCGTACGCGGCGCCGACCGCGGACTGGGAGTAGCAGTACCGGTAGAGACCGTCCTCGCTCAGCATGAGGTGATTCCGAAGCTCGTCCACGAGCAGCGTGCGCGGCGCGGACTGGAGCTGGCTCTCGTCGTAGCGCCGCGTGATCGCCTCGTCGAAGGAGACGTACGCGCGCTCGTTCCGCGCATTCTCGGCGGCGACGAGCGCGACGTGCGGGGGCAGCAGGATCGCCGGATCGAGGAGGACGAGGCGCGGCACGAGCTTCGGCGCGCGCGCAGCGATCTCGAACGCGAGCCGGCCGCCGAAAGAGTGGCCGACGAGCAGCGCGGGCTTCGCGCCCACCGTCTCGACGATCGCGGCGATGTGCGCGTCGATGTCCCAGGGAGGCTCGTACGGAGACGAGCCGTGGCCGAGCAGGTCGGGCGCGACGACGTGGAAGCCGGGCAGCGCCGCGGCGAGGTTCCCGAAGTGGCGCCCGTGGCTCGTGACGCCATGCAGGCAGACCACGCGGGGAGCGCCCTCCTCGCCCCAGGCGTGGAGCGCGAGCCTCACTCGTGCTCGTGGAGCGACTCGAGCGACTCGGGGACCATCTCCGTGCGCCGCTCGCCCGAGATCTTGACGAGCGACCAGATCACGGTCCCCTCCTTGTCGATCAGGAACGTTCCGCGGTAGGGCGCGCCGAGCTCCTCGTCGAACACGCCGTACGCCTTCGAGGCGGCGCCGTGGGGCCAGAAGTCGGAGGCGAAGGTGTACGTCGCCTGCAGCTGCTTCTTCCAGGCCTGGCGTGCAGGCCACGGGTCGCAGGAGACGAGCACGACGTCCGTCTCCGCGTTCGAGAACGAGTCGAGATTCTCCTGGAGGTCGAGTGCCTCCTCTTCGCAGACGGCGGTGAAGGCGAACGGGTGGAAGACGAGGAGGACGTTGCGGCGGCCGAGGAAGTCAGAGAGTCGGACGCGCTCGTGATGCGTCACCGCGAGGTCGAATGCAGGGGCCTTCTCACCTGTCGTCACCGCCATCGATCGCCTCCTCGCCCGTACCGGCGGGGCGATAGTACCGTCGCCCGCGAAGCTCCTCCGGGAGGTACTCGAGCTCGAATCCCGCCGCGTCGTCGTGCGGGTAGACGTAGCCCTCGCCGTGCCCGCGTTCCTTCGCGGCCCGAGAGTGCCCGGTGGAGCGGAGCATCGCCGGCGGCCGCGCGTTCCCGAGCTCCCGCACGTCGTTCCGCGCCTCCCAGATCGCCGTCGCCGACGCGTTCGACTTCGGTGCGCGGGCGAGGTAGATCGCAGCCTGCGAGAGGTTCAGCTGCGCCTCGGGGAGACCGACGAGCTCGAGTGCGTGCGCCGCGGCGACCGCCACCGAGAGCGCGCGCGGATCCGCGTTTCCGACGTCCTCGGAGGCGAGGATGACCATTCGGCGCGCGATGAAGCGTGGGTCCTCGCCCGCCTCCAGCATCGCCGCCAGGTAGTAGACGGCCGCGTCCGGGTCGCCGCCGCGCATCGACTTGATGAATGCGGACGCGAAGTCGTAGTGCTGGTCGCCCTTGCGGTCGTACAAGAGGGGGCGCTTGCGGGCGGCGTCGACGACGTGGCTCTCCGCGAGCGTCGTGCCCTCCGCGCGCGCGGTGTCGTGGGCGAGCTCGAGGATCTGGAGTGCGGCTCGCGCATCGCCGCCCGCCCGGCTCGCGATCGTCTCGACGACCGCGTCGGTCGCCTCGATCCCGAGCTCGGTAGAGCCGCGGCGCAGGACGACACCGAGTTCTTCGTCCGAGAGCGCGTGCAGCTCGATCACCGTGCAGCGGGAGAGCAGCGCCGAGTTGACCTCGAAGTACGGGTTCTCGGTGGTCGCGCCGATGAGCGTGACGAGCCCGTCCTCGACCGCGTGCAGGACGGAGTCCTGCTGCATCTTGTTGAAGCGGTGGATCTCGTCGATGAAGAGGATCGTCCGCAGGCCGTTCGCGCCGAGCCGCTCCTCCGCGTTCCGGATGACCGCGCGCACGTCGTCCACGCGCGCCGACACGGCCGAGAGCTCCTCGAACACGGCGCCCGTCCGCTCGGCGACGATCCGTGCGGTCGTCGTCTTCCCGGTGCCCGGTGGGCCGAAGAGGATCATCGAGGGGACGCGGTCCTCCTCGATCGCGAGCCGGAGGGCCGATCCCTCCCCGAGCACGTGCTGCTGGCCGACGAGCCCGTCGAGCGTGTGCGGCCGCAGGCGGACGGCCAGCGGCGCCGACTCCGCCTGACGCTCCCGGGCGGCCTGGGTGAAGAGGTCCCCCACGCGCGAAGTATGCTCCGGGCATGTCCGACGGGGCCGAAGCGGAGGACTACTCGCAGCCGATCCTCGACGGCGACGCGCGTTCCGACTACGAGCGCTACCTCCGGACCGACGACCTCCTCTCGCTTCAGAAGGGGCCTGACGAGTGGGTCCATCGCGACGAGCTCCTCTTCCAGGTCACGCACCAGACCTCGGAGCTCTGGCTCAAGCTCTCGGCCGCCGATGCGGACGAAGCCGCGCGGCTGATCGAGGAAGGAGAGCTCCGAAGGGCGCTGCGCCTGCTCGAGCGATCGTCGCTCTGCATCCGTTTCCTCATCCCGCAGCTCGAGATGCTCGAGCACATGTCGCCGTGGGAGTACCAGGAGATCCGCAAGGTGCTCGGGCACGGCTCGGGGTTCGACTCGCCCGGCTGGACCGAGCTTCGCCGCGTGCTCCCGCGTCTCGGGCAGGCGTTCCACGCCGCTCGCCGGGCGGCGGGGCTGAGCGTCGCCGACGTCTACGTCCAGGGGCGCGACCACGAGGAGCTGTACCAGCTCGCGGAGGCGCTGCTCGAGCTCGACGAGCAGGCCCAGCTCTGGCGGATGCGCCACTACCAGGTCGTCGCGCGCGTGATCGGCGACTCGGTCGTCGGGACGCAGGGCACGCCGGTCGAGCTTCTCGGACGCCTCGTGACGAAGGTCTCGTTCCCCGAGCTGTGGGAGGTCCGGAACGAGCTGACTGCGCTCTCGAAGGCCTCGTCCTAGTGGCCTACCGCGACGAGGTCACGGAGCTCCTGCAGGAGCTGCTTCGCCTCGACACGGTCAACCCGCCCGGCAACGAGACCCGGGCGGCGGAGGCGCTCCGGGACTACTTCGCCCGGAGTGGGATCGAGTGCGAGCTGATCGCTCGAGAGCCCGAGCGCGCGAACGTCGTCGCTCGACTGGCTGGCGGCGACGGACCGACGCTCGCGTTCCTCTCGCACACGGACACGGTTCTCGCGGATCTCGGAGAGTGGGAACGCGACCCGTGGTCGGGCGACCTCGTCGACGACGAGATCTGGGGCCGTGGAGCGCTCGACATGAAGGGCCAGGTCGCGGCGTCGGCGGTCGCCTTCGCCTCGCTCGAGCGGGAGGGGTTCGTGCCCACGGGCGACCTGATCTTCGTCTCGGTCGCCGACGAGGAGGTCGGAGCCGACTTCGGGCTGAGCTGGCTGGTGGAGGCGCACCCCGAGGCGGTCCGGTGCGACTACGCCGTCAACGAGGGCGGTGGCGAGCGGCTCGTTGTCAGCGGCAAGCCGGTCTATCTGTGCGGCACCGCCGAGAAGATGTCCGCGCCGTTCGTCCTTCGCGTTCACGGACGGAGTGGCCACGCGTCGATGCCCGGGATCGCGGACAACGCGCTCGTAAAGGCCGCGCGCTACGTCGAGGCGCTCGGGGCATACGAGCCGGCGCGTGCGCTGATCCCGGAGGCGAGCAGGTTCCTCGAGGCCGTGCTCGGCGAGGCGCCGCCGGTCGGCGTCGCGCTCGAACGCGTCCGCGAGCTCGACCCGGTGCTCGGCGGGCTCGTGGAGCCGCTCCTCTCGTTGACGCTCTCGCCGACCATGATCGACGCGTCGCACCAGCGAAACGTCATCCCGGCGGTGTGCGAGGTGACGGTGGACTGCCGCCTCCTGCCGGAGCAGGCGCCGCAGGACGTGGAGCCGCTGATCCGGGCGGCGCTCGGAAACGGGAGCTACGAGCTCGAGTGGCTCGAGGCGGTGGGCGGTACCCGCTCGCCGATCGAGTCGCCGCTCTGGGACGCGCTCGAGGAGTTCACGGCGAGTATCGAGCCCGACGCCCGTCTCGCCCCGCTCGTGAACCCCGGCTTCACCGACAGCCACTTCCTGCGCGAGGCGTTCGAAACGGTCGCGTACGGGTACTTTCCGCTGAAGGCGATGGACACCGAGCTTGCCACCAAGCTCGTCCACTCGGCGAACGAGCGCATCGCGGTCGAAGACCTGGAGCTCGGAGTCGAGATGCTCCGATCCGTCGCGCAGTCGCTTCTCGGCTCCGCATGAGCGAGACCGCGGACGCACTCGTCGTCTTCGGCATCACCGGCGATCTCGCGCGAACGAAGACGCTTCCAGCGCTCTACGACCTGACCAAGCAGGACATCCTCACCTGCACGGTGGTCGGGGTCGGGCGGCGCGCGCTGAGCGAGGACGAGATCCGCGAGCATGCGGACGAGGCGATCCGCGCCGCGAAGAGGGCGAAGGGCGAGCCGCTCGACCGTCGCACGCTCGACACGTTCCTCTCGCGTTTGACATACGTGGGCGGTGACACCGCGGACGACGATCTCTACGAGCGTCTCCGCCAGGCGCTCGCAGAGGCGTCGGCGCCGGTCTTCTACCTCGCGATCCCGCCGGTCACGTTCCTCGACGTCGCGGAGGAGCTCGCCGAGGCGGGCCTGCTCGAGAACGCGCGTCTCGTCGTCGAGAAGCCGTTCGGGACGGATCTCGAGTCCGCACGTGAGCTCAACCGGCGGCTGACGGCGCTCGTCCCCGAGGAGCGGCTCTATCGCATCGACCACTTCCTCGGCAAGGAGCCGGTCCAGGACATCATGTACCTGCGCTTCGCGAACGCGCTCTTCGAGCCGGTCTGGAGCCGCGAGCACGTCGAGTCCATTCAGATCACGATGGCCGAGGACTTCGGCGTCGAGGACCGGGGGTCGTTCTACGACCGCGTCGGCGCCCTCCGCGACGTCGTCCAGAACCATCTGCTGCAGGTGCTCGCGCTGGTCACGATGGACCCGCCCGCGGGCGACGACGACGCGGTGTCCCGCCATCGGCTCGACGTCTTCCGGGCGATGCCGTCGGTGGATCCCGCGCACGCCGTTCGCGGCCAGTACGACGGCTACCTCGGCATCGACGGCGTCAAGCGCGGCTCGGACACGGAGACGTTCGTCGCTCTTCGCTTCGAGATCGACAACTGGCGCTGGGCCGGCGTCCCGATCCTCGTCCGCGCCGGCAAGGCGCTGCCTGTCAGCGCCACGGAGATCGTCGTCCGCCTGCGCAAGGTGCCGGAGCTGCGGTTCGGCTCGCACCGCCTCTCGTGTCCCGGGCCGGACGACGTCGTCTTCCGCATCGGGCGCGACGCGGGCGTCACGATCGGCATCCGCGCGAAGACGCCCGGAAAGGACGCGTCGCGGCCCGTCTCGCTCGACCTCTCCTTCATCGAGGAGCTCGGGATGCCCCCCGGTCCGTATGAGCGCCTGCTCACCGACGCGCTCCACGGTGACAGCACGCTCTTCCCGCGCTGGGACGTCGTCGAGGAGACGTGGCGAATCGTGCAGCCCCTGCTCGACGAGGCACCGCCCGTCGAGCCGTACGAGCAGGGAACGTGGGGGCCGAAGGCCGCCGACGTGCTCACGCGTCGGCACGGCGGCTGGCGCGCGCCCCGCGCGGCCTAGAAGCGCGTACCCCGCCTCGCGCGGCGCTCCGCCATTCCAGTACGGTGCGCGCGATGGCGTGGAGTGAGCGCGCGCGCGAGGTCGAGGTGGAGCCGTCGATCTACGCGGCCGACTTCTCCTGCCTCCGCGAGCAGCTGGCGGAGCTCGTCACGGCCGGGGCACGTGTCTTCCATTTCGACACGGGTGACGGACACTTCGTCCCCGAGATCACGATCGGTCCGGTCGTGCTCGAGGCGATCTCCCCCTTCGTGCGTGGATGGGACTGCATGCTCGACTGCCACCTGATGGTGAGCGAGCCTCGCCGCCACTTCGAGTCGTTCGCGCGCGCGGGCGCGGACAGCGTGACGTTCCACGTCGAGGTCGCCGACGACCCGGCCGCCGCCATCGCTGAGGCGCGGGCGCTCGGGCTCGGCGTCGGCATCGCCTTCAACCCCGAGACCTCGGTGGAAGAGGCGGCCGAGGCGGCCGAGGCGGCGGATCTCGTCAACTGCATGTCGATTCACCCGGGCTACTCGGGCCAGAAGCTGATGCCCGAGGCCCTCGGCCGCATCGAACGTCTCCGCTCGCTGCTCCCGGACGGCGTACGAGTCCAGGTCGACGGCGGCGTCAACGAGGAGACGATCGAGAGCGTCCGGAAGGCGGGTGCCGATCTCGTCGTCGCCGGCAGCGCGGTCTTCTGGCACGACGATCCGGCTGCGCAGTACGAGCGGCTCGCGGGGCTCGTCGCGGAGCCGGTGAGCGGCTGAGCCGCGCGAGGAGATGCCTGACTCGGGCGCCGGCTCCCGGCTCGAGCTCCACCGCGCCGAGAGCGCGTTTCGCGCGATCGAGGAGTTCCTGCGTGACGCCGGGTTCTTCGTCCCGGGCGGAGAGGACTTGGAGGCCGACCTCTACCTCGGGTACAGGCTATCGCAGACGATCCGCCGCCGCGACACGCCGTCACCTCGGGAGCCTTGCGCCCTTCCGCTCGCGGCATGCGCGATCCGCGGTCAGGCTCGGGATCACGAGGGCGAGGCCAGCCCCGCTCTCCACATCGGCTCCTGGGATCCCACCTGGACGAGCGCAGAGTACGAGCACGCGGTCGAGCGGGTGCGGGAGGCGATCGAGGCGGGCGACGTCTACCAGGTCAACGTCGTCCAGCACCTCTCCGCGCCGTTCGAAGGGAGCGCCGCGGGGCTGGCCGGTGCGCTCCGTCCACTCGACCCTCTCCACGCGGAGCCATTCGAGGGCGACGGCTGGGCGGTCGTCTCGGCGTCGCCGGAGCTCTTCCTCGCTCGGCGTGGGGGCAGGATCTGGACGAAGCCGATCAAGGGAACGCGGCCACCGGGACGCGGTGAGGAGCTCGCATCCTCCGAGAAGGACGCTGCCGAGCACGTGATGATCGTCGACCTCGAGCGGAACGACCTCTCGCGTGTATGCGAGGCGGGGAGCGTCCGCTGGCCCGAGCTGATGGCGACCGGGCGGCTCGCGGGCGTCGAGCACATGGTCTCGACGGTCGAGGGAACACTGCGGGAGGGCGTCGGCCTCGCACAGATGCTCGAGGCGACGTTCCCCGGAGGATCGGTGACGGGAGCCCCGAAGATCGCCGCGGTCGATCTCATCGCCGAGCTCGAGCCGGTCGGCCGCGGGGCGTCGATGGGGGCGCTCGGTCGCGTCCACGGGAACGGCGACTTCGAGCTGGCATTGACCATCCGCACCTTCGCGCTCGACGGTGACCGCATCCACCTCTGGGTCGGAGGCGGCGTGGTGTGGGACTCGGACCCGGCGATGGAAGTCGAGGAGTCGTGGACGAAGGCGCTCCCGCTCCTCGAGGCGATCGGCTCGGGCCTCCCCCAAGCGAGGCGGGCGCACGCGTGACGCTCCTCGCGCTCGCCGTGACCGGCCGCGGACTCTGCGATCCGGCGGAGCCGGTCGTGCGCGCCGACGACGAGGCGCTCCTGCGCGGACAGGCCGCGTTCGAGACGCTCCGGGTGTACGGCGGTGTCCCCTTCCGTCTCGACGAGCATCTCGACCGGCTCGAGGGCTCCGCTGCCGGGGTCGGACTTCCGGCCGTCGCCCGCACTCAGCTGGAGGCGCTCGTCGCGCTCGTGCTCGATGCGCTCGGCGGAGAGCCCGATGACGTCGTCCTTCGGCTCGTCTGGACGGCGGGGCCGGCGGACGAAGGGCCGCAGGGGCTCGCGTTGCTGAGCGAGATTCCGGAGTGGATCGAGGAGGTGCGGTCGCGGGGTGCCCGGATCGTCTCGCTCCTCGGCGTCCGGGCGTCGGCGCCGTGGCTCCTGCCGGGGATCAAGTCGACGAGCTACGCGGTGAACATGGCGGCCGAGGCCGAGGCGAAGCGACGGGGCGCGGACGACGCCGTCTTCGTCGACGCCGACCGGATCGTACTCGAGGGCACCGTGACGAACATCTGGTGGCGCCGAGGGGACACGCTCCTCACGCCCTCGCTCGACCTCGGGATCCTCGCCGGCGTGACCCGCTCGGCACTCCTCGATCTCGCACCCGGGTGCGGCTTCCAGGTCGAGGAGGGCGGCTACCTGCTCGACGAGCTTCTCGCCGCCGACGAGGCGTTCACGACGTCGTCGGTTCGCGAGGTGATGCCGATCGTCGAGCTCGACGGCGTTGCGCTCGCGCGCGGCCCCGGCTCGGATCGGCTCCAGCAGGCGCTCCGTGCGCTCGGTTCGCGCGGCAACGGCTGAGGCGCGTCCGGGCCGCGCGGCTACCCTCTGAGCGTGGAGAATCCGGAGAAGGAGACCGTGCGGCTCGGCGGGATGGCGCTCCAGAACGGCGTCCTCGTTCACGGTCCCACCGCCTGGGCCTGCGCGGTCCGCGACGGGCAGGGGACGCTCCACGTCGCCTCGGGAAAGAAGCCGCAGCTCGCACCCGCGGCGTCGGTGCGGATGCCGGTGCTTCGCGGTCCGATTCGGCTCGCGGAGGCGTTCGCACTGCTCCCGATGGTGCGGCGCGCGCTGCCTCAGGCCCGTTTCCCGTTCGAGCGCCCGGCCATCCTCGGGTCGATCGTCGCCTCGTCGGTGGCGGTGCGGGCAATCCGCCGCTCGCGCGTGCTCTCGCCGGGCGGGACGGAGCTGGCCGCCGGCGCCGCCGCGCTCGTCCCCGCGATGCTCGCGCTCCGCGGCCCGAACCTCGCCGCGTACCACGGTGCGGAGCACGTCTCGATCGGGACCTACGAGACGGGCGCCCCCGCGCCGAAGGAGCACCCTCGCTGCGGATCGCAGCTCATCGCCCCGCTCCTCGCGTCCTCGATGGCGGCCAACGTCGCCGTCGCCGCGGTGCCGCGTCCGGCCCGCGGACTCGCCCGGCTCGTGGCGACGACCGCGGCCGTCGGCGCGTCCGTCGAAGTCTTCGCCTGGACGACGCGCCATCCCGAGAATCCGTTTGCACGTGCGCTCGCCCGGCCGGGCTTCGAGCTGCAGCGGCGCTTTTCGACTGCGGAGCCGTCGCCGGAGCAGCTCGAGGTCGCGAACGCAGCGCGCGACGCCTGCCTCGCTCTCGAGACATGACCGTCACGCGGGCCGGAACGCGTCGGCTCGCACCGGAGATCTTCGACCTCCCCGTCGAGAAGATGCGTGACGGGTACTACACCGATGCGTACTTCAACCACGCCCGCTCGGCGCTTCTCGCCGACGGGCGGCACCCGCACGTCCTGATGCAGGTCTTCCAGAAGGAGAACGCCCTCCTCGGCGGGATCGACGAGGCAGTCGCCATCCTCGAGCTCTGCTCGCACGGCTGGGACGAGCTCGAGGTCTCGGCGCTCTACGAGGGCGACGCGATCGAGCCGTGGGAGACCGTGCTCACGATCGAGGGGGACTACACCCTGTTCGCGCACCTCGAGACGGTCTACCTCGGCGTCCTCGCGCGGCGAACGCTGATCTCCACGAACGTCCGGCGTGTGGTCGAGGCCGCGGGCGGCAAGGAGATCCTCTACTTCCCCGCCCGTCACGATCACCACCGCGTGCAGACGGGGGACGGCTACGCGGCGCACGTCGCCGGTGCGATCGGCGTCTCGACGGATGCCCAGGCGTCGTGGTGGGGCGGACGCGGCATCGGGACCGTCCCGCATGCGCTCATCGCCGCGTACGGCGGCGACACCGTCCTCGCCGCCACGAAGTTCGCAGAGTGGGCTCCGGAGGACATGAACATTGTCGTCCTCGTCGACTTCGAGAACGACTCGGTCCGGACCGCGCTCGACGTGGCTCGAGCGCTCGGGCCGAGGCTCTGGGGCGTCCGACTCGACACGTCCGCGGATCTCGTCGACCGCTCGCTCCTCGACGAGCTCGGGGACTTCGACCCGCGCGGCGTCAACGAGCGGCTCGTGCGGAAGGTGCGGGAGGCGCTCGACGCGGAGGGATTCGGAGACGTGCGCATCGTCGTCTCCGGCGGGTTCACGGTCGAGAAGATCCGCGCCTTCGAGGAGCAGGGGGTTCCGGTCGACGCCTATGGCGTCGGCTCGTCCCTCATCCGCGGCGCGAACGACTTCACCGCGGACGTGGTGCTGCTCGACGGCAGGCCCGCTGGGAAGGTGGGCCGCAGGTTTCGGCCGAACCCCCGGCTCGAGCGCGTCAGCTAGCGAGCGCGGCCCCGATGGGCCCGGGCCAGGCGACCATCGGCTCGGTCGAGCGGACGACATGCGCTCCGGCGTCGGCAAAGCGGGCGAACGCCGCGTCGGCGTCGTCGGTGTAGTCGACAACGTCGGGAACGACCACCGACGACATGCAGTCCTCGAGCAGATACAGGCGCTGCGCGGCCTCGAGCTCGTGGGCCGCGGGATCCTGGAGCAGGTCGTCGATCGTCCACGCGACGCAGTGGCTCTTCGCCTGTCCGGCCACGAGCACCGCATCGAAGCCGAGCAGGTGCGCGACGAGTGCCTCGTTCCTGCGTCCGAGCACCTCGCCCTGCGCGCCGCGGAGCACCTCGGGGCCGAGTGCGGAGTAGTGCTCGGTGAGCGGGCTCCGACCTTTGAGCTCGAATCGCGTCTGCGCCCGCCGCGCGATCGCGTGGAAGAAGATCGCCTCCTCGACCGCGCTCACGAGTGCGTGTCCGATCCCGCCGAGGAGCGCGTGGAACGGCCAGATCGTGAGGTCGTACTTCCCGCTCGACGCGAGAGCGGACACGTACGAGCGAAGGTGCGCGTCGGCATGTCCCTGCCCGAACCCGACGATCTCGGCCGCGTCCGGGTCGACGCGCCAGCGGCGCGAAGCGACGTCGTCCGGGGTGACGAGGGTGAACGGATCGGGGTGCTTCCCGTCCGCATCGACGAGGAACGGCGCGTGGAAGATCTGGAACGCCTGGTGCGTGTCGAGGGTGACGACGACCTCCGTGATCGCCGCCAGGTTCCGGTACAGGAACTCGCACAGACGAATGCTGTCGTCCGACGCCCCGGTGCCCGAGCGTCCTGCGACGAAGAGCTCGAAGCCGGGAGTGCAGAACGTGTTCTGGAGATCGACGCAGAGCAGGCACACGCGCATCGGGTCGGCGGCGGCCGGGCGGATCGCGTGCTTCGCGGCCCAGCCGAGAGCCTCGTGGAAGCGCCTCTCGTAGGGGACTCTCCAGACCGCGGCGACGGAGGCGGAGTCTGCGTGCGGCGGGAGCGGGAGCTCGCTCGACACGCCCCAACGCTAGCGCCCACCGGTCGCCACGGCCTCACCCACCTTGAGGCGACCAAGCAGCCTGCCGATATCGACTCCAGGTGGTGGGCGACCTCCAGAACACCCTGATCACGTGGCTCCCGATCGTGTTCTTCGGGATCGTGATCGTCCTCCTGCTCTACACCTTGCGGTTCATGCCGCGGGCGAAGCCGGCGCCGGTCGTCAAGGGCTCGCAGGTCGCGGTGTCCTGGGACGACGTGGCCGGGCTCGACGAGGCAAAGGAGGAGCTGGCCGAGGTCGTCGACTTCCTGCGCAACCGCCGGCGCTTCGAGAAGCTCGGCGCGCGGGTTCCGCGGGGAATCCTCCTGCACGGGCCTCCCGGCACCGGGAAGACTCTGCTCGCGAAGGCGGTCGCGAGCGCGTCGGGCGCGAACTTCTACTCGGCGAGCGCCGCGTCGTTCGTCGAGATGTTCGCCGGGCTCGGCGCGGCCCGGATCCGCAAGCTTTTCGAGGAGGCGCGGAAGAACGCGCCGTCGATCGTCTTCATCGACGAGCTCGACGCCGTCGGCACGACGCGCGCCGGCGGCGGCTTCCACCGCGAGCACGACCAGACGCTGAACCAGCTCCTCGTCGAGCTCGACGGCTTCGGTGCCCGCGACGAGGTCGTCGTCATGGCCGCTTCCAACCGCGTCCAGGATCTCGACCCGGCTCTTCTGCGCCCGGGCCGTTTCGACCGTCAGGTGCTCGTCGCGTCGCCGGACGTCGCGGGTCGCGAAGCGATCCTCGGCGTCCATACGCGTACCAAGCCGCTCGCTGCGGACGTCGACCTCGGCCGCGTGGCGAAGCAGACGTCGGGGCTGACCGGCGCAGACCTGGCGAACCTGTGCAACGAGGCCGCGATCCTCGCTGGGCGTACGGGCGCGCAGTACGTGCGCCAGTCCGATTTCGACGCCGCGCTCGAGCGGATCGTCGCGGGCCTCCAGCAGCGCCGCGTCGTCTCCGAGAAGGAGAAGCGGATCCTCGCCTATCACGAGGCCGGTCACGCGGTCATGTCGCACCTGGTCGGCGACCTCTTCCCGGCGCAGAAGGCGACGATCGTCTCCCGCGGGGATGCGCTCGGCTACACGCTGAACATGCCGACCGAAGATCGCTACCTGCACACCCGAGAGGAATTCGTCGATCTGATGGCCGTGTTCCTGGGCGGGCGGGCGGCGGAGGAGGTCGTCTTCGGGCGGATCACGAACGGCGCCGCCGACGACCTCGAGCGTGTGACCGAGCTCGCGCGCGCGATGGTGTTCGAGTACGGCATGTCGGAGATCGCCCCAGCGCGCACGATGCGAGCGGACAACTACGCGCTGTCCGAGGAGACCAAGCGCCTGCGCGACACCGAGCAGTCGCGGCTCACGGACGGCGCGTACGAGGAGGCGAAGCGGCTGCTCTCGAAGCACCGCGCCGCGCTCGACCGCGTCGCCGAGGCGCTTCTCCACCGTGAGACGCTCGACCGCGCGGAGCTCGAGGCGATCCTCTCGGACGTGAAGGCCGAGTCGCGTTCGTCCGAGACGGTGGGCACCGTTCGGGCGCTTCCGCTCCGCGACTGACAGCTGGCTGCGCGGCGGGCGCGCGGCCGACGAGTAGCATCGCGCGCGTGGCGCTCCGCGGTATCCATCACGTTGGCATGGCGGTCTCCGATCTCGACCAGGCGATCGCCACCTACGCGGATCTCTTCGGCGCTCGTGTCGAGCATCGTGCCGCGCTCGAGCCCGACGGTGTCGAGGCGGCGTTCGTCCTCGTCGGTGACAGCCGCGTCGAGCTTCTCGCGCCGACGGCGGACGATTCCCCGGTCGGCCGCTTCCTCGCGAAGCGCGGACCGGGCATGCACCACGTCGCCTACGAGGCGGACGACGTTCGCGCGGCGCTCGAGGAGCTGGCGGCCTCGGGAGCGGAGCTCATCGACCTCGCGCCTCGGCCCGGGCTGCTCGGGCTCGAGGTCGCATTCGTGCATCCCGACGCCGTGCACGGCGTCCTGACGGAGGTGGTGTCCAGTGGCTGAGAGCGAGTTTGTCCGAATCGAGGTCGGCCTGGAAGGAGGGACGATCCTGAGCACGCTCGTCTTACCTGCGAGCGCCGAGGCGCTCGACCGCTCGTTGAACGCAGGCGAGGCTGGCGCGCTCTCGCTCGACGCGCAGGACGGCACGATCCTGCTCGTCCTCCCGCGCGTGCTGTACGTGAAGCGTTTCGCCCGCGAAGGGCGCGTCGGCTTCGGCGACTAGTGCCGCTGCAGGTCGGGATCGTCGGCCTGCCCAACGCGGGCAAGACGGCGCTGTTCAACGCGCTCACGCACGCAGGTGCGGAGGTGACTGCCTACGCGTCCGTGACGGACAAGCCGAATGTGGGCGTGGCCACGATCCCGGACGACCGACTCGACCGGCTGGCAGTGCTGATCGGCTCGAAGAAGGTGACGCCCGCGGCGATCCGCGTCGTCGACGTGCCCGGGACGGGCGGCGCGCTCCTCGGCGGTCTCCGGCAGTCGGACGCGCTCCTCGCGGTCGCGGACGGCTTCTCGCACGACGCCGATCCCGGGCGGGATCTGGAGGCGATCCGGCTCGAGCTGCTCGTCGCCGACCGCGACCACGTCGAGCGGCGCCTCGAGCGTGTCCGGAACGAGGCGAAGTCGGGGGACCCGGCGAAGCGGCAGGAGGTGTCGCGGCTCGAGGAGCTCCTCGCCCTCCTCGAGGAGGGGAAGCCTCTCTCCGAGTGGCCGGGCGAGCTTCCCGGCGAGCTCGAGCCGCTGACGACGAAGCCGCTCATCCCGATCGTCAACGGGCTCGGCGGGATCGACTGCGAGCTCGAGATGGAGCTCGCCGAACTCTCCGCTGAGGAGGCGGCCGAGTTCCGCGAGGGTCCGTCCGCTCTCGACGAGGTCGTCCGTCAACTGAAGGAGGCGCTCGGCCTGATCTCGTTCTTCACGATCGGCGACACGGAGGCGCGCGCCTGGACGCTCCGGTACGGGGAGACCGCGCTCGACGCCGCCGAGTCGATCCACTCGGACATCGCGCGCGGCTTCATCCGCTGCGAGGTGATCCACTGGGGCGACCTGCTCGATGCGGGCTCGCATGCCGAGGCGGCACGGCGGGGGGTCCAGCGACTCGAGGGGAAGGGCTACGTCGTCGAGGACGGCGACGTCCTCAACGTGCGCTTCAAGGTCTAGCTACTTCTTGCACGCGGCCGCGTAGTCCGGGGCACCTACTACTGGCTGGAAGACGTAGCAGCCGTAGCTCTTCGAGACGAAGTCGGTTACGGTGCCGATGCGGACGGGCGCGGCGGGTGGGTCGTCGCGCATCAGCTCGACGTCGAGGTCGGCCCAGGCCTTGCGCCGCGCGTCACCGGTCAGACTCGCGATGCGGGCTATTGCTGCGTTGACTCTCGGTCGGTCGAAATACGAGACGTTCGTGTTACCGGTGGGCCCGAGAGCCGATCCGTCGAAGAGGGGGCCGAAGAACGTGACCGGATCGGCATAGTCCGGAAACCACTGGGGGATCGCGATGTCGTACGGCGTCCCGCGCGTCCCGATCAGGCCTGTGTAGCCCGAGCGCGGGAAAACCTTGATTTCGACGTCGATCCCGAGCCGGCGGAGGTCGAACTGGAGGATCTGCGCCCACGTGAGGTGATAGCCGGGGAAGTTGTCGACGTAGACGACCAGCTTCGAGGGCTTGAGCTTCGCTCTTGCGAGGAGCGCCCGTGCCCGCGCCAGGCTTCGACTCGTGACGCCTCCGAGCGGGTAGATGCTCGCGGGGCGCGTCATGGCCGGAGGCAGGATCTGGTCGGTGCGCTTGCCTTGCAAGTACCCGGCGACCTCGGCGAGCGCGTGACGGTCGATGGCCCAGTTGATCGCCTGCTTGAGCAGGATCTGGCCGACGCCCTTGAACGCCGCGCGGTCGTGGTTGAAGGCGAGGTAGTCCACTTCGAGCGTTGGATGGAAGAAGAACCGTCCGCTAGGGCTGTTGATGCCGTACTTCGCGACGATGCCCCGGACGAGCGCCGATGGCGTGGCGAAGCAGTAATCCATCGCGTTCTGCTCCACGAGCGACGCACACGCGGCAACCGGGGTGATCGTGTAGACGATCTGGTCGACATTTGCCGGACGCGTCCCGCGGTAGAAGGGGTTTCGCTTGAGGACGGTCTCGCGATTGGGCACCCGCGAGGCGACGTAGTACGGCCCCGAGCCGAGCGGATCGTCGATCTCCCGGAGCGGCGTGTCGACCGCGATCGGGCAGAAGAACGGCATCGTCAGACGGGAGACGAGGTCGGGAACCCTCTTCATCGTCCGGATCCGGAGCGTGTACCGGCCGGTCGCCTGGACGCCGGAGATCGTCGGCGCCTGCCCGTCGATCACCGCGTCGGCGCCGACGATCTCGTGCAGGTAGTACTGCGCCCCCGAGTTCAGCTTCGGACTCGCGTCGCGGTTGAACGCGGCCACGAAGTTTGCTGCCGTCACGGGCTGGCCGTTGTCGAAGCGGAACGTCCGTCGCAGCTGGATCGTCTGCGTCCTCCCATCGGCGGAGACCTTCGGAAAGTCCGTCGCGACCTCCGGACCGACGATCGCGCCCGCAGGCGCCGGCTTGTCGGGGTAGTTGTAGAGCTTCGCGCAGGTCACGTACTCGAACCCCCACGAGCCCACGTCGTAGGCAACCGCCGGATCCATGCTGTCCAGGTCGCGTCCGTTGCTGATGCGCAAGGTGCCACCCCTGCTCGGAAAGGCCGACGCGCCACCGGTGGCGAGCAGTCCGGTCGCCACGACGATGAGCACGCCGCTGAGCCAGGACCGGGCGCGCATCACTTCTTGCAGGCGGCCGCGATGTCGAGACGGCCGATCACGGGCTGGAGGACGTAGCAGCCGAAGCTCTCCGAGACGAAGTCCGCCCGCGCTCCGTTGAGGAACGGCGCCCACGGCGGGTCGTCGCGCATCATCTCGACGTCGAGGTTGGCCCACGCCTTGCGGCGTGCGGCGCCGCTCATGCGGTCGATGCGCTCGATCGCGCGGTTGTACTTCGGGTTGTCGAAGTACGCGTCGTTGAAGTTGCCCGTCGACCTGATGGAATCGCCGTTCAGGAGAGGGTCGAAGTACGTGCTGGCGTCCGGGTAGTCCACGCTCCAGCGGCCGGTCAGGACGTCGAACGGCTCGCCACGCCTGCCGGCGGCGCGGAACATCGCGTTAGCCGTCCCGAAGTACTTGATCTCGACGTCAATCCCGAGACGCCTCATGTCGTAGCTGAAGATCTGCGCCCAGGCGGCGAAGAACGAGGGCGACGTCGCCGTGTAGAGGACGAGTTTCTGCGGCCTGTACTTCGCTTTCGCGAGAAGGGCCCTCGCCTTGTCGAGCGTCTGAGCCGTGACGCCGCCGAGGGGGTAGACGCTCGCCTGCCGCCCCATTGCCGGAGGCAGTATCTGGTCCGTCCTCTTCCCACCGAGGTAGCCGGATGCACGAACGAGCGCGGGGCGGTCGATCGCCCAGTTGATCGCCTTCATGAGTGGAATCTGCGCCTGACCCCTGAACGCGCGCCGATCGTGGTTGAACGCGAAGTACCCGGTGCCGAGCGTGGGGCCGAAGAAGAACCGCCCGTCCGGCCTGTTGATGCCGTACTTCGCGGCGATGTCTCGGTAGTCGGAGTCCGACAGGAACTCGCACCAGTCGAGCTCGTCCTGCTCGACGGCCAGTCGACACGCCTCCTGCCCCGGTCCCACCGTGTACACGATCCGATCGACGTTCGCGGGCCGGTGCCCGCGATAGAAGCGGTTCCGCTCGAGCACGACCTGCCGACCCGGAACGCGTGACGTGACGTGATAGGGCCCGGAGCCGAGCGGCTCGTCGATCTCGGTGGTGGGTGCTCCGACGGCGACCGGGCAGAAGAACGGCATCGTCAGGCGGGACGCGAGGTCCGGCAGGGGCTTCGTCGTCCGGATCTGGAGCGTGTACGGTCCGAGCGCCTTCACGCCCGAGATCGCCCGCGCCTTGCCGTCGAGGACGGCTCTCGCTCCCACGATCTCGTCCAGGTACCCGGCCGAGACTGCCGGCGACTCGAGGCTCGGGGCGGCGTCGCGGTTGAAGGCGGCGACGTAGTTCTCAGCCGTGACCCGAGCACCCGTGTCGAAGCGGTACGTGCGCTTGAGCTTGATCGTCTGCACCTTCCCGTCGGCGGAGACCTTCGGGAAGCCGGTTGCGACCTCGGGCGCGACTATCGCGCCCTGCGGAGCGGGCTTGTCCGGGTAGTTGTAGAGCTCGGCGCAGGTGGCGTACTCGAGCATCAAGGACTGCGGGCCGTACGCGATCGCCGGGTCGACCGAATCGACGTCGAGGACCGAGCTGAGACGGAGCGTGCCACCCTTCTGCGCGGGCGCGGAGAAACTGCCGGCCGTGAGCACACAAGCCGTCACCGTGACGCCTGCCAGGGTGAGCCATGCCCGGTGTCGCACCCGGTCTCCTTTCCGAGCCGATCGTAGGTGGACAAACGGGCCGCGTAAAGGTCAGGAGCGAGGTTGCCCGGGACTCGTCCAGACGGAGCCGAAGGCCGCGACCACCCCGCCCGGCGTCTCCCCGAGCTTGACGAGTCTCGGACTTCCCCCGTCCGGACTCACGCGGGAGAGCGTGCCGTCGCCGCTGTTCGCGACCCACACCGCCCCTTCGCCGACTGCGATACCGCTCGGCCCCTCGCCGACGGGGAAGGTCTCCGTCTGCGAGCCCGACTGGGGGTCGAGCTTCGAGAGCGCGGTGCCGGAGCTGGCCGCATACCAGGCGGCGTTTGCGCCGAGCGCGATGGACGCGGTCTCGCTCGACGGCTCAGAGCCGATGGAGGTCGATCCGAGCTGGAGCCCCGTCGCCGCGTCGAGGGTCACGACGGCGGTCGAGCCGGCCACCCAGACCGTGCCGGCGCCGGCCGCGAGCGAGAGTGCGTCGAGCCCGTCGGCCAGCTCGTGCGCCTCGCCGCTCCTCGGATCGATGCGCCAGATCCCGCCGGTAGCGGGATCGATCGCCCAGACCGCACCGTCTCCGACCGTGAGCGGCTGGAGCCGGTACAGGACCGGTGATTGCTCTGTGCCGCCGTAGTGGATCGTCTGTCGCAGGTTCCCCACGCTCGGCCCGAACTCGAGCACGACCTCCTTCGTCCCGCGGAGGACGGCGACCCACACCCCGCCGGCCCCTGCGGCGAGTCCGAACGGGATCGCTCCGGCGCCGACAGCGATCCCGAAGCTCGTCGTCTCGAGCGTGCGGGGGTCGATCCGTGAGAGCGTGCTCCCGCTCGGGTCGACGACCCAGACGTAGCCTTCTCCAGCGGCGATCAGATTCGACTTGAAACCCAGGTCGACGGCGTGTGCGACCTTGTCCGACCTCGGGTCGACGACGGCCACCGACGTGGGACCCACCTTCACACCTCCGCCGCCCGTCTTGAGCACTACGAGCACCGCTGCGACGACGGCTGCCAGGAGCACGCCGATGGCAACGAGCAGGAGCCGCTTTCGACGCGGAGCGGCCGACTCAGTGCGCAGGGGAGGGAACTGGGCGGGGAGCCCGTCGACGACGAGCTGCGAGATCGGCTCCGGCTCGTCGAAGTCCTTGAGCCGGTACGCGCCGAGACTGCGGAGGTTGCTCCGGTCGTGGTCGGAGAGGAGCGCTCGGGCAGAGGAGGAGAGCAGCACCTGGCCGCCGTGAGCCGACGCGCAGATGCGGGCCGCGCGCGAGACCGCGAGACCCACGTAGCGATCTCCGGCCACCTCCGGATCCCCGGAGTGAATGCCCATCCGCACCTTGACCTGCGTCTCGTCGGGCCAGACCTGCTCGGCGAGTGCCTGCTGAGCTGTGGTCGCAGCATGGACCGCATCCCGGGCTCTTGCGAAGGCGACGAAGAACGACTCCGTCTGACGGTCGACGACGACTCCGGCGCAGCTCGCGAACGCGTCCTCCAGCACTCGGCGATGCTGTGCGACGACTTCCTGGTACCCGTCGCTGCCGAGACGGTGCTGGAGCTGCGTCGATCCTTCGACGTCGGTGAAGAGCAGCGTGACGGTTCCGTGCGGGAGTACGCTCACGCGACGATTGTCACGCCACGACCGGGAGGTGGCAACGGCGTGTCACTCGACGGTGACCAAGCGCGGCTCCAAGCCGGCGTTGACGGGGCGTTGACCCCTGCCAGCTTCAACCTGCGGCGACGAGCGCGGCGCCCGCGACCGCGACCACGCCTCCGACGCGGCGAGTCGCGGACAGTCGCTCAGCGAGGAACACGCGCGCGAGAACGACCGTCACGATCGGGTAGAGCGCGCTGAGCACGCCGACGATGCCGACAGGTCCCTCCGTCGTGGCGACGGCGACGAGGACGTTCGCCCCGGTGTCGAAGACTGCGACCGCGACGAGTTGCGGCAGGACCGGCCGCGCCGCGCGGAGTGAGTTCGAGGTCACGAGCACGAGCGCGAACGCAAGCGTCACCGACGTGAACCGAGCTGCGACGACGGCCCAGGCAGCGCCGTGCTCCGCCCCGGCGCCGATGCCGACGACGAAGAGCCCGAAGCCGAGCGCGGCGAGCGCGGCCAGTCCGGCTCCGGCGGCTATTCGAGAAGAGCCGGTGGCGGACGGCGCGAACGAGACCGTGGCCACGCCGCCCAGCACGAAAACGATCCCGACCACCTGGAGCGCGCTCGGCATCGTTCCCCGGGCTGCATCGACGGTGAGAGGGACGAGGGGCGATGCGGCGGAGATGGGGGCCACGATGCCCATCGCACCGACGGCGAATCCGCGGTAGAGGGCCCCGAGCCCGAGAAGACCGGCGGCTCCGGCGCCGACAGCGGGTAGGAGCTCGACGACGCCGGGGAACCGGTCGCCGGAGAGGAGCACCCAGAGCACGACACCGGCGAGTCCCAGGGCTTGGGACACTGCGAGCACGACGAGGACGGGAGCGCGTCTCGACGCCAGGCCGCCCATGAAGTCTCCGGCGCCCCAGGAGGCAGCGCCGCAGAGCGCCAGTAGCGCCACGTGGCGTCAGTCGTCCCCGACGGGGCGGGTGGCGGCTTGCGCGTCGAGCTGGTTCGCGTGATAGAGGACGGCTGCCTCGGCCGTCCGGGCGGCCTGGCGGTCGTGGTGGCAGGCGACGGCGTGCAGGAGCTCCGCGAGCGCCTCGGGATCGAGCCCGGACGCACGCTCCTCGATCATGCGCAGCCCGAGATGAACGTGGCCGAGCAGGCGCCCCTCCTCCGTCTGCGCGAACGTCGGCCCGCCCCGGAGCTCGCGGATGCGTCCGACGTCGTGGAGCAGGGCGGCCGCCAGCAGCAGGTCGTCGCGGAGCCTGGGATGTAGCTGCGCGGTCTCGCGGCAGAGGGTCGCGACTCCGACCGTGTGCTCGAGGAGGCCGCCCGCGTAGCCGTGATGACCGTCTGCACCGGCAGCGGGTAGAGCGCGAAAAGCCGCTCGGATCCGCTCGTCGCGGAGGAAGGAGCCGACGAGGCTCGAGAGTCCGGAATGCGAGACCTCGTCCGCGAGGAACTCGAGGAAGCCGTCGAGCTCGTCGGCGTCGCGCCTGAGCGAGGGCGTGAGCTGGCTCGGATCCGCGTCCTCGACCATCTCGACCACTCGCACCTGGAGTTGGAGGCGACCGCCGAAACGCTCGACACGGCCGAGCACGCGCACTGCGTCTCCCGCGTCGAAGCGCGTGTCGAGAAGGTCGACGTCGCTCCAGACGCGGGCGTCGATCCGGCCGCTCGCGTCCGCGAGCTCGAGCGCGAGGTACGGCGCTCCGGCCCGCGTTCGTCTTCGCTCCTTGCGCGTGACCGCGAACACGCCCTCGACGGTCCTGTCCTCGGCGAGCTCGGCGATCGTGGTCACGGAGGCTGAGTCTAAGCGCGAGTGCAGCGTTGGTACGCTCGCCCGCGATGGCCGACGTGCAGCCGTTCCGCGCCGTCCGCTACTCGAGCGCGGCCGGTCCGCTGGCCGATCTCGTGGCTCCTCCGTACGACGCGGTCACCGCGGACGAGCGTGCGCGGCTCTTCACCCGCAGCCCCTACAACGTCGTCCACCTCACGCTTCCCGACTCGGCGAAGGAGGCAGGCGACCTCTATCGGACATGGCTCGCCGAGGGGGTGCTCGAGTGGGAGGACGACCCAGGGGCGTGGCTTCTGGCCGCGGACTACGTCGGCCCGGACGGCGTCCCCCGGCGCCGGAAAGGCGCCGTCGTCTCGGTGGCCGTCGAGCCGTACGGGACGGGAAGCATCCTTCCCCACGAGCGCACGCATCGACGGATCCGCGAGGAGCGGTGCCGCCTGCTGCGTGAGACGCACGTCGACCTCGAGCCGATCTTCCTCCTCGTCGACGGCGAGCTCGAGCTCGACGATCCCGAACGCAGCCCGGATCTCGAGGCGGACGGCGCGAAGCTCTGGCGTGCGCCGGGGCTCGACCTCTCCACGCTCGGCGAGACGCCGCTCCTCATCGCGGACGGCCACCACCGCTACGAGAGCGCCCTCGAGTACGCGGAGGAGACCGCCGCCGCCGATCCGCGGATCATGGCGCTCGTCGTCTCCACCGCCGATCCCGGGCTGCACGTCTTCCCGACGCACCGGATCTTCTCCGACCGTCCCGATCTTCGCGCCGCCCGGGACGGCGAGCCGTGCGCGGATCTCGACGAGGCACTCGCCCGGCTCGCGGACGAGCCGTTCTCCCACTCCGCGGCCGTCGCGTATCGCGCGGACGGAGTCGAGCTCGTCACCGGAGCCGAGGGCGAGCTCGACGTCGAGCTCATCGACGGTCACGGGCACGACGGGATCGGGTACACGCCGCTCGTCGCCGACGCGGTCGGGGCGGTCGATCGCGGGGAGGCGGACGTCGCGTTCCTCCTCCGCGAGCCGCGGGTCGGAGACGTCTTCGCGACGGCGCGGCAAGGGAGGCGGATGCCGCCGAAGAGCACGTACTTCTTCCCCAAGCCCCTCTCCGGCCTTCTCTTCCATCCGCTGGAGGCGTCGTGACTTCCTGGCTCGAGGTGTGCCGCAGGTGCACGGCGGACATCCGGGCGGTGCTCGAGACGCTTCCGACGCGGGCCGAGCGGGAGCCGATCCTCCGCCGCGGGGAGGGCGGCGACGACACGACGGCGATCGACCAGGCGGCTGAGGACGCGGTCGTGCAGCGGCTCGAGGCGACCGGCGAGAGCTTCCTCCTCGTCTCCGAGGAGCTCGGGACGAAGGTATTCGGCACCGGCGGGCGGACGGTGATCGTCGTCGACCCGATCGACGGCTCGATCAACGCGAAGCGCGGGATCCCGTTCTTCTCCTTCTCGCTCGCGGTCGCCGACGGGCCGACGATGGGCGACGTCCGCTTCGGGTACGTCCACGACTTCGGCTCCGGTGAGGAGTGGACGGCGGAGCGCGGGAAGGGAGCCTTCCTGAACGGCGAGGCGCTCGGCGCCGTCCGACCCAAGGACGAGCTCGAGATCCTCTCCTTCGAGGCGACTACCACACCTGCGATCGCGGAGCGCGCGCCGCAGCTCGTCGGGCTCGCCGGACGCCTGCGAGTGATGGGCTCGCTCGCGTTGTCGCTCTGCCATCTGGCGGCGGGGCGGGTCGACGGCGTCTGCTCGCTGAAGACCGCTCGGTCGGTGGACATCGCAGCCGCGCAGCTCCTCGTGACCGAGGCAGGGCTCGCGATCGAGCTGATCGACGACCCGCCGTTCGGCGCGGCTCCGCTCGATCTCGGCCAGCGCTCGCGGGTCGTCGCGGCCGGGACGGACGACCTCGTCGCGCGCATCGCCACCGCGCTCGGCTAACCGGGGCAGGGCCGCTGGTACGCTCGAAATCGTGCGACCCGACCGCGACGCGATCCTGAAGGCGCTCGAGCAGGTCATCGACCCCGAGCTGCACAAGCCCGTCACCGAGCTCGACATGGTGCGCGAGGTGCTCGTCGAGGACGACGGCCGCGTATCGGTGACGATTGCGCTCACGGTCGCCGGCTGCCCGCTCCGGCACTCGTTCGAGGAGCAGGTGACGCGGGCGGTCGGAGCGGTCGCAGGAGTCACCGCGGTGAGGCTCGGCTTCGACGTGATGACACCCGAGGAGAAGGCAGCGCTCGTGACGCGGCTGCGCGGCGGGCGTCCCGAGAAGGGAATCTCGCTCTCGCCGGCGACGCGGGTGGTCGTCGTAGCCTCGGGGAAGGGCGGCGTGGGGAAGTCGACGCTCGCGGCGAATCTCGCGGTCGCGCTCTCCGGACTGGGTGAGCAGGTCGGTGTCCTCGACGGCGACGTCTACGGCCACTCGATCCCGCACATGCTCGGCGTCCACCAGAAGCCGATCACGGTCGACGAGATGATCGTCCCACCGGCGCGCGGCGACCTGCGGTTGATGTCGATCGGCTTCTTCGTCGACGGCAACGAGCCGATCATGTGGCGCGGCCCGATGCTCCACCGCGCGCTCGAGCAGTTCCTCTCCGACGTCCACTGGGGCGAGCTGGACACGCTGGTCGTGGACATGCCGCCGGGCACGGGAGACGTCGCGATGTCGCTCGGCCAGCTCCTCCCTCGTGCCGAGGTGCTCGTGATCACGACGCCGCAGCCGGCGGCGCAGCAGGTCGCGGTGCGGTCCGCGCAGATGGCGCTCAAGATGGGGATGAGGATCCTCGGCGCCGTCGAGAACATGTCCTATCTCGTGGGCACGGGCGCCGAGCTCTTCGGCTCGGGCGGCGGCCAGGCGCTCGCGGACGAGATCGACGCGCCGCTCCTCGCCCGCATCCCGCTCGACCCGCTGCTCCGCGAGGCAGCGGACGAGGGGCTCTCGGTGCTCGAGACGGCCCCGGAGTCGGAGGCCGCGGCCGCGATCGTCGCGCTGGCGAAGTCGGTCTCCGCCTCACGCGCGGGGACGATCCGCAAGCCGCTGATCGTTCTCTAGCCGCTCGACCGAGACAGGTCGGTCACCGTCGGAGTCGGGACCGCCCGGAGGAGCCCGACTCGCACGAGCTCGAGACGCAATGCCGTTGCGTCGGTGAACCGGATCGTGCGGAACCCGAGAGCCGTCGCTGCGCGGACGTTCGCCGGCGAGTCGTCGATGAAGAGAGTGGCCGCCGGGTCGAGGCGAAAGCGCTCCACCAGGTGCTCGAAGATCCGCCGGTCGGGCTTGTTCACCCCGACGTCACCCGAGATGACGATCCCCTCGAACCAGTCCAGGAAATCGAACCGTGCTCGCGCAACCGGGAACATCTCCGCCGACCAGTTGCTGAGCGCAACCAGCCGAACCCCGGCGGTGCGCAGCTCGGCGAGGACGTCGACTGTTCCCTCGATCTCCCCTGCGAGCATCTCCGGCCAGCGCCGGTGGAACGCCTCGATCAGCTCTCTCCACTCGGGGTGCTCGGCGACCAGGAGCTCGATTGCCTCTGCCCAAGGGCGCCCGGCGTCTTGGTGGGCATTCCACTCCAGGGTGGTTACCTCGGCAAGGAACGACTCCATCTCGTCCGGGTCGTCGAAGAGTCGCCGGTAGAGATACCGCGGGTCCCAGTCGACGAGGACACCGCCGAGGTCGAACACCACTGTGGTCGGCGCCACGGTTGCCATGCCGACACGCTAGCCGTGCAGGCGACCCGCCCTGTTACGGTCCGAACGTGAGCGGGTCCGAGGCGAGCGAGCTGCTCCGCGAGCTCGGCTTCTCGGACGAGGATGCCGGTGTCCTCCTCGCCCACTTCGAGGAGGCGGAGCGCCGCGGCAAGACCGGCCACGGCTCCTCGCGCATCCCCTGGCTCGAGACGCTCGAGATCGACCATGGGGCTCGGCCCGCGTGCGTGTTCTCGGAGGAGGGGTTCGAGCGCTGGAACGGCGGGGGCGCCCTCGGCTACCTCGTGCTCGACGCGATCGTCCGGACGACGCTGGAACGACCCCCCGCGCATGCAAGGGTCGTCGTCGCCGAGCGCTGCTTTCCCACCGGGATGCTCGGCCACTGGGTGCGGCGCCTCGCCGACGGCGGGCTCGTCGCCGTTCTCACAGCGACCTCGCCGCGCCGGCTCCCGCACCCGACAGGCGGGCCGCCGCTCACCGGCACGAACCCGCTCGCGATCGCGATCCCCTCGAGCGACGCGCGCCCGCTCGTCACCGACGTGTCCATGGGCGCCATCACGTACGGCGACGTGCTCGCCGGTCACGCCGCGGCGGACGACCTCGTCCCCTTCGGCGGCGAGCACGCCCACAAGGCATTCGCGCTGGCGGTCGGGCTCGAGCTTCTCGTCGGTGCGCTCGCGGGGCCGGAGCACGGCGCTGTGCTCGTCGTCGCGCGGCCCGAATGGGACACCGTGCCCGGCCTCAGGAAGCTCGCCGCAGGGCTCCGCCTTCCCGGCGACTAGCTCGAGGCCTTGCGAAGTGCCGCGAGCACGACCGGGTCGATCGCGTCCGTCCCCTCCACGCGCTCCTCGAGGTTCGCCTCGCGGGCCCAGTCCTCGAGGCGCTCGAAGCCGAGCACAGCGAGACGGTCCTCGATCTCCTTCCGCAGACCGTCGTCGACCGCGATCCAGCGCGAGCGCGGCGTCTTCCCGAAGAGCTTCTGATGGAGGGCGAACAGGCGGCGGAGCTCCTCGAGCGGCCGCACGTGGTCGTCCACACGGAGGTCGACGAAGGTGTCGGAGAGTCCGGCGTAGCCCTGCTCCGGCCCGACGACGAGGAGCGCGGCGGACTGCTGCCCGCGCCGGTCGCCGCCGGCCGCCTGTGCGGCGTCGAGGCAGTCGAGCAGGCGCTCGGGGAGCGGCTTGTCTGCCGTCCGCTCGAACGTCTCCGCGAGCGCGTCCACCGTCTCGCCCGAGACGAGGATGTTCCCCTGTGCGGCGTAACAGGGTCCGGTTCGGCCACCCGCCCACTCGCTGCACTCGTCGCCGGTGTAGCTCGCCGCGTGGCCCGCTCGATCGATCAGCCCGAGCTGTCGCTGGGCGCGATGGTCGTCCGCCCCGGTCAGCCGGGACACGACCTCCTCGACCGGGACGCCCTCGCGCAAGAGCGCGAGCCCGCCGGGGCCGTAACCCGGATTCGCCCAGGCCTGCGTCGCCACCGCGCCGACGAGCGGCTCTGCCCACGGGACGATGCAACCGACGGCGATGAACCTCGATTGCACGGCGACACCCCACTGCCGCGCCTCGAGGTCGCACGCGCAGATCGAGTACGTCGAGACGAGCGGCGGGTCAGCCGTAGGTCAGCTCCGCGAGGTCGAGGGAGAGGAGCGACTCGTCGCCGACGAGCGCGCATGCCACCTCGCCGCGGGCGAGTGCGGCGAGCACGTCGTCGGCTGTCGACGCACGGACGACCACCGGCGTTCCCGCCTCGTGGGCGGTCCGGATCGCGCCGACGTCGGAGACGCCGTCCAGCACGAGTGCGCCCTCGAGGTCGACTGACCCCTCGAGCGCGATCTCGGGCACCTTGCGGCCCGTCGCGCCGAACCAGCGCTCCCGCATCAGAGCTCGACCGTGTCGCCGGGCTCCGGCGCGAGGATCTCGACCCCGTCCGGTACGAGCTCGCGGAGTGCGTCCGGCGTCCCGGTGAGGAGACCGAACGTCCCGTAGTGACACGGGACGACGCGAGCGACGCCGAGCAGCTCGACGGCGACCGCCGCCTCGCGCGGCCCCATCGTGAAGTGGTCGCCGATCGGAAGCACCGCAACGTCGGGCTTGTAGATGCGGCCGATGAGGGACATGTCCCCGAAGACGTTCGTGTCGCCCGCGAAGTAGATCTTGACGCCGTCCTCGAGCTCGAGGACGATCCCGCACGGCTCGCCCGCATAGGAGCCGTCGGGCGTCGACGACGAATGGTTGGCGTCCGTGAGCGTGATCCTCACGCCTTCGACCGCGACGGTTCCACCCTTGTTCGGGGCGTGCCCGCCGGGATCCTTGACGCCCTTTCCGTCGAGCCACCCGCGGAGCTCGAGCAGCGCGATCACCGGGCACAGAAAACCTTCGTAGATCGCCACGGTGTCGCCGATGTGGTCGCCGTGCCCGTGCGTGACGACGATCAGGTCGCAGCGCTCCGGTGTCTGCTCGCTCTCGGGGCACTTCGGGTTCCCGGTGAGCCAGGGGTCGACGTAGATCCGCTTGCCGCCCGGGGAGTCGACGCGGAAGGACGCGTGCCCGAGCCAGGTGAGTGAGGTAGCCATGCCCGGAATCTAGAGGAGGCGCGTCTCCACGGAGGGAACAACGGACCGAGACGGTCGGCCGCGCAGCGGCCGCTTCAGGGATCTTGCGCGACCGGGATTCGCGCTTCAGCGAGTTCCGGTCTTGCGCACAACTCAGAACGTAAGCGAGCTGATCGCGTCGGAGGCGAGGTCGAGGATCGGCTGGACGACGAAGAACGAGCCGATGGTGACGACGATTGCAGCCGAGACCGCGAGCCCGAGCGCGTGCTCGCGAGGGGGCGCACCGCCCACGGCGACAGCCGCCTGGGGCAGCGGGCCGGTGCGCATGTACATCCAGCGAACCACGTTCAGGTAGTACGCGAGCGAGATCGCCGTAGCGGCCACGCCGATGAGCACGAGCCACCAGTCGCCCGCGTCGTAAGCGGCCGAGAAGACGAAGAACTTGGCGAACAGGCCGCCCGTCAGCGGGAAGCCGGCGAACCCGAGCATGAAGACCCACATCGCGGTTCCGTATAGCGGCCGCTCCCACCCGAACCCGCCGAGACCTTCGAGCGTCACGGGCCGTCCGAGCTCCCGCTCTCGGGCGGCGACGACGGCGAACGCGCCGACGGACATCGCGGAGTACACGACGAGGTAGTAGAGGAGCGCCTGGCCGCCGCGTGCGGTGTTCGTCTCGACTGCGATCAGCATGAAGCCGGCCTGCGAGATCGACGAGTACGCGAGCAGTCGCTTGACGTCGCTCTGCGCGAGCGCGGCGAGGTTGCCCCACGCGAGCGAGATCACCGCGATCACCGCCACCGCGATCGTCCAGATGTCGCTCTCGCCGGGAAACGCGGTCACGAGGACGCGCAACGTGAGGACGAAGGCGGCCGTCTTCGTCGCCGCGGACATGAAGGCCGTGACCGACGTTGGGGCACCCTGGTACACGTCCGGCGTCCACATGTGGAACGGCGCCGCCGAGACCTTGAACATGAGCCCGGCGAGGATCATCGCGAGCCCTGCGACGAAGAAGACGTCGCCCTCCGCGCCGGCTTTCGCGATCGCGTCGAAGCTGAGCTCTCCCGTTGCGCCGTACACGAGCGCGGAGCCGAAGAGGAGGACCGCCGAGCCGAAGCCGCCGACGATGAGGTACTTGAGGCCGGCTTCGAGGGACGTCTCGCGCTCGGTGTCGACCGCGACGAGGATGTAGAGCGCGATCGAGAACCACTCGAGCCCGAGGAAGAGGGTGAGCAGGCTTCCCGCGCTGACGAAGAAGATCATCCCGGCGCCGGCGGCCGCGAGGAGCGCGTGGTACTCGCCGTGGTTGTCGCGATGGCGCTCGGCCCACGACACGAAGACGACGACGGCGCCCGTGATCGCGAGGATCAGCGCGGCGAGCGCGGCGAGCCGGTCGCGGTACATCGTGTCGGTGAGCTCCGCCTGCGGAATCGGCGTCCGGCTGAACTCGTACCCGGCGAAGACGGCCGCCGTGACGAATCCGGCGAAGACGAACGTCGCGGCGACTGCCCGGCGCATCCAGACGGGCACCGCCACCGCGGAGAGGAGGGCGATCGCCCCGGCCGCGAGCAGCGAGAGCTCGGGCGCGAGCGCGAACCAGTCGACCTGCGGCGTCTCGATCACGTCACCGGAACCTCTGCGTCAGCACCTGCGACGCCTTGTCGCCGGCGAACGAGCTCTCGGTGACGAGCGCGGGCCAGGCCGAGAGGACGAGCAGGCACGCGACCATCGGCAGCACGAGGGCGAGCTCGCCGACGCGCAGGTCGAGCGCCTCGTCGCGCACGGCGGAGCCCGTCCGTACGTGGAGCACGGCCGAGATGAGCCGGAGGACGTACATCGCCGCGAGCACGACCCCGAGCGCGACGATCACGGCGTAGCCCCAGCCCTTCCCGTAGACCCCGGTCATGATCAGGAACTCGCCGGCGAACGTCGCCGAGCCCGGGACGGCGAGCGCGATCATCCCCGCCACCAGGAGCGTCGTCGCGAGCACCGGCCGGCCGCGCGCCATGCCGCCGAGCTGACCGAGCTCGCCCGTCCCGCAGCGTCGCTCGACCATCCCGACGAGGAGGAACATGCTCGTCGTGATCAGCGCGTGGTTGACGGACTGGAGCACGGCGCCGTCGAGCCCGTAGTCGTTCACCGAGAAGAGCCCGAGCGTGATCAGCCCCATCTGCGCCATCGACGAGTAGGCGACGATCCCGCGCAGGTCCGAGGTGCGGAAGGCGAGGACCGAGCCGTACACGAGGCCGGCACCGGCGAGCACGAGGATCAGCCCCGTGAGGTCGTGCACGGGGTCCGGGAACTTCGGGATCGCGATCCGCAGGAAGCCGTACACGGCCGTCTTCGAGACGATCCCCGAGAGGACGGCCGCGACCTCGACCGGCGCTTCGCGGTAGGCGAGGGGCAACCAGCCGTGGAACGGGAAGAGCGGCGCCTTGATCGCGAATGCGACCGCGAAGCCCAGGAAGATCCAGGTGTTGTCGCTCGTCCCGGAGTCAGCGAGGCTGAAGGTCCCCTGCGTCACGCCGAACGCGACGACCGCTGCGAGCATCAAGAGCGACCCGGCCATCGTGTAGACGACGAACGTCAGCGTCGCGACGTTCCGCCTCGCCCCTCCCCAGACGCCGACGAGCACGTAGAGCGGGATGAGCATCGCCTCGAACGAGGCGTAGAAGAGGAGGAGATCCTGGGCGACGAACGTCGAGACGACCGCGCCGGTCAGGCCGAGCATGAGCGCGTGGTAGGCGCGCGGCCGGTCGCGACCCACCCACAGCGCGTACCCGATCGCCGCCGCAGAGCACACGACGGTCGCTCCGACGAGCCAGATCGAGAAGCCGTAGAAGCCGACCGTGTAGGAGATCCCGAGGCTCTGCACCCACTCGTGCGAGGTGGAGAACTGGAGCTGGCCGCTGTTGAAGTCGAACCTGCTCGCGGTCACGATCCAGAGCGCCACCTCGCCGAGGGCGATCAAGAACGACAGACCGGCGGTCGCCGTCTTCGTCAGCGGGAGGATCGCGACGACGAGCGCGCCCGCGATCGGGAGGACGATGAGAGCCGTCGTCAGCACGGGCTACCGCACCGCCACGAAGACGACGACGAGGACGAACACCGCGGCCGCGATCGCGAGCGCGTACGTTCGAAGGAGCCCCGTCTGGACGCGGGCGACCTCGCCGCCGACCTGCAGCGTCCCGGAGCCGATCTCGTCGAGTGAGCGTTCTATCAGCGGCTCCTCGATGTCGCGGCGAAGCGCGTTCGAGAGCGCGACCGCCGGCCGGTAGAAGAGAGCGTCGTAGAGCTCGTCGAAGTAGAGCTTGTGCTCGAGGACTCTCCAGAGCGCGGGGCTCGTGACGATCTGCCGCCCGGCGTTGAACGCTCGCCGGGCCACGAAGATGCCGATCACGCCGAGCGTCACGGCGATCGCGCTCGACCCGTAGTCCTGTGCGGTCGTCGGGACGACGAGCGGCGGGACGACCGTCGAGAGCCAGTCCTCGAGGGGCTCCCACACGCCCGGGATGTAGAGGAGGCCGCCGATCGTGGCGAGCACCGTGAGCACGCCGACAGGGACGAGCATCGAGCGCGGCCCCTCCCCGTGCTCCGCGTGCGCGTGGACGGGTGCGGCCGCAGGCGCCTCGGCGGGCTCGCCGTGGAAGACCCGGTAGTAGAGCCTGAAGGTGTACGCACCGGTGAGGAACGTGCCGAGCAGGCCGCCGATGTAGAGCGTCCAGCCCAGAGTCCCTCCGTACGCCAGCGCGGAGGAGAGGATGGCGTCCTTCGACCAGAAGCCGGCGAACGGCGGGATCGCGACGAGCGCGAGCGAGCCGACGAGGAAGGCGAGGTGCGTCCTCGGTAGCACCTTCTTCAGGCCGCCCATCTTCCGCATGTCCTGCTCCCCGTCGAGGTGGTGGATGACGAGGCCGGCGGTCAGGAAGAGAAGAGCCTTGAAGAAGGCGTGCGTCATCAGGTGAAAGATCGCGAAGCCGTAGGCCCCGATCCCCGCCCCGAGGAACATGTAGCCGATCTGGGACATCGTCGAGTACGCGATCACGCGTTTGATGTCCCACTGCACGAGCGCCACGAGCCCGGCGACGAGGAGGGTGATCATCCCGAGCACGGCCGCGAGATGCTGGATGTCCGGCGCCTGCTCGAAGATCGGGCTCGCGCGCACGAGGAGGTAGACGCCGGCGGTCACCATCGTCGCCGCATGGATGAGCGCGGACACCGGAGTCGGGCCTTCCATCGCGTCGGGAAGCCATGTGTGCAGGGGAATCTGCGCCGACTTGGCGACCGCGCCTCCGAGGAGCCCGAGCGCGACGAGGTCGACCATCGTCTGCGACATCGAGCCGACCTGGTCGAAGACGCCGAAGTACTCGAGCGTCCCCGTCTGCCAGACGAGGAGGACCGCGGCGAGTGCGAACGTCGCGTCGCCGACCGCGTTCATCACGAACGCCTTCTTCGCGGCGGCGACCGCCTCCGGCTTCTGGTGCCAGAACCCGATCAGCAGGTACGAGGCCAGACCGACGAGGCCCCAGCCGACGAGCAGGAGCAGGAAGTTCCCCGACTCGACGAGCAGGAGCATCGCGAAGACGAAGATCGACATGTACGCGAAGTAGCGCCGCTCCTCGTCGTCTCCCGCCATATACCCGGTCGAGTAGAGGACGATCAGCCCGCCGACGCCGGAGACGATCAGCATCATCACGAGCGAGAGCGGGTCGACGAGGATCTGGAAGCCGACGTGGAGGTTCCCGGCGACGAGCCAGGTGTAGAGCGTCGACGGGTTCTCGCGATCGGACGGGCTCTGGGCCCAGACCTCGAAGAACGACCACACGGCACCGCCGAACGCCACGAACGTCGCCAGCGTCGCGATCACGCCGGCCGTGCGCCGCGAGATGAGCTGCCCGGCGAGCGTGATCAGGAGCGCCGACACGAGCGGCGCGAAGAGGCAGATCCAGGCGCCCGTGACCGTCATCCGCGGAGCACGCTGGCCTGGTCGACGTCGAGGGCGACCCGCCGCCGGGCCATGGCCACGATGAGGCCGAGCCCGACGGCCACCTCGCCGGCCGCCACGGCCATGACGGAGAGGGCGAAGATCTGACCGTTCAGGTCGCCGTTCTGTCGCGCGAACGCGATCAGAGTGAGGTTCCCCGCGTTCAGCATCAGCTCGAGCGAGAGCAGGACGACAAGCGGGCTGCGCCGGAGCATCACGCCGAGCGCGCCCGTCCCGAACAGGATGGCGGCGACGATCAGGTACCAGCCGACATCAGGGCCGTCCATCTACGCCGCCTCCTCTTCCTTGTCGGGCGTCGTCCCGAGCACGACGCCCCCGACCGCGGCGACGAGCAGCACGATCGATGTCACCTCGAACGCGAGGAGCTGGTCGGTGAGGAAGAGCCTGCCGATCTCTGCCGGGCTCCCGAACGAGCTCGAGACCTCGGCCGGGCTCCCGAGGTCGTCGCCCCAGGCGAGCCCGAGCACGACGACGATCTCGACGAGCAGCGCCGCGGCCGCGACGACGGCGGCCGTCCGGACGAGTCGGGGACCACCGGCCCAGGGCGCGTCCGCCCGCCCGCCGAGGTAGGCGATGACGAAGAGGAACATGACCATGACCGCCCCGGCGTAGACGAGCACCTGCGCGGCTGCGACGAACTCGGCGGCCAGGAGGAGGTAGAGGACGGCGAGCGACGCGAGGTTCCCGATCAGCGCGAGCGCCGAGAAGAACGGGTTCGTGAGCGTGACGACGGCGACGCCGCTCCCGAGGCACCCCGCCGCGGCGGCGAACCACACGATCCAGACGAGGACGTTGCCCATTAGCTGGTAGCGCAGAGCAGGATCCGCTCGCGCGGATCCTGCTCGCGCAAGACCCCTGAAGGCGGCCGCTGCACGGCCGCTGCGCCTGTTGTGGACCCCGAGCGCATCTATGAACGGGTCTTGTAGGAGGGCACGGGGGTGTCGAAGCGCACCGGATCCGCGACGGGCACGCGCTTGATCGGCTCGGCGAGGAGCATGTCCTTCGTGTAGATGAGGTCGTCGCGCGAGTACTCGGAGATCTCGAACTCGTTGCCGAGGGTGATCGCGTCGAACGGGCACGCGAGCTCGCAGTAGCCGCAGAAGATGCAACGGCTCAGGTTGATCTCGTAGATCCGCGCGTAGCGCTCGCCCGCGGAGACCCGCGCGCCCTGTGTGTTCTCCGCCGCGACGACGCGGATGCAGTCCGCCGGGCACGCCGCCGCGCAGAGCGAGCAGCCGACGCACTTCTCGAGCCCGTTCTCGTGCCGGTGCAGGCGGTGGCGCCCACGGAAGCGCGGGTACACGGCCCGCTTGAACTCCGGGTACTGCTGCGTGATCGGCTTGCGGAAGAGCTGCCGGAAGGTGACGGCGAACCCCTTCAGGCTCGAGAACGGCTGGGCCATCAGATCCACACCACCAGGACCGCCGTGACGACGGCGTTGATCGTCGCGACGGGCAGGAGCACCTTCCACCCGAAGCGCATGAGCTGGTCGTAGCGGAGCCGCGGCAGCGTCGTCCGCATCCAGATGAAGACGTAGAGGACGATGACGAGCTTGAGGATGAACCAGAGCGGGCCCATCCAGCTCGGACCGGTCCAGCCGGGGCCGTGCCAGCCGCCGAGGAAGAGCGTCACGCACAGGCCGGAGAGCGTGATGAGGTTGATGTACTCGGCCATCGTGAAGAGCCCGAAGCGCATCCCTCCGTACTCCGTGTGGTAGCCCGCGACAAGCTCCTGCTCGGCCTCGGGGAGGTCGAATGGAGCCCTGGCTGTCTCGGCCGTGCCCGCCAGCAAGAAGATGATCAGCCCGACGAACTGCGGCCCGATGTACCAGTACGAGTCCTGCTCCGCGACGATGTTCGTCAGCGCGAGCGACTTGGCCATGATCACGACGCCGAGCACGGAGAGGGCGAGCGAGACCTCGTACGAGACGAGCTGGGCGCAAGTGCGCATGGAGCCGAGGAGCGCGTACTTCGAGTCCGACGACCAGCCGCCGAGGATGAACCCGTAAACGCCGATCGACCCGATCGCGAAGACGAGGATCAGCGAGATCGGCACATCCGCGACCTGCCCCGGGACGTACACGCCGGCGATGTCCCACCCCGGCCCGAAGGGGATCACCGAGAACGTGCACAGCGCCGTGAAGGCGGCGAACCAGGGCGCGAAGAGGTAGAGGACGTCGATCGCTGCAGCCGGGTAGAAGCTCTCCTTGTGGAGGAGCTTGAGGAGGTCGGCGATCGGCTGCAGCAGGCCGAAGGGGCCGACGCGGTTCGGCCCGTAGCGGAGCTGCATCCGCCCCATGACCTTGCGCTCGGCGAGGGTCAGGTACGCGAACGTCGCCATCACGAGGTTGATCACGATCACGGCCTCGATCAGGCTCACCCACCAGTCGACGGGCTGCGTGCTCACCGACCCGCCTCGCTCGGCCGGCGAGCGGGAAGGGGTGTGGGGAACCGGGAGGTTCCCCATGTTTTCGAGAAGAAGGGGGCACGAGGGGGAAACATGGTTTCCCCCTCGAACGCGAGCCGGAGGCGAGCGTTCATGCCTTGCTCACCTCCACCGACGGATGGAGATCCGCGGCGTGCTCCTCGGCGACGCGGACGACGCCGTCCATGAGCCGGCGCGAGACGCGGGCGCGGAGCTCGACCGACGTGCCGTTCGACCGGACGAGAACCGCGTCGCCCGAGGCGATGTCCAGGAGCTCGGCGTCCGCGGTGGAGAGCTCGACCTCGGGCTCCGGACGCTGGAACTCGAGCTCCGGCACGCGCTCGACGGTGGGGCCTGCGAAGAGCGGCCGGTAGCGCTGGAGGTGGAGCTTCCCGGCTCGGCGGTCGACCGGCTCGGGGAGCGCGGTCGAGGCGGATGTCGTGGCCCGTGCCGGTGCTTCGTACGAAGGCCGGGCGGGCAGGGGAGCTCGGGCTCCGAGCTCGCCGAGCGTGAGGTCGCGATAGACGTGGGTCGAGAGCTCCTCGAACACGCCCGCGGCGTGCGGCGCGACGTCGATCTCGAACCGCGCAGCGAGCTTGGAGATCCACGCGAGCTCGTCGGGACAGGGGGGCGGCACCGCACGGCGCAGACGCTGGACGCGCCCCTCGAGGTTCAGGGTCGTCCCGTCTCGCTCGAGCGCGCCGGTCGCCGGCAGGATCAGGTCGGCCCAGCCGGTCGCGAGCCCGAGGAACATCGTCACGACGAGCACGCTGTCGGCCTGCTCGGCGAGCGCTCGCACGCTCTCGTCGGCCGCTGCTTCGTCACCCGAGACGACGAGGAGCTTGATGTGGCCGACCTCCGCCTCGTCCGAGTCGGCTGCCGCGGCCCACGCAGCGGAGACACCGCGGCCGTTCGCCGTCGCCGGCAGATGGAACGCGCCGCAGCCGGGCTTCGACTCGAAGCCGAGCTCGTGCGCGAGCTCCGCGATGCGCGCGCCTCCGCCTCCGCCCGGGCCCGACCACACGAGGATCCCCCTGTCGGCGCCCCGGAGCCGCTTCGCGAGCGGCGAGCGCGCCGACGCGAGGTCGCGGCAGAGCTCGGCTCCCGCGCCGGGGGCAGTCGGCACGGTCCCCGACGGCGAGCAGGTGACGATCTCGGCACCGCGCCGTCGCGCCTCCTTGATCCAGAGGTCGACGATCGGCGCCCGCTCGACGACGGGGTCGTCGCCGACCACCACGACGAGCTCGGCGTCCGCGATCGCCGACAGTGGCAGCCGGAACGCGTCGAGCGTGTCGGAGGTCGCCTCCGGCAGGACGGCCGAATGCGCGCCGAGACCCACGCGCAGGAGCCGGCCGAGAGCGTACGCGAGCTCGGTCGTCTCCGAGCCCGAGAGCGCGGTCACGATCCCGCCCTCGGCCTCGCGGAGCATTTCCTCGGCGGCGTCGAGCGCGTCGTCCCAGGACGCCGTGTCCTCGAGCCCCTTCGTCCCGCGGCGGAGCGGCGTCGTGATCCGGTCGCTGGCGCGGAGGTGCGGATACGTGAACCTGCCCTTGTCGCACAGCCAGCCGCGGTCGATCTCCGGGTGGTTGCGCGACAGGATCCGTTTGACCTTGCCCTCGCGGATCGTGGCGGAGACGTTGCAGCCGACCGGGCAGGCCGTGCAGACGGTCGGAACGTTCTGGATGTCCCACGGCCGGCCGTCGAAGCGGTAGAGCGTCGACGTCAGCGCCCCGACCGGGCAGAGCTCGATCACGTTCCCGGAGAACGGCGCGCGGTAGGGCTCGTCCTCGAACGTCGCGATCTCGGAGTGGGCTCCGCGGTTCCGCGCGATGAGCTGACCGTCCTCGGCGACGCCCTCCGAGAACCGCGTGCAGCGGTAGCACAGGATGCAGCGCTCGCGATCGAGGGCGATCAGCGGCGAGACCGGGATCGGCTTGTCCATCGTGACCTTCGAGAACGTCATCCGCGTGTTGCCGGGGCCGTAGCGGAACGTGTGGTCCTGGAGCGGGCACTCGCCGCCCTTGTCGCAGACCGGGCAGTCGAGCGGGTGGTTGACGAGGATGAACTCGAGCGTCGCCGCCTGTCCCTCGGCGGCCTTCTCGGACGTCTCGGCGGTCCGGATCACCATCCCGTCCGTCACCGTCAGCGTGCAGCCGGCCTGGAGCTTGGGCATCCCCTCGATCTCGACCAGGCACATGCGGCAGGCGCCGACCGGAGCTCCGAGACGGGGCTCGTAGCAGAAGACGGGGATCTCGATCCCGGCTGCGATCCCCGCCTCGACGATCCCGGTGCCGCCCGGCACCGAAACCGTGCGGTCGTCGATCGTGACCGAGACGAGGTCAGGCACTGACGGCCTCCTGCAGATGCGACTCGTGGAGTGCGGAGGGGGCGAGGATCCCCTCGAGGGACGACTCGCCGCCGAACGGGCACGCGCCGAGGTCGAGGTGCGCCTGGAACTCGTCGCGGAAGCGGTCGACGTAGCTCGCGACCGCGATCGCGTCCGAGTCGCCCAGCGGGCACAGGCACTTGCCGAGGATGCGGTCGCACACGGAGAGCAGGAGGTCGAGGTCGGCCTGCGACGCCCGGCCGTCCTCGATGGTCTGCAGGATCTGCGTCAGCCAGCGGGTGCCGACCCGGCACGGCGTGCACTTGCCGCACGACTCGTGCTCGTAGAACTGGGACACGCGGATCCCGAGCTCGACCATGCAGCAGCGGTCGTCGATGACGATCACTCCGGCCGAGCCGATCGAGGAGCCCGCCTGTTGGAGCGACGTGAAGTCCATCTTCACGTCGATGTCCTCCGCCGTGAGGATCGGCGTCGACGAGCCGCCGGGGATGATCGCCTTGAGCTCGCGCCCGTTCGGGATCCCGCCGCCGATGTCGTAGATCAGCTCGCGCATGCTGATCCCGTGCGGAAGCTCGTAGTTCCCGGGGTTCACGACGTTGCCGGAGAGCGAGAAGACGCGGGTGCCGGTCGAGTCCTGGACGCCCAGCTTCGCGTACTGGGCGCCGCCCATCGCCAGGATCGGCGCAGCCGTCGTGATCGACTCCACGTTGTTCACCGCGGTCGGCGCGGCATAGAGACCGGCGACGGCGGGGAACGGCGGCTTCGTGCGGGGCTGTCCGCGCTTGCCCTCGAGCGATTCGAGGAGTGCGGTTTCCTCGCCGCAGATGTACGCGCCGGCGCCGCGGTGGAGCACGATCGTGACGTCGCCGAGGAGATCGCGCTTGCGCATCGCCTCGAGCGAGTCGCGCAGCACCTCGAACTCGCGCTCGTACTCGCCGCGGATGTACACGAAGACGTGCTGCGACTGGATCGCGTGCGCCGCGATGAGGCAGCCCTCGAGGAAGCGGAACGGGACGCGGAGCATGATCTCGCGGTCCTTGAAGGTTCCGGGCTCTGACTCGTCGGCGTTCACGACGAGGTAGTGCGGCTTGTCGAGCTGCTCCGGCTTCGGGACGAACGACCACTTGCGCCCCGTCGGGAAGCCGGCGCCGCCGCGACCGCGGAGGGCCGACGCCTCGAGCTGCGCGATCACGTCGTCCGGGGCCATCCCGCGGGCGCGTTCGAGTGCCTGGAAGCCGCCTGCCTTCTCGTAGTCCTCGATCTTGTCGAGCGACTCGCCGTTCGTCCCGGCGAAGACGACCTCACGCGTCTCCATGGTCCCCCTCCCCGCGGAGCTGGGCGACGATTGCGGGCACGTCCTCGGGCTGCACGCGCAGGTGGTGCCGGTTGTCGACCGCGACCACGGTCGCCCAGCCGCAGCCGCCGAGGCACTCGACGGTACCGAGGTAGATCTCGCCGTCCGCCGACGTCGTGCCGGGCGCGACTCCGATCTCCTCCGCCAACGCGTCCAGGACCTGTTGCGCGCCGGCGAGCGCGCACGAGACGTTCGTGCACACCTCGACTTCGGTGCGCCCGCTCTGCTCGAGCCGGAACTGGTCGTAGAAGGAGGCGATCGACAGGCAGTAGGCGGGAGTGACGTCGAGCGCGTCCGCGACCTCGCGCATCGCGTCGGGCGAGAGCCAGCCGCCGTTCTCCTCCTGGGCGAGCCGGAGCGCTGGCAGCACCGCGGAGTGGCGCTCGGGGTAGAGCTTGCGGAGCTTCTGCACGCTCGCGTACAGCGTCGTGCTCACCTGTCCGCATCTCCCATGACGGGATCGAGTGACCCGGCGGCGGCGATCAGATCGGCGATGAGCTGCTCCTGTACGACGGTCGCGGTCGCCTGGAGCGCCGCGAAGCTCGGCGCGCGGAACTTCACGCGCCACGGCCTCGCTCCGCCGTCCGACACGAGGTAGCAGCCGGCCTCCCCGCGCGGCGACTCGATCGCGACGTAGACCTCGCCCTCGGGCACGAAGTAGCCCTCGGTGACGATCTTGAAGTGGTGGATCAGCGACTCCATCGACGTGTGGAGCTCGTGTCGTGGTGGCAGGACGACCTTGCGGTCGTCGGCGATCCACGGCTCGCCGTCCATCTCGTCGAGTCGGTCGAGGCACTGGCGGACGATGTGCGCCGACTGGCGCATCTCGTCCATGTGGACCTTGTAGCGGTCGTAGACGTCGCCGTTCGGATAGACGGGGACGTCGAAGTCGACCTCGTCGTACGCGAGGTACGGCATGCGCTTGCGGAGGTCCCAGTCGACGCCCGAGGCGCGGAGCATGGGCCCGGACTGGGCGAGCGCGATGGCGTCGTCGGCCGACAGCAGCCCCACGCCCTTCGTGCGCTCGAGCCAGATCGCCTGCCGATCGAGGATCGCTTCGTACTCGTCGACCGACTTCGGCATCTGGTCGCAGAACTTCCGCGCCTCGGTCGTGAAGCTGGGCGGGAGGTCCTCCGCGAGGCCGCCGACCTGGAAGTAGCGCGTGTGCATCCTCGCTCCGCCGGCCATCTCGAAGAGATCGAGGATCGCGTCGCGGTCGTCGAACGCGTACCAGAGGATCGAGATCGCTCCGAGCTCCAGTGCAGATGTCCCGAGCCAGACGAGGTGGGAGTGGATCCGAACGAGCTCGGAGAGGGCCATGCGCGCCCAGGTGGCGCGGCGCGGGGGCTCAAGCTCGAGGAGCTTCTCGATTGCGAGCACGTAGACGAGCTCGTTGGCTTGGAACGAGACGTAGTCGATCCTGGGCGAGTACGTCACCGACTTCCACCACGACTTCGCCTCCATGTTCTTCTCGAACCCGGTGTGGAGGTAGCCGATGACCGCGCGGATGCCGGCGACGGTCTCGCCGTCGAGGTCAACGACGAGCCGGAGCACGCCGTGCGTCGACGGATGGTTCGGTCCGAAGTTGATCGTGAGGATGTCCTCGAGCCGGTGCTTCTCGGGATCGATCTCGAGGATCGTGGGCGTCGGGCTCGGGATCCGCGTGCCCTCGTAGATGCGCTTTCGGGCGTCGACGGCCATTTAGTCCTCGTCCGAGAAGCGCACGGGCTCGCCGCCGAGCGGGTAGTCCTTGCGGAGGGGGTGCCCTTCCCAGTCCTCGGGCATCAGGATCCGTGTCGGGTTCGGGTGCCCGTCGATCGGGATCCCCATCATGTCCCACGCCTCGCGCTCGAACCAGTCGGCGGCGGGCCAGACGGGGATCAGCGTCGGCACCGGCTCGCCGTCGTCCAGCCACACCTGGACGCGCACGCGCGCCGGCTCGTCGCCGACGCGGAGGAGGTGGTACGAGACGGAGAAGCGCTTCGGCTTCGGGTCGGGGACACGCTCGAGGCCCTGGGATCCGGGCTGGTTCAGGTCGCGCCCGTCGACGGTGCCGATGTAGCCGGCCACGCCTTTGTCTCCCCAACCGAGGTAGTCGGCGGTTGCGACGTCGGCGAGGAAGTTGAAGCCGAGCCCGTCGCGAAGGTGCGTGCAGGCCTCGACGAGCCGAGCAGGGTCGACGACGAGCGTCGTCTCTCCGAGGGCTTCCTTCGTCTCGATCACCCCGGGCACGCCCGCGTAGCTCACTCTGCTACCCCGCGGATCTCGTAGGCGGGAGGGACGCCGGCGCGGATCTTCTCGTGCAGCCGGACGACGCCCTCGAGGAGCGCCTCCGGCCGTGGCGGGCAGCCGGGGACGTGGATGTCGACCGGGACGATCTTGTCCACCCCCTGGAGGATCGTGTAGTTGTTGAACATCCCGCCGGAGCTCGCGCACGCGCCCATCGCGATGACCCACTTCGGCTCCAACATCTGGTCGTAGACCTGTCGCAGCGGTGGGGCCATCTTGTGCGTCACGCGTCCTGAGACGATCAGGAGGTCCGCCTGGCGCGGGGACGAGCTGAACCGCTCCATCCCGAAGCGGGCGATGTCGTAGCGCGACGAGACGACCGAGATCATCTCGATCGCACAGCAGGCGAGCCCGAACGTGTCCGGCCAGACCGAGCCGGACCGTGCCCACGCAACCGCCTTCTCGACCGTCGTCAAGAGGAGCGCGTCCTCGATGTCGGCGACCTCGCGCTCGAAGACCCCGGGTCCGCGCTCGGGCCAGAGCACGCGCTCCGACTGGAGCCCAGCCTTCGCGAGCGGGCGGTCGCTGACCAGCGGAAGCTCGCGCTTCAGTGCCAGTTGAGAGCTCCCTTCCCCCAGATGTAGACGTACGCGATCGCCAACACGGCGACGAACGCGAGGAACTCGCCGAGCCCGAACCACCCGAGCGCGTCGAGCTGCACCGCGAGCGGGTAGAGGAAGACGATCTCGATGTCGAAGAGGATGAAGAGGATCGCGGTCAGGTAGAAGCTCACCGTGAAGCGCCGTTCCTGGCTCGGCGCGTCCTCGGCGACGCCGGACTCGAACGGGAGCATCTTCTGCCGCGTCCGAGCGCGCGGGCGGCCGGGGAGGATGAACGAGCCTGCGATCATGGTCGCGGGGATCGCCGCAGCCAGGAGTGCGTAGATGAGGAACGGCAGCCAATTTGCGAGCACGAGACGCACCCCCGCGCGGACTTCGGACGACTCGCGTCGAAACCTACCACTCCCCTTCTCGGGCGCACGAAGGGATCCGCATCGCGGCACGGAATGCGCGATGCGACTGTCACAAAGTCGCCCTCTGGAACCCGGCGACGCGTCCGCTACCATGAGCCCGTGGCCACCGTCGAGCATCCCACCGACACCCTCATCACGCTGACGCCGGTAGCGGCGCAGAAGGTGAGGGAACTCCTCGCGGAGGAGCCGGACGGCGACTCGCTCGTGCTTCGGGTCGCAATCCAGGGTGGCGGGTGCTCCGGCTTCCAGTACGGGCTCGGCTTCGACTCGAGCTCCGTCGAGGGCGATCTCGAGCTCGAGCTCGAGGGCGTCTCCGTCGTCGTCGATCCCTTCAGCGCCCCGTATCTCCAGGGCGCGACCATCGACTTCCTGAACACGATCCAGGAGTCAGGGTTCAAGATCGAGAACCCGAACGCCGTCTCCTCCTGCGGCTGCGGCCACTCCTTCCAGGTGGAAGAGGGCGAGGAGCTGCCCGAGGGCACGCAGGTGGGCGGCTGCGGCTCCGGCTGTAGCCACTGACGCCCGAGAGCAGCGGTGCGCTGCTCGCACTGACGCTCCCGGATCCTCCTTTTGCACGACTTGTGAACGACGGACGGGTGGCGTAGGCTCGCCGCCGTCAACTATCGGGAGGCCGAGTCGTGCGGGTGGTGTACAAGTGGGTTGCGACGCTGGTTGTCGTCGCGGTCGTTTTCCAGGTCGGGTTCGCCGGGTTTGGCGCTTTCTACGCCGCGCACAAGATCGACAAGAGCGGGGCCGATCCGAAGACGATGACCGAGCATCAGTTCGAGACGGGATTCGGAGCCCACTTCTTCGGCGCAGTCACTGTCATCGTTCTCGTCCTCGCCCTCCTTGTCATCAGCCTCATCGCCGGGTACGGCCGGTGGCGGCTCGGACGAGCGGGCGTCCTCGCGTTGCTCCTGATCTTGCAGGTGGTCCTAGCGGGGATCGCGTTCGGTGTTCCGGCGATTGGGTTTTTCCACGCCGTGAACGCACTCGTGATCCTCGGCTTCGCCGGCTGGACTGCAGCCGCCGAGTGGCGAGGCGACCGCTTGCTCACGCCCGCCACGACTCCCTCGTAGCCGCTACGCAAGCAGCCAGGTGCGCTGGGCTGCCGACCCGGGGCTGGCTGCGCGTGGGTCAGAAGTAGCATCCGCGCCTGTGAGCGAGCCCCTCCGCGTCGCCGTCGTCGGCTCCGGGCCCGCGGCGTTCTACGAGACCGGCCACCTGCTCGACGGGGATCTCCCGATCGAGGTCGACGTGATCGAGCGGCTCCCGACACCGTGGGGCCTCGTCCGTCTCGGGGTCGCACCCGACCACCCGAACATCAAGGCGGTCTCGCGGGCGTTCGAGAAGATCGCGGCGAAGCCGGGCTTCCGCTTCCTCGGGAACGTCGAGGTCGGACGCGACGTCACGCATGACGAGGCGATGCGGATCTACGACGCGGTCGTCTACGCCGTCGGCGCGCAGACGGACCGCAGGCTCGGGATTCCGGGCGAGGACCTGCCCGGCTCCTGGGCCGCGACCGAGCTCGTCGCCTGGTACAACGGCCATCCCGACTTCCAAGAGCTCGAGTTCGACCTCTCGGGCGAGCGCGCGGTCGTGGTCGGGAACGGGAACGTCGCGCTCGACGTCGCGCGGATGCTCGCGCTCACCGAGGAGGAGCTCGCTCCCACGGACACGACCGATCCGGCGATCGAGGCGATCGTCGGCTCAGGGATCCGGGAGCTCCTCGTCATCGGGAGACGCGGTCCCGTGCAGGCATCGTGGACGACGCCGGAGCTCCAGGAGATGGGCGAGCTCGCCGGCGCGGACGTCGCGATCGACCCCGACGACCTCGAGCTCGATCCTGCGAGCGAGGCCGAGCTTGCGGATGCGACGCCGATCGTCCGCCGGAGCATGGACGTGTTGCGCGAGCTCGCGTCACGCGAGCCGGCCGGCAAGCCGCGCGTCGTCCGCTTTCGCTTCTGCGTCTCGCCGGTCGCGATACTCGGGGAGGAACGCGTCGAGGGGATCGAGCTCGTCCGCAACCGCCTCGAGCCGGACTCGAGCGGCCGCGTGCGGGCGGTGCCGACGGACGCGCGCGAGGTCGTCCTCTGCGGGATCGTGTTCCGGAGCGTCGGCTACCTCGGCGTGCCGCTGCCCGGTGCGCCCTTCGACGAGCTCACCGGGACGATGCCGAACCTCACCGGCCGCGTGCTCGACGAAAGTGGGGCACCGATCCCGGGGCTCTACTGCGCGGGCTGGATCAAGAGAGGGCCGACGGGTGTCATCGGCACGAACAAGAAGGACGCCACCGAGACCGCCGAGCTCCTGCTCGAAGATGCGCGGAAGGGGTTGCTGACTCATGAGCCGGGGGTGGGCACGATCGACGAGCTCCTCGCGGAGCGAGGCGTCGCGGCGGTGTCGTACGCGGGCTGGGAGGCGATCGACACGGTAGAGAAGGCGCGCGGCGCGAAGCAGGGTCGTCCACGTGTGAAGCTCGCCTCCTGGGCGGAGCTCCTCGAGGCAGGACGCGGCTAGACTCGGTCCGTGAGCGGGACGGCGGAAAGGGACGAGCTCTGGGGAGCCGAGACGCGTAAGGCGGTCGAGAACTTCCCGGTCTCCGGTGAGCCGATCCCGGCTCCCGTCGCGCGCTGGCTCGGCCGCATCAAGGCGGCCGCTGCACGCGTGAACGCCGAGCTCGGGCTGCTCGACGCCGACCTCGCCGAGCGCATCGCCGCCGCCGGGGACCGGGTCGCCGCGGGTGAGCTGGGCGACCAGTTCCCGATTGACGTCTTCCAGACGGGCTCGGGCACGAGCTCGAACATGAACGCGAACGAGGTCATGGCGGCGATCGCGGGCGACGACGTGCACCCGAACGACCACGTGAACATGGGCCAGTCGTCGAACGACGTGTTTCCCTCCGCGGTGCATCTCGCCGCGCTCGGCGAGCTCACCGACGACCTCCTCCCGGCGCTCGAGCTCCTCGCCGGCGCGCTGGAGCGGAAGGCAAGCGAGTTCGACGACGTCGTCAAGTCGGGCCGCACGCACCTCATGGACGCGGTTCCCGTCACGCTCGGGCAGGAGTTCGCCGGCTATGCGGCGCAGGTACGGCAGGGGATCGCGCGGCTACAGGACGCGTCGCCGCGCCTCGGCCAGATCCCGCTCGGCGGCACGGCCACCGGGACCGGGCTGAACACCCACCCGGAGTTTGCTGCCCGCGTTCGAGAGCGGCTGTCGCGCGAGACCGGGCTCACGATCTCGGCGCCGGCCGACCACTTCGAGTCGCAGGCTGCCCGCGACGCGCTCGTCGAGGCATCAGGCGCGCTGAAGGTCGTCGCCGTCTCGCTGACGAAGATCGCGAACGACCTGCGCCTGATGGGCTCAGGCCCGCGCGCGGGCCTCGCGGAGATCTTCCTGCCCGAGCTCCAGAAGGGGAGCTCGATCATGCCCGGGAAGGTGAATCCCGTCATTCCGGAGGTCGTCACCCAGGTGGCGGCGCAGGTGATCGGGAACGACGCCGCGATCACCGTCGGCGGCCTCCAGGGACACTTCGAGCTGAACGTCTTCATCCCGCTCATGGCGCGGAACCTGCTCGACTCGATCCGCCTGCTGGCGAGCGCGAGCCGTCTCCTCGCCGAGAAGTGCGTGGACGGGATCGAGGCGAATCGCGAGCTGTGCGAGCGCTACGCCGAGCTCACGCTCTCTGCCGCGACGGCGCTCAACCCGTACATCGGCTACGACAAGGCGACGGAGATCGTGAAGGAGGCGACCGCCTCGGGGCGTTCGCTCCGCGAAGTCGCCCGTGACGCCGGCGTCGAGGACGCCGTCCTCGACGAGGCGCTCGACTACCACAAGATGGCGCGGCCGAACGGCTAGCGCGAGCCAGCCTCAGCCGGAGATGCGAACGGCCGTGCTGTACGTCGCCCGGCCGGACCGAACCGAGATCGAGTAGGTCCCCGCCGAGCTCGGGTTGCCGAGACCGGCGTTCGTGGTGAAACGAAGCGTCGCGAGGCCCGGCCCCATGACGTGGCACAGGACTCCCCGGCGATGCGCGGGCGTCACGTTGATGCGGTTGTGGGACGGCCGCGCCAGCTTCGCCGCATGCTTGGTGTTCACGAGCACGTCGGCGGGTGCGAGCGCGCCCGGAACCGACGCGCTGTCGGGCAGCTTGACCGAGAGCATGCCGGGCTGCCCGCACTGGAACACCGCGCGCAGTTTCAGCGTCAGCACGACCGGCTTGGCGCCTGCCTTGTCGGTCGAGAGCGTGGCCGTGAGCCCTTCGTCGCCCGGAGTGGGGCCGACGGGCTGAATGGGCGGAGCTCCGCTCGCCACCGCCGTCACGGCGAGAGTGGTGGCGAGCGCAAGGCTGATCAGAGCCACTCGCACCCTTCTAGGGTAGCGCGAAAATCCCCCTTGAAAAAGAGCCTCCGGTCGGAAAGGATGCACGCGCAGGCCGTTGGACCACACTGACGACAGGGGAGATCGAGCGACCGCGTCCACACATTGGATGCGCGCCTGCCTGCCCCGTCGCCAAGGTCCGCCCTACGACGAAGGGAGAGGAAAGTGAGGGGCTTGAGAGCTTCTCGTCGGCTGTCTTTCGGTGCCGCCTTGGGTGCCGTCGTAGCCGTTACCGCCACGATTCTCGTCGCCGCGTCGAGCGCGGCGGGGCCAACCAGCCATCCAATCAGCGTCGATCCCCAAGTCTCGGGGCCGCAGAAGCTGCAGCCGAACGCCGTCGTCTTCGGCTGTCAGAGCCGGCCGATTGATGGCTCGGCGGGGCCGCGTTGCTACCAGCCGTCGCAGATGCAGACGGCGTACGGTCTGACACCGCTTCTCGGCCACGGTATCGACGGTCACGGGAAGACGATCGTGATCATCGACGCCTTCCACGACCCGTTCATGGCCGACGACCTGAAGATCTTCGACCAGGTCATGGGGCTCCCTGATCCGCCGCACTTCAAGCAGTTCGCTCCCGCGGACAGCCCGCCCCCGTTCGACCCCAACGACGACAACCAGGTCGGCTGGGCTATCGAGACGGCGCTCGACGTCGAGTGGGCGCACGCGATGGCGCCCGGCGCGAACATCGTGCTGGCCGAGGCTCGGAGCAACGAGGACACCGACATCCTCAACACCACCGCGGCTGTGGTGAATCACCGCCTGGGCGACGTGGTCTCGCAGAGCTTCGGCGAGAACGAGAGCTGCGTCGATCACTCGGTCCTCACCCAAGAGGAAGCGCTCTTCAAGAAGGCCGTCAAACACGGGATGACGCTCTTCGCCTCGTCGGGCGACAGCGGCGCGGCGCAGTTCAACTGTGACGGCACTGCTGCTGCGCTCGCGGCGAGCTCGCCCGCATCCGACCCGAACGTCACGGGTGTCGGCGGCACGACGCTCAACGCGGACTTTCCGCAGGGCAACTACATCGGCGAGACGGCGTGGACGGAGCCGCTCTTCGGCTGCAACCCGCCGGCCGTCGACCTCAACGACATCAACTGCAGCGGCGGCGGCTTCAGCGTCATCTACAACCGCCCCGGCTACCAGTCGAAGGACGTCGCGGGACACTTCCGAGGCGTTCCGGATGTCGCGTACAACGCAGGAGTCAACGGAGGCGTCCTGTTCCATTGCGGTGTCTGCAACCTGCTCTTCGCAGGAGCCGACCCGTTGGATCCGACGATCTTCTTCATCGTCGGCGGCACCAGCGCCGGTTCCCCACAGTGGGCCGGCCTGGCTGCGGATGCCGACCAGCTCGCGGGTCACGACCTGGGCAACATCAACGACAGGCTGTACCAGATCGGCCACTCGAAGACCGCGTCGAGCAAGTTCCACGACATCACCGTCGGCAACAACGACGTGGTCGAAATCGGCACCGGCTACGACACGGCTCCCGGCTGGGATCCCGTGACGGGCCTCGGAACGCCGAACGCCGTGAACCTGCTTCCGGCGCTCAACAAGCACTAGTACCGACGCAACTGCGACGAAGGGCCGCTCTCGGGCGGCCCTTCGTCCTGTCCCTGCGGCGCCGGGGTCGGCCGTCTTCCGTGGTGGGTTGAGATCGCATCCGGGCGGCGTCGGTTCCCACTTGAAGATTCCGCGACCTTCGACGAGGATGGGGCCGTCGTCAGTCAATCGCCACGACGCGGTTCGCCGCGTCACCGAAAGGGGAGAGATCGTGCAACGATTCGCGAATCGTCGCGTCTACCTTGCGCTTGCCGTTGCGCTGGTTGCCGTCGCGACGACGATTGCAGCGGTAGCAGGGAGTGCCCGCGGTGAGCACGGAGCCGTCAGCGGAGCCAAGACGCCCGCTATCGGCGCGCATCCGGAGTATCAGGTCGTAGGGCAGACGACCGGCAGCGGTCTGCAGCTCTTCACCTGCCAGACGTCGACTCCGGCCGGGTGCTACGGCCCGGATCAGATGCGTGCGGCATACGGCACCCAGTCGTTCATCGACCAGGGCTTGACGGGCGCCGGCAAGACCATCGTGATCATCGATGCCTATGGCAGCTCGACGATCGACTCCGATCTCGCGATCTTCGACACGGCATGGGGCCTCCCCGCGCCGAGCTTCACCAAGATCGCCCCGTTCGGCATCGATCCCACGTCGTTCGCCAACAAGGTCGGCTGGTCGGGTGAGACCACGCTCGACGTCGAGTGGGCGCATGCAGTGGCCCCGGGCGCGAACATCACGCTCGTCCTCGCCAAGTCCAACGACGACCAGGACATCCTCGACGCCACGCAGTACGCGCTCGACCACAAGCTCGGGGACGTGCTCTCGCAGAGCTATGGCGAGGCCGAGCAGTGCGTCGATCCGACCCTCGCTGCGAACCAGCACAAGGTCTTCGACGCGATGGTGGCACAGGGCTGGACGCTGTTCGCATCGTCGGGCGACGACGGTTCGGACCAGCCGACCTGTGACGGCTCCAGCCTGTTCCAGGCGGCGAGCAACCCCGCGAGTGATCCGGATGTGACGGCTGTCGGTGGGACGACTCTGACAGCAGACGGGAACACCGGCGCATACCAGTCGGAGACGACCTGGAACGACGCCTTCGGCGCAGGAGGCGGAGGACTTTCCGTGCTCTTCAAGCGGCCCGACTTCCAGGCGCCCGTGGTGAAGAACTCGAAGATGCGTGCCGAACCAGACGTCTCGTACAACGCCGCCGTCATTCCCGGTGTCCTCACTGCCTGGCAGCAGGAGGGTCTCCGGCCTGCCGGCACGTTCTTCCGTTTCGGCGGTACGAGCGCCGGTTCGCCGCAGTGGGCCGCCCTGACGGCGATCACGGACCAGCTTGCCGGCGGCCGGGTCGGCAACATCAACAAGACGCTCTACAAACTGGGCAAGAAGGACCAGGGCAAGTACTTTCACGACATCGCCGATGGTTCGAACAACGGCGCGTTCACCGCGACGCCGGGGTTCGACGAGGCGACGGGTTGGGGCTCACCGATCGCGGGGACGCTCCTGCCCGCGATCGCGAAGCCCGGGAACGGCTAGGCCGCTTCCGGAGCTCGTTCGAAGCGAGGGCCGCCTTCGGGCGGCCCTCGCCGTACCGGTCGGTCCCTCACCTCCCCCGGATCGGGGTTCCACTCCTGGGCCCAGTGGGTACGTTGAGTGCTGGCCCCGTTAGGTCCGGGCCGACCGCGAGAGAAGGGGAAGCTCATGCGGAAACTGCTCACAGCTCTCATTGCGCTTGCGGCTGCCGTGGCGATCGTCGCGGTTCCGGCTGGCGCGATCACGAACGGCGTCCCGGACGGGAACGCGCATCCGTTCGTCGGAGAGTTGCTCTTCTACGTTCCGGACGAGGTCGACTCGCGCTTCACCGATCCCGGCGCCTGGTTCTCCTGCACCGGGACGCTGGTGTCGCCGACCGTCGTCCTCACCGCCGGTCACTGCACCTTCGGCGTCGGCGCGGGCGGAGTGGCGACGACACCGAGCGGCGGGGGCGGAGGCGACGACGTCTGGGTCAACTTCGACGAGGCACCGGACTTCAGCATCCTCCCGCCGAGCTCGACCTTCGCTCCCGGCGGAAACCAGCAGCGCTACGCGGCGTGGAGCGCGGCATTGAATGCGGATCCGGCTTGGCATCGTGGAACCGCTCACCCGCATCCCGACTTCGACCCGGCCGCGTTCTTCCTCCACGACGCGGGCGTGGTCGTGCTCGCCCAGCCGGTGAGCATGCCCGCGTACGGCCAGACAGCTCCGCTCGGAGCACTGGACGCGTTCGCGAAGAGCAAGAAGAACAGCCAGCTGTTCACGCCGGTCGGGTACGGGCTCAACCGGAGCGGGCCGCTCACGTCGGGCAAGGACGCCGGTGGGGACATGCGCTTCACGGGCACCGTGAAGATCGACAGCCTGAAAGGGACCCAAGGCATCCCCGAGGGGACGAGTGTCGTGTTCTCGAACAACAACGGCAAGCCGCACCAGGGCGGCACGTGCTTCGGCGACTCCGGCGGCCCGTACTTCGTGCAGGGCACGCGTGAGGTCGTCGCGGTCACCTCGTACGCCACGAACTCGAACTGCGCCGGAACGGGCGGTGCGTACCGCATCGACCAGCAGGACGACCTGGACTTCCTGGCGACCTACGGCGTCACGCCGTCGTCGCCGTAGTCCCAGGCGCGCTACAGATGCGAGGGGTCGCCGCGCAGGCGGCCCCTCCTGGTTCCCGGAGCCGTCTCGGTCAGTAGGCGACGGCGCCGCGACCGGTCTCGGCCGCGTGGCGCTGCTCGTCTGCGCGGTAGGACGAGCGGACGAGCGGCCCGGAGAACACCGAGCCGAACCCGAGCGCCTCGCCCTGCTCGCGGAACCAGCGGAACTCGTCCGGATGCACCCAGCGGTCGATCTCCGCATGCTTCGGCGACGGCTGCAGGTACTGGCCGATGGTGACGACGTCGACGCTGTGGGCGCGCAGGTCGCGCATGGTCTCGACGACCTCGTCGTTCGTCTCGCCGAGGCCGACGATGATCCCGGACTTCGTCAGCACGCGGTAGTCGGCGAGCTCCTTCACGCGGCCGAGGAGCCAGAGCGCCTTGTCGTAGCTCGCCTTCGCGCCGCGCATGCGCGCGTGCAGCCTGCGCACGGTCTCGATGTTGTGGCCGAAGACGTCGGGTCGGGCGGCGAGAACGGTCGCGAGTGCCTCCTCCTCGACGCCGAGGAAGTCGGGCGTGAGGATCTCGACGTCCGCGTCCGGGAGCTTCCGGCGGATTGCGCGAATTGTCGCCGCGTAGTGCGCCGCCCCGCGGTCGGGCACGTCGTCGCGGTCGACCGAGGTCACGACGACGTGAGAGAGCTGCATCTGCGCTGCGGCCTGTGCCAGCCGGAGCGGCTCGAGCGGATCCGGCGGCGCCTCGGGCTTCCCCGAGTGGACGTAGCAGTAGCGGCAAGCCCTCGTGCACGTCTCGCCGAGGATCTGGAACGTCGCCGTCCCACGCCCCCAGCACTCGCCGATGTTCGGGCACCGCGCCTCCTCGCAGATCGTGACGAGGCGGCCCTCGCGCATGAGGCCCTTCACCTCGTAGTAGCGCGAGTCGGCGCTCGGCGCGCGGACCTTCATCCACTCGGGCCGGCGCGGCCGCTCGGCGACGGGAAGCGAGCGCTGCATCGGCGTCAGTCTAAGGATCGGCCTCGCGGAGCCGATGCGATGATCGTGTCGATGCAGCACCTCGCGCTGCCCGTAACCGACCAGGAGCGCTTGCGCCGCTTCTACGAGACGTACTTCGGCTTCGGCGCCGCGCCGGCCCGGCGGTACGACGACGACGTGCTCATGCTGTACGACGCAGGCGGCTTCTCGCTGGCTCTCGGGCCGGCGGAGGGACCCGTCGACCTGCCTGCCTTCCTCCACTTCGGCGTGCACGCGGCGACACCCGACGACGTCCGGGCGTTCCGGGCGCGGCTCGTCGCCGACGGTGTCCCCATCGTCGAGGAGTGGGACGAGCCGGAGTACGTGAGCGTCAAGTGCGCCGACCCGGACGGCTACGTGGTCGAGTACGCGTGGGAGCCCCGGTAGGCTGGAGTGCATGGTTCCGGAGGCACCGCTCGAGCGCGGAGAGCACGGCAGCGGGCCGGCCGGAGACGGCTGGTTCGTGCTCAACGCCCGCGACGCCCGCTGGTTCGAGAGCGACGGGATGGGTATCTACACGACCTTCCAGGGTGAGGAGGTCCGGTTCCCGCAGGTCGGGTTCAACATCGGGATCCTCCGTCCCGGGGAGCCGAACGCCATGTACCACGCCGAGGAAGCCCAGGAGGACTTCCTCGTCCTCTCCGGCGAGTGCTTGCTCCTCGTCGAGGGCGAGGAGCGGCGTCTTCGGGCGTGGGACTTCGTCCACTGTCCGGAGTGGACCGAGCACGCCTTCGTCGGAACGGGCGACGAGCCGTGCGTCGTCGTCGCAGTCGGCGCGCGCCGGCAGGGCCGCGGGCTGGTCTATCCGGTGAACGAGCTCGCCCTCCTGCGCGGCGCCGGCGTCGAGAAGGAGACGTCCGAGCCCAGCGAGGCATACGCCCGGTTCGCTGAGGACAGGCCCACGGCGTGCCCGCCCGAGTTTCCGCCGGAGTGAGCTAGACCTGCGGCTCTGCGCGGCGGGCGTGCTCGCGGGCCTGCTCGTCCAGGAGCGCCTCGGCCTCGAGGATGTGCCCGCGTGCGGCCCAGGCATGAGCCGCGCCGCGCGGTACCTTGCCGTCGCGGAAGTGCTTTGCGGCGACCTCGCAGTGGCGCGCGGCGCGGTCGAGCTCGTGGGCGGCGCCGTCGTACCGTCGCGCTGTGGTCTCCAGCGCCTCGTTCATCGGGTCGCGAGGGATGCGTGGATCGGCTGGGACCAGAGACCCGCCCCCTCGTCGCCCGGGAGCTCCTCGAGCTCGAGGTCGAAGACCTCCTCGAGCGCGGCGATCGCAGCCGGCCGGACCTCGTCGACCGCGAGCGGTCGTCCGAGCTCGCGCGCCATCGTCGTGAACGCGGCGTCCTCGAGCCCGCAGGCGGTGATCCACTCCGTGAAGGGCGCCGGGTCGAGGTCGACGTTCAGCGCATACCCGTGGGTCGTCACCCAGCGTGAGACGTGCACCCCGATCGATGCAATCTTCCTCGGTCCCTGCCCCCGTGCGGACGGCATCCAGACGCCTGTCAGCCCCTCGAGGCGGCCGCCTTCGAGCTCGAATGCGGCGAGCGTCCGGATCAGCGCCTCCTCGAGATTGCGCACGTAGAGCTTCACGTCCTTGCCGTGGGCGCGGAGGTCGAGGATCGGGTAGCAGACGAGCTGCCCCGGCCCGTGGAAGGTCGACTTGCCGCCGCGGTCCGTCTCCGCGATCTCGACCTGCGCGCTCTCGGGGAGGTGAAGCTCGCGGTCGGTCTCGGTACGGCGCCCGAGCGTCACCACCGGCGGATGCTCGAGCAGGATCACGGTCTCCGGGATCGCGCTCTGGGAGACGGCTCCGGCGAGGGAGCGCTGGAGATCGAACGCATCTCCGTAGGGCACCAGGCCGAGGTTCATGAGATACGCGCCGCGGCTCACAGCTTCTCTCCGAACATCCAGCGGTGGCCCTCGAGATCTTCGGCGGAGTAGATGCGGTAGCCGATGCCCGGCTCCTCGGGCTCGCGGAGGATCGTCGCCCCTCCGGCGACGGCTCGGCGATGGTGCTCGTCGAGATCGCCGACCTCGACGAAGTGCCCGTCGATCACCCAGGGGTTGTCGTACGCGCGACGGGCGAGCTCCGTCTCGGCGCGCAGACGGCGGGGGCTCACGTAGTCGCGCGGCGTCGACACGTAGATCGCGGCGCCGTTCAGGTCGAGCTCTGCATGCGTGATCGTCCCGTCCTCCTCGTGGCGTGCGTCGCGAATCTCGCGGAACCCGAATGCCTGCTCGAGCCACTCGATGGCACACGTGGCGTTTTCGTAGCCGATGAACGGGACGATCCGCTGCGCCATGCGGTCTCTAGTACGCGGCCTCGTCCCAGGTCTCGAGCCGGGAGCGGAGATCGTGGAGGAAGAGCCCCGCGTAGGCACCGTCCACGATGCGGTGGTCGTACGTGAGCGTCAGGTTCATGATCGGCCGGATCGCGAGCACGTCGTTTCCGAGCTCGTCCTGCACGACCCACGGCCGTTTCACGAGCGCGTAGGTCCCGAGGATCGCCGCCTGGGGCTGGTTGATGATCGGCGTCCCGTGGAAGGTCCCGAAGCTCCCGGGGTTCGTGATCGTGAACGAGCCGCCCTGTACGTCGTCCGGGAGCAGCTTCTTCGTCCGTGCGCGCTCGGCGAGCTCCTGGATCGCACGGGCGATGCCCGTGAGGTTCAGGTCCTGCGCGTTGTGGACGACCGGGACGATGAGGCCCTTCCCGTCCTCGAGCGCGACCGCGATCCCGAGGTTGACGAACTGGCGCGTGACGATGCTCTGACCGCGAATCTCGCCGTTCACCCACGGGTACTCCTGGAGCGTGTCCACGGTGGCACGGGCGATGAATCCGAGGTAGGTGAGGTTCACGCCCTGCGTCTGGAGCTCCGGCTTGAGCTTGTTCCGGAGCGCTACCACGCGTGAGAGGTCGACCTCGATGGCGCTCGTGACGTGCGCGCTCGTGTCGAGCGAGCGGCGCATGTGCTCCATGACGCCGCGCCGCATCGCGGTCATCGGCTCGATGCTCTCGCCGGCCACCAGGGACGTGTCGGCGTCGGTGGATGCTGTTGCAAGCGCCGGAGCCGGGGCCGGCGCGGCCGGTGGGAGCGGCGCCGGGGCGGCGGGGGGCGGTGGAGTGGGAGGAGCGGCCGGCGGCGCGGCCGGCGCGGCGGCGGCAGGAGCCGGTTCCGGTGCGGCCACCGGCAGAGGCTCGGGGGGCGGCGCAGCGGCTGCGGGAGCCGGTGCCGGGGGCGCCGGAGGCTCTGCCGGGGTTGGCGTGGGAACGGGGGCGGCGGGAGCCGCGGGCGCAGGAGCTGCGGCCGGTGTGCTGGTCTCGATGAACGCCAAGATGTCCTTCTTCGTCACCCGTCCGCCGGCGCCCGTGCCCGGAATCGTGGCCGGATCGACGCCGTGCTCGGCCGCGATCCGGGCGACGACCGGCGAGACGAACGTCTTCCCGTTGCCGAGCGCCGCCTCCGCAGCAGCGGCGGCGACCGGCACCGGAGTCGGAGCCGCGGCGGGCGTCGGAGCAGGCGCTTCGGCGGCCACGGGCTGCGGCTCGGGAGCGGGCGCCTGCGCGGGCTCGGCGGGAGCGGCGGGCACCTGAACGACCGGCTCAGGCTCCGCGGCGGCCGGCGCTGCGGGCTCGGTGGGCGTCTGCTCGACTACGGGCACACCGGCCGGAGCGATGATCGCGAGCACCGTCCCGACCTCGACCGTCTCGCCCTCGGGAACGAGGATCTGCGAGACGATGCCCTCTCCTGGGCTCGGCACCTCGGTGTCGACCTTGTCCGTCGAGATCTCGAGGAGAGGCTCGTCGCGAGCGATCGGCTCGCCCGGCTGCTTCAGCCACTTCGTGATCGTCCCCTCGGAGACGGACACGCCCATCTGTGGCATGACGACCTCGGTTTGGGTTCCGGTGCTCACATGTCCTCCTCGATGGGCGAGACGGCGCCTCGCCTAGTACGCGGCAAGCTCCCTGAGCGCCGCGGCGACGTCCTCGACCTGCGGGATGAACGCCTTCTCGAGCGCGGGAGAGAAGGGAACGGGTGTGTCCGGAGCGGCGACGCGCATGACGGGCGCATCGAGCTGCTCGAACGCCTCCTCGGCGATCGTCGCGGCGATCTCGGCGCCGAAGCCGCCGGTGCGCGTGTCCTCGTGCAGGACGAGCACCTTCGAGCAGCGGCGGACGCTCTCGAGCACGTGCTCCCGGTCCCACGGGATCACCGTGCGCAGGTCGAGGATCTCGACCTCGAAGCCCTCCTTCGCAAGCTCGTTGGCGGCCTCCGTCGCGGTGTGCACCATCGCACCCCAGGTGACGACGACCGCGTCGTCCCCCTCGCGGTGCACGCGCGCGTCGCCGAACGGGATCGTGTACCGCTCGTCCGGCACCTCGCCCTTGATCCGGCGGTAGAGGTGCTTGTGCTCGAAGTAGAGAACCGGGTTCGGGTCCTCGATCGCGGACGCCAAGAGCCCCTTCGCGTCCTGCGGCGTCGACGGACAGACGACCTTGAGGCCCGGGATGTGCGCGAACGAGCTCTCCGGGTTCTGGGAGTGGAACGGCCCGCCGGAGAAGCCGCCGCCCGACGGGAGGCGGACGACGATCGGCACGGGAGTCCGTCCCCGGAAGTGCTGCTTCGCCGCGACGGTGACGAGTTGGTCCCACGCGCACGAGATGAAGTCGGCGAACTGCATCTCCGCGACGGGCCGGAGGCCCATGAGCGCGGCACCCGACGCGCCGCCGACGATCGCCGTCTCCGAAAGGGGCGTGTCGATCACGCGCCAGGGCCCGAACTCCTCCTGGAAGCCGAGCGAGACCTTGAACGCGCCTCCGTAGACGCCGACGTCCTCTCCGAGGAGGAAGACCCGCGGGTCACGCCGCATCTCGAGCCGGAGCGCGTCCGAGATCGCCTGGATGTACGTCATCTCGGCCATGGCTACTTGTGGTGGGGGGTGTCGAGCTCCTCGGGCGTGGCGAAGACGCCGTCCACGAGGTCCGCGGGATCGGGGAGGGGCGACTCCTCGGCACGCTCGAGCGCCTCGTTCAGCAGGCGCTTGACGTGCGAGGTGATCTCGTCCTCCTCGTCGTCGGTCATGCCCGCCTGCGCGTGCAGCCAGCTGCGATAGCGCTCGATCGGATCGTGCTCGGCCCACTGCTCGAACATCTCCTTCGGGACGTAGAAGGCGTCGTCGTGCACCGCATGGCCCTCCATGCGCAGCGTCAGGCACTCGAGGAGAATCGGCCCGCCTCCTTCGCGCGCGCGCTCGATCGCCCGCTTCGCCTCGCGGTAGACGGCGAGGACGTCGGTGCCGTCGACGACGACCCCGTCGAACCCGTACGCGGCAGCGCGGTCGGCGATGTGCTCCACCGCGTACCCGAGGTAGGTCGGCGTCGAGTACGCCCACTGGTTGTTGTCGCAGACGTAGACGATCGGGAGCTGGCGGACGCCCGCGAAGTTCATGCTCTCGTGCGCGTCTCCGCGCGCCGCCGATCCTTCGCCGAACCAGCCGAGGGCGACGCGCCGATCGCCGCGGATCTTGAACGCGAGCGCCATTCCGGTCGCGACCGGGAGCATCGCGGGGAGGTGGCTGACCATCGGGTGGAGCCCGAGCTCGGGGACGGCCATGTGCACGTTTCCGTCCCGTCCGCGCGTCGGCCCGCCCTCGCGGCCCATGTACTGCGCGAAGATGCGCCACGGCTCGACGCCGCGGGTGATGTGGACGCCCATGTCGCGGTGGAGCGGCGTGCCGACGTCGTTCGGGCCCATCGCCGTCGCGACGCCCACGGCGGCGGCCTCATTGCCGCGGCCGGTGTAGAAGGAGCCCGGGATCTTCCCCTGCTTGTAGAGGATGTGCCCACGCTCCTCGATGCCGCGCGTGATCAGCAAATTGCGGTAGATGCCGAGCAGGTCCTCGCGGTCGAGGCCTGCCTCCTTCACCTCCTGGAGCGAGCCGACGGGCTCGGCTTCACGTACGGCCATGCAGTGTTCTCCAGTCGTCCGGCGGGTCGCCGACCACTCTAACGATCCGGTCCGTCGATCCCCGGGTGTGGACATCCGCAGTCGAAGCGGGCGCTCGCCGCATGGCGTGGTGCTCCGCGCGGTCGTAGCGTGTACGGCGTGAGCATCGTCTCCGTCGTCCTCCGCCCCGTGCGTCTCGCGACGTGGCGCGAGCTCGCCTATCTCCTGCTCGGCTTCGCGATGAGCATCGCAACCTTCGTCGTCCTCGTGACGCTCCTCTCGCTCGGCGTCTCGCTCCTCGTCACCCTTGTCGGTCTCCCAATCCTCCTAGCGACGGCGTACGTGAACCGCTGGTTCGCCGACCTCGAGCGCCGCCGAGCCGGGTTCCTGCTGCGGGAGCCGATCGGACGGCGCTATCGAGCGCTCGATCGGCCCGGGTTCTGGCATCGCGTGCGCGTCGTCGCGAGCGACCCGCAGACGTGGAAGGACTACGGCTGGCTCCTCCTCCTCACCGTCGTCGGCTTCGCGTTCGGCCTCGCCGCGATCGTGCTCTGGCCGATCGCGCTCGGAATGCTCTCCGTCCCGCTCTGGTGGTGGATCCCGTCGCGCGGGACCGTGCTGAGCATCGACGACGGGAATCGGACGGTCTGGTCCGTCGACAGCTGGTGGTGGGCGCTCCTCGTCGGCGCCGCCGGGCTCGTCGCGACCGTCCTCACCGCCTGGATCTGCGCCGCGCTCGCCCACGGCCAGGCGCGTCTCGCGCGCCTCCTGCTCGCGCCGGGCCTCCACGAGCGGGTCGAGGAGCTCGAGCGCACGCGCGCCGGCGCCGTCGTTGCGCAGCAGGACGAGCTCGAGCGGATCGAGCGCGACCTCCACGACGGAGCCCAGGCTCGGCTGGTCGCGCTGGCGATGGACCTCGGCCTTGCGCGCGAGAAGCTCGACGAGGATCCTGTCGCCGCGGCCGCGCTGGTCGAGTCGGCACACGACGAGGCGAAGGTCGCCCTCGCGGAGCTCCGCGAGCTCGTCCGCGGCTTGCATCCCGTGGTGCTGACCGATCGAGGGCTCGACGCGGCGATCTCGGCGCTTGCTGCGCGAAGCTCGGTCCCGGTCTCGCTCGACGTCGACGCGGGAGGGCGACTCTCGCGAGAGCTCGAGGCGGCCGCCTACTTCGTCGTCGCGGAGTCGCTCGCCAACGTCGCCAAGCACGCGCGAGCCGCGCACGTCTGGGTCAGGATTGCCCGCCGGGAAGGCCGGCTCGAGGTCGAGGTGCGAGACGACGGTGAGGGCGGTGCCGAGATCGGCGCGGGCACCGGCATCGCGGGTCTCGAGCGCCGCGTCGAGGCGCTCGACGGGACGCTGGAGGTCGAGAGCCCGGTCGGACATGGGACACTGGTCAGAGCGGAGTTCCCGTGCGCGTCGTGATCGCCGAGGACCTCGCGCTCCTGCGCGACGGCCTCTCCCGCCTTCTGGCCGAGAGCGGCTTCGAGGTCGTCGCCGCGGTCGAGGACGGCTCCGCGCTCGTCCGCTCGGTCGTCGTCGAGAAGCCCGATGTCGCGGTCGTCGACGTGCGCCTGCCGCCGAGCTTCCGCGACGAGGGGCTGCGTGCGGCGATCGAGGCACGCCGGCGGCTTCCGGAGCTCGCCGTGCTCGTGCTCTCGCAGTACGTCGAGCAGACATACGCCGCCGAGCTCCTGGCAGACGGGCGGGGCGGCGTCGGCTACCTGCTGAAGGAGCGGATTGCGGACCCGCGGGACTTCGTCGACGCCGTGCGGCGCGTCGCGGAGGGCGGGACGGCGCTCGATCCCGAGGTCGTCCGCCAGCTCGTCGCCCGGCGCGGCTCGCTCGGGGAGCTCACGCCGCGCGAGCGCGACGTCCTGGCCCTCATGGCCGAGGGTCGCTCGAACTCGGGGATCGCGGCCGAGCTCGTCATCTCGGAGAGCGCGGTCGAGAAGCACATCGGCCGCATCTTCGACAAGCTCCGCCTCCCGCAGACCGACTCCGACCACCGTCGTGTCCTCGCGGTGCTCGCATACCTGAGCGAAGCCGGCTGAGGGCTACAGTGGCCACGTGGCGCCGGCCAAGCGGAACTGGATCCAGGAGGAGCGGCGGAAGACGCTCGGCGACTGGGTCGCCTTCTGCCTTCGCTGCGGGTTCACACAGCGCTACTTCCTCGAGCACGAGGCGGAGCTTTCGCCCGAGTGTCCCGACTGCGGCGGCGAGCTCCGCAACCGCTGCCCGGCTTGCGAGGCGCCGATCGCGTCCGCGTTCGCGGTCGAGTGCGAGGACTGCGGCACGGCGGTGCGGCCACCCGAGCTCTTCGGGACCGCGATCCGCAAGCCGGGTCGCTGAGCCGCGAGCGTCGCCGGGTCAGCCGCGCAGGTCGCGACGCTCGAACCCGATCGCGCCGGCCGCGACGAGCGCGACGGTCAGTCCCGCGAGGACGGCGATCCCCGCTGGGTGAATCCCTCGCGTGATCGGGTCGTCGCCGTCGTAGTAGTGGAACGCGGTCAGATACGTGATCCACGAGACCGAGCCCAGGAGCGGGGCGACGCCGTTGACGACGAACATGGCGAGTGCTATCGCCGCGGCCCCTCCCCCCGCGAGGCTGCGCCGGCCCGTTCCGGCCCCGAGCGCCAGCGCCAGCGCTCCGAATGCGAGCCCGAAGAACAGGAGGTGGACGCATACCGCCGCGAGATCGGACGCAGCGATGCCGCCGCCCGCGATCGCAACGGAGGCGAGGAGCCCGCCGAAGAGCACGACGGCGAGCAGGGCGAGCAACAGCCCGACGGCGGCGGCCTTCGCGAGCAGGAGCTTCGTCCGCGAGACGGGATGAGCGAGGACGAGGGCGAAGATGCGGTCCTCCTCCTCGCCCGCGGTGGTCGCGGTCGCGCTCGTGATCGCGATCCCCGCGAACACGAGTGGGCCGTACACGGACATGATCTCGGCTCGAAGCCAACCGGCGATCGTCGCGAAATCGCCGCCGCCGATGAAGTTGCCGATGCCGCTCGGCACCTCGATCTTCCCCACCGCGTCGCCGAGCGACGGGTAGAGCGCGCCGACGAGCAGCGCCACCAGGGCGAGGCCGAGCGCCGCGAGCGCGACGTTCCGCGACCGGAGGCGCAGCTCGGTGAGGAAGATCGCGCGGCTCACGCTTCGTCGTCCCGGTAGTAGCGGAGGAAGACCTCTTCGAGGTCGTCCTCGACCGATCGGATGCCTGCCACCTCGTGCTTCGCGGCCGCCTTCACGATCGCATCCGCCGAGCCCTCGAACGCGATCCGCAGTTGGGTCCCGTGCGCCTCGGCCTCGCGTACGCCGTCGAGCGCGCGGAACTCCGCCGGGTCGGGTGGCTGCGCGAACTCGATCTCGAGCCGGCGCACGGCCAGCGCCTTCAGGTGCGCGAGCGTGTCGACGACCACGAGGCGCCCCGCCCGCAGGATGGCCACGCGATCCGCGACCCGGTCGACTTCCGACAGCGTGTGCGAGGACAGGAGCACGGTACGGCCCTGCGCGCGAACAGTGGCGAGAAGGTCGTGGAAGCTCCGTTGCACGAGCGGGTCGAGCCCGGCGATCGGCTCGTCGAGGACGAAGAGCTCCGGGTCGTGCATGAACGCCTGGATGAGCCCGATCTTCTGGCGGTTCCCGCTCGACAGCTCCCGCACCGGGCGGTCGAGCTCGGCGTCGAAGCGCTCCTCGAGCTCGGCGAGCCTCTTGTGCGAGACGTCCCCGTGGAGGTGTGCGAAGTACTCGAGCACGGCCCTGCCGGTGAGCTGCGGGTAGATGCCGAAGTCGCCCGCCAGATAGCCGACTCGCCGCCGAATCTGGAGCCCGTCGTGGTGAACGTCGAGCCCCAGCAGCGACGCGCTGCCCGAGGTGGGGGCCGCGAGCCCGAGGAGCATGCGCATGGTGGTGCTCTTCCCCGCTCCATTCGGGCCGAGGAAGCCGACGATCTCGCCCGCTCGGACCTCGAGGTCGAGGTCGAAGACACCGCGCGCGGAGCCGTAGTCCTTCGTCAACCGGTCGGTACGGATCGCGGCAGCGGTCATCGAGTTCTCCGCCGGCGGTTGCGCTCGTCTCGAGCCGCTCGCACGACGGACGACGGGGTCAGCCGGAGATCTGCGAGAAGCGGATGACCGTGACGATGTCGTCCTCGGTCACGTCGCGGTTGTAGAGCTGGCTGAGGAACCGCGCGAGCTCCTCGGCGCGACGCAGCTCCGGGTTGTCGTGCTCGATCTCGCGTGGGGAGACCTCTCCGAGCCGCTTGACCTCGACCTTGTCGATCACCGCGTCGAAGACGCGCTCGCGCAGGCCGTAGCGTGCTCCGCAGAGAACGGTGACGATCATGCCCTTCTTGTACTTCGACGCCTTGTCGCCGAGGCGGATCGTCGCGGTCTTCCGGTTCGAGCGGAGCTGGTCCCCGACGGCGGGGTTGTAGAAGTTGAGGGCGAACGTCGGCACGAGCGGCCGAGGAATCATAAGGGGTCGGGCTCGCCCGAGCCCGCACCGGCAGCGAGCAGTTCGAGCGCCTTGGCCGCCGTCTCCCGCTCTCCCTTGTACGCGAGGAGGGTCGATGCCTCTGCGAGCGGGAGCCAGCGGGCGTCCGCGATCTCGATCTCCATCCCGGCGGGGAGCTCTCCGATCCGCCCACGTTCGGCGCGCGCGAGGAAGAAGCTCACGACCTTGAACACGCGATCGCCCTGCCACGTGTAGACGTAGCGGATGTCGCCGATCTTCGACACGAGCGCCGCACGGACGCCGGTCTCCTCCTCCGCCTCGCGCAACGCGGCCTCGACCGCGCGCTCGCCAGGCGCGATCACGCCCTTCGGGAGCGCCCAGGTTCCCGGCTGCTTCCCGCGCGGCTGAACGGCCGCGAACCACCAGCGACCGCGCATCCGCCGCACGAGCACGGTTCCGGCGGAGAACTCGCGTCTGGCTACCACTTTGTGACATCCCGGAGCAAGTCCGTCACCCCATCTGCTCCCGACGTACCGATTCCGGCTTGGCGACGCCTACCCAGAGTGCTATCGTGCATCTGGCACTCGCAAGGCTCGAGTGCCAGATGTGTCACAAACTCTGATTCAGGGAGGTCTGTCGTATGGATCTGCAGCCTCTGGGCGATCGGCTGATCGTGGAGGTCCTCGACGAAGAGGAGACCACCGTCAGCGGCATCGTATTGCCCGACACGGCGAAGGAGAAGCCGCAGCGCGGCAAGGTCCTCGCCGTCGGCCCCGGCCCGCGTGACGAGGACGGGGAGTACATCAAGATGGAGATCGAGGTCGACGACGAGGTGATCTTCTCCAAGTACGGCGGGACGGAGATCAAGGTCGGCGCCGACGACGTCCTCATCCTGCGCGAGTCGGATGTGCTCGCGAAGGTCGTATCCGCAGGCAGCAAGGGCAAGAAGAAGCTTGCCGGCGCTGCCGCCTAGCTCGTTCAGGAGGAAGAGAGAGACATGGCTCACAAGGAGCTCAAGTTCAACGAGGACGCGCGCCGCTCGCTCGAGCGCGGCGTGAACATCCTCGCCGACGCGGTCAAGGTGACGCTCGGGCCGAAGGGACGCTACGTCGTCCTCGACAAGAAGTTCGGCGCGCCGACGATCACGAACGACGGTGTCACGATCGCCCGCGAGATCGAGGTCGAGGACCCGTTCGAGAACCAGGGCGCTCAGCTCGTACGCGAGGTCGCCACGGCGACGAACGACGTCGCCGGCGACGGCACGACCACCGCGACAGTGCTCGCGCAGGCGATCGTCCGCGAGGGTCTGAAGAACGTCGCGGCCGGCGCGAACCCGATGGGTCTCAAGCGCGGGATCGAGAAGTCGGTCGACGCGGTGGTGGAGAACCTCAAGCAGCAGTCCACCGAGGTCTCGAGCAAGGAGGACATCGCCCGCGTCGCCACCATCTCGTCGCGCGAGCGCGAGATCGGCGACGTCATCGCCGACGCGATCGAGAAGGTCGGCAAGGACGGCGTCGTCAACGTCGAGGAGGGGCAGACCTTCGGGCTCGAGCTCGAGTTCACCGAGGGCATGCAGTTCGACAAGGGCTACTTGAGCCCGTACATGATCACGGACGCCGAGCGGATGGAGGCGGTTCTCGAGGAGCCGTACGTCCTCATCGCCAACCAGAAGATCGGCGCGGTCAAGGACATCCTCCCCGTGCTCGAGCAGGTCATCCAGGCGGGTCGCCCGCTGCTGATCGTGGCCGAGGACGTCGAGGGCGAGTCGCTCGCGACGATCGTGGTCAACAAGCTGCGCGGCACGTTCTCCGCAGTCGCCGTCAAGGCGCCGGGCTTCGGTGACCGCCGCAAGCGGATGCTCGAGGACATTGCCATCCTCACGGGCGGCGAGGTCATCACCGAGGAGATGGGCCTCAAGCTCGAGAACACGAAGCTCTCGCAGCTCGGCCACGCCCGCAAGATCGTCATCGACAAGGACGCGACGACGATCATCGACGGCGCCGGCGAGTCCGACGCGATCAAGAGCCGCATCAAGCAGCTGAAGCAGGAGATCGACAACACCGACTCCGACTTCGACCGCGAGAAGCTCCAGGAGCGCCTCGCGAAGCTGTCTGGCGGCGTCGCGGTCGTCAAGGTCGGTGCCGCGACCGAGACCGAGATGAAGGAGAAGAAGCACCGCGTCGAGGACGCGCTGCAGGCTGCCCGGGCCGCCCTCGAGGAGGGCCAGGTCACGGGTGGCGGCGTCGCGCTCCTGAACGCGGGGTCTGCCGTCAAGCCCATGCTCGACGAGCTCGACGGCGACGAGCGGACGGGTGCGCAGATCATCATCCGCGCGCTCGAGGAGCCGCTGCGCCAGCTCGCGTACAACGCGGGCCTCGAGGGCTCGGTCGTCGTCGACAAGGTCCTCTCGGCGAAGAAGGGCTTCGGCCTGAACGTCGAGACCGGCGAGGTCGAGGACCTGCTCAAGTCGGGGATCGGCGATCCGACGATGGTCACGCGCTCGGCGATCCAGAACGCAGCGTCGATCGCGAAGAACATCCTCACGACCGAGGCGGTCGTTGCGGAGATGCCGGAGAAGCAGCCGGCGATGCCCGCGGGCATGCCCGGCGGCGGGATGGACTTCTAGGAGACCGTCTCCTCACTGCACCTGCGAAGGGCCGGCATCGCCGGCCCTTCGCGTTTCCGGCGAGCGTGCGGCGCTACGATCGGCGTGTGGAGCAGGCAGTGCACGATCGCGGCGGGTGGCAGACGGATGCGCCGATCGACCGCACGGAGCACGAGCTCGCGGACTGGGAGCTCCTGACCGACGCGCTCGTCGGTGTCCTCGGCGCAAACGGCCTGATGAACGTCGACGAGCTCCGGCGCGGGATCGAGAGCATGCCGCCGGAGGACTACGAGCGCGCGTCGTACTACGAGCGCTGGCTCTTCTCCGCGGAGACGATCCTCACCGAGAAGGGCGTGCTCGCCCCCGGCGAGCTCGACGCGAGGCTCGAGGCATGAGCTTCACGGCCGGTCAGCGCGTGCGTGTGTCGTCGCGGGCGCACCGCGGACATCACCGCACTCCCGGGTACCTGAAGGGAAAGGCAGGCAGGATCGAGCGCCGTCAGGGCTCCTTCACGAATCCCGAGACGCGCGCGTACGGTACGGACGGTCTTCCCGAGAAGCAGCTCTACCTCGTCGGCTTCGAGCAGCGCGACGTGTGGTCGGGATACGCGGGACAACCCGAGGATCGGATCTACGTCGACGTCTTCGAGCACTGGCTGGAGGAGGCGGAGTGAACGACCACCATCACGACCACGACGATCACGGCCACGATCATCCGCACGAGCCGATCACGAACGGCGACGAGCCTGCTGCGGCGGCACGAGCCCGGGCGCTCGAGGCGCTCCTGGTCGAGAAGGGCCTGATCGAACGCGAGGACGTCCGGCGCGAGATCGACGTCCTCGTGTCGCGCTCGCCGGCCGACGGCGCCAGGCTCGTCGCGCGGGCGTGGGTCGACCCGGAGTTCAGAGAGCGTCTGCTCCAGGACGCGCGCTCGGCCGCGCTCGAGCTCGGCCTCGACCCCGGGCCGTCGCCGGTCGTGGTCGCGGTCGAGAACACGGAGGACGTCCACAACATGGTCGTCTGCACGCTCTGCTCGTGCTATCCGCGTGCCCTTCTCGGCCCGCCGCCCGACTGGTACAAGAGCCTGCCGTACCGCTCGCGTGCCGTGTCCGATCCGCGCGGCGTGCTCGACGAGTTCGGCCTCGAGCTGGACGACGACGTCGAGCTGCGCGTGTTCGACTCGACTGCGGACATCCGCTACCTCGTGATTCCGCGCCGTCCCGGGGGGACGGAGTCGTTGGGCGAGGATGAGCTCGCCGCGCTCGTCACCCGGGACGCGATGATCGGCGTCGCCGAGCCGATGGCTCCGGCGACCACCGGCGGGCAGTAGCCACGACTCAAGGAGAAGTGCGACCAGCGGCAGCGGAGCTGCCGCGCTTCAGGGGTTTCCCGCGGCAGGAGATTCGCTTGGCTGGTCTCCTGCCTGCGGACAAAAGAAGAGCGGCCGCTGGGACGGCCGCTCACAGGGGGAAGAACTGGGGAGGATGGGTTGATCAGGTTGTCGTCGGAATGGGCCGATCTCTCGTCCCCCGATCGGGGGGAATCGTGTCTCCCTCGGGCAACAGGCCGGTCACGTGAAGACCGGTTCCGTCTTCTTTCGGCAGCGAGCTCGTAGAGCCGCTTCCCCCGATGGAGCCGCCTGGCGATGTCGAACGTTGGCGTCTGCGCGGGCGGGGAGCCGTCGCTAGAACGCGTACCGCTCTTCTTCGAACGGATCCGCGTCGTTGTGGTACCCGTAGCGCTCCCAGAAGCCAGGCCTGTCGTCGGGCGTGAGCTCGATGCCGCGGAGCCACTTCGCGCTCTTCCAGAAGTACTTCCCGTGGATGACGAGCCGAAGCGGGCCGCCATGCTCGTCGGGGAGCGGCTCGCCGCCGGCGTGCGTCGCGAGGAGCGAGAGCGGGTCGCGGAGGAACGAGATCGGGACGTTCGCCGTGTAGCCCTCCTCCGCGTGAGCGACGACGAAGTGCGCGGACGCGCGCGGTCGGACGAGCTCCTCGAGCGCGCTCCAGTGCACGCCCTCGAAGGTGACGTCGAAGCGGCTCCAGCGCGTGACGCAGTGGATGTCTTCCGTCACCTGCGTCCGGGGGAGGGCGTTGAACTCCTCCCACGAGAGCCCGAGCGGGCTCTCCACCTCGCCCGAGACGGCGAAGTCCCAGGTCGAGAGGTCCCGGCGGGGGGTGGAGCCCGCGTGGAGCACGGGCCACTTCTCGGTGAAGTACTGACCGGGAGGCAGACGCGCCGGGTCGAAGCCTGCCTCGATCACCTTGCGCTCGGCTCGGCCCCGGAACACGCTCCTACACTAGTCGTCGTGGATGTGATCGTCCTTCCGCGCCTCGAGCGCGAGTTCGTCGGGGTGCGCGGCCCCGACGCCGAGTCGTACCTCCAGGCGATGGTCTCGAACGACGTCGAGGCGCTCGCGCCAGGCGACTCGTGCGACGCCCTGCTGCTGACGCCGAAGGCGCGTGTGATCGCACCGCTCGTCGTCTGGCGGCGCTCGGCGGACGACTTCCTGCTTCTCACCGCATCGGGGCTCGGAGAGCGTGTCCGCGCGACGCTTGTCCGAACTCGCTTCGCGGCGAAGTGCGAGATCGAGCCCGAGGAGCATGCCTCGACGCTCGTCGTCGGGGCGGAGGCGCCCCGGGGAACGGTTGTGAACCGCGACTACGGCTTCCCCGCGTACGAGATCCTCGACGGGGAGCCTCCCACGGACGCTCGTGTTGCGGACGCCGACGAGCTCGAGCGGCTGCGCATCCTCGCCCGCACGCCGGTCTGGGGCCGCGAGATCGACGAGCGGATCCTTCCCGCCGAGGCGGGGCTCGAGGCCCGCGCGATCGACTTCGCAAAGGGGTGCTACCCGGGCCAGGAACCGATCGCGCGCCAGCACTACCGGGGCCGTGTCAATCGGACGCTCCGCGTCCTCGAGATCGAGGGCGACGAGCTGCCCGCCTACGACGCGGAGATCCTCTGGGAGGGGAAAGCCGTGGGGCGCGTGACGAGCGCGGTGCGTGACGGCGAGCACGTGGTCGCGCTCGGCTATGTCCGTCGCGAGGTGCCCCACGGCACCGGCCTCGACGTGGCCGGCCGGCGCGTCAGGCAGCGAGACGAGGCGCAGCTAGACTTGGCGACTCCCGCGCGCCCGTAGCTCAGGGGATAGAGCGCTGCCCTGCGGAGGCAGAGGTCGCATGTTCGAATCATGCCGGGCGCATGGCTCAACCATGCCCGTCGCGAACGTCGAGCGGCACAAGCCGGGCGACGTTTGCAAGCGCGTGAGCGAGGTGCTCGGAGTGCGGTTCGCGCCGAGCTCCGACCGCGTCCGGGCGTGGAGGCACTACGGCGTGCGGCCCGAAGCCGGCCACGCCCACCCGGAACGCACCGACGCGTGTTACTGCTTCGACGACGAGCCGCACCGGGACTACGTCTACACGGGCGCGTGGATCACGAAGCTCTCGACGGAGCTGAGCGACCCGGCGAAATTCGAGGAGGTAATCGGGCACGCTCCGATCGCCCTGCCCGACGCGCGCACCGACATGATCGAGGCACTCGGCGACGAGGACGAGGCGCTCGAGGCCTCAGCCTAACCCTACGCGGCTACGGGGGCCGCGACTTGCGGTGTCCGCGGTGGGCGACGGGCAACCCGATTGTCGGTACTTAGGAAGGCCACGACGCGAGCAGTCACGCTTTCACGCCCCCAACTGTGTCCTTGCCACAGCCGCCGATCTCGAAGGCGAAAGAGTCGCACTTGGAGGGAGAAGTGGCGTGATGCCGCCGACGGGCAAGCGCTTCTCGTCGAGGCAGAGTCACTGGTATCGCGTCGTCGACGGCAAGCTGGCCGAGCACTGGGCGACACGTGACGACCTGCCCACCATGCTCCAACTCGGCGTGATCCAGCCGCCGACGGGACCGCCCCGCTAGGCCCTCCACACGGCGGACTCGCCTGCCCGAGTGTTCAGAAATGTCGCTTGAGGCCCGGTCGCTGCGGGAAGCTTGTGCGATCCGCTCGCGTTGAACGAGCGTGGCCGAAGTGACAGAGCTGCGGGTCGCGCTCACAGTGCCGGACTTTGATGAAGCGCTCGGCTTCTACCGCGACGCGCTCGGGCTCGAACAGCTCGCCGACTGGAGCTCCGAGACCGGACGGGTCGTCCTCCTCGAGGCAGGGCGGGCGACACTCGAGCTCCTGGACGAGGCACAGGCCGAGACCGTTGACGCAATTGAGGCTGGCGGCCGGGTCTCAGGAGCGGTGCGCCTCGCGCTCGAAGTGCCCGCCAGTGAGGAGACTGCGCGGCGGCTCGTCGGCGTCGGCGGTGAGCAAGTCGCGCCGCCCGTACGCACGCCCTGGGGTGACCGGAATGCGCGCGTGCGTGCGCCGGACGGGATGCAGCTGACGCTTTTCACGGTCGAGTAGCGTCGCCTATCGCTAGTACGGGACCGAGCGGGTGCCGCGGCTGTACACCCGGATGCCCGAGTGTGCGGAAATGATGCTCCTATGACTTGTCAAGCCATGAGCGGTTCCTGTTTTTGCAGTAGCCGATAGAGATGGCCCGTGATCGAGGACCTCTCTGTGGTGCGTCACCCCAGGCGCTCCAGCGTGGCGAGGCCACGAAGGTCCACGCACGTGATCTCACGACGCGTGACGAAGACCATCAGCACCGACGTACACGCGGGACAGCGCGCGACCGCTCCTGGCCCCCGCGCGTAGACGACGAACGTCGCAACCTCTCCCGAAGCGCCACACGAAACGCACGTGCCCACGGCGGTCGTCATCTCCTCACCAAAGACGGTCGCAAGCAGGCCTCCGAGGGCGTTGCCGTCGAGCGTCGTCAGGGACACGTCCGACATCACGTTCCCGTCGGGCCGAAGCGCTCGGTCCGGATACGCGACGCGTCGTGGCCGAGATCCACGAGCGCGCTCGCTGCCGTCTCGACGAACGACGTCGGGCCGCAGACGTACGTGAGCGGCCTGTCGCTGGCCGGCCACGACACGTCGTCGAGGAGCGCACCGTTGATCCGACCGGCGTAGCCCTCCCAGCCTTCGGGCTGCTCCCGGGTCAGGGTGAAGCGGACGTCGACAGTGTCCTCGGCTTCAAGGTTCGACAGCTCGTCGCGGTAGATGACGTCGTCGAGCGTGCGCGCGGAGTAGAGCAGCCTCGCCGGAACGCTGCTGCCGACCGCGCGGTGATGACGGAGCATCGCGCGCAGTGGGACGACGCCCGAGCCTCCGCCGACGAGGAGCAGCGGGCCACCGAACGACTCCTCCCAGACGAAGTAACCCCCGACGGGACCACGAAGCTCGAGCTCGTCGCCCGGACGGAGCTCGTCGACGAGGTACGGGGACACCTCCCCGTCGGCGAGGCGCTCGACGGTGAGCACCAGCTCGTCGTCCTCGGGTGCCGAGGCGATGGAATAGCTTCGCTGCGCCTGATAGCCGTCTTCGGCGGTCAGACGGATATCGACGTGCTGGCCTGCACGATGCCCTGGCCATGCGGGCGACTCGAGCACGATGCTACGCACGTCCTGGGTCTCGTCGACGAACGCGCTCACTTTCGCGAGCTGCCAGCTCAGTCTCCCGAGTACCGCTGCTCGAGCCATGGGTCACCATTGTTGTGGTAGCCGTAGGTCTCCCAGAATCCTGGCTCGTCCTCGAGTCTCAGCTCGAGCCCGCGTATCCACTTGGCGCTCTTCCAGAAGTAGAGGTGCGGGACGAGCAGGCGCGCGGGGCCGCCATGTTCTGGATCGAGCGGCTCGTCGTCATACTCGAACGCGACCCACGCCTTCCCGTCGCGGAGGTCCTCCAACGGCATGTTCGTCGTGTAGGCGCCATCCGAGAACGCCGTGACGTACTCCGCGCTTGTTTCAACGCCGTCGAGCAGGGTGTCGAGTGAGACGCCCTTCCAGACGGTGTCGAGCTTCGACCACTTCGTGACGCAGTGGATGTCGACGGTCACCTCCTCACTCGGGAGCGCGCGGAACTCCTCCCACGTCCACCGGCGCGTCTCATCCACCTCGCCCACGACGGAGAAATCCCACTGGTCGAGCGCCGTGTGCGGGGTCGGCCCGGCCGAGAGGACGGGGAAGTCGCTCGTGACGTACTGGCCCGGAGGCACCCGCGAGGGATCCGCGCCTTCGCGACGACGACCTTGGAATCCGCGTGAGACGAAGGCCATCAGGCTCTCCTTTCCGTCAAGCCCTTTCTAAGGCTTCGGCCATGTGTTTGCAACCATGCCCCGAGGACGAACGCGAGCGGGGTAGCGAGCGCGTGCGGCTAAGTGAACCTCTTGATGAAGGTGAGCGCAGTCTCGGCGACCTCGCGCCAGCCGTGGTCGATCGTGAGGGAGTGGCCTCGGTTCGGCATCTTCACGATCTCCGTCACCCCGGGATTACGCCTCTGCCGCTTGTAGGCGGCGTTCGCGATCGCCCACGGCACGGTGTGGTCCTTCTCGCCGTCGATGATCAGCAGGGGACCGCGGTCGGGGTTCTTCGTGTTCACCTTCGCCTCTGTCCACGGGTTGAGGTTCGCGTTGCCCATCTGGACGAGAGAGATCCCGGAGCCGGCGACGTGAAACGTGTCGTAGAGCTGCTTCGCCTCCTTCTCGTCCAGCGCGTTCGCCCAGCCGTACTTGAACTGGTCGAACGTGAGCGTGATCGCGCGGCCGCGCGTGAGCGGGTTGACGAGGAACGGGCCGACCCCTCTGAGCACCGAGGCCGGCAGAGGCAGAACACCGCGGAAGACTCCGGGGTCGATCGCCACCGTGGCCGCCGAGAGGCCCCGGCCCGCGAGCATCTGCGCCAGCAAGCCCCCGGTCGAGTGCCCGACTACCGCTGGTTTCTTGTCCAACGCATTGATGACCTCGATGGTGTGATCGGCGACCTGCTTCAGGGTCTTCTTGGCGAGGATCTCCGGTTCCGCGCGGGCCCCTTGAACCGTAGCCGGATCGTCTGGCCAGTCCGGCGTCAGCGGCGCGTAGCCGGCCCGCTCGAAGAAATCCGCCCAGTTGGCCCAGCTGCTCGGCAGCAGCCAGAGGCCGTGGATGAAGACGACCGGCGTCGCGGCCGTCGCATTCGCACCCTCGACCTGCTCGAGCTCGCGTTCGGTGATCAGCGTCTTCGCACGCTCGACCTGCTGGAGCTCGCCCTCGGTGATCGGCGTCGGGGAAACGCTCGTGCTCATCTCCTCCTCCTTCTGTCCGCGGTGGCGAAGGAGCTTGCGGCGACGGCGAGGGAGCAGGGTGCGCTTGAGGAAGCGCAGGCGTTTCTCGCCGAAGGCTTCGAGATCAGCTCGCGCCTGGGGCTGACTGAGATTGCCGGCGACGTCGTCATGGCGGTCGCGTGGCTCGCGAGCACGAACGGAAAAGCGCGCGAGAGCGCGATCCTCTTCGGGGCACGCGAGCAGTCCTACGAGCGCGAGGGGTTCGAGATCTTGCCCACGACTTCCTGGTACTGGACGTTGCGGGCTGACCTGGTGACCGCACTCGGCGAGGCAGCGTTCGAGGCGCTGAGGATCGAGGGGCGCTTACTAGACCACGATGCCGCCGTTCGCTTCGCGCGATCCTGTCTCGAGGCCCCGCTCGATCAGCGTCGATGAGTTGCTTCGTAAGGAGGGCTTGATAGCGGCGATTCGGTCACGGATTCACGCAGAAGCGTGATCCGCGTCTATGACCGGGGCATCATGAGTGGCGCTAGCGGGTTGAGCCAGGGCTCTCCCAACTGAGGACGTGGCTGCTCGGAGTCACGCTTCTCAGTGACGACGGCAGGTTGGCGCGATGCGCCGGCGATCGGCGCCATAGCCGGAGGGCCTGGCGGCGAGCTGAACACTCAATCCGCAGCCCGGACACTCATCCAGCGCACGAACCGCCGAGCAGCTCGATCTTCTTATCGAGGAGTGCACCGAACGCCGAAGCCTTGATGTCTATCGTGACGGCAGTGCTCGCACACTCTCCACTCGACACCGAAGACCGGAAGCCGCCCGACCTCGTCCACGCGTCGGAGCGGAAGGGACGTCTCGGCGAAGAGTGGATCGAGTTTCGTCCTGCGCGCTGGCTCGTGGCCGCGGTTGCGCTCCTGTGGCTCTGGCTCGTCCGTCCACAGTTCGGCAAGCGAGCGCTCGTCGCTTTCGCTTGGCGATTCACTCCTCGGAGACTCAAGCTCATCGTGGGGGGCGTCGCAGCACTCGCTCTCGTCGTGCTCGCGGGAAGCGTTGCAGCGCTCGTCCTCGTACTCGATCAGCTGGCCTAGAGCAGACGAGCTCTCGGTGATGGCCGAATTGGGAGACGAACTCGTAGAGCGTTCCCATCACTTGGTCCTCGCCGCGGATCGTGATGCTCTGCAGCTGCGGCACTTCGACAACTGGAGTCAGCGGGAACCGACGGCTAGTGACCGTGCGAGAACGATCTCACTGCCGAGCTCCCATGCGGCCCCGGCGTCGCTCTGAAGTGTGTCTTCTCGTCTTGACGGCACGTGGCGCCACCGAGAGCGCGTTCGAAGGCCCCTTCCCGGCGTCAGGTTTCGCGCGCGGGATCCCAGCCCGTCGTCAAGCCCTCGTCGAGCGCATCCAGCACAGCCATCTGGGCGTCGTCGAGAGCAAAGTCGAATACTGCAGCGTTCTCGGCGATGCGAGCGGGATTCGAGGAGCGCGGGAGGACGACGAATCCCTTCTGCAGCGACCAGCGAATGAGCACCTGGGCAGGGGTCCGGCCGACCTCGGCGGCGATCCCAGCGACCGTGGTGTCGTCCAGCCGCTGGCCCTTGGTCAGGGGGCTGTAGGCCTCAACGACGATTCCTTCTTCCGCGCAGCGGCGGAGCGTGTCCTCGCGGCTACGGTAGAGGAAGGGGCTGAGCTCGATCTGGTTCACGGCCGGGAGTACGGAAGCGCGAGCGATGAGCTCGTCGAGATGGCGAATGAGGAAGTTCGAGACACCGATCGAGCGAGCGAGACCTTCGGCGTGGAGCTCCTCCAGCACGTGCCAGCTCTCGAGGCGGAGCTCGTGCGGCCAGTGCAGGAGGTACAGGTCGACCGCGTCGAGGCCGAGTCGCTCCAACGAACTCTCGAACGCGAGGCGGGCGGTTGCTCTGCCCTGTTCGCCGTTCGCGAGCTTGGTCGTGACCCAGACCGATCCAGACGGAAGTCCGCTCTCTCGGATCGCAGTGCCGACGTCGGCCTCGTTCCGGTAGACGGCTGCGGTGTCCACATGCCGGTAGCCGGCAGCGAGCGCCGCGGCGACCGCCGCCCGCGTGTCTTCGCCGGGCGGGATCTGGAAGACGCCGAAGCCGAGCTGGGGAATCGCGCGGCCGTCGTGGAGGGCGATCTTCGGCTGCTCCGTCACGCGCCTACTCTCTCATCTCGTCGACTTGGGACCGACCCTAGAGCTCAGTGCGACGATAGAGACGAGGCAGACGGCACGCCGAGGTCTCTGGGTGATCAGGCAGACCCAGCCAGATCCTCGGCGGGGACTGCGACGATGCCTTCAAGCTCAGTCGCAAGCATCGCAAGCGCTCGCTGTTCGAACTGACGGACTCGCTCTCGGGAGATTCCGACCTCACGAGCGATCGCATCGAGCGACTGCTGTTCTCCGGTGAAGCCGAAGCGCAGCTCGACGATGCGGCGCTCCTTCTCGGGGAGGCCCTGCAGGGCAGTCCGCACCGAGTCCCTCCACAACGCATCTCCTGCCACTTCCGCGGGATCGACGGCATCCGGGTCGGCGAAGAGATCTCCGAGCTCACCGTCGCCGTCATCTCCGACGACCTGATTCAGGGAGACCGATGCCTCGACGGCGCTTCGCGCCTCCTCGATGTGCTGCTCCTCGTAGCCCGTCAGGGTGACGGTCTCCTCGAGCGTCGGCTCACGGCCGTGCTCGACCTCGAACTGCCGGCCAAGGCGAGCGATCTTGGCGCGTCGCTCGTGGACATGGGCGGGGATGCGGATTGTCCGACTCTGATTCGAGATCGCGCGCTGGCAGGCCTGGCGGATCCACCAGGTCGCATACGTCGAGAACTTGAACCCCTTGCGCCAGTCGAACTTCTCGACCGCGCGGTTGAGCCCGAGGACACCCTCCTGGATGAGGTCACCGAAGGAGACGCCGCGGCCGCGATAGCGCTTGGCGATCGACACGACGAGACGGAGGTTCGAGTTGATCATCCGCTCCTTCGCCTGCTGATCGCCGCGCTCGATGCGCTTCGCGAGCGCAACCTCCTCGGGCGCGGTCAGGAGCTCGTGCTTTCCGAGCTCGTTCATGAAGAGCGTCACCGAATCGGTCACGCCGGAGAAGTCCGACTCGAGACTGAGTTCGGCCACGCTGTCGGTGATGGTGTCGGCCTCCTCACTTGCATCCGTCTCGAGGCCTTCGGCGCGGTCCTCGCCGGTGACGATCTCGACCGCACGCGACTCGAGCTCGCTCCGAAGGAGCGCGAGCTCGTCGCCGTCGAGATCGAGCTCGAGCGCCCTCGCCTCGAGCACGGTCGTCTCGACGATGCCATCGCTCTCAGCCTCGTCGATGAAGTTCCTGAGTTCGTCCGTTTCAAAGATGTCGATCACATTTCTCCTCTCGTTAGGTCGTGGCCGCACGGAGCCGACGTCGCTCGAAGCGCTCTATCCGACTCCCCGAGGCGATGGGTCGCTCGGCCCCTGTGTAAGCGGGATGGCAGTTGGAGCACACCTCGAGCACGAGTGTGTTTCTCACCGAGCGCGTCTGAAACTCGTTCCCACATGAAGTGCACTGCACGTGCGTCGTTACGAGAACGGGGTGCTTCCCCTTCATCTGGATACTCCTCTCGTGGACTCGAAAACGCGGCGAAACCGTCGAACAAGCCACTCGGCTTCTCCCCGCGCACTAGTTAGAACGATCGAGCACGTCTGCGGATTCCGGTTCTGACGGGCGTTCGGTGCGGCTGACCGCGATTAGCCGGACTCGGACAAGGCCTCACTACCGAGCTCGCATGTGGCACTGCGTCGCCTGAACTACGTCTTCTCTGCACTCGTCGCCAGGCGCGGGCACCGTCCTCCTCTGGCAGCGCGGTAGTGTCATGAAAGGACCTGATGAGGATCGGAATCATCGGCAGCGGCAACATCGGTGGGACGCTGGCCCGGCTCTTCGCCCGAGCCGGAGAAGAGTCAGCGATCGCCAACTCGCGTGGGCCAGACACGCTGGCGGAGCTCGTCGGCGATACCGATTCTCGCGCGCGGGCCGTCAGCGCGGAGGAGGCCATCGCGTTCGGCGCGGTGATCGTCCTCGCGATTCCCTGGCGGAGGCGGGACGAGCTTCCAGACGGGGAGCTCTTCGAGGGCAAGGTCGTCATCGATGCGATGAACCCCTATGGGGCAGGCGGGGTGATCGAGGTCGAGCCCTCGACCTCATCCGAGGAGGTGGCCAAGCTGATGCCGAACGCGCGCCTCGTGAAGGCCTTCAACACGATCTACTTCCAGCGCTTGGCGGAGAACGGTCGCCCGGACGCGCCGCTTGAGGAGCGTGAGGTCATCTTCCTTGCGAGTGACGATGAGGATGCAAAGCGAATCGTCGCTGGCCTAATCGAGAAGATCGGGTTCGCGCCTTACGACACCGGCACCCTCGCCGAGGGTGGCCGCCGGCAGCAGCCTGGTTCTTCGATCTACAACGTACGTCTGACGCCTGCCGAAGCAGCCCAACGACTGGGCCGCTGAAGGACGAAGGGATGGGCCGAGATGCGCGTGGGTTGTGCGAGGTGCCAGTCGGACGCGCATCGTCAACGAACTCTCTCGAACTACGCTAGACCTGTCCAATCGGCACTAGCCGGCGAGTCGTCACTCGACTTCGAGGAGGAACGATGTACGCACGCGTAGCGACATTCGAGAGCGACCCGGCTCGGGTTGATGACGCGATCTCCGTGGTTCGCTCCCAAGTCGAGTCGAACGAGACACCCGCGGGACTCGAGGGCGCGAAGATGCTGATGCTCGTCAACCGCGAGACCGGAAGAGGGGTCGGCATCACCCTGTTCGAGAGCGAGGAGGCGATGCAACGGGGCGACGAGGCGCTGAACGCGATGAACCCTGGTGCAAGTGAACGTCGTGTCTCGGTCGAGTTCTTCGAGGTGCCGGTTCAGACGGTGAGCTGAGCAAAGCACGGCTGAACGTAGGGCCCGAGAGATGGGGCCTGCTAGCGCGGGGGCGCCGGCCCCCGCCGGTTCATGACGGTTGAGGAGAGTTCCGCTCCCAGCACTCCGCGAAGATACGCCGGGTGAGAAAGGACGCTCGGGAGTTCATACGAGGGCTCGAAGCGGTCCGCCTCACCGTCGAGTGCGACGCCGGGGCACTACCGCGTGCTGCGCGATGGCAAGCCGCTTCGGAAGGCGAATGGGATGCCCTTCATGCTGCCCTTCTCGCCCGACATGATCCGCTGGCGTCGATCCGCGATCATCGAGCTACGCAAGCTCGGGATCGACGTCTAGCTCACCGACGACCGTCGGCGCAGCTGCCTGTCGAGGATCGCAAACCAAAGGCGGGCGTTCCGCAGAGCGTCCGCGACACGGCCGAGTACCCGGCCGAGAACGACTCGCTCTACGACTCGCTCGAGGAGCGCTGCCAGCTCACCCGGAACGCCTGGGCTCCCGAGCGGGAGAGTGTGTAACCCGCGGACTATGGATGTGAAGCCGAGACGAAACCGGCAACGGTCCAGACGATCACAGCTATGGCGGTGATGACCATGCCTACGAAGATCGCGCCTGCGGCAATGACCAAGCCGGCCTCGAGCGCCGACGACATGAGGATGGAGGACATGGAGAGGCCTCCTTTCGTTGAATGCCCATGACGTTGCGCGCAGGCGGTGCATCGCGCAACGGGGGCAACTACTGATCGCCGGTTACGGTCGCGGCGGCGTTGACGAGCACTGGGAACCTGTCCGCCGCGATCTCGTCGGCGGCCAGGACGTGGCTGTCCGCTTGTCTCTTAGGTCGGTGTGATGCTGGGGGCGAAGGGCTGGGTGACGATGGTTGGCTGGGTGCGGGTGACCGAGAACGGCTCTCCGAGCTCCCCGAGCTCAGTGCCTCGCTTACGTCGCTTGCTCACCGGGACTCCTGGAGGGTGACTGCAGGTCTGTAGCGCACCGGCGGCTCACCAATGCGCGCTGTCAGTTCGTTGAATTCACGAGTTCGTCGTGCGCCGGTTCTCTGCTAGCGCGAACATAACCTGACCTCCTGTCGTGGCGAAATTCCATGAGATGCCCATCTCTCCCCTATGGATGTGCGTCCCGGCGGACGCCACACTCGATGTCGAAGAGATCGACATCAAGGGAGGCACGAAATGAAACGTTCACTCGTCATCTTCGCGGGTCTTATGACCCTCACGGCAGCGCTCGCCGCATCGTCGAGCGTGCTGGCTCTGTCCACCTCGTCGGCAGCGACGGCAACGGAGCAGGCGAGCTCGGCGCAGCTGCCGCCCGCCATTCCTGCGGGCCAGATGAGCTTCTTCGGCCACATCAAGACGCTCACCCGCAAGGGCGGCCACTACGAGATGCGCTTCGATCCCGCCTGGTTCACCAGCGGCATCACGGCGAACACGGCGGCAGCCGAGGACGGCGTGATCAGGCCAGGCGAGGCGATGCCGAACGACAACTACGTGGTCGAAGGGGGACATCGCCTGCTGACCTACATCGTCCCGGGGAACGCGAGGGTCACCGTGCTCACGAACAACGGGACGGGAATCCTCTCGACCCCCATCGCCGTTTCCGAGCTGGCGCGAATCATCAACGGCGGCAAGCACCGCAAACTCTTCGAGCCTCTGAGCACGGGCGTCTGGATTCGGGTTCAGGTGGACACTGTGCGCTCACTCGATCAGCAGTACCACCCGTAGTGCGAGCGTCGGAGGCTCGGTGGAGTCCACAACCCACCGGGCCTCACGCTCGCGCGGATGGTCGCGACTCTTGCGCATCCGGCGCCTAGGGACGTCCGCCGCCAGCGACACCGCACTTAGGCGCTCCTTATTGCCGCTCAGACGTAGGTCCCCGGCGCGTCGAAGACCCGCTCGACCCGGATCTCGAGCTCGTTTCGAGGTGGTGACGGTGGTTTCATTCATCATTAGCTGACCGCTCTCTTCGCGAGCGCGCTGATCCCGGCCTCGTCGGCTGCGGTCAACTCCTTGAGTGCGAAGACGACCGGCCACATGGACCCTTGGTCGAGGTTCGCGCTATCCGAGCTGGCGGCAAGGCTTTCGGTAGGTGTATGCAGGAGCAAAGCCTGCGGCCATCACGGCTCAAGAGTGGGCAGGCGCGAGGGTCGGACGCGTATCCCATTGATTCCGCGTGGGGGTTGAACCGGCGCGCCGGAAGGGGGCTGTATCGCGTCGTGGCGCGTCCCCCTGACCTCGGCACGGGGCCGCTGCCTCGAGGAAGCGCTCACACTCGTGTGTCGCCGACCGAACGTAGGACCCGCGAGATGGGACCCGCTAGCGCGGGGGTGCCGGCCCCGCCGGTTCGTGACAGTTGAGGAAAGCGCAGCTCTGTCGACTCGAGTTCAGGGCGCTGGGGTGAGGCCGTGGCGGCGCATGACCTCGCCGAGCGCGGCGAAGTCGGGTGGGCCGCCGGCGAAGGCGGCGTCGAGGATGGCCCCGATCTCGCGGAAGAAGTCCGGGCCGAGGACGCCGGGGGTGACGATCGCGAGCTGCGTGGCGTCGGAATCGCCGGTGTTGTCGAAGTGGTGGACGGCGCCCCGGGGGATCAAGAGCACGTCACCAGGGCCGACGTCGGTCGCAACGCCCTCGATCGTCCAGGTCAGGACGCCCTCGAGCCCGTAGATCGTCTCCTCGTAGCCATCGTGGCTGTGCGCGGCTGCGACCTTGGCGCCGGCGGGAACGTCGAACTCGAAGACCGCGACCGATCCTGCCGAGTGCTCGCCCTCGACGAGGAATCGGATCGCCATCTGCCCGACCTTGATCTCTTCGCGTGTTCTCGTTGCCATCGCGTGCTCCTCCTCCTCTTGACTACCTGGTAAAGTGACTTGACCATACATGACAGCAACCGATCCGTCAAGTCACTTTACGAAAGCTGCTCCAGGGGAGCAGTCGTTCGGGCCGCCGCTCATCGGCGCTCTCCTGCGCATGCCCTGGGAGGAGGTGCAGCGGCACATGCTCGAGCGGCTGCACGAGCGCGGGTTCGATGACTTCGACGCCGCTTACCTGGACGTCTTCCGGTACCCGGGACCGCATGGTGCGAGACCCTCCGAGCTGGCCGCCCGGCTACGCATGACCAAGCAAGCCCTCAACTATCTGCTCGGTGAGCTCGAGCGCCTCGACTATCTCAAGCGCCAGCCGGATCCCGACGACCTACGCTCCAAGCGCATCGTCCTCACCCACCGCGGCAAGTCCGCCGTGGGCGTGATTCGTGAGGCGGTCTCCGAGATGGAAGCCGCTTGGGCGCAGCAGCTTGGTTCGAAACGCTTCGCCCAACTCCGCGCCCTCCTCCTCGACCTCAACCAGCCGACCTAGTCTGTGTGCCTGCCAGCCACTGGGCAAGCGGCGAGGGCGGGCATAGAGTTGCCGCTACTCGATCGTTCGCCTGCTAGTGGAAGGGAGCACACATGCCAAGGATGGTCATCACGCATGCAGTGGTCGATGTCGAGCGGTGGCTGGAAGGCAAGGCCGAGCGCGCCGCCGCCATCGGTGCGGCCGGCACGAACGTGACCGACTACATCGCGGCCGATGGGAGCAACAACATCGCCGTCACCGCCGACATCCACGACATGGACGCCGCGCAGGCGCTAATGGACTCGCCACCTCCCGAGATAGCCGCACTGATGGAAGCGCACGGCGTCGTTCCTCCCTTCACGGCCTACATCGAAGCGCCCTAACAGACGGTCAGCCTCGCACGGACACCTCCCGGCCCACGCAGGATTACCGGCCGGTCGCTGCTGGTCGCGGGGTGCCTCCCCCTCGGGCCACCGGCCAAGCCGCCGACCCTCCTTGGCAGGGAGGGGACAGGCAGCAATTTCTGTCAGGGTCACCCTCTAGCAGGGCGGGCAAGTCGTCGGCTAGCAAGCGAGCAGCGCATCCAGGTCAGGCGTGCTCATGGCGCGGATCTCGTCCAGTGCCGGACTGTCGCTCACCTGCCGGTCGCCGCCCAGAAGGGGCAGCGGGCCCTGCCGGGCGCACCTCTCTTCGTTCCGCAGGCCGGCGAGGTAGGTCGCGTCCCGTTGGAAGTCGGGCTCGGACCAGACGACGACGGATTGTCCGAACGTACCGGAGGCCCTGATCAGATGCCGGGCTCTGGTCGGCTCCGGAGCCTTCCACTCGCCGCCCTCGTCGGTCGCGACCGTGTACGGGCAGTACCGCTGGAAGCCAGGCACGGCGGGCGGAATGACGTGACATGCGGGCTGCGCGAACTCCGCACCCCGCGTTCAGTCCGACCTCCAAGCGGTCCCTTTCCAGAATTTTGCCCCGCTCAAGGCGCACTTTCCTAGCCTCGCCGAGAGCCGTGAACAGGGTCGTGCATTGCGATTGCGGGTTCGACGCCCGCGCCGAGGACCAGGACGGGCTCGTGATCGAAGTCCGGCGCCACGCGCTGGAGGCGCACGGGATGGAGTTGTCTCCGGAGGACGCGCTTCTCCTCGCGTTCCGTGCCGGGCTCGATCTGGAGGTTCTCGCCCCGGTCCCTCACAAGCCGACGGCTCGAGAGGAGGAGACATGAGATCGAAAGCGCTGTGGGCGCTGTTGCTAGGGCTGCTGGGAGCAGCCGTCTACGTCGGGAACATCTTGGCGACGCCGGCGAACGGGTTCGCCGGCACGACGCTGGCGATGGGCACGTTCGGCAACATCGACTCGCGGGTCCATTCGGGGTCCTGGCAGGAGTCGATCAAGACGAAGGGGCACTCCGACCTCTACGTCCAGTCGAACACGTGGCAGCCGGGCGGGACGACGGGGTGGCACACCCATCCGGGACCGAGCTTGATCATCGTCACGGAGGGAACCATCACCGCCTACGACGGCGACGATCCGCACTGCGTGCCGCACGTGTATACGGCGGGTACGCCGAACAACACGTTCGTCGACCCGGGCGGAGGCGACGTGCACATCATCCGCAACGAGACGAACGCCGAGGCGAAGGACATCGCCGTCCAGCTCGTCCCGGCAGGAGCCACCAGGCGACAGGACGTCGTTCCCGCTCCAGGGAACTGCCCGTTCTAGCCGAGACCAGTCCCGACCCGACCCAGGGCAGGGAGGGCAAGGAGGGGTGGGCCGCACCCACCCTCCTCGGTCCGAGCTCGATCAGGCGGGAAGCCGAGCGCCCGCGATGGGGACGCCCACGAGCCGGGCGCTGACGACGGTCTCCGCAGCCTCCGCGCTCGGCGGATGCCCTGTGACGGCGGCGAGGAACTCGTCGCGGTCGAGGGCGTAGAGGACGACGTTCGTCTTGGCGGTGACGGTCGCCGTCCTCGGCAGGTTCCGGAGGAGGGCGATCTCTCCGAAGTAGTCGCCCGGCCCGATCCCGGAGAGCCGCTCTGCGTCCTGAGTCACCTCGAGCTCGCCCTCCGCGACGACGTAGAAGCGGTCGCCCGCATCTCCCTGGCGGACGATGGTCGTGCCTGCGTCGACCCGGAGCGGGACGAGCCGGCCCGCGAGGTGCTCGATCGAGGTCCCCGGAAGCGGCGAGAAGATCGGGATCGCCGTCAGGAGCCGGAGCTCGAGCGCCTCGGGCGCGACCGCGGAGGCGTCGATCTTCGAGAGGCTCGGCCAGAAGAGCCCCACGAGGACGACGAGGGCGATGCCCGTCGCGATCAGGGCGTTCTCGATCCCGAGCGCACCGTCGAGCACCGGGGCGAGCAGCGCGCCGAGCGAGAGCGCTCCGTAGAGGATCATCTGGAGCACGCCGAAGACGCGGGCGAGGACGTCGTCCGGGACGGCGCGCTGGACGAGGGTGAAGCACGCGACGTCGAGGATCGTGTTCCCGACCCCGACGATGCCGAGGAGCACCATCGCCACCCCGAGGCTGGGCCAGATGCCGAGGAGGATCAGCGGCGCGCCGACGAGAGCGACGCCGACGGCGAACGGCGGGCTCAGCCGCTTCGCGCCCGTCAGCGACAGCGCGACGAGGCCCCCGAGGAGCGCGCCGACGCCCATCGCCGAGTTCAGGAGCCCGACGCCGCTCGCGCCGTGGTCGAGGAGCTGGAAGGCGATGACCACGATGTAGACCTCGAAGGCACCGAGGACGAGCGTCTCGGCGGCGAGGAGGAGCGTGAGCACGCGCAGCGGCCCCTTCCGCCCGACAACCCGGAACCCCACGAGCGCCTCGGACACGATCGTCGACGCCTCGATCTCCGGCTTTTGCGCGGTCTCCGGAGCACGGATGCGGGCGACGAAGACGCTCGCGATCGCCAGCATCCCCGTGTTGACCGCGAACACGACGCCCGTCGAGGTCACCGCCAGCAGGAAGCCAGCGAGGGCGGGGCCGACGAAGATCGCGAAGCTCTCGATCGTGCTGACGACGGCGTTCGCAGCCGTCAGCTCGCCCGGCGTCTGGGCGAGCGACGGGGTCAGCGCCGCCTGGGCGGGCCTGAACGGCGCCGTCGCGATCGCGGCCGCGATCGCGAGTACGTAGACGACGACTGCGGGCGTGTCCGCGAAGACGCAGATCGTGGCCGCGCCCATGAGCACGATGCGGGTGAGCGTCGAGGCGAGGAGGATGCGCTCGCGCCGATAGTGGTCTGCGAGGAGGCCTCCGAACGGCGCGACGACGGCGGCGCTGAACAGTCGCAGGGCGAAAACCACGCCGACGGCCGTGCTCCCGCCCGCGTCGTACGCGAACACCGAGACCGCGATCGTGTACGCCCAGTGGCCGAGGATTGCGAACGCCCACGCGAGCTCCAGCCGCCTGAGTCCCGGGTTCGCGACGACCGCGCGAAACGCCGCTCCGGAGTCCGTGATCCTCCGCGCGACGCCCGCCACGCGCGGGAGCATCTCACCTGGCCTTGCGGAATTGAAGAGGGCGAGGGAAGATTTCACCCGCGAACCGAGTCTTGTGGATCAGAACCTGCGCGATACGCGCCGACCCAGGAGGAGATAACGAGATGGCCGACGAGACGACACGCCCGGACGAGGACGACGTCCAGGCACACGGGCCACGGACAGAGGGCCCACGCACCGAGGGGCCACGCACGGAGATGACCTCCGACGACGAGCCGGACGTCGAGGCTCACGGGCCTCGTACCGAGGGTCCGCGCACGGAGGGTCCCCGCACGGAGGGTCCGCGCACCGAGTAAGGAACCTCGCGGTCGAGGTTTCGAGGCCCGGGCGGGATGTACAGCCGCCCGGGCCTTTTCTATGGACCAGCCTGGCGCCCGAGCGTGTCGCTCAGGTCGCGGAGGAGGCGAAGGCCAGCTTCGCGTCTCGGTCCCTCGAGCGCGTCGACGGAGCTTGCGAGCGCCGCCACGACACCGAGCTCGCCGTCTCCGTCCGCGAGCAGACGCTCCGCGTGACGCGCCTTGAGCAGGAGGTCGACCGCGATCGCGGCCTGGTTCGCGAAGAGGCCGAGGAGCTCCATCTCCTGCAGGCTGAAGAGCGAGCGCTCGGGGCGATCGAGCACCTCGAGGACGCCGAGCGCGGCCTCGTCGTGGAGGAGCGGGGCCGCCATGAGGCCGCTCGGGACGTAGCCCGTGTCCTCGGCGACGTCGCCGGCGAAGCGCGGGTCCTTGTGGACGTCCTCGAGGACGAGCGGGGTCCGCGTGGCCAGCACCCAGCCGGCGATCCCCTTCCCGGCGGGGAAGCGCATGCCGAGGAGGTTCTCCTCGCCCTCACCGACGACGGCCGCGAAGACGAGCTCCTCCGTCTCCTCGTCGAGCAGCAGAATCGAGGACGCGCGGGCGCCGAAGATCGAGCGCGCGACCTCGACGATCGCGCTCAGGAGAGCGCGGAACGACTCCTCGGAGCCGACGACCCCGGCCGCGACGGCTGCCTGCAGCTCGCTCTGGTCGGTCATGTGCCACCCCCCACGTTGTTCGCCGTCAGGTAGAGGACGTTCTTGAGCTGAAACGGTGTCAGCTCGGGGTGCTTGGAGAGGATCAGGGCGCAGATGCCCGTCATGTGCGGCGTCGCGAAGCTGTTCCCCGAGACGGTGATCGACTGCCCGCCGAGCCAGGCGACGTCGACGTTCACCCCGCGTCCGAAGAACTCGACCGGCGGAGACGGGTTGTAGAAGAACGTGAGCGGGTCGGGCTCCTCGTGGCTTCCGACCGAGATCACCGACGAGAACTTCCACGGGTAGCTCTCGACCGGCATGTTGTGGGCCGACGCGACGAGCACCGTCCGGCGGAAGTAGGCGCTGTCGGCGAGCTCGTGGAGGACCCCGGCGAACGGCTTCTTCGTCGTCGAGAGGCTCATGTTGATGACGTCGAAGCCCTGCTCGACCGCGTAGCGGAGCCCGGCCAGGAGGACACCGCCCGTCCCCGTCCAGCCGGCGCCGAGGACGCGCACGCTCGAGATCGCGCAACCCGGGGCGAGCGAGCGCACCACCCCCGCGCAGGCGGTCCCGTGCCCGCACAGGTCGCCTTCGGTGTCCTCTTCGACGATCGTGTTCTCGTTCTCATCCAGCGCGATGGTCACGGCGCTCTCGAGCTCGCCCACGAGGGGATGCCCCCGCTCGATCCCCGAGTCGAGGATGCACACGCGAACGTCCTCGCCCGTCGCGTCTCCCCAGGCCCACTCGCGGGTGACGCGCTCGGGCCACTCGACCGGAAGCGTGATCCGATCGACCGCGTCCTTCGGGAGGCTCCAGGCGGGAAGAGACTCGCCCGTGTACTCGGCTGCGTGCCCGGTGACGTCGGTCACGCGCGGGATGCTAGTGCGCGCCCGGCTAGCTCTCGGCGAGACGCTGCTCGAGCTCCGGGAGAAAGCGACGGTCGGGCTCGTAGCCCTCGCGCTCGAGTGCAGCCTCGAGGTCGGCGACGAGCGCCTCGCGGAACGCCGCGTCGGCTTCGGCCCGCACGACGATCTCGTCGAACGAGCGTCGTGCGGCAGGGAGCTCCTGTGCCGCGTCCACCCAGCCGGCGGGCGCGGGCCGCATTACGCGCAGGAGCTCCCCGAGACGTTCTTCGTCGTAGCGGCTCATCATCTACTCCCTGGACCGTCCAGAGGGGTCGCTTCTTCCCTCGAGCTCGACACGCAACTTTCCGAGGCAGCGGGCGATTCGGCTCGCGATCGTGCCCGAGGGCAGGTCGAGCTCGCTCGAGATCGTGCGATAGCTCTGATCTTGGGCGAAGAAGCGATCGAGCATGTCCTGGCAGGTGTCGGGGAGGTTGAGGAGCGCCTCGCGCACGGCGAACGCCTCGTCGATCTCGTCGAGCCGCGCCTCGCGATCGACGGCGATCGGCTCGGCTTCCGGCTGCTCCCGCGCGCCGGACGCGAGTGTGTCGAGGCAGCGACGCCGGGTGAGCTGGGCGATCCAGGGGCGCACCGCGTTCTCGTCCCGGAGCGTGTGGAGGTTGGTGTAGACGCGGGTGAAGACGTCCTGGAAGACGTCCTCGGCGTCCTCGGCGCGAAGCCGGAAGCCGCGCAGGCAGATGGTACTCACGTAACGCGAGAAGCGGTCGACGAGCTCGTTCCACGCCGCATCGTCGCCCGCCCTGCAGCGGTGGACCAGCTCGGCGTCCGAGAGCGACTCGAGTTGGGTCATCGCCACGTCCTCAGGACACCGACTCGAGGACCCTGCCCGCCGACTCGGCGGCGGCTCGCTCGCAGTCGCGCGCCCGCCGGAGGCGCGGGTCGTCGTCCTGGACTCCGAGGTTGATCTCCACGAGATGCGCCGCCGCTCGCGCGGCACCGGCGGCCAGCGCCGCCGCCGAGGCGGCGTCCGCCCTGTGCGCACCGTCGCCTCGCTCTGCCGCGAGCGCCGCGAGCGCCGACGCATCGGCCGCGAGCTCGGCTATCTCGAGCGGGACCGCCGCCGCGCGCTCGAGCTTCTGGGCGAGCGCGAAGTTCCGTCGGTCGGCGTCGCCACCTTCCGCTCCGCGGAGAGCGGAGACGGCGTCCTGCCACGCCTCGGCGTCCGTGCGCGCCAGCGGCGCGACGTGCTCGAGGACGGCGAGCGCCTGCGCCGCGACGCCGCCAGCTTCCTCCCACGAGTCGCTCGACGCCCGCGCGACCATTGCCACCAGACTTGCGGAGACCGCCACGGTCAGCGCGGCCGCCGAGCCGCCGCCCGGTGCCTCGCCGTCGGCGAGTCGCGCGAGGAACTGGTCGATCCGCAGCTCGAGGTAGTCGTCCGTGCTCAAGGCAGGACGAGTCTACGGCGCTGCGTGCGGGCGTTCACGGTCTCGGGAGCTCTTCGATCGCGGCTCCTAGACTTGGCGGGATGCCGCTCTACCTCACCGAGGACGACGTCGCGTCGCTGCTCGGGCCCGCGGACGCCGTCGAGGCGGTCGAGGCGTGCTTCCGGCGGATGGCGAGCGGCGAAGTCGAGATCGCGCCGCGCCGACGGCTCCGGCTTCCCGCCGGGTCGCTCGCGGACATGGCCGCTTCCGATCTCGGCCTCGGTCTCGCGGGCGGGAAGCTGTACGCGGCCTCGGCCGAGGGCAGCACCTTCGTCGTCTGCCTCTTCGACGCGGTGAGCTCCGAGCTCGCGGCGGTGATCGAGGCGGACCACCTCGGGCGCCTGCGAACGGGTGCTGCGAGCGGCGTCGCCGCACGCCACCTGGCCAAGGAGGGGGCTCGCTCGCTCGGCGTCATCGGCTGCGGTGCGCAGGCGGAGACGCAGGTCGCGTGCATCCGTGCGGCCGCCCCCTCGATCGAGCGGGTGGTCGCGTACTGCAGATCGCCGGAACGGCTCGAGGAGTTCTGCCGGAAGCTCGACGCCGAGCCCGGCGAGAGCCACCGCGATGCCGGCGCCCAGGATGTCGTCGTCACGATCACGACCTCACGCGACCCGGTTCTCCGCGGAGAGTGGCTCCAGCCCGGCGCGCTCGTCGTCGCGGCGGGCGCGAACGTCGTGAGCCGGCGCGAGCTCGACAACACGGTGCTCGAGCGCGCGCGATTCGTCTGCTGCGACCTGCTCGCGGCCGCCCGGCTCGAGTCGGGCGACCTCGTCGAGCCGGTCGAGGCCGGCGTGCTCGACTGGCTCGAGGTGCACGAGCTGCACGAGGTGGTCTCGGGCGAGCTCGCCGGCCGGCAGTCGCAGGACGACATCGTCGTGTTCAAGTCGAACGGGATCGCCGCGTGGGACGTCGCGGTCGGCGCAGAGGCGCTGGCGCGCGCCCGCAAGCGAGGGGTGGGGACGGACGTCTAGGTCGTCGAGCCCGCTTCGAGCGACGTCCGCGCGGTCTCCCGGACGTCGCCCGAGATCGCCTTGATGATCTCCGGGCTGTCGAGCAGGCGCATCTGCTGCTCGGTCGAGAGCCGGTTCTGGACGTACCGGTCCTGGAGGATCTCCTCGAGCCCGCGTCCGCGGCCGTGCTCGCGGATGACGTACATCTCGACCCGTTCCTCGGAGGAGCTTCTCTGGAAGAGGAACGAGAAGAGGTTCTTGAACACTGCCACGCGGCGCGATTGTATCCCTGTGACATGAGACGGAGCTCACGTGAGGGGCGGTATGCGGAGCGCGCGCTCGTCGGCGTCGACGATGTCGGCGAGGAAGAGCGGATCGTCATCTGGATCGAGCGCCGGCCGGGCGCCGTATGGGTCGTCGGCCGGGCGGTCAATCCGCAGCTTCGCGAGTCGGACGAGGCGCGTCCGGAGGACGTCGTCTTCGAGGGGTTCGAGCTCGAGGACGCGCTCGATCGTGCGAACGAGGCGCTCGAGGACGATGTGAGCGTGCTCGAAGCGGACGGTCTCCCGGCGGAGGCGAAGCCGTTCACGCGCAAGGAGATCCTCCCGGTGCTCGAACGCTGGTTCTTCAATCGCTGACCGCTCGTCCACGCCGCGAAGCACGAGCGATGAACGAGCACGAGATCACCTACCGCCAGCTCGTCGCGGACGATCTCTCGAGGCTGGACGAGATCGATCGAACCGAGCGAATCGACACCCTGTACGTGCAGCACGGGTCACAGCTCGAGGCAAAGAACGGCGACTGGAGCGCTCCACCGTGGCTCCGAGAGGAAGAAGGCGAGCACTCGGTCGCCTACCAGCGTGCGGAATGCGAGCGGCACCTCGCTGCCGGGGCGATCGCACTCGGCGCGTTCGCCGATGAACGGCTGGTCGGGGTCGGGCTCGTCACGCCACACGTCCGCCCCGGCATTGCACAGCTGGCATACCTGCACGTCAGCGACGGCTACCGGGGCCGAGGCATCGGCGGTCACTTGAGCGACGAGCTGGAGCGCCTCGCGCGCGAGGAAGGGGACACAGCGATGGTCGTTTCGGCGACGCCTTCCGCCAACACCGTGCGCTTCTATCTGCGCCGCGGCTTCGAGCCGTCCCCCGAGCCACTCCCTGAGCTGTACGAGCTGGAGCCCGACGACGTGCATATGCACAGGCAGCTCTGACGCCTACGGCGAGGGCGGCCCTCCGTCACTCGTGGGCTCCAGCCCGAAAGCCGACCCAAGACTTCGGTTGTCGGCTCGACTCGATGCACCCGTTGCTAGCGTCCGCGCCCTCGTGAGGATCCGCCTCGGACACAGCCCGGACCCCGACGACGCGTTCATGTTCTGGGCGCTGACGACCGACCTCGTGGACACGCGCGGGCTCGAGTTCGAGCACGTCCTCGGGGACATCCAGACGCTGAACCAGTGGGCGCGGGCGGCGCGCCTCGAGGTGACGGCGATCTCGCTCGCCGCGTATCCGTTCGTGCAGGAGGACTACGCGCTTCTCCCGCACGGGGCCAGCATCGGCTCCGGATACGGCCCGATCGTCGTCGCGCGCGAGCCGCTGTCCGTGGCCGAGCTCTCCGAGCACGAGATCGTCGTGCCGGGGGCGATGACGACGTCGTTCCTGACGCTCGGGTTCGTCCTCGGGTCGTTCCGGCATCGCGAGCTGCCCTTCGACGAGATCCCGGAGGAGATCGCCTCGGGCCGCGCCGACGTCGGGCTGCTCATCCACGAAGGACAGCTCACGTTCGAGAGCTACGGGCTCGTCAAGGTGCTCGACCTCGGCGAGTGGTGGCTGCTCGAGACTGGTCTGCCGCTCCCGCTCGGGGTGAACGTCGCACGCCGCGACCTCGGCGAGCGGACGCTCCGTGATGTGTCCGAGGTGCTCGGCGAGTCGATCCAGCGGGGGCTCGACCATCGCGCGGAGGCGCTCGAGTACGCACTCCAGTTCGGACGCGGCATCGACGCCGCGGTGGCCGACCGCTTCGTGTCGATGTACGTCAACGAGCTGACGCAGGACTACGGCGACGAGGGTCGCAAGGCGGTCACCGAGCTGCTGCGCCGCGGCGAGGCGGCCGGTGCCTTCCCGGCGCCGGTTCAGATCGACTTCATCAGCTAGCCTCGCCGCAATGTCGAGGGCTGTCGTCCTGTCCGCGGTGCGGACACCCATCGGCCGATACGGCGGCGCGCTCTCGAAGGTTCGTCCGGACGACCTGGCGGCGATCGCGGTCGGCGCCGCGGTGGAGCGGGCGGGAGTCGACCCGGAGGCGATCGACGACGTCTACCTCGGCTGTGCGAACCAGGCGGGCGAGGACAACCGCAACGTCGCGCGCATGGCGGTGCTGCTCGCGGGACTCCCGGAGTCGGTGCCGGGGGTCACGCTGAATCGTCTCTGCGCCTCGGGCCTCTCCGCGGTCGTCTCCGCATCGCAGGCGATCGTCGCGGGAGACGTCGAGATCGCGGTGGCCGGCGGCGTCGAGTCGATGAGCCGCGCTCCTCTCGTCATCGGGAAGCCGGAGGCCGGGTTCCCGCGCGGGAACCAGACCGCGTGGGACTCGACACTCGGCTGGCGGTTTCCGAATCCGAAGCTCGAAGAGATGTTCCCGCTGGAGTCGATGGGCGAGACGGGTGAGAACGTCGCCGAGCGTTGGGGTGTGTCGCGCGAGGAGCAGGACGCGTTCGCCCTCCGCTCGCAGCAGCGCTGGGCGGAGGCGCAGGCTGCAGGGCGCTTCGCAGACGAGCTCGTTCCGGTCGGCGACGTCGACGTCGACGAGCATCCACGGCCGACGACGTCGGCGGACGCCCTCGCCGGGCTGAAGCCGGCGTTCCGCGCGAACGGCACTGTCACCGCGGGGAACGCGAGCGGCATCAACGACGGCGCGGCCGCCCTCGTGATCGCGAGCGAGGAGAAGGCGCGCGAGCTCGGGGCCGAGCCGCTCGGCGTCTTCGTCGGGAGTGCGTCCGCGGGAGTCGATCCGCGCGTCATGGGCATCGGGCCGATCCCGGCCGTCCGGAAGCTCCTCGACCGCACGGGCGTCTCGGTCCAGGATCTGGACCTCGTCGAGCTGAACGAGGCTTTCGCGTCGCAGAGCCTCGTCGTGGTGCGCGAGCTGGGACTGCACGAGGAGCGCGTGAACGTGAACGGGGGAGCGATCGCCCTCGGGCACCCGCTCGGGATGAGCGGCGCGCGCCTCGTCGTCTCCTTGCTGCACGAGCTGCGGCGTCGCGGGGGCCGCTACGGGCTCGCGACGCTCTGCGTCGGCGTCGGGCAGGGCGTCGCGGCGCTCTTCGAGCGCCGCTAGGTGACAAACGCGCGCTCGTGCCGGGCGTGCACCCACACCGTCTGACCGCGCCAGAGACCAAGCTCGTCGAACCGCTCCCGCGGGAGCAGGGCGACGACCTCGGCCCCGCTCGCGTCGTGGAGCTCGACCTTCGTGTCGTGGCCGAGGACCGTCGCCCGCACGATCATCGCCTCGATCGAGCCATCCTCGGGCTCGGCCGAGAGCTCGAGGTCGTGCGGGCGCACGAGCGAGCCCGCGACGACGTTTGCGTCGCCGACGAACGTCATGACGAACTCGCTCGCCGGCTCGTCGTAGAGCTCACGCGGCGGCCCGACTTGCTCGAGACGACCGTGGTTCAGGAGCGCGATCTGGTCCGCGATCTCCATCGCCTCTTCCTGGTCGTGCGTGACGAAGACCGTCGTCACGCTCACTGCGTCGTGGAGCCGTCTCAGCCACTCGCGGAGCTCGGCGCGAACGCGCGCGTCGAGCGCGCCGAAGGGCTCGTCGAGGAGCAATACCAGCGGCTCCGGGGCGAGCGCGCGCGCGAGTGCCATCCGCTGGCGCTGGCCGCCCGAGAGATGCGCCGGGTAGCGGTCGCCGAAGCCCTGGAGCTGCACGAGGCCCAGGAGCTCCTCCACGCGCTGGCGGATCTCCGCCTTCGGGCGGCGCCGGACTCGAAGACCGAACGCGATGTTCTCACGCACGGTCATGTGCTTGAACGCGGCGTAGTGTTGGAAGACGAACCCGACCTCGCGCTTCTGCGGGGCGAGGGCGGTGGCGTCGCGTCCGGAGAGCACGATCTCGCCGGCGTCGGGCCACTCGAGCCCGGCGATGATCCGGAGCAGCGTCGACTTGCCCGAGCCGCTCGGCCCGAGGAGGGCCGTGAGCGATCCGCTTTCGACCTCGAGCGACACGTCGTCGAGCGCGGTGAAGTCGCCAAAGCGCTTCGTGACGTTGCGGACCAGGATCGACATCAGGCAGCTTCCTCCTTCGGTCTGATCGCGGTCATCGCGACGAGGACGAGGATCGCTAGCAAGGCGAGGACGATCGAGATGGCGTACGCGCCCGCGAGGTTGAACTGCTCGTACTGCTCCTCGACGCGCAGCGTCGCCGTCTCCGTCTGTCCCTGGATGCGCCCGGAGACGACGGCGACCGCGCCGTACTCGCCGAGGCACCGGGCCGTGGTGAGGATCACGCCGTAGATCACGGCCCAGCGAATCGAAGGCAGCGTGATCCGCCAGAAGGTCTGCAGGCTGCCCGCGCCGAGCGTCCGCGCCGCCTGCTCCTGCTCGTCACCCATCTCGCGAAGCGTCGGAACCACCTCGCGGGCGACGAAGGGGAGCGAGACGAAGACCGTCGCGACCACCATCGCCGGGAGCGCGAACAGGAACTGGATGTCGTGGTCCTCGAACCAGCCGCCGAACCACCCGTTGCGGCCGTAGAGGAGGAACATCGCCAGGCCGACGACGACCGGCGAGAGCGCGAGCGGAAGGTCGACGAACGCGTTCAGAAGCCCCTTCCCCGGGAAACGGCGCCGCACGATCACGAGCGCGCAGACGATTCCGAAGACGGTGTTGACCGGCACGGCGATCGCCGTGATCAGGAGCGTCAGCTTGAACGCGTGGATCGTGTCCGGCTCGGTCAGCGCGTCCCACGCGGGCGCGAAGCCGTGCTCGAACGTGCGCCAGAAGACGATCGCGAGCGGCCCGACGAGGATCAGGGCGAGGTACGCGAGCGCGACCACGCGCAGGCCGATTCTCGGGACGCGGGGCCTACGCACGCTCGTACCTCGTCGCGAGGTTCCGGATCGCGCCGATCGAGAGGAGGAGCAGGAACGAGAGGACGAGGAGCACGACGGCGACGCCTGCCGCCGCCGCCGTGTCGCCGCTCTCGATGCGCCCGAAGACGTAGACCGAGGACACCTCGGTCTTGAACGGGAGGTTGCCGGTGATGATTACGAGCGCCCCGAACTCCCCGATCGCCTTGGCGATCGCGAGCGCAACGCCCGAGAGGAGGCCCGGGAGGATGCCCGGGAAGACGATCCGACGGAAGATCGTCGCCTCGGATGCGCCGAGCGAGCGTGCGGCCTCCTCGACCTCGGGGTCGAGTGCCTGCAGCACCGGCTGGACGGTGCGGACGACGAACGGGAGCGTCACGAACATCATCGCGAGGACGACCGCGGCGCGGGTGTATGCCAGGTTCACTCCAACCGGCGACTTCGGGCCGTAGAGCGCGAGGAGCGTGAGCCCGGCGACGATCGTGGGCAGAGCGAAGGGAAGGTCGATGATCGCGTTGACGAGCGCCTTTCCTCGAAACTCGTCCCGCACGAGGACCCAGGCCGTGATCGTCCCGAGCACAGCGTTGAGGAGAGCCACGGCGATCGAGGCGCCGATCGTCAGCTTCAGCGCGGCGATCGCCTCGGGGCTCGAGATCGCGTCCCAGAACGACTGCGTCCCCTCGCTTCGGGCCTCCCAGAGGAGCGCCGCGATCGGCAGCCCGACGAGGACGAGGAGGAACGTGGTGACGAAGCCGAGGGACAGCGTCGTCGTCGCGCTGTCCCTCGCATGTCGAGCGCTCCGCGGCGAACCCGCAGCAACGGATGCGGCGCTAGCCGGTGACACCGCCCACCTGGCGTTCGATCCGAGCCATGATCCCGGTCTTCGGGTCGAAGAAGCGCTGCTGGACCTTGTCCCAGCCGCCGAGCCCGAGCTGGTCGATCGTGAACTGGCCGGGCCGGACCGGGAAGCGCTTCCGGTTCTTCGCTAGCACCTTCGGCACGACCGGCCGGTAGCCCCAGTCGGCGAAGACCTGCTGTGCGGCGGGAGTTCGGAGGAAGCGGAGGAACTGGTTCGCCTTCGCCGCGTCGTGCGTGGTCTTCGTCACCGCGATCGGATTCTCGATCAGGATCGTCGTCTTCGGGATCACGAATGGGAGGTTCTGGCCCTTCTTCTGGCCGCCGAGCGCCTCGTTCTCGTAGGAGAGGAGGACGTCACCCTTCCCCGACAGGAACGTGTTCACGGAGTCACGGGCGCTCTTGTCCTGGACGACGACGTTCTTGAAGAGCTTCAGCAGGTTCTGCTGCGCCTGCTTGTCGGTCTTCCCCTGCTTCCGCGAGGAGCCGTACGCGGCCATCACGTTCCACCGTGCGCCGCCGGACGTGAACGGGTTCGGCGTCACGACCTGCACACCCTTCCGGAGGAGGTCGTTCCAGGTCTTGATGTGCTTCGGGTTCCCCGGTCGCACGACGAAGACGACGACGGAGTCCGTGACCATCCCCTTGTAGGACTGCTTCTTCCAGTTCGCGCTGACGATCCCCGCGCGTACGAGCTGGTCCATGTCGGGTGCGAGCGAGAGCTCGACCACGTCTGCGTTCAGGCCCGCGATGATCGCGCGCGTCTGGTCCCCGGACGCGCCGTACGACTGCGTGAACGAGACACCGTCGCCGGCGGGTGTCTTCTGGAACATCGGGATGAGCGCGTCGTAGGCGTCGCGCGGCGTCGAGTACGCGACGAGGCTGAGCTGCGTGCTTGCGCCCCGCGCCGCGGCGAGCGGCGTGAGGACTGCGGCGACTGCGATCGCGACGAGCGCGAGTGCGAGGACGAGAGGACGACGACGCATGGCTCGGGCTGCTCCCTTCGGTCGGTTGCTCTATCTACTCTGTATTGCTGACAACAATACTAAACATTGTCGAGGAGTTCGACACGGTAGGGATGCATGCGCTCTCATGTCAAGCGCAAAGCGATCGAGGAGGCGTGAAGAGATGTGGGTTTCGCGGCGAACGGACTACGCGACGAGGGCGGTGCTGGCGCTCACGCTCGAGGACGGAGGCCCCCTGAAGCTCGAGGAGCTTGCCCGGCGGACGGCGGTGCCGCAGTCGGTGCTCGAGCAGGTGATGCCGACCATGAGGACTGCGGGGATCGTGCGCTCGGAGCGCGGCCCGTCCGGCGGCTACCGGCTCAACAAGAAGCCCGAGGAGATCACGCTCGAGCGGATCGTGCGCGTCTTCCAGGGGCCGCTGGCGCCGATCAGCTGCGCGACCCGACACAACCCCGAGCCTTGTCCGATGACGCCTGGCTGCTCGCTGCGGGGGGTCTGGGAGGAAGTGCGGGACGCGACGATCACGCTTCTCGGGGGCGTCACGTTCGCCGACCTCGCCTCACGCGCGGGAGGCCCGTGGCTCGACCCGTCGCTGCTCGTGGGAGCGACGCAGGACGCCGGGGGCGGCGGGTAGATTCACTCCATGGCCGTCGCGACCGAGCGGGAGTACGGGCTCTTCATCGGTGGGGAGCAGGTCGAGGCGGCTTCCGGCGAGATTCGCGAGCTGGTCGAGCCGGCGACGGGAGAGCCGCTCGTCCGCGCGGCGATGGCGGGGGAGTCCGACGTCGATCGGGCGGTTGCCCGGGTCGGGATCAACATGCCCTACACGGCCTTCCCGGGCATCCCGTTCGGGGGCTACAAGCAGTCCGGCTTCGGGCGGGAGCTCGGGCTCGAGACGCTCGAGCTCTACCTGGAGACGAAGAGCGTGATCGTCTCCACCGGCTCGCGTCCGATCAATCCGTTCGGGCTCTGAGGGCGCGCGCAGTGCCCTCCGGGATGCTAGGCGCCGTCGGCGGAACTCCGATCGTCCGTCTCGAGCGGCTCGTCGAGCCGGGCATGGCGGAGGTGTGGGTGAAGGTCGAGTCCGCGAACCCGACGGGCTCGTACAAGGACCGGATGGCGCTCGCGATGATCGAGGGCGCCGAGCGCGACGGCCGGCTGCGTCCGGGCCAAACCGTCGTCGAGTACACGGGAGGGAGCACGGGCACCTCGCTCGCATACGTCTGCGCGCTCAAGGGCTACCCGCTGCGGATCGTCACGTCGGATGCGTTCGCGCTCGAGAAGCGCCGCACCATGGAGGTCTTCGGCGCCACCGTCGAGGTGATCCCGAGCCCGGAGGGGATCACGCCGGATCTCATCCCCCGCATCATGGAGCGCTCGCGCGAGATCGTGGACGAGACGGGAGGGTTCGCGACCGACCAGTTCCGGAACCTCGACATGGTCGACGGCTACGCGAGCCTCGGCCGCGAGCTTCTCGAGCAGCTCGACAGCAGGCTCGACGCGTACTGCGGCTACATCGGGACCGCCGGTTGCTTCGTCGGTGTGACGCGCGAGCTCCGCCAAGTGCAACCCGACGTCCTGCGGGTCGCCGTCGAGCCCGCCGAGTCTCCCGTGCTCTCGGGCGGGACCGCCGGGACCCACCGGATCGAGGGCGGAGGCACGGGCTTCTGGCCGCCGTTGCTCGAGCGGGACGACCTCGACGAGGTGGCGACCGTCTCGACGGCCGACGCGTTCGCGATGGCGCGCCGCGCGGCGCTCGAGGAGGGGCTCTGGTCGGGCCCGTCGACGGGTGCGAATCTCACCGTCGCTCTCGATCTCGCGCGGAGGCTGGGCGAAGGGAAGCGCGTCGCCACCGTCCTCGTCGACTCGGGCATGAAGTACCTCGCCGGCGACCTCTACGCCTGACGTGGGCTACCGCTGGGTCGTGCTCGCCGCCGGGACGGTCGCCGTCGCGAGCGGCGCGGCGATGTTCGTCACGGGCCTGCCGGTGCTCGCGCCCACGCTCCAGAGCGAGTTCGACCTGTCGCTCGGCGAGATCGGGGTGCTCCTCGCCGCGGCGTGGGTCGGCTCGACGCTGACGTTGCTTCCGTGGGGGCTCGCCGCAGACCGGTTCGGGGAGCGGATCGCCCTCACACTCGGGCTCAGCGTATGCGCTGCGTTCCTCGCGGCCGCTGCGTTCGCGACGACCTTCTGGGCGCTCTTTCTCCTCCTCGCGCTCGCCGGCGCCGCCGGGTCGAGCGTCAACTCCGCGAGCGGTCGTGCCGTCATGCAGTGGTTCGCGCCGAGTGAGCGCGGGCTCGCGCTCGGCATCAGGCAGTCCGCGATCCCGGCCGGTGGCGTGATCGGAGCTCTCGTCGTCCCGGCGCTCGCCGCAGCGGGCGGATCGGAGGCTGCGTTCCTCTTCCTCGCCGGCTTCTGCGCCTTCGGCGCCTTGATTGGAGGGCTCTTCCTCCGTCGGGGAGACGCGGGCGAGGACCTCGCCTCGACGTCGATCCGGCGCACGCTGGCCGACACCCGGCTCTGGCGCCTCTGCGTCGGAAGCGGCGTCTACCTCTACGCGCAGCTCGCCCTGATCGGGTTCGCGGTCCTCTTCCTGCACGAGCAGCACGGCGTCTCGGCGGGTCGGGCAGCTCTCGTCGTCGCGGTCTCGCAGGTCATCGCGGCCGGGCTGCGCATCGCGATCGGGCGCTGGTCGGATGTGTTGGGCTCTCGCGTGCGTCCCCTCCGCCTCGTCGGCCTCGCCGTCGCCGCGAGCCTCACGGTGATCGCGGCGCTGTCGAGTGGCCCTCTCTGGCTGCTCGTGGCGGCGCTCGCGATCGCGGGCGGGCTCTCGATGGCGTGGAACGGGTTGTCGTTCGCCGCTGCGGCTGAGCTCGCAGGCCTGCGTCGGAGCGGTGCGGCGATCGGCTTCCAGCAGACCGTCCTCTCGGGCATCGGCGTCGTCGCGCCGCCGCTCTTCGCGGCGACGGTCACGGTCCTGTCGTGGCCCGCCGCGTTCCTGCTGGCGGCAGTCTTTCCCCTCGCGGGCTGGCTCGCCCTGCGCCCGCTCGACGCGCACTAGGCTCCGCTTCGTGCGGATTTCCGAGCGGCTCGACGAGCTGTACGCGATCGGTGGTGGGCCCGGCGCGAACCGGGCGCACCTCTCCCCGGCCGAGGACGAAGCGCACGCGCTCGCGGTGGAGTGGATGGAGCAGGCGGGGCTCCGGGTCGAGGTCGACCCGGACGGCAACCTCCTCGGGCACTCGGGCGAGCGCGACGACATCTGGGTCGGCTCGCACCTCGACACCGTCCCGCAGGGCGGGCGCTTCGACGGCGCGCTCGGCGTCGTCGCCGCGATCGAGGCCGTCGAGCGCGGAGGCTGCGGCTCGGTCGTCGTCTTTCGCGGCGAGGAGGTCGGGTGTGTCGGAAGCCATGACCGCGTGCGGACCGGCGACCTCCCGGCAGTCTTTCTCGAGCTCCACGTCGAGCAGGGGCCCGCGCTCGCGGCCGCTGCTGCGCCGCTCGGCGTCGTCACCGGGATCGTCGGCAACGTGCGCGGCGAGCTCGTCTTCGAGGGCGCTGCGGGCCACGCCGGGACGACCCCGATGGTCGGGCGCGAGGACGCGCTCGTCGCCGCGGCGGAGGCGGTGCTCCGGATCCGCGATGCCGCGCGAGACCTCGACGGCGCGGTGGCGACCGTCGGTCAGCTCGACGTCGAGCCGGGCGGGATCAACGTCATCCCCGGTCGCGTCCGGCTCTCGATCGACGCTCGCGCGCGGGAGGCCGAGACGCTCGACCGGCTCGTCGCCGCGATCGACTCGGGGTTCGAGCCGTCACAGCGGACGGAGCCCGTCGCGATGAGCGAGTCGTGCATGAGCGCCCTGCGCGCCGAGATCGAGTCACGCGGTCTGCCCGTCGTCGAGCTCGCGTCCGGCGCAGGTCACGACGCGGGGATCCTGGCGGCGGCGGGGGTGGACGCAGGGATGCTCTTCGTCCGCAGCCTGAACGGCGGCGTCAGCCACTCTCCGGACGAGCTCTCGTCGGAGGAGGACGTGACGCTCGCCGTCGACGTTCTCGCGGGCACGCTGACCAGACTTGCTCGCTAGCTGTCCTGCCCACAGACGTTGTGAACGCGGCTGATCGGAGATCGGCCTCCGAGCGAGCTGTGTGGCCGCGTGTGGTTGTAGTGGCAGAGCCAGTGTGGCAGCGCAGCCGCCCGTTCGTGGTGTGAGCGGTAGACGAGCCCGTACGCCCACTCCCGCGCCATCGTCTGGTGGAAACGCTCGACCTTGCCGTTGGTGCGCGGGCGATGCGGCTTGGTGCGCAGGTGCCGGATCCCGTGCCGGCGAAGCAGCTCGCGCACGGCGCGGCTGTGGATGTAGGCGAAGGCATTGTCGGTCATCACCCGCCTGACCTGGATCCCGTGCTCGGTGAAGAAGGTGAGCGCCCGCTCGAGGAAGGCGACCACTGTCTGCGCCCGTTCGTCGGTGTGGATCTCGGCGTAGGCGAGCCGCGAGTGGTCGTCGACGAGCGCGTGCACGAAGTCGTAGCCGACGCGACGCTCGATGTCGGCCGCGGTCCGGGAGCGATCTCCGGTCACGCGATGCCCAGGACGCAGGAAGCGGGCGTAGCGGGAGACGTCCATGTGCAGGAGATCGCCGGGACAAGGCCACTCGTAGCGGTTGGCCGGCTCTCGCACGGGTCGCGGTGGCCGCGAGAGGCCGAAGCGCCGGAGCACCTTCCACACCGTCGAGTGGCAGAAGCCGGTCGCGCCGGCGACGAGCCTCGGTCCCCAGCCGGTCTTCCGCCGACAGTCGCAGATCGCGCGCTCTGCCTCGGGTGCGAGACGGCGTGGACTACGGGTCGGTCGGCTGGAACGATCGTGAAGACAGGAAAGGCTCTCCCGCTCGACGGCGCTCGCCTGCCGCCACCTCTGCCACCAGCGATGCGCGGTCGCGCTGGAGACATTGAATGTGGCTGCCGCCTGCCTGATCGAGCAGCCGCCTGCGATCTGAAGCACGAGCTCCCGGCGTCCGGCGAGTCCGAGCTTGGCGTTACGGTGAAAGCGCATCTGGCCCTCCTTCTGGGCGACGTCTGGCAGACGCACAGCCTGGAAGGAGGGCCGGATCACTTCGTCAGGCGTTCACAACCTGTGTGGGCGGGACAGCTAGCGACGTCTTGTCACGGAGACGCGCGCGTCTTACTCTGGCGGCGTGAAGGTGGTCGGTGCGATCGTCGGAGTGGTCGTCGGCTTCGCCGTCGGCGTCCTCTTCACCGAGGTGATCTTCGCGAACGACCAGAGCTGGCCCGACGTGGTGCCGTTCGCGCTCGCGGTGCTCGGCGGGCTCTTGGGGTCGTCGCTCGGCCGCCGGTACTCGACGCGAGCCGCGCCTAGCTCTCGCTGAAGACGATCGGCTGGGCGCCCTCCCAGAGCATGCGGCGCCCGAGCTCGCGAAGGTTCTCCTTGCCCTCGACGATCGTCGCGAAGTGGTTCCCCGCCAGCGCTCCCGCCTTGCTCGCGAAGGCGACGTAGCCGTACGCGAGCAGGAGCTCGGTCTCGCTGACGCCGCCGGGGTAGAAGATCAGCTCGCCCGGGCTCGGGTAGCGGGTCGCGTTCTCGGGGCCGATGCCGACGTCGAGGTCGCCCATCGGGATCCAGCCGCCCTCGCCCGACCAGCGGACGTGGATGATCCGCGAGTCGAGCGGAAGCATCTTCCGGAAGGCGGCGACCGTCTCCGGTGCGGCGTCCTCCTCGAGCGTCGCCTTGAACTCGATTCCCCCCGCGCTGATCTCGAGCACCGCGCGATCCTACTTTCCGGCGACCGAGGAGACATACGCGGCCACCGCCTGGATCTGGGCGTCGCTCAGCTTCGCCCGGAAGGACGGCATCGCGCTCTCACCGTTCGTCACGCGCTCGACGACAAGCTCGGCTGAGGGCTTTACGGCATCGAGGTTCGGGCCGACCGTGCCGGTCGCACCGGCGTCCGCGAGCGCGTGGCAGCCCGTGCAGCCGGCGGACGTGAAGACGGTCTTGCCGGCGGCGACGTCTCCGGGTGTCGCCGAGGCGGTCTCGCCGCTCGGCTTGATCGCGACCGCGATCGCGACGACGGCCGCGGCCCCCGCCACGGGCATCCACCAGTGCGTCCGCCCGGCATGGCGCAGGTTGAAGAAGAGGCGCGCCCACGCGCCGAGAACCATCAGGCCGACGAGGACGAGCCATGGACGGCTGGCCGTGTACAGCACCGAGAAGTGGCCCGCGAGCATCGTCAGCACCACGGGGAGCGTGAGGTAGTTGTTGTGCACCGAGCGCTGCTTGGCCGCGATCGCGGGCGCCGGATCCGGCTCGCGCCCGGCCTCCTTCGCGCGGATCAGCTCCCAGTGCGCGGGGATGATGACGAAGAGGACGTTCGCGGCCATGATCGTCCCGAGCATCGCGCCGACCTGGAGGAACGCCGCGCGCGGCGCGAAGAGCTGGCTCGCGCCCCACGCCGCGATCGCCGTGAGCGCGAGGATGCAGGCGCCGAGCACGACCTCGTGCCGTCCGAGGAGCCGGCAGAGGATGTCGTAGACGATCCAGGAGGCGGCGAGGAGCCCGACGCTGATCGCGATCGCCTCCCACGTCGAGAGGTCGGCGACGGTCGGGTCGATCAGGTTCGCGTGCGCGTCGAGGTAGAAGAGGACGACGAGGAGGCCGAAGCCCGAGAGCCAGGTCGTGTACGCCTCCCACTTGAACCAGGCGAGGTGGTCGGGGAGCTTCGGCGGTGCGACTTGGTACTTCTGGACGCGGTAGAAGCCGCCGCCGTGCACCTCCCAGAGCTCGCCGGCGACGCCGGCCCCGGCGTCGTCCGGCTTCTTCGGCGGCCGCAGTGACTGGTCGAGCAGGACGAAGTAGAACGACGTCCCGATCCAGGCCATCGCGGCGATGACGTGCAGCCAGCGGAGGAGCAGGTCGAGCCAGTCGCGCCAGTAGGCGTCGAGCGCGAGCAGGCCGATTGGCCCACTCATCCCTTCTCCCACCGGTCGCGCGCGATCGCGACGAGCTCGCGGCAGCCGGTGTCGAGCTCTTGCTCCTCCGTGTTGCCGATCCGCCCACGGAGCACTTCGAGGATCTCGCGCTTCGGGCGGCCGGCGACGAAGACGACGAACCGGAATCCGAACTTCTCCTCGTAGACCTGGTTCAGGTACGAGAGCTCGGAGAGGACGGCGGCTTCGGCGTCCTCTCCCTGCTCGGCGGCCGAGCGCGCCGAGAGCGGGCCGCGCGCGCCGATCGCGGGGTGCGCGTTCAGGGCCTCGACCTTGTCCTCGCGGCTCAGCGTCCCGACCACCTCCTCCGCCCGACCGAGTGGCTCCTCGACTGCCGCGAGCGCCTCGACGAGCGCCGTTCTCCCCTCGAAGAGCTCCGCGAGCTCGTCGGCGCTCAGCTCCCGCGGTAGGTCACGCACGAGTACGGAGAGACGAGAAGAGGGATGTGGTAGTGGCGGTCGACGTCGGCGATGGCGACCGTGAGGTCGATCTTCTCGAAGAAGCCGCCGTCGATGTAGAAGACGATCCGGTACTCGCCCGGTTCGAGCTCCGTGTTCGCGAGCTCGGCGATGCGGCCGTCGTCGTCGGTCTCCTGGAGCGAGACGAGGTCCTTGCCACGGAAGAGGCCGACCTTCATGCCCGCGAGGGGCTCACCGAGCTCCGTGTCCAGGACGTGCGTCGAGATCATCCGGCGAATCTTCGCGCCTGCGCACGCTGGTCGCGAGCGATCGTCGTCGCGTCCGCCTCGACGAGCGCGCCTCCTCGAACGACGTCCTCGCCGCCGACGAGGAGCCGGTCGACGCGATGCGGTGCGGAGAGGACGAGCCCGGCGACCGGGTCCACCGCGCCTGCGAGCTCGAGGACATCCGTCCGCCAGATCGCGAGATCGGCTTGCTTCCCCGGCTCGATCGAGCCGATGTCGTCGCGGCCGAGCACCGCGGCGCCTCCTCGCGTTCCGAGGCGGAGCGCCTCCCGAGCCGTCATCGCGCCCGGCCCGCCGCGGCCGCGGGCGGCGAGGAGGGCTTGCTTGACGTCGAAGAGGAGGTCGCCGCGCTCGTTCGACGCCGTCCCGTCCACACCCAGCCCGACGCGCACGCCGGCGTCGACCAGCTCCCGGACCGGTGCGACGCCGGCCCCGAGCCGCAGGTTCGAGGTCGGGCAGTGCGCGACGCCGGTTCCGGTCGAGGCGAAATCGGAGACGTCGCTCTCGGAGAGGTGGACGCAGTGCGCGCACCAGACGTCGCTGCCGAGCCAGCCGAGGTCGGTCAGGTACTCGACCGGCGTGCAACCGTAGAGCTCCTGGCAGTAAGCGTCCTCCTCGACCGTCTCCGCGAGGTGCGTGTGGAGCGGGAGTCCGAGCCTGCGCGCGAGCGCGGACGACTCCTCCATCAGCCGGCGCGTGACCGAGAACGGCGAGCAGGGTGCGACTGCGATCTGGATCCGCGCTCCAGGTCCGCTCTCGTGCAACTCCCCGACGAGCCGCTCGGTGTCTGCGAGGACTGCGTCGAGCTCCTCGACGAGGTCGTCCGGCGGGAGCCCTCCGTCGGAGACGCCGAGGTCCATCGAGCCGCGCGACGCGACGAGACGCACACCGAGCTCGCGCGCTGCGGCGACCTCCGCCTCGATCAGGCCCTGCTGCCCGCGTGGGAAGACGTAGTGGTGGTCGAAGACCGTCGTGCAGCCCGAGAGGGCGAGCTCGGCGAGGCCGGTGCGCGCGGCTGCGTACTCGGCCTCGGCGTCGAGGCGCGCCCAGACCGGATAGAGCTCGCGGAGCCAGGTGAAGAGATCGGCTTCCTGGGCGCGAGCGCGCGTCAGCGTCTGGAAGAGGTGATGGTGCGTGTTGACGAGACCGGGGGTGACGAGAGCACCCGCGAGGTCGATCCGCTCGCCGGCGTCCGGCTCCTCGCCCGAGCCGACCGCGGACACCACGCCGCTCTCGACGAGCACCCAGCCGTCGGCGTGCTCGGTCCCGGCGTCGTCCATCGTGGCGATCCACCCGTTCGCGAAGAGCGTGCTCATGGGCACGACGTCGTTTCCCTCTGACGTCTCGTCAGAGGTCGCATGGCTCCGCTGCGAGCCTGCGTCGGAGGTCGTTCACGGGCGCAAGCGTAGTACCACGACTCGCGGCGGACCTGGCCGACGTTTCGTCGTCGCGAAGGAGGTAGGTAGTTCGCCGCGCGGCGGCTCAGGGTCTCCGACGATGCAGCATCGCCAGCGGAGGCGGATCGTCCTTGTGCCGCCGCGTCGCGGCCTGTAGAAGTGCAGGAGGTGCGCGTGCCGAAGCTGGAGTTCCCTATTCGTCGGCCTTTTCGATCCGGCGACTGCGCCTCGGCACTGGCGGCGACCGGGGGGCGACAACCGAGGAGGCAACGATGAGTAGGAGCAGGATGGCCCTCGTCCTACTCGTGACGGCCAGCGTCTTCGCGCTGGTCTCCGCGAGCGGGTCTTGGGGGCAGACGACGACGAAGTCGGCGAGCCCGTACAAGATCGCCTGGATCTACCCGGGGCCGCACAACGACCACGGGTGGTCTCAAGCGCACGACGCCGGGCGTCTCTACGTCCAGAAGATGCTGGGCTCGAAGGTGCAGACGACGTACAAGGAGAACATCTTCTCGAACGCGCAGATCCCGCAGGTCGTCGCGGGCCTGGTACGTCAGGGGTATCAGATGATCTTCGGCTGCTCGTTCGGGAACTTCTCGAACGGTGCCAACGGCCAGCTGTACAAGAAGTACCCGAAGGTGCTGTTCGAAGAGGCGACAGGCCTGCAGCTCAAGAAGAACCAGGCGCAGTACTTCGGAGCCGGTGAGGACACGATCTACCTCTCGGGGATGGCCGCCGGCGCAGCCTCCAAGAAGGGCGTGATCGGCTACATCGCCCCGTTCGGAACGCCCGAGGTGGTCCGGCACATCAACGCCTTCACGCTGGGCGCACAGGCCACCCATCCGGGTGCCAAGGTGAGGCTCATCTGGACCAACGCGTGGTACTCGCCGCCGAAGGAGACATCGGCGGCTGCGAGCCTCGTTGCGGCCGGCGTCGACGTGCTCGGGCAGAACGTGGACAGCCCGGCCGCTGGCGTCTACGCAGAGAAGCACGGCATTCCGTGGGTCGGCTACGACTCGAATGCGCAGAGCTCCGCGCCGAAGCAGTGGCTGACCGCGGCCACCTACAACTGGGGGCCGTATTACCTCCGCAGGATCAAGGCGGCCATGAACGGCACCTGGAAGTCGGGCTTCTACTACGGGTCGATCAAGGACGGGTTCACGAACATCGCCCCGTTCGGACCGAAGGTGAGCTCCGCGACGAGGAAGGCGATCGTGGCCAAGAAGCAGGCGATCGTCTCGGGCAAGTTCTACGAGTTCCAAGGCCCGCTCTACGACCAGAAGGGCAAGCTCATGGTCCCGGCGGGCAAGCGGCTCAAGGTGGTGCCGGACCTGTACTCGATGCAGTGGCTCGTCAGGGGCGTGATCGGGAACGTGTCGAAGGTCCCCGTCCCCGGCTAGCCGCGTGCGGGAGCCGATCCCGGTCAGCGAGCCGAATGTGAGAGGCGCCGGTGTTCCCGGCGCCTCTCCGCCTCCCGCGGTGCGCATGGAGGGGATCACGAAGCGCTTTCCAGGCGTCGTGGCGAACGACGACGTCACCTTCGAGGCGGCAGCCGGCGAGGTGCACGCGCTCCTCGGGGAGAACGGCGCCGGCAAGACCACGCTCTCGAACATCCTCACCGGCCTGTATCGCCCGGATGCGGGCTCGATCGAGCTCTACGGCGAGCCGGTGACCTTCCAGTCGCCGCGGGATGCTCTCGTCGCGGGCATCTGCATGGTCCACCAGCACTTCCTCCTCGTCGAGCCGTTCTCGGTCGCGGAGAACGTCGTGCTGGGTGACCACCGGGGCGAAGGTCGTGGCTTCATCGTCCACCCGCACACGATCGAGCGCAGAGTCGCCGCGCTCAGCGAGAGCTACGGACTGGCCGTGCATCCGCGGGCGCGGATCTGGCAGCTCTCGGTCGGTGAGCAGCAGCGAGTGGAGATCCTGAAGGCGCTCTACCGCGAAGCGCGGATCCTGATCATGGACGAGCCCACCGCTGTTCTCACTCCGCAGGAGGCAGAGGAGCTCTTCGTGACGTTGCGCGCGATGGCGGAGGCGGGGAAGACGGTCGTCTTCATCTCGCACAAGCTGCACGAGGTGATGGCCGTCGCCGACCGGGTGACCGTGCTCCGCGGCGGCCGGACGGTCGCGACCGTCGACGCGGCCGGCGCGACCATGCGCTCGCTCGCGTCCCTCATGGTCGGACACGAGTTCGCGGAGGTGGTCCATGCGCCCAAGGAGGCGAGGCAGCTGTCCGATGTGCTGCTGCTCGAGGTGCAGGGGCTGACCGTCCCGGGCGATCGTGGCGAGACGGCCGTCAAGGGCATGACGTTCTCGATCCACGAGGGCGAGATCGTCGGCGTCGCGGGCGTCGCCGGAAACGGGCAGCGCGAGCTCGCGGAAGCCCTCTCGGGTATGCGCGACCTGCGTGCGGGAAGCGTCACCGTCGGCGGTCGCCGGCTGCACGGCGGCGATCCACGTGAGGCGATTCTGGCCGGCGTCGCCCACGTCCCCGAGGACCGGCTCGGGACCGGCCTCGCCCCGAGCCTCAGCGTCACGAGCAACGTCGTCATGAAGACCTACCGGCGCCGGTCGCTCTCGCACGGCCCGCTGCTCGCCCTCCGACGGATGCGCGAGGCGGCGCTCCGGATCATCAAGCGGTACGACGTGAAGGCTCCGGGCCCGGGGACGCCGGTGCGGAATCTGTCCGGCGGCAACATCCAGAAGCTCGTCCTCGGACGCGAGTTCGAGGACGACCCGATCGTGCTGGTCGTCGCACAACCGACGCGCGGCCTCGACGTCGGGGCGATCGAGACGGTCCACTCGTATCTCCGCGAGGCCTCGGCGAGGGGTGTCGCGATCCTCCTGCTGAGCGAGGACCTGGACGAGATCCGCACGCTCGCCGACCGGATCCTCGTCGTCTACGAGGGCGAGATCGTCGGCGAGCTCAGGACGGAGGAGTCGACCGTCGAGGAGATCGGCCTGCTCATGGCGGGTGGCCGCGGCTCGTGACGATTCGCCTCGAGCGACGACTCGTTCAGCCATGGTGGCTGAACCTCGCCGTGCCGGCAGGCTCCCTCGCCGTCGCGCTCGCGGTCATGGCGGTCGTCCTCGCCGCGAGCGGGCACGACCCCTGGCAGACCTTCCGGGAGCTGGCTGTGTCCGGCTTCACGGGAAGCGGAGCGCTCTCCGCGACGCTCATCTCCGCGACGCCGATTCTCTTCACAGGGCTGGCGGCAGCGGTGGCGTTCCGCATGCAGCTCTTCAACATCGGCGCCGAGGGGCAGCTCTACTTCGGAGCAGTCGGCGCGTCGTGGATCGCGCTTCGGCTCGGTGACCACGGAGTCGGCTCGACACCGCTGTACGTCCTCGCGATGTGCGCCGGCGGCGGCCTCCTCGGCGCGTTCTGGGCACTGATTCCCGGCGTACTGCGAGCGTTCGCACACACGAACGAGATCCTCACGTCGTTGATGCTCAACTACGTCGCGGGCTACTTCGTCGTCTACCTGATCTTCGACAGCGCCTCGTACTGGCGGGACATCTCCTCGCTCCAGGCGAGGGCGTTTCCGCAAGGCAAGCCAATGCCGTCAGCAGCAGAGTGGTCGACGTTCGGATCGGGGGTCGTCGTGCCGCTCGGCTTCCTCGTCGGCCTCGTCGTGGCCGCGGCCGTGTGGGTGCTCTACTCGCGAACGCGGTTCGGCTTCGAGGTCAGCGTGATGGCGGACTCCCCCCGGGCCGCTCGGTACGCAGGCATGCGGACACGGCGCAAGATCCTCGCGGTGATGGCGCTCTCGGGCTTGATCGCCGGAATCGGCGGTGCGAGCCAAATCGGAGACTTCACCCACACGCTCGACCCAACCGGCCTCCAGGGCGCGGCGTTCGGGTACACGGGGATCGTCGTTGCCGCGCTCGCCCGCTACAACCCGTTCGCCGTCTGCGTGGTAGCTGTGCTCATCGGCGGTCTCCAGAACGCCGGCTTCACCCTGCAGGGCGTCGACTACCCCTCGGGGCTCGTCGGCGTCATGCAGGGGATCATCCTCTTCTCTGCGCTCGGCGGCGAGCTCTTCCTCCGCTACAGGCTCCGGATCTCCCGGAGGCTGCGCCCACAGACCGCGCCCGCGGCCGCGACCGAGCCCACGGGATGATCAACGACAGCCTGCTCGTCATCGTCTTCGCGCAGGCGGTTCTGTACGGCACGCCGCTCCTGTACGCGGCGCTCGGAGAGCTGCTCGCCGAGCGCTCGGGCGTCCTCAACCTCGGGGTCGAGGGGATGATGCTGTTCGGCGCCGCGGTCGGGTTCTGGGTGACGCAGAAGGTGCACGGGAGCGACGCGGAGGTGCTCGTGCTCGCCGTCCTCGGAGCTGCCGTCGGCGGGGCGGCGATGGCGCTGATCCACGCGTTCCTCACGATCACGATGCGCGCGAGCCAGATCGTCTCCGGTCTCGCGCTCACCATCTTCGCCGGCGGCCTCGGGCTGTCCGCGTACTTCGGGAACGAGCTCCACCTCGCCGATCTCCCGGCCACGCATCAGTTCGGGTCGATCGACGTCTTCGGGCTGAAGGACCTGTGGATGTTCGGGCCCGTGCTCTTCGACCAGTCGGCGCTCGTGTACGCGTCCTGGGTGGTGACGCTCGGCGTCGCCCTCTACCTCACGCGGACGCGCTGGGGCCTCAACGTCCGGGCCGTCGGTGAGGCGCCGGCGTCTGCCGACGCCATGGGCATCGGCGTCGCGCTGTACCGGTACGTCCACGTCCTCGTGGGGGGAGCCCTGGCGGGCATCGGCGGAGCCTGCTACAGCCTCTCGATCACGCCCGGCTGGGTCTCGGGCGACTCGCTCGTCAACGGGGCGGGCTGGATCGCGATCGCCCTCGTGATCTTCTCCTTCTGGCGGGCCGAGTTCTGTCTCGCGGGGGCGTACCTCTTCGGCGCCCTTTCCGCGCTCCCGTTCGCGCTCCAGGCGAAGGGGACGCTCGAGCGCCTTCCCGCCGGCGTGCTCCGTGCTCCGGAGCTGTACCAGGCCTTGCCTTACGTCCTGACCATCGTCGTTCTCGTCGTCATCTCGACGAGCCTCGCGAAGCGTCGGCTCGGCGCCCCGGCGGCGCTCGGCGTCCCGTACGCGCGAGAGGAGCGGTGACTGTCGGGAGCTCCTGGCTAGCCACGAACGATCGTCGTCCCCGTCTCGCCGGCGAGCGCTCGCTCGACGTTCCCCGGATCGGTGACGATGGCCTTCGAGCCACCGCGCTCGAGGAAGCCGATGATCGCCCGGATCTTCGGCGCCATGCTCCCCTCGGCGAAGTGGACTCCCTCGGCCAGGTACTCCTTGGCCTGGGCGAGCGTCAGCCGGTCGACCCACTCCTGCTCCGGCGTGCCGAAGTGGAGCGCGACCTGCTCGACAGCCGTCGTGATGAGGAACAGCTCGGCCCCGATCACCGTCGCGAGAAGCGAGCACGCGAGGTCCTTGTCGATGACCGCTGCGACACCCTCGAGGTTCCCCTCGGCGTTTGCCACGACCGGGATCCCGCCACCGCCGACCGAGATCACGACGAAGCCGGCATCGACGAGTGATCGGATCGCATCCTCCTCGACGATCCGCATCGGCACCGGCGACGCGACGACGCGACGCCAGCCTCGCCCAGCGTCCTCGACGACCGACCAGCCCTCCTCGTCGCGTCGGCGCAGCGCCGTGGACTCGTCCATGAACGAGCCGATCGGCTTCGACGGGTTGGCAAAGGCGGGGTCGTCGGGGGCGACCTCCATCTGCGTCACGACTGAGACCGCATGCCGCTCGAGCCCGAGCCGCGCGAAGTCGTTCTCGAGGTTCTGCACGAGCGCGTAGCCGATCGCGCCCTGGCTATCGGCTCCGCACACGTCGAGCGGCACCTCGTGCAGCTCGTGGGCGGCGAGCTCGGACCGGCGCAGGATGAAGCCGACCTGCGGGCCGTTCCCGTGGCCGATGGCGACGTCCCAGCTGTCCTCGATCATCGACGCGATGTGCCAGCAGGTCTCGCCTGCTGCGATGTACTGGTCGCGGACGGTCTGATGCTCGCGGTCCTTGATCAGCGAGTTGCCACCGATCGCGACGACGGCGCGCTTCCGTGCCATGCCGGTGCTCCTCTCCCTAGCTCGCGTAGCCGCCCATCGTGAGGGCCAGCAGCGCCTTGCCCGTGTGCATGCGGTTCTCTGCCTCGTCCCAGACGACCGAATGCGGACCGTCGATCACGGCGTCCGTGACCTCCCGACCGCGGTCAGCGGGGAGACAGTGCATGTACAGGACGTCGGGCGACGCCAGCGCGAGCTTGCGCTCGTCGCAGATCCAGTCCGCGTGCGCGCCCGACTCCGCCAGCGCCTTCTTCTCGTCCGTGAATGCCTCGAGCTTGCCCCACGACTTCGGGTAGACGACGTCCGCGCCCTCGAAGGCCTCCTCCATCGAGTCGGCGTACGAGAGCGTCGCGCCGGCTGCCTTCGCTGCCGTCTGTGCCTTCTCCAGCACCTCCGGCATCAGGTCGAAGCCGGGCGGGTGGGCGAGCACCACGTCCATCCCGAAGCGAGGGAAGAGCGTGGCCACGCCCTGCGGCACGGAGAGAGGCCGCGCGTACGACGGAGCGTACGCCCAGGTCATCGCCACCTTCAGCCCGCGGAGGCTCTCACCGCGGTGCTCTCGGATCGTCATGAGATCGGCGATCGTCTGCGTCGGATGGTCGACGTCGCACTGAAGGTTGATCAGCGGGATGTCGGCCCAGCGCGCGATCTCGCGCATCCATACGTTGCCCTTCGTACGGGGCGAGGTCGTGCCGAATCGCGATCCCCTCGCCGTAGCGGGACAGCGTCATCGCCGTGTCCTTCGGGCTCTCGCCGTGCGAGAGCTGCGTCCTGTCGGCGTCGAGGAAGATCGCGTGGCCGCCGAGCTGCGTCATCCCGGTCTCGAAGGCGTTCCGCGTCCGGGTCGACTTGTCGAGGAACAGCATGTACAGCGTCTTGTCGGGGAGCAGCCTGTGCGGCTCGCCGCGGCGACGCGCGTCCTTCAGCTCGCCGGCGACGGCGATTGCCTCCTCGATCTCCTCGATCGACCAGTCGATGGTCTCGATGTAGTCGCGGCCGGCCAGCGTGGTCCGGTCGATGTGGGTCACGGTACTCATCACTCTCTCCTTTTCATGAGCTCTTGTTGGCCGAGGCCGAGGCCGAGATACTCCGGGATCGCCTGCTGGCCGGGAACGTCGGGGACGGGAGGCCGGCCCTCGGTCGTCGCGGGCGCTCGTAGCCCGACGAGGTCGTCGGGCGTCACGGGGACCCGGTTCAACGGTCTGCCGATGGCGTCGCGGAGCGCCGCGACGACCGCTGGAGTCGCGACGACCGTCCCGAGCTCGCCGATCCCCTTGAGGCCGTACGGAGCGCCGGGTTCCGGCTCCTCGACGAACTCCGTGACGACCGGCGGCGCGTCGAGGATCGTCGGGATGAGGTAGTCGGTGAACGAGGCATTTCGAATGACGCCGTCCTCGATCTTGATCTCCTCCATCAGCGCGAGGCCGATGCCCATCGCAGTGCCGCCCTCGACCTGGCCGGTCGCCCCCTGCGGGTTCATGACCCTGCCCGCGTCCTGCGCGGCGGCGATCTGGACGACGCGCACGAGCCCGAGGTCGGCGTCGACTTCGACGACGGCACGCTCGGCGGCGAACGAGAAGCTGACGTGCGGGTCGCCCTGGCCGTGCTCGTCGAGCCCGGTCGTCGGACGGTGGTGGTAGGTGCACGTGCGCGAGATCGGTGCTTCGAGCGTCTGCGTCTCGAGCGCCGCCTTGATCTCACGGCACGCCATGAGGACGGCGCCACCCGTCATCGTCGACTGGCGCGAGGCCGACGTCGAGCCGGCCGAGCCGTTCTCGACGGTCGCCGCGGGCTCGAGCAGCACCTCGTCGACACCGAGCTCGGTGCGGACGATCTGCGCGACGATCGTGTAGAGCCCCTGGCCGAAGTCGACAGCGGCCGAGCGCACGACAGCGATCGGACCGTCGGGCGTGGGGCTCAGCGTCACCGTCGCCTCCGCTGCGTCGTCGAAGCCCTCGCTGTAGGCGACGTTCTTGAACCCCAGCGCGTAGCCGACGCCGCGCCGCAGCGACTCACCGCGGCTGACGTTGCCCGCGCCGCCGGGATAGCCGATCGGATCGCGGCCGCCCTCCGGCTCGGGGTCCGGCAGCGGGATTGCCGCACAGCGCTCGAGCACCTCGCGCGCCGGGGCAGGCCCGGTGAGGATCTGACCCGTCGGGAGGACGGAGCCGGTGCGGACGGCGTTCAGCCGCCGCAGCTCGACGGGGTCGATCTCGAGCTCGGCCGCGAGCTCGTCCATCGCCGACTCGTACGCGAAGCAGACTTGCGGCGCGCCGAAGCCGCGCATCGCCCCGCAGGGCGGGTTGTTCGTGTAGACGACGGTGCCCTCGACGCGGACGTTCGGCACCTCGTACGGGCCGGCGGCGAACGTCGAGGCGTTCGCGAGGACCGCGGGCGAGGACGACGCGTATGCGCCGCCGTCGAGCAGCAGACGCACGTCGGCGACGACGAGCCGTCCCTCGCGTGTCGCCCCGTAACGGATCCACGTCCGTGACGGGTGCCGATGCACGTGGCCGTGGAACGACTCCTCGCGCCCGTACGACATCTTCACCGGGCGGCCCGTGCGCAGGGCGAGCAGGCACGCGTGGATGTGCATGTGGATGTCCTCGCGCGAGCCGAACGCGCCGCCGACGCCGGCGAGCGTGATCCGCACCTTCTCCTCCGGCAGGTCGAGGCACGGCGCGATCTGCTGGCGGTCGACATGGAGCCACTGCGAGACGACGTAGAGGTCGACGCCGCCGTCGATGGACGGCATCGCGAGCCCGGCCTCGGGGCCGAGCGCCGCCTGGTCCTGCATCGCCGTCTCGTAGTACCCCTCCACCCAGACGTCGGCAGCAGCCGTATCGAGGTCGCCGTGGACGATGTGGATGTGGCGGAGGACGTTGCCGAACTCGTGCACCTTCGGCGCGTCGGGGCGGAGCGCCTGCTCCATGTCGGCGACGACCGGGAGCGGCTCGTATGCGCCGTTGACCTCTGCGGCTGCGGCGCGCGCCTGCTCCGGCGTCTCGGCGGCGACGACGGCGACCGGCTCGCCCGCGTACCGGATCACGTCCTTCGCGAGGACAGGCTGGTCGCAGAACTCGAGTCCGAATGTCTCCCGGCCCGGGACGTCCGCCGCGGTGACGATCGCAGCGACGCCGGGCATCCGCGCGGCGGCGGCGAGGTCGAGCGAGAGAATCCGGGCCGACGCGTGCGGCGAGCGGACGGTCGCGCCCCACAACATGTTCTCCGCGTGGAGGTCGCTCCCGAACGCGTACTCGCCCGTCACCTTCGGGATGCCCTCGACGCGGCGCGCGCTCTCGCCGACGCCGCCGCGGCTGGGAGCTACGACGCTCACTCGAGTGCTCCCGCGGCGATGTGGACAGCGTCGAGGATCTTCTGATAGCCGGTGCAGCGGCAGAGGTTCCCCGCAAGCGCCTCGCGAATTGTGTCGTCCGACGGATCGGGATCGCGATCGAGGAGGTCGGCGGCCGTCACGACCATCCCCGGCGTGCAGAAGCCGCACTGGACCGCGCCTGCGGCGACAAACGCGTCCTGCACCGCGTGGAGCACTTCTCCGTCGGCGAGCGACTCGACCGTCCGCACGACCGCGCCGTCGGCCTGCGACGCGGGGACGAGACAGGAGCAGACGACGTCGCCGTCGAGCCAGACCGAGCAGGAGCCACACTCGCCCTGCTCGCACGCGTTCTTCGAGCCGGCGAGACCGAGCTCGTCGCGGAGCAACGCCAGCAGGCTCGAGCCCTCCCAGACGTCGCACTCGCGCTCGGCGCCGTTCACGCTCGTCCGGATCCTCACGGCTCGGTCCGCCAGTCGTCGACGGCCCAGCGGAGCGCGCGCTGCGCGAGCACGGCGATCGCGTGGCGCCGGTACCGCGCCGAGCCGCGAACGTCGTCGATCGGTGTCGCTGCGGCGGCCGCGAGCGAGCCGAACTCGGCGATCACGGTGTCGTCGAGCGGCCGGTCGGGCTCGTCCCAGGGGACGGCGGCGGCCGCCAGCGCCTCCGCCTCGGGTGCGCGCACGACTGTCGGCGCGACGGAGCCGAGCGCGAGCCGTGCGGCGCGCGCTGCGGCGTCGAGCTGGAGACAGAGCCCGGCGATCGCGATGACCATTGCGTTCCGCGTTCCGACCTTCGAGAACGAGCCCGGTCCCTCGACCCGGTTCCACCCGACGCCGACGATCAGCTCGTCCGGCGCGAGCGTCGTGCGCTTCGGCCCGAGAAAGAACGCGTGCCACGGCTCGGAGCGCATCCCTGCCTTCGACGCGACGACGACGTCCGCGTCGTAGGCGGCGAGCGGGAGCAGCCCGTCGCCGGCCGGAGAGGCGGTGCCGAGGTTGCCGCCGATCGTCGCTCGGTTCCGGATCTGCGGCGAGCCCACCGAGCGCGACGCTTCGGCGAGCGGGCGGAAGCCCGCGAGCTCGCGCTCGATCCGCGCGAAGGTCACTCCGGCTCCGAGGTGGACGCGCCCGTTCTCCGCCTGCCACGTCTTCAGCTCGTCGACACGCGAGAGGTCGAGGAGCGCAGGCGGCCGGGCCTGGCCGAAGTTGACCGCGACCATCAAGTCGGTGCCGCCGGCGACGGGCACCGCCTCCGGGTGCTCTGTCTTCAGAGCGAGCGCCTCGTCGAGCGAGCGGGGAAGCATCACCTCCATCAGGCGGTCACCGTCGCGAATGCGTCGATCATCGCGGGCACGTCGTCGCCGAGCGGGTAGAGAACCGGGCACGTGCAGCCGTTGTCGACGTACTCCTGCACCTTTGCCCGGCAATCGTCGGCCGTCCCCGACGCGGTGATCAGCTGGACGACCTCATCGGGCACGAGCGTCATAGCTTGCTCGATCTGCTCCGGAGTTGCCGGCCACGTCAGCACCTTGCCGATCTCCTCCAGCAGCGACTCGTCGACCCCGCTCGCCTTCATGATGTGCGGCTGCTGGCCCAGATACTGGGCGACGAGCTCCCGCGCGCGGTCGAGTGCGAGTGACCGGTCCGGGTCGAGCGAGCAGACGACGAGTTGCGGCCGGTCGACGTCGTCGACGGTACGTCCGGCGCGCGCTGCCCCGACGGCGAGCGCCTCCATCGCGCTCTTGTTGTACTCGGGCCCGACGAGGTAGTTCAGCAGGACGCCGTCCCCGATCTCGCCGGCGACCTCCATCATCTTCATCCCGGTCGCGCCGACGTAGATGGGCACCTTCTTCGGCGAGCGGTCTCCGTGGACGATGTCGATCTCGACATCGTCGAGATTCACGAACTCTCCGTGGTAGGTGACCCGCTCCATCGCAAGCAGGCGGCGCGTCGCCTCGACCGTCTCGCGCATGCAGCGGAGCGGCTTGCGACGGTTCACGCCCACCTTCGAGGCGAGCGGCTCCCACCAGGCGCCGACGCCGAGGCGGATGCGTCCCGGAGCGAGGTCGTCGAGCGTCGAGAAGGTCGCGGCGAGGAGCCCGACGTTACGCGTCCACGTGTTCACGACGCCGGCGCCGATGCCGATCCGCTCCGTCACCGCGGCGAACGCCGCCATCGGCACCGTGGCCTCGCGCACGAGCCTGCTCTCCGCCTGCCAGACCGCCTCGAACCCGGCCTGCTCGGCGAGCACCACGTAGTCCATGCCCTCGCGGATCGGATGCTTGTCCTGGAGATAGAGCGCGACGCGGTTCATCGGGTGACAGCTCCTTCGGGTTCGTAGGGATGCGCGGGGAGCTCGTCGAGGCGGCTCCACAGCCGGTCAGCGGCGCCGAGTGCGTCGGCGACGAGCTGACGCCGGTCGGCGTGCACGAGCTCGCGGTCGACGACGACCCACTCGCCGCCGACCATCACGTCGCGGACCCAGCGCGACGAGAGCCCGAAGACCCAGTGACCGGCGAAGCTGCCGACATCGAGCGGCGCCGGCGCGTCGTAGTCGAGGACGACGAGGTCGGCCGGCGCGCCTGGTTCGAGTCTCCCGAGCAGCGGCTCCTGGAAGATGCCGGCGGCGAGCCGCGCGCTTTCTCCGAGCCGCTGGAGCGGCCACTCGGGTCCGGAGTCGAGGTCGTCCTCGCGGAGCCGGAAGAATGCGGCTCGCGACTCCTCGAACATGTCCGAGCCGATCCCGTCGGTGCCGAGCGCGATCCGGCCGCCGAGGACGGCCGAGCTCGGGCGGCCGACACCGTTGTTCATGTTCGAGCGCGCGTTGTGCGCGAGGGTCGCGTTCGCGCGCGCGACGATCGCCGCCTCGTCGTCGTCGAGGTGGACGCCGTGGGCGAGGAGCGTCCGCTCGTTCAGCGCACCGGCGGTGTCCAGCCGCTCGACGACGTGCCTGCCCGTGCGCGCGACCGCGTCGCGCTCGTCGACGCCGTCCTCAGCCGCGTGGACGTGGAGGCCGACGGAGAACTCCGCCGCGGCGCCCGCGCACGCAGCGAGCGTCTCGTCGCCGAGCGTGAACGATGCGTGCGCGCCGAAGAGCCCGCGGGCGAGGGGTGGTTGCTCGTCGCGGACGCGCGCGAGGAAGCGCCGGTTCTCCGCGATCCCGGCGAGCGCGCGGTCGGGCCCGTCGCGGTCGCTCGTCTCGTAGCAGAGGACGGAGCGCACGCCGAGCTGCGACAGCGCTTCCTCGATCACGTCGAGCGAGCCGTCGATCGCGTTGGGCGACGCGTGGTGGTCGACGAGCGTCGTCGTGCCGGACAGGAGCGCCTCCATCCCGCCGACGAGCGCGGAGGCTCGCACCGACTCCTCGTCGAGTGAGCGGTCGAGTCGCCACCAGACGCGCTGGAGGATCTGGAGGAAGTTCGCCGGCGACTCGAGCGCGAACGGCATCCCTCGCGCGAGTGCCGAGTAGAGGTGCGTGTGCGCGCAGACGTTGCCGGGGACGACGAGACAGCCTGTGCAGTCACGGCGTGCGCCCGAGCTGTCGGCGACGACGCGGCCGCCGGCGACAGCGACGTCGCGCCGCTCGACCGCGACCGGGTCGAGCGCGGTGACGACGGTCCCGCCCGCCAGCACCTCGCTCATCCGTGGTGGCTCACGAGCCGGGGCACGGCGGCGACCGCCGCGGCCGAGTCCTTCATCGGCAGCGTCGTCCGCCGGATTCCGTCGAACGCGTACAGGGCGCCCGCGACGGCGCCCGCCGTCGGCACGAGCGCCGCTTCGCCGATGCCCTTCGCGCCGTACGGACCCTCCGGCTGCGGCTCCTCGACGAGGATGCACTCGACCGGTGGCATCCCGGTCGGCGGGATGATGTGGAGCGACTTCAGCGTCTCGTTCACCGGCACGCCGCCCTCGCAGACGAACTCCTCCGAGAGCGAGTGGCCGAGTCCCATGTGGAGGCCGCCCTCGATCTGGCCCTCGACGAGTGTCGGGTTGATCGCCTTGCCGACGTCGTGTGCCGCGACGATCTTCTCGATCTTCCCGTCGTCGTCGAGGATCACGACCTGTGTCGCCCACGCGTAGGCGATGTGCGTGACCGGATCCTCGAGCGACGGGTCGTTCGTCGTCGTGTACGCCATCTCGACCTCACCGAAGAACTCCTGCCCGGCGAGACTCTCGAGCGGCATCCCGTCGAGCGCGGCCCTCAGCTTCTCGGCCGCCCTGATCACGGCGCTGCCCCCGAGGACGGTCGAGCGCGAGGCGGTCGTCTGCCCGGTTTCGAGGTTCCGCTCGGTGTCGACGGCGACTGCGACCCGCTCGGGGGTCAGGCCGAGCTCCTCGCAGGCGATCTGCTGCAGGACCGTGTCGACGCCCTGGCCCATCTCCGTCCACGAGTGGAAGAGCGTGATCGTGCCGTCGTCCTCGACGCGGATGACGGCGCGGCCGTACTCCGGGACGCCGTTGCCGATGCCGGTGTTCTTCACGCCGCAGGCGATGCCGGCGTACTTCGCGCCGCGGTACGCGTCCTTTACCGCGAGCAGCGTCTGCTTCAGCCCGACTCCTGGCCCGAGCTTCTGGCCGGTGCCGAACCGCTCGCCGACGTCGAGGGCGTTCCGCCAGCGGATCTCCCAGCCGTCGATCCCGACCTCCTCGGCGAGGATGTCGAGGACGCCCTCCATCGCGAAGTTCGACTGGTTGACGCCGAAGCCGCGCATCGCGCCGCACGGCGGGTTGTTCGTATAGACGGCCGTCGCCTCGACGTCGACCGCGGGGACGACGTACGCGCTGCAGGCGTGGCCGGCCGCGCGCTCGAGCACCTTGTCGCCGACGCTCGCGTACGCGCCCGTGTCGCCGACGATCCGTGCGCGGAGAGCGGTGAGCTTGCCGTCCGCGTCGCAGCCGACGGTGTAGTCGAGCCACATCGGGTGACGCTTCGAATGGAAGCGGAGGCTCTCGCGCCGTGAGAGGGTCACGAGCGCGGGGCGGCCGGTGACGCTCGCGATCAGCGCCGCGTGCGCCTGCACGTTCAAGTCCTCCTTCGCGCCGAAGGCGCCGCCGGTCGAGACCTGTGTTACGAGCACCTGCTCCTCGGGCACGCCGAGGAAGGACGCGATCTGGAGCCTGTCGTCCCAGATGCCCTGCCCCTGCGAGTAGACCTTCATCGGTCCGCCGTTCGCCGGCAGGGCGAACGTCGACTCCGGCTCGAGGAACGCGTGCTCGATCATCTGCGTCCGGAATCGGCTGCTGGCGACGTGCGCCGACGCCGCGAGCGCAGCGTCGACGTCCCCGCGTTGGACGCGGGAGACCGAGAGGACGTTTCCGTTCCCGTGGAGGCGCGGGGCGCTGTCCGCGAGCGCGTCGAACGGGTCCGTGACCGGCTCGAGCACGTCGTATTCGACCTCGACGAGCGCGGCCGCCTCGCGGGCGGCGTGGCGCGAGTCCGCAGCGACGACCGCGAGCACGTCGCCGACGTACGACGTCGTCTCGCCAACGGCGACGAGCTGGCGCCAGTCCTTCGTCAGCGCACCCTGCACCCGGTTGCCCGGGACGTGGTCGGCGGTGAGGACGGCGACCACTCCTGGGTGCGCCGCCGCGACCGACGTGTCGATCCGGAGCACCTTCGCCCGCGGATGGTCGGAGAAGCGAAGTGCGCCGTGCAGCATCCCCGGCGCCGTCATGTCGCCGACGAACTCCTGGTCGCCGAGTGCGAGCTCGGTGCTCCGGTAACGCGCCGTCCGCGTCCCGACGCGGCCGCTGCGGTCCGGCGTCGGGAGCGGCTCGCCGCGACGGGCGGCAGCTGCGAGCTCGATCGCGTCGACGATCTTCACATAGCCCGTGCAGCGGCAGAGGTTCCCGAGCAGCGCGCGCTCGATCTCCCCACGCGACGGCTCGGGATTCTTCTCGAGCAGCGCCTCGCCCTTCATCACGATCCCCGGCGAGCAGAAGCCGCACTGCGATGCGCCCGCCGCGACGAAGCACTCCGCCCACCGGCGGCGCGCTTCCTCGGACAGCCCTTCCTGCGTCACCACGCTCTTCCCCTCGATCCGCGTCGCCTTCTGCGCGCACGAGACGACCGCGCGGCCGTCGACGATGACGGTGCAGGCGCCGCACGAGCCCTCGGGCGCGCAGCCGTCCTTCACCGAGTGCAGCCCGAACCGGTCGCGCAGCACCTCGAGCAGGCTCTCGTCCTCGCGCGGCTCGACGGAGACGTGCTCGCCGTTGAGTGTCAGGTCCATTGGACTCCCTGCTACTCCATCGCTCCCAGGACGAGCGACAGCAGCGCCATCCGCATCACGACGCCGTTGAACGCCTCGACCCAGTACCGCTGGTGGCGCGTCGCGTCGACGTCGAGCGGCAGCTCGTCCATCCGCGGCAGGCTGTGGAGGATGATCGAGCTCGACTTCGCCTTGTCGCGCAGCAGCTCGCGGGTCACGGTGTACTCCGCCGGGGTCATGCCGACCTTGTCTTCGCGCTCGACGCGAGACTGCGTGTAGTCGGCCTGCACCACGGGCTCCATGTAGATCACGTCACACTCGGCGATCACGGCCTCGGTCGACGTCGCCTCCTCGTACACGACGTTCAGCGCGTCCAGCTCCTCCTTGAACTCCGGGAGCAGCGACATGTCCGGCGGCCCGACGACGTAGGCCTTCGCGTCGAACTGCGAGAGCGCGTAGAGGATCGAGTGCATCGTCCGCATGCGCATGTCGCCGACGAGGAGGTAGGTGAGCCCGTCGAGCGTCCCGAGCTCGCCATTGATCGTGTAGAGGTCGGTGAGGACCTGCGTCGGATGCTCGCCCCAACCGTCGCCGCAGTTGATCACCGGCACCGACGACCAGTGCGCGGCCTCGGCGGGCGCGCCCTGCTCGAAGTGACGCATCGCGATCACGTCGGCGTAGAACTCGAGCATGTGGATCGTGTCCTTCATCGACTCCTTGTAGAAGTCGCCGGCCCTGGTCATCTTCGCGTCGGAGAAGCCGAGCACGTGGCCGCCGAGCCGGTGCATCGCCGCTTCCGTCGACATCCGCGTCCGCGTGCTCGGCTGGTAGAAGGCCGTCAGGAGGGTCTTGCTCGCGAGCAGGTCGGCGTTGCGCCGGCTCTTCGCGATCGGCGCGAGCTCGTCGCAGACCTCGAAGACCCGCTCGAACTCGTTTCGCTCAAAGTCCTTGAGCGACAGGATGTCGCGACCCAGAAAGCTGCGCATCGGTCAATTCCTTTGTCTCGGATTGCGGGGACCGGCTCGCGCCGGTGAACAACACGACGACGCGCTCGTCGTCGTCGACGAGACCGTCCTCGCGGAGGGCGATGACGCCGGCCAGACCCGACGTCCCGGTGGGGTCGACGTCGATCCCGGTCGCTTCGCGGCCGATGGCGTTGGCGCGCTCGAGCGTCTCCTCCTCCACGACGTACGGCCGGCCGCCGGTGGCGAGCATCCCCTCGACGACCGCCAGCCAGTCGTATGTCTCGTCGTCGAGAATGCCGTGCGCGACGCTGTGCGGCTCGTCCTCCCACGGCCACATGAACTCCGACCGGTGGGCGGCCGCGTAGGGGACCGCGTCGATTCCGCCGCGCGCCTCGATGCGGTCGAACGCGCGCCTGAGCGGCCAGGCGCCTCGTGTCTGGATGGTGTCGACGCGCGGCGTCGAGCTCGCAGCGCCGAGCGCGGCCGCCTCGCGAAAGCCGTGGACGCACGCGCTTGCGAGCGCGCCGCCACCGACCTGGACGACCAGGCGGTCGACGGGCGCTCCCGCGGCTGCGATCTCCCACGCGAGCGTCTCCCCGCCTTCGACGGCGAGCCCGTTGAGATTCCCCTGGCACGTGAACGGGAGCGCACCTGCGGCCAGTGCGGACGTCAGTTCGTGCACCGTCGGGTCGCCGGGGACGCCGCGCTCCCGCGGGCAGACCACGATCAGCGCGCCGAGCTCCTCGAGCCGTGCGAGTACCACGGGGTCCGCGTCCGCGGGGACGAAGACTCGGAGCCGCCGCTCGCCGGCGGCTGCGACGACGGCCGCTGCGAGCGCCGCGTTTCCGCAGCTCGCGATCGCGAGCTCGGGCCGCGCCTCGGGGTCGGCGAGGCCCAGGTGCTCCGCCACCTCGAGCCAGAGGAGGACGCCGAAGAGGTGTCGCGCCTTGTGTGAGCCGGAGACGCTCTCCGTCTCGTCCTTCACCCAGACGCCGCCCGTAGCCGAGAACCCGAGCCAGTCGCTGAGGCCGTAGCTGCGAGAGAAGGGGGTGGTGGTGAAACGGTGGCCGTCGACGTCCGAGACGCGGTCATCGAGCGCTCGAACGAGCGCGCAGAACTCGTCGTCGCCCATGCCGCCCTCGAGCGCGGTGTTGTACGCGTGGAGCAGTCGGCGGTAGCGGATGAATGGATTCGGCTCGGCGTCGACGGCGGGAAACCGCACCGCGTTCGGGTCCAGCTCGCGCCGAAGGACGTGGTCGATGTCGTCGCCCAGGCTCGCGTTCGGGCACTGGAACGGATATGGGTCACGAGCTGCGGGCTCGGCGCCGCAGCCCGAGCAGACGAGCCGGCTGATCGTGTTCGGAGGACCGCTCACAACGTCTCCAGCACCTGCGTCCGCGCGTTGAACTGGTCGATCAGCTCGTCCCATGTCTCCGCCGCCGCGTGCCACCGCTTCCAGAAGCCGGGGTCGCGCCGAGCCTCGAAGTCCTCGAGCGTGACGCCTTGCTGCTCGACCCACGTGTAGTAGCCGAGGTTGAAGATCCGCTGCCGCTCCTCGTGAGTCAGCTCGCGCAGGTGATCGGTCGCGGCGCCGAGCAGATGCTCGCCGTAGACCTCCGCCGCGGCGACCTCGTCGAAGTCACCAGAGAAGTACTTCGCGATGGCGAGCTCGCGTTCGCTCTCGTACATCGCCGCGCCGTCGGTGGCGACGGTCGCGACGACGTCGTCAGGCCCGAGCTCGAAGTGCTTTGCGACCTTGATCGCGCCGAGGACGTTGCAGATGCTCGAGAGGCCGAGCGAGGGGAGCTCGGAGACGATGTCTGCCGGGACCCCGCGCCGGTGCAGCAGATACTCCCGGCCCGTCGCGGTCCCGAAGAGGACTCCGAGGCGGTCGGTGGCGCGATCCGAGACGGCGAGCGCGACGTCCGTGTTCAGAACGTTGTGGATGAGCGGGACGTGCTTGTCGCCGATCCCCTGGATGTTGTGCTCGCCGAAGCCGTTGTAGAGCATCGTCGGGCACTCGAGCGCCTCGACGGCGACCACGAGCGAGTCGTACCGCTCCTTGAGGTAGTCGCCGGCGCCGATCGTCCCGGCCGAGCCGGTGGCCGACACGAACGCGCGAAGCCGGAGCGACGATTCGTGACTCTGCAACGACTCGAAGACGGCCGCGAGGGCAGCACCGGTGGCCAGGTAGTGGGCCACGTGATTCCCGAACTCGGCGAACTGGTTGAGGATGACGTTCTCGGGATCCTCGGCGAGCTCGTGGCACCTGTCGTAGATCTCCTTGACGTTGCTCTCGACTCCGGGGGTCCGGATGATGTCCTCCGGGTCGGCGACCCACCGCTCGAGCCAGTCGAACCGCTCGCGGCTCATCCCTTCCGGCAGCACCGCGACGCCGCGGCAGCCCATCAGCCGCGAGATCGCCACGCCGCCGCGACAGTAGTTCCCGGTAGACGGCCAGATCGCCCGGTCACGGGTCGGATCGAACTGGCCGGTGACGAGCCGGGGGGCGAGGCAGCCGTACGCGGCCAGCACCTTGTGGGCCCCGATCATCGGGAAGCGGTCGCCGAGCGCGACGACGATCCGCGCGTCGACGCCGGTGAGCTCTCGCGGCAAGACGACGTGCTCCGGTACCGCCACTCGGCCCGTCCGGGCGGCGTCGTTGAACCAGTGGACGCGGAAGAGGTTCAGCGGGTCGGCGCTGTCGGGCCTGATGTCGGCGAGTCGCGCGGCGACTGCGCCGGGGATCCGGTCGGGGTCGGCAAGCTGCGCGAACGTCGGCAACGCGACTCGAGCCTCGCGGAACCGTGCCACGGCGCGCTCGAGAACCTGGACATCCACGATCACGCCGTCTTCGGTGGCTCGCTCGGTCAGCACTGGCTTGCCTCCTGGCTCGACAGTGCAACGATACGGGCATACGAGCTGTGCTTCGTCGGGGCTACGTCCTGAATCGCGGTCAGTGGTTTTCCACGCCGCGCCGGCTACTCAGACAGCGAGTGGGACGAGCTCGAACCGGTCGACGTCGACGAGGCCGCGGTCGGTGATCTTTAGCGACGGGATCACCGACAAGGCGAGGAACGCGAGCACCTGGAACGGGTGCGGGTACGCGACCCCCAGCTCCCGAACCGCAGCGTTCAGCGCGCGGCTCGCGTCGAGAACGTCCGCCAGCGGCCGATCCGAGAGGAGGCCGGCAACCGGCAGCGGCAGCTCCGAGCGGATCCCATCCGTGTCCGCGACGACGATTCCACCTCCGAGCTCGGCCAGGCGTGCCACGACCGTCGCCATCGCCTCGTCGTCGACACCGACCACGATGAGGTTGTGCGCGTCGTGCGCGAGCGTGGCACCGAACGCGCCGCTCGAGAGCCCGAAGCCGCGGACGAAGCCGAGCCCGAGACGGCCGGTGCCGAGGTGCCGCTCGAGCACTGCGATCTTCGCCAGGTCCCTCGCGGCGTCCGCGACGGCGAGACCGTCCGTGACCCGCAGCTCGTCGACGAGCGCCTCCGTCACGATCTGGTCCGGGACGAGCCCGATCACTCGGGCCTTCCCGCCGGCGAACGGGATGCGGAAGGCGTCGGCGGCGACGGGCCCGGTTCGCACCGTGTGCCGCACCCATTCGGGCACGGCGACGGACGGAATGTCCTCCACCGGCGATCCCGCCTTGAGGACGAGGTCCGGGACGAAGGAGACGAGGTCCGGGAGCACGAGCACGTCGGCCTGATAGCCGGGCGCGATCGCCCCGAGCTGGGAGAGGCCGTGGTACAGCGCAGGGTTCAGCGACGCCATCACGAGCGCGTCCTCCGGGGGGACACCGAGCGCCACGGCATCTCGCACGATCGAGTTGACGTGGCCGTCGTCGGCGATGTGCTCCGGCTCGCGGTCGTCGGTGCAGAAGGCGATCCGGGACGGCCCGTACTCGAGCGCGAGCGGAACGAGCGCGTGCAGGTTGCGGGCCGCGGACGCCTCACGGATGAGGAGCCACATCCCGGCTCGGAGGCGCTCCCGGCCCTCCTCGATCGTCGCCGCCTCGTGGTCCGAGCGGATGCCGACCGACGCATACGCGTTCAGCCGCCGGCCGACGAGCCCGGGTGCGTGGCCGTCGACGTGAGCGGCAAGCCGGACCTTTGCGAGCTCGTGCTCGGAGCCCTCGATGACGCCCGGGAAGTTCATCATCTCCGCGACGCCGAGGACGTGGCTCCTCCGCAGCAGCCCCTCGAGATCGCCGATGGTCAGCGCCCGCCGCGGCGACTCGAAGTCCGACGCCGGCACACACGAGGGTGCCATGAAGAAGACCTCGAGCGGGAGATCGGACGACGTGTCGAGCAGCCAGTGGACGCCGTCCGTCCCGAGCACGTTCGCAATCTCGTGCGGGTCGGCGACGACCGCAGTGGTGCCGAGCGGGAGGACGAGGCGTGCGAACTCGTCCACGAGCAGCTTCGACGACTCGATGTGCATGTGGGCGTCGATGAACCCCGGGACGAGGTAGCCGCCGCCGGCGTCGATCGTCTCCCGACCCTCGTACTCTCCGAGGCCCGCGACGAAGCCGTCGGCTATCGCGACATCCACCTCGAGCCATTCGCGCGTGAACGACGAGAGCACGCGGCCGCCGCGGAGCACGAGGTCGGCAGGCTCGTCGCCGCGCGCGACCGCAACCCGCCGCCGGAGATCGACGGCCCGGTTCACGCGGAGAGCCTTCTGCCCACGGCGAGATACTTCACCACACCGTCCGCCGCTGCGACACGGAAGCGGAGGGGGCGGTCCGAGAAGAGGGGCCTCGCGGCCCCTCCCTGCTCACCCGGATGGAGGGTGATCTACAGACCGTGCACGCGGACGACCTGGATCGACCGGCCGAGCCAGACCTGCCGGTAGATCGCGGTCCGGAAGATCGCGGTCCTGAAGACGGCGGGCTTCGCGATCGCCGACTTGACGACCTGCTGCCTCACGACCAGCTGCTTCGCGAGTGCCGGCTTCGCGACCTGCGTTCGGTTGGCTCCGCTCGCGACTGCCGGTGCGACGCCGAGGACTCCGGCTACGACTGCAAAGGTGATCGCCAGGCGCTTCATCGTATGCTCCTTTCGCGTGCCTCCGGTCATGGGCATGAGCGTAGGCGCCCGCCCGCCCGCCGTCGTTCGTGCGGGCGACGTTGCGAATGTCACGGCCGTTACACAGACTTCGGCGACATGGAGTGGCCGTTGCTCGCGGATCTTCCCTCGGAGGACGTTCGACAGCTGCTCTCGATCGCGCGTCGGCGGACGTTCGAGAGAGGAGAGGTCGTCTTCCACCGCGACGATCCGGCGGACTCGCTCCACTTGGTCGTGCGGGGGCGGTTCGGCGTACGGGTGACGACACCGGTCGGTGACAGCGTGCTCCTCGACGTCCTCGGGCCGGGCGGATCCTTCGGCGAGCTTGCCTTGCTCCTGCCCGACTCGCGCCGTTCGGCGACCGTCTCGGCGCTCGAGGACGGCGAGACCAGGTCGATCTTCCGTGACGACTTCGCCCGGCTCCAGCGCGAGCATCCCGGGGTCAAGGACGTCCTGCTCCGCCTGCTCGCCGACGAGCTGCGCCGCGCGAGCGACAGGATCGTCGAAGCCCACTACGTCGATGCCGAGACGCGCGTCCGGCGCAGGCTCGTCGAGCTGGCGTCGCTCTACGGCGGAGACGGAGAAGCCGCGATTCCACTCACGCAGGAGGACCTCGCGGCCATGGCCGGCACGTCGCGCGCGACCGTGAACCGCGTGCTCCGGAGCGAGCAGCGCGAGGGGGTCGTCGCCTTGCGTCGCGGGCTCGTCACCGTCCTCGACACGGATGCTCTTCGGCGCCGCTGCCGCTTCGGTCGCGGCTAGGCGGGTCGGCGCTCGGGGAAGCGCTCGAGGCCGTCGTCCGGGATCGGCTCCCAGGACGCGGCGTAGGCGACGAACTGGCGATACGACGGCCTGACCCCCGGATCGCGGTCGAACGCACCGAGCCGAATGCTGATCGCCTCGGGGTCGTCGCGTCGCCTACTCCAGAGGGCGGATCCGCACGCAGAGCAGAAGAGCTTGGCAGAGCCGTCCGGCGGTTCGTAGGCCCGGATCAACTCCCCGCCGCTCAGGATCCTGAGAGAGCCGGGAACGATGCCCGCGAACGGCGACGCCGCCGTGCCCGTGCGTCGTTGGCAGCGTGTGCAGTGACAGTACCCGGCGACCACGAGCGGCTCCGTCACCTCGAAGCGGACGCCGCCGCAGAGGCAGCCTCCGGTGAGCGGGAACTCGGGCACGGCTTCAGCCTAGCCCCGCGACGAGCGCGAGAGGTCGTCGAGCAGCGCCGCGAGCAGGCGGTAGAAGCGCTGCGTGCTCGCGACGCCGAGCCGCTCGCCCGGCGCATGCGGGCCGCGGATGTCGGGGCCGATGGAGATCATCTCGATGCCAGGGATCCGTTCTCCGATGACTGCGCACTCGAGGCCCCCGTGCACGACCTTCAGCGCGGGCTCCTCCCCGAAGACGCGCTCGTGCGTACGGCGCGCCGCGGCGAGCAGGTCCGACCTGAGCTCGGGCTCCCACGGCGGATACGAGCGGCGTACCTCGAGCTCGGCGCCCCCGAGCCGCGCGCTTGCCGCGATCGTCGCCTCGACCTCGTCGAGCGCCCGCGGGTTCGCGCTCCTCGTCATCGAGCCGAACGCGAGGACGCCGTCGCTCGTCTCGGCGACGGTGACGCTGGAGCTCGTCTCGACCGCGCCCGGAAGCGACGGCGTCATCGCGACGACGCCGCTCGGGAGGGTTGCGAGCAGGTCGAGCGCCCGAGACGACGTAGCTTCGTCGGCCGCGGTTTCAGCCTCGACGACCTCGATGGCGAGCGTCAGGTCCGCGTCCGTATCGGCGAACTGCTGCCGGAGTGCGGCCAGCTCGCGCTCCGCCGTCGCGCGGAATGTCGTCTCGCTCCCCGGCGCGAGTGACACGACCGCGCGCGCTTCTCTCGGGATCGCGTTCCGGCTGAAGCCGCCCTCGAGACGTGCCAGCCGGAAAGGGGTCTCCGCACGCGCGCGAGAGAGAAGGCGGCCAAGCGCCTTGATCGCGTTCACCCGACCCGCGGCGATGTCCGCTCCCGAGTGGCCGCCGCGCGCTCCTCCGAGCGACACATCGAGCGCAACGCTGCCCGGAGCGACCGGCTCCGGTCGGAGCGCGAGCCGCACGAAGGTGTGGATGCTTCCCGCGCATCCGACCGTGATCGACGCCTGGTCGTCCCCGCCGTCGAGGTTCACGAGCAGCCGGCCGGCGAGGAAGTCCGGCCCGAGCGCCTTCGCGCCTTCGAGGCCCTGCTCCTCCGAGACGGTGAAGAGGAGCTCGAGCGGGCCGTGCTCGACCGTCTCGTCCTCGCCGATCGCCATCGCCGCCGCGACGCCGATGCCGTTGTCCGCGCCGAGCGTGGTTCCGGTGGCCGCGACCCAGTCACCGTCGAGAACGACGTCGATCGGGCCGGTCCGCGGGTCGAACGGGCTCTCCGGGTCGCGCTCGCAGACCATGTCCAGATGCGACTGGAGCACCACCGTCGGCGCTCCCTCCCGCCCTGCCGAGGGCGGCAGGCGCACGACGACATTGCCTTCGCCGTCGACCTCGCTCGTGAAGCCGAGCCCCTTTGCCCAGGCGAGCACGTGCTCCCGCGCCTGCTCTTCCTCCTTCGGCGGACGCGGGATCCGCGTCAGCTCGAGGAAGCGGGTCCAGACGAGCGCGGGCTCGAGGTCGGCGAGAGCCCCGCTCCGGGTCACGCCGACGGACGTTCGGCCGCGACCGCTTCGACTGACTCGTCCGCTCGGAGCTCCACGAGTCGTCTCCGACGCCAAGCCTCGGTCAGCGCGAGCTCGTTGAACGTGTAGACGTGGAATCCGCCGACTCCGGCGGACGCGTCCTCGATCGAGACGAGACCGTCCACGAGCGCGTCGGGCGCATAGGTCACCGACTTGCCGAGCTCGTCCTCGAGCCGATCGACGCCCGCGACACCGAGGCGTCGCGAGATGCGAAGCAGCCGCTCGGTCTCGACCACCCCCGGGATTCCGACGTAGACGGGGAGGGAGACTCCTTCTTCACGGAGCGTCCGGACCCAGCCGTCGATCGCGGTCGGGTCGAAGCAGATCTGGCTGATGACATAGGACGCGAACGGCGCCTTGTCGCGCAGCGCCTGCACCAGCACGTCGTCGGGGATGAACGGGTGCGGCTCGGGGTAGCCGACGAACCCGACCTCCTGGAAGCCGTGGCCGAGCTCGCCGACGGCGACGAGCACGGAGAGCGCGTCCGAGTACTCCCCGAGAGGCTCCTTCGCGTCGCCGGCGATCACGAAGAGCTCAGTCACGCCCGCATCCTCGAGGCGGCTCAGGATCCGTTCGAGGTGGTCGCGGTCGAGCACGAGCCGCGCCCCGATGTGCGGGACGACCGTGTAGCCGAGCTTCGCGAGCTCCTCGGCCGTGCTCAATGTCGCGTCGAGCCCGCGCTCGAGATTGCTCGTGACCGTGAGCTTCACCTCGGTCGGGACGTGCTCTGCGACGTCGGCGATCAGGCTCGACGACGGGTACACCTCGTAGCGAGGGTGCTCGAGGACGTCCTGGAGCCGATTCACGGCGAGCACGCTATACGCTCACGTCTCCTCCGAGACGAAGGGAGCGAGCGTTGATCAGAGTGTTCGTCGTCTACGAAGGCGAGCCCGACCCCGAGCGCTACGAGGAACACGTCGCGCTCTGCAAGAAGGTCGAGGGAGCGACGTTCCGCCACGGAAAGGTGTTCGGAGCGCCCGTCGGAGAGCCGAGCTTCCACTACTACGCCGAGTTCGAGTTCGCGGACATGGACGCCTTCAAGGCGGCCGCCCGGACGCCGGAGTTCACGGCCACCGGTGTCGACGCGATGGCCATGGGGATCCCAACCCAGGCGCATTTCGCCGACATCTCCTGATGTCGGAGCCGACCCATCCGCGGCCGCAGGATCCGGCCGACCTCGGCTTCGAGACGATCGTGTACGAGAAGGCGCCGCCGCGGGCGACGATTCGGCTGAACAGGCCGGACGTCCTCAACGCGTTCGACTTCCGGATGCTGCGCGAGATCGCGCGCGCGTGCGAGGACGCATCCTGGGACGACGACGTGCGGGTGGTCGTCGTCACAGGGACCGGGCGCGCCTTCTGCGCGGGGGCCGATCTCCGCTCCTGGGACGAGGACTATCTCGGTCGGCCGAAGGAGTACTGGAAGTGGTTCGGCGCCTTCAAGGACATGCACGACCGGCTCCGCGAGATCGGGAAGCCGACGATCGCGCGCGTCAACGGGATCGCCGTCGGCGGCGGGAACGAGCTGCAGATGGCCTGCGACCTCGCGGTGATGGTCGAGAGCGCCTTCATCCGGCACGTCGGCCTGGAGCACGGCTCGGTCCCGGCCGGCGGTGCGACGCAGTGGCTCTCGCTCATGGTCGGCGATCGGCGGGCGCGGGAGATCGTCCTCCTCTGCGACCGCATCCCGGCCGCGCAGGCGGCGGAGTGGGGGCTCGTCAACCGCGCCGTTCCCGATGCCGACCTCGATACGGCAGTCGACGAGTGGGTCGAGAAGCTCGCCGTGAAGCTCCCCCAGACCACGCGGTACGCCAAGCAGCACCTGAACGTCTGGCGCGACCTCGCGTGGCACCAGACCGTCGGCCACGCCCGCGACTGGCTGGCGCTCTCGATGCTCGGAGACGAGGCGCAGGACGCGGTCAAGGCGTTCCTCGCGCGCGACAGGAGGTAGCGATGTCCGATGTCCTCACCGCAAAGAGCGGCTCCGTCCTCACGATCACGCTGAACCGGCCGGACGTCTACAACGCGTTCAACCGCTCCATGCACGGAGCCCTCGCGGACGCTCTCGTCCAGGCGGCTGCGCCGGAGATTCGCGCGGTGGTGATCACAGGCGCGGGCCGTGGCTTCTGCGCCGGCCAGGACTTGAACGAGTTCCAGCAGCTCCAGGCGACGATCCGCGACGCGCTCGAGGAGACGTACCACCCGAACATCCGGGCGATCCGCGAGCTCGAGAAGCCGGTCATCGCCGCGATCAACGGCCCGTGCGCGGGGGCGGGGCTCTCGCTCGCGTGCGCCTGCGACGTTCGCATCGCCTCGAACGACGCCACCTTCGTCCCGGGGTTCATCGGGATCGGCCTGGTGCCGGACGCGGGCGGCTCGTGGTTCGTGCATCGCTTGCTCGGGTTCTCGCGGGCGTTCGAGTGGATGGTCTCGAACCGGCGGCTGAGCGCCGACGAGGCGCTCGTGTGGGGCCTCGTGTCGGAGGAGGTGCACCCCGAGCGCTTCCCGAAGCGCGTCGAGGAGCTCGCCGAATGGTACGCGGCGCTGCCCACGAAGGGGGTCGCCATGACGAAGCGGCTGTTCGAGCAAGCGTATACGGCCTCGCTCGAGGAGCAGCTCGCGCTCGAGGCGGAGCTCCAGCAGGTGGCGACGCAAACGGAGGACTTCCGCGAGGGCGTGCAGGCGTTCCTCGACAAGCGGGTGCCCGACTTCAAGGGCAGGTAGGCGGAGGAGGTGGCAGCCGCCTGTGCGCCGAACGTTCGGCGCGACACCACCGCTGGCCGGCGCTCTCGCCGGTGGGCTCGAAACCCGGCGCGCCCGTGGGTTCGCTCGTCGCGGATCTGCGGGCGCCGCTCTCGCTCGCGTTAGGGTCGCGACCGTGGAGGTTCGGACGGTCGACTACCACACGGGCGGCGAGCCCTTCCGGATCGTCACCGGCGGCGTCGATCCTCCCGCGGGCGCGACGATCCTCGACAAGCGCCGCGATGCACTCGGCCGCCTCGACGACGTCCGCAAGCTCCTCGTCTTCGAGCCGCGCGGGCACGCGGACATGTACGGCTGCTTCGTCGTCGAGCCCAACGACGGGGACGCGGACCTCGGCGTCGTCTTCTTCCACAACGCGGGCTACTCGACCGCGTGCGGGCACGGGACGATCGCGCTCGTCACCTGGGCGCTCGACGAGGGAGTCGTCGAGCGGCGCGAGGGGGAGAACCGCGTCGTCGTCGACGTGCCCTCGGGCCGGCTCGAGACCATGGCCGAGGTCGTCGACGGACGTGTCCGTTCCGTGCGGTTCCGGAACGTCCCCTCGTTCGTCTGGGCCGAGGGGCTCGAGCTCGGCGAGCGCTCGCTCGACATCGCGTTCGGCGGTGCGTTCTACGCGTCGCTCGAGGAGCAGGTCGAGCCGGACGAGCTTCCGCGGCTGATCGAGCTCGGGCGCCGGCTGAAGCGGGAGATCGAGGAGTGGCAGGACGTCGTCCACCCGGCGGAGCCCGAGCTTCGAGACATCTACGGCGTGATCTTCTGGCAGGAGGAGAGCGGCGACCCGCTCACACAGCGGAACGTCACCGTCTTCGCCGACGGTGAGGTCGACCGCTCACCGTGCGGGAGCGGGACCTCGGCTCGGCTCGCGCTGCTCGACCGGTCCGGTCGACTCCCGCGAGGCGCGGAGCTTCGCCACCTGAGCATCGTCGGCTCGGAGTTCCGCGCCCGCGTGGTCGGCGACACCGAGGTCGCGGGTCTCCCGGCGGTGATCACCGAGGTCGAAGGCAGCGCTTACCGGACGGGCGAGCACGTCTTCACGCTCGACCCGGACGACCCACTGCGCGAAGGCTTCCTCCTCCGCTAGCCCTCGCCGAGCAGGCGCAGGATCTCGCCGTCCTCCGGGAAGCGTCCGCTCGCGTGCTTGGAGAAGACGAGGTCACCGTCCGCGAGGACGTCGAATTGGCCCTTTCCGCCCGGCGTCGCCTTCGCGTCGGCGCTCGTCTTCGAGGTGATCTCGGCCGCGAGACTCGTGGCCCGTGTGTCGTAGCCGCTTCAGGTCGGGCAGTAGAGGATCTCGACCGTCACGATCACAACTCTAACGCGAGGCTCTCGGCGCTACAGGCCGAGCTCGAGGAAGCGCGTGCCTTCGACGGGGCTCTCGTAGTACGGCTCGATCTCGCGGAACCCGAGCGACAAGTAGAGCGAGATCGCCCGGTCCATCGAAGGCAGCGTGTCGAGGAGCATCCGGCGGTAGCCGATGTCTCGCGCCTCGGCGATGATCGCCTGCGCGAGCAGGCGGCCGAGTCCGGTCCCGCGGTACGGGTCGCGCACGTACAGCCGCTTCATCTCGCACGTGTCCGACGATCGCGGGCGCAGGGCGACGCACCCGGCTGCGCGGTCGCCGTCGAATGCGATCAACAAGCGACCTGTCGGCGGCACGTACTCGCCCGGGAGCTCCGCGAGCTCGCGATCGAACCCCTGGAAGGAGAGGTCGAGGCCGAGCTCGCTCGCGTACTCGCGAAAGAGCTCGCGCGCCGTCGCGACGGCGCCGTCGCCGCTCGCCTGCTCGATCGTCGGCCCCGGCATCGCGCACGAGCCTAGCCTCGGTCGGAGCCTAGAAACGGACGCGGAGGGTCGCATGCGTGCCGCCGCGCTGCCGTGAACGAAGCGCTGGCAGTGCGTGCCGAGGCTCGTCTCTCGGGGCTAGATGGTCTTGAACTGCTCGAACGGCTGGCGGCAGTCGTCGCAGTAGCGGAGCGACCGGCACGGCGTCGGGCCGAAGAGGTTCTCGAGCCGCGTGTTCGTCGAGCCGCAGTACGGGCAGCGGAAGCCACGCTGGAGCTGGACGAGCGTGAGCTTCTCCGCCGGTCGCGGTGCCGGCGGCGCGAAGCCGGCCTCGCGGAGCTTCTCGCGGCCCTGCGGCGTGATCCGGTCCGTCGACCACGAGTCGTCGAGGACGACGTGCACGTCCGCCTCGCCGCCGAGCTCCTCCACCTTCGCGCGCATCGCGAGTTGCATCGTCTCGAGCGCGGGGCAGCCCATGAACGTCGGCGTGAAGTCGATCCGCACGCGATCGTCGATGACGGCGACCTCCTTGATCACGCCCAGGTCGACGAGCGAGATCACCGGGATCTCCGGGTCGGGGATCTCGGCGAGCGCCGCCCAGACGTCGTCGACGGTCACCACTGCGCACCCGCCGGCGCCGAGCGACGCACCATCGTCATCTCCTCGAGAAGCTCGGCGAGCTCCGCCTCGTGGACGCCCCTCGGCACGGCCTCGACCTCGGGCAGCGCGCGTCCGAGCCGCTCCTCTGCGCGCGTCCGGAGCTCCGCCCGGAGCTCGTCGTCGAGCACGCCGAGCGCATACGGCCAGAGCTCGTCGACCGCCTCGTTCAGGCGTACGCGGCCCTCGTCGGTCGCGAGCAGCCGGTCGACCCACATGTCCGCGTGCATGCGGTGGTACGCCTCCTCGCGGTCGATCTTGGCCGCGAGCGCCGCGATGTCGGGGTCGTCCGAGGACTTGAGCGCCTCGAGCCGGATCTCGTCGGCCGTCTCGTACAGCCAGTGGCGGGCGATCGTCCGCGCCCACTCGAGCCTGCGGAGCTCGACGAGCGGCGCCGAACGGTACTCCTCGGGCTTCCGGTCGAAGGCGAGCTCGTCCGCGGTCGTGCCGAGCTCGGCGGCCGCGAGCTCGTACAGCGCCCTCGCGTGCCCGATCTCGTTCTGCGCGATCGAGGAGAACGCGACGTCCTCCTCGAGGAAGGGTGCGATCCCCGTCCACTCCGAGTTCCTCCAGCCGAGCAGGAGCTCGTCGTCGGCGAGCGCCAGCAGGAGGTCCGTGCGGTCGCTCACTCGGCGTCCGCTCCCGGGGCCATCTCGAGCGTGCCGGCCTTCTCGCGCGCCTCGCGCAGCCGCGCCTTGATCGAGTAGCCGTCGACGCGTCGGTACTTCATCTCGAACTCGTCCGGGAACTCGTCGATCTCGTGAACGTCCTCCCGCGGGACGAGCCAGAGCGCCACCGACTCCTGCCGGCGCCCGTACTGCTCGCGCGCGTAGATCTCCGCGAAGCGCTCGTCGGGCGCGGTCACCGAGCCCGCGTGCTGGAACGCCTGGCCCTTGCGTTCCTGCCTGAACACCTCGAAGACGTGGCTCACCTCAGGCGGCCTCCGCGAGCACGACCCGCTCGACCCAGGCCACGTCCTCACGCGACAGCCGCCGGAACGCGAGCCTCTCCGCCGACGCCGGCCCGTGTCCGGTGACGACGGAGCGGAGCTCGTCCCAGTCGGGCTCGGTGTAGAGCCAGGCGCCCGTCTCCTCGTCCTTGCGCAGGTTCGGGTCGGGGATCACGAGGCCGAGCTCACGGATCTGTGGCACGTAGCCGTCGAGGAACTGCTGCCGGGCGTCCTCGTTCCCCTGGCTCTTGATCCGCCACACGTACATCGGGTCCTCGTCGGCGGGGATCGGGTTGCCGTGGAAGTGCATGAGCGGCTCCCACCAGCGATCGAGCGCCTCCTGCACGAGGCCGAACTGCTCGTCGGTGCCCGTGACCATGGCGAGGATCACGTCGCGCCCATGGAGGATGTGGAACGACTCCTCCCAGCAGATCTTCTTCATGATCCGCGCGTACGGCGCGTACGAGCATTTCAGGAGCGCCTTCTGCGAGACGATCGCGGCCGCGTCGACGAGCCACGCGATGACGCCGACGTCGCCCCACGTCCTCGTCGGGTAGTGGAAGACGTTGTGGAACTTCGCCTTGCCGGAGACGAGGTCGTCGAGGCAGGCGGTGCGGGGCTTCCCGAGGTCCTCGACGACGCGGTAGATGAGCTGCGCGTGCCCAACCTCGTCCTGGATCTTCGCGGTGAGTGCGAGCTTGCGCTGCAGGGTCGGCGCTCGGAGGATCCAGTCGCGCTCCGGCAGGACGCCCATCAGCTCCGAGTTCCCGTGCATCTCGATGAACTTGACGAGGCTCGAGCGGTACTCGTCGGGCATCCAGTCACCGGTCTCGACCTGGCCTCCGGACTGCACGTAGTCGAGGAACTCCTGCGTTTTCGCGTCCACGTGTCGCCTCCCTACCGAACGGTCGTTAGCATCCAAGTTTAGTGGCTGCGCACACGGTCGGCGTGATGCATCCGGGCGAGATGGGGGCCGCGATCGGAGGCCTCCTGCGGGCCCGCGGCGTGCAGGTTCTCTGGGCTTCGGACGGGAGAAGCGCAGAGTCGACGCGCCGGGCCGCGGAGGCCGGTCTCGAGGACGTCGGCTCGCTCGAGAACCTGATCGCCCGCTGCGACGTCCTCCTCTCCGTCTGTCCTCCGCACGCGGCGCTCGACGTGGCTCGCTCCGCGGCCGGCTTCGACGGCGTCTTCGTCGACGCGAACGCGATCGCACCGGAGACCGCGCGCACCGTTGCCCGTGGGCTCGGCGGCCCCTGCGTCGACGGCGGGATCGTCGGACCGCCGCCTCGCGCTCCGGGAACGACCCGGCTCTACCTCTCCGGCGCCGACGCGCGGGAGGTCGCCGATCTCTTCGCCGGCACAGCCCTCGACGCGAGAGTCGTCTCGGACGAGGTCGGCGCCGCGTCCGCGGTCAAGGTCGCCTATGCGGCGTGGACCAAGGGCACGGCTGCGCTCGTCCTCGCCGTCGAGACGTTCGCGCGGGCCGAAGACGTCTCCGCCACGTTGCACGACGAGTGGGGGCTGTCGCAGCCCGGCCTTCCCGAGCGGTCGGCGAGCGCGTCGCGCTCCGCGGCGGTCAAAGGCTGGCGCTGGGTCGGCGAGATGGAGGAGATCGCCGCGGCGTTCTCGGCCGCCGACCTGCCCGCCGGCTTCCATCAGGCGGCGGCGGAGATCTTCCGCGCCGTACCGACCGAGCTCGGGCACGAGTGGCCACGCGACGTTCAGAGCTGACGCGCCAGGCTGCCCGGCTCTTCGCCGAGCGCGGCTTCCACGGCACCTCGATGGACGCGCTCGCGCAGTCCCTCGGGGTCCAGAAGGGCTCCCTCTATTCGCTCATCGGGTCGAAGCAGGAGCTTCTCTTCGTCACGATGCGCGAGGGCGCAAGCGCCTTCCATGCAGCGCTCGACGAGATCTCGGACGACCTGCCGGCGGTCGAGCGCATCCGGCTCGCGCTTCGCGGGCACCTGCGCGTCGTCGCCGAGCAGCTGGACGTCGCGACCGTCTTCACCCGCGAGTGGCGCTATCTCGACGAGGAGTACCGGGACGAGATCCTCGCGGAGCGCCGTCGCTACGAGGAGCGTTTCCGCGCCCTCTTCCGCGAGGGGGTCGAGGAGGGGGAGCTCCGCGTCGATCTCGATGACGCGGCGGCCGCGCTCCTCGCGCTCTCGTCGGCGAACTGGGCGTACACATGGCTGAAGCCCGGCGCGGACACGGACGACCTCGCGGATCGCTTCACGGCGATCCTGGTCGACGGTATCCGCGGGTACGCGACGCCGTCGTGAGTCAGCCGTGAGCGCGCTCCTGATCGTCAATCCGTTCGCGTCGCGCGTCGACGAGCACCGGCTCGCGGCCGTGCGGGCGGTCCTGCCGGAGGGCACGGAGACACGCCTGACGACCGCGTCGGGCGAGGCGACCGCGATCGCGCGGGAGGCGGAGGGCGTCGACGCCATCTACGTCCTCGGAGGAGACGGGACGTACAACGAGGTGCTGAACGGGTTGCGGATCGACGTCCCGCTGGGGTTCCTGCCGGGCGGCGGCACGAGCGTCCTCCCACGTGCGCTCGGCCTCCCTCGCGACCCGATCAAAGCGGCCCGCCGCGCCGTAGAGGGACGCACGCGGCGCATCGGTCTCGGGCGCGTCAACGGCCGCCGCTTCGGGTTCAACGCCGGCATCGGCCTCGATGCGGAGCTCGTGCGCCGCGTGGACGAGCTCGGCAGGAGCCCCGAGGGCCGTCGGCCCGGAGACGTCGCCTTCCTCAAGGTCGCCACCCGAACGTTGCGGGAGCGCCACGGCCGCTTCGACGAGCAGATCGAGATCGACGGTGTCGGGCGCGCGGCGTTCGTCCTCGTCGCGAACTGCTCGCCGTACACCTACGCGGGCGCAGTCGGGCTCGACCTCGTTCCAGGCGCGAGCTTCGACGACGGGCTCGCGTTCTTCGCCCCCGGCACCCTGCGCGCTCGCGACGTCCCCCGCGCGCTCGTCCACGGCGCGTGGGGCACCGGTCTCAAGGAGGGGCGGGCGCTCGCCGGTCGCGATCTCGACCGCATCGCGGTCCGCTGCGACGAGCCGCTCCCACTGCAGATCGACGGCGAGGACGCGGGCGACGTCATCGAGGCCGTGTACGAGGCAGAGCGGGACGCCGTGACCGTCCTCGTGTAGCCGGAGCGCGTCGCGTTCCGCTGCATAGACTGAGCGCGGATGGCCCGAGCGGTTTCCGTCGAGAACGGTGTGCGCCGCGTCATCGGCGACGGAGGGACCGTTCCCGACGGTGAGGTCGAGGGGCTCGGAGCGGAGGAGCTCCTCGCGCTGTACCGAGGCCTCGTTCTCCTGCGGACGTACGACGAGCGCTCGCTCGTCTACCACCGTCAGGGCCGGATCGGCACGTACGCGATCTTCTGGAACCACGAGGCGATGCAGGTCGGCTCCGCCCTCGCGCTCGAGGGGCGCGACTGGCTCTTCCCGAGCTACCGGGAATCGGCCATCGGCCTGCTTCGCGGGCTGCGGGCCTCGACCGTGCTCTCCTGGTGGCGAGGGCACCCGGCCGGGTGGTGGAACCCGCAGGAGTACAACGTCGCCTCGATCTGCGTCCCCATTGCGACGCACGTGCCGCACGCGGTCGGCTTCGCGTGGGGCTCACGGCTGAACGGGGAGGATCGCGTCGCGATCGCGTACTTCGGGGACGGCGCGACTTCGGAGGGCTCGTTCCACGAGGGCGCGACGTTTGCCGGTGTGCTGAAGGCGCCCGCGATCCTCTTCTGCAACAACAACCAGTGGGCCATCTCGACGCCGCTCTCGTCGCAGACGGCGGCGCCGACCCTCGCCGACAAGGCGATCGGCTACGGCATGCCGGGGGTTCGCGTCGACGGAGGAGACGTCCTCGCGGTGTACGAGGCGACGCGGGAGGCCGCGGAGCGTGCACGCGCAGGCGACGGACCGACGTTCATCGAGGCCGTGACCTATCGCAGCGCGCCGCATGCAACGGCCGACGATCCGTCGATCTACATCGATCCCGACCGCGTCGAGGACGAGAAGGAGCACGAGTGCGTCGGTCGCTTCCAGGCGTACCTCGAGCGTGTGGGCGTCCTCACCGACGAGCTCGCGGCGGAGATCAAGGATGACGCGCTCGCGGTCATGCGCGAGGGCATCGAGCAGGCGGAGGCGGAGGCGCCTGCGGATCCGGCGCTCGTCTTCGAGCACGCCTACGGCGAGCCGCCTCCGACGCTCGCCAGCGACCTCGCCGAGCTCAGACGGGTCCTCGGGGATGGCTGATCGGCTCCTCGTCGAGGCGGTCAACGACGCGCTCCACGTCGAGATGGAGCGCGATCCGAGTGTGATGGTGATCGGCGAGGACGTGGGCCGCCTCGGCGGCGTCTTCCGTGCGACCGCGGGGCTGCAGGAGCGCTTCGGCGCCGATCGCTGCGTCGACACCCCGCTCGCGGAGGCGGGGATCCTCGGCACGGCGATCGGGCTCTGCATGGCCGGATGGAGGCCCGTCTGCGAGATGCAGTACGACGCGTTCAGCTACCCCGCCCTCGACCAGCTCATCAACCACGTCGGCCGTTACCGCTGGCGGACCCGCGGGGCGATGTCGTTCCCGCTCGTGATCCGCATGCCGTACGGCGGCGGCGTCCGCGCGCCCGAGCTCCACGACGACTCGCCGGAGACGTACTACGTGCACACGCCGGGGGTGAAGGTCGCCATCCCCGCGACGCCCGCCGATGCGAAGGGGCTGCTCGCCGCCGCGATCCGCGACCCGGACCCGGTCGTCGTCTTCGAGCCGAAGCTCCACTACCGCTCGGCGAAGGAGCACGTGCCCGAGGGTGAGCACGTCGTCCCGCTCGGCGCGGCGCGGATCGCACGCGAGGGAACCGACGTCACGCTCGTCGCCTACGGCGCGATGGTGCCGCTCGCGGAGAAGGCCGCGGACGCCCTGGACGGGGAGGCGTCCTGCGAGATCGTCGACCTGCGCTCGCTGAAACCACTCGACGAGGAGACGCTCGTCGCCTCGGCGGCGAAAACGGGGCGCGTCGTCGTCGTGCAGGAGGCGCCCCGAGTGTGCGGGTTCGCGGCGGAGGTCGTCGCCGTCCTCGCCGAGAAGGCGATCTACGAGCTGCGCGGGCCTGTTCTCCGGGTGACCGGCTACGACGTGCCGTACCCGTACTGGCAGATCGAGGACGCGTACATGCCGTCGGTCGAGCGCGTCGTCGACGCAGCTCGCCGCTCTCTCGCCGCGTGACGGTCCACGAGATCCCGCTGGAGCGGCGTGCGCTCCACGGTCACTTCTCCCGCGACCTCGCGCCGGTGCTCACGATCGACTCGGGCGACACGATCGCGTTCTCGACACTCGACGCAGGCTGGCACACCGAGCCCGGCACGAAGTTCGAGCCCCGCGACGAGGAGCTCGACGCCGGCCATGCGCTCGTCGGACCGGTCGAGATCCGGGGGGCGAGAGCGGGTCAGACCCTCGAGGTCGGGATCGAGCGGGTGGTGCCGGGATCGTGGGGCTGGTGCGCGGCGGGGGACTGGTCGTCGCCCCTGAACGACCGGCTCGGGCTGGTCTCGGACGGCGTTCTGCTCCGCTGGGAGCTCGACGTCGAACGTGGCGTCGGTCGCGACGAGCATGGTCGGGAGGTCGACCTCGATCCGTTCCTCGGCGTCATGGGCATGCCTCCCGCCGAGCCGGGCATGCACTCGACGGCGCCGCCCCGCTCGTCGGGCGGCAACGTCGACTGCAAGGAGCTCGTGCCGGGCACGCGGCTCTACCTGCCCATTCCCGTCGACGGCGCACTCTTCTCCGCGGGCGACTGTCACGGTCGTCAGGGGGACGGCGAGGTGTCGCAGCTCGCGATCGAGTGCCCGCTCGAGCGAGGCGAGCTGACGCTCACGGTTCGAGACGAGCCCTTGCTCACGACGCCGATCGCCTGGACGCCGGGTGCGTGGCTGACACTCGGCTTCGACGAGGACCTCGACGAGGCGGTCGCGATCGCCGTCGACGCGATGCTCGAGCTCATTGGGCGCGAGCACGGGCTCGCGCGCGCGGACGCCCTCGCGCTCGCGAGCGTCGTCGTCGACCTCCGTGTCACGCAGGTCGTGAACGGCGTGCAGGGGGTGCACGCCGTCCTCCCGCACGACGCGATTCGCTTCACGAGAATGGCCTGACGATGGCGCGCGAGTTCAAGCTCCCCGACCTCGGCGAGGGCCTCGCGGAGGGCGAGGTCGCGCGCTGGCTCGTCGCCGAGGGCGACGTGGTCTCGGAGGACGACCCGCTCGTCGAGATCCAGACCGACAAGGCCACGGTCGAGATCCCGTCTCCATACGCGGGGACCGTGCTCCGGATCCTCGTCCCCGAGGGCGAGGTCGCTCCCGTCGGCGCGGTGCTCGTCGTCGTCGGGGAACCGGACGAGTCCGCCGACCAGGTGAGCCCGGAGCCGACGCCGCAGCCGGTTGCCGCTGGCGCGACGCCGACCACCGACGGCGCTCCGGACACCGCGGGAGCCGGGCGTGTGCAGGCGACCCCGCTCGTGCGCAGGATCGCGCACGAGCTCGGCGTGAAGCTCGGCACGGTCACGGGCACGGGCCCACAGGGCCGCGTCACGGAGGACGACGTCCGCGCCGCTGCAGCGGGAGAGGCGTCCGAGGGCCGCCGGGAGAAGCTCCGCGGCGTCCGGCGCTTGATCGCGGAGCACATGACGCGGGCGCACCACGAGGTGCCGGCCGTGACCTGGGTCGAGGAGTGCGACTTCGAGGCGATCCCGATGGAGCGTCTGCTCGCGACGGTCGTGAAGGCGTCGGCGTCCGCGCTCGCCGACTTCCCCGAGCTCAACGCACGCCTCGCCGGCGACGAGATCGTCTTCCTCGACCGGTACGACCTCGGCGTCGCGGTGCAGACCGAGCAGGGCGTGCTCGTCCCGGTCGTCCGCGACTGCGCGACGAGGAGCGTCGACGAGATCGCCGCCGAGATCGAGCGACTGGCGGACGAGGCACGTGCGGGCACTGCGAAGGCAGAGGACCTGCGCGGCTCGACGTTCACGGTGACGAGCGCAGGCAAGCTGGCCGGTCTCTTCCAGACGCCGATCGTCAACCATCCCGAGGTCGCGATCCTCAGTGTTGGGCGCGTCGGGCCGCGTGCGGTGGTGCGGGACGGCGAGGTCGTGATCCGGCGTGTCGGCACGATCGCGATCACGTTCGACCACCGGGTGGTCGACGGCGCGCGCGCCGCCGCGTTCGGGCTGGCCGTGATCGAGCGGGTCGAGTCCGGCGCGCAGTAGCCCGACGAGCCCGGTCTAGACTGGCTGCGAGATGGGCGCCTGGTACACGATCGGCCTCTGCCTCGGACTGGGTCTCGGGTTCGGTGTGATCCTCTCCGGCCTGCTCGGTGTGAACGGGGCCGGCGTCGGAGTCGCGACGCTGCTCGCGATCGCGGCGGGCGTCGCTGTCGGGATCGGCGTCGGCGATCTCGCCGAGACGATCGCCGGTGGCGTGGGCGGGCTCCTGGGCGCGATCGCGGCGGCGACGATCGTGCAGGGAGCGATCCGGCGAGGCGCGACGCGCACCGGCGTCGCTGCCTATGTCGGGATGGCGGGCCTCCTCGTCTCCCTCCTCGCGCTGATCCCGATCGTCGGGTACGTGGAGGTCGTCGTGCTTCCGCTCCTGGCCGCCCGCATGCGCGGTCGCCAGGCCGCCCGCTACGCCGGCCTGCGCACGCTGGCGAAGTGACCTCGGCCGATTCGGCGGAGGCACGGGCGCGGATGGTCGAGCGCCAGCTCCGGCGTCGTGGCATCGCTGACGAGCGTGTGCTCGCTGCGATGGGTCGCGTGCCGCGCGAGTCGTTCCTTCCCGAGGCGATTCGGAGCGTCGCCTACGAGGACGGCGCGCTCCCGATCGGGTACGGACAGACGATGTCGCAGCCGTTCATCGTCGCGTCGATCTGCTCGCTTCTCGCGCTCGGGGGCGACGAGCGGGCGCTCGACGTCGGCACCGGCTCGGGATACCAGGCGGCCGTGCTGGACGAGCTCGCCGCCGAGGTCGTGACCATCGAGCGGATCCCCGAGCTTGCCACGGCGGCGCGAGCGGCTCTCGACGCGACGGGTCACGACGGCGTCGACGTCCGCATCGGCGACGGCTCGCTGGGCGTCGCGGATCGCGCGCCCTACGACGCGATCGCGGTGGCTGCCGCGGCTCCGACCGTCCCCGCGCCGCTCTACGACCAGCTCGCTGTCGGAGGCCGACTCGTCGTCCCCCGCGGCAGCCGCTACGGCCAGGAGCTCGTCCTCGTCGTCAAGACCGAGGCGGGACCTGTGGAGCGCGAGTCCGTCCCCTGCCGCTTCGTCCCGCTCGTCGGCGCAGGAGGATTCGAGGGTGGCTGACCCGAACGGGGGTCGCAGTGATCGAGACCTCAGCTACCCTGCGACGCCTGTGGACTCCTCGTCGGTGGAGGTAGGCGTCGGGTATTCGCGCGGGCGCGTGCACGCTGCCCTGCGCCGCCGCGGGAACTGGGAGCAGCTTCTCAAGTTCTGTGCCGTGGGCGCGACCGGTTACGTCGTCAACCTCGGCGTCTTCGCGCTCCTCGTCCGCGGCTTCGACGTCCACTACATCCCGGCGGCGATCCTCTCGTTCCTCGTCGCCGTCACGAACAACTACACGTGGAACCGCATCTGGACGTTCCGCGCGGAGCGTGGCCACATGGCGTACCAGGGCATGCGCTTCCTCGTCATCTCGACGCTCGCGCTGGGCGCGAACCTGCTGGTGCTCCAGCTGCTCGTCGGCGCGGGCCTCGACAAGATCGCCGCGCAGGCGATCGCGATCGTGCTCGTGACCCCGGTGAACTTCATCGGCAACAAGCTCTGGTCGTTCGCTCCGAGGCGCTGAGGGCCGTCATGTGACGAGGGGGTGCGCGGTCGCCGTCGCCGCGCTCGCTGCGGTCGTCGTCTCGCTCGCGGTCCCACGCTCGTCCGCCGCGGCGACGACTCCGATCACGCCGGCGCTTCCCGGCCTCGTCCCTTCGGCCGCCGTCGCCCCCGACCATCCGCGCCTCACGGAGAAGGCCGCGACGCGGATCGCCCTCGCCTACCCGAAGGTCGCTGCGTGGCTCGACCGCTATCCGCCGGATCCGGCGACGTCGGCGGAGTTCCAGCGCGACACGCGCACCTGGGTCGTGAAGGCGTGGTCGGGCGCTGCCGGGCAGGTTGTCCAGGTCACCGTGGAGGATCTGACCGGCCAGGTCACGGAGGCGTGGACCGGCCCGCAGGTCGCGTGGAAGATGGCCCGCGGCGGCGAGGCGGCGTTCGGCGGGAAGACGCTCGACCGAATCGCGGTCTGGCTCGCGCTCTGCCTCGTCTTCCTCGTCGGCCTCGCCGACCTCCGCAGCCCGCTCTCGCTCAGGAACCTCGATCTCCTCGTCCTCCTCTCGTTCTCCGTCTCGCTCGGCTTCTTCAATCGCGGAGAGGTCTTCACCAGCGTCCCGCTCGTGTATCCCCCGCTCCTCTACCTCGTCGCGCGGACCGCGTGGGCGGGCTTTCGCCGGCGCGGCCCAGCGCTGCGACCCCTGTGGCCGGCGTGGGTCCTCGCCGCTGCGGCGGTGTTCCTCGTCGGCTTCCGGGTCGGCCTCAACCACGAGACTCCACGCGGTGTGATCGACGTCGGGTACGCCGGCGTCATCGGCGCCAACCGGATCGTGAACGGGCAGGCGCCGTACGGGCACATGCCGGTGCGCGACGACCTCGAGAAGTGCGGCCCGGCGGACGCGGAGGGCGATGTCGCCGATCGCGTCCAGACGAACGGGCGCTGCGAGACGGCCAACGAGACCGGCGACACGTACGGGCCGGTCTCCTATCTGATGTACGTGCCCGCGTACCTCGTCTTCGGCTGGTCGGGGAAGTGGGACTCGCTCCCGGCGGGCCACGCCAGCTCGATCGCGTTCGACCTTCTGACCATCCTCGGCCTCGCCCTCGTGGGCTTTCGCTTCGGGGGTGCGCGCCTCGCCTCGGCGCTCGCGTTCGCCTGGGCTGCGTATCCGTTCACCGCGTACGCGCTGAACGCGAACACGAACGACTCGATCATGCCCGCGTTCCTCGTCTTCGGGTTCTGGCTGGTGTCGTCACCGTGGGCGCGCGGCAGCGCGGTCGCGCTCGCCGGCTGGGCGAAGTTCGGCGCGCTCCTCCTGGCGCCGCTGTGGGCGACGTATCCGACCGTGAGGATCCGCGATCTCGTGCGCTACGCCATCGCGTTCCTCGTCGCCACGATTGCGGCGTTCCTCGTGCTCCTGCTCGAGCCGAGCCTCTGGTCGGCGATCGAGACCTTCTGGGACCGGACGATCCGCAGCCAGATCACCCGGGAGTCCCCCTTCTCGATCTGGGGCTGGGGCCAGTACCACGCCCGGGGCATCCCGGATCTCGGATTCCTGCAGCCGGTCGTCGAGGCGCTCGTGGTCGTGCTCGCGCTCGTCGCCGCGGTGCTGCCGCGGCGGAAAGGTCCGGTCGAGCTCGCCGCATTGACCGCCGCGGTGCTCGTCGCGTTCCAGATCGCGCTGACCCACTGGTTCTACCTCTACCTCCCGTGGGTTCTCCCGTTCCTCGTCCTCTGGCTACTCCTCCCGCGCGAGGAGCAGGAGCCTACGGGTGAGGAACTCGCACCGGGCTGATCGCGCTCGCCCGCCCGGTCTCGGCGTCGCAGTCGATCAGCACGCCCTCGATCTGGACGCGGCCTTGCGCGGTCTCGAAGCGCACCGGGAGGCCCGTGCGCATGCGCCGGATGGCGAGCTCGGGCACGACCCCGATCACGGAGTCGTGCGGGCCGGTCATGCCCGCGTCGGTGATGAACGCCGTCCCGAGAGGGAGCAGACGGGCGTCGGAGGTCTGCACGTGCGTGTGCGTCCCGACGACCGCGGTGACCTTCCCGTCGAGCCAGAGCCCGAGCGCGATCTTCTCGCTCGTCGCCTCGGCGTGGACGTCGACGAGGACGAGGGGCGTCTCCCGTGTCGCCTGCGCGACGAGGTCGTCGATGATCTCGAACATGGACGTGGCCGGATGGAGGAAGAGCGAGCCGAGGACGTTGATCACCGCGAGCCGCGTGCCGTTCCCGAGCGTAACGACCGCGAGGCCCCGCCCGGGGGCGGACGACGAGTTGTTCGCGGGCCGGACGACTCTGTCGGACGACTCGAGGTACGGGCCGATCTCGCTGCGCCTGAAGGCGTGGTTCCCGAGGGTGATCGCGTCCGCGCCGACTCCGAGGATGCGGTCGGCGAGTCGCGGGGTGATCCCGACCCCGTCCGCGAGGTTCTCACCGTTGACGACGCACGCGTCGACCTCGAGCTCGGCTCGAAGGGCCTGCAGGCGCGCTTCGAGCGCACCCCGACCGGGTGCGCCGACGACGTCAGCGACGAAGAGGATCCGCAAGGAACGAGACCCTAGGGGACGCCGAGGGTCGCCGAGGGGTAGACCTGGATCGAGACGTTGTTCCCGCTGTCGCCGGCGTAGCCCGCGAGCGACTGGCGCTCGACGGAGCTGATGTCGACGACCGTCCCGAGCTTCGAGGATCCGGCGGCGACGTTCGCGCCGACCGTGAGCGCGGGGTCGGGCCGGACGTTCTGGAGATACACGACGAGCGACGGCGCCGCTGACGGTCGGAGCTCGAGCTCGGATCCCATCGTCTTCCCCGAGACGAGGTGGTCGCGGATCGCGACGACGGTGCCGTCGACCGGCGAGTAGACGTCGGTCCCTGCGGAGGCGCCGACGACGAGCGTCCGGAGCGTGCCCTCCTCGAGCTGGTACCACGGGAACCCGGTCCGCGACGAGCCGGTCATGCGGTGCCAGAGCCTCGCCAGGAGACCCTCGTTCGCCTGCGGGCCGACGGGCTGGAGCACGAGCGCGCCGTCCTGCGAGTCGTGGAACCCGACCGCGGTGAGCCCGTCCTGCGCGATCGGGGACTGGACCCTGAGGTTGCCGATCGTCCCCAGCACGAGCGGCTCCGGCTGGACGGACGTGATCGGCGCGGCGGCTGCGACCGTCGTCGTCGCCGTGGCGGGCGCGCCGCCACGGTCGTTCCCGAACGCCGTCAGCAGGACCGTCGCGAGTCCGAGCACGCCGACGACGACCGCGAGCGCGATCCAGCGCGCACGCGCCTGTGCCCGCCGCCGATGGGCTCGAAGCCGGGCAGCATGCCGCGAGCGCGGTGTCGCCGTCGCCATCGACGGGACCGTAGCAAGGTCCAGCTCGCGCCATGACCGGGGCCCGCTGAGGCCCGCGATAGCATCACCGTCATGGCCGGTCCCGGCCCGACGATCCAGATCCCGCGGTGGATCCAGCTGGTCGTGTTGCCGGTGCTCCTGGTGTTCGCGTTCCTGCTGGCGAAGACGCTGGGCCATGTCCTCTTCCTCTTCCTGACCGCGGGCGTGATCGCGCTGACCCTGAACCCGCTCGTGCGCGACCTGACGAAGCTGAGGGTGCCGCGCGGGCTGGCCGTTGCGATCGTCTACATGATCTTCGCCGCGGCGGTCGCCGCGCTCCTGATCGCGGTCGGAGCGGTCGCCGTCGACCAGACGAAGCGTGCCGCGAACCGGGTGGACGACTACGTCACGAACGTCGACTCCAAGACCGGGCAGACCGCCGCAGAGACGGACATCGACAACCTCCAGGCGTGGCTCGACGACCACGGCCTCCAGCGGATCCGGATCCGCGCGCGCGCGAACGACTGGCTGAACAACCTCGGCGCTGGGGAGATCTCCACGTACGCCCAGGACGTCATCTCGTTCGTGCAGGGAGCGGCGCTCTCGTTCGTCTTACTCCTGTTCGCGATCGTCCTGATCGTCGTGATATCCGTCTACATGCTCCTCGACATGCCTCGGTTCGAGCGGGCGATCGACACCCGCTTCCCGCCGCGGGCGGGAGGCCCGACGCTCACCCAACACATCGAGAGCGCGCTCTGGGGCTACGTGAGGGGGCAGGCGATCCTCTCCACGGTCATCGGCCTCAGCGCCGGTCTCGGGATGTACATCCTCGGCGTGACCGGGCTCGTCCCTGGTGCCCAGGAGTACGCGCTCCTGTTCGGCCTGTGGACCGCGTTCGTCGAGGTGATCCCCTACATCGGGCCGTGGCTCTCGGCGGTGCCGCCCGCGATCTACGCCATCTTCGTGCACCCGATCTCGATCGTCTGGGTGGCCCTGCTCTTCCTCTTCATCTACCAGATCGAGGGGCACGTGGTCGTCCCGAACGTGATGGCGAACGCGCTCCGGCTCAATCCGCTCCTCGTCATCTTCGGCCTCCTCGCGGGGGGCGAGCTTTACGGCATCGCGGGTGTTCTCGTCGCGCTCCCGACGATGGCCGGGCTGCGCGCGACCTGGGACTTCTTCCGGCCCCGGGTCGAGCTGGAGAGCTGGGGTGACGGGGGCACCGACGTGCCGGTCGAGGTCGACCTCGAGCCGCCTGAGAAGGTCGAGCCACCGCGTGCCGCGAGCGGCTCGGGGTAGGGTGCCGCGCGTGAACACGCAGACCGGCGTGGAGCTCGATCTCTGGCAGGCGATCGCAGGCGACGCGGCGGCCGAGAGCCCGCTCTGGGCGGAGTCGCTCAAGCCCGGCGACGAACGAGTCGTCGAGGCGGTCTTCTCCGCGCTCGGTCCACCCGAGCACGCCCTCGGGGTGGAGACCATCTACGAGGGCTACCTCGTGCACTACGGGTGGTCCCGGCTCTTCGCGCCGGCCGACGACGCAGTCGCGTTGTTGCTCGGCGACTACCTGTACGCGCACGGCCTCGTCCATGTGGCGGGATCCGGCGAGGTGGCGGCGGTCGTGGACCTGGCCGAGCTCATCTCCCTCTGTGCGCAGGTGCGAACCGACGGTCGGGACGGCGACGGCGCAGCCTGGGCCGCGACAGCGGCTCTTCTCGCTACGGACACGCTCGACGGGGCACGGGAGGCGCTGCGCATGGACGGCGACGCGGGGCTGCTCGAGCGGGCGGCACGCTCCGCCGCGGGAGACGCCGCGGTCGACGCCGCACTCGCCGCGCACGCGCGGTTCCTGGGGTAGAGTCGGCCGAGGATGGCTTCCGCGCTCGCCGTTCTCGCCGACGCCGCGTCGGAAGGAAGGGACGTCGTGCTCTCCATGCTCGTCGTCGGCCTGGTCTTCCTGCTCGTGATCGCGCTCGGTGAGCTCAACGAGTGGCGCGTGCGCGTGAAGCACCGCAACGCCGCCCGTCGCGGCCCGGTCCGCTAGCTCGCCGCCGGGTCCGGGCTCGCAGCCGCAGACGGTCCACCTCTCCATAGACTGGCCTGGCCTTGGCCTCTCCGCAAGATCTCCGCGACTGGATCGCGCTCCTCGAGCGCGAGGGCGAGCTGCGGCGGATCTGGGCCGAGGCCGACCCCGACCTCGAGATCACGGAGATCACGGACCGCGTCGTGAAGGCGGGCGGCCCGGCGCTCCTCTTCGAGAAGCCGAAGGGCTCCAAGCACCCGCTCCTGATCAACCAGTTCGGGACCGAGCGGCGCATGTGCCTCGCGCTCGGCGTGGAGACGCTCGACGAGGCGGCCGCGAAGCTCGGCGACGTCCTCGACCTCCAGCCGCCCGAAGGGCTCCGCGAGAAGGTGAAAGGGTTGCTCAAGCTCAAGTCGGTCGCGGACTCGCGTCCCAAGACGGTGTCGAAGGGCGCGTGCCAGGAGATCGTCCTCGAGGGCGACCAGGTCGATCTCGGCGCGCTGCCGATCCAGCGCTGCTGGCCGGGCGACCCGGCGCCGTTCATCACGCTGCCGGCCGTGTTCACCAAAGATCCGAACACGGGCGTCCGCAACGTCGGCATGTACCGAATGCAGGTGATCGACGGCCGCTCGACCTTCATGCACTGGCAGATGCATAAGGACGGGCGCGCCGATCTCCTCGCCGCCGAGGACGGACGGATACCCGTCGCCGTTGCGATCGGGCTCGACCCGGTCACGGCGTACTCGGCGAGCGCGCCGCTCCCGAAGCACATCGACGAGCTGATGCTCGCCGGCTTCCTGCGCGGCGAGCCGGTCGACCTCGTGCGCTGCAAGACGGTCGACCTCGAGGTGCCGGCGACCGCCGAGATCGTTCTCGAAGGACACGTTTCCCGAGACGACGTCGGAATCGAAGGGCCGTTCGGCGACCACACCGGCTACTACTCGCACGCCGAGGAGTTCCCGATCTTCCGCATCTCGGCGCTGACGATGCGGCGTGACGCGATCTATGCCTCGATCGTCGTGGGCAAGCCTCCGGCGGAGGACGCATGGCTCGGGAAGGCGACAGAGCGCATCTTCCTCCCGGCCGTGCGGATGACGCTGCCCGAGGTCGTGGACTACGACCTGCCCGTGGCAGGTGCGTTCCACAACTGCGTGATCGTCTCCATCCGCAAGGTGTTCCCCGGCCACGCGCAGAAGGTCATGCACGCGATCTGGGGGCTCGGGATGCTCTCGCTCTCGAAGTCGATCGTGGTGGTCGACGAGCAGGTGAACGTGCACGACTACGCGGACGTCTTCTTCCGCGTGACCGCGAACGTGGATCCGCGCCGCGACGTCCTGATCACGGAGGGCCCGCTCGACCACCTCGACCACGCTCCGGGTCGGCAGTTCTACGGCGGGAAGCTCGGGATCGACGCGACGCACAAGCTTCCCGAGGAGGACGCACGGCCGTGGCCGGAGGAGATCGTGATGAGCGACGACGTCCGCGATCTCGTCTCTCGCCGGTGGGCGGAGTACGGCATCGACTCCTTGTCGTGACGCTCGTCGCCCCGAGTGTGCAGAATCCTCCGCGTCGAGACAGTCGTCACGTCGTTGACACCCGCGATGGCGGAGCGATTGAATCCGGCGAAGGTCCGCCTTGAGCGACAACGGTCACGACACACACGAGACCCCGGGACCGAGCCTCTGGCCGATCGGCTTCGCCGTCGGGATCGCGTGCCTCCTCCTCGGCCTCGTCCTGAGCTGGGTCGTGGCCGCGATCGGCGCCGGGCTCGCGATCGCCTTCGGGCTCCTGTGGGCGCGCGACGTGACGCGGGACGTGCGCGGCGAGGTGCCGGAGGTCGAGCCCGAGACCCGCGTCGTCGCTGACGAAGCCGTACCGACGAGCACCGCCTCGGCGCAGGAGCCGCTCCCGACCTACTCGCGATCGCGCTTCCTCGAGGCGACGACGATCGGGCTTGGAGCTGCGATCGGCGTCGTGGTGACGCTGCCGGTGCTCGGCTTCATGGTCCTTCCCTCGTTCATGGACCTGGAAGAGCACGAGGTCGATCTCGGCCCGATTCGCAACTTCCCCGAAGGCGAGTACGTCATCGCGACCTTCACGCTGAATCCCAATCAAGGTCAGGTCTCGCGCCGGACGGCATTCGTCCGCAACAACGGGTTCACGGACAAGGGCGAGCCGAGCTTCACCATCCTGTACAACCGCTGTGTCCATCTCGGCTGCCCGATCCAGCCGAACGGACCGATCGACGAGAGACAAGCCAAGAAGTTCGGCGATGTCGAGCTGAAGCCCGTGCTCGCCCAGTCGTTCGGATGCCCCTGTCACGGCGGGCTGTACGACTCCGAGGGGAACCGCAGGGCCGGGCCCCCGGTGCGCTCCCTCGATCGGTTCGTCTTCTCGATCAAGCGCAATCACCTCGTCCTCGGGCAGATCTACGCCGTCGGGCACGTCGACGGGGCAGGCGCGACCGCCACCATCGAGCGCTACCCGTGGTCGACGCCCGGAACGCACGTGGACGGGATCGAAGCCTGGCTCTACCCGATCGTCCCGAGCCAGGTGACCGACCCGAGCCCGGTGGCCGGGTAGTGGCGACGAAGAGCAACCACCGCTCGCTCGTCGAGACGGCCGTGCTCGTTCCGCTCGACTGGGTCGACGAGCGGACTGCCGCGGTTCGCGGGACGAAGTGGTTCCTGTTTCGGAACGTGCCGCGGGACGTCAACTGGATGCAGACCCTCGGCTCGGCGACGCTGACGGCCTTCATCGTCCAGGCGCTGACGGGCGGGATCCTCGCGATGTACTACCAGCCGTCGGCGACGATCGATCCGTCAACGGGCAAGCCGGTCGCGTACTCCTCGATCCAGGCGATCACGAACGACCTGACGCTCGGCTGGCTCGTGCGCGGCATGCATCGCTGGGGTGCGAGCGTCTTCATCATCCTCCTCTTCCTGCACATGGGCCGCGTGTTCCTGTTCGGCGCCTACAAGTACCCGCGCGAGCTCACCTGGATCACGGGCGTCCTGATCCTCGCGACCGGGATGCTCATGGGCTTCACGGGCTACCTGCTGCCGTGGGACCAGACCGCGTACTGGGCGTCTGCGGTCGGCATCAACCTGAACGGCACCGCCCCCTTTCTCGGCCCCTGGCTGTCGCAGTTCCTCGCGGGCGGGCCCGAGATCGGGAACTACACGCTCGCGAAGTTCTACGCCTTGCACATGCTGCTGATACCGGGCGCGCTCATCGCACTGATCGGCGTGCACATCTACCTCGTCACCCGCCTCGGCGTCGTCTCACCGCCGTGGTCGGGCGAGGAAGCCGGGCGCGACAAGCCGGAGACCGTGCCCGCAGGAGCGCGCGCAGGTCTCGTCCGCCACGGTGCGCGGGGAGGTGCGAGCAATGGCTCGTGATCTCGGCGAGCTGAACCGCGAGGGCTTCGCCCGCTACAAGGACGACGTCAAGAAAGAGGGGAAGTCCTTCTTCCCGCGGGCGATCCTGCACGACACGGTGATGTCGCTCGTCGTCGTCAGCGTCATCGTCGCGCTTGCGTGCATCTGGTACTTCGACGCGGGCGACACGCCCCAGGGGAAGGGCCTCAAGCCGGGGATCCTGGGGCCGCTGTACACGGCGCCGGCCGACCCGGGGACGACGAGCTTCGTGCCGCGGCCGGACTGGTACTTCTACTTCCTCTTCTACCTCCTCCGGATCTTCAAGTGGCCGGAGACGGTCTTCATCGCGACCGTCGGGGTCCCGACGATCTGCCTGATCCTGCTGCTCGGGCTTCCGTTCTACGACCGCCGGCGCGAGCGGCGCCCCTCCCATCGCCCGGTGGCGATGGTCGCCGCCGTCCTCACGGTCATCTCGATGGGCGTGCTGACCTGGAAGGGCGCGACCGCCAAGGAGGCACTCGGCTCGGAGCTCGTCCTCCTCGTCCCGAGCTGGGCACAGCAGCAGGGCTTCCAGCACAACGAGAAGGCCGTGAAGGGGGCGACGCTGTTCGCGGAGTCCGGCTGCCTGAACTGCCACACGTACCTCGGGCAGGGGAACGGAATCCTCGGCGCACCCAACCTCTCGGCGATCGGGAAGACGAACGACGCGTCGTTCTTCGTCCAGTACCTGACGAATCCGGCCGCGTTCGGGAACAAGGTCATGGGCTCGTACGCCTACCTCGGGGACGAGAACCTCTCGAACCTCGGTGCCTTCCTGGCCGCCTCCGACGGCCCCAAGTAGCTTTTCCGCAGTAGCCTTGCGCCCGTGCGCGTCTTCCTCGGCGTGACCGGTGCTTCGGGCGCTCCGTATGCCGAGCGCCTCCTCCGAGCGCTCGCCGCAGTGGACTGCGAGGTTGGCCTCTGCGCGTCGCGCTCCGGGATCGAGGTGCTCGCCACCGAGCTGTACCGGGATCCTTCGCTCGTCCGCGAGGAGGTCCTCGACCGCTTCGTCGGCTCCGCGGCCGAGCAGGTCACCGTGTACGGGGAGAACGACTTCTCGAGCCCGTACGCGAGCGGCTCTGCTCGTGTGGACGCGTACGTGATCTGCCCCTGCTCGATGGCGACGGTCGGGACGCTCGCCTCGGGCGCGATGCAGAACCTCATCCACCGCGCCGCGTCGGTCGCACTGAAGGAGCGGCGGAAGCTCGTCCTCGTCCCGCGCGAGACGCCGCTGTCGTCGATCCACCTCCGCGGCCTCGCGACCCTGAACGAAGCGGGCGCGGTGATCCTGTTCGCGGCGCCGGGCTTCTACCACGGCCCGGAGTCGATCGACGACCTCGTCGACTTCCTCGTCGCGCGCTGCCTCGACCAGATCGGGATCGACAACGCCCTCGTCGCCCGCTGGGGAGACACGGTGTGAGCTACGAGTCGGGAACGCTCGAGCCGGAGGTCGTGCGCGGCATGTTCGACCGCATCGCTCCGGTCTACGACGTCATGAACCACTTGATGACCGCCGGGCTCGACCGGCGCTGGCGCCGCCTGGCAGTCCGCGCCGTCGTCTGGCCGGGGGACAGGGTGCTCGACGCGTGCTGCGGGACGGGCGACCTGGCGATCGAGGCCGAGAGAAGGGGCGGGCGCGTCGTCGGGCTCGACTTCTCCGCGCGCATGCTCGAGCGGGCGCGCCCGAAGTCCGGGACGATCGAGTGGGTCCAAGGCGATGCACTCGACCTTCCGTTCGACGACGCGACGTTCGACGCCGCGACGGTCGGGTTCGGCGTCCGGAACCTTCGCGACCTCGGTCTCGGCCTCAGCGAGCTCGCTCGCGTCCTCCGTCCCGGGGGCCACGTCGCCGTGCTCGAGATCACCCGCCCGCAGGGCATCCTGCGGCCGTTCTTCCGTGTCTGGTTCGAGGTGCTCGTGCCCCTCGCCGGGCGGATTCTCCCCGGCGGGAAGGCGTACACGTACCTCCCGGCGAGCGTGCGCCGATTCCCTGGGCCGGAGCACCTCTCCGCCCTCCTCGAGAGCGCCGGATTCGAGAACGTCACCTTTCAGCTCCTCGGCGGAGGAAGCGTCGCGCTGCACACGGGAGCTCGGCCGTGAGAGCGTCGGCCGTGAGAGCGCAGGCGCTCCTCCTGGAGGCGCGTCCCTACCTCGAGCAGCTCGAGGTGCGGCTCGAGGCCGCCGTCGCGCCGTATCCGGGCGTGGTGCGGGAGGTCGCGCGGAACGCCATCGCCGCGGGCGGGAAGCGCATGCGTCCCCTGCTCGTCCATCTCACGGCAGACGATCGCGAGGTCGCCCTCCGCGGAGGCGTCGCCGTCGAGCTCGCGCACGTCGCGACCCTCGTGCACGACGACGTGATCGACGGCGCGGAGCTTCGCCGCGGACGCTCGTCCGCCTGGCACGAGCACGGGCTCGGCGCCGCGCGGGCGGGAGGCGACTACCTCTTCGCCCGTGCCTTCTCGGAGCTCGCAGGAGCGGGCGACATCGAAGGCGTCGACGTGCTCGCGCGCGCGTGCCTCGCGATCGCGCGCGGAGAGGCGATGCAGAAGCGACAGGAGCACGACCCGGACACGCCGATCGACGCATATGTCGAGCGGATCTCCCTCAAGACCGGGAAGCTGTTCGAGGCGGCGTGCCTCCTCGGCTCGCGCGACGAGCGGCTCGGGGCCTTCGGGCTGAACCTCGGGATTGCCTTCCAGATCGCCGACGACATCCTCGACTGCGTCGGTGACACGATCGAGACCGGGAAGATCCCGGGCGCGGACCTGCGCGAGGGCGTACCGACGCTGCCGCTGATCCTCGCCGCCCGAGAGGACGAGGTCGTCCGCGAGGCGCTTCGAGGCGGCTCGACGGAGGGAGCGCTCGTCCGCGTCGCGGAGACGAGCGCGCTCCGCCGGTCCCGGGAGATGGCGCTCGACTACGCTGGCAAGGCGCGAGGCTTCCTGGACGGACAGCCCGAGCTGGAGGCTCTCACGCACATCGTCATCGATCGGGAGCGGTAGGAGTCGTGGCAGTCGTCGAGCGGAGCATCCTGGACGAGGTCCGGGGAAAGGTGGAGTCCGGGGAGCGCCTCGACTTCGAGGACGGCCTCGCGCTCCTCGAGTCCGACGACGTGCTCGCGCTCGGTGAGCTCGCCGACCTCGCGCGGCGCCTGCGCGGCGGGACGGACGAGGTCTTCTTCGTCCAGAACCTCTATCTCAACCAGACGAACGTCTGCCGCGTGAAGTGCAAGTTCTGCGCCTTCGCGGCAACGCGGAAGCAGGAGCATGCGTACACGCTGACGGCGGAGGAGCTCGTCGCGGACGTGCTGGAGCAGCGCGAGGCGACGCAATTCACCGAGATCCACATGGTGAACGGCGAGAACCCGCACGTGGACTTCGCCTACTACCGAGACACGATCGCCGCGCTCCACGAGGCGGTCCCGGACGTCCACCTGAAGTGCTTCACGGCGTCCGAGATCCACCACATGACGACGCTCTCCGGGCTCACGCACGAGGACGTGCTCCAGGAGTTGAAGGACGCGGGCCTCGGCTCGCTCCCGGGCGGTGGCGCGGAGGTGTTCGCCGATCGCGTCCGCAGGCTCGTCGCCCCCGGCAAGGAGCACCCCGACACCTGGTTCCACGTCCACGACACCGCGCACCGGCTCGGCATCCCGACGCACTGCACAATGCTCTACGGCCACGTCGAGACGTACGAGGAGCGCGTCGACCACATCCTTCGCCTCCGCGACCAGCAGGACCGGACGGGCGGGTTCCTCGCGTTCATCCCACTTGCGTTCCACCCTGAGAACACCGTCTTCGAGCGGCGCGGCTGGCGTCACACGACCGGCGCCGACGATCTGAAGATGCTCGCGTTCTCGCGGCTGATGCTCGACAACGTCGCGAACATCAAGGCCTACTGGATCATGATGGGGATGCCGCTCGCGGCGGTCGCCCTCCACTTCGGCGCGAACGACGTCCAGGGCACGGTCGTCCGCGAGGAGATCTTCCACGCTGCGGGGGCGAAGACCGAGACCGAGCAGAAGGTCGATCAGCTCGTCCGCTTCGTCCGCGACGCCGGCCGCATCCCCGTGCAGCGCGACACGCTCTACAACGAGCTTCGCAGGTGGGCAGCGTGAACGCAGCGCTGCACGCTCGGAGAACGCATTCCGAAGCGCAGCGCTGGAGCTTCGTTGCCTTCATGCTCGCAGCCGTCGGTCTCGCGGCCTCGATTTGGGTCATCTTCGGGTCGGAGACGGACACCGCTGAGGTTCGGTGGTGGCTCGTTGTCGTTCCACTCTTCGTCACATCGCTTCCGGTCGCGCTTCCGCAGCGCGGCATGCGCGTCGCAGCCGTGGTCGTCCTCGCGGCATGGTGCGCAGTGACGGGGCTCTCCATCGGGATGTTCCTCGTACCGGCGTTGATCGCCTCGGTCGCCTCGCTCGTCCGGGAGGCGGCATGAGCATTCGGCTGGGCCGCATCTCGTACGTGAACATGGCGCCCGTCTTCTACGAGCTGAAGGCGGACGTCGAGGAGGTCTGGGGTGTCCCGACGGAGCTCAGCCGGATGCTGCTCGACGGCGACGTCGACATCGCTCCGATCCCGTCGATCGAGTACGCGCGGAACGCGGACCGACTCCGGATCCTCCCCCGGCTCTGCGTCTCGTCCGAGGGCGCCGTCGACTCGATCCAGCTCGTCACCCCGATCCCGTTCGGCCAGGTGCGCTCGGTCGCCGTGACCCCGGAGAGCGCGACCTCCGTCGTGCTCGTCCGCGTCCTCCTCCCCGACGCCGAGATCGTCCCACTCGGCTTCGACGCCGACGCGACGCTCCTCATCGGCGACGCAGCGCTCCGGAGCGCGTTCGAGGACCCGACCCCGCACTTCGACCTCGGCCGTCTCTGGCTCGAGCGGACGGGCCTGCCGATGGTCTTCGCCGTCTGGGCGGCACCCGAGCCGATCGTCGACGGCCTCATCGAGCTCGAGCATGCGCTCGTCTCGTCGGTGCGGCTGGCCCGCGGCGAGCCGGAGAGGTTCGCGCGCCTCGCGAGCGAGGAGTACGGCTACCCCGCCGGGTTCATGGCACGCTACTTCGAGAAGCTTCGCTACAGCTTCGGGCCGCGCGAGCGCGCGGGTCTGTACACGTTTCTCGAGATGGCGCGCGACGCCGGCGAGCTCCGCCACGTGCCGGAGCTTCGCTTCGTGCGCGAGGAGGTCGCCGCGTGACGATCGTCGCCGACCCGGCGCCTGCCGTCGAGGACGTCCTCGAGAAGGCGCTCGACGGTGAGCGGATCACGGACGACGACGCGATCGCGCTCCTGCGCTCGCGTGATCTCGTCGCCGTGGGCCGCGTCGCCAACGAAGTCCGGAACCGGCTGAACGACCCTTCACGGGTGACGTTCATCGTCGACCGGAACCTGAACTACACGAACGTCTGCGTCACGGACTGCGACTTCTGCGCCTTCTACCGGCGCCCGGGCGACCTGCGCGAGGGCTATCTGCTCCCGAAGCCCGTCATCTACAAGAAGATCGAGGAGACGCTCGCGATCGGGGGCACCGGGCTCCTCATGCAGGGAGGCCACCACCCGGACCTCGGTATCGACTACTACGAGGACCTCTTCCGCTCGATCAAGGCGCGCTACCCGATCCACCTGCACGCGCTGTCTCCGTCGGAGGTGCAGCACATCGCGCGGCGCTCGAAGCTGACGATCCCGCAGACGCTCTCGCGCCTCCGCGACGCGGGCCTCGACTCGCTCCCGGGAGGCGGCGCCGAGATCCTCGTCGACCGCGTCCGCAAGGCGATCGCGCCGAAGAAGACGAAGACCGACGAGTGGCTCGACGTGATGCGCCAGGCGCACCGGCTCGGGATGTCGACGACCTCGACGATGATGTACGGCCACGTCGAGACGCTCGAGGAGCGCGTCGAGCACATGCGGCGCATCCGCGAGCTGCAGGACGAGACGGGCGGGTTCCGCGCCTTCATCTCGTGGACGTTCCAGCGCGACGGCAACCGCCTCGACGACGTCGTGGCCGACGAGGACATGCCCACCTCGTTCGACTACCTGCTCACCCAGGCCGTGTCCCGGATCTACCTCGACAACGTCCCTCACATCCAGTCCTCGTGGGTGACCCAGGGGCTGAAGATCGGGCAGGTCGCGCTCGGCTTCGGCGCCGACGACATGGGCTCGGTGATGATCGAGGAGAACGTCGTCTCCGCCGCCGGCACGACGTATCGCACGACGACCGACGAGCTCGTCCACCTGATCCGCTCGGTCGGGAAGACCCCGGTCCAGCGGGACACGCTGTACCGCGACGTCCGCGTCTTCGACTGACGCTGCTGTACGAATCCTGTAAGAGCCTGCAAAACGGCGGTTCTCCTTGCGCTAGCCTCGATCGGCCGTGCTTCGCCTCGCCGCTCTCTCCGGAGCCGCCGCCGCTGCTCTCGCGCTCGCCTTCGCCGGCACCGCGGGGGCGCAGACGACCCAGCTCTTCCCCGGCGTCACGTACCAGGACACGATCCAGTTCACGCCGCACGGCCCCGTCGCGGTACACGTCGTCAAGGGACCGCGCCCGGTTGGCCTCTACCGGCTGAGCCCGGTCCTCTCGAACGGATCCGTGACCGGTAGGGAGACGGTGTCGTCGATGGAGCGGCGGCTGTCGACGACGAGCACGACGGTCGGCGTGAACGGCGACCTCTTCTCGCTCTCGACCGGCCGCCCGAGCGGGGTTCTGCTCCGCGACGGCGTCCTCGTCACGCCGCCGAACGCATCGCGCTCGAGCGCCGGGATCACGCTCGACGGGACGCTCGACGTCCGTCGGATCAAGTTCCTCGGCACGTGGCGCGGGCTCGGCCAGCGGCGCACCCTCAACTTCCTGAACCAGGCGCCCGGGAAGAACGGGATCTCCCTCTTCACGACCGACTGGGGACGCTCGACGCCGCAGATCGCCGGCTCGATCGCGCTCGTGCTCTCGCCGTTCCCGGCGGCGACCCCGAACGCCGACCTCGCCGCACCCGTCGTCAGCGCCAGCCAGAACGGGCCGGTGGCGATCGCGCCCGGCACGGCGGTGCTCGTCGCGCGCGGGATCGCGGCCACGAAGCTCCAGGCCGAGGCGCCGATCGGGACGACCGTGACGCTGCGGCTGATCCTCCAGCCGGGCTGGGGGACGGTTTCCGACGCGATCGGCGGCGGGCCGATCCTCGTCCGCAGCGGGAAGCCGGTGTACCGCTCGAACGAGGCGTTCACGACCTCACAGCTCGCTCCCCGCGGACCGCGCAGCGCCGTCGGTCAGCTCAAGAACGGCAGCATCGTCCTCGTCACGACCGACGGGCGGCAGCCCGGGTACTCGGTCGGGATGACGAACTTCGAGCTCGCACAGACCCTGGTTCGGCTCGGAGCCGTGTCCGGGATGGCGCTCGACGGAGGCGGGTCCTCGACGCTCGCCTTCGACGGCATGGTGCTCTCGAGCCCCTCGGACGGGAAGGAGCGACCCGTCGCGGACGCGCTCCTGCTGACGTACTCGGGGGTGTACGTGGCACCGCCGTCGGTCGGGGTCGTGTCTCCGAACGGCGACGGGATCGACGACGCCGAGACCCTCGGGTTCAAGGTCGTCCGGCCGTCGAACGTGACCGTCACGCTGACGGGTCCCGACGGGACGGCCGCTTACCAGCAGACGACCCAGTCCCAGCCGGGCACGTACCAGGTGCCGTTCCCGCCTCCTGCGGTGACGCCTCCGCCACCGGCGCCAGGCGAGCCGCCCTCTCCGCCGTCGCCCACGCCGGGACCCGCAGCCGAGGGTCGGTGGAAGCTCACGGTCTCGGCGGCCGACGACCAGGGCCTCGCGTCGACGGCCACGCGCAAGTTCGCCGTGAACTCGACGCTCGGCTTCCTCCAAATTGAGCCGAAGACCCTGGCACTGCCGCCGGGCGGCCGGTCGCTCGCGATCCGGTGGACGCAGGCGCGTGCCGCGCAGGTCAAGGTTGTGCTCGAGACGGTCGACGGCACGCCGCTGCGGACGCTCGCGTCGACGCGCTACGAGGCGGGTCAGCAGACGATCGCCTGGGACGGTCGCTCCAAGAGTGGGAAGCTCGCAACGGGCGGCCGTTACCTGATCGGCGTGACGGCGACGAACGAGCTCGGATCGGTCGTGCTAGCCGTGCCACTCACCGTGCGCCGGGTCGCGGGCTCCAAGTAGCGCCGGCGCCACCTGTCTCTAGACTCCGCCCGTGCTCGTCGCCTCGGTCACCGGCGGCATCACGGACGCCGTCACGACCGCGATCGGCGATCACGGCCTCTACGCCGTCTTCGTCCTCTCGATGATCGACGCCGTGTTCCCGGCGGCGAGCGAGGTGGTGATGATCTACGCGGGCGCCCTTGCCGCCGGTGCGTTCCCAGGACAGGACGTCGTGCTCTTCGGGCACACGATCGACTCCGGCTTCGCCGCGTACGTCGCCGTCGCGCTCGCCGGGACGCTCGGGTACACGCTCGGCGCGATCGGCGGCTGGGCGCTCGGCATCTACGGCGGCCGCCCCTACCTCGAGCGCCACGGGCGCTGGCTCCATCTCGACCACGAGCGGCTCGAACGCGCTGAGCGCTGGTTCGAGCGCTGGGAGGGCTGGGCGGTGTTCCTCGGCCGGCTGACGCCGCTCGTCCGCTCGTTCATCTCGATTCCCGCCGGCGTGCTCGAGGTCCCGTTCGTGAGGTACGTGTTGCTGACGCTCGCCGGCGCGGCGATCTGGTGCTTCGCCTTCGCGGCCGGCGGATACGCCGCGGGGGAGAGCTGGACGAAGGTCCACGACGCCTTCAGCTACCTCGACTACCTGATCGCTCTCGCCGTTGTCGCCGGCCTCGCCTGGCTCGTCTTCAGCCGCCTCCGGCGTCGTCGGCGCGCCGCCGAGGACTCCGCAGGCTGACGGGGAAATCGAAGTCGCCTCGCTACACTCGGCGCGTCCCCCCGTGAGCGGAATTCCCCTGATCGACGTCAAGGCGCAGTACGCGCCGCTCCTCCCGCGCCTGCGCGAGGCGATCGACGCCGTGATCGAGTCCGGGAGCTTCATCCTCGGCCCGAACGTCGCGGCGTTCGAGGAGGAGGCGGCTGCATATCTGGGCGTCTCACAGACGATCGGCGTCGCGAACGGGACCGACGCGATCGTCCTCGCGCTCGACGCGATGGGCGTCGGAGCGGGCGACGAGGTCATCTGTCCGGCGTTCACGTTCTACGCCACCGCCGAGTCGATCGCGCGGCGCGGCGCGACACCGGTGTTCGCCGAGATCGACCCGGCGACGCTGAACGTCGATCCCGAGGACGTGGCGGCCCGCATCACCGAGCGGACGAGAGCGATCGTCCCGGTGCACCTCTTCGGGCGGCCCGCTCCGCTCGCAGAGCTGGCCGCTCTCGGCGTTCCGATCCTCGAGGACGCGGCGCAGGCCTTCGGGTCGCCGGACATCGCGCGCACCGGGATTGCCTCGACCTTCAGCTTCTACCCGACGAAGAACCTGTTCGCGTTCGGCGACGGCGGGCTCATCGCGGTCACGGACGACGAGCTCGGCGAGCGCATTCGCCTGCTCCGCTTCCACGGCTCGAAGGCGAAGAAGACCTTCGAGCACGTGGGCTACAACTCGCGCCTCGACGAGATCCATGCCGCCGTGCTGCGCGTCTTCCTCGAGAGCCTGGACGAGTGGACGCGGCTCCGCCGTGAGGCGGCGTCGCGCTACGCGGAGCTCGGTCTCGGCGAGCTCGTCCAGATCCCGGAGGACGAGCCGGGTCACGTCTACCACCTGTTCGTGTGCCGCTCGCCGGAGCGCGACCGCATCCGCGCGGCGCTGAGCGAGGCCGCGATCGGGAACGCGCAGTACTACCTGCCGCCGCTCCATCTGCAGCCTGCGCTCGGCTACCTCGGATATCGCACGGGCGATCTCCCCGAGACCGAGCGCGCGGCAGAGGAAAACTTCTCGATCCCGCTCTGGGCGGGCATCTCTCCTGACATACAGGAGCGGGTCGTGGACACCGTCCGCGTCGCGCTCGGTGTCCCCGCAAGCGCGTGAGAAGCCCGCTCAACAGACATCGGCTGTGGCAGGTCGCGGTCGACGCGGTCCTCATCGCGGCCGCGTGGCGGCTCTCGTTCTTCGTTCGCTTCGACAACGACACGCCCGTCTACTACCTGCGGTACGAGGACTGGGACGTCATCGCGCTCGTCGTCGGGATCATGCTCCCGGTCTTCATCGCGTTCGGCTTCTACAACCGGTGGTGGCGCTACGTCTCCACGAGCGACATGTGGGAGGCGGTCCGGGGGGTCGTCGTCGCGGTCATCGCCACCTTCCTCGTCTTCACCGTCCTCGACTTCCATCCCGCGAAGGTGCCGCGTGGGATCTGGATCGTCGACACGCTCCTTCTGCTCGCGTTCATCACCGGCTCCCGCTTCCTCGCGCGCACGCTGATCGAGCGCCCGTCGAAGGGAGCGCTCGTCGCGCGCGGCAAGGAGGTCATCATCGTCGGCGCGGGAGACGCCGCGCAGCTCATCGTCCGCGAGATGCTCAAGAGCCCGGGTCTCGGCTACACCCCGATCGGGCTCGTCGACGACGACCCGCGCAAGAAGAACCTCCGCCTCCACGGCATCCGCGTGCTCGGGACGATCGACGAGCTCCGCCACCTCCTGCCGGAGCGCCGCCCCGACGAGCTCCTGATCGCGATGCCGTCCGCCGCGGGCGACGTGCGCGAGCAGATCGTCGACGTCGCGCGGCGCGAGGGCATCCCGGTGAAGACGCTACCGGGGCTCCTCGAGCTGATCTCGGGCGACGTCAACCTGGCCGGCCAGCTCCGTCCGGTCGAGGTGGAGGACCTCCTCGGGCGCGAGTCGGTCGACGTCGACATCGACTCGATCTCCGGCTACGTGAAGGAGGAGGTCGTCCTGGTCACCGGAGCCGGCGGCTCGATCGGCGCCGAGCTCTGCCGACAGATCGCCCGCATCGGCCCGAAGCGTCTGGTCCTCGTCGACAACGGCGAGCCGGCGCTCTTCGAGATCGAGCGCGAGCTCGTCGACGAGCGCGCGTTCCGTGCGACAGCCGCGATCCTCGCGGACGTCGGGAACGAGACGAAGATGCGCCAGGTCTTCGACAAGTACCGGCCGGGCGTCGTCTTCCACGCCGCCGCGTACAAGCACGTCCCGCTGATGGAGGCGAACCCTCTCGAGGCGGTGCGCAACAACACGCTCGTCACCCGCTCGGTCGCTGACGTGGCGGTCGAATTCGGCGCGAAGCGCTTCGTCCTCGTCTCGACCGACAAGGCGGTGAACGCGAAGACCGTCATGGGCCAGTCGAAGGCGGTCTGCGAGTGGATCGTCGAGGCCTGGGGCCATCGCGCCGACACGAGCACGCGCTTCTGCGGCGTCCGCTTCGGGAACGTCCTCGGCTCGTCCGGGAGCGTGATCCCGATCTTCCGCAAGCAGCTCGCCCGCGGCGGGCCGCTGACGGTGACCCATCCGGAGATGACGCGCTTCTTCATGACGATCCCGGAGGCGGTGCAGCTCGTCATCCAGGCGGGCGCGATCGGCGGGCGCGGCCAGGTGTACGTCCTCGACATGGGCGAGCCGGTCGCCATCGTCGACCTCGCGGAGACGATGATCAAGCTCTCGGGCAAGGAGCCGGGACGCGACATCGGCATCGAGTTCGTCGGCGCGCGGCCCGGCGAGAAGCTCCACGAGGAGCTCTGGTCGAACGACGAGACGGTCGGCCCGACGGAGCACGAGGCGATCCTCCTCGTCACGAGGCCCCCGATCGACCCGCAGTGGCTCGACGCGGAGCTCGACCGCCTCGCGGAGCTCGTCGAGGCGGGAGACACGCTCGAGGTGGTCGGGCAGCTGAACGTCCTCGTCGGCAGGCCGCAGCGGATCCCGGTCGCCGACGCGACTGCCGCGCCCGCGGCCGAGACGTCGACCTCGCTCTAACGGTCCAGCGCGCTCAGGAGCAGGTCGACGAGCAGGCTGGGATCGCGCGCGGTCGGCTCGCGCTCGTCCGTGCGCTTCTCGACCAGGAGCTCGTCCGCGGACCGGAGCGGCCGCAGGCGGCCTTCGGCGATCAGCCGCTCGTCGACGGCACCGAGGTGCCCTGCGAACGTCGTGTAAACGGGAACGCCGAGCGCGACCGCCTCCCTGTTCATCGTCCCGCCGGCGGAGACGACGAGATCGGCAAGGGCGACGAGACTCTGCGCGTCGATCGCGTGCCCGGGGACGACGAGAGAGGGAAGTCCGGCTCCGACGATCGCCTCGCGCTGCTCCGTCGTCCGCGGGAGCACGACAGCGTGGACGCCGGAGTCCGAGCCGAGACGCTCGAGCACGTCCGCGAGAAGTGGGTTCTCGTGGCGGTGGTAGAGAGAGACCTCGGGTGGAGTGCGGACGACGGTGAGGACGCGGCCTCGATCGACCCCGAGCTCGTCGAGCACGCGTCCGTCGGGCTCGAAGCCCCGCAAGTAGTACTCCTCCTTCAGCCCGGGATAGCGACGAACCTTGCGCGCACGGGCGCCGAGCTTGTCGAGGCGGCTCTGCGGGATCGCGTCGGGCACGACGACCCTCGTCGCCGCGCGGCAGCCGACGCCGTGCTGCACGCGCGCGAACTCGTAGTCGAACGCGTACGCGGAGGGGATGCCCAGCGAACGCGCGACGAGCGGGAGCTCGTGTGAGGCGTGTGAGAGCGCGATGTCGAAGCCGCGACCGCGCGCGAAGCGCCGAAGAGCCGGAACCCGTGCCGCCATCGCGCGTCCCTTGCCCCAGGCGCCCGCGCCGCCGTGCCGTGGGCCGACCACCTCGTGCGGGATGCCGTGCAGCCCCAAGAGCTCGAGCGTCTGCGCGTAGTCCCGCGTCGTGACGGAGACCTCGTGTCCGCGCTCCTCGAGGAGCGCCATCAGCGGCAGGAAGAACGGCACCTGCGGTGAGTTCGAGACGTCGATCCAGACCCGCACGCGCTGACCCTAGCGGCGGCCCCGGAGATAAGCTCCGCTTATATGGACACGCGTCAGCTCGCAGCCTTCTGCGCGGTCGTCGAGCGGCGGAGCTTCTCCCAGGCAGCCGAGCGACTCGGCGTCACCCAGCCTGCCGTGTCGCTCCAGATACGCGCCCTCGAGAAGCGGCTCGACACCCAGCTCCTCGACCGGTCGGGGCGACGCGTGGAGCCGACGGAGGCGGGCTGGCGCCTGTACCGGGGCGCACAGAGGCTTCTCGCGCTCGAGGAGCAGGTCGTGTCGGCGGTCGCGGCGACGGTCGAGGGCGAGCTCGGCGGCGACCTCGTTCTCGGCGCCTCGACGGGGCCGGCGGCGATCGCGGTCCCGCTCGTGCTGTGCGAGTTCCAGCGGCAGAACCCGGGGGTCCGGGTCTTCCTCACGGTTTCCGACACGCACACGGTCGTCGAGCGCGTCGCAGCACGCGAGCTCGAGCTCGGGATCGTCGGCGCGTCGCGACGCCATCGCGGCGTCCGCTTCGAGCCCTTCTTCTTCGACGAGGTGATCCTCGCGTGCCCGACCGGTCATCGCTTCGCGGGTCGGACGATCGCGCTCGACGAGCTCCGCGACGAGGCGCTCATCCTCATGCAGGAGGGCGCAGGCGTCAGGCAGACGCTCGAGGACGCGCTCCGCAGGCAGGGCGTCCGCCTGCGCGACCTCGACGTGAAGCTCGAGCTCGGGCTGCAGGAGTCCGTGCGCCAGGCCGTCGAGGCGGGCTACGGGGTGACCTTCATCTCGAGGACCGCCGTGGAGTCGGACCTCGCTGCGGGCAGGCTGACGGAGGCGCGCGTCCAGGGGCTCGAGGCGACGCGCGAGATCTCGCTCGCGGCGGCCTCCGGCCGTGCGCGGACACGCGTCGCCGAGGCGTTCGTCGAGTTCGCGCGGGAGCGGCTCGCGGCGTGATCGTCCGCTGGGGCCTCGACGAGCTCGACAGCGTCCTCGCGGAGATCGGGGGCCGTGCGCCGCTGCTCGTCACGAGCGAGCGGTTCGCGTCGCTCGATCTGCCTGTCACCGCCCGCTTCGCCGGTGTCCGACGGCATGCGCCGGTGGAGACGGTCGCAAGCGCTGTTGAAGCGGCGGCGGGGGCAGACTCGCTCGTCGCGGTCGGCGGCGGCAGCGCGCTCGACACGGCGAAGTCCGTGTCCGCGACGACCGGGCTCCCGCTCGTCGCCGTGCCGACCACGTACTCGGGCGCGGAGTGGACGAGGCATTTCGGCTCGCGCGACGAGGAGCGGCGGGTGAAGACCGGTGGCTCGGGCACGAACACGGTTGCGATCGTGTACGAGCCGCGACTCACGCTCGACCTCCCGCTCGGGGAGACCGTCGGCACCGCGATGAACGCGCTCGCGCACTGCGCAGAGGCGCTCTACGTCGACCGCCGCAACGCCGAAGCCGACCGTGAGGCGCTTGCCGGAGCGCCGCTCATCGGACACTGGCTCCCCGAGGTCGTTGCGCGCCCGCTCGACCTCGAGGCGCGGACGAAGCTGCTCGAGGGCGCGATGCACGCGGGCGCCGCGCTCGGGCTCTCCGGTCTCGCGCTCGCGCACGCGCTCGCTCAGGCGCTCGGAGGGCGCTACGGGTTGCCGCACGGGGCGATGAACGCGCTCACGCTCGCCCCGACGCTGCGCTTCAACCAGCCGGAGGTGCCCGAGGCGATCGCGCGCTTCGCAGCCGCGCTCGGAACCACGGATCCCGCGACCCGCGCGGAGGAGCTCGCCCGGCTCGGTGGGTTCGAGCGCTTGCGCGACTTCGGCGTTCCCGAGGACGAGCTCGCAAGCCTCGCCGGCGACGTCGTCGCGCGGCCCGGGACGCGCGCGAACCCACGGCCCGTCACCGTGGAAGACGCGGAGGAGCTCCTGCGCTCGATCTGGTGAGCGGCGGTTGACGGCGCAGCGCGTCGAGCGGACGATGAGGCGATGGTCGAGTACGCGAGTCTGACGGCGGCACTGGCGCTCCTGACGGCGACCCTCGCGGGCTCGCTCGGTCACTCTGCTGCACGGGCGCCTGCGAGCGACGCGGCCGCGCTCCAGCTCGTTGCCTCGAACGCCCGGATGCAGAAGGCGCCTGTCGCCGGGGCACGCGCCGCTTATCGCGCGGCGCCGTACTCGAAGCCCACGCTCAAGTACGTCTTCGCGGTGGGCTGGATCAGCGGGGTCAAGGACCGCGCGTCCTGCCTCTTCACGCGCGTCTCGCCGAAGCCGGCCGAGAAGGAGGCGACGGGCGAGATCCGCCGGAACGCGAAGGTGGCCGCGAAGCTCCGCGGTCGCGGGGTGAGCGCGACGCAGGCGAGCTCGGCACTCGTCCGCGGGATCGTCTCTGCGTGCAGCTGAGCTCCGGCGACAGGCTCTGGAGCGCCGGACGGCGTGCTAGGAGTGACAGGCATGGCTCACGGGAGCGGCCGGACGCGACTCGCGACACCGGCGGGTGCTCGGCGTCGCGAAGAGGATCCGACATGATCGTCGCCGCGACGGCATCTCAGGTCGGCGCGCGCCTCGCAATCTTCGGGTTCGTCCTCTTCTTCGGCCTTACGGCGATCGACCGGCTCCCGCGACGCACGGAGCGACCGCCGGGGGCGTACGCACGCGGGAAGCTGCGAGCTGTGAGGCTGTGGACCCCGATCGCGCTCGTCGTCGGAGTGATCGGGCTCGGCCTGTGGGTCTTCGCTCGATAGCGGTTCGGCGGTCGATTCCGCGCTGTTAGCGGCGCTCAGCCGGCGCGCGAGAGGGAGGTCAGGCCGCTTCGGGCGCAGGCTGTCGGCGACCGCCGAGCACGCGGCGGAGGCTCGCGATCCCGACGACGTTCGAGCCGTCGACCACCGGAAGATGCCGGAAGCCGTGGTCGAGCATCACCTGGGCCGCCCCGTCGAGGTCCATGTCCGGGGCGGCGGTGATCGGGTCGGGAGTCATGAACGACCGGACCCTCGCGTCGCTCGTGTGCACCCGCGCGGCCATCGCCCGCAGCATGTCCCGCTCGGTGAGGATGCCGATCATGCGCCCGTGGTCCTTGACGATCACGGCGCCGACGTTCTTGCCCGTCATGCGCTCGGCGACCTCTCCGAGCGTGTCCTCGGGAGCGACGGTGATGAAGTCCGGCGAGATGACGTCGACGAGCGTGCCCATCGCGCGAGTCTAGCCGCTCGGCAGCGCGAACGCGCCGCGCGGAGGTGTCGAGCTGGTGAATAACGGGGCGTAATGACAGAGATAACAAATTGAGCTACGATGCTGCCCGTGCGAAGCGGCGCGACCTTTGACGTGCTCGTCGTCGGAAGCGGTGCCTCCGGGCTCGCCGCCGCCGTCTCTGCCGAGCATGCGGGCGCGCGCGTCGCGCTTGCGACGAAGACCACGCTCCAGGCGTGCAACTCCGCGAAGGCGCAGGGCGGGATCCAGGCGGCGTTCGGCGAGGACGACTCGCCCCAGATCCACGCGGAGGACGTCATGCGCAGCTCGCACGACACGGCCGATCCGCGACTGGTCGAGGTGCTGACGAGCGAAGCCCCATCGGCGATCCACTGGCTCGAGGAGCTGGGAGTCGAGTTCACGCGCTCGAACGGTGGCTACCGGCTTGCGCGCTGCGGAGGAGCGACGCGCAAGCGACTGCTCCAGGTCGGCGACCGCACGGGCCACGCGATCACGAAGGCGCTACGGGATGCGTACGAGGCCGGCTCCGGCATCGAGCTTCCCCACCACGCGCTGACCGCAGTCGAGCCCGGCGAGAACGGCTGGCGCGCGACGTTCAGGGTCAAGGACGGCTCGACCTCCACCGTGGAGGCCGCTGCCGTCGTCCTCGCGGCGGGCGGGCGCTGCTATGCGGAGGCCGGCGAGCGCGGCGAGCTCTCGACCAACCATCCGAACGCGACCGGCGAAGTGACGCGCATCGCGCTCGAGGCGGGCGCCGAGGCGCGCGACCTCGATGCGCTCCAGTACCACCCGAACGGCGGCGCCTGGCCGGCGACCATGCAGGGCTACTCGATCCCGGAGACGACGCGGGCGTACGGCGCGGTTCTCGTCAACTCGGACAGCGAGGAGTTCACCGACTCGCTCGGTCCGCGCGACGCCGTCTCACAGGCGATCTTCGACGAGGTGGCGAAGGGGAAGGGCGTGCCGACTCCCGACGGACGACCGGCGGTGTGGCTCGACACGACGCGGATCTCCGAGGAGGACGCCGAGCTCTCGCTCCCGTACATGCTGCGGCGCTACCGTGGCGCCGGCATCGACCCGCTCGCGGAGCCGGTCCTCACCTACCCCGTCCTCCACTACCAGAACGGCGGGCTCGTGATCGGCGAGCACGCGGAAACCACGCTCGAGAGCGTCTTCGCCTGCGGCGAGATCGCGGGCGGGACGCACGGAAGGAACCGCATGATGGGCAACTCACTCCTGGAATGCACGGTCTTCGGCCGCAGGGCGGGCGCCACTGCGGCGGAAAGGGCACGGTCATGACCGACGCTCCCGCTCCCCTTGATCCGGAGCACGTCCAGGCGTTCGTCGCGAACGCGCACGGCGACCTCCAGTACGTCCGCGAGGCACTCACGGAGCAGCCCGCGCTCGTGAACGCCGCCTGGGATTGGGGCGGCGGCGACTGGGAAGCCGCACTCGGCGCGGCCGCACACATGGGGAGGCGCCAGATCGCGCTCCTGCTGCTCGAGCACGGGGCTCGACTCGATCTCTTCGCAGCCGCCATGCTCGGCTACTTCGACATCGTCAGCACCGTGCTCGCCGACTTCCAGGATATGCGCGAGGCGAAGGGCCCACACGGCATCCCGCTCATCGAGCACGCGCGGGCGGGCGGCGAGGACGCGCGAGCGATCCTGGAGCTCCTCGAGTCCGCGAAGGTCGCGTCGTGAGTGTCGTCGCGACGGACATCTCGCAGGCCGTCGAGGACGCCGCCGCGCACCTGTACGTCTGGGCGCTCAAAGACATCCCGCAGGACCTCCGCGATGCGCTCGCCGCCGCGTGCGACCGCGAGACCTCGACGACGGGCAAGCGTGTGCTCGAGACGATCACGCGGAACGTCGAGATCGCGGACGACCAGGCGAACCTCGTCTGCCAGGACACGGGGATCGCTGTGTACTACTGCCGCGTCGGCGAAGGCTTCCCGCTGCATCCCGCGCGGATCTACGAGGCGCTCAAGGCGGGCACCGAGCGCGCGACGATCGAGCACCCGCTGCGCTCGAATACCGTGCACACGCTGACGCGCGAGAACACCGGGCAGAACGTCGGCTACCGCGTGCCGATCGTCCACTGGGACTTCGAGCCGGGCTGGGACGGGCTCGACGTGAAGTGCGTCCCGAAGGGCTCGGGCTCGGAGAACATGAGCTTCCTGAAGATGTGCGTCCCCGCCGACGGGGTCGCGGGCATCAAGCGTTTCGTCCTCGACTCGATCGTCGGCGCGGGCGGGAAGCCGTGCCCGCCCGGGATCGTCGGCGTCGGGATCGGCGGGAGTGCCGACTACGCGATGCACCTCGCGAAGGAGGCGATCGCGCGGCCCGTCGGCACGCACAACCCGGATCCGCTCGTCGCCGAGCTCGAAGGCGAGCTGTACGACCTCCTGAACGAGACCGGCATCGGCCCGATGGGCTTGGGTGGCGACGTGACCGTGCTCTCGGTGCACGTCGAGCACGCCGACACGCACATGACGCTCAACCCCGTCGCGGTCAACTATCAGTGCTGGGCGGCGCGGCGGGCGTCCGCCCACGTTGCGGCCGACGGCTCGGTCGAGTACGAGAGGGACGCCTGATGGCCGTCCACGAGGTCACGTTCCCGATCACCGATCCCGAGGAGATCCTGAAGCTCCGCGCCGGCGACGAGGTCGTCGTCCAGGGGCACATCATCGGGATCCGCGACCGGACGCAGATCCGCATCTTCGACCAGGGAGTGGAGCCGCCGATGGACCTCACCGGCGCGTTCCTCCTGCACACGGCGCCGGGCGTCCGCAAGCTCGGGCCTGGCCGCTACGAGAAGGTCTGCATCGGGACGACGACGAGCGCGCGCATGGTGCGCTTCACGGAGGGTCTCGGCGCGCAGTACGGCGTTCGGGCGATCTGCGGCAAGGGCGGCTTCCCGGACGAGGCGATCGACCCGATGCAGCGGCTCGGGATGGTCTACTTCGCGATCGTCGGCGGCGCCGCCGCTCTCGAGACGACGCAGATCGAGGAGATCGAGGAGGTCGCCTGGGAGGAGCTCATGCCCGAGTGCCTCTGGAAGTTCCGTGTGAAGGACTTCGGCCCGCTGACCGTCGGCATCGACGCCCACGGCGGCTCGCTCTATCGCGACGTCCAGGACCGGGCGCGCAAGAAGCTGGAGGACATCTATGCACGACTCTGACGGCATCGCGTTCCTCGACGTCCCGACGCGCGAGGGCAAGCCGCGCTCGCGCGGGCTCACGCACGTGATCGACAAGGGCCTGAACCTGCGGGAGATCGAGGGCCTCTTCGACACGGCCGGCGAGTACGTCGACATCGTCAAGCTCGGCTGGGGCACGAGCTACGTCACGAACAACCTCGAGAAGAAGATCGCCCTCTACCGCTCGTTCGCGACCCCGGTGGTGTGTGGCGGCACGCTCTTCGAGGCGGTCTACGCGCAGGACAAGGTCGACGACTTCAAGCGCTGGCTCGAGCACTTCCGCTTCTCGCACGTGGAGATCTCGGACGGGACGATCGAGATCCCGCGCGAGCGCAAGCTCGAGCTGATCGCCGACTTCGCGCGCGACTTCGCCGTCCTCTCGGAGGTCGGCTCGAAGGACGCCGAGGTCGTCTTCGCGCCGTACCAGTGGGTGGAGTGGATCTCCGAGGAGCTCGCCGCGGGCGCCTGGAAGGTGATCGCGGAGGGCCGCGAGGGCGGAACCGCCGGGATCTACCGCCCGACCGGCGAGATGCGCACCGGACTCGTCGACGAGATCGCACACTCGATCGATTTCGGAGACCTGATCTGGGAGGCGCCGACGAAGAGCTCGCAGGCCTGGTTCGTGAAGCACTTCGGGCCCGAGGTCAATCTCGGGAACATTCCGCCCGACGAGGTCATCGCGCTCGAGACGCTCCGCCTCGGTCTCCGCGGCGACACGCTCAAGGAGGTGCTGTTGCGTGGGGGAACCCATGGTTCCCAGACGAGCCCCCTCCTTCCGACCCGAGGCGAATCGTGATCGGCGGGGTGCGGTAGTCATGGCGGTTCCAGCGCTCAGCTCACCCCAGCTTCCTGACCTCGACTTCGAGGCGATGACGGCCGAGGAGCTCATCTCCTGGGCGCACCAGTTCTTCTGGCCGCGCCTCTGCCTCACGTGCTCGTGGCAGAAGCAGTCGTCCGTGCTCGTGCACATGGTCGCGGGCCTCGGGCTGCGCATGGACACGGTCGAGCTCGACACGCACCTCTTCTTCCGCGAGTCGTACGACACGCGCGAGAGGCTCGTCGAGCGGTACGCGCTGAAGCTGATCCAGCCCGAGATCCCGACCATCGCCGAGCAGCACAAAGCCGAGGGCGCGAACCTGTGGGAGCGCGACCCCGACCGCTGCTGCCACATCCGCAAGGTCGAGCCGCTCCTCTCCGCGCTCGAGCCGTACGACGCGTGGATCTCGGGGATCCGGCGCGACCAGTCGCCAAGTCGTTCGGCCGCGCCGAAGGTCGAGTGGTCGGAACGCTACGGCGTCTTCAAGATCCACCCGCTCGCCGACTGGGACGAGAAGCGCGTGTGGTCGTACATCACCGTGAACGAGATCCCGTACAACCCGCTGCACGACGTGGGGTACCGGTCGATCGGCTGCATCCCGTGCACCCGGCCGACGCGCCCCGACGAGGAGGAGCGCGCCGGACGCTGGGCCGGGTCCGACAAGCTCGAGTGCGGCATCCACGTCGATACCACCATCTGAAAGGAACCGATGACCGACCACATCCACGCGCACGACCACCCGGAATCCGACCGTGTCCGCGAGGGCGGGTTCACGCTCTGGTTCACGGGGCTCTCGGGCTCCGGCAAGTCGACGATCGCGCACATCGTCGGCCCCGAGCTCGACCGCCGCGGGCTGATCGTCGAGTACCTCGACGGGGACAGCGTTCGGCAGCACCTCTCGAAGGGGCTCGGGTTCTCGAAGGAGGACCGCGACACGAACATCGAGCGGATCGGCTGGGTGGCCTCTCGGCTTACACGCCAGGGCGGCGCCGTGATCTGCGCCGCGATCTCCCCGTACGAGGAGACGCGGGCGAAGGCACGGGCGCTCGTCGAGGAGTTCGGGCCGTTCGTGGAGGTCTTCGTCAGTGCGTCGGTCGACGAGTGCGCACGCCGCGACGTGAACGGCCTCTACGCGAAGGCGTTCGCGGGCGAGATCAAGGGCTTCACCGGCGTGGACGATCCGTACGAGGAGCCGCCTTCGCCCGAGGTCGTGGTCGACACCGAGGCGACGGAGCCTGAGGAGGCGGCCGCCCTCGTCGTCGCCAAGCTCGAGGAGCTGGGCCTCGTGCCGACGAAGGTCGCCGCGTGACCGTCGCGGCGACGGAACGCCTGATCGCACCCCACGGAGGCGCGCTCGTCGACCGCACGGGCGAGCGGCCGGACGACCTCGACTCGCTCGAGCGCGTCGCGCTCGCGTCGCGAGAGCTCTCCGACCTCGACATGATCGCCTCGGGGGCGCTCTCTCCGCTCGAGGGGTTCATGGGCCAGACGGACTACGAGCGCGTGATCGAGGAGATGCATCTCTCGAGCGGGCTGCCCTGGGCCCTGCCCGTCTGCCTCGCGGTCGACGCGGAGCCGTCGGGCGAGCGCGTGGCGCTCACCGACGAGGCCGGGACCCCGATCGCGGTGCTCGAGGTCGCCGAGACGTTCTCCTACGACAAGGAGCGCGAGGCCGAGCTCTGCTTCCGCACGACCGAGGACGCGCACCCCGGTGTCGAGCGGCTGTACGGGCAGAAGCCGCTCTACCTCGCAGGCCGCGTCACCGTCTTCGAACGCCCCGCTCCGGAGTTCCCGGAGCTCGCGCTCGACCCGGCGGACACGCGCAAGGCGTTCGCCGATCGCGGCTGGAAGCGCATCGTGGGCTTCCAGACACGAAACCCGATCCACCGCGCGCACGAGTACCTGACGAAGGTCGCGCTCGAGACCGTCGACGGCCTTCTCGTCCATCCGCTCGTCGGCGACACGAAGGCGGACGACGTGCCGGCGGCGGTGCGCGTCGAGTGCTATCGCACGCTTCTCGACGGCTACTACCCCGACGAGCGCGTGCTCCTGTCCGCGTTCCCGGCGGCGATGCGCTACGCCGGCCCGCGCGAGGCAGTCTGGCACGCGATCTGCCGCAAGAACTTCGGCTGCTCGCACTTCATCGTCGGACGCGACCACGCCGGCGTCGGGAGCTACTACGGGACGTACGACGCGCAGCTCATCTTCGACGAGTTCGAGCCGCACGAGCTCGACATCGAGCCGATGTTCTTCGAGCACACGTTCTGGTGCAACGTCTGCGGCTCCATGGCGAGCACGAAGTCGTGTCCGCACGGGCCGGACGATCGGGTGTTCCTGTCGGGGACGAAGGTGCGCGAGATGCTCGGCGCGGGCGACGTGCCGCCCGTCGAGTTCACGCGGCCCGAGGTCGCGCAGGTCCTCATCGACGCATACCGGGAGCAGTGAGATCCTGACGGGTCCCGAATGACCTGGCAGTTCATCCTCGCGGGCCTGTTCACCGGGCTCCTCGTGGGGATGACGGGCATGGGGGGCGGGTCGCTCATGACCCCGATCCTCGTGTTCATCTTCGGCATCCCGCCGGCGACGGCGATCGGGACGGACATCGCGCACGGCGCCGTCTTCAAGAGCGTGGGCGCGGTGCAACACCGGCGGATGGGGAACGTCAGGGCGCGCCTCGCAGGCTGGATGCTCGTCGGGTCGGTGCCGGCCTCACTCGCAGGCGTCTGGCTCGCGGAGCGCCTGACCGAGCGCTACGGGGACAACATCAAGGACCTGATGGGACAGGTGCTCGGCGCCGCGCTGCTCTTCGGCTGCGTCGGGCTCATCGCCAAGAGTCTGATCCACACGGAGTCGATCGGCGACGTCGACTGGGATCTCACGACCCGCGACCGCGTCGCGGCGGTCCTCATCGGGATGTTCGGGGGCTTCATCGTCGGACTGACGTCGGTCGGGAGCGGCGTGTTCTTCGGGTTGACGCTGCTCGTCGTCTTCCCGCTCCGTGCGCACAAAGTGGTCGGGACGGACATCTTTCATGCGGCGATCCTCCTCTACGTCGCCGGCGCGGCGCACTGGGCGGCGGGGAACGTCGATTTCTCGATCCTCGGCTGGCTCCTGCTCGGCTCGATCCCCGGCGTGCTCATCGGTGGCAGGCTCACGCTCTCGATCCCGGAGCACGTCCTGCGACTCACCCTCGCGGGCGTCCTCGGTCTCGCGGGCGTGAAGCTCCTGAACTTCCCGGGAGCGGGCACGATCGTGATCGTCGGGCTCGCGGCTGGTGGGGTCGCGCTCCTCGTCTGGATCGGCCACCACAGCTGGATCCGGATCCAGCGCGGACGCAACGGCGCCGTTCCCTCACGGGCGACGAGATAGCATCGCCGCCTGGCGATGCGCACGGTCTGGGTCAGCTTCGACACGGTCGGCCGCGACTGCCTCGCGGCCGCCGCCGGCGCCGGAGCAGAGATCGTCGGCGTCGTCACGCTCCCAGGGCCGATCGACCCCGACCGCTCGGGTCAGTGCGCGTTCGACGAGGTCGCAGCGGAGCTCGGCGCGCGTCTGATCGAGACGCGTGACGTGAACGACGAAAAGACCGTCGCGGCCATCGCGGAGCTCGATCCGGAGCTCGTGTTCGTCGTCGGCTGGTCGCAGCTTGTGCGCGATCCCTTCATCGCGCTTGCGCGCGAGGGCGTCTTCGGGATGCACCCCACGCTCTTGCCGCGCCACCGCGGGAGGGCGCCAATCCCCTGGGCGATCCTGTTCGGGCTCGCGCGGACCGGCGTCACCCTGTTCGAGATCGTCGACGCGACGGCGGACTCGGGCGCGATCGTGGGCCAGGCGGTGATCGAGATCGCCGACGACGAGACGGCGACGACGCTCTTCGACCGGATCGCCGAGGCGCACGTGAGCCTGATTCGGGAGCACGTCCCCCAGCTCCTCACGCGGACCGCGCCCCGCATCGCCCAGGACCCGGCTCGCGCGAGCACGTGGCCGAAGCGAGCCCCGGCGGACGGGATCATCGACTGGGAGACCCGCGCGCCGTACCTCTACGACTGGGTGCGCGCGCAGACGCGCCCGTATCCCGGCGCCTTCACCTTCCTCGGGAAGGAAAAGGTCGTCGTGTGGCGCGCGCGGCCGGTCGAGCTCGACGCGGAGGCGCCCGCGGGCACCGTCGTCGCGGCGGGACCCGAGGGACCAGTCGTCGCGTGCGGCGAGGGCGGCCTCCTGCTCGAAGAGGTCGAGACCGCTTCCGGAGCGCTCGCCGTGGGAGCATTGCTCGGATGAATCGCGTTCTCGTCGTCGCCGCGCACCCGGACGACGAGGTGCTCGGCATGGGCGGGACGATCGCGGTGCACGCCGGCCGGGGCGACCGTGTGCGCATCCTGGTCGTCACGGACGGGAGCTCGTCGCAGTACCCGGGCGACGCGGAGACGCGAGCGCAGAAGGAGGGGGAGGCGCGCGCCGCCGCAGCCGAGCTCGGGGTCGACGACTACGTGCATCTCGACCTCCCCGACATGCGGCTGGACACGATCCCGCACGTTGACGTGAACCGCATCGTCGAGGAGCAGGTGCACGATCTGGGTGCGGACATCGTGTACACGGTGCAGCCCGACGTGAACCGCGACCACCGTGCGCTGTTCGACTCCGTCGCGGTGGCGACGCGGCCATCTCCCGGGCAGACGGTCCAGCGGCTGCTGACCTACGCCCCGACATCGAGCACCGAGTGGACGCCTGCGCCGCTCAACTGGTTCGTCCCCAACTGGTACGTGGACATCACGGGCACGCTCGAGCGCAAGGTGGCCGCGTTCGCCCACTACGAGACGGAGCGCCGGGACTATCCGCATCCGCGGAGCGAGCGTGCGATCCGGGCTGCCGCGGAGCTCCACGGAGCGAGCTGCGGCCGCGAGTACGCGGAGCCCTTCGTCCTCGTGCGCGGGCTCGAGCCCTTCTAGACGCCGCTTGTCGCGGCTCGCAAAGATCCTGCTCGTCGTCGTCCTGCTCGGCGCGACTGCCGCCGCGTTCGCGCTGACGGAGCGGCTGAAGCTCGAGAGGAGCCCGATCACGGGGACGCGCGTGGACAAGGTGTTCTCACCCGTCTGCGAGTGCTCGCGCGACGTCGCGGTGATCTCGTTCCGCCTGCGCAAGCCGGAGACGGTGACCGTGACGATGATCGATTCCGCGGGCCGGGCCGTGCAGACGCTCGTCCGCCGTCGGCACGAGAAGGCCGGTCGCGTCTCGTACACGTGGGACGGACGCGACGGCGCCGGCAACATCGTGACCGAGGGTCGCTATCGGGCGAAGGTGGAGCTCGCGGCACACGGCCGGACGATCGTCCTCCCGAACCCGATCCGCGTCGACACGACCGACCCGACCATCCGGCTCGTGAAGGTCGCGCCGCGCGTGATCTCGCCCGATGGAGACGGCCGCGGCGACCGTGTGACGGCGTCCTACGTCGTGAGCGAGCCGGCGCGGGCGACGATGCTGATCGACGACCGCCGCCGCGTGATCGGTCGCTTCAGCCGCCTCACCGGGAAGCTGAGCTGGTACGGGATCGTGAACGGGAAACCAGTGCGGCCGGGGACCTACGAGCTCCGCCTGCGGGCGATCGACCGGGCGGGGAACCGCTCGCTGGCGACGCAGGCCGTGCCGATCAGGGTTCGGTACGTCGAACTCGCCCGGGAACGCGTGGCGGCGGTCGTGGGCAAGCGGTTCCAGATCGGAGTGTCGACGGACGCGCGCTCGTATCGCTGGCTGTTCGCGAAGAAGCGCGGAACCGGCCGCTCACGGGTGCTTCGCCTACGCGCGCCGGTCCAGCCGGGGACCTACACCCTCTACGTCTCGGTCGACGGCCACGCGGAGAAGGCGACCGTGGTCGTGTCGCCGAAGAAGTGACGCCGCCGCTGATCGTGCTCGGCGTCAGCCGCTCGGGCACGACGATGCTGCGGGTGATCCTCGACCGCTCGCCGGGCATCGCGATCCCGGACGAGTCCTTCTTCGTCCCGCTCCTCGCCCGCCGGCACGGGCGGGTCGACCCCGCGCGCTTCCTCGACGACCTCGCGCGGATTCCCACGCTGCGGGAATGGGGCCTCGCGCCGGCCGACGTCGCGCCGCGACTCCACCGAGGCATGCCTACCGGAGCTGCGATCGCAGCGGTCTTCGAGGCGTACGCCGATCGGGAAGGCAAGCCGCGCTGGGGCGACAAGACGCCCATGTACATGCGCCATCTCGGGCTTCTCGACGACCTCTTTCCCGACGCGCAGTACGTGCACCTGATCCGGGACGGGCGCGACGCTGCGCTCTCCTTCCTCGAGCTGCCAGAGGGGACGTTCACGCGCACGTGGGCGCACCCGGTGTCGCCCCGCGCGTTCGCGTGCGGGTGGCTCGTGGAGGTCGAGGCTGCCCGCGCGCTCGGTGCGCGCATCGGCGAGCAGCGGTACCTCGAGCTGCGCTACGAGGAGCTCGTCGCGGAGCCGGAGACCGTCGTCGCGGCGATCTGTGCCTTCGCCGGTCTTCCGTTCGAGCCGGCGGTGATCGACTACGTCGGCCGGACCGAGGTCGCACGAAAGCTCCACCAGCAGCGCCTGGCGCAGCCGCCGACCGTCGGCGTACGCGACTGGCGGGACGACATGTCGGAGGAGGATGTGCGTGGATTCGAAGGAATCGCCGGCGACCTCCTCGGAGAGCTCGGCTACGAGCGCCGCTTCTCCGGTCCGGCGCACAGCGCGTCGGCTCGTGCGGCGATCGGCTGGTATCGCGCACGCCTCGCCGCGTGGAACGCGACCGCCTCGGCGCTCCAGCGCTCGCCGGTCTGGCGCCGCCGGCATCGGCGGCTGTAGACGGCGGCTACTGCGCGTGCCTCAACGCTTCGCGTCCCGGGAACGCGAGCAGGCGCCCGTTCACCGAGAAGTAGTACGTCTGCTCGGTCGCGATTCCGGGCGCGTAACGCCCGAACGGGAGGTGCCAGACGATCTTCCCGTCGATGATGCGGGCGCCGAACGTCTGCCCCTCCTTCGTCGAGAAGAACACGTACGTGCCGATGACGAGCGGCGCGCCGAGGATCCGCCCGCCGACGAAGCTGCTCCAGAGCTCCGTGCCGGTCACCGCGTCGAATGCGTGGAGGCTCCCGTCCGTCCCGCCGACGAAGACGTAACCGCTCGCCACTGCCGGCGTCGTGTACGCACTTCCGCCGACGCGGTTCGTCCAGAGAAGCGCTCCCGTCGCCGCGTCGAGGGCGACGACCCTGCCGGAGCGGGCGACGGTGAAGATTCGCTGACCGTCGGTGGAGGGGCTCGCGTAGAAGCTCTCGTAGCGGAGGGTGTCCCGCTTGACGTACGTCGTCCAGAGCTCGCGTCCGGTCCGCCTCGACACGCAGAGGACCGAGCCCGCGTATGTCGTCACGCACACGCGGCCGTCGAACACCGAGGGGCTCGCGTTGATGCGGCCGCCCGTGTCGAACGCCCACCGTACGTGTCCCGTGCTGGCGTGCACGGCGAACAGGCGATGGTCGTGCGACCCGAAGAAGACGAGCCCGTCGACGATGACCGGGGACGACTCCACGCTGCCTCCCGTCTTCAGGCGCCAGAGCGTTCGCCCCGTTGCGCGGTCGAGGGCCGTCACGTAGCCGTCCTGCGAGCTGACGATCACGCGCCGCGCGTCGATGGTGGGCGACGACGGCATCTTGCCCCCGAGCTCCCTCTTCCAGCGGATCGAGCCCGTCCTGGCGTCGATCGCGAAGGTCCTGCCCTCGAACGTGTTCACATAGAGGACGCCGTTGCAGTACGCGGGCGGGAACTCGATGTAGCTCTTGAGCCCGATCGACCACGTGGCCTTGCGCGCCGGGAGGCCGAGCCGGAAGTAAGGGCGCGTCAGCCCACGGAGCGAGTCGCCGCCGAAGGTCGGCCAGCAATCGTGGTTCCCGCTCTTGTCCGCGTTCGCCGACGCCGTCGAGAGCGCGTGCCCCCGCGTGACGGTGAGGTCGGCGAGCACGGTGTCGACGTGGCCCTGCGGTACACGTCCGGAAAGCCAGGTCGAAACAGTCGCGCCCCCGAGCGCGACGAGGAGCACGACGGCCGCGGCGATGATCCACTTGAGGACTCTGGGCATAGGAAGCCGAGATCGTGCCGAGCGCGCCCCAGTCTGCCAGTCCAGGAGTGCATCCTGCGCCGAACCCGGCTCCGCGCGCCGGACCGGCAGCCGCTACGGGGTGTGCCCCGCCCGCCTCGGCTGCGGTGTGGGCGTAGGCGGCGGCGGAGAATGGCGCCCGAGGAAGGCGAGCAGCCGGCCGTTCAGCGAGAAGAAGTACGTGCGCTCGGTCGCGATTCCCGGTGAGTACTGACCGAGCGGGATCCTCCACACGACCTTCCCGTCGGACGCGCGGACGGCGAACGTGCGACCCTCGAGCGTCGAGACGAAGACGAGGTTCCCGATGACGACGGGGGCGCCGAGGATGCGTCCTCCGACGTACACCTCCCACAGCCGGTCGCCCGACGTCGCCCGATAGGCGCGGATCTTCCCGTCGAACCCTCCGACGTAGACGCGGCCGAATGCCACCGCCGGCGTGGTGTAGCCGAGACCGCCGACGTGCTGCGTCCAGACAATCTCACCGTCGGATGCACGGACGGCCACGACCGCACCGGAGCGGGCGACTCCGTAGAGCCGCTCTCCGTCGGTCGAGGGACTCGAGTAGAAGCTGTCGTAGCGGAAGGCATCCCGCTTGACGTACGTGCTCCAGAGCTTCGTCCCCGTTCTCCGGTCGAAGCAGAAGAACGCTCCCGCGTAGGTCGTGATGCAGACGCGGTTCCCGTCGACGGACGGGCTCGCGTTGATGCGCGCGCCGGTCTGGTACGCCCAGCGGATCCGTCCGGTCGCGGAGTTCACGGCGAAGAGCCGCCCGTCCTGCGAGCCGAAATAGACGAGGCCGTCCACGACGACGGGCGAGGACTCGACCTTGCCCGACGTCGACACACGCCAGAGCTGTGCTCCGTCCGTCCGGCTCACGGCAGTGACGGTCCCGTTCTGGGAGCTGACGATCAGTCTCGGCCCGTCGATTGCGGGCGAAGACGGCATCGTCCCGCCGAGCGCCCGCCGCCAGACCACCTTGCCGGTCTCCGCGTCGATCGCGAACGTGATGCCCTTGAAGGTGTTCACGTACAGCATCCCGTCGCAGTAGACGGGCGGATACTCGATGTACCCCTTGAGACCCCGTTGCCAGAGCGGCTTCTCCCTCGGGATGCCGAGGAGCGAGGTGGTGCGCGCGAGCGTCCGTTGGGGATCCGAGCCGAAGAACGGCCAGCACTCCTTGCCGACGACCGGCAGGGCCGGAGGCGGTGGCTTCGGGTGCGGTGTGGTCGTGGCGGTCGAGACGGTCACGCCCTGGAGATCCGTGTCGACATGCCCCTGCGGACGGTCGCGAAGCGAGAGCCACAGGCCCCCGGCGATGCCGATCGCGGCGAGGACCAGCAGGGCCGCGCCGCCCACCATCCATTTCCATCTGCTCCGCATGAACGAACGGCCGGTCGCGCCGGCCGCTCGTCAGTGTGCCAGTAGCCGCGGAGCGTCCCGAGCGGCCGCCTGCTCGGCCGCCTCCGCGGCTTGCGGAGCCGGTACGGAGACGAGCACTGCGGAGGCGAGCCCTAGGACGCCCCACGTGAGCGGGTCCTCGAAGAACCCGGCGTAGAGCAGGGAGTGGACGAAGAGCACGAGCAGGACGGACGCGAGACCGATCCCGAGCAGGCGGTCGCGTCGCGTCACGAGGTAGAGCGCCCAGCCCGACGCGCCGAGCATCCACGCATAGAGCGCGAAGCCGATGATCCCTCCCTCCGCGAGCACCGTCAACGGCGCCGTGTGCGAGGCGTTTCGCCTCACCGACCCGGTTCCCGACCGGTCGAGGCTCGCGCGCGGCTGGCCGCCGATCCCGACGCCGCCGACCGGTCGCGCCTCGAACGCGTCCAGCGTGATCGTCACCAGGCGCGAGCGGGAGCTCGTCACGTCCTTCACCGATCGGCCCTGGATCGAGTTGGCCGCGTACGCGGCCGAGCCGAGCGCCGCGACGCCCGCGCACACGAGGAGCGCGATCCGGAGCCGGTGATCGGCCGCGAGGAACGCGATCCCGAAGGTGACCACGAAGAGCGCGACGAAGCTCGACTGCGAGTACGAGAAGTAGAGCCCCGCGAAGAGAAATGCAACGATCGCCGCCAGGCCCGTCCACTCCAGCGGCCGCGTCTGCCGGAGGAGCAGGATCACGAGCAGGATCGCGATCGGGACCACGAGGTAGCGGCCGTAGAGGCTCGGATCCTTGAAGAGCGAGGTGACGCGGAAGAACGTCGTGTATGCGTTCGCGACCTCCAGGTCGCGCGCGAAGAAGAGCCGGTGCGTGTGCGACTGCCAGAGGCCGACGGCGGCGAACACCGACCCGAGCGCGACGAGCGTCACGACGAGCGCCCGCGGGAGCCACGAGGCGAGCGGCGACCGGGCGAGGACGCCGAACCCGGCGACGAACGGGAAGACGAAGAACGCGAGCGTGATCCCACCCTCGTGCGTGTCCCAGGTCCAGAGGAACGAGACGGCGGTGAACGCCACGAACGCAGCCGTGGGCAGCCCGAGCAGCAGCGGAGGCGGGTCTGCGGGCGCGTCCCGGACGAGCCGGTACGCGAGAGCGAGAACCGCGGACGCGAGCACGAGGTAGAGCGGGAGGAGCAGGAACGCGTCCTGGTCGCCGACGCCGACCGGGATCCGGAACGGCGCGGCCACGAGCAGCACGACCGGCACCACGGCGGGGTAGCGGGCGAGGGCAACTGCCCCGCCGATCGCCGCGGCGACGCCCACGGCGACGAGCGCTATGCCTTTCGGCTGCGTGAGGAGGAGGTCGATGTCGTGGTAGCCGACGAGCGAGCGGGCGAGGCCGAGCGTCCCGAGTCCGAGGAGCAGGAACCCGGCGAGCGGCGCGATCCGGCCGCGCGGGACGAGCACGAGCACCGCCCCCAGAGCCCCGACGAGCGCAGCGACCTGCGCGGCATCCCCATGCTCCACGGCGGGAGAACGTTACGCGTTTGCTGTAGGAATAGCGCGGTGATCGAGACCTGGAAGCGCGCGCTCGTGCTCGCCCCGCACACCGACGACGGCGAGCTCGGCTGCGGCGGCACGACCGCACGACTCGTCGAGTCGGGCTGCGACGTGCGCTACGTCGCGTTCTCGATCGCCACGCGCTCGCTTCCGCCGGGCTTCGAGCCCGACACGCTCGCGCGGGAGGTGCGCGAGGCGACGGCGGAGCTCGGCATCCCCGAGGGCAACGTCACGGTTCACGACTTCGACGTCAGGACCTTCCCGGAGCGCCGGCAGGACATCCTCGAGCTCCTCGTCTCACTGTGGGAGGAGTGGGAGCCGGACGTCGTCTTCCAGCCGTCACACCACGACGTCCACCAGGATCACCAGACGATCGCGCAGGAGGGCCTGCGCGCCTTCAAGCGCACGACGATCCTCGGCTACGAGATCCCGTGGAACAACTTCGACTTCTCGTACGGCGCGTACGTAGCGCTCGAGAAGCGGCACCTCGAGCGCAAGGTCGCCGCGCTCTCCCGCTATGCCTCACAGCAGCACCGGCGCTACACCGAGCCCGAGTACGTCTGGAACCTCGCCCGCGTCCACGGCGTCAACGTGAACCGCGAGTACGCCGAGTGCTTCCAGGTCTACCGCATCGTCTCCTGACCTGAGGCACTCGCCGGCTCCCGCTCCGGCTCCGGGCGGCGGAGGCGACTAGCGCCGACGTGAGGTCGCGAGCGCCGGCGCGTCGATGCTCTGCGCCAGCTCGCGCGAGATCGCGTGCTCGCCGCGCGCGGTCCGCACCGTGATCGGTCCGGAGAAGGGCGCGACGGAGACGATGGTGACGTCGGCTCCCGGGACGAGGCCGAGCTCCGTCAGGTAGCGGAGCAGGGCGGCGTCGCCGTCGGGCACCTGCGCGATCGACGCCCGGGTGCCGACGTCGAGGTCGACGAGGCTCCGGTCGCGGCCGTGCCGGACGCGGAGCTTGCGGTCGGGGATCGGGCCTCCGTGCGGGTCGTGCGTCGGGTAGCCGAGCTCCTCGTCGATCTTCGCCTCGAGCTCCTCCGACAGGGCGTGCTCGAGGCGGTCGGCCTCGGCGTGCACCTCGTCGATGGAGAAGCCGAGCCGGTCGGCGAGGTAGCGCTCGAGCAGCCGGTGGTGGCGGAGGACCTCGAGCGCGCCCCGTCTGCCGGTCTCGGTCAGCGCGACGCCCTTGTACGGGAGACGCTCGACGAGGCCGAGCTCTGCGAGCCGCTTCGTCATCGCGGTCGCAGAGGGCGGCTTGACGCCCATACGGCTCGCGAGCGCCGAGGTCGTCACGCGCGTCCCGGACGCCTCGAGGGCGTAGATCGCCCGCAGGTAGTCCTGCACGGCGACCGTCAGATCTCCGGACTCGGTATCCATTTCCCTTCGATGAGATTACACTCCAATCTGAAATTAGTCTTGGCTAATCAGACGGACATCGCGAGCGGGAAGGAGGTGGAGACGCCTCCGCCTCGGTCGGCGACCGCGCACGACCGCACCGCTCTCGTCCACCCGCTCGACGACGTCCTCCCCGGCGAGGCACGCGTCCTCGAGGCCGCGGAGGAGTCGCTGGCGGGGCGCCGGCGCGGCTTCCGAGGAGCTTGGCCGTTCCTCGGGCCGGCGTTCATCGCTGCGGTCGCGTACGTCGACCCGGGCAACTTCGCCACCAACATGGCGGCGGGGGCGCGCTACGGCTACCTCCTGCTGTGGGTCGTCCTGATGGCGAACCTGATGGCGATGCTCATCCAGTCGATGAGCTCGAAGCTCGGCATCGCCACCGGGAAGAACCTGCCCGAGGTGTGCCGTGAGCGCTACTCGCGCCCGACGAGCGTCCTCCTCTGGCTGCAGGCGGAGGTCATCGCCATGGCGACCGACCTCGCGGAGTTCATGGGCGCTGCGATCGGGCTCCAGCTCCTGTTCGGGCTTCCCCTCTTCCCGGCCGCGCTCCTGACCGGCGTCGCCGCGTTCGGGATCCTCGCCCTGCAGGCGAAGGGCTTCCGGCGGCTCGAGGCGGTGATCGCGTGCCTGATCGGGGTCATCGTCATCGCCTTCGCGCTCCAGGTGTTCATGGCCCATCCGGAGACGGCGGGAATCGGGCACGGCCTCTTCGTGCCCGGCTTCGACGGGACGGAGAGCGTCCTCCTCGCAGTCGGAATCCTCGGCGCGACGGTGATGCCGCACGTGATCTACCTGCACTCGGCGCTCACCCAACACCGCCTCGTGGGCGCGACCGAGCGGACGAAGCAGCGGATCGCCCGCTTCGAGCGGGTCGACGTCGTGATCGCGATGAGTCTCGCCGGCATCGTGAACATGAGCATGCTCGTCACCGCCGCTGCGGTCTTCCACACGCGCGGGCTCACGGATATCGGGGACGACCTCGGCGCCGTGCACCACGCCCTCGGCGTCCACCTCGGCGGGAGCGCAGGCGTGCTCTTCGGGATCGCGCTCCTCGCGTCCGGGCTCTCGTCCTCGAGCGTCGGGACGCTGGCGGGTCAGGTCGTCATGCAGGGGTTCATCAACCGGAAGATCCCGCTCTTCGTCCGACGCTTCGCGACGATGCTCCCGGCGCTCCTCGTCATCGCGCATCGGCGTGGACCCGTCGCGCGCGCTCGTGATCAGCCAGGTCGTGCTCTCGTTCGGGATCCCGTTCGCGCTCATCCCGCTGCTGCTCGCCTGTCGCGACCGCAAGCTGATGGGCTCGCTCGTCAACCGCCCCGTGACGACCGCGATCGCGACCGTCGTCGCCACGGTGATCATCTCCCTCAACGTCTTCCTCCTCGAGCAGACGCTGCTCGCGTGACGATCAGCGGGCGAGGCGCAAGCGTGCGCCGATCGCGCGGCGCTCCGACGGGAGGTAGAAGCCGAGCGGCACGAGCACGAGCGGGTAGATCGCCGCGAGCACGAACGCGACCGGAAGGCCGCCGCCGACGAGCTTGCCGAGCACGACGAGCGCGACAGCGGTCAGCGACGCGGTCACCACGCGACGCCACTGGTACGGCACCGGGTAGATGCGCTGTGCCCACCAGGCCATGCCGACGAAGATCGTGAAGTACGCGGCGATGGTCGCGATGGCCGCTCCCATCATCCCGTAGGGCGGGATCAGGATCAGGTTGAGCGCGGTGTTGACGGCCGCTGCGGCTCCGGTCACGACCCAGTTGAACTGCGTGCGCCGGGAGCGGCCGACGCCGATCGCGACGACGACGTAGCCCGCGAACGGCACGACCGCGAACGCGAGCGGGCCCACCACGCGGGACGAGCTCTCGAACGCCGGGGCGGCGATCCACTCCACGATCCACGGCGAGAGGAGCGCGAGCGCCGCGGCGACCCAGCTCGAGATCACGACGAGGTACGTCAGGACGAACGCGTACGTGCGCTTCGCCTCGCGCTCATCGTCGATCGAGTAGGCGAACGCCGGCCAGGCGGCGCGGAACGCGGTCAGCAGGAGCGCCATCGCGGACGCGATCCTGACGCCGACCGAGTAGAGGCCGACCTCGTGCGTGTTCGTCAGCTTCACGAGGAAGAAGCGGTCGGCGAAGTTGATCACCCACAGGAAGACGGCGCTCGGGACGAGCGGGAGCCCGAACTGGTTCATCCGGCGCAGGAGATGCCGGTCGAACTGGAGACCGAGCTGCTCGCGCCGATAGGCGACGAGAGCGACGTAGACGATGAGCGTTCCGGTGAAGTTGCCGACGATCACGCCGAGCGGCCCGGCGGTGAGGGCGACGACGAGCAGGAGCGTTGCGCCGACGGTGAGCAGGATGTTCGCGATGCTGGCCGTGACGAAGGCGACCGAGCGCTCCTCGACGCGGAAGAGGGCGGTCACCTGCGCGTAGTTCATGCCCGCCCACAGGCCGACGAACGAGGCGGCGACGAGCTCCGTCTGCGACGTCGAGTCGAAGAGCCACTCGGAGATCCCGGGAGACGCGGCGAGGCCAAGAAGCAGCCCGAGTGTCGCCATCCCCATGGTGAACCAGAACGAGGTGCGGAGGACGAGGCGCCGGGCGGCCGGATCGTGGGAGTCGAAGTAGAAGCGGAAGAACGCGCTCCCAATGCCCAGCTGGAGCAGGATCCCGAGCACGGTGGTGAGCGCGATGAGCGTCTCGACCTCGCCGTAGTCGGACGGGGTCAGGTAGCGCGTGTAGAGCGGGAGCAGGAAGACCGCGAGGATCCGTGACACGAGGCCCCCGAGCCCGTAGATCACGGAGTGCCGGCCCAGGCGCTTGAGCTGTCCGCCGAGCGCCGTCATCGGGTGCTCGCTCTCGGCGTGATCCGCCGGGCGCTTCGACTGTCGGCGTTCACCTCAGGCGAGAGTAGAGGTCGAGAAGGCGGTCGCCCACGCTCTCGAGGTCGTGGACGCGCTCGGCGTAGGCCCGAGACTCCGCTCCGATGCGCCGCCGCTCGGCGGCCGACGCGACGAGAGGCTCGAGGCGCGCGCGGAGGTCGTCCTTCGACGCGGACACGATGGGCACGCGGGTGCCGTACGCGTCCTCGGTGCGCCGCACGGCCTCCTCGTGCAGGAAGGTCACGACCGGCTTCCCGAGCGCGAGGCACTCGATCGCGAAGACGCCGTACCAGCCGGCGTTGAGCTGGTCGACGACGATGTCGGCCTCGCGGTAGCGCTCGAACGCCTCCGTGTGATGGAGCCCTTCGACGAGGACGAGCTCGGCGTCGAGCCCCTCGCAGGCCGCGATGACGTGCTCCGTCCCCTTCCGCCTCCTCGAGGACGGTGCGTGGACGATGACCGGTCGCGCGCGGTCGGTGGGCGGTGCAGGCTCGATCGCGCCGACGTCGATGCCCGGCGGGATCATCTCCGCCTCGGGGACCCAGCGGACGGCGTCGTAGGAGCCGACGACCTGGGCGCCCGCCTTGCGTGCGAACGCGAGCTGGTCGGAGGTCTTGCCGCGGATGTCGGAGCCGAGGAAGTGCATGACCGACTTCTTCCCGAGCGCGCGGAGAAGCGGGAACTGGAGGGAACGGGGGATCAGCGTGAGCCCGAAGTAGAAGTGGAACACGTCGGTGCTCGGCAGAAGGCGGAGGAGTGCGCGCCACTGGGTGAGCTGGCGGCGCGCGAACCCTCCGCGGCGATCGAGGGAGAGGTCGGCCTCGGGGTGGAGTTGGTAGCGGTTGAAGACGACGAGCTGCGCGTCGACGCCTCGCCGTCGAAGCGCTTGCACGTTCGTCCACGGGATGCCCGCGGTGTTGACGGGGCAGTGGACGACGCGGAGCGGCCGCCCGTTCGAGCCTCGCGGTCCGGGCGGGGCGTCAGCGTCGGGCACGAAGATTTCGTCTTTCGGCGCTGTCGTGTGCGCGACGCGGGAGCAGTCCGCGGCTAGCGTCGCCCCCAGTCCCCGGGTGGGTGGGGGCTAGGGATGGGACCCCCCTTGGAGCGAAGCCCGCACTCATGGGTCCCACTCGACCTGGTCGAAGAAGCGGAGCACCGTCCGGCCCGGCCTGACCCAGGCGGCCAGCGCGCCGAGCTCCTCGTCCCCGATCTCGCCGAGCGCCCGCTTCACGCCGAGGTACGGGAGGTTGAGGTCGTCCTGGTAGACGATCGTGGAGATCCGCGGGTTCACCTCGATCACGAGGTCGCCGACGAGCTGGATGTTGAAGAAGTGCTCGATGCCGAGCCCGGATACGACTCGATCGGCGAGGTCCATGAGCGTCGGGTCCTCGAGCGTCACGAAGTACATCGCGAGCCCGGCGCGCATCGACTCCCGTGTCTTCGGGTGGCCGAGGACCACCCGCGACCCGTCCCCGATCCCGTCGATCGTGCGCTCGCCGCCCGTCGCGAGCTCCATGACGAGGAGCTCCGGCCCGTCGTCGGCCGGGAGCAGCTCCACCGCCTCCTCGAGCCGCATCGACACCGAGCCGGGCCGCTCGTTCAGGAGCTGATGCGCCCGGTCGACGGTCGCGTCGAGGACGCGATACCCGCGCGAGCCCGAGGAGACGACCGGCTTGAAGCAGACCGGCGTGTCGGGGTAACCGAGCTCGAGTGCGGCCTCGTGGACGGCCGAGGCTCCGCGCACCCGGACGAATCGCGGCGCGGGCACGCCGAGCCGGTGCAGCTCCGCGTAGCAGTCCGCTTTGTCGTTCGAGAGCCGGATCGTCTCGGGGCCGGAGACGAGGACGGCAACGTCGGCGAAGTCGGCGCGGGCAGCCGCGAGCCCGTCGAGATCGTAGGAGGACTGCGGCAGCACGACGTCCACCGCCTCCCGGGCACAGACGTCGCGCACGGCGTCGACGAACGTCTCGTCCGAGCCCGGGGGGACGAGGTGGAACCCGTCGCAGAGCAGACGGCCGACGGCCCGCTCGGACATGTCCGTTCCGACCAGCCGGAGCTCGCGCTCACCGTTCTCGCGGAGTGCGCGGACGAGGGCAGCGGTCCCCGGAGAGCCGCAGGCGGTGAGGAGGACGGTGATCGGTCGCAGGGCCACGCGCCGCCTAGTCGAGGTCGACCCCGTCGGCGGCGAGCTGCTCGAGGCGGCGGACACCTTCCGCTTCGAGCATCGCGCGCATCGTCTGTCCCATCGTCTCGCCGGGGTAGACCCAGATCTCGGGATGGACGAGCAGCTGGAGCCACGGGAAGGCGCCGGCGCGAAGCTCCTCGTGCGGGCAGCCGGACCGCCAGTGCTGGTTCGAGTCGGACCGGTACGTCGCCGGCGAGAAGTGCGAATCCGAGTACGCGTTCACCGCGCCCTCGATGGGCGCGGACATGTACTCCGCGCTCGGGTTGTGCCAGGCGACGACGGCCTCGAAGCGGTCGTCGACGACCACACGCGGGTAGACGGCGTGCAGCCCGACGCGCTGCCCGAGCTTGCGTAGACGCGCGATCGCCGCCTCTCCCTCGCTCGACGCGAGGTTGTAGAAGACCGACTCGGTCATCAGCAGGTAGGTCGTCGTCGCGCCGAGCTCGGCCTCGACCTCCGCCATCGTCAGCGCCGCGTCGAGCGAGAGGTCGACGTCGTGCCGGAGGAAGAGCGCACCCGGCGCTGGTGTCTCGTCGAACGTCGCGAACCGGTAGCCGCCCGCCTGCGCCGCCTGCAGGAGCTCGCGGTAGTGCTCGAGATCGAAGGAGCAGCTCACGTCGCCACCTCGACCTCGACCTCGAGCAGCGCGGCGGCGGCCTCCGCCCGGCGGAGGGCTTCGGGCCCGCTGTCGGCGACTGCGATGACGTACCCCCGCCGGTCGCCGTCCCGCCGCACCGGGCGGATCGTCTCGCCGCGCTCGAGGTAGGTCTCCGCCTGGACGACGCCGTCTGCGCCGAGCACAGGGCCGAGGTCGCCGATGCGGACGACGCGTCCGGTCGGGAGAGGCCCCGGCTCCGCGGTGAGGAACCGGATCGCGAGCGGCTGCGAGAAGCGGGGCAGGGCGACCTCGTCGGGGACCGGCTCGCCGAGCGCCTGTCGTACTGCGACCTCGACCAGGTCGACGCCGACCGCATGCCGCACGAGGTCGGCCATCTGACCGCCTGGGATCCGTGCCGCGACCTCCACGACGACCACGCGTCCGTCTTCGGCGGCGATCAGTTGCGGGAACGCGATCCCGTCGCGGAGCCCGAGCGCGCGCACCGACTCGCACGCGATCCATCCGGCGTCCCGGAGGTGCTCGTCGTCGATGGACGGCGGGTACACGTGGATCCAGCCGACGCCGAAGCCGATTCCGGGCGGTCGCAGCCTGTCCGAGAGCGTCACGAGCGCCTGGTCGCCGTTCCGGGCCACCACGATCCCGTTCAGCTCGATCCCGTCGACGAACTCCTCGAGCATCGCCATGCCGGTCTCCGACTCCGCGACCGCCTCGTCGAGATCCCGCACGAGCTCCGCGGCCGTCTCGACCCGGAAGACACCGCGCTGGCCGCCGGAGTCCACCGGCTTGAGGACGGCGGGCAGGCCGACTGCCTCGAGCGCTGCGTCGATGTCCTTCGCAGAGCGGAGCGTGGCGAACGCGGGTTGCGGCAGTCCCGCGGCCGCTAGGGCCTCTCGCATCGCGAGCTTGTGTGTCATCCGCTGCGCCGTCTCCGTTCCGATCCCGGGAAGGCCGAGCGCCTGCGCGACCGCGGCGACGACCGGCACCGCGCGGTCGGCGGAGACCGTCATGACTCCGTCCACTTCGTGCTCGCGTCCGACTTCGGTGACTGCGGCGACGTCCGTGAAGTCGACGACCTCGCCGACGTCTGCCGCGAGCAGCCCGAGCGCGCGCTCGTTGCGGTCGACCGCGACGACGCGTGTCCCGCGCTCGCGAACCCGCTCGATCGCACGGCGCTGGTGGCGCCCAGCGCCGACGAAGAGGACGGTCGTCACGGACGGCGATGCTAGCGGCGTGCCGCGCTAGGACACGGCTGCCCGGGGCAGGAGCCACGGCGAGACGCGGTTCCAGCGGGCGACCTGGCAGCCGTTCTCACGGCTGAACTGCGCCTCGACGCGACGGCCGGCGACGGTGCCCTCGACCACTGCCGTCTGCGGGCCGCCGTAGATCTGCGTACACATCGTGCCCTCCGGGACGGGGGCGAATACCCGCACGCCGGCGGAGTCGAGGCGGTTGCACGCGCGGGCCGCGCGCGGCAGGGAGCCGCGCGCGGGGTTGCAGTGGAGCACCCACGTGGTCGCCGCCGAGCTCGCGGGGCCGTTCTGGTGGTACGTGATCGTGAGATCGGTCGTCTGTGCTGCCCCTGCCGAGTCGGACGAGCACGCTGCGAGCGCTCCGACTGCGAGCGCGACGACGATCATCGCGCGCATGTCCCCGAGCATACCCCGCGTCCGGAGCCCCCCCAAGCGAGCCGCGCAGCCGCGTCGGGCGACGCGGCTACTGTCACGCCGTGCACGTCACGCGCAGCCGCCGGACCTGGCTCGTGTACGGGGCTGTGGCGGCGGCGGCGGTGCTCATTCCGCTCGGCACCAGGGTAGGGGCGAAGTACGACCGCGACGACACGCTGTGGGCGAACGCGATGCGCTCGGCGAGCGGTTGGCAGCGGCCGTACGACTTCGACGTCTTCCTCGTCGCGGCGAACGACGTCCTCGCCGGCCGCGATCCGTATCCGAAGGGAGAGGAGCTCGATCGCGAGCTCGGCTCCCCGTACGCGTATCCGCCGGTGCTCGCGGTCCTCGTGACGCCCCTCGCGGTGCTCCCTGAGACGGTGGCGAGCACCTTCGTGCCCGGCGTGCTGTTCACGCTGCTCCTCGTTGCCGCGACCGTCGGTGCGCTCCTGCTGCTCGACGTGCGCGACTGGCGCTGCTATCCGGTCGCCCTGCTCTATCCGGTCACGCTCGAGGCCGTCGAGTACGGAGCGATCGGGCCGCTGCTGCTCTTCCTCCTCGCTCTCCTGTGGAGGTATCGGGACCGGCTCTGGATCGGCGCGGGCTCGGCGGGAGCGGCGGTCGTCCTCAAGCTCTTCCTCTGGCCCGTGCTCGTCTGGCTCGCGATCACCGGGAGAGTTCGCGCCGCCGTCGCGGCGACGCTCGGGGCCGTCGCTCTCGCGCTCCTGTCCTGGGCGCTGATCGGCTTCGAAGGCCTCGGCGACTACCCGCATCTCCTGCGCCGGCTGTCCGACATCGAGGCGGGCAACTCCTACTCCGCGTATGCGGTGCTGCGCGCGCTCGACGTGCCGGGCGCGCTGGCGCAGGCGACCGTCGTCGTTTGCGGGATCGCGCTGCTCGTCCTCGCGTTCCGGGCCGCACGTGACGTCGCGCGTGGCCCGGTCGACCGGGACCGGCGCTCGCTGACCCTCGCGCTCGCGGCCGCGCTGGTCGTGACACCCATCCTCTGGCTCCATTACCTCGTCCTGTTGCTCCTGCCCATCGCGCTCGCACGCCCGCGCCTGTCGGCGCTCTGGTTCGCCCCGCTCGCGATGACGGTGTTCGAGGCGCTCGACTGGTACCGCGGCTGGCCCCGCGGGGACGGGAAGGCGCTCGCGAGCGTCGCGATCGTCGTCGCGCTCGTCATGGTCTGGTCGCTCCGCCCTCGCGGAGAGCCGAGCGACGGTGCGCAGCTCGCTCCGAGCGGTGCGTAGACTCGCCGCATGTCGCTCTCCGGCAAGCGGATCGTGGTCACGGGCGGCGCGGGGTTCATCGGGACGACCCTCGCGCGACGGCTCGTCGCGGAGAACGAGATCGTCGCGTTCGACAACCTCCACCGCGACTCGCTCGCCGGGACGGCGCTCGCCGAGCACGAGAACTTCTCGATCGTCCACGGCGACGTCCTCGACGGAGACGCGCTCTCGGAGGTCGTCCGAGGTGCGACGCACCTCGTCCACGCTGCCGCGATCGCCGGCGTGGACACCGTCATCGAGAGCCCGGTGCGCACGATGCGCGTGAACATGATCGGGACGTACAACGCGCTCGAGGCGGCGCTCGCCACGCGCGAGACCATCGAGCGCGTCATCGAGTTCTCGACGAGCGAGGTGTTCGGGACGTACGCGTTCAAGGTGGACGAGGAGCACGTGACGACACAGGGCTCCGTCGGCGAGGCGCGCTGGACGTACGCGGTCTCCAAGCTCGCCGGCGAGCACATGGCCCGTGCCTACTACGACGAGCTCGGGCTGCCGACGGTCGCGGTCCGGCCCTTCAACGTCTACGGGCCCGGTCAGATCGGCGGCGGCGCGATCCGCGCGTTCATCGAAGCCGCTCTCGCCGGACACGACCTCGTGATCCACGGCGACGGGTCGCAGATCCGCGCGTGGTGCTTCGTCGACGACATGGTGGAGGCGCTCCTGCTGGCGCTCGAGCACCCGAACGCGGTGGGCGAGAGCTTCAACGTCGGGAACGCTCGCTCGGCCGTCACGATCTACGACCTCGCCCAGCGGATCAAGCGGCTTACCGGCTGCCCGGGCGAGATCGTCTTCCAGCCGCTCCACTACACCGACGTCGAGCTTCGGATCCCGAACGTCGACAAGGCGCGCCAGCTGCTCGGCTTCGAGGCGCACGTCGAGCTCGACGAGGGCCTCTCGCGGACGATCGCCTGGTACCGGGAGAAGCTCGGGGCACCCGCCGCGTGACCGAGCCGATCCGGCTCGCACGGCCGGACGTCGGCGAGGCGGAGCTCGAGGCGCTCTCCGAGGTCGTCGCCTCGGGGCAGCTCACGATGGGGTCGAAGGTCCTCGAGTTCGAGGAGGCGGTCGCGCAGGCCGTCGGCACCGCCCACGCTGCGGCAGTGTCGTCCGGAACGGCCGCGTTGCACCTCGCGCTCCTCGCCCTCGAGATCGGACCGGGGGACGAGGTCATCGTCCCCGCCTACACGTTCCCCGCCACCGCGAACGTCGTCGAGCTCTGTGGTGCCACAGCGGTCCTCGTCGACGTCGATCCCGACACGTTCAACGTCGACATCGGGGCTGTCGCGGCCGCCGTCACGCCGCGCACGCGCGCCGTGCTCGCCGTCCACCTCTTCGGTCGTCCGGTCGAGTGGGAGGCGCTCCAGACCGCAGTTCCGCAGGAGGTCGTCCTCGTCGAGGACGCTGCGGGCGCCCTCGGAGCTCGCTATCGGGAGACGCCGTGCGGAGCGCTCGGGACGCTCGCTTGTCTCTCGTTCCATCCGCGCAAGATCGTGACCACGGGCGAGGGCGGGGCGATCACGACCGACGAGGCGGAGCTCGACGGCTCCGTTCGGCGCCTTCGGCACCACGGGTGGTCGGCGCCGGGCGAGATGCCGGCGCCGGGGTTCAACTACCGCCTGCCCGACCTGCTGTGCGCGATCGGCATCCCGCAGCTCGCTCGCCTCGAGGAGCTGCTCGAGGCGCGCGAGCGGGTCGCGGGGTGGTACCAGGAGCGACTCGAGCATCTGGTCCTCACCCCGCGCGCCGCCGACGCCGACCGTCATGGCTGGCAGGCATACGTCGTCCAGCTCGACCGCCGCGACGACGCGCTCGAGGGCTTGCGGGCCGAGGGGATCGAGGCCCAGATCGGGACCTGGGCGGTCCATCGCCTCGGCGCGTACCGCTCGCAGGGGCCCTTCCCGGCAGCCGACCGGGCATTCGAGCGCGCGCTCGCGCTTCCTTTCGCGGCGACGACGACCGAGGAGGAGGTCGAGCGCGTGTGCGCCGTGCTCTCCCGGTTCGCCACCGGACCTTGACAAGAGCGCCGTTGTGAGTGAATAATCACTCTCTATGGCGATGACGACGAGGCAGACGGCGGAAGAGCGGCGCGAGGACGTGCTCGCCGCCGCGCTCGAGGAGTTCGCCCGCTCCGGCTTCCACGGCGCCTCCACGGACGCGATCGCGCGGCGGGCAGGGATCTCGCAGCCGTATCTGTTCAGGCTCTTCGGCTCCAAGCGCGAGCTCCATCTCGCGGTCGTGCGCCGGTGCTTCCGGCGAACCCTCGAGACGATGCAGCAGGCTGCAGAGGGTCTCCGCGGCGAGGCGGCGCTCGAGGCCATGGGCCGCGCGTACAGGGAGCTGCTCGGCACCGATCCCTTGATGCTCCAGGCGCAGCTCCAGATGTACGCCGCCGCGCTCGACGATCCCGACGTCCGCCAGACGGTCCGCGACGGCTACGGCGACCTGTTCTCCTACGTCGAGCGGGTCTCCGGCGTGTCGGTGACGAGGCTTGCGCGCTTCTTCGCCGACGGAATGCTGCTGAACGTCATCGCGGCAATGGGCTTCCAGGAGGAGCCCGAGCCGGAGGCATGGGCAGCACGCCTCCTCGCCGGCTGCCGCTCGGACGAGGCCGTGTAGACCTCTCTTTTTTCCCGCAATGCTGAGTAATCACTCACTACACAGGAGGCTAGAGTCATGACTGCCAGATCGCGGACCATCTGGACCCTGGCCGTCACGTCGATCGCGCTCTTCATGGTCGTGCTCGACAACCTCGTGGTCTCGACCGCCATCCCGGTGATCCGCGTCGATCTCGGGGCGACGCTCGAGCAGCTCGAGTGGACGGTCAACGCGTACACGCTCACGTTCGCGGTGTTCCTCTTGACGGGTGCCGCTCTCGGCGACCGCTTCGGTCGGAAGCGGCTCTTCATGATCGGCGTCGCGCTCTTCACCGGCGCGTCGGCTGCGGCTGCTCTCTCGCAGTCGGCCGAGTGGCTCATCGCCGCGCGCGCCGTTCAAGGCATCGGCGGAGCGATCGTGACGCCGCTGACGCTGACGATCCTCAGCGCGGCCGTCTCCCGCGAACGCCGCGGCGCGGCGCTCGGGGCCTGGTCGGGTATCGCCGGGCTCGCGGTGGCAATGGGCCCGCTCGTCGGCGGCGCGGTCGTCGACGGCATCTCGTGGCAGTGGATCTTCTGGCTGAACGTCCCGGTCGGGCTCGTCCTGCTGCCGCTCGCCACGCGACTCCAGGAGTCGAAGGGGCCGGACAAGGCACTCGACCTTCCCGGGCTCGCGCTCGGGAGCGCCGGCCTGCTCGGGATCGTGTGGGGTCTCGTCAACGGGAACTCGGACGGCTGGTCGAGCCCGCAGATCGTCACCGCTCTCGTTCTCGGTGCGGTGATGCTCGCCGCCTTCGTCGCCTGGGAGCGGCGCGCGAGGGAGCCGATGCTCCCCATGCGGTTCTTCCGCAACCGGGCGTTCTCGGCGGCGAACGCGTCGTCCCTCTTCATGTACTTCGGAATGTTCGGGTCGATCTTCCTGCTCACGCAGTTCTTCCAGACGGCGCAGGGATACACGCCGCTCCAGGCGGGATTGCGTGTGCTGCCCTGGACGGCGATGCCGATGTTCGTCGCTCCGATCGCCGGAGCCCTCTCGGACCGCATCGGCGGCAGGCCGTTCATGGCGGTCGGTCTCGCGCTCCAGGCGATCGGTCTCGCATGGATCGCGTCCGTCACGTCGGCGACGGTCGGCTACGACTCGCTCGTCGGCCCCTTCATCCTCTCCGGGATCGGGATGGGTATGTTCTTCGCCCCGGTCGCGAACGTCGTCCTCTCGGCCGTGCTGCCGCAGGAAGAGGGGAAGGCGTCCGGCGCGAACAACGCCATCCGCGAGGTCGGAGGCGTCCTCGGCGTCGCCGTGCTGGCGTCCGTGTTCGCCCGCGAGGGTGGGTATGCGTCCGCCGTGACGTTCGTCGACGGGATGGTTCCCGCGCTCTGGATCGGGGCCGCGGTCGTCGCGCTCGGCTCGGTCGTGGCGCTCGCGATCCCGAGGAAGCTGCGGACCGAGGCTGCGACCGTCCGGGACTCGGACGAGCTCGTCGCCGGCGCCGAGGCCGCGTAGCGTCGGTCGTCGTCCAGCCGGGGCCGGGCAGTGCGCCCGGCCCCGGCAATTTCGTTCCTCCGGCGCTGGTACGGTCGCCGCGTGCCGCGTGAGGACGCTCCCCGCTACGGGCCACCGGATGCGCTGACGTCGCCGCGGTACGCGGGCGTCAAGACCTTCGCGCGCTGCCCGCTCGTGGACGATCCTGAGGACGTCGACGTCGCCGTTCTCGGGATCCCGTTCGACACCGCGACGACGAACCGCCCGGGCGCGCGCTTCGGCCCGGAGGCGATCCGGTCCGCGTCGATCGCCCTCCGCCCCTACAACGCCGTCCAGCGCGCCCAGGTCTTCGGGGCGCTCTCCGTCGCCGATCTCGGGGACGTCCGGGTGACGCCCGGCAACGCCGAGAGGACCGTCGGTCAGATCGCGGAGCAGCTCGAGCCGATCGTCGTCTCGGGAGCACGCACGCTCTGCCTCGGGGGAGACCACCTCGTCGTCCTCGGAGAGCTGCGCGCGCACGCGGCCGTCCACGGCCCGCTCGGCCTCGTCCTGCTCGACGCCCACGCGGACGTCTGGGACACCTACTGCGGAGAGCGCTACTACCACGGCTCCCCCTTCCGCCGGGCGCTCGAGGAAGGGCTTCTCGATCCGAGCCGCTCGCTCCTGGTGGGCATGCGCGGGCCGGTGTACGGCCCCGAGGACCTCGGGATGGCTCAGGGCTTCGGCTTCGAGGTGATCCCCTGCGAGGAGCTCGTCACGCTGACCGCGGACGAGTACGGAGCGCGAGTCCGCGAGCGCGTGGCCGAGGGGCCGCTCTTCCTCTCGTTCGACGTCGACGTCCTCGACCCCGCGTACGCGCCCGGGACGGGGACGCCCGAGGCGGGCGGGCTGACGTCGCGCGAGGCGCTCGGTTTCGTCCGCTCGCTTCGCGGGCTCTCCTTCTCCGGCTTCGACGTGGTCGAGGTGAGCCCGCCGTACGACGGGCCCGGCCAGCCGACAGCCGTGACCGCCTCGAACGTCGCCTTCGAGCTCCTGACCCTCGACGTGCTCGCGGCGGTCTCGTGACCCGGCGCGTCCGTCTCGTCGGGACGCTCGTCCTGACCGTCGGCGCTGTCGCCTACCTGGTCTGGAAGATCGACCTCGGGACGACCGCCGACGTTCTGCGCGAGGCCGATTGGGCGTGGTTCGTGCTTGCGGTCGCGATCATGGTGCTGACGGTCCCGGTGCTCGCGGTGCGCTGGGGGCGGCTCCTGCAGGCCCACGGCATCGCCGAGCGCCTCCAGTGGCTGACGCGCGCGTACTTCGTCGCGTACACGGCCGGCCAGGTGCTCCCGACCTCGATCGGAGGCGACGCCGTGCGGATCGTCGAAACGTCGCGGCGCCATCCCGGCCGGACCGCGGTCGTCACCGGGACCGTGATCCTCGAGCGCGGCCTCGGCGGCGCGACGACCGTCGTGCTCGGCGCCATCGGCTTCCTCCTCTCGGTCGGCCACTACGACGTCGGCGCCTACCTCTGGCTGGAGGGGCTCTTCGTCTTCGGGACGATCGTCCTCGCCTTCGTCTTCTTCGCCCGCTCGGCGCGACCTCTCCTGCGGCGGGTCCGGCCGCTGCTCGAGCGGGTTCGGCTCGAGCGTCCGCTCCGCCTCTTCTACGAAGGCGTCCACCACTACCGCAATCGACCGCGACTCCTGGCCGGCGTCCTCGCCGTGACGTTCGTCGTCCAGGCCGTTCGCGTGCTGGCGATCTGGGCGTCCGCCCGCGCTGTGGGAATCGAGCTCGGCGTGCGCGTCTACTACGTGATGGGGCCGCTTCTCTTCCTCGTCATGCTCGTCCCCTTCACGCTCAACGGGATCGCGGTGCGCGAGGCGTTCTTTGTCAGCTTCCTCGGGAGCCTTGGCGTCGGGGCGAATCAGGCCTTCGCAGCCGGCTTCCTCTTCTTCTTCGTCACGCTGCTCCTCTCAGCCCCGGGCGGCGCGATCATGCTCTGGGAGGGCATTCGCTCGGGGGCGCGCCCGCGCGTCGAGCATGGCTGATGACGAGGCTCCTGCGGCGGAGCCCGCCGACGTCGCGGTCGTCGTCGTCACCTACGACGCGCTTCCCTGGATCGACCGCTGTCTCGAGAGCGTCCGGGGGGTTCCGACGGTCGTCGTCGACAACGGGTCGACGGACGGGACGCGGGAGGCGGTGCGCGAGCGCTTTCCGGAGGTGACGCTCGTCGAGGCTGAGAACCGCGGCCTCGGCGCCGGGTGGAACGTGGGGATCCGCGCGACCGCGGGCCGCTACGTCCTCCTGCTGAACGCCGACGCCTGGATGCTTGGGGACGGGCTCGAGAAGCTCGTCTCGTTCGCGGACGGGCGCCGGCGAGCGGCCGTCGTCGGCCCGCGCCTGCTCGACCCGGACGGGACGCTGCAGCGCTCGGTGCGAGGGTTCCCGACCATGTGGCGGCTCGCGACCGAGTACTTCTTCCTCCGCAAGCTCGCGCCAAGCTCGCGGGCGCTGAACGCGTTCTACGCCGGCGGGTTCGACCACAACCAGGTGCGCGACGTCGAGTTCGTGATGGGCGCCTGCATGCTCGTGCGCCGGGATGCGATCGACGAGGTCGGCCTGCTCGACGAGGACTTCTTCCTCTTCAGCGAGGAGACGGACTGGTGCTTCCGCTTCCGGGAGGCGGGGTGGCAGGTCGTGTTCTTCCCCGCTGCGGAGTGCGTCCACGTGCGGGGCGCCTCCCACGGCGGGCGGCTGTATCGCGAGAACCTGCGCGGGCATCTTCGGTTCCTCGCGAAGCATCGTGGGGCGAAGTACGCGGAGCGTGCGAGGCGCCTCCTCCTCGCGGCAGTCAGGCTGCGGGGCGTGGTCTTCCGCGGCGAGCGCGGGAACGTCTACCGCGAAGCGGCTGGATGGCTCGCGTCCGGGGACGTCGCCTCGCTCCTCGAGCGATGAGCGGCGTCGTCACCTACGTCCGCCTTGCCTTCGGAACCGCGGTGGCGCTCGCTCCCGGCTTCCTCCTGGCGCGGGCGATGGGCCTGCGCGGAGCCGCCGCGACACTCGCCTGGTCTCTCGTCGCGCTCTTCGCATGCCTGGCGGTCACGTTCGCGATCTCGGGCTCGCTGACGACGACTCTCGTGCTCCTCGGTGCGGTCGCGGTCGTCGCCGCGATCGCCCTCGCCCGGCGACGCGGGCTCCTCGAGCCGGCCGTGCCCGGGCGCTCGTCCGTCGTCGTGCTCGGCGCGATCCTCGGCCTCTTCCTGTGGCGCGTCGCGGGATCGGTCGAGGGCGACGGGCTATTCCACCTCGCGCGGATACGGAAGCTCGTCTCCTTCGACGACCTCTCGTTGCACGGCGTCGTCGAGTTCGCGGACGGCGGGCTGCATCCGGGCTACGCCTTCCCGCTCTGGCACGGCTTCGACGCGGTCGTCGCGAAGGTGAGCGGCACGGATCCGGGGCTCGTCGTCCTGCACCTGCCCTCGCTCCTCGCGCCGCTCGCCGTGGTCGTCGCCTACGAGGCCGGCTGGGCGCTCTTCCGCAGGATGTGGGCGGCGGCCGTCGCTGCGGCCGCTCAAGTGGCGCTCGTGTGCCTGGCGCCGGGGCATGGGGGCTCGTATCGGTTTCTCGCCCTGCCCTCGACCGCCGCCGACCAGCTCCTCGTTCCGGCCGCGCTCGCGCTCGCGTTCGAGACGATCCGGCGGCCGTCGCCGGCCCGCATAGCCTCGGTGGCCGCTGCCGGGCTCGCGCTCGCCGTCGTCCACCCGACGTATGCGATCTTCCTCTGGATCCCGTTCGGCGGTTTCCTCCTCGTCCGCGTCCTGTGGACGAGGGAGGACCTCCGCGCGGGCCTCGCGGCGCTCGCGGCGCTCTTCGTCCCTGCGGTGCTGTTCATGCTCTGGCTCGTCCCCGTCCTGAGCAAGACGGCGTCGGTGTCGCCGAGCGACGAGGAGGTGCGGCGCGCGCTCGCCCAGTACGCGGGGCAGCTGAACGTCCGCTCGGACACGAGCTACAGCCTTGCGGTCGAGGTGTTCACTCGGCGAGGCGCAGTCGCGATGGCCGCGCTCCTCCTCCTTCCGCTCTCCGCGCTGGCCGCGAGGCGGCGCTGGGCGGCGTACGTCGCCGGGGGCTCGCTCGCCGTGCTCGCGGTCATGCTCGTCCCGTTCCTCTTCACCACGCTGTCGGACGTGGTCTCCCTCTCGCAGTCGAGACGCGCGGCCGGCTTCCTCCCGTTCGCGTTCGGCTTCACGGGCGGGCTCGGCGTCCTGGCCGGCCTCATCGGCCCGCTCCTGCCGCCGCTCGCCCTGCTCGCTGGCGTGATCTTCCAGCTCGCCTACCCCGGGGACTTCAACTACGTCCTCGACCAGCCGGGACCGCCCTGGGTGGTGTGGCTCGGCGCCGCGGGAACGGTCGTCGGTCTCGCTCGTCGGTCTCGTCAGGAGACGGCCTCCCGTCGAGGCGGCTGCCGGTCTCGCGGCCGCGCTCTTCCTGGCTCCGGTCGTGATCGTGGGTGTCGCCCGCTGGACGCCCGAGGCGGCGCCGGCGGGGAGCGCGCTCACCTCGGGCCTCGTGAACGCGCTCCGGCGCGACGTTCCGGAGCGATCGATCGTGTACTCCGACCAGGAGACGAGCTACCGGATCGCCGCGGCCGCACCGGTCTACATCGCCGTCGCGCCGCCCGGCCACGTCGCCAACACGACCGCGAACGTCCCCTACGTCCGCGCGCGGGACGCGCGCAGGTTCCTGAAGACTGGCGACCTCGCGATCCCGAGGCGCTACGGCGCCCAGTACCTCGTCGTCGACCGCCTACGCCTGCGTCGTTCGTTCGCTCTTCCGGTCGTCTACCGCGATCCGCGGTTCGTGCTGTACCGGCTCGGGCACGGCCCGTAGCTGCGGTCGTCCCCAGCCTCCGCCGCCGGGAGTCTCGATGCGCAGGAGATCGCCCGGGACGAGATCGCTCGAGGCGAACGCGGGCAGCTCCAGGCCGTTCAGGGAGTTGCGGCCGGGCAGACCGTCGCCGCCGCCGTTCTCTCCGTGAGGCGCGATCCTCCGTCGCTGTGTGAGGAGGGAGAGGCGGCAGGCCTCGAGGATCCGGATCTCGCGCACGACGCCGTCTCCCCCGGGATAGCGCCCGACGCCGCCGGAGCCCTCACGGAGCGCGTACCGCTCGATGCGAAGCGGATACGCGAGCTCGAGTGCCTCGATCGGCGTGTTCAGCGTGTTCGACATCGCGACGTGCACGGCGCTCGGGCCGGGTGCAACGGGGCAGCCTCCCTGGCCGCCGGCGATCGTCTCGTAGTACGTGAAGGCGTCGTTTCCGAGGACGACGTTGTTCATCGTTCCCTGTCCCTGGGCCGGGACCGGCAGTGCCTTGCCGAGGGCGTCGAAGACGACGTCGACGATGCGGCTCGACGTCTCCGTGTTCCCTGCCGCTACCGCCGCCGGCGGGAGCGCGTTCACGAGGCAGCCCTCGGGGGCTCGGACGGCGATCGGGGCGAACGCCCCACCGGAGGCGGGAAGGTCGGGCGCCGTCAGGCAGCGAACGACGTAGTAGCAGGCGGACCGCGTGACCGAGAGCGGGCAGTTCATGTTCCCGGCGTGCTGCGGCGACGTCCCTTCGAAGTCGATGTCGATCGAGTCGCCCTCGATCGTCACCGTCACGTGGATCTGGAGGATCCCGTACGGCGTCTCGAGGACGTCGCGACCGTCGAAGACGCCGTCGGGAAGCTCGCTCAGCGCCGTTCGGACGACCCGCTCGGAGTACGCGAGGAGCTCGGCCATCGCCTCCTCGACCGCTCTGCGCCCGCGGCGGTCGCAGAGCTCCCGCAGGCGGCGCTCCGCCAGATGGTGCGCCGCGAGCTGCGCGCGCAGGTCACCGCGGCGCTCTCCCGGGTTCCGCATGCGCGAGACGAGCTGCTCCACGGTGTCGTCGTCGAGGCGGGTCGGCGGGATCACCACGCCTTCCTCGTCGAGCGTCCTCGAGGCGGCGGGCAGGCTCCCCGGATCCGAGCCGCCCACGTCGGCGTGGTGCGCCCGGGTGACCGCATACCCGACGGGCGTCCGCGTCACGATCGTGAGGTCGGGCAGGTGCGTGCCTCCGCTGTAGGGGTCGTTGAGGATCCACGGCTCGCCGATCCTCGGGCGCCGCCGCCGTACGGCGGCCACGGCGTCGGGCATCGCGCCGAGGTGGACGGGGATGTGCTCGGCCTGGGTGACCATCCGGCCGTTCCGGTCGAAGAGCGCGGTCGAGCAGTCCCGCCGCTCCTTGATGTTCGCCGAGAACGCAGAACGAACGAGGACGGCTCCCATCTCCTCGGCGATTGCCCGAAGCGAGCTGCCGATCACCTGGAGCTCGACCGGGATCACGCGGCTCTCCGGAGGACGAGCGTCCCATGCGAGTCCGTCTTGCCCGCCCAGCCGGGCGCGACCCAGGCGGAGGCGCCCTCGAGCTCGAGGACCTCGGGCCCCGTGACGTCGAGCGGCGGCCCCGTGATCTCCACGGGCGGCGCCGGGCGCACCTCCGCGGTGCGCACGGCGACGAGCTCGAGCGGCCGTGCACGGTCGGCGTAGCCGTAGCGAGCTGCGTGCGCGGCGTGGAACCGCTGCTCGAGATCGGGCCCGAGCGGGATCGTCAGCTCGAACGACTGGCCGGCGTAGCGAAGGTCGGCCTCGCCCTCGGCCGGGAGCTCGCCGGCGCTCTTGAGCGACATGACGAACGAGCGGACGTGGTCTCGTCGCTCGTCCGCGGCGACGAGCCCGAGCGCGGACAGCACGCCGGCGGCCGCCGGCACGAGCACGGTCTCGATCTCGAGCTCCTCGGCGAGCGCGCACGCGTGGAGCGGCCCCGCGCCGCCGAAGGCGACGAGCGCGAAGTCCCGCGGGTCGAGGCCCTCCTCGACGGAGACGACACGGAGCGCCCGTACCATCTCCGCGTTCACGACGTCGATCACGGCCTCGGGATCGAGATCGCCGAGCGCGGTCGCCGCGGCGCGGGCGTCGAGCTCCACGCCTCCCGCGAGGTGTGACGGAACCCGCCCGAGGACGAGGTTCGCGTCCGTGACGGTCGGCCTGGTTCCTCCCAGGCCGTAGCAGGCGGGGCCGGGGTCGGCGCCCGCGCTCTCCGGACCGACGCGGAGCGCGCCGCCCTCGTCTTCCCACACGATCGAGCCGCCTCCCGCACCCACCGTGTGCACCGCGAGGGTCGGCAGGCGGACGGGGAAGCCGTCGACCATCCGCTCGTGGTCGCGGCGGGCCGAGCCGCCGACGATCGCACAGACGTCCGTGGACGTGCCGCCCATGTCGAAGGCGATCGCGTTCTCGTAGCCGGCGAGGCCGGCGACGCGCGCTGCTCCCACGACGCCCGCCGCGGGACCTGAGAGGAGCGCGAAGGCCGCGTGGGCGGACGCCTCCTCGAGCGTGGCGAGCCCGCCCGAGGAGCGCATCACGAGCGGCTCCCGCATTCCCCAGGCGGCGCACTGCGCCGAGAGGGCCTGCAGGTAGCGGGCGAGGACCGGGCCGAGGTAGGCGTCGATGACCGTCGTCGAGGCGCGCTCGTACTCGCGGAACTCCGGCGCGACCTCGTGCGAGGCGACCACGTGCGCATGCGGATAGCGCCTGCGCAGCTCTCGCGCGACCGTCTGCTCGTGCGTCGGGTCGAGGAAGGAGAAGAGGAGGCAGACGGCGATCGCCTCGGCATCGGGATGAATCGCGGGGAGCGAGCGTAGATCGAGCGGGACGAGCTCTCCGTGCGGTCCCATGCGACCGCGCACGCCCGCGCAGTGGACGAGCGGGGCGAGGGGAGGCGGCCGGTCGGCACAGGGGCGGTAGAGGCGCGCCCGCGTCTGGCGGCGGAGGTAGAGCAGGTGCTCGAACCCCTCCGTGGTCACGAACGCCGTGCGCGCGCCGCGCCGCTCGAGCAGCGCGTTCGTGGCGATCGTCGTGCCGTGGGTGAAGCGATCGGGGTTCTCCGCCCGGAGTTCGGCTGCAACCGTGAGGACGGACTCCTCCTGACGCGGGCGCGTCAGCACCTTCGCGGTCTTCACGACGCCGTCCGAGATGAGGACACCGTCCGTGAACGTGCCGCCGACGTCGACCCCGAGCGCTTGCATCGCGCCATTCTGGACGCATGCGGGCGAGTGCAGCGGGGTACAGTGCGCGCGTGGACCGCCTCGTGTGCCTCGGCCTCAGCCACCGCACGGCGCCGGTCGAGCTCCGCGAGCGGATCGGAGCGCTCGGGCCTGGCGCGGAGCGGTGCCCCGCGGTCCTCGAGCATGCCGCCCTCACGACCTGCTACCGGGTGGAGCTCTACGCGTATCTGCGGGAGGGCGTCGATGACGCGCGGGACGAGCTGATCGACGAGCTGGCCGGTGCCCACGGCGTCGACCGGACGCTTCTCGTCGACCACCTCTACGTCCACGCGGGCGAGGACGTCGCCCGACATCTGTGTCGCGTCTCCGCCGGTCTGGACTCGCTCGTGCTCGGGGAGGCCGAGATCCTCGGCCAGGTCGGAGCGAGCTTCGCCGACGCGCGAGGCGCAGGGGCCGCAGGGCCGATCCTGACGCTGCTCTTCCGGACCGCGATCGCCGCAGGACGGCGTGCACGCGTGGAGACCGCGATCGGGGCGAATCCCGCGACGGCGAGCTCGATGGCGCTCGCGCTCGCCGAGGGGACGCTCGGAGACCTGCGGGAGCGCAAGGCGCTCGTCGTCGGAGCCGGCGGCATCGGGCGACAGACGCTCAAGGCGGCCTCGAGCCGAGGGCTCGGGGAGATCGCGGTTGTGAACCGGACGCGCGAGCGGGCGGTCGCCGTCGCCGACGAGCTCGGGGCTTCGGCCTACGGGCTCGACGAGCTCGAGGACGCGCTCGCCTGGGCGGACGTCGCGATCACGGCGACGGCCTCCGACACACCCGTCGTCGGCGTCGAGACCGTGCGTGCGGCCATGTCCCGGCGGCCCGAGGCGCCGCTGGTGCTCGTCGACCTCGCCGTGCCGGCCGACGTCGAGCGGGAGGCGGCGGACGTGCCGGGCGTCAGGCTCTTCGACGTCGACGATCTCCGGGCAGGTCTCGACGACACGGTCGCGGCGCGCCTTGCCGAGGTGCCGAAGGTCGAGGCGCTGATCGAGGAGGAGGTCGGCGGGTTCGGACGCCGCTACCGCGAGCTCGACGTCGAGCCGCTCGTCGCGGAGATCAGGCGCCGCGCCGAGGAGATCCGCGAGGAGGAGCTGCGGCGCACGCTGCGCCATCTCGGCGAGGTGGATCCCGAGATCGAGGCGCACGTCACCAAGCTGTCGCACGCACTCGTCAACAAGCTCCTGCACGAGCCCACCGCACAGCTTCGCGAGAGAGCGGATCGCGGCGGCGCGGACGAGCTGGCCGCCGCCGTCCGCGATCTCTTCGGGCTCACCGCTCCCACCGAGACGTGAGCTCGTCTCTCGCGGCTCCAGTCGCCGCGGTGCGCGTCGGCACCCGGCGGTCGCCGCTCGCGGTGCGGCAGACCGAGCTCGTCGTCGAGGCCCTCACTCGAGCCTGGCCGGAGCTCGCCTGCGAGGTGGCGCCGCTCGACACCCGCGGCGACCGGACGCAGGCGAGCGGCGAGCCGCTGCCCGCGATCGGCGGCAAGGGCGTCTTCACCGAGGAGCTCGAGCGTGCGTTGCGCGAGGGCAGGATCGATGTGGCGGTGCATTCGCTGAAAGATCTGCCGACTGACCAGTCAATCGACATCGCCATCGGCGCTCTCTGCCAGCGTGGAGACCCGCGTGACTGCGTAGTCAGTCACCGGAACGTCCCCCTCGCCCAGCTCCCTCCCGGAGCGGTGGTCGGGACGAGCAGCCTCCGACGGGCGGCGCAGCTCCACCTCCTCCACCCGGAGCTCGAGGCCCGCTCGATCCGCGGCAACGTCGACACGCGAATCCGCAAGGTCCGGGACGGCGAGTACGACGCGGTGCTCCTGGCCGGGGCCGGGGTCGTGCGGCTCGGGCTCGAGGACGAGGTGGCCGAGTGGCTGCCTGTCGATCGGATGCTTCCGGCGCCCGGACAGGGCGCGCTCGCCGTGCAGTGCCGCGCCGGAGACGATGCGGTCCTCGAGCTTCTGTCACCAATCGACGACGCGCCCACCCGCGCTGCCGTCGGCGCGGAGCGTGCGTTCCTCGCCGCCCTCGGGAGCGGGTGCGCCGCACCCGTCGGCGCACATGCGGTCGACGCCTCCGGTGGCGAGGTGCGGCTGAACGCACTCGTGGCGACGCCGGACGGGCACGAGGTCGTGCGCGTGGACGGCACCGGATCGCCCGAGGAGATCGGCGCGCGGCTCGCACGAGAGGCGCTCGCCGCCGGCGCGAAGCACATCCTCGAGGCAGTCCGTGCCTGAAGCGGCCGGGCCGCTCGCCGGCCACCGGATCGCGGTGACCCGACCCCGTGAGCAGGGAGCCGCGCTCGCGGACGGCCTCGAGCGCCTGGGCGCGAGCGTCTCCGTCGTCCCGCTCGTCGAGATCGCACCCGTCGAGGACTCGACCGAGCTCGACCACGCCGTCCGCAAGCTCGGGCGTTACGACTGGATCGTCTTCACGAGCGTGAACGGCGTGGCGGCAGTCCGCGAGCGCCTCCAGGCGCCGGACCAGCTCGCCACGGTTCGTGTCGCAGCCGTCGGCCCCGCGACCGCGGCGGCCGTGGGCGAGCTCGGCATCGAGACCGCCTTCGTTCCGAAGGAGTACGAAGGCGGGGCGCTCGCCGACGGCCTGAGCGCCCTCGACGGACAGCGCGTCCTCCTCCCGCAAGGCGATCTCGCCGTCGCCCGTCCTGGCCGAGGAGCTCCGAGACCAGGGCGCGATCGTCGACGCGGTCGTGGCCTACCGCACGGTTGCGCGGCAGCCGTCGGAGGACGAACTGGGCGAGCTCGAGCGCGCGGACGCGATCGTCCTCGCGAGCGGCTCGGCGGCTCGCAGCCTGGCGTCGGTCGCAGCCGGCGCCGACGGAATCAGCGAGCGGCTCCTCGTGTGCATCGGGCGGCGAACGGCCGCGGTCGCGGCCGAGGTCGGGCTGACGGTGGGGCTCGTCGCCGACGAACCGTCCGCGGACGGCATCATTCAGGCGCTCACGACGCACTTCGGGGGAAGCCCGTGACCGGATTCGCAGAGACAGGACCGCTCGACGCCCTTCGGCTCCGGCCGGGAGCGGAGCGTCCGCGTCGCCTCCGCCGTACGCAGGGGCTGCGGGATCTCGTCCGCGAGACGACGCTCGACCCGGGGGATCTCGTCTACCCGCTCTTCGTCGCCGAGGGTCGAGGCCGGACGCCGATTCCCTCGATGCCCGGCATCGACCAGCTGCCGGTGGACGCGCTCGCCGCCGAGGCGCAGGAGCTCGCGGCGCTCGGGATCAAGGCGGTCCTGCTCTTCGGGCTCCCGGCTGCGAAGGATCCGCTCGGCCTCGAGAGCCATGCGGAGGACGGCATCGTCCAGGAGGCGGTCCGCACGCTCAAGGCGGCAGATCCGGGACTCGTCGTCGTCACGGACGTCTGCCTCTGCGAGTACACGGACCACGGCCACTGCGGCGTCCTCGACGCCGAGGGCTATCTCTTGAACGACGAGACGCTCGAGATTCTCGGCCGGATCGCCGTCTCGCACGCGGAGGCGGGCGCGGACGTGGTCGCGCCGAGCGGGATGATCGACGGCATGGTGGGCACGATTCGCACCGCGCTCGACGGCGAGGGCTTCGAGCGAGTGGCGATCCTCTCGTACGCGGTCAAGTACGCCTCGGCGTTCTACGGCCCCTTCCGCGACGCGGCCGAGGGGGCGCCTGCCTTCGGAGACCGGCGAAGCCACCAGCTCGACGTCGCGAATGCACGCGAGGCGCTTCGCGAGGCCCGGCTCGACGTCGAGGAAGGCGCCGACGCGTTGATGGTCAAGCCCGCGCTCGGTTACCTCGACGTGCTCCGCCGCGTCCGTCACCGGTTCGGGGACTGGCCGCTGGCGGCGTACAACGTCAGCGGCGAGTACTCGATGGTGAAAGCGGCGTCCGCGAACGGCTGGCTCGACGAGCGCGAGGCGGTGCTCGAGATCCTCACTTCGATCCGCCGCGCCGGCGCCGACCTCGTCGTCACGTACCACGCCAAGGACGCGGCGCGCTGGCTCCGGGAGCTCGCGTGAACGCACGCGTCGACGAGCGGGTGGAAGCCGAGGGCGGGGCCGACGCGGACGTCGCGGAGCACGGCCGGACGGTCGAAGGCGAGCCGACGTCGCTCGACCGCCGGCTCTTCATGCAGCTGCACGCGTTCGGCGGCGTCGCCGACACGCAGTCGCTCGCGTCGGCGCTTTCGGCCGCCGGCGTCGAGGGCGTGCTGTACGAGGACGTCAACGACCCGTCGGGGATCGCGCTCCTCACGCTCGCGGAGGACCCCGAGCTCTTCGTCACGGACCTGCGCGCGTTCCTCAAGTGCGAGCCCTTCGCCGGGCTCGTCCCGAAGCCGGAGCTGACGATGCTCGGCCGGACGTACGCCGTCGGGCACGAGCACGATCTCGAGGAGACGCTCGTCGAGCGGCCGCGGCAGCGCGTGCTCGACCCGGAGCTCCGGTGGGCGATCTGGTACCCGCTCCGCCGCTCGGGCTCGTTCGAGCGTCTTCCGCGGAAGGAGCAGAACGCGATCCTCATGGAGCACGGCGGGGTCGGGATGGCGTTCGGGCGCGCCGGCCTCGGCCACGACATCCGCCTCGCCTGCCACGGCCTCGACCGGGATGACAACGACTTCGTCGTCGGACTTCTCGGGCCCGAGCTGCATCCGCTCTCGATCATCGTCCAGCGGATGCGGAAGACCCGGCAGACCTCGCTCCACCTCGAGCGCCTCGGGCCGTTCTTCGTCGGCAGGGTGGCGTGGCAATCCCAGCCGGCGTGAGCGCCGAGCGAGCGGACGCTCCCGCGGACACCGAGCCCACGTCGCTCGTCCTCCGCGCGTTTCGCGGGCTCCCGGTCGAGCGGACGCCGGTCTGGCTCCTCCGCCAGGCGGGCCGCTACATGCCGGAGTACCGTGCGTTGCGCGAGCGCCACTCGCTGCTCGAGCTCATCCGGACGCCGGAGCTCGCCGCCCGGGTGACGCTGCTCCCGGTCGACGCGTTCGGCGTCGACGCCGCGATCGTGTTTGCCGACATCCTCCCGCCGCTCGTCGGCATGGGTCTCGAGCTCGACTTCGTCCAGGGCGACGGCCCGCGGATCGCGAATCGGATCGAGCGCGCGCGCGACGTCGATCTCCTGGCGGCGCCTCCGGCCGAGGAGACGATGGCGGGAACACTCGAGGCGATCGCGCTCGTCCGGCGCGAGCTCGAGCCGCGCGGCATACCCGTGATCGGGTTCGCCGGTGCGCCGTTCACGCTCGCCAGCTACGCGATCGAGGGCGGCACCTCCCGCGACTTCACGCGCACGAAGGCGTTCATGCTTTCGGAGACTTCCGCCTGGCGGCGTCTCCTCTCGAAGCTCGTGACCGTCCAGGCGGACTACCTCCGCGCGCAGGCCGCCGCAGGTGCGCAGGCGCTGCAGGTGTTCGACTCCTGGGCCGGACGGGCGCTCGGGCGGGAGGACTACCTCCGGCACGTGGCCCCGCACAACCGCGCTCTGTTCGAGGCAGTCACCCCGGCTGGAGTGCCGGTGGTCAACTTCTCGCTCGGGGTCGGCGCCTACCTCGCGGAGGCGGCAGCGTGCGGCGGTGATGTCGTCGGGCTCGACTGGCAGCTCCCGCTGGACGAGGCGTGGGCGGCGGTTGGTTTCGAGCGGCCCGTGCAGGGCAACCTCGACCCAGCCGCGCTTCTCGCTCCTCCGCGCGAGCTCGAGCGTCGGATCGACGACGTGCTCGAGCGCGCGGGCGGCCGTCCTGGCCATGTCTTCAACCTCGGCCACGGACTCGTTCCCGCAACGCCGCCGGACGCCGTGCGCCGGCTCGTCGAGCACGTGCGCGCGCGGACGTCGTCGTGAGCTCTCCACGACCGATCGGCGTCCTCGTGATGGCGTACGGCGGGCCGTCGTCGCTCGAGGAGATCCCCGGCTACCTCGCCGACATCCGGAGCGGACGATCGACGCCACGCGCGGTGGTCGAGGAGATCACGGAGAGCTACCGCGCGATCGGCGGAGGCTCGCCGCTCCTCCAGATCTCGCGCCGGCAGATCGTCGCGCTCGGCGCGCGCCTCGGGGAGGACTTCCGCTGCTACCTCGGCATGCGGCACTGGGCGCCGTGGATCGAGGACGTCGTCGGGGAGATGGTCGAGGACGGCGTCACCCGGGCGGTCAGCCTCGTTCTCGCTCCTCACTTCAGCGCCATGTCGGTGGCGCGGTACCAGCAGCGGATCGCGGACGGCCTCGACCTCGCGCACGGCCGCATCGAGTTCGAGCACGTGTCGAGCTATCACGACGCGCCAGGCCTCGTCGAGGCGCTCGCGGTCCGAGTCCGTGACGGGCTCTCGCGCTGGCCCGAGGACGAGCGTGAGCGCGTCCACGTGGTCTTCAGCGCCCACAGCCTCCCCGAGCGGCTCCTGGCCTCTGGCGACCCGTACGACGCGCAGTGCCGGGAGACGGCCCGGCTCGTCGCCGAGGCAGCGGGGCTCGCCGAGGACCGCTGGTCGTCGAGCTACCAGTCCGCCGGCCGGACGCCCGAGCCGTGGATGGGCCCGGACCTCGGCGAGCACCTGGAGAGGCTGGCGGCGGACGGAGTCCGCGACGTCGTCTGCGTCCCCGTCGGGTTCGTGTCGCAGCACGTCGAGATCCTCTTCGACGTGGACATTCGCGCCCGCCGCGTGGCCGAGGGGCTCGGCATGACGCTCGAGCGGCCGCCCGCGCTGGACGACGATCCCGTGTTCATCGAGGCGCTCGCGGACATCGTCCGCGTGCGTGCCGCGCCCTGGCTCGCGCCCGCCCACGCGGCATGACGACGGTCTCCTGGGACCAGGTCTTCGCGTTCCGGATCGAGCGCCAGTTCCTCGGCTCCCGCGCGCCCGCGGGCAGTCTGTTCGAGGTCGCACACGCCTTGTGCGGCATCCGCGCACAGCTCCCGTCGACGGCGGAGCTGGCACTGTGGGCCCGCGTCGAGGGCATCGAGCAGGGCGAGGTGAAGCGTGCGGTGGAGGAGGAGCGCACGCTCGTGAAGACGTGGACGATCGGCAACAAGCTGCACGTGCTGCCCGCGGACGATCTCGCGCCCACCGTCGCGGTGCTCCGTCCGCGTCCCGAAGGGCCGGGCGATGCCTGGCTGCGCAGGCGAGGGGTGACCCGGCAGCAGTACGAGGCGATCATCGAGAACGTCCCGCGCGCGCTCGACGGGCGGCCGCGGACGCGTGAGCAGCTGGCCGACCGGCTCGCGGAGCTCGCGGGGCCCGACGTGCGCGAGGCCGTCCTCTTCAGCTGGGGTGGCGTCCTCAAGCAGTCCGCGCGCTTCGGCGATCTCTGCTTCGGCCCGCCCCGCGGTCGCAACATCACGTTCGTCCGACCCGATCGCTGGCTGCGGCGAACGCTGCGAGCGGATCCCGACGAAGCGGGCCGCGACCTCGTCCGTCGCTACCTCGGCGCCTACGGCCCTGCGAACGCCGTCGAGTTCGGTCACTGGCTCGAGAACCCCACGAAGGCGAAGGCTCTTCTGCGGACGAGCGCGGACGACCTGACGGAGATCGAGGTCGAGGGACGTTCCGCGCTGGTCCTCACCGCCGACCTTCGGGCCTTGACCCGCAGCCGGCGTCCCCGCGGGGTTCGGCTGCTGCCCGCGTTCGACCAGTACGTGACGGGCACCCGCCCGCACGAGCCGTTCGTCCCTCCCGAGCACGTCCGGCGCGTGTTCGGGCAGCAGGGACAGGTGTCCGCGGTCGTCCTGGTCGAAGGACGGGTCGGCGGAGTCTGGTCGCACGAGCGGCGGGGAGACGTGGTGCGGGTCGCGGTCGAGCCGTTCGAGCCGCTGTCGGCGCGCGCCCGGAAGGCGCTCTCCGACGAGGTGGGTCGGCTCGCGGCGTTTCTCGGCGCGTCACCGGAGCTCTCGCTCGCCGCATGAGGGTCGTCGTCGTCGGCGGCGGGATCGCGGGCCTCGCGGCCGCACGCCGCCTCGAGACACTCGTTCCCGACGCTGAGATCGTCCTCGTCGAGCAGGAGGAGCGCCTCGGGGGGAAGATCCGGACGGAGCACGTGGGCGAACTCGTGGTCGAGGAGGCTCCGGACAGCTTCCTCTCTCGCAAGGAGCGCGGCGTCGGGCTCTGCGAGGAGCTCGGCCTCGCCGGTGAACTCGTGGCCCGGCGTCCCGAGCACGCCGGGACGTTCGTCCGCCGCGGGCGGGAGCTCCTGCCGCTTCCCACGGGCCTCACGGGCTTGGTCCCGACGGATCTCGACGCGCTCGCGGAGAGCGACCTCCTCTCCGCCGAGGGCCGGGAGCGCCTCGCGGCGGAGATCGACGTCCCGCCTGCGGAGGGGGTCGAGGACGAGTCGATCGCCGACTTCGTGTCGCGGCGGCTCGGGCGGGAGGCGTACGAGTCGATCGTCGAGCCGCTCACGACCGGGATCTACGGAGGCGACGGCGCGCAGCTCTCCCTCAGGGCCACGTTCCCCGCTCTGCGCGCGCTCGAGATCGAGCACGGAAGCGTGTTGCGGGGCCTGGCCGCGCAGGCTCCAGCCTCGGTCGGCGGCTACTCGCCCTTCGTCTCGCTCCGCAACGGGATGGCGACGCTCGTCGAGCGGCTGTCGGCGAGCCTCGAGCGGACGCGGATCGTGCTCGGCCGCACGGTGGCGCGGGTCGACGGCCACGGTGGTGGCTACGCCGTGCCGCTCTCGGACGGAGAGCTCCTCTCCGCGGACGGCGTCGTCCTGGCCGTGCCCGCCTTCGCCACCGCCGCCCTCGTGCCGGACCTGGATCCCGACCTGGCGGCCGCGCACGCCGAGATCCCGTACTCGTCGTCGGCGATCGTCACGCTCGCGTATCGCGAGGCCGACCTCGGCTCTCCACTCGAGGGCTACGGCTACGTGGTCCCACGCTCCGAGGAAGCGGACGTCCTCGCCTGCACGTGGACGTCGAACAAGTGGGAGAGCCGCGCACCCGCGGGCGAGGCGCTCGTCCGCGTGTACGCGGGCCGTTTCGGGCGCGCCGACGTCACCGACCGCACGGACGAGGAGCTCGTCGCGCTCGCGCAGGCCGAGCTCGCCCTCGTCGGGATCTCCGCCGAGCCGCGGCTGACCCTCGTCCATCGCTGGCCGCGGGGGATGCCGCAGTACACGCTCGGCCATCCCGAGCGGCTGGAGCGCATCGACTCGCTCCTCGCCCGTCAACGCGGGCTCGCGCTCGCGGGCGCGGCCTACCGGGGAGTCGGGATCCCCGACTGCATCCGCTCGGGCGAGGACGCGGCCGGAGCGGTCGCGCTGGCACTCGAGCGCGTCGCAAGATGACCCGGCCGACGGCCGAGTCGGAGCGCCTGTTCGCCGAGGCGAGCGCGCTCATGCCCGGCGGCGTGAGCTCTCCCGTGCGGGCCTTCCGCGCGGTCGGCGGAACGCCCTTCTTCGTCGAGCGGGGAGAAGGCGCCTACCTCGTGGACGTCGACGGCAACCGCTACGTCGACTACGTCCTCTCGTGGGGGCCGCTGGTGCTCGGCCACGCGCATCCGCGAGTCGTGGCCGCGCTCGAGGCCGCGCTCGCACGCGGGACGAGCTACGGAGCGCCGACTGCGCTCGAGGTCGAGCTCGCGGAGCTCGTCCGCGACGCGATCCCGAGTGTCGAGCTCCTGCGCTTCGTCAGCTCGGGCACGGAGGCGACGATGAGCGCGCTCCGGCTCGCGCGCGCGTTCACGGGCAGGTCGAAGGTCGTCAAGTTCGCCGGCTGCTACCACGGCCATGCCGACCTCCTGCTCGTGCAGGCAGGGTCCGGCGTCGCGACGCTCGGACTTCCCGACTCCCCGGGCGTGACTCCTGGCGCGGTCGTGGACACGCTCGTGGCGCCGTACAACGACCTCGCGGCGGTCGAGCGGCTCTTCGACGAGCACGGCGACGACGTGGCCGCGGTCATCGTCGAGCCCGTGGCGGGGAACATGGGCCTCGTCCCACCGGTCGAGGGGTTCCTCGAGGGACTCAGGAAGTTGACGGCCGAGCGCGGGGCGCTCCTCGTCTTCGACGAGGTGATGACCGGCTTCCGCGTCCACCCCGGTGGTGCACAGGCGCTCTTCGGCGTCACGCCCGACCTGACGACGCTCGGCAAGGTGATCGGCGGCGGCCTTCCCGTCGGCGCCTACGGCGGAACGCGCGACCTCATGGAGCTCGTCGCCCCCGCGGGGCCCGTGTACCAGGCGGGGACGCTCTCCGGGAACCCGCTCGCGATGACGGCAGGGCTCGAGACGCTGCGTGTGCTCGGCGAGCCGGGCGTCTGGGACGGTCTCGAGCGCGCTACAGAACGGCTCGTCGACGGCTTCGCCGGGGCCGCCCGCGACGCAGGTGTTGCCGTGCAGCTGGCACGCGCCGGCTCGATGTTCGGCCTCTTCTTCGGCGACGAGCCCGTGCGGAGCTGGGACGACGCGAAGCGTGCGGACACGGAGCGCTTCGCCGCGTTCCACCGTGCGCTGCTCGAGCGCGGCGTGTACCTCGCTCCCTCGCAGTTCGAGGCGGGGTTCGTCTCGACCGCGCATGGCGACGAGCAGCTCGAGGCGACGATCGCGGCCGCACGCGACGCGTTCGGGTCGCTCGCCTGACCTCTACGCTTTCCGGCCGGTGAAGGTCCTCCTCGTGACGATGTACTTCCCGCCGGCGGGCGGTGGAGGCGTGCAGCGGCCGCTGAAGCTCGCGCAGTACCTTCCCGCGCTCGGGATCGAGACGCACGTGCTCGCGCCGGACGACCCGAAGTGGGTGCACCGGGACCCCGAGCTCCGCGTCCCGACCCAGGCGTGGGTGCACCGCGTGCGCTTCCTCGGTCCGCGGGCGAGGAAGCCGGCGGAAGAGCTGCGTGCCGCGGACGGTCTCGAGCGCGCGCTCGTCCAGGCGAGCGTCACCTCGCGCCGGCTCCTCGTCCCCGATGCGAGCGTGAGCTGGAACCTCACCGCGATCCCGGCGGCGATCCGGATCGTCCGGCGCGAGGGGATCGACGTGGTCCTCACGACGTCTCCTCCGGGGTCGGTCCACCTCGCCGGCGCGGCGCTGCAGAGGGCCACGGGCGTTCGCTGGGTCGCCGATCTGCGCGATCCGCTCGTCGCCAACCCGCAGCGCCGCTCGGACACCGCTGCTGCCCGTGCACGGCAGGCGACGAACGCGCAGCTCGCCCGGCTGGTCGCCCATCGCGCCGACGCGATCTCGTGCGTCTCGGAGGCGATCGCGGACGAGATGCGCGCTCTCGAGCCGAAGGGGCAGGTCCGCACGATCGCGAACGGCTGCGACTTCGACGACTTCGCCGGGCTCGAGTACGAGCCGGCGCCGCGCTTTCGCATCACGCACACGGGGAGCTTCTTCGGGAAGCGGGATCCACGGCCGTTTCTGCAGGCGCTTGCGGACTCGAGACTGGACGTCGTCGCGCGCTTCGTCGGCGACTTCCGGTCGACCGACGCCGAGTGGGCGGAGACGCTCGATCTCGGTGACCGCCTCGAGCTCGTCGGCTACGCGCCGCGTGTCGACGCGCTCCGGCTCCAGCGCGAGTCGGAGGCGCTGCTCCTTCTCATCCCGGACGCGGGCGGGAGGGGGAAGGGCGTGCTCTCGGGGAAGGTGTTCGAGTATCTGGCCGCCGGCCGTCCGATCCTCGCGGTCGTGCCGCCGGACGGGGCGGCCGCCGACCTGATTCGAGAGACGGCCGCCGGTGTCGTGGTCGCGCCGGACGACGTGGACGGCATTCGCGAGGCCCTCGCCGGTCTCCATACGCGCTTCCTCGACGGCGGGCTCGCGTCCGTCGAGCTCCCGGACGACGTGCAGGCGAGGCTGTCGCGCCAGACCCGCGTCGAGGAGATGGCCGAGCTGCTCGAAGAGCTCGTGTAGCCCTCCACGGGCGGCGCTATCCTCGCCCGATCGCCGTCGACACCAGGTCCGGGCGGGATCTTCGCGAGCGCGTCGTGTCGAGCGTCGGCTCGTTCGGTGAGTGGCCCAACGGCATCGCGCGTCTCGGCGTCGTGCTGTGCGTCGGCCTCGGGATCGTCGTCGCCGGGCTGGGTCTCTCGGATTCGCTGCACGGGAGCGCGTTCTGGGCCGACCGCCGCAGCGGCTTCGACTACATGGCCCGGTCGGTTCCTCGCGAGGACGTCGTCGGGAGCCAGAAGGTCGTCGAGGACGCGCGGCTGTGGATGCCGCCCGATGCGACATATCGCGTCGTCGCCGGGCCGGGCGTGACGGGGCCGATGCAGTGGGCGGCGCCCGACTTCCTGCAGGGATTCCTCCTGCCGCGGCGCCAGGCGCAGTCCGGGTTCGCCCCCTGGGTCCTCTGCTACCAGTGCGACACCAGCGCGCTCGGCGGCACCTTCGAGCCGCTCTCGGACGACGGGCAGGGACTCGTCTTCGGACGGGTTCGGCCATGACGGTCCGCGCGATTGCCGGGCTCGCCGCGCTGAACGTCTTCTTCCTCTGCGTCGGCAGCGGCGTCCTGATCGGATTGCGCGGGTGGAGTCGCTGGACGGAGCTCGTGCGCCTCGCCGGTGTCGCGTACCTCCTGGGCATCGCGTCGTTCGCGATCGTTGCGACCGTCGAGCTCGTCCTGGGCGTCCCATTCCGGCTCGCCACGATCCTCCTGACGGGGCTCACGCTGGGGCTCGCAGGAGCGGCGATCGGTCGCAGGCGCGGCGTCGAGCAGGACTCGTCCGCGGGCGAGGCCTCGCTCGGGCAGCTCACCCTCGTGGGGGCGATCTTCGTCGGCGCGATCCTCGTCTACTTCGAGGCTCTCTTCCGCGCCGGACGGCTGAGCAGCCTGGGCTGGGACGTGTGGGCGTCGTGGATCCCGAAGGCGAAGGACCTCTACTACTCGGGTTCGCTGGACCCGGGACTCCTTGCGTCCGTCCCCGGTCCGTCCTATCCGCCCGGTCTTCCCATCCTCGACGCGACGGCGTTCCACGCGATGGGCTCGGCGGACGCGGTGACCCTGCACCTCCAGTACTGGTTCCTGGGCATTGGCTTCGCCGCGGCCGTTGCCGGGCTCCTCGCTCCGCGCGTGCGCACGGTCATTCTTCTTCCCTTCCTCCTGCTGATGCTCACGATGCCCGACTTCCGGAACCGGGCAACCGACCTCTACGGCGACATCCCGCTCGGCTTCCTGGTCGGCGCGAGTGCGCTCCTCGTCCTGCTCTGGCTCGAGGAGCGGACATCCTGGAAGCTCGCTGCCGCGACCGCCCTGCTCGGCGGGGCGATGCTCACGAAGCGCGAGGGGATCCTCTTCGCCGCGCTCGTGATCTTCTCCGCGCTCGTCGCGACGTTCCGCGAGCGGCGTGCGGCATGGCCGCCGTTGGTCGCGGCGGGGGCGATCGCGTTCGCGTTCTCCGTGCCCTGGCGGATCTGGTTCACGGCAAACCATCTTCCGAGCGACGCCCCCGAGAGCGGGTACCTCTCGTTCCATCTCGACCGCGTCTGGCCCTCGTTCCACCTCGTCTTCACGACGCTCTTCGACTACAGCCTGTGGCTGGTGGTACCGGTCGTCGGCGTCGCAGCGGCGCTGCTCGCATACCTCGCCGGAGCACGCCGGGACGCGGTGTTCGTACTCGTCTTCCTGGGGACCGCCGTCGTCGGGAGTGCGTGGACGTTCTGGTCGAACCCGAGTCTCGAGCTGAGCCTCGGGGACGGGCTCGTCAACCGTGTGGTCGGGACGCCGATCCTCGCGCTGGCGGCGATGACGCCGCTGCTGCTCGAGAAGGCGTGGGGCGCGAAGACGCGACGAGTCGCTGCAGATGCGGCCGGCCGAGCGGCCTGGGGCCGGGCAGTGCCGGGGTGGGCGCCATGGGCCGTCGTGATCGCGGCGTTCCTCCTCTACCCGTCGATCACGCTCGCCGGAGGCCGGCCGCGTTTTCCGAGCGCGCAGGACTGCGTCCTTCCGGCTGTCGCCGGGCAGGAGGTGCGTGTCGTCTTCGGCTACGCGAGCACGTACCCGGAGGCGATCCCCCTGCGCGACCGCGCGCTCGCAGTGGGCTTCAAGGGGACGATCGCCGAGCCGGACGGGTGCGGGCGCGTCCGCGTCTCGCTCGACGGCGTGCCGTCCCCCGAGGTCGGGGCGGCGGTGATCGAGGAGGCGAAGAAGGTGGGGCTCCGGCCGACGCTCGAGCTCGACCCTGGCGCCTGAGCCGCTAGCCTCGTTCGGCCGTGACCTCGCTTGCTCTCCCTCTCCGCGCGGCACGGGACGGCGTCCTCGTCCAGCCGGCGATCGACGCGCTCTTCTTCGCGACCGTCTTCACGGTCAGCTACCACAAGTACCAGTGGAACGTGGCCGGGACGCTCACGCTCTCGGACATCCTCACGTCGGTCCTCCTCGTCCTCTTCGTCTGGGATCGCCTCGAGCGCTTCGACGGGAAGCTCACGCGGACGGCAGTCGTCGCCGCGGGCTGGATGCTCGCGTTCCTCCTGCTCTACCTGATCGGCTTCTACAACCTCGACACGGCCCAGGCGCTCGCGCAGTGGACGAAGGGGATGGTGAAGTTCGCGCTGCACTTCGGATTCGTCGTGATCGCGGTCGCGATGTTCGCGCGGCGATCGCGGACGTACTACTGGTGGGCGCTGGGAGCGTTCTGCGGCGGCATCGCCCTGAACGCCGTCTACGGAGTGCTGCAGCTCGGTCTCGCGGAGGTGACCGGGGCGAACCTCGACGCCGTTTTCGTCCAGCCGATCACGTCGGGGCAGAGCGCGATCAACGTCTACGGCGCAGTCAACGGGCACTCGGTCTACCGCCCGAACGCGCTCACGGGTGATCCGAACCACCTCGGCATCGAGCTCCTGATGCCGCTCCTGATCCTCACGCCGCTCTACCTCCGTCTCGAGCGCGGACACCGGTGGAAGAACAGGCTCGCGGTCGCGCTGGCCTTCATGCTCGTCGTCGAGCTGGCGACGCTCTCGCGCAGCGGGTGGCTCGGGCTCGGCTTCGGCGCCCTCGTCCTCGCGCTTCCCTACCGCCGCTACCTGACCAGGCGGGAGCTCCTGCTGCCGCTCGGAGCCGTCGCGCTCGTCGTCGCGACGGTCGTGATCGCCCGTTGGCACTTCTTCCTCACCGTGCTCCGGACGCGCGTGAACACGAGCCATGCGGCGTCCTCGCCGCACTTCGACGTCTACGGGTTCATCCCGAACATCATCCACTCGAACCCGCTCTTCGGGCTCGGCCTGAACAACTTCGCCGTCTATTACCAGTTCGTCACCGGGCGCCCGGACTTCGGTCCGCACTCCTTCTACGTCGCGACGCTCGTCGAGACGGGGCTCGTGGGGGCGGCGCTGTTCGCCGTCTTCGTCGGCTGGGTGTTCAAGCGGCTCGGCGACGCCAGGCGCCTAGGGAGGGCGATGACCGCCGCTGGCGACCCGCTCGCCGCGCGTGTGCGGCCGCTGGCGTGGGGGATGACGGCCGCGCTCGTCGCAACCCTCGTCTCGAACCTCTTCTACCTGACGATGACCTTCTACTACTTCTACGTCTTCGTCGCGCTCGCGGTCGCGCTCCCGCTCGTGTTCGCGCGCACGCAGCGCGAATGAAGGTCGTCATGCTGACGACGTCGTATCCGCGCTCTGCGGACGACGTCGCCGGCTCGTTCGTCCGCGATGCGGTCGAGCACCTGCGAGCCGCAGGCGTTGAGGTCTCGGTCGTCTCGCCCGCGTCATTCCCTCACTTCGGGCTGGCGTACGGTCATGGTGTCGTCGGGAACCTCAGGCGCCGCCCGTGGCTCGCGCTCGTGCTCCCGCTGTTCCTGTTCGCGTTCGCCCGCGCGGCGCGTCGCGCCGGGCACGACGCGGATCTCGTCCACGCGCACTGGCTTCCGTCGGCGTTTCCCGCGCTCGCGACGGGGAAGCCGTTCGTCGTCCAGCTCTGGGGGACGGACGTCGAGCTCGCAGGGCGCTTTCCGTGGATGTTTCGCTTCTTCGTCCGCCGCGCACGACTCGTCGTCGCTCCATCACGAGCGCTCGCGGCAGCCGCGGGCGAGATCGGCGCTCGGGATTGTCGGATCGTGACCCCTGGCGTGTCGGTGCCTCAGGTCGTCGCGGAATCGGACGACCCGCCCCACGTCCTCTTCGTCGGCAGGCTCTCTGAGGAAAAAGGCATTCTCGAATTCGTCGAGGCGACGAGCGGAGTCCCGCGGGTGATCGTCGGCGACGGTCCACTCCGAGACGAGGTGCCCGATGCAGTGGGCTTCGTGCCCCCGGCCGAGCTCGGCATGTACTACGAGAAAGCAGCCGTGGTCGCCTGTCCGTCTCGACGGGAGGGGTACGGCATGGTCGCTCGCGAGGCGATGGCGTACGGGAGGCCAGTCGTGGCAACGGAGGTTGGTGGTCTGGAGGGGGCCGTCGAGGATGGCGTCACCGGACTCGTCGTTCCAGCTCGGGATCCAGCTGCTCTTCGCGAGGCCATTCAGCGGCTGCTCGAGGACGACGAACTTCGTCGTCGCTGCGGCGAGGCGGCGCGCGACATGGCGCGGCACGAGCTCTCGTGGGATCGGGCTACGAGCGCGACCATTGCGGCCTACCGCGTCGCGCTCGGTCGGTAGGACATCCTTCGCGGATCGGCGGCTATCGTCGTCGTCCGTGACCGTGAGCCTGCGGCCGATGACGAAGGAGGAGTTCGAGACCTGGCTCCCACGGGCTCGCGACGCGTATGCAGAGGACATGACCCGCAACGGTGGTCTCTCCCCGAGGACGTCGCGGCCGCCAAGGCCGCGGCCGACACCGAGATGTTCTTCCCGGGCGCGGTGCCGTCTCCCGACCAGTCGGTCTTCGTCGTCGAGGCGGACGGCGCGCCCGTCGGCGAGCTCTGGGTCTCCGAGCGCACGGATGCCGTCCAGCGCGACGTCCTGTGGATCTTCGACATCAGGATCGACGAGGGACACCGCGGGCGCGGGCTCGGCCGCGAGGCGATGCTGCGCGCCGAGGACGAGGCGCGAAAGCGAGGGCTCGGCCGCGTTGCGCTGAACGTGTTCGGCGGGAACGAGGTCGCCCGCAACCTCTACCGCTCGCTCGGCTACGTCGAGACGGCCGTGGTCATGAGGAAGACGGTCTAGCGCCGCTCTCCCGAGTACGATCGGGGCGTGCCCGAGCTAGTCGTCGACGGCAAGGTCATCACGCGAGACGGCCCCGCGTACGTCATCGCCGAGATCGGCAACAACCACCAGGGCGACGTCGAGAAGGCGAAGGCGCTCATCCACTCCGCCAAGGAGTGCGGTGTCGATGCGGTCAAGTTCCAGAAGCGCGACAACCGGCGGCTCTTCACGCGCGCCTACTACGACTCGCCGTACGACAACGAGAACAGCTACGGCTCGACCTATGGCGAGCACCGTGAGTTCCTGGAGCTGCCCAAGAGCGATTGGTTCGAGCTCGGTCGCTATTCCAAGGAGGAAGGCGTCGCTTTCGTCTCGGCGGCATTCGACGAGCCCAGCGCGGACCTCATGGCCGACCTCGACGTCGATGCGTTCAAGTTCGCTTCCGGCGACCTCCTCAACGTCCCGTTCCTGCGCTACGTCGCGGACAAGGGAAAGCCGATGCTCCTCTCGACGGGCGGGGGCACGCTCGAGGACATCGATCGCGCTGTCGAGGCGATCCTCGAACGCAACGAGCAGCTCTGCGTGCTCCACTGCACCGCCGCGTATCCGGCCGAGATCGAGGACCTCAACCTCTCCGTGATCACCGCGCTCAGGGAGCGCTACCCGGAGCTCGTGATCGGGCTCTCGGACCACCACAACGGCATCGCCATGGCGCCGGTCGCGTTCATGCTCGGCGCTCGCGTGTTCGAGAAGCACTTCACGCTGAACCACGCCTGGAAGGGCACGGACCACGCCTACTCGCTGATGCCCGACGGGATGCGCCGCTTCGTGCGCGACCTCCACCGAGTCCCCGTCGCGCTCGGGGACGGCGTCAAGCGCCGGCTGCCGAGCGAGGAGCGGCCACTCGAGAAGATGGGGAAGAAGCTGGTCGCAACGCGAGATCTTCCGGTCGATCACGTGCTCACCGAGGGCGACCTCGTCGCGAAGTCGCCCGCCGACGGTGGCCTCCCGCCCTACGAGATCGAGCGTCTGCTCGGGCGGCGCCTCGTCCGAGCGCTCTCCTTCGAGCAGGACGTCACGCTCGAGGACGTCGAGCCGGCTGGCGAGCTCGCGGCCCGCGCCTCTCGCGAGGCGTGACGAGCCCGGCGCTCGCGGACGTCCGCTTCGCCGTCTTCGACTTCGACGGAGTGTTCACCGACAACCGCGTGTGGACGAACGAGCGCGGCGAGGAGAGCGTCGCTTGCTGGCGCGGCGACGCGCTCGGGTTGCGACGGCTCGAGGAGGTCGGGGTCGACTTCCTCATCCTCTCGACCGAGGTGAACGAGGCCGTCGGCGCGCGCGGGCGAAAGATCCAGGCGGAGGTCGTCCAGGGCGTCGCGGACAAGCTCCCCGTCCTGCGCGACGAGGCCGCGCGCCGCCGCATCCCGCTCGAGGACACTGCCTATGTCGGGAACGATGTCAACGACGCGTCCTGCCTCGAGGCGGTCGGCCTTGCGGTCGTCCCGGCGGACGCCTGGCCCGACGTCGTCCCGCTCGCCCGGCTCGTCCTCACGCGCGAGGGTGGACGCGGATGCGTGCGCGAGTTCTGCGATGCCGTCTGGCGCGCGAAGCTGGAGGAGTCGTGAAGGAGGGTGCTGCATGAGTCACGACGCCCTGTTCGATCTGACCGGTCGCGTCGCGATCGTCACGGGCGGGATGGGCCAGCTCGGCGCCACGTACGTGGCCGGGCTCGCGGAGCGGGGGATGAAGGTGGCGAGCTTCGACGTCGCCTCCGGCGACGTGCCGGACGGCGTTCGCGCATACGAGGTCGACGTCACGGACCGGAGCGGGATCGAGGAAGCTTCGCGTGCGGTCGAAGAGGAGTGGGGCGTGCCGCACCTGCTCGTCAACAACGCCGGGCTGGACTCTCCTCCGGACGCTCCCGCGGAGGAGGTCGGCACCTTCGAGAGCTATCCGGAGGCGTCCTTCGACTCGGTGCTCGACGTCAACGTGAAGGGACCGTTCCTCTGCTCGCAGGTCGTCGGCGGCGCGATGGCGCGGGAGGGCCGCGGGTCGATCGTGAACGTCTCCTCGGTGTACGGGCTGCTCTCCCCCGTCCAGGACCTGTACGAGTTCCGCCGCGAGCAGGGCGAGACGTACTTCAAGCCGGTCGCGTACTCGGTGTCGAAGGCCGCGGTGCTGAACCTCACCCGCTACCTCGCGACGTACTGGGCGAAGTCCGGCGTCCGCGTGAACACCCTGACGCTCGCGGGGGTCTGGAACGACCAGCCGGCCGCATTTCTCGAGGCGTTCGCTGCCCGCTCCCCGATGGGACGGATGCTGGATGCAGGCGAGGCGCTCGGAGCGCTCGTCTTCCTCGCCTCGGACGCATCGTCGTACGTCACGGGAGCGAACGTCGTCGTCGACGGCGGCTGGTCGGCGTGGTGAGCCTCTCGTCTCACCGGTTGGAGGCCGTTTCGTGAACCGGACGGTCGCCGTCCTCGGCCCGGGAGCGGTCGGCGGCTCGCTCGCCGTGCGCCTCTGCCACGGTGGCCTCCGCACCATCTGCGTGGCTCCTCCCGAGATCTCCGGCGTGATCGCGCTCGCGGGGCTCATGGTCGAGACCGAGCGGAAGGAGGCGCTCGAGGCACACCCGGAGACGACCGACCGGCTCGAGGAGCCCGTCGGTCTGCTCCTTGTCACGGTGAAGGCGCCCGATCTGGAGCAGGCACTCGACCGCATCGACCCGGCCGCAGTCGCGTCCGGGGTCGTGCTGCCGCTGCTCAACGGGCTCGAGCACATGGAGCTGCTGCGCGAGCGTCTCGGGAACCGCCTCGCCGCCGGCAGCGTGTCGGACTACCAGGCATATCGCGCCGGCCGTGTCCAGATCATCGAGACGACCTCCGCGCCGCTGATCACGATGGCGTCCCAGGACCTGAGCCGGGTCGAGCTCGAGGACGCGATGTCGCTCCTCCACCTGGCACGGGTCGAGGTGCGGATCGCGACGGACGAGAAGCGCGTGCTCTGGCGGAAGGCATCGCGGATCGCTCCGCTCGTGGCAGCCACCGCTGCGACGGGCCAGACCGTCGGCGAGCTCCGGCGGAACGCGGACTGGAGGCGGCAGCTCGAGGTGGCCGTCGGCGAGGCATGCGCCGTCGCCACCGCGGACGGCGTGTCGCTGAACGTCGGCGAGCAATTGGAGCTCATCAACGCTATGCCGAGCGATCTCACGCCGTCCGCTGCCCGCGACGTCGCCGCTGGCCGGCGCTCGGAGCTCGACGCGATCGTCGGCGCGGTGCTTCGAGCGGGCGAGCGGCTCGACGTCCCGTGTCCCGTGCTCGGGCGGCTCGCGCTCTCGGCCGGCTGGTCGTGAGCGACGCGCCGTCGGCGATCGCGTTCGTTCCGGCGCGCGCGGGTTCGGAGCGAGTGGCGCACAAGAACGTCCGCGTGCTCGCCGGTCACCCGCTGCTCGCGTACGCGATCGAGACGGCGCTCCAGTCCGGTGTCTTCGAGCGCGTGGTCGTCTCCACCGACTCCGAGGAGATCGCTCGGATCGCGCGCTGGTACGGCGCCGACGTGCCATTCCTGCGCCCCGAGCAGCACGCGACGTCGACCTCGCCCGACATCGAGTGGCTCGCCTTCACGCTCGCCGAGCTCGATGTGTCGTACGACCTCTTCGCCATCGTCCGCGCGACGAACCCGTTCCGCGGCCCCGACGCGATCCGACGGGGCCTCGAGCAGCTTCTCGCCACACCGGAGGCGGACTCGATCCGCGCTGTCGAGCTCGTGAAGCAGCACCCCGGGAAGATGTGGACGCTCGACGAGGACGCGAGGACGATGCGCCCGCTCCTCGACCAGTCCCGCCTCGAGGTCGCCTGGCACGCGGGTCAGTACCAGGCACTGCCGCGCGTGTACGTCCAGAACAGCGCGCTCGAGATCGCATGGACGCGGGTCGTCACGGACACGGGCACGCGCGAAGGGCGCGTCCTCGCGCCGTTCCTCACGGAGGGCCACGAGGGCTTCAACGTCGACGACGAGGAGGACTGGGCGCGTGCCGAGCGGCTCGTCGAGGCAGGCGCGGCGACGCTGACCGCGATCTCGCGGCCGCCGTATGCTCCGGCGTCGTGAAGGTCGCGAGCCTCGACACCCTCTTCTGCGACGCCGGCTGGAGACCCTGGATCTTCCTCAAGGCGACGGCTGACGACGGCTCGGTCGGCTGGGCCGAGATCACGGATTCGCACGGCTCCCCCCGCGGCCTCGCGGGGATCGTCGAGGATCTCGCGCCACTCGTCGTCGGACGGGATCCCCGCGCCGGCGAACGCATCTACTGGGACCTCTACCGCCACACGCGCCAGAGCCCTGGATCGGTGATCGCGAAGGCGATCGCGGGGATCGAGAACGCGCTCCTCGACCTGAAGGCGAGAGCGCTCGGGGTCCCGGTGTACGAGCTCTTCGGCGGGCCGACGCGCGAGGCGATACCGCTCTACTGGTCGCACTGCGGGACGACGCGCGCACGCGCCTGGGAGGTCACGCAGACCGCGAAGCTCGCCTCGTACGACGACGTCGCCGTGCTCGGGCGCGAGGTCGTCGAGCGCGGCTTCGGCGCGTTCAAGACGAACGTCGTCGTTCCCGGCGCCGAGCCGCAGGTGCTCATGCCCGGGTTCGGCGAGGGCGGCGGCACGCTCCGCGCCGAGGAGATCGCCGACGCGCTCGTTCGGCTGCTCGAGGCCTTCCGCGAGGGCACCGGCGACGCAGCGCGGCCGATCGTCGACCTCAACTTCAACCTCGAGCCCGAGGGCATCGCGCGTGTCGCGCGCGCGCTCGAGCCGTTCGACCTCCTCTGGCTCGAGGTCGACCTCTACGACCCCGCAGCGCTCGCGCACGTCCGGCACGTCGCTCCGATGCCGATCTGCTCGGGCGAGAACCTGTACGGGAGCCGGGGCTTCCGGCCCTTCCTCGAGGCGGCGGGGATGGACGTGGCGTCGGTGGACGTGATCTGGAACGGCTTCCACCAGGCGAAGAAGGTCGCCGACCTCGCCGAGACGTTCGAGGTCAACTGCGCGCCGCACAACTACTACTCGCACCTGGCGACCTTCATCGCCGCGCAGTGGTGCGCGGCGATCCCCAACGCGCGCATCCTCGAGATCGACGTCGACGACGTCCCCTGGCGCGACGAGCTCGTCACCGCCGTCCCGGAGATCGAGGACGGCGAGCTCCGGATCCCGGCTGGGCCGGGCTGGGGGGCGGAGGTGGTCGAGGACGTGATCCGCGCCCGGCCGTGGGCGGACGCGTGAGTGCGGTCCGGTCGTTCGCCCGGCGCGCCGCCTGGTCGGCGGCCGTCCGACTCGGGCTCCAGGTCTACGAGCCGAGTGAGGAGAACCGAAGCAAGCTCGACGAGCTCACCGAGTACGTCGAGGACGCGCGCCCGATCAGCGACACGCGCACGACCACGGCGACGGACGAGCTCCCCGACCTCACCCTGCTCCCCGAGGGCCTGGGCGAGGTCCTCGACGTCTCCCGCTTCCGCGGCGCCAGGATCCTCGAGGTCGGGCCGAAGTACGGGGTGCACTCGCGCTGGATCGACCGCGAGCTCGCGCCGTCCGAGCTGGTGTTCAGCGACTTCGAGGCGGATCGCCGTCTCCACGACGAGTGGGTCGGGGAGATCGGGAGCCCGCACCGGTTCGTGTACGGCGACTTGCGGGAGGCGACCGGGCTCCTCGAGGCGGAGCCGTTCGACCTCGTCTTCTTCCTCGGCGTCCTCTACCACTCGATCCACCACCTGCCGCTCCTCGCGATGTTGAACCGCGTGACGAAGCCGGAAGGGACGATGCTCCTCGAGACGACGATCGACCCGCGTCCCGATGCGCTCCTTCGCCTGCGCTGGCAGGAGACCGGCAAGGCGAAGGCCGTTCCGTCGCTCGACGCCGTGCGCATCGAGCTCGCCTGGACCGGGTGGAGGAAGGTGCGCCGCTTCACGGGCTACCGGCGCGGCTCGAGCGAGGCGCTCTTCCTCTGCGAGAAGACCGACGAGCTCTCCGCCGGCGTGGATCTCGCGGACGTCGTCGCGCCGCACCGATCGCCGCTCTAGGCGCTCCCCACCGCGAAGTCGTACGAGAGGAGCGCACGGACGGGCGAGATCCGCTCGAGCAGGTCCTCGGTCATCTGCTGGCGCTAGCGTCTCGGCGTGCCCGAGCTCCGGATCGCAGCGAAGGACGAGCTCGACCGCGTCCGCGCGGCGGGCCTGCCGCAGGACGAGGAGCTCGCTTTGCTCGCGGACCTCTGCCGGCTGAACGCGCTCGTCTCCGTTAAGCGCGCCGGCTCGGGGCACCTCGGGTCGAGCTTCTCGGCGATGGACGTCGTCGCGTTCCTCCTCTTCGAGGAGCTGAACACACACGAGTTGGGTTGGGAGCACCCGGATCGCGACGTCTACTTCTCGTCCAAGGGCCACGACGTGCCGGGGTTGTACGCGGTCCTGTATGCCCTCGGTGTCGTCCCGAAGGAGCGCTTCCTCCGGCTTCGGCGGCTCGGCGGGCTCGACGGGCACCCGGACGTGGCCGTGCCGGGGATCGAGGCGAACTCCGGCTCGCTCGGGATGGGGATCTCGAAGGGACGTGGGATCGCCTGGGCGAAGCGGCACCTGGAGCGAGGAGGGCGCGTCGTCGTCATGACCGGGGACGGCGAGCTGCAGGAGGGGCAGAACTACGAGGGCCTGCAGGGAGCGGCCCACGAGGGGCTCGCGAATCTCACCGTCGTGGTCGACCGCAACGTGCTCCAGTCCGACAAGCCGACTGACGAGATCGTCCCGCTCGGCGACCTCGAGGCGCGGTTCCGCACGTTCGGCTGGCACGTGGAGACGTGCGACGGCCACGACGTCGGCGCGCTCCGGCGCGCGTTCGCCTCGTTCCGCGAGGTGCGCGATCGCCCGCAGGCTCTCGTCGCCGAGACGATCAAGGGCAGGGGCGTCTCGTTCATGGAGCACCCGGTCGCGCTCGTCGAGGGCGGCGGCACCTATCGCTGGCATGCGGGCGCTCCGGACGACGAGGCGTTCGAGCGTGCGTTCGGGGAGATCGAGGCGCGCCTCGACGAGCGGCTCGCGGCGAACGGCCTCGCGCCGCTCTCCCTCGAGCCGGTCGACGCGGAGGACAGGCGACCGGCGAGCCTCGAGGGCGAGCCGGAATCGGGTGCGGGGACGGCGAGAAGCATCACCGACGAGTACGTGGTCGACGCCTACGGGGACGAGCTCGTCGCGCTCGGGGAACGGCGCGAGGACCTCGTCGTTCTCGACGCCGATCTCGCGTCGGACTGCCGAGTCCGCGCCTTCGAGCTCGCGTATCCGGGGCGCTTCGTCGAGTGCGGCATCGCCGAGCAGGACATGGTCTCGACCGCTGCGGGGCTCGCCCGACACGGGCTGCTCCCGGTGGTGAACTCGTTCGCCTCCTTCCTCGCGGCGCGCGCGAACGAGCAGATCTACAACCAGGCGAGCGAGGGGACGAAGGTCGTCTACGCGCTCCATTACGCGGGCTTGATACCGGCCGGGCCTGGGAAGTCGCACCAGTCGATCCGTGACATCTCGCTGCTCGGCGCTCTCCCGAACATGAGCATCGTGCAGCCGGCGAACGCCGAGGAGACGCGGGCGCTCCTGCGCTGGGCGATCGAGGATGCGGACGAGAGCGTCGCGATTCGGCTGGCGATCGGGCCGTCGCCGCGGCGGATCGTCCTCGACGGCGAGCTCGAGCCCGGGCGAGGACGGCTGCTGCGGGAGGGCGACGCCGCCGTGCTCTTGGCGTACGGGCCCGTGCTACTGCACGAGGCGCTGACCGCGTCGGAGCTCCTCGCCGAGAGCGGGCTCGGCGTGGCCGTCGTGAGCCTTCCGTGGCTGAACCGCGTCGACCCGGACTGGGCCGGAGACGTCCTCGGGCGTCGCGACCGCGTGTTCGTGCTCGAGGACCATTCACCCGTGGGCGGGCTCGGAGACGCGCTCCGCCGGGAGCTCCCGGGCATCGGTCTCACCGTGTTCGGCGTCGAGGGCTGGCCCGCCTGCGGGACGCCGCCCGAGGCGCTCGCCTTTCACGGTCTCGACGGCGCGTCGCTCGCCGAGCGGATTCGACAGGTGCTCTAGGTGAGGCGAGGTGGGCCGACGCGGTTCGTCGTCCTCGCCTCGCCGCGGACGGGATCCGCGTGGGTCGTCGACATGCTGCACAGTCACTCCCAGGTGGTCGCCTACTCCGAGGTCTTCCTTCGCGGGGGCGGCAAGGCGTCGTACGCCGGGCGGGACGTGCCGTACTTCGAAGACCACCTCGCTGCGTTGTCAGCGTGGTCTCGGAGGCTTCGCGCCGTCCATCGGGTGGCCTACATGCAGAGACTGTACGGACCACGCCCAGGGATTCGAGCTATCGGCTTCAAGCTGATGTACAACCAGCTGCGCGCGGAGCGTGGCCTGCTGCCATACCTCGCGATCGGCCGTGTCAAGGTCGTCCACCTCATCCGCGCCAACGCTCTGGAGGCACTCGTCTCGTACCAGCTCGCCAAGGCGGCCGGTGTCTTCCACCCGAGCTGTGACGACCAGCCGGCGTCCGAGGCAGTCGTCTCCCTGGACGCGGAAGGGCTCCGGTATCGGCTCGAGGAGCGGGAGCTGGTCGTAGCGCGGGCGCGCTCGACGATCGAGCGCCACCGCCTTCCCCGACTCGAGATCGCCTATGAAGAACTCATCGGCCGTCGCGAGGAGACGTTCGGGCGGGTCCTTCGCTTCCTGGGGGTCGACGATGACGTCGGGCTTCTCTCGTCCCCGCTCGTCAGGGTCGTCGGCGATCGCCACGTCGATCGGATCGAGAACGTCGATGCGGTCAGAAGAGCGCTCGCGGGCACACGCTTCCAGTGGATGCTCGGCGTCGGGGAGGCGTCGGACGATGGCTAGCGAGGAAGCCGGCAAGCGAACGTGGCTCGTTCTCCCCGATCAGCTCTCCGCCCGCATGTTCGTCGACACCGGGATCGTCGCGGGCCTCCGCACCCGGCTCGGAGACCGCCTCGCCGTCGTGCTCCTCGGCGACACCAAGGAATGGTGGGACCGGCTCGGCGATGCCACGGTCCTCTCGGACGAAGAGCTGCTGCCGGGTCGCGTCGGCGCGACCGAGCGCGTCGTGCGACGGATCGACCGCGCGCTCGACTCGCGGCTCGGCTACTACCCGCTCGCGATCCGGTTGAACAGGCGCCACGGGTTCCACCGCGAGCGCATGTCGCCGGGTCACCCGAACTGGATGCTCGATGCGGACCGCGCCGGGTGGCTTCCGAACTCGCCGCGCATCGAGCGAGCGATGGAGCGCTGGCACTTCAGCACGCACCGCTATGTCCCTCACGCCCTCCTCGAGCGGATGCGTGCGGACTGCTCCGCGCTCGTGCTCTCGAACGTGCAGCCCCACGGGGCGGTGCCGTTCCTCCTCGCCGCGCGGCGCCTGGAGCTTCCGATCGCGGCCCATGTCGCGAGTTGGGACCACACGGTCGGGAAGGGGGTCATTGCATCGTTCTGCAACGTCTACGTCGTCCAGAACGAGACGATGCGAGACGACCTCGCGCGCTACCACGGCATCCGCCCCGAGCGCGTGGTGGTGACCGGGTGGCCGCAGACGGACGTCTATGCGCGCCGGCGCTCGCGGAACGACTACGAGGCGCTCCTCCGCGCGTACGGCCTCGATCCGGCGCTGCCGCTCGTGGTCGTCATGGGTAACACGCCGACGAACGCGCCCTACGAGGGGAGGTTCGTCGAGCGGATCGTCGGCTGGTGGGAGACCGAGGGGAGAGGCCGCTTCTCTCTCCTGTTCCGCCCGCATCCGCGCGACCGCGAGTGGCGGGAGCGCTTCGCGCCGGCGCTCCATGTCGCGGGAGCACATGTTCAGGAGGCGAGCTTCACCGACTTCGACGTGCTCGCGACCGTCCTCGAGCACGCCGGCTGCGTGGTGACGAACGCGGGGACGATCCTGCTCGAAGCGCTCGTCGACGACCGCCCGGCGGTGTGCGTGCTGTACGACGAGGGCGCACCGGCGGGAGAGAGCTGGGCGGTGAAGAACGTCATCGGCGAGCACTACCGGGAGCTGGCAGCCTCGAGCGCGTTCTATCGCGCGGAGCGGTTTGAGGACGTGGTGGCCGGGGTCGAGCGCGCGCTCGCCCATCCCGACGAGCTCCGGGACGAGCGGCGGCGAGTCGCGAACGACGTCGTGGGCGAGGTCGACGGCAAGGCCGCCGAGCGCGTGGCCGACGCGCTCTTCGAGACGGTCCGGGTGTAACGACGAGAGCCGCTCGTGTGGCACGAGCTCGCGCCCCACACGTCTTGCTACTTGCGTGCGACGAAGTAGTAGTTCGTGCACAGCGGTGAGAGCACGAAGCTCAGCGCCCCGTCGGCGAGGTCGTAGGCGTGCGCCAGTCCCGAGGACGCTCTCGCTCGAGCCGGCAGTCGACTCAACGGCTGGCGTGGGAGGATCGCGTACCTGCCGACGTCGAGAAGCTCGAGGCCTGCCGATCGGACGAGGTGCGAGATGTCCCGAGAGCCGTACCGGTAGAGGTGATGGTGGATCGGCAGCCTGCGCGCGGCCGCGTCCACCAGACTGTTCCGGTTCGGCAGGTGGTAGCAGACGAATGTTCCCGACGGGCGGAGGACGCGCCCGATCTCACGGAGGCTGGCCAGCTCGACGCCTCCGGTCTCGCGGACGTGCTCGAGGACGCCCACCGAGAAGACGGCATCGAACGAGTGATCCGGAAACGGGAGCGTCACCGGGTCCGCCGGTGCTCCCGCCGTCAACCGGTACTCACGGTCCTTCAGCCACGCCGGCGGCGTCCCGGTCTCGAGCGAGAACCCCGTCGCCCGGTATCCCGCTCGCACGAGGAAGTAGGAGAAGTGGAAGTTGCCCGTCCCCCAGTCGAGCACCTCCGCTCCCGGACGAATGTGCCGACGCGCCAGGTGATAGAGCCGCAGGTACTGGTGGCCGCCTGCGAGGGCGGGGAACTGCGCGAGGGAGGCGTCTCCGCGCGCGAGATCTGCGAGCTCACGCAGGATCTCCTCGTCCGTCGCCGGTGTCATGCGGTCACGACGTCGAGGCGAATCGATCACCGCGCCTCGGCTCGCGCGGAGCCAGGGCGGAGATGGGTCGTGTGGGAGGGGACACGCGCGCGCGTCAGCGTAGTGAGCGTGTCGGCCTCGACGGCGTGCGCTCGGGTCGTTTCCCGTTCGGTCGGCCGCGCACCGTCGAGGCGCCGACCCGGCCTGCGCCTTCGTTAGCCTGTCGTACTCACGTGAGCTCGATCTGGAATCCGCCCGCGGGGGCGAAGGCTACGAGCGGGATCGCCTACTACCTGCGCGTGCTGCGCGTCGTGGGCGTCGCCGACTTCAAGGCCAAGTACACCGATGCCGCACTCGGCTACGCGTGGTCGCTCGTGAAGCCGATCGCCTACTTCGGCGTGCTCTGGCTCGTGTTCGCCCATCTCCTGCGCACCGCGAACGAGACGCGGGACTTCACGCTCTTCCTGCTGATCGGGATCCTCCTGTTCCTCTTCTTCGTCGACTCGATCTCCGTCATGCTGCCGTCGATCGTCCAGGACGGTGCGACCCTGAGGCGGATGGCGTTCCCGCCGGCCCTCGTGCCGCTCTCCGCCTCGGTCGCGATCGGCATCACGTTCTGCGTGAACCTGTGCGCGATCATCGTCTTCGTCGCGATCGACCGGGTCTCGCCGCGGGTCGACTGGCTCCTCGTGCTGCCGCTGCTCCTCGAGCTCTACCTCTTCATCGTCGGGCTCGGGCTCCTGCTCAGCGCGCTCTACGTGCGCTTCCGCGACATCGGGCAGGTCTGGGAGCTCGCCGCATCGCTCCTCTTCTTCGCCTGCGCGATCTTCTACCCCATCGGGATCCTCCCCACCTGGGCGCAGAAGGTCGCCTTCCTCAACCCCTTCGTGCAGGTCATGCAGGACATCCGTCACGTCGTCCTCGGCGGCACGAGCGGCCCCTACGACGTCTCCGCGGCCGACGCGTTCGCGGGGTACGGGGGGCGCCTGATCCCGATCGCCATCGTGGTGCTGCTCTTCATCGGGTCGGCGGCGTTCTTCCGACGCGAGGGACGCTACTTCGCGGAGAGGCTCTGATGTCGACCTCGATCGAGGTCGCGTCGGTCTCGAAGTCGTTTCGGATCCCGCACGATCAGCGGACGTTCTTCAAGGAGTACTTCGTCCATCCCTTCCGGGGGGTGACGTACGAGGAGAACGAGGCGCTGAAGGACGTCACCTTCTCCGTCCAGTCGGGCGAGTTCTTCGGCGTGATCGGCCCGAACGGGAGCGGCAAGAGCACGCTCCTCAGGATCCTGGCCGGCATCTACGTGCCGGACGTCGGGCGCGTCCGCGTGACCGGGATTCTCTCCCCCTTCATCGAGCTCGGCGTCGGGTTCAACCTCGAGCTCAACGCGCGGGACAACATCCGCATCAATGCCACCCTCGCCGGATTGAGCAAGAGCCAGCTCGACGAGCGCTTCGACGGAATCCTCGAGTTCGCCGAGCTCGAGCGGTTCGTCGACCAGAAGCTCAAGAACTACTCCTCCGGGATGCTCGTGCGACTCGCCTATTCGATCGCGATCCAGATCCCGTTCGACGTGCTCCTCCTCGACGAGGTCCTCGCGGTGGGGGACGAGGCGTTCCAGGAGAAGTGCTTCGCGACGTTCGAGCGGTTCAAGGAGGAGCGGAAGACGATCGTGTTCGTCAGTCACGACCTCGACCTCGTGGAGCGGTTCTGCGACCGTGTGCTGCTCGTCGAGTTCGGCGTCGTCCGTGGCCTCGGCGCACCGCGCGACGTCGTCGACATCTACCGCGACCGGGCTCTCGTCACCTGATCTCGGCGAATCCGGCTGTCGGCTCCGTCCCATGGGGTCCGGTCCGGGGGTGTGGGCGCAGGCGCGATGTGGCCATGCCGGTCAGAATCCAGGAGCTTGACGTTCGCGCGTGATCACCTCGTGAGGCTGGCGAGCAGCACGCGGGCTGCCCGAATCCTCGCCGTGCCCCGCAGCACGTTTCGTGCCGGATCCGGTCTCGTCCGACGGACGTCGGCGCGCACGATGTCCGATGGCCTGAGTCTCCTCGCTCGGCTCGGTGTCGAACCGGCGACGATCGTCGACGTCGGGGCCTCGGACGGACGCTGGGCCCGGCTCGCCGAGGGCGTGTTCCCCGAAGCCGAGCTCGTCCTGTTCGAGCCGCAGCCGGTGCACGCGCCCGCGCTCGAGCGCTTCCACCTCGAGCATCCGGGGGCGACGATCGTCCGCAGCGCGGTTGGGGGAGCGAGTGGCACGTCGTTCTTCGACGCCACCGACCCGTTCGGCGGCGAGCTCCTGACGGAGCCGACGGCCGACTCCATCGCCGTTCCCGTCGTGACGCTCGACCTCGAGCTCGCGGCTGCGACGCCGCCGTTCCTCGTCAAGCTGGACACGCACGGGGTCGAGGCGGCCATCCTCGCCGGAGCCGGGCAAACCCTCGCCTGCAGCGTCGCCTGGATCGTCGAGGCCTACAACCAGCGGCTGAATCCCGAGTGCCTGCTCTTCTGGGAGCTCTGCAGCTCCATGGAGGCGCACGGCTTCCGCCCTGTCGACCTCGTGGACGTCATGCGTCGACCTCACGACGGGACCCTGTGGCAGATGGACCTCTTCTTCATCCGCTCCGACGGGAAGGTTTTCGACTACGTCGGGTACCGATGAGCCGAGTGTTGCGTTGGACGCGGCTGGGACGTAGGTGGACGTCATTGCGCCGACTGCTGAGAAGGGACGCCGATGGGTGAGCGCTTGGTCTCGTTCACCAGTCAATGGGGTGAGGACGCGTTTCTCGTCGAGCACCAGTTCGTTCCGCCCGGCGGAGTGTTCGTCGACGTGGGCGCGGGGGACCCGGTCAGATTCAGCAACACGTACTACTTCGAGCAAAACGGCTGGAGTGGCGTCTGCATCGATGCGGATCCGAGGCAGTTCGAGGCGCTCTCGCAGATCAGAACGTGTGCCGTCGTATGGGCCGCCGTCATGTCGGACGAGGGCGAAGCGGACTTCTTCCGATGCGACGATCCCGACTTCTCCACGACACTCGATCACCTGTCCGGTCTGGCGGCACGACAAGGTTGGGGATACACGCTGACACGCGTCCCCGCGATGAAGCTCGAGGCGATCCTCGAGTTGCACGGCGTTGAATCCGTCGACCTTCTGACCATCGATACCGAGGGAAGCGAGCTGGACGTTTGCAGCACCCTCGACTGGGAAAAGCACAGACCGGGTGTGGTCGTCATCGAGCACGCAACCTGGGGACGAGCGTCGCAGGAGGTGGCCATCCGAGACTACTTCGCCGGGTCGCCGTATCATCTCGTCCATCGGACGACATCGAATCTGATCTTCGTTCGGAAACGGAGACGCCGTCGTTGGAGATCCGATCCCGTGGCATGACGACCGGTCAGCCGCTGCCGACGATCAGCATCGTCACGCCGTCGTTGAACCGCGAGGCGTACCTCGCGAAGACGATGGAGTCCGTGCTCGGTCAGGGCTATCCGAGTCTCGAGTACGTGGTCGTGGACGGCGGGTCGACCGACGGGAGCATCGACGTGATCGGTGCTCATGCCGCCGAGCTCACATGGTGGGTCTCCGAGCCGGACAACGGCGCGTGGGAGGCGGTCGACAAGGGATTCGCGCGGACGTCCGGGGAGGTCATGGGGTGGCTGGGCTCGGACGACCTCCTCATGCCGTGGTCGTTGTCGATCGTCGGCGAGGTATTCGCCACGTTCCCTGAGATCGAGTGGCTCACGACCCTGTTCCCGACCTCCGGTGACGAGTCCGGGCGGCCGGTGAACTCCCATCTCCTGGACGCCTACAGCCGAGACGCGTTCTTCCGCGGCGAGAACCTGCCGACAGCCGGCTGGGCTGCGGCGGGCTTCATCCAGCAGGAAGCAACCTTCTGGCGACGCTCCCTGTGGGAGCGCGCCGGGGGGACGCTCGACGAGTCGCTCGACCTCGCGGCCGACTTCGAGCTCTGGGCACGGTTCCACCGATCGGGGGCGAAGCTCTACAGCGTCCCCGTTCCCCTTGCCGCGTTCCGGCGCCACGACGACCAGAAGTCTCAGGATCTCGACCGCTACGTCGGCGAGGCGTATGCCGTGCTCCTCCGATTCGGCGGCTCGCCGCCGGCCGTGCCAGGAGTTCCAGCGCTTCGACGACTGCTCGTTCGGGTACTGCCTCTCCGCATTCGACGTTTCGGCGCCAACGCGGCGTGGGGTCTTCTCGGCCCTCCTCCCGCGACGGGCGAGCGACTGTGCGTCGTTCACGACGGCCCCGGACGGGGATGGCGGATCGAGGGTCGCTAGCCGCTCGTCAGCATCACGCGGCCGCTCTCAGATTCCTCCGTCGCGTCCGCCGTCGGTCCCGGCCGAGTCGGCCCGGAGTCTCTCGTAGAACGTGACGACGCGGTCGACGCTCTTCGACCACTGGAGCTCGCGCGCTGCGAACGCCCGGCCTGCCTGTCCGAGCGTCGTCCAGCGATCCGGGTCCTCGAGCAGGCGTGACATGCGGTCGTAGATCTCGCTCGCGTCTCCGGACTCCAACAGGAGGGCCTCGACACCCTCCTCGAGGTGCAGCCCGATGTTCGTGCGCGGGAGGACGACCGGGTGGCCGGATGCGAGGAACTCGGGCAGCTTCGCCGGGACGCGATAGTCGTTGAAGCGGCCCGGCGCACCCGGCTGGACGAGGATGTCCGTCGCGTGCAGGAGCTCGAACACGCGTCGCCGCCGGATCCAGCCGAGGTCGCGGATGCCGTGTCCGAGTGTCGGAAGCCGCGTCTTGACGACGCTGTTGAGGCCGCTCTTCACCAGGACGACGTCGTGTCCGTCCGCGCGCGCCTCCCGAACGGCTTCGTAGAGGGCGCCGACCTCGTCGACGTTCGCCTCGTGGACGCTGCCGGTGTACGCGACGGCGACCGCGGCGTCGAGCAATCCGATGTCCTCCCGGATCGCGCTCCGAGGACGCTCGACCTCGTCGAGTGCAGGGTCGTAGCCGGGCCAGATGACGACGGCCGGCACGCCCTCGGGCTTCAGCTCGAGGAGCCGGTCGACGATCACCGTCACGCCCGCAGCTCCTGCGAGGAACGCGTCCATCGCCGCTGGGTCGTAGGTGCTCGGTACGGCGCTATCCACGGCCCCCTCGTTGTCCTCGAGGTGCACGACGTAAGGACAGCCGTGGCGACGCACCAGGTCGAAGGTCAGTCGTCGCACGGGCTCGCGCGGCGTGAAGGCGTGTACGAGGTCGGGGCCTCTTCCGTCGGGAAACGTCACGCGACCGCGGGTTGCCGCGCGATACGAGACGACGTCGAACCGAGGACGACCGACATCGCGCACGCCACCCGGGCGGGCGGGGACCGCGATCCCGGGCGACCAGCCACGACGTTCGAGCTCGGTCGCGATGGAGTACACGTGGTACGCGCTGTTCCCCGCGAAGTCGCAGTGACTGACGAGGAGGACGTTCCTGCCGGTGTGCCCCAGGATCTGCCGAGGTGCGTGCATTCCGGCGCTCAGCGAGTCGCTCCGGCCGGCCGGCCCGCCCCGGACCGCGCGGACGAGACGGTGCCCGACCCTCGTGCGTGCGAAGGCCGTCCGCGTTCGCGTCCGCCAGGCGTAGCCGGGCGTCGCAGCGAAGCGAGCCCGTCGAAGACGCTGCGCGATCACTTCTCGCGCACCACGTGCCGGGTGCGGCGTCGTCATCGTCCGTGAAGCTTGCCTCCGGAGCATGTCGTCGCGAGGTGGGCGGCTCGTTAGCCTCACCTCCAATGCCTCCGTCGATCGACGTCGTCATCCCCGTTCGCGACGGGTGGGCGTTGACGAAGAGCTGTCTCGAGCGTCTTCGCTCGCAGACGCTTCGATATGTCGTCGTCGTCGTCGACAACGGCTCGGAGGACGGGACTCCGGACCGTATTCGTGACGCGTTTCCCGAGGTACGCGTGCTCGAACTCGGCACGAACGCGGGCTTCCCGGCGGCGTGCAACCGCGGCGTCCGTGCGGGCGACGGCGACATCGTCGTCCTGCTGAACAACGACGTCGAGTGTCCGCCCGCGTTCCTCGAGCACCTTGTCGCTCCGCTGGCGGCGGACAACCGGGTCGGTTCCGTGGCGGCGCTCCTCCTCGATCCGGATGAGGAGCGCGTCGAGAGCTTCGGCCTCGCTGCCGACGCGACGCTCGCCGGCTTCCCTCGCCTGCGAGGGCTCTCCGTGCGACACGCCCGATCCGCACGATCCGTCCTCGCCGGCCCGTCGGGAGCGGCCGGGGCATATCGCCGGGATGTGTGGGAGGCCGTCGGTGGACTGGACGAGGGAGTGCTGTTCTACGGCGAGGATCTGGATCTCGCGCTCCGGATTCGCAGCGCTGGCTGGTCGACCGCTGCGGCGTCCGACGCGGTCGCGGTGCACCTTGGATCGAGCAGCGCCTCCCACCGGTCGGCCTGGCAGCGCTACCAGGGAGGCTTTGCCCGGGGCTATTTCCTGCGCCGGTACGGCGTGCTTCGCGGCCGATACGGGCTTCGCGCGCTTGCGACCGAGCTGCTCGTCGGAGTCGGAGACGCGGCGATCTACTCGCACGACCTCGTGGCTTCCCGAGGCCGGATCGCCGGTTGGCGTGCCGCGGCCGGGCGTCCCCGGAATCCGTATCCGCCGGACGTCGCGATCGACGACGGGATCGGCTTCTGGTCGAGCTTGCGGCTCCGCCGTGGGGTCTACGCGAAGCCCGAAGGCGATCCCTCTCTCGATCGCGTCTCGGGCTAGCTCCGTTCGCGCGCGGTCTCCGAGTCGCGCCGGTCCGCGAGCACGCTGTCGTACACGGCTCGCGTCCTCCGGGTCATGGCGTCGGCGTCGAACAGCTCGACGACCCGCTGCCTCGCTCTCGCGCCCAGTGCTTCGCGCGCGGACGCGTCGCCGGCGAGTCGTCGCAGCGCTGCCTCCAGGGCGTTGACGTCGCCGGCGGGCACGGCGACTCCCGTCTCGCCGACCGCCTCGACGTTCTCTGGGAGCCGGGTGATGACCGGAGCCAGCCCGTGAGCCATCGCCTCGAGGAGCGAGAGCGCGAGTCCCTCGCGCCGGGAGGTGAGAACGAACAGGTCTGCAGCCCCGAGCAACCGTGGCACGTCGCGGCGCCGGCCGAGGACGTCGACGGCTCCAGTGGCGGCTCGGGCGACCTGGGCTCGTAGCGGGCCGTCTCCGACGACGAGCAGAGCGACGGACGCGCGCTGCGCGGCGCGAACGGCCACCAGTGGATCCTTTCGCTCGTCGAGGGAGCCGATCCAGATCGCGACCGGAGCGGCGCGCTCGATCCCGAGCTCCGTGCGTACGGCAGCGCGGTCGGCGTCGTCTCGGGGTGGCGGAATCCGAACGCCGTTCCGGATCACGACCGCGTGCCGGGCAGCACCGGGCCCGACTGCATCGATCAGCCGCTGCTGCTCGCTCTCCGAGACGCAGATCGTGCAATCGGCGGCGTGGAGGACCGCGCGGAGGTTGAAGACAGCGGCCGTTCTCCCCAGGCCCGTCGTCCGCCGTACGAGGTGGAGCCCGTGGAGCGTCACGACCGAAGGACGCGTCGCGAGCAGTCCGAGACAGAGGCCACCGGCGATCTCGCCGTGGACGTGCAGGAGGTCGTGATGCCTGGCACGCCGGGTGACCTGCAGCAAACGCCGACCCGATTCGACGGGGGACGGGCTCGACTCTGGGCTGAGGAACGCACGGTCGAAGCGGTAGCCCGGCATCCCGCCGAGGAGATCCACGTACGTCTCGCCGCCGCCTCCGGGATGGGGCAGCACGTGGAGAACGGAGCGCTCAGACTCGGGCATAGGTCCCGAGCACCACCTCGAGAGACCTCTCGAGCGACAGGCGCTCGGCGTTGCGGCGGAACCAGGCGGCGCTCGAGTCCCGGAGGGCCGTGCCCGCCCCGTGGATCCGGACGATCGCGGCGGCGAGCTCGTCCGGCTTCGCCGATGCCGCGATCGTTCCGTTCACGCCTTCCTCGACGAGCTCGGTCGCCGCGTTGTCCGGTCCCGCCACGACGACCACAGGCACGCCGCGTGCGGACGCCTCGACGACCACGAGCCCGTACCCCTCGCGCTCCGACGGCAGGAGGAGACAGAGCGCCGTCGCGAGGGCGTTCTCGAGCGTGCCGGCGTCGACGAATCCCGGCGCCGAGACGATGCCGTCGAGCCCGAGCTCGCCGATCGCACGCAGGACGTCCTCGCGCTCCGGCCCGTCTCCGTAGAGCTCTCCCCGGAGGTCGGGAAGCTCCTCACGAGCGCGGGCGAGCGCGGGCACGAGGGTCGGGACCCGCTTCTCCGGGATGTGGCGTCCGGCGAAGACGGCAACCATGCGGGCCGGCTCTGGCCCGTTCGAAGGAGTCGGACCCGCGTACTGACCCTCGAGGCGAGTGAGCTCGCCACGGAGCCCGAGCTCCCGGAGGCGACGCTCGTGGAGCTCGGAGAAGCAGAAGGCGCGCTGCCGGACGCGGAGGCAGCGCGTCTGCACCCAGCTGCCCACGCGCCCTGCGACCGGGCCGAGGTACGTGCGCCAGTACGCGCGGGTCCACACTTCGTGCCAGTCGACGACGAGGCGGAACCGGCCGCGCCGGCGCGCGAGCGCCGCGGCGAGGAGCGAGAAGTACGGAAACGAGGCGGTGTGGACGACGTCGTAGCGCCGACCGTGACCGAGCAGGTGGCGGAGAACGCCGACGCCGAAGACGATCGGGGGCAGCACCCGGCGTCGGCCGCTTCGCGTGTACAAGTTCATCCTCGGGCCCACCTCGACGACGCGGACGCCCGGCAGGTCGGGCCCGGCTCCGCGGTCCCATTGTCGGAGCGTCAGGAACGTGACCCCGGCGCCGTCAGCGGCCAGCCGCTCGGCGACGTTCCGGTACCAGCGCTCTGCCCCGCCGACGGTGTACGGGTACAGACAGTCGTAGACGATGCAGACCTCCACGGGGCATATCCTCCCAGGTGGTAGTGACCGTGGCCGTGACCGCAGCGCGCCCGTCGCCGTGTCGGGTATCCGTCGTCATCCCGTGTCTCGACGAGGCGGAGACGATCGTCGAGTGCGTCGCGAACGCTCGCGACGTGCTCGCCGAGAACGGCTTCGCAGGAGAGGTGATCGTCGTCGACAACGGCTCGACCGACGGCAGCGGGAGACTCGCGCGAGACGCGGGCGCGGTCGTCGTCGACGAGCCTCGGCGGGGATACGGAAGTGCCTATCTCGCCGGGCTCGCCGCCGCGCGCGGCGACTACGTCCTCATGGTCGACGCCGACCTGACGTACGACTTCGCCGAGATCCCGAGGTTCGTCCACGAGCTCGATGCAGGTGCCCAGCTGGTCGTCGGCAACCGCATGGGCGGCGTGCAGCCGGGGGCGATGCCGTGGCTGAGCCGCGTCGGCAATCCGCTCCTGTCAGGGTTCCTCAACGTCTTGCACGGGACGAAGGTGGGCGACGCGCATTGCGGAATGCGCGCCGTCCGGCGCGACGTCCTGCCCGTTCTCAACCTCCGGACGGTTGGCATGGAGTTCGCGTCCGAGATGGTCATCCGCGCGACACGCGAGCACCTGGACGTCCGCGAGGTGCCGATCGAGCTTCATCCGCGGCTCGGCACCTCGAAGCTCTCGCCGTTCCGGGACGGGTGGCGTCATCTCCGGCTCATCCTCGTCTACAACCCGACGTTTCTCTTCCTCATCCCTGGTGCCGTGCTGCTCGCGCTCGGGACTCTGCTCTCGCTGCTCGTGCTCGCGCAGTTGCCGCTCATCGGGCGTGATCTCTACATCCACTCGCTGATCCTGGGCTGTCTGCTGATCATCCTCGGCGTCCAGGCGATCGGGTTCGGGCTGTGCGCCCGTGCGTACGGCGTCTACTTCATCAGCGACCAGGACGAGCTCTTCAGACGGGTGCGGGCGCGGTTCCGACTCGAGCACGGGCTCCTGCTGGCGACCGGCATCGTCGTCGCAGGTGTCGTCCTGTTCGGCATCGTGGGCGGGCAGTGGGCGGCGAGCGGCTTCGGGACACTGAGCGAGTCCCGTCTCGCCCTGGTCGGAGCGACGCTGATCGTCGTCGGGGCACAGGTCTTCTTCACGTCGTTCATGCTCTCGATCCTGGGTCTCCGCCGCCGCCCCGACGACGCGTAGCGAGACGAGCGATCTCGCGTCGCGAGCCGATGTATGACGCACACTGCCCTCGATGTCGGTAGTGCCCACGACTGACGTGCGAGGGCGGTCTCGCTGGCGGGCCTTCGAGGCCTGGGTCGGCACGCGTGGGTCGGCTGCGGCGCTGTTCGGAGTGGCGCTCGCCGTCTTCGCGTTCCAGAGCGTCGTGGTTCCGGTCGGTCCGGGCCGCGACATGGGCAGGTACGTCCAGACGTACCTCCAGCTCGGTTACCACGTGCCCATCGTGCCTTCGGTCCTCGACACGCGCGGACCGCTCGCAGCCTTGGGGGTCGGGGTGCCGCTCGAGGTCGGGGGCTGGGCCGCCGAGATCTGGCTCGCGCTTCTCTTCGCCTCGTCGATCGTCGCCTGGGGCTACGTCGCGCTGACGTTCGGGGCGCGGGCGGCGCTCGCGACGAGCGTGCTGCTGCTTCTCTACCCCGGCTACGGGATCATGTTCCACGCGCTCGCGAGCGACTCGCTCTTCGCGGCTGCATTCGCCGGGTGGGCCGTCCTCCTCACGAAAGCGATGGTTCGGCCCTCGGTGGGGGCGTTTCTCTTCGCCGGTCTCGGGATGGGCGCGCTCGTCCTCGTACGGCCCGCCAACCAGGTTCTGATCGTGATGGCCGTCACCCCGCTGCTCGTGAGGGCTCCCTGGAGAGAACGGCTTCGCCGGGCCGCGGCGTTCTTCGTCGGCGCGGTCGCTGTCGCGCAGTGTTGGCCGATCTACACGACCTGGCGCTACGGGGATGCCCTCGGGCTGCGGCCGAGCAGTTCGGCGCTGCTGCTCGCCTTCGTGTTGCTGCCGGTGATTGCCCCGCCTCGCTGGCGCCGGCTGGTAGCGGTGGTAGTCGTAGCGGGAGCGGTGTCCATGGCCGCGGTGATCGCGGTCAAGGGGGTGTCGCTCCGGAGCCCGACCTACTATGCGCGCGCCGTCGCGCAGGTGCCGCAGGGCAACGTGTTCCTGTTCAGGGCATTCGAGATGGAGCGGATCGTGTCACCGAGCAACGGATCGGCGTCTCGCAAGATGGCGCGCGTCGTGCAACGCGAGCTGCTCGCGAAGGAGCCGTACCGGTCGTACGGCGTCTCGATCGACGACTTCTTCTCGTCCGGCAGCGACCGGATGTTCGGCGATCTCACGAGTCTGGCGGGCCAGGTCGACCTGCCGGCGGTCACCGACGAGGCGATTCGCCGCCACCCCCGCGCCTTCCTCACGGGAATCGCGAGCACGCTCTCGGATCTGCTGTGGACGAAGCGGGTGTACAGGTCGGAACCGGCGACGAGCACGAGTGGATCTGGAGGCGGTAGCAACGGCGGAGGCCAGGATCTCGTCGTCATCGACGGGAGGAAGCTCCCGCGTCCGACGGGTGGCCAGCCGATCCCCGCGTCGCGGGTCGGCCTCGAGATCCAGACGCTCTTCGGCGGAGCGCGGGAAGTCTGGCGCTCGGGGTCGGTCCACCCGCTCGTGTTCGACGATGCGCGAGATGCCCGCCGCTATGCGGCATTCAACGACGACACGACGCGTCTGGTCGATCGCATTCCCACCCGAGGCTCCGACGCCGAGGTCGTGCACCGCTTCAACCAGACCTCCCATGTCTTCCCTCCGCCGGCGGTCTGGCTCGCTCTCGGACTCGTCGGATTCGCGCTGAGACGACCCCGGTGCGCACTTGTCGCGCTGACGCTTTCGGCGGCCGCCCTGATCGTGATCGTCTCCACCGCGCTCATCGCGTTTGCCGTCGCCGAGTACGCCGCTCCCGTGAGCCCCGTGTTCATCCTGCTGGCCGCGGCGGGACTCCTCGCTCCGGGCCGCAACACGGCCGACGTCACACGGACTGGGCCGACGTAGCTGCCCGGTCTCCGGGCCGCGTCCACGAGAGCTCGCGGCCGAGGAGCTGCTCGAGTCGCCGGTTGTGCGGCTCGAAGATGCGCGCGAGCCGCTCGCGCGTGGCCGGGTCCATCGGCTCGTACTCGCCGAGCCCTCCCCCTCCGCCGAGAAGCGGGTAGCTGTTCGCCACCCGGTCCGGGATCTCGAGAAACCTGGTGACACGCGTCATCGTGGCCTTCGTCTCGATGAGGAGCTCCTCGCTCGTCACGATGAGCAGCTGCTCGCGGGGGAAGAGCGCGAGCCAGCGCTCGAGCAGCTCTGCGTAGCGGCCCCGCGCGACGTAGGAGATGCGGTTGATGAGGTCCGAGTAGACCGGAGGGTCGTCGCTCACGTGCTCGAGCTCGGCTTCGAGCAGAGACTCCTCGCGGTCGAGTGCCTCCTCGAAGGAGCCCCTCTCGTAGCCCCACCGAAGTTGCATGTGGTAGTGGGAATACGCGCGATCGACCGGGTCGCGCAGCAGCGCGATCAGCTTCATGGCCGGGTCGAACGCGTGCACGCGGGCCGGGGCCCGTGGGTCGAAGAGGTAGATCGGCGACGCCTCGCCGACGGCGGGCTTTGCACCGACCCGGAGCCGAGTCAGCCGAGCGTGGCCCCGAAGCGGGAACTGCGCCCGGTACCAGCGCTCTCCGCGCTCGTGGTTCCGGTGGAAGTAGCGGACCTCCTTCGGGGACGCCAGGAGGACCGCTGGGTTCATCGAGAGGTAGCGGTGGAGGGAGGTCGTCCCGGACTTCTGGGCGCCGATGATGAGGAACGTCGGCCGCAGCCGCTGCGCAGCGGTCGCGCGCCGAAACGCCCAACTCGCGCGGCCGGCGGCGAGCCGCAACCCCGTCGGCTGCCTGCGAGCGACGGTACGCGTCACGAGCCAGCCCGCATGGCGGCCGAGGTTCGACTGCCGGCGCGCGGATCCTCGGCGGCAGGGCGCGTCCAGTCGAGCGAACGGCCGAGGAGCTCCTCGAGTCGCCGGTTGTGCGGCTCGAAGGCACGGGCGAGACGTTCGCGGGCGCCCGGCGGGATCTCCGCCTCGCCCTGCGCGCCTCGGATCCGGTAGCTCCCGGAGCGCCATTCCGGAATCTCGAGGAACCGCGAGACGCGGGACATCATCTCGGCAGGACTCGCCTCGAGCTCCTCCGTGGTGAGGACGAGGAGCTGCTCACGGGGAAGCAACTCGAGCCAGCGCTCGAGCTGTTCCGCGTAGCGACCGCGGGCGGCGTAGGAGATGCGGAACGGAAGCTCCCGGTAGCCCGTCGTCTCGGCGAGGAGTGCGAGCTCGGCGTCCAGCTGGCACTCCTCGCGGTCGAGCGCGTCCTCGAACGAGAGCTCCTCCCGCCCCCGTCGGCGCTCCATGCGCCAGTGGGAGTGCGCGCGCTCGACGGGATCGCGCAGGATCGCGATCAGCTTCATCGCAGGCTCGAACGCGTGCACTCGAGCCGGAGCTCGCGGGTCGAAGAGGTAGTCGGGCGAAGTCTCTCCGACCGAGGGCTCGGCTCCGATTCGGCGCCGGACGCGACTCGCACGCGCAGTGACGGGAAAGCGCGCGCGGTACCAGCGATCGCCCTTCTCGTAGTAGCGATGGAAGTACTGAATCTCCTTGACCTTCGCGGGGAGCACGGCCGGATGCTCGGCGAGATGGTCGTGCAGCGAGGTCGTCCCCGACCTTTGTGCTCCGATCACGAGGAACGTCGGGCGCAGCCGGAGGTCCGCCGTCACTCTTCGGGCGCCCATCCGCGCCAGCTCGTCCGTCCGTCGCAGCACTCGCCCGGCCCCGCTCGCTTGCTCACCCACGCCCGGAAAACCTAAAGCTCCGCGAGGACGCGCTCAAGGCCCGGAGACCGACTGCTGGCGTGCCTGCGTGACGACGGCCTTTGTCCCGAGCAGCGCGCCGAGGCCGAGCAGGACGAACGCGGGGGCGACGGGCAGGATGAAGTGGAGGTCAGCGAAGAGGCCGAGAGCGTTCAGGACGACGGTTGCGAGAGCTGCAAGCGCGAGGGCGACGAGCACGGGCCAGCCGCGCGGCCTGCGCCAGCCGATACCGACGAGCCCGACGAGGATCCAGAGCCAGGGCCGCGGATACCAGCGAGAGAGCTGGTCGAGCCGGAGGGCGAGCTGCGCGTTCGGGCGCCGGCTCGGGAGTGCGGCAAAGAGCTCGTCACGCCTCCTGACGATGCGGTCGAAGCGGGCGCGATCTCCGGGGTGGACGAACTCGAAGTGCCATTCGGTCGGCGACGTCCACACCTGGCGGATCCGCTGGTCGCGTGTCGAGGTCCAGACGACCTGGCCGCCGGGGATCGGCTGCCCCTCGGTCGGTCGCGGGAGCTTCCTGCCGGCGATCGTCACGGTGTCCGCTTCGCCCGTTTCTGTGGCCCCGCCCGCGGCGTGCGCGCCGTGACCTCGGAAGTACGCGCTGTCGAGCTCCGTCCAGACCGTCCTCAGGACTCCTCTCGAGTACGTGCCGGGATGCGCCCGGACGCCTTCGATGCCCGCACCTCGAAGGACGGCGTAGTCGTCGTTCCAGCCGAAGACCTGGTCGGAGAGGACGAACAGGTCCTCGTGCACACGGAAGCTGCCCGTGCGGAAGAGCTCGTCGAGGGTGACGCCGTACGAGCGGTAGGGCTCTCGCGTCAGAAGGTGCTGCTGCATTGCGGCCGCGAGCTTGCGCGAGTCGGGGCCGTTCTCCGGCGAGATGATGTGGTCGGTGATGAACGCGCGGTAGAAGGGAATGATCGCGTTCCCGCCGCGAGCGAGGGTGTAGTCGCCGAACCGGACCCCGTTGACGACGCTCCAGCCGGCCAGGGGAAGAACCGCCGCGACCGCGAAAGCGGCCGCCCAGCCCGTCTTCGCCCTCCAGGTCCCGGCGATGACGAGCGGAAAGAGGACGAACAGAAGAAGCACCACGTTCCCGGGCCGAACGAGGGCGAGGACGGCAACGCCGGCGCCGACGAGCGCAAAGCGGCCGGCTGTCGGACCGAACGCCGCACGGACGACGAGGAGGGCCCAGCCCGAGAAGACAGCCGCCATGACGAGCTCACTCGCCAGCTCGTGGAACATCGCGCCGTATCCCGGATAGCCGAGGAGCACGACCGCGACGCCGAGGGCGACCCGTGGCCCGAAAGCGAGTGCGGCCGCGCTCCAGGCGACGACCGACGACGCGAAGAGGACGGCCGCGATCGGCTCTGCCAGCGCGCCGTGGAAGAGGTCGAGCGATGCGCCCGCGACGAGCGGGGTCACGGGCGTTCGGAAGAGGAGGGACCACGGCAGGAGGACGTGGCGGTCGAAGAGCTGGATGTACGCGTACAGGTACTCGTCGAGATCGCGTCCCGTCTTCAGTGGCCACGCGACCGCGCGCAGGGCGTAGACGAGGAGACCGAGCGCGAAGAGCACGACGGCGCCGCGAGGCCGCGAAGCGAGCTGCTCGAGCCAGGCAAGCGCGCGCCCGAGCCGCCCGCGCGGCTTGGGTCCGTTCGCCGTCACGGCGGCCAAGGCTAGCGGCGAGGCAGGCCGTGATCGGGGGAAAGCTAGGCTTGGCGCGCCCGTGAAGGTCGTGCTGACGCTCGTTGTCCGTGACGAGGCAGACATCCTCGACGCCCACCTCGCGTTCCACCTGAACGCGGGCGTCGATCGCGTGCTCGCCGTCGACCACGGCTCGACGGACGGGACGACCGAGATCCTCGAGCGCTATGCGCGTGAGGGCCACGTCCGGGTCGTTCGCGAGGAGAGTCGGCGGAGCCGGCAGGGGGGATGGGTAACGCATCTCGCACGCCAGGCGGCGACCGAAGAGGGGGCGGACTGGGTGCTCCTGAGTGACAGCGACGAGTTCTGGTGGCCGCGGAGCGGCTCACTCAAAGACGTGCTGGAGGTCGTGCCCGACCGGTACGGGCTCCTGTCCGCGCCCTCGCGCACGTTCCTGCCCCGGCCGGACGACGGCCGCGCGTTCGTCGAGCGGATGACGGTCCGCCTCGGCATGCACGCGCCTATCAACGACCCCGCCGGCCCGTTCCGGCCGGTATCGAAGCTGGCCGTCCGGGCGCATCCCGACGTGTCGGTCAGGACCGGGAATCACACGGTCGCCGGAGTCCCGTTCGTGCCGCTCGAGAGCTGGCACCCGATCGAGATCTTCCATTTCCCGCTGCGCTCGCCGGAGCAGTGCGCCGAGAAGTACGAGAAGGCGGTCGCGGGCTGGGCGACCAACCCGCGCGGCGATATCGCTCGCGCGCGCCGGCTCTCCGAGGAGTCGCGACTGGCCTCGCTGTACGAGCGGGTCGTCGTCGACGACGAGGCCCTCGCGATCGGTCTCGACGCGGGGGTGCTCGCTCAGGACACACGGCTCCGCGACGCGCTCAGGATGCTCGCGGGCGTGGCCGAGCTCCCTTCGGATGGCGCCGCCCCCTTCTCCTTGCCCGAGGGCGGCGTGCCCCGGCTCGTCGCAACGAGCCCGACCGTCGCCGAGGACGTTCTCTACGCGGTCGAGGTGGCGATCCTGCGGGAGGCGGACGCCGTTCGCGGGCGGCGGAGCCTCGACGACCTCGAGCCGAGAGTCGGCCTGCTCGAACGTCGGCTCCGACACAGCCGGACGGGCCAGAGGCCAGCGAGCGTGAGAGCCAACGGCAGGTGAAGCTCGTCATGACATTGCTCGTCCGGGACGAGGCCGACGTCCTCGACGCGCAGCTCGCCTTCCACCTGAATCAGGGGATCGACTTCATCGTCGCGAGCGACAACCGCTCGAGCGACGAGACCGCCGAGATCCTCGGGCGCCTGGCACGGGAGGGGTACGTGCACGTGCTCCGGGTCGACGGCGAGGGCTTCCACCAGGCTGAGTGGGTCACGCACATGGCGCGCCTCGCGGCGACGGACTTCGGTGCGGACTGGGTGATCAACGCGGACGCCGACGAGTTCTGGTGGCCCCGGTACGGCGCGTTGAAAGAGATCCTCGCGGCCCTGCCGCGGCGATACGGCATCGTCCGAGGCTTCGAGAGGCACTTCGTCCCCCGACCCGACGAGGAGGGGCACTTCGCCGAGCGGATGACGGTCCGCGTCACGCCGTACGCGCAGCAGACGAAGCCCGGGGACCCCTTCCAGGGCACGATGGCGGTGATCCACCGCGCCGACCCGGCGATCACGCTCCTGCACGGCAACCACGACGTGACGAGCTCCGGGCTTCATACGCTGCGTGGCTGGTATCCGATCGAGATCCTCCACTTCCCGCTGCGAACGCTCGAGCAGGCGCGCAGGAAGTTCGCCCACAGGATCGAGGCCCTCCGCCTCGGGCACACGGACCTCGGGCTCCACGCCCTGAGCGCGATGCGCGCGCTCGGTGCCGGCCGGTTCGACGAGTGGTACGCGTCGTACGTCGTCGACGACGCGGCCGTGGAGGCCGGAGTGGCCGACGGGTCGCTCGTCGTCGACGCCCGCCTTCGGGACGCGCTCCGCGGGCTCGCGGGCGTCGACGAGCTGCCCTCGCCGGAGGTCGCAGCCTTCCCGCTCCCGGCGGAGATCCCGCGCCTGACCTTCTCGCGGAGTAGCCTCGCCGACGAGGCTCGGTACGCCGACGAGATGCAGGTCTTCGACAGCTGGGACTCGGAGGCGAAGGCGATGCACCGCATCGACGACCTCGAGCGCCGTGTGGACGAGCTGGAACGCGTGCGCAGTGCGCTCGTCGGGAGGATCGGCGCTCTCCGTCCGACACGGCAGCCCTCGTGAACGTGTCGGAGGAGTCGCGGCCGCCACTCCTCGAAGGGCGGCACGTCGTCCTCGTGCTGGCGGGGGAGGTTCTCGGCGGTGCCGAACGCGCCGCCGTGGATCTTGCCGTCGACCTTCGAGACCGCGAGGGCGCGACCGTCGAGATCTGCGCGCTCGACGACCGTCCCGGAGCAGGACGCCGACTCGCCGCTGCTCATGAGATTCCGTGGGGCTGCCTGCGGGTCCCGTGGGACGGCCGCCGCGTCGAGAACGCTCGCTCGCTGGTGCGCTTCGCTCGCCGGGTGCGGCGGATGCGGCCGGACGTCCTTCTCGCCGTCACGAATCTCCCCAACGCGATCAGCGGCCTGACGTGGCGAATGACCGGTGCGTCGGTCTTCGTCTGGACTCAGTGCGACGTCAATGGGACGACGCGCATCAACGAGCGCCTGTTCCGGTACGCCCTGAACGGAAGCCGGCTCGTCGTGACCAAGGCCGAGCATGGGCGGCTGTGGCTCTCCGAGAGCTTCGGTGTCGACCCGGAACGCATACACGTCATTCACGAGAAGGTGGACCTTCCGCCGCCCCGGGAGACAGGCGCCGTGTGGCGGGACAAACTCGGGATCGGACCGGACGACTTCGTCGCCTGCATGCTCGCCCACTTCCATCGCGGCAAGGACCACGTCACGCTCCTGCGCGCGTGGAGGAGCGTCGTGGACGCGCTGGCGTCGACCCGGCTGCACCCGACTCTGCTCCTCGCCGGCCGCGACGCCGGGAGCGAGGACGCGGCGAAGGCGCTCGCATTCGACCTCGATCTCCGGGGTCACGTGTGCTTCCTCGGGGAGGTCACGGACGTGAGCGGGCTTCTCGACGCGTCGGACATCGCGGTGTTCAGCTCGCACAGAGAGCTCTTCGCCCGTGGGGCGACGGAGCCCATGGGTGCCGGGCTCCCGGTCGTGGGCACGGACATCCCCGGCATTCGCGAGGCAGTCGGGGAGCAAGGGGAGCCGTTCCTCGCGCCACCCGGTGACCCCGACTCCCTGGCGGAGGCGATCGTGCGACTCGCTCTCGACCCCGACTTGCGCGCACGGGTCGGGCGTGCGAACGCCGAGCTGATCCGAGTCCGGCACAACGAGGACGCGTCGTCGCACCTGTACGCGACCCTGCTCGCGGACGCGCTCACTGCCGCGTCGCCACGGGCGAGAGGATGAAGAGACCGATCGACGCAACCATCCTCGTCCCGACGCACGACCATCCGGCGTTGCTCCCGGTCGCGATTCGGAGCGCCTTGGCACAGCAGTCCGTTTCCTTCGAGCTGCTCGTCGTCGGCGACGGGGTGGGAGACGACACGCGCGCAGCGCTCGAGGAGTTCCTGGACGATTCGCGGGTCTCGTTTCTCGACTTCGAGAAGGGGGAGCGGCACGGCGAGCGTCATCGGCACGCGGCCCTCCAGGAGGCGCGCGGTGAGATCGTCTGCTACCTGAGCGACGACGACGTGCTCTTCCCCGATCACGTCGCCGAGATGCGGCGCCTCCTCGCGGAAGCGGACTTCGCCCACAGCACTCCCGTGATCGTGCATCCGGACGGCGCGCTCGAGTACCGGCCGGCGGATCTCGCCCGTCCCGAGTTCCTTGAGCTGATCCGCGAGGGCCGGAACAACTTCATCGGGCTGACGGGCGCGGCTCACACCCGGGCCGCCTACGAGCGGCTCCCGCACGGCTGGCGTCCGGCACCGGCCGGGACACCGACGGACATTCACATGTGGCAGCAGCTCGCTGGGCTGCCCGGCTTCCGCGGCCTCACCGCGCGGCGCCTCACCGCGATCCACTTCCCCGACCCCGAGTGGCGCTCAGTCGACGATGCCGCGAGAGCCGAAGCCGTCCGGTCATGGCTCGAACGGGCAGTTCGACCGGGCGGCGAAGAGGAGCTCGAGCGCATGCTCGAGGACTCCGTGTTGCGGGCGGCGCAGGACTTCAAGCTCCGCTCGATCGGCCTGGATCGGAGCCTTCAGGACGCCCGGCAGGAGCTCGAGCGGCTGCGGGCGCCTGGCTGGAAGAGGCTGGGTCGGCGGGTCGTGCGGCTCGGGCCGGTCCGGACGCTTCGGGAACGGATCCGCAGGAAGCGGCGGCGAGGCCCCTGAACGCCTACCGGTCCGGGATCGACCAGTCGAATGGGATCGTGCCCGCGTGCGGGTCGATCCGGTACTTGTCCGGATGGTCGGGCTCGTACGGCCGGGTCGGGAAGTTGACGACGTGGGCCTCGACGTCGCCCCAGTTCTGGTCGGCGTGCCACACGCCGGGCGGGATCTTGACGAGGCCGGGAGTCCGGTCTGTGAAGTTGACCTCGACGATCGAGCCCGCCGTCTCGGAGTCGTCCCGGCCGTCGAAGAGGACGACTCGTACGCTCCCCGACACCACAAAGTAGCGATCGCTCTGGAGCTCGTGCATCCCCCAGCCCTTGATGCGGCCGGGGAGGATGCTGAAGCGATACGCGTACACGACCGGGTCGCTCCAGAACGGGTCGCGCACGTCGAGGACCGGCGTCAGCACGCCTCTCGGGTCGGCATGGATCGAGAGGCGCCTGACCTCGACGCCAGCGATCGCCGGTGCGAGCTCGTTCGAAGCGCGGTCGACGGTCGGAGCGTCCTGTGCCGCTGCATCGGAGACAGCTGCGATCGCGTTCGCCCCCACCGCTCTTCGTGTCCGCGCCGCCACGGCCGGTCGATCTTACTCCCCGCTTCGTGTGAACCCGGGCCCGCGCTTGGCCATACGCTTCGCGCGACATGAAGCTCGTCCAGACGCTCCTCGTCCGCGACGAGGTCGACATCGTCGACGCCCAGATCGCCTACCACCTGAACGCCGGCGTCGACTTCGTCATCGCGACCGACAACGACTCGCGTGACGGCACGACCGACATCCTCGAGTCGTATGCGCGAGACGGCCACCTCCGCCGGATCTTCGAGCGGGACGAGATGCGCGAGAGCACGTGGCGGACGCGTATGGCGCGGCTGGCGGAGGCGGAGCATCACGCCGACTGGGTGATCCACACGGACGCGGACGAGTTCTGGGTTCCGCACTCCGCGACGTTGCGGGAGGTCTTCGACGCGGTGCCTTCTACGTTCGGCATCGTCTGGGCCCTCAGCCGCCATTTCCCTCCGAGACCCGGCGACGGGGACGGCTTCGCAGAGAGGATGATCGTGCGTGTATCGCTCGTCGCGCCTCTCAACGACCCGACGAGCCCGTATCGACCGCATGCCAAGGTGGCGCATCGCGCGGTTCCGGACGTGATCGTCAGACACGGCGGCCACTCCGCCGTCTCGCCGCGGCTCAGACCGCTCACTGCGTGGCCCGTTGCCGAGGTCTTCCACTACCCGTACCGCACGCTCGCCCAGTACGAGCACAAGAGCGTCCGCGGAGCGCGGATGAGCACCTATACGCCTCTGGGCCAGTACGTCCGCGCGTCGCAGGCACGCGATGCGGGACGTGTCGAAGAGGGGTACGCCGGACTCGTCGTCGACGACGAGACGCTGTCGCGCGGCACGGCCGCCGGCGCGCTCGTCGTCGACACTCGGCTCCGCGACGCCCTTCGCGCGCTTGGGAGCGAGCCTGTAAGGGGGTCGCCGGCGCCAAGCCCAGATCCCGGCGTGGTCGCGGAGAGCGCTGCGCTCCGAGAGGCCGACGTGGTCAGGCTCCACCGGCACGTCGACGAGCTCCGCAGGAGAGCGCGCGCGCTCTAGAACGCTCTGTTGCGGCCGCGTCGGCCGGAGAGCCGCTACGCCCGGGGCGTGGACGCGAGCGGGGCCGTACGTGCGGGTAGCCCGACGAGGGCGCGGGCCTCGTCCGGCGTCGCGATCGATCTCTCCGCCGCCTCGGAGAGTCGGACGAGGCGTTCTACCAGCGCGAGGTTCGTCGCGGGCCGCTCCTTGCCCGTGTCGAGCCAGAGATTGTCCTCGAGCCCGACCCGCACGTGTCCGCCCATCGTGATCGCAAGCGCGTTGACGAAGAACTGGAAGCGTCCGATGCCCGCGCCCGCCCACGTGGAGCCCGGCGGCAGCGCATCCGCCACCGTCACGAGATGCGACGGAGTAGCCGAGAGCGTGCCGAGCGAGCCCAGCAGGACGTTGAAGTAGAGCGGTGCGCGCAGCACACCCCGCTCGAGGAGATATGTGGCGTAGTCGACCATGCCCAGGTCGAACACCTCCAATTCGGGGACGATTCCGCGCTCGGCCATCCGCTCGGCGAGCGCTCGGATCATCTCCGGCTCGTTCACCGAGGCCTGGGTCGGGAAGTTGAGCGAGCCGAGCGTCAGGGACGCCAGGTCGGGCTTGACGTCGTCGTCGAGATCGAGGACCTCCGCGCGCTCCTCGAACGTGTTGAACACGCGCCCGCTCGTGGAGACGCAGACGATGACCTCCGGGCACCGCTCGCGAACCTTCGCGACGATCTCCGCGTAGATCTCCGCGCGATACGTCGGCCGGCCCTCGGCGTCTCGCGCGTGGAGGTGGACGATCGTCGCGCCTGCTTCGGCACACACCGCGGCGTCGTCGGCGATCTCGTCGGGGGTCAAGGGCACGCCCGGGTTGTCGTCCTTCGACGGCACCATCCCGGTCAGCGCGACGTTCACGATCAGCGGGGTCACTCCGGCCTCACCTCGCCTCGATTCCCTCTTTCACGACTCGCGCCGGGACCCCGACGACCTGGGTGTGTGCCGGCACGTCCTCGACGACGACCGCGCCCGCGCCGACGACGGATCCGGCGCCGATCCGGATGTGGTCGACGACGACGGCGCCGGTCGCGACGAACGCGGCTTCGTCGACGCGACACGAGCCGGCGATCGTCGCCCCGGGCATGACCGACACGTAGTCGCCGATCACCGCGTGATGCCCGACGAGCACGCCGCGGTTGAGGAGCACGTGACGGCCCAGGGTCGCCTTGGCACCGACCACCGCTCCGGCGCTCACGACTGTCCCCTCGCCGAGGGTCGCCGAAGCGGGCACCCAGGCAGTGGGATGCACGACGGTCGCGAAGCGGAGCCCGTTCGCGGCCGCCTGTGTGACGAAGGCGCTTCGCTTGGTCGTTCCCAGCCCGCAAACGGCGAGATGGGTGTCCGCGAGGCCCCCCAAGTCGTCGATCCAGTGGACGGGATGCCCCTCGAAGACCTCGCCACGACGAGCAGGATCGAGGTTCTCGACGAAGCCGACGACCTCGAACTCCCCGGTCTCCTCGGCCAGCTCGGCGATCTCGAACGAGAAGTCTCGCGCGCCGAGGACGAGGAGCGGTGTGCCGCTCATCGCGATTCCAAGAAGCTCTCGACGCACTCGACCACGTGGTCGACGTCGTCGTCCAGGAGGTCGGTGTGGAGAGGGAGGGTCACGAGCTCCTCGAACACTCGCTCCGTGACCGGAAGCGATCCGCCGAACCCCGAGAAAGCGGGTTGGACGTGGAGCGGCACGAAGTGCACGGAGGCTTGGATTCCTCTCTCGCGCAGACGACGAAGGAGAGCGTCGCGCCGTCCGTCGAACACGCGCACCGCGCAGATGAACGGGAAGGCGGAGTCGATGTCACCGGCGACGAGCCGAATGGCGTCGAGCCCCTCGAACGCCTCCCGATAGCGGTGGAGCAACTCCCGCTTCCGCGCTCGAAGCTCGTCGAATCGCTCGAGCTGCGCGAGCCCGATCGCCGCGTTCAGGTCGGACAGCTGGTAGCGGAACCCCCGGGCGGTGGCCTCGTAGAACCATGGCCGCTCGACGTCGCGCCGGCTCCAGGAGTCCTCCGTGACGCCCAGGCTACGGGCGAGGCGCATGCGCTCGGCGAGGCGTTCGTCGTCCGTCGTGACGGCGCCGCCTTCGCCGCACGTGATGTTCTTGACCGGATCGAAGCTGAAGCAGGTCAGGTCGCCGATCGAGCCGATCATCCGCTCGCCGTAGGCGGAGCCGAATGCGTGTGCCGCGTCCTCCACCACTCGAAGGTCACGCTCGCGGGCGAGGTCGATGATCTCTCCGAGCGGCGCTGGGAATCCGGCGTAGTGCATCGGCATGAGGACACGGGTCCGACGCGAGATGCGCGCTGCCGCATCCTCGACGTCGATCGCGGCTGTCTCGGCGTCGATCTCGCAGAACACCGGTCGTGCGCCGACGTTGAGCACGGCCTGCGCGCAGGAGACGTGTGTGAGAGAGGGCAGGATCACCTCGTCGCCGGGTCGCACGTCGCAGGCGAGGAGGGCGACGTGAAGCGCCGCGCTTCCCGTGGAGACCGCGACGGCGTGACTTGAACTCACGAGCTCGCATATCCCTCGCTCGAGCTCCAGTGCGATCCTGCCGGTTCCGAGCCAGCGCGACTCGAGCACCGCGCTCACTGCGTCGAGTTCCCGAGCCCCGATGCTCGGCCGAAGGATCGGGATCTCGGCGAGCCGCACGGGCGCGATTCTACGAGCAACGTTCGCGGGTCACGCCGATAGCGTTCGAGTCGCGTGAGGCTCGTGATGACGCTGCGGACGCGCGACCAGGCCGACATCGTCGGCGCGGTCGTCGCGTTCCACCTGAGCGTGGGAGTGGACTTCGTCGTCGCGACCGATCATCAGTCCGTCGACGGGACGTCGGAGATCCTGGAGGCCTTCGAACGGGAGGGACTGCTCCGGCTCGTCCGCGTGTCGGGGGACGTCGTGCGCGGGCAGGAGTGGAGGACGGATGCGGCTCGGCTCGCGGCGCGAGAGCACGGTGCCGACTGGGTCTTCAGCTGCGACGGCGACGAGTTCTGGTGGCCCCGGTCTGGCTCGTTGAAGGAGATCCTGTCCGCCGTTCCTCCGCGGTACGGCATCGTCGAGGCTCCCTGGCGCTTCTTCCTGCCGAGGCCCGAGGGCCCACCCTTCTTCGCCGAGCGGATGACCGCGCGGCTGTCACCGGCTGCGGCCTTGAGCCACCCTTTGAGCCCGTTCAAGCCCGAGGTCAAGGTCGCGCACCGGGCGCTCGAGTCGGTTGTCGTCGAACGCGGGAATCACCGACTGCTCGCGGGCGGGCTCGTCCCGCTCGTCGGCTGGCACCCGATCGAAGTGCTGCACTTTCCGGTGCGCTCGGGAGGTCAGTACGAGCGGCGTGTCGAGCACTGGAGCCGCTCGGGCCGGGAGTGGTGGTTCGCTCCGACAGGCGCCCCGACGTCGCCCCGACCGTACGCATCGCTCATCGTCGGCGACGACGCTCTCCGGGAGGGCTTGCGAACCGGTGCGCTCACGCTCGACGTCCGCCTGCGAGACGCACTGAGGGCAAGGGCCGCTTCGAAGGGCGGAACCGCTGTACCTGGACTCGCGCTTTCTCCGCTGGCGGCGGCCGACGACCTCGGCTGGGCGGCCGATCGGGCGTCGCTGGCGGACCGCATGCTTCTACGCCTGAGCCGGCGGGTCGACGAGCTCGAGGCGCGGATCTCCGAGATCGAGCGCTCGGGCGGGCGGCGCGTGCGACAGCGTTGGTTAGGCTCGGCCGCGTGAAGATCGCCTCCGTTCTTACCTCGGGCGACGACGCCGAGCTCCTCGACGCGCACCTGGCGTTCCATCTGAACTTGGGGGTCGACCTCGTCCTCGTGCTCGATCCCGGAGACGACGGGCCGATTTCGGAGCTCCTCGCCTCCTACGAGCGCGGGGGCGTCCTCCAGCGTGCCGGCGGTGGAGGCGACGGCGCGGACGCTCGGTCTCGACTGGCGCGGCGCGCGGTCACGGAGCACGGCGCCGACTGGGTCCTCTCGAGCGAGGCGGACGAGTTCTGGTGGCCGCGGGGCGAGAGCCTGAAGGACGTGCTGGCGGCGATCCCCGCCCGCTATGGGGTCGTGCAGGCGCTCGTCCGCGTCTTCCCTCCTCGCGCGGGCGACGGGTCGTTCGCGGAGCGCCTGACCGAGCGGCCGACGCTGCTCGAGAAGCCGAAGGCACGCGAACCCGTCACCTCCCTCCTGCGGCCGGTCTACCGCGCCGATGCGGAGCTCGTGGTCGATCCGGAGGACGGAACCGAAGGCGGTCGTCTCGTGCCGCTGCGGGCGTGGTACCCGATCGAGGTCCTGCGCTTCCCGTTCCGCGGTCTCGAGCAGGCGCAACGGTTCTGCGAGCGCGGCGGCGGGCCACGGTCGGCGCTGGAAGCGGAGGCCGCGGAGGCGCACGCGGCCGGGCGACTCGAGACGTGGTATGCGGAGCAGGCAGCCGCTGACGGCTCGCTGGTCTCCGATGAGCGCCTCCGGGATGCAATGCGGACGCTGGCCAGGACCGAGCCGGACGACTCTCCGAGCGCATTCGCGCGTCCGTCCGCGGGCGGGGAGGGGCTCCTCGTGCTGCGCCCGCCGACGATCGTCGACGACGCTGCATACGCGGGCGAGTGCGCGGCCGTCGGAGAGGCCGATCTCGTGGCTCTCGATCGGCACATCCGCGAGCTCGAGGCCCGCATCGGCGAGCTCGAGGCCCGCTTCTGGCCGCGGGTCGTGCGGCGGCTGTCTCGGCTCACACGCCGTTGACGAGCGGCGGGCGTCCTCACGTCCGCCCGCTAGCATCGGCGACGTGACGGAGACGCAGGTTCCCGTCCGCGAGGCCTCGGGCGAGTCGCTTCCCGCTCCACGTGAGGCCCCGGGCTCCACGAGGGTGACGGTGATCAAGCCGGCGCCGCGCTGGCCGCATCTCGACTTCCGCGAGCTGTGGCACTTCCGCGAGCTCGCCGGGCACCTTGCCTGGCGTGACATCGCCGTTCGCTACAAGCAGACGTCGATCGGCGTCGCCTGGGCGATCCTCCAGCCGTTCCTGACTATGGTCGTCTTCACGATCGTCTTCGGGAAGTTCGCGAAGTTTCCGTCCAACGGCATCCCGTACCCGATCTTCAGCTACTCAGCGCTCCTGCCCTGGACGTACTTCGCCTCGTCTCTGACCCTTGCCAGCTCGAGCATCGTCTCCAACCGCGGGCTGGTGACGAAGGTGTACTTCCCGCGCGTGCTCCTGCCGCTCGAGGGGGTCACCGTCCCGATCGTCGACTTCGTGCTCGCGCTCAGCGTGCTCTTCGGGATGATGGTCTGGTTCGACGTCTACCCGACCGCGGCGATCGTCCTCGCGCCGGCATTCCTCGGGATCGCGCTCGTGACGGCGCTCGGCGTCGGGCTCTTCCTCTCCGCCGTCAACGTCCGCTACCGGGACGTGCCGTACGTCATCCCGTTCCTGACCACGATCTGGATGTACTTCTCGGGCGTCGTCTACGCGATCGACAAGCTGGCCGGCTGGCAGCAGTGGCTGCTCGCCTTGAACCCGATGACCGCCGCGATTCGCGGCTTCCAGTGGGGCTTCGTCGGGACGAGCCCTCCGCCGCTCGGGCAGACCCTCGTCAGCGTCGCCGCGATGGCCGTCATGTTCGTCGTCGGCCTCTGGTACTTCCGGCGCTCCGAGCCCAAGTTCGCGGACACGATCTGATGGCCACCGCGATCACCGTCGAGGGGATCTCCAAGCGCTATCGGCTGGGTCAGTACCAGGGCGCCTACGGGACGCTCCGCGACGCGCTCGCCGCCGGTGCCCACAGGACCTTCCATCGCGAGCACAAGCCTCACTACGAGGAGATCTGGGCACTCCAGGACATCTCCTTCGAGCTCGCCGAGGGCGGCGTGCTCGGCATGATCGGCAGGAACGGCGCGGGGAAGTCGACGCTCCTCAAGATCCTCACGCGGATCACGACCCCTACGAACGGACGCGCGACCATCCGCGGACGCGTCGGAAGCCTGCTCGAGGTGGGGACCGGCTTCCATCCCGAGCTCACCGGCCGTCAGAACGTCTACCTGAACGGCTCGGTCCTCGGCATGAAGCGCCGCGAGATCACCAAGAAGTTCGCGGACATCGTCGAGTTCTCGGGCGTCGAGCAGTTCATCGACACTCCGGTGAAGCGCTACTCGAGCGGCATGTCCGTGCGCCTCGCCTTCGCCGTCGCGGCGCACCTGGAGCCGGAGGTCCTGCTCGTCGACGAGGTGCTCGCGGTCGGCGACGCGGAGTTCCAGCGCCGCTGCCTGGGCCGGATGGAGGACATGAGCGCCTCGGGCCGCACGGTGCTCTTCGTCTCGCATCAGATGCAGTCCGTCACCCAGCTCTGCGAGCGCGCCATCTGGCTCGAGAAGGGCACGATCGTCGACGACGGTCCGAGCTCGGAGGTGGTGGCCCGCTACCTCCAGTCGGGACTCGGCGGAAGTGGCTCGAGTCGGGAATGGCCCGATCTCGCGACCGCCCCTGGAGACGACCTCGTGCGCTTGCGCTCGGTACGCGTCGTTCAGGACGACGAAGAGGCGGCCGCGGCCGACGTGCGCCGCCCGGTCGGGATCGAGATCGGCTTCACCGTGCTCCGCGACGGCTACCCGGTCTTCCCGAAGATCAAGGTCATCGACCAGCGCGGAAACGTCGCCTTCAACGCAATGGACACCGATCGGCGGTGGCACGAGCCGAGCGTCCCCGGGGACTACGTCTCCACGGCCTGGATACCCGCGAACCTCCTGAACGAGGGCCTTGCCAGCGTGCAGGTCTCGGTCTGCTCGTTCGGCACGATGAAGCTCCGCCCGCACGCGGGCCTGAACGACGCGGTGTCGTTCCACGTGCAGGACCCGGCCGAAGGGGATTCCGCGCGGGGGCTCTTCACCGGCCAGTGGAAGGGCGTCGTCAGGCCGCTGCTCGACTGGACGACCGAGGAACACTGACGTGCAGGTCGTGGGGATCGTCCTCGTGCACGACGAGGACGTCTTCGTCGAGCGCGCAATCCGGAACGTCGTGCACGTCTGCGACCGCATCCACGCCGTCGACCACCTCTCGGAGGACGGCACCTGGGACGTTCTCCAGCGGCTCGCCCGCGAGTACGACCACCTCGACGTCCGCCGCGCCCGGCACGCGCGCGCCTCGCACGAGGTGCTCGAGCAGTACGTCGGATCGGACGTCTGGGCGCTCCAGGTGGACGGCGACGAGCTCCACGACCCCGCCGCGCTCGTCCGCTTGCGCGAAGCACTCGGCGCCGGCGACTTCGACCGGGCCTTTCGCGTGCAGGCGAACGTGCTCCACTGCGTTTCGCTCGACCTTGAAGCGGGTATCGCAAGCGGCTACATGTCTCCGCCCGGCCGTCCACTCTCCCGGCTCTTCAACCTCGGCGCCGCCGACGCCTGGACCGGTTGCGGCCAGCGCCTGATCGGCGGCGACGTTCGGTTCCGCGCCGGATACGGGTGGGACTCGGTCGAGGCGCTGCAGGATTGCTACGGCTGGGACGAGAGCCCGTTCCGCTTCCTGCACGCGTGCTTCCTCCGACGCTCGAGCCTCGATCCGGTCGAGCCGGCTGAGCCGCGCCGGAGCCTGAGCGAGAGCGGGCGCTTCCGGCGAGGCTGGTCGGGCACGGTGGCCCGCGCGATCCGGCGCCCTCGGCTGCATCCGCTCGTCGAAGAGATCCAGGCGCGCGGCTCGAGCTGGAAGCTCGAGAAGTACCGGCGCGGAGAGCGGCTCTCAGTCGACGCGCAGCCGTTCCTCGGGCCTTCGTGACCGCTCGGTGACGGGCCCCACCGTCAGCGTCGTCGTCACGACATACGAGTGGCCCGAGGCGCTCGAGGTCGTCCTCCGCGCCCTCGCCGAGGAGGCGGACGCACCGCTCGAGGTGATCGTCGCCGACGACGGCTCCGGCCCAGAGACCGCGCAGGTGGTGAGTCAGATGCACACCTGGTATCCGGTCCGGCTCGAGCACGTGCGCCAGGCGGGCGGCTCCTGGCGCAAGGCACGCGTGCTGAACCTCGGAGCCCTCGAGGCGCGCGGTGACTTCCTGCTCTTCTTGGACGGTGACTGCGTACCCCGCTCCGGCTATCTGGCGGCGACCCGGCGAGCGGCGCTCCCCGGCTGGTTCCTCGCGAGCAAGCGACTTCATCTCAGCGAGCGGCTGTCCTCGCGCGTCCTCCGCGGCGAGGCGCACCCGTGGCGCTGGTCGACGCTCCGCTTCCTCGCCGGAGCCCCGCGGGAGCTCCTGAGCACGCACCGCGAGACGGCACGCCCCGGTCTCGTGCTCCCGATCCGGGACCGGAGACGCCCGTGGCGGCCGGAGCTCCCGGACTTCGCGCCACCGTTCGGCGCGTACGGCTTCTACTTCGGCGTCTGGCGTGAGGACTTCGATCGCGTCAACGGCTTCGACATGCGCTACGTCGGCTGGGGCGGGGAGGACCGGGACATCGCGGCTCGCCTGCACACGGCGGGGGTTCGGTGCGGCTGGCCAGGCCCACGCGCGACGATGCTCCACCTCTGGCACCCTCCGCAGAAGGGCACCGGCCCGTCGAACGCACCCCTCGTCGATCAGACGGTCGCAGAGTCGCGGATCGAGGCGGTTCGCGGGTGGCGAGAGCTCTCGAGTGAGGTCGAGAGCGGCCTCAGCTCACCGCGTAGCGCGTCGGCTCGTCGAGCCCGTCGAGCGAACCGGTGAAGCGGTAGCTCCGCTCGGTGAGCGACGCGAGCGACGCGGGTGACGAGTACGTCACCGTTGCGAGAACGCGCGGCTTCGTCCACGACAGGCCGCCGCGGTGGAAGCCGCTCGTGTCGCAGAAGATGAGCGTGCCCTTCGAGGCGACGAACGTCTGCACCGAGGCGTCCGGCACCCGGTCCTCGAACTCGCTCTGCGAGGGGTAGTTGTCGCCGAGCGGCCGCCACGGCCAGACGGATGCATACGGACCGTCGCCCGCGCTCCCGGGCACGTACTCGAACGGGCCCATGCTCTCGTCCACGTCGACGAGGTAGAGGAACGCCTTCAGCAGTTGCCGGTCGTTGAAGTCGCGGTGCCACCGCTGGGAGGAGACGCGCTTCGCGTCCTCCGGCTGGGGCACCGAGTACCAGACGTCGACGTACTCGAGCTTCGTCCAGAGACCGACGTAGCTGTTCGCGAGATCGAGCATGCGGCGCGAGGCGCAGACGCGGAACCACGGGTCGTCGAGCCCGACATCGACGCCGTAGCTGTGCTTCCGCACCACGAACTCCTTGCCCTCGCGCACGCGCAGCGACTCGCCGTCGCCCGCGAGCGCGGCCTCGGTCTCGCTGACGAACTCCCGCGCCTGCTCCTCGATCGCGGCCCAGTCACCGGGATCGGGGAAGAGGTCGCCGAAGGGGACGACCGCGAAGCCGTCCTGCCGGAGCGAGTCGAGGATCCGCCGCTGCGTATCGTCGAGCTCGGGTGTGTCGTGCGAGAAGCGGCGCCGGCTGGAGCGGTTCGAGAGGACGCGGTCGTGGAGCCGGTAGGTCGCTCGGATGCCGCGCCGCTCGAGCGCCGAGGCGACGTGGTTCACCCTCGCCGCAAAGCGTGTCTTCGTCCGGTGCACGACGGCCCCTACGCTACCCCACTCGCACGCGTGCTCTAGCGTTCGGCCGCGTGACCACTCCGGCGAGGCGGCCCGCCGTCTTCTTCCTCTACCGGGATTCGGAGCTGCGCCGCGAGGCGCTCTCCGCCGCTGCCGCGCCGGGCTCGCGGTACAGCCTGTACGGGCTCGACGAGGTCCGCGCGGCCGGGTTCGACGTCGAGCACAACCTCGAGCCGAGGTTCCGGCCAGGGCGCGCGTCGCGCGTGACCGCGAAGGCGCTCAACTCCGCGCTCGAGCTCGGCGGCGGCTACGGCGGGGACTTCGCGTCGGTGCTCGCGTCACGTCGCGCGCTGAACCGCGCGGACGTCGTGTTCTCGACCGTCGACACCGTCGGCATCCCCGCCACGCTGCTGAAACGCGCCGGTCTCGTGCAGCCTCCGATCGTGTACGCGGCGATCGGGCTTCCCGAGCGTCTCGAGCGTCTCCGGACGCGCGCGGCGCGCCGTCTCTTCGAGCGCGCTTACCGGCGGCTGCACACGATCGTCGCCTACGGCCGGGGCGAGGTCGATGCGCTCCGCGAGTGGATCGGTCCGGACGGGCCCGATGTGGTCTTCGTCCCGTTCGGCGTGGACGCGACCGCGTTCGCTCCGGAGCCCGGCCGCACGCCCGACGTGGACGTCGTCTCCGTCGGCGCCGACCCACGCCGAGATCTCGAGCTTCTGGTGAGCCTGGCTCGCGCACACGCCGAGTGGTCGTTTCGCGTGGTCTCGACACAGGACCAGAGCGCCGCGCTCGCGGGCCGGCCGTCGAACGTGGACGTCGAGCTCGATCTCCCGTTCGCGAGTGTCCGCGAGCGGCTTGCGAGCGCGCGCGTCGTCGTCCTGCCGGTCCGGGAGAACAGCTACTCCGGAGCGACCACCGTGCTCCTGCAGGCGATGGCGCTCGGGAAATCCGTCGTCGTCAGCCGCACGGCGGCGATCTCGCGCGGCTACCACCTCGAGGACGGCCTGAACTGCCGGCTCGTCCCTCCGGGCGACCTCGGGGCGCTCGAGCACGCGGTTGCGGGGCTGCTCGCGAACGGCGAGAACGCAGCCGAGATCGGCGCCCGGGCGCGCCGGACGGTCGAGGAGCACCTCACGTGGGATCGCTACGCGGGCGCGATCGTCGAGCTCCTGGCCGCCGCCGCCGCGCCGTCTACGGTTCGCGCGTGAGCGTCCGCAGCGCTCCCAGAGCTGCCGTCTTCCGCGCGCGGCGCGCCGTGGACGCGCTCGTGCGCGAGCTCGGGAGCGAGGTCGACCGGGCGAGGTCCCGGCGAGGCGCAGCCGACATCGCCCTCTTCCACGAGCTTGAGCCGCCGCCGGGCGGAGGCGGTCATCAGTTCCTGCGCGCGCTCGTGGACGAGATCGAGCGTCGCGGCCTGGCCGTCGAGCACAACCGCATCTCCGGCGCCACGCCGGTCTGCCTCTTCAACTCGTTCAACTTCGACTTCAAGCGGCTGCGGCGCTTCGCCCGCGACGACTGCCGGTTCGTCCATCGGGTGGACGGGCCGATCAGCCTCTATCGAGGCTCGGACGACGGGACGGACGCGCGCGTCGCCGACATCAACGCGGAGCTCGCCGACGCGACCATCGCGCAGTCCCGCTTCAGCCTCGACGCCCACCGCAGCCTCGGGATCGAGCTCCGGGAGCCGACGGTCGTCCACAACGCGCCCGATCCGGCCATCTTCCACCCGCCCGCCGAGCGAGAGCCGACTACGGGGCGGAAGCTGCGGTTGATCGCCGTGAGCTGGTCGGACAACCCGAACAAGGGCTCGGATGTCTTCTCCTGGCTCGACCGGAATCTCGATCTGGGCCGATACGAGCTGACGTTCGTCGGCAGGACGCAGGAGACGTTCGACTCGATCCGGATGCTCGGCGCGATCCCGTCCGAACCGCTCGCCGACGAGCTCCGGCAGCACGACGTCTACGTCGCGGCGAGCCGGAACGATCCGTGCTCGAATGCGCTGCTCGAGGCCCTCGCCTGCGGGCTACCCGCGGTGTACCGGGAAAGTGGCGGCCACCCCGAGCTCGTCGGCGAGGCGGGAGTCCCGTTCTCCGAGCCGGAAGAGCTGCCGGACGTCCTCGACCGGATCTTCCGCGAGCTCGGAGACCGGCGGGCTGCGATCGCTCTGACGCCGCTCTCGGAGGTCGCGGATCGCTACCTCCAGGTGCTCTCCGGATGAGCACACGCGCAGCCGCGCGGCGGGCAGCCGCTCCGCCGGCCAAGGCGGTCGCCCGGGCGTTCGTCCGCGCCCGGACCGCCCGCTGGCCCGACCATTCGAGGCTCTTCGCGGTCGGCGATCGCGGGGGATGGTCGGTCGAGGAAGACGCACAGCACCTGCTCGCCGCCGGAAGACGGCTCGGCCTGGAGGTCGGCCCTGCGGGGTGGGCACGCTTCACGGAGCGCCAATCCGTCTTCCTCACGAGCCATTTCGAAGCGCTCGGCCCGCACTGGCTCGGGACGTCGCATCGACTCGCGACCGCGTACCTGCACGGACGGCCGGGGACGCCCGGCGTCCCCGAGTTCGACACGTGCTTCGAGGCGCTTCGGGCACGGCCGGACCGCTTCTCGCGGATCCAGGTGACGCACCGAGAGATGGAGGAGCTCGTGCTCTCGGCCGGTGTCTCCCCGGAGGGCGTGCTGCGGATCCCGATCGGCATCGACCTCGAGAACTTCGTGCTCGGAGACGCGGAGCTCCGCGCCCGCGCACGCGCGGAGCTCGGGATCCCGGCGGCGGCCTTCGTCGTCGGGTCGTTCCAGAAGGACGGCGTCGGCTGGGGCGAGGGGCTCGAGCCGAAGCTCGTCAAGGGCCCGGACGTGTTCGTGGCGGTCCTCGAGCGCGTGCGGGAGCGCGTTCCGGAGGTCTTCGTCCTCCTCACGGGAGTCGCCCGCGGCTACGTCCTGCGGGAGCTGGCGCGGCTCGACGTGCCCTGCACGCACGTCCGTGCCCACTCCCGGGTGGAGCTCGCGCAGGCGTATCACGCGCTCGATGCGTACGTCGTCGCATCCCGCCAGGAAGGCGGCCCGAAGGCCGCGCTCGAGTCGATGGCGGCGGGTGTCCCGCTCGTGTCCACGCGCGTCGGTCAGGCGCAGGAGCTCGTCGAGGACAGGTCGAACGGCTTGCTCCGCGAGGTCGACGACGTCGAAGGGCTCGCGTCGGCGGTCGTCGGAATCGCCGACGACGGCGCGCTCCGGGAAGGGCTCGTCTCCGCCGGGCGCCGAACGGCGGAACGGTACGCGCTCGAGCTGCTCGACCCGATGTGGGCGGAGCTCCTCGACGGGTTCGTGGAACGAAGCGGCAATGGACGCTAGCCTCGCCCGAGCCGAGCGCTATGGCCGGGCCGCGTCGCGCTGGGCGCGGCTCCTCGCGACGCGTGGGAGCCGTCCCGGCGTGCGGGTCTCCTACGGCCACGATCGGGTACCGGGGCCGGACGAGCCGGCCCGCGGAGGCACTGCGAAGTTCCAGCGTCTCGACGCGCGCTTCCCGAACCATCCGACCGATTTCAACGTCCTCTACCTCGGGTCGAGCTGGCTGCCCCGCGACCTGCGGCAGCTTCTCTGGTTCGCGCGCCGCCGCGGTGTCCCCGTCGTCCTCAATCAGAACGGGGTCGGCTATCCGGCGTGGGCGGGCGCCGAGACGGACACCGTCAACCAGCCGCTCCGCCGCGCCCTCTTCGCCGCCCGGCAGGTGCTCTACCAGAGCGAGTTCTGTAGGCGGTCCGCCGATCGCTTTCTCGGCGAGCCGAAGGGCGGCTGGGAGATCCTCCCGAACGCCGTCGACGTCGACCGATTCACGCCGGCACCGTCCCCGCCGGAAGACGGGCCGGTCCTCCTCCTCGCCGGCGACCAGCTCCAGCCGTACCGGTTGGAGCTCGCGCTGGAAACCTTCGCGTTGGTGCGAGAAGCGCAGCGTGATGCGCGCCTCCTCGTCCTCGGCACGGTGGCCTTCCCGCCGTCGAACGTCGTCGCCGGCGTCGAGCTCCTCGGCAGCTACACGCAGCGGGAGGCGCCGGAGCTCTACCGCCGCGCTCACCTCCTTCTGCACACGACCGTCAACGACTCGTGCCCCAGCGTGGTGATCGAGGCGATGGCGTGCGGGCTTCCGGTCGTGTATCCGGCGAGCGGCGGAACCATCGAGCTCGTCGGCGACGAGGCCGGGATCGGCGTTCCGCACCCGGAGTCCTGGGAGCGCGAGCAGCCACCCGAGCCCGAGGCGCTGGCGGACGCGGTCGAGCGCGTGCTCGTCGCTCGTGAGGCGTACGGGGCCCGCGCGAGGCAGCGGGCCGTCGAGCACTACGCGCTCGGCCCGTGGCTCGATCGTCACGCGACCCTGTTCTCGTCGCTCGTCGAACGGAGAGCCTGACTCAGGAGTCGGCCACGGTCGCCTCGACCCAGATCTCGCCCCAGGCGAGCGTCGGCTCTCCCATCTTCCACCCACCCTCTCGCAGCTCGTCGCGGAGGAGCTCGGGCAGGTACTCGACCTCATGGTCGGGGTCGCTGAAGTACGGGAGCCCGAGCTCGCGACGGAGCGGCACCGTCCAGTCGCGGTCGAGCGCAGGGACGCGGACGAGCAGGCGCTTCGCCCCGGTCCGCTCGCGGAGTGCACGCAGGAGCTCCACGCGCGGGGCGACGTGCTCCAGCACGTTCGAGAGGATCACGACGTCGAAGGGCGCTTCGGGCTCGAACTCGAGAGCATCGGCGTGGACGTACTCGACTCGGGGATGGGCGAACCTGGCACGTGCCACGTCGAGCGCCCATTCGCCCGTGTCGATGCCGACGACGAGCGCGCCCGCCCGTTCCGCGACGTCGTGGGCGACGCTGCCGATACCGCAGCCCACGTCGAGGACGCGCTCGTTCGTGTGGACGCGGTCGACGAAGAAGTCGTGGTACCGCGTGAGCCGGTGCTTGGGATGCTCACCCCTCCCGTAGTCGACGGCTCCGCGATCCATGCCGACATAGGCGTCTCCGTAGACGGTGAGGAGCTCGCGCAGCGCCTTGCGCGCGTCCGGCTGTGCGCGAATCGTCTCCAGCCAGAGGCGAAAGAGCGGCCGCCAGACCCGGAACGGGAAGAAGATGCGAAACGGCCGCAGCGGGATGCGCCGACCGATGCCGCCGATCACACGCCGGCCGGTCCAGCGAGGCTCGGTCACCTGCGCTCCCGTGCCCGGCCGCGGTAGCCGGCGACCCTGCCGCGGAGCGTCGCGAGGTGGAACCGCGCTCGCGCGCCCTCGCCGCGAACGACCGACGTGAGTGCGCCCCCGAGCGGCCGAACGAGCATCCGGGCGCGGACCCGAGCCGGGTAGCGGTGTTTGCGGAGGAGGTAGCCGACGCTAGCTCCGTCCCGGTAGCCGAGAGCGCGGAGTCCGTCCGAGTCGAGGGAAAGCTCGTCGTGGAGAACGGTCAGCGCCGGGTCGTAGGCGATGCGTGCGCCGGAGCGGACCGCGCGGACGAGCAGGTCGATCTCCTCCCCGGACGACCACGGCGTGCCCGAGCCCAGCCCGAGACGCTCGTCGAACGGGCCGACCTCGTCCAGGAGCCGGCGTCGGAGGAAGATCGCCCCCGACGCGGCGCGGTTCCACAGGTTGTCGTCGGTGAGGATCGCGGGGTCGGTCTTCCAGGACGGGGAGGCGACGCCGTCCGGCGTCACGACCCGGCCGGTGAGGCCGTCGAGCGTCGCCTCCGCGGCGAACCTGCGGGCCACGCGGTCCAGCACGCCGTCCTCGTAGACACAGTCGTCGTCGGGGAAGGCGACGAGCTCTGCGTCAAGCCGAGAAACGGCGACGTTCCGGGCTCGCGACAGGCCGCGGGGCGCGCGTAGGTGGAGGACCTCGAGCTGGTGCGCTGCGAGGACTGTGGAGACCCGGTCGTCCTCGTTCTGGTCGACGACGACGACGCGGAAGCCGCGATAGGTCTGGCGGTCGAGCGAGGAGAGGAGGCGGTCGAGCTCCGCCGTCCGGTCGACGGTCGCGACGACCAGGTCGAAGGACGGGAGCTCCGCCGAGGGCACCGGCCGTAGGCTACGGGGCGCCCGTGACCGCCGCGCTGCCGCTCGTCTCCGTGCTCGTCGCCGCTCACGACGGCGAGCGGTTCCTGGGTACGGCTGTCCGGAGCGCGCTCCGACAGACGGTCTCCGACCTCGAGCTCGTCGTCGTCGACGACGCCTCGACCGACGCGACGGACGACGTGCTCGCCGCGATCGACGATCCGCGGCTCGTCGTCCTCCGGAACGACACGCAGCAGGGTCTCGCCGCCTCTCTGAACCGCGGGCTCGACGTGTGCCGCGGGCGCTACATCGCGCGGCTGGACGCCGACGACGTCGCCATGCCGCGGCGACTCGAGCGCCAGCTCGCGCGGCTCCGATCGCGACCGCCGGTCGCAATCGTCGGGAGCGGGGCGCTCGAGCTCGACGAGGCGGGAGCGGTCGGCGACGTCCACCTCATGCCCGCAGGCACGGACGCCGTCCGCTGGGCCTCGCTCTTCTCGTCGCCGTTCTTCCATCCGAGCGTGCTCTTCGACCGCGACACCCTCGCTCGGCACGAGCTTCGCTATGACACCGAGTTCCTGGAGAGCGAGGACTACGACCTGTGGACGCGGCTCCTCGCGGTCGCGGACGGCGACAACGTCGCCGAGCCGCTCATCCTCTACCGCGTCCACGCCGGGCAGGCGTCGCGCAGACGGCGCGAGCTGCAGCGCGAGTTCCAGCGGCGGGTCGCGATGCGCGAGATCGGCCGCTACGTGCCCGATCTCGCTCCCGGCGGGCGCGGTCTGGCCTTCCGCCTCGGGGCGGGCGAGCCGCTCGAGCGCTCCGAGCTGGAGGACGCCGCCGATGCCATCACCACGCTCGCCGAGGCGTTCGAGGCGGCTCGTCCGGGCTCCGCTGCGAGCCGCGCGGCGGCACACGCGATCGCGGCGGCCGCGCGGCAGGCGTCGCCGAGAGCGCGGGGACGCCTCCTGAGCCGCGCGCTCCGCCTCGACCCGCTGCTCGCGGGCCATGCCGCCGCCGCGACCGCCCACCGGCGGCGCGTCGCGGGGGCGGCCGAGCGGGAGGCTCGAGAGTGGCTCGACGACCTACGCGCCAACCGCGCGCTGACGACTGCCCGCATCCGCGTCCTCGCCGTGTTCCCGGAGCCGACTCCGTATCGAGCTCCGCTCCTCGATCGGGTGTCCGAGCATCCGGAGATCGACCTCTCGGTCGTCTACGCGGCGGAGACCGTCGCCGGGCGAACGTGGGAGGTCGAGCCGCGGCACCGGGCTCGGTTCCTCCGCGGCATCCGTCTGCCCGGCGCCGAGCGCGTCCTCCATCACGACTACCCCGTCACGCCCGGGATCGCGCGCGCGCTCGAGCGCGGCCGGCCGGAGGTCGTCGTCGTCTCGGGTTGGAGCACGTTCGCGTCACAGTCGGCGATCGCCTGGTGCCGTGCGCGCGGCGTGCCGTACGTGCTCGTCGTCGAGAGCCACGACGAAGGCCCACGCGCCGGCTGGCGCAAGACCGTGAAGGGGACGGTGGTCCCGCCGATCGTGCGCGGCGCGTCGGGACTCCTCGTGACGGGCTCGCTCGCGCGGAGCTCGATGATCGAGCGCGGCGCCGACCCGGAGCGCGTCGGGATCTTCGCGAACACGATCGACGTCGACGCCTTCCGCGCCGATGCGGCTGCACTCGCCCCTGAGCGCGACGCGCTCCGTGAGGAGCTCGGCGCTGGGCTGGACGACGTCGTCGTCCTCTCGGTCGCGCGGCTGGCGGCAGAGAAGGGGCTCGACGTGCTCATCCGGGCCGCCGCGGAGGCGGCCGACCAGCGCCTCCTCGTCGTCGTCGCAGGCGAAGGGCCGGAACGGGAGCGCCTGACCGCGCTCGCCGCCGAGCTCGGCGTCCGGCTCGTCCTCAGGGGCGATCTCCCGTGGGCGCGGATCGTCGAGGCGTACGTCGTCGCGGACGTCTTCGCGCTGCTCTCCGAGCGCGAGCCGTGGGCGGTCGTCGTGAACGAGGCTGCAGCTTGCGGGCTCCCGCTCGTCCTCTCCGACCGCGTCGGTGCGGCACACGACCTCCTCCGCGACGGCGAGAATGGCGTCCTCGTCCGGGCCGGTGACGTCGCGGCAGCAGCCGCGGCTCTGCGGCGCCTGGCCTCCGACCGCCTCGTCCGCCTCGCGTACGGCGCAGAGTCGCGGGAGCTCGCGGCCGCGTGGGGCTACGGGCCCAGTGCCGACGCGTTCGTGGCGGCAGTCCGGCGCGCGGTCTCCGAGCGGGCCGGTCGTTAACCTGGCCCGATGTCCATGAACGGCGGACGGCCGCGGATCCTCGTCCTGAACCAGTACTACTGGCCCGGCGTGGAGGCGACCGCGCACCTCCTCACGGAGCTCTGCGAGGCGCTCGCCGAGGAGTACGACGTCGAGGTCATCACCGGCGCCCTCCACGGGTACGAGGACGAGCCGGCCGCCGGGGAGCGGAACGGCGTGCGCATCGTCCGAGTGGCGTCGACCGCCTACGAGCGCTCGCAGCTCGGACGGCGCGCGGCGAACTACTTCTCCTACCTCGGCTCGGCGCTCGGGCACGCGCTCCGCGGGCCGAGGCCGGACCTCGTCCTCTGCATGACCGACCCGCCGATCATCGGCGACCTCGGCGTCGCCGTCGGCCGCCGCTTCGACACGCCCGTACTGGTGATCAGCCAGGACGTCTTTCCCGAGATCGCGACCGAGCTGGGACGTCTCCGCAACCCGGCCGTCGTCGGCGTGCTGGGCGTCCTCGTCGGCGCATACCTCAGGCGCGCCGACCGGATCGTCGCGATCGGGGAGACCATGCGCGAGCGACTGGAGGCGAAAGGAGCTCCGCCCGAGCGGGTGCGCGTGATCCCGAACTGGGTCGACACAAATGCGATCACCCCGCAGCCGCGCGACAATGCCTGGGCGCAGAAGCACGACCTGGCCTCGCGGTTCGTCGTCATGCACTCGGGGAACGTCGGGCACGCGCAGGATCTCGACAGCCTCGTCCGCTCGGTCACATTCCTCCGCGACCTCGATGACCTCCGCGTCGTCATCGCTGGCTTCGGGGCGCGGCACTCCGAGATGGTCGGGCTCTCGAGGCGTCTCGAGGTCGGCGACCGCGTGCGCTTCTTCCCGTACCAGCCCCGCGAGCGGCTCCCGCTGTCGCTCTCGAGCGCCGACCTCCACGTCGTCGGGCTCGCGAAGGGCCTCGCCGGCTACGTCGTTCCCAGCCGCCTGTACGGGATCCTCGCCGCCGGCCGGCCGGTGATTGCGGCCGCGGAGGGAACGAGCGAGACCGCGAGGCTCGTCGGCGACATCGGTTGCGGGATCGTGATCGAGCCCGGGAGCCCGGAGCTGCTGGCCCGGACGATCCGCGCGGCGTCGGAGGGCGCGTTCGACCTCGAGGAGATGGGCCGGCGCGGCCGTGAGTACGTCGAGCGCGAGGCGGACCGCTCCGTCGCGATGCGGCGGTACCGTGCTCTCGTCTCCGAGCTCGTGAACGGCGCCTGAGCAGCGCTCGAGCGGGCCGCCACTACACTCGCGCGCGGAATGTCGCTCGCGAAGCTCGTCTTCTGGGGATCGCTCAAGGCGCTCGCCTGGACGCACGTCGGCTACCCGGCTGCGATGGGCGTGCTCGCACGTGTGCGCCCGCGTCCGGTCGAGCGCGACGACGTTACGCCGAGGGTGGCGTTGATCGTGTCCGCGCACGACGAGGAGGCGGTCATCGCCCGCCGCGTCGAGAACCTCCTCGGGCTCGACTACCCGCCCGAGCTGCTCGAGATCGTCGTCGCGTCCGACGGGTCGACGGACCGCACCAACGAGATCGTGGCCGGGATCGCCGCTGGCGAGCCGCGTGTCCGTCTCCTCGACTGCGAGCGCGGCGGGAAGGTCGCCGCCCAGCATCGGGCCGTGCGGGAGACGGCGAGCGAGGTGGTCGCGTTCACGGACGCGAACACCGAGTGGAAGCCGGACGCGCTCCGCAAGCTCACGCGCAACCTCGCCGACTCCGAGGTCGGCTACGTCTGCGGCCAGCTGCGACTCGAGAGTCCGGACGGCCAGAACCTCGAGGGCCTCTACTGGCGGTACGAGGTCTGGGTGCGCGCTCAGGAGTCCGCATGCAGCTCGATCACCGCCGGCAACGGCGCGATCTACGCCGTGCGCCGCGAGGCGTACGTCGAGGACGATCCCAAGTTCGGCCACGACTTCGGCTTCCCGTACTTGATGGAGCAGCAGGGACTCCGCGCGGTCTACGACGGCGAGGCGATCGCGGTGGAGAAGGCGGCGAGCGAGCCCGAGGACGAGTACGGGCGCAAGGTGCGGACGATTGCGCGCTCCTGGGGGCACATCCTCACGGGCCGCATGTTCCGGCGGACGCGACCGCTGTACATGGCCGAGCTCGTGTCCCACCGCGTCCTCCGCTACTCGACCGGCGTGCTGCACATCGGCCTGCTCGCCTCGAGCGTCGTGCTGCGCAAGCGCAGCCGCTTCTACCGGCTCGGCCTCGGGCTCCAGGTCTGCGGGCTCTCGCTCGCGGTGGCGGGGAAGGCCCGGCTCCCGATTCCCGGGGCGCGGCTCGCCTACTACTACTACGTCGTCACGAAGGCGACGGCGGCGGGGCTCGTCCGCTACCTGCGGAAGGGGACGCCGCAGACGTGGGACAAGGCGAAAGGCACTCGCTGAACCGCGCATTCGACGTCGCGATCGGCGGAGCGGGCCTCGTCCTCGCGAGCCCGCTGATCGGCCTCGCGGCGCTCGCGACCAAGGTCGAGGACCGCGGGCCTGTCTTCTACCGGCAGGTGCGGGTCGGCCGCGGCGGCGAGGACTTCGAGCTCCTGAAGCTGCGGACGATGGAGGTGGGTGCGGAGACCCGCGGGGCGGGGTTCGCCGTCGACCGGGGTGATCCGCGGATCACGCGCATCGGCCGCTTCCTCCGACGGACGTCGATCGACGAGCTGCCGCAGCTCTGGAACGTGCTCCGCGGGGACATGAGCGTCATCGGGCCGCGCCCGACGCTCCGCTACCAGGTCGAGCGCTACGACACGAGGCAGCGCCGCCGGCTCGCGGTCAAGCCTGGCCTCACGGGCTGGGCGCAGGTGAACGGACGCGCAGCGCTCCCGTGGCCGGAGCGGATCGAGCTCGACGTCTGGTACGTCGATCACCGCTCGCCGCGCGTCGATCTCCAGATCCTCCTCCGCACGCCGCTCGCGCTCTTCCGCGGGACGTACAAGGGGAAGACGGGCGGCTGGCGCGAGCCGTCAGACGGCGGGTCGTAGCCCCTTCGCCTCGAGCAGCGAGCGGTACAGGCGGTCGACGTTGTCCACGAGCCGCGCGACCGAGTAGCGGTCGAAGACGCGCGCGCGGCCGGCCTCGCCGAGCCGCGTCCGTAGAGCCGGATCCGCCGCGAGCTCCGCGAGCCGCGCCGCCGCGCTCTCGACGTCGCCTGCCTCGACCAGGAATCCGTCCACGCCGTCACGGACGACGTCCGGAACGCCGCCCACCCGGTTCGCGACGACCGGCGTCCCCGAGGCGAGCGCCTCTATCGCGCTGACCGGCGTCCCCTCGTTGACCGACGGGAGGACGAAGGCGTCGAACAGCCGGTAGTAGCCGGCGATCTCCGACTGGTAGCCGACGAAGAAGCAGGAACGCACGATCCCGAGGTCGCGCGCGAGCTGCTCGAGGCGATCGCGGTCGGGGCCGTCGCCGACCATGCAGAGGACGGCGTCGACGCCGCGGTCGCGAGTCGCGCGGACGATCTCGAGCACGGCGCCCGCGTCCTTCACCCCGGTCAGCCGCCCAACCCAGCCGATCACGAACGCGTCGCGGGAGATCCCGTACAGGCGCCGGTAGTCGCGATCGAGCGTCCCGTCCGAGAGCCGCTCGGCGAGCGGAATACCAAGGCGGATGACCGCGAACTTCTCGCGAGGGGCGACGCCGAAGTCGACGAGGTCGTCGCGCACCTCGGGGCTGACGGCGACGAGTACGTCCGAGGCCCGCGCGAGGGAGCGCTCGACCTGGCGGAAGACGGCCGTCCGGCTCGGATCGAAGTAGCCCTTGAGGACGTGTCCGTGGAAGGTATGGAGAACGATCGGCGGCCTCACGTCTCCGGCGAGCAGCGCGGCTGCGCGCGCGATCGCTCCGGCCTTTGCAGTGTGGGTGTGGAGGATGTGCGGCCGCTCGTCGCGGATGATCGACGCGACCCGCGTGATCGAGCGCAGGTCGTGGAGGACGGAGATCTCGCGCTGGATCTCGGGGACGCTCACGACGGAGACGCCGAGCCGCTCGGCGAGGAACGCCATCGAGTCCTCGCCCCAGGCGAGGCTGCCGGCGACGAGGGTCGTGTGGTAGCCGCGCGTCTCGAGCCCTGCGGCGAGGCTCGTCACGTGGATCGCCGGCCCGCCCATGTTCAGGCGGGCGATGACGCGCAGCACACGAATCGGCTGCTCGGACGCGGGCGCGGACACGGCGTCTCACGTTATAGGGGCGCCCTCGGAATCCTCTGGGCGCCGCGTGCGCGCCGAGTACTCTCTCGATCCGTGACCGTCGTCCTCTTCACGTGCGCAGGCCTGCGCGTCGACATCGTCAACGCGTTCCGCGCCGCCGGTGCGGTCGCGCTCGCCGTCGACGCCGACCCGCTCGCTCCGGCCCTCTACCACGCCGACCGGCAGGCGATCGTCCCGCTCGTCGCGGATCCCGAGTACGTCCCGACGCTCGCGGCGCTCATCCAGGAGCACGACGTCCGGCTCGTCGTCCCCCTGAACGACCTCGACCACCCGGTCCTCTCCCGCGAACGCGATGCGCTCACCCCGGCCGTTCTGCTCCTGCCCGACGAGGAGGCGTGTGCGCGCATGTCGGACAAGCTCACGGCGCACCGCTTCTTCGAGGAGCGCGGCATCGCGTCGCCCCGGAGCTGGGCGCCGGACGACATGCCCGCCGACGCGCGCTATCCGCTCCTCGTCAAGGCGCGCGAGGGCTTCGGATCGCGGAACATCTTCCTGTCCTCCGACCCGGCCGAGCTCGCGTTCTTCCTCGACTACGCCTCCGTGCCGTCGTTCGTCCAGGAGCGCTGCCTCGGAGAGGAGTTCTCGATCGACGTCTTCTGCGACCTCGATGCGCGCTGCCTGAACGCGATCCCGCGGACGATGCTCCACTCGAAGGGCGGTGAGTCGATCAAGGGCGCCTCGATCAAGGACTGGGAGCTGATCGAGCACGGACGCCTCGTCGCGGAGACCGCGCGGATCGTCGGGCCTGCGAACATCCAGTGCTTCCGCGAGCCGGACGGGAGCCTGCCGGTGACGGACGTGAACGCCCGGTTCGGCGGCGGCTTCCCGCTCCCCACCGCGGCCGGCAGCCGCTATCCGGAGCTCGCCCTCGCCCTCGCCCGCGGCGAGCATCCGGAACCGCACCTCGGAGAGTTCGAGGAGGGCGTCCTCATGTCGCGCTTCTACTCCGAGGTCGTGCTGACGCGGAACGGGGACGGCTCGCTCCGCCCTCTCGATCGCGTCGTCTGACCACATCTACCATTCCCGCGCCATGCGCTACGTCGTCACCGGCGCCGCCGGCTTCATCGGCTCGCAGCTCCTGCGGACGCTCCTCTCGAGCGGTTACGACGCCGTCGGCTGGGACGCCTTCACCGACTACTACGACCCGGCGCTGAAGGAGGAGAACGCCGCCGGCCTCCCGGTCGAGCGGATCGACCTCGCCGAGGACGCGCTCGAGCTCGACGGCGTGGACGGCGTCTTCCATCTCGCCGGCCAGCCCGGCGTGCGGAGCTTCGGCGGCGTCTTTCCCGTGTACGTCCGCCGGAACGTGATCGCGAGCCAGCGCGTGTTCGAGGCGGCTGCCGCAGCCGGCGCACGCACGGTCTTCGCCTCCTCCTCGTCGATCTACGGCGACGCGGCCGCCTACCCGACGACCGAGGACACCCCGCCGCGGCCGATCTCGCCCTACGGCATCACGAAGCTCGCCTGCGAGCACCTCGCGTACGCGTACGGGCGCGAGTTCGCGCTGGACGCGGTCGTGCTCCGCTACTTCAACGCCTTCGGGCCGCGACAGCGCCCGGACATGGCATTCGCGCGCATGGTCGCCTGCCTCGCGGCTGACCGGCCGTTCGAGCTGTACGGGGACGGGACGCAGTCGCGGAGCTTCACGTACGTCGACGACGTCGTCGCGGCGACGGTGCTCGCGATGGAGAAGGCTTCGGCGGGAGCGGTCTACAACGTCGGGGGCGGCGTCGAGGTCTCGATGCTCGAGGCGATCGAGACGCTCGGCCGTGTCGCGGGTCGGCCGCTGGAGGTGAATCGCTCGCCGCGCCTCGAGGGTGACGTCTCTCGGACGGCCGCCGACACGACGCGGATCGGCTCCGACATCGGCTGGGAGCCGAAGACGTCATTCGCCGAGGGTCTCGAGGCTCAGTGGCGCTGGGCCGCTGATAGGGTCGCGGCCGCATGAATGCGGCTCCTCCCGATCGGGACGACGAGCAGGAGGTTTCGCTCGCCTCCGGCTGGGAGCGCCTCAAGGCGCGCTGGTGGCTGCCCGTCATCGGCCTCGCCGTGGGCGCCGTGATCGGCCTCGCGCTCGCCGTCGCCGGAGGCAACGTCTGGCGCGCGCAGGCGATCGTCTACCTGGGCCAGCCGTTCGCACCGCTCGGAGGCGGTCAGATCCAGAGCCTGGCCACGAACCCGCGGACGGTGAACGAGGTCGTCCACTCGGAGTCAGCGCTGAAGCGAGCCTCGGCGGTCAGCGGGATCCCGGTCTCGCGCCTGCGTTCGTCGGTCTCGATCTCGGAGGTGACCTCCGCGGGCCAGCTCCGGGGGATCAACCCGCTGGCGGAGATCGCCGTCAAGGGGTCGGGCCGGCACAAGGTCGAGGTCGCGGCGGACGCGCTCGCGAACCGGGTGGTCAACCGCGTTTCCGTGTACGTGACGCAGAAGGTGCGACTGCTGCAGAGCCAGGTCGCGGTGAGCCAGGGCCAGCTCGACGCGGCGAACCGTCGGATCGAGCAGGCGGAGGCGCAACAGGCCGCACTCGTCCAGAACGGCTCGCTGACCGCCGTCGAGAAGCTCCTCCTGAGCGCGAATCTCAACTCCGTGATCGCGACCACGGACGCGAAGCGCACGTCGCTGGAGGAGGACCTTTCGAACGCGCAGCAGCTCCTGAATCTGGCTCAGACCGTCGAGATGAGCCACATCGTCGAGCCCGCGTCCGCCGGGAAAACCACGGCGCGCTCGAGCCGGACGTCCCTCGTCGTCGGCGCCTTCATCGGGCTGATCATCGGGATCATCGCCGCGCTCCTCGCCGAGCCGTTCGCCGCGCGGCGCCGGCGCTCCGCCTCCGCCTCCGCCGAGAGCTGATGCTCGAGGGCAAGCGGGTGGCGGTCGTCGTGCCCGCATACGACGAGGAGCGGCTCGTCGTCGAGACGCTCCGCGGCATCCCCGAGCTCGTCGACCGGATCTACGTCGTCGACGACGCGTCGGGCGACGCGACCGGCGCGCAGGCACGGTCGGTCGGCGATCCGCGGGTCGAGGTGATCCGACACGAGCGGAACCTCGGGGTGGGGGCCGCGATCGTCACCGGCTATCGCAAGGCGGTGGAGGAGGAGATCGACGTCACCTGCGTGATGGCCGCCGACAACCAGATGGATCCCGCCGAGCTCGCTGGCCTCGTCGAGCCCGTCGCCCGAGGTGAGGTCGAGTACGCGAAGGCGAACCGGTTCGCGACGGGAGAGGCGTGGACGGTGATCCCGCGGACGCGCTTCCTCGGGAACGCGGCTCTGTCGCTCCTGACGAAGATCGCGTCCGGGTACTGGCACGTCGCCGATTCCCAGGCCGGGTACACGGCCATCTCGCTCGACGCACTCCGTCGCCTCGACCTCGACCGGATCTACCCGCGGTACGGGTTCCCGAACGACATGCTCGTCCACCTGAACGTCGCGAACGCGCGCGTCCGCGACGTGCCCTCGCGGCCGATCTACGGCGTCGGCGAGGAGTCGGGCATCCGCTTGCGTGCGGTCGTGCCGAGGATCTCCTGGCTCCTCCTCAAGGCGTTCTGGTGGCGCCTCGGCCACAAGTACGTCATCCGTGACTTCCACCCGCTCGTCTTCTTCTACGTGTTCGGGCTCGTGATGGGCGGCGTCGGGCTCCTGCTCGGCCTGCTCGAGGCGCTCCTCCGCATCGCCGGGAACCAGATCACGCCCGCGACGATCGTCCTCGTTGCCGTGCTCCTGATCGCGGGGTTGCAGCTCACGCTGTTCGCGATGTGGTTCGACATGGAGGCGAACAAGGACCTCCGCTGAGCCGTGCGCCGGGCGTCCCCTGCGCCCGTCGCACCCGTTCGAGTGATTGCCTTCTCGTCTCTGCAACCGACGATGAGCGGGATGAGACGTCTTGCCGCCATCCTGTTCGTCGCGCTCGCCTTCTCGACCGCCGTCGCCTCCGCGCAGCCCTCCGCTGCGAAGACGGTCACGGCGGCGAAGCTGACCGCCGGGTTCAAGAAGGCCACGGGCTCGAAGCTGAAGGTGAACGCGAAGGCGTCGTACGCAGGGCACTACAGGGCGTACGACCTCGGGCCGGCCTCGATCGCGAACAAGGGGAAGTACGGGACGTTCACCGTCTACCTCGTGACCAGCGCCGACGTGCCAACGGACGTGAACGACCTTCTCGCAGACGCCCACTCCGGCGCGCTCGGCACGCCGGGAGCCGGTCACATCTACTGGGAGCAGGACATCTCGGCTTTCGGCGACAAGTTCTGGCTCGCGAAGCGTCAGTACGGGGCGAACGTCGTCCTCTACTGGATCGGCTCGAAGCCGGTGAAGAAGACGGACGCGACGTTCAAGCGGCTCCACCTCGCGCTCACGAAGATCACGGGCTAGCGACGAGGACGTCCGCTCGCGGCGTCGTAAGAAGGAGATTGCTACCGCGGCGACGCGGCTAGCATCGACACGATGCCGACTTCTCTCGTCACCGGCGGTGTGGGCTTCCTCGGCTCCCACCTCTGCGAGGCGCTGCTCGAGCGGGGCCACCGCGTCCTCTGCGTCGACAACCTGGAGACGTCCTCGCTCGAGAACGTCGCGCACCTGCGTGACGACGCGTTCGTGTTCTTGCACCACGACGTGATCGAGCCGATCCTCGTCGAGGAGCCGCTCGACTTCGTCTACCACCTCGCCGCGCTGGCGAGCCCGATCGACTACCTGCGGATGCCGCTCCACTCGCTGAAGACGGGCTCCTACGGCACGCACCACGCACTCGGCCTCGCGAAGTGGAAGCGCGCGCGCTTCCTGCTCGCCTCGACGAGCGAGGTCTACGGCGATCCCGAGGTGCATCCGCAACCCGAGACGTACTGGGGGAACGTGAACCCGATCGGCCCGCGGGGCGTCTACGACGAGGCGAAGCGCTACGCCGAGGCGATGACGATGGCGTACCACCGCCAGCAGGGCGTCGACACCGGGATCGTCCGCATCTTCAACACCTATGGGCCACGGATGCGGTCGAACGACGGGCGGGCGATCCCGACCTTCCTGCGCCAGGCGCTCGAGGGAGAGCCGGTCACGGTCTTCGGCGACGGGTCGCAGACCCGGAGCTTCTGCTACGTGGCCGACCTGATCCGCGGGCTCGTCCTCCTCGGGGAGTCGAACGAGCACCTTCCGATCAACCTCGGCAACCCGGACGAGAAGTCGCTGCTCGAGCTCGCGGACACGATCATCCGGCTGACGGCCTCGCCGAGCGAGGTCGTGTTCGACGCCCTTCCGGTGGACGATCCGCAGGTGCGCCAGCCGGACATCACGCGAGCACACCAGCTTCTCGGGTGGGTCCCCGAGATCGAGCTCGAGGACGGCCTGCGGAGGACGATCGCCTCCCTCGGCCACGGGGCCACCATCCGCTCGGCCTAGCCGTGTCAGCCGACCTCGGCGAACGGTACGAGGAGCATCATCGCGAGCGGCGCGACGAGGGCGACTTCGTCTTCGTCCCCGAGCGGATCCCTCTGTTCCGCGCGGCGATCGGGACCGGGAAGCGCGTGCTCGACCTCGGCTGCCGCTCGGGTGCTCTGACGCGCCACTTCCTCGAGGGGAACGAGGTCGTCGGGCTCGACGTCGATGCGGCCGCCCTCGCGAAGGCCGCGGAGCTCGGGATCGAGCCGGTGCAGGCGAACGTCGAGGAACCGCTCCCGTTCCAGGATGCGACCTTCGACGCGGTCGTCGCCGGCGAGCTCTTCGAGCATCTCCAGTTCCCGGACGCCCTCGTCTCCGAGGCGCGCCGCGTGCTCCGACCCGGCGGAGTCCTCGTCGGCTCCGTGCCGAACGCCTTCCGCATCCAGAGCCGGCTGCGCTTCCTGCGGGGTCGCGCACCCGAGGACGATCCGACGCACCTGCGGATGTTCTCGCCGGGCTCTCTCCGCGCCCTGCTGACGGGGTTCAAGGCGGTCGAGCTCTCCTTCGTCGGCGGCCGCTACCGGCGGCTTAGTCCGCGGCTCTTCGCCCGCGACCTGGTGTTCAGCGCGCGCCGGCCGTAGTCAGGCGCGCGAGGAGGATGACGGCGCGTAGACCGCGTAGGTCGCGACTGTTCGGAAGCCCATCGCCGAGTAGACAGGGAAGCCCATTGGCGAGGACTGGAGGACGATCGTGTCGAATCCCCGCCGTCTTCCGGCCTCGACTGCGGCCCATGTCAGCGCTGTGCCTACTCCCCGACGCCGGGCCTCCTCGAGCGTTCCGACAGCGACGACGCCGCTCGCACTCGCGCTCTGAATCGCGACCGCCGTGCCGACCGGTCTCCCGCCCAGACGGCCGACGAGGAGCTGGACGTCACGGTCGTCGGCGAACGACTGGGAGAAGAGCCGTCGGGTGACGTCCGAGACCGGACCGTCCGACTCGAATACGTGGAGGAACTCCTCGAGCGCGCTGCTGGACGCAAACGAGATCTCGACTCCTGGCGCAGGCGCGGGTGATTCCGGAGCGGGATGGAGAACCATGGCGGGGTACGGGTCGGCTTGGAGCTCGAGCTCGAAGCGAGCCGGAACGTGCTCGAGCTCCGGAAGGAGCTCGTCGACGATCCACGCACGGTAGGAGACGCCGTGGTCGGCGACCCACCCGAGCGCCCGTGCGACCTCGTCGGCGTCGATCGGCGCGGTGACGATGCAGCCGTTGAACCCGGAGAACGGAAGCCCGGTGACGAATGCGAAGACACCGTCCGTCTCACGGATCGCTCCATCCGGACTGTGGCGGACCGGTGCTCGGAAGGTCCCGAGGAAGCTCTCGTGGGCGATCGCCACGAGCTCCTCCTCGGACCTCACGACCGGGGGCGCCTAGGACTTGCCGAAGGACGCGCGTCGCTCGACGTCTGCGGCGTCGACCATGTGCCCGTCGCGCTCGATGTAGCCGCCCTTGCCGCCGATGACGAGGAGCACGAGATCGTCGGTCTCGCTGGCGTTCGAGACGCGGCGTGGCGTCGTCGACTGGACGTGGAGGAGTCCGCCCACCTCGAGGATCCGCTCCTCTCCCTCGACCTCGACCCGGGCGCTGCCGGAGTGGACGAAGTAGAGCTCGTCCTGGTCGTCGTGGAAGTGGAGGAAGCCGAGGAAGCCCGGCGGCATGACGATCGCGTTCACGCCGAAGGCCGTCACGCCGAGCGCACCACGCACCTTGCGGAAGCCGTAGCCGTCGCCGAGCTCGTCGATCGATCCGAAGGTGTGTCCCATCTCAGCGCTCCTTGTCCTCGAGGAAGTCGGCCGTTCTGCGCAGGCCGTCTTCGAGATCGACCTTGGGTTCGTAGCCGAGGAGCCGCTTGGCCTCTCGGAGATCGGCCCATGACGCATTCACGTCGGCGGCGCGCTCTGGCTCGTAGCGCTTCTCCACGTGCCGGCCGAGGAGGAGGCCGATCGCGTCGGCGAGCTCGTTCACAGTCGCCGAGCCGCCCGTCGCCACGTTGACGATCGCGCCCTCGACGCCCGGCGCATGCGCCGCGAGGAGGTTCGCGGAGACGACGTTGTCCACGAACGTGAAGTCGCGGGACTGCTCTCCGTCGCCGTAGATGGTCACCGCTTCGCCGTCCGCGACCGCCCGGATGAAGCGCGGCACGACCGCCGCGTACTGCGACATCGGGTCCTGACGCGGCCCGAAGACGTTGAAGTACCGGAGCGACACGACCTCCATCGCGTACACGCGGCTGAAGCTCGTGCAGAACCGCTCGGCCGCGAGCTTCGCGACTGCGTACGGGGAGATCGGGTCCGGGAGCTGCGTCTCGGTGCGGGGCAGCTCCCCGCCGTTCCCGTACACCGAGGACGACGACGCGTTCACGATCCGGCGGACGCCCTCGTCGCGCGCGGCGAGAAGCACGTTGAGCGTTCCTTCGACGTTCACCGCGGTCGTCGTCAGCGGGTCCTGGACCGAGCGTGGCACGGAGGGAAGCGCGCCCTGGTGGAAGACGACCTCGGTGCCGCGCACGGCGGCGTGCACGCGCTCGTACGAGCGCAGGTCGCCCTCGACCAGATCCACGTCCCGCTCGAGGCGGGCCAGGTTGGCCCGGTTCCCGGTCGAGAAGTTGTCGAGGACGCGCACGTCGTCACCCCGCGCGAGGAGCGCACGCACGAGGTTCGAGCCGATGAACCCGGCGCCGCCGGTGACGAGCGTCTTCACGCGGCAGCCTCTGCGACCACGTGGAAGTTCGCGAACAGGGTCCCGGGCGACGGCTCGCGGAGTCGGACGGAGGCGTTGTCGATCGCCTCCGAGATCGTGTTGACGCCCGCCACGAGCGGCCGCGCGACGACCCCGAGGTGGAGCCGGCGGAACGAGAGATCGAGGTACATCGAGAAGAGCATCCCAAGACAGGCGGTCGTCCCCGAGGATGGGGTCACCCTAACGGACGCCCAGTCGCCGCCATCCAGGAAGATCTTCTCGAGCCCCGTGTGCGTCCAGCGCCAGTAGTCGGTGGGCGAGGGGTGGTACGTCATCACACCGTGCGTGGAGGCGAGGACGCGCCCGCCCGGGGCGGTGACCCGCCGCAGCTCGCTCACCGCCTGGCGCGGGTCGTCGCAGTGCTCGAGCACCTGATTGCACAGGACCACGTCGTAGCTTCCGTCCTCGATCGGGAGCGCCTCGATCGGCCCGAGCAGCTCGGCGCGCGGGTTCTCGACCGAGTCGACGCCGACGTATGCGGTCGCGAACGGCGCGAACAACGGCTCGTACGGCTTCTGCCCGCAGCCGACGTCGAGCACCCGGTAGTCCCCGATCGCCGCGTACGCCTCGCTCGCCTGCTCCGTCAGCCAGCGGACGAGCGGCTTGCGCACCGCGTAGGTTGGCATCGAGCGGGGCGGGTCGAGGCGCGGATCAGCCACCGGACTCCTCCTCGACGGTTGCCGCGCCCGCGGCGGCGATGCCGAGCGCGAGGCACGTCACCGCCTGCAGGGGAATGCCCGAGACGATTCCGAGCGAGGCCCACTCGCCCGCGACGGTGAGGAGCGCGCAGACGATCGCGAGCCCGGCTCCGGCTGCCCACGGGTTCGGGGCGTACGCCGCCGCGCGCCAGGCGAGCGCGATCCCGCCCGCCCCTACGGCGAACAGGAGCGCGAGACCGATCACGCCCGCGTCCGCGAGCATCTGGACGTACAGGTTCTGGACGCCCCACCGATGCTCGCGGGAGGGGAACGCCAGCGGGACGACGTCCGGGAAGCGTCGGTGCGCGTCCGCAAGGTGCGGCTCGAAGACGTCAGGCTGAGACGAGCGCTGCCAGCCGACGCCGGCCATCGGGTTGTCCTCGAAGATCTTGAGCCCGATGTACGCGAGCACCGTTCGCTGCGAGTAGCTCTCGACGCCCGTCGCCGGGTTGCCGCCGCGGAGGCCGAGGAAGCGCATGAAGTCGGCGAGGGTGTCGCCGCGAACGGCCGTGACGCCTCCCACGACGACGACCACGACGGCCGCCACCTGCGCGAGCTGCCGTCCCGACGGGGCGAAGCGGCCGCGCGACGCGAGCCAGAGCGCGAGTGTGCCGAGCACGAGCCCCGCCGCAGACGTGATCGACCCCGCGAGGACGAGGCCGAGGGCGCCGCCGACCAGCGCGAGCCAGAAGAGCCGCGCTGCGGGCGTCCGTCTCCGCCCCGCGACGATGCACGCGAGCGCCAGGCTCGCTCCGATCGCGGAGAGGCCGGCGAAGTCGTGGTGGCCGAGGAACGACGGCTGCCGCCAGCCAGCCCGCCACGCGCCGAGGATGTCGACCCCGAAGAACTGCACCAGCCCGACGGCCGTCGCGATCCCGCCCCAGAGGACGAACGCGCCGAGCACGATCGTGAGATCCTGCGCGCGCCTGACCAGCAACGGGACGGCGAGCGCGAGGAGCGCGTACTCGCAGAACTTCGCGAAGCTGACGGCGTGGTCGGCGAACTGGGTGTCGTCGATCGAGGCCGGGCGGAGGAGCTCGAGCCCCAGCCAGACGAGGAGCAGCGCTCCGGGGATCCACACGATGCGGCCGGGGCCCAAGCGCCCGAGGCCGGTGCGCCGCGCCGCGACAATCGCCGCGATCACGACCGCGAGGACGGCGACGTCCGAGAGGCGGATGTCGACGGAGGTCGACCCGGCTGCGACGGACAGGTCCGGCTGATAGCGCTCGTGGAGGAAGACGAACGGGATGGCCAGGGCGACGACGAGCGCGCCGGTGGCCTCCCGATCCGCGCCGATGCTCTCGCGAATGCGGGTCAACGGCGGGTCCCGGACGGCGGCGTCACGGCGGGACTATAGGTTCGGCTCCGGCGCGGAGTCACGGCCAGACCGACCCCTAGACTGATCGAGAGGCTTGATGCGAAATTCCTGCGGGCCGGATGACGGCCACGACACGGCGCCGGATCGGCACCGGCGTTCCTCGCACAGGCGTTCAGCCTGCGCGAGTCCCGCCGGCATCGCCCGGCTCGGTCGTGGCCGCCCCCGACGGCGCGCCAATTTCGCATCAAGCCGCTAGCGATGCGTTCACGCCTCTTCCGGCGCCGCTCGGCGACCGTCGCGTGGATCTACGTCGCCGTCGCGTTCGGGATCCTCGGCACGATCGTCGCGGCGCGCGTCCTCGGCCTCGAGGAGTTCGGCGTCTTCGCGACCGCGCTCGCCGCGGTCGGCTTCTTCCAGGTCCTGCTCGACCTCACCGTCGAGGAGTCGCTCACGAAGTACGGGTTCCGGTACGTCGCTGCGGGCGACTGGGGCCGGCTGCGGCGCCTCTTCCGGCAGACCCTGTTGCTCAAGATCGCGGGCGGGGCGTTCGCGACGGTCGTCCTCATCGCGCTGGCGCCGTTCGCAGATCGGATCTTCGGCTCTCCGGGCGTCGGCACCGCGCTTCTCGCGGCGGGCCTCCTCCCGCTCGTGCAGTCGTCCGAGAACGTGTTCGCGACCGCGTTTCTGCTCCACGGGCGCTACGACCTCCGGGGTGCCTACCAGGCCGGCTCGACCGGCCTTCGGTTCGCTGCCATCGCGCTCTTCGCCCCGCTCGGCGTGAACCAGGCGCTCGTCGCCATCGTCGTCGCGCAGGCGATCTCGACCGCGACGATCACGGTCTTCGGGATCGGCGCCTTGCGGCGCTTCCCCGCGGGCGCCTCGCGCGAGCTGGGGGAGGACGTCCCCGACATTCGCTCGTTCGTCCTCCAGTCGAGCATCGCCACGGGCGTGATCTCCCTGCGGACGACGCTCGTGCCGCTCCTCCTCGGCCTCGTTGCCGGCCCGACCGACGTCGGCCTGTTCCGGATCGCCCAGACGCCTCAGACGGGGCTCTCCGCCGCGAGCTCGCCGGCGCGGCTCGTCCTCCTCACCGAGCAGACGCGGGACTGGGAACACGGCGAGCAGACGCGCGTCCTGGCCGGAGTCCGGAGCTACACCCTGTGGGCGGGCGGCCTGATGCTCGTCGCGGTGCCGGTCTTCTTCTTCGCCATGCCGTGGCTCGTCCGCGTCGTGTTCGGAACGCAGTACGAGGGTGCGGTGGACGCCGCCCGGCTCATCCTCTTCGCGGCCGCGATCCAGTTCGCGCTCGGATGGACGAAGTCGCTCCCGGTGACGATCGGTCGGCCGCGTCTCCGCATCGTCGCCCACGGGGTCGAGGCGGCGGTCGCGATCCCGCTCGTGGCTGTGCTCGGCGTCGAGTGGGGGGTCACCGGCGCTGCTGTCGCGGTGCTCGCCTCGTCCGTTGCTTTCGCGGCCGTGTGGGCGGTCGTGCTCGCGCGCCTCCGCGCGGAGGTCGCGGCGCGCGACCGGGAGCGCGAGCTCCACGGGGCGCTGCAGGGATGAGAGTGCTGGTCGTCACTGGGATCTGGCCGCCCGACGCCGGCGGCCCGGCGAGCCACGCGTCGGCGCTCGCGTCCTACCTGCACACGCGCGGGCATTCGGTCGAGGTCGTGACGACGGCGGATTCCGAGCCAGAGCCGGAGGAGTATCCAGTGCGCTGGGTGCCGCGCAGCTCGGCGATCCGGCACCTTCGCTGCGCGCTGCTCGTCCGGGAGCGGGCGCGGCACGCGGACGTCGTCTACGCGACGAGCATGATCCGGCGCGGGGCGATCGGCGCGCGCCTCGGGCGGCGGCCGCTCGTCGTCAAGCTCGTCTCCGACGAGGTCTTCGAGCGCATGCAGCGCGAGAGCCGGTTCGCGGGCTCGCTCGACGACTTCCAGCGCCTCCGCGGAGGCGTGCGCGTGCGCTTCCTGCGTGCCACGCGCGACTGGGCTCTCCGCCGGGCGAGCCACGTGCTCTCGCCGAGCGATTACCTCCGTCGCATCGCGCTCGGCTGGGGGCTCGAGCCGACGCGGATCTCCGTTCTCCCGAACACCGTGCCCGAGATCCCGACGCTTCCGCCGCGAGACGAGCTCCGCGCCGAGCTCGGACTCGAGGGCGATTCGCTCGCGTTCGCCGGCCGTCTCGGGATCCAGAAGTCTCTGGGTGTTGCGTTCGAGGCGCTGGTCGGGGTGCCCGGGGTGAGTCTCGCGATCGCCGGGGAGGGGCCCGAGCGCGAGCCACTTGAGCGGCGTGCGGGCGAGCTCGGGCTCGACGGGCGGGTCCGCTTCCTCGGCGCGCTTCCACGCGAAGGCGTGCTCAGACTCTTCCGCGCCGCCGACGCGTCGCTCCTCCCGTCATCGTGGGAGAACTTCCCGCACACGGTCGTCGAGGCGCTCGCGGTCGGGAGCCCCGTGATTGCGACGTCGGTCGGCGGCGTGCCGGAGGTCGTCCACGACGGGGAGAACGGCCTCCTCGTCGAGCCGGGCGACCCGCAGGCGCTCGGCGAGGCGATCTCGCGATTCTTCTCCGATGCCGGTCTTCGGACGCGGCTCGCCGGGGCCGCCGCCGCGTCGGTCGCGGGCTACGCGGAGGACGCGGTCTTTGCGCGGGTCGAGGACGTCCTGAAACAGGCGACCGAGACGTGAAGCGACGGCTGCTGCTGGTCGGGCGGAGCCGGTACTCCCTCCCGCTCTCGCCGTCGCTGGCGCAGAAGTTCGACGCGCTCTCGGAGGAGCTCGACGTCCACGTTCTCGGCACGTCCGCGGGCGGCGACCAGGACGGCGATCCGCGCTTTCGGCTCGTCCGACCGGTCCGCCCGAGGGTGCTCGACGGCGTCTCGTTCTACGCGCTCCTTCCCGTTCGCGTCGCCCGGGAGCTCCGGCGGCTGCGGCCAGACGCAGTGCTCGCGCAGGGTGGCCAGGAAACGGCCCTCGCCCTCCTCGGCCGGACTCTCGCGCGCGTGCCGACGCGGGTCGTCGCCGACGTCCACGGGGATCCCGCGGCGCCGACGCGGCTCTACGGCTCGCCGCTCCGGAAGGCGCTCGCGCCGCTCGCGGATGCGCTCGCGCGCCGCGGCCTCCGGCGTGCCGATGGCGTGCGGACGATCTCCGCGTACACGTCGGGCGTGGTTCGCGGGCTCGGGGCGGAGCCGACCGCGACGTTCGCCGCGTTCATGGACCTCGAGCCGTTCACGGCGACGCTACCCGCTGCGTTGCCGGAGCGGCCCGTCGCCCTGTTCGTCGGCGTGCTCGAGCGCTACAAGGCCGTCGACGTGCTCGCCGACGCCTGGCGGCTCGCGGCCCCGCGGGTGCCGGGTGCGACCCTGCACGTCGTCGGCCGCGGCCCGCTACGGGGTGTCGTCGAAGCGCTCGTCGCGGATCTTCCCGCCCAGACACGCTGGACGGAGTCGCTTCCCACGCCCGAGGTCGCGCGGGCGCTCGACGAGTCCACGGTGCTCGTGCTCCCGTCTCGTTCCGAGGGGCTCGGACGGGTCGTCGTCGAAGCGTTCTGCCGCGGACGCGGTGTCGTCGGGAGCCGGGTCGGCGGGATCCCGGACATCGTCTCGGACGGTGAGACGGGCGTCCTCGTTCCGCCCGAGGACGCGGAGCAGCTCGCCGATGCCCTCGTTCGCGTCCTCTCCGACGCGGGCCTCGCCGCACGGCTCGGTGCGGCCGCCCGTGACGCGGTCGAGCCCTGGCTCGCGACACCGGAGGAGTACGCCCGCGAGATCCGCGACCTCGTCGAGAAGGTGCTCGCGGAGCCCGTTTCCTAGACTGGCGCTGCTCCTAGACTAACCCGGTGCGAGCCGACCGGGCGAAGCAGCTCCTGAAGAACGGCGTCTACCGGGCGCTCGGCGAGACCGTCACCGGCGCCGGCGTCCTCGATGGGGACGAGGACCGGACGCTGCGCGTGCTCATGTACCACAAGGTCAACGACCTGTGGCCGAACCCCACGACCGTCCCGACCGGCGTCTTCGCCGAACAGATGGGGCTCCTCGGCGAGCTCGGCTACGTCCCCGTGTCACTCGACGCCGTGCGCGACCACTTCCTCGCCGGATCCGACCTCCCGCGCGGCGCCGTCCTGATCAGCTTCGACGACGGCTACCGCGACAACCTCCTGAACGCGCTGCCGGTGCTGCGAAGTCACGGGTATCCGGCCGTGCTCTTCGCGCCCGTCGGCTTCCTCGACGACGGGCGGCCGCTGCCGCACGAGGAGTCGCTGCACGCGCTCGGGGTCCGCAACTCGACGCTCAGCTGGGACGAGCTCGCCGAGCTCGAGGCGGGAGGCGTTCGTGTCGAGTCGCACGGCATCGGGCATCGCCCGCTGTCGGAGCTCGACCCGGGAGAGGCGACCCGCGAGATCGCGCTCTCGAAGCTCCGGCTCGAGGAGCGGCTCGGGCGGGAGGTCGAGGCGTACGCGTTCGTCAAGGGGTCACAGGCCGACTTCAAGCCGGAGCACGCGAGCCTCGTCCAGCAGGCGGGCTACAAGCTCGCATTCACGTCGGTGTCCGGCGCGAACGGCCCGGGGACGGACCGCTTCAGGCTCCGCCGCTACAACATCGAGCCGTACCCGGCGCGCACCTTCGAGCTCGTCTTGAGCGGCGCGTGCGACCTGATCTCGCTCAAGGACACCGTCCTCGGGACGCACGCGCGCCGGGCGTTCAACGCTGCCCTCGGGACGGCGACGCGGTAGCCGCGGTCGGCTCTCCCATGAGCTTCGAAACCGTTCGCTACACGCCCGATCGTCGCGCCTCGCTGGTCTCGTTGCTCGCACGCGTCGGGACGACGCAGCTCTCCGATGCCGAGTTCGCGTGGTGGTTCGAGCGCAATCCGGCCGGAGAGGGGATCGTCTCGCTCGCAGTCGATCGGGACGAGGTCGTGGGCGTCGTCGCGATGAGCTTCTTCCGGACGGCGCTCGACGGCTCGGCGAGGCCCCTCGCGATCCCGGTCAACGCCGCGACCGATCCGGGCTATCGCGGCCAGGGGATCTTCTCGACACTCGAGCTCGCGAACGAGGCCGCGGCCGCCGAGCTGGGCTCGCCGGTCACCGTCACGTTCCCGAACGGCAACTCGCATCCGATCTTCATCCGTCATCTGGGCTGGGCGGATCTCCCGAAGCTCCGGCTCTGGGCGCGGCCGCTGCGGCTCGGCGCGGTTGCGCGCTACGCGCTCGGGAGGCCTGGGGCCGGGGGCGGCGGGCTGCGCGTCCCCGATCCGGAGCCGAGGTCGCTTCGCGGCCTGGAGGTGCGTCCGATCGAGTGCTTCGGCGACGACATGGACGAGCTCGGCATACGCGCGAGCGTCGTCTACGCGAACCACTTCGTGCGCGACGCCGACTACTTCAACTGGCGCTACCTCGACTCGCCTCGCGACTACCGCTGTTTCGGCGCCTATCGCGACGGGGAGCTCGTCGGCGTGGCGATCGTCGGGCACACATTCAAGCACGGCGTGTCGGCCGGCTTCCTCGCCGATCTCGTGGCGGCGCCCGACGGCTCCGACGAGGTCCGCGCGCTGCTCTCGCGGGCGGTCGAGGAGGTGCGGGGAGGCGCCGACGCGCTCGTGCTGCTGCCCCCGCCGTCGCAAGCCCACCGCCGCGCGCTCGTCCGTTCCGGCTTCGCGCCGACGAACAAGCGGCTCCGCTTCATCGGGAAGGCGCTCCACGACGACGCCCACCTCGACGAGCGAGGCGCGGCCTGGCACTTCACGCTCGGGGACTTCGACTTCTTCTGAGCGTGCCGCGGATCGTCTTCATCACGCAGCAGGTGGATCCCGCCCACCCCGCACTTGCCGCAACGGTGCCCAAGATCGCCGCGCTCGCGGCTCTCGTCGACGAGGTCGTGGTGCTCGCGGACGGCGCGGTCGACGACGTGCTCCCCGCGAACTGCCGCGTCAGGACGTTTCGGTCTGGCTGGAAGGCGGGGCGCGGCGCCCGCTTCGAGACGGCGCTCGCGCGCGAGCTCCGCGGCCTCCGCGAAGGCGCGGTGATCGCGCACATGTGCCCGATCTACGCGGTGCTCGCCGCGCCCCTCGTGCGGCCGCTCGGGATCCCGCTCGTCCTCTGGTTCACGCACTGGCGGGCGAGCCGGCTCCTGAAGATGGCCGAGCGCGCGTCGACGGCGGTCGCTTCGGTCGACCGCCGCTCGTTCCCGCTCGCCTCGCGCAACGTGACGGCGATCGGGCACGGGATCGACCTCGCCGAGTTCCCCTGCGTCACTCCCGAAGCGCGCCAGGAGCTGCGCCTGCTCGCTCTCGGTCGCACCTCGCCGGCGAAGGGGCTCGACGTCGTCGTGAGGGCGGTCGCCGAGGCGGGTGACGACGTTCGTCTCGATGCGCACGGCCCGTCGCTCTCCGACGAGGAGCGCACGCACCGAGCCGATCTCGAGCGGCTCGTCCGAGAGCTCGGGCTCGAGGAGCGTGTCCGGATCGGCGACGCGGTCCCGCGCGCCGAAGTGCCGCAGCTCCTCGCGAACCACGACGCGTTCGTCAACAACATGCGCGCCGGCGCGCCGGACAAGGTCGTGTACGAGGCTGCGGCAAGCTGTGTGCCGGTGCTCGCCTCGAACCCAGTCTTCGACTCCCTGCTCGACCCGGAGCAGCGTTTCCCCCGCGAGGACCCGTCGGCCCTCGCGGGTCGAATCCGCGAGCTCGCGGCGCTCGACCTTGCGGAGCGCGCCGCGATCGGTCGCGCGCTCCGCGAGCGGGTCGAGGCGAGGCATTCCGTGGAGACGTGGGCGCGAGGCATCCTGGGGGCCGCGGGGCTGTCCCCATGAGCAGGCACGACGCCGCCGTCCTCCACGTGCAGAAGGTCGCCGGGATCTCCGGCTCCGAGGCGCACCTGCTCCAGCTCCTGCCCGACCTCCGCGAGCGCGGTTGGGACATCCGTTTCCTCATGCTCCACGAGGACGAGCCCGGTGCCTGGGAGTTCGCGCGGGAGCTTCGCGCGTGCGGCGTCCCGCTCGACGACATCCGCCTGCGCGCCGACGTCGACCCGATCGCATTCGGCGAGATGGTCTCCTACCTCGCGCGCATGCGGCCGTCGGTCCTCCACACGCACCTCGTGCACGCGGACGTGTACGGCCAGCTGGCCGGGACGATGGTCCGCGTGCCTCTGCGGCTCTCGACGAAGCACGGGTTCAACGAGTTCCGCGAGGGCCGGTTCTTCGGAATCGCCGACCGCAGCGTCGGCTCGCTCGCCCACGTCCACATCGCCATCTCGCAGGGTCTCGCGCACTACCTCGCCGAGACCGAGGGTTTCGACGAGGACGACTTCGAGATCGTCCACTACGGGATCGCCTCGCACGACGGCGCGCTCTCGTTCCCGTCCGAGCCGCAGCTCCTGTGCGTCGGGCGCCTGATCCCGATCAAGGGCCACCTCGTCCTCTTGCGTGCGCTCGCGCAGGCGCGCTCACGCGTCTCGGGCGTGACGCTCGCGGTCGCGGGCCGGGGCCCGCTCGAGCCCGCCCTGAGGATGTACGCGCGTGAGCTCGGGCTCGAGGACGCGGTCGACTTCCTCGGCTTCGTGTCGCCCGTGCAGAAGGCGATCGCGGATGCCGCGATCGTGGTCGTGCCCTCGCTCGGGGAGGGCTTCGGGATGGTCGCGCTCGAGGCGATGGAGCGCGCTCGGCCCGTGATCGCGAGCGCAGTCGGCGGCCTGCCGGAGATCGTGGTCGACGGCGAGACCGGGATCGTCGTCCCGCCAGGAGACGCCGAGGCGCTCGCAGAGGCGATCGTACGGCTCGCCGGAGACCTCGACGCTGCGGCCGAGATGGGCCGACGCGCCCGCGAGCGCGCGCTCGCCGAGTTCCCGCCCGAGCGGTCCGCGGCTCGGATCGAGGAGCTCTACGCCGGCGTGCTGGGCTCGACTTCGTAGCCGACTTGTCGCCTCGCCCTCACGCGCTCGAGGATCTCGGTGAGCGCGAAGGCGGCGAGGAGCGCCAGCAGGAAGTCCCACGGCACGCGATAGCGCACGGTCCCCGCGAAGATCGTCGCCACGATCGTGTTGTAGGCGAGGAGCGCGACCGCCAGCGCCACGAAGCGGCGCGGGGCGAAGAAGAGGCCGGCGATCGCGAGCAGGTAGAGCAGCACGACATACGCGGGCTCGACGGTGCGTCGCGCGGTCCTCGCGATCCCGCTTCCGCTCGAGTCGGACTCGCTCGGCACGGGCGTCCACAGCATTCGCACCGCCTGCGCCGCGAGCTTCGCCTTCTCTCCTGGGTGGTGCTTCCAGAACTCGATCGTCTCGTGCCGGTAGAGGCGCATCTGCGCGCATTCGTCCACGGTCGTCGGCTTGCCCGCGAGCGTCAGGTCAGCGGCGAGCTCGGGCCACGGAGGCGCTCCGCGGAGCGGCGGGACGTCGTCGATCCAGCCCCCGTTCTGGAGCGCGCGGTACGTGTTCACGTTGTTTGCCTTCCAGAGCGCCCGCGAGTCGGTCGTGATCGCGAAGCAGCCGACCTGGACCTTGTTCCGGATTACCCACGGCGAGACGACGACGGCTGCGGCCACGACGACGACTCCGACGGCGAGGAGCGCCCGCAGCCAGGGACGCATCCACCACGCGATGTAGACGCCGACGAGGAGTGGGAGCAGCGTGAGCCTCGCATTCCCGAGGATCGCGATCCCGGCGACGGCGCCGGCTGCGGTCGCCCACGGGAGCGAGCGCTTCTCGTAGGCGATGAGCGTGAGGAGCGTCAACGCCGCGAGCGTGAGCCCGTCGAGCACCTCGCGGTTGGCGTGGACGTCGTGCCAGACCACGTATGGGTGGAGCGTGGTGATGAGCGCCGCCGTCAGACCGAGACCTGTCGAGCGGAGCCGCGTCCCGATCTCGAGGACGATCAGCGCCGTCGCGATCGCGACGAGCACCTGTGCGATGCCCACGGCGGGCCACGAGCGGCCGATCGGCCAGTAGATCGCCGCCAGGAACCACCCGTAGAGGGGCTGCGTGTACGCCGACGGCACGCCGGGGAGGAACCCGAACGTCCCGTGGTCGACGAGCGTCGTCGCGAACCGGTCGTCCTTGTCGACGAACTCGGTGAGGATCGTGTCGCGCTCGTGAGCGAGCACGACGAGGCGCGGAAGCGCCGCGGCGAGGGTGACGACGAGGATGGCGGTGGAGCGGCGCATTAAGTTTCCCGGCGGATGAGCGCCACGTCGCGGGAACGGTACGCGGTCGTCTCCTGCCACGTCGAACGACCTCTCGACGACGGGGTATGGGCGCGATTCGCGTCGCTGCAGGCGAAGCGTCCGGGCGGATTCGCTGTGGCTGCGCTGATGCGGCCCCCGGACGAGAGCGCCGGCGAGGATCCCGCGCTCTGGCTCGAGCGCGCCCGCGAGGCGGCCGGACGCGGGCCGTTGGGCCACCACACCCACTGGACGGCGCCCGACCACGCCCGGCCGACCGGCGCCGTCGCGACCGGCGAGCGTGTGCTTCGCGAGGGAAGGTGGATGAGGGAGCAGGGGCTCTCGCCGACGCACTTCTGCGGCGGCGGCTGGTACACGGACGCCGACGTCGTCGAGGCGTGCGCCGAGCTCGGCTACGCAGACTGTACGCCGCGCGCCTCGCGGCCGTCGTATCTCCCGGCCGGCGAGCGGTGGGCGGAGCTGGCGTCGCCGGCCAGGATCCGGCTGCCCTCAGGCAAGAGCCTGGCGGCCAACCCGACGACGCACTCGCTCGGGGACCTCGCTCGGGCGCTCGTCCGGCGAGGCGCGCTGCCCCCCGTCACGCACGTGTACTTCCACGACACCGACCTCCTCGATCGCCGCCGCCGTGCGCTGATCGCAGTCGTTCTCCCGCTCCTGGCGCGGCGTGCGCGCCCGGCGGATCTCGGCGAGATCGGTCGCATGCTCGCCCCCCACGCACCCGAGATCGCCTGGGACGACGTGGCCCGGTCGTAGAATCTTTCGGGTGTCGAAAGCCGCTCCGCCGGCCGAATCAGAGCGTTCACCAACCGTCACGCCGAGCGACCCGCAGGGTGACGGCGGCGGCCGACCTCCGCACGACGCTCGTGCGTCCCGCCTCTATCTCCTCTCACGCGGCCCGATCCTGACGGTCGCCCGGCGCGGGCTCTCGATCACGGCCCTCGTGTGCCTCGACGTCGTCGGGCTGGCGCTCGGCATCTACGTGGCGCTGGTGCTGCGCGAGCTCGTCCACGGCGACGAGATCTTCTGGAACCTCCTCTGGCGCGGCGGGCCGGCCGAGTGGCTGAAGTTCGCGGCGCCGATCACGGTCCTCGTCTTCGCTCAGGCGGGGCTCTACCGTCGCCGCGAGTTCCGCCCCGGCGCGGGACGGATCCTGGCCTCGCTCATCGTCGTGGCGCTCATCGTCCTCGCCTTCGGGATCGGGACGAGCTACGACTTCACGACCTCGGGCCTCATCCCGACCTCGGTCGTGGTCTCGGCGCTCACGATCGGGCTCCTCCGGACGGCGTACGACTCGGTCGCGCTCGAGATCATGCGCGCGGCCGGGATCCGGCGGAAGATCGTGCTCGTCGGCGAGGGCGACAGCCTCGTCCGCCTGCGGCGGGCACTCGCCGCGTCGCGGGGCGGGATCGCGTACGACCTCGTCGGCGCGGTCGCACGCGACGAGGCTCCCGGGCTCCGGCTGCTCGGACCGCCGGAGGAGCTGCCCGCGATTCTCGAGCGCATCCGGCCGGACGAGGTCATCCTCGCGGAGGCCGACTTCGACGAGGGCTCGGCGCTCGGGGTCGTCGAGCAGGCGCATCGGCAAGGCATCCGCGTGCGGCTCGCGCCCGACACGACCGATCTCCTGGTGCAGCGCGGCGAGTACGTGCCGGGCGAGGGCGCGCCGCTCTTCGAGCTCCGGCCGCCCGTGCTCACGGGCTGGGACTGGGCGGTCAAGCGCACGTTCGACATCGCCGTCAGCGTGCTCTTGGGCGTGCTGCTCCTGCCGCTCTGGATCCTGATCGCGCTCGCGATCGAGCTCTCGTCTCGCGGCCCCATTTTCTTCTTCGACCGGCGGATCGGCGTCGGCGAGCGCGAGTTCGGGATGCTCAAGTTCCGCACGATGGTGGTCGGGGCCGAGGAGCTCCAGGCGGACCTCGAGCCGGAGAACGAGGCCGAGGGCGCGCTCTTCAAGATCCGCGACGACCCGCGCGTCACCGGGGTCGGCCGCGTGCTGCGGCGGCTCTCGCTCGACGAGATCCCCCAGATCCTGAACGTCCTCCGAGGCGAGATGAGCCTCGTCGGGCCTCGCCCGCTGCCGCTCCGCGACTACGCGCTCCTCGAGGAGCGCCACAAGATTCGCTACACGGTGCTCCCGGGCATGACCGGCCTGTGGCAGATCTCCGGACGTTCCGGCCTCACCTTCGACGACCTCGTCCGCCTCGACCTCACGTACCTCGAGAACTGGTCGATCTGGCTCGACATCACGATCATCGCCAGGACGATTCCGGCCGTCCTCATGCGCCGGGGGGCGTACTGAGCCGGTGAACGCGCCGAGGATCCTGGCGGTCGCGTCCGCGATCGACCTCGACTTCCGCTACGGCTGCACGCCCGCGTGGTGGCAGATCTGGAAGGGGATGTACGAGTCGGGTGTCGACCTCGTCGTCACCCCGTACCGCGGGCGCCCGGTCGAGTCGCCCTGGTGGCGGGTTGCGCCGAACCCGACCTACCTCGAGGGGGAGTCGTACCAGGCGCTCCGGAGCGGGCTCGCACGGCTGAAGGGCGACCGCTATCTCCGCCGCGCCGAGGCGGAGCCGGAGGAGAGCGCCTTCGACAAGCTGACGCGCGAGACGATCCACCGTGTCGTCACGCCGCGCTGGCGGCGACACCTGGAGAAGCTCGTCGAGCAAGAGCGACCGGACGCGATCGTCGTCTTCACGGTCCCGATGGCCCACTTCCGTGGGATCCCGACCGCTCTCCGCGAGCGCTTCTCGATCCCGATCGCGTTCTACGACGGCGACGTGCCGATGAGCCTGCCGGAGTTCGGCGGCATGGACACGGGCTTCAACCCCTACCACGGCGCCGATCCCTCCGAGTACGACCTCGTGCTCTCGAACTCCGAAGGCGGGATCCCGCGCCTGCTCGAGCTCGGCGCGCGCCGCGCGGAGGCGCTCTTCTGGGCCGCCGACCCGGAGTTCTTCGCACCGCAGCCGGTCGAGAAGGAGGTCGACGTCTTCTTCTACGGCTACGGAGACAAGTTCCGCCGCGACTGGATCGGGGCGATGGTCGGCGAGGCGTCGCGGATCGCCCCGGAGCTCGACATCGGGCTCGGAGGGCTCGACTTCCAGGGCGACATCGGCTCGGCCAGGCTCCTCGGCGACATCCCGTTCAACGCGTTCGCGCGGGCGATCTCGGCTGCGCGCGTGAACCTCAACGTCACGCGCCGGCCGCACGCGACCGTGCCCGCGTCTTCGACCGCGCGTCCGTTCGAGCTCGCCTCGTCCGGCGCCGCGATCGTCTCGAACCCGCACGAGGGCATCGACCGCTGGTTCGAGCCGGGGAGGGAGCTCGTCGTCGTCGAGAGCGCCGAGGAGGCCGTCGCGACGTACCGCGAGCTCGTCTCCGATCCCGCGCAGGCGGACGAGATGGGGCGCCGCGCACGCGAGCGCGTCCTCGACGAGCATACGTACGCCCACCGCGCACGGAGGCTGCTGGAGCTGATCGGGCTCGAGGCGGCAGTCGCAGTATGAGCGCCCGCGTCGTCGCCGTCGTGCCCGCCTACAACGAAGAGGGTGCGATCGGGAAGCTCGTGGACGAGATCGCAGAGCACCAGCCCGAGCTCGACGTGGTCGTCCTCGACGACTGCTCCACCGACGAGACGGCGGCCGTCGCGGAGGGTCAGGGCGCCACCGTCCTCCGGCTCCCGTTCAACGTCGGCATCGGCGGCGCGGTGCAGACCGGCTTCCGGTACGCGCTCGAGCAGGACTACGACGTGGCCGTCCGGCTCGACGGGGACGGGCAGCACGATCCCTCGGAGATCTCGAAGCTCCTCGGACCGGTCGAGCGCGGCGAGGCGAACCTCGTCATCGGCTCCCGCTTCGTGGACGCGAACGGCACCTATCGCCCCCCGCTCGCCCGGCGCCTGGGGATCCGCGTCTTCGCGCGCCTCGTCTCGCTCCTCGGAGGCCAGCGCGTCACTGACACCACGTCGGGCTTCATCGCCCTCGACCGCGTGGGCATCGAGCTCTTCGCGAGCGAGTATCCGCACGACTACCCCGAGGTGGAGTCGATCCTCGTCGCGCTGCGCAGCGGCCTTCGGCTCCGGCAGGTGCAGGTCGACATGCGCGAGCGCGAGACGGGCGCGTCCTCCATCACCTTCGTCCGATCCCTGTACTACATCGTCAAGGTGATGCTCGCGCTCTTCGTCGCCAGCCTCCGGCGCTACCCACGCATGGGAGACGCTCGGCCGTGACGCCGCTCCGAGTCTCGCTCGTCGGCGTCGTCGCGTCGGCTCTCCTCATCCTCGTCGTGCTCGAGCTCATCCGCGGACGTCGCCTGAAGGAGCGGTACGCGCTCCTCTGGCTCGCGACCGGGGTCGTGCTGCTCGTCCTCTCGGCGTGGCGCGGCGGCCTGAACACGGTCGCCGGTTGGGTCGGAGTCACGACCTATCCGCCGGCGGTGCTCTTCGCGGTCGCGACCCTCTTCATCCTCCTCGTGCTGCTCCACTACTCGACGGTGATCTCGCGCCTCACGGACGAGAACGTCGACCTTGCACAGCGGGTGGCGCTGCTCGAGGAGCGGATGCGCGCCGTCGAGGGGAACGCCGTGGATCGGGTCGAGTCGACCTCGGTCTCGCGCTCCTAGCGCGCCTTGGAGACTGCCACCCGGAACCGCCGCCCCGGTCGCCAGTGCGCACCGTCGAACATGGGCCGGCCGTCGTCGAGGACGCTGACGTCCACCTGGGACAGCGCGACGACGAAGGCACGGGCGATCGCGAGGGCCGTCCCGGCTGCGATGCACGAGTTCTCCGGCCCGCCGAAGGGCGCGAACGGGTGCGGCGCAGGGTCGCGGGCGAAACGCTCGGGCACGAACTCGTCCGGCCGGTCGAATAGCCGTGGGTCGCGATGGCTCTCGGCGACGCAGATCCGGAGAGCGCCGCCGCGCTCGAGCCGAATTCCGGCGTGCTCGAAGTCGACCTCGGCTCGCCGGTACAGGTACTCGCTCTGATGCAGCCGTAGCGTCTCGAGCACGAGGTGCTCCGGCTGCGCACGCCATGGGCGCGGATACCGCGAGAGCTCCCAGAGCACCCAGTGCAACAGCCCCGCGACGTCGCCGGATGCCATGCGGGTGATGTAGACGAGATTGCATGCGAGCGTCTCGTCGGCCAGGGCATCGGGATCCACGGTCAGCAGGCGGCCGGCGAAGCTCGACTCACCTGCGGTGGAGACCTCGCGGAGTAGCTCGACGGCGTCCTGGAGACGGCGCTGTGCCCGACGGCGGCGAACCGGCGGCAGCCTGGACGCGGGCAGGCCGCCGATCAGGCTCGTGAGGCGCGCGGCGGCGGGCGAGTCGCACGTCGTGCCCGTGAGCAGCGCGACGAGGCTGCGGAGCGCGAGTCCGACGAGCACCGGGCGCGGTCGCTCTCCGTCGAGTGCGGACACCGTCCGACGCGACTCGGCCTCGAGTTCCGGCATGCTGGCGGCCGCGACGCGGGACGAGAACGCCGACGTGAGGAGGGGCCGGTAGCGCGCACGGTTCTCGGATCCCATCCACCGGAGCACACCGCCGGGAACCATTCGCTGGAGCGGCAGGGGCGGCTGGCGCAGCGCGTCGCCCGCGGCGGAGAGGAGCGTGTGGCCGCGCTCGATCCCGACGACGGCCGTCACCTCGTGGCCGAGCTCCCGGTACGTGAAGACGGGGCGCTCGCTACGCGCGCGGCGGAGCAGATACGCGGGGTCGCGCCACGGCGCGGCCCCATACGTCCACAGCGGTCGCCGATCCCCCCTCGTCTGTATCGACGCAGTCTCCGGGATCGCCGGGGACGTGTAAAGAGCGTGCCTAGCGGCCCGTCGGGGCCAGGTCGCTGAAAGCGAAGATGTCGCCGAGGTTCGGGTCGTTCGCCCAGTTCGTCCCGACGCCGATCCGATACGTCGCTCCAGGCGGAGCGTCTGGGTCGACGAACGTCGTGCCGCGCGTCGTCTCCACTGGCTGGCCCAGCAGGTAGCACGTCCAGGTGACGCCGTTCCCGGTCGCGCACTGGAGGTCGCTTCCGGGCCGGTCGCTCCGATAGACGCGGTAGAAGACGTCCGCGCGCCAGGGCCCTCCACTCGTCCAGCGGAGCGACACGCGCTTCCCCGTCCGCGTCGCCGTCACCGCGATGCCGTCGTCGACGGGCGTGAGCAGGTTCGTCCCGTCGGATTGCACCTGTGCGATGGCCGGCGTCGGCGGCGAGATCCGCGCCGACGCGGCGGTTGCTGCCGCCGGCACGACGACCGTGAGGACGAGGGTCACCCCGATCCAGCGCCAGCGCACGGGCGTCGGATCCGGCGCCGCGAGCCGTCCCCCGAGGCGCCGCGCCAGCGTCGGGACGAGGAGTGGGATCGACGCGAAGAGCAGCAGGTAGGCCGGCCAGGCGGGCATGAGCAGGCGCCAGAACGTGTTCGCCTCGATGCTCGCGCGGTCCGAGAAGCCCTTGACGACGATGAACGCGCCGAGCCAGCCCCCGAGCAGGCAGGCGATCGCGCCGCGACGCACCCGGAGGACGGCGAGGAGGCCAGCGAACGGCGCCCACTGCGCGACTCGGGCGCTCCAGAAGAACTCGCGCAGGCTGCTCATCTCCCCTCGCCAGTGGCTCGTGTCGAGCTGGAAGTACTGGTGCAGGGGATTCGAGAGCGCGATCGGCGTCGTCGCGCCCGCGGCCATCCGCACCTGCTCGACGGCGAGAGCCGGGATCGTCCCGAGACCGCGCTCCTTCCAGAAGGCGAGCACGACGAGCGTCGGGACGATCGCCGCGCCGAACCAGACGAGCTCGCGCCAGCGGCGGGCGGCGAGGTAGGCGAGCACGGCGCCGAAACCCATGATGAAGTTCGGCGGCTTCAGGCCCCCCGCGGCGCCGAGGAGAAGCCCCGCCAGCACGGCGTCGGGAATGCGGTTCGGCGTCAGCGAGCGGGTGACGAAGTACGCCGCGGCGAGCACGGCGATCATCGACGGGAAGTCGGCCATCGCGGTCAGACCCGTCGCCTGCGGGAGGAACTGCTCGATCCACTTCTCGTGGTAGCGCTCGATGAAGAGGGGGATCGCCGCGTACGGAGCGATCACCCACAGGAACGAGGCCCAGTACCCGAGGAGACGGCCGCCGATGTGCGTCGCGATCCCGTACACGCAGAGGAGGCCGATCGGCCCGAGCACGAGGACGTTCAAGACGACGATGGCCGGCAGCGCCTGCACGAACGTCGGCCCGGTGATCCACGTGATCGGCGCCTGCAGGAGCGGCCACAGGTAGCTGATCTCGGCGGGGGGAAGCTGGAGCTGCCCGAGGAGCCAGCCGGTCGTCGTCAGCAGGATCTGGTCGCCGCCCTGGAAGTACACCCAGCCGTTGTGCTGGATGCGAACGGCGAGCACGAGCGTGAGCGCGATCTGCGCCCCGACGAGCGTTCCGAGGACGGTGCGCGGCCGCTCGAGGAGACGATCGACCGTGCGGCCCGCCTCCCGGGCCGCGGCGACGCTAGTCGTCGTGACCGACACCGGCAGGGGTGCGTGTCGAGCGGTACCAGGCGACGGTCCGCTCGAGGCCCTCGCGAAGCGGCATCCGTGCGCGGAAGCCGAAGAGCTCCTCGGCTCGAGTCGTGTCGAGCCGGCGCCGCGGCTGGCCGTTCGGCTTCGACCTGTCCCACCGGATCTCGCCCGTGAAGCCCGTGGCCTCGGCGACGAGGCCGGCGAGATCGGCGATCGAGATCTCCTCTCCCGTCCCCAGGTTCACCGGCTCGCGGCCGTCGTAGCGCTCGGCCGCGAGGACGAGCCCCTCGACGCAGTCGTCGACGTACAGGAACTCGCGCGTCGGGGAGCCGTCGCCCCAGAGGACGATCTCGTCCCGCTCGGCTTCCTCGGCCTCGACCATCTTCCGGATCAGGTCCGGGATGACGTGCGCGTTCGTCTCGTGGAAGTTGTCGCGGGGGCCGTAGAGGTTGACCGGCAGGAGGTAGATCGCGTTCAGGCCGTATTGCTCCCGATACGCCTGCGCGCCGACGAGGAGCGCCTTCTTCGCGACTCCGTAGGGCGCGTTGGTCTCCTCCGGGTAGCCGTTCCAGAGGTCGTCCTCGTTGAACGGCACGGGCGTGAGCTTCGGGTAGGCGCAGATCGTCCCGGCGAGGACGAGCTTGGGAGTTCCGTGCGCGCGCGCCTGCTCGAGCACGTGCGCGCCCATCATCAGGTTCGCGTACCAGTAGCGGCCGGGATTTGCGCGGTTCGCGCCGATCCCGCCGACCTCGGCTGCGAGGTGGAACACGAGCTCGGCCTCGGCGTCCCGGAACATGCGCGCCGTCTCCTCCATCTGCGTCAGGTCGTAGTCGGCGCTGCGCGCGGCGACGACGTCGTGGCCCTCCTGTTCGAGCCGCTCGACGAGGTGGGAGCCGAGGAAGCCACCGCCGCCGGTGACGAGGACGCGGGTCACGTCGTCATGAGCGGAGAGCCGGTGGGCATCCAGTCGACGCGGCCGATCCAGCGCTCGCGGTTCTCCGCGTACCAGCGGATGGTCTCGAGGACGCCGTCCTCCCAGCGTACTGTCGGCTCCCAGCCCGTCTCGCGGGTGAGCTTCTCGTGCCCGACACGGAGGGCGAGCACGTCGCTCGCGCCGGGCCGGAACCGTGACTCGACGGAGGCGAGCTGCCGCCCCTTCGGCCAGAAGCCGTTCTCCTCGCCGATGCGGATGATCATCTCCGCCCAGTCCTGCATCGAAATGTTCTCGCCCTGCCCGTACACGTAGACGTCCCCCGGAGTGCCGCGCGCGGCGACGGTGAGGTGTCCGCGCACGCCGTCGGTGCAGAAGCAGAAGTCGCGCATCGGCTCGAGGTTCCCGAGCTCGACGACCTCCCGGGCAAGCGCCTGCGTGACGATCGTCCCCGTCACGTAGCGCGGGTTCTGGCGCGGCCCGTAGTTGTTGAACATCCGCGTGACGACGCCGGGCACGCCGAACGCGTCGTGATAGTTCATGGTCAGGAAGTCCGCGGCGACCTTCGAGGTCGCGTAGATCGACTTCGGGTTGATCGGCGAGCGCTCGTGGAGGATGAGCCCGCCCGCGTCGTCGAAGTCGTGGTGGTGCGAAACGGCCTCGTGCACGTTCCCGTACTCCTCGGACGTGCCCGCGGTGTCGAACTTCTCGAGCTCGAGGTCCCAGTCGACGATCGCCTGCAGGAGGTTGAGGGTGCCCAGGATGTTCGCCGAGACCGTCTCGTACGGCCGGTGCCACGACTCGCCGACGTGCGCCTGCGCGCCGAGGTGGAAGACGTACGGTCGGTCCGGCGCCTGGCGGATCTCGCGGACGAGGTAGTCGACCGAGGTGCGGTCGGTGAGGTCCGCGAAGTGCACCTTCAGCCGCTCGCGCAGATGCGAGATGTTGTTCAGCGCGCCGCTCGAGTTGGCACGCACGAACGCGTGCACGTTCGCTCCCAGCTCCACGAGCGCGTCGGTGAGATGCGAGCCCATGAAGCCGTCCGCGCCGGTGACGAGCACGGTGCGACCTCCGTAGACATCGCCGAACTCGCGTCGGAGGCTCTCGAGCGTCCCCCCTGTCCAGAGGCTGTCGTTCGGCATGGTGCGTACGCTTCCGCGTCGGTGAGCAAGCGTACAGAAGCGCCCGGCTCGGACTCGCAGGGCCTGGGCTCGCTCGGCAGCGGCGCGCTCACCTCGGCGTCGATGCTCGTCGTCACGATCGTCGCCTCGCTCGTCGGAGTGGTGATCGCGCGCGAGCTCGGCCGCACGAACGAGACCGACGGTTTCTTCGCCGCCTACGGCGTCTTCATCGTCCTCGCCCTGGCAGCGCAGTCGATCCGGATCTCGGTCCTGCCCACGCTCGCCCGCGCGCGCGACGAACGTCGTCTCGCGAGCGAGCTCGGCGGGTTCGCGGTCGCGATCGGAGTGGTCGCGATCCCGCTCGTCGTCGTGGCGGAGGTCTTCGCCACGCCGATCGGCGGGCTGCTCACCGGGAACGGGACGACGGCCGCGCAGGATGCCGCGGCGTACTCGCTGCGCTGGATGGTCCCGGCCGCGGCGGCCCATCTCTTCGCCGGCATCGCCGCGAGCGGCCTCGCCGCGCTCGACGACTACGCGACTGCTGCTGCCGGGTACGCCGCCGGCAGCATCGCCGGGCTCGGCCTGATCCTGGCGCGTGTCGGAGAGGACGGGATCTCGGCCGTCGCGTGGGGGGTGACGCTGAACGGGATCGTTGCCCTCGCGGTCCCGGCGACCGCCCTGGCGGTGCGCGCACTCCATGCGCGGATGCCCGCGGGTGCCGTGCGGCCGACCGGACCGCCGGTTCGTGCCCGGATCGGAGGCTTCGCCGCCGCGGCCGCGCTTCCGATCGCGCTGCAGATGCTGTACGTCGTCTGTCTCCCGTTCGCGGGACGGCTCGGGACCGGCGCGGTCACGAGCTTCGGGTACGCGTACCTCGCTGCCGCGGGGCTCGTCACGGTGACGGCGTTCTCGCTCGGGATCGCGACCTCCGTGCCGCTCTCGCGGCTGGGTCTGGACGCCGCCGCCGCGGCGCGCCACGTCGTCTCGGTCTCCTGGGTCGCGCTCCCGTTGATCGGCGCCGTCTCGGGCGCGTTCGCCGTCGCCGGCTCGGACGTTGTCGAGGCGGTGCTCGGCGGCGCGTACGGCTCGAACGTGGGTGAGCAGGTCGGCCGTCTCGTCGCCGTGCTGAGCCCGTGGATGATCGCGTCGGTCGGCGTCAACGTCGCCTTCCCGCTCATCTTCGTCGCGGGGCGGACGAGGTCGCTCCCGCTGATCGGACTGCTCGCGCTGGCCGTGCAGATTCCGATTGCGTGGGCGCTCGGCGACTGGTTCGGCCTCGACGGCCTCGCGGTCGCGCTGGCGCTCAGCACGCTCTTCGTGCTCGTGTGCATCCTCGTGCTTCTCGGGGCTCTCGTCCCGGCAGCGCGCGGGCTCGTCCTTGCGGCCGGAGTCGTCGCGGGCATCACGCTCGCTGCGTTCGTCCCACCGTCGCTCGTCCTCGGCTCGCTCGCCGCAGCCGCGGTCGGTCTCGTCCTCTACGTCGCGCTCGTCGGGGTGCTTCGACCCCGCGGGCTCACGACGTCGTGGGGATACCTACGGGCGCTTCGGTGACCGGCTCGCGCGACGCTTCGGCGTAGACCGTGTCGTGCCGGCGAGCCGTCTCGTCCCACGTGAACTCGGCCGCCCGTGCGAGCCCGCGCTCGCGGAGCTCGTCCTCGCGTTCTTGCGTCTCGAGGATCCCGGCCGCGATCGCCTCCGGGTCGGTCGGGTCAAAGAGGACAGCGGCGTCGCCGCAGATCTCGGGCACGGCGCTCACGTTCGAGGCGGCGACGACGCAGCCGCACGCCATCGCCTCGAGCGGCGGCAGCCCGAAACCCTCGTACAGGCTCGGATAGACGAGGCACACGGCGCGGCGGTAGAGCGACGCGAGCTCCTCCGGGGGTACGACGCCGAGGTTCTCGACGCCGTCAGGCAGCGGATCGAGGCGCTCGAGCCCTCCGCCGGTGAGGACGAGCCGAAGCTGCGGCCGGGTGGCGCGCAGCGAGGCGAACGCCTCGAAGAGGCGCGCGTGGTTCTTGTGCAGCCACGGCCGGGCGGGATAGAGGACGAACGGCTCGCGCTCCTCGTCGCCCGGCTGGAAGACGTCGTGGTCGATCCCGAGCGGGATCACGTGGACGCGATCGCGGTCGAGGCCGACGAGCTCGACGGCGCGGCCCCGCACGAACTCGCTCGTCACGATCACGGCCGCCGCGTTCTTCGCAGCGCGGTCGTAGGCGATGCGGCGGAACGAGCGTCGTCCGTGGCCGAAGAAGCCGGGGAGATCGCGATGCTGGAGGTCGTGGACGGTGACGACCGTCGGAACGTCGACCTGGGGGATCGGCACCGTCAGCGGGTAGTGCGCGACGTCAAGCGTCCCCCGCTTCGTCTCGAGCTCGCGCGACCGGCGCGCGGCGAGGATCATCGCCGGGATCCGCGAGGGGCCACGCCGGGCCACGGACGACTCGCGCACCTCGACCGCAGGGAGGCCGGCCGCGGCGTCGCGCGCACGTGTCGGCACGAAGATCGTGTAGTCGAGCGACCCGACCCTCGCGAGGCTCTGCACGAGCTGGCGGGCATACGTCTCCGACCCCCCGAGGTCGCCCGGAGCGAGAGTGAGAAGCGAGATCCCGACCTGCACGAGCGGATCCTAGTCTTGTAGATGCCCCGGCTAGAATGCCCCGATGTCGTCAGATGAGGCCAAAAACGGCGAATCTGCAGGGGTTTCGGTAGACGTCGAGGAGCTCTTCAGGCGACTGCAGGAGGAGGTCCGCCGGTGCGGAGATCCCACCGGCGCGCCGGGTGACGAGAGCGAGCGCCGCATCGCGCGCGCGGAGGCGGAGCGACTCTGGCCCGTCTCCGCGGATCGCTCTCTGCGCCTCCGCCCGGGCGTCCGCGGCGGTCTCGGGACTCCGGTCAAGGCCGTGCTCCGGAAGATGATGCGCTGGTACGTGGAGCCTCTCGCGTACGACCAGCGATCGTTCAACGCCGCGTCCCTCCGGCTCGTCGACGACCTGCAGGAGCAGGTCGATCGGCTCGAGGCCGAGGTCGAAGCTCTGCGCGCAGAACGACGATGAGGATCGCCGTCTGCCGCCCGCAGGTCCCGTTCGCCAGGGGCGGCGCGGAGATTTTCAGCGACCGGCTGGTCGACGAGCTGCGCGAGCGCGGGCACGAGACCGACCTCGTCACGGTTCCGTTCAAGTGGTATCCGGGCGCACGCGTCCTCACGCAGGCGTTCCTCTGGCGGATGCTCGATCTCGACGAGGCCGACGGACAGCCGATCGATCTCGTCGTCGGGACGAAGTTCCCGTCGTATCTCGTGCGGCACCGGAACAAGCGCGTGTGGCTCGTCCACCAGTTCCGCCAGGCGTACGAGCTCGACGGGACCGAGCTCGCCCAGTTCGGCGACTCGACCGAGGACCGCACGCTCCGGCGGAAGGTCCAGGCGCTCGACCGGGTCGCGCTCGGCGAGGCGAGCCGGCTCTTCGCGACCTCGCGGAACGTCGCCGACCGCCTCGCGGCTTCGACCGGCCTCGCGGCGGAGGTGCTCCCCCATCCGCCCCAGGAGCTGGACTACCGGTGTGAGGGCTACGAGGACTTCGTCCTCTCCGTCAGCCGGCTCGATCGCGCGAAGCGCATCGACCTCCTGCTCGAGGCGGCGGTCCAGGATCCGTCCCTCGAAGCCGTCATCGCCGGCGACGGCCCCGATCGCGAACGGCTCGAGGCGCTCGCCCGCCAGCGCGGCCTCGACGGCCGCGTCCGCTTCGTGGGACGCGTCTCCGAGGGAGAGCTCGCTGACCTGTACGGGCGCTGCCTCGGCGTCTTCTATGCCCCGGTCGACGAGGACTTCGGCATGGTGCCGTTCGAGGCGTTCCTCTCCGAGAAGCCGGTGGTGACGACGACGGACGCGGGTGGGCCGCTCGAGGTCGTCGCCCACGGGCGGACGGGAGTGGTCGTCTCTCCCGACGCCGACGCGCTCGCGCGCGCGATCGCGTGGCTGCGGGAGCACCGCGACGAGGCCGGCCAGCTCGGCCGGGCGGGGAAGGCGATCGCGGAGGAAGTGACCTGGGACCGCGCGATCGAGAGGCTCCTCGCGTGAAGGTCGCGTACTTCAGCCCACTGCCGCCCGAGCGTTCGGGCGTCTCGGACTACAGCGCGCTCCTACTGCCGGCGCTCGGCGAGCGAGTGGAGCTGACCGTCGTCCGCCGCGGCGCCCGCAAGCCGCCCCGCGGCACGGACGTCGCGCTCTACCACGTGGGCAACAACCCGGACGCGCATGCCTGGATCGTCGACGCGCTCCGCCGGGCCCCGGGCGTGGTCGTGCTGCACGACTTCGTGCTCCACCACCTCGTCGCCGGCATGACCATCGGGCGCAGGGACGGACACGGCTACCTCGACATCATGGAGCGCGAGCACGGTGTGGTCGGGCGGCTGCTCGCACACGGCGTCCTCGACAAGCGAATCCCGCCGCTCTGGGAGTCGCGGCCGGAAGACTTCCCGCTGGCGTCGCTCGTCCTCGACCATGCGACGGGGCTGATCGTCCATTCGCGGACGGTTCGCGACCGAGCTCGCGAGGCCGGTTTCGGCGGGCCGATCCGGACGATCCCTCACCCGGCGTGGCCGGTGCCCGACGTCGCTCCCGAGCGCGTGGGATCCGGGCTTGTGGTCGGCTGCTTCGGCGTCGTCAACTCGAGCAAGCGAATCCCCGAGCTCCTCCGCGCTTTCGCGTGCGTCCGGGAGGAGCACGGCGCGGACGCGACGCTCCTCCTCGTCGGCCCGACCTCGCCGGGGTTCGACCTCGACCGGCGCCTGCAGCGGCTCGGCCTGGCGGACGAGGGGCTCGTGCGCGAGAGCTGGGTCGACGAATCACGGCTCTGGGCGCTGATGGCCGGGGCGGACGTCTGCGTGAACCTCCGCCACCCGACCATGGGCGAGACGTCGGGCAGCGTCATCCGTGCGCTCTCGCTCGGCAAGCCGCTCGTCGTCAGTGACGTTGGCTGGTTCTCCGAGCTGCCGGGGGACGTGGCGCTGAAGGTCCCGGTCGACGATCGCGAGGTCGACACGCTCGCGTCCTCGCTCGAGCTGCTCGTCGCGCGCGAGGACGTCCGGAGGGAGATGGGGGAGGCCGCGGTCGGGCTGGCGCGTCGCGAGCACGACCTGACGCACGTCGCCGATCTCTACGTCGCGGCGCTCGAGGAGGCGGCCGGCGGCGACGTCGTCGGCAAGGCCGTGCTCCGGGAAGTGAGTCGTGCAGCTGCGGACGTCGGGATCTCTGCGGACACCTCGGAGGCGCAGGAGATCGCCCGGCGCCTGGCCGAGGTCGAGCTTGGCAGGTAACACCGCCCTCCGCCGCATCCCGGCGTGGGTCTGGCTAGCGGCCATCGTCGTCGCCTCGGGCACGTTCCGGGCCGTGCTCACGCGCGGCATCGTCGCGCCGTTCATCGTCGTCGACGAGATCATCTGGTCCGAGCTCGCGCGCGGGATCGCCTCCGTCGGGAAGCCGCTCGTCCGGGGCGAGTCGGACCCCGGTTACGGGGTCGTCTACCCACTCCTGATCGCCCCGGCGTACGTCCTCTTCCACAGCCTGCCCGAGGCGTACGCGGCGGTGAAGGCCCTGAACTCGTTCCTCATGTCGCTCGCGGCAATCCCGGCCTACCTGCTCGCGCGGCGGGTCGTCGGCCAGAACCTCGCGCTCCTCGCCGCCGTGCTCGCGCTCGCGATCCCATCGCTCGCCTACACCGGCACGGTGATGACCGAGAACGCTTTCTACCCGTTGTTCCTCGTCGTCACCCTCGTGCTCGTGCTCGTGCTCGAGGAGCCGCGGCCGATGCGCGTCACGTTCCTCGTGCTTCTCGTCGCGCTCGCCTTCGCGACGCGCGTGCAGGCGATCGCGATCGTTCCTGCGGCGCTCCTCGCTCCGCTGCTCCTCGCGGTCTTCGAGCGGCGCGGGCTGCGCTCGACGTTCTCGCGCTACCGCTTCCTGTACGGGGGCTTCATCGCGCTCGGCGTGCTCGCGCTCGTCGTCCAGCTCGTCGGCGGGCGCTCTCCGCAGGATCTTCTCGGCGCGTACTCGCCGGTCGGCGACGCCAGCTACCAGGCCGGAGACATCCTCCGCTACCTCGTCTGGCACGCGGCCGAGCTGAGCCTCTACGTGCTCGTGATCCCGCTCGCGGCGACGATCGTGCTGGTCGGCCGCGCTCGCTCGCTCGACGCGCGGCTACAGGCGTTCCTCGCTGCGACGGTCGCGCTCACCGTGTGCCTGATCCCGGTGGTGGCGACCTTTGCCTCGCACTTCTCGGACCGGATCGAGGAGCGAAACACGTTCTACGTCGCGCCGCTCTTCTCGATCGCGCTCCTCGCCTGGGTCGAGCGCGGGGCTCCGCGACCTCGTGTCCTCGCTCCCGCTGCTGCGGCCGCGTCCGCGGCCCTCGTGCTTCTCGTCCCGTTCGACCGCTTCCTGACGACGTCCGCGATCACGGACACGCTGATGCTGCTCCCCTTCTGGTCGCTCGAGGACCGCTACGGACTGGGGTGGATCACGTTCGCGGCCGCTGCGCTCGCGGTCGCGCTCGCGGCCTCGTTCCTGTTCGTGCCGCGCCGCTACGCGCTGGCGCTTCCGTTCGTCGTGCTCGGGCTGTGGGCGGTGGCCCTGAAGCCGATCTGGTGGGGGACGCACGGCTTCGAGCGCTTCTCGCGCGGTTCGCTCTTCCAGGGCATCCGCGCGAGCCATCGCGACTGGATCGACCGCGCGCTCCCGGACGGCGCGACGGCCGCGTTCCTCTGGACCGGACGGACCGACCGCCTCACGGTGAACCAGAACGAGTTCTTCAACCGCTCTGTCGGGCCGGTGTACTACGTCGCCGACCCGACGCCGGGCGGGCTGCGCGAGACGCGCGTGCGCATCGACCCGGTGACCGGCGCGGTGACGCTTCCGAACGGCGCGCACGTCGACGCCGAGTACCTCGTCGCGGACTCGTCCTTCGAGCCCGACGGGACCCGGCTAGCACAGGACAAGGGGTGGGGCGTCAGCCTCTGGCACGTGCGCCCGCCGCTCGTCTCGGCCGTCCGAATCGACGGTCTCTACCCGAACGACACCTGGTCGGGAAAGAGGGTGACGTGGCTGCGGCGGCGCTGCGTACGAGGCGGCCTTGTCGTGACCATGTCGAGCGACCCTGGCCTCTTCCTCGATCCGCAGACCGTCGTCGCGCGGTCGAACGACAAGGTCGTCGGGCGCGTCCGCTTCCAGCCGAGCTCCTTCGCCGTCCTGAGGGTGCCGGTCGTCCCGACACCCGGGACCGATCGGTGCACCGTCACCTTCACCGTCACGCCGACAGCGATCCCGGCGAAGGTCACGGGCGGCGGGAACCCCGACACGCGTGTCCTCGGCGTCCACTTCGAGCGCTTCGTCTACAGGCCCAGCCCGTGAGGCAGCCGCGGACGTGAGGATCGCGTTCGACGTCAGCCCGTTGAGCCATCCGGCCACAGGGATCGGGAACTACCTCCGCGGGTCGCTCGCGGGGCTCGTCGAGGCCTCGGCGGGCGAGCACGAGATCGTCGCGTTCGCCCCGTCGAGCATCCGGGGCCCGGACCGGATCCGGGAGGCGGTCGCAGGCATCGACGTGGAGCTCAGGACCTGGCGCCTCCCGTACTCGCACGCCGTCAGGACGGCGTGGAGCGAGATCGGACACCCCGCGGCCGAGCGCGTCGTCGGCCCGTTCGACGTGCTCCACTTCTCGGACTGGATGTATCCGCCTCAGCGAGCAGGCGTCCGCGCGACCACGATCCACGACCTCGTGCCGGTGCACCACCCCGACTGGGTCACCCCGCGCACGCGCGCCATGCACGGCCGGAAATACCGGAACGCCGCGCGGACGTGCGACGTCGTCTTCGTGAACTCGGAGTTCACGGGGCGGGACGTCGCCGAGACCCTCGGCGTCCCGCCGAGCCGGATCCGGGTCGCGCACCCGGGCGTCGGGAGCGTCTTCGGACCCGGCGGCGAGGCCGCCGATCTCGGTGCACCGTACGTCCTGACCGTCGCCGCCCCCGAGCCGAGGAAGAACCTCGCGGTGCTCGTCGCCGCGCACGCACGGCTCGACGGCCTGCTGCTTGCCGTCGCCGGCGGCGAGTGGGAGACCGACGTGGCCGGGCTGGATGCACCCGGGATCCGCCGGCTCGGGTACGTGCCCGGCGAGGAGCTCGCGCGGCTCTACCGGGGCGCTGCGGTCGTCGCCTATCCCTCGCGGTTCGAGGGGTTCGGGATGCCGATCGTGGAGGCGATGGCGTGCGGCGCACCGGTGGTCGCGTCGTCGCATCCCTCGCTCGACGAGGCGAGCGGCGGCGTCGCGCTCCGGGCCGATCCGGACGATTCCGCCGATTTCGCCGAGGCCATCCGACGCGCGATCTCCGACCGAGAGCGGCTCGCCGCGGCGGGCATCGGGCACGCGAAGGGGTTCACGTGGCGGGCAGTGGGCGAGACCTTCCTGCGCGGCTACGAGGCGGCCGCTCCATGAGGACGGCCGAGGAGGTGCTGATCGTCGTCCACCGACCCGGCCCGGAGTTCCTCGTGCTCCTGCGCTCGCCCGAGAAGCACGGCTACTGGAACCCCGTGGCCGGCGGAATCGAGGAGGGAGAGCGTCCCGCGACGGCTGCTCGACGAGAGCTCGAGGAGGAGACGGGCCTCGTATCGGATGCGCTCGCAGCGCTTCCCCTCGAGCTCGGTTACCGGCGGCCACCGGAGTCCGGCGGCTTCTGGGTGAAGCTGTACCCCTTCGTGGTCGAGGTCACGGCGGACTGGGAGCCCGTCTTGAACGAGGAGCACGTCGCCTACCGCTGGTGCGACGCGACGGAGGCACTCGAGCTTCTCGCCTACCCCGAGCCGCGAACGGCGCTCCGGCACGTGGCCGAACGACTGGGCGTGGCGACATGAGGGTCGGAGTCGACATCTCCCCGTTGATCCAGACGCGCGCAGGCACCGCCCGGCACGTTCGGGGGCTCGTCTCGGCGCTTCGCGGCCGGCCTGGCGTCGACCTCGACCTGCTCTCGTTCGGTGGCGCGGGCCGCGCCTCCAGCGTCCTGCGGGACGCTCTGTGGTATCCCGAGGGCCTCTCGCGGGCCGCGCGCGGGCTCGACGTCCTCCATTGCACGACCTTCCGCGGACCGCGGAGCCCGCGGATCCCGACGGTGCTCACGGTCCACGACCTCGCCCTCCTGCGAGCGCCGGAAGCCTTCCCGCGCTGGCACCGGCTGTACGCGAGGGCCGGTCTTCGCTCCGTGCTCCAGGCGGCCGACGCGGTCGTCGCTGTCTCCGAGTTCACGCGTGACGAAGCGGTCGCGACCGGCGTTCCGGCAGAGCGGATCCGCGTTGTCCCGAACGGTGTCGACGACGTCTTCACGCCCGACGGGCCGCGAGCCGAGGGAGACTATGTCCTCGCGGTGGCGACCCTCGAGCCGCGCAAGAACCTCGGCCGCGTGGTCGAGGCGGCACGACGCGCGGGCGTCGAACTGCGTGTCGTCGGTGCGCGCGGGTGGGGTGGCGTCGACGTTGCGGGCTGGGTCGGCGAGCTTCCGGACGCCGAGCTCGCGAGCGCCTATCGAGGCGCCCGTGTCGTCCTCTATCCGTCGCTGTACGAGGGCTTCGGCCTGCCCGTGCTCGAGGCGATGGCGTCCGGCACGCCCGTCGTCACGTCGTCGGGCACCGCGATGGAGGAGGTCGCGGGAGATGCGGCGGTCCTCGTGGATCCGCTCGACGTGGACGCGATCGTCCAGGGGATCGCAGAGGCGGACGCGCGGCGGGGCGAGCTCGTTCCGGCGGGGATCGAGCGCGCGTCCGGCTTCACGTGGACGCGCTCCGCGGACGCGGTCGAGGCGTTGTGGAGCGAGCTCCGGGCATGAGCCTCGTCGTCGTGGATGCCGACGTGCTCGGGCGGCGGCGAACCGGGGACGAGACCTACGTCCGGAACCTCCTGCGCGAGCTGTCCGCGCTCGCGCCCGGGGCCGGCCTTCGTCTCGCCGCGGTGACCCGGCGTCCGGATCTCGTGCCGGAGGGAATCGAGGCGGTCGACCTCGCGACGCGCTCCCAGGAGCTACGGATGGCCTGGTCGCTCCCGCGCGCGCTCCGCCGGCTCGGCGCGTCGCTCTGTCACACGCAATACGCGCTGCCCGCGCGCGCGCCGTGCCCGTGCGTCGTGACCGTCCACGATCTCTCGTTCGAGCGGAAGCCCGAGCTCATGGGGAGGAAGGACCGCTTCGTGTTCCGCCGCGTCGTCCCCCGAGCGGTGCGCGGCGCCGCGCGAGTCCTGACCGTGTCCGAGCGCACGAAGCGCGACCTCGTGGAGCTCTACGGCGTCCCGCCGGAGCGCGTCGTCGTGACGCCGAACGGCGTCGACCCCGCGTTTGCTCCAGGGCCGGGGTCGCACGACTACGTGCTCGCGGTGGGCGCCATCCAACGGCGCAAGGACCAGCTCGCCGCGCTCCAAGCAGCGAGTGCCGTGGGTCTCCCACTCGTCGTCGCAGGGCCGGAGAAGGACGCGGCCGTCGCGGCAGAGCTCCGTCGGGGAGGCGCCCGGCTCGAGGGGTACGTCAACGCGGAGCGGCTCGCCGACCTCTATCGCGGAGCCGCCTGCCTCGTCCAGACCTCGCGCTACGAGGGCTTCGGTCTTCCGGTGCTCGAGGCGATGGCGTCCGGCACCCCGGTCGTCGCCGTCCACGAGGCTGCCCTCGAGGAAGTCGCCGGGGACGCGGCGGTGTTCGTCGATGCATTGGAGCTCGAGGAAGGGATCCGGACCGCGATCGCCGAGCGAGACCGGCTGGCTGCGGCCGGCCTCGAGCGGGCGCAGGCGTTCAGCTGGCTTGCTACCGCGGAGAAGACCCTCGCCGTGTACGGGGAGATACTCGGTCGATGAGCACCGCTCGCTTCTGGCTCGCGGCCGTGGGGGAAACCATGTTTCCCCCACGAGCCCCCTTCTTCCAGACTTCGTGGGGAACCCCCCGGTTCTCCACACCCCTCCCCGCTCCCGGGCCGGAGGCCGGCCCGTGAGCGTCTCCGCGGTCGTGGTCTCGCACGGACACGCGGCCGAGCTCGTCCGGCTGCTCCCGGCGCTCGTCCCGCAGGTCGAGGAGACCGTCGTCGTCTCGAACCTCCCCGGCTCCGTGGCGGCCCCGATCCCGGACGGCGTCCGTGTGCTCGAGAACCCGCAACCGCTCAGCCTGGCGGCGAACGTCAATCTCGGCATCGCCGCGACGTCCGGGGACTACGTGATCGCCGTCAACCCGGACGCCGTCCCCGAAGCGGGCGCCGTCACGACGCTCGTGGCGTTCGCCGACGCGCATCCTCGGTGTGGCATCGCAGGCCCGCAGATGAGGTGGCCGGACGGAACCTGGCAGCCCTCCCGTAGGGCGTTCCCCACGGTTCGTGGGACGATCGTCCGTCGCACCCCGCTCCGGCGCCTCCGTCCCCCGTACGAGACCCAGCGGGAGCACTACGGGCTCGACGAGCGGCCGACCGAGCCCGTCGAGGCGGACTGGCTCCTCGGCGCGTTTCTCCTCATGCGCCGGACGATGCTCGACGAGCTCGGGGGGTGGGACTCCGGCTTTCGTCACTACTGCGAGGACATCGACCTCTGCTACCGGGCCATGCTCGCCGGCTGGGAGCGCTGGTACGTGCCCGCGGCGGTGGTCGTCCACGACTACGCCGCCGTGATCGACCGCGCGTTCCTCTCGCGCCACACGCTCTGGCACCTGCGCGGGATGACGCGCTTCGTGCGGAAGCATCCCGAACGGCTCCTCGCACTGTGACGAAGGAGGACCAGTACGCGCGGCAGGCGAAGGCGTGGACCGAGCGCCAGTACGCCGACGCCGCCTCGTACCTGGCTCATCGGGCGGACCTCGTGGTCGAGCTGGGGCCACGCCTCCGGGCCGGCGACGAGGTTCTCGACCTCGCGTGCGGCGACGGCGGCCTCGGCGAGCTCCTCCTCGCTCGTGGGCTCCGGTACCGCGGAGTCGATTCGACGCCCGAGATGGTCTCGGCTGCGAGCGATCGTCTCGCCCGCCGCGCGGAGCTCACGGTCGGCGACCTGAACGAGTACGAGCCGCCGGCGCCGGTCGCCGCGACCACCATCTTCCGGGCCATCTACTACGCCCGCGATCGACGGGAGCTCTTTCGCCGCATCGCGAGCTACACGGAGTCGAAGCTCCTCTTCGACCTCAACCCCCGCCAGTACGAGCTCGACGACGTATTCGCCGATCTCCGCGCTGCAGGGCTGCCGCGGGTGGCTCTGCGGCCCTTCTTCGTCCCGCAGACGGTCGTCCTGCCGCGGGCGCTCGTCGCGGCGGCACGCACGCTCGAGCGCTCCGGTCCGCTCGCGCGGCTCGCGCTCCGTTTCCGCTTCACCTACCTCGTTGCGGCGTCGCGCTAGATGATTGATGCCACGGCGCTCGCCGTGGCGATAGGGACCAAGGGTGGCAGGTCGAAGTCGGCGGTGTCCAAGACACCGTCGACCAGGAGGCCACGATGGACGCCGACCTCGACCTGCTGCTGATCAGTGTCTACTGCACGGCCGACGACCTTCTGCCCGAGCGACCTGCAAACGCGCGCCGCAAGCTGACCGACGCCGAGATCGTGACCCTCTGCGTCGCGCAGGTGTTGATGGGCATCCCCTCCGACCGGCGCTTTCTGCGCGCGGCTCGGCGCCAGCTCGGACATCTCTTCCCGACGCTTCCCAGCCAGGACGCCCTGCACAAGCGCCGGGCTCGGCTCGCCGAGACGCTCGAGTGGCTGGTCGGCGTCTTCGCCGCCCGCTCGCCAGGACACGCCGACGACCTGCTGCTGCTCGACTCCACACCGGTCGAGTGCGGGCGCTCGCTGGAGACGACGCGGCGCTCGCGCCTGGCGGAGATCGCAGGCTACGGCTATTCGCGCAGTCATTCCCGCTACTTCTGGGGCATGCGCCTGCACCTGGCCTGCGCCCCCGACGGGACGCCAAGAGCGATAGCGCTCGTGGGCGCCGATCGCGGAGAGCGGGAGGTCGCACTCAAGATCCTCCCGCGAGCACTGCGGGGAGGCGAGACGATCGTCTGCGATAAGGGCTACGCGGGTCACGAGTTCGCCTCGACGCTCGCCGCTCTGGGAGCGAGTGTCGTTCGTCCTTGTCGTCGCAACGAGCCCGATCACGGCGTGCACCTGGCGCCCATCCGCCAGCGCATCGAGTCGGTCTTCCACACCTGCAAGGATCTGCTCTCGCTCGAGCGCCACGGTGCGCGCACGCCGCGCAACCTGTTCGCCCGGGTCGCGACGCGCTTGCTCGCTCTCGCTGCCTGCATCGCCCTCAATCACGAGCTTGGCCGTCCCAGCCGTGCAATCGTCGACTACACCGCGTAGCCGCGTGGCATCAACCATCTAGCGGAAGAGCGACTGGAACCCGACCTTCGTGACCTGGGCTCCCAGGTTGCGCCGGTCGCTGTTCGTCGGGTCGACCTCGTGCGGCGAGAACGTCGGTGCGACCGCGAACTCCATCCGCCAGGGGACGTTGGGGGGAGCGAGGGTCACGGTTCGCGCTGTCGTGCAGTCCTTGACGACGACGGTTCTCCGTCCGGTGACGTGTCCGATCGCCGGCTGCTTGTCCGATCCGACCGCGACCGGGCCGATGCGCACCGTGACGTGCCCCACTGTGCGCTTCCCAGGGCTCGGGCACCAGCCGATCCGCGAGAGCTGCAGCACCGCGAAGCCAGGCCCGTCCTGCGAGACGTCGTATCGCGTGTACGAGCCTCGCGCGACGTTCGGCTGCTCGGTCGACCCGGTCAGCCAGCCGTCGGACGAGATCCCGGTGACTGCTGATCTGAGCTTCAAGGGCCCTCCGTCGACCCGGTAGAGGGTGTCGATGCCCTTCTTCGCGACGATCGGCGCCCGGAGCTCGACTCCGTTCAGCGCGAGGGCGTACTTCGTGCCGGTCGCAGGGTAGAGCGTCCCGTTCGCGGCAGCGAGGTCGGGCGTCAGGATCGGGCCGCCGACGTTGATGGCCGTCCCGTCGAGGCTCCACATCTTGCGGATCGACGTGTTGAAGAACTCGGTCACCTGGATGTTCGTCGGGTCGGTGATCTGCTGCCCGAGCACGACGGTCGAGGCTCCGCCGGTCGCGCGATCGATCCAGTCGAGCTGTCCTGGGATGTTGCCGCGGATCTGCCGCGAGAGGCGCTGCTCGCCAGAGGCTGCGTAGACCTCGGCAGTGAGCCCCCACGTCACGACGATCACCGCGGTGACTCCGGCCACGACGCGGAACGCGGTGGAGCCGCGGCGCAGCCAGCGCAGCGCGAGGACGACGGCGACCGCGAGCACGCAGGCGACGATGAGGGCGGCCTCGATCCTTCCCTGCGGCCAGCCCCATTCGCGGTTGGCAAATGCCGCGATCGAGAGACCGTGCGCCTCGTAGTACGGGTAGTTGTCGAGCTCGAGCGGCGTCGCGGCGACGACGTAGACGGTGAAGACCGCGGCGACTCCGACGGCCCACCAGCGCCCCACGCCGCGCTCGATCCCGAGGGCCGTCGCGGCGAAGAGCGGTGGTGCCAGGTAGATCACGTTCCGCTCGACGATCTGGGTGGCAAATACCGTCGAGAGGTATGCGCCCTTGATGCCCGCGTACCAGACGAAGGTCGCGAGCGCGGCCGCCGTCGTCGTCACGAACGCGCGCGTCCTCGGATCGCTCGGCTCGTCCTTCGGCCGCGCAAGCGCGGCGATTCCGGCAACGAGCGGGAGGATCCCGATCCCGATCGCGAGTGCTCCGATCGCCGACACGCCGTGGTCGAAGACGCGGTCCTTGTAGAAGCCGGTCGTGTTCCGCCAGCTCGTCGAGAAGTGGCCCACGACCGCGGAGAAGGCCAAGGCTACGCCGACGACGAGAGCGGCGGCGCCGACCCAGTCCCAGGTCGACCACGTCGAGCGCCAGCGGTGCCCGCGCTCGGACTGCCACGCGATCCAGAGCAGCCCCAGCGCGAGCACGGCGAAGAGCACGGCGAGCTGGGTGCGCGTCGCCGCGGCCGCGGCGGAGACGAGCAGCGCCGGGACGATCGTCCTCCAGCCCGGTTTGACCAGTGCCCGCGCGATGAGGAAGAGCGCGAGCGTCGCGAGCGGGTAGGCGAGCGGCTCCTCGACGAGGATGGGGGAGTACGCGAGCGCGGGCACCGCCGTCGCCCCGCCGGCGGCGGCGAGCGCGTACCAGGGCGAGACGACGAGCCGGGCGAGCGCGTACGCAGGGAAGACCGTCGCGGTCATCGTGAGGACGAGCAGGAGCTTGGCCGCCGAGTACTGCGCCGCCGTCGTGCCCAGCCACCACACGGGCGCGAGGAAGTACGCGACCAGGGAGGCGAGCCCGTACGGAACTCCGCGTCGCGCAGCCTGCCCCGTGTGGGCGATCGCCCGCGAGAGCTGTGCCATCTCGTTCTCGTCCGAGAAGATCGTCGGGACGGGCCGATTCGATGCCTGCCACGCGTACAGTGCCGCGAGCGCGAAGTAGACGACGAGGAGCGGGATCGCCTTCTGCAGCCGGGCGAGAGCGTCGGGCTTCTCCGGCCCGCTCCGCTGCGCCTGGTGGCTCACCGAAGCGATGCCTCGACGCGGCTCGGAGCGGTGAACTCGGTGCTCCGCCGGACGATCCGGCACGGGATGCCGGCTTCTTCGGAGGCCTGGACGACCGCACCAAGTCGCTCCTGCGACGCGCCGGGGATCGTCACGAGCACCTCGTCCGGGCGTGCGCTCGCGATCGCACGCGCCGTCTCGTCGAGTGCGCCGACGACGGTCACACCGAGGATCCGGCGCCGCCGCACACGCGGGTTGTCGTCGAGGAAGCCGACGACGCGAGCCTCGTGCGTGTCGTGGAGCTCTCGCGCGAGGCCGCGCCCCGCCTTTCCCGCTCCGACGATGAGCACGCGACGCTTCCCGCTGCGGAGCGCGCGTGCCTCGGGCAGCAGCCGGAGGGTGAGACGTGACGCCCCGATAAGCCCGGTGCTGAGCATCGCGTAGACGACGAAGATCTCGAGCGCGGGGAACGAGCCGATCGGCCGCAGCGCCTGCACGATCAGGGACGAGAGGAGCGCCGCACCCCCGCATCCGACGGCGAGCGGGATGACGTCGCGGGCGGTCGCGTACCGCCAGACGCGTCGGTACACGCCGAGCGCGACGAAGAGGACGTACTGCGTCGCCAGCAGGATCGGCAGGGCCGAGAGGAACACCGACCGCTCGAAGTCCGTCCCTCGCCCGCCGACCACGAGCAGGTACGCGACGAGGAACGACACGCAGATGAGCACGAAGTCGACGACGACCTCGATCAGGCGCCTCGGCTCGGCGACGAGCGCATGCCAGAGCGATGGTGCAGGCTCGGCCGTGCCCTTCCGCGAGCGCTCCTCGAGGTCCGAGAGGAAGCTCGCGAACTGGACGAGCAGCACGAACGTGAGGAGGACGCCCACGGCCGTCAGGCGCGCGTTGTCGAGCACGTTGTAGGCGAGCGCCGTCGCTCCGATCGCCGCGGCGACGAGGGCGAGGAGGAGAACGGCGTTCGCCTCCGAGAGCCCGTAGTAGACGAGGCGATGGGACGAGTGGTCGCGACCGCCCTGTGTGACGGGCCTCCGTTGGGCGAGGCGCACGGTCGTGACGAGCGTGGTGTCGAGGATCGGCACCGCGAGCACGAGGAGCGGAAGCAGGATCGTCGCCACCGTCGTTCCCGCGACCGTCCAGCTCGACGCAAGCGCCAGCGACGCGAGCCCGAAACCGACGACCTGGCTTCCCGAGTCGCCCATGAAGAGCGCGGCCGATCTCCCGGGACGGAGGTTGAAGGGCAGGAAGCCGATGCACGCGAGGCCGAGCGACAGCGAGAGGACGAGCACGGTGTCGTTCGGGTGTTGCGTCACCGCGTCGATTGCGAAGTAGGCGCACGCGATCGCGGCGAGTGTCGCGGCCAGCCCGTCCATGTTGTCGAGCAGGTTGAAGGCGTTCGTGATCCCGACGAGCCACAGGATCCCGATCCCCCAGGCGAGCACGTCGTTCGAGACGATCTCGACCTTCAGACCGCTCGCGATCACGATGACCGCTGCGGCGATCTGGGCGACGAGCTTCGCGACCGGGCTCAGGTGGCGGAGATCGTCGACGAGCCCTGCGACGAAGAGGAGCGTGACGCCTGCGAGGATCCCGCCGACGTCGCCGCTCCACGGGATCGCGCCGGCCGCGACCGCGACGAGAACTCCCGCGCTGAAGCCCGCGAAGATCCCGATGCCGCCGAAGGTCGGGATCGGTCGCTCGTGCCAGCGCTCGCCGGTCGGGACCGACACGAGCCGCACGCCCACGTCGGAGCGGAGGAGACCCCAGAGAACCGCGACGGTGACCGGTAACGCGGCGATCGCGATACCCGTATCCACAACGCGGTAAGGGTAGTCGAGCGTGCGGGCGCCCTAGACTGACTCCGCGTTGTGACCGTCTACGCCGACGTCTTTCGCTACCGCGAGCTCTTCTCGAGCCTCTTCCGCCGTGACCTGCGAGCGAAGTACAAGGGCTCGTTCCTCGGGCTCGCGTGGTCGCTCCTCCATCCGCTCGTCCTCATGGGCGTCTACCTGCTCGTCTTCTCGCTGCTCTGGAAGGTGGCGGAGGTCGGGACGAGCGACTACTGGCTCTTCCTGCTCTGCGGGCTGCCCGCATGGGTCTTCTTCGCGACGGCGACCCAGGCGTCCACCCGCAGCCTGCTCGAGAACGCGAACCTCATCCGCAAGGTCCGCTTCCCGCGGCAGCTGGTGCCGCTGTCGATCGTCGCCACGAATCTCGTCGCCTTCGGCGTGATGCTGTTCGTCGTCCTCGTGCTCAGCCTGATCGTGCGGCCGGAGGCGAGGTCGACCGTCTGGATCGCGATCCCGATCGGCGCGCTCTTCGCCTGCCTCGTCGCCGGTGTCGCGCTCGCGCTCGCATCGTTGAACGCGCTCTACCGGGACGTCGAGCACCTGATCGCGGCGCTCCTCCTCCCGTGGTTCTTCCTCACGCCGGTGCTCTACAACGTCGACAACCTTCCGGGCGTCGATCAGTACCCGGTCGCCGGTTTCATCCTTCGTTGGGTCAACTTCCTCACGCCGCCGATCGAGGCGATGCGGTCGGCGCTCTTCTACGGGGACGTGCCGAGCGCGGCGCAGATCGTCTACGTCGCCGTGGCAGCGGCCGTCGCGCTCGCGCTCGGCGCCTACGTCTTCAACCGCTCGGACGACCGGATCGCCGTCGAAGTCTGACGACGGCGCTCCCGTCGAAGAGCGCGTCCGCGCCCAAGTACGCAGGGAGCTCGTCGTGGCGCACCGGGTCGAGCCCGGCGAGGAGCGACGGGAAGAGGAGCGGTGCCGAGAAGCGCGGGTTTCGGCCGCCGCCCGGCGCCCACGCGGCGAGCTTGTGCCGCTCTGCCCGCCCGCGCACGCCGGCATCGACCGGCTCGACCGAGCCGCCCACGACCGCATATCCCTCGGCGTGACCGTCGAGCAGTCGACGCGACCAGTCGGGAGCGGGGAGCGCCTCGGGCACGAGGTGTGCGAAGGCGACGGCGTCCTCGGAGACGAGCGGCTCGTCCTGTGCCGCCAGCGCCGCCTCGAGCTCGGCGTCCGCCGTCCCGTGGATCACCACCGTCAGGCGTCGCTCGGCGATGCGCGGCCGGACTTCGACCGCGAGCTCGAACGGCATCGAGCCGACCTCCTGCAGCCAGAAGCGATGCTCCTCGACGAGGTCGAATGCGAGCCGGTACTCGCCGGGTGGCCTCGGTGCGAGAACGAGCGCGTCCAGCTCGACCGACTCCCCCGGCTCGACAGCGTGTTGAAACGGCGTCCGGATGCCGTCCCAGACGATCGGGTTCCCGAGCGTGTCCAACCAGTGGTACGCGAGCTGCAGGCCCTCCTTCCCCCGCGAGTGCCAGGGCGCCGAGCCCGCGTTCTCGAGACTCAGTCGGGCCCGGCCGGGAACCCCCGCGCGAGGCGTTTCGACCTCGAAGGCGAGCCAGCGCACCGCGAGCGGTCCCGCCGGCACGGCGTGCTCGCCGATGCGCTCCACTATGTCGTGCGCAAGATCGGAATCCGCTCATGCGCGGATTCCGATCGCGCGAAGATCCCAGAAGGCGACCGCTTCGCGGTCGCGTCGCTGCGTCCGTCCATGGACGCTCCTGCCCTGCGCGGCATCCGCTCATGCGCGGAGTCCGATCGCGCGAAAATCCCTGAAGGCGACCGCTTCGCGGTCGTGTCGTAGCTCCTCATCGACCACTAGTCTAGGTTCCGGTGGAACCGGGCGAAATCAGCGTCGAAGCAGTGTCGCGGCGCTTCCGCATCCACGCCCGCGAGGCACGGACGCTGAAGGACCTCTTTGTCCTGCGCGGCAGGACCGAGGCGACCGAGGTGTGGGCGTTGCGGGACGTCTCGGTGGATGTCGCACGTGGAGAGGCGGTCGGGCTCGTCGGACGGAACGGCTCAGGGAAGACGACGCTCCTTCGCGTCGTCGCCGAAATCATCAAGCCCACCTCGGGGCGCGTCTCGACTGAGGGTCGAATCGGCTCCCTGCTGGAGCTCGGGGCAGGCTTCCATCCCGACTTCACGGGTCGCGAGAACGTGTTCCTGAACGGAGCGATCCAGGGGCTGCGGCGCGCGGAGATCCGCAAGCGCTTCGACGAGATCGTCGCGTTCGCCGAGCTCGAGAACGCGATCGACCGGCCGGTACGCACGTATTCGTCCGGCATGACGATGCGGCTCGGCTTCTCGATCGCCGCGTTCCTCGACGCGGACATCCTGCTCCTGGACGAGGTGTTCGCGGTCGGCGACGAGGCGTTCCAGCGCAAGTGCTTCGGCCGGATCTTCCGGTTCAAGCGAGACGGCGGCACGATCGTGTTCGTCTCGCACGACGCGCAGGCGGTCGAGCGGCTCTGCGAGCGGTCCGTCTTCCTCGAGGGCGGACGCGTCGCGTTCGACGGTCCGACGCGCGAGGCGGTCACGCGGTACAGGCGCGTGCTCGCCGACGAGATCGATCCCGCGGAACGCGGCGCCGGCCTGCGCGAGTGGGGGTCGGGCGAGGCGACGATCACGTCCGCGGAGCTGCTCGGGGCGGAGGGGAGCGAGCGCCTCCAGTTCCTCTCCGGCGAGCCGTTCGCGGTGCGGGTCGGCGTCGCCGCGGGCGACGGCGTCGCGCCGCCGCGCCTCCAGTTCGAGCTCCGCGACGATGCCGGGACGCTCATCGCCGGCGACGCTGTCGATCTGCGCGCGCTCGGCTGGGACGGCGCTCGCGAGCAGCGCGCGGTCCGGTTCGAGCTGGGCGCGCTGCCGCTCGCCGAGGGCCGGTTCCATCTCCGGCTCGGGCTCACCGATGCATCCGGTGAGCGTCTTTACCACTGGCTCGATGACGCGCTCGTTTTCGTCGTCTACCCTGGGAGGGAGGAGAGGGGGGTCGTCCGGTTTGAAGGGAGCTGGGCGATCGAGGCGAACACAGCGAATCGATGACCGCACGGACATGTCCGGATTGGCCGAGCTTGATGGAGCTCGCCTCGGACCTGCAGTTCAAGCACTACACCGTCGCGGAAGCGCAGCTTCCGGCCGACGCCCTCGCGCACATCTCCCACGTCGCCCTCGGCGATCTGGAGATCTGCTGCGACCTCGACCATCACGTCTTCAATGCGGAGCACACGAACACCGAGGTGTGCGAGGCGCTGAAGGCGTCGCACTGGTTCGACCTGCGCGAGTGGGCGTCGACGGGGCCCGGCGCGTCGCACGCTGCCTGACTCGCCGAGCTCCGTCGTCACTACGCTTGCAGCCCGTGCCGACGATCGTCGTCCCGTACCGTGGTGACGCCAAACGGCGGCTCTCGCCGTCGCTCCGTGCCGGCGTCGCGATCGCGATGCTCGGGGACGTCGTCGAGGCCGCGAGCAGGGTCGCGCGGGTGATGGTCGTCACCGACGACTTCGACGTCGTCCCGAGCGGAGCCGAGGCAGTCGCGGATCCGGGCGGAGGGCTGGGCGCGGCGGTGACAGCCGGCCTCGCCGGAATCGACGGCCACGCGCTCGTCGTCAACGCGGATCTCCCGTGCGTCACCTCGGACGCGATCGCTCGGCTCGCCGCCTCCGCCCTGGCGCTCGTCGAAGCGGCGGACGGGACGACGAACGCGCTCTCGCTCCCGTCCCCCCGTGATTTTGCGCCCCTCTTCGGTCCGGACAGCGCGGCCCGCTTCCGTGCCCACGCGCCCTTCCGCACGGCGCGGATACCCGAGCTCGAGCTCGATGTCGACGTCGACGACGACCTCGAACGTCTCCTCCTCGACGTCGGCCCGCGGACGCGCGCGCTCCTCGCCGTACACGTGTGACGGTCGCGCTTCTCTCGGGCGGTGTCGGTGGCGCTCGCTTCGCGCTGGGGCTCGTGGACCTGCTCGCGCCCGGCGAGCTGACGATCGTCGGCAACGTCGGGGACGACGTCGAGATCCTCGGACTGCACGTGTCGCCGGATCTCGACAGCCTGCTCTACACACTCTCCGGCCTGTCGGACGAGGAGCGTGGCTGGGGACGGGCGGGCGAGACGTGGAACGCGCTCGCGGCCGCCGGAGCCTGGGGCGGAGAGGACTGGTTCCGGCTCGGGGACCTGGACGTCGGACTCCATCTCGTCCGGACGCAGGCGCTGCGGGAAGGCGCCGCTCTGTCGGCGGTCACAGCGGAGCTAGTCGAACGGGCCGGGCTCACGGTGAGGCTCCTCCCCGCGACGGACGATCGCCTGCGGACGGAGGTCGTGACGCCTGCGGGCACGTTCTCCTTTCAGGAGTGGTTCGTCGGCCGCGGCCACCGCGACGAGGTCGACGCGGTCGCATTCGACGGCGCGAACGAGGCACGCGCGGCGCCGGGAGTCGTCGACGCTCTCGAGTCGGCGTCGGCGATCGTGATCGCGCCGAGCAACCCCTACGTCTCGATCGCGCCGATCCTCGCCGTCGCCGAGGTACGCGCCGCCGTCGAGGGGAGAGGCGTTCGGTGCGTCGCCGTCAGCCCGCTCGTCGGGGGTGCCGCCGTCAAGGGGCCTGCCGATCGTATGCTCGCGCGTATGGCCGGAGGCACCACCCCCGCGCACGTCGCAGCCTGCTACGAGGGAATTATCGACGCGCTCGTCGTCGACGAGTCCGACGTCCCCGCCGAGGCGCCCGTCGAGCTCGTCGCCACAAAGACGCTGATGGTCGATCGCGATGCGAGCCGCCGCCTTGCCGGGGTGGTCCTGGAGACGGCGTGCGCATAGCCGTCGTCGGCGGGACCGGTCCCTTCGGGAAGGCGCTCGCGCTGCGTCTGCACGAGGCCGGGCACGACGTCGTGATCGGCTCGCGCGACGAGGCTCGCGCGACGGCGACCGCGGTCGAGCTCGGAGTGCAGGGGGCCGAGAATGAAGCTGCCGTCGGATCCGTCGACCTCGTCGTGCTGGCGACGAAGGCGGACGCCGCAGCTGCGACTGCGCGCGAGCTCTCCGCTGCGATCGGGAGCACACCGGTGCTGTGCGTGGCGTCGGAGCTTCGATTCACGCCCAAGGGCGTCGAGCCCACGGAGGACGCCCTCTCCGTCGCCGAGCGCGTCCAGGAGGCGCTCGAAGGGCCCGTCGCCGCAGGCCTCCACTCCCTCGCGGCGTCCAACCTGAAAGCGGGCGCGCTTCCGGATGAGGACGCACTCGTATGCGGCGACGACGCGACGGCGAAGGAGATGAGCCTCGAGCTGGCCGCAGTGCTCACGACCGGGAACGCGATCGATGCAGGTCCGCTCGCGAGCGCTCGCACGCTCGAGGGGTTGACCGCAGTGCTCGTGAACGTGAACCGCCGCTACAAGGTCCACGCGGGCATCAGGCTCTCGGGCCTCGATCGAGGGAGATGACCGGCGAGCTCCGCGTCGTCCCGCTCCGCGGGATTCCCGAGCTGGAGGAAGGAGACGACCTCGCCCTCCACCTGGCCGAGTCCGCAGGGCGCGTCGGCGGGTTCGAGACCGGTGACGTCCTCGTCGTCGCGCAGAAGGCTGTCTCGAAGGTCGAGGGCCGCATCGTCCACCTCGACGACGTCGAGCCCTCGGCCGAAGCGCGGGAGCTCGCCGCCGGGGAGGATGCGCGCCGCATCGAGGTGATCCTCCGCGAGAGCAGGCGAGTCGTTCGCTCGCGGCCGCCGCTCCTCATCGTCGAGACCCGCCACGGCTTCGTCTGCGCATCCGCCGGCGTCGACCTCTCGAACGCGAAAGGCGAGGGCACGGTCGTGTTGCTGCCGGTGGATCCCGACGCCTCGGCGCGACGGCTGAGGGAACGGCTCGCGGCGCTGGCGGGCGTCGAGATCGGTGTCGTCGTCAGCGACTCGTTCGGACGTCCGTTTCGGCAGGGAACCACCGACGTCGCGCTCGGAATAGCGGGTCTCGAGCCCCTCAGCGACCTCCGCGGCACGCGCGACTCGATGGGGTACGAGCTCCACACGACGCAGATCGCCGTCGCCGACGAGATCGCCGGCGCGGCCGAGCTCGTCATGGGGAAGACGACCGGCGTGCCCGCTGCGATCGTGCGCGGCGTCACCACACGCGGAGACGGCAGCGGAGCGGATCTCCTCATGCCGGCCGAGCGCGACCTCTTCCGCTGAGGCGCGGCGCTAGACTCGCCCCGTGCGTCGGTACGCGATTTGGGGCACCGCTACCTCACCCGAGCATGAGGAGTGGGTGCGGTCGATCGGCAAGCAGTTCGAAGCGGAGGGCTTCGCCCACGTCGATGACATCGCCGACGCCGACTTCGTGCTCAACATGTTCGACGCAGCCGACCCGAAGGCGTTCCGCCGCTCGTCGCGGGGCACCTACTCCGCGGCGTTCTACGAGCTAGACGAGGCTCCCGACGACGCGCTGAAGGCGAGCTACCCGATGCTCGTCCGCACGCTCTCGAACGTGGTGCTCCTCCGCGTCCCGGGCAAAGGGGTCTGGTTCACCACGATGGAGCAGGGCACCTATCACGTCTCCGAGGACCCGGCTGCGATCTACGAGCGTCTGGAGCCGCTCGCAACCTCACGGCTCGTGATCGACAACGAGTGGATCCCCGACCTCGAGCCGGAGCTCTGGGACGGCGACGAGATCACCGCGGACATCGGCGAAGCCGGAAAGCGGCTCGACGAGCTCGATCTCCTGCCGTCGCCGTTTCCCGTCGAGGAGTACCTCTCGGGCCGTGACCTTCGGCATGTCATGCGGTTGTACAGCGTCGGCGGCCTTTCCTACGGAAACCTCTCGGCGCGCAAGGACGAGACCCGGTTCTGGATGAGCGCGTCCGGCGTGGACAAGTCCAAGCTCGAGAACGTCGGCACCGATCTCCTCATGGTCAAGGACTTCGACGACGATCGGGGCGTCATCGTCCTCAGCGTCCCGCCGGGAATCGAGCCCCGGCGGGTCTCGGTCGACGCGATCGAGCACTGGATGATCTACCAGGCGCATCCGGACGTCGGTGCCATCCTGCACGTGCATGCCTGGATGGAAGGCATCGCCGCCACGGACGTGAACTACCCGTGCGGCACGCAGCAGCTCGCGGTCGCCGTGGCCGATCTCGTTGCGCGGGAGCCCGACCCGGCCCACGCCGTCATCGGCCTCCGTAACCACGGAATCACCTGCACTGGCGAGAGCCTGTCGGAGATCCTCGATCGGGTCGCCCCGAAGGTTCTCCGCCAGGTGCCGATGACGTAGGCCTCAGCGAGCGCGCAGCCGAAGCCCGGTCACGAGAGCGAGCGCCGGCGCGATCACGACGTCGTTCGCCACGCACCAGACGCAGATCGCATCGATCACGAAGAGCTGCACGACGAGCAGGTAGACGCCGAACGCGACCCCGACGAGCGCGATCGTGGCTGCTGCCAGGCGCGCGAACGGGTGATCCCAGACGACGAGCGCCAGGACGGCTGAGTACGCGATGAGGCCGAGGAGCGCAACCGGGATGCCGGCGATTTCCGAGTAGGACGAGTGCTGCACGGTCTCGCAGCCCCCGCCTCGCACGCAGATGACCGTGCCGTTGCTGTAGTGCGTCCAGGTCAGGTATCCGGCCACCCCGACGCCGGCAAGAGCGACGAGTCCGGCTGCGAGACGGAGCGTGCGGTCGCTCAACTGCGGAGAGCGTCGTCCAGCGCTGCCCGCATCTGGTCGAGGTTGAGCGGTGTCGTCGACGAGAGCTCGTACGGGGCAGCGTTGCCGACCTTGACGAAGAGGGTCGGCGTGCCGCGGACGTTGAACGCCTGCGCCTGCCGTAGGTCGGCGTTCCCCATCGCGGTGACCTCCTGGCTGTTCGCGTCGCGGAACAAGCGATCGACGTCGAGACCGGGGATCTCGCTCGCGACTCGTCTGACGAGATCGTCCGTGAGCCAGCCCGAGTTCTCGGCGCCCTGGTTCCGGTAGAGGGCTTCGTGTAGCTGCCAAGCCTTGTTCTGGAGGCTCGCCGCGAGGACGAAACGCGCGCCTCGCACGGAGTCCGTCCCGATGAACGGATACGCGTGATATGCGATCTTGACCTTCCCGGGCCTGACGTACTCGCGCACGATCGTCGGAAGGACGTCCAGCGCATAGAAGCGGCATCCGGGACACTGCGCGTCGCTGAACTCCAGGATCTCGACCGATGCGCTCGGTGAGCCGAGGACGCGTCCTGACTGGGGGACGCCTTCGAGGTTCGTGGATCGCGTCGTCACCGGTCCCGGTGAGCTGTCCTTTCGTGCGACGAGTGCAACGGCGACGAGCGCGGCCGCGGCGACGATCGCGATGCCGAGCGCGATCACAATCGATCGACGCGACAGCGGCGAGGAGCCCTTCTCCTGCGGCGCCTTCACGTTCGGTGGCTTCGAGGCGTGTCGGGTCGTCGCCATCGTTCGAAGTGTGCCCGTCGCATGTCACCGCGCGAATGCGTAGTCGCCCGCTCGATACATCCGTACTTACACCCCGGGACGAATAGTCGTCCCTCAAACGAGGGAGTAGCCTCGAGGCCATGATCGAGCTGGCCACGGAGAAGAAGGCGACGGTGATCACACGCCGTCAACGCGAGGTCGTGGCGCTGATCGCAGCCGGGTGCTCGAACGACGAGGTCGGGATCAGGCTCGGGATCTCCCCCAGGACGGCCAAGGCGCATTCGGACGTGCTTCGACAGAAGCTCGGAGTGACGCGCAGGCGTCAGATTCCGATCGCCTACCGACTCCTGACGGGCGAGGACCCGATGTCCGTGCACGGCTGGGCTCTCGGCACGCGGCCGGCACGGTGACCCGCGCCTGCGGCGGCTCCGACCGCCGCAGGCGCGCCTCTCAAGAAGGTTGTAGGGTCGGAAAGCAACTTCCGTCACGAGGATGGGGATGGCGGCCACAGTCGGGCAGGCGCGGATTCTGCAGCGACGCCGGATCATCGAGCGTCCACGCCTTCTTGCCCTCCTCGACGACTCGACTGCTCGCGTCCGCACTCTGGTCGCCCCGGCCGGCTATGGGAAGACGACGCTCGCCGAGCAGTGGATCGGAGCCGCCGGCCGTCGCGGAGCGTGGTTCACGGCCCGTCGCGCCTCGGCCGACGTCGCTGCTCTGGCACTCGGTGTCGCACGCGCGTCGGTGGCGATCGTCGAAGGCTGCGACGTCCGACTTCGCGAGCATCTGAGGGCGGTCCCTGCCCCGGCCGACCGCGTCGACGTCCTCGCCGAGCTGCTCGGAGAGGATCTTCAGGATTGGCCGGACGACAGCTGGCTCGTCATCGACGAGTACCAGGAGATCTCACGCGCGGCGGACGCCGAGCGGTTCGTGTCCGCTCTGGTCGACGCGTGCCCGATCAAGCTCCTGATCGCGAGCCGCCAGCGTCCCTCCTGGGTCACGACTCGCGGGATCCTCTACGGGGAGGTCCTCGAGATCAACCAGACCGCGCTCGCCATGGACGCATACGAGGCCGCCGAGGTCCTGGCCGGACGCTCTCCGTCGTCAGCAGCGGGTCTCGTCGCACTCGCGAACGGCTGGCCCGCGGTAATCGGCCTCGCGAGCGTGCTCTCGCCCGAGATCGACGGCGACGGTCAAGTCCCGGCGTCGCTGTACGGCTTCTTCGCGGAGGAGGTGCTGTCCGCACTCGGCGAGAGCGTCCGCATGGGCCTCGCGACGCTGTCGATCGCTCCCGTCCTCGATCGCGACCTCGCTGCGGAGCTCCTCGGCGCCGAGACCGACGAGGTCTGCGAGGCGGCGCTCGACGTCGGCGTCCTCGTCGAGCGCGGGCAGGTGCTCGACCTCCATCCTCTCGCCCGATCGTTCCTCGAGGATCGTGCGGGCGCAGAGGGCGAGCCTCCGGCGCGCCATGCCGTCGAGACATGCATTGCCTACTACCGGAGGACGCGAGACTGGGACGCTGCCTTCGACGTGATCGCTCGTCGTGGGCAGCGTGCGCTCCTCGAAGCGCTCGTCGATCAGGCGCTGGACGATCTTCTCGACACCGCCCGACTGTCCACGATCGAGACGTGGTGCGCGCTGGCCGAAGACTGGCAGCTAGGAGACCCGATCATCAGCGTCGCTCGCGCAGAGGTTGCTCTTCGGCACGGTCGTCATGCAGAAGCGCAGATGTTCGCCGAGGTTGCAGCAACCGGGGTCTCGGAGTCGACGGTTCGCGCGCTCTCGATAGCCGGCCGCGCAGCGCATCTCGCATCCCATGAAGAGGAGGCGCTCGAGTTCTATCGTCGTGCCGAAGCGACCGCGTCCACGGAGGCGGAGCGTCGGGACGCCCGCTGGGGCCAGCTGCGATCGCTCATTGAACTCGAGAGACCGGAAGCGCTCCTCGCACTATCCGATCTGATAGCGACAGGAATAGCCTCAGATCCGCGCGAAGTGGTTCGTGCAGCCGGTCATAGGCTGCACTGCGGACTGCGGTTCGGCACCGTTGAGCTCGCTGAAGCCGATCGCGCAGCGCAGCTTCTGAAGGTTGTGAGCGACCCTCTGGTCACGACATCCTTCGAGAGCGTTTATTCCACGGCGCTCGCGCTAGCTGGTCGCTACGCAGAAGCGCTTGAGGTTGCAGACGCGCTGTTACGTGGCGCACGTCGCTACCGGCTCGAGTTCGCGACCCCCTATGCCTTATGTTCCGCTGCGACGGCGCTTGCCGGGCTGCGCGAGTGGCCAGAAGCCGAGGAGCGAGTCCAAACGGCGCTTGCGGCTGCTCGCACCACACACGACACGCATGCTGAACAAATCTGCTTCGCCGTACTGCTGCGCCTCCTTTCCCAGCGCGGCCTTCATCAGGCTGCATTGATGTTGGAGGTTCCAGACCTGAGTCATTCTTTGCCTGCCGCGCGAGTCGAGGTCCAGTGCTCGCGTGCCATTCCACTCGCGGTGCTCGGAAGGACGGATGAGGCGCTGGCGCTGATTCGTGGCTATCGGGGATCGACGCGCGCAGTTGAACCACTCGTTCTAGGCCGGGCGGTCGAAGCGATCGTTGCGTTGAAAAGTCGGCAAGCGGAGGCAAGCAATCTTGTCGAAGCTCTTGAGGAGGCCGCGTTCGCGACCGGAGCCGTCGATCTGCTGGTGACCGGGTACAGATCGAGTCCCGAGCTACTCGCAGTCCTGCTGCGGCGGCCTCAGCGCGAGCGCATTGCGGGTCTCATTCGTCGAGTTGGCGACGACGACTTGACGAGGGCAATTGGCCAACCAATCTCAGCCGACGCAGATCCTCGTGAGCGTCTGACGCGTCGGGAACGCGAGGTCTACGAGCTCATCCGTCAGAACCTGACGAACCGGCAGATAGCGGACATCCTCGTGATCAGCGAGAAGACGGTGAAGCTGCATGCGCACCACATCTACGAGAAGGTTGGAACCCACTCGCGCGTTGCGCTCGCAATGCAGGCGGCGCTCGAACGAGTCGATCAGGCGACTTCCGCGACTGAGGACATCGAGGCTGGCGAGTCGTCGTAGCTGCTCTGCGCGAATGCAAGGAAGTCGGCTCGCCGAGCCACGCGGTAGTCCTCGTCAGAGCCCGCCAGGATCGCTTCGAATGCTGCAACGACTGCCGTGTCGAACTGACTATCGACGGCCTGTGCGAGTCGTAGCCGGGCCACACGACTCTGCATGGCGTCGCGATACGGTCGGTTCGACGTCATCGCGTTGTACGCATCAGCAACGGCGATGATTCGAGAGACGAGCGGGATGTCGTCCCCCAGACGACCGTCGGGGTAGCCCTGGCCGTCGATGCGCTCGTGATGGTGCCGAACCACTGTCGAGATCTCTGAGTACTCGTCGACGTGGGCGAGAATGCGTTCGCCGATCGCCGAGTGCTCCTGCATTTGACGGCGCTCCTCGAGCGTGAGCGCTCCGGGCTTCTCGAGGAGGCCCGGCGGGAGCCCGATCTTCCCGATGTCGTGTACGAGACCGCAGAGGTACGCATGTTCCTGGATCTCTTCCGGCAGGCCCATGCGTTCGGCGATATCCCGGGAGTAGATGGCGACCGCTGCGGAATGCCCGGCCGTGTACTGGTCTCGGGCGTCGAGAGTGGCGATCAGTGCAGCCGCGAACTGCAGGTTCGCTCTTTCGAGCGTCTCATTGGCCTTTGAAAGCTCGGCAGCGAGTTGTCGCTCGTCCTGGTATAGCCCGTACAGGCGCTCGACAGCTATCGCCGGAACGAGGAAAAGAACGAGCGTCCAAGGCGAAACTTCGATGTAGATCAATGCAAGGAGGGCAACAACCGGTGCGTACGCTGGGGGAGCAAGCACGAGCAGCGGCGTTACGGTCCTAGCCGTGTCCCGAACCGATCCTCCTCGCACCGCTGTCGTCGCTATCGCGAAGACGATCTCTAGCGCTTCGCTTACGAGTGCTCCGATGAGTGTCGCCGCCACCAGTCCGCCAAACTCAGATGGGACCAACCCGAGCGTTGCTTGCGCTGCCAGGCCAGTTGCCGCACCACCGATGAACCGGGTGCTTGTGTAGGTCGCCCACTTGAGTCGTGGAGCACGGTCTGGGTCGCCGCGACTCATCAGCTCCGGGTCGCCCAACATCGATGCTGCCCCGACGAATGCGGCGGCAAGCGGCCCAAAGACCACGGCTGCAAACAGAGTGGGAAGGACAGAAATCGACTGCTCAGTGGTCTTGGTAAGTCGAATGCTGTTGCGTTCAGCGATGGCAGCGGCTATGGCGAGCACCACCACGACGAGTGGCTGCTCGAGCCGATATCCGGCGAGGACCAACGCTGCGCCAGTCGCTACTGCGGCAACTAGGAGTGAAACGACATACAGAAGCGTTCGGTGCTGTGGCCGGCGCTCGCGGCTGCGAAGTGCTTGCACCATCCCTCGAACGGGGTATACGATGCGGCTGCCGTCAGTTCCCAATCTAGGAGTCATGCGTATGCGGAGGGGCACGAAAGTCTGGTAGTGCCGTCTCATCCTCGGTTCTCCACTGGGGGTGGGCATCCCTCTTTCGGGGGAAGCAACGGGGGAACGGCCCGGTGGAGAACAGGATGCTGGCGGCTATAGCTACGCAATGAGCCCACGCCGGAAGCCAACGGCTACGGCGTGGGCTCTGCTGCGCGCTTGAAGCTTCGCGAGCAGGTGCCTGACGTGTGACTTCACCGTCTCTTCCGACAGGAAGAGACGCTCTCCGATCTCGCGGTTGACGAGGCCGTCGGCGACGAGCTGGAGCACCTCGATCTCGCGCGCTGTGGGATCCTGACCGATCTCCCTCGTCGTCGGAGGCGTGAACGGGATGACCGCGCCGTGCCGGCTCGTGCTACGACGCGCAGCGGCCGCCTCGAAGCGGCGGCTGTGATCGCGGTAGCGGCTCAGGATCTCCTTGCGCTCAGCGGCGTCCACAAACGCGGTATCGGCGACCCTGTCGCGCCGCTTTAGGTCACCCGGCTGCTTTCGCTCGAACGAGGGATGCGCGGGGTCTACAACTGAAGGGCGCGTTTGGGCGTCTCAACGTTGCACACAGGCGATTCCACGGGCCGGTAAGGTGCCAGGGCTCACCGGACGGGAGAACGCACGGAGAAAGGGGAATCGATGAAAGAACGCTTGCTGAGCTGGCGGCTGGGTGCACTCGCCGCCTTCGTCGTCCTCGTCGTCGGCGTCGTCGGCGCGGGCGTTGGCGAATCCGCGTTTTCGGGCGGGACGTCCGCCTCGGCCAGCACGCTCGTCGACGGCACGACGGACACGATCACGAACCTCGATCCGGCGGGGACGTACGACTACGGCACGTTCACGCTCGACTTCCAGGTTTTCGAGCATCTGATGCAGTACCGGAACAACACGACGCTCGAGCCGGAGCTCGCGACCAAGTGCTTCTCGGTCGGCACGCTCCGGACCTGGCGCTGCAACCTCCGGAAGGGCGTCACCTTCCAGGACGGTTCGTCGTTCGACTCGGCGGACGTGAAGTTCTCGATCGATCGAGTCACGAACAAGCAGGTCGAGAAGCAGGCCGCGGCCAACTCGCCGTCGCCGCTGCTCGGGAACCTGAAGAGCGTCTCGACGAACGGCAAGTACGCCGTCACCTTCCACCTCAAGTCACCGCAGGTCACCTGGCCCGCGCTCCTCGCGACGCAGTGCTGCAACATCGTGCCGAGCGGCGGCGCATACAAAGCGAACAGCCTGCTGTCGAACACGTCGCAGCAGATCGGTACGGGGCCGTACAAGCTCGTTAAGTACACGCCCGGTCAGCAGGCGGTCTTCCAGGCCAATCCCAGCTACTGGGGGCCGGAGCCGAGGAACAGCACGCTGATCATCAACTACTACTCGAAGTCCTCGACCATGAAGCTCGCTCTCCAGAAGGGCGAGATCGACATGGCGTATCAGACCTTCACCCCCACGGAGCTGCAGTCGCTCCAGCACGCGAAAGGGATCAAGGTCTACCTCGGCGCGGGCGGCACGATCCGCTACCTGACGTTCAACGTGACCAGGCAGCCGACGAACAACATCGCGGTTCGCAAGGCGGTCGCGTACCTCATGCCGCGGCAGACGATCGCGACCCGCGTGTACCACGGCTTCGTGACGCCGCTGTACTCGATGCCGCCGGCCGGCTACCCGTCGCACGTCGACTCGTTCGCCACGACCTACGGTCGGGTGCCGAGCGTCGCCAAGGCGAAAGCCGCCCTCACGGCAGCGGGGCTGCAGATGCCGTTCCCGCTCGAGGTCTGGTGGACGCCGACGCACTACGGTGACGCGTCGGCCGACGAATACGCCGAGATCAAGCGCGGTCTCGAGAAGGGCGGCGTGTTCAAGGTCACGCTCAAGTCGGCCGAGTGGGCGCAGTACAGCGCAGCGCTCGGAACGCAGTACAACGCCTTCCAGCTCGGCTGGTTCCCGGACTATCCGGATGCCGAGGACTACGTCGTCCCCTTCTACCGGAACGACACGTTCACGCAGAGCGGCTACAACAATCCGAAGATGCAGGCGTTGATCAAGCTGGAGCTCGCCGCGAAGTCGTTCACGGCGAGGAACGCCGTCCTCCGTCGGATCCAGGCTCTCGCGGCCACGGACGTGCCGATCATTCCGGTCTGGCAGGGCAGGATGATCGCGGTCGCCCGTTCGAACGTGCACGGGATTCCGACCACGCTCAATCCGACGGTGTACATGCGCTTCTGGAAGCTGTCGAAGTCGTAAGGCACGACCAGAGAGACAAGAACAGACAGAGGGGGGTGCCGTCGGCGCCCCCCTCACGGTCTTCGCCTGGAACGCCCCGGCTCTTCGCCGGACCGCCGAACGCTCACCGGGGGCTACCTTTTTGCGATCTGCGGCTGACGAGCCAGGCTCGGATGTCGTGAACCAGCGATGACCGGTCAGGGAACTTCACTTCGGCGCTACGCGATCACGCGCCTGCTGCTCGTGATCCCGACGATCTTCATCCTCCTGACGTTCGTCTTCTTCCTCATGCGCGTGGCGCCGGGCGACCCGATCTCGGCGGCGCTCGGCGGACATGCGCCCCCGAGCGTCATCAACGAGATCAAGCACGAGCTCGGCTACGACAAGCCGATCTACCAGCAGTACTGGGAGTACCTCGGCCAGATCGCGCGCGGCGACCTGGGAACGACCATCACCGACCGCCGACCGGTCACCGACATCGTCAAGGTCAACGGCGCCGCGACTCTGGAGCTCACGTTCTTCGCGATGATCGTCGCGGTCGTCGTGGGGGTCGTCGTGGGTCTCTTCGCGGGCCGGTTCAGAGATACGCCCATCGACGCCGGCGGACGTCTCTTCGGGATCCTCATCTACGCGACGCCCGTGTTCTTTCTCGGCCTCATGGCGCAACTCTTCTTCGGGTCGTACCTCGGATGGTTACCGACCTCCGATCGGGCGAGCCCGATCACGCAGGCGACGCTCGTCACGCACACGAACATCTACACGATCGACGCGATCATCGATCGCAACTGGTCTGCGCTCGGCGACATCATCAGGCACCTGATCCTTCCGGCCGTGACGCTCGGCCTCGTCACCGCGGGAGTCTTCATCCGGCTCATTCGCGTCAACGTCATCCGGACGATGAAGGACGACTACATCGAGGCGGCGCGGGCCCGCGGTGTGAACGAGCGCTCCGTCGTGTACGACCATGCTTTCCGGAATGCCCTCGTCCCGGTGATCACGATCGTCGGGCTGACGATGGCGTTGCTCCTCGGAGGCGCCGTCTTGACCGAGACGACGTTCAACTGGCCGGGGATGGGGCACGAGCTGGTGACGTACCTGGCCAACCGCGACTACGCGGCCGTCCAGGGGATCGTCGTCGTCTTCGCGGTCGTCGTCGTGATCGTGAGCGTGGTCATCGACTTCATCAACGCGTACATCGATCCCAGGATCCGATACTGATGGCGACGCCGGCCGAAGCGGCTCCGATCGATCAGCCCTCGGGCTCCACCCGCCTCGTCGGGGTGCGGCGAGCATTCGCGCCGATCCGCGAGGTCCGCGGGACCGGTCGCGTGATGCTCTGGGCGGGGGTGGTGATCACCCTCGGGTTCATCCTGATGGCGATCTTCGCGCCGCTGATCTCCCCGTACACGTTCGATCAGTTCCAGGCGAACGGGCACAGATTCCCTCAGCTCGCCCACCCGTCGCACGAGCACTGGATGGGAACGACCGTCCAGTCGACGGACGTCCTCTCGCGCGTGATCTGGGGTGCGCGCACCGAGCTCAAGGTGGTTCTGGTCTCCCTCGCGATGTCGCTCTCCATCGGTATCCCCGTGGGGCTCATCTCGGGGTACTTCGGAGGGAAGCTCGATCGAATGCTCGTGCTCGTCATGGACGCGATGCTCGCGTTCCCTTTCCTGCTCCTGGCGATCGTCATTGCGTTCCTGCTCTCTGGGAGCATCGGACAAGGGATCCTCACCGCCGCGATCGCGATCACGGTGGCGTACATCCCGCTCTACTTCCGCGTCGTCCGCAACCACACGATCAGCGTCCGGGAGGAGCCTTACGTCGAGGCGGCGCGGGCTCTCGGCGCCCGCCCGTTCACCGTCATTCGCAAGTACGTGTTCTTCAACGTCGTCCAGAACGTGCCGCCGTTGGCGACGCTGAACGCAGCGGACGCGATCCTGACGCTCGCGGCGCTCGGGTTCCTCGGCTACGGAATCCAGCCCACCGAGGCGGCCGAGTGGGGATATGACATCCAGCGCGCCGTGTCGGATGCCTCGTCCGGCATCTGGTGGACGGCCCTCTTTCCCGGGCTGGCGATCGTGCTCCTCGTCACGGGTCTCACGCTGCTCGGCGAAGGCCTCAACGAGACGATCAACCCCGTGCTTCGGAAGCGTCCGATTGTGAAGGTCGACTTCGCGGAGATCGACGCCGAGGAGACGGAGACGGCAGCGTGAGCACCGCGGTCGTGTCGGTCCGCGATCTCCGCGTCTACTACGGAACGCCGAGAGGCCCAGTGAGGGCCGTCGATCGCGTCTCGCTCGACATCGACGCGGGCGAGGTCGTGGGGCTCGTCGGCGAGTCCGGATGCGGGAAGTCGACGCTCGGCCGCGGGATCATCGGGCTTCTCCCCGACGGGGCCGTCTCCGACGGTGAGGTGATCTACGGGAATCGGAACCTCGTCGGGATGTCGGACAAGGACCTCCGAAGGCTCCGCGGCCCCGATCTCGGTCTCATCTTCCAGGAGCCCATGACCAGGCTGGACCCGGTCATGCGCATCGAGGATCACTTCAGGGAGACCCTAGAGCAGCACGACTCGAGCCTCACCGACCGCGAGGTCCGGGACCGATCACTCGAGACACTCGGCCGAATGGGGATTCCCCCCACGCGGTTCCGCCAGTATCCGCACGAGTTCTCCGGCGGGATGCGGCAGCGCATCATGATCGCGCTCGCGCTCGTCCTGCGTCCCCGGCTCCTGATCGCAGACGAGCCGACGACCTCACTCGACGTCATTGTCGAAGCGCAGATCCTCAGCATCCTCGCCGACCTGCGCCAGAACTTCGGGACCGCGCTTCTGCTCATCACACACAACCTCGGGATCGTCGCGGAGGCATGTGATCGCGTCGCCGTCATGTACGCGGGGAGGATCGTCGAAGAGGGTCTCGCGCGCGAGGTCTTCATCGAGCCGGCGCATCCGTACACTCGTGAGTTGCTGCGATCGACGATCTCCCTCGAGACGTCGGCGCTCCACTCGATCCCCGGCGCGCCCCCGAACCTCATCGAGCCGCCGCGGGGGTGCCGTTTCCACCCGCGGTGCCCCGACGCGATGGTCGTCTGCGCGACCCGGGATCCGATCGAGGTGGGTCTCGCCGACGCGCGCCGCGTGAGCTGTTGGCTCCACGGCCCGGAGGAGCACGTTCCGGCAGGCGGGATGTCCGGCCTCGAGCGCGAGGAGATCGCCGTGGCCGAGGAGGCGTAGTGGAGGCGGAGCTGCAACCCGTTGCGGGCACGGCGGAGGAGGAGTCCCCGCTCGTCTCCGTCCGCCACCTGAAGACCTACTACCCGCTCCGCGGCTCGTTCGGACAACGGCTGCTCGGTCGCGAGGCGGGATACGTCAAAGCCGTCGACGACGTCTCCCTCGACCTTCGCAAGGGCGAGGTATTGGGTCTCGTCGGAGAGTCGGGGAGCGGGAAGACGACGCTCGGGCGCACGCTGCTCGGGCTCGTCAAAGCCACCGACGGAAGCGTCGTGTTCGACGGTCGCGACATCACGCAGATGGGCTCGCGTGAGCTCCGAGCGCTCCGACGCGGTGTCCAGATCGTCTTCCAGGATCCCCACGCCTCGCTGAACCCGGCGATGACCATCGAGCAGTCTGTCGGCCACCCGCTCCAGATCCATCGGATCGCATCCGGCGACGAGCTTCGACTGCGCGTGGCCGAGACGCTCGAGACCGTCGGACTGGCTCCCGCGGAGCAGTTCATGGCCAAGTACCCGTCCGACCTCTCCGGAGGACAGAAGCAGCGAGCCGTGATCGCACGGGCGATCATCCTGAACCCGCTCCTCCTCGTCGCGGACGAGCCCGTCTCGATGCTCGACATGAGCGTCCGCGCGAAGATACTGGAGCTCATGCTCCACCTGAAGTCGGAGCTCGACCTCACGTACCTATACATCACCCACGACCTCGCGACCGCGAAGTTCTTCTGTGATCGGATCGCCATCCTCTACCTCGGCCGCATCGTCGAGATCGGCCCCTCGGCGGCGATCTACGAGGATCCGAAGCACCCGTACACGAAGGCGCTCTTGCGGGCGATCCCCGAGCCTGATCCGCGGAAGAGCGTTCCGCGAGATCTGCCGCGCGGAGAAGTCCCCGACGCCGCGCGGCCTCCGCTCGGCTGCTCGTTCCATCCGCGCTGCCCGGCGGCGTTCGAGGTGTGCGGGTGGGAGACGCGAGACCTTCGCGACTTGCTCGAAGCGCGCTGGGCGGCACAGGGGCCGGAGCAGTACGAGGCCGAACAGGCGTTGTTCCAGGCGGATACGACCCTCGACGAGCCTGCCTCGAAGGTCCGGCTCGGCGCGGGCAAGAACGCCTCGGGAGACCAGATCCTCGATCTTGTCGGCGCACTTCGAGCCGACGCGCCCGAAGAGCCGTTCTGGCGCGGCGTTCGGACGATCGAGGCCGACGCCCGCGGCGTGGACGTCGAATGGCACGATCCCGTCGAGCCGCGCCTACTCCGCTCGGGAGACGTCGACGTCGAGTGTCACCTCTACGACGACGAAGCTCTGGCCGAAGCCGCCAGGAGGCGAGTCGAAATGCCGCCTGAAAACGCGACGGGCGGGCAAAGCCCGCCCGTCGCTTCGTCCGACTGAGCCGCGACTACGCTGCGAGCCCGGCGAGGTCCCGCAGGGCCTCGAGCCGCTTCAGCGCCTGGCCCTCGAGCTGGCGAACACGCTCGCGGGTGAGATCGAGCTCGTGGCCGATCGCTTCGAGCGTCCACGGCTCGCCCTCGAATCCGAACCGAAGCTCGAGGATCCGCCGCTCGCGCTCGGGGAGCGCGTCGAGCGCTCGGCGAATGCTCTGCCTGCGGAGGGACTCCTCTGCCTCGTCGAACGGATCCGCCGCCTCGCGATCGGCGAAGAGGTCACCGAGCTCGCCCTCGTCGTCCGCGCCGACCGTCTGGTTCAGCGAGACGGATGCGTGGGCGGCGCCGAGTGCCTCGTCCACGTGCTGGATCGGCAGGCCGGTCGCCTCGGCGAGCTCCTGCTTCGTGGCCTCGCGACCGAGCTCGACCTCGAGCCGCCGCGCGGCGCGCGACAGCTTCTGCTGCCGCTCGACGACGTGCACCGGCACGCGGATCGTCCGCGCATGGTTCGCGACTGCTCGCTGCACCGACTGGCGGATCCACCAGGTCGCGTACGTCGAGAACTTGAAGCCACGCCGCCAGTCGAACTTCTCGACTGCGCGGTTGAGCCCGAGCGTGCCTTCCTGGATGAGATCGAGGAACGGGACGCCGAGACCGCGATAGCCCTTGGCGATCGAGACGACGAGCCGGAGGTTCGACTCGATCATCGTTCGCTTGGCCACGGGGTCTCCGCGTTCGATCCGCTTCGCCAGCGCCACCTCCTCCGATGCCGTGAGGAGCTTGTGGCGGCCGACGTCGGCGAGGAAGAGCTGCAGGCTGTCCGCGGCGCCGGACACGGCGCCCGCCTCGTACTTGGCCGCCTCGGCCGTCTCCTTCTCGGCCTCGGCGTCTGCCTGCGCGATCTCGATCGAGTGGGCCTCGAGCTCTCGCTGGAGCAGCTCGGCCTCCTCCTCGCCGAGATCGTGCTCGACGACGAACGCCTCGAGCTCGGCGGCCTCGAGATGGCCCCCGCGCTCCTCGCCGCGCTCGATCAGCGCCTTCAGATGCTCGGATTCGAGCAGTTCGATGAGCTGGTTCTGCGTCAAGTTGGTGTTTCAGTCCTTTCGCGACGGTCGTTCCCGGGGAGCAACAAACTTACTGAGTGTATGGCCGGTTTCCTTTTCTTTCCACGCTTCGAGCGCCTTGCCAGGCGTCACAAGCTCATCAACGTTTGCGCTCTACCGTTGTATTCCGCTGCTAGCGCTTCGACGGTTCGCGGCGCACACACTGTCAGAGCCCGCGGGCCCATCACCTGAGACGTTTCCGTCCCAGGCGAGTTAGATGATCGCCGATCTCCCGGACGATGCAAACCACTCCTAACACGCCGTTAACCGGCGATCTTCGCGCGTCTCTCCGCGAGGAGCTCGGTGGCTCTCTCCGGAGTGATCGCCTCGACGCTGTCGCCCCGACGAAGGCTTGCGTTCGTCTCGCCGTCGGTCACGTACGGCCCGAAGCGGCCCTCCTTGACGACGATCGGCTTGCCGGACGCTGGGTCCGTCCCCAGCTCCTTGAGCGGAGCGCGGGGCGCGCCCCGGCCTCGCCGTCGCGGCGGCTGTGCAAGGAGAGCGACCGCTTCTTCCAGGGTAACGGTGAAAAGTTGCTCCTCGGTCTCGAGCGAACGAGACTCGTCACCCTTCTTGATGTATGGGCCATAGCGACCGTTCTGGGCGGTCACGTCCTCCCCGTCGATGGCACCGACGACGCGCGGCAGAGACAGCAGTCGCAGAGCGTCTTCCAAGGTCACCGTCTCGGGTGACATCGACTTGAGGAGCGATCCCGTCCGAGGCTTCGTCTCCGCGTCATCCGGAAGAACCTCGGTGACATACGGCCCATAGCGGCCCGAGCGGAGGACGATCTCGCGACCTGACGCCGGATCGGTCCCCAGCACGCGACCGTCAGGCTGCGCCAGGAGCTCGTTCGCACGTGCGGCCGTGAGCTCGTCGGGCGCGAGGTCGACCGGGAGGCTCGCCCGCTCGTCGCCGCGCTCGAGGTACGGCCCGTAGCGTCCGACTCGCACGACGACGTCGCTCCCTGCGATCGGGATCGAGTTGACTGCGCGGGCGTCGATCTCGTCGAGGTGTCCGGTCGCCAGATCGTGGAGCCCGGGATCGTCCTCGCCGCCGAAGTAGAACCGGGTGAGCCAGTCGACCCGCTCCTCGGCGCCGGCGGCGATCCGGTCGAGGTCTCCCTCCATCCGGGCTGTGAAGTCGTAGTCCACGAGCTGCCGGAAGTGGCGCTCGAGCAGGTTCACGACGGCGAACGCCAGGAACGTCGGGACGAGAGCCGTCCCTTTCTTGAAGACGTAGCCGCGATCGACGATCGTCGCGAGAATCGCCGCATAGGTCGAGGGACGCCCGATGCCGCGGTCTTCGAGGGCCTTGACCAGCGTCGGCTCCGTGTATCGCGGCGGAGGCGCCGTCGAGTGTCCCTCGGGCTCGATCGAGACTGCGGTGACCTCGTCGCCAACGGCCAGTTGGGGAAGGCGCCGCTCCTCGTCGTCGTCCGAGGGCTCGTCGCGTCCGGGCTCGTACGCGGCCAGGAACCCGCGGAACGTGATCACCGTTCCCGAGGCCGAGAACTCGATGTCCTCGCCCGCAGACGACGTGGCGCCGAGACGCAGTGAGACCGTCTGCCCGCGAGCGTCCTCCATCTGCGATGCGAGCGTGCGCTTCCAGATGAGGTCGTAGAGGGCGAGCTCGTCGCGCGAGATCTCCCTCGCGACGTCGTCCGGCGACCTGAACTCATCCCCGGCCGGCCGGATCGCCTCGTGCGCCTCCTGCGCGTTCGCAACCGCGTGCTGGTATCGGCGTGGCTTCTCCGGGACGTACTCGTCTCCGAAGAGAGCCCGCACCTGCGCGCGCGCCGCGTCGAGTGCCGACTCCGAGAGGGTGGTCGAGTCGGTCCGCATGTACGTGATGTACCCCGACTCGTACAGGCGTTGAGCGACGCGCATCGTCGTCTGCGCGGAGAAGCGGAGCTTGCGGCTCGCTTCCTGCTGGAGCGTCGCGGTTCGGAACGGTGCCGCAGGCTTGCGCCGATACGGCTTCTCGTCCGACGAGCGGATGGTGAAGGACGCACCGACGAGATCGTCAGCGAGCTTGCGCGCGCGGGCCTCGTCGAGGCGGACGAGAGCTTCGTCGCGGAGATCGCCCGTCGAGGCGAAGTCCCTGCCCTGCGCTACTCGTTGCCCGGCGACGGCGGCGAGCCGAGCTTCGAATGCACCGGGATCGAACGTGCCGAGCAGGTCCCAGTACTCGGCCGCGACGAACGCGATGCGCTCACGCTCGCGGTCGACGACGAGCCGCGTGGCGACCGATTGCACGCGGCCGGCGCTGAGACCGCGCGTGACCTTCTTCCAGAGCACCGGCGACACCTCGTAGCCGTAGAGGCGGTCGAGGATGCGACGCGTCTCCTGGGCGTCGACCAGCCGTTGGTCGATCTCTCGAGTCTCGTCGAGAGCGCGGGCGATCGCATCCCGGGTGATCTCGTGGAACACCATCCGCCGGACGGGGACCTTGGGCTTCAGGACCTCGACGAGGTGCCATGCGATCGCCTCGCCCTCACGGTCCTCGTCCGTCGCGAGCAGGAGAACGTCCGCGTCCTGCAGGCGCTTCTTCAGGTCGGTCACGATCTTCTTCTTGCCCGGATCGACCACGTAGAAGGGCTCGAAGCCGTGCTCCACGTCGACCCCGAGCGCCCCGAACTGCTTGCGCTTGGCCTCGGGAACCTCGGACGCCTTGTCCGGGAGGTCGCGGATGTGGCCCACGCTCGACTCGACCGCGTACTCGCGGCCGAGGTAGCCGGCGATGGTTCGGGCCTTCGCCGGCGATTCGACGATCACCAGGGACTTCGGCATCGGCGGAACACCTTAGCGACGCCGTCCGTTCCCGCAATCCGGCGATACTCTCGCGCGTGGCCCACCGCGTGCGACCGAAGCGGCTCTTTTCGCTCGTCGTGGCGTCGATCTCGCCCGTGTTCGAGCGGTGCTTCCGGTGGCGTCATCGCGCTGAGCCCGCAGGCTCACTCGCATGAGCCGGAAGCCGCTCCTCATCGTCGACGGCGACTCGTTTGCCCACCGCGCGTACCACGCTCTGCCGAGCTCGATCCGCCGGGCGAACGGCTCGCCCGGGAACGCCCTCACCGGCTTCACCGACATGCTCGTCCGCCTCTGGCAGCGCGAGCGCCCGCGCGCCGTCGTCGTCGGCTGGGACACCCTCGACGTGCCCACGTACCGGCATACCTCCTTCGAGAGCTACCAGTCGGGCCGTGAGTTCGACGAGGAGCTGCTCGAGCAGCTCGATCTCTTGCCGGGGTTCATCGCGACGAGCGGGATCGTGTGCGGGAAAGCGCCGGGATACGAGGCGGACGACTTCCTCGCGACGGCCGCGGCCACGGAAGAAGCTGCGGGCGGATCGGCGCTCGTCGCGACCTCGGATCGGGACGCGTTCCAGCTCGCGACCGAGAGGACCACCATCCTCCAGCCCGCCCGCGGCGGTGAGCCCGTGCGGATCGGGCCCGCGGAGGTCCGCGAGCGCTACGGCGTCGACCCGGAGCAGGTTCCGGACTTCATCGCGCTGCGCGGCGATCCGTCGGACAAGATCCCGGGAGCGCGCGGGATCGGCGAGAAGCGAGCCGCGGAGCTCCTGGCCACGTACGGCTCGTTGGGGGCGATGCTCGGAGAAGGCCGCTTCGGCGCCGAAGCGGACGCACTGCGGCTGTACCTGCGGCTCGCCACGCTCGATCGGTCTGCCCCGCTCGCCCCGATGCCCGACGTCGAGCCGGACTGGGCGGTGACGGCGACGCAGGCACGAGAGCTCGGGCTCGCCGGGCTCGCGGGCAGGCTCGAGCAGGCGGCATGAGGATCGTCAGCCATCCGGCGATGGCCCACCTCCATCCGACCGGGCACCACCTCCATCCGGAGAGCCCGGTGCGTCTCGAACGACTGCTCGAACGGTTCTCCGCGTACGAGGAGGGAAGCCCGGCGACACGTGAGCAGATCGAGCTCGTCCACGCTCCTGACTACGTCGAGAAGGTCGATTCGCTCCGGAACGAGACCTGGCTCGACGGCGACACGGTCGCAAGCGCCACGACGTGCGAGGCGGCTCGCCTCGCGGCGGGCTGTGCTATCCGCGCGGTCGAGATCGGCGGGTTCGCGTTCGTGCGACCGCCTGGACACCACGCGCTCGCAACGTCGGCGATGGGGTTCTGCATCTTCGACAACGTCGCCGTCGCAGCGCGCTTCGCGCAGCAAGAGCTCGGTGTCGGACGTGTCGCGATCGTCGACTTCGACGTCCACCACGGCAACGGCACGGAGGCGATCTTCCGAGACGACGGCACCGTGTTCTTCGTGTCGCTTCACCAGTGGCCCTTCTATCCGGGGACCGGCGGCCCCGGGTCGGGCGACGACACGACGCTGAACGTCCCGCTTTCGGCCGGTTCCGGCGACGACGAGTACCTCGGAGCTTTCGAGCGGTTGGTCGAGCCGGCGGTCGGAGCGTTCGAGCCCGAGCTCGTGCTCGTGTCCGCGGGCTTCGACGCCCACCTCGCCGATCCGCTCGCCGGGATGGAGGTCACGGCGGACGGCTTCCGGGAGCTCTCGAGGCGCTCGGCGGCGCTCGGTCCTCGTACCGCAGCGGTTCTCGAGGGTGGCTACAACCTCGACACGCTCCCCGATCTCGTCGCGGCCGCGCTCGACGGCTTCTCGGATTCGAACGAATCCCAATGAAAAACCCCCGCGTGTGCGGGGGTTTTTCGTAGCAGGCCTGTAAGCCGGATTCTGTCGAAGGTGACCATCTCTCTTGGCGGCGTACCCGGTCCCTCGGCGGGCCGCGTCATCGGGACCTGCTTCGCCTTGCACCGGACGGGGTTTGGCGAGCCGGCCGTGTCGCCACGACCGCTGGTGGGCTCTTACCCCACCGTTTCACCCTTACCGGCCAATGCCGTTTCCGAAACCGGCCGGCGGTCTCCTTTCTGTTCCACTTTCCGTCGGCTTTCGCCGCCTGGGTCGCCCCAGCATCCTTGCCCTGCGGTGTCCGGACTTTCCTCGAGCCTCGATCGTGAGATCGAGGCTCGCGGTCACCCGGCCTGCACGACGGATGGTAACGCCAACTCGGGCAGGTCTCGTCCCTCGGCGAGGATCGAGCCGCACTCCGGGCAGGCGATGACGCCGTTCACCTGGAGGACGAACTCGCCGCAGACGAGGCACTCGAGGCTGACGCCACGCACGAGCGCGGCGAGCTCCTGGTCGAGCGTCCGGCTGATCGGTGCGACGTTCATCCGAGACTCCTGAAGACGCCTGTCACCTTGCCCAGGATCTGCACGTGCTCGGGATAGAGAGGCTCGAGTGCGCTGTTCTCGGGCTGGAGCCGGATACGGCCCTGGTCGCGGTGGAACGTCTTGACGGTCGCCTCGTCGGCCGTCTCGTCGTCGCCGACGAGCGCCACGACGACGTCTCCGTCGCGTGCGTCGTCCTGCTTGCGGACGACGACGACGTCACCGTCCAGGATGCCGGCCTCGACCATCGAGTCGCCGGTGACGCGGAGGAGGAAGTCGGCGTTCCGGCCGAGCGGCTCGGGCACGGCGATCGTCTCCTCGATCGTCTCCTCCGCGAGCAGCGGACCGCCTGCGGCGATCCGGCCGAGGAGCGGGAGGCCCTGGGGCTCGGGCGCCGCGGCGTGCTCGCGCCGCGGCCTGCCGGTGAGCTCGATCGCCCGCGGCTTCGTCGGGTCGCGCTTGAGGAGCCCGGTGCGCTCGAGGTTCGCGAGGTGAGCGTGGACCGTGGAGGGCGAGGCGAGACCGACCGCGTCTCCGATCTCGCGAACAGTCGGCGGATACCCGTGCTCGTCCACGTACTGGACGAGGTACTGCCAGATCTCCTGCTGGCGTGCGGTCAGCTCGGGGTGCGTGGTCAGCATGTCATCTCCAGTCGCGGGTCAGTCGGGACGAACGTATGTTCGTCGTGAAGAGTAGACCTCCTCCCGGACGAACGTCAAGCCGGCCAAGGGAAACGGGCCCGATCGGGCCCGTTTCGCATGCGCTGGAGAGGACTTGAACCTCCACGGCCTAAGTGGCCACTAGGCCCTCAACCTAGCGCGTCTACCAATTCCGCCACCAGCGCGCGCGGGGAAAAGTCTAGAGGAGGTGGAAGAGCAGGATCGTGTTGAGCCCGAAGACGGCGGCGACCACGACCGTGAGGCGAGTCAGGTTCTTCTCGACGATGTGCGTTCCGCCCTGCGAGGCAGGCGTGAATCCCATCCCGCCGAAGCCCGCGTCGCGCCCCGAGTGCATGAGGATGAGGGTTACGAGGGCCGCCGAGGCGAGCACCTGGCAGACCGCCGAGAGTTGGAGGAGCCCGAACGAGAAGGCGAGGAGCATGGACGCGCGAGGATAGCAGCGCGGCTAGCTTTCTCCCGATGGACGACGCGGGGAATCCGAGGACGCGGATCCAGAAGCTCCTCGTCACAGGGGACAACCGGCTCAAGCAGGGCGTGGACGTCGAGAAGGTGCGTGCGAGCTACGAGGAGGCGCTCGCCGTCGCACGGGAGGCCGGCCTCGAGGACGCCGTGCGTCCCCTCGTCGAGGTCAGGCTCGCCGACCTCCAGCGGCTCGCTCGAGGATCTCCTCCACCCGAGCTGCCTGCTTCCTGACGTCGTGCGCTTCCGCGGCCGCTCGCGCCGCGAGGTTCGGGCGCGGGAGCGCCGCAGCCTCCGCGAGCGCTGCGACGAGGGCGTCGTCGTCCTCCGGGTCGACGAGCACTCCTGACTCGGGGCTCACGAACTCGGGCGGCCCGCCGACTCGTGACGCGACCACCGACCGCGCCGACGCCATCGCCTCGAGCGTGGCGAGGCCGAACGGCTCCGCGAGGCTCGGCTGGCACACGACGTCGCTCGCGGCGAGCCAGGCCGGAACGACGTCGTGCGGGACGCGACCGACGAGGGTGACTCGAGGCCGCCCTTCGAGCGCTTCCCGAAGCGGCCCGTCGCCGACGAAGACGAGCTCGCCTCGGCCCAGCTGCTCGACCGCACGGGCGAGGCGGAGGACGTTCTTGCGCTCCGAGAGCGAACCGAGGCAGAGAAAGGCGGTGCCTTCCGGGTTCCACCCGAGCTCGTGTCGCGCATCCTCGGCAGAGCGTGGCGCGAAGCGCTCGAGGTCGACGCCGCAGTCGATCACGTGCGTCTTGCCGACCGCGGAGGGGATCTCGCGCTCCAGCCTCGCCCGAAGCCAATCGGAGACCGCGATCACCGCCGCCGCGCGCCGCACGACGTAGCGCGTGGCCGTCCGAACCCCCACCATCGAGCCGATGTTGGCGACGTCCTGTCCGTGGGCGGTGACGACGAGCGGCGCGCGCGAACCGAGGGCCGCCGCGAGTCCCGCGGGAACGAGAAAGTGCGCGTAGACGACGTCCGGCCGGAAGCGACGGGCGGTCTCGAAGACCTCGCGCGCGAGCGTTAGATGCCGACCACGCCCGCCCGCCCGCCGGTCGACGACGGCTCGCTCGAGCTCGTGGCCGACGTCCTCCGAGCTCGCGCTCGAGGTTCGCGACGAAGACCCCGAGGTCGGGGTCTTCGGGGCTCGGGTACATCTGCGAGACGAGGAGGATTCGCAGGTCGCGGCCTACCCGCTCGTGACCTGGAGGATCCCGAGGCACATCTCGTCGGTCGTCCCCTCGCCCCAGAGCACGTAGCGGGGGGTGGTCGGAATCGGCCCGCCGAGCCGGCGGGCTCGCACCCGCCTGGAGATGTCATAGCGACAGGTGACGCGCACGACGTCCCCGGGCTTCGCCTCGACGGGCTTGGCGAGGGTGTAGGCGTTCTGCCAGTGGAAGTTCCAGGCCGGGATGTCGAGGAGGACGCGCGCACGCGGTGTTCCCGGGTCGAGCTCGAGTTGGATCGACTGGCCGAGCAGGTGCATGTGCCCCGCCGCTGCGAGGATCTTCGTCGGCTGGTCGATGCGGCGGTCGCACGTCGTCACCGGGCTCGATTGCGGGTTCGCGGCGTTCTTGCCGCAGAGGAGGAGAAGCCCGGCGGGCACGAACCCGGCGTCGGACCCGTACTTCCGCGCGAGATCGAAGAGTGCCTCGGAGCGGCTGCACAGCTTCCCGTGCTCGGACTTGGCGCAGGCGAGCTCGACGGGAGCGGGAAGGAGCATCGTTCGCACAGGGGTGAGCTTCGCCCGAGCGGGTGCGACGGTGAGGATCGCCCGGGAGCGGTCGGTCGCGTGTCCGTTCAGGAGGTTGTAGTGGACCTGCATCACGATCTGGCTTCCCGCGGGGAGCGGAATGCCGTTTCCGTCCGGCAGGCGATTGCCGCCCCAGCCGGGCGCCCAGGCGGCGATCCAGTTCGCGTCGTTCAGGAAATTGAGGCCCGATCCCGAGCCGGCCGAGATCCCCGTTCCACCGAAGCAGGTCCAGCCGGGGCCGGGCGCTGCTGCGTCGAGCTTCCTCGCCGAGGCGACCTGCGCCGCGTCCTCGCGGTAGAGGATGACGTGGTGGACGAGCTTCGCCGCGCCGGGCTCGATCCGTGCAGAGGTGACGAAGCCGTCCTTCGCGAGCTTCGGATCGAGCAGAAAGCAGCGATAGTCGTCCGTCCCTCCATTCGGCGCCTTCGGCCTGTACGGCGACGGCATGGCGACCTTCACGATCGACTCCCCGGTTCGTACGGGGATCGGCGGAGGCGGCTTCGCCTGCATCGCCGGGCCGTCGACCTTCCCTCCCGCTCGTGCCCAGGCGAGGATGACGCTCCGCTCCCGGGCGGTGAGGAGCCTCTGAGCCTGCCCCACGTAGGCGGGTGAGTCGGAGCCCGGCGGCCAGGGCGGCATCAGGCGGGCTTTCACGGCAGCGGCGATGACGGGCGACCACGTCGACGCGGCGCGGGCGGTCTCGAGCGAGAACGGCGCGATCCCGCCGAGCCGGTGGCAGCCCTCGCACTTCGCCTGCAGGACCGGGGCGACGTCGTGCCGGTAGCTCGGCGCGGCCGAGGCTTCCTTCCCTCGTGTCGCCGCGATGGCGGCGATCGGGACGACGAACGCCGCGAAGACGGCGATCGCGACGACGACCCTCGAGCGCCTACGCATGCTGCGCGTCGTACGTCCCCCAGAGCTCGCGCAGCCGACCGCAGATCTCGCCGACGGTGCACCGAGCGCGCAGGGCCTCGCGGATCGGTGGGAGGAGGTTCTCGTCCGTCTCGGCGACCTGTGCGACCTCGTCGAGTGCGGCCGCGGCAGCCCGCGCATCGCGCTCGGCGCGCACTCTCGCGGTGCGCTCACGCTGGCGGCGCTCGCTCTCCGGATCGACGTGCAGGAGCTCGACGCTCTCCTGCTCGTCCTCCGTGAACCGGTTCACGCCGACGACGACCTGCTCGCCCGACTCGATCCCGGACTGGTAGCGGAACGCGGACGCCTCGATCTCCGACTGGACGAAGCCCTGCTCGATCGCGGCGACGGCGCCACCGAGCTCATCCACGCGCTCGATCAGCTCAATCGCCCTCTGCTCGAGCTCGGCCGTCAGCGCTTCGATGAAGTACGCACCCCCGAGCGGGTCGGCGGTGTCGGTGCCGCCAGCCTCGTTGGCGAGGATCTGCTGCGTCCGGAGCGCGATGTGCGCCGCATGCTCCGTCGGCAGGGCGAGCGCCTCGTCGAAGGAGTTCGTGTGCAGCGACTGGGCGCCGCCGCACACCGCGGAGAGCGCCTGGATCGCGACCCGCACGACGTTGTTCTCGGGCTGCTGGGCGGTCAGGGTCGATCCGGCCGTCTGCGCGTGGAATCGGAGCGCGGTCGCCTGCGTGCTCGTCGCCCCGAACCGCTCGCTCATGATCCGCGACCAGAGCCGGCGTGCTGCCCGGAACTTCGCGACCTCCTGGAAGAAGTGGTTGTGCGCGTTGAAGAAGAACGAGAGGCGTGCGCCGAACGCGTCGGGCGCCAGCCCCGCCGCGATCGCGCTCTCGCAGTAGGCGATCCCGTTCGAGAGCGTGAACGCGAGCTCCTGCGCCGCGCTCGAGCCCGCCTCGCGGATGTGGTAGCCGGAGATGGAGATCGTGTTCCAGAGCGGCAGCCGCTCCTCGCAGTACGCGAAGAGGTCGGTCGTCAGGCGCATCGACGGCCGGGGCGGGAAGATGTAGTTCCCGCGCGCGATGTACTCCTTGAGGATGTCGTTCTGGACGGTGCCGCGCAGGCGCTCGCCCGGAACGCCTTGGCCCTCGGCGACGAGCTCGTACAGGAGGAGAAGGAGCGCCGCGGGCGCGTTGATCGTCATCGACGTCGAGACCTCGCCGAGCGGGATGCCGTCGAGAAGCGCCTCGATGTCCGCGATCGAGTCGATCGCGACCCCGGTACGGCCGACCTCTCCGGCGGCGAGAGGGTCGTCCGAGTCGTAGCCCAGTTGCGTCGGCAGGTCGAAGGCGACGGAGAGCCCCGTCTGGCCGCGCTCGAGCAGATAGCGGAACCTGGCGTTCGTCTCGTCGGCCGAGCCGTACCCCGCGTACTGGCGGATCGTCCACGGGCGTCCGCGGTACATCGTCGGGTACGGGCCGCGCGTGAAGGGGGGCTCGCCAGGAAGCTCGAGGCGTCCCGAGGGCGCGTCTTCGGCGGTGTACACCGGCTTGACCTCGATTCCGGAGTCCGTCAGCCGGCGGTCCTCGGCGGTCGCCATGGGGCGGATCGTACGGTCTGGGAGGGGCCGGCCGGAATGCTCCGACCCCTCCCGTGCCTTCATCAGGCCGAGGTCGTCAGCCCGTCGACGCGCACCGCGTCCAGCTCGCGGTAGCGGGCGATCGCACCGGGACCGCCCTCGGGTCGAACGCACGTCATCACGACGGCACCCCCGGCGGGCAGGTCGAGCGGTGTCTGGAGCGCGACGTTCTCGCTCGGCAGTCGTCCCGGGACACCCGGCTCGAGCGTGTTCCAGCTCGCGTCGAGGAAGCCGGCCGTTCCGCCGAGGGTCAGGTTGCAGACGACGAACGACTCGTCGGTCGGCGACGAGCCGAGCAGGTCGAGCTTGCCGTGGACGAGGTACTTCCCCGGCGGGAGCTTCAGCGAGCCGACGAGCGTCGTCGTGTCGCCGAGCGTCACGAAGTCGGCATTCGAGAACGCGTATCCGGGCGTCGGTCCGCCGAGCGCGAGCGGTGTCTCCGCTCGGCGGCAGTCTCCGGGGCCGTCGACGACGCGGAGGCCGCCGCCTCGCGCATAGCAGGCGTTGACCGTCCCGCTCGAGTCGGGAATGGCGGCGACAGCGACCGCGCCGAGCGTGAGTAGCGCCGTGAGCACGGCAGCGGCGACCGCTGCGCGGAGAGGTGTGAGTCGTGGCATCGAGGCTCCTTCGTCGGGGAGATGCGAGCCGCCGCACCTTCAGCGGTACACCGAGGCTCGCGCGACCCTCGAACGGGGTGACTCAGATGACGCCGCCGGCCCGCTCGATGGCGTCGAGCGCGATCCTGCGCCCGGTCTCGATGTGCTCGCGGATCGCGCAGCGCGCTGCTTCGGTGTCGCCCACCTCGAAGGCCTCCACGATCCGTCGGTGCTCCGTCACGAGATCGGCATGGCCCTCGACGTGTCCGCTGCGGATGACCTGCATCAGGAGGTTGACGGACAGCTCGCGGTACACGTGCGAGAGGAGCCCGTTTCCGGAGAGGTCGATCTGGTACTCGTGGAACGCAGCGTTCGCTGCGTCCCACTGTTCGTGCGAGATCGCCTCGGCGGTTGCGTCGCACAGCGCGCGGAAGCTCTCGAGCTGCGACTCGTCGAGTGCGCCGACCGTGAGCTCAGCGGCGTGGAGCTCCAGCGCCAGGCGGACGTCGTAGCTCTCGGCGCAGATGGTTGCCGTCACGGGGGAGACGTAGTAGCCGCGCCGGGAGCGCACGGTGAGCAGCCCTTCCGAGACGAGCCTCGTCAGGGCGTGGTGGACGGGGCTCCGGGAGACGCCGAGCTCGGATGCCAGTCCGTGCAGGCTGAGCTTCGCGCCTGGAGCGTCCCGTCGCGTGAGGACGCGCGTTCGGAGCTCCTCGTAGACGCGGTCGTTGAGGTTCGTGCGCGGAACCGTCACCGCCATGTCCCTCTCCTAACATGTCAGAGGCGGCGAGGCAACCGGCGGATACCCTCTCCCCGTGCAGGTCCGCGTAAGGCTGTTCGCGGCGCTCCGCGAGCGAGTCGGCTCCGGGAGCGTCGACGTCGACCTCCCCGACGGGGCGGTCGTCGGGGACGTCTGGCGTGCGCTCGAGCTGGGGGAGGAGCCGAGCGGCCTTCTCTTCGCCGTGAACCGTGCATATGCCGAGCGTGCGCTGGTGCTCGGCCCCGGCGACGAGGTGGCCGTGATCCCTCCCGTTTCGGGCGGCGACTTCCGGCTCTCGGACGACGAGCTGTCGCTCGAGGCCGCCGTCTCGGAGGTGCGCTCGGACCAGGCGGGCGCAATAGCGACGTTCGTCGGCACCACGCGCGCCCGTTCGCGCGACCGCGAGGTCGTGCATCTCGAGTACGAGGCCTACGAGGGCATGGCCGAGCAGGTGATGTCCGAGCTCGCCGACGAGCTGAAGCGGAAGCACGACCTGTGCGAGGTTGCGATCCACCACCGCGTCGGGCGCGTAGACATTGGTGGCACGAGCGTCGTCATCGCCATCTCCGCGCCGCACCGGGAGGACGCGCTGACGGCGTGCAAGGAGGCGATCGACGAGCTGAAGGTGTCCGTCCCCCTCTGGAAGAAAGAGATCTACGTGGGTGGTGAGGAATGGATCGGCCGGGGGTCGTGAGTCCGGAGACCGGGCGGAGCCTCGAGCCGGTCGAGGCGCCCGAGCCGGCGACGATGCCGGATCCGGCCGCGTACGACGGCGGGACGCGCGGCTACGAGCCGATACATCCGCAGTCGGGCATCCGCGAGCTCCTCCGCAAGATCGCGGCGCCGTTCGTGGGGCTCGGCGTCCTGCTCCTCAAGTTCGGCGGGATCCTCCTCAAGCTGAAGGTGCTGACGACGGCCGGCTCGATGCTCGTCTCGATCGCGGCCTACGCGTGGATCTGGGGGTGGCCCTTCGCGGTCGGGTTCGTGCTCCTGATCTTCGTCCACGAGCTCGGGCACGTGCTCGAGTTGCGCCGGCAGGGAGTTCCGGCGAGCGCGCCGCTCTTCATCCCGTTCCTCGGCGCCGTCGTGGGGATGCGCGCGCTTCCCGACGACGCCTGGAAGGAGGCTCGTGTCGCGCTCGCCGGCCCGATCCTCGGCTCGCTGGCCGCGGCTCTCGTCTGGATCGCCGCCGAGGCGACCGGCTCGGAGTTCCTGCTCGCCCTCGCGTTCGTCGGCTTCTTCCTCAACCTCTTCAACCTGATCCCGATCGTGCCGCTCGACGGAGGCAGGGCGGCTGCCGCTCTCCATCCGGCGATCTGGCTCCTCGGCCTCGTCCTCATGGTCGGCCTCGCCGTCGTGCGGCCGAACCCGATCCTGATCCTCATCGTCGTCGTCGGCGGGCTCGAGCTCTGGAAGCGCTGGCGCGACCGGGGCGAGAACGCTGAGTACTACCGGCTCGCCGCGTCGCAGAGAGTGGCGGTCGCGGTCGTCTACCTCGGTCTGATCGTGGCGCTCGGCGTCGCGGTCGCCGAGACGCACGTCCCGCGCAGCTTCTGATGGCGCAAGGTCAGCAGCTCGACCGCAGGGTCCTGCGGCGGACACAGCGGGGCCTCGCGAGCGACGTCGCGCTCATCGCCTCGGAGTTCCTGACCGGCTTTCAGCTCGTGGCGAAGATCGACCGCCCGGCCGTGTCGATCTTCGGCTCGGCGCGCATCCTCGAGGGGGCGCCGACATACGAGCTGGCTCGAACGACCGGCCACGCCTTCGCCGACGCGGGCTTCGCGGTGGTCACGGGCGGCGGGCCGGGGGTCATGGAGGCGGCGAACCGCGGGTGCAAGGAGGGAGACGGGCTCTCCGTCGGCTTCAACATCGAGCTGCCCCACGAGCAAGGGCTCAACGCGTGGTGCGACCTCTCGCTGACGTTCAAGCACTTCTATGCGCGCAAGGTCATGTTCGTGAAGGCGGCCGAGGGGTTCGTGATCTTCCCCGGCGGCTTCGGCACCCAGGACGAGCTCTGGGAGTCGCTCACGCTCATCCAGACCGGCAAGATCGGCAACTTCCCGGTCGTGCTCGTCGACTCGGACTACTGGGGCGAGATGCTCGACTGGGTTCGGGGCGAGATGCTCGACGACGACATGATCTCCGCGGACGACCTCGCGCGCATTCACGTGACCGACGACCCGCGCGAGGCGGTGGAGCTCGTCGTCTCGCAGTACGACCTCCGCGTCGCCGAGGGCTCGGCCTGAGCGCAATCGAGCTGGACGCCGCGGTCCGCCGGATCCGGCAGGAGACCGCCCTCGAGCCGCGCGTCGGGGTCGTGCTCGGCAGCGGGCTCGGCGGCCTCGCGGACGAGCTCCAGGACGCTGTCGAGATCCCGTACACGGAGATCCCGGGCTGGCCGGCGACGAGCGCGGCCGGCCATGCCGGCGTCCTCGTCCTCGGATCGGTCGCCGGTGTCCCGGTCGCCGTCATGCGCGGGCGCGCCCATCTCTACGACGGCATCGGCGCCGAGCGTGTCGTCTTCGGCGTTCGCGTTCTCGGACGGCTCGGTGCCCGGTCACTCGTCGTCACGAACGCGTCGGGAGCGATCAACGTGGAGTACCGGCCGGGCCGGCTCGTACTCATCTCCGACCACGTCAATCTCATGGGGTCGTCGCCGCTCGTCGGCCCGAACGACGAGGCGCTCGGAACGCGGTTCCCGGACCTCCACGACGCCTACGACCCGGAGCTTCGGCACCTGACGCGCGAGGCTGCGGAGCGACTCGGGATCGAGATCGCCGAAGGCGTCTATGGCGGGTGGCTCGGGCCGCAGTTCGAGACGCCGGCTGAGATCGGGTTCATGCGCGCGGTCGGATGCGACCTCGCCGGGATGTCGACCGTGCCCGAGGTCATCGCGGCTCGCCACCTGGGACTGCGCTGCCTCGGGCTCTCGGTGGTGACGAACATGGCCGCGGGGATCGGAGGCCGGATCGACCACGAGAGCGTGCTCGCGGTGGCTGCGGAGGCCGGGCCTGCCCTGACTCGGCTCCTGCGCGAGCTCCTGCCGGCGCTTGCGAGGTAACGGCGGCACGGACACACTGGACGCGATGCCCGAGGCACGCTCGCTCCGCGATCTCCCCTCCGTCGACCGCCTGCTCGCGGACGAACGCCTGGCCGACGAGCCGCACGACGGGGCCGTCGCTGCGGCCCGCGTCGTCCTCGAGCGGGCACGTGAGGAGCTGAAGGAAGGTCGGACGCCTGGGTCGCTCGTCGACGCGGTGCTCCGTCAACTCGAGGAGGGGCGACGTCCGCGGCTGCGCCGGGTGCTGAACGCGACCGGCATTCTCGTTCACACGAACCTCGGGCGGGCCCCGCTTTCGACCGCCGCACTCGCACGGGTCGAGGAGGTCGGCTCCGGTTACTCGAACCTCGAGTACGACCTCGAGCGCGGCGCCCGCGGATCTCGCCAGGACCACCTTGGACAGCTCCTCTCCAGACTCACAGGCGCGGAGGCGGCACTCGTCGTGAACAACAACGCGGCTGCTGTCCTGCTCGCGCTTGCCGCCCTCGCCGAGGGCCGCGAGGTCGTCGTCTCGCGCGGGGAGCTGATCGAGATCGGGGACGGCTTCCGGATCCCGGACGTCCTCGCGCGCTCGGGCGCTCGGCTCGTCGAGGTGGGGACGACGAATCGCACCCGTGCCTCGGACTACGAGCGCACGGTGACACCGGACACCGGGGCGATTCTCCGCGTGCACCAATCGAACTTCCGCGTCGTCGGCTTCACCGAGCGGCCGCCGCTGTCGGAGCTCGCCGGCGTGGCGAAACGGTCGGGCGTGCCGCTCGTGGACGACCTCGGCTCTGGAGCGCTGGCGGCGATCGGCGACGAGCCGACACCGGCCGAGAGCTTCCGCGCGGGAGCGGATCTCGTCTGCTTCTCCGGCGACAAGCTCCTTGGCGGGCCGCAGGCCGGCATCGTCGTCGGCGGCGCCGAGCTCGTCGAGAAGCTCCGCCGCCATCCGCTCCAGCGCGCGCTTCGGGCCGACAAGCTCAGCTTGGCCGCGCTCGAAGGGACGCTGCTCGACGCTCTCGCGCCGGAAGCCGAGAACGAGATCCCCGTGCTCCGGATGCTCCGCGAGCCGATCGATGTCGTGCGCGCGCGTGCGGAGCGGCTCGCCGCGCTCGTCGGCGGCGAGGTCGAGGAGACCGTCGCCCGGGTCGGCGGCGGCGCGCTACCCCTGGTGGAGCTCCCGAGCGCGGCGTGCGCGGTCGAGGAAGAGCTCGCCGAGCGCCTCCGACTCGGGGAGCCGCCGGTTGTCGCGGTGGTCCGCGACGGGCGGACTCTCCTCGACTGCCGGACGCTTCGCGACGGCGAGGCGGAGGAAGTGGCAGCGGCGGTCGCGACCGCCCGCAGATGAGCGAGCGCGAACCGGAAGCGATCTTCTGGGACCTCTTGCGCGGGGCGATGACGACGCGGGCGCTCGCAGTCGTCGCCGACCTTCGCGTCGCAGAGGCGCTCGAGGGTGGCGCTCGGCCGCTCGAGGATCTCGCACGCGAGGTCGGAGCCGACCCGGATGCGCTCCACCGGGTGCTTCGGGCTCTCGCGAGTGACGGTGTCTTCGCCGGGGACGAGCCGGGGGTCGTGCGCCACACCGAGGCCTCCAGGCTGCTGCTGCTGCCCGGCCGGGCCGAGTTCGCGCACCTCTTCGGAGGCGTGTTCTACAGGGCCGTGGCCGATCTCGGTCGCGCCGTGTCCACCGGGGTGGCGACCTTTCCGGAGACCTTCGGCGACGACTACTGGTCCTGGCTCGGTGCGCACGCCGAGGAGCGGTCCGTGTTCGACCGCGCCATGGGCGGCGGGAAAGACCGGAGTGCGGACCGACTGGCCGAGCTGGAGTGGCGCGACAGCGAGATCGTCGTCGACGTCGGTGGCGGCAACGGCGCACTGCTCGCCGAGCTCTTGCGGCGCCGGCCTGGGCTGCGCGGGATCGTGCTCGACGTACCCGAGACCGACCGCGACGAGAGTCTTTTCGGCGGCGACCTCTTGTTCGTCAAGGGAAGCTTCTTCGAGCACGTGCCGGCAGGCGACACGTATCTGCTGTCGGGGATCCTCCACGACTGGGACGACGAGCCTGCGAGCGCGATCCTGCGCACGATCCGCGCCTCCGCTTCCCCGGACACACGGGTGCTGATCACCGAGTCGGTCGTGCCTTCCGGGAACGAGCCCCACAGTGGGAAATGGCTCGATCTGTTGATGCTCGTGCTCGCCGGCGGCCGCGAACGTGACGAGGAGCAGTGGCGGACGCTGCTCGTCGGCGCCGGACTCACGCCCGTTCGAATCGACGACGGACTGATCCAGGCGCGATGCCCCTGACGATCGGCACCGCCGGGCACATCGACCACGGGAAGACGTGGCTCGTCAGAGCGCTGACCGGGAAGGACACCGACCGGCTGCCCGAGGAGCAGCGGCGCGGCATCTCGATCGACCTGGGGTACGCGCCCCTCGAGCTCGCGGACGGACTGCGGCTCTCGGTCGTGGACGTTCCCGGCCACGAGCGGTTCGTCCGAACGATGGTCGCGGGGGCAACAGGAATCGACCTCTTCTTGCTCGTGCTCGACGCCGGGGAGGGAGCGCGGCCGCAGACGCTCGAGCACATCGCGATCCTGCGGCTGCTCGGGATCGAGCACGGGGTCGTCGCCGTGACCAAGGCGGACGCCGTGGACGAGGAGACGCTAAAGCTCGCGCTCGAGGAGGCGCGCGAGCTCGTTCCAGGAGCCGATGCCGTGGCGGTGAGCGCGAAGACGGGCTCCGGCCTCGACGAGCTGCGGGCGGCGCTCGCGCGGGCCGCGGACGCGATCGAGACCGCCCGCGCAGACCGCCCGACGCGGCTCTACGTCGACCGGTCGTTCTCGCTCCGGGGGATCGGGACCGTGGTCACGGGCACGCTCTGGTCGGGCGAGATCGGCGAGGGCGACGAGCTCCTCGTCGAGCCGGGAGGCCGCACGGTGCGCGTCCGGAGTGTTCAGGTTCACGATCGGCCCGTCGAGCGAGCGGACGCGGGCCAGCGCGTCGCCGTCGCCCTGCCCGGCGTCGAGCGGCACGAGATCGCGCGCGGCGACGCGCTCGTCGCGCCTGACTCGTATCCGGTCTCGTATCGCCTCGACGTCGCCCTCGAGGAGCTCGAGCCGGTCCGGGACGGCGCGCGCGTCCATGCGCACCTCGGCACGGCCGACGTGCCTGCCCGCGTCGTCCGGCTCGGGGAGCGCCTCGCCCAACTCAGGCTGTCGAGGCAGGTCGTCGCGATGCGCGGCGACCGCGTGGTCCTCCGAGCCGAGACGACGCTCGCCGGCGGGCTCGTCGTGGATCCCGCGCCACCACGCCATCGCGACGAGGGTCGTGCCGCGCTCGTCGAGCGGGGCGAGATCGCGGCCACGATCCACGAGCCCGTGCGCCTGGACTCGCTGCGCCACCTCCTGGACGGAGAGCCCGAAGGGGTCGAGCGCGCCGGCTCGTGGGTGTTCTCGGGCGCGTGGCTCGACGATCTCGAGCAAGACCTCGGCGCACGGATCGACGCGGCCGATCCGCTCGACCCCGGAATCGCGGTGCCGTCCGAGCTGTGGGCGCCGGACGTTCTCCCGCTCCTGCCGTTCGAACGGCGGGGCGCGAAGCTCTATCGCTCGGGCGCGACGGCGTCTCTCGGCGTTCGCGCGGAGGAAGCGAAGGCGCGCGAGCGCGAGCTCGCGGAAGCGGGCATGAGGGTCACGAAGATGGACGACGACGAGCTCACCCGCTACCTCGAGGCGACCGGGAAGCTCGTGCGCCTGGGAGACGGGCAGGCGATCGGCATGGGCGGCTACGAGGTCGCAAGGGACGTGCTGCTCGAGGAGTGTCGCGCTGCGGGTGAGATCACGCTCGCCCGCTTTCGCGACCTGCTGGGCAGCGGACGCCGCGACGCGCAGCTGCTCCTCGAGCGCTTCGACCGCGACGGGCTCACTCGAAGGGTCGGCGACACCCGCGTGCTTCGCCGCGCCGCCGTGCGGTCGGACTAGCGCTCTTCGTCGGCGGCTTCGCGCATCCACTCCGGCTCGTCGTCGATCCCGACTCCGTCTGCCACGCGCGTCACGTAGTTGAAGTAGCCCACGACTTGGATCGCGTCCGAGATCGCGGCGTCGTCGAGGTCGTGCGCGCGGAGAAGAGCGATGTCCGACTCATCGACCTCCGACGCCCTCCGGGTCAGCTTCACCGCGAAGTCGCAGAGCACTCGCTCGCGCGGCGAGAGCTCTGCCGCCCGGTAGTCGTGCTCCGCATGTCTCGCCAGCTCGTCGTCAGCGCCCTCTGCACGGAGGTCGTCGGCATGCGCCTGCGCTCAGTAGTGGCAGCTCTGCTCGGCGGAGGCGACCGTGGCGAGGAGCTCGCGCTCCTGTCTCGTGAGCCCCGAATCGCCGAACATGATCTCGCGGTAGAGACCCATCGACGCGCGGAGGAGCGCGGGCCGCAGGCTCATCGCCTTGACGATGTTGAAGACCTTTCCGGCCCGCTCGATCGCGGCGGCGTACTCCTCGGCGAGGAGCCCGTCCGCGTCGCCTTCCTCGATCAGCCGGATGTGCGGCACGCGCCGGATGATGGCAAAGCCGCGGCTGCGGCCGCGAAGCGGCCGCCTTCAGGGATTTCCCGCGATCGAGGTCCGCGCTCGCGGATCTCGATCTTGCGGACCATCTCAGCGCGTCTGCGGGAAGCCGAGATCGACCTTGCTCGTGGCCGGGTCCGGCCAGCGGCTCGTGACCGCCTTCGACCGCGTGTAGAAGTCGATCCCCTCCGGCCCGTAGATGTGCCGGTCGCCGAAGAGGGAGCTCTTCCAGCCACCGAACGAGTAGTAGGCGACCGGCACGGGGATCGGGACGTTGATCCCGACCATCCCGACGTTGACCTCGAACTGGAATTGCCGGGCGACGCCGCCGTCGCGCGTGAAGATCGCGACGCCGTTGCCGTACGGGTTGTCGTTCACGAGCCGGATCGCCTCGTCGTACGTCGGCACGCGCACGACGGAGAGGACGGGGCCGAAGATCTCGTCTCGGTACGCGTCCATCTCGGGCGTCACGTCGTCGAGGAGCGAGACACCGAGGAAGAAGCCGCCGCCGTCGGGAGCCGTCTCGCGGCCGTCCGCGACGATCGTCGCGCCCTGGTCGCGTCCGCTCTCGAGGTAGCCCGCGACCTTGTCCCGGTGTGCTTCGGTGACGAGCGGGCCCATCTCCGAGTTCGGATCCATCCCGTCGCCGACCTTGACCTTCGGGAGGCGCTTCTTGATGGCGTCCACGAGCGGGTCGGCCGCATCGCCGACCGCGACGAGCACGGACACGGCCATGCAGCGCTCGCCCGCCGAGCCGTAGCCGGCGCTGACGGCGGCGTCGGCCGCCATCTCGATGTCGGCGTCCGGGAGGACGATCATGTGGTTCTTGGCGCCGCCCAGGGCCTGGATGCGCTTGCCGGCCTTCGTCCCCGTCTCGTAGACGTAGCGGGCGATCGGAGTCGAGCCGACGAAGCTCACGGCTGCGATGTCGGGGTGCTCGAGGATCCGGTCGACGGCGACCTTGTCACCGTTGATCACGTTGAAGACGCCGTCCGGAACCCCGGCCTCCTTCAGGATCTCGGCGGTCAGGACCGAGGCCGAGGGGTCCTTCTCCGACGGCTTGAGAACGAACGTGTTCCCGCACGCGATCGCAGGCGCCCACATCCACATGGGGACCATGGCGGGGAAGTTGAACGGCGTGATCCCCGCGACGACGCCCAGCGGTTGCCGGATCGAGTAGACGTCGATGCCCGTCGAGGCCTGCTCGCTGAAGTCGCCCTTGAGGAGCGTCGGGATCCCGCAGACGAACTCGATGACCTCGATCCCGCGCTGCACCTCGCCCATCGCGTCCGAGAGGACCTTCCCGTGCTCGGCAGTCAGGAGCCGGGCGAGCTCCTCGCGATGCTCCTGGACGAGCTGGTTGATCCGGAACATGAGATCCGTGCGCTTCGAGAGCGACCACTGCCGCCACTGCGGGAACGCGGCCTTGGCGGCTGCGACCGCGCGGTCGACCTCTTCGATCGAAGCGAAGTCCACCTCTCGCGACTGCTCGCCGGTCGCGGGGTTGTAGACCGGCCCTCTCCGGCCGCTCGTCCCCCGCACGCTCTCCCCGCCGATCCAGTGCGAGATCAGCTTCAACTCGGTCGTCACCGCTGCGCTCATCCCCGCGCTCCTCTCAGGCCTTGTCGTTCGTCCTAGCGTACCGCCGTCAGGCCGGGACGATCAGGCTCTCGAGGTCGCGAGGGTAGTACGTGAGGATCTCGATCCCATCGCCGGTGACGAGGACGGTGTCGGAGTGGCGGAAGCCTCCGAGCTCGGGCGACTAGAGGCCGGGCTCGACGGTGAAGATCATGCCGGGGAGGATCTTGGTGTCGTCCCCCGAGTCGAGGAACGGCCCTTCGTGGAAGCGGAGCCCGATCGCGTGCCCCGTGTGGTGGCGCCAGTGCACGAACAGGTCGTGCTGGGTGAAGTACCCGCGAACGGCCTTGTCGACGTCCGAGCAGAGAGCCCCGGGGCGAATCGCGTCGAAAGCGACCTCCTCGAGCGCCTTCATGTGACGGAAGAGCCGCTCTTGATCCGGGGTCGGGCCGCCGACGAACATCGTCCGCTCGAGCTCCGACAGATAGCCCCACACCGGCGCGCTCGCGCCGGTCACGAGCACGTCTCCCGCCTGGAAGACGATGTTCCCCGCGAGCGCGTGCGGGATCGCCGAGTTCCGGCCGATCTGCCCGCGGTAGCCGGCGCTCGCGCCACTCTCCTCGATGCTCTGCGCGCGGTAGATCGGCCCGATCGCGTCGAGCATCGCGAACGTGGCCTCGCTCGAGGCTTGCTGGGAGACCTCCGTCTCCGTGACGCCCGGCCGGGTGTACCGCTGGAGGAGCGTGTGCGCGAGGTTCCCCCAGCGGACGCTCTCGCGGACGAGCGCGATCTCGGCGTCCGACTTGACCGCCATCTGCGCATCCAGCTGGTCGACGATCCGCACGACCTTCGCGCCCGAGAGCTCGGACAGGGTCGGCCCGTGATAGCCGAGGATCCACGGGTAGCCGTCCTGGTCGGCGCCGATCTTCCCCTTCATGCCGAGCGAGGTCAGCGCCCGCTCGAGCGCGGCCTCGGCGCGCGGGTCGCCCGGGTATTCGAGGTAGTGCTCGACGAGGTCGAACGCCGCGTTCCCCTGCGCGTGCTCGAGCTCGAGCCGCGGGACGACGAGCGCGCGCTCTCCCGAGGCGCCGAGAAGGAAGGCGATCGGCCGCTCGGTCGGATAGAAGGCGAAGCCGGCGTAGTAGAGGACGTAGTACGGGTCGAACAGCACCACGCCCGAGAGACTGTCGCCTTCGAGCCGCTCGAGCAGCGCGTCGCAGCGAGCGCGGTGCTCCTCAGGCGTGATCGCGATCGATGTCTGCACGGAGGAGAGAGCCTACGGTCTGGCTAGCCTGGGTGACCGGTGAGGAGGCTCTCCGTCCTCGTGGCCGTCGTGGCCTGCATCCTCGTCGCGGGGATCGCGCGGGGTGCTCCCGCCCAGCGCCCGTACGCCTACGACCCCGTGCTCGCGACGATCGCGCGTGAGACGCTCTGGCGGGCCGGAGCCCAGCGGTTCGACGTGAGACGGGAGGACGTCCTCTCCGTCGGCGTCCGCTGCTACCGGGACCCAGTTGCGTTCGCGACGACGTTCCGGAGCCGCTTCGGGAAGTCACCGGGCCACGTCGTCGCCTACTACGCCGGCGGCCGTGATCTCAACATCCGGCATCAGGTCTGCGTCGACGCGCGCGCGCTCTTCCGCGGGCGCGCGACGCTCACGACCGCCGGCGCCTACGCGGTCGTCCTCCACGAGTCGCTCCATCGCCAGGGCATCGTCAACGAGCGGACCACGACCTGCTACGCGGACGAGGCTGTCCGCTGGGGGATGCGCTGGGACGGAGTGGGCGACGCCGAGGCGCTCCGCGTGCGAGATCTCGCCTTCGAGTACACGCGGCTGTACGCGCCGTCCGGGTACCGGATCGGGAAGTCGAGCTGTCTCCGCCTCACGAGGCAGCGGAGCTGGTTCTCCTTCGCGAAGTAGACCCGGGTCACCCGCGCGCGTCGGGGCTGCCGTTCGTCCGGTCGAGCGCATCGAGCGCTCGCATCTCGTCCGCGCCGAGGTCGAAGTCGAAGACCTGCGCGTTCGAGCGGATCCGCTCCCGGTCGCTCGACTTCGGGATGACGACCGCACCGTGCTGGATCGCCCACCGCAGCATCACCTGCGCAGATGTCCGGCCGAGACGCTCGCCGATCTCGCGGATCGTCGGATCCTCCATGCCACTGCCGCGGGCGAGCGGGCTGTATGCCTCGAGCACGATGCCGTGCCCGGAGCAGTACTCGAGCAGCCCGCGCCGGTAGTGGAAGGGGTTGAACTGCACCTGGTTCACGGCGGGCGTCCGGCGCCCGTCCCGGAGGAGGTTGTCGAGCTTGCCCGCGCCGAAGTTGCTCACGCCGATCTCGTGAGCGAGCCCCTGGTCCTGCAGCTCCTCGAGCTCGCGCCACACGTGCGTGTTCCGGAACGGGATCGGCCAGTGGATGAGGTAGAGCTCGACGTAGTCGAGGCCGAGCCGCTCGAGGCTCTTCGCGAGCTCGCGCGAGGAGCTCGCATGGACCGGGAGGAGCTTCGTGGTGACGAAGATGTCGTTGCGCGGGATGTCGCTCCGGCGGACCGCCGCTCCCACGCTCCTCTCGTTCCGGTACATCGCGGCCGTGTCGATCAGCCGATAGCCGGCCTCGAGCGCCCACTCGACCGCCCTCTCGGTCTCCGCGCCCTCGGAGATCTGCCAGACGCCGAGACCGAGCACGGGCATCTTGGCTCCACTCGCGAGGGTGCGTGTCGGCTGGTGTTCCATCTCGCGCCAGCTTAGGCGCCCGCTATTCGGCGACCGGCCGGGTTATGGTGGGTCCAGGATCGCGATGGCTTTCACCGTACGACCGGTCGACTACTACTACGTGAACGTCCGCGAGGAGCTCGGCGCGGCGTATCGCGTCCTGTCCGTGCTCGCGGGGCGAGGTGTGAACCTCCTTGCGTTCACCGCCGTTCCGTCCGGGCCGAGCATGGCGCAGTTCGCGCTCTTCCCGGAGGACGCGAACAAGCTCGTCGCGGAGGCTCGCGGCGCGCAGATCCCGCTCGAGGGACCTCATCACGCGCTGCTCGTGCAGGGCGACGACGAGCTCGGAGCGTTCGCGAGCGTCCACGAGCGCCTCTTCGAGGCAGGCGTGGACATCTACGCGTCGACTGGCGTGACCGACGCGCGCAACGCATTCGGTTACGTGGTCTACGTTCGCGAGGACCAGTTCGAGCGAGCCGTCGAGGCGCTCGGGTTGTAACCCCGCTCGTCGGTCCTCACTCTTCGCCTCTTCTTAGCTCCGCTTCAGCCGCGTCTCATGCGCGCTCGCCAGGGTGGAGATGCGCTCCACGACGGACGCGACAACGACACGAGAGGAGGTGGAAGTCCGATGGACAGCTCAAGGCCTCGTATCCCGCGGGCGGTGGTCGCCACAGCTGTGGCTCTCGGCATCGCTGCCGGGAGCTACGGCATCGCAAGCGCGGCAACCGGGTCCGGCTCGAGCTCGGGGAGCTCGAGCGGGACAGCGGCACCGCCGGCCGCGGCTCCGATGGCGCCGAGTGCGAACGCGCCATGGGGCGGCCAGCGACCCGACGAGACGCTGCTCACCGGCGAGGTCGCGGCGAAGGTCGAGGCGCTCGCCAAGGCGAAGGTCCCGAACGGGACGATCGTCCGCCTCGAGACGGACGCCGACGGCCACGCGGCCTACGAGGCGCACATGACGAGGGCCGACGGAACTCCGGTCACCGTCTACGTGAACAAGGAGTTCGCGGTCGTGAGCGTCGAGACACGCTGACACGACGACAGCCGCCGGAAGGGCTCACCCCGACGTACGCGGGGTGGGCCCTTTGACGTGCGCGACTGCGTAAGCACGCCCGCCTCCCTGACTGATACTCCCCGTAGATGCGGCTCTCCGCTGACGGCTCGCTCCGACTCTCGCCCTCCGACCTCGCGAACTACCTCGCCTGCTCGCACCTCACGCAGCTCGACGTGCGGGTCCAGCGCGGCGAGCTCGAGCGACCGCACCGCGAGAGCGCGCAGGCCGACCTCATCCGCCGCAAGGGGGAGGAGCACGAGGCAGCGTTCCTCGCTCGGCTCCGGGCCGCGGGACGCGAGATCGTCGAGGTCGTCCAGGGAGACGAGATCGACTTCGAGGAGGCCGCGCGCCGCACGGACGAGGCGCTCCGCGCCGGTGCCGAGATCGTCTACCAGGGTGTTCTCGCCTCCGGCGGCTGGCGGGGGATCGCCGACTTCCTCGTCCGGCTCGACGAGCCCTCCGATCTCGGGCCGTACTCGTACGAGGCGTGGGACACGAAGCTCGCCCGTTCGCACGCGAAGCCCGCCCACGTCCTCCAGCTCACCTTCTACTCGCATGAGCTCGAGCGCATCCAGGGCGTGCTGCCGGAGCGCATGAAGGTCGTGCTCGGCTCAGGCCTCGAGGAGGACTTCCGCCCTGCCGACTTCGCCGCCTTCTACCGGCGCGCGCGGGCTCGCCTCGGCGACGCGGTTGCGAACGGCCCGGATCCCTATCCGTATCCCGTCGACCACTGCGGGATCTGCGACTTCGCGGAGCTCTGCAATGCGCAGTGGGACGCCGACGACCACCTCGTGCGGGTCGCGAGCATCCGCCGCGACCAGATCGAGCGGCTCGGTCTGGCGCGGATCCGCACGCTCGAGGTGCTGGGGGACACGCCGTCCGGGACGGTCGTCGCCCGCATGGCGCCGGAGACGTTCGAGGTGCTCCGCCACCAGGCCGCGCTCCAGCTCGAAGCACGGCGCACGCACACCCATCGCTACGAGCTCCTCGAGCCGCTCGAGAAGCGAGGTCTCGAGCTGCTCCCGCCGCCTTCGCCGGGCGACCTCTTCTACGACATCGAGGGCGACCCGTTCTTCGAGCCCGGGCGCGGGCTCGAGTACCTGCACGGCATCACCGACACGGACCGCCGCTTCACCGCGATCTGGGCACACGACCGCGACGCGGAGGCGCGGGCGCTCGAGCAGGTCATCGGCCGGTTCCGCGAGCGCCTCGCCGAGCACCCCGGTATGCACGTCTACCACTACGCGTCGTACGAGGTCTCGGCGCTCAAGCGGCTGACGGCGGAACACGGGATCCTCGAGGACGAGCTCGACGAGCTCCTCCGCCGCGAGACCTTCGTCGATCTCTACCGAATCACGCGGCAGGCGCTGCGGATCTCGTATCCGAGCTACTCGATCAAGAAGGTGCGCGAGTTCTTCATGGACGCGGGCGACGAGCTCGAGGGCGGGGGCGACGCCATCGTCGAGTACGAGCGCTGGATCGAGGAGCGCGACCCGGCGATCCTGGAGTCGATCGAGCGCTACAACGAGGAGGACTGCCTGTCGAACCTCCTGCTCCGAGAGTGGCTGCTCGAGCGCCGTGAGGAGGCACGATCGCAGTACGGCGTCGAGATTCCCTGGCGGGGGGCACCGGAGCCCCGCGAGCCGGCGGAGGAGGCGACCGCCTTCGCGGCCGCGCGGGCCGACCTCAGACGCTCGCTGCTCGCGACGAATGACGAGACGGACGCGCTCATGGGCGAGCTCCTCGAGTACCACCGCCGCGAGGCGCGTCCCGTGTGGTGGTGGTTCTTCGAGCGCTGCGCCATGACGAACGAGCAGCTGGTCGAGGACTCGGAGTCGATCGGCTCGCTCACACCGGACGGCGGCGAGCCCGAGCCGGTTGCCAAGTCGCTCGTGCACGACCTCTGCTTTCCGGTTCAGCAGCACAAGCTCGATCCCGGAGACCAGGTCTACGACCCCGTGACGATGCAGGGCGCGGGCCACGTCGTCTCGGTGGACTCCGTTGCGGGGACGCTGCGGCTGCAGCGAGGCCCGAAGCTCGCGGAGATCCCGCTCCCGACCGGGCTCATCCCCGGGGGCGCGTGGACGACGAAGGACCAGCAGGGCGCGCTCGTGCGGGTGGGCGAGTCGCTGCTCGCGGGCGACAGCCGCTACTCCCATCTCGAGAAGCTGCTGCGGCGCGAGCCTCCGCTCGAAGGAAGGCGCGTCCAGTGCGAGACGCTCGAGGAGATGGGCCGGCTGATCGACGAGGTCGAGGGCTCGTACCTCTTCGTCCAGGGTCCGCCGGGCTCGGGGAAGACCTGGACCGGCGCGCGGCTCATCACGCACCTGATCTCGCGGGGCAAGCGGGTCGCGATCGCGTCGCAGAGCCACAAGGCGATTCACAAGCTCCTGGCCGAGGTCGAGGAGGACGCGCTTGCGACGGGCGTCCCGGTCCGCGGGCTGAAGAAGGCGAGCGCGGGGAACGACGAGTCCCACTACGAGGGCGCGGGGCTGGTCGAGAACACCGAGGCAGCGGGCGACTTCGCCGACGCAGACCACGATCTCTTCGCGGGCACCAGCTGGCTCCTGACCCGGCCGGAGCTCGACGGGACGCTCGACTATCTGTTCGTCGACGAGGCGGGGCAGACGTCGCTCGCCGATGCGGTCGCGCTCGGCACGTGCGCGCGCACGCTCGTCCTCCTCGGCGATCCCGTGCAGCTCGCGCAGGTCACGCAGGGTGTCCACCCCGAGGGAGCGGGGGCGTCCGTGCTCTCGCACCTCCTCCGCGAGCGGGCCACGGTGGCCGAGGACATGGGCCTCTTCCTCGCGCGCTCGTATCGCATGCACCCGGACGTCTGCCGCTTCATCTCGTCCGCGTTCTACGAGGACCGGCTGCGATCTGCGCCCGGCTGCGAAGCGCAGGGAAGCTCGTTCGGGACAGGCCTCCGCTGGATTCCAGTCGCGCATACCGGCAACTCGACCTCGTCCGAGGAGGAGGCGTCCGCGATCCGCGCCGAGATCGAGCGTCTCCTCGGCGGCGAGTGGACCGACGCGAAGGGTGTGACTCGGCCGATCACGCCGGCCGACGTGATGGTCGTCTCCCCCTTCAATGCCCAGGTGAAGCTCCTCGGCGAGCGCGTGCAGGACGGAGTCGCCGTCGGAACGGTCGACAAGTTCCAGGGGCAGGAAGCGCCGATCGTCTTCTTCTCCATGGCCTCGTCGAGCGGAGCCGAGGCGCCGCGCGGGATCGACTTCCTCCTCTCGCGCAACCGGCTCAACGTGGCCGTTTCCCGCGCGCAGTGCCTCGCCTACCTCGCCTGCTCGCCGGAGCTGCTCGACGTCGACTGCAGGACGGTCGAGCACATGCGGCTCGCGAACGCGCTCTGCCGCTTCGTCGAGCTCGCGGAGCGCGTCTAGGCCTGGAGCGCGGTCAGCGCTGCCACACCCACCGCGATCGCCGCAACTCCCGCTGCCTGCGGCCGGCCGATCCTCTCGTGCAGGAGGACGTAGGCGGCGATCGCCGCCACCGCGCCGAACTGCGATGCGAGCACCGCGCTGACAGCGATCCCGTGCCGCGCGCCGAGCGCGTACGACGACACGCCGACGACCTCGGAGAGACCGGAGCCGACGACGAAGGGCGCCGCCTTTCGGGTGAGGGTCATGCGACCCGAGAGCGCGAGCGGGATCGCGATCACGAGAACGCCGAGGACTCGCGGGGGAAGGATCGCCCACACGAGCGGGAGCTCGTTCCCGACCTGCCCAGTCGCATACAGGCTGGCGCCGAACGAGAGAGCCGCCGCACAGGCGAGGAGCACGGCCTTGCGACCCTGCGTCGACCCCACTGCGGTCGACTCGCCGGTGGCGCCGGCGAGGATCGTCCCGGTGGCGACCACGGCCAGGGCGACCAACGTCCCCGCTGCGAGGGTCTCTCCGGCTGCGATCGCGATGATCGCCGCGATCGCGCCCTCGGTCGAGACGATCGGAGCGATGACGCCGACCTTCCCGATCCGGAGGGCCGAGTAGACGAGCAGGAGCCCGCCGCAGTTCCCGGCGCCGGACACGAGCAGCCACGCCGCAGACTCGGAGTCGATGTGCGGGTCGCCCTGGACGACGGCCCAGGGCAGCGTCACGAGGAGTCCCGTCAGCATCACCCAGGCGAGCACGGAGGTCGGCGGGATGAGCCGCGCTGCCCGGGCCGCGGTCATTGTCGCCGTCGCCCAGGCGAAGGCCGCTCCCAGTCCACCGACGACCGCGATCATGGCCGGCCAGCGTACCGCCGCCATCCGGCGCGAGATGTGTAACCCTCCTTCCCACAGGCTGCCGGATCTTCGTGGAGGAGCCACGGGACGAGGGGGCGCCGGACAAAGGAGGCACGTGGTGCACGCGCGCATAGCCCGGTTCGAGTCCACAGGCGACATACACGAGCTGGCGGCGCGGGCTGAGGATGGCTTGCTGCCGATCTTCCGCTCGCTTCCGGGGTTCAAGGCCTACACGGTCATCCAGGCCAACGGCGAGATCCTCTCCTTCAGCGGCTGGGACACCGCCGAGCAGGCCGAGGCGGCGGGCACCGCAGCCACGTCGTGGGTGGCCGAGAACATGGCCGACGGCATCGACCACAAGGAGACGATCCTCGGCGAGATACTGATCAGCACGACGCTTGGGATCAGCACCAAGGCGGGCGCGACCGCCTGAGTACCCGGCTCATCGGGCGACGGAAGGCCCTGCGCGCAGGGCCTTCCGTCTGTTCGGGGAGGGACTCCCCAAGGGCTACCCCGAGATCCGGCGCATGTCGCGACCGCCGTAGCTCGGCGCCCAGACGCTCCCGAACGCCGAGTTGAGGACGAACGGCTTCGCGCCGACGGTGATCGTGTTCGTGACGGCTCCGCGTGCCGGGTCGATGCGTGAGACGGTCCCGTCGCGCAGGTTCGGCACCCAGACCGAGCCGTCGGCCGCGATCGCTCCGTCCTGGGGCATCTGCCCGACGGCGACGGTGGCGAGCACGGCACCGGTCTTCGGGTCGAGGTGGAGGACGACGTTGTCGGCGTTCGACGCCACCCACAGCTCCGTCGCATTCGCGCTGAACCACGCCGGGCTCGAGTGCCCGACGTCGAACGTCGTCACCTTGTTCGTGGCCGGGTCGATCCGCCGCACGGATGAGTCGCTGTTCGAGCCGACCCAGACGGAGCCGGCCGTGATGCTCAGGCCCGCGGGCGAACCGCCCGTCCTCATCACCTTGATCACGCGATTCGTCTTCGGATTGATCCGGGAGACGGTCCCGTCGAAGTTGTTCGTCGTCCAGACGGAGCCGTAGCCGACCGCGACGTCGTACGGCGCCGTTCCGACGCGGATCCGCTTGACGAGCTTCCGGGTGCGGGGATTGACGCGCTCGACGCTGTTCGTGCCGTACGCGTTCACCCAGAGAGAGCTCGCTCCGTAGACCAGCCCACAGGGATGGACGCCGATGGCGATCGGCTTGCCGGTCAGGCGGTTCGTGGCAGGGTCGATCGACTCGATCCGCGCCGAGCCGTAGTCGGTGAACCACTCCTTCCCGCGTGCTCCCACGCCCGCGCACGGGCTGAACCCGATCGTCTTCACAGTCGCGACCACGCTCGGCGTCGCGGATGCCAGAGCGGCCACCAGACCGAAGACGACCGTCGCCACAGCGACTCCCGCGACCTTTCGCATCAGCGCCTCCTCTTCGAGTTACTACGAAGTCGGAGGAAATATACTACGAGATCGTAGTAAGTGAGGCTCGCAGCGCTCTCTCGAGCGCGAGTAGCGACTCGCGGACCACCCGAGGCTCGGTGTTCAGGTTCTCCGCGATGGCGGCGAGGCTCGAGTGCAGCCCGGCGCCCGCCTCCCGATGGCGCCTCCTGCCCTCTGCCGTGAGCGCGAGGTGGTACGAGCGGCCGTCTTCCGGATGGCGTGCCCGCTTCACGAGCCGGCGCTTCGCGAAGCGGTTGACGTACTCGGAGAGTGTGGTCGGCGGCAGCCCGACCCGGGTCGCGAGCTCGCTCGGCGTGAGCGGGCCCCACACCGCGATCGCCGAGATCACGCCGAACTCGGAAGGGGTCAGGCCGCTCCCGCGGATCTCGCGCTGGAGCAGCGCGTTCGAGAGACCGCCGCAGACGAAGAGTGGGAAGAGCACGTTGAGGTCCCGTTCGTCGACGACCGTCGCGGATCCCTTCGTCTCGCGTCCGGCCACACGCGACAGATACCACGCGGTGTGCGCCGGTGCTCGGTCCGTCATGCGGCACGCCCGAAGGCGGGGGCGACCAGAACGCGTCCGCCTTCGGGCTTCACCGTCACTCGGAGAGCGCATTCGGCACGATGCAGCACGGGCAACACCCCGTGGGTGCACGTGTGGTGAAGGGGCGGTGGATCCTCGGTCAGCGCTTCGCGTCGCGACCGGGCGCCCTGTCGAGCAGCGGGTCGGCGGCCCTTTCGAGGCCGGCCTTCACCCGGGACTGCACGAGGGAGCCGTAGACGATCGCGAAGCTGCACATGAGGACCGCCAGTGCCGCAACTGGCCAGAGCATGGCCGATCTATCGAGCGTCACGACTGCGAAGGCGATCCCTGTAACGAGGAGTCTTGCGTCCATTGCTCGTCTCCGGGGGAGAATGTCGGCGAAGAGCGAGAGAGGAGGCCGGGGTGTTCGAGGTGGAGGTTCGGAACGTGGCCGGGGAGCCGGCGGCGATCGGGAACGCGGGACCGCACACGGTCGTCGTCGACCGGCCCGAGGAGGGCGGCGGTCGCGGCGTGGGCTTCAACGGCGGTCAGCTGCTGTACCTCGCGATCGCAGGCTGCGTCTCGAACGACCTCTTCCGCGAGGCGCGCGCTGCGGGACTCGAGCTCGACCGGGTTCGCGTCCGCGTCGTGGGGGACTTCAGCGGCGACCCGCTGATCTCGGACGACGTCGAGTACCACGTCGAGCTCGTAGGGAACGCCCCGGCGGACCGACTGCGGGAGCTGACCGAGCACGTCGACCGGATCGCGGAGATCCCGAACTCGCTCCGGCGCGGCACCGCCGTCCGCCTGGGATCCGTCCAGGTCTCGTAGCTGGGGCTCGGCTCGATGCTCGCTAGGGGCGGCCGCGGGCTGCCCATGCCTGCGCTGTGACGACGAACGGCGGCTCCGGCAGGCGCTCCTCGCACAGGGCGCGAAGTCGCTCTCTGCGAGCGGGATCGAGCCCCGCGACGTAGGCGCCGGCCGGCCCGACACCGAGCGTGTAGGGCTGCCACCACTCGTCGAACGTCGGGTGCTCGACCGTGACGGACAGCGCCACCTCTTCGACCTCCCGCAGCCCCGCCTTCTCGAACAGCTCGGTGAGCTCGCCCTCGCCCGTCCCGGCGAGGTACGACTCGTCCGTGACCTCGGGATCGAGATCTCGCGCGGCTCGCCAGCAGAGGCTGAGCGGGCCGCGGTCGCTGCTGTGGTCCCAGACGCACGCCGCGACGACTCCGCCCGACTTCGTGACCCGTCTCATCTCGCCGAGTCCGGTGACCGGATCGGCCATGAAGTGGACGACGAGCTGAGCGAGCGCGGCGTCGAAGCCGTCGTCGGGGAAGGGGAGCTCCTCGGCCGCCGCCCGCTCGACGTCCACCTCGGGATACCGGGCGCGCGTGGCGTCGACGAACGGCTCCGACGGATCGACGGCGGTGACCATGTCCGGCCCTAGGCGCCTCGCGAGCTCGCCCGTGAGCGCACCCGGTCCGCAGCCCACGTCGAGCACGCGCCCCTCCCTGATCCCGGAGAACTCGACGAAGGTCGACGCGAGCCTGCTCGAGTACCGGCCCATGAAGCGGTCGTACGAGTCCGCGGCGACGTCGAAGCCCACGGCGGCAATCTATGCCGCCGTGGCGAAGCGCAGCGGTGCAGGCGCTACCTCGACGGAGGACGCTCGCAGCCGGGCTGCTGCATCCAGTCGCCGCTCGCGTAGTCGCAGGTCGGGAAGGAGGTCCGGTCGGTGCGTCGCGGCGATGCGTTCCCGGGCCAGGTCGCGTAGGCGGCGACCGCCACGACGACGAGCGCGAGGGTGATGACCGCGGCCCAGCGAATGAGCCGCCTCTGTCTCGACGAGCGGTCCATCGGCCTCCATCGTCGCTGTACGCGACGGCGGGTGCCACGGATTCCCGTGCCGGCCGCACCGGCGAGCCGTTAGCGGCGGGTCAGACGCGAACCTCGAGGCTGTACGCGCGATCCCGCGGTGACCAGAGCTGCACGAACGATCCGTGGGCAGCCTGCAGCGTCGCCGCGAAGAACCCGTGCACATCGGTCATGCGCGTGGGGCCGAGCCACGTCCAGCGTCCGCCGACGAGGGCTCGCAGACGGTACGGCCGCTGGCCCGAGCCCGCCCGCACTTGACCCCAGAGACGCACGCGGTCCCCGCTCCTGCTCACCTCGGTGAGCGGCAGGCGGAACGCCGTGAACGCCGGCTTCGGCAGCCCCTCGGCCGTGACGAGCCCGCTCTGCCAGCCCGCGGGCTCGGCGTCGTCCTGGACGAGGTAGTAGATGAGCATGTCGACTCTCGGGGCGAGGTACACGCGCCTGGCGGCGCTCGACACGTACCGCGCCTGCGTCGTCGGCGAGACGCCGAGGAGCGAATCCGGTGGATTCGTCTGGTAGCCGTACTCCGTCAGCCAGATGCGCTTCGAGCCGAACGCGCGGTGGACCTCGTTGAGCAGGCGTCCGAGCTCCGCCATCGTGATCGTCGAGCAGTTCTTGCACGCCGGCCCCCAGGGCGACTCGATCTGCGGCCGGCTCGGGTAGGGATGGTGCGCATACGCGTCGAGGTGCGCCTTGGCCTTACCCATCGCCCTGATCCACGCGACGGGGGACACGCCGCCCGTGCCGCCTCGCGGCGACGTCATCCCACCGCCGACGAGCGCGCCCGGGATCCGGGAGTGAATCGCCGCGTACCCCGGGTTGAGCAGGCGGCTGACGTAGATGCCGGCCGTGGTCGGGCGAAGCCACGCGGGCAGGTTCGGCTCGTTCCAGATCGTCCAGTCCTGGATCCAGGGGTAGCGAGTCGCCGCCGCTGCTGCGAAGTTGCCGAAGGTGGATGCGGAGTTCGGCGCCCAGTTCGGTGGCGCGCCGCCGTTCGCCCAGCTTGGCGTGCCGACCAGCGTCACGACGACGGAGATGCCCGCCTTGTGGAGAGCGTTCAGGACGTTGTCGGGCGAGCGCCAGCGGTACGCCCGGTCACTCGGGTCACGTGCGTCCGTCGGCTGGCGGCGTGCGATGAGGTCCCAGTGCAGCGTGAAACGCACGATGTCGACGTTCAGGCGCTCGAGCTCGGCGATCCGCGAGGAGAGCGTGCCTGATCCGTGCAACAGCCAGGCGTCGTCCTCGATGCCGTACTGGACGGAGCTCGCACCCTGAGCGCTCGACGCTCCCGGAAACGCGCTCATCGCGGCCAGCGCGACGAGCGCGGCGATCCATGCACGCCACCTCATGGGACGTCACGCGATCGACGGAGGAAGTAGGCAACGATGCCGGAGACCGCCATGGCCGCCGCGATGACGATGACGGCGAGGAGCGCCGGGGGGAGACCCTGGACGGACGACGGCGACTGCGCCGCGATCTGGCTGGCCTCCTCCGTCGAGATCCGGCGGGCCTCCGCCGTCTGGCCGACGGCTGGGTTGGTCCCCGCCTTGGGCGACCCAGCCTGCTGAGACGACTGCATCGCTCGCGAGATGTCGTCGACGGCGCTCGAGTAGGTCCGGACGTCCTCCGGAAGACTGGCGATCGCGTCCAGATAGCACTGGCTCGCATAGAGGCCGTCGATCCGTCCGTTGTCCGTCCAGTCGCGCAGCACCTGCTGGGCGCACGACGACTCGGCTGCGAAGGCCGTCCCTGCTCCCGGCCCGGCGAGCGCCCACACGAGCGAAAGCGCGCAGACGGTCAGGACCGCGGCGACGCCGACGAAACGAACTCGACCATTCCCACCGCCCGCCATACCACAGGGTTGCGGCTGTCTCTGAGGGCGATGTGAGGACGGCGTGAAGACCTCGTAAGAAACTGCGATGCCGGGTCATCGCCCGAAGTGCAGGTCCCTAAACGGACCTTCGCGCGGATTCGCGTGAGGAATCCAACGAGCCGGGTGGCCGCTCGTCCCTCGTCGGAGGGACGCTGGTCCCGCATCGTCGGGGATCGGACGGCAGCGGCGCACCGGGCCGCCGAGACGACCCGGTGCGGGGTCAGGCCAGGCGCTACGGGACGATGTTGTGGTTCAGGTGGAAGACGTTCTCCGGGTCGTACCGCCGTTTCACCTCTCTGAGCCGGTCGAAGTTGGGGCCGTACGCCGCTCGGATGGCGTCGTCCGCCTGGTCGTCGCCCAGGTAGTTGAGCCAGCGGCCGGTCCCCATGTGGGGCCGGAGGGCTGCGAAGGTCTCGCGCGTCCAGTCGATGTTCTCGTCGGTGCGCGCGGCATCCGTCCAGACCGACGGGAGCAGGACGTTCCAGCTCTCGTCGCGGTGCGGCACCGCGGTGTCCGTCGCACCGATCCGCGTCACGGCGCCGTGGAAGTGCTCGAGAAGGATCCCCGACATCGGCGAGGGGATGGAGTCGAACCGCTCGACCATCGCGTCGATCAGCCCGTCGGACAGCTCCGACGTGAAGCTCGACAGCCAGTAGTTGAGCGCGCCGTCCGGGTATCCGGCATCGAGGATCGTGTTCATGACCGGGTACGGCATGGCGCCGACCTCGACGACGAGCGGTGATCCCCACGTCTTGAATGGCTCGAGGTCGCGCTCGGCGTCCTCCGGCGATCCCGTGTGGAACACGATCAAGCCGGCGAGCTTCGCGCCCGACCCGTCGGGTGCGTGCACGAGCCCCGCGTAGACCGTGAGGTCGTCCGGGCTGCCCGGCACCGCGTCGCGATAGAAGCGGAGGAGCTCGGAGGCCGCGTCGATCGGATGCGCAATCAGACCGCCGACGATCGTCTCGACCGGATGCAGTCGGTACGTGAACGACGTCGCGACCCCGAAGTTGCCGCCTCCCCCGCGGAGGGCCCAAAGGAGATCCGGGTGCGACTCGGCGTCGACGTCGACCACCTCGCCCTCGGCGGTGACGAGCTCGACCGCGAGCAGGTTGTCCGCGGCCAGGCCGTACTTCGCCATCAGCCAGCCGAGGCCGCCGCCCAGGGTGTAGCCGGCGATGCCCGTGGTGGAGACGGCGCCACCGGTCACGGCGAGCCCGTGCACGGCCGCGGCGTCGTTCAGCTCGCCCCACCTGACACCGCCGCCGGCGGTGGCCGTGGCTTGCTCGGGATCGACCTCGATCCCCTTCATCTCGGACAGGTCGATCATGACCCCTCCGTCCGCCACCGCCCGTCCGGCGACGTTGTGGCCGCCGCCGCGGACGGACACCTCGAGCCCGGCGCCTCGCGCGAGCTCGAGCGCGGCGACGACGTCCTCCGGCGTCCGGCTGCGGACGATCAGCGCCGGCCTGCGGTCGATGAGGCCGTTGTGGATGGTGCGGGCATCGTCGTAACCGTCGTCTTCGGGTGCGAGGATCGTCCCGCCGATGCGCTCCCTGAGCTCTGCGGCGAGCGCGGGATCCAGCGTCGTGCTCATGGCCTGCTCCTTCGGTAGTTAGAACGATCGGTCGTGCCTCAAGAGCGCGAGAGTATACGAACGATCGTGCTAACTTGTCAAGCCGTGCCGGCCTTGGATCGTCCGGGAGCGCGCGTCCAGCTCAAGGCGAGCGTCGGAGCCGCCGCGATCGTCTGGTAGACGACGCAATAGCGCTCGGTCAGGCGGAGGAGCGTGTCGAGGTCCTCGTCGCTCGCGTCCGTCTCGAGTTCGAACGTCACACGAATCGAGCGGAAGCCGACGGGTGCATCCTTGCTCACGGCGAGTGTGCCGCGGAAGTCGATGTCGCCCTCTGCACGGACGACCCCGCCCGCGACGTCGATGTCGAGAGACGTTGCGACGGCGCGCAGCGTGACGCCGGCGCATGCGGCGAGGGCCTCGAGGAGCATGTCGCCCGAGCAGAGGGCGACTCCGTCTCCGCCCGACGCCGGGTGGAGCCCCGCCTCGACGAGAGCCCGTCCTGTGGCGACCGAGCACGTGATCCCCTCGCCCAGGGACCCAGTCGCACGGAGCGTAACGAGCGCAGCGTCCGGATCGTCTCGGTAGCGCTCCTTCAGCGGCTCCTGGAGAGCCCGCAGGTCGTCGCGGTCCATCACGCTCCTCGCGTCTCGTCGGCCGAGCCGGTCCGGGTCCTGGCGGAAAGGTACGGGTCGGCGCGCTGCCACCGGTCCACGGGTGGCATCCTGCACGCTCCCGAACGAGGAGCGAAACGATGCGACAGAGCGATGTGCTCGCGTCCCTGAACGCGTTGGGCGTCGAGGGGACGTGCCCGGTGTGCGGTCACAACTCGTGGGGCGGGATCGGAGACGAGGGGGGAGAGCGGGACGTCAAGCTCGTGGCGATCGACGACGCAGGGGAGTTCGTCGAGCGGCCCGACAGGCCCGGTCCTCCATGGCTCGGCCTGAAGTGCGCCGTCCTCACGTGTCGGCGCTGCGGCTGGGTCAGCCTCCACTCGGTCGAGACGCTTCGAGAGGTGCTCCCGGGCACGTAGAGCGGTGGTTCACGTTTTGGTTGACAAGACTATAACTACCCCGCTAGGGTAAGAGTCTCACAGACCAAAACACGTGCCGGCGGAAAGGAGACCCATGCACCCCGCCGCCCTCCCGCTCGACTATCTCCGACATCTCGATCGCGGCGATCGCGTCCGCCGCTCCCGTCCTCGTCTCTCCGGAACGCGGGTCCGTCGTGAGCCGGACACGCGCGGAGACGGCTAGCAGGGCTTCGCTCGCATGACGACTCCGAAGACCGGTGATCCCTCTCCCGGGTACGACCCGGCGGCGTTCCCGCCGTTCGCGGTCACGGTCGACATCGTGATCCTGACGATGACCGGAGGCGCTCTCCAGGTCCTGCTCGTGCGCCGCGGGGAGGCTCCGTTCGAGGGCATGTGGGCGATTCCCGGAGGCTTCAAGCGCCCGACCGAGACGCTCGACGAGGCGGCGAAGCGAGAGCTTCGCGAGGAGACCGGTGTCGACGCCGCGAGCCTGCTCGCCCAGTTCGGCGCCTACGGCGATCCCGAGCGCGACCCGCGCATGAACGTCGTGACGATCGCCTACCTCGCGGTGCTCCGCGACGTCGGAGCGCTCGTCGCCGGGACGGACGCCGCGGCGGCGGACCTGCTCCCCGTGTCGGACGTCCTCGACGGGACCGTCGAGCTCGCCTTCGATCATCGCCGGATCGTGCGCGACGCCGTCGAGCGCGTTCGCATCGAGCTCGACGTGTCCGGCATCGCAACGGCGTTCGTCGGCGAGACCTTCACCCTGGCGGACCTGCGTGCCGTCTACGAGGCGGTGTGGGGTGTCCGCCTCGACGCTGCGAACTTCCGCAGGAGCATCGTGGCCGACGAGGGCTGGGTCATCCCGACCGGCCGACGCGCCAGTCCCGGGCCGGGCGGCGGCAGACCAGCGCAGCTCTACCGCGCAGGTGGCGCATGGACCTACGGCGGCCCGATCCACCGTTTGCAGCGATCGGAGGAGAGGAAGTGAGTCGCATGCGAGCAGTCGTCCACGACACGTACGGACCTCCCGAGGTCCTGCGGCTCGAGGAGGTCGACCGGCCGGCGCCGAGCGACGACGAGGTCCTCGTCCGCGTGCACGCAACCACGGTCAACCGCACCGACTGCGGGTGGCGGAGCGGGACGCCGTTCTTCGTGCGCTACTTCACGGGAATCCGGCGGCCGAAGCAGCGGATCCTCGGCATGGAGCTGAGCGGAGAGGTCGACGCGCTCGGTTCCGCGGTGAGCGGGTTCGCGGTCGGCGACCACGTGTTCGGCGTCAAGGGCTTCGGCGCGAATGCGGAGTTCGTCTGCGTCCGAGAGACCGCTGCGCTAGCGCACAAGCCGGCGTCCATGAGTTTCGAGGAGGCTGCTGCCGTCTGCGACGGAGCATGCCTCGCCATGTCGTGCCTGAGAAACGCAGATCTCCGGGAAGGTCGCAGGCTCCTCGTCTACGGAGCATCGGGCTCGATCGGCACCGCCGCCGTCCAGCTCGCCAAGCACTTCGGCGCCCACGTGACGGCCGTCTGCAACACGGCGAACGTCGAGCTGGTCCGCTCGCTCGGCGCCGAAGAGGTGATCGACTACCTCCAGGACGACTTCACGCAGAACGGTAAGACGTACGACGTGATCTTCGACTCGGTCGGCAAGCACTCGTTTCGGCGCTGCCGACGCTCGCTCGCTCCGGGCGGAAGGTTCATCGAGACCGATCTCGGGTTCTTCTGGCACGTGCCGGCGCTCGCCCTCCTGACCCGGTTGGTCGGAGACAGGAAGGTCACGCTCGGCATCGGGAAGTACCGGCGGGATGACGTGCTCTTCGTCAAGGAGCTGATCGAGGCGGGCGAGTACCGGCCGGTCGTCGACCGGACCTATCCGCTCGAGGACGTCGTCAAGGCGACGCGGTACGTCGAGACCGGCCAGAAGACCGGCAACGTCGTCCTCACCGTGAACGGCAACCATCGGGCCGAAGCGGAGGAGGATCGTTGAAGGCGGTCGTCCACGACAGGTACGGGCCGCCGCATGTCCTGCGCCTCGACGATGTCCCGAAGCCGGAGCCGAAGGAGGACGAGATCCTCGTCAGGATCCACGCAACGTCCGTCACGCGCGCCGATGCTCACCTCCGCTCCGGGACGCCGTTCGTCCAGCGCGTCCAGTCGGGTCTGTTCCGGCCGAAGCGGAGGATCCTCGGCCACGAGCTGGCCGGTGAGATCGAGGCGGTGGGCACCGAGGTCACCGAGTTCGAGGTCGGCGACCGCGTGTTCGGCGCCCTGCCGTACCTGGCGCTCCGCACCGGCGCGCATGCCGAGTACATCGCCGTCCCTGCGAATTGGCCGCTGGCGCGAATCCCGCAGGGCATGAGGTACGAGCAGACGGCCGCGGTCTCGGACGGGGCCTTGTGCGCCCTCAACGGCATGCGCCCGGTCGGTGACCTCGCCGGCAAGCGGATCCTCGTCTACGGCGCATCGGGCTCGATCGGCACCGCTGCCGTCCAGCTCGCGCACCACTTCGGCGCTCACGTCACGGCCGTCTGCAACACGAAGAACGTCGAGCTCGTTCGCTCGCTCGGCGCCGAAGAGGTGATCGACTACCTCCAGGACGACTTCACGAAGAACGGCCAAACGTACGACGTCATCTTCGACGCCGTCGGCAAGCACTCGTTCCGGCGCTGCAAGAGCTCGCTCGTGCCGGGTGGCTACTACCTCCCGACCGACGGCTTCCGCAACGTCTTCCTCTGGCTCCTGCACAAGAAGCTCGGCGAGAAGAAGGTTGTCTTCGAGTTCCCCCGCTTCCGGAAGGACGACGTCGTGCTCCTCGGGACCCTCATGGAGACGGGCGAGTACCGGCCGGTCGTCGACCGCGTCTATCCGCTGGACGAGGTCGTCGAGGCGACGCGCTACGTCGAGACGCAGCAGAAGACCGGCAACGTGGTGCTGGCCGTCGTTCCGGACGGCGAGGCGACCGCAAGCGCCTCGGGCCGATGAGTTTCGCTCCGCGCCGAAGTCCAAGACACCGCGAACCGCAAGAACCACAGTCTCGATCCGAAAGGTGGTGCATGGATGGCCGTGTCGCTGCAGAGCGTGGGCGCGATCACCCTGTTCGTCGAGGACGCGAAGCGGTCGAAGACGTTCTACGAGGGCGTCTTCGACGGGCGGGTCATCTACGAGGACGACGACGCGACCGCGTTCCAGTTCGAGAACACGATCGTCAACCTGCTCGCGCGTCCCGCTGCGCGGAGCCTGATCGACCCTGCGCCCGTCGCGGGCCGTGATTCCGCAGCGAGCTTCCAGCTCACGATCTGGGTGGAGGACACCGACGAGACGTGCGCCGAGCTCGCCCGTCGTGGTGTGCGGCTGCTGAACGGGCCGATGGACCGAGAGTGGGGAGTGCGGACAGCAAGCTTCACCGATCCGGACGGCCACGTCTGGGAGGTCGCGGCGCAGCTTCCCGAGGAAGGCCCGGCGGCGTAAGCCCCGCGTGGGCGGGCCGCGGCTGCGCTAGGACGTCGACCGCGCCCCGGCGCAGCCGGGGTCGTGGTACGAGGCGAGCTTGCGCAGCAGCGCGTGGAGCGTTCGCCTCTCCTCGGCGTCGAGCGGGGCGAGGAAGCCCTTCTCGACCTGTTTCGCGATCGCGCGGAGCGTCGCAAGCGCTCCCTGCCCCTCGGCCGTCAGGCTGACGAGGTGGCGACGCCGGTCGCCCGGGTCGCGCCGGCGCTCGACGAAGCCCTTCGCCTCGAGCTCGTCGAGGATCCCGACGAGGTGGCTGCGGTCGTAGCCGAGCGCATCGGCGATCGTCGCCTGCGTCTCGCGCACTCCCTCGTCGAGGAGGGAGAGCACGGCGTGGTGCTGCGGGTTGAGCCCGCTCGACTCGAACGCCTCGTAGGCCTGCTCCTTGACCGCGCCGCCCAGACGCTTGAGCAGGAACGGCGTGCTCAGCAGGAGTTCGCGCGAGGGGCCGGATGTGTCGGACGTCGGCGCCGAATCGGTGGCTGTGGTCGACATCTCGAGCGAAGTGTAGCGCGACAAAGTGTCGTCTCGTGCTATCGTTGTGTTAGCAAACGATTGGGAAGGACGACGATCTCAATGAACTTCCGACGACCTGACTGGAAAGAAAGGCGATGGAGTGCGCTCGCGCTCATCGTCACCGCGCAGTTCATGGTCATCCTCGACGTCGCGATCGTCAACGTGGCGCTGCCCTCGATCAAGTCCGATCTCGGCTTCTCGCAGGGCAACCTGCAGTGGGTGATCTCCGCATACGCGATCATGTTCGGCGGCACGCTGCTGCTCGGCGGCCGGCTCGGCGACCTGCTCGGGCGCCGACGGCTCTTCGTCGCCGGCCTCTCGCTCTTCTCCATCAGCTCACTCGCCTGTGGACTCGCATGGTCGGAGAGCTCGCTCATCGCGTTCCGCTCGGTCCAGGGTCTCGGTGGCGCGCTGCTCGCGCCGGCCGCCCTGTCCCTGCTGATGATGACGTTCGCGGACGGCCGCGAGCGCAACTTTGCGCTCGGGATCTACGGCGCGGCGTCGGGAAGCGGCGCCGCGGTGGGCGTCTTGCTCGGCGGCGTCCTCACCTCCTACTTGAGCTGGCCCGCGATCTTCTTCATCAACGTGCCTGTCGGTCTCGCCGCGATCGCTCTCGCCCCGCTCCTCTTGCGGGACAGCCGCGCCGAGCTGCCCCATCGCCACTTCGACTTCGCCGGCGCGGCAACGATCACCAGCGGCCTCATGCTCCTGGTCTACGCGTTGACGCGGGCGTCGAGCGAAGGCTGGGGCACCCCGACGACGCTCGCGCTGCTCGGGAGCTCGGTCGCGCTCGTCCTCGCGTTCGTGGCGATCGAGGTTCGCTCGAAGGCGCCTCTGCTTCCACTACGGATCTTTCGGCTCCGGACGCTCACTGCGGCGAACGCGACGATGGCCGTCGTCGGAGCGGCCGCGTTCTCGGAGTTCTTCCTCCTCACGCTCTACCTGCAGGAGGTCCTCGGGTACTCGGCGGTCGAGACCGGCGTCGCGTTCACCGGTTTCGCGCTCGCGGTGGTCGTCGCGTCGAACGTCGCGCAGGCCGTTGTCGGCCGTGTCGGCGTCCGTGCGACGCTGACCGGCGGGCTCCTCGCGTCCGCTCTGTCCGTCGCGGTTCTGGCTCGCCTCCCCGTGGACGGCAGCTACTTCTGGGATCTCTTCCCGGCGTTCGTCCTCGGAGGCGCGGGCATGGGCTTCTCCTTCGTCCCGGTGACGATCGCGAGCCTCTCCGGGGTGGATCGGTCCGATGCGGGCGTCGCGTCCGGCCTGGTCAACACGAGCCGGCAGATCGGCGGCGCAATCGGGCTGGCTGCGGTCAGCGCGATCGCCGCGGCGGCGACGAGCGGCTACGTCGACGCACATCCGGACGCATCAGCCGCAGCCGCCCTCGACCATGGATTCAAGATCGGCCTGGTCGTGCTCGCCGCGCTCCTCGCGCTCGGAGCGGGGATCGCCGTTGCACTGGTGAAGCCGGCGCCGCTGCGCTCGGCCGAGGGCGACGCGCCACCGATCGAGCCGGAGCTGGAGCCGCTGCAAGAGGCCGCCTGAGCCGACCGGGCCGGCGGAGCGACGCCGGAGTCTGCTGGTCGGAGGCGGCTGGAATCGGCCCGGCGCCGACAGGCGGTCAGCCCATTTCAGGCGTGACTGGGATGCCCACTTGCCCCATCGTGCGGAGGTGTCGGAAGTGCGATCGGAGGGCCGCGTACAGCGAGTGCTGCGTGACGTAGCGGACACCGTGTCGCTCGGCGTTGCGCTGGACGATCTTCGCGATCTGCGCGTAGTGAGTGTGGGGCACCCGCGGGAACAAGTGATGCTCGATCTGGTAGTTGAGGCCCCCGACCACCCAGCTGAGGACTGGGTTGCGCGGGCAGAAGTCGACCGTCGTCTCGACTTCGTGAACTGCCCACAGCCGCCGCTCGCTGCTGAGCTCCTCGGGCGAGGCGAAGTCGGCCTCCTCGACGCAGTGAGCGAGCTGGAAGGTCACGGCCATGATCAGGCTCACGATCATCGAGTAGACGAGATAGCCGCTGACGACCGCCCACCACGGATAGACGAGCATCGGTACGACGATCGCCCAGCCGACGAAGACGAGCTTCCCGCCGACGAGACCGGCGAGATCCCAACGGCGAGGCAGGCGCAACGCGCTTGTTCCGATGCTGCCCCGGCCGAACGCGGCGAGATCGCCGACTGTCTGCCAGCGGAGCGCCATTAGGCAGTACAGCACCCAGATGTAGTAGTGCTGGAGCCGGTACCAGGGGCGCGGTGCCTGCACGGGCATCAGGCGCGCGAGCGGCACCTGGGTGATGTCGGCGTCGTAGCCGTCGACGTTCGTATACGTGTGATGGGCGACGTTGTGCTTGACGCGCCAGGCGTAGCTCGAGAGCCCGAGGAGCGCATCCGCCGTCCAACCCAGCAGGTGATTCAGCCGGCGCGTTCGAAAATAGGCGCCGTGATTGGCGTCGTGCATCACGCAGAACGCGATCAGCGATGTTCCGAGGATCAGCCCGCAGAAGCTGATCAGACCGAGCCACGGGCCGGGGTGGCCGAGCACCAGCGTCAGCCACGAGCCGAGCAGCACGACGAATGCGACGATTCCTTTTGCGTAGAGCTCGGCTCGGCCGCGCATCCGGGTGCTCCGAGCTGACAGGTATTCCTCGACCTCACGACGCGTCTGGCGGATGAAGTCGCCGCCGTTGTCGAACGAGACCCGCGTCTGAGAAGTCTTCAATCCTTCCCTGTCGGTGATCATGGAGCTCCCTCGGCCCGATCAGCCAGATCGCATGTCGCGATCGTCGACTTCAATCTCTTGCGCCCAGTTCTCGAAGATGAGAAGGGGCGCACCGCTCTTGAGCGGTGCGCCCCAGAACCTCAGACCGAGGCGACGACGCTGACGCTCCGCGCCTGCGGACCCTTCGGGCCCTGCTCGACCTCGTACTCCACATTCGCTCCCTCAGCGAGGCTCTTGAAGCCCTCGCCGCCGATCGCGCTGTGGTGGACAAAGACGTCCTTGCTCCCATCGCTCGGCGATATGAAGCCGTAGCCCTTGTCGTCGCTGAACCACTTCACTGTTCCGGTTGGCATATCTCTACCTCCCTTCGACTGCTTCATGAACGTGCAGCGGAAGGCGCGCAAAGCCAAAACCGGTACTCGCTCTAACTCCTGTGATCGACGCCAACAGTACCAGCCGTGGGCTGGTCGATTCTGATCGTTTCCCGCTGCGTCATCTGCCGGGGCCGAGCCGAAGCCGAAGCACGTCGCAGAATCGGCTGCGACTCGTGGGATCAGACGCTTTCGACTCGGGCGTGATTCCTCTTGGGTGCGCACCGATCTACTGATCCCGCCGACGCGGACGACTTCAGGGGACATCCGCACGCTCGGGTGGCCGAGCGCGATGTCCCCGGGCCTGGTTCGTCCGAGGCGTGTCGTTCCCTTAGGGTCGCCGCGTGGCCCAGTCTCCCGAAACGCATTACGCGACCACCGACGACGGGGTCAGCATCGCGTACCAGACGATCGGCGACGGTCCGGTCGACCTCGTCCTGGAACTCGAGAACTGGGGCAACGTCGAGATCATGTGGGAGCTCGAGGCGCTCGCCGACCTGTTCGAGCGGCTGTCGTCGTTCTCACGTCTGATCCTGCACGACCGGCGAGGAACGGGGCTTTCCGGTGGCCGCGGCTCCTCGTTCCCCAACCTGGAGACACGGGCGCGGGACCTCTTGACGGTGCTCGACACCATCCGGTCGGCACGCGCTGCGCTTTTCGGCGACCGCACTGCGGGTGCTGCTTTCGCAGTCTTCGCAGCGACCTATCCCGACCGGGCCTCGTCGCTCGTGTGGTTCAAGGGCGTCGCCACGAGGCGCTGGTCGCCCGAGTACCCGTGGGGTTCCACCCCAGAAGAGCACCGCCAAGAGGCCGCAGAGGTGCGAGACAGGATGGGCAGCGAGGAGTTCGGCCACGGGTGGCTCGTGGACTTGGCATCCAGCTTCGCAGGCGACGAGCGCCTTGCGGCGCAGATCGCGCGGCTCGATCGACACTTCATGGCGCCGTCGACGGCTGCCAACTGGATCAGTGTCGAGAGCGAGACGGACGTGACTGCGGTCCTCGCGTTGCTTCGCTGCCCGACGCTTCTGCTCGACTACGAGCATTCGTCGACCGGCGCCGCGGAGAGTCGTCACGTGCAGTCGAGGATCCCGGGCGCGGAGCTGGCACTCATCTCCGGAGATCCCTACGGGTTGCCTTTCGGCAATCGCGCCGAGATCAGCGATGCCATCCACGGTTTCGTAGGCCGCGAGCGAGCCGCCGAAGTACCCGACACCGTCCTAGGCACCGTTCTCTTCACCGACATCGTCGGTTCGACGGAGCGCCAGGCGGCGGCGGGCGACCGGGCTTGGACCGAGTTGGTTCGTCGTCACCACGCCATCGTTCGGGAAGCACTCGAGCGCTGGCAAGGCGTCGAGAACGACACTGCCGGCGACGGTTTCTACGCTACCTTCGACGGACCCGCCCGTGCGATCCGCTGCGCACTCGACATCGTGAATCGCGTCCGTGAGATCGGGATCGAGATCCGCGCGGGTATTCATACGGGGGAGTGTGAGATCGTCGATGGCAAGTACGCCGGCTTCACGGTGACGATCGGCTCAAGAATCGCGGCGATCGCGGGTCCGTCGGACGTCTTCGTCTCGCGCACCGTCAAGGACTTGACCGCCGGCAGTGGCTTCTCGTTCGGCGACAAGGGTGAGCACGAGCTGAAGGGCGTGCCGGAGCCCTGGCACGTCTACGGTGTTTCCAGAGCCGACGATCGGTCGGCTGGTCCCCGAGCCTGAACTCGAGCGGCGTCGGCGTGAACCGCCGGATTCGGATCGACGGAGCGATGCCGGAGTCGAACCGACCGACCCGTGGGCTGCCATGACCGCCCTTGTCTTGAAGAGACCAGCACGAGTGTCGCGGCTAGTGCGCCGCCTCCAGCGCCACGCCAGCCACATTTGCAGAACACTCGCGCCCCCTCGGCCAATACAAGGACGCCGTGCCGTCGCGTAAAGCCAGGGCCGGGCGTCGTCACGCGGGTACTCGCCCTCAACGGCCTCTAGAGCGAGCGGTCGATGGGGAGTGTCCCTCCCCCCAGGGATGCCCCCACGGGCGCAGCCGGACGACAACTCCAGGGATGAGTAGCGTCGCCGCCCAGCTCGTCGGGAACGCTTCTGCTCGCTCCGCCCGGCTCCTCGCAGACGTGGAGCAGTTCGACGGAGGCGGTCGGGACGGGCGCCCGCCGGTCTCCGAGCGGCTCGCGGCCGCGCTGGGACGGGATTTCGCCGAAAGGATCGTCACGGCGCTTTCGCCAGACGCTCTTGGCCGGCTCGATGACGCGCTCACGCCTGCCTTCGCGGAGCGGCTCGCTGCTGCTCTCGCGAAGGAACAGAACGACACCGCGTAACGTCACGGAACACCCTGGCTCGGCGGCCCGAGCGGCAAACGCGACGGGCTGATCGAAGGTTGGCCGTTGCCCCCCGCCGCATCGGGGGCCCCGACCTTTGTCCGCCACACTGGAGGCTGCTAGAGGAGGATCTGGAGCGCTGTCTCGGAGGGACAACCTCGCCGCACGAGACTCGAGGCTTCGTGGAGGTCGATCTCGACATGCGACGCCAGTTGAAGCGCTGAGGCGACGTCATAGCCGGACCGGACGAGCACGTCGAACCGCCACCGCAGAATTGCTTCTGCTTCCGTTTCGTCGATCGTTTCGAACTGAGCCGCAGTCATGGCCGCTCTCCTTCGAGTGTCTCGGCTTGCCGCACTTGTTCTCGTCCATACCGGCCTCCGCCATCACCGCATGAGGTCCTGACTCGGCGAGCCAAAGGTCCGGTTCGGCGGCCAAGACGTCCCTCATAAGGAGGACGAGGTCGAGCGGTTTACGCCGACAACAGTCGCACGACACGTACTTGCACTGTCGGAGCGCCGTGCCGCCAGCGGTCGCTCCGTCCGACGGGGGAGCGGTCGTGCCGCAGCGGCTGCTCCCCTCCTTTCTCTCGAGCCAACTGCGTGAGTTCGAGCGCGTCTGACTACCTCCTGATCCGCTGGGCTTCAAGCGACACTCCCGCACAACTCGCGCCAGCGTTCGTTGCAGGCGGGGACCGTCAAGTGACACTCCTGACGCGGTCACCGTCAGCAGGTCGCGGGAACGGCTCACGATGCAGCCTCGGGACTGCGCGGTGAAGAGAGCCTGCGATCATGCCGTCGTGAATCAGGTGCGGATCGACAAGTGGCTCTGGGCTGCACGCCTGTTCAAGACGCGCAGTGCGGCATCGGACGCCGTCCTCGGCGGGCGCGTACACCTGAACGGGGAGCGCGTGAAGCCGTCGAAGATCGTGCGCGCGGGAGACACGGTGGAGGTGACGATCGGCACGATCCGGCGAACGCTGGCCGTAATCGGAGTCGCGGAGCACCGCGGTCCCGCGAGCGCCGCGGCGATGATGTATGCGGAGACGCCCGAGTCGCTGGTCGCCCGCGAGGAGCATGCCCACGAGCGGCGGCTCGCCCGCCCGCTCGGAGCAGACCTCGGAGCGCGCCCCACGAAGCAGGCGCGGCGCAGACTCGACGCGCTGCGCCGAACTCAGCGGCGCGGGCGGTCTTGAGCGGAATATCGACCTGCCCAGACCGGCTGACGACGCATGCCGCGATCGCTGTGAGCGTGCGAGATTCGGCTCGACGGAGCGGCGCCGGAGTCGAACCGACCGAGCCGTGGGCTACACGACCGCACTGGTTTTGAAGACCAGCTGGGCCACCGGGCCCATGCCGCTCCGCCCGGCAGGCTAGCGACGGATGGGAAGCGAGGTGCGACGCCAGCTCGAGGTGCGAACGGCGAATCCGGCGCCAAGAACCCCCCGGATACCGGCTGCGTCTGCGAGCCGAACCGAGCCGATGAGGTTTCGGTCGTCCTGCGGTCTGAGAAGTGACCGCAACTCACCGACGATCGAGGAGGCTTCACATGTCCACACGCACCTCCGAGCTCAACGTCACGCAGGTCGGCCGCGTCTGCGTCAGCGTCGCCGACACCGATCGCGCGATCGACTTCTACGTCGGGACGCTCGGGTTCGAGAAGACCGTCGACATCCCGATGGGCCCAGACATGCGCTGGGTCGAGGTCGCCGTTGCGGGGACTCCGACCACGATCGCGCTCGCACCGCCGCCGCCGGGCCAGACCGCGGGCGGCAGCCAAACCGGTATCTGCATCGACACGACCGACGTCGACGCCGACCACGCCACGCTGAAGGCGGCCGGCGTGGACGTCGATGACGAGGTCTCGCGCTACGGCGGGAGCATCCCTCCGATGTTCTGGCTTCGGGACCCGGACGGAAACTCGCTGATCGTCGTCCAGCCGTCCGAGTAGCTCGGTTTCCCACGCGCGCGGCCGGCTGGCCGGTCGCGCGCTTCCGCGGCGACGTCGGTTCGAGCTCAGTTCGCTTGCAGGCCGAGCCGCAGGTACTAGGCTCGAATCGCGATGCCTGGCGTGCTGAGGTCTCGAAGGGGACTCCTCGGGATCGGCGCGATCGCCGCCTGCACGCTCCTCGTCGCCGGCTTCGCAACCTGGTACTTCGTGTTTCGCGACGTCGCGACCCCGACGACCGTCGGCGAAGCGGTGACGAGCTTCCGCGGCGACACGGATCAGGCCCCGGGGCCGTCGCCGGTGCCGGTCGGGGTCTACGTCTATGCAACGAAGGGGTTCGAGCGCACCGACGCCTTGACCGGGGCGACGCACCGCTATCCGCAGCGCTCCACGATCACCGTGACCAAGGCTCCCTGCGGCGTCGAGATGCGCTGGGACGTTCTCGAGGGGCGTTCGACGACGTGGACTTTCTGCACCGACTCCGGCAGGTGGGCGATGACGACGCAGGACGAGCGGCACACGTTCTTCGGCGTCACCGAGGGAACGACCTACGAGTGCTCCGACGTGCCGTTCCGCACGCCTGGCGACGAGCCGAGTCGGGGTATGCCCGTCACGTGCACGACCTCGGGAGCGACGGAGCACGAGACGCAGCGGATCGTCGGACGCGAGACGGTGCGTGTCGGTCGGGAGCCGGTCTCTGCCGTGCACGTGCACCAGGCGACGTCGATCAGCGGCGACATCCGCGGCGCGTCCACGTACGACATGTGGCTCGACCGGAAGACGGGCGTTCTCGTTCGGATCTCGATGGTGTCCCACACGACGAATGACTCCCCGGTCGGGGACGTGCACTACGACGAGGTTGTGACCCTGCGGTTGCTCTCCCTGACGCCGAAGCGGTGAGCGTCCGTGCGAGGCTCACGCAGCTTCGCGGCTTCGACCTAAGATCGAGCCGTGCGGACGGCGCTCGTCGCAGTCGTTCTCGGAGGGGTGCTCGTCGCCGGTGCCCTCGCTGCCCCGGCCCTACCGCACATGAAGCTGACGACAGGGACGCCGAGGCCGGTCGTCGATCAGCCGTGGCGCTGGACGGTCACTGCGAGAAGCGCGTCCGGCAAGTCGCTCGCGGGGAAGATGCGGCTCCAGATCCTCCTGGGGAGCATTGTCGTGGGCTGCTGGAAGGGCGCCGCGATGGTGCAGTGCACTGGAGCCCGCTCCGGAACGTGGATCCGTTTCCGAGGGAAGCGGACAGGCGTGCTGACGTGGCCCGCGGAGTCGGTGGGCGTGAAGCTGACGTTCCAGGCGGTGGTCGTCGCCGGCGGGCAGACGAGAAAGCTGCGAGCGCCGGTCACCGTTCAGTCGGCACCCGCGCCGCCGCCGACCACGACGCCGTAGAGAGCCGACTCAGCGCTGGGTGGCGGCGGCCGCCTTCTTGCGCCAGCTCGTGAGGTCGAAGCGCTGGTTCAGGCGCTGCAGCACCTCGCGGGCGATGAGGTCCCCGGCCGCGCGCTCGAAGTGGACGCCGTCGTCGGCGCGCATCTTCACGAGCTTCCCCGAGTCCGTCGTCAGGTACTGGGCGTAGCCGCCGTCGTCGCCCGCGAAGTTGAAGTAGGTGTCGAGGTAGGTGACGCGGCCCGGCCGCTTGGCGGCCTCGGATTGGACGATCGCGTTGATCGTGTCGAAGCGGCGTGTCTGCGCGGGGTCGTGGGTGATGGGGAGGCCGATCCAGACGAGGAATCCCCCGTCGCGCGTGATGGTGTCCATCAGGCCCCCCACGCGGCGGCGGTATTCGGCGACCCAGCTCGCGCTGTCGAACGGGCCGATCGTGACCCCTTCCGGGAGGCCGGTCATGAAGTCGTGGTCGTCGTTGCCGCCGAACATGAGGACGACCGCGTTGGGCTCGTCCTGCTTCATGACGTCCCGGAGGTGGGTGAACCAGTTGAAGACGTCGGGCCGCTCGAGCCCGGTCGAGATGCGGCCGTCGACGGGGCCGACCGGGTCGAGCACGGGGCTCCCGCCGGCTGCGCGGAGGAGCGATTCCCCGGGGACGATGACGAGCGAGTCGCCCGCGATCCACATGCGGAGCTTGTGCTGCGGGGTGAACTTCGTGCGGTTCACGGGCGGCGGCTTGGGATGAGAGCCGTTGCCGGTCGGCTTCGTCGGAGGCGAGGGCACGTTGACGGCGGTGTCGATCTCATCGTCGGAGGAGCGGCCGAGCGCCGCCTTCAGCGCGCGTCGCGGTCGGTCGAGGAAGAGCGCGCTCGAGACGCTCTCGAGAGGCTTCGTCACGGCGAGCGCGACGTTCCGCTTCCAGCCCTCGGGCTGGCTCGAGGCGGACTTGTGCAGGCCGGGCGCGTTGAGAACGACGCCGAGGAGGAGCCCGACGAGCGCCACCACGATCGCGGCGCCCGCCGACTGCAGCCGCCTCCCGCCCTCCGCACTCCTCCGCTCGGGACGTCGGCGCATCGGTGTCCGGGGGTCGCTCATCTCAGAAGCGGAAGTAGATGAACGGGGCCACGCCCTCCGGGCCCATGGAGTTGGTGACGACGAGTGCCAGCGCGAGCACGACCGCCTGGCCGGCGACCGGCAAGCGGGAGAAGCTCGCCATGATCGAGAGCGGGATCCGCGCCGGGAGGTACTGGGAGCCGATTCCGGCCGCGATTGCGGCGATGACACCGACGGTCACGAGCGGCGACGGCTGGCCCCACGCCGTGAAGAGACGGACGATGACGTCCCGCGCGTCGGCGAACGAGTCGGCCCGGAAGAAGATCCACGCGAAACAGACGATCTGGAAGGTCGCGAAGCGATGCCAGCTCCGCCTGAGCGCGGTCGACTTCCGCTCGACGAAGCCGGGCCGTTCGCGCCACCAGCGTTCGCTCGCGAGCGCCGTGCCGTGGATCGCGCCCCACACCACGAACGTCCAGCCGGCTCCGTGCCAGAGCCCGCCGATGAGCATCGTCAGCATGAGGTTCCGGTACGTGACGAGCCGGCCTTTGCGGTTCCCGCCGAGCGGAATGTAGACGTAGTCCCGGAGCCAGCGCGAGAGCGTCATGTGCCAGCGCCGCCAGAAGTCCTGGACGGACAGAGCCGCGTACGGCGAGTCGAAGTTCTGGGGGAAGCGGAAGCCGAGGAGCAGCGCCAGCCCGATCGCCATGTCCGTGTAGCCGCTGAAGTCGGCGTAGATCTGGACGGCATACGCGTAGACGCCGACGAGCACCTCGAGCGACGAGTGCTGGTTCGGCGCCCCGAACACCTGGTCGACGATGTGTGCAGCGAGGTAGTTCGCGATCACGACCTTCTTGAAGAGGCCCGTGGCGATGAGGAAGAAGGCCCGCGACGTGTCGACGTAGCGCGGGTCGCGCGGTGTCTCGAACTGCGGCTGGAGCTCTCCGGGCCGGACGATCGGCCCGGCGACGAGATGCGGGAAGAACGAGAGGTAGGTCGCGAACTTCCCGAGCGACGTCGGCTGCCAGTCGCCGCGGTAGGTGTCGACGACGTAGCTGATCGCCATGAACGTGAAGAAGGAGATCCCGACCGGGAGCACGATCGAGCGGATGCCGATCGGCACGTCGACGCCCGCGTACGAGAAGACGTTGTGCGTCGACGTGACGAAGAAGTCGTAGTACTTGAAGTAGCCGAGGAGCGCGACGTCTCCCGCGACCGCGAGGCCGAGGAGCCACTTCCGCTGGCGGGCGTCGCCGGTGCGGTGGATCGACACCGCGAACGTCTGGTTCCAGAGCGTCGAGAAGGCGAGCAGGAAGACGAAGCGCCAGTCCCAGGCGCCGTAGAAGACGTAGCTCGCCGCGATCATGAACGGGCGCCACCGCGATCCGCGCGGCATGAGGAACCACGACAGCGGCAGCACGACCATGAAGAAGATCGCGAAGGTCGTGGTCGGGAAGAGCACGACTTAGCCCGTCACGAGGGGCAGCGCGACACGATCGCGGACGCGATCGCCGCCGCCCGCGCCCGGTATCCCGGGACGCCGGGGTGCACGCCGTCGCTCGACAGCCACGTCGGGTGCGCGCGCACGAGCCCGACCCAGTCGACGAGCACGAGGTTCCGGTGTCGCTCGGCCAGTCGCTCGAGCGCGCGGTTCAGCCCGTCGTAGCTCGCACCGTTCGCCGGCGGGCGCACGATCGTCGGCCACACGACGCAGCGCTTGGCGCCTGCGACCGCGAGCACCCTCGAGACGGCGCGCCAGAAGGTCGAGACGATGCGCGGGTCGTCGTTCGTCCCCGCGCTGACGACGACCACGTGCGGGAGCGACGCACGGCGCTGCGAGACGATCGAAGCCACGTCGTAGGCGTGCAGCCCGACGTCGGTGAGAACGACGAAGCGGTAACTGCGCAGGCGTCGGTGCAGATACGGGGCCGTACCGACGCTCAGGGAGTCTCCGAGGTCGAAGACGACGTGCGACGGGGAGGAGGATGCGCCTGCCTGGGCCGTGTCGGCACTCGTCCCGGCCGAAGCGGCGAGGAGCAGCAGGAGCGAGGACGCGAGCAGGCAGACGGCGATCCGCACGGGCACGAGAGTAGCTCGCGTCCTCGACGCGTCTAGGCCGAGGAGCTCTCGAGGCCGTCCGCGGTGTCCTCGGCGTCGCTCGCGACGTCGAGCGACGTGCGCTCGACGGGTGGGGCGAACCAGGACGGATCCTGCGGGATGCTCCCGCCCGAGACCTTGAGAGGCACGTACACCGTCTCCACCCGCCGCCTCTCGGCGCGTGCGGCGGTCCACTCGGCGAGCACGACGAGCGCCCACGCGCACCCCATGACGCCGGCGATGACGGGTGTGTCGAGCTTGGCGATCGCGCAGGCGACGGCGACACCGGCGAGGAACACGACCTCGATCAGGAGGCGTGGTAGGGCCGGCTGCCGGCGGCCGGGTCCATCGAGCGAGCGCACCCACATCGGCGCTTCGCGGTACGCGCCCGCGCCGTCGTCCCAGCCGGGCGCCTCGGGCCCGGCTGCCGGGAGGGATCGGGTCTGCACGCGAATCGTCCGGATCTCGGCCTGCAGCGCACGCACCTGTCCGGAGAGCGCGTGGACTGCCGCGAGGATGTCCTCGTCGTCCCGTGCGCTCACGTCGTGGTGGGTGATCTGCGTCGTCTCGGACGGATCGGCCACGCCGGACGTCTCACTCGTCCCCGGCCGACGAGCGCATCTCGTCGATCGCGGAGCGGCCCTGGCCGTGGATCTCGGAGCGCCGGTCGTCGACCGAAGCGTCCTCCGACTCCGGCTCGCGCGTGTCCGCGAGCCTGCGGCGGAGCTCGTCTGCCGGGTCGTCGGTCGTCGTGGTCGCCGTCACCGTGACCGACGTCTTCGTCGATACGGTCGCGTCGGAGGCGCTCTCGGCGGCCGCCTCGCGCTTCGAGCGCAGCTTCCGGACGAGGGCGGCGATGCCGAGCGTGATGAGGGCCCACTTCAGGAGTCGGCGCATCGGTCGATGGTAGCGCCCCGGGATACGGGGTCCGACAGGGCGGGCGGCGCTCGCTGCTCCAGGTCGCTGCTAGACTGCCGCGGCTTCCTGCCACGCTCAGGCCCCGCCCGTTCCCGGCGGCGGCGTCCACGGCGAGGCCGCCTAAGACCAAGGGAAGGAGAACGAGGGAACCCGTGACCGAATACGAGATTTTGCTTCTGCTCGACGCGGACCTCGACGAGACCCGCCAAGAGGAGATCCTCGGACGCACCCGCGAGCTCGTCGAGAAGAGCGGCGGCTCCTGGGACCTGCAGGACGCCTGGGGCCGGCGCAAGCTCGCCTACGAGATCGGCCACAAGGGCGAGGGCAGCTACCACCTCCTGCAGTTCACGTGCGACGCGGCCACGCTCGAGGAGATCTCACGCGTGCTGCGCATCGACGACGGCGTCATGCGGCACATGGCGACACGTCGGATCCAGGGGAGTCCGGCGCGGCCCGTAGCGGTGGCTGCTCCGGCGCGCGAGGATGCGGAGACCGCACCCAAGGCATCGGAAGAAGAGGAGGAGTAGGAGATGGCTGGCGACTTGAACCGCGTGATCCTCGTCGGACGCCTGACGCGCGATCCCGAGCTGAAACATCTTCCGTCGGGGACACCCGTGCTCGAGATGGGCGTCGCCGTCAACGGTCGTCAGCAGGACGACTCCGGCAACTGGGTCGACAAGCCCAACTTCTTCGACGTCAAGGTCTTCGGGAACCAGGCGGAAATGCTGTCGCAGCACCTGAGCAAGGGCCGCCGGATCGGCATCGACGGCCGGCTCGACTGGCGCTCGTGGGAGGCCCAGGACGGCACGAAGCGCTCGAAGGTCGACGTCGTCGCGCAGAACGTGCAGTTCCTCGACAGTCGGATGGACGCCGAAGGTGGCGGTCAACCAGCGTACGTGCCCGCCGGCGCCGCCGCCGCAGGCGACGACTTCCCGCCCTCGCCCGCAGACGACGACATCCCCTTCTAGGAGACGAGAGATGCCCCAGAAGAAGCCGACACGCGGCAGGCGCCCGGGCCCGACGACGGCCCCGGGCCGCCGGAAGAGCTGCCACTTCTGCCGCGACAAGGTCGACGAGATCGACTACAAGAACATCGCCCAGCTCCGGCGCTACATCTCGGAGAAGGGGAAGATCCGGTCGCGCCGAATCACGGGCGCCTGCCGGCGGCACCAGCTCCAGGTCGCCGGGGCCGTCAAGCGCGCGCGTGAGATGGCTCTCCTGCCGTACGTCGGCGGGTAGGCGATGCAGGTCATCCTCCTCCAGGACCTCGAGAAGCTCGGTCTGCGCGGGGACGTCGTCGACGTCGCCCGCGGCTACGCGCGCAACTACCTGCTTCCGCGGCGCCTGGCCGAGACCGCGACGCCCGCGCGCGTCACTGAGCTTCGGCGCGTCGAGGCGCAGCGTGCGACGCAGGAAGCCCGGACGGCCGAGCAGGCGAACGAGATCGCCGAGGTGCTCGCGAAGACCGTGCTTCGCTTCGAGGTCAAGGCCGGCTCGACCGGCTCCCTCTTCGGATCGGTGACGTCCTCGGACGTCGCCGACGAGATCTGGCGCACGCGCAAGGTGCGGATCGACCGGCGGAAGATCGCGCTCGATCCGATCAAGCGCATCGGCCGCTACGCGATCCCGATCGAGGTCTTCCAGGACGTCCAGGTCGACGTCAAGACGCTCGTCGTTCCCGAGGGCGGGGAGCTCCCGCCCGAGGAGGAGCTCGCCGCGCTGGAGGCGGCGGAGGCCGAGGCCGCGGCTGCGTCCGAGGCCGAGGCCGAGACCGCGCACGCGGAGGCCGAGTCTGCAATCGCCGAGGTGATCGCCGAGGACGAGGAGACGGACGAGGCCGTCGAGGACGAGGAGACGGACGAGGCCGTCGAGGCCGACGACGACGCTCCCGCCTCCAGCGAGCCCGAGCAGGACGCCTAGCCCGGCGCCGGCAGACCGCCGGCTCACGTCGTCAACAGGACATGTCCACAGCCCTGTGGGCGGATCGCGAAACTTCGCGCTGCGAGCGCATGTTTCCGGGTGGAAAACGTGCGTGCGCCTGTCCATAGATGTCGTCCGGGGCGTGGAACATCATACGAACAGATGTTCTTTCTCCCTGCAGCGCGGGTGGGCGCGCGCCTCTCGGGCTGCGGCTGGACGCGCCGGCCGCAGGCGGATTGACTCCCGCAGCCATGGCGAGCACCGACGTCTCCGCGAGCGAGCGCCTGAGCGGCCTCGTACCGCCGCAGAACCTCGAGGCGGAGGAGTCCGTGCTCGGGGCGATGCTCCTGTCTCCGACCGCAGTCGGCACCGTGAGCGAGATCCTCGACGCGTCGCACTTCTACCGCGACAGCCACGCGAAGATCTACCGCGCCGCGCTCGCGCTCTGGGCGAAGGGCGAGCCCGTGGACGCGATCACGCTCGTCAACGAGCTCGACGAGCGGAGCGAGCTCGAGACGGTCGGTGGGCAGTCGAAGATCGCCGAGCTCGCCGCCCTCGTCCCGAGCGCGTCGAACGTCGACCACTACGCACGGATCGTCAAGGAGATGGCGACGCTGCGGGGCCTGGTGCGTGCGGGCCAGGACATCACCCGGCTCGGCCAGGAGCGCCCCGGCGAGGTGACGGATCTCGTCGATCGCGCCGAGCAGATCGTCTTCGAGCTCTCACAGCAGCGCGTGACGAGCGACTTCTCGCACATCGAGGTGCTGCTCAAGGAGAGCTTCGAGCGGATCACGCAGCTCTACGAAGCGGGCGCCGAGATCACCGGCGTGCCGAGCGGGTTCCGTGAGCTCGACCTCCTGACGTCGGGCTTCCAGCCGGGCAACCTCGTCATCGTCGCGGCCCGCCCGTCGATGGGGAAGTCCGCTCTCGGCCTCTGCGTTGCGGCCAACCTCGGCGTGCGGCACGAGACTCCGGTCGCGCTGTTCACGCTCGAGATGTCCAAGGCCGAGGTGACGCAGCGGATGATGTGCAGCGAGGCGAAGGTCGAGTCGCAGCGCCTCCGCAGCGGCCGGCTCGCACCCGACGACTGGCCGCGGCTGACCGCTGCCTGCGACCGCCTCATGAAGGCGCCGATCTACGTCGACGACAGCGGCTCGACGACGATCATGGAGCTCCGGTCGAAGGCGCGCCGCCTCAAGTCGCGAGAGCCGAAGCTCGGTCTCATCGTTGTCGACTACCTCCAGCTCATGACCTCGGGAGCGAGCGCCGAGAACCGCGTCCAGGAGGTGTCGCAGATCTCCCGCGCGCTCAAGGTGCTCGCGCGCGACCTCGACGTCCCGATCCTCGCCATGTCCCAGCTCTCGCGTGCGGTCGAGCAGCGCCACGACAAGCGCCCGATCCTCTCCGACCTGCGCGAGTCCGGGTCGCTCGAGCAGGACTCCGACCTCGTCTGCTTCGTCTACCGCGACGAGTACTACCTCGGCGAGGAGTCTGACCAGCAGGGCGTCGCCGAGGTCATCCTCGCCAAGCACCGCAACGGCCCGACCGGCACCACGAAGCTCTCGTTCCTTCGCCGGTACGCGAAGTTCGCCGATCTGGCAGCGGCGTAGCCCGCTGGCCGACGCGTTGGGCGACCCGCTAGCGCCGTAGTACCGACGCCGGGCTCCCGGCCGGACCGTTCAGGCCCGACGCGTCTGAGAGTCTTCGGCCATGTCGACGGCCGACCTCCCGTCGTCCCGGCGCGTCATCGCGGGCTTCTACACGCTCTCGGGCCTGTACACGCTGTCGGCGGCGGCGATCTGGGGCGTCAACACGCTGTTCCTGCTCGACGCCGGGCTCAGCTTCTTCCAGGTCTTCGTCGCGAACGCCGCCTACTCGCTCGGGAGCGTCGTCTTCGAGGTGCCGACCGGCGTCGTCGCCGACACGCTCGGCAGGCGCGTCTCGTTCCTCCTCAGCGTCGTCGTGCTCGCGGTCGCGACGCTCCTCTATGTCGGGCTCGCCCAGGTGGACGGCGGGGTCGTTGCGTTCGCCGCCGCATCGGTGCTCATGGCGCTCGGGTTCACGTTCTACTCGGGCGCGATGGAGGCGTGGCTCGTGGACGCGCTTGCAGCGACGGGCTACCGGGGGATGCTCGATCCCGCCTTCGCGCGCGGGCAGCAGGTGACGGGCGTCGCCATGGTCGTCGGGACGATCGGCGGCGGCTTCCTCGGGCAGATCGACCTGAGCATCCCGTACCTCGTCCGCTCGGCGCTCCTCGCCGTGCTCTTCGTCGTCGCCTACGCGGTCATGCACGACGTCGGCTTCACGCCCCGGCGGGTGCCGGTCGCCCGGATGCCCGCAGAGGTCGCCCGAGCGGCCCGCGCCGGCGTCGCCTACGGCTGGGAGCAGCGACCGATCCGGCTGCTCATGCTCGCAGCAACGATCCAGGCGGGCTTCGCGTCGTGGGCCTTCTACGCGTCGCAGCCCTACCTGCTCGGGCTCCTCGGGAGCGACGCGATCTGGGTCGCCGGCCTCGTCGCGTCCGGGATCGCGATCTCGACGATCGCGGGGAACCAGATCGTGAACGTCGCCTCGCGCTACTGCGGCCGGCGCACGACGCTCCTGCTCGGGGCCGCCGGGGTCCAGGTGCCCGCAGCGGTCCTCATGGGAGTCACGAGCTCCTTCTGGGTCGCCGTGCCCGCACTATTCGTGATCATGGGCGCGACCGGAGTGACGAGCCCGGTGCGCCAGTCGTACATCAACCAGCTCGTACCGACGGAGCGGCGCGCCACGGTGATCTCGTTCGACTCGATGGTCTCCGGCACGGGAGGCTTCGCAGGCCAGATCGGGCTCGGTGCCCTCGGGGAGGCGCGCTCGGTGGGCTCGGCGTTCGTCGTCGGCGGGCTCGCGACGTCGCTCGCGCTCCCCTTCCTGGCCGCCGCCCGCCGGCTCGCGAGCCCGGCCGACCGGATCGTCGGTCGCCGGGCCGGCGTCGAGTACAGCTGCGCAGCCGCCGGCATGCCGGCGGTCGCGACCGTGAAGCCCGAGGCCGTCGGCGAGCTCGACGACGTGGCCGCGTAGGGCGGCGCTCGCGCCGTGCAAGACTCCGCCTCGTGCCCGCGACCGTCATCGTCGGAGCGCAGTGGGGCGACGAGGGGAAAGGCAAGATCGTCGACCTGCTCGCCCAGAGCTCGGATCTCGTGTGCCGCTACCAGGGCGGGCCGAACGCGGGGCACACGATCGTCGTCGCGGGCGAGACGTACAAGATCCGGCAGATCCCGAGCGGGATCGTCGCCGGGAAGCCGAGCGCGATCGGCGCGGGGTGCGTCGTCGATCCGGCGGTCCTGATCGTCGAGCTCGACGAGCTTCGTGGGCGAGGCCATCCCACGGACGGCCTCCTCCACGTCTCGGGGAACGCGCACCTGATCATGCCGTGGCACGTCGCCCTCGACGGTGCGCGCGAGCGGAGGCTCGGACACCTCCAGATCGGCACCACCCGGCGGGGGATCGGCCCTGCCTACGCGGACAAGGCCACGCGCATCGGCATCCGCGTGCAGGACTTGCTCGACCCGAAGATCCTGCGCCAGAAGCTCGAGCTCGCGGTCGCGGAGAAGAACGTCTGGCTGCAGCGCGTGTACGAGCTCGAGCCCTTCGACGTCGACGAAGTCATCGCCTCTCACCTCGCGTTCGCCGAGCGGCTCGCGCCGTTCGTCTCGGACACGTCTCTTCTCGTCGATCGCGCTCTCCGCGCGGGCGAGCAGGTCCTCTTCGAGGGCGCCCAGGGCACGCTCCTCGACCTCGATCACGGGACGTATCCGTTCGTGACCTCGTCGAGCCCGATCGCTGCGGGCGCGGCGGTCAGCTTCGGGATCGGCCCGAACCGGATCGACGAGGTCGTCGGTGTCGCGAAGGCGTATGTCACCCGGGTCGGGGAGGGGCCGTTCCCGAGCGAGATCGAGGGCGAGGCACAGGACCGCGTCCGCGAGCTCGGGCGCGAGTTCGGGACCGTGACCGGACGCGAGCGCCGTTGCGGTTGGCTCGATTTGGTCGCCCTCCGCTTCGCCGTGCGCGTCAACGGGATCACGTCGCTCGCCCTGACGAAGCTGGACGTCCTGTCGGAGTTCGACGAGCTGCCCGTCTGCGTCCGCTACCGGCTCGAGGACGGCACGGAGACGGGCGAGCTCCCGGCTCACCAGAGCGACTTCCACCACTGCCGCCCCGTCTTCGAGACTCTCGCCGGATGGCGGTCGGAGATCGGGTCGGAGAGTTTGCCGGGCGCGGCGCGCGAGTACGTGAGCTTCGTCGAGGACGCCCTCGAGGTTCCGGTCACGCTCGTCGGCACGGGCGCCTCGCGTGACCGCGTCCTCTCGCTCCGCTGAGGACGCCGGGAGGCGGGTCGGCGGCTGCCGTAGACTCGCGCGGTGCGCGTTCTCCTGGTCGGCTCGGGCGGGCGTGAGCACGCGCTCGCCTGGAAGCTGTCGCAGTCGCCGCTCCTGACGGAGCTCCACGCGGCGCCGGGGAGCCCCGGAGTCGCCCAGCTCGCCGAATGCCACCCGATCCGGGCGGAGGACGCCGAAGGGCTGCTCACCCTCGCGCACGGGCTCGGCATCGGGCTCGTCGTGGTCGGTCCGGAGGCGCCGCTTGTCGGCGGGGTCGCCGACGTCCTCCGGCATGCGGGGGTCTCCGTCTTCGGCCCGAGCGCCGCGGCGGCCGCCATCGAGGGCTCGAAGTCGTTCGCGAAGGACGTACTGACGGCGGCCGGTGTCCCCACCGCTGCGGCGCTTCCGATCGCCCGGCCACCGTGCGTCGTGAAGGCGGACGGTCTTGCCGCCGGCAAGGGCGTGCACGTGTGCCGGACGCAGGAAGAGGTCGACGCCGCGCTCCGCTCGGTCGACGCCCTCGGTGGACGGGTGGTCGTCGAAGAGCTGCTGGAAGGGCCTGAGGTCTCGCTCTTCGCGCTCTGCGACGGGTACGAGGCGGTGGTGTTCCCGCCCGCGCAGGACTTCAAGCGGGCCTACGACGGGGACGAGGGGCCGAACACCGGCGGAATGGGCTCGTACGCGCCTGTTCCCGGGCTCGGCGCGGCCGAGGTCGAGGAGCTCGTCGCGACCGTCCATCGACCCGTGCTCGGCGAGCTCCAGGCGCGCGGGACGCCGTTCGTCGGCCTGCTCTACGCGGGCCTGATGCTGACGGACGACGGGCTGCGCGTTCTCGAGTTCAACTGCCGCTTCGGCGACCCGGAGACGCAGTCGCTCGTGCCCCTCGTCGAGAGCGACCTCCTCGAGGCGCTCGCGGCCGCGGCGGCCGGCGAGCTCGCGGGTGTCGGACTGGAGGTGCGAGCCGGCGCCGCGGTCACCGTCGTGCTCGCCGCCCGCGACTACCCGGAGAGCGGAGATCGCGGATCACCCATCTCCGGCGTCGCACAGGCGGAGGCGTCCGGCGCGCTCGTGTTCCACGCTGGGACGGCGCTCCAGGGCACGGAGCTCGTGACGAACGGCGGCCGTGTCCTCGCCGTGACCGGACGCGGCGACACGCTCGCCGCCGCGCGCGAGGCCGCCTATGCCGGAGTCGGGTGCATCGAGTTCGCCGGCGCGCGCTTCCGCACCGACATCGCGCTCGAGGCAGTCGCCGGGCGTCCGCTCGGCGTCAGCGGGGGAGAGGGCTAGCCGAGCGTGTCGTCGTCGCTCGGCGTGTCGTCGCCGAAGTCGTCGGACTCCGCGGCATGACGACGGCGGGAGGCATAGCCCAGGCCGCCGGCGGCGAGGAGCGCGAGAGACATCCCGCCGAGGACGAGGAGCGGGATCGGGACGGAGGAGGGACTCGACGTGTCGACGCTCGGCGCCGCCTGCGGGCCGTTCGCGGCGCCCGTGCCCGTGCCGCCGTCGCCGCCCGTGTTCCCTGCAGAGCCTCCATCGATGCCACGGCCGCCTTTGCCGTTCCCGTCATTCGGCGTGGGGTCCTTCCCACCGGGAGCGAGATGCCCGCCGACCGCCGCCTGCAGCGCGCGCTCGATGACATCACGCGCGTCCACGTAGTCCGCGATGTCCGCCGGGATCGCGTCGACGGCCTCCTCGTAGCAATGGAGCGGGTAGAGGCGGTCGATGCGGCCGTTGTCGTACCAGTCGGCGAGGATCTTCTTCCCGCACGGGGTCGCGGCAGCTGCCGAGCCGCTCAGCGAGAGGGCGACGAGGCCCGCGACGGCGAGCGTGAGCAGCGCAGCAAGTGCGGACGCGGTGCGGGTCGTGTGCGGCGAATGCGTCACGGGTAGAACGGGAAGGCCCGGGGTCGAACAGAGTCTCTCGGCCCCAGGTGATCCGGGCGTGTGTGCAGCGTAAACGATTTGTTAGACGGCACAGGCGCCTCCCCTCCCCCGGGCGAGAGGGGAAAGGCCGGAGGCAATGGTAGCGTGGCCCGCCATGGAAGCGCCGCCGGCGCCGACGTTCGGCGCCTCCCGACCGGGCGCGCTCGCCCTGGCCGGGCTCGTGGGGGCGGCTCTGCTCGGTGCGGCGTTCCACGGTGACGGCTCGAGCGTTGGAGGGATCCTGCCGGTGGGTGGCGCCGCGGTTGTGCTGCTCGCCGCGTGGCTCCTCCTGGTCGCGTTCGGACGCGCAGCGCTGCCCCTGCTCGGGTCGGCCGGGGTCGCCGTCGTCGCCTCGACCCTTGGGCTCGTTGCCTGGACCGGCCTGACCGTCGTCTGGTCGATCGTGCCCGACCGGTCCTGGGACGCGTTCAACAAGACGGTCGCGTTTGCTGCGTTTCTCGGGCTCGGTGTGGTGCTCGGCGGTGCCGCGGGCCGGGTCGGTGCGCGAACGGGTGCAGCCGTGCTCTCCGTCTTCACGGCGGCCGTGCTCGGATGGGGGCTGCTCTCGAAGGCGGTCCCGGCTCTCGACTCCTCCGAGGGACGCATCGCGCGGCTGAGCGAGCCGATCGGGTACTGGAACGCAGTCGCGCTCGTCGCCGACGTGACGATCGTGCTCGGGCTCTGGCTCGGCGCCACGCGAGGCCATTCGGTCTGGACCCGGGTCGCGGGCGGGCTCCTCGCCTACGCCGCGGTCCTCGCGCTCGCGCTGACGCTGTCGCGGACAGGGCTCGCCGCCGCTGTCGTGGTCGTCGCGCTCTGGCTCCTGCTCGCGCGCGAGCGTGTGGAGGGCGGCCTCGTGCTGGTTGCGGCCGGAGTCCCCGCGGCCCTCGTCGGCAGCTGGGCGCTCACGCGGCACGGTCTCGCCGACGACGGCGCTTCCCACGCGGCGCGCGTGTCGGATGGCCGCGTCTTCGCGGTGCTGGCCCTTGTGGGCGCGGGGATCGTCGTGCTGCTCGTCGTCGGCGGCTCCCGGAGGGGGCTCGCAGACGCGAGTCGTGCGCGCCTCGGCAGGGGGCTGCTCGCTGCGGTCGCGGCCTCGGTGGTCCTCGCCGCAGTGGCGTTCGTCATCGCGGTCGGGAATCCGGTCTCATGGACGAGCGACCAGATCACCCAGAGCAAGGACTGCACCGAGGTCGCGAACAACCCGGCTGCCCATCTCGGCTCGCTGAACGTGAACGGCCGGCTCTGCTGGTGGACCGAGGCCCGGAAGGTATTTCGCGAGCACGACCCGGGCGGTGCCGGTGCGGACTCGTTCGAGATCGCGCGCAAGCGGTTCCGCGTCGATGCCCGAACCGTCACCGAGCCGCACAGCGTGCCCATGCAGCAGCTCGCCGAAGGCGGCGTCGGCGGGATCCTTCTCTTCCTCACCCTCGTGGGTGCGACGGCGTGGGTGTGCGTCTGCGCCCTGCGCCGGCTGGGGGACGGGGAGCGCGCCGCGGTGGTGGCGCTCGTCGCCGCCCCGGCCGCCTACGGGGTGCACGCCCTCGTCGACTACAACTGGGACTACCTCGCGACGACGGCGCCGACGTTGGTGGCGGTCGGCGTCCTCGCTTCAGCCGGTCGGCCGCTCGACGAGCCCCGGCGCCGCGTCGCGCTCGGCATCGGGGCAGTCATCGTCGTCGTGGCGGTGCTCGTGTCGTTCTCGTTCCCGCGCCTCGCGGAGCGGAACGTCCGCTCTTCGACGATCGCGCTCGACGACCGCGACTACGCGAAGGCCGAGCGGCTGGCGAAGCGGGCGCGCGTCTTCGACCCGCTCTCGGTGGACCCCCTGTACGCGCTCGCGTTCGTCGCCGAGAGGCGGGGGGACCATGCTGCGGCGGAGCGCCGGTACATCCAGGCGGTCGAGCTCCAGCCCGAGAACCCGGAGACCTGGTACACGCTCGGCATCTACGAGTTCCAGGTCCTCCGCAACATGTGCGCCGCGTACCGCTTCCTCAACAACGCGTACACGCTCGATCCCGCGGGCAACCAGTGGGTGAAGGGCGGGCCGCTGGACGTGTCGCGCGACGCCGTCAACAACGGCGCCTGCAAGTCGTGATCAGCAAGCCTCTGTTGCTCATGGACGTCGACGGCGTCCTCAACCCGTTCCCGAAGACGCCCGAGGGGTTCGACGAGCTCGACTTCTTCCCGGGAGAGGACGGGCCGGTACGGCTCCTTCGCGCGCACGGCGAGTGGCTCCTCGAGCTGGGTGAGGTCTACGAGGTCGCCTGGGCGACGGGCTGGGGCGAGAACGCCAACCGGTTCCTGGCTCCCCACTTCGGGCTGCCCGAGTACCCGGTCGTGGTCGTGCCCTCCGTGCGCTTCGACCCGGTCGAGAAGGTGCCGGCGATCGACGTTTTCGCCGGGGACCGAGCCGCGGCCTGGGTCGACGACATCGTCACGCCCGAGGCGCGCACGTGGGCGGCGAGGCGGACGGCGCCGACGCTCCTGCTCGAGGTCGACGCGGCGGTCGGGCTCGTGCGCTCCCAGGTCGAGGAGCTGATCGCCTGGGCGGCGGGCGCGCCGGCTACGAGCCGAGGATGAAGACGACCTGCGCGCCGTGCAGATCGCGCTTCCGCAGCCCGTCGAGCGGGCCGACGATCTTCACTCCGAGGTCGCGCGCGAGCCTGCGTCCTTCGCCGGCGAACCCCGGCCTGTACATCACGAGGCTCCGGCCGACGAGCTTGCGGGAGTTCCCGACGCCGCCGATCTTGTAGCCGTGGCGCCGCACCCGCGTCGCGGCGTCGGCCGCGGCACCCGTCCGGCCGTTTCCATTGAGAACGAGGACGTGGACATGTGAGCGCGGGAGCTTCGCGGCCTGAGGCCGGGCGTGTCGCCGCACGACCTGGCTCTGCGCCAGCGTCGGACCGAGCGCATGCTGGGTCGCCGCGTGCTGGACGCGGTGCGACACGGCGTGCAGGAGCGCGCTCCCGCCGATGACGACGAGAACGACGAGCTCGAGCGCGGCAATCGTCACCGCCACGTAGGCGGCGATCCGCCAGGGGCGGATGAGAGCTTCGGAGGACGGAGCGGAGAGCGGGTGGTCCACCAGGGCGATCGTTCGCTCGCCGCGCCCCTACTCCTTCCGGCCGGTGAGCCAGTCGTACGTCGCCTGCAGACCGTCCTCGAGCTCGACCATCGCGCGGAAGCCGAGCTCCTGCGCCGCGCGCTCCATGTCGAGGACGCTTCGCTGGAGCTCGCCGAGCCGCGCGTCGACGTGCGTCGCCTCGAGCGACGAGCCGGACACGCGCTTGCAGATCTCGAACAGCTCGACCACCGAGGTCTCCTTGCCGGTCCCGACGTTGAACACGCCGCCTTCCTGGCCGAGCGCCGACAGGGTCGCGCGGGCGACGTCCCCGACGTACACGTAGTCGCGCGTCTGCTCGCCGTCTCCGAAGATCCGCGGCGCCTCCCCGCGCGAGAGCGACCCGAGGAAGATCGCGACGACGCCCGCCTCGCCGTGAGGATCCTGCCGGGGGCCGTAGACGTTCCCGAAGCGAAGGGCGACGTGCGTGGAGCCGTGCAGGCGGTTGAAGGAGCGCAGGTACTCCTCGCCGGCGAGCTTCGCCGTGCCGTACGGCGAGACCGGGCGAAGAGGGGCGTCCTCGGTCGCGGGCTCGTCGCACTCGCCGTAGATCGCGCCGCCCGTGGAGCTGAAGACGACCTGCGACCCGTGGCGTGCGGCAGCGTCGAGCACCCGCACCGTCCCGAGCACGTTCACCGCCGCGTCCTCGACCGGATGCTCGACGGAGACGCGGACGTCCGCCTGCGCAGCGAGGTGGAACACCGCCTCCGGGCGGAGTTCGTCGAACACGTCGTCGAGCGGCTCGCGGACGTCGCGGACCTGGAGCTCGGCGCCCTCGGCGACGTTCTCGCGCTTGCCCGTCACGAGCGAGTCGACGACGACGACCTCGTCCCCGCGTGCGAGGAGGGCGTCCGTCACGTGCGAGCCGATGAACCCGGCGCCCCCTGTCACGACGACCCGCACGGCCGCATCCTATGGAGCCACGCGGCGGCCGTAGGATGGGCGCGGTGATGTTCGTCTCCTTCGAAGGCCTCGACGGGTCGGGCAAGACGACCCAGGCCGAGCTCCTGCGGGCGAGGCTCGAGGCGGACGGGGAAGAGGTCCTGGCGACGCGCGAGCCGGGCGGGACCGAGCTGGGCGAGGCGATCCGCGACCTCGTCCTCCACGGCGGCCACGTCTCGCCGTGGGCGGAGGCGCTGCTGTACGCGGCGGCGCGCGCGCAGCACGTGGAGGAGGTCATCTCGCCGGCGCTCGAGCGTGGCGTCTCGGTCCTCTGCGACCGGTACGTGGACTCCTCCGTCGCCTATCAGGGGATCGCGCGCGGTCTCGGCCTGAAGCGCGTCCTCGAGCTGAACCTGACGGCGGTCGGAGGGCTCATGCCCGAGCGGACGTTCCTCCTCCTGATCGACCCGGAGGAGGTACCGCACCGGCTGGCGGGCGACCACGACCGGCTCGAGCGCGAGGGCGAGAAGTTCCACTCGTGCGTGGACGCCGGCTATCGCGAGCTCGCGACACGGTTCCCCGAGCGGATCGTGTCGCTCGACGGCTCGCTCCCGCCCGAGGAGATCGCCGAGGAGGTGTATGGAGCACTTCGCCGCAGTCCCTGAGCAGCGGGAGGCCAAGGTTCTGCTCGAGGCCGCGCTCGCGGACGGGCCGGCGCATGCTTACCTTCTGCACGGCCCGGCGGGCATCGGGAAGCGCATCGCCGCACTCGCCTTCGCGGCAGCGCTCCTCGGAGACGCCCGACGCGTCGAGGCGCGGACGCACCCCGACCTGTACGCGCTGGAGCCGCTCGGCGAGATGATCCGGATCGACGACATTCGCGCCCTGCGGCACGACCTGCACATGCGTCCGTTCGAGGCGGACCGCCGCGTGTATCTCATCCTCGACGCGCAGCGGATGAACGAGGACGCTGCGGACGCGCTGCTCAAGGACCTCGAGGAGCCGCCTCCGTACGCGACGATCGTGCTCGTGGCGAGCGAGCTCGGTTCGCTTCCGCCGACGATCCTCTCCCGCTGCCAGCTCGTCCCGTTCCACCGGCTGACGGAAAAGGCCGTCGCCGAGTGGATCGCGGCACGGGCGCCGGATCGGAGTGCCGACGAGGTGCGGGCGCTCGCGCGGGCCGCGGCCGGGCGGCTCGATCGAGCCGAGCGCCTGCTCGACCCGGCGGCCGCAGGACGCCGCGACGCGCTCATCGAGGCAGCCCGCTCTGCCTACCTCGATCCCTCGTTCGACGCCACCGAGGCGGCCTCCGTGCTGCTCGCAGCGGCCGACGAGCGCGGAGCGGAAGCGAAGGAGCTGGAGCAGGAGGCGATCTCCGCGCTCGACCTCCCGGCGCGCGACGCCGACCAGCGGGTCCGCCGGGCGCAGCGCGGTGCGGAGCGGGACGAGCTCCTCGGCGGTCTCGGCGCACTCGAGGCCTGGTACCGCGATCTCGTCGTCGTCGCTGCCGGCGCCGAGCAGGCTGCGGTCAACGCCGACCGGCTCGAGACGCTTCGCGAGGACGCCGCCGCCGCCATCGACGACGGCGCTCTCGAGGCGGCCGAGGGGGTTCGCGAGACCTGGCGCACGCTCGAGGAGTTCAACCTCAACCCGTCGCTCGCCCTCGAGGCGCTCTTCGTGCGCGTGCACCAGGCGCTCGTCGGGAGTGCGCGGGCGATTCGCGCCTGACCGCGGCTACACTCAAGCGACCTCGCCGACGTAGCTCAGCTGGTAGAGCACTTCACTCGTAATGAAGGGGTCCGCGGTTCGAGTCCGCGCGTCGGCTTGACTCCGACAAAGGGTTTGCGACCTCGGAGTCTCGCGAGATCGTCCCGCGAGCCTTCGGTCAGAATTGATCAGATCGCTCCGCTCGACCGGGTCGACCCCGCTGCTGGACCGGTTCCATCTTCGCGTTCTGGTGGTGCGGCGGCGGTTTACCTAACCCACGGTCCCGCGCTTGACGCTTCCCTTCACGGAAGCGGTGAAGTGGTCCCCTTTGGTCAGCTGGAACCCGCCGGCGTGGTAGCCGGCGGCGAGCCGGTACACGACTTGGTTCCCGGTGTACTTCAGGAGCGTAAGTCCGATGCAGTCGAGCTCTTGAAGCTTCGGGCGATAGCGCCCAGCCGCCCACGGGGCGTGGCTCGTGGACGTCACCGAGAGCCAAAGCTGCGTTCCATAGTCCCATCCGACCTTCCCCGTCGCGCTGCATCCGTACGGGGGCGTGTTCCCGTTCGGAGGCGTGGGGCGAAACGACGGATTCGGCGCGGGCCTCGATCCGAACCCGGAGCCGTGAACGATCACCTCAGGGCTCGGGCCACTCAGCTGTTTGAAGGCGACGGAGGTGATCCGTGCCTTGGCGACTGCCGACTCGCGTGCGCTGGCAGCCGACACACCGGCGAAGGCGATCGTCAAGAGGACGACGCCGAACACGAGAGCCGCAGTCTCTCGACGCATACCGCGACGATCCTACGACCTCGCGGTCTTCGTCACAACATGGGACTTCTGGACAGCGCGGGCCGTACTGCCTCAGCATCGTTCGCGTCCCCGGGCTCACTCGACGCCCACCCCTGAGGTGGATCACCCTGGCCACTACGGGTAGACGGCGTCCGGCTCCTGCCGTGGAAGGTCGGGCGGCCAGTCGAAGACCTCCGTGATCACGCCCAGGTCCTCGTCGGTCGAGAGGTAGGCGAACGTCGCGCCCTTGTAGACCCCGTCCTGGATCACGCGGCGTCCGTTCGCCCGCGCGACCCCAACCGCCTCTTCGAAGCTCGGCGCGCCGACCGCGACGTGGTGGACGCCCTCTCCCTTCGTGGCCAGGAACTCGGCGTAAGTGTTCGTCTCGTCGAGCGGCTGGATGAGCTCCCACTGCACGGTGCCGACCATCGTGATCGCGAGCCGCCAGCCCGAGTCGGACGGTTGGCCGTCCTTGCGGCTCTCCGTCAGCGTTCCGGGATTGAACTCGTAGATCTCCCACGGTCCGATCCCGTAGTCGTCGACGTAGCGGCGCATCGTCTCGTCGAGGTCTCGAACGACGACGCAGATCTGCTTCGTCTCGGTGAACACCGGCTCGCGCATCGAGCTCCTTTCGACGTCGGAGTGGCGCGAATCCTAGGGCGTGGCGTCGCGGCGAGCTCGTGTCGAAGCAGCTCTCAAACCAACGAGGAGGAGCACGGCGCCTGGCGTCGCAGCGGATCGGGTTCGTGGCAGGACTAGGATGGACGCGCGGGCGTCTGCCGGCCCGCCTCCCCGAACCACATGCGCGGCCGCCTCGCTCATGAGCGACCGACCAGAGGTCCACGACAATGCGCTCGAGCTCCTCTTCCTCTCGGGTGGGGACGTCGCCGAGCTCGGAATCACCGACGCCGAGGTGCTCGAGGCGGTCGAGTCCGCGGTTCGGGCGCAGGGGGAAGGCGAGGTCACGCTCGACCCGCGCGTCCAGCACGTCCCCGATCCGGATGTCGCCGGTCACTTCAACGTCCTCCGCGCGACCCTTCGTACGCTCGGCGTGACAGGCGTCAAGGTGGTGGGCGACTACGTCGAGAACCACCGCCTGGGGCTGCCGTCGGAGCTCGCACTCGTCACGCTCTACGACCCGCAGACCGGCATCCCGCGCGCGATCGTCGACGCCACGGAGATCACCGAGCGGAGGACGGGCGCGCTGACGGCGCTCGGGGCATGCCTGCTCGCCCGTCCGGATTCGAAGGTGCTCGGTCATCTGGGCGCCCGCGGCACCGCGTTCTCGAACGTCGTCATGCTCGATCGCCAGTTCGACTTCGAGGAGATCCGCGTCACGAGCAAGCGGCCCGAGTCGCGCGAGCGCTTCGGTCGCCGTCTCGAGGAGCAGCTCGGGAAGCCGGTCCGCGTCGTCGATACGATCGAGGAGACCGTCGCGGGCGCGGACATCGTCGTCGAGGCGACGCGGCTCGCCGAGCCCGAGCCGCTGCTGCGGACGGCCTGGCTCGAGCGCTGCACGCTCCTCGTTCCCTACGGCACCAAGAGCATCCTCGAGCTCGACGTGCTCGAGGGGATGGACAAGGTCGTCGTCGACGACTGGGCGCAGTGCAGGCGCGACGATTTTTTCGGCGCGCTGCGGCCGCACGTGCGGGCGGGGCTGCTCACGGAAGAGACGCTGCACGGAGAGCTCGCGGAGATCCTCGTCGGGACGAAGCCAGGCCGGGAGCGGGACGACGAACGGATCCTCTTCTGGCATCGCGGCTTGGCCACCACGGACGTCGCGCTCGCGGATCTGATGGTGCGGCGCGCGACGACGGCCGGTCTCGGCACGACGCTTCGGTATCGATGACCGTTCGCATCGACCGCCACGACGCGCTCGATCTCGCGCTCTACCGTCGGGTCGTCCTCGAGGGCGAGCGCATCGAGGTGGACGAGTCGCTGTACGAGCAGGTCGCCGAGACGCGCGAGGCGCTGCTCCGTCTCGTCGCCGACGGCGTGGCCGTGTACGGCGTGACGACGGGGCTCGGGTACCTCACCGATCGCCCGATCGGCGAGGAGGATCAGGCGCCGCTCCAGCACTCGCTCCTCACCGCCAGGGCCTCGGGTCTCACTGGACGGCTTTCCGACGACGTCGTCCGCGGCACGATGCTCCTCCGTCTCACTGGCTTCCTGAGCGGATACGCCGCCGTGACGCCCGGCCTCTGCCGCTTCCTCGCGGACCGACTCAACGACGGCTGGCGTCCGGCCGTCCCCGCCGGGCCGTTCGGCGCCTCGGGGGAGATCTCGCCGCTCGCCCACCTCTTTCAGACCTTCATCGGCGAGGGCCACGTGCTCGAGGGGGACGACACGGTGCCGGCCGGGGAGGCGCTCGCCCGCTTAGGCGTCGCGCCGTACGAGCCGCAGCCGAAGGAGGGCTCGGCCCTTCTCAACGGATCTCCGTTCGCGACCGCTCTCGGGATCCACCACTGCGATCGTGCCCGGGCGCTGCTGGAGCACGCCGACCTGGCCGCGGCGCTCGCGATCGCCCTCGTCGGAGCGTCGACGAGGCCGTACTCGAGGAGGATCGGTGAGCTGGCGCGGGATCCGGCGCAGCTTCGCGTCCACGAGCGTCTCCTCGAGCTCCTCGCAGGCGGTCCCGCGTTCGAGGACAAGTTGCAGGCGCCCGTGTCCTTCCGGGTCGTGCCCCAGGTGCACGGTGCGGTCCTCGACCAGCTCCGCGTTTTCGAGGCACGGCTCGCGAGCGCCCTCGGAGCGGTGACGGACGCCCCGCTTGTCCTGCCCGCGGGCGGCGACGAGCCCGAGGGCGCGTATCCGAGTGGCGGCTTCCACGCGGCGGCCACTGTCCTCGCCCTCGACGGGCTCGCGATCGGCGTCTCGCAGCTGACCAACCTCACGGAGAAGCGCCTCCACCGTCTCCTCGACGCGCGTTTCTCCGGCGGCCTCCCCGAGCAGCTCGCGGTCGACCCGGGCAGGCAGGCCGGAGTGATCTCGCTGCACAAGGCCGTCCTCGGGCTCGCTGTCGAGAACCGACTGCTCGCCGCGCCGGCGTCGGTTCACGCCGGCGACACCTCGACGGGCCAGGAGGACGTCCAGGCGTTCGAATTTCTCGCCGCCGAGAAGCTCGGCCGCGCTCTCGACAACCTCGAGCTCGCGATCGCCTGCGAGCTCGTCGCGCTGCGCCAGGGATTCCACCTGCGCGGCCCGCCTCCGTCCGCGCCGCTGCTCGCCGGCGTGCTCGATCGGCTGGCGTCGCTGGTCGAGCCCGTGATCGTGGATCGGATGCTCTCGGACGACGTCGAGCGCGTGCGCGGGGCAGTGCGCTCAGGCCGGCTGCTCGGCTAGCGCCGCGACGTAACGGGCGCCGAGGGTCGCGGCGAGCGTCCGGTGGGCGGTCGACGTCCCGAGGAGGATGGAGCGTGCCGGGTCGAGGCCGTGTCGTCTCGCGAACGCGAGCGCGAGACCGGGGAGCGGCGGCCGGCACCAGCACGTCGGCGGACCGCCGGGATGTGGGCAGAGGGCGCTCTCGACCGGCCCGGATACGGCCGCCGCTAGCTCGGCCACGGCGCCCGCGAGCTCGTCCGGGCCACCACCCGGCCGCCAGTCGAACACGAGATGCGCGGCGCCGGGGCTTCCCGCCTCGACGACCTAGCGCCACCCGCGGTTGCGGAGCACGGCGGCCGCGACGAACACCCCGGCCATCGTCCCGGCACCCGCTGTCTCGCGGGCGAACTCCACCCGCTCGACGGCCGTGAAGCCCTCGTCCTCCGACGGCGGCTCCAGCTCGCGCATGGCTCGCATCTGGCGCGTTGGCGCCATGACGCCGGGCTCGCTCCGCGTCAGCTTCTCGATCTCGTCGGGCGAAGGGAGCGAGCCGAAGCGATCGAGGAGCCGCTCCACGAGGTTCATCTGCGCCTGCGCTAGCGGCGTGTCCAGCCAGATGCAGCGCACGGGAGCGCCGTGACGCGCCGCCGCCTCGATCACGTGGCTCCGCGCTGCACGCGTCAAGTAGGTGTTGTCGAGGACGACGCGCCGCGTGCTCGCTGTGAGCGTCTCGTCCAGCACCGTCGCGAGGTCGCGGAGCGAACCTCCGCGCTCGTCGCGGTTCAGCCGCTCGTAGCCGCGCTCTGCGTGCTCCGTGGCCACACGGCTCTTGCCCGCGCCGGGGATGCCCATGACGAGGACGATGTCCGCCTGGGCCGCGGCCTTCCGTGCGCGGCCGGCCTTCTTTGCCAGCGGCGGTCGCCCGAACGCCTCGTCGAGGAGGGCGCGCTCGTTCGGGTCGAGCTCGAGCGTTGCCGCGCGTACGGCCGAGCGAACCGTCTCCGGTCGACGCGCCCCGGGGATCACCACCAGCTCGCGGTGGAGCCCGAGGAGCCATGCGAGGGCGACCTCGGCCGCGCTCGCGCCGTGGGCGCTGGCGATCTCGGCGAGCGGCTCGCGCCGGGTGAGAGCCGGGGCGCGCCGTGGCCCTCCGAGCGGCGAGTGCGCGATGACCGCGACTCCCGTCTCCGCACAGCGCTCGACGACGCCGCCGCGGAGCGCGCGGTCGTCGAACGGGCTCAGCGCGATCTCGGCAGCCGCAACCGGCGCGAGCTCGAGCGCCTCGTCCAGCTGGGCCCTGTTGACGTTCGACACGCCGACGCGGGTGACGAGGCCTTCCTTCACGAGCCGGGCGAGCGCACGCATGGTCGTGCCCCACGTCGTCCGCGGGTCGGGCGCGTGGACGAGGTACATGTCGATCGCGAGCCCGTCGAGAGCGACCAGGCTCGCCTCGCAGTCCGAGCGGATCGTCCGCGCGCGCCCGTCCGGGATCCAGCTCCCGCCGACACGTGCCATGCCGCCCTTGGTCACGATCCGTGTGGTCTTCGCGCCGCCGCAGTCGCGGAGAGCCCGCGCCAGGAGCCGCTCGTTGTGGCCGAGCTCGTCGGCTCCCTGCCCGTACGAGCGGGCGGTGTCGAAGACCGTGATCCCCGCGGCCACCGCCTCCGCGATCGTCGCGAGCGCGCGGGCTTCGTCGCGGTCCTCGTCGGTCGAGAGTCGCATGCAGCCCAGGCCGACGCGGAGCTCCGCGCTCGTGAGCCAGCCGGCGCTCCGGGGCGTGAGCACAGGCACAGCCTCGCACGGCACCACCGCGCGGGCTCGGCGCGAGAAGGCTAGGGCGTCGTCGCGGCGGGCGTGCGTTGCCAGGCGACCGAGAACGAGCGGCCATCGGGAGAGAGGCTGCTCGGCGACGCGCCGTGCGTGTTGGACGCTCCGCCGAAGCTCGGTGCGCGCATGCTGTCCGGCACGAGCGCGACCTGCGCGGTCGACCACGTGGGGTCGGAGATCGTCCCGGGGTGGCCGCTCCCGATCGCGGCGGCTCCGGTGAAGATCACCGTGCCGAAGTTCGTGAGCGGAACGACGCGACAGCGCCGCCCCCCGGCGCTGCACGCCGCCGGCGCCTCGGCGATCCACTCCGCCGAGCCGAGGTCGAGCGGATCGACGAACGGGATGCGCTTGCTGAACTTCGTGTGCCGCGTCAGATCCTTCAGGCTGAACACGATCTGCTGCCCGGAGGAGAGAACGGCCGCCGTGACCTTGTCGCCCGGCCGGATCTTCAGCTTCAGTTTCACCGGATTCGCCGGCAGGAGCTCGTACCACGCCGAGTAGCTCATCTTCCCGCCCGGCGTGCAGTCGGCCTCCGTCCCCAGCTGCTCGAGCCCCTGCGAGGTCTCGTCGACCCCGCCGAGCCCGACCCAGAACGCCGAGGACGTCGACTCGCCCGTGTCGCAGGTCGCCTTGGTCTGGACCCAGCTCCCGGTGACGTCCGTGAAGGACGCGCTCGGCGTCGGAGCCGGCGTCGTCGCCGGCGCCGACGCTGCGGTGACGACGTAGCCCGCCCAGTTCGAGCTGACATCCGGCGCCGGGCTTGCGAGCGCGGACATCCGAACCGAGCTCGAGGACATCGCCGGCGGCGAGGCGGAGGCCGAAGCGACGAGACTGAGGATGCCGACTGCCGCGCCGAGCGCGACGATGGCGGTCCGTGTGGCTCGGGCTCGCACGCGAGTCCCAAGGTACGCCGGTTGTCTGAGAGTCCCCTGAGAGGCTCGTAAGGGCGCGGTTAACGAAACCACGGCGCTGACCGGCTTGCGTCGATCCGCGCGCTGGCTGTCGGGAACGTCATTCTTCCGTCCGTGAGCGAGCGGCGCACGGTCGGGATCACGCTCTTCCTCTGTCTCGCGGCGTCGCAGTCGTCGCTGCTCGTGCTCACGCCCGTGCTCGCCGGGGTGGCGTCCGACTTCGACGTCTCGACCGCGTTCGCGGGCCAGCTCCGCACGGTGTCGGGTCTCGCGGCGGGAGTGACCGCCGTCCTCACCGGGCTCGTCGCGACCAGGGTCGGGCTACGCGAGCTCCTCCTCGGGAGCCTCGCGCTCATCGCTCTCGGCTCGACGGCCAGCGCCCTCGCGCCAGACCTCGCGGTCCTCGCTCTCGCCCAGGTCGCGATCGGCGCCGGGATCGGCTTCTCGTACTCCGCAGCGCTCGCCGCGGTCGCCGACTGGTCGACGCCCGAGGAGCGCTCGAAGGTGCTGGCGGCGGCGCTCCTCGGCCCGCCCACCGCCTGGGTGATCGGGATGCCGATCGCCGGCGTCGTCGGCGGCGTGAGCTGGCGGCTCGTGTGGATCGCGGTGCCGCTCGCCCTCTCGCTGATCGCAGCAGCGGTGCTCGCGCGCCGCGCGTCGAGCGCTCCCGCCTCGTCGCGCGCGGACCTGCGAGCCGTCCTCGGGCATCCCGGCGTACTGCGCTGGTCGACGGGCGAGCTGCTGGCGTTCTCCGCCTGGGCGGGTTCGCTCGTCTTCGTCGGCGCGCTCTTCGTCGAGACGTACGGGCTCTCCGAGCGGGCCACGGGATTCGCGCTCGGCGTGGGCGCGCTCGTGTACCTGCCCGGGAACTTCTTCTTCCGCCGTTTCCTCGCCGAGCACGAGCCGCTGCTCCTCGTGCTCCTCCCGCTCGCTGCGGCCGTGACCGTCGCCGTCCTCGGCGTCGTCCGTCCGTCGGCGTGGTTCAGCCTCGCGGTCTTCTCCGTCCTCAGCTTCATCGCCGGCGGGCGGACGCTCGCCGGGAGCGCCCGTGGGCTCGAGCTCGCGCCCGGGCTGCGGCTCGGCGTCACGGGAGTCCGCACGGCGGCTCTCCAGCTCGGCTACTTCGTCGGAGCGGCCGCTGGTGGGATCGCGCTCGCGGCGGGAGGCTACTCGGCGCTCGGGCTCACGTTCGCCGCGATCTTCGTCGGCGCGGCGCTGCCGCACGTCAAGGCGGCGGTCGAGATGCGGGCCGTCGATCGCGCCGCCAGCTAGGGTCGTCTTGTAAGTCTTTCGTTTGCAGGGTTTTCCTGGCTGCTCGGCGAAGGTAGGCCTCCTTCATGAGGACCCTGGCGGCGCTCCTTCTCTTCTCGTTCGTCGGTCTGCTCGCGGTCGACCTCGAGCCCGGCTCGGCGACGCGTGCCGACGCCGTGGTCCCCGCCCGCCACCTCTCGGCCGCGACCGTCCGGCCGAAGCTGAAGCCCGCGACCGTCGAGGTCGCCTTCGTCCGCAACGGGCGGCTGGTCCGCGTCGAGCGCATCGTCCGGAAGGGCACGACGCCCGAGGAGTCTGCGCTGCGCGAGCTCCTGCAGGGGCCGACGAAGATCGAGCGCGCGCAGAAGATCCGGACGGCGATCCGTTCCGGCTCCCGCCTTCGTTCGCTGCGCGCCCAGGGAGACACCTGGCTCGCCAGCTTCTCGCGCTCGCTCCTCGCGTCGGGCACGACGGCGACGATCAGCACCCGGCTCCAGCAGATCGAGGCGACGCTCGCGTCGCTCGGCCCGGAGCGCTACGTGTCGGTCTCCACCGAGGGCCGGTTCGTGACGCTGCTCCGGCTCGGGCTCACTCCGGGTGCGCCCGGCTTCACGCGCGGCGACCAGGACTACCTGTACAGCCTCCGCGGCCTCCAGGTTCGGCTCTGGACCCTCGGTTACCTCGACCGCTCCGAGGTGACCGGGACCCTCGACTACGAGACGTCGCAGTCGCTCCTCGCCTTCCAGTCGTGGGAGCAGCTCGGCCGCACCGGCACGGTCACGGGTGAGACGCAGCTCGCCCTCCAGCGCGCGACGACTCCGGTCCCCACCACCCATCGCTCCGGTCGCCGGATCGAAATCCACCGCGACCTCGGCGTCTTGCTCATGCTCGACGGAAACCGCGTGGTCAGGGTCGTGCACACGTCGACGGGCTCCTTCGGGAGGACACCCGAAGGCTCGTTCCACGTGTACCGCAAGGAGATCTACTCCTGGTCCGTGCCGTTCCACGTCTGGATGCCGTACGCGTCGTACTTCATCGGCGGGATCGCGATGCACGAGTACCCGGACGTCCCCGCGTACCCGGCGTCGCACGGTTGCGTGCGCCTGCCCGACGGCGACGCGAAACGCGTCTATGGCTTCGTGGACGTCGGCACGCCGGTGAACGTCTTCTGACGCGAGGGCGTCAGGCCGGGACGAGCGACCGCGGTGCCGCCGGCTCCTCGAGCGCGAGCTCGGGGAAGGGCTGAAGCGGCTCGAAGCGGGCCTGGAAGAAGCGCAGGTGCTCCGGCTCGTACGTCATCCGGAGTCCCGGGATCTCGTCCGCGTGGGCGAAGACGTGGGTGACGACGCCTGCGACCCAGTTCAGGTGCTCCTGTGTGTACACCCGGCGTGGGAGCGTGAGACGGACGAGCTCGAGCCCGTCATAGGGCTCGTCGCCGTGCTGCCCCGAGACGATCCCGCGTTCCATCGAGCGGACGCCGCCGGCGAGGTAGAACGCGGCCGCGAGCGCCTGCGCCGGGTACTCGGCCTGCGCGAGATGGGGGAGGAACGGCTTCGCGTCGACGAAGACCGCGTGCGCTCCGACTGGCAGGACGATGGGCACGCCCGCGTCCTCGAGCAAGCCGCCGAGGTGGCGGGCCTGGTCGACGTACGCTCGGACGATCCGCTCGTCGGCGGACTCGCGGATGCCCTGGGCGAGCGCCTCCATGTCGTGCCCAGCCATGCCGCCGTAGTGCGGGAATCCCTCGTAGACGACGACCTGCTCGCGCAGGCGCCGCGCGAGCTCGACGTCGTTCACGGCGACGAAGCCGCCGATCGGGACGAAGTGGTCCTTCTTCGACGAGAAGACCGCGCCGTCGGCGTGGTCCGAGATCAGCCGGATGAGCTGCGCGAGCGTCCGATCGCCGTAGGAGGGCTCCCGCTCCTTGACGAAGAGGGCATTCTCCGAGAGGCGGGTCGCATCGAGCACGAGCGGAACCCCGAACCGGCGCGTCAGCTCGCGCACCGCGCCGAGGTTCTCGATCGAGAACGGCTGCCCGCCCGCCATGTTCAGGCACGCCTCCTGGCGCACGTACGCGACCTCGCCCGGAGCCGCGGCAGCGAGTACGTCCGAGAGCTTTGCGAGGTCGATGTTCCCTTTGAACGGGAAGGGCGACTCGGGGACGCTCGCCTCCGCGATCGCCACGTCTACCCAGCGGCCGCCGGCCAGCTCGACGTGCTCGCGCGAGGTCGTGAAGTAGAGGTTCGAGGGGACGATCGTCCCGGGGCGGACGAGGGCGAGGGCGAGCAGGTGCTCCGCGCCGCGGCCCTGGTGCGCGGGGACGAGGTGGCGATAGCCGAAGGTCTCGCGAACCGCCCGCTCGAGCCGGAAGAAGCTCCGCGACCCCGCGTAGGCCTCGTCGCCGAGCTCCATCGCGGCGCGCTGCTCCTGTGAGAGCGCCGAGGTGCCGCTGTCGGTGAGCAGGTCGATGAACACGTCCTCGGAGCGGAGCAGGAAGGTGTTGAAGCCCGCGTCTTCGAGTGCAGCGCGACGCTGGGCGGGGGGCTCGAGCTCGATCGGCTCGACGACCTTGACCTTCCAGGGTGGAGGAGCGAGCTCTGCCATCGCCTTCATCGTCGCGTCAACCCGGGCGGGACGGCATCGGGGGAAAGCCGAACCCGGCGTGTGTTCACCCCCGATCTATGACTGGCCCATGGCAAGATCGTCTCGCCGTGGAGACGATGCGCGCGATTCGCAAGCGGGAGGCCGAGCCGGGCCTCGTGCTCGACGAGGTCCCGGTACCGACACCGGGGCCGGACGAGGTGCTCGTCCGGATCGAAGCCGCCAGCATCTGCGGAACCGACCTCCACATCAACCGCTGGGACACGTGGTCCTCCGAGCGCGTCAAGCCGCCGCTGATACTCGGCCACGAGCTCTGCGGAACGGTCGTGGCGGTCGGGAAGAGCGTGTCGAACGTCGAGGAGGGCGCGTACGTCTCGGCCGAGAGTCACGTTACGTGCGGGGTCTGCTTCCACTGCCGGACCGGGAACGCGCACATGTGCGAGCGAACGCGGATCCTCGGCGTCGACCGCGACGGCGGCTTCGCCGACTACGTCGTCGTGCCGGCGTCCGTCGTCTGGACGAACGACCGCGCGAAGCTGCCGCCGGAGATCGCCTGCCTCCAGGAGCCGTTCGGAAACGCCGTCTTCGCGACCTCGACCCAGGAGCTCGCCGGGCGCGCGGTCGCGATCCTCGGCTGCGGCCCTGTCGGTCTCTTCGCGATCGCGATTGCGCGCGCCTTCGGCGCGGGGCGACTGCTCGCGTCCGACCACGTCCCGTTCCGGATCGAGCTCGCGAAGAGCCTGGGTGCGGACGCAGTCGTGAACTTCGACGAGGTCGAGGACGTCGACGCGTGGTTCGCAGAGCAGAACGAGGGCGTGGGGATGGGGGTCGTGTTCGAGATGTCCGGGGCGCTCCGAGCGATCCAGGACGCGTTCGGCATCGTCCGCCACGGCGGCCACGTCGTTCTCTTCGGGATCCCCGCGCAGCCCGCGACGATCGACATCGCGGAGTCGCTCATCTTCAAGAACCTCACCGTGACCGCGGTCAACGGCCGCCAGATCTGGGAGACCTGGTACACGACGCGCTGGCTCCTCGAGCACGGCGTCGTCGACCTGCGCCCGCTGATCACCGCCGAGCTGCCGCTCGAGCGCTACGAGGAGGCGTTCGCGCTCCTCGACACGGGCGAGGCCTGCAAGATCGTCCTGCGACCGAACGGAGCCACGCCGTGAACGCACGTCTTCAGGAGCAGGTGGGAGCGGTCCTCGACGGGCTGCGTGACGAACGGACGTACAAGCACTTCAACACGCTCGAGTCGCCGCAGGGGCCTGTCGTCGAGATGACCGGCCGAGGCGAGGTCGTCGTCCTCTCCTCGAACAACTACCTCGGGCTCGCTGCGCATCCCGACGTCGTGCGTGCAGGCATCGAAGGGCTCGAGCGCTACGGCGCCGGGACGGCATCCGTGCGCTTCATCTGCGGGACGTTCGCGCCGCACCACGAGCTCGAGCGCGCGCTCGCGGATCTCTCCGGGACCGAGGCCGCGCTCACGTACGTCTCGTGCTGGAACGCGAACGAGGCCGCGATCCCGACGCTCACCGACGAGACGACGGTGATCCTCACCGACGAGCTAAACCACGCGAGCATCATCGACGCGGTTCGCCTGTCGCGGCCCGCGAGCAAGGTCATCTACCCACACTCCGACATGGCGGCGCTCCGTGACGGGCTGGCCGCCGCCCCGCGCGACGCGCGGAGGCTCGTCGTCACGGACGGCGTCTTCTCGATGGAAGGCGACCTCGCGAAGCTCCCCGACATCGTCGAGCTCGCCCGTGAGCACGATGCAGTCGTGATCGTGGACGATTCGCACGGCGTCGGCGTGCTCGGTGAGACCGGCCGCGGCGTCGTCGAGCACTACGGTCTCCTCGGGGAGGTCGACGTGCTGACGGGAACGCTCGGGAAGGCGCTCGGCGGGGCGGCCGGCGGCTACGTCGCCTCGTCGGAGGAGGTCGTCGACCTGCTCCAGCAGCGCTCGCGACCGCAGCTCTTCTCGAACGCGCTCCCTCCAACCGTCGCCTGCAGCGCGCTTCGCGCGATCCAGCTCATGCTCGAGGACCGCTCGCTCCTGGCCCGGCTGCGCGAGAACACGCAGACCTTCCGGGCGATGCTCGCGGACGCCGGCTACGGCCCGCTCGACGGGGAGGCGGCGATCATCCCGATCATCGTCGGCGCCACGGCCGACGCGATCGCGATGTCCGCACAGCTCCTCGACGAGGGCGTGTTCGTGACCGGGTTCGGATTCCCGGTCGTGCCCGAGGGCACGGCGAGGATCCGCGTCCAGATGTCCGCGGCGCTCGAGCGGGAGCACCTCGAGCGGGCGATCGACGCGTTCAGGCGCGTCCGGCCGGCGTAGCCTCCGTGGCCTTCGCGAGAGCCGCCTCGATCCAGGCGGTGCCGGACCACGGCGTCTCGGGCATCTCGAGTGACACGCCGTCCACTTCGACCTCGGTCTCGTGGCGCTCCTGGAAGAAGCAGAGGAGGTCGCGAACGGGCTCCGCCTCGTGGAGCGGGTCCTCGTAGCTCCAGACGGCGGCGGGGAACCTCCGTTCCGGAGTCACCGCGTCCCAGTACGTCGCCTGGCCCTTGTAGGCGCACACGGTGGAGAGTGGGCTCGGCTCGAGGAGGTTCATGCGGACGTCGTCTCGCGGGAGGTAGTAGCGCGCAGGGAGGGCGGTCTCGAAGAGGATCCGCGGCCGCGAGCTCTCGGCGACGATCTCGCCGCCGATGCGCACGCGTATCGCGCGCGAGCTCCGCAGCACCTCGATGCGGTGGAACGGGTCGCGCGGATGCCCGATGAGTTCCTCGTCCTCCTCGAACCACCGATCTGCGGCCGTCCATGGGACGGTGACGTACCCGTCGACCTCCGGCTCGCGCTCTGCCGCGATCGAGATGTCCTCGGCCGGGAACGCGTAGCGGGGGAGGCGGCCCGTCTCGTGAACGAGCACCGAGCGCTCGCTGTCGACGACGAGCGAGTCGTACGCGAACGCGCGCACCCGCCGCGGCCAGGGCTCGACGTAGACCACGCGCTCCGGTGGCTCGAAGCTCAAGCGACCCGCTCGCCGCGACCCGAACGGGCCGGTTCCGGTCGTGAGGCCCATCGCCAGATGATGCCTTCGGCGGGCGCCTCAGCGCATATAGAGGTTGCGGAGGACGGGCAAATGAGGCAAGACTGTCGGGAACACGGAGGCATGGGTGAGCTCTGACGTCGCAACGGGCGGACACGAGCGGACGCATGGCAGCGCCCCTTCGGGCGTGCGCGGCTCCGGCAGGATCCTCGCGGTCCAGCTCCTCGGGCCGGTCACGATCCTCGGCGGGCTCGTCTGGGCGGTCGCGCAGCCGTACCGCATCGCGTTCCTGCATCCGCACGGGAAGAACGTGTACGACTTTCTTGCGCAGCCCCCGCTGCTCGTCGTGCTCGTCGGAGTGCTGTTCGCGCTCCTGATCGCGCCGGGGTTGGTCGATGACCTGGAGAGGATCGAGCGTGGTTCCGAAGGCTGAGATCTCGCACTGGCTCTTCGCCTCGCTGTTCCTGCTCCTCGGGCTGATCCTGCTCGCGGAGACGATCGTCGGGACCGAGGTCTTCCGCCGCCGCCGCTGGCGCGCCTACCTGTGGCCATCGCTCGCACTCACGGCCGGGGTGATGCTCTGGGTCGTCGTCATCTTCTCGACGTTCTCGACGATGCACCTCCTCGCCCACGCGGCCTGGGCCGAGGCGGCGATGATCGCCGGCGGAGTGCAGCTCGCCGTCGTCCGCGGCAAGCTCTCGAGCCCGCGCTGGGCGCTCGTCTCGGCGCTCGCCCTGCTCCTCTCCGGGGTCTCGTTCCTCGTCCACGAGCAGAACACCTGGCTCTTCTCGCGGGCTGCGTTCCTCCACCACGCGATCGGCTGGACGCTCATCGTGTGCATCGTCTTCCCGATCGGCATCGCCTTCCGGCCGCAGCGTGGGGTCTGGCAGGCGGGGTTCGCGCTGACGTTCGTGGTCGTCGCAGTCATGCTCTACGCCGACCGCGACCTCGCGCCGATCTTCGGGCACCTGTCCGACTTCGCGAGGACGCCGTCGCGATGAAGCGTGCCGCCGGTCTCGCGGCGGCGGCACTCGTCGCGCTCGCGCTCCCCGGCGTCGCCGCGGCGCACGCGACCCTCTCCCAGGCGACGCCCGCGACGCAGGCGGAGATCCAGGCCGCGCCCAAGCAGATCCGCCTCCGCTTCGATCAGGCGGTCACGGCGATCTCGAACTCGATCGTCGTCTACGCGCCCGACGGGCGCATTCTCTCGGGTACGACGAGATCGGTCGGCGACGGCCACGTGGTCGTCGTGCCTGTCTCGGGGCTTCACCGGGGCCGCGCCTACACCGTGCGCTGGCGCGTCACCTCGGCCGACGGCCACTCGCCGGCCGGGGTATTCACGTTCGGCGTCGGCGTGAAGCCGCCGCCTCCGACCGAAGCAGTCGGCGCGGGCGCGACGACGTGGAAGGACGACGCGGCACGCTGGGGGCTCTTCGCGGCGCTCGCGTTCGTGATCGGCCCGCTCGTCCTCCGGCTCGTCGTCCTCCGCGGCGAGGTCCCGCTGCCGCTCGAGAAGCGGATCAACGTCCTGACGACGGTCGCGGCCTTCATGGCGATCAACGTCGGCATCGCGGCGTTCGTGCTGCGGGCGGCGAACGCGCTCCAGCTCCCGCTCGCCGACCTCCTGTACGGCGATCTCCAGCCGTTCGCGGAGAAGACGCGCTTCGGCCAGGCGTTCCTCGTCATGACGTTCGGCTTCGGGATCGTCGCCGCGCTCCTGATGCTCTCGTGGGTCTTCGACCGGATCGAGCCGAAGTGGGGCGCGCTCGTCCTCTCCGTCGTGCTCGTCTCGGGCCTCTCGCTCTCGAGTCACCAGGCGAGCGAGCCGAACTCGAGCAAGCTGACGGAGCTCGCCGACTGGCTCCACCTCGTCGCGGCCTGCGTGTGGGTCGGAGGCGTCGTGACGCTCGCGTTCTGCGTCTGGCCAGCCGCACCCTCGTTTCGCCGGCGCGCGTTCATCGGCTTCTCGAAGATCGCCGTCGGGCTCGTCGGCGTGATGGTCCTCGCGGGCGCCTACCTCGCCTACGTTCGGCTTCCCGAGGTCTCCGACCTGTGGACGACCGATTACGGGCGGCTGCTCGTCTTCAAGAGCGTGCTCGTCGGGATCGCCCTCGCCTGGGGCGGCTTCCACCACACGTTCGTCCGGCCGAAGCTCGAGGCGGGCGAGGACCCGCACGTGCGGCCGAGCCTCGTCGGCGAGAGCATGGTCGCGGTGGCCGTTCTGCTCGCAGTCGCGCTGCTCGTGAACGCGGCTCCGCCGCCGGTCAAGGCGAAGTCCGGGCCGTCGGTGGCAGCAGGCTCCGCCCCGCACGGATAGGCCGAAGGGCGGGGTAGGGTGAGCCGGATGAGCGTCCGGCACGCTCACGCTCACACCCACGGTTCGACGGGGCCACGGGTCGACGCCGTCGCGGCGCTCGCGTTCGCTCTCGCGCTGAACGCCGCGTACACCGTCTTCGAGGGAGCGGCGGGCTTCTTCACCGACAGCCTCGCACTCCTCGCGGACGCGGGGCACAACCTGTCCGACGTCTTCGCGCTCGCGATCGCCCTCGTCGCCGCCTGGCTCGCGCGGAGGCCGCCGACCTCGGAGCGGAGCTTCGGGTTCATGCGCGCCGAGATCCTCGCCGCGTTCGTGAACGCGGTCGTCCTCGTCGTCATCGCGGTCGCGATCGCCGTCGAGGCGCTGCGGCGCGTCGGCGACGCACCCGACGTTCCGGGCGGCTGGCTCGTCGTCGTTGCCGCGGTCGGGATCGTCGTCAACGGGGTGGGGGCGGCGGCCGTCTTCCGCGGGAGCGCCGAGAACCTCAACCTCCGCGCCTCCTTCATCCACCTCGCGGGTGACGCGCTCGGGTCGCTGCTCGTGATCGCAGCCGGGCTCGTCATCCTCGCGACCGGATTCGAGGCCGCGGACCCGATCGCGAGCCTCGTCCTCGCCGCACTCATCCTCTGGAGCGCCTGGGCCGTGCTCCGCGAGTCGACGGCGATCCTCATGGAGGGCGCGCCGAGCGGTCTCGGCACGGACGAGGTGGCGGAGACGATCCTCTCCATCCCGGGAGTCGAGAGCGTCCACGACCTCCACGTGTGGACGATCTCGAGCGGCTTCGCCGCGCTCTCGGCGCACGTCCTCGTCCGCCCCGGAGATGACTGCCACGCGCGGCGGCGCGAGCTCGAGGAGGTCCTCCACCGCCGGTTCGGGATCGAGCACACCACGCTCCAGGTCGACCACACGGCCGACGAGCTGCTCCAGATCACGCGTCACCGAGCGGCCGAGCGCGGAACGCGTCCGCAATCCGACGCCACGAGGCGGGCCGTACAGTGGCGGCATCTGCCCATGGACGGTCCCTCGAATCCCGTCGGCGACCCGAGACCGCGAGGTCGCACGCTCGGATGGGTCGCGTTGTGCGCCGCCGCCGCGGCTGTCGCCGCCCTCGCGGTCGGCGCCTGGGCGCTGACCCGCGCAGGCTCCGGCTCTTCGGGCGTCTCTGCCTCCGAGATCGACACCGCAGGCCCGCCGTCGGTGCTGACGAAGGGGTTCGTCGGGCTTCCGCTCGCCGGACACGACGGCGACGTCCTCGTCGGGATCGGTGCGCGGCCCCGCGGGCCGGTCGACGTCGTCGTCATCACGAGCGACGAGACCTCGGTCGCGTCGGACGACGTCACGCTCGTCCGTGGAGCGACCCGGACGAGCGGCTCGGCGGCGACGTCGTGCGGTTCGCGGTGCCTCCGCTTCCCGCTCCGTGTCCTCGCCGGTGCGCGGTCGAGCTTCCGTGTCACGGTGGACAGGCCGGGAAAGCCTGCCGCTACGGTCCGCTTCGTCCTGCCGGCGCGCCTGCCGCCGCTCGCCGATGGCCTCTACCGAACGGCTCGCGCACGCATGCTCGCGCTCGACTCCCTGACGATGCACGAGACGCTCGGCTCCGGTCTCGCGGCGCCCGTCGTCTCGCAGTGGACGTTCGGCGCTCCCGACCGGATGAGCTACGAGATCACGGGAGGCTCGAAGGCCGTCGTCATCGGAACCACGCGCTGGGACCGGGCCGGCGGGAAGTGGACGCGCAGCACGAGCTCGCGGCTCCGGCTCCCCGCGTATCCGTGGCAGGTCGCGACGGGGGCACGGCTGCTCGACACTGCGCGTGTCGACGGTCGCTCGGTGCGCGTCCTTGCCGCGCTGAAGCCGGGCGCCGACTTCCCGACCTGGTTCCTCCTCTACGTGACGAAGGACGACCGCGTCATGCGCATGCGCATGTCGACGACGGGCCACTTCATGGTCGACACCTATGGGGCGCTCGACTCGACGCCCGCGATCCGGCCTCCCGCCTGACGGCGGGATCAGGGCAGGAGCACAGCCGCGCCGCGCAGCTCGCCTCCGCGCAGGCGGGCGAGCGCGACCTCGGCGTCCTCGAGCGGGAACGTCTCGACCTCGGTGCGAACCGGCACGGTCGGCGCGAGCGCGAGGAACTCCTCGCCGTCCGCGCGCGTGAGGTTGGCCACCGAGCGGACGACCCGCTCGCCCCAGAGGAGCTCGTACGGGAAGGACGGGATGTCGCTCATGTGGATCCCGGCGCACACGACGGAGCCGCCCTTCCGGACGTGGCCGAGCGCCGCCGGGACGAGGTCGCCGACCGGCGCGAACACGATCACCGCATCGAGCTCGTCGGGAGGACCGGCGGCCGCGTCGCCGGCCCACACCGCGCCGAGGCCGCGTGCGAACGCCTGCGTGTCGTCGTCTCCGGCCCTCGTGCCTGCATAGACCCGCCGGCCCTGCGCGATCGCGACCTGGCAGACGATGTGGGCGGAGGCGCCGAAGCCGTAGAGCCCGATCGACTCCGCGTCTCCTGCGAGGCGCAGCGAGCGAAAGCCGATGAGTCCGGCGCAGAGGAGCGGCGCCGCCTGCTCGTCGGTGTAGCCCTCCGGGAGCGGGAAGCAGAAGCGCTCGTCCGCGACCGCGAGCTCCGCGTACCCGCCGCCGACGTCGTAGCCGGTGAAGCGAGCCGCGTCGCAGAGGTTCTCCTGGCCGGAGCGGCAGAAGCGGCAGTCGCCGTCCGTCCAGCCGAGCCAGGGGACGCCGACCCGTGTTCCCGGCTCGAATCGCTCTCCTCCCATGACGACCTCGCCGACGATCTGGTGTCCGAGGACGAGCGGGAGCTTGGGGCGGGTCAGCTCGCCGTCGACGATGTGCAGGTCGGTGCGGCAGACGCCGCACGCGCGCACGCGGACGAGGACCTGGCCGGAATCCGGAGTCGGGGCCGGGAGCTCCGCGGCACGGAGCGGCGTCCCGGCCCGGTCGAGCACCATCGCACGCATCGCGCTCTATCGTCACGCCCGACGTCGTGCGCCGCAACGTCGCGTCTCATCGTCGTCTCATTCGCGCGGGTTATCCCGTCTGCAACCGTATGGAGGGACGGCAGATGAGCAGATGGATACGAATGGTGGTCGCGGGCCTCCTCGTGGCGGCGGTCGTCGCTCCGGTGACGACCGCGTCGGGTACGAGTGCCCCGGATCCGGGCGATTTCGTGGGCTCGGTGACCAACGCGTGGTTCCCGCTCCGGGTCGGTGCGACCTTCGTCTACACGGGCGTGAAGGACGGCAAGCCGTCGCGGGACGTCGTCCACGTGACGAGCGCGAAGAAGGTCATCCAGGGCGTTCGCTGCACCGCGGTGAGCGACAGGCTCTACCTCGCCGGCAAGCTCGAGGAGCGCACGACGGACTGGTACGCGCAGGACAAGAGCGGCACGGTCTGGTACTTCGGCGAGAACACCGCGGAGCTCGACGCGAAGGGACGCGTGACGAGCACCGAGGGCACCTGGCGCGCCGGCACCGACGGAGCGAGCGCCGGCGTCTTCATGCCCGCGCTGCCCCGCGTGGGTCAGCAGTTTCGGCAGGAGTACCTCAAGGGCCAGGCGGAGGACCACTTCCAGGTCCTCAGCCTCACGGCGACGGTGAAGACGCCGGCGGTCTCGTCGAGGAAGGCGCTCCTGACGAAGGAGTGGACGCCCCTCGAGCCCGGCGTGATCGACCACAAGCTGTACGTGAAGGGCTTCGGCGTCGTCGACGAGCGGACGATCAAGGGCGGGGACGAGCGCAACACGCTCGTCAGCCGGACCGGCTGAGCGGGAGCGCGAGCCAGACGTCGGCGCCGCCGTCCGGGCGGGTGGCGACGCCGGCCTCTCCGCCGTGAGCGCGGGCGATCACCCGGACGATTGCCAGCCCGAGCCCGCTTCCGGGCCCCGTGCGGGCGTCGTCCGCGCGCGAGAACCGTTCAAATGCTCGCGGCGCGAAGTCCGCGGGCAGGCCGGGCCCCCGGTCCAGCACATGGAGCTCGAGAACGCCGTTTCGGGCCATCGCTTCGAGCCCGATCGGGCCGCGTCCGTGGCGAAGGGCATTGTCGACGAGGTTGCCGAGGGCCTGCTCGAGCCGGGTCTCGTCAGCGTCGATCTCGACCCCGTCGACCGGCTCGACGACGAGCTCTCGGCCCAGCTCGACTGCCTGCGCCGCGTACCGGCGGCGGACGTCCTCGAGCAGCTTTCCGACCTCGAGCTGTCGCACGCGAAGCGGCAGGCGGCCGCGGTCGGCGCGGGCGAGGACGAGGAGGTCCTCGGCGAGCCGGGCGAGGCGATCCGTCTCCTCCGAGGCGGAAACCAGCGCCGCCCGGAGCTCCTCGGCGCTCCGCTCGCGGCGGAGCGCCAGCTCGAGCTCGGTGCGCAGCATCCCGAGCGGCGTCCGCAGCTCGTGGCTCGCGTCGGCGACGAAGCGTCGCTCGTGCTCGAGTGCGGTCTCGAGCCGGTCGAGCATCTCGTTCAGCGTCTCCCCGAGCCGGCGGATCTCGTCGTCCGCGGGCGGGACCGGAAGCCTCGTGCCGGTATCGGTGGCGCTGATCTCCGCTGCCTGCCGGCTCATCGACTCGACGGGCCGGAGCGCGAGCGCCGCGAGCAGGTAGCCGCCGGCCGACGCGAGGGCGAGTGCGAGCGGGCCGCCGATGAGGAGCGCCACGACGAGCCCGCTGAGCGCCTCGTCGCGGCTCTCGAGCGAGGTGCCGACCACGACGACGAGCGGAGGCCGTCCCGCGCGACGCACGGGCGTCGCGAGCAGGCGAGCCGCGGCATCCGACCCAGGCGCTTCGTCGTGGTCGACGAGAATCGGATGCACGAGCGAACGTCGCACTTCGTCGGCCGAGAGAAGCCGCACTCGACCGGGAGCGTGCGTGGCGTCCACCACGTGACCACGGGCATCCAGGATCTGGGCAAAGCTGTCACCCTGGCCGGCCAGGTCGAGCTGCCCTCCGGCATCGACATCCGGTTGCCGGACGAAGGCGACCACTGCGGCGGAGCGCGCGCGGAGGCCGTCGTCGATCGCCTGGTCGAGCGACGAGGCGAGCCTGGCATGGAGGAACACTCCCGTCGCCGCGAGCAGCGCCGCCATGGCCAGGGCGAACGCCAGCGCGAGCCGCCAGCGAATCGGGATCCGCGCGACGCGGCTCACCCGGAGCCTCCGTCGCGCCGAAGGCGATACCCGATCCCGCGCACCGTCTCGATCGAGTTCGTACGGAACGGACGGTCGATCTTCTCGCGCAGGTAGCGGACGTACACGTCGACGACGTTCGAGCGGTTCTCGTAGTCGTACTCCCACGCGTGCTCGAGGAGATCGAAGCGCGAGAGGACGGTCCCGGGCCGGCGCATGAACGCCTCGAGCAGCCCGAACTCGCGGGTCGAGAGCGCCACCTCGGCTTCGCCGCGCCAGACCTGTCTCGTGCGTGGATCCAGGCGCAGGGAGCCGACCTCGAGCACGACGGGACGCTCGGCCGGACCGCGTCGCTGGAGCGCACGCAAGCGCGCGAGCAACTCGGCGAAGGAGAACGGCTTCGTGAGGTAGTCGTCGGCGCCGCCGTCGAGGCCCGCGATCCGGTCCTCCACCGCGTCCCGCGCGGTGAGCATGAGCACGGGCGCCCACACGCCCTGCTCGCGCAGGCGCCGGCACACAGCGAGTCCGTCGAGCTTCGGGAGCATGACGTCGAGCACGATCGCGTCGTACTCCGTCGCGCCGGCGCGGACCACTGCGTCGAGGCCGTCGCCGACGACGTCGACCGCATAGCCCTCCTCCGTCAGGCCGCGCCGGAGCAGCGCGGCCATCTTCAACTCGTCCTCGGCTACGAGCACGCGCACGTGCGGATTGTCACCGAGACGATGAGAGAAAGATGAGAACCAGAGCTAGAGGACGAGCTCGCCCCGCACGGTGCCGGCGCGCTCGTGTCGCGCGACGACGCCGACGCGAGAGCCCGCCGGTGCCTCCACGACCCACTCGACGAGCGCGCGGTTCGACGTCGAGAGGTCGTTGCTCCACCAGATGACGCTGCGGAGCTCGACGCGGCCCTCGAGCTGGCCGGCCTCCTCGTGCTCCTTGCCCGTCGCGACGCGCGCGCCCTCCGGGAGCTCGAGCTCGACCTCGATCGGCCGCACGGCCTTCCGCTCGAGCGCCTTCTGGGTCACGTTCGTCGGGAGCCAGCCGCCGTTCTCGAGCACGAGTCGCAGTCGATGGGCCCCCTCCCCGACCGGCTCCGACTCGAACGACGTGAGCTCGAGCCGCGGCGAGACGAGCGCCAGGAAGAGCGCGAAGTCGGCGTGCGGCGCCACCTCCTCCTCGAGACGCGAGAAGGGCGGGTTGAACCAGAAGCGGACGACGTCCCAGCCGCCGAGCTCGACCTTCCCGAGCTGCGGGTGGTCGAACTCGTACCAGTCGACGTAGCCGTAGCCGAGCTCGTCGGCGAGCTTCACGACCGCGAGCTCGTCCTCCGGCGAGTGCTCCCGGATCCAGTCGATCGCGTGGTAGCCCGAGAGCCCGGCCGCGCGCTGCGGGCTCCAGAACTCGGTGACCCAGGCGAAGGCGCCGAGGTGGTCGTACACCCAGTCGACGTCGCCGCCCTTGATCACCTGCTTCGGGTGGTACTTGAACTCGTGGAAGATCGAGATCGCGGGGTACCCGGTGAGGCTCGTCGCCTCCACGCCCATCCGCTCGAACGCGCGCAGGTCGGGGACGGGGAAGTCGTCGTCCGGATGGCCGGACCAGGGGCGGAGATGGACGCCGCTGAAGGTGTGGTAACCGATGTAGCCCGTGATGTTCCGCCGGGCGAGCATCGCCTCGACGAGCGCGCGCACCTCGGGCTCCGAGGTCGGGAACGGCCCGGCGCCCTGCTGCTCCGCCTCCGGCGCCCACTCGGCCGGCCAGTTGCGGTTGAGGTCGAGTCCCTGGAGCGCCGGCGCGATCGGGATCGTCACGCCGTCCCAGTTCCGGATCGTCCCCTCCGGGAGCAGTCGGAAGAACTCGCCCTCGACGTCGTCCGGCCCGCGACCGATCAGGACGCGCGCGTCGTCCGGGTGCGGCTTCCAGGCGCCGTTCGGGTCGCGCATCCGCATGAAGAGGACGCGTCCGTCGCCGTCGACGTCCTCGCGGTGCAGGCCGTCGACAGGCTCGTCGAGCGGATACGGCCGGAGGCTCGAGCGGCGCCAGCGTCCGTCCGCGAGCACTGCCTCCGGCCCGTCGGGATTGACGCGCGGGACGACGTAGAAGCAGCGCGTGTCGAGCGCGTGCGTGACCCGGTCGTCGGTCCCGTGGCCGTACAGGAGGCGGTCGAGCAGGTGGAGCGCAGCCGTCGTGCCGGTGAACTCGGACGCGTGGATCTGCGCGTGGACGATGACCGCCGGCTTCTCCTCGGGCGGCCCCGTGTCGAGGTTCGTGACCGTGACGAGCGGGATCTCGCGGCCCTCGTACGAGGTGCCGATCGACTCGACGGTGCACAGGCGAGGGAAGTCGGCCGCCCAGGCGCCGAGCGTCTCCGTCAGCTCCGCGTAGGAGTAGAAGCGCTCGAACTGGACGCGCACGAGCGCTGACGCTAGTCGAATACCCTCACGCCGTGCGCGAGCTCCTCGACTACCGCTCCGAGTTCCCGATCCTCGCGCACACGACCTACCTGATCAACCACTCGCTCGGCGCCATGCCGCGGAAGGCGGCAGAGCGCGTCGCCGAGTACGCAGGCACGTGGGCCGAGCGTGGGATCCGTGCGTGGGGCGAGGGCTGGTGGGAGATGCCGTTGACGGTGGGCGACCAGATCGGGCGGATCGTCGGGGCGCCTGCCGGCTCGACCGTCATGCACCAGAACGTCGCGATCGCGGAAGCGGTCGTCCTCTCCTGCTTCCACCCGGTCGATCCCCCCCGCAACCGGATCGTCTACGGGCGCGCGAACTTCCCGTCCGTCCGCTACCTGTACCAGGCCCGGTCGGACCTCGGGGTCGTCCTGTGCGAGGACGGCGAGGAGATCGCCGAGAGCATCGACGAGCGGACCCTCCTCGTCCCGATCAGCCATGTCCTTTTCAAGGACGGCCAGATCCAGGACGTCGAGCCGATCGTCCGGCGAGCGCACGAGGTGGGCGCGCACGTCGTGCTCGACTGCTACCAGTCGGCGGGCATCGTCCCGCTCGACGTGACGGCGCTCGCCGTCGACTTCGCCGTCGGCGGCTCGGTGAAGTGGCTCTGCGGCGGGCCTGGGAACGGCTGGCTCTACGTGCGACCGGACCTCGCCGAGCGACTCGAGCCGACGTATACGGGCTGGCAGGCGCACGCCCGACCGTTCGGCTTCGAGGAGGAGATGGAGTACGCGCCCGGTGCTGCGCGCTTCCTGACCGGCACGCCGAACGTCCCCGCGCACTACGCCGGGACCGCGGGGTACGACCTCGTCGAGGAGATCGGCGTCGCACGCATCCGGGAGAATTCCCTCCGGCAGACGCAGCTCCTGATCGAGCTCGCCGATCAGGCCGGGTTCGAGGTGCGGAGCCCGCGGGAGCCCGAGCGCCGAGGCGGCACGGTGACGATGAACGTCCCGGAGTTCCCGGCCGTGCACGCGGAGTTGACCGCGCGCGAGATCCTGTGCGACTTCCGGCCGGGCGCGGGCATTCGCCTCGGGCCGCACTACTTCACGACCGACGAGGAGATCGGCTTCGCGATCGCCCAGATCGCGGACATCCTCGAGACGGGCGCCTACCGCCGCCACGAGGGCGCGGTCGCGGTTCACTGATCCGACGGGTGCGGAGGCCGGACTCCGTGACGCCCGTCTCTTGAGTACGGGCCGTGACGAAGTCCGCACGAAAGCCGCCGGGGCGGCTCCTATACTCGCCCACCTGACCGACCTGGCTTCCCCGCTTCACGAGCTCTTCGGCTTCGACGACTTCCGTCCCGGGCAGGAGGAGGTCGTGCGCGCCGCGGTCGAGGGGCGCGACACCCTCGCTCTCATGCCGACGGGATCGGGGAAGTCGTTGACCTACCAGCTCGCCGCGATGCTGCGCCCCGAGCCGACGCTCGTCCTCTCACCGTTGATCGCGCTCATGAAGGACCAGGTCGACAAGCTGCCGCCGGCGATCGCGGCCACCGCGACCTTCGTCAACTCCTCGCTCTCGACCGAGGAGACGGGTGATCGGCTCGCGGCCGTCGCCGCCGGAGAGACGCGGATCGTGTATGCGGCGCCCGAGCGCCTGAGGCAGGCGCGCTTCGTCGAGCTGCTCGCGAAGGTCGGCATCGGACTCGTCGTCGTCGACGAGGTGCACTGCGTGAGCATGTGGGGACACGACTTCCGCCCGGACTACCTCTTCATCCGGCGCGGGCTCGAGGCGCTCGGCGAGCCGACGCTCCTGGGCATGACGGCGACGGCCACACCCGAGACCGCTCGCGACATCGGCCGGGCGCTCGGGCGCACCTTCGAGATCGTGCACACGAGCGTCGTGCGTCCGAACCTCCGCTACGACGTCGAGGAGGTTGCGAATGCCGAGGACCGCCTCGCGATCCTGGTCGACCGGCTCCGCAGCCTCCGAGGCGGCTCGGCGATCGTCTACGCGCGGTCACGAAGGTCGACCGAGGAGGTTGCTCGCGTCCTCCGTGGCCACGGCTTTCGGGCCGAGCACTACCACGCAGGCCTCGAGGCCGATGAGCGGACTCGGGTGCAGGACGACTTCGCGACCGGACGCGTGCAGTCCGTCGTCGCGACGACGGCATTCGGCATGGGCATCGACAAGCCCGACGTGCGGCTCGTCTGTCTCATGAACTACCCGGACTCGCTCGAGGGTTACGTGCAGATGGTCGGTCGCGCGGGACGTGACGGCGCGCCGAGCCAGACGTTGCTCTTCGCGAGCCCGAGCGATGCCGTCGCTCTCCGGCGGTTCGCCGTCTCGGACGTGCCGACGGCATCGGAGCTCCGCTCCGTCTACGGCACCCTCCGCGACTCGGGTGGCCTCCTCGAGCCGGAAGAGCTCGCCGGGCTCGTCCCGGACCGCGACGCGCGCGTTCTGATCGGGATGCTCGAGCAGGCGGGCCTTCTCCGTCGCGGCTTCGACGAGGGACGACGCCTGAGAGTCGGCGTGCCGCCTCCGCCGGCCGACGCGCGGGAGCGCGTCGAGAAGCTCCTCGAGCGCGCCCGGCTCGTCGCCGAGTCGCGAGCCGATCTCGTCATCGCGTTCGCGGAGACGCGTGTCTGCCGTCACGAGCAGGTCGCGGCGCACTTCGGCGAGGAGTTTCTCGCGCCCTGCGATGCGTGCGATGTCTGCGCTCCGCTCGCGACGAGCGCCGCGTCGCTCTCGAGCGCTCCTCCTCCGCTGCCCGAGGACGTCGGCGAGGCGATCGTCGAAGCCGTCGCCTCCCTGGCCTGGCCCATAGGACGGCGGAGCCTCGTCGCGACCGTGCGGGGGTCGCTGAAGGCGCCTCCCTCCGCACGGCGGTCGGGCGCGTACCGGTTGCTTGCGGCGGCGACGGACGCCGAGGTCCGTCGGTGGTTGAAGGCCGTCGAGGACTCGGGGGCGCTCGTCGAGGTCGCGACGCCCGACGGGTACCGGGTCCTCCAGGTCGACCGGTCCGTCGTACCTCCGCGCATCAGGACGAGCGGCGGCGAAGACGTCGACGAGGAGCTCGCCGTGCGCCTTCGCAGCTGGCGGCTCGAGCGCTCGCGCGAGGACGGCGTCCCTGCGTTCGTCGTGCTCCACGACGCGACGATCCGCGAGCTCGCAGCCCTGCGACCGGAGACGATGAACGAGCTCGCCGGCGTCAAGGGCTTCGGCCCGGTGAAGCTCGAACGCTACGGCGACGACCTACTGGCGGTTCTCGCGTCCACGCCCTGACGACGAAGCCCGCCTGGCGGCGGGCTTCGTGTGGTGAAGCGGGTCAGCGACCCGCGCACGTCTGACGGAACCAATTCTAAGCTTGCTGGCGCGGAGGGCGCCGGACTCGAACCGGAACCGATCGCTCGGTCGCAACGATTGTCAGACGTGCATCCCACCTCGGGATTCCACCCTCCGACGCCGACGCCACGGTATGCCTCGATCGCGGTCCTGAGCGTTGTTGCGCCACAGTCGGCGCAGTGTTCGTGCAGTTCTGGCGCAGGTCAGACCGGGCGCCAGCCGAGCTCGCGTGAGATCGTCTCGGCCCGCTCCAGAAGGAGCGGGCGTGCGGCCTCGATCGCGGCGGCGTCGAAGCGTGAGCTCGGGCCCTGCAGCGCGACGATCGCCTCGAGCTCGCCGCGGCTCGACCGGATCGGGGCGGCGATTGCGGAGAGCCCGGGCTCCCGCTCCTCGATCGCGTCCGCCCAGCCGCGCTCGCGGACGTCCGCGATCTGACGCGCGAGGGCCTGCGGGTCGGTGATCGTCTGCGCGGTGTAGGCGCGAAGAGGCCCGTCCGGGAGCTCGTGCCCCGAGAACGCGAGCATCACCTTCCCGGCCGAGGTCGCATGCGCGATCGACGGGCGCCCGAGGCGGGAGACGGGCTGCACCTGGTGTGCGCCGGGGACGAAGTCGATCGTCACGGCGTCCTCGTCGCCAGGCACCGAGAGCGTCGCCGTCTCGCCGGTCGCCTCCGCCAGCGCCACGAGATGCGGACGCGCGACCTCGCGCACGTCGAGCCGGGCGAGGAGCGCGTTCGCGAGATGCACGACGCGGATCCCGAGGCGGTAGCGGCCGGTCGCGGCGACGCGCTCGACGAGACCCGAAGCGGCGAGCGTCCCGAGCTGACGCGATACGGTGCTCGGCGTCATGCCGGTTCGCCGCGCGACTTCGTTCGTGCCGAGCTCACCGCCTTCGGCGACCGCGTCGAGGACGGCGATCGCCCGCTCGGCGGCGCCAATTCGGCGGGTGGACGGTTGACGAGTGCGCGCCATCGGTGTACGGTCGTTGCGGATTCTGGCACGGTGTTGCTGAGAGTGCAATTCTAAGCGCGGATGTCGTTCCTCCTCCCGTGTCCCTACTGCGGTCCCCGGCCGGTCGACGAGTTCGCGTACTCGGGTGAGGTAACGCGGCGGCCGCAGGAGTCGCCGACGCTGTCCGAGCTCACGGAGTACGTCTACTTCCGCGACAACGTCGCCGGGCCACAGCGCGAGTGGTGGCAGCACCGCCTGGGGTGCGGCGAGTGGTTCCTCGCCGAGCGCGACACGCGCACGAACGAGGTGCTCGACGTCTTTCTCCCTGAGCCGGGACGGTCGCGGTGAAGCGAAAGGAGATGAGGCTCGCCGCGCGGGAGGGCGAGCGCATCGACCGTTCGCGCGAGGTCTCGTTCTTCTTCGACGGCTGGCGGGTCACGGGGTTCGAGGGAGACACGCTCGGGTCGGCGGTGGCGGCATCCGGACGCCAGGTGTTCTCCCGCTCGTTCAAGTACCACCGGCCGCGCGGGCTCTACTGCTGCTCGGGGCACTGCGCGAACTGCCTGATGACGGTCGACCGCGTCCCGAACGTGCGCGTCTGCGTCGAGCCCATCCGCGAGGACGCGGTGGTCGCGCCCCAGAACGTCGTCGGCGGGCTCAACACCGACCTCATGTCGGCCGTCGACAAGTTCGGCGGGCCGTTCACGCCGGTGGGCTTCTACTACCGGACGATGATCCGTCCGCGGCGTCTGTGGCCGCTGTACGAGAAGTTTCTCCGCAACGCCGCAGGGCTCGGCCGCGTCGACGAGCACGGCGGGAGCTCGCGCCGCTACGACACGGAGCACCGGCGCGCACGGGTGCTCGTCGTCGGTGGAGGACCGGCCGGACGGGAAGCGGCCCTGGCTGCTGCAAGGGAAGGGCCGGGCGTCGTTCTCGTCGACGAGAGCCTTGCGCTCGCCGACACGCAGCTCGACGGCGTCGAGGTGCTCGCGCCCGCCCGCGCTCTCGGGGTCTGGGAGGGGAACCTCGTGCCCATGGACCTGGGCACGACGATGCTCCGCTTCCGCGCGGAGCGGATCGTCGTCGCCACCGGCGCGCTCGAGCAGCCGCTCGTCCACCCGGGGAACGACCTGCTCGGCGTGATGCTGCCGGGCGCCGCGCGCAAGCTCGTGAGCGACTACTCGGTGAAGCCGGGCGAGACGGCGGTCGTGATCGCGGCCGACGACCAGGCGCTCGCGGTCGCGGACGACCTCTCCGAGGCGGGCGTCGCCGTCGCGTACATCGTCGACCTGCGCGACGGCCGACCCCGCGACCTCGAGGCGCAGGGGCGGAAGGGCCGCCTTCGCCGCATCCTGATCGACGGGAACCAGGTCGACTGCGATCTCCTCGTCGGGTCATCGGGGCGCCAGCCCGCGTACTCGCTCCTCGCGCAGGCGGGAGCGCGCATCGAGTACGACGGCGCGCTCGGCGCTTTCGTCCCGCGGGAGCTTCCGGCCGGGATCGAGGCCGTCGGCTCGGTGACGGGCGAGGGGCTCGAGCGGACGGATCCCACGCCCGCGTACGGCGGCTACGGGAAGTGCTTCGTCTGCATCTGCGAGGACGTGACGACGAAGGACGTGAAGCGCGCGATCGCGGAGGGGTTCGACTCGATCGAGCTCGCGAAGCGGTACACGACCGTGACGATGGGGCCTTGTCAGGGGAAGCTCTGCCAGCTTCCGAGCATCAAGCTCTACGCGCAGCAGGTGAACGCCTACGAGGCCGAGCTCGGTACGACGACCGCCCGACCGCCGTGGGCGCCGGTCGAGATGGGCCTTCTCGCCGGACGCAACCACGAGACGGCACAGCGCACGTCGCTCCACTTCCGGCACGAGGAGGCGGGCGCGCGGATGATGTGGGCAGGTCGCTGGAAGCGCCCGTACGCGTACGGCGACCATCCCGAGCGCGAGGTCCGGGCGGTGCACGAGTCTCTCGGCGTCATCGACGTCTCCACGCTCGGGAAGCTCCTCGTCGAGGGACCGGACGCGGCCGAGTTCCTCGAGCGCCTCTACCCGAACCGCTTCGCGGACATGGCACCGGGACGGGTCCGCTACGGCGTCCTCACCTCGGACGGCGGGCGGATCATGGACGACGGCACGGTCGCCCGCCTCGCCGACGACCTCTACTACGTGACGACGACCTCCACCGGTGCGGACGCCGTGACCGCGTGGTTCGAGTGGTGGAACGCGGTCTGGGGCTACGACGTGGACATCGTCAACGTGACCGGCGCACTCGCTGCGCTCAATCTCGCCGGCCCCGTGGCGCGGGAGGCGCTCGCTCGTCTCGTCGAGGATCCGGACGACGTCTCTGCCGAGGAGTTCCGCTACCTGGACACGCGACAGCTCGCCGTCGCCGGGGTGCCCTGCCTCGCGCTGCGGATCGGGTTCGTCGGCGAGCTCGGCTACGAGCTCCACTTTCCGAGCCCGGCGGGGGAGCACGTCTGGGACAGGCTCGTCGCCGAGGGCGCACGACCCTTCGGACTGGAGCCGCAGCGCATTCTCCGGCTCGAGAAGGCGCACATCATCGTCGGCCAGGACACGGACTCGGAGTCGAACCTCCTCTCCTCCGGCATGTCCTGGCTCCCCAAGCTCGACAAGGAGGACTTCGTCGGCAAGTGGGCGGTCGAGCACTTCGGCGAGCGCGAGGAGCGCGAGAAGCTCGTGGGCTTCCGGATGGAGGAGGACGTCGTGCCCGCCGAGGGCGCGCAGGTCGTGATCGACGGCTACCCGGCCGGGCGCGTGACGAGCGCGAGGCGGAGCGAGCTCGTCGGCGAGGTCATAGGGCTCGCCTGGGTGCCGCCCGAGCGCGCCGATGCGGGCATGCGCTTCGAGGTCCGCGTCGAGCGGCGCATGGTCGGCGCACGCGTCATGCACGGCGCGTTCTTCGATCCGGCCGGGGAGCGGATGCGCGCATGACCAACGCTCGACTGTGTCTTCCCGCCCCCTTCTTCTCGAAAATGTGGGGAACCTCCCGGTTCCCCACACCCCTCCACGCTCATGGCCCGGAGGCCGGCCCATGAGCACGCTCTCGTTCCTGTCGCCGTTCGGCTGCGAGCCCGAGCTGCTCTCGTCGCCCCTCGCGCGGGCGCTCGACGGCGCCGACCCGGCCGTGGTCAGGGATCTCTCGCTCGACGGCAAGGTCGAGCTTCGCGGTGCCATCGACTCGGTCGTGGCCGGCGACGGCGAGGAGCTCATCCGCCTCTCGCCGCGGCGCGGGCTCCTGCTCACCGACGACCCGGTGAGCGCGATCGAGCGCGTGCGGGCCGCAGGCGTTCGGGGCTACGACGCGACCGGGCTCCTCGCCGGGTTCGCCGTCCACGGCGAGCAGCTCATGCGCCGGCTCACCGACCTCGACCTGGACGCCCTCCCGGCCGCCGGGCCCTTCGCGGACATGGCGGCGATCGTGCTCCGCGACGAGGGCGAGCGCTTCCGCGTCTACGTCCCGCAGGAGCTCGGCCACGACGTCGTCCACGCCGTGCTCGACACGCACGAAGGCCTGGAGCAGGCGTGAAAGAGGTCTTCCAGGTGCGCCGGATGTGGCGGCCGCGGCCGGAGCTCAAGCGGCGCTACGACGTCGTCATCGTCGGCGGCGGCTCGCACGGCCTCGCGACCGCGTACTTCCTCGCGAAGCGCCATGGGATCCGCAACGTCTGCATCCTCGAGAAGTCGTACATCGGCTCCGGTGCGTCGGGCCGGAACACGACGATCATCCGCGCCAACTACCGGACGCCCGAGGGCGCAGAGTTCTACCGCGAGAGCGTGAAGCTCTACCAGCGACTCTCGGCCGAGCTCGACTTCAACCTCATGTTCTCGCAGCACGGGCACCTCACGCTCGCACACTCCGACCGTGCGATGACGACGATGCAGGAGCGGGCCGAGGTGAACCAGATCCTCGGGATCGACTCGAAGGTCGTCGGGCCGGACGTGATCCGCGAGCTGTGTCCGCAGATCGACCTCTCGGACCACCCCGCGTACCCGATCCTGGGCGCGCTCTACCACCCGCCGGGCGGGATCATTCGCCACGACGCCGTGGTGTGGGCGTTCGCCCGCGGCGCCGACCGCCTCGGGGTCGAGATCCACCCGTACACCGAGGTCACGGGGTTCGAGCGCGAGGGCGACCGCGTCTCGGCGGTCGAGACGACGCGCGGCCGCATCGAGTGCGGACAGGTCGTGAGCGCGACCGCCGGCTGGTCGTCGCTCGTCGGCGGGCTCGCCGGGCTGCGGCTCCCGATCACGACGCACATCCTGCAAGCGTTCGTCACCGAGCCGATGAAGCCGTTCCTCGACGTCGTCATCGTCTCCTCGCAGCTCCACGTGTACGTCTCGCAGACCGACCGCGGAGAGTTTCTGATCGGCGCCGAGATCGAGCCGTACACGACGTACAAGAGCACGGGGACGCTGTCCTTCCTCGAGTACTCGTCGCGGCACGTGCTCGAGCTCTTCCCGCAGCTCGAGCGCGTGAAGGTGCTGCGCACGTGGACAGGCCTGTGCGACCTCTCGCCCGACTACAGCCCGATCCTCGGCCCCACCGAGATCCAGAACCTGCACGTGTCCGCCGGCTGGGGGACGTACGGCTTCAAGGCGGCGCCGATCGTCGGCGTCACGCTCGCCGAGCTCGTCGCGAGCGGCAAGAACCCCGACCTGATCGTGCCCTTTGCGCTCGAGCGCTTCCACACGGATACGCTCGTCTCCGAGCTTGCCGCCGCAGCCGTGAGCCACTGACCCGAACGGAGAGCCATGAAGACCCAGATGCCCACGAGCCTCGAGATCGCCCAGCAGGCGACGCTGCGGCCGATCGCCGACGTCGCGGCCGACGCCGGCCTCCTCCCCGAGGAGATCGAGACCTATGGCCGGTACAAGGCCAAGGTCGACCTGTCCGTCATCGACCGGCTCTCCGATCGCGCCGACGCGAAGCTGATCAACGTCACCGCGGTCACGCCGACGCCGGCGGGCGAGGGGAAGACGACGACGTCGGTTTCGCTCACCGAGGGTCTCGGCGTGCTCGGGCGGAGCCCGGTGCTCTGCATTCGCGAGGCGTCGCTCGGCCCGGTGTTCGGGGTGAAGGGCGGCGCGGCCGGCGGCGGCTACGCGCAGGTCGTGCCGATGGAGGACCTGAACCTCCACTTCACCGGCGACCTGCACGCGATCACCGCAGCCAACAACCTGCTCGCGGCCATGATCGACGCGCACATCCTGCACGGGAACGAGCTCGGTCTCGACCCGCTCTCGATCTCCTGGCGGCGCTGCCTCGACATGAACGATCGCTCGCTGCGCGACGTCGTGACGGGCCTCGGCGGTCGCGCCAACGGGTATCCGCGCCAGACCGGGTTCGACATCACCGCCGCGAGCGAGATCATGGCGCTCGTCGCCATCGCCCGCGATCTCGCGGACCTGCGGAAGCGGCTCGGCGCGATCACGATCGGGCAGACGTACGACGGCGAGCCCGTCACGGCCGAGCAGATCCGCGCCGCCGGCGCGCTGGCGGTGATCCTCAAGGAGGCGATCAAGCCGAACCTCGTCCAGACGCTCGAGGGTCAGCCCGCCTTCGTCCACTGCGGGCCGTTCGCGAACATCGCGCACGGCAACAACTCGCTCGTCGCCGACCGGGTCGCGCTCAAGCTCGGCGACTACATGATCACCGAGTCCGGCTTCGCGTCGGACATGGGCATGGAGAAGTTCTTCGACATCACGTGCCGGATGGGCGGCCTGCGGCCCGACGCCGTCGTGCTCGTGGCGTCGGTGCGCGCGCTGAAGCACCATGCCGGCGATCCCGACGGCGGGCTGGCGGCGATCGAGATCGGCGCGCAGAACATGGCCCGCCACGTCGGGATCGTGAAGGGCTTCGGCCTGCAGGCCGTCGTCGCGGTGAATCGCTTCCCGACGGACACGGACGAGGAGCTCGAGCTCGTGCGCAAGCTCGCGCTCGAAGGCGGCGCCTACGCGGCTGAGGTGAACGAGGCCTTCGAGCGCGGCGGCGAGGGCGCGACCGCGCTTGCAGAGGCGGTGATCGACGCTGCCGACCAGCCGTCGAGCTTCGACTTCGCCTACCCGCTCGAGGCGCCGATCGAGGAGAAGATCCGCGCGATCGCGACGAAGGTCTACGGCGCCGACGGCATCGAGCTGCTCCCGGCCGCGAAGCAGAAGGCGGCGGCGTTCGAGGAGGCGGGGCTCGGGAACCTCCCGATCTGCATGGCGAAGACGCACCTCTCGCTGACGCACGACCCCAAGCTCCGGAACGCGCCGACGGGGTTCACGGTGCCGGTCCGCGACCTGCGGCCGTACACGGGCGCCGGCTGGATCGTCGCGCTCTGCGGCGACATGATGACCATGCCGGGCCTCGGGAAGACGCCCGCAGCGTTCGCGATCGACATCGACGAATCAGGCGAGACAGTCGGGCTGTTCTGAGCGGCAACGGTCGTAGCCCGGCGCCTACGGCGAGCCGTAACTCTTCGGCGGCCCGACATCGGGCCAGAAGGCACGCAGAACCCGCCTCCAGATGGTCTTCTTCGGATCGCGGGAGGCGCACTGGCGGCAGAGCCAGTACTGCTCGGTGCGCTCCACCGTGCCAGCCTCCTCGTGCAGCTCCTCTGTGCGGTGGCGGAGCTCCGAGCGCGACTCGTAGTCCTCGCGACGTCGTCCGCAGTCGTCGCAGCGCGCGGGTTCGCGGGGAGGGACGAGGACATATCGGACCGGGCGATGCGTGGCGACGAATCTCTCGGACATGGACTCAACGTACCGCCTTCGAGCCGTGAGAAGCCTGCGAGGGGCCGTTCCTCGTCGCTACCAGTAAGGCCCTAAGAATGGGCCGGTGGTGTCGCCGAGGAGGAAGAGGGCGACCGCGACACCGCAGCAGAGGGAAAGCAGGATGAGGACGGGCGCGAGCCAGCGGACGTGCGTCTCAGGCGGCGGGAAGCCGACCTGCCTCACTGTGGCGCTCCGAAGATCTCCGACTCCCTGAGCTCCACCGCCCGCTGTTCGAGTGCCCTCCGCTCGCGCCAGACCCAACCGACGAGCGCGCAGACGACGAGGGCGCAGCCGAGCACCGTGAGGGCGTACGTCCCGGTCGAGTTGTGGCCGCCCCAGGTCCAGAAGTCGCCGACCGCGTCGCTCCAGGTGTCGTACGGGAAGCTGTCGAACATCGCGCTCAGACCTCCGTTCCGGTCGGCGGACGGCTCGTCGCGGCCTGGTACGCCTCGAGCAGGATCTCGGATGCGTCGATCTCACGTCCGTCCGGCGTGACGAGGATCTCCGGCGAGCGGCTAAACTCCGGGAAGAAGTCGGTCATCGGCGCGCCGGGGTCGAGGCCGACGAGCTCGACCTCGGCCGGCACGCGCAGCAGCCGCAGCTGCCTGAGGATCCAGCTCACGACGTAGCCGGAGAGGAAGGCCAGCGGCACGAACGTGAGGACGCCCATGAGCTGACCGCCGAAGGAGGTCGGGATGTTGTTCGGACCGGTCGGATACCCGCCGGCGACGACGCCCACGAGGAGCACACCGTAGAACCCGCAGAAGCCGTGCACCGCGACGACCCGGGCACCGTCGTCGACTCGCAGGCGCTTCTCGACGAGGCGCCCGACCCAGACGGCGAGGACTCCGCCGGAGGCGGCGAGGAGGTACGACAGCGACGGGTGGTAGATGTCCGCTCCCGCTGAGACCGTCACCATCCCGGCGAGCCCGCCGGACATCGTCCAGAGCGGATCTCCTCGGCTCGCGAACCAGCCGCCCGTGAGCCCTCCCGCGAGTCCGAACGTGAGCGACATCGCGACCGTGCCGAGCGTCGTGGGCGAGAGGTAGATGTTCAGCCAGCCGGGGAACGTCGTGGACTGGATCGCGAGCGCTGCTGCGTAGAAGCCGAAGAACCCCGCGAAGACGAGGAGCATCCCGACGATCGCGAGCGACGTGTTGTGCGGCCGGAACGCGCGTGCTCGCCCGAGTGCGTCGTAGCGACCGAGTCTCGGGCCGAGATTGAGGAGCACGCCCAGGGTGAAGAAGCCCGCAACGCCGTGCAGCGCGCCCGAGGCCATCGCGTCGTGGAAGCCGAACCTCGTCGTCAGCCAGCCTCCCGAGCTCCAGCCCCACGCGGCGGCGAGTGCCCACACTCCGGAGCCCAGGACGACGGCGAGCAGGAGGTACGCGGACGTACGCACCCGGTCGGCGAGCGCGCCGGACATGATCAGCGCCGCCGTCACCGCGAAGAACGCGAACGAGAGGAAGAAGACGAGACCCAGGTGGTTCGAGAGATCCGGGCCGAGCCCGGAGCTCCACGGGGCGGCCGCGCCGCAGAAGCCGGGGACGCCGCCGAGCGCGGGGCTCGCGTCGCCGTGCTTCGGCCAGCCCTCCTCGAAGCAGCCGTACGTGTACCAGCCGAAGTAGTAGAAGGTCGGCGCGATAACGGCGAGCGTGAGGACCGCCTTCATCGCCGCCGAGACGACGTTCTTCCGCCGCGAGATGCCCGCCTGGTAGGTGGTGAAGCCCACCACGATCAGCCACATGACGACGATCGCGAAGAAGTAGTAGAGCTCCTGGAGCGTCTCCGAGCTGAGCGTGAGCTTCCGCTCGAGGTCGGCGACCCTCGTCTCGGCGAGCAGTGACAGGCTGGATGAGACCACGCGAACGTCTCCTCGGGGCGAACTGCGAGGACGGGCACACCTACGAGGCCGCGCGCCCGGTTCCTGCCCGGTGTCTCATGAGGAGGGCGGTGTGGTCTCAGGCCGCCCGGCGCTCGGGCTCGTCCGGCGCGAGCAGGTCGCGGAGCCGGTCGAGCTCGCGCCGAAGCTTCTCCACGTCTCCCGCGAAGAGGGGAGACGAGTCGCCGTTCAGGAACGCCGCGGTCGCAGCGACTCCGCGGATCGGCGCGGAGTCCGAGCGGAGCCGGGAGACCACGTCGCGGACCTCCGGGGCGACGAAGCGCAGGGAGCGAAGCTCGTGAGGGAGCCGGAAAGAGGGGTGGATCTCGAACCAGCCTTCCGCGTCTCGGAGGTACCCCTCGAGCGAGCGCGCGAGGCTCTCACGCCTGCCGGCCGACGCGAGCCTGCGCCCCTCCCGGGCGAGGACCGCGACGTCGTCGTCGAGCCGGCCCTCCGCGATGAGCTCGTCGGCACGCTCGCGGACGAGCGTGCGCGTGCTCAGCGCGAACAGGACGAGCAGGACGCCTACCACACCCGCCGCTCCGAGCACGAGCCGGGCGCCCGCCCCCCCGTCGAGGAGGCCGGCGACGCCGAGGCTGACGGCGATGAGCGTCGCGACGAGCTGCAGCGCGACCGTCCGTTGACGCGTGATGGCGCGCGCGAGCGGATGCTCGGGCCCGAACGCGGACCGTACCGCGTCCTCCTCCCCGGACGAGAGGTGGAGAGACGTCGCCGCGCGTTCGAGGATCATCTTCATCGTCTTCGCAACACCTTGCCGAGCGGATGCCTCCGCAACGGCGGGTCTTCACACGAAGATCGGGCTTCCTAACGAGGCGCTAAACGTCCGGTTGGCGGGTTTCGCCCGCCTCGACCGGCTAGGTCGCGGTCACCCTTACGACCAGGGGTACGGCGAGCTCGAGACCGGATGCAGATCGCCCGTCGCGAAGCGCTCGAACCGGAACGGGTACAGCAGCGGCGAGTGGTCGCCGACGAGGACGCGGGCGACCTCGCGCCCGACACCGATCATCTTGTAGCCGTGGTTCGAGTCGAGGATCGCGTACAGGTTCGGCCGGAGGTAGTCGAAGACCGGGAAGTTGTCGACGGTGAACGCGCCGACCCCGCCCGAGCGCGCGGCCTTGTACAGCGGGCGACAGCCCTCGAAACGGGACATCGCGTGGGAGAGGGCGGCGCACCACATGTCCGCGAAGGAGGGGTCGACGTCGGTCGTCTGCGGGTACGGGTCGAGGACGACGTCCCCGTCCACGACGAGCGGTGACGCTCCGCCCTGGACGCCGTGGCGGTCGCGCTTGTAGTAGATCCCCCACAGCTCGTCCGTCACGAACTCGCCCTCGTCGGTGTAGAGAGGCGCGTCGGTGTCGAGATGGATCACGGGCGGAGCGCCCCCGTCCGCGGTCGCGAACATCGTCGGGTCGACGGTGATCTCGCCCTCCTGGAGGTTCCAGTACGTCCACATCGGACGATCGCGGACGACGTCGCCCGACGGCGTATGGACGTCGATCGTCTCCGGCAGCCCGAGCATCCCCCAGAAGCGCTTCGCCCACGGGCCGGGCGCGATCACCACCTGCTCCCCGACCTCGACCGTGCCTTCCGAGGTCTCGACCGCGGCGATCGAGCCGTCGGCTCGCTCTTCGAAGCCGGTGACCTCGACGCCGGAGAGCACGGACACTCCCTCCTCCTCGCACTTCCGGGCGAGACCCTGGACCGAGTCCATGTTGAACGCGAACCCGCCCTGCCGCTCGTGCAGGCACACCGTCACGCCCTGCGCACGCCAGTCGGGAAAGAGGGACTTCATATGGGCCTCGACCTCGGCCTCGCCGACGAGCAGGGACGACTCGTAGCCGATCCGCTCCTGGCGCTCGAACGTCGCGGTCAGGTCGTCCTCTTGTCGCGCGGCTCCGAGCGCGATGTAGCCGACCGGGTTGTAGGCGTACGCGACCGGGTCCGACTCCCACACCTCGACGCACGCCTGCATGAGCTCGCTCATCGCCGGCTGGAAGTAGTTGTTCCGCACGACGCCACACGCGATTCCGGACGCGCCCGCGCCGGGCCCCGACTTGTCGAGGACGATCACCTCCGCGCCGGAACCGGCGGCGTGTGCGCGAAGCTCCTTCGCGAGGTGGTACGCGGTCGAGAGGCCGTGGATGCCTGCGCCGACGACGACGTACTTAGCCCGTGCCGGGAGAGCCATCTAATTGCCTCTACCGCAACACCGTTCCACCATACGGTTGAGAGTAGCGCTGCCCGCGGGGTCGCGTCAACCGGCGAAGACCGAAGCGGGCGTGCGTAGAGTTGGCGCGTGCTCGAGGCGCGAACCGACGTCGTGGGGAGCCTGCTGCGGCCGCCCGAGCTGATCGAGGCGAGAGCCGCTCACGGGCGCGGCGAGCTCGCGGACGACGAGCTCGTGCGGGTCGAGGACGCGGCTGTGGACGAGGCGATCCGCCTCCAGGAGGACGCCGGGCTCGAGGTCGTCACCGACGGCGAGATGCGCCGCCTTTCGTTCCAGAGCCAGCTTCCGGCGGCCGTCGAGGGCTTCGGCGAGTGGGATCTCGACGCGTTCCTGTGGGGCGAGTGGCGCTCGGACGCGCTCGACGACATGGACGTCGAGCGACCGCCGCTCGCCGTGGAGTCGAAGCTGCGGCGCAAGCGCTTCCTCTCCGCCCACGAGTTCGCGTACGCGATGGAGAGAACCGATCGCGTGCTCAAGGTCACGCTCCCGAGCCCGAGCCTCTTCGCGAACTTCTGGGATCCGGAGCGCTCGACCGCCGCGTATCCGAGCCTGGAGGAGTTCCTCGGCGACGTCGCCGAGATCCTGCGTGAGGAGGTCGACGAGCTCATTCGCCTCGGCGCCACCTACGTCCAGCTCGACGCGCCGCACTACCCGCTCCTCCTCGATCCGGGGTACCGCGACTTCTACGCGAGCCGCGGCTGGCCGGCCGAGCGCTGGCTCGAGCTCGGGCTCGAGCTCGACAACCTCGTCATCGGCGAGCGCGAGGGCGTGACGTTCGGGTTCCACCTCTGCCGCGGGAACCAGGCGAGCCGCTGGCTGGTCGAGGGCGGCTACGACTGGCTCGCGGAGCGGCTCTTCCCGCGGGTGCGCGCGCAGCGGCTCCTGCTCGAGTACGACGACCGCCGCTCGGGCTCGTTCGAGCCGCTCGCCGCGGTTCCGGAGGGGAAGATCGCGGTGCTCGGGCTGGTGACGACGAAGAGCGGGCGCCGTGAGACGGTCGCCGAGCTCGCCGCCCGGATCGCGGAGGCGAGCGAGTTCTGTCCGCTCGACAGGCTCGCGCTCTCGCCGCAGTGCGGCTTCGCGACCTCGGTGCTCGGGAACGACCTCACGCTCGACGACGAGCGCGCCAAGCTCCGGGTGATCGCGGAGACGGCGGCGGAGGTCTGGGCGTGACGGTTCTCCTCACCGGGACCGACCTCACGATCGACGAGGTCGTGCGGGTCGCGCGGGCGCACGAGCCCGTCGAGCTCGCTGCCGGCGCCCTCGAGCGGATGCGCGAGTCGCGCGCGGTCGTCGAGCGCGCGGTCGAGCGGGGCGATGCCGTCTACGGCGTGACGACCGGCGTCGCGTCGCGGAAGCGAGTGACCGTCTCGGCCGCTGAGATCGCCGACTTCAACCGGCGGCTCCTCGGAAGCCACCGCGTGGGCCAAGGCCCGGACGCACCGGCGGACGCCATCCGTGCGGTGGTGCTGCGGATGGCGAACGGTTTCGCCTCGGGCGTGACCGGCGTCCGGCCGGAGATCGCGGAGCGTCTCGTCTCGGCGCTGAACGACGGCGAGACGCCTGCGGTGCGCATGCTCGGCTCGGTCGGCCAGAGTGACCTGGCGCCGAACGCCGACCTCGCGAGCACGCTCTTCGACGGCAGCGCGCTCGGCGCCGGCGAGGCGCTCTGGCTCGTCAACAACAACGCGTTCTCCACGGGCCTCGCCGCGCTCGCCGTGGCCGATGCGGACCGGCTGCTCGAGTCCCTCCACGTCTCCGGCGCGCTCGATCTGGAGGCGTTCGGAGCGAACCTCTCGATCATCCATCCCGAGGTCGCACGCACGAGGCCCTCGCCGGGAGTGCGGGCGGCGGTCGATCGTCTCACCGCCCTGCTCGACGGCAGCTCGCTGTGGGAGCCCGGAGCCGCGCGGAACCTCCAGGACCCGCTGACTTTCCGCGGGCTCCCCCAGGTACTGGGCGCTGCGCTCGACACGCTCGAGTTCGTCCGGCGGCAGGTCGAGCTCGAGCTGAACGCGTCGAGCTCGAACCCGCTCGTCGTCCCCTCCGAGGACCGCGTGTTCTCCGTCTCGAACCTCGACGTCGTCCAGCTCTCGGCGTCGCTCGACTATCTCCGCATCGCGCTCGCGCCGGTGCTGACGTCGGCGAACGAGCGTCTGATGAAGCTCCTGCAGGCGCCGTTCTCCGGGCTCCCCGACGGCCTCGCGGCGGAGGCCGGCCTGCACGAGGACGGCCTCGCGGAGCTCGGCAACGTGGGGCATGCGCTCGCCGCCGAGGCACGTCTCCTCGCGCAGCCCGTCTCCTTCGAGCTCGGCTCGACGACGCAGGCGGAGGGCATCGAGGACCGGATGACGATGGCGCCCCTCTCCGCCCGCCGGCTCGCGGAGATGGTCGAGCTCGGCGAGCGAATCGTCGCAATCGGGCTCGTGGTCGCGGCGCAGGCGGTCGAGCTGCGTGCTCCGGCCGCGATGGGCACGGGCACCCGGCGCGCGCTCGAGCTCGTGCGGGAGCGGGTGCCGTTCGTCGGGGCGGGGGAGACGCTCGCGCCCGACCTCGAGCCCGTCCGTCAGCTCGTGCGAGCCGGGCTGACATGATGGCGCGATGAGCGACGGCCTCCTCGAACGCCTCGAGCGCGGGCCGGTCGTGTGCGCCGAGGGCTACCTCTTCGAGCTGGAGCGGCGCGGGTACGTCCAGGCCGGCGCGTTCGTGCCGGAGGTCGTGCTCGACCATCCCGAAGTCGTGGCCCAGCTCCACCGGGACTTCGTCCGCGCGGGCTCCGACGTCGTCGAGGCGTTCACGTACTACGCGCATCGCGAGAAGATGCGCATCGTCGGCAAGGAGGACCTGCTCGAGGACTTGAACCGGCAGGCGCTCGCGATCGCGAAGGAGGTCGCGGCCGAGACGGGGTCGCTCGTCGCTGGCGACATCTGCAACACGAACCTCTACGACGACGACGACGAGTCGCGGGCGACGGTCCGCCGCATGTTCGAGGAGCAGGTCGGATGGGCGGTCGACGCGGGCGTCGACTTCGTCATCGCCGAGACGTACTCGCACTTCGCCGAGGCGCTGCTCGCGCTCGAGGTGGTGAAGGCCGCCGGGCTCCCCGCGGTCGTGACGTTCATCGTCCACCAGGCACCCGAGACCCGCGACGGCCTCCCGCTCGGCGAGGCGTGCGCGCGGCTCGAGGCGGCGGGCGCCGACGTGGTCGGCCTCAACTGCGGTCGCGGCCCCGCGACGCTCATGCCGCTCGTTCGGGAGGTCCGGGAAGCGGTCTCCGGACACGTCGCCGCCCTTCCCGTCCCGTACCGGACGCACGCGAGCCAGCCGACCTTCCAGTCGCTCCGCGACCCGGACGTCGTGGCGCCCGGCGGGATGCCGTTCCCGACCGCGCTCGATCCGTTCATGTGCACGCGGTACGAGATCGCCGACTTCGCGCGCGAGGCGTTCGAGCTCGGGGTCGACTACCTCGGGCTCTGCTGCGGCGCCGGGCCGCACCACGTTCGCAGCCTCGCGGAGGCGATCGGGAGGACGCCGCCGGCGAGCCGGTACTCGCCCGACATGACCAAGCACGCCTACTTCGGGACGGACGAGACCCTCAAAGACGAGAACGTCGAATACGCGAAGGAGCTCTGAGTGCGAACGAGCTCAGCCGCGGGCGACCGGGAGGTCCTCGCGGCGGCCCCACTCGTCCCAGCCCGCGTCGTAGAGTACGGCGTCTTCGATGCCGGCTCGGTCGAGGGCGTAGAGGAGTGCGGAGGCCGAGATCCCGACGCCGCAGTACGCGATCGCGCGTCCGCTGGGCGTGACCCCGGCTCGCTCGAAGACCTCGCGTAGCTCCTCGCGGCTCTTCATCGTCAGGTCGTCTCGATAGAGGTCGCGCCACGGCACCGAGCGCGCCCACGGAATGCGCCCGGCGCGGAGCTCTCCGCGCGGCGTGTGTGCGACTCCGTCCGGGCCGGACGGAATCTCGCCGGTTTCGAACCAGACGACCTCGCCCCGGAACTTCGCCGGCTCACGGGAGTCGAGGACCACCACGCGCTCGTCGGCCCGGGCCGCGGCCACGTCGTCCGCGGTCGCGACGACGCGCCGCCCGGTCCGCGGCGTCCAGCGCCCGGGTTCCGGCGCAGGCACCTCGGTCGCCAGCGGCAGGTCCTCCGCCAGCCAGGCGTCGAAGCCGCCGTCGAGGATCCGCACCTGATCGGGATGGCCGTACAGACGACATCCCCACCAGAGCCGGAACGGCCCCGAGTGGCCCGCGTCCGCGTAGGCGACGATCGCCGTCGAATCCGAGACTCCCCGCCGCTCGAGCTCCGTTCGGAAGCGATCCGGCGGCGCGAGCATGAAGGCGACTGCGTGCTTCGGGTCGACGAGATGGGACGCCCAGTCGAGGTGGCGCGCGCCCGGGACGTGGCCGATCTCGTAGCGGGCGCGGCCCGTTCCCTGCTCGTCCCAGCGCATGTCCAGGACGACCAGCTCTGGATCGTCGAGTCGCTCCGCGAGCCAGCCGGCGGTTATGAGCATCGACGCGAGTCTACGAGCTGGGGGAGAATGGATCGGTGCCGACGGTCGACGTCCACCAGCACCTGTGGCCGGAGCCGCTGATCGAGCTCCTGCACAAGCGCGGGCGCGCCCCGAGGCTCACGGGCGCGATGCTCGAGCTGCCCGGCAGAGCCCCGGTCGAGGTCGACCTCGAGAGCCACCGTCTCGAGACGAGGCTCGCGCTCCTCGACCGCGGCGAGCTCGACGTCGCCGTCGTCTCGCTTTCGCCGACGCTCGGGTCGGGCATGGTCGCAGCCGAGGAGTGGCACGAGCTGGCCAGCGCCTACGAGACGGGGATCCTCGAGCTCGCCGACGGCTCCGAGCGCATCGTCCCGCTCGCCGTCGGGAAGAGCGACGAGCGCTTCGCCGGGACGTGCGTCGGCGCTCCGGCGCTCCTCGATCTCGACACGCTGGCGCCCATGCTCGACGAGCTCGAGCGGCGGGGCGGCTTCCTCTTCGTGCACCCCGGGCCGTCGGTCGTCTCGCGAGAGTCTCCCGCGTGGTGGCCGACGGTGGTCGAGCACACGTCACAGATGCAGGCCGCCTACGCGGCCTGGCTGGACGGCGGCGCCGACCGCTGGCCGCGTCTCCCGGTCGTCTTCGCGATTCTCGCGGGCGGCGGTCCGTTCCAGCTCGAGCGGCTGCAGTCGCGGGGCGTCTCGAGCCGCGAGGCCCTGCACGAGAACGTCCTCTTCGAGACCTCTTCGTACGGTCGCCGTGCCCTCGAGCTCTGCCTCTCGACCCTCGGCGTCGGCCAGGTGCTGTTCGGGAGCGACGCGCCGTGGCTCGACCCGGCGGTCGGGCTGGACGTCGTCCGCGGCTTCGGTGATGCTGTGCTGGACGCCCTTTGGAACCGGAACCCGTCACGTCTTCTGGGATGAAAGGCCTGACAGGCTGGATCCACGGCCGGGTTCCGGAGGACAGCGATCTCGATCGCCCCGCGCTGATCGATCTCGTGACGGACCTGGCCGCGCAACCTCGCTTCTGGAAGCGCTTCGTGCGGCACGACCCGAACACGCGGCACTTCGTGCAGCTCTATCGCGACCCGCACCTCGACTTGTGGGTCATCTGCTGGCTCGACGCGCAGGACACCGGGTACCACGACCACGACATCTCCTCGGGCGCCGTCTACGTGGTCGAGGGCGTGCTGCACGAGGACCACTTCGAGCGGGACACGGACGGCTGGATCCGCGAGAAGACGCGCGCCCACGAGCCGGGCTCGGTCTTCGACTTCGACTCGTCGTACATCCACGGCGTGCGCCATGCCGGCGGCCCGCCGGCGACCTCGTTGCACGCGTACTCGCCCGCGCTCTGGCGGATGGGGCACTACTACCCCGGGCAGCAGTCCGGCGCCCTCGGCCGAGTCTCGATCACGTACGCGGACGAGCTCGCCTCGTCAGGCTGACGCCCCGCGCCTAGGCGTCCGCGGCGAGCGCCGACGACAGCGCCGGGCTCGGAGGAGAGCCTTCGTCCGGTGGACCCGCGTGCCTGCGCAGCTGGCCGTCGACGAGCTCGTAGTGGCCGAGCGACGCGATCGGAGGCGAGTAGACGTGGATCGTCACCGCTCCTGCGTCGTGGTCCATGCGGTGGATGCCCGTCCCCGGGAACGAGAACGAGTCGCCTGTTTCGTACTCGCGCAGGTGGCGGGGGCCGCCGACCACGAGCGCTTCGTTGCGCGCGGAACCCTCGAGGACGAAGACCCCCACCGAGGAGCCGCCGTGGTCGTGGAAGCCCGTGTCCCGCGCTTGCCACCAGCAGTTGAGCCACGCCTCCGAGTGCTCGTTCCGCCAGAGGAGCTCGAAGAAGCCGTCTCCCTCGCGGTCGAGCATGGCGGCGTCCACGAGCGCCGCAGCTGCACGTGCCGCGGAGGCGCACTCCTCCGGCGAGAGGTCGTGGTCCGAGGCACCGAGGGCCTCCAGGCCGGTGGGTTCGAGCACGGGACGATTCTGGACCACTCCCGTGCAGAATGCGCGCCATGAGCCGGATCGCGCGCGTCGAGGCCTGGCCGGTCAACGTCCCGCTCGTCGCTCCGTACCTCATGGCTCCAGGGACGGTCCCGGGCATCAGCCGCGCGGTGATCCGGGTGATGACGGACGACGGTGTCGTCGGTCTCGGGGAGAGCGCGTGGCCATCGGACGCGGACACGCTGCGCGGAGAGCTCGGGCAGCGGCTCGTCGGACGCGACAGCGCGGGGGTGCTCGCGGAGCTGGGAGCGCGGGAGCGGCCGTCCGTCACCCACCGCTCGGACAGCAGGGTGCTGATCCGGAACGCGCTCGCCGGGGTCGAGATCGCTCTCTGGGACGTCGCCGCCCGCGAGGACGGCCTGCCGCTGTACGAGCTTCTGGGCGGAGCGTTTCGAACACGCATCGCCTTCAGCGAGTACTTCGCCTACCGAGAGGGGCTCGAGGAGACGCCTACCGCAGTCGCGTCCTACTGCGCGCGGATGGCCGAGGACCACGGGTCGCCGGTCTTCGAAGGGAAGGTGGGCGTCCGCTCGCTCGAGGACGACCTGGCGCTTGCCCGCGAGGTGCGCGCGGCGATCGGGCCGGACCGCGAGCTGCGGCTCGACGCGAACATGGGCTGGGCACTCGACACGGCTCGCGAGGCCCTGGCCCACCTCGAGCCGTATGCGGTCGCGAACGTCGAGGAGCCAGTCGGCTCCTTCGCCGAGATGGCCGAGCTCCGCAGGGAGACCGAGATCCCGTTCTCGTCGCACATCCCCGACGTCGAGCTCGCAGCCGAGCTCGGTGCGCCGGGCGCGCTCGTCGTCGGGCTCGGCTTCTGCGGCGGCATCGCCGGGACACGCCGCCTGATCGCGGACTGCGAGCGCGCGGGGATCGGCTTCTGGTTCTACAGCGGCGACCTCGGGATCACCACGGCGGCCTACCTCCACGTCGCGGCGTCGACGCCGTACCTCGAGCGCGCGAGCCAGTCGCTCCTGCGGTGGACGACCGAGGACGTCGTCGTGGGCGGCCCGCTCTCCCCCGAGGACGGATACGTCGCGGTTCCGAACGGCCCGGGACTTGGGGTCGAACTGGACGAGAAGGCGCTCGCCCGCTGCGTCGAGCGCTATTCGGAGGAGGGCGAGTACGACTTCTACGCGGGCGGTCCGCTGCCTCGCTACTGACCCCGACCCGGCTCGGCGGCGGCCGACCGCCCGGCGAGCTCGTCGTCGACCAGCAGAACCGTGCGCGCGCCCTCACCCGCCCTCAGGCGGTCGAGCGCCTCCTGGACGCCGTCGAGCGAATCGACCGCGGTCACGACACCCGCGAGGTCGAGCGTCCCCGAGAGCGCGAGCTCCGCGAGGTCGGGTAGGTCGGAGAAGGCGTCGCCCGAGCCGTAGTAGGAGCCCTGGAGTCGCTTCTCGGAGAGGAGCTCGATTGCCGGGAGCGCGACCTCGGCGCCACGGGGCGCGAGGCCGACGACGACGGCCCTGCCGCCGGCGCGGAGGACGTCCCAGGCGAGCCGCATCGTCTCGGGGAGGCCGACGACCTCGAAGGCGTGGTCGACTCCGCCGCCGGCGAGCTTGCGCACGCGCGCGACGGTCGTCGCCGAGCCCGACTCGACGGCATGGGTCGCGCCGCGCTCGAGCGCGAGCTCGAGCTTCGCCGGGTCGAGGTCGACGGCGATCAGCGGCTCGGCGCCGGCGAGTCGCGCGGCCGCGAGCAGCTGGAGCCCGACACCGCCGCACCCGATCACGGCGACGCTCTCCCCTGGCTGCACGCGGGCCGCGTTGCGCACGGCTCCGAAGCCCGTGACCACGCCGCAGCCGAGGAGCGCGGCCTGCCAGAGCGGGAGCTCGCGCGGAAGCGGGACTGCACCCGCCGCCATGACGACGGTCAGCTCAGCGAAGCACGCCGTCATGAGGCCGTGCTGGAGCGGCGCGCCGTCGGTGAGCCGGAGGCGCGACGTCCCGTCCATGAGGACGCCCCGCACGCTGTTCCTGCCCGCAGGGATGCACAGGTTCACGCGTCCGCGGCGGCACTCGTCGCACTCGCGGCACGCGGGGACGATGCAGAAGCCGACCGGGTCACCGGGCGCCACGTGCGTCACATCCTCGCCCACGGCTTCGACGACACCGGCGCCCTCGTGCCCGAGCACCATCGGCCAGCGGCCGTCGCCGAGCTCGCCGTCCGCGAGGCGGACGTCCGAGTGGCAGACGCCCGCCGCCGCTACCCGGACGAGCACCTCGCCCGCCTTCGGGGCGTCGAGCTCGACGCTCTCCACGTGCACGGGAGCTCCAGGCTCGTGGAGGACGGCTGCGCGGATCGTCGTCACGCGATCCGATACTGCTCGAGCGCGTCGAAGTCCGGAACGACACCCAGCCCCGGGCCGGGCGGCGCCGCGATCGTCCCGTCGTCTCCGATCTCGAGCGTCACGGGGAGGATCCAGTCCCGCCGCTCCGCAGACCACGCAGGCGGATCGAACGGGACCTCGAGGAAGGGACAGGTCGAGAACGCGAGTGCGGCGTGGAGGTTCGCGAGCAGCCCGTACCCGTTCGACCACGTGTGCGGGCTCCATGTCCGGCGATTCCCCTCGGCGAGCGCCGCGAGGGCGCGGCATCCATCGATCCCGCCGGCGAGGACGACATCCGGCTGCACGACGTCGACGCCTCCCCTCAGGACGAGGTCGCGCGCCTCGGCCTCGGTGCGCACCATCTCGCCCGCGGCGATGCGAACGTTCGACGCCCGCCCGAGCGACGCGTAGCCTTCGACATCGGAGGTCGGCAACGGCTCCTCGAGCCAGTACACGTCGAGGCGCGCGAGCTCGCGCGCGAAGGCGGCGGCCGTGTCGCGCGTCCAGCGAGGAGCAAGGTCGCCCGGCATCCGCCAGCCCTGGTTCGCGTCGACCATGAGCTCGAGCTCCGATCCGACCGCTTCGCGGACGGCCTCGATCACGGGCAGGTCGACACGCCAGTCCTCGGAGTGGAGGCGGAGCTTGATCGCCCGCCCGCCGGCATCCCGGAGCTCGACGCAGCGCCGGACCCGCTCCTCGGCCGTGACGAGCTCGCCCGTGGACGCGTACGCGAGCATGCGATCACGCGTGCCGCCGAGGAGCTGCCAGAGGGGGACGGCCCCCGCCCGCGCGACCAGGTCCCAGACGGCGACCTCGAGGATCCAGTTGCGGCCGTGGTGGAAGTCGACCGTCTCGAGGATCCCGTGGACCTGCGCGTGATCCGTCGGATCGAGGCCGACCAGCAACCGCTCGAGAAGACCCCGGTCCGGGACCGCGTCTCCACTGGCGTAGCCCTCGACGCCGTCGTCGGAGCGGACGATCGCGATCGTCGCCTCCTGGTGCCTCCGCGGCTCGGGATCCCATGCCGCGTGAAACGGAGGGTCGAGCGGATACCGGTACCGCCGGGACTCGATCGCCGCGATCTTCACGCTGCGTCAGTCGCCGCCGTAGAACGGGTTGCGAAGCGAGTCGCGCCGCTCGACGAGAGCCGCGGCCGCGTCCGGGTCGCGGCCCTCGACGCACGTCCCCAGGGCCTTCCGCGTCGCGGCACGGCTCGCGACGCGCACCGCCGTCTCGTCCGAGGCGGTGGGATCGATCCAGACCGCGACGAGGACGAGCAGCTCGCCGGTCGCCTCGAGCAATCCGTCCGCGACCGCGTCGAGCACGCCCTGCCCGATGCCGAGCTGCGCCGCTCCCCAGGTGATCGTCTGATGGCGCTCTTCGAGTGCCGTCGCCTTGTTCATCATCAGCGTCGGCGGCCAGACGGGCTCGTACTCCTGCTGGGTCGGGCCGACGCAGACGAGCACCGGCGCGTGGCCGGGTGTCGGGTGCGCGAGCATCCCGATCGCCGCGGCGGCCGTCGGGCTCCCGCGGCGGGCGAGCACGACGTTCACGTGAGCGCCGTTCTGCGCCTCGCCGCCCCAGCCCTCGCCGATGCGCCCGTCGAGCTGGTCGAGATTCACGCGGCCGCCTCCGCGGAGAGGTCGAGGACGACGCGAAGGGCGTCGCCCGAGCGCATGAGCTCGAAGCCGCGCTCGACCTCGTCGAGCGGGAGCCGGTGGGAGACGAGCCGGTCGAGAGGCAAGCGCCCGCTGCGATACAGTGCGAGGGTGGCAGGGAAGTCGCGTTCCGGTTTCGAGGATCCGTAGATCGAGCCGAGGATCCGGCGCTCGCTCCGCGGGATCGTGACCGCGGGGAGCGGGAGCACGGCGTCGGCCCGCGGGATCCCGATCAGGACGGCCGCGCCACGCGGGCGCGTCCCGAGGTAGGCGGCGAGCATCGCCTCGGGCCGGCCGGTCGCCTCGACGGCGACGTCGACGCCCCCGCCGGACGCCTCGTGGAGCGCCTCCGCCGTCGCCTCGGGCGTCCCTTGCCAGAGGATCGCGTCGCTCGCGCCGAACGAGCGCGCGACCTCGAGCTTCTGCGGTGCGGCGTCGACGGCGATCACCGGATCGGCACCCGCCGCCACCGCTGCCATCAGCGCCGAGAGCCCGACTCCCCCGCAGCCGATCACCGCGACGCGGTCGCCCGCCCGTACCCCGGCCGTCCGCCAGACCGCGCCGACGCCCGTCGTGATCGCGCAGCCGACGAGCGCCGCGATCTCGAACGGCACGTCCTCGGGGATCGGGATACAGGAGCGCTCGGGCACGACGCAGGCCTCGGCGAAGGTCGAGAGGAAGGAGTAGTGGTAGACGGGCTCGCCGTTGCGCGACAGCCGCGTCGTCCCGTCCATCAGCCCGCCCGCCGCCATCGCCGGCCACGCGGTCGAGCAGAGCCACGGGAAGTCGCGCGCGCACTCGGCGCAGGTGCCGCACGAGGGCGTCCACGAGAGCGCGACGTGGTCGCCCGGCCGGACGCGAGAGACCCGCTCGCCGACCGCCTCGACGACACCGGCGCCCTCGTGTCCGAGCACCGCCGGGCACGGCGTCTCGGCCGTCCCGTCGATCGCGTTCAGGTCCGAGTGGCAGACGCCGCTCGCGGCCAGCCTGACGCGCACCTCCTCCGGGCCGGGCGGCGCGAGCTCGAGATCGGTGACGACGAGCGGGCCGCCGGTCCGCTCGAGCACCGCTGCGCGGACGTTCACGCGCGCGCTTCCTCGGGCTCTGCGACCTGGAGCCGGCGAAGCTCCTCGATCGGGATGTGGCAGCGCATGAGGTGGCCCGACTCCGCCTCGACGAGCGGCGGCTCCTCCTCCTCGCAGATCGCGCCCAGCTTGCGATGGCAGCGCGTGTGGAAGACGCAGCCCGAGGGCGGGGACGCGGCACTCGGGATCTCGCCGTCGAGCCGGATCCGCTCGCGGCCGCCGCCGCCGATCGTCGGCACGGCCGAGAGGAGCGCCTCCGTGTACGGATGGTGCGGGCCCGAGAACACGACTTCGGCGCGTCCGAGTTCCTGCAGCCGCCCGAGATAGAGGACGGCGATGCGGTCGGAGATGTAGCGCACGACCCCGAGGTCGTGGGAGATGAAGAGGTACGAGACCTTGCTCTCCGCCTGGAGCTCGACGAGGAGGTTGAGGATCGCCGCCTGCACCGACACGTCGAGCGCGGAGGTCGGCTCGTCGCAAACGACGAGCTGCGGCTCGCCGGCGAACGCCCGCGCGATCGCCACGCGCTGCTTCAGCCCGCCCGAGAGCTGAACGGGCTTCTGCGTCAGCGTCCGCTCGGTCAGCCGCACGCGCTGCGTCAGCTCGAGCATCCGACGCTCCGCGACGTCCCCGCCCAGGCCGGCGAGCTTCTTCAGCGAACGGAGGAGGATCCGCCGGACGGAGTGGCGGCGGTTGAGCGCCGAGTCGGGGTTCTGGAACACGATCTGGAGCGCCCGCAGATCGGTGCGCGTGCGCTTCTGGTAGCGGGGCGGAAGCTCGCGGCCCTGGAGGTGCGCCGTCCCTTCGGTCGGGGCGACGATTCCGAGCAGCGTCCGCGCAAGCGTCGTCTTCCCGCTCCCGGACTCGCCGACGAGGCCGAGCGTCTCGCCGGGCCAGATCTGCACGCTCACGTCCGTGAGCGCATGGACGTCGTGTTTCGACTGGCGGAAGACCTTGGTCAGCCCGTCGAGCCGGACGAGCGGCGCGCTGTCGCGGTCGACGGCCGGCAGGTCGACGTCGGCGGCCTCCTCGCGTGGGAGATCGTGGGCGCGCTCGTGGTACCAGCAGCGGCTCTCGTGGCCCGGGTTGATCCCGAGGAGCGGCGGCTCCTCCTCGTGGCAGCGCTGATCCGCCAGCGCGCAGCGATCCGCGAACACGCAGCCCGCGAGCTCGCTCCCGAGACTCGGGAGGAAGCCCGGGATGGTGTCCAGCCGGGCATGGTCCTTGCGGAGACCGCCGCGCGGGATGCAGCGGAGGAGACCGACGGTGTAGGGATGCCGCGGATCCTGGAGGACCGTCTCGACCGGGCCTTCCTCGACGAGTCGGCCCGCGTAGAGGACGCCGACGCGCGAGCACATCTTCGAGATCACGCCCAGGTTGTGGCTGATGAAGAGCACCGACGTGTGGAGCTCCTCCTGGAGCTTCGCCACGAGGTCGAGCACCTCCGCCTCGACGGTCGCGTCGAGCCCGGTCGTCGGCTCGTCGAGGATGAGGAGCGCCGGGTCCTTCGCGAGCGCCATCGCGATCACGACCCGCTGCTGCATCCCGCCCGAGAGCTGGTGCGGATAGCGCCCGAGCACCGAGTCGGGATCGGCGATCTGCACGCGGGCGAGCGCTTCGCGGGCGCGCTCGCGCGCCTCGCGTCCGCTCGCTCCGAGCACCGTGAACGCCTCCGCGACCTGAGCTCCGACCCGGATCGACGGGTTCAGGGCGCTCCCCGGGTTCTGGTAGACCATCGAGATCCGGCGCGCGTGGAACTCGCGCAGGGCACGACCGTGAAGCGCGAGCGCGTCCTCTCCCGCGACCGAGACCGCACCGCCGGTGACGGAGCCGTTCCGCGGCAGGTAGCGGACGATCGCGAGCGCCGCGGTCGATTTCCCGCAGCCCGACTCGCCGACGAGGCCGTACGACTCGCCGGCTCCGACGCTGAACGAGATCCCTCGCAGGACCGACCGGTCCTTGCCGCGGACGCGGTAGGCGACGTCCAGGTCGCGGAGCTCGAGCACCTGAGCCGTCGTCGTCTCGACGCTCACCGCTCGAGCACCTGCTGGACGCTGTCGGAGACGAGGTTGACGGCGACGACGAGCGAGGCGATCGCGATCGCCGGGAAGAGAACGGTCCACCATTGCTCCGACAGGTACGGGTAGTTATCGGCGATCTGGACGGCCCAGTCCGGCGTCGGCGGCTGCAGCCCGAAGCCGATGAACGTCAGCGTCGCGACCGCGAAGATCGCGTAGCCGAGCCGGATCGTCGCCTCCACGAGGATCGGCGGCATCACGTTGGGAAGCACCTCCGAGAACATCACGTACGGAGATCTCTCCCCGCGGAGACGCGCCGCCTCGACGTAGTCGAGCCGTGCCTCGCCGAGAACTGCCGCTCGCACCGTCCTCGCGATGATCGGTGAGAAGACGACGGCGATGACGACGGTGACCGCCCACGCGGAGCTCGACCCGAGCGCGGCGATCACGGTCACCGCCAGCACGATCAGCGGGATCGCGAGAACGGCGTCGATCACGCGGCTCACCGTGTCGTCGGCGATCCCCCTGAAGTAGCCGGTGATCAACCCGAGGGTCGTCCCGAAGAACGTCGCCAGCACGACGGCTGCCGGAGCGATGAGCAGGATGTCGCGCGAGCCGGCGAGGACACGCGAGAGCACGTCTCGACCGAGGCGGTCGGTGCCGAACGGATGGGCCCACGACGGTGCCTGGCCAAGGTCCGGCGTCTGGTCGAAGATCGGGTCGTACGGTGTGATGCGGTGGCCGAGGATCGCGCACGCGATCCAGAAGAGGATCACGCTCGCGCCAATGAGGAAGCTCGGGCTGCGGAGGAGCAGCCGGATCCGCTCGCGGCGCGCGGTGCTGGCCTCGGAGCGGGCGGTGGGAGTGGTCGCCACCGACGTCACTCTGCCGCCTCGTAGCGGATCCGCGGGTTGAGGAGCGCGAAGAGGATGTCCGCGATCAGCGTCACGACGAGGTAGACGACGCCGACGATGAGCACGCCGGCCGTCAGGACCGTGAAGTCCTTTTGATGGGCCGCCTGGAGCACCGTGTACCCGATGCCCTGGTAGTTGAAGAGGTACTCGATCGCGACCAGGCCGCCGACGAGGTAGCCGACCTGCGTTGCGATGACCGCGATCGTCGGCATGAGCGCGTTCCGGAGGACGTGCCGCCGGATCACCGTCTTCTGCGGGAGGCCCTTGAGGTATGCCGTCCGCGTGTAGTCGGCCTCCAGCGCCTCGACCACCCCCGCGCGTGTGATCCGCGCCACGTAGCCGAAGAGGACGATCGCGAGCGCGAACGCGGGTAAAGCGAGGTACTTGACCTGGGTCAATGCCGGTGTGCCGGGATCCCACTGGGCGGTCACCGGGAGCCAGCCGAGCCAGATCGAGAACACGAGGATGAGGACGAGCCCGGTGACGAACTCCGGGACGACCGCCAGCGAGAGCCCGACGACCGTGATCGTCCGGTCGGTCGGACGTCCGACCCGGAGCCCGGCGAAGATGCCGCCGAGGATCCCGAACGGGACGACGAGGATGAAGGCGAAGATCGCGAGCTTCAGCGAGTTCACGAGCGCGGGCTCGAGGACGTCCCAGACGGAGCGGTCGGGCTGCGCGAGCGACATCCCTAGATCGCCGTGGACGATGCCTCCTGCCCAGTCGAAGTACTGCACGACAGCGGAGCGGTCGGTGCCGTGCTCGTGGTTGTACTCCGCAACAGCCTCCTCGCTCGCGTAGGGCCCGAGGACCGAGCGGCCGACGTTACCCGGGAGCAGCTGCGCCGTCGCGAAGACGATCACGCTCAGGAGGACGAGCGTGACGAGCGCAAGGCCGAGGCGCTTGAGGACGTAGCGGGCCATGGAGGTCGCGTGTCGTGGCAGCCGGGCCGCCGACGCCTGTCGCGCCGGCGGCGTGTGCGTTACGTCTCGCTATGCCAGCGACGAGTGCGCGATGCGCACCTGCGAGATCGCCTCCGGCTGATAGTTGCGGACCTTCGCCGAGCTCGCCGTGACGTAGTTCGTGAAGTACGACGTGATCACCGGCGTGTCGCGAAGAAGAAGGCCGGCCATCTTCTTCGTCGCAGCCCGCTGAGACTTGAGATCCGGCGCAGCGAGGTAGGCCTTGGCAGCCGCGTCGAACGTCGCGTTCTTGTAGTGAGACGCGTTCCAGATGCCGTCCGACTCGTATGCGGCGGTGAGGAAGTTGTTCGGCACGCCGCGGGCACCGTACTCCGTGATCGTCGCGGGCCGATTGATCCACGGCGTCGTCGCGTAGTAGTCCGCTCCCCCGCCGTAGTAGTCGTCATACGACATCACCTCGAGCGAGATGTCCATCCCGGCTTCCTTGCCCGCTGCCTGGATCGCGGCTGCGTAGTCGGGGAGGTCGATGCCGTTCCATGTCGTGATCGTGAACTTCGGATTCGGGTTCCCCGCGGCCTTGAGGAGTGCCTTCGCGAGATTGACGTTCTGCTTGCGCTGCTGGATCGACGGGTCGGTCGAGGGGAAGTGCGACCAGAACGGCGAGTCGTCTCCGAGCGTGCCCTGGCCGAGCAACACCCGCCTGATGATGTCCGGGCGGTTGAGCGCGAGCGCGATCGCCCGACGCACCCGGGCATCGGTGAACGGAGCACGATCCGTGCGCAACCCGAACATGCGGTGGGCCGACGACGGGATGCTGTACCACTTGAACGCCTTGTTGCCTTTGAATGGCGCCGCCTCCTGCGGGGAGAGCTGCTGCGCAAGATCGATCTGGCCGGCGCGGAGGGCGAGCACCATCGGCGACGAGCCCTGGTAGTACGTGAGGATGGCGCCGTCGAGCGGCGGTCGCCCGCCCCAGTACTTGCCGAAGCGCACGAACTCGGCCCGCTTGTTCGGCGTGTAGCTCTTGAGGCGGAACGGCCCGGTCCCGATCATCCCGCTCGCCACCCAGGTGCCCGGCTTGTTCGCGATCGCCGCCGGCTGGATGATTGCCTGGTACGTCGTCTGGCTGATGAGCGAGGGAATCGCCGCGTTTGGGGAGTTCAGGTGGAAGGCGACCGTGTACTTCCCGACCTTCCGCACACCCGATGGGTCGAGCAGCGTGTTCGGGATCGCCGACAGGAGCTGCGAGGTCTTCTGGCCGGTGTATTGCTTGAAGCTCGCGACCACGTCGTCGGCGGTCATCTCCTTGCCGTTGTGGAAGCGCACGCCGCGGCGGAGCTGGAACGTCCACACCGTCCCGTTCTTGTTCGGTTTCCAGCTCGTCGCCAACCACGGCTTCACCTGGAGCGCGGCGTTCGAGAAGGTGAGGAACTCACCGGGGATCCCGGCGAGCCCGAGCGACCCCGCCTCGCGGAGCTGGTACGGCTCGAGCGGCGAGGTGAATCCGAGCATGCCGACGCGGAGCGTGCCGCCGACCTTCGCAGGCGCGAGTGGGGCCCCGGAGGCGAGGTCCGCCTCGCCCACGAACTTGAGGAGGGCTCCGATCGTGCCCGCTCCGAGCCCGAAGAGCGTTGCTTTGCGGAGGAACTCCTGCCGGTCGAGCTCGCCTGCGACGAGCTCGTCGATGAGGTTGTTCTCGAACGGTCCCGCCTCGCTCAGGCGGTATTCGTCGACTTGCCTTCTCGTCTCGCGATCCATCCGTGCTCTCCCTTCAGTCCCTGACCGATCAGTCCATGACTGACGTCGACCACAGGCGGCCGACGACGTCTCGGCGTCCTGCGGATGGATCGACGTCGCTGCGCGTGGCCCGTTTATGCCACCCTCGGGGCCGTCTCGTCAAGGCGCGCCTCGGGCAGACGACTCGTGACGTTCAGCTCATCCAGACGAGGCAGCTCGCGCGCGTCCGGATTCGCTTGGCGGCGCGCGTGTAGGTCCAGCGTCTGAGCAGCGCACGGTCGGGCCCGAACACGAGCAGTCCGGGGTCACGCTCGCCGACGACCTCGAGGAGCGCGTCGACCGGGTGCGGGCTACAGACGCGCAGTCGCTCGACGCTTACCGCGAGCGAGTGCGCGAGCTGCGCGGGCTTCAAGAGCTCGCGCTGGAGGTCCACCCGCTCGATGTAGCCGTATCCGAGCAACGCCCACGGTGTGGGCTGGATCTGCGCGGCGTTGACCACGAGGAGCGGCTGTCCGTTCTCGACGGCTGCGTCGACGGCGAAGGCCATCGCCTCCTCGTCGAAGGGCACGTCGAGGGTGGCGAGAAGCACGGGCCGGCCGCTATTCGGGAGGAGCGTCGTGTCCTCGCGCGGAGGGGTACGCCGGAGGGTCTGCACGCTACTCCGGCTCGAGCTGCCAGCGCGGCGAGGTGCTTGCGGTGCGGCGGTATCTGCGCCGCCAGAAGGGGAGGAAGAGGAAGAGCCACGCGGCCATCACCACGGGCACGAGCAGGATGAAGCGGGTGCCTCCGGCGACGATCAGTGCCACGAGCACGGCGGCGATGATCGCTCCCGCTCCGATCGCCTCGAGCTTGTGGCGCCGCATGCGCCGCAGCAGGTCCTCGTACTGCTCCGCGGGGATCTGCTGCGTGTTCCACGAGCGCCCGCAGCGGTCGCACGTCCAGCGGTCGCCGTAGGCCACGTTCTTCCGCTCTCCGCAGTCGCACGTGATGGAGATCGGAGGCGGAGCCATGACCGATCCGATTGTACGACGGGGGCTCGAAGGCGGTTTCCGCGGCGCCATTGAAAGTGCTCCGGGCAGGTGTTACGTTCGCGCCGCGGCCCCTTGGGAGGGCTCAGGCGCGACGAGGAGGAGGTAGAGACGGTGGCTGAGGCAGTCGTCGAGGAACGTCAACTCCTGAAGACGCTCCGCTGGTACGACGGGTTCGTAATCTGTCTGGCGAATCCCGGCTTCATGCTGGGAGCCCTCGGCTGGTCGGTGCTCGACCTGGGCGGCTGGGGTGCCGCGCTCATCTGGGGGCTCACGGCTCTCATCATCGTCCCCGTAACGGTTCTCTACTCCGAGCTCGCGGCGATGTTTCCGCACAAGTCCGGCGGCATCGCGATCTATGCGAACGAGGGCTGGCGGAAGTACACGACGCTCGTCGGCCCCGTGGCGACGTTCGGCTACTGGATCGGCTGGTCGGTCGTGCTCTCGTTCCTCGGGCTCTTCGTCGGGTACATCGCTCAGACCGCGTGGTTTCCGGGCGAGCCATACGGAACGTACGCATTCGGCGGTGCGACGATCGACCACGGGTACTTCTCGACGGGGCCGGTCTACATCGGGCTGCAGCACCTGATCGCGATCGGCCTGATCCTCTGCGTCTGGCTCTTCAACTTCTTCGGAACGCGGATCGCCGTCTCGTTCAACTACATCGCCGGCATCCTGCTCATGTTCCCGCTCTTCTGCTTCACGCTCCTGCCCTTCCTGAACGGGGACTTCGACTCCGCGAACCTCACGTACAAGCTGAACGACCCCAACCTGGCCTGGGGCGGGCTGCAGATGGCGCTGGTCTGGATCTGGATCATGATCTGGTCGACCGCCCCCGAAGCCGCCGCGACCTTCGCGCCCGAATACAAGGACACGGGCCGCGACACGCGGAAGGCGCTGATGACGTCGGCCGTCTTCATCCTGTTCGTGAACACGATGGTGCCGATCGCCCTCACAGGAGGGGTCGGAGCGAAGACCGTCGAGGCGTTCGACTACGTCGGGGCTCTCAACACGCTCGTGGGGAAGAGCCTGACGAACTTCTTCGTCGTGGTCATGTGCGCGAGCTTCGTCATCTCCATGAACACCGCGACCGCGGACGGGAGTAGAGCGCTCTACGGCATCTCGCGAGACGGGCTGACGATCAAGGAGCTCGGGCGGCTCAACCGCTGGAACGTGCCCGGGGCGGCGATGACGCTCGACATGTGCATCAACATTCTCTTCGTCCTCTTCGTCGGCAACCTGTTCGGAATCCTCGTGGCGAGCAACATCGGCTACGTGTTCGCGAACATCTGCGCCATCTCCGCGTTCATCCTGCTCCGGAGAGACCGGCCGGAATGGCCGCGCCCGATCAAGCTCGCTTCCTACTGGGTGCCGGTCGCCGTCGTCCTCTGCGCGGCATTCATCGTGTTCGAGGTGGTGGGAGTCGGCTGGTTCCAGATCGCGGGCGGAGGCGCGGTCTATGGCGGCACCAAGGAGAAGATCATCGGCTTCTCCGTCCTCGTCATCTCCCTGATCCTGTTCCTCTTCCGGCGGATGGTGCAGGACAAGGAGACGCCGCACTGGCGCGAAGAGACGCCGACCGTGCCGGACGCAGAGGTCGGCAGGCTGCTCGAGCAGGAGATGCACCCGGTCTGATCCGGGCTCGGGAAGGGGCCGCTCGAGCGGCCCCTTCCCCGTCACAATCCGCGTGATGGAAGGCCGCGCCGCTCCGGAGGAGTTCGAGGTCGCGATCGGGGGTGCGATCTCCGCCCCCGAGGCGTTCGGCGCCTCGTTCGACGTCCTCCCCTCCGCGGAGGAGCTCGAGCTCGGTAGCGGACTCGAGGGCGACCCGGCGATCGCGTTTCGCCGGACGCTCGGGATGTTCGCCACGGGTGTCACGGTGTTGACGACGCTCCGCGGCGAGAGCGTCCACGGGATGACGGCGAACGCGTTCATGTCCGTCTCGCTGCGGCCGCCGCTCGTCCTCGTCTCGATCGACCGGCGCGCGCGGATGTCCGACCTCCTGCACGAGGGGACGCGCTTCGGGGTGAACGTCCTCGAGGCGGCTCAGGCGGATCTCTCCGACCACTTCGCGGGACGGACGGAGGGTGTCCCCGAGCCGCAGTTCGAGCTCGTCCACGACACGCCGCTCGTCGAGGGCGCGCTCGCGCATCTCGTTGCTCGCGTCGTGCGCTCGTACTGGGGCGGCGACCACTCGCTCTTCCTCGGTCGGGTCGAGTACGCGCGCTACGGAGAGGGTCGCCCGCTCCTCTTCCACGGCGGGCGCTATGAGCGTCTCGTCGGCGATCCCCGCGTCTTCTCGCTCCTCCCGCCCGACCTGCTCGAGCCGATCCTCGCGCTCGGCGTCGAGCGAGAGTATTCGGACGGCGAGGCGGTCATGCGCATGGGCGAGCCCGGATCCGAGCTGATGCTCGTCGTCGAGGGAACGGTTCGCGTCGAGCGGCCCGGCTTCTCGCGCGCGATCGGGCCGGGCGAGCTGATCGGGGAGATCGAGGTTCTGGATCCAGGTGGCGGACGAATCGCGGACATCCATGCGGAAGGGGCCGTGCGCTGCCTCGCCGTGTCGAGGGGCGATCTGCTCGGCGCGCTGGAGGCGAATCCCCGCGCCGCGATCGCGCTCATCGAGGTCCTCGCCGCCCGCTTTCGCGAGACGGCGTGACGCTTCCCGCCCGCTCCGGGCTGCTCGGGCTCGCGATCGGGCTCGCGCTCGCGGACTCGTCCGTGGTCACGCTCGCGCTGCCGGACGTCCTCGGGCAGTTCGACGTCGGCATCACGACGGTCTCGTGGGTGCTCACGTCCTACAACCTCGCGCTCGCCCTCTGTGCCGTGCCGGCCGCCTACGTCTCCCGCCGCCGTCCCCGCGCTGCGTTCGCGGCGGGCGCGGTGACCTTCGCCTCGGCCTCGCTCGTCTGCGGGCTGGCGCCGTCCTTCTGGGTGCTCGTCGGCGCACGCTCCGTCCAGGCGGTCGGCGGCGCGCTCCTCGTCGTCTCCGCGCTCGCCCTCCTCTCCGAGACGACGGAGAGCGACGCGCGCGCGGCGCACGTCTGGGTGCTCGCGGGCGTCCTCGGCGCTGCGCTCGGGCCGACCGCGGGCGGCATCGTCACGCAGGTGCTCGGGTGGGAGGCGATCTTCTTCATCCAGGTGCCGCTCGCCCTCGTCCTGCTGCTTGCGCTTCGGGGCCTAAGGGCGCAGCCGCTTCCCACGCCGGCGGGGCGGCCTCACGTCGGCGCGAACCTCGCACTGCTGTTCCTGTCCGGCGGGCTGGTGGCGGCGCTCTTCCTGCTCGTCCTCCTGCTCGTCGACGGCTGGTTCATGTCGCCCGCAGCTGCTGGACTCGTCGTCACCGTCATGCCGATCGCCGCCATCGTCGCGGCGCGCGCCGTGCCGGAGACGGTCGGGCTCGGGATGCGCACCGCGACCGGGATCGTCCTCGTCGCGGGCGGCCTGACCGGGCTTGCGCTCCTCCCCCGCGCGGGCTGGGGCTGGACGATCGCTCCCCAGATCCTGATCGGGGCGGGCGTCGGTCTCGCGCTCGCGGCATTGACCGAGCGCGCGGTGTCCGGGCGCTCCGAGCAGGTCGTGCACGGCGGCTGGACGCTCGCGGCGCGCCACGCGGGCGTCGTCCTCGGGCTCGTGCTCCTCGCGCCGGTGCTGACGAACGCCCTCGATCGGAATCAGAACGAGGCGGTCCGCTCGGGTGCGGCTGCGGTGCTCGACAGCCGGATCCCGCCGCTCGACAAGCTGCGTCTCGCCCAGGACGTCCTCCAGCAGGTCGACGTCGCGAAGGCCCAGGGAAAGCTGCCGGACGTCTCCAAGGTGTTCGCGGACCGCCCGCACGACGAGGAGCACCACGACCTCCTCGCGGCGCTCGAGGACCAGCTCGACCGGGCGGTGACCGACGCGTTCTCGACCCCGTTCCTGCTTGCGGCCGCACTGGCACTCGCCGCGCTCGTCCCCGCCGCGCTGTCGAGGTGGGCGCCGCTGTGAGGCGATTCCTCCCGCTCCTCGTCGCGCTCGGCGCCGTGGCCGCGGTCGTCGTCCCGTACCTCGCGCTCGGCGGCGCCTCCTACGCGCCGACCCCCGTCGCAGACCCGTGCGTCACCCGGCCGTGGAGGAGCCCGGGAGGCGTGGAGACCGTCCTCGAGCAGGTCGCGCTGTCGGGGCTCGACGGCGCCGCCTGCAAGCTCGGCGTCTCCCGCGAGGATCTCGTCCTCGCGTTGCGGAGCGAGGACGCGCTCGATGCCTTCGCGGCGAAGAACGGCTTCACCCGCGCGGACGCGGAGCAGGCCGTGCAGGACGGCCTCGACCGCTCGATCTCCGACGCGGACGCCGCCGGCGTGCTCCCCGGCTTCGTCGCTTCCCTCGCGCGAAAGGCTGTCGACGCGATCCCGCCCTGGCTCATCCTGCAGTCGCTCGAACGCCTGCGCAGCCTGCTGTCGCTCTAGCTCTTGCCAGCGACGGCGAGCATGACGACGCTCGCCCGCAGGCGTCCCATGGAGAGCTGAAGCCTCCAGCAACCGCGATGGGGAATGTCGACGATCGAGGCGAACGACGGTGCTCCGTTCTGTCCCGCGTAGTAGATCGCCACAAATGTTTGCTTGAACGACCCAGGAGCGTCGAGTCGAGTGCCGCGCACGAGGTCCTGCCCTCCTCCACCACCGGCGACCGACGGGTCCGTGAACGCCCACAGAATCTTCGTCGACCATCCGCCTGGCGCGAGGCCGTGCAAGAAGATTCGCGCGCGCGTCACTCGAGCGGCTCGCCAATCTTGCGGCCAGTACCAGAGGAGCCCGACGAGCCCAACTCTCGCCGGCGTCCCCCGAATCCACGGGATGCGGTCGAGCCGCCGGTCGCCGCCCGGCCACGGCATGTACTGGACACGGGCGGGGCTGCAGGCCGCTGCGGCTCGCGGGCTCGAGACGGTCGTCTTCGCCGCGCCGCTCGTCACGAGCAAAGCGGTCACCAGCGAGAACGGCACCAGCCTGCGCACCGCGCAAAGCGTGACACAGAGCACTACCGCCCAGGCGATGTTCGCGGCGGATGCGCCGATCCACGGCCGGCCGCTACGACTCGAGTGTGGGCAGCTCCGCGAGCCACGGCGTGCGGTAGCCGGTCTCGTCCCAGACGACGGGGAAGAACGACTCGTCGAGCGCGAGGTCGCCGCGGCGCCGGTAGCGCGAGTAGGTGACGTCGACGTTCGTCTCGTGGAAGCGGGTCTCGACCGGCACGAAGTGCGACACGAGTGCCATCCGCGCAACAGTGGCGCTCTCGTTCGGCGCGGAGCCGTGCCACGTGGAGCCGTGGTGGAACGAGCCGCCGCCCGCCTTGACGACGACCGGGATCGCCTCCAGCTCGGTGTCCGTGGGCGCTGCGGCCCGCGGCCCGGCTAGCCAGTCCTCCGGCGCGTGGAACTGCGAGCGTTCCGGCGCCGACGCCGGCCAGGTATGCGAGGCGCGCACGAATTCGAGCGGCCCAGCGCCTGCCTCGGTGTCGTGGAGGGAGACCCAGCACGTCACCATCTCGGGCGGGACGAGGTAGCCGGCGTAGGAGGAGTCCTGGTGGAAGCCGATCGCCTTCGTCCCCGGCGGCTTCCACAGGACGTTGTCCTGAAGGATGCGCACGCCGCGGTAGCCCATCAGCCGCGAGGCCAGCCGTCCGATCCGCTCCGACAGCACCTGCGCGGCGACGACGGTGTCGGCCTTCCATGCGTTGCAGAGCTGGCGCGTCCGGTCATCCGGGTCGCGGCCCGAGACCCAGTTCACCTCGTCGGGCCGGATGCCGGTCTCGTACTCGCCGTCGAAGAGGCGGAGGTACCGCCCGCGCAAGAGCCCGAGCGCGGCGGTTGGCACGAGGCCGTCCTCGATGAGCAGAAAGCCGTCCCGCCGGAACGCCTCGACCTGATCATCGGTGAACGACTCGATCACTCGTACGCACGCTCCATCAGGGATACGAGCTCGCTCGTGATCTCGGCACGCATCTCGCCGTGCGTCTCGTCCGAGTACGAATTCTCGGGGGCGTCGCGGATCTCCTCGGGATGCAGCCATGCCTGACCCCTGAGCAGCTCCGGCGGCTCCCACTCGTAGCGCGGGCACACGTGCCCGTGCAGCACTGGCCACTCGTTCCCGAGCACCTCGTAGTTCATTCGCCGGAGACCATGTGGTCTGCGCACGTGCTCGATCGCTTCACCGAGGAGCGCGAGATCGAACAGGAATTGCTTGCGGCGCACCCAGTCGAGATCGGTCAGATGGTCGACGGACGGATCGTCCGTGAGTAGGACCGAGTAGCCCGGCAGGAACTGGGTGTCTCCGATCACCGCGAAACCGCTGTGCATCCGAGCCATGACCAGCGGGTTCTCGCCTCGGAGCGCTGAGCCGATTCGGTCGTCGCGCCAGTCCACCGACTACGACCGCGGTCTGCTCTTGTCCGGGTCGTAGAAGGGGAACCGCACCACGGTCGCGGGGATCCGCTTCTGGAGCCCGTCGAGCTTCCCGACCTCGAGCGCGGTGTCGAGATCCGCGTACTGGATCGCGACCCGCGCGAGCGCCACGTTCTGCTTCAGGATCGGGCTCCGCGTCCCGCTCGTGACGACACCGACCTTGCGGCGCCCGACGTAGACGGGGTCTCCGTGGCGCGCGGTCTCGTTCCCGACGAGCTCGAGCCCGACGAGTCGCCGCTGCGGATGCTCCTTCCGCTCCTCGAGCGCCTCGCGGCCGACGAAGCCCTCCTCCGTCTTCAGGTCGACCGCGAAGCCGATTCCCGCCTCGAACGGGTCGACCTGGTCGTCGAACTCGTACCCGGCGAAGATCAGGCCGGACTCGATCCGGAGGATGTCGAGCGCCTCGAGGCCGAGCGGCGCCAGGCCGTGCTCGTCGCCCGCAGACCAGATCGCGTCCCACACCGCCGGGCCGTCGGCGGGGTGACACCAGACCTCGTAGCCGAGCTCGCCCGTGTAGCCCGTGCGCGAGACGACGATCGGGAGCCCGTCGTAGGTCTTTATTCGCGCGACGGTGAAGCGGAACCACTTGAGGTCCTCGAACGACGTCTGCGTCGGCGGCGTCCAGACGATCTTCTTCAGGAGCTCGCGACTCTCGGGGCCCTGGACGGCGACGTTGTGGAGCTGCTCGGTCGACGGCTTCACCCACACCTTCAGCTCGTGCCGTTCGGCGAGCTCCTTCAGCCAGATCCCGTCGTACTCGTCGCCGCCGACGAAGCGGAAGTTGTCCTGCCCGAGTCGGTAGACGGTCGCGTCGTCGATCATCCCGCCGGTCTCGTTGCACAGCGCCGTGTACGTCACCTGGCCGACCGAGAGCCGCCGCGCGTCGCGGGTGATCGCGAGCTGGATCAGAGACTCGGCGTCCGGCCCGAGGACCTCCCACTTGCGCAAGGGCGAGAGGTCCATGAAAGCGACCTTCTCGCGGCACGCCCAGTACTCCGCGATCGCGCCCTCGTTGTCGAAGCAGTGCGGGAGCCAGTAGCCGCGGTACTCGACGAAGCTCCTCGTCAGCTCGCTCGTACGCGGGTGGAACGTCGTCTCGCGCGTGAGCACCGGCTCGGCGTCGGCGGTCACGCGGCGGGCGATCGCCAGCGAGAACGTGTTGTCGGGCGCGTACACCCGGACGTGGACGGGCGTGATCTGCCACCCGTTCGCCGCGTCGATGTCGTCGGGACAGGCCGACGACGCGCACAGGAGGTCGCTCATCGCGCGCAGGAGGACGTAGTCGCCCGGGCGGGACCACGGCTCGTCCATGACGAAGACGTTCGCCGCGTCGAAGCCCGTGTTGTAGAAAAAGTTGAGCGCCTCCCAGCCCGCTCTCGGCGCGATCCCGTACGGCGTCACCTGGCCGTTGAAGTTCTCGGAGCAGTTGACGTGTCCGGGGTAGCCCTTGTCTTCGTAGTACTTCGCCGTGCAGGCGAGGCCGAACGTGTCGTGGCGGCCGACCGTATCGCGGACGACCTCGATCAGTGGGTCCTGGTCGACGTCGTAGAACTTCCCCTGGAGTCCCGGCTGCGGGTACGCCATGCCCATCAGGCTCCGGGTCGTCGTCGCGTCGAGCCCGCGCTCGAGGCCGCGTTCGAGCTTGCGGCCGTCGAACGCGAGGAAGTCGGAGCACTGCTTGCCCTCGACGTCGATCACCTGAATGAACTCGCCGGCGCGCACCTCGTAGGCGAGCGCCGTCGCGGCGTCGACCCGGAAGTCGAGGCGAGGCTCTGCGAGCGGCGGCGGGAGCTCGTCCTGCTCGTAACGCTGCGGGGCGGCGCGCCGGACCTCGACGAGGAGCTCCGACGGGGGAGGAGCGCCGTCGAGGATCCGCCCGCCCGGAGCAGCCACGACGACCGTCACCGCGCGGTCGGCCCGGAACGCCTGCGACGCGCCGGGCGGCGACCATTCGCCGAAGAGCCGGACCGCGTTCGCCTCGGCCGGGTCGAGCCCGCGAGAGCCGAGCTCGTCGACGAGGAGGCTGCCGTCGCGGGCCGCGAGCGCGTCCCTGATCACCGTCGCCGGTGCGTCGGCCGTCGCCCCGAGCGCGGCCGCGTCGTCCTTGCCCGCCGCGTCGAGCACCGTCACCTCCGCGACCTGGCCGCCGTCCTTGTCGATCACGGCGATCCGCTCGTCCGGCGCGAGCGCGAGCACGGTCGCTCCGCCCGGGCGGACGAGGTACGTCTCGAGGAACGGGTCCTCCGGCTTGAGGCCCCGGACGAGGGCGGGTGTGCCCGGGATCGTCACCTCACGCCTTCGCGGGCGCCTTCGCCTCCTCCTCCGCCGCCTGCGCCACGAGCTGCTCCGCGAGCTCCCGCTTGCCGTCGGCGTCGAGCTTCTTCACCTCGTTCTCGACCGCGCGCCGGTTGTACGACTGGTTCCAGTAGTCGAGCGACTCGAATCCGAGGAGCACGGCCTTGCCGACGAACTGGCGCAGCACCTCGTTCGTCGGGCCCATCACCCAGCCGGCCTTTGCATCGCGGAGGTAGCGCTCGAGCTCCATGTCCCGCTTGTAGCCGGATCCCCCGCAGGCGTGGAGCATCTTGTCGACGACGTGCGCGACGTTCTTCGCGGCGACGAACTTGATCTGCCACGCCCAGTGGAGGAAGTTCGCGCGGGCGGTCTCGCCGACGTCGAGGATCCGCGTGTTGTCGTTCGTCTCGCGGTCCATCGCCTGTGCGATCGAGTGCACGAAGACGCGGGCGGCGTTCGTGTCCATGACCGCCTCGCCGACGTAGTCCTGGATCGTCGGGTAGTCCGCGACGCGGAGGCCGACGTCGACGTGGCGCTTGCGCGTCGTGTGTCGCTTCGCGATGTCGATCGTGCCCATCGCGATCCCGTTCCAGACCGACGACGAGCCGATGAGGAACCAGGGGTCGACCGACTCGTCGTTCGAAGCGGCGCCGTCGCCGACCGGACCGACGATCTGGTCGCCGGAAATCTCGACGTCCGGCACCTCGAGTGGGCCGGACTGGTTGCCGCGGAGGCCGAGCGCGTCCCACAGCGAGGGCTGCGACTCGACGTTCTCGCCGTCGATGACGAAGACCGAGAGATCGTCGTACCCCGTGAAGTCGGGGCTCGTCGTCTGCACGACGTAGAAGTCGGCGAAGCCCGCCGACGTCGTCCAGGACGCCTTCTTCCGCACCTTGAACCCGCCGTTGACCCGCTCGGCACCGGACGAGATCGGGTACCAGAAGTGCGAGCCGGTCTCCGGGTCCGAGTACGAGAGCGTCCCGATCTTCCCCGAGTTGAGCGGCCGGATGTACTTGTCGATCAGCTCCGGCGTGGGGCGGAGCATGATCGCGTTGACCGCGCCGATGTGCATGACGTAACACATCGCCGTCGACGCGCACCCGTAGCGCGCGATCGTCTCGCACGTCATCGCGTAGGCGACGTGGTTCTCGCCGAGCCCGCCGTACTCCTCGGGCACGGTCAGCCCCAGGAAGCCGTGCTCCCCGAGGAGCTCGAGGTTCCGGCGCGGGTACAGGAGCTCGTCGTCGGAGCGCTTCGCGTTCGCGCGCAGCTCCTTCTCGCACAGCTCGATGAGCTTGGCGCGTAGCTCCTTCTGGCGGTCGGTGTAGAACCAGTCGGGATCCCAGTCGTAGCCGAGCCCCCAGAACGGCTCGCCTCCCCATGTCTTCTCGGACATCGGCTCCTCCAGTGGATTCGGGTCGCGATCGGGTTCATCGTATGGCGCGCCGGCCGATGTCGTCCAGCACTACGGCCTGCGAGCGCCTCGACAACGTCCCGCCCTGCGCCGATCAGTGTTTTCCCCGACGCGCTGTCCGCCCCAGGAGGTACATCCTCGAGGCAGTCGGACCGTCTGCGTGTCCTCTGCAATGCCTTACGGACGGGTCGGTCCGACTTCCGTCGTCCGAGAGGAGGTGACATCGTGACGACGATCGAGAGGAGCATCGTGATCAAGGCTCCCGTGAAGCAGGTGTTCTCGTACCTCGAGGATCCGCTGCATCTGCCCGAGATCTGGCCGAGCATGGTCGAGGTCAAGGACGTGAAGCCGTTGCCGAAGGGCGGCCACAGCTATCACTGGCTGTACAAGATGGCCGGCATGCGCTTCGAGGGTGAGACGGAGACGATCGAGTTCGTGCCCGAGAAGCACTTCGTAACGAAGTCGACAGGCCAGATCCCGGCGAAGTTCGATTACACGTTCACGCCGGAGAACGGCACGACATTGATCGAGGTGAAGACCGAGTACGAGATCCCGCAGAAGCTGCTCGGGAAGCTGGCGGAGCCCTTCGTCCGCAAGCTCAACGAGCGCGAGGCGGATACCTTCCTCGCGAACCTGAAGGATCGCGTCGAGATCTAGGCAGGGAGGATTCCCCTGCAGAGAGGCCCCCTCCCGAGGGGGCCTCTTGCTTTGCACGGGCGCAGCTCGACGCTCGCTCGCGCGCGGAGCGCGTCCTCGAAGATGCCCCGCGGCTCGCACGGGATGTGCTGGAGGACGAGCACGTGCACCACAGCGATCGTGTGCCGCTTGCTCGCATCGGCACCGATCGAGCGCCACAATGGACGCGGAATGCGAGGCATCGTCGTCGTGATCGCGGTGGTCCTCGTTCTGGCGTCGATGGCCGCGTCGGCCGCTCCGCAGCCGTTCCGCCAGTCGATCCGCCCGCTTCCACCGCAGGAGCTGTCGCAGCTGCGCGGTCGGTACTGGCACGCGGGCTGCCCTGTGCCGCTCGGCCGGCTCCGGGTCCTCTCCGTGTCGACCGTCGGCTTCGACGGGCGGGTCCGGGTGGGCCAGCTCGTCGTGAACCGGGACGCGGCCACGCCGCTCGCATCCGTCTTCCGCAAGCTCTACGGGCTCCGCTTCCCCGTCAGGCACATGCAGCTCTCCGACATGTACGGGCCGGTCGGCGGCCGGCCGAAGGACGACGACATCACGGGCTCCTTCAGCTGCCGGCAAGCGGTGCCGTCACCGTGCACCGGCGGAAGCGGCACCGGGACCTGGTCGAACCACGCCTACGGCCTCGCGGTCGATCTCGATCCGCGCGAGAACCCGTACGTCGGGTGCGGCATGACGCGCGATGCCAACGCGCGGAGGTACATGGACCGCTCGCGACTGCGCAAGGGGATGGTGTCTCCGGCTGTGATCGCAGCCTTCCGCTCGATCGGCTGGGGCTGGGGCGGCTCCTGGTCTGGGTCCACGAAGGACTACATGCACTTCTCGTTCAACGGGCACTGACGCCTTCGGGTCGCGCATGGGCGCAGTGAGGATGCACGCGGACGAGCTCGATCTCGACGAGACGGTCGTGCGTCGTCTCCTCGAGCGGCAGTTTCCGCGGTGGGCGGACCTTCCGCTCGAGCCGGTCGTGCCCCGCGGAACGGACAACGCGCTCTTCCGGCTCGGCGACGAGCTCGTCGCGCGGTTGCCTCGGCTGGAGCGGACGACGGCCGTGCTCGAGAAGGAGCTCCGCTGGCTCCCGACGCTCGCGCCGCTGCTCCCGCTCGAGGCGCCGACGGTGGTGGAGCGGGGGGAGCCGACCGACGAGTACCCGTTCGTGTGGGCCGTGTACACGTGGCTCGACGGGGAGAACGCGACGCCGGACCGCATCAGAGATCCGCGCCGCTTCGTGGATGACCTCGCGCGCTTCGTGTCCACGCTCTGGGCGGTCGATACGCGCGGCGGGCCCCCACCCGGAGAGCACAACTTCCTCCGCGGCGCACCGGTGCGTCGCCTCGACGAGTGGGTGCGCTCGGCACTCGGCACGCTCGCAGCCACGCGGGACGTGGCCGAGCTGGCCCAGGCGTGGAACGTTGCGCTCGAGGCACCCGATCGGTCGGGCGCTCCCGTCTGGATCCACGGAGACCTGGACTCGCGCAACCTCCTCCTCCGAGACGGACGCCTCGCCTGCGTCCTCGACTTCGGCTGCCTCGGCGTCGGCGATCCCGCGTGCGACGTGATGGCCGCCTGGAAGCTCGTCCCGCGCGAGTTGCGTCCCGGCTTCCGCGTTGCACTCGGCGTGGACGACGCGACGTGGGCGCGAGCCCGCGGCTGGGTGCTCGCGCAGTCGCTCGGCGCGCTCGTCTACTACACGCCCGAGACGAATCCCACGCTGTTCCGGGAGGCGGAGCGCTGGCTCGGCGAGGTGATGGGCGACGCGTCGCGCTGACGGCCGGGAGATCCGTCGGCTAGAGGCGGCGAAGGACGCGCTTCGCGAGCTTGACCTCGCGCGCGAGGCCCGAGCCACCGCCGAAGACGCTCAACGTCGCCTCGTTGCCGCCCCGCCAGACGAGCAGCGTGGCGCCGGCCGCGTAGTACGCCGGCGCGCCGACGCCCGGGACCGCCTTCACGGGCGGCGGGTTCGCCTTCGCGCTCCTGACGAAGTCGGCCTTCGAAAGGGCACGCGTCTGCACGGTGACGGTGACGAAGCTCTTCGTCCTGTACGTGCAGCTCTGGTAGAGGCCGAGCGACTGGAGCTTGCCGCGGCCGACCGCGGTTCCGAGCACGGCCTTGACGTCGGTTGCGGTCACGAGCTTGCACGGGTTCGGCGCAGCCCCCGGCGCGGCACCTGCCGCAGAGACGGCCGTCAGCGCGGTGAGGACGAGGCCGGCAAGGAGAGGACGCATCGTGCGAGCGTCATCGACCGACGCCTTCGGCCTCGATAGCCCTCCATCGGTGGCTCGCGCCGCGGGTCGGCAGCGGCGGCGTCAGTGTCCGACGGGCTTCTCCCAGCCCTCGAGGACGGGCGCCTTCCAGTCCGTTCCGACCGTCTTCGTGTCGTCGACCCACGGGCCGAGCTCGGGCTGGGGGAACTTCGTATGGATCTCCTTGAGCTGGATGCCGTACGAGTTGCCGCTCTGGAGGTGCTTCACCAGCACCTTGCGCGCGAGCTCGTTCTCCCGGCCTTCGGGGATCTCGAAGTAGATCTTGATGAAGGAGTTCGAGTAGCGGTCGAACACGGCGGGGACGCCGTCCTCCTCGAGGAGCTCGATGTCCTCGAGCCAGTTGATGTCCTCGCCCGGCGTCGCCGCGAGGAGGTCGACGTCCTCGACGAGCGAGACGTCCTCCTGGTACGGGAACCGGTGCCCTGCGAGGAACTCGGCGTCGATCGACTTGATCTTCTCCGGCTCCGAGTATGCGAGCTCGTGCCTCTGGGCATGCGAGGTCTGCGACGACTTGCCCATCAATCGACCGTTCGCAGGTCGTGGATCTGGGCCATCGGATTCGCGATCAGCTCGTCCTCGGCCTTGAGCTCGAGGAGGCGCTTGACCTCGGCGAGGATCTCGTGCTCGGTCTGCCCGACGGTGTAGGTCGTCCCGGCGAGCGGCACGCGCGCCATCGCGGAGGCCTCGACCGTGAGCGCGGCGAGGTCCTCGGGCTCGAGCGAGTGGACGTTCGTCTTGCCGCAGGCCCGCGCGAGCATCTGCAGCTCCATGGTCATCGCCGTCAGGAAGTTGTAGACGCGCTCGGACGCCTCCTCGACGACGAGGCGCTTGCGGAGCTCCGGGTCCTGCGTCGTGATCCCGACCGGGCAGCGGCCCGTGTGGCAGTGGTAGCACTGGCCCGCGGGCACCCCGACCGTGCCCTCGTAGTCGGTGACACCGGGGATCTCCTTGTTGCAGTTGAGCGCCATGAGCGCCGAGTGCCCGATCGCGACCGCCTTTGCGCCGAGCGCGAGGCACTTGGCGACGTCGGCGCCGTTCCGGATCCCGCCCGCGACCACGAGGTCGATCTCGTCCGCGAGGCCGACGTCCTCGAGCGCGCGGCGCGCCTCGGGGATCGCCGCCATCAGCGGGATGCCGGTCTCCTCGGTCGCGATGTGCGGGCCCGCGCCGGTGCCGCCCTCCGCGCCGTCGAGGTAGATGACGTCCGGCCCGCACTTCGCCGCCATTCGCACGTCGTCGTAGACGCGCGCCGCGCCGAGCTTGAGCTGGATGGGCACCTGGTAGTCGGTCGCCTCGCGGATCTCCTGCACCTTCAGCGAGAGGTCGTCCGGGCCGAGCCAGTCGGGATGGCGTGCAGGCGATCGCTGGTCGATCCCGGCCGGGAGCGAGCGCATCTCCGCGACCTGCTCGGTCACCTTCTGGCCCATGAGGTGGCCGCCGAGCCCGACCTTGCAGCCCTGGCCGATGAAGAACTCGACGCCGTCCGCGAGCATCAGGTGGTGCGGGTTGAACCCGTACCGGCTCTGGATCACCTGGTAGTACCACTTGGTCGAGTAGTCGCGCTCCGGCGGGATCATCCCGCCCTCGCCCGAGCACGTCGCGGTCCCCGCCATCGAGGCGCCCCTCGCGAGCGCCATCTTCGCCTCGAGGCTCAGGGCGCCGAACGACATCCCGGTGATGTAGATCGGGATGTCGAGCTCCAGCGGCTTCTTCGCGAAGCGGCCGCCGAGGACGGTCTTCGTCTCGCACTTCTCGCGGTAGCCCTCGATCACGAAGCGCGTGAGCGTGCCGGGGAGGAAGACGAGCTCGTCCCAGTGCGGCATCGGCTTGAAGATCGAGAAACCGCGCATGCGGTAGCGCCCGAGCTCGGCCTTCACGTGGATGTCGTTGACGACCTCCGGGGTGAAGATCCGGCTGTGCCCGAGGACGTTCTTCGAGCTGGGAGCGGTCTCGTCGGCCATCACGCCTCCTAGAGCACGAGCTTCCGCTCGGCGGGCTCGAGCGAGTCGTAGTTGTACAGCTGCTTGCCGCAGACGAGCTTCTGCAGCTCGGGCGGCGAGCCGAGGCCGTAGATCCGGAACTTGCGCTCGACGAACTCGGTGTCGGCGTCCGTCCACTCGCCCGGCACGCAGTCGATGCCGAGCGACTTGATCTTCCCGCCCACGTAGATCGTCCCGTCGTACATCGAGTCGCCGAGGCCCTGGCCGACGTCTCCGCAGATGATCATGCGGCCGCGCTGCATCATGAACCCGGTCATCGAGCCGGCGGAGCCGAGGACGATCACGGTGCCGCCCTTCTGGTCGATCCCCGTGCGCGCACCGACGCGACCCTTGACGACCATGTCGCCGCCGCGGATCGCGGCCGCCGTCAGCGAGCCGGCGTTTCCGTCGACGACGACGACGCCGGACATCATGTTCTCGCAGGCCGACCAGCCGACCCGTCCCGTGATGTGGATCTCCGGGCCGTCGATCAGGCCGCAGCCGAAGTAGCCGAGGCTGCCCTCGAACGTGATCCGGCAGCGGGTGAGGATGCCGACGCCGAGCGAGTGCTTCGCGCCGGGGTTCTGGACCGTGACGTCCGCGATCCCCTCCTCGTACAGGAGCCGGCGGAGCTCGAGGTTGATCTGGCGCGTCGTGAGCTCCTTCGCGTCGAAGACGGCCTTGTCGCCCTCGATCTCCGCGATGCGCGGCGCCTCGGCGTTCGGCTCGGCGAGCCCGCGCGCGTCGTACGTGATGCGCGACTCCCCTACCGCTGCCATCAGGGGTTCCCCCACGCAGCTAGCGCTTCCATACGAAGACCTCGCGCTCGTAGGGGTCGTAGGTGTCGATCTCGTGGTCGATGATCGCGCGGATCGCGATCTCCTCGGACGCGAGCGCGACGAGGTCGTCCGACTCGTAGAGGACGAGCGGTTTCGCCGCGAGCTCGTCCTTCGCGACCCCGAGCTCGTCCTTGGTCACGGCGATGTACGTGAAGACCCCGTCGAGCTCGTCGAGCGACTTGTGCATTGCCTCTTCGAGCGTCGCGCCCTCGGTCATCTCCTGTGCGAGGTAGACGGCGATGATCTCCGAGTCGCACTCGGACATGAAGCGGCGCCCGGCACGCTCGAGGCGGCGGCGCCACATGAAGTAGTTCGTGAGCTGGCCGTTGTGGACGACCGCGACGTCCGAGTACGGGTAGGCCCAGTAGGGGTGCGCGCCCGCGATGTCGACCTCCGACTCGGTCGCCATGCGCACGTGGCCGATCGCGTGCGTTCCGGAGAACTTCTCGAGGCCGTACAGGTCGTGGACGGTCTCCGCGTCGCCGAGGTCCTTGACGATCTCGAGCGACCGCCCGAGCGAGAGGACCTCCGCGTCGGGGATGTCCTCGACGAAGTCCGCGAGGTGCTTGAGATCGCCGTCGAAGGTGAAGGAGACGCGGAACGCGTACGGCGTCTCCTCGTCGACCTCGTGGATGCGGGCGCCGAGCGCCGCGAGCCGCGCCTCGACCTCGAAGCGGTGGCGGCGGAGGCGATCCTCGAACTCGAAGTCGCGCGGGGTGTTCGAGTCCGCGAGCTTGTAGCGCATGACGAGCCCGCCGTTCTCGGAGGAGCCGTAGAGCGCGTACCCCGTCGAGTCCGGGCCGCGGTGCTTCATGGACTGGAGCATCCGCGTCATTTCGTCCCCGATGGGGTGGACGGCTCCGTCGCGATAGATGATCCCCGCGATTCCGCACATGGGCTCTGCTCCTGCTCTCCCTACGGGAGCACGTCGAGGTACTCCGTCACGTCCCAGTCGCTGACGGTTGCACAGTACCGCTCCCACTCGTCCCGCTTGTAGTGCATGAAGACCGTGTACATCTCGCCGGGGAGCGCCCTCTTCACGACGTCGTCCGCCTCGAGCGCCTCGAGCGCGTCGCCGAAGGTCATCGGGATCCGCTTGACGTCCTTCCCCGCCTCCATCGCGTCGTAGATGTTCCGCTCCTCGGGCTCGCCCGGGTCGAGCTTGCGCTCGATCCCGTCCCACATCGCGGCGATGAGCGCGGCCATGGAGAGGTACGGGTTCACGGCGGAGTCGACCGAGCGGTACTCGAAACGGCCCGGCGCCGAGACGCGGAGCGCGGTCGTGCGGTTCTGGTAGCCCCAGTCCGCGAACACGGGCGCCCAGAAGCCGGTGTCCCAGAGGCGGCGGTACGAGTTGACCGTCGAGGCGGTGACCGCCGTCAGCGCGGCGAGGTGCTCGAGGATGCCACCGATCGCGTACAGGCCGGTCTGGCTCGGCTTCTGCGGGTCGTCGCCGTCGGGCATGAACGCGTTCTCGTCCCCCTTCCAGAGCGAGATGTTGTGGTGGCACCCGTTTGCCGAGACGCCCATGAACGGCTTCGGCATGAAGCAGGGGAAGGCACCGAGCTCGCGCCCGACCGCCTTGCAGACCTGGCGGAACGTGGACAGGTTGTCGGCGGTGTTCTCCGCCCGGTCGAAGCCGAAGTTCAGCTCGATCTGGCCCGGCGCGTCCTCGTGGTCGCCCTGGATCATGTCGAGCCCCAACGCCTGGCCGTACTCGACGACCTTGTGGATGATCGGCTGGAGCTCGGAGAACTGGTCGATGTGGTAGCAGTAGGGCTTCGTCTTGCCGGTGACGGCGGGCGTGCCGTCCTCGTTCAGCTCGAGCCACATCATCTCTGGCTCGGTGCCGGCGCGGAGATGGAGCCCGGTGGCCTTCTCGAACTCCGCCTGCAGGCGTTTGAGATTGCCGCGGCAGTCCGAGCTCAGGAACGCGCCCGGATCCTCGCGCTCCTCGCGGTTGCGGAAGCACATGCACCACACGCGGGCGACCTTCGGATCCCACGGGAGCACATCGAACGTGTCCGGCTCCGGGACGCCGACGAGCTCCGCCGCCTCGGGCCCGTAGCCGATGTAGTTGCCGTGTCGGTCGGTGAAGAGGTTGGCCGTCGCCCCGTAGACGAGCTGGAAGCCCTTCTCCGCGATCGTCTCCCAGTGCTTCGCCGGGACGCCCTTGCCCATGATTCGGCCGGTGACGGAGGGGAACTGGTAGTAGACGTACGTGATCCCCTCGACGTCGATGCGACGCCGCACGTCCTTCACGAGCGCTGCGCGCCCCCTCTCCTTGACGAAGCGCTCCAGGTCGGTCGCCACGTTCCCTCCTCTGCGTTCGCGTCTCGGTCGGTAGGCGGGGAGCGTAATCAGCTGCAGGGCGCCATGCACGCTCATCTAGCCTGTGGGCCGTGAGCGAGCAGAAGACCGAGTACCTGACCCCCGCCCAGCGGACCGCCCTCGAGGAGGAGCTGGCCGAGCTCGAAGGCCCGCGCCGGAAGGCGATCGTGGAGGCGATCAAGACCGCGCGCGAGTTCGGGGACCTCTCGGAGAACTTCGAGTACCACGCCGCGAAGAACGAGCAGGGCCTCCTCGAGCGGAGGATCCACATGCTCCGCGAGCGCCTCCGTCACGCGGTGACGGTCGAGCACGACACCGACGACCACGTGGGCGTGGGCTCGATCGTCGAGATCGCGGACGAGGACGGCGAGCCGATGGAGGTCGAGATCTCGGCGGTCGGTGGGGTCTCGCCCGACTCGCCGCTCGGGCGGGCGCTCCTCGGCGCGAGCATCGGCGACGTCGTCGATGTCGAGGCGCCGCGCGGCGCCTGGAAGGCCCGCGTCGTCGGTATCCGCCGCGCGTAGCCCTCAGCGCACGCCGCGTCGAACGTACGTGACGAACGAGAACCGCGTCCCGTCTTCCGAGACGTGCGGCTCACGCGCCACCTCGTCGAAATCGCCCCGCTCGAACGGAGGGAAGAACCTGTCGCCTACGACGTCCGCGTCGATCTCGGTCAGCAGCAGCTCGTCGGCGAGCGGCAGCGCCGCCGCGTAGAGCTCTGCTCCGCCGATCACGAACACCTGCGTCGCGCCTTCGAGCAGCTCGAGCGCCTCTTCGAGCGACCCCGCCCGCTCGGCGCCGTCCGCCGTCCAGTCGCCCTGCCGGGTGACGACGACGTTCCGGCGGACCGGGAGCGGGCGGAAGCGCTCGGGGAGTGAGTCCCACGTGCGTCTTCCCATGACCACCGCGTGGCCTGTCGTCAGCTGCTTGAAGCGCCGGACGTCCTCGGGGATGTGCCACGGGATCGCGTTGTCCCGCCCGATGACGCCGTTCCGCGCGAGCCCGGCGACGAGCGAGAGCCTCATCTGTCGATCGCGATCGACAGATGAGGGCGGAGGGGTATGGGGAACCGGGAGGTTTCCCATGTTCTCGGAAGAAGGGGGTAGGCAGGGGAAACATGGTTTCCCCCGCCAACGCGAGCCGTGGGCGAGCGTTTCACACGGCGACCGGCGCGCGGATCGCCGGATGGTGCTCGTAGCCGATCACCTCGAAGTCCTCGAAGGCGTAGTCGAAGATCGAGTCGGGGCGGCGGGCGAGGCGAAGCGAAGGGAACGGGAGGGGCTCGCGGGCGAGGAGCGTCTCCACCTGCTCGCGGTGGTTGTCGTAGACGTGGCAGTCGCCGCCCGTCCAGACGAGGTCGCCGACCTCGAGGTCGGTCTGCTGCGCGAGCATGTGCGTCAGGAGCGCGTAGCTCGCGATGTTGAAGGGGACGCCGAGGAAGACGTCCGCGCTTCGCTGATAGACCTGGCAGCTCAGGCGGCCCTCGCTCGAGACGTGGAACTGGAAGAACGCGTGGCAGGGGGCGAGCGCCATCCTCGGCAGGTCGGCGACGTTCCAGGCGCTCACGACGATGCGGCGGGAATCGGGCTCCTCGCGCAGCAGGCGGACGACCTCGGCGATCTGGTCCACGTGCTCGCCCGACGGCGTCGGCCAGCTCCGCCACTGCACGCCGTAGACGGGTCCGAGCTCGCCGTTCTCGTCGGCCCACTCGTCCCAGATCGTCACGCCGTGCTCTTGCAGCCAGCGGACGTTCGAGTCTCCGCGGAGGAACCAGAGGAGCTCGTACGCGACCGATGCGAAGTGCACCTTCTTCGTCGTCACGAGCGGGAAGCCGGCGTGCAGGTCGAACCGCATCTGGTAGCCGAACACGCTGACCGTGCCCGTTCCCGTGCGGTCGGTCTTCGGCTCGCCCTGCGTGAAGACGTGGCGTGCGAAGTCCTCGTACTGTGTCGACACGCTCACCGCTCCGACGATAGCGAGCGCCCCGGAAGGGCGCGGCCGCTCAGACCATCGTCAGGAGGGGTTGCGTCGAGCCCTCCTCGACGATGACCCAGCCGTCGTACTCCGTGAGCTTGTACGGCGCGTTCATCGGCACCGACGCCGTGCCGTCGCTCGTCGGCAAGAAGCTGCCGCAGAGCGACTCGGCCTTGCCGTGACGCGTCAGCCAGAGCTCGTACGGACGCCCGTCCTTCGCTGGAGCGAGGCCGCTCACCGACAGCTTCATCGGCCAGTTGCCGGCGGAGTCGACCTCGAACAGCGCGAGCGAGGCGTGCGCGTTCTGGGCGAGCGGCGTGCCCGTCATCGTCACGGTATGCACGGCGTTCGGCGTCGCCTGACGGTCTCCAGTGGAGAAGCCGGCGGCGAAGACCGCGATCGCGATCGCGGCGGCGATTGCGATCAGCGCGATACGCGGCCGACCTCGCGGGCGCAGCTGCACGACGCGCGGCTCGACGTCGGGTGCGTGCGCGAGTCGCGAAGGAAGCTCCTCGGGCGGTCCGGACGCGACCAGCGCGTCGTGGACGCGGCGGAGGCGCTCGCGCTCCGACGACTCGAGGTCGTCGGGGACGAGCGTGTCGAAATCGGGATGTCTGTCGGTCATTCGAGCTCTCCCTCGAGCGCGTCGGCCAGCCGGGCGAGCGCGCTCCGCGTTCGCGTCTTGACGGTTCCGAGCGGCAGGCCGAGCGACTTCGCGATCTCGCTCTGGGAGAGGCCCTTCCAGTACGCGAGCTCGATCATCGGCCGCTCGTGGACGGGGAGCACCTCGAGCGCCCGGTGCACCTGCCACGCGGTCCACGAGCTCGCTGCGTGGTCGGCCGGGTCGGGCTCCGTGCCAGGCCCCTCCTGGAGCTCGGCCACGGGCTCGGGCGTTCGGCGAAGGCCGTCGGTGATCGCGTTGCGCGCCACCGCGTACAGCCAGGGCGCTCCCGCGCCGCGCTCGGGCTTGTACGTCCGGGCGGAGCGCCAGATGGCGATGAACGCGTCCTGCGTCGCGTCCTCTGCGCGGCCGCGGTCGCCGAGGCGGCGCATCGCGAGACCGAGGACCGTGCGCGCGTACCTCCCGTACAGCTCCTCGAAGGCGGTCCGGTCGCCGCCCGCGATCCGCTCGATCAGCTCACCGTCGGACGGTTCGGTCGGGTCCACGCGCTGCATTCTCCCGGCTCGCTCGAGCGGGAGGGGGAGCGGGAGGGCATACGAGGCCGACATGCCCTCGTTGTACGCGCTCCCGCGTCGTTCGGATTGCCCCTCGGAGCCGATCTTTCCGCGCTACCGCGCAGCGCCCAGGCGAGCCGCGACGGCGTCCCAGTTCACGACGTTCCACCACGCCTCGAGATAGTCCGGACGCCGGTTCTGGTAGCGGAGGTAGTAGGCGTGCTCCCAGACGTCGATCCCGAGCAGCGGGACGTCCCCGTCCATCACCGGGGAGTCCTGGTTCGGCGTCGACTTCACCGCGAGGCCGGTGCCGTCCCAGACCAGCCAGGTCCAGCCGGAGCCGAAGCGCTTCACCCCGGCGTCGTTGATCGCGCTCTTCAGGTCGGCGACGCTCCCGAACGTCGCGGAGATGGCATCGGCGAGCGCTCCCGACGGGTCGCCCCCGCCGTCCGGCGACATGGTCTCCCAGAACAGGCTGTGGTTGGCGTGCCCGCCCCCGTTGTTCCGTACGGGAGTGCGCTTGTCCTCGGGGAGGATGTCGAGATCGGCGAGGACGGTCTCGATCGGCCTGTCCATCCACTCGGTCCCCTCGAGGGCGGCGTTCAGGTTCGCGACGTACGCCGCATGGTGCTTGTCGTGATGAATCTCCATCGTCTGCGCGTCGATCGTCGGCTCGAGCGCGTCGAAGCCGTACGGCAAGTCGGGGACGCTGTACGCCATCTGCCTGCTCCTCTCTTCAGGGTCCAGTCTCGGCTTCGGAGAAGGATATGCTCCTCGGCGTTCCGCCCCGAGCCAGAAGGAGCCGCTGGATGCCGAACTTCGTTGAGATCAGGCCTCGCGAGCTGAAGCCCGCGCTCCGTGAGCTCGACGGAATCTCCCGAACGACGATCGACGCCCACTATCGGCTCTACCAGGGCTACGTGGCGAAGCGGAACGAGATCCTCGGGAAGCTCGAGAGCGTCGATCTCTCGGCGGCCAATCAGGTCTACTCGGAGGTCAGGGCGCTCAAGGTCGACCTGAGCTTCGCGATCGGCGGGATCAAGAACCACGAGATCTACTTCGAGCACCTCGGGGGCGAGGGCGGCGATCCGGACGGGGCGTTCCGCTCGCTCGTCGACCGCGACTTCGGCTCCGCGGACGAGTGGCAGGCGGACCTCAAGGCCTCCGGGATGGCCGGCCGGGGCTGGGCCTGGACGGCCTTCGACTGGGACGAGGGCCGCCTCTTCAACTACGTCGGCGACGCGCAGAACACGTTCCCCGTCTGGAACGCGACTCCGCTCGTGGCGCTCGACGTCTACGAGCACGCCTACTTCCTCGACTACCAGACCGACCGCGGCGCGTACATCGACGCGTTCTTCCGGAACCTCGACTGGTCCGTGGTGAACGGCTGGATCGCGGCCTATCGCATTCCGTCCGTCTAGTCGGGCGGACGAGTGAAACGCCACCGCAGCGCCGCGAAGCGGACTCCCTCAGGGGTTTTCTCTCCCGGGAGCGGTATCCGCGTCGGCTGCCGCGGGATTCGCGAATGACGGAGCTCCTCGTGGTTCCGGTCGCGTACGTCCTCGGCTCGATGCCCTTCGGGTACTGGCTCGTCCGGCTCTTCCGCGGCGAGGACATCCGCACGCAGGGCAGCGGGAACGTCGGCGCGACGAACGTCTTTCGCCTGTACGGGAAGAGGCTCGGAGTCGCGGTCGCGCTCCTCGACGTCACGAAGGGCCTCGCGGCGGCGCTGCTCGGCCTCGCCGTGGGGGGCGCCCTCGTGGGTGTGCTCACTGCAGCGGCGGCGATGCTCGGTCACGCGCGCCCCGTCTTCCTGCGCTTCCAGAAGGGCGGGAAGATGGTCGCGACCGCCGGTGGGGCGGCCCTCGCGCTCGCTCCGCTCGCCGCGCTTTCCTGTCTCGCGGTCTGGCTGGCGATCTTCCTCGTCTTCCGCTACGCGTCCCTGGCGTCGATCGTGACCGCGTTCGCGCTCCCGTTCTTCACCTGGCTGTACGGCTACGAGTGGCCGATCGTCGTGTTCACGATCGCAGGAGCGACGGCGATCGTCGCGCTCCACTACCGCAACATCCGCCGCCTGTTCGCGGGTACCGAGCACCGCTTCGAGCTCCGGCGCCCTCATCGCGCCTGAGCGTCGCGCGGCCGCTACGAGGAGAGCCAGTCGGCGAGCGAGGTCTGGCGGCCGGGCTGGCCTGTCGCGAGCTCGGTGCGGAGCTCGCCGACGGTGCCGTAACGCTCTGCGACGACGTCGTGCGTGTGGATGGTCTCGAAGTTGACCTGGCGCGAGAGAAGGAAGTCGGCGTCGTCGAGTGAGGGAAGTGCGTCGATCGCGCCACGCAACGCATGCCGCACGGAGTCCTCGACGAAGCGCGGCCGGAGGTGGGCGTGCTCGACGACGAAGAGCTCGTCGGGCCGCTTCAGGAGGTCGTGGATCGGTGCGCTCATCGACTGCTCGGCGACCTCGACGAGGAGCTCCGCGTCGAGGTCCTGCTCCGTGCCGACGAGCAGCGTGGCACGCCCGCGCTGGTTGTGTGTCGCGAGCGGGACGATCTCGAGGATGCGCTCGACGTCGCCGGCGTCGAAGCCCTCCTCGAGGAGGCGCTCGCTCGCGTGACCGCGGACGAGCCCCTGCGCGCACGGGCACGCGTTGATCCCGGCCGCCTCGACGCCGACTGCGCGGCGCGAGCCTGCCTCGGACGCCGCCGCGATCCCCCAGAGCGTCACCATCTCCTGTGTTCGCAGCCCGGTCACGGGGGTGCGACGGTGGATCGGCCACTGCGCACGAATCGACACCTCGGCGCGCAGGGCTCGCTGTCGCTCGACGACTCGCGTCGCGATCAGCTCAGCGAGCACCTCGACGAGGAGCGCCTCGCGCTCGACCACGACGTCGATTGCCTCCTCGAAGAGCTCGGGGAAGCGGGACATGTGCACGCCCTTCTGGTGAGCTGCCAGGTCGACCGTGCAGTCGATCACCGCGGCCATGACCGTCTGAGCGTTGCCGCGCCGGATCCGGACGGCCTTCTGGACGCCGCTGACGCCTGCCCGGGAGAGGGCGAGGGCGATCTCGGGCGAGGACGCCTGGAGATCCTCGTCGATCCTCGCCACGCCGCTCATGCGGGCCACCGTACCAACGTGCCCGCTAGCGGAGAAGCCGCGAGAGCCGCCGGTCCTTGAGGAGCCGGTCCTGGGTCTGGCAGTGCGGGCAGTAGTAGATCGTGTGCTCCTCGAAGTCGACGCGCGCGATTGGGGTCTTGCAGACGGGGCAGGGGTCGCCGAGCCGGTTGTGGATCCGGTACACGTCCTTGTCGCCCTTCCCGGCCTCGCGGAGCTCGAGCGCGCGCTCGAGGTCCTCGCGCATGGCCGTCCACAGGCGCTCCGTCTCCTCGGACGAGAGGTCCGTCGAGAGCCGGAACGGCGAGAGCTGGGCGCGATGCAGGATCTCGTTCGCGTGAGCGCGACCGATGCCGGCGAGCGCCCGCTGGTCACGGAGGAGCGGATGGAGCTGGCGCCGCTCGCGCGCGAGGATCTCCGCACACCCTGCGAGGTCGAGGTCGAGGGCGTCCGGCCCCAGGTGCGCGAGATCGCCTTCGAGCCGCTCGGGTGTGACGAGCCACACGCCGGCGCGTTTCTTCTTCCCGGCCTCGGTGAGGACGAGCTCGCCCCCGTCTGCGAAGCGGAGGCGGAACATCGGCGTCTTCGGTCCCTTCGCTCCGGGGCTCAGGTGGCGGAGCCGACCCGCGCTCATCAGGTGCACGCGGAGGACGAGCTCGCCGTCGTCGGTTGGGAAGAGGAGGTTCTTCCCGCGCCGCCGTGCGCCGGCGAAGCTCCTCCCCTCGAGCGCGTCGAGTGCCGGCTCAGCCGTCTTGAGCGTCGCGATGTGCGCCGGCCCGGCGTGCTCGATCGGCGAGATCGAGACGAGCGGGGAGAGCTCGCGCACCCAGGCTTCGACCTCGGGCAGCTCAGGCATCGAGGTGCGCCGCGGCGGGCACGGAGAGGCCCACGTAGCCGAGGTCCGGCTCGGGGTCCGTCGGCATCGCGCCGATCCGGCGGATGGGCGAGAGCGCGATCGGAAGGAAGCAGAAGCACGCTCCGATCGCGCCGATCCAGATCGTCGGCCGCAAGCCGAGCTGCGAGGCAAGGATGCCGCCCGCGAGCGAACCGAGCGGGATGGTTCCGAAGACGATGAACCGGCGGCTCGCATTCATCCGTCCGAGGAGCCGCTCGGGCGTCACGGTCTGCATGAGACTCAGGCCCGTGATCGCGTACGTCGTCGCGCCTGCGGTCGAGAGGAGGAAGGCGATGACGAAGAAAGGAATCGCCGAGCTCTCCGAGGCGAGCGGCACGAGCAGCAGCGGAGGCCCGAAGAGCACCGCTGCGCCGACGATGGTGGGGCCGACGCCGAAGCGTCGGCTGATCCTCGACGCGGAGACGGCGCCGACGACGCCGCCGATGCTGCCGAGCGTGATCACGAGCCCGATGACCGCGGGCGACATGCCGAGGCTGCGGACCGCGTAGACGAGGATCACGGAGCCGACGAGGCTCCAGAAGAAGTTCGTCGTCCCGGTGGTCGCGGCCATCGGCCGCCAGTAGCGGTGTCGGAGGACGTAGCCGAGCCCCTCCCGGAGCTCGCGGAGCATGCTCGGATTCTGGGCGGGCTCCGGTCGCGGCTCACGTGCGCGGATGCGCAGGAGGAGGAGCGCCGAGCCGACGAAGCTGACGGCGTCGACGACGATCGCGTACGGCGCGGTGAGGGCGCCGACGAGCACGCCGCCGACGCCCGGCCCGGCAACCTGCGCCGAGCTCCTGCTCAGCTCGAGAAACGAGTTCCCCGACACGAGCTCGTCCCGCCCGACGAGCGAGGGCAGGTACGACTGGTACGCGACGTCGAACGACACGGTGAGCGACCCGATCACGAAGCCGACGACGAAGAGCTGCGACATCGTGAGCGCTCCGAACGCGTAGGCGATCGGAACCGACGCCAGCGCCAGCGCACGGCCGAGGTCGCTCCAGATCAGGATGGGGCGTCGCGGGAGCCGGTCGACCCACACACCTGCCGGAAGGGTGAAGAGGAGGAACGGAAGGAACTCGACCGCGCCTAGGAGCGCGACCTCGAACGCGCTCGCGTCGAGCACGATGATCGCGGCGAGCGGGATCGCGAGTTGCGAGATCTGCGACCCGAACTGGCTGATCGTCTGCCCGGACCAGAGCCGCAGGAAGTCTCCGTGCCGCCAGAGCCCAGTGGTCGGCCAGAGCCTCACGGTCGGACAGTAGCCCGCGGTCGCTAGGCGAGCTCGGCTGCGGCCTGGGCGGACAGCTCGCCCGATCCGTCGGTCGCGGAAGGCTCGTCGGCGACGGGTTCCGGCATCTCGCGAAGGCGCCGCTGCGGCGAGAACACGATCCAGAAGACGGCGAGGCCGCCGCCGATCGCCCCTACGACCATCGTCTGGCGAAGGCCGATCGTCGAGCCGAGCGCGCCGCCCACGAGCGAGCCGAGCGGGATCGTCCCCCAGACGATGAACCGCATGACCGCGTTCATCCGCCCCTGGAGCCGCGGCGGGCAGATCGCCTGCCGGTAGCTGACCTGCACGATGTTGTAGACGACGACGGTGAACCCGAACAGCAGTTGCGCGAGAACGAGAAACGGAATTGCCGCGTGTCCGACTGGTGCGAAGGCGATCAGCAGCGTGGTCGGGCCGAAGAGCGCGGCGCTCGCGATCGTCGTCGGCCCGATCCCGAACCTCCCTGAGATGCGGGTCGCCGTGAGCGCCGCGACGAGCGAGCCGATGCTCCCGAGCGAGAGCGTGAGCCCGATCACGCCCGGCGAGAGGCCTAGTTTGCGGACGAGAAAGACGATGATGATCGCGAACGCGACGTTCGAGAAGAAGTTCGAGGTGGCCGTGCAGCCCGCCTGGGCGCGCAAGTTCGGGTTGGAGAGGACGAAGTGGAGTCCCTCCTTCAGCTCCGTCCACAAGCTCGGCTTAGCGTGTTCCTCGTGGTGGGACTCTGGCGTCGGCTCGCGCCTGCGGATGCCGAGGATGAAGAGACCCGACCCGAGGAAGCTGAGGGAGTCGACGAGGATCGCGTAGGGAGCGGTGAAGACCTGGACGAGGACGCCGGCGAATCCCGGCCCCGCGATCTGCGCCGAGGAACGGCTGATCTCGAGCTTGGAGTTGCCGTCGATGATCTGGTCTCGTTCGACGAGCGAGGGGAGGTACGACTGGTACGAGACGTCGAAGAAGACGGTGCACGTCCCGACGAGGAAACCGACGACGTACAGCTGTCCGAGCGTGAGCACGTCGAAGACGTAGGCGATCGGGATGCTCGCGAGAAGGGCGCCGCGCCCGAGGTCGCCCGCGATCAGGATCGGGCGACGCCGGAGCCGGTCGACCCAGACGCCGGCGGGCAGGGTGAAGAGCATGAAGGGGAGGAACTCGACTGTTCCGAGGACGGCGACCTGGAAGGCCGACGCGTCGAGGACGATCACCGCCGCGAGCGGGATCGCGAGCTGCGAGACCTGGGTCCCGAACTGGCTGACGGTCTCCGCCGACCAGAGCTTCAGGAAGTCGGGTTGGCGCCAGAGGCCGCCCGTGGGCCAGAGGCTACGCATCGTCACCGGGCGGAGGCAGGGTCGCGGGAGAGGGATAGCTCGCGATGGCGAGCCCGTACGGCTCGCCGTCCGGGTCGTCCGCGGCCTGGAACGCGGCGACGAGGGCATTCAGCCGCTTCGAGATGCGCCGGACGTCGGCGGGTTTCAGCTTCGCGTGCGTGAGAGCGGCCGTGACGCTCGCGTCGGGAGCGTTGCGCGGGACCTCGCCTGCCGCCTGGTGGAGCATGACCGCGCTCAGCCCACCCGCGCCGATCGTGTCGGGCGGCGACTCGTCGGACTTGAGGACGTACAGGCGGGCGACGCGCCCGTAGTACCTCTCGGTCACCGCCCGAACACGGCGGGTTGCGACGACGCGGATGAGGCCGACGCGCTCGAGCACCTTCAAGTGATGGGCCACCGTGCCCTTCGGGGTGTCGAGGGCAGTGGCGAGCTCGGTCGTGCTGGCCGCCCGCTCGCGCAGGAGTTGGACGATGCGTGCGCGGAGCTGCCCGCCGAGTGCACGAAGCTGTTGCGGGTCGCTCACGACGAGCACGTCGTCGGCGTCGTAGTCGATGAGCTCAGAACGGTCGATAATCGTGGAACGTACGAAAAAACTCGACCATTGTCAACGACCACTAGTCTCCGCCGCCGTGGAGCCGATCCTCGTCGAGGTGGTCCGTGGCGAGCTCGTCGAGGCGCGGCACGTGGTGCACGCGGTCGCGGTCCGCGACGGAGACGCGGTCGCGGTCGCCGGCGACCCGGGCCTCGTCACGTATCTGCGCAGCTCGGCCAAGCCGATCCAGGCGCTGCCAGTGGCGCGTGCCCGACCGGACCTCACGGCCGCCGAGATCGCGATCGCGTGCGCGTCCCACCTCGCGCGGCCCGAGCAGCTGGAGCCCGTGCGCAGCCTGCTCGCGAAGGCGCCGGCTTCGGAGGACGAGCTCGAGTGCGAGCCGGACCCGACCCGTCTCGAGCACAACTGCTCGGGAAAGCACGCCGGGATGCTCGCGCTCTGTCGCGCGAACGACTGGCAGAGCGACGGCTACCGGCTGGCGGGCCACCCGTGCCAGAACGCCATGCTCGCCGAGGTGGCCGCGGCGGCCGAGGTCGAGCCCGACGCGATCCCGACGGCGATCGACGGCTGCGGCGTCCTCACCTTCGGCCTTCCGCTCGAGCGGATGGCGCACGCGTTCTCGCGCCTGGAGAGGCTCGAGAGCGGCTGGCGCGTCGCCGACGCGATGCGTGAGTTCCCCGAGCTCATACGAGGTCCGCGCGCGGCGGACACGATGCTCATGCGGACGCTGCCCGGGTGGATCGCGAAGGGTGGGGCGGAGGGTCTTCTCTGCGCGGCGTCCCCGGACGGGCTCGGCGTAGCGCTCAAAGTCGAGGACGGGAACACGCGGGCGGTGCGGAGCGGGCTTGCTGCGTTCCTCGGACGTCTGGGCGTGGACACCGGAGACCTCGGCGTCGTCCAGCTCGAGAACAGTCGTGGCGAGCGAGTCGCCGAGCTTCGTGCGCTCTGACTCGAGCGTCAAGGCTAGACATGTCGATTTGGGGCTTCACAAGATCGGCACAGTCGGATTAGGATGCGCGCGCCCCAGCCAGTGTGCGTGTGAGGGGTGGGCCGGGAACAGGCGGACCGGCTCTCGGCATTCGGTAGGTGGTAGATCGGCATCCGTTCGAGAGCGAGAGGAGAGAGCCACGACCATGCTGTCCGTCGAGATCGCCCTCCCGGACGTAGAGGAGCTCAACCGCCTGATCGAGCAAGGTCTCGAGAAGGGGTTCCTCACCTACGACGAGATCGTCGCGGGGCTCGAGGAGGTCGAGCTCACGAAGGAGCAGGTCGAGGACTTCTATGCCTACCTCATCGACCACTCGGTCGAGCTCGTGGAGGGTGTCGAGCACAAGGCGCTCCCGCACGACGAGGTCGCGCCTCCGCCGGCCGAGGACGAGAAGGCAGCGCCGAAGCTCGACCTGACGGTCGAGCCGTCGCTCGACTCGTTGCGGCTGTACCTGCGCGAGATCGGCAAGGTGCCGCTCCTCACCGCCGACCAGGAGGTCTCGCTCGCGAAGCGGATCGAGCGCGGTGACATGGCGGCGAAGCAGCACATGATCGAGGCGAACCTGCGGCTCGTCGTCTCCATCGCGAAGGGCTACCTGGGGCGCGGGCTCTCGTTCCTCGACCTGATCCAGGAGGGCTCGCTGGGGCTCATCCGCGCGGTCGAGAAGTTCGACTACCGCAAGGGCTACAAGTTCTCGACGTACGCGACCTGGTGGATCCGGCAAGCGGTCACACGCGCGATCGCGGACAAGGCGCGGACGATCCGTATCCCGGTGCACATGGTCGAGAAGCTGAACAAGGTCGTCCACATCGAGCGCCAGCTCGTCCAGCGGCTCGGCCGCGAGCCGGACGCGGACGAGATCGCCGAGGAGCTCGACATCGCGCCCGAGGAGGTGCGGGAGATCCTTCGCATGGCGCAGCTCCCCGTCTCCCTCGAGAAGCCGATCGGTGAGGAGGAGGACTCCTCGCTCGGCGACCTCGTCCCCGACGAGCAGGCCGAGTCGCCCTTCGACACGGCCTCGCTCTCGCTTCGTCGCGAGGACGTGGAGCTCGCGTTGTCGGCGCTCCCGGAGCGCGAGCGCCGCGTGATCGAGCTCCGCTACGGGCTCGACGGCTCGCAGCCGTGCACGCTCGAGGAGGTCGGGCGCGCGTTCGGCGTGACGCGCGAGCGCATCCGGCAGATCGAGAACAACACGCTCAAGAAGCTCGAGTCGCTGCCCGAGGCGCAAGGCCTGAAGGACTGCGTCTAGGACCGGCTGCGTGGTCGGGACAGACGGACGGCTGACGCTTCACGACGGCCGCACGCTCGCCTGGCGGGAGTACGGCCCGTCCGACGGCCGGCCGGTGTTCAGCTTCCAGGGCACGCCCGGCTCGCGGTTCAACCGGTACGCGCACGAGGAGTCGTACGAGCGCCTCGGCGTGCGGCTGATCGTCGCCGACCGCCCGGGTTACGGCGCATCGACCCGCATGCCCGGACGCGGGATCTCTGTCGCCGCGGACGATGCCGCGGAGCTCCTCGACCACCTTGGGCTCGAGCGCGTTCACGCCAGCGGCGGTAGCGGAGGTGGCCCACACGTCCTCGCGTTCGCCGCTCGTCATCCCGGGCGCGTCCGAGCGGTGACGGTCGTCGTCGGCGCAGCCCCCCTCGAGGAAGAGGACACGGCGGCGATGATCGGCCTCAACCGAGCCGGCTGGTACGCGGCGCGCGACGGGTGGGACGCGGTGGCCGAGCTCCTCACTCCGGTCCGCGAGCAGGTCCTCGAGGATCCGCTCGGCCAGTTCCGCGCCATCATGGACGCGGCGCCCGAAGGGGACCGGGAGATCATGAACGACCCGGCGTGGCAGTCGGTTCTCGTCGAGTCCGTGACCGAAGCGCTCCGACCCGGGGTCGAGGGCTGGGCGGACGAGGCGATGGCGCTGCTCGGGGAATGGGACTTCGACCCGTCGGAGGTCGAGTCCACCGTGACGTGGTGGCACGGCGAGCACGATGCGAACGCTCCCGTGGCTGCCGTCGGTCGACTGCTGGCCGACATGGAAGTCGTGGATCTCCGAATCTGGGCCGACGCCGGCCATCTCGAGCCGTACCGCCGCCACGACGAGATTCTCGAGGAGCTTCTCTCCCGCTGAGCGGCGTCGGTGCGCCCCGTCTAGCGTTCTCTCCGTGCGCATCGACTACGTCGGGCACGCGACGGTCGTCGTCGACCTCGACGGAGTCCGGCTCCTCACCGACCCGCTCCTGCGGCGTCGCGTCGTCCACTTGCGCCGGTCGGCCGCAGTGGACGTCCGCGCTTTCCGCGGCGTCGACACGGTCCTCATCTCACACGCGCACTACGACCATCTCGACCTGCCCTCGCTCGAGAAGCTCGGCAAGAGCCTTCCGATCGTGGTCCCCAAGGGTCTCGGTGGGCTCCTGCGGAAGCGGCGGTTCGAGAGCGTCGTCGAGGTGGAGGAGAACGAGGTGCTCCGGATCGGGGAGCTGGAGATCCGCGCCGTCCATGCCGAGCACGAGGACACTCGCGGGCCGTTCCGGGCGAAGGCGCGGCCTCTCGGGTACGTGATCTCCGGCTCGCGCTCCGTCTACTTCGCCGGCGACACCGACCTCTTCGACTCGATGTCGGAGCTCGCGTCACCCGACGTCGCGCTGGTCCCGATCTGGGGGTGGGGGCCGACTCTCGGGAGCGGCGGCCACCTCGATCCGAAGGGCGCGGTGGAGGCGCTCCGGCTGATCCGCCCGCGGATCGCGATCCCGATCCACTGGGGGACGTACTCGCCGATCCACCTCGGCCTCAGAGGGTCACCCGCGTTCCTCCGCATCCCGGCGGTCGACTTTGCTGCGGCTGCGGCCGAGCTCGTGCCGGACGTGGAGGTACGGGTTCTCGCCCCGGGCCAGAGCACCGAGATCGAGTGAGGCGCTAGGCGGCGGGGAGGAGCTCGGCCTCGCCGAGCGCGCCGAGCGTCCTCTCGCGGATCGAGCTCGCGATCAGGCCGACGTCCGCGCCGGGCGGCGCGTGGGCGACGACCGTCAGCCAGACGACCTTCTCGCCGACGTCGCTCACCCGCACCGAGACCGCGAGGCCGCGGGCCTCCTCGGCGTCCGAGGCGGCTTCGAGCACGATGCGTCGTGCGTCCGCGACGGACGTGCGAATCCCGATCGGCACGAGGACCGTGACGATCCGTCGCGGATCTCCCACGGAGCGGTTCACGAGCATCGTCGAGACCATGCTCTGGTTCGGGACGTACACGTGGCGGTCCTCGTCCGTGACGAGCGTCGTGTAGCTCAACGTCACCTCGGAGACGACCCCCGTCTGGTCGCCCACGGTGATGCGGTCGCCGAGGCGGACGGGCTGCGTGATCGCGAGCAGGAGGCCCGAGCCGAGGTTGCCGAGCGGCGTCGAGAGCGCCACACCGGCGATCACTGCGAGAACCGCGCTCGATGCGAGGAACGCCTTCGCGACCTCCTGGGTCACGGTGAAGATCGAGAGCACGCTCCAGACGCCGATCAGGACGATCAGCGCGATCACGACGCGCAGGAGGAAGCTGAACGTCGTCCGGCGGCGCGCGGCGACGGTCGGATCCTTCTCCGCCAGTTGCCGCTCGTAGTGGCTGAACGCGAGCCGGCAGGCGAAGCGCACTGCGAGGACGACGAGGATCCAGACGCCCGCGAGAACGAGGGCCTGAGCGACCTTCGCGTCCATGCCCGGACTGTTCGGCGTCGACGCGCCCGAGCCTGCCGCCGCTACGAGCCGGCGAGGACCTGCGCCTTGGCGGCGGCGTACTCCTCGTCGGTCAGCGCGCCGCTCGAATGGAGCGTGGCGAGCTGCTGCAGCCGCGAGGAGACGTCGGCGGCGGGGGCGGCTGCGGCGGCGGCCGTCTGCGCCGAGCGCTGTCGTCTCGCGTCGAACCAACCCGAGACGCTCGTACGCGCTTGTCCGATGAGGGCGGGGGCGCCCGCGTCGGGGAACTCACGGAGCGTCTGCGAGCGGGTGACCTCGATCCAGACCGCGATCAACGCGAGGAAGAGCACGTCGAACAGGTAGCGGGTCGTGTCCGAGACGTTCCCGGTCAGGAGCAGGATCACGGCGACGATGGCGAGGCCGACGTACGGCCACACCCGCTCACGGAGGGCGGGGGCGAGGAAGCGCCGGGACTCCAGCGCGCGACGCCCGGGCCCCGCGAGCCAGGCGGCGATCACGAACAGGAGGCCGATCACGACGAACCACTTGAACGAGGCGCGCATCAGCACGGTGAGGATGTCCCAGGCGTCGCTCGCCGCTCTCCGCGTGTCGTGGTCCTTCACGAGCGAGTCGACGACGTAGTTGCCGGTGAGGTTCGCCGCGATCAGCCCGAGCACGCCGACGACGAGGATCGTGACGCCGATGCCGCGGACGGCCTTGCGGCGGCGGTCGGAGCCGGCGAGCCAGAAGGCGAGACCGAACGCCAGCAGCGTCAGGATCGGGAGGAGCCAGGCGAGCGTCTTCAGGAGCTGGAAGCCGTTCTGCGCGAGGCTGAGCTGGTCCGAGCGGAGGATCACGATCTGGCCGGCGTTGGCGGGCACCTTGTCGGCGACCTGCTCTCCGATGCCGATGCGGTCGGCGGCGTCGAGGATGATCTGATGCAGGTTCAGCGTGACCACGCCGTTCTGCGTCGAGACGTTCGGCCCACCGCCCGAGAGGACCTGGACGAGCGTCTGATGCGCCTCCTCCAGCGACTGGGCGAAGAGCCGCTGCACGGCCGGCTGTTGCAGAGCCCGGTCGACGATCGTGTACGCGCCTTGACGTAGCGCCGCGCTCGCCGGGCCGGAGAGCGACTTCAGGTTCTTCGGGAGCTGCTTCTGTAGCTCGGCCTGGACGTCCACGGACGAGTACAGGTCGTCGACCGCCCTCGTGGCGATCGCCTGCCGGATCTGGTCGTTCTCGACCAGGCTCGAGCTCGTGTTCACGAACTGGTTCGTGTTGAGCGCGACCCGGTTGACCCAGATCGCAAACGTGCTCAGCAGGAGGAGGATCCCGGCAATGACGAGGACGGCGTAGTACGAGATCGAGCGGACGCGACCGCGCCGCCGTACGCTCTGCTGCGCAGCGGCGGTCGACGCACTCGCTTCCGTCATCTGTCCTCCTCGCCTGGCGTCCGCTCGAGCTCGAACGCCGCGTGCAGTGTACGTACGGCGCGCTCGACGTCGTCCCGGCTGACCATGCACGAGATCTTGATCGGTGAGGTCGAGATCATACGAATGTTCACTTTCTCGTCCGCGAGCGTCTGGAACATGCGCGCGGCGACACCCGGATGCGAGCGCATCCCCGCTCCGACGAGCGAGACCTTGCCGAGGTCGGCGATCTCGTCGACGTGGACCGGCCCGATCAGCTCCTGCGCGCGCTCGAGCGCCCGGCGCGTGGCCGGCACGTCGTCCTCGGGGACGGAGAGAGACAGCTCGACCATGCCGTGCGCGACGTTCTGCAGGATCGTGTCCACGTTCGCGTGCTCGTCGGCGATCGCCTCGAAGATGGCAGCGGCCGACCCTGGCCGGTCGGGCACGCCGGAGAGCACAAACACGACCTCGTCGTCGGACTGCGTTACCGCCGAGACGATCGCCTCCTCCATCCCAGCCACCTCCTGGACCCGGGTCCCGGGCTCGTCCGAGAACGTGGAGCGGGCGTGGATCGGCACGCCTCGCGCTCGCGCGATCTCGACGGCACGGAGCATGAGCACCTTCGCACCCGATGCTGCCATCTCGAGCATCTCCTCGTACGAGACGACGTCGAGCCTCCGCGCCTCGGGGACGATCCGAGGGTCGGCCGTGAACACGCCGGGGACGTCCGAGTAGATCTCGCAGGTGGCGTCGAGGGCCGAGGCGAGCGCCACCGCGGTGGCGTCCGTTCCGCCGCGTCCGAGCGTCGTGATGTCCATCGTGTCGCGCGAGAAGCCCTGGAAGCCGGCGACGAGGACGATCTTGTGCTCGTCGAGTGCGGCGACGATGCGCACGGGCGTGATCTCGCGGATCTTCGCCTTCGTGTGGACGGGATCGGTGATGATCCCCGCCTGCGAGCCGGTGAAAGACACGGCCTCGTGGCCGAGGTCGTGGACGGCCATCGCGACGAGCGCGCACGCGATCCGCTCGCCGGTGGAGAGCAGCATGTCGAGCTCTCTCGGATTGGGCTCGGGCGAGACGCCGCGGGCGAGCTCGAGCAGCGAGTCGGTCGTGTGACCCATCGCCGACACCGTCCCGACGACGCGCGCTCCGGCCTCGTGCGCCTCGACCAGCCGCCCGGCGACGGCACGGATCTTGTCGGGATCGGCGACGGACGAGCCGCCGAACTTCATGACCACGGTCTGCGGGGCCGCCTCCGGGAGCGCGCTCACGGCTCGGGTCTAGCGGACGATCCGGATGTTGAACGCGCTCGTCCCGAGCGCGCCCATCAGTTCGAGCCAGAGCAGCAGGTACGCCTCCGTCCCCCTCGCGGCCTCGATGCCACCGAGGTCGACGATGCTCCCGGAGGGCCAGCCGAAACTCTCGAGCAGTTGGGACACTCGCGCCTTCGCGTCCGGGTCGTTCCCGCAGACGAAGAGGTCGTGCTCGCCGGGGACGCGGCCGGGATCGACCATGACCATGGCGTTCACGGTGTTCAGCGCCTTCACCACGCGCGCATCGGGAAGAGCGCGCTGGATCTGCTCGGCGAGGCTGTCTATGTTCGAGACGGAGAGCGTCGGGGGCATCCCCTGAGAGAAGTCGAGCGGGTTGGAGACGTCCACGAGGATCTTCCCGGCGAGGTCGTCGCTGGCGACCGAGCCGAGCGCCTCGAGCGATGCGACGCCCGCCGTGCAGTTGAAGACGATCTCGCCGAAGGCCGCGGCCTCCGCGAACGTCCCCTGCGCAGCGGGGTCGCCCGCCTCTGCGACCCACTCCGCTGCCTGCTCGTTGTCGGCCGTCCGCGAGCCCATCGTCACCTCGTGACCGAGCGCGACGAGCTTCGTCGCGATCGTGCGCCCGACGGTTCCTGTTCCCAGCACGCCGATCTTCATCGCTCCTCCTTCCCGATCACTAGCTGGAGCTAAGCATGCCCGGCCGAGGGCTATCGTTGCCGCCGTGCCGCGGAAGGTGATGCTGATCGGGCTCGACTGCGCCGAGCCGTCCCTCGTCCTCGAGCGCTGGCGCGACGACCTGCCGACGATCGCGGGGCTGATGGAGCGGGGGACGTACGGCCGTCTGACCTCGGTCGTCCCGCCGATCACGGTGCCGGCATGGTCCTGCATGATGTCGAGCCGGACGCCCGGCGACCTCGGCGTCTACGGCTTCCGGAACCGCTCCGACCACACCTACGAGGGCGGCTTCATCGCCACGAGCACGGCGATCGAGGCGCCCCGACTCTGGGATCTGGTGACCCGCGCAGGCGGCTCGTCGATCGTGCTCGGCGTGCCGGGCACGTACCCGCCGCGGCCGCTCAAGGGCGTCATGGTGAGCTGCTTCCTGACCCCGTCGCTCGACAGCCGCTACACGTATCCGGCGGGGCTGCGCGAGGAGGTGGCAGAGGTCGTCGGCGAGTACCTCTTCGACACGAAGGACTTCCGCACGGACGACAAGGAGTACCTCCTCCGCCAGGTCTACGAGATGACGGACAAGCGATTCGCGCTCGCCGAGCATCTGCTGGCGACGCGTCCCTGGTCGCTCTTCGCGATGGTGGAGATGGGGCCGGACCGGATGCACCACGGGTTCTGGAAGTTCATGGACACGGAGCACCGCAAGCACGAGCCCGGCAACCCGTACGAGAGCGCGATCCTCGACTACCACCGCCATATCGACGGCCTCGTCGCCCGTCTGCTCGAGCACGCGGACGAGGACACGGTCGTCTTCGTCGTCTCGGACCACGGCGCGAAGCGGCTCGACGGCGGGATCCGGATCAACGAGTGGCTCCGTGGGGAGGGGCTCCTGGCGACGCTCTCCGAGCCCGAAGGGGTCTCCTCGCTTCGCGACGTCGGCGTCGACTGGTCGCGGACGACGGCCTGGGGCGAAGGCGGCTACTACGCCCGCGTCTTCCTGAACGTGCAGGGCCGCGAGCCCGAGGGCGTGGTAGCGCCGGAGGACTACGAGTCCGTGCGCGACGACCTCGGACGTCGCATCGCCGCGATCCCCGACGACGCGGGGCGGCCGATCGCGACGGCTGTCTACAAGCCGGAGGAGCTGTACGAGGATCCTCGGGGAGTGGCGCCCGACCTCATCGTCGTCTTCGGCGACCTCCTGTGGCGCTCGGTCGGCACGATCGGCGGCGACGAGGGCGTCCAGACGCTGGAGAACGACACCGGTCCCGACGACGCGAACCACGCGCAGGACGGTCTCTACATCGTTGCCGGGCCGGGGATCCAGGCGAGCGGCCGCGCGGACGCGCACCTGCTCGACATTGCCCCGACGGTTCTCGAGCTGCTCGAGATCGAGGTTCCCGCGGACATGCGCGGGTCGAGCCTGGTCCGCGAGCTCGCCGCGCGCTGAGGCCGCTCCGGCGAGGCGGAGTCGGACCGGGCGCGCAGGGACACGTCACTAGAATCGGCGCGCCGTGAACGTCGTCGTCTACGTCTCCGACGCTCTCCGCGCCGACCACGTCGGCTGCTACAGCGCGCGCTTCGTGAACACGCGAACGATCGACGAGCTGGCGGCAGGCGGCATCCGGTTCGACCAGGCCGTCAGCGCGGCCCCGTGGACGGCGCCGTCGATGACGTCGATGGTCACGGGCGTCTACCCGCATCACCACGGCTACCTGCACTGGGACGCCGCGCTCGACCCGGGGATCGAGACGCTCTTCGGCGCGTTCTCCGCAGCTGGCCACGAGGTCGGCACATTCGTGTTCGACCGCGACTACCTGTTCCGCGATCTCCCGGCCGCCAACGTCCTCGGCACGAGCGAGACGCTCGACGGCGCGATCGCCTGGCTCCGCGAGAACCGCTCTCGGCCGTTCCTTCTCTTCTTCCACAGCTGGGCGACGCACATGCCGTACACGATCCTCCACTCGGAGCGGACGGACTGGCGTGCCGCGAAGCGCGAGGTGATCGAGGGCATCCAGGCCGACTCGGCGTCGGGGCTCGAGGCGACGCGGGAGGTATATCGGCAGGCCGTCGAGCGCCAGTCCGAGGTCCTCTTCGCATCGCTCCTCGAGGAGCTCGAGAGCCTCGGTCTCCGGGACGAGACCGCGATCGCGTTCCTCTCGGACCACGGCGAGTCGTGGGGCGAGCGCTTCGCGGACAAGACGTCGGTGCAGGGCGTGTACCACATGCACGGCGCCACACTCGCGGACGAGATCGTCCAGGTGCCGCTGATCGTCTCCGCGCCCGGACGACTCGATTCCGGCGTCGTCTTCTCGCAGGTCCGGAGCGTCGACCTGGCTCCGACCCTGGTCGAGCTCGCCGGTCTTCCGGCCCTCGAGTGCGACGGGGCTTCGCTCCTCCCCCTCGTGTCCGGCGCGGAGGAGGGCGACCGCCCGGCCGTGATCGCGGGCACGGACGCAGGAGCGCTCTCACAGCTGGGCGTGCGATTGCCACCCTGGAAGCTCGTCGTAGACCTCGGGAGCGGCGACGAGCAGGCGTACCGGCTCGACGTCGATCCGCGCGAGCTGCACAGCCGGCCCGAAGACGTCCCGCCGGAACTCCGCGACTTCCTCTACCGCGAGCTCGAGAGCGCCGACCGAAGCGAGCTCTCCGAGGAGGAAGAGGCGACGGTCGCGCAGCGGCTCTCCGACCTCGGCTACCTGTGATGGAACGGCTCGCGAGCTTCTACGAGCAGATGTTCTTCATCCGGCGCTTCGAGGAGACCCTCCTCGATCTCTTCTCCCAGGGGAAGCTCGTGGGCACGACCCACACCTACATCGGGCAGGAGGCGAACGCCGTCGGCGTCATCGACCACCTCGACCCGGAGCGCGACGTCGTGTTCTCGAACCACCGCTGCCACGGCCACTACCTCGCGTTCACGGACGACGCGTTCGGGCTGCTCTCCGAGGTGATGGGGAAGGCGACCGGCACCTGCGGCGGAAAGGGCGGGAGCCAGCACCTGCACCGCGGGAACTTCTACTCGAACGGCGTGCTCGGGAGCATCGTCCCGGTCGCGACGGGGATCGCGCTCGCCGAGAAGCGAAAGGGAACGGGTGCGATCTCGACGGTCTTCCTCGGAGACGGCACGCTCGGCGAGGGCGTGACGTACGAGTCGCTGAACATCGCGTCGCTCTGGAATCTCCCGGTCCTCTTCGTCGTCGAGGACAACGGCTATGCGCAGTCGACTCCCGTTGCGCTCGAGCTGGCCGGATCGATGCGCGCCCGCGGCGAGGCGTTCGGGGTCACGACGGAAGAGCTCGACACGACCGACGTCGCCGAGATCCACGACGCAGCCGGGCGCGCCGTCGCTCGGATCCGCGAGACCGGTGCGCCGTTCTTCCTCGTGCTCCACACGTACCGCTTCAGCCCGCACTCGAAGGGCGACGACAACCGCGACCAGGCCGAGATCGCCGACCGCCGCGAGCGCGACCCGCTCACGGTGGCAGGCGCCCGACTCGACGACTCCGAGCGAGGGGAGATCGAGGCGGCGTGCGAGGCGCGCTTGGCCGGGACGGTCGCTGCGGCCGAGTTGGCGCCCGCCGCCGAGCCGGAGGCGGCGTGAGCGAGCGGTCGCAGCAGCGCTGCGTGCAGGTGCTGAACGACGCGCTGCACGAGGTCTTCGCCACTCGGGACGACGTCGTCCTCCTCGGCGAGGACGTGCTCGACCCCTACGGCGGCGCGTTCAAGGTCACGCAGGGCCTGAGCGACCGCTACCCGGACCGGGTCCTGACGACGCCGATCAGCGAGGCGTCGCTCTTCGGCGTCGCAGCGGGCATGGCGCTCCGCGGACAGCGGCCGATCCTCGAGATCATGTTCGGGGACTTCGTCGCGCTCGGCCTCGACCAGGTCGTGAACGGGATCGCGAAGTTCCGGGAGATGTACGACGACCAGGTCACCGTGCCGCTGGTCGTCCGGACGCCCATGGGCGCGCGCCGAGGCTACGGGCCGACCCACAGCCAGTCGCTCGAGAAGCTCCTGCTCGGGATCCCGAACATCTGTGTCGTCGCGGCCAGCGAGATCCACGACCTGCGCGGGCTCGTGGTCGAGGCGGTCGAGGACGACCGGCCGGTGTTCCTGATCGAGAACAAGCTCATGTACGGACGGCCGAGCCGCCGGCCGGAGGACGGCGACATCGGCGAGCTCGAGGCCCGCGAGACGGACGCACCGTACCCGGCGCTCTCGCTCTCGGGCGACGGCTTCTCCGAGGGAGCCGCGACGATCGTGACGTACGGCGGGATGACGCCGATCGCGCTCGACGCGGCGACCGAGCTGATCCTCGAGCACGAGATCTTCTGCGAGGTCGTCGTGCTCTCGCAGCTCCTGCCGCTCGACCTCGACCCGGTCCTCGAGTCCGTCGCACGCACAGGCGCTCTGGTCACCGCCGAGGAGGGCACGCTCACGGGCGGCGTCGGCGCGGAGATCGCTGCGCGGGTGCAGGAGCTGGCTTGGAGCGACCTCCGCCAGCCGATCGGGCGCGTCGCCGCACACGACGGGATCGTCCCCTCCGCACGCCCGCTCGAGGACGCGATGCTCCCGAGCGCGCGCGACCTCGTCGACGCGGTCGTCGCGCTCGAGGCCGTGAGGAGCTGAGCTCCGCCAGTGCTCGAGATCGTCCTGACCCGCGAGGACGCCAACACGGAGTACGCGCTCCTCGCCGAGTGGCTCGTCGAGGACGAAGCCGAGGTGCAGCGCGGACAGGCGGTGTGCGTGGTCGAGACGACGAAGGCGACGGTCGAGATCGAGGCTCCCGGGCCGGGGACGATCGTCCAGCTCTACGCCGAGGGCACCGAGGTCGAGCTCGGCAAGACGATCGCGTACGTCGCGGAATCCGCCGACGAGGTCGCAAGCGCCCGGGTGGGTGCAGTCGGCGCCGATCCACCCGAGCGGACGCCGGCGGGTGGAGACGGCAAGGTGACGAAGAAGGCGGCGGCGCTCGCCGAGCTCCACGGCGTCGATCTCTCCGTGATCGACAAGCGCGGGTTCGTCACCGAGAAAGACGTGGAGGCGGTGATCGCGAGCCGGGTCGCCGCAGAGTCGTCCGCCGAGCGCCCGCTCCTCGCCGGCGTCTCGACCGAGGGCGTCACCCTGCCGGAGGAGTTCGCGCTCGACGAGACCGTCGGCGTTCTCGATGCCCGCTTCCTCGACGAGCTTCGCGCCGACCCGGACGCATTCCGCGCTCTCTCCTCCGAGGACAAGTGCGCCGCCTACCGCGCCGCCGGAGCGATCGTCGGGGACGGGGTCGTCCTCGGCGATGACGTGCTCCTCGACGCGCCGCGGATCGTGGTCGGCGCACGTGTCGCGATCGAGGAGCACGCGACGGTCCGCTGCCAGGAGGTCTTCGCGGTCGGTGCGGCGACTCGATTCGGCCCCGGCCTCGACGTCGCCTGCCGGCGCGCGTTCTTCGGAGCGGGGATCCACGCGGGTCGCTCCGTTCGGTTCGGAGGCGGCGGTCACCGCGATCCGTGGGCGATCCTCGCTGTTGGCGACCTCACGTTCCTCGGGGACGAGATCTTCGTGAACGTGTGTCGCCCGGTCCTCATCGGGCAAGAGGTGTTCCTGACGATGCGGGCGATGATCGTCACGCACAACATCGGACACTCGGTCCTCGAGGGGTTCGAGAACCGGTTCGCCCCGGTCGTGCTCGAGGACCGCTCGCAGATCGGTCTCGGAACGGTGGTGTACGCGGGCTGCCGCGTCGGCGCAGAGGCGATCGTCGCGTCGAGCTCGTACGTCGTCGGCGACGTGTCCGCCGGCGCCTTCGCGATCGGCGTGCCTGCGAAGGTGACCGGGAGCGCCAAGCACGGGCTCTCGCGCGGGCGCCAGATCGAGCTCGGCAGACGCATGATCGACGACCTGCACGAGCTCCTCTCGGTGCGCGGGCACGAGATATCGGCCGTGGAGGATGACGGAGACGCCCGCCGCTTCGATCTCGCGCACGACGGGCGTGTCGCCCGGATCCTCTTCAGGCCCGCGGTCACCGACGTCCCCGAACGTGCCGCCGCCGACGAGGTCATATGTCTGACGCTCGACGCGCGCGTCAGCGAGCTTCCCGCCGGTGTCGCCGCCATCGATCTCCTCGCGCGGCGGCTCAACGGCGAGGGCGGCATCGTCCTCGAGTCGGTGCGCGAGTTCTGCCGGAAGCGCGGAATCCGGCTCGAGCCAGGGCCGTGGCGCTACCGCGGCGGGCTCGTGTAGCCGCGGATCTCGCCCGACCTAAGGTCCTGCCCACCCTGCCGGATCGGCAGGTAGACGAAGAGCCCCGTTTCCAGGATGATTCGTGCGCCCGGTCACGAGTTGCCGGGTGTCGAGAGAAGGGACGCGGCCGTGCAACGTCGATCTGGTCGCTGCGGCTCCGATCCCCCCGCGGTGGGCGGGGCTTCGGCGTCTGCGCGCAGCAGGAGCGTTTCGCGTCTTCTCGCGGTCCTCACCGCCGGCGTCGTGGCCGCCGTCGCGGCGGCGTCGCCGACCCTCTCGGAGCCGGCGCCGAAGCTGAAGCCGTTCGTTCCGGGCGAGCTGATCGTCGGCTTCGACAAGGGCGTGTCGCAGGGGCAGCAGTCGGTCGTGCTCTCGAAAGCGGGCGCCTCGAAGGAGCTCGCCTTCCGGCAGATTCGAGCCTCGCTCGTCAACGTCCCGCAGGGCCAGATGGTCACCGCCGCAGCTCGGCTCGCCGCGGATCCGCACGTGAAGTACGTCGAGCCGAACCATCTCGTCTCGATCCTCTCGACGATTCCGAACGACCCGTCGTTCGGCCAGCTGTGGGGCCTGAACAACACCGGGCAGAGCGGCGGCAAGGTCGATGCCGACATCGACGCCCCGGAGGCCTGGGACGTGACGACGGGGAGCAAGGACGTCACGGTCGCCGTTGTCGACAGCGGCGTCGACTTCAGCCATCCCGATCTCGCGGGCGAGCAGTGGGTGAACGCGGGCGAGAACTGCGGCTCGACCGATCCGACGATCTCGTGTGCCCAGCGCGCGAACGGAGTGGACGATGACGGGGACGGCTACGTCGACGACTGGCGCGGCTGGGACTTCGTGAACGGCGACAACAACCCCACCGACGACAACCTCCACGGCACCCACGTCGCCGGGACGATCGGCGCGACCGGGAACAACGGCATCGGCGTCGTCGGTGTCAACTGGAACGTCAGCCTCATGGCGCTGAAGTTCATCAACGCATCGGGGACGGGCACGACGGCGGACGCCGTCCGCGCCACGCTGTACGCGGCGGATCACGGCGCGCAGTTCTCGAACAACTCCTGGGGCGGCCCCGACTCGGACGTGGCACTCCAGGACGCAATCGACTACGCCGCGGGCAAGGGCATGCTGTTCGTCGCCGCCGCCGGGAACGACGGACACAGCGACGAAATCACGCCGACATATCCGGCCGCGTGGCCTTCGGACTCACTCGTGTCCGTGGCGGCGACCGACAACAAGGACGGGCTGGCGTCGTTTTCGAACTACGGCCGTGCGGCGGTTGATCTCGGAGCGCCGGGCGTGGGGATCGTGTCGACGATTCCCGGCGGCTTCTACTTCCCGCTCGACGGGACCTCGATGGCCGCTCCGCAGGTCACGGGCACGGCCGCGCTCGTCAAGTCCGTGTTCCCGGACGCATCGCCGTACGCGCTGAAGGCGCTCCTGCTCGGGGCGGTCGATCCCGACCCGGCTCTCGCCGGCAAGACCGTGACGGGAGGACGCCTGAACGCCGCGAAAGCGGTGACCTGCTCCAACCGAACCGAGGTCCTTCTCGACGCTCCTGGCGACGGCTTCGGCGTCGCGGTCGGCGCGACCCTCCCGATCCACGTCATCGGAGCCGACTGCGCCGATCCGGCCGGGGTGGAGAACGTCGCCGTCGACGTCAACGGCACGCCCGTGACGATGAGCGCCGCAAGCCCGGACGACGCCCTCTACACCGGGAGTTACACGGCGAACGCGCCCGGCGACCTGACGATCACCGCCGTGGTGTCGATCGGGGGAACAACGGTTACGCAGACCGCACGTGGTACGGCGGTGGCGCCTCCGGATGACCCGCTTCCCACCCTCGACGACTTCAACCGTCCCGACGAGAACCCGCTCTCGGACCTCGCCCGCTGGTCGAACGGCATCCTCTCGAGCGGCGAGAACGGGCTCAAGGTCGTCTCGAACGCGCTCGCCTGCTCGCGCACGACCACCTGCACCGGTTGGCGCAACGACGCCCAGTACGGCCCCGATGTCGAGGTGTGGGCGACGCTCACGACCCTCCCCGGCACCTCCAACTCGCTGCGCCTGAACGCACGCGTGCAGCAGCCCGGCTCGTCGGCGAACGACGGCTACGAGCTGCGCACGATCCAGCAGACGGGCACCGACCAGGTCCTGCTCGAGCGGATCGACAACGGCACGCTCAAGACCCTGCTCACCCTGAACCAGGAGCTCGCGGTCGGCGACACTCTGCTCCTGCGCGTCCGCGGCTCCATGCTCGAGGCCTGGCTCTACGACGGCGCGAGCTGGTCGAGGCTCGGATCGCTCACCGACACGACCTATCCGGCCGCCGGCTACGTCGGTGTCGGCCTGCGCGGCACGAGCGCCCGGCTCGACGACTTCGGCGCGCGCATGCTCGGGTCGGCCACGGCTCCCGGGCCGCCCGCGCTTAAGGCGAGCGCGGGGAGCGCGCTCGTCCATCTCTCCTGGGCAGCAGGCTCGACCGGCGGCTCTCCGATCACCGCCTACGCGGTCTATCGGGGCACGAGCCCCGGAAGCGAGACGCTGCTCACCACCCTCGGCCAGGTGACGAGCTACGACGACACGGCCGTTACGAACGGCACGACCTACTACTACCGGGTGAGCGCCTCGAACGCGATCGGCGAAGGCCCGCTCTCGAACGAGGTGTCCGCGCTCCCGAGCGCGGCCCCGGCGACGCCGCTTCCCACCCTCGACGACTTCAACCGCCCCGACGAGAACCCGCTCTCGGACCTCGCCCGCTGGTCGAACGGCATCCTCTCGAGCGGCGAGAACGGGCTCAAGGTCGTCTCGAACGCGCTCGCCTGCTCGCGCACGACCACCTGCACCGGTTGGCGCAACGACGCCCAGTACGGCCCCGATGTCGAGGTGTGGGCGACGCTCACGACCCTCCCCGGCACCTCCAACTCGCTGCGCCTGAACGCACGCGTGCAGCAGCCCGGCTCGTCGGCGAACGACGGCTACGAGCTGCGCACGATCCAGCAGACGGGCACCGACCAGGTCCTGCTCGAGCGGATCGACAACGGCACGCTCAAGACCCTGCTCACCCTGAACCAGGAGCTCGCGGTCGGCGACACTCTGCTCCTGCGCGTCCGCGGCTCCATGCTCGAGGCCTGGCTCTACGACGGCGCGAGCTGGTCGAGGCTCGGATCGCTCACCGACACGACCTATCCGGCCGCCGGCTACGTCGGTGTCGGCCTGCGCGGCACGAGCGCCCGGCTCGACGACTTCGGCGCGCGCATGCTCGGGTCGGCCACGGCTCCCGGGCCGCCCGCGCTTAAGGCGAGCGCGGGGAGCGCGCTCGTCCATCTCTCCTGGGCAGCAGGCTCGACCGGCGGCTCTCCGATCACCGCCTACGCGGTCTATCGGGGCACGAGCCCCGGAAGCGAGACGCTGCTCACCACCCTCGGCCAGGTGACGAGCTACGACGACACGGCCGTTACGAACGGCACGACCTACTACTACCGGGTGAGCGCCTCGAACGCGATCGGCGAAGGCCCGCTCTCGAACGAGGTGTCCGCGCTCCCGAGCGCGGCCCCGGCGACGCCGCTTCCCACCCTCGACGACTTCAACCGCCCCGACGAGAACCCGCTCTCGGACCTCGCCCGCTGGTCGAACGGCATCCTCTCGAGCGGCGAGAACGGGCTCAAGGTCGTCTCGAACGCGCTCGCCTGCTCGCGCACGACCACCTGCACCGGTTGGCGCAACGACGCCCAGTACGGCCCCGATGTCGAGGTGTGGGCGACGCTCACGACCCTCCCCGGCACCTCCAACTCGCTGCGCCTGAACGCACGCGTGCAGCAGCCCGGCTCGTCGGCGAACGACGGCTACGAGCTGCGCACGATCCAGCAGACGGGCACCGACCAGGTCCTGCTCGAGCGGATCGACAACGGCACGCTCAAGACCCTGCTCACCCTGAACCAGGAGCTCGCGGTCGGCGACACTCTGCTCCTGCGCGTCCGCGGCTCCATGCTCGAGGCCTGGCTCTACGACGGCACGAGCTGGTCGAGGCTCGGATCGCTCACCGACACGACCTATCCGGCCGCCGGCTACGTCGGTGTCGGCCTGCGCGGCACGAGCGCCCGGCTCGACGACTTCGGCGCCCGGACGCTGAGCTAGCCGGCGGCCCGCACGCCGTTAGGCTCTACGGGGCATGGACCACAACGCCGTCGCGGAGCGACTCGCCCAGCTCGCGCTCTTCGCCGACCTCCGCTGGCCTGAGCTCGAAGCCGTCGCGCACACGTTCGACGAGGAGGTCTTCGGCGAGGGCCAGCGCGTGCTCCGTCAGGGGCTCTCGGGCGGCGCGTTCTACATCGTTCTCGACGGCGAGGCGACCGTTCTGGTCGACGGCTCCGAGCGCGCCCGCTTCGGGCGTGGTGAGTTCTTCGGCGAGATCTCGGCGCTGACGGGCGATCTGCCAACGGCGGACGTACGCGCCGAGACGCTCCTTCGCTGTCTCGTGATCCCCGGGCCGGAGCTCGAGCCGTTCCTGCTCGCGCATCCGCAGGTGATGCTGCGGATGCTGCAGGCGGAAGCGCGACGGCTGCGCGACTCCAACCGGTGGGAGTGAGCCGCGAGGCCCCGTTTCCTCCGGGCGACTACGACGTCGTCGTCGTCGGCAGCGGTCCGGGCGCCCTGCAGACGAGCTACTTTCTCCGCCGCTACGGCGTCATGCACGCGGTCCTGTCGGCGGACGACACGCCAGGGGGCATGTTCCGGCGGTTCCCGCTCTTCGAGCGGCTGATCAGCTGGACCCATATCACGGCCGACGTCCCGCACGAGAGCCGCGAGTTCGAGGCCCACGACCAGAACAGCCTCGTCGCGGACGAGCCCGAGCTGCGGGCACTCGTCGCCCGGCGCATCGGAGAGGACCGGCGGCGGCCGGCGCGCGACGAGATGGAGGCGGGTCTCGCCGCCTTCGCCGAGGCCGCCGGCATCGCGGTGCGCTATGGGTGCGCTTGGGAGTCGACCCGCATGGACGGCGGGCACTTCGTCCTGGAGACACCGGACGGCGAGTACCGCTGCCGGGCGGCCGTGTTCGCGATCGGCATGACCGAGCCCTGGATCCCGACGATCCCCGGCCTCGAGGTCGGGCAGCATTACGTCCACCTGTCGAGCTCGGGGGACCGCTATCGGGACCGGCGCGTGGTCATCATCGGCAAGCGGAACTCCGCGTTCGAGGTCGGCGAGGGGATCCTCCGCCAGGGCCTCCGCGAGCTGACACTCGTCTCCCCGCGGGCTCCCGACCTCGGTCGCCTCGCGCGGTCGCCGCTTCGTCCCTGGTACCTGACCCCTTACGACGAGCACGTCCGAGGCGCGCCGGGGCGCTACGTGCTGAACGCCTCGCTCGAGCGGATCGAGCGGGGTGCCGCCGGGTATCGCGTCCATGTGGCCGACCCGACGCTCGCCGAGCCGCTCGTGCTCGAAGCGGACGACGTCATCGCCGCGACCGGGTTCCAGGCGCCGCTTCGCGACCTTCCGAAGCTCGGCGTGGCGACGGTGCTCGACGGGAGGCTGCCCGCGCTGACGCCGCTCTTCGAGAGCCTCACGGTTCCGGGGATCTTCTTCGCCGGGAACGTGACGCAGTCGGCGCAGGGGCTGCGCAAGCACGGAGTCGCAAGCGTGTCCGGCATGGTCTGTGGGTTCCGTTACAACGCGCGGATCCTCGGCCGTCACCTCGCGGAGACCATCTCGGGCACGGCGCCCAGCCGTGAGCTCCTCGCGCCCGACCGGGTCGTGCCGTATCTCGTCGGCGAGCTCGATCGCGCGCCGGAGCTCTCGATCCAGAAGGGCTACCTCGCGCGCGTCCTCCGTGTCGGCGACGACGGGATCGTGGACGACGGCATTCTCCCGCTGGAGGTCTTCGTCGACGACGACCGAGACGGCGTCGCCGCCACGATCGAGTTCGACGCCGACGAGACGATCCGCCCGGTCGTCTACGTCCGGCACCGTGGGGAGCTCCGCGAGGTCGCGCTCCCGCCGCATCCGCTCCGTCGCTACGACGCGCTCGTGTACCGGGAGGTGCTCGACGAGCTCCTCCGGCCGCTGCTCCGGGGCTAGACCGGTACCGGGGCTTCGCCCGGCGTGGGAAGCGTGGCGATCAGCTCCCGCACGGCGGTCTCTCGGCCGCGAACCTCGACGGCGTCGAGATCGCGGTCGACGACGAGGTGGTAGAGACCGTTCGCGTCGCTCTCGATCACGGCGTCGGGATCGACTGCAGGCCCTTCGAGCACCTCGCCTCCGACGAACGCCGCGCGCTCGTCGCCGATGCGGAACTCGATGCAGGCGTCCGTCGGGCTCGGCGGGAAGGCGGTTCGCAGGGCGGCGGGAAGCCAGCCCGGGTGGAGGGCGTCGGCTGCTGTCGGCGGATGCAGCGACCGAAGGCCCCAGTGCGCGAGCTGATGGACGACCGGGCGCAGCTCCTCACCGTACGGAGTCAGCTCGTAGACGGTCGAAGCCGCGGGCGGCGGCAGGCGCCGCTTGTTCACGACGCCGTGCTTCTCGAGGCCCTTGAGGCGGGCTGCGAGGATGTTCGTGCCACAGCCCTCGAGGTGGTTGGCGAGGTCCGAGTACCGCCTCGGCCCGTACGCAAGAAGCTCCCTGACGATCAGGAGCGACCAGCGGTCGCCCACCAGGTCGAGAGCGTGGGCGATCGGGCAGTACTGGCGGTAGCTCTTCGGCATGCGGGCCGATTGTAACCAACTGGCTTGCGGATTGGAAGGCTTAACTTGCAAATCGAAAGCAGAACGGTGTAGGATCGCAACCTTCTACCGACAGTGCTCGTTGAAGGAGGTCGCACATGGTGGGCTCGGAACGACTCAGGTGGTTCGCCTTAGCGCTGCTCTGCGGCGTGCAATTCATGGTGGTGCTCGACGTCGCGATCGTGAACGTCGCGCTCCCCTCGATCCAGACCGATCTCCACTTCTCGCAGGAGAACCTGCAGTGGGTGATCAGCGCCTACGCACTCGTGTTCGGCGGATTCCTGCTCCTCGGTGGACGTCTCGCCGACCTGCTGGGCCGCAAACGCGTGTTCATGGTCGGTCTCGTCGTCTTCTCGCTCGGCTCGCTCCTCTGCGGGCTCGCTTGGAGCGAGGTGTCCCTGATCGCCTTCCGGGCGCTCCAGGGCCTCGGTGCCGCACTGATCACGCCGTCGGCGCTGTCGATCCTCTCGACGACGTTCCGCGAAGGACGCGAGCGGAACATCGCCCTCGGCGCGTGGGGGGCCGTCGGCGGGTTCGGCGCGGCCGCGGGAGTCCTGCTCGGTGGGATCCTCACCGATCTCCTCTCGTGGCAGTGGATCTTCTTCGTGAACGTCCCGGTCGGGATCCTCGGGCTCGTCCTGGCTCCGCTGCTCCTGACCGAGAGTCGCGACGCCCACGGCCAGAGTCACGACATCCCGGGAGCGATCCTCGTCACCTCCGGGCTCGTGCTGTTCGTCCTCGGGATCACGCAGGGCCACGGCTGGGGCTGGAGCTCGGGTCGGACGATCGGCGTGTTCGTCGCGTCCGCCGCGCTCCTGATCGCTTTCGGCGTGTGGGAGTCGCGGCAGCGGGATCCGCTCGTCCCGCTCTCGATCTTCGTCCGCCTGCCGACGCTGACGGCGGCGAACATCGTGGGCTTCGTGATGGGGACCGTGCTGTTCTCGGTCTTCCTGATCCTGACGCTGTACATGCAGGACGTGCTGGGCTACTCGCCGCTCCAGGCAGGCGTCGCCTACCTCGCGGTGGCGGGCACGGCAGTGCTGTGGGCGAACGTCGCCGCGGCGGCCGTGAACCGGATCGGCGTCAAGCCGGCGCTCGTCTTCGGGATGGCGATGCTCACGATCGGTCTGCTGTCGTTCACGCAGGTGTCGGTGGACGGCTCCTACTGGACCGATCTCTTCCCGGGCTTCCTGATCCTCGGAATCGGCATCCCGTTCGCGTTCGTCCCGATCACGATCGCGGCCCTCGCCGGCACGCGGCCGGAGGAGTCGGGCCTCGCGTCGGGACTCATCAACACGTCGCAGCAGATCGGCGGCGCCGTGGGCATCGCGATCCTCTCGACGGTCGCGGTCTCGCGGACGGACAACGCCGTCGCGGGCGGCACCGCCGTGCCGAACGCCCTCACGACCGGCTTCCAGGCCGCGTTCTGGGTGGGCACGGCGATCGCACTCGCCGGCGTTCTCGTGTCGATCTTCCTCGTCCGCGGGCGTGACCTGCGGCCGGAGGAGGCGACGAGAGCAGAGCCGGCGCTCGAGGCGACGGCCTAGAGCAGGTCTCGGAGATCCGTCAGGCGACCGCGAGCAGCAGGCGGTTGCCTGACGGGTCGACGGCCGTCGGCCCCGCGTCCCTCTCGTCGGGCGCGTGGCCGGCGGCTTCGAGGCGTCCAACGACGCGGTCGCGCTCGTCGACGGTGGGGAGGACGACGGTCGCGTGCCTCAGCGCGGCCGTTCCCGTCGGAGGCGGGGACGCCCCGGCGCTCTCCCAGGTGTTCGCCCCGACGTGGTGGTGGTAGCCGCCCGCCGAGAGGAATGCCGCCTGCGGACCGAGCTGCGCCATGAGGCCGAATCCGAGCACGTCGCGGTAGAACGCCACCGTCTCGGGGATACCGGCCACCTTCAGGTGGACGTGTCCCATAACCGTCCCTGCCGGGAGGCCGTCGAACGGCTCCGAGGCGGGGTCGTCGATCTCGCCGAAGAGGCTCTCGACGTCGAGCGGCATGGTCGTCATGCGAGCGTCGACCGTCCCTTCCCACACGTCGCGCGGGCGGTCGCAGTAGATCTCGATCCCGTGGAGGTCGGGGTCGGCGAGGTACAGCGCCTCGCTCACGAAATGGTCCGAGAGTCCGACGAGCCGCACCTCGTCGCGAGCCGCATGTGCGAGCCAGCGGGCGAGGTCAACGCGCTCGGGGAGCAGCAGCGCGAAGTGGTAGAGACCGGTGTGCCCCGAGGCGGGGCGAGCGTCGCGCTCCTCGACGAGGACGAGTAGCTCCCGCGTCCCTGCTCCGAGAGACGCGCGTCCGTCGCTCTGCTCGAGAACGTCGAGACCGACGGCGGTGCGGTAGTACGCCAGTGAGCGGTCGAGGTCGGACACCGTCAGGTGGACGGCTCCCATATGCGTGTCCGGCGAGATCTCGGCGCTCACCCCGTCGGCGCCACCCGCCTCGAGCTCTTCCGGATCGCGCGGCGCCTCGCCGACGCTCGACAGGACGTGGTCCTCGTCCACGGCTCCGGTTACTGCTGGTAGCCCTCGACGACGTTGGCGTCGCGCACCTGAGCGGCGTCCTCGTCGAGGCCTGCCTCGCGGAGCGCGCGTCGCTGGCGAAGCAGGTCCCAGCACTGGTCGAGGGACACCTCGAGCGACGCGAGGCGCTGCCGGTCGGACTCGCTCGCGCCGTCCTGCGCCTCGCGCGTCCACAGCTCCTGCTCCTCGGTGACGAGCGCCTGGATGCGATCGTGAATCTGCTCGTCGTCCACCGTTCCTCCCTTCACGGACTCGTCTTCCCCGAAACGTTACGTGCTTCCGGGCGCCGGACCGGTCAGCCGGAGAACACGACCGATTCCCCGTGGGCGATGAGCTCCTCCGGAGACGGGGGAGAGAAGAGGAGCGAGACCATCTCCTCTTTCAGCGGGTCGCCGGTCGCTCGGTATCGGCGTGCAGCCTCGTCGAGGTCGTAGTCCGTGCGTCGGGGCGAGACGTCGGGGCCGAGGAGCGCCCAGTAGGCGCCCCGCTCCTCGGCGTACGGCATCCCCACGCTGCCTGCATTGAGCGAGCGAATCCCCGCGACCTCGCGGTCGAACTGGAGGTGCGTGTGCGCCGTGACGAGCACGCGCTCCGGGACGCCTTCCATGAACTCCCGGACTCGTGCCTCCGGCGTCGCCCGTGTCACGATCTCCTCGTCGCTCCTGGGCGAGCCGTGGCAGATACGAACGGCGCCGAGACCCTCGACCTCGACGACGACACTCTCGGCGAACCCTTTGAGGAACGCCCGCGCGGACTCGTCGTGCCGCTCCACCATCCATCTCTCCCGCGGCGTGAGCGACTCGCCTTCGCCGCGAGCTGCGCGCTCGCGCTCGCTGCACTCGGCAACGGCGCGATCCGCGTTGCCGCGGACGAACGCCGTCGGGACGTCCATCGCCCGCACGAGCGCGAGCGTCTCCGACGGCTGCGGGCCCCAGGTGAGATCGCCGCCGAACACGACCAGCTCCGGTCTCTCCCGCTCGAGCTCGCCGAGGACCGCCGCGAGCGCGGTCGCGTTGCCGTGGACGTCCGAGAGGACGGCCACGGTAGTCGCGCGGAGCGAGCGGTCCGGCGCTTCCGGCACGGCATCGTCCTACCAGACGGCGGCCGCGTGCCGCGAAATAGACTGGCCGACCGTGGGTCCCGATGCTCTCGTCACGACCGTCGTCGGGAGCTATCCGCAGCCCGACTGGCTGATCGACCGCGAGCGGCTGGGCGACCGCCTGCCGCCGCGCGTCCGCGCGCGTGAGCTCTGGCGCGTGCCTGCGCCGTACCTCGAGGAGGCGCAGGACGATGCGACCCGCCTGGCGGTCTCCGACATGGAGCGGGCCGGGGTCGACGTGATCACGGACGGCGAGATGCGCCGGGAGAGCTACTCGAACCGGTTCGCGACAGCGCTGGAAGGCGTCGACCTCGACAACCCCGGCGTCGCACTCGACCGCACCGGCGACGAGAACCCGGTCCCGCGAGTGGTCGGCCCGATCCGCCGCACCCGGCCCGTCGAGGTTCGCGACGCCGAGCTTCTCCGCTCGCTCACGGAGCGGAAGATCAAGATCACCGTGCCCGGCCCGTTCACGATGGCCCAGCAGGCGCAGAACGACCACTACCCCGACGCGCGGAGCCTCGCGCTCGGGTACGCGGGGGCCGTCAACGACGAGCTGCGCGACCTGAAGGCCGCCGGCGCGGACGTCGTCCAGATCGACGAGCCCTACCTTCAGGCGCGGCCGGAGCAGGCGCGCCAGTACGCCCTTGAGGCGATCGACCGCGCGCTCGAGGGGATCGAGGGCGACACGGTCCTCCACACGTGCTTCGGGTACGCACACATCGTCCACGACCGGCTCAGCGGCTATCCGTTCCTGCGCGAGCTCGCCGAGTGCGGGGCGACGCACCTGTCGCTGGAGGCCGCGCAGCCGGGCCTCGATCCGGAACTCCTCCGCGACCTTCCGGACAAGGTGATCGTCCTCGGCGTCCTCGACCTCGGGTCGAGCGAAGCGGAGACGCCCGAGGTCGTCGCCGACCGGATTCGGGCGGCCCTGGACGTTCTCCCGCCGGAGCGGCTCGTCGTCGCGCCAGACTGCGGGATGAAGTACCTGTCGCGCGATCTCGCGTTCCGGAAGCTCGAGGCGATGGTCGCCGGCGCACAGCTCGTCCGCGACGAGCTCGGAGTCGGGTGAGAAGCAAGGTGGACCGCCCTCGGACGCACATCGCGCAGGCCTACCCGGATCGCGTCGACGTGCGCGGTCGCGACCTCTGCGGCGACCTCATGGGCAGGCTGAGCTTCACCGAGTACTTCCATCTCCTGCTCACCGGCCGCGAGGCGAGCGAGGAGCAGCGCTTCTTCCTCGACCTCCTCCTCGTCGCGATCGCGGAGCACGGATTGATGCCGACCAACGTCGCAGCGCGGATGACGCTCGCCGCGGATCCCGATTCGTTGCAGGGGGCGGTCGCGGCGGGGATCCTCGGCGCCGGGTCCGTGGTCCTCGGCACGACCGAGGAGTGCGCGCGGCTCCTCGCGGACGCGCACGCGCGGGTCGCGGCCGGCGAGGAGGCCGGAGCGGTCGCCGCGGCTGTCGCCCGCGAGATCCACGCCGAGGGAGGTCGGGTTCCGGGCTTCGGCCATCCCGTCCACCGGCCGGTTGATCCGCGCGCGGAGCGGATCCTCGAGCTGGCAGACGCGCGTGGGGCGAGCGGCCCGCACGTCGCCCTCGCCCGCTCGCTCCGCGACGCGGTCGCGGAGGCATGGGAAAAGCCGCCCATGATGAACGTCTCCCTGCCCATCGCGGCGGTGCTCCTCGACCTCGGCTACACGGTCGCCGACACGAAGGCGATACCGATCCTGGCGCGGACCGCGAGCCTCCTCGCCCATCTCGCGGAGGAACGCGAGCTCCCGGCCGGCTTCGCCATGGCCGCGGCCGCGGAGGAGGCGGTCGCCTACGAGCCGGAGCCGGAGTGATGCTCGCGCCCGAGGTCGAATCGCTGCCGTGGGAGGAGCAGCTTGCCCTCGACGACGGCGCCTACCGCGCGCAGCTCGCGTATCTCCTCGAGCGCTCCACGTTCTACCGCGAGAAGCTCGCTGCGGCGGGCGTGTCTTCGGCCGCCGACACCGGCGGGCTCTCCGACATCGCGCGGCTGCCGCTCACCGAGAAGGCGGAGCTCCGCGAGACGGTCACGTCCGAGAATGCCGTCGGCACGCATCTCTGCGCGACGCGCGACGAGATCGTCCGGATCTACTCGACGAGCGGGACGACGGGTACGCCGAGCTACGTGCCGCTCACCGCTGGCGATCTCGAGAACTGGGTCACCGCCTCGGCGCGGAGCTACGCCGCGTCCGGGATCGCCGCCGGCCAGCGCATCGTCTCGACGTACAACGCAGGGCCGTTCGTCGCCGGCGCCGCGCTGGCGGCGTTCGACCTCGTCGGGCTCTGTCACATCCCGGTCGGCACGGGGAACAGCGAGCGCGTCGTCGCGGCGATCGAGCGCCTGACGCCCGAGGCGGCGGTGCTCACGCCGTCCTACGCCGCTTACCTCGTCGAATGGACGCGGGAGCGTGGCGTCGACCTCGCCGGCTCGAGCGTCGAGCGCGTCCTGGTCGCCGGCGAGCCGGGCGGGGGAGAGCCCGCGTTCCGCGCGATGCTGGAGGAGGGCTGGGGCGCGAGGGTCACCGAGGCGATGGGGATCGGCGACATCGGCGTCTCGCTCTGGGGGGAGTGCGAGGAGCAGGACGGGATGCACCTCGGCGCGCGGGGCTTCGTGCATGTGGAGCTGATCGATCCCGAGACAGGCTCCGCCCGCGAGCTCGAGGACGGCGTGAGCGGAGAGCTCGTGCTCACGCATCTGCGACACCGCGCGGCGCCGCTCCTCCGCTTCCGCACGCACGACCACGTCGAGGTGCGGACGAGCGCGTGTCCCTGCGGCAGGACGAGCCCGCGCGTGCGCTGCGTCGGCCGCACCGACGACATGCTGATCGTGCGCGGGGTCAACGTCTTCCCCTCGGCGGTGCGCGAGGTCGTCGGCGGGTTCGCCCCGGACGTGAGCGGCTACATCCTCGTCCGGCCGCGGACGCCGGGCGTGAAGCAGGAGCCACCGCTCCCGGTCAGCGTCGAGCTCGCCCTGGATGCGACGCCCGATACCGCCCTCGCGGACGCGATCCGCGCGCGTCTGCGTGATGTGCTCGTCGTCCAGACGAGCGTCGAGCTCGTCCCGTGGGGCACGCTGCAGCGCAGCGAGTGGAAGTCGAAGCTCGTGGAACAGTAGGGTCGGGTCGCGAGGACAGATGCGAAAGCTGCAGAGCCAGGGCGTCCACCACATCACCATCGTCGGAGCGGACCGCCAGACGTCGATCGACTTCTGGGAGGGCGTTCTCGGGATGCCGTTCGTCTTCGAGCAGCCGAACCTCGACAACGCGGCGGAGAGCCACCTCTACTTCGACCCCGGCGACGGACGCCTGATCACGATCTTCACGAACGAGGAGCGAATGCCCGACCCGACGCCCGCGCCGCGAGAGCCCGGAATCGTCCACCACATCGCCTTCGCCCTGTCTCAGGCGACGTTCCGTCAGACGGTGGAGCGGCTCGACGAACGCGGCATCCGCCACTCGGGCGTGAAGGATCGCGGCTTTATGGACTCGATCTACTTCGACGATCCGCTCGGGATGCTCGTCGAGCTCGCTTCGTATCGGTTCGAGCCTCCGCACGCGCACACACATGCGGACGTCCTGCTCGAGGCGCACAGGATCCGCGTCGAGCGAGGTGACCCTGCGATCGCCGAGATCCACCTGGCGGACGCGATCGAGTCGCTCGTCGCGCGGCAGGATTCCCTCTCGGACGAGCGCGCGGCGAAGAACCCCTACTCCTACTCGTAGGAAAGGAGAGACCTCACATGGCTACGCACACGCTGAGCATCCTCAAGCCGAGCGTCAACAACCTCTCGACTCGGATCTTCGTCCGGGCAGCCGGGCTCGACTTCGATGAGGTCGACGTCTGGGGGAAGAAGTCGACGCCGGAGTTCCTCGCGAAGGATCCCGCCGACCTCACGCCGCTGCTCGAGGAGGCAGGGCTGCCGAAGGGCTCGCTCTGGGAGAGCTGCGCGATCATGCAGTACCTCTGTAACAAGAACGGCCTCGACCGGTTCTATCCCAGCGATCCGGGCGAGCGGGCGATGGTCGACAGCGCGATGTTCTACTTGATCGGGACGCTCTACCCGCTCGTCGCGCGCGCGACGTACCCGACGCTGAGCTTTCCCCAGTACGCCGGCGAGACGGCGACCTCCGACGCCGACGAGGCGATGAAGGCGAAGGCCCAGAAGGACGCCGAGGAGGGGATCGCGGGCCCGCTCGAGGTCTACCGCGCGTTCTTCCTCGACGACAGGCCGTTCATCGGCGGTGACTCTCCGTCGATCGCGGACATCCGCTTCGCGGCGACGCTCGAGTTCCTGCGCGCGATCGACTACGACTTCCCGGCCTGGGCCGAGGAGTACATGACTGCGATGGAGGATGCGCTCGGCGAGGCGTACACGGAGCCCGCATCCGACGTCCGCGGCTACGTGGACTACGTGAAGTCGCAGGCGTGATCGCGGAGGGCACGGGCACGGCCGAGGCCACGCCGACGGGTGCGGAGCCGTCGGCTGCGGCGCGCGAGCTCGTCCGCGCGGCGTACGACCTCCACATCCACGTCGGGCCCGACGTGATGCGGAGGCGGATCGACGACGTCTCGCTGGCCGAGCGCTTCCTCGAGGTGGGGCTCGCCGGGTTCGGGCTCAAGTCGCACTACACGTCGACGGCGGAGCGCGCCCAGGTGGTCTCGCGGGCGGTCCCCGGGATCGACGTTGTCGGGACGCTCACGCTGAACGCGTCGGTCGGCGGCCTCAACCCGCTCGCGGTCGAGATCGCGGCGCGGGAGGGAGCGCGGATCGTCTGGCTGCCGACGGTCGACGCCGTCGGCGAGGCGGGCGCACGCGACCGCGTCTACCCCGAGGGCTCGACGCCTCCGCTGTGGGTGCGCATCCAGGCCGAGCTCCGCGACCAGGGACTCGAGCCTCCGCCGGTGCCGGTGCTCGACGCCGCGGGAGACCCGCTGCCGGAGCTCCTCGCCGTCCTCGCCGTGGTCGCGCGGCACGGTCTCGTCCTGGCGACCGGTCATCTCACCCGCGACGAGATCTTCCCGGTCGTCGACGCGGCGCGCGGCGCGGGCATCCGCCACGTCGTCGTCACGCATCCCGAGTTCCCGACCTCGGATCTGAGCGTCGAGGACCAGGTAGCGCTCGCCGAGCGCGGCGCCCTGCTCGAGCGCTGCTTCACGACCGCGCACACGGGCAAGTGCTCCTGGGAGCACATGGCCGAGGGCATCCGCGCCACCGGCTCGGAGCGCAACTTGCTCTCGACCGACCTCGGACAGCCGGAGAACCCGCCCGTCGAGGATGGCCTCGCGCTCTTCGCCGACCGGCTGCTCGCGCACGGCTTCTCGGAGGACGAGGTCCGGACGATGACCGTGGTCAACTCGCGGACGCTCGCGGGGGTCGCGGTCGGATGAGCCGGCGGCTGCTCGTCGTCGGGGCGCACGCGGCCGACTTCGTCTGGCGTGCGGGAGGCGCGATCGCCGTGGCCACGCGCGGCGGGGGAGTCGCGAGAGTGCGTCGCGCTCTCGTACGGCGAGCGCGGCGAGTCCGGCGAGCTCTGGAAGGTCGAGGGGCAGACGATCGAGGAGGTCAAGCGCATCCGACACGAGGAGGCGGAGAAGGCCGCGCAAGCTCTCGGCGCCGACTTCCGCGCGCTCGACCTCGGCGACTACCCGCTCGAGATCGGGCCCGAGGAGCTCGGGCAGGTCGTGGACGTCGTCCGCGAGTTCGCGCCGGACGTCATCGTCACGCACACGGACACCGACCCGTTCAACCCGGATCATCCGGCTGCGCATCACGCGGTCGTTCGCGCACGCGCGCTCGCCTCCGGAGCGGGGGTCCCGAGCGCGTTCCCGACGATCGAGCCACCCGACCTCTTCCTCTTCGAGCCGCACCAGCCCGAGCTCTGCAACTTCACGCCGACGACGTTCGTCGACATCACGCCCGTCGTCGAGGCGAAGCGCGAGGCGATGGCCGCGATGGCCTCGCAGGCGTACCTCGCGCAGTACTACGACGAGCGCGCGGGGCATCGAGGGAATCACGCGCGCCGCGCGTCCGGTGCGGGCGAGATCCGCTATGCGGAGGCCTTCCAACGTGTTCTCCCGCAGGTCGTGGCGACGCTGTGAGCGCGTTCGAGGAGCTCGCGAGGCTCGGCACGGCGACGGTCTACGAGGCCGCCGGCCGCCAGGGGCTCGTCGACGCGCCGCTGCGCCAGATCGTCCCGGGGTCGCGTGTCGCGGGCCCCGCGCGGACCGTCAGCTGCGGCCAGGGCGACAACCTCATGGTTCACGCCGCGATGGCGGTGGTGCAGCCCGGCGACGTGCTCGTCGTGACGATGCCGGAGCCGGAGGCCTTCGCGCTCGTCGGCGATCTCCTGGCGACCCAGGCGCAGGCGCAGAGGGCGGCCGCGATCGTCGTCGACGGCGCCGTCCGCGACGTGGACGAGCTGGTCGAGCTCGGCCTGCCGATCTGGGCCCGGTTCGTCTCGATCCGCGGAGCCGGCAAGGACGTCGTCGGCGCGATCGACGAGCCCGTGGTCGTCGGCGGCCAGGAGATCTCGCCGGGCGACATCGTTGTCCTCGACGCGGACGGCGCCGCCGTCGTCCCTCGAGATCGGGTCGAGGAGGTGCTTGCGGCCGCCCTCGAACGCGAGGAGCGCGAGGCGACCAAGCGCGCGCGGCTCCGGGCGGGCGCTCTCTCGTACGACCTCGACGGGCTCCGAGCCCGCGTGGAGGGAGGGTCGTGAGCGCGCGCGACCTCGCCCACATCGGGCACGCAGAGCTGCTCACGCCGGAGCCGGAGCGGAGTCTCCGCTTCTTCGTCGACGCGCTCGGGATGGAGGAGGAGGCCGCCGAGGGCCAGTCCGTCTATCTCCGGGGGTACGCCGACTACCAGCGCTACTCGCTGAAGCTGACCGAGTCGCCCGAGCCCGGGCTCGGGCACATGGCGATCCGCGCCCGCGACCCCGAGGCGCTCGAGCGGCGGGTGGCGGCGGTCGAGGCGTCCGGTCTCGGCGTCGGCTGGATCGACGGAGACGTCGGACACGGGCCGGCGTACCGCTTCACGGATCCGGACGGCCACGCACTCGAGCTCTACTACGAGACCGAGCGTTACGTCCCGCCCGAGCACCTGAAACCCGTCCTCCGGAACCAGCCGCAGCGCTACACGGGGCGGGGCGCCGGAGTCAGCCGGCTCGACCACGTGAACCTGCTCGCGCTCGACGTCGCCGCCTGCCGCCGTTTCTCGACCGAGACGCTCGGCTACTACCAGACCGAGGGGCTCCTACTCGAGGACGGAAGCGAGGCGGGCGCGTGGCTGTCGCTCTCGATCGCGGCGCACGAGCTGATCTACGTCGCGGACGCCAGGCAGGCGCGCGGGCGCCTTCACCACCTCGCGTTCTGGGTCGACACGCGGGAGGAGGTCCTCCGCGCCGCGGACATCCTCATCGAGCACCGCGTCCCGATCGAGTTCGCGCCGTCGAAGCACACGATCTGCCAGGGCTTCTTCCTCTACGTCTTCGAGCCGGGCGGCAACCGGATCGAGATCACGAACGGCGGCTACTTCGTCTACGACCCCGAGCTCGAGCCCGTGATCTGGACGCAGGGAGAGCGGGCGCGCGGCCAGGCGTGGGAGGTCAAGACGGTCGAGAGCTTCCACTACTACGGCACCCCGCCCGTGAACGACGACGACCGCGCGTACGCCGCGCGCAGCCGGGAGGGCATGCCGCCGATCGCGGCTGCGAGCGCGTGAGCGGCGATGTGAGGATCCGCCCATGCGCATGAGGGCGGCCGTGCTCGAGGAGTTCGGCGAGCCGCTCGTCGTCCAGGAGGTCGACCTCGAGGAGCCGAAGTCGGGTGAGGTTCTCGTCCGCTTGACCGCATGCGGCGTCTGCCACACGGACCTCTTCACCGCCTCGGGCGCCGACCCGTCCGGCTACTCGCCGACGGTGCTCGGGCACGAGGGCGCGGGCATCGTCGAACGGGTGGGCGAGGGCGTGTCGTCGGTCGCCCCGGGCGACCAGGTCGTGACGCTCTTCTCGCCCCAGTGTCGCGAGTGCATCCACTGCCGGAGTGACCGCACGAACCTCTGCCTCGCGATTCGTGAGCAGCAGGGCAAGGGCTACCTCCCGGACGGGACGACGCGGCTCGGTCGCGGCGGCGAGCCGATCCGCCACTTCATGGGGACGTCGACGTTCGCGGAGTACACCGTGATGCCGGAGATAGCCCTCGCGAACGTGAATCGCGAGATGCCGCCCGAGCATGCCTGCCTCTTCGCGTGCGGCCTCTCGACGGGGCTTGGCGCCGCGATGAACACGGCCAAGGTGGAAGCGGGCTCGACGTGCGTCGTCTTCGGCGCCGGCATGGTCGGCCTTGGCGCGGTCGCCGGCTGTCGGCTCCAGGGCGCCGAGCGGATCCTGTGCGTCGATCTCTCGCCCTCGCGGCTCGAGCTGGCCCGCGCGCACGGCGCGACGGACACGCTCGTCGGGGGTCCCGACGTCGTCGAGGAGATCGTGGAGCTCACAGGTGGCTTCGGCGCCGACTACACGTTCGAGGCGACCGGCAACGTCTCCGTCATGCGCCAGGCCGTCGAGTCCGCGCGCATGGGGTGGGGGCTCTGCACGGTCGCCGGAGTTGCGGGCAAGGGGGAGGCGCTCGAGATCGTCCCGCGCTTCCTCATCACCGGCCGGCGCGTGGCGGGCTCGTCGTTCGGGGGCGTGAAGGGGCGCGACCAGGTGCCTCAGTTCGTCGAGCGCGCACTCGCCGGAGAGATCGACGTCGCGTCGTTCGTCTCGCATCGCATCCGGCTCGAGGACGTCAACCGCGGCTTCGAGCTCATGGAGGCGCAGGACGGCATCCGCAGCGTGATCGACTTCGGCTGATCCTCCCGCGTAATCCGAATCGGCTGGTCTTTGCGGTCGGGCCGGTTGAGAGCGAACATCTGTTCTGGTAGCGTCGTCCGCTTCCGATCGCGGAGGGATCGCCAGTGGGGAGTGCTATTCGAGCCGACGAGCCGGTTGCTCGACGCGCGTGAAGCGGCTCGTTCGGGCTGACCGCGGCTACGTCGAGGGGCTCTTCGCGCGGGCCGGCGTTCGCGGCAGATCGTGGTCGAAGGCGCTCTACCCGCCCGGATGCGACCCGCGACGCGGCTCGGTGGAGTTCCACGCCGCGCCGAGCGGCGCGCTGCTCATCCGCGTCGAGCGGCGCGAGCTCGAGAACGACGACGCGCGTGTCCGGATGCTCTTCGCGACGGGGGTCGCGGTCTTCACGAGCGTGGACGAGCTCTCTGCATTCGCGAAGGGGCCGCTCGCGAGGGCATTCGGGATCGAGATCGACGAGGACGAGTCCGACCTGGATGACGACATCGCGTCATTCCTGCGAGCGGACCGAAGAGCCGATCGTCCGCAGCGCCTCATGCCGTCCGCGCTCGCGGAGCGCCTCGCCGACAGGATCAAGGGACAGGCGCCGGCGCTCGCCCGCGTCGCGCACGTCGTGTGCGCGCAGCTCGCGAAGAAGGACCCGGCGAGGCCCGGGACGATCCTCCTCCTCGGGCCGACGGGCACCGGGAAGACATCCACCGTCGAGGCGCTGCCGGGAGCGCTTGCCGCCCTCGGCCGGCGGGACGCCCACCTCTTCCGGGTCGACTGCAACGAGCTGAACCAGGCGCTCCAGGTGTCCCGGCTCATCGGCGCGCCGCCCGGCTACGTCGGGTACGGCGACCCGTCCGGATTCCTCGACGCGGTGGGCTCGCCGGGTTCGATCGTCCTCCTCGACGAGGTCGACAAGGCGCATCCGGCACTCGTCCACGAGGTCCTGCTCAACCTGCTGGACACCGGCCGCGTGTCGGCGCCGAACGGGCAGGCGATCGACGCCGCGCACGCCGTGATCGCGATGACGAGCAGTTGCTGCGCGGCCGCGCTCCAGGCCCGGCTCCACCGGATCCCGCTCGAGAATCGCTGGGCGGTCACGCGCGAGTGCCACGACGCCCTCGGCGAGGCCGGCTTCCCCACGGAGCTCCTCGAGCGCATCGGCGCCTTCGCGGTCTACGGCCACCTCGACGAGGAGTCGCTCCGCGGCGCGGCGGTCGGCGCGATCGAGCGGGTCGTGGCCGAGTACGGCCTTTGGCCGAGCGAGATCCACCCGGTCGTCGTCGACGTCGTCCTCGACATCGCCGCCGAGAGCGGCCTCGGCGCCCGTGGGCTCGACCACGCGGCGAGCGATTTGCTCGCGGCCGCGCTCGTCGAGGCACTCGCTGAAGGCGCGCACGGGTCGGTGGCGATCGACCCGGGTCCGCCGCCTGCGGTGCGAACGGCCACGCGGGGCCGGGTCGCGCGCGAGCGCTTTCCTTAACGAACAGTTCCCCGGATCCTCAGTCCACTCTTAGTCGGCCATGATGTTCTGGCGATGACATCGAGACGGAGCAGCGGGATGAACCTCAGGCACGGACCACTCAAGATCGCGCTCGTCGGGGCAGCCGCGGCAGCCCTGATCGCGGGCTCCTCGGCGGCGTTCGGCGCCCTCGCCGGCGGAGCCGCGCCGGCGCGGACGGTGAAGACCGGGGTCGTGGTCGTGAACACACGGCTTGCGGGGGGAGGTGCCGCTGCCGGAACGGGGGTCGTCCTCGCTTCCGATGAGGTGCTCACGAACAACCACGTCATCCGCGGCGCAAGCGCGGTTCGCGTCACCGACCCGTCGACGGGCCGGACGTTCACCGCGACGGTCGCTGGCTACAGCGTGGCGCAGGACGTCGCGCTGCTCGATCTCCGGAATGCGAGCGGATTGCGCACCGCCATGATCGGGAGCGCCGGCTCCGTCAAGGTCGGTGACCACCTCACGGCGGTCGGCAACGCCGGCGGCACCGGCACGCTCACCGTCAAGCGCGGCGCGGTGATCGCGGTGCGGCGCACGATCACGGTCTCGGACGATGAGGGCGGCGTGAGCCGGCTTGCCGGGCTCATCGAGACGAGCGCTCCCTTGCGGCCGGGCGACTCCGGCGGCCCGCTCCTGAGCAACGGACGCGTCGTCGGCATCGACGCTGCCGCCTCCACCGGGTTCTCGTACCAGGGTGGGGAGGGATACGCGATCCCGATCGACTCGGCAATCGCGATCGCGAAGCAGGTCCACGCAGGCAGGAAGTCGTCGACGGTGCACGTCGGCGCGACTGCGTTCCTCGGTGTCCGGCTGGGATCGAGCGACTACGCCCAGCAGTCGGGTGCCGTCGTGGAGGGCGTCGCGTCGGGATCGCCCGCGGCACGCGTCGGCCTCGAGCCGGGCGTGCTCATCACGCGCTTCGGCGGGCATCGGGTGACGTCGCCGACGAGCCTTCGGAACCTCGTGCTCCGCTACTCGCCGGGGAACGCCGTGAAGCTCGCCTGGGTCGACGAGTACACGGGCTCCGACAGCGCCACGGTTCGCCTCGCCTCCGGTCCGCCGCAGTAGAAGCGCGACGGCGCCCAGTGGACGAAATGTCCGCGGTGGCTCAGCCGGGTCGAGACTTGCCGAGCGCTGCGCCGAGCGCGCGTTCAAGGACCTCTCGCGCATGCTCTTCGGCCTCCGACGCCCTCCAGGCGACGAACCCGTCGGGACGCACGAGCACGGCGCCCTCGGAGCCCGTGCCGTGGACCTTCTCGAGGTCGTCGGTCGTGCCGTCGAGGTCGGCGCCGATGCGATAGGTGTCGACCGGGACGCCGATAGCGCTCCCGGCCCCCTCGGCGGCGGCACACCACGCGCCTCCCGACGACCCCGCGAGGAGGACGAAGTTCCTCCCGAAGAGGTCGAGCGTCGACCGATTGCCCCCGCCGGCGGACGCGTGCGGGCTTCTGAAGCCGGGGCGGCCGGAGGACTCGCGAGGGTCCTCCCACATGTCGTCGTCGCCGTCTTCACCTGCCGTGATCCCGGGAGAGCGGTAGCGGTAGCCGAGCTCGATCGTGGCCTCCTCGACGATCGGCATGAGGTCGTCCTTCCCGAGCGAGGGGTCGAGGCGGAGGACGTAGCGCGTGTACGCCTGCTCCGTCGCGAAGGCGCCGACCGGCTGTCGCTCGGTGTCGTACGTGTCGAGGAGTTCTTCGCCGGCACGTCCGTCGAGCACGTAGGCGAGCTTCCACGCGAGGTCGTAGCCGTCCTGGACGCCGACGTTGCCGCCGAAGCCTCCGGTCGGAGGCATGACGTGCAGGGCGTCCCCGGCGATGAACACGCGCCCGTCCCGCGCCCTCTCCGCGTACTCCGCGGACGCGGCCCAGCGCTGCACGTTCTCGATCTCGACGTCGATGTCGGGATCGCCGAGCGCCTCGCGGACGTACGCGATGCACGTCGGCTCGCTCATGTCCTCGCCGATCCGGACCGACCGGTTGCCGTCGCCGTCGGACGTCGAGTTGACCACCAGGAAGCCCGCCTGCAGGTCGATCGAGAAGCGGAAGAACCCCTGCAGGCGCGGACCGAAGACGTAGATGACGCTCAGGTTCCGATCGCCCATGAGGTGACGCACGTCGGCCTTGAAGTAGATGGTGATGCTGTCGGAGAAGCTGCCGTGGCCGAGCTGACCGACGCCGAGCGCCTCGCGGATGGGACTGTGCGCTCCGTCTGCGGCGATGAGGTAGCGAGCCCGCACGGTTCGCTCGGGGCCGCCGTCGCGCGGGCGGACGACGGCCGTGACACCGTCCCCGTCCTGCTCGACGGACACGGCCTCCGACGCGTACTGGATGCGCGCGCCGACTTTCTCTGCCGCCCGGAGCAGCACCGGCTCGAGCCCGATCTGCGTGACGAAGACGCGCGGGCACGGGCTGATCGCCTCGACGCCCTCGTTGATGAAGCGGAAGTACCAGTCGAGCTCCTTCCCGCCGAGGCTCTCGACCGACACGATGGCGCCGTTTTGGACGAACTCCTGCGCGGCGGCGTCGTGGATCTCGTCCTCGAGGCCGAGCGCCCGGTACGTCTCGATCGTCCGCTGGTTGACGAGCGCGGCACGCGGGTGGATGGCGGTGCCGCGGTGGCGCTCGAGCACGAGCGAGGGAACGCCGTGGTGCCCGAGGAACGCGGCCGTCGAGAGCCCGACCAGGCTGCCGCCGACGATGAGGACGGGAACGTCTTCGTGCGCCGCGGAGCCCTCGCTGGTAGCCGCCATCTGAGCGAGTTGCACGATAACGCCTGCAGGGCTGCGGGGTCCCCCGCACCGTCATCGCGCCGGCGACGAGCGAGAGCTGAGGCTCTCCGCGTCACGGCGAGCCTCGCGTCGCCGCGGACTCCTCGTGCCTTAGCTCTGCGGTCGGTACGCCGTGTAGAGCACGCCGTTCTCGTACGACTCGCTCCCGGCGAGTGCCAGGCTGCGCGGCGCGGCACCGTCGGGGAAGAGCCTCGGGCCCGAGCCGCGGGTCAGCGGATAGACGAACAGATGCAGCTCGTCGACCAGCCCGTCGTCGAGCATGGCCCGCACGAGCGTGCCGCTCCCGCTGACGTAGATGTCGCCGTCGACGTCCTCCTTCAGGCGGCGGATGGCAGCGGCGTCGTACGGCCCGAGGACCTTCGTGTTCCTCCAGGTCGCGTCGGCGAGCGTTCCGGAGACGACGTACTTCGTCGTGTCGTTGAAGAACGGTGCTCCCGGATCATCCTCGACCGTCCGCGTCGACCACGCCGGCTCGAACATCTCGTACGTCGTGCGTCCGAGCAGGATGGCCTCGCACCGCGCCACGACCGCGCCGATCGCATCGCCCATCGCGGGATCGAAGCCGTAGTCCGCCGTCCACGTCGGCGCGTCGATGACGCCGTCGAGGCTCATGAACTCGTGTACCTGGATCGCTCCCATGGGGCCACTCACGGCCTCATCCGGCTTCGACCACCTTGGTCACGATCCACGCATGCTTGCCGACCTGACGAACTCGCGTGAAGCCGTACTGCTCGAGGAGCTCGACCGTTGCGCTGAAGAGGAAGCGGCCGTGCGCCTCCCGTCCGGCCGTCACTTCGGAGATGGCCTCGACGAGCCCGCCTCCGAGCTCCGCGATGTGGCCGAGCACGCCCTCGAGCGCAGTCCGTGCGATCCCCCGACCGCGGTGCCTTTTGTCGACGAACACGCACGTGATCCGCCAGTCCGGACGCGGTGGAGGGTCCTTCTCGTACTCGCGCATGTGCTTGATGTTCGAGAGCTCCTCGGGGCTCCCGTACTGACACCAGCCCTGCGCCGCACCCTCCTCGTCGAGGACGAGAGCGGCGTGGGCGCGGCCGCTGCGGACGCGCTCCTCCTTCACGGCTCGATGACTGATGCCCTTCTGTCCGCACTCAGGGTGGTAGCCGATACACCAGCAACCGCCGAAGATCCCGTTGTTGCGCTCGACGAGCTCCGCGAACTCGTCCCAAGTGGATGCGTCGAGCGGTCGGATCGTGTACGCCATCGTCAGCCTTCTCCAGGATAGGCGTCGGAAACCCTTGCAAGCGACCAAGCCCTCTGACGGACTCGATCCGTTGACCGCCTTCTTACCCTGGAAGTTCCGGGGGGCGACCCGAGGCGACAGGAGGCGACACTTCGCTCAACCGTGCGGCTTCTGCCGTGTCCGCAGCGATCCGAGGTGCCACCACCCGACGCGCAAGGCTGACTCAGAGGCTGACTGCGTCTCTAGCTCAGCACGAGGCGCACGATGACCTCGCCGTGCCAGTCGAGCTCTTCGGTCGGCACGAACCCGAGCCGCTCGTAGAACCCCGCCGGCCCGCCGTCCTCCGGTACGTAGCTCGTCAGCAGCTCGGTCGCGCCCTCGGCCCGCACGAGCTCCGCGACCTGTCGTACGACCTCGGAGCCATAGCCTCGGCCCTGGTGCCGCTCATCGATGAGCAGCCTCCACAGGAACCACGGCCCGATGATGTCAGGTGGCTGAGGCTCCACGTTCCAGCTCACCATCACGAATCCGACCGGCTCGTCGCCCGCGAAGACCGCCCGATACCACGGCTTGGCCTGCGGGTACTCGGCGGCGTCTTCCAGCGACCCTTGCACTGACGCAACGAACCGCTCCTGATCGGGTGCAACGCGCAGCGCCAGTACAGCCTCGCGGTTCCCATCGTCGATCTCGGCGAGGGTCACGGCCACGGCGGTTAGCGTACTGCCCGCCTCTCCCTGCACGTTCGCTGCTTCACGAACTCAGCCAGGTGATCTCCGACGTGCTCGCTCGCGAAGGTCGGCTCGTGAGGGCGGCACGGCTGAATGGAGGCTGACTGAGCGACCACGCCGTTTCCGCAATGGGGCAACGGGAGACGCTCGCTTGCAGGAACTTCGCGAAGCCCTCTGACGGACTCGAACCGTCGACCCCCTCCTTACCATGGAGGTGCTCTACCGACTGAGCTAAGAGGGCGGAGCCTGGACTGTAGCCGAGGCTCCGGGGCGAAAAAGCTCGTCGAGAGTGACAGAATCCCCGCATGCCCCGATCTCGGCGCGTCTGGATTGTCCTCGTCGTGCTCGCCGCGTTCGGTGTGAGCGCCTCGATCGCGTTAGCCGCCCACGCGAAAGGCTTTCGCGACGACTTCACGACCTTCGACTCGAGCCGCTGGGTTGTGAGCAGCCGCCCGTTCGGTTGGGGCACGCTGACTCCGGCCAACGTGGCGGTGGCGAACGGGGAGCTCGGGATCAGACATCCGGCAGGTGCGCTCGACGGCGGCGAGATGCGGACGAAGAGCCTCTTCCAGTTCGGCACTTATCGCACGCGGCTGAAGGTGGCCGACGCCCCGAGCACGCTGACCGCGTTCTTCCTCTACCGCGCGCCCGACTACCAGCAGGAGATCGACATCGAGATCTTCGGCGACTCGAGCGGCAAGGTCATGTTCTCCACCTACTCGGGCGGCGCGCAGACGAACACGGTGACGAAGGTCCTGCCGTTCGACTCCACCGCGGGTTACCACGAATACGCCATCGACTATCGGAAGGGGTCCGTGCGGTTCCTCGTCGACGGAACGCTCATGCAGACGTGGACGCGAGGCGTTCCCCGGGGGTCGATGTACCTCTACCTGAACTCCTGGTTCCCGAGCTGGCTTCCGGGGCAGGCGCCGGACAGTGACCGCACCACGTCGGCGGACTGGATCGACTACACGCCCTGACTCGAAGTCCGCGGCCGCACGATCGTCCGAGACCTACCGGGGCGGCGAGCCGACCGGCGTCGGAGGAGGCTCGGCGGGGAGCGGCCCGCCCGCGCCGGCCACGGTCGAGCAGTCCACGTCCCCGTCGGCTACGGCGGCCACCGCATCCTTGAACGCGCGATACGACGGCTTCTCCGTTCCGTCTCGCCAGAGGAGGCCCGACTGCCAGCCGGAGAGCCGGTCCTCGTCGAGGAGCTCGAAGTTGAAGTACGCCCCGACGGTTGGCTGGCAGCGAGCCAGGTAGAGGGCATCCCGGATCTGGTGCGCCTGGTCGCGGACCCATGGCTCGGCGCCGTCGCCGAGGAGCGCCGGCACCACTCCCGGATCGGTCTCGACGCCGTGATACAGGGGTCGCTTCGAGCCGGGAACGCTCGTCTGGAACCCGTCCTCGAGGTACCAGACGGTGGTGCGACCGGTGCCCGGCTCCGGCTGCGCCGTCCCGTCGAATGCGTCGTGGATCGCGCCGAGGAGCCGATCGAGATCGCCTTCGCCGACGGTCGCCGGGTCGGCGTGCTCCACCCACGGCGCCTCGGACGCCGAGTCCGGATACGGGTTGTGCCCAAATGTGTCGACGATCGGACGCCCCCGGCCGCTCGCCCGGTAGGCGTCTCCGACTGCGCGGATGAAGCCGGCCGGATCGTGGTGCGCGGCCGTCGTCGAGATCACGTTCACCCTCGCGCCACGGAGGAAGTGGAGCCGCGTCCAGCAGGTCGCGAGGAGCGCCTCGTACGCGGGCGCTCCCGCACCCGGCCCCTGCGGCCAAAAGCGCGGCGAGTTGGCCTCGTTCCAGATGACCACGTCGCGGAAGGGGACGTGGAGGAGGACGTGGTGGAGGAACTCGCAGTACTGAGCCCGGCCTTGCGCGTCGATCGGCGCCTGAGACGGCGATCCGAACACTGCTATGACGACGCGCTGACCGTGTGCGACGAGGCCCGCCGACCGGCTGAGGTAGGTCCCCACGAGCTTCGTCGGCTTCGTCATGCCGCGGTGCCAGGGGATGGTGACGCGAACCGCCTCGACGCCGAGGTCGCGGTACTTCGCGAGCACCCCGTTCGGCCGTCCGAGCCACTTCACGAGGTCGTCGTCGACGCCGACCAGGAACGGTGTCGACGGCGCGCTCGCCGGTTTGCTCGGAGGCGGGCTCGGCTGGGCCGACGCGGCACGCGTCGACACCACTACCGCCGCAGCCAGTACGGCAAGGAGGACGCCCGTTCTCACCGCCGCGCGCACCCTGAAGCGCGCCGGGACCGAAGTCAACGAGTCGGAAGCCCGGGACGTGCCCGGACGAAAGTGCAGGGGGGAGGATTCGAACCTCCGAAGGCTGAGCCAGCGGGTTTACAGCCCGCCCCCTTTGGCCACTCGGGAACCCCTGCGCGAGCGGGGCATTGTAGCCGCGCTCCGGCGCGTCACTAGGATCGCGGAGTGGAGCGTTTCGACGTGCTAGTGGTCGGTGCGGGTCCGGCCGGATCCACGACCGCGATCCGGCTCGCGCGCGCCGGCGCGAGCGTCCTGCTTGCCGACCGCGCACGGTTTCCGCGCGACAAGCCATGCGGCGGCGGGCTGACCGGACGGGCGCTCCGGCACACGCCGTGCGACGTGACTCCGGTCGTGGAGCACGTCGTCGACCGCATGGTCCTCCGGCTCGGGTACGGGAGACGGTTCGCGCGCGGCACGGAGAAGCCGCTGATCCTCATGACCCAGCGCCGCCGCCTGGACGCGTTCCTCGCCGAGCAGGCCGCCGCTGCGGGCGCCGAGTTCCGTGACGGAGCGCGCGTCGAAGGAGCGGAGGTCGCGGACGATGCGGTGACCGCGGTCGTCGGTGGCTCGCGAGTCTCCGCTGAGTATGTGGTCGGAGCCGACGGCGCGAACGGCGTCGTCGCGAAGACGGTCGGGATCGGCGACGAGATCGTCCGCGGGGTCGCGCTCGAGGGGAACGTGCCCTGGGGCGCCCTCGATCCGCAGCCCTTCAAGGGAACCGCCTGGGTCGAGCTCGGCGTCGTGCCCGGCGGCTACGGCTGGGTCTTCCCCAAGGGCGACCATGCAAACGTCGGCGTCGGCGGGTGGGGGGAGGAGGGGCCGAGCCTCCGCGATCACCTGGCGCGCCTCGCCCGTGCGCACGGGCTCGAGCCGTCGGACCTCACCGACGTCCGCGGACACCGCCTGCCGATGCGCCGGCTGGGGACGAGGGCTGTCGACGGCCGCGTGCTCCTCGTCGGCGACGCCGCCGGGCTCGTGGATCCGCTGTCGGGCGACGGCATCTACGAGGCGTTCGTCTCGGCGGAGCTCGCGGCGGAGGCGATCCTCGCGGGGCGGACCGACGAGTACCAGGCAGCACTCGCAGGAGCGCTCGACCGCCACGCCTCCTCGTCCTGGACTGCGAAGCGCGCGGCAGACCGTTTTCCGTCGGCCTGCTTCTGGGCCGCCCGCGCGCCCGGCGTCTTCAGGTCGGTTGCAGGGCTCCTCGCCGGAGACCTCGCGCACCCGAGCGAGGCGCGCGGCCTGGCGCGCCCTCCGCTTCGCGTCCTCTCGCGACTCGCGCGACTCGCTCCGCCGACCCCGTGAACGAGTGGGGGCGCGGTCGACCGCGCCCCTATGACGTCCGTTCGTCTCTGCCGGAGTTAGCTGCAGTTGCCGCCGCGGCGGAAGTCCGAGCTCGAGGGCGACGGTCCCGCGACGCTCCAGGTCCTGCCGTTCACGGTATCCGTGAGGCAGAACTGCGCCTTCTTCGCCGAGGCGACCTTGACGCTCGACGGGAGATCCGGGTTGGCAGCGACGAGCGCAGCCGTGTTCATTCCGACGTAGGTCCCATTCGCCGCGCGGTATGCCTCGGCCGCGGGCAACGCCTCGCGCAGGTTGGCCTTCGTCGTCTTCGCCGCCGCGCGGTCCTGGAAGCCGAGGTAGGAGGGGACGGCGATCGCAAGCAGGATGCCGAGGATGATGATCACGACGAGGAGCTCGATCATCGTGACGCCGTGCTCGGCGCCCGGATCGAGGCGGTGCCGCATCCGCTCGAACATCGCTTGAAGCTCCTTCCGCAGACGAATCCGTGCTCTAAGTGCCGGTCACGTATCGGCGCGGTGGAAGCGCGGCTGCACCCCGTTTCCGGGTGATCTCGGGCAGGAGCCTTCGAGCTGCGTACAGTGGCGTCGGTGAGCCGGCTCGCCGTCTCGCTGGTCGCCGTCGCGCTGCTCGCCGTGGCCGGCGGTTGCGGCGAGGGCTCCTCGCAGACGGCGCCGCCGCCCGAGACGCAACCGCCCCCGCAGACGACCACGACGGCGACTCCGCCACCCACCACGACGACGCCGTCCCGGCGACCGATGTCCTGGGCCGAGGCGGGGGCGTTCGTCTGGCACGAGACGGACGTGTCGCCCGAAGCGCTCGGGCAGGAGCTCCGCGCGAACGGGTTCGGCTGGGTCGCGGTCTTCGTCCAGGACGGTGCAACCGAGGACCCGGTCGAGAACGACTGGATCGCGCGCTTCCGCGCAGCGAGCGGCCTCTCCGTCGGCGGCTGGGGCGCGCTGCGCACGGAGCCTGTGCGCGAAGCGCAGCTCGCGAGCTCGCTCGTCTCTCGCGACGGGCTCGACTTCTACGTCGCCGATGCGGAGTCGGACTACGTGTACAGCGGGTCGGACGGCGCGAGCGACGAGCGGTTCCGCCGCTCGCGGAGCTTCGTCTCCGAGTTCCGGCGGCTGCAGCCGTCGCTTCCCGCCGCGGTGTCGTCCTACTGTCGCCCCGACCAGCACGACCTCGACTGGGGCGCGTGGAGCGCTGCCGGATTCGCATTCCTCCCGCAGGCCTACGTCAACGACTTCGGTTCCGCTGCGTCTCCCGAGTCCTGTGTCGACGGCGCGAAGGCGTACTTCCCGGCCGCGTCGGTCCATCCCACGATCGGCATGTATCCGGGCCTCGCCCGCTCGCTGCGCGCAGCGGCGTACGCCCGTCTGCTCGGCCGGGCGGGCACGGTCGGGTTCTCGGTCTACCTGGCGGAGACGCGCATGACGCCCGATGACTGGCGCGCGCTCGGCGAGGCGATGCGGGCCCGCGGCATCGCGACGCCGTCCTGATCGCCTCGTGGCGCCCGGTCAGGCTGCGCGGCAGTCCTCGCAGGCACCGCGCAGCACGACGTCGTGCCCCGCGACGTCGTAGCCGCGGCCGCCGGCGACGCGCTCGAGCGCGTCCTCGAGACCGGGATCGGCGAACGGCTCGACCTTGCCGCACTCGGCGCAGACGAGGTGATGGTGGTGGTCGCCGCTCGGGTCGGCGCGCTCGAAGCGTGAGATCCCGTCTCCGAGGTCGACCCGCTGGACGAGCCCGACCCCATTCAGCCCTTCGAGTGCGCGGTAGACGCTCGCGATGCCGATTCGGGCTCCGGCGCTCCGCACCCCGTCGTGGATCTCCTGCGCGGTGAGGCAGCAGTCCTGGCGCCCGAGGAACTCGACCACCTCGCGCCGCGCACCGCCGCTGCGGCCGCTCGCCTCGCGCAGGCGGGAGAGCGCGCTCTCGGTCCACGTGTCCTTCATCCGGGCGATAATGATACCCGTTCTCATGACGTGCTACCGTGGCGCCGCATGCGACGCTCCCCGCACGCCTTCCTCCCCCTCGCGGGTCTCGTCGTTCTTCTGTTAGCGGCGGCGGGGTGCGGAGCCACGACAGACGAGGCGGCACCCGGCCAGAAGACGGTCGTGGCCGCCTTCTACCCGCTAGCCTGGGTCGCGCAGCAGGTCGGCGGCAAGGACGTTCACGTCATCGATCTCACACCTTCCGGTGCCGAGCCACACGACCTCGAGCTCACGCCGAAGGACGTCGCGGATATCCTCGACGCCGACCTCGTCCTCTACCTCGGCCATGGCTTCCAGCCGTCGGTCGAGAAGGCGGTCGCGAGCCGCCACGGTCCCTCGCTCGACCTTCTCGCGGGACAGAGGCTGCGGTCCGGCCCTGCCGAGGACGGGAGCGGCGAGGCGGTCGATCCGCACGTCTGGCTCGACCCGGATCGGCTCGCGGCGATGGCGACGGCGGTCGGGCGTCGCCTCGGCCGGAAACGGGCAGCGGCCGCACTCGTTGCGCGCCTGCACGCCCTCGACGCGCAGATGAGGCATGGCCTCGCGTCGTGCCGGCGGCACGAGATCGTGACGAGCCATGCCGCATTCGGGTACCTCGCCGAGCACTACGGCCTCCATCAGCTCGCGCTCACCGGGCTCTCGCCGGAGGTCGAGCCGAGCCCGAAGGACCTCGAGCGGGTCATCGGAGACGTCGAGAGGAGCGGAGCGACGACGGTGTTCTTCGAGACGCTCGTCTCGCCGAGGCTCGCCGAGACGATTGCACGCGAGGCAGGGGCGAAGACCGCGACGCTCGATCCGCTCGAGGGCCTGACGCCAGACGAGGTCTCGGCCGGCGAGAACTACCTCTCGATCATGCGCACGAACCTTCGAACCCTCCGGCAGGCACTCGGATGCCGCTAGCCGTCGAGCTCCGGGACGTCGCCTTCGGCTACCGGCCGGGGCAGCGCGTGCTCGAGGACGTCTCCCTCCGGATCGAGGAAGGCGAGTTCGTCGCGATCGCGGGACCGAACGGCGGCGGGAAGACGACGCTGGTGCGGCTCGCCCTCGGGCTCGAGCGGCCGACGTCGGGACAGGCCATGCTCTTCGGCGAGCCCGCTCACCGCTTTTCCAACCGGCGACTCCTCGGCTACCTGGCACAGCGCGCGGAGCTGGGCGGGGACGCCCCGGCGACCGTCCGCGAGGTCGTCTCCGCCGGAAGGCTCGCGCGCGGACCGCTCCTCGGCCCACTGCGGAAACACGACCGCGAGCTCGTCTCGCGGGCGATCGAGCGGGTCGGCTTGGTCCACGTGGCCGATGCGCCCGTACGGACCCTCTCCGGAGGGATGCAGCAGCGCACGTTCATTGCGAAGGCGCTCGCGGGGGAGCCGTCCCTGCTCGTGCTCGACGAGCCGACGACCGGGGTGGACGCAGAGTCGCAGGAGTCACTGGCCGGCCTCCTCGACGAGCTCCACTCCGAGCTCGGCGTGACGATCCTCTACGTCTCTCACGAGTTCGGCGCGGTGGAGCGCTTCGTCCAGCGTCTCCTGCTCGTGCGAAGGACGATCGTCTTCGACGGCTCGCCCGACGACCTCCCCGGGCTCTGGCACGACCCGTCGCACACGCATGCTCCAGCTTGAGTTCATGCGCCTGGCGCTCGCGGCCGCCGCGATCGTCGGCGTGCTGGCCCCTGCAGTGGGATTCTTCCTCGTGCAGCGCCGCCAGTCGCTCGTCGGGGACGGGATCGGGCACGTCGCCTTCGCGGGTGTCGCGGCGGGGATCCTCTTCGGCGTCTCCCCGATCCTGACCGCGCTCGTCGCGGCCGTTCTGGGCGGTATCGCGATCGAGTTCCTCCGCTCGCGTGGCGGCACGGCGGGAGATCAGGCGCTCGCGCTGGTCTTCTACACCGGCATCGCGCTCGGCGTCGTCCTGGTCTCGACGGCCGGCGCGCTGAACGTGAACCTGTTCCAGTACCTGTTCGGCTCGATCCTCACCGTGACGCGTGGGGACCTCGCGGTGATCGCCTCGCTCGGAGCTGCCGGCCTCGTCGTGATCGCGCTCCTCTACCGGCCGCTCGCGGGGACGGTCGTCGACGAGGAGGGCGCACGGGTCGCCGGCGTGCCGATCGGCGCGCTCAACATCGTCGTCGCGGCGCTCGCTGCGGTCACCGTCGCGCTCTCGATGCGTGTCGTCGGGATCCTCCTCGTCGCGGCGCTCATGGTCCTCCCCGTCAGCGCGGCGAGCCGGATCGCGTGGAGCATGCGCTCGACCTTCTTCCTGGCCATCGCAATCGGGCTCGGATCCGCACTCGCCGGCGTCACCATCTCCTATTACGCGAACCTGCCGCCGGGCGGGACGATCGTGCTCGTCTCTGCAGGCGCGTTCGGCATCGCGGCCGTCGCGGGCGCCGCGCGGCGAGGCTAGGCGGCGACGAGCGAGGCTGCGTCCACGCCCGCCTCTTGGCAGCCGCGACAGCGCGCCTCGTACTGCTCCTCGGCGCCGACCACGACCGTCTCACCTGAGTAGGGAGCCGGTCGTCCGTCGACGAGCCGCTGCGTCGTCGTAGCGGGACCGCCGCAGCGATGGCAGACGGCCTGGAGCTTGTCGACGAACTCGGCGTGCGAGAGCAGGTCCGGCATCGGCCCGAACGGGAGGCGGCGGAAGTCCTGGTCCAGCCCCGCGACGACGACACGGGCGCCGAGGTCCGCGAGGTCGAGCGCCGCCGGGACGATCGCCGTGTCGAAGAACTGGACCTCGTCGATCCCGACGACCTCGACTCCCTGTGCCCGTGCCCGGACCTCCGCGACGGACGAGACCGGAACGGCGTTCATGCGCACGCCCGCGTGGCTCACGACGTCCGTCGCGTCGTAGCGGTCGTCGATCACGGGCTTGAAGATGATCGCGCTCTGCCCCGCGATCTCGGCCCGGCGGAGGCGGCGGATCATCTCCTCGCTCTTCCCACTGAACATCGGTCCGCAGATGACCTCGAGCCAGCCTCCTCGGCGCGGGGGGATCCGGATCACGCCGCGATCCTAGTGTCGCGATCGGCGGGCACGGGAGCTGCGCAAAAAGCGATTCTGCGGCGCTGCTACACTCTCCCGCGCGCGGCGGCGTAGCTCAGCTGGTTAGAGCGCCGGACTCATAACCCGGAGGTCGGTGGTTCAAGTCCACCCGCCGCTACTGACGCGCCCTATTCTCTCGTAGTCCCGACGAACCAGTAGACGAATGGCAACCGGAATCCGAGTCGCGATCACGCTCGCATGCACCGAGTGCAAGCGGCGGAACTACCAGACCCAGAAGTCGAAGCGAAACTCGCCCGACCGCGTCGAGTTCCGGAAGTACTGCCGCTGGTGCGGCCGCCACACGGCACACCGGGAGACTAGGTAGGCATGGCCCGGGAGACGCGGAGACAGCGCAGGGCAGCGCGCGCAGCCGCCGGCGACGGCGCGACCTCGAGTCGGCGCAGCCGCGCGGCGCAGGTCCGCCCCTCGCAGCAGCCCGTCAAGCAGCAGACGGGCCGCACCGCCGCGCAGCCGCGCGGTCAGTTCGTCCGTGAGTCGTACGCCGAGCTCAAGAAGGTCGACTGGCCGAGCCGCCGCCAGACCTTCCAGGGCGTCGCGGTCGTCATCATCGCGTGCACGATCGTGGGCTTCTATCTCTGGGGCCTCGACCAGATCATCCGCCCGCTCGTCGATCGCGTCTTCCTCTAGTAAAGGACCTCGTCGCATGTTCCTCTGGTACGTCGTCAACACCTATTCCGGGCACGAGAACAAGGTGAAAGCCAATCTCGAGCACCGGATCGTCTCGATGGGACAGGGGCCGAGCTTCCGGCGCGTCGTCGTCCCGACCGAGCAGGTGATCGAGACGAAGGACGGTCAGAAGGTGCAGGCGGAGAAGCGCGTGCTTCCGGGCTACGTCCTCGTGAACATGAACATGTCGGACGAGTCCTGGACGGTCGTGAAGGGAACGCCGGGCGTGACCGGGTTCGTCGGTGCAGGCGCGAAGCCGGTCCCGCTGTCGCAGCCCGAGGTCGACCGCATCCTCCACCACGGCGTCCCCGTGGCCGGCCAGGCGGCGAAGGCGCAGGTCGAGTTCTCGCTCGGCGAGTCGGTCAAGGTCACTTCCGGGCCGCTCTCGGACTTCGACGGCGAGATCGTCGACGTGAACGCCGACCAGCAGAAGCTGAAGGTGCTCGTCGACATCTTCGAGCGCCAGGTTCCCGTCGAGCTCAGCTTCGATCAGGTGAAGAAGATCGACTGACGGCCATGCCGAGGTTGCCGTAAAGACAATGCCCAAGAAGGTTCTCACTCTGATCAAGCTCCAGATCCCGGGCGGGCAGGCGAACCCTGCACCTCCCGTCGGCCCCGCGCTCGGCCAGCACGGGGTCAACATCATGGAGTTCTGCAAGGCGTTCAATGCGCAGACCGCGCAGGAGAACGGCCGCATCATCCCGGTCGAGATCACGGTCTTCGAAGACCGCTCGTTCACCTTCATCACGAAGACCCCGCCTGCCGCGGTGCTGATCAAGGAGGCGCTGAACCTCGAGTCGGGATCGGGCGAGCCCAATCGCAACAAGGTCGGGCGCCTCACGGAGGCGCAGCTCCGCTCGATCGCCGAGACGAAGATGACCGACCTGAACGCGCGCGACGTCGAGCAGGCGATGAAGGTCATCGCCGGGACCGCACGCAGCATGGGAGTGGAGACTCCGTGAGCGCGCACGGGAAGAGATACCGCGCCGCCCGTGAGGCGATCGACCGCGAGAACGCCTACACCCCGCTCGAGGCCGTCAGGCTCCTCAAGGGCTCCGAGGGCGCGAAGTTCGACGAGACGGTCGAGGCCCACTTCCGCCTCGGGCTGAACGTGCGCCACGCGGATCAGCAGCTCCGCGGCACGATCATGCTCCCGCACGGGATCGGGAAGGACGTGCGCGTCGCGGTCTTCGCCGAGGGCGAGAAGGCCCGCGAGGCGGAGGATGCGGGCGCGAACATCGTGGGCGCCGCCGACCTCGCGGCGAAGATCGAGGAAGGCTTCATGGACTTCGACGTCGCGATCGCGACGCCCGACCAGATGGGAGTTGTCGGCAAGCTCGGCCGCGTCCTCGGTCCCCGCGGGCTGATGCCGAACCCGAAGACCGGGACGGTGACGTTCGACGTCGGCAAAGCTGTCCAGGACGCCAAGGCCGGCAAGCTCGAGTACCGGACCGACCGCGGCGGGAACGTCCACCTACCTATCGGCAAGCGGAGCTTCGGCGAGCAGGCGCTGCTCGAGAACTACGCTGCGCTCGTCGAGGAGATCGTCCGCGCCAAGCCCTCGGCCGCAAAGGGCCGCTACATCAAGCAGATCACGCTCTCGACCACGATGGGCCCCGGGATCCACGTCGACCCGACCAAGACGCGCGACGTCGCCGACGAGCTCGCGTCTGAACCTTCCGTCGCCGACTCGGCGAAGGAGACCGCTACCGTTTAGTCCTCGTCACACGCACCGCCCGAGACCGCTGGCGGCCCCCAGAAGGAAGAGCAGGGGGCAGAGGTCCAGCCGAGGTGGAATCCGCACGCGAGCCCGACGCTCGCCTGCAGGGAACCCGCCTCGTGCGGGTTTCGTCATTTCGTAGGGAGATCGCAGTGCAGAGAACGGACAAGGAACAGATCGTCGCCGACCTCGCCGAGCAGCTCGGGTCGACCGACACGCTCATCGTCGCCGACTACCGCGGCCTGACGAACAAGCAGCTCGAGTCGCTCCGCGACGAGCTGCTGCAGCACGGCGCCCGCTTTCGCATCGTCAAGAACACGCTCACCCGCCGCGCGGCCGAGAAGGCCGGAGCCGATGCGCTCCTCGTCATGCTCGAGGGGCCGACCGCGATCGCGTTTATCGAGTCCGGCGGCGATTCGGCTGCGGTCGCGAAGGCGCTCTCGACGACCGCGCGCGAGACGAACGTCCTCGCCCTCCGCGGAGGCATCCTCGAGGGCAAGACCGTCTCGGGCGACGAGCTCGAGACCCTCGCGAAGCTGCCGTCGGCCGAGGTGCTGCGCAGCCAGCTCGTGGGCGCGATCGTCGGTCCATTGACCCAGCTCCTGGCGCTCGTCTCCGCACCTCTCCGTGACCTGCACGGTCTCGTCGAGGCGAGGATCCGCCAGCTCGAGGAGCAGGGACAGGTTGTCTCTGTCGACGACGCGGCCGAGCCGGAGGCCGAGACGGTCGCCGAAGCGGCTCCGGCGGCGGCGGACGATGGCGACGAGGCGGACGAGACCGAAGACGTGCCCGAGGCACCGGCTGCGGCCGAGGCGGGGGGCGAGCAGGAGACGGCGCAGAAAGAGCCTGGCGCCGAGAGCCAGACCGAAGAGGAATCAGAGGAGGAGAAGGCAGATGGCGACTGACGTCAAGAAGGTGCTCGACACGCTCGGCGGCATGTCCGTGCTCGAGCTCGTCGAGCTGAAGAACGCGATCGAGGAGGAGTGGGGCGTTACCGCCGCTGCCCCGGTCGCGATCGCAGCGGCGCCCGCTGGTGCCGGCGGCGACGGCGCCGGAGCGGCCGAGGAGGAGAAGGACTCCTTCGACGTCGTCATCACGGCCGCAGGCGACAAGAAGATCCAGGTGATCAAGGTCGTGCGCGCGGTCACCGGCCTCGGCCTGAAGGAGGCGAAGGACCTCGTCGACGGAGCCCCGGGCACGGTCAAGGAGGGCGCACCGAAGGAGGAGGCAGAGTCGATCAAGGCGCAGCTCGAAGAGGCCGGCGCCGGCGTCGAGCTCAAGTAGTCGGAGTCACCGAGAGCGCGCGACGCAACGGGGCGTCGCGCTCCTCTCTCCCGTCAGCTCCGGGCGAGGGGCTGGACGGCCTTGCTATCCTGAGCAGTCGCATCCCATCCGCTTCCGCGCGGTTGCGGGAGGGTGCGCTCGTGCGCTATCCTCCGTGGTTCCGCCGAGGCTTCGCCCGTCCAACCCTGCACGCATCTCGAGCACCTAAGGGAGGCTGTCACATTTGAGCAGCGTTGCTGTCGCGCCGCGCGCGCGTAAGAGCTTCTCACGTCTGAAGCACGTCCTCGACCTCCCCAACCTCATCGACATCCAGAAGGCCTCCTTCCAGTGGTTCCTGGAGGCCGGCTTGCGCGAGACGATCGACGACATCTCGCCGATCGAGGACTACACGGGGACCCTCGCAGTCGAGTTCGGGGAGTACGAGTTCGGTGAGCCGCAGTTCTCCATCCAGGAGTGCCGCGAGAAGGACCTGACCTACCAGGCTCCGCTCTCGATCACCGTCCGCTTCGTCAACAAGGAAACCGGCGAGATCCGCGAGCAGCGGGTCTTCATGGGCGACTTCCCGATGATGACCCCGTGGGGCACGTTCATCATCAACGGCACCGAGCGCGTCATCGTGACGCAGCTCGTCCGCAGCCCGGGCGCCTATCTGATGGAGCCGAAGGACGCCACGAAGCAGGTCTTCATGGCGAACCTCATGCCGTCACGCGGCTCGTGGCTCGAGGTCGAGATCGACAAGAAGGGCATCGTGTACGCCCGCATCGACCGAAAGCGGAAGCTACCGGTCACTACCCTTCTGCGGGCGCTGCCGGCGGAGGATCCGACCACGGGCTTCAAGCTCGACACGAGCTCGAACGAGAAGATCCTCGAGCTCTTCGACGGGTCGGTCTACATCCAGAACGCGCTCGAGAAGGATCCCTCGACGCGCGAGGAGGAAGCGCTGATCGAGGTGTTCAAGAAGCAGCGGCCCGGTGAGCCTCCCACGCTCGACAACGCACGGAACCTCCTGCGCTCGCTCTTCTTCGATCCGAAGCGCTACGACCTGACGAAGGTGGGCCGCTACAAGCTGAACCAGCGGCTCGGCGTCGGCGTCCCGGACGACGTCCGGGTGCTGACAACCGAGGACATCGTCGCCCTCGTCAAGCGTCTCGTCGGTCTCCCGGCGAAGCTCGGCGTCCCGGAGGACTCGAAGGACCACGCGGCCGAGGCCTCGCTCCTCTCGCGTGACCCGATCCGCGGCGAGCTCGACGAGTACGAGGACTTCGGCAACCGACGCCTCCGCACGACGGGCGAGCTCATCCAGGAGGCGTTCCGGGTGGGTCTCTACCGCATGGAGCGTGTCGTCCGCGAGCGGATGACGACGGAGGACGTCGACACGATCACGCCGCAGACGATCATCAACATCCGCCCCGTCGTCGCGGCGCTCAAGGAGTTCTTCGGCTCCTCGCAGCTGTCGCAGTTCATGGACCAGACGAACACGTTGTCGGGTCTCACGCATCGCCGTCGCCTGTCGGCGCTCGGCGCGGGCGGGCTGACGCGCGAGCGCGCGCCGATCGAGGTGCGCGACGTCCACCCGACCCACTACGGGCGCATGTGCCCGATCGAGACGCCCGAAGGCCCGAACATCGGCCTCATCGGGTCGCTCGCGTCCTTCGCCACCGTCTCCGAGTTCGGCTTCATCCAGACGCCGTACCGGGCCGTCAAGGGCGGCAAGGTCGGTGACGAGATCGTCTACCTCGACGCGGCGGAGGAGCGGCACTTCACGATCGCCCAGGCCTCGGAGCCGGTCGATCCGAAGACCGGGAAGTTCCTGCACGAGCAGGTGCTCTGCCGGTCGCGCGACGGCGAGGCGGTCATGGTGGCGCCGAAGGACGTCGAGTACATGGACGTCTCACCGGCGCAGATCGTGTCCGTCGCGACCGCGCTCATCCCGTTCCTGGAGCACAACGACGCGAACCGCGCGCTCATGGGCGCGAACATGCAGAAGCAGGCCGTGCCGCTCATGATCCCGCAGGCGCCGATCGTCGGCACGGGCCTCGAGTTCCGTGCAGCCGTGGACACCGGTGACGTCGTCCTGGCGCGGAACGACGGCTCGGTCGTCGACGTGGACGCCGAGCGGATCGTGGTCGAGGGCCGCGGGACACGCGACGAGTACCCGATGACGAAGTTCATGCGCTCGAACCAGGGCACGCTCATCCACCAGAAGCCGGTGGTGCGGCTCGGCGACCGCGTGAAGAAGGGCGAGGTGCTCGCGGACGGGAGCTCGACCGACGGCGGCGAGCTCGCCCTCGGAGCGAACCTGCTCGTGGCGTTCATGCCTTGGGAGGGCTTCAACTTCGAGGACGCGATCGTCATCTCCGAACGCCTCGTCAAGGACGACGTGCTCAGCTCGATCCACATCCACGAGTACGAGATCGACGCTCGCTCGACGAAGCTCGGCGACGAGGAGATCACCCGCGACATCCCGAACCGCTCGGAGGAGTCGCTTGCGAACCTCGACGAGCGCGGAGTCGTGCGCATCGGTGCGGACGTCGACGCCGGCCACCTCCTCGTCGGGAAGGTCACGCCGAAGGGCGAGACCGAGCTGACCGCGGAGGAGAAGCTGATCCGGGCGATCTTCAAGGAGAAGGCGCGCGAGGTCCGCGACACGTCGCTCAAGGTGCCGAACGGCGAGGGCGGCAAGGTCATCGGCGTCAAGACGTTCTCCCGCGACGCAGGCGACGACCTGCCGCCGGGCGTGAACGAGCTCGTCCGCGTCTACGTGGCGAAGAAGCGCAAGATCGCCGAGGGCGACAAGCTCGCCGGACGCCACGGGAACAAGGGCGTCATCTCGAAGATCGTCCCCGACGAGGACATGCCGTTCCTCGAGGACGGACGTCCGGTAGACGTCGTCTTGAACCCGCTCGGCGTCCCGAGCCGGATGAACATCGGCCAGATCCTCGAAACGCACCTCGGGTGGGCCGCCGCGCACGGCGTCTTCCCCGAGGGCGGCCACGTCAACTCGCGGGCGCCGATCAACGCTCCCGACCCTCGCAGCATCGCGACCGCCGTCTTCGACGGCGCGACCGAGGAGGACGTCGACCAGGCGCTCGTCTCGTGGGCGCAGTCCGAGAACGGCGCGATCCACATGGACGTGGACGCGTCGGCTCGGCCCGGTGCGAGATGCTCGGGCAAGGTCACGCTGTACGACGGCAAGTCGGGCGAGCCGTTCGCCCAGGAGGTCACGGTGGGCTTCATGTACATCCTGAAGCTCCTGCACCTCGTGGACGACAAGATCCACGCGCGCTCGACCGGCCCGTACTCGCTCGTCACGCAGCAGCCGCTCGGCGGCAAGGCGCAGTTCGGCGGCCAGCGCTTCGGCGAGATGGAGGTCTGGGCGCTCGAGGCGTACGGCGCGGCCTACACGCTGCAGGAGATGCTCACGATCAAGTCCGACGACACGATCGGGCGCGTCAAGGCGTACGAGGCGATCGTGAAGGGCGAGAACATCGCCGAGCCGTCGATCCCCGAGTCCTTCAAGGTGCTCCTGAAGGAGATGCAGTCGCTCGCGCTCGACGTCCAGGTGCTCTCGGACGAGGGCCGCGAGGTCGAGGTGCGCGAGGAGGACGACGAGCTGCTCCGCGCGGCGGAGGAGCTCGGCATCGATCTCTCGCCCGGCTCGCTCCGCGCGGCCGCGAGACAGCCGACCGCAGAGGAGCTCGAGGAGGGCGGCACGCGCGGCGACGAGGAAGGCGAGCTCGCCGTCGCAGCCGACGAGCAACTCGGCGAGGTCGGCGGGGACGGCCCTCCGGTCGGCGAGGTCGAGGAGCTCGCCGACGTGGAGATCGAGGACTAAGAGGAATCAGGGTTACGACCACAGGAAAGAGGCGCTAGCACACGTGATCGACATCAACGATTTCGACGCGATCCGGATCGGCCTTGCCTCGAGCAAGCAGATCCGCGACTGGTCGTCCGGCGAGGTCACCAAGCCGGAGACCATCAACTACCGAACCCTGAAGCCAGAGCGCGACGGGCTCTTCTGCGAGCGCATCTTCGGTCCGACCAAGGACTGGGAGTGCTACTGCGGCAAGTACAAGCGCGTCCGCTACAAGGGCATCATCTGCGAGCGCTGCGGCGTCGAGGTGACGCGCCAGAAGGTCCGGCGCGAGCGGATGGGACACATCGACCTCGCGGCGCCGGTCTCGCACATCTGGTTCTTCAAGGGCGTGCCGAGCCGGATCGGATACCTGCTCGACATCGCCCCGCGCGAGCTCGAGAAGGTCCTCTACTTCGCCGCCTCGATCGTCACGCAGGTCGATCGGGAGAAGCGGCAGGAGGACCTCGCCGACCTCGAGGACAAGGTCGCGGGCGAGACCGAGCGGATCTACCTCGACCGCGACGAGGCGCTCTCGGCTCTCGACGACCGGCTCGCGCGCAGGCGCGACTTCTTCGCCTCGGGCAAGGAGCGCAACTTCGACGAGGACGACGACTTCTGGGTCCGCGGGCTCTCGAACTGGGCCGAGGAGCAGGGTCTGCCGCCGGTGGAGGAGATCCGAACCATGGGCAGTGGCGTGTTCGTCTCCCTCGCGAAGAAGATCGCGAGCGAGGACCCGCGTCGCGTCCGCGAGCTCGTCCGCCAGACCGCGACGCGCGACGACCGTCGCCTCGCTCCCCGCGAGGTGGAGTCGGTCGCCGCTGCCGCTCTGCAGATAGAGGCGGCGCTCGCACCGCTCCGGGTCGAGCTCGAGAAGTCCTCGGGGTCGAAGAAGGGCGCCGTCACGAAGCACATGAAGCGGCTCCAGGACGCGCTCCTGCAGGGCGCGGAGCTCGCCGAGGAGGACGCCGCGCTCGTCGAGGATGTCGACCGCAAGAATCTCGAGCGCGCACGCGAGGCGGGCAACGGCCTCCTCGGCGACGTGCTCGCGGCCGTCGACCCCGAAGCGGACGCAGTCGCGATCCGCGAGCTCGCGTACGACCTGTGCCTGGTCGAGGGCACCCGCAAGGAGGACCTCGACGCGATCGGGCAGTGGGCGCTCAAGGTGCGCGAGATGGTCGCGGACATGGAGGTCCGGCGCGAGGACACGCGCGAGGCAGCGGTGGACGCCGTCCGCCGCCTCGAGCAGACCTGGATCCTCTTCAAGGAGCTCGAGCCGAAGATGATCGTCGGCGACGAGCAGATCTTCCGCGAGCTGAAGGACCGCTTCGGCTCGCCGTACGGCTTCGGCATCTACTTCCGCGGCGGCATGGGCGCCGAGGCGGTTCGCGACCTCCTTCGCGACCTCGACCTCGACGACGAGTCACGCACGCTCCGCGAGGTCATCAAGACGTCGAAGGGCCAGAAGCAGCAGCGTGCGATCAAGCGCCTGAAGGTGGTCGAGGCGTTCATCAAGTCGGGGAACAAGCCCGAGTGGATGATCCTCGAGGCGGTTCCGGTCATTCCGCCGGAGCTCCGCCCGATGGTCCAGCTCGACGGCGGCCGGTTCGCGACGAGCGACCTCAACGACCTGTACCGGCGTGTCATCAACCGGAACAACCGCCTTAAGCGGCTGCTCGATCTCGGCGCGCCCGAGATCATCGTCAACAACGAGAAGCGGATGCTGCAGGAGGCCGTCGACGCGCTCTTCGACAACGGTCGTCGCGGGCGTGCGGTGACGGGCCCTGGCAACCGGCCGCTCAAGTCGCTCTCGGACATGCTCAAGGGCAAGCAGGGGCGCTTCCGCCAGAACCTGCTCGGGAAGCGCGTGGACTACTCGGGCCGCTCGGTGATCGTGGCCGGCCCGAACCTGAAGCTGCACCAGTGCGGGCTGCCGAAGCTCATGGCCCTCGAGCTCTTCAAGCCGTTCATCATGAGTCGGCTCGTCGAGCGCAAGGCGGTCCAGAACATCAAGGCCGCGAAGAAGATGGTCGAGTCGATGATCCCGGAGGTCTGGGACGTCCTCGAGGAGGTCATCGCCGAGCACCCGGTCCTCTTGAACCGGGCGCCGACGCTGCATCGCCTCGGGATCCAGGCGTTCGAGCCGGTGCTCGTCGAGGGCAAGGCGATCCAGGTCCACCCGCTCGTCTGTCACGCGTTCAACGCGGACTTCGACGGCGACCAGATGGCCGTGCACCTGCCGCTCTCCGCTGAGGCTCAGGCAGAGGCACGGGTGCTCATGCTGTCGGCCAACAACATCCTCTCGCCTGCGAGCGGGCGGCCTCTGGCCACCCCGACGCAGGACATGGTGCTCGGCGCCTACTTCCTCACGTACTGCGCTCACGACCTCGAGAAGCTCGACCGCGAGAAGGCGGCGAAGGCGATCGGGGCGAAGGGTCTCAAGCGGTACCGCACCGAGGAAGAGGTCGAGCTCGCCCTCGACGACCACGTCGTCGGCTACCACGACCCGATCGAGTACCTGTGGAGCGGCGAGCTCGTCGTGACCACGCCTGGCCGCGTGATCTTCAACGTCGAGGTCGAGCGCGCTCTCGAGGAGGCGACCGGCGGCGACTTCGACGACCACGAGTACCTGAACAAGACGCTGACGAAGCGCGAGCTCGACACGTTCATCGGCGACCTCGTCGAGCACTACGGCCCGAACACGATCGCGGCCGCGCTCGACGTCATCAAGTCGCTGACGTTCCGGTTCGCGACCCGCGCCGGTATCACCATCTCGAAGAACGACATCGTCATCCCGGACGAGAAGGAGGCCACGCTCGTCCGCTTCGAGGACGAGGTCGCGAAGGTCGAGCGCGAGTACGACCGCGGCCTCATGACCGAGGAGGAGCGGCACGAGCGGATCGTCGCCATCTGGACGGAGGCGAACGACGAGGTCGCCGAGCAGATGATGAAGACGCTCGAGGAGACGAACCCGATCTACATGATGGCCAACTCGGGAGCGAGGGGATCGTTCAACCAGATCCGCCAGCTCGCCGGCATGCGCGGTCTGATGGCGAATCCGAAGGGCGAGATCATCGAGCGTCCGATCAAGGCCAACTTCATGGAAGGCCTGACGGTGCTCGAGTACTTCATCTCGACCCACGGCGCCCGCAAGGGCCTCGCGGACACGGCTCTCCGGACCGCCGACTCGGGCTACCTGACGCGCCGGCTCGTCGACGTCTCCCAGGACGTCATCGTCCGCGAGGAGGACTGCGGGACGAAGGAGTTCATCGAGCTCCCGCTCACCCTCGACGACTCTCCCAACAAGAGCGTCGCAGGCAGGGTCGCGGCCGAGGACATCTTCAAGCCCGTCAAGGACGGCAAGCCCGGAAAGACGCTCGTCGTCGCGAAGGGCAGCGATATCACCATGAGCGGGCTCCGCACGCTCGTCGAGGAGTTCGGCGAGTACGCGGCGACCGCGCAGATCCCCGTTCGCTCGGTGCTGAAGTGCCGAAGCGAGTACGGGCTCTGCCGCAACTGCTACGGGAACTTCCTCGCCACCGGCGGTCCTGCGGAGATCGGGGATGCGGTCGGGATCGTGGCGGCCCAGTCGATCGGCGAGCCGGGGACCCAGCTCACGATGCGGACGTTCCACACGGGCGGCGTCGCAGGTGCCGACATCACGCACGGACTTCCGCGTGTCGTCGAGATCTTCGAGGCGCGAAACCCGAAGGGCGCGGCGACCCTCGCCGACGTGGCCGGGAAGGTCGCGATCGAGGACGCCGAGCGGACGATCAAGGTCACCGTCACGCCGTCGACGCTCGACAAGGACGGGGAGCTGCCGGACCCGAAGGAGTACAGCTTCCCGAGGCGGACCCGGCTGCGTGTGAAGAACGGCGAGCTCGTCGAGCCCGGAGACGCGCTCAACGAGGGATCACTCAACCCCGCCGATCTCCTGCTCCTCAAGGACTCCACGTCGACCGAGCTGTACCTCGTCGGTGAGGTGCAGAAGGTCTACAAGTCGCAGGGCGTCGAGATCCACGACAAGCACATCGAGCTCATCGTCCGGCAGATGCTGAAGAAGGTGCGCGTCGAGACGAACGGCGACACCGAGCTCCTGCCCGGTCAGCTCGTCGACCGGATCGCACTGGAGCAGGAGAACGCCCGCGTGAAGAAGGAGAAGGGTGAGCAGGCGACCTTCGAGCCGATCATCCTCGGCATCACGAAGGCGTCGCTCGCGACCGAGTCGTTCCTCTCGGCGGCGTCGTTCCAGGAGACCACGAAGGTGCTCACGGACGCGGCGATCGAGGGCAAGGTCGACCGGCTCCACGGGCTCAAGGAGAACGTGATCATCGGGAAGCTGATCCCGGCCGCGACCGGGCTCAAGCAGTACCGGCAGATCTCGATCGAGCCGACCGAGCCTCTCCCGGTCACGTTCGCGCGACCGGAGGCGGAGGCCGAGCTGCTCGCCGCGCTCGAGGAGATCGGCGAGGGCGACGGCTTCGACCTCGACGCCCTCGGGCTCCCGCTCGACGAGGAAGCCTCGATCGACGGCGCTGACGGCGCCGGGGTCGAGCCGCCCGTCGAGGACGAATAGCAGGGGAAACGTCTGGGCCGGGGAAACCCGGCCCAGACACCTTCCTAACGACTTTCTGGTACCTGTGACCGGCGTGCGCCGGCTCCTCCTCGCCTCCATAGCCGCCTGTCTGCTCGCTCCGATCGCCTTCTCGGCGTCGAGCGGAGCGGCAGCCCCGATCTCGTGCGGCTTGCCCGACACGCAGCCCGCATGGATCGACTTCGCCGACGGCTCGGTCTCGTTCTGGCGCGATCGTTTCGCGCGACCCGGCGTCATCGTGGCGACGGGCGGCCCGCAGCTCGCGGCCGACGCCAGGCAAGCCGGAGCCGCGACCGTCGACTGGGACATGTACCTCCGCAAGCGCGTCGGCACACCGTCGGCGCCGGCGGATCCATCGCTGATCGAGAAGCGGGCCGACTCCCTCTTCGACTATGCCGTGACGGTCTCCGGATGTCAGCAGCCGCTGATCGCTCTCAACGAGCTCTGGGGTGCCTCGGTGCCTACGCCGTGGACTCAGACCACCGAGGCGTACCGCCAGAACGTGCTGCGGTTCGTGAGCCGGCTCGCGGCCCGTGGCGGCCGGCCGGCGCTGCTCGTCTCGAGCAGTCCCTTCACCGGCGGCGACGCCACGGCCTGGTGGCAGGCGCTCGCGAAGGTCTCCGACGTCGTGCTCGAGAACTACTCGAACGCGAACGTCATCTGGAAGCAGGGCGTCGTCAACGGCTCGCGGAGCCTCCGGACGCGGTACCGGTCCTCGGCCGCGAAGCTGCTCGCGATCGGCGTTCCCGCCTCGCGGATCGGCCTGATGATCGGCTTCCAGACGGGCACCGGCGTCGGCGGGCGGGAGGGGCTGCGGCCAAGGAGCCGCTGGTTCGAGGTCGCCAAGCTCCAGGCGTTCGCCGCGGCGACCGTCGTAAAGGAGCTCAAGCTGGCGCACGTCTGGTCCTGGGGCTGGGCGATGCGCGACGACCGGTCGCGGGATCCGGACAAGACGTATGCCGCCTGCGTCTGGCTCTGGGCGAGATCGCCGGGCCTGTGCGACGCGCCCGCGCTCCTCGGCAAGGAGCTCGACGCCGATCGAACCGGCGGCCAGATCGACCTTTCCGCGGGGATTCGCTGCGTGTACAAGGGCACCGCGTTGCGCTCGTCCGACGTCGCGGCGCTCTCCCGGACGACGGGGGACGGAGAGCTCGCGATGACCGGACTCGTCGAGCGCGCGCTCGAGCGCGAGCGGACGGACGTCTCGACCGCGGACATCCTGGCGGTCGAGAAGAACATCGTCGCGTCTCGCTTCAGCGGGAGCCGGAGCGCGTACGGCGCCGCGCTCGCTCGCGCCCACACGAGCGTGACCGTGGCGCGAGGGATCATCGGCGACGAGCTCAGAAGCGGTGAGATCGAGCGAAGGCTCTCGGTGAAGGCGCCGTCGCCGAGCGAGATCGCTCGCTTCGGAGTCACCTACGGCGCGGTGGACGCGCGCCTGGTCACCGTCTCGCCCGCGCCGACGTGGCTTCCCGCGGGAACGGGCGTCGCCCTCGCGACCTCGGCTCCGACTGCGGTCTTCACGGCCCCGACCGGCCGCACGGTTCGGATCACGACCGCCGAGGGGCGTTTCACCTTGCGCGCGCTCGACGACACGATGCCTCTCGACGGACGCCCGCTCGAGCAGGCGCGCCCTGCGATCGTCCACGAGCTCGTCGCCCAGGAACGGGAAGACGCCTACGCAGCGTGGGCGCTGCGGAAGCAGAAAGGCGCGGAGAGTCTCCTCGTCTGCTCGCGTGACCGACTGCCCGAGATCGGCCTGCCCGCGCTCACCAGCTTCGTCCCGTTCCTCTCGTTGGACGAGGCCGAGGCTGCGCAGTGGGCCGCATCGCGCACGTCTGGCACCGGCTGAGCCGGTGCTCGAGTCGCATCGGGAGTCGCTGGGAAGTCAGCGCCTCGCGGCGGTGACGACCGTGTCGCGACCGGCGCCCTTGGCGAGCCCGAGCGCCGCGTCCGTCCGAACGACGAGCGCCATCGCGTCGTCCGTCGGCAGGAGCTCGGCGACACCGCCGGACACCGTTACGACGCCGATCTCCGGGAGCGGGCGCTCGTGGAGGATCGTCTGGAGCCGCTCGAACAGGCTCTCGGCGTCGCGGATGTCGCCGTTCGAGACGAGCACCCCGAACCGCCCGCCACCGATCCGGCAGGGGAGGTCTCGCGGCCCCGCCACGTCGTTCAGCGCGGCGGCGATCTTCGCGAGCACCCCGTCGGCCGAGAGGTGGCCGATGCGCGCGTTCAGGGTCGTGAGCCGGTCGACGTCGAGCATGAGGAGCGCCAGCGGCTCGCGCCGCCCTCGCGCGCGGGCGATCTCGCGATCGAGGAGGGAGTGGAATGCGGGCCGGTCGTAGAGCGTCGTGAGCGGGTCGCGCTCGGGCACCGGATCGGGATCTCTGAGCTCGAGCGAGGTCTCGAGCCCGGGCCGGGTGACGCTGAGCACGTCCTCGAGGCTCGTGATGTCGATCTCGCTGAACGTTCGGTCGGGCGCACGGCTCAGCACCGCAAGCATCCCGGGGCCCTGGTCGGAGTCGAGGAGGGGAAGGGCGAGGCCGGCGCGAATCGGCGACCCTCCGGAGAAGCTCTCGGTGTCGCCGTTGAAGGACACCTGGATGGCCCTCGCCCCGCGGTAGTCCGGGACGCCCATCCCGCCGACCTGGGCCGCCTCCGCCTCGGTCAGGCCGACGGTCGCGAGCATCGGCTCGTTCTGTCCCTCGACGACTGCGATGGCCGCGTCGGCGGACGTTCGCTCACGCGCGAGCTCGAGCATCCGCGTCACGCCGTGATCCTGCACCTCGGTCGGCGGAGACCCGGAGATCGCCGCCGCGACCCTAGCGGGCATCGTGTGGTTGAGGGCGTCGCTCAGGGTCTGCGCGAACTCGGCCAGCCGGTCGTCGTAGCGATGGAGCATCGCGGTGACGACGGTCTCGTGCCTGCCGACGATGCGGCGCATGGCGAGGAGGAAGAGCGCAATGCAGAGGACGCCGAGAGTGACGGACGCGAGGTACGTCGCAATCGTGATCGCTTCTCCGGGGATCGCTCCCAGCACCTCGAGCACGGCGACTATTACTAGCGAGCGGGTCGGTCGACACCGGCTGTCCGGCCGGTCGTGAGGGGCGCCGGCCCGGGAGCGACCGCGAGAGGCAAGCGGGGGCCGCAGCTCGTCCGAGAATCCGACCGGCTCCGACAGGGCCGCTCGTTATCGTGGGCGCCCATGGAGATCACGCGCTCTCCCGTTGCCGTCGGGGCGGCGGACTCGGTCGAGATCGCCGGTTCGCCATCGTCGTCACCGGTCTCCTCCATCACCGTCGATCGGCTCGGCGAGGCCCTGATCCCGGCCCCGGAGCACCGGCTGTCAGGCGAGCGGCTCGCCGTCCTCGCATCACTCGCCGGCGCGGGCGCGATCGTGCTCGGAGGCGTCGCGATGGCGACAACACTGCACTCGTCGGGGTCGGACGCGCCTGCGACTGACACGGGAACGGCGACGGTCGCGACCGTTCCGAGCGCAGGCGCCGGCGAGTCCAGCCGGTCTCGCGCCACGGCGGCGGTCTCGTTCCTCGCCAAGCCGAGCACCCAGCGGATTCCGTTCGCCAACTCGGGCGGTCGGATCGTCCTGGCCGTCGGCCCGAGGGGTCGGGGCGTGCTCGTCCTCCAGGGTCTCCGACCCGCGGTGACCGGGACGTCCTACGTCGCCTGGCTCGTCGGGCGAAAGGGGCGCGTCGCCGGCTCTGCCGGAGTCTTCTCCGGCAGGACCTTGATCGTCCCGCTGTCGAGGCTCGTGCCTGTCGGCTCGGCTGTCGCGGTGACGCTCGAGCGCGCGGCGAGAAGGGTGCCCACCGGCAAGCTCCGTCTCGTCGCTCGACGCGACGAAGGTTGATCAGCCTCTAGCGCTGCTCGTCGAGGTTCCGCGCGACGTCCGCGCGATCCTTGCCGAGCTCCTTCGCCCGGTACAGCGCCCGGTCGGCACGCTCGAAGAGGCTCGCGGCCGTGTCGCCGTGCTCGAGCTCCGCTATCCCCGCGGACAGGCGCAGCCGCTCGTCGTCCGTGCCGAGCACCGTCCCGCGCATCGAGTTGTGGACGCGGCCGTAGAGGAGATTCGCCTCCTCCGCGGACGATTCGGGGAGGATCACCGCGAACTCGTCGCCGCCGATGCGGCAGGGGATGTCGACCGAGCGCACCGCCTCGCGGAGCCGGTCGGCGGTTTGTGCGAGCACTCGGTCGCCGGCGAGATGGCCGATCTGATCGTTGACCTTCTTGAAGTCGTCGAGGTCGAAGACGACGAGCCCGAGGTTTCGCTGGTAGCGGTTCGCGCGCACGACCTCCCGGCGGAGCGTCTCGTGGAAGTAGCGCTGGTTGTACAGCCCGGTCAGTGCATCGGTCTCCGCCAGCTTGCGTGCCTCGCCGTAGCGGCGCGCGTTCTCGATCGAGGGGATGCTGCTCTCCGCGAGCGTCTCGGCCTGTTCGATCTGCTCCGCGCCCGGCTCCCCGTCGTCGCGCCAGAAGAGTGAGAGCGTCCCGACGGGCCGGAGCTCGCGGCCCATGAGCGGGATGAAGACGCCGCCTCTGATGAGGTCGGCGTCCGGCGTCTCCCCGGCGCGTCCGTACCGGTAGGAGACGGTGATGGTGCCGGTGAGAGCGCCGGAGGTGCCCGATGTCGGAGGCCGCGCAGTCTCGTTCGACGTCATGCCGCGTGTGACGACGGCGGGCGCGCCGTCGGGCCGCTCGACGACCATCATTGCGGCCGCGAAGCCGGGTATCTCCATGGCCGCGTCGAGGACGCGGTCCATCAGCTCTTCGAGATCGATGGAGCCGCCGAGCTCGCCGAACAGTCGATTCCGACGGCTCTCCCTCTCGGCGCGGTCGAGGGCGTGCGAGAGCTCGACCGCGAGCTCGTCCATCTTGACGCGCATCTCGCCGACTGCCTGCACGAGCTCCTGGTTCTCCTCGGGGCTCGACGAGGGACCGCGGCGGACGGCGACGACGACGAGGCCGGCGACGAGGGCGAGCGCCAGCGCAACCGCTATGACTACGGCTGCAGCCACACCTACGACTCACTCCCTCCTTCGCTCGCTCGTCCGGTCGCCCATCGCGGGATGCCCCCCGAACGGGGTACCCCGCCGCACTGTACTCAGGAAACTGGACGCTGCCACCCGCGTTCGCCGGGCGGCCTCTTCAGGCGGGCTTGTAGCCCTCCGCATGGGCGACGACGATGGTTCCGTTCCCGGTCCGTTTCGCCTGCCAGAGCGCATGCCTGGCGCGGTCGAGGACGCTGTCCGAGGTGTCCCGGGGGGTGAGATCCGTGACCCCGGCCGAGATGCGGACCTGTCCCGCATCTACCGGAGGCCAGCCGGCGAGAGAGGCCTGCAGCGCCCGCACGAGGCCCTCCGCCTCGCTCGCCGACGCTTCGCGGAGGGCGGCTGCGAATTCGTTCCGTCCCACGCGTGCGCTCGCTCCCCGGCGCTCGACGTGCTCTGCGATGCGGGCCTCGAGATCGGCGAGGACGCGATCTCCGGACGCGCCGATCCGTTCCTCGAGCGACTCGAAGTCATCCACGTCGAGGACGACGAAGGCGAGCGGCTCGGCGCGCGCATGCGCCCGCAGGATTTCTGCGCCGAGGGATTCGCCGAGGCCGGGCTCCGGAGGGGCCGACGCCGACGGTTCGTCGGCGGCCCGTGTCCGAAGCGACGTGCCTGCACCCCGAGCGCCATGGATCGTCTCGAGGACACCGGGCTCGCGGTCGAGCGTCGCCGTTGCCGCCGCGCGCGCGTCGAACGACTCGCTCGACTCGTCGGGAAGCCATTCGACGACCTCGGACGCCAGGCTCAGCGAGCCCATGTGCGAGAGGTCGTTCGTCGCGGCTGCAGCCCGGACGCGCGTGCAGAAGCGGCCGGCGCCTTCGCTCGCCGTCTCCGGCAGCAGTGCCACGAACTCTGCGTCCGCCCGGCGGCAGAGGACGTCCGTGCTGCGCGCGACGCGCGTGAGGACGGCGGCGAAGTCCCGCGCCACGAGATCCCTCTCCGACGAGGCGGCGGTTGCGGCCGCGTGCGGGGCAGTCACGTCGAGCCGGACGAGGGACAGCGGGCGTCCCGTCCGCTGAGCGCGCGCGACCTCTCGCTCGAGCTCGAGCTCGTACCCCGCGCGGTTACGGACCCCGGTCGTCGCGTCGATGACCGTCCGCCGCGTCACGTCCGCGAACAGCCGCGCGTTCCTGAGTCCGGGGGCAGCCTCTCCGGCGAGCTGCTCGAGCGCGAGGACCTGCTCCTGCGAGAACGCTCTCGCCCCGAGCGCGTACGAGGCGAGCGCGCCCGTCACGACGCCGTCCTCGACGATCGGGACCGCCACCGCCGAGCGGTACGCCTCCGGCTCCCACTCGCCGGATGGATACGTCCACTCGACGGCCATGGTGCCGTACTGCGCCGAGCCCGGCGTGCCGAGCACGGCATCGACGGTCCCGCCTCCTCCGATCGCGCCGGTCGACTTCGTGGTCGTCTCTCCGCCCGGTCCCGCGACCCGGACGGCGGCGGCCTGCGCCCCCGTGAGCTGCGCGACCCTGCCCAGGAGCTGATCGAGGGCCTCGTCGAAGTCCACGGTCAGCCCGAAGTCCGGAGCGAGCGTCTGGCGGGCAACTGACCATCGTTCGACGCCGCGGACCACGTTGTCCGAGATCTGGCGCAGGTGCTCGTCGAGCGTCTGGAGGAGGAGAGCGAAGTGTCGGTCCGACCGGGACCGCGCCCGTCGTGCCTCGAAAACGACGACGAGGATGACGAGCGCCGCGCACGCGACGACCACCGCTGCCCAGACCACCACCGCCGGCTCACTCTATTCAGGTCGATGCGGGATGGCTACGGGCCGAAAGGCGGTTCTCTGCTACCATCTCGCGGCCGGTTGGCGGGTGGCGCGTGCCCCGCCGGCCTTTCTGTGTGACCAAAGCCGCGACCGTTCGTAGGAGCCGCATGCCCACCGTCAACCAGCTCGTGCGCAAGGGCCGAAGCGCCCCCGAGGCGAAGACCAAGACCCCTGCGCTCAGGGGAGCGCCGCAGAAGCGCGGCGTGTGCACGCGCGTCTACACGACGACCCCGAAGAAGCCGAACTCCGCGCTGCGCAAGGTCGCGCGCGTCCGGCTGACGAACGGCATGGAGGTCGGCGCGTACATCCCCGGGGAGGGGCACAACCTCCAGGAGCACTCGGTGGTGCTCGTCCGCGGCGGCCGTGTCAAGGATCTCCCGGGCTTCCGCTACAAGGTGATCCGCGGCGGCCTCGACTCCGCAGGCGTATCGGAGCGTCGTCAGGCGCGCTCCAAGTACGGCGCGAAGCGAGGGTAGGGCAAGGGAATGCCACGCCGTGCCGAGATCCAGCCCCGGACTCCGGACGCCGACGCCGTCCACAACTCCGTGCTCGTATCCCAGCTCGTGAACCGGCTCATGCTGGACGGGAAGAAGTCGATCGCCGAGCAGATCGTCTACGAGGCGCTCACGATCGCCGCCGAGCGGACCGGCAAGCCGGAGCTCGAAGTGCTCGAGCAGGCGGTGAAGAGCGTGACCCCGGTGCTCGAAGTGCGCTCGCGCCGCGTCGGAGGCGCGAACTACCAGGTTCCCGTTGAGGTGCCGCAGCGACGTGCGCGCACGCTCGCGCTCCGCTGGCTCGTGCAGAACGCACGCGACCGGCGCGAGAAGGGGATGCCACAAAAGCTCGCCGGCGAGCTCGCCGACGCGCTCTCCCAGCAGGGCGGCGCCTACAAGAAGAAGGACGACATCTACCGGATGGCGCAGGCCAACAAGGCCTTCGCGCACTACCGCTGGTAGGGACGAGATGACGACGGTCGTCACATCCGTTGCGCTGGACCGTGTCCGGAACATCGGGATCATGGCCCACATCGACGCCGGCAAGACGACGACGACGGAGCGGATCCTCTACTACACCGGACGCACCCACAAGATGGGCGAGGTGCACGAGGGCGCCGCGACCATGGACTGGATGGCGCAGGAGCAGGAGCGCGGCATCACGATCACGTCGGCGGCGACGACCGCGTTCTGGCGCGATCATCGGATCAACATTATCGATACGCCCGGGCACGTGGACTTTACCGTGGAGGTCGAGCGGAGCCTGCGCGTGCTCGACGGCGCGGTCGCGGTGTTCGACTCCGTCGCCGGGGTTCAGCCGCAGTCCGAGACAGTCTGGCGACAGGCGGACCGCTACGGCGTCCCGCGGATTGCGTTCATCAACAAGATGGATCGCACCGGCGCGGACTTCGATGCCGCCGTGCAGTCCATGCGCGATCGCCTCGGCGCGATCGCGGTGCCGATCCACGTTCCGATCGGGAGCGAGGAGGCGTTCAGCGGGATCGTCGACCTGATCGACATGAAGGCGATCACGTACACCGATGTGCTCGGAACCGATGTCCTGGTCGACGAGATCCCGGCCGACCTCGCCGGCGCGGCCGAGGCGGGTCATCACGCGCTGATCGACGCGATCGCCGAGTTCGACGACGAGCTCACGGAGACGTACCTCGAGGACGAGAGCTCGGTCACGCCGGAGATGATCAGGCGCGCGCTCCGCGCCGGAACCCTCACAGGACGGATCACCCCCGTTCTCGCCGGCTCCGCCTTCAAGAACAAGGGCGTCCAGGCCCTTCTCGACGCGATCGTCGACTACCTCCCGAGCCCGCTCGATGTGCCGCCCGTGCAGGGCCTCGACCCAAAGCTGGACGAGGAGGCGACGCGGCCGCCCATGCTCGACGCACCCTTCGCGGCGCTCGCGTTCAAGGTCATGACCGATCCGTACGTCGGCAAGCTCACGTACTTCCGCGTCTACTCGGGGCAGGTCAAGGCCGGCGACCGCGTCCTGAACACGACGAACGGCAAGACGGAGCGCATCGGCCGCATCCTCCAGATGCACGCGAACCACCGCGAGGAGCGGGAGGAGATCGGCGCGGGCGAGATCGCCGCGGCCGTCGGCCTCAAGCTGACGACGACCGGCGACACGCTCGCCGTCGACTCGGCGCCGATCGTGCTCGAGTCCATGTCCTTCCCGGACCCTGTCATCTCGGTCGCAATCGAGCCGAAGACAAAGGCCGACCAGGACAAGCTCAGTCAGGCGCTCCAGCGGCTGGCCGAGGAGGACCCGACGTTCCGCGTCTCCTCGGACGAGGAGACCGGGCAGACGCTCATCGCGGGGATGGGCGAGCTGCACCTCGAGATCATCGTCGACCGTCTCCTCCGCGAGTTCCGCGTCGAGGGCAACGTCGGCCGGCCGCAGGTCGCCTACCGCGAGACGATCTCGCGACCCGCGGAGAAGATCCAGGGGCGCTTCGTGCGCCAGACCGGTGGCTCGGGCCAGTACGGCGACGTGATCGTCAACCTCTATCCGCAGGAGCCGGGAGGCGGCTACGAGTTCGTCGACCGGATCGTCGGCGGCAAGATTCCGAAGGAGTACATCCCGGCCGTCGACCAGGGGATCGAGGAGGCCATGAGCTCCGGGATCCTGGCCGGCTTCCCGGTGGTCGACATCAAGGTGGAGCTCGTCGACGGGTCGTACCACGAGGTCGACTCGAGCGAGCGAGCGTTCAAGATCGCCGGCTCGATGGCGTTCAAGGAGGGCATGAAGCGCGCCAAGCCGAAGCTCCTCGAGCCGGTCATGGCCGTCGAGGTCGTCACTCCGGACGAGTACCTCGGCGACGTCATTGGTAATCTGAACGGCCGCCGTGGCCGGGTCGAGAGTCTCGAGCCCATCGGCGGGTCGCAGTCGATCCGCGCGAGCGTCCCGCTCGCGGAGATGTTCGGCTACGCGACCGACCTGCGCTCGATGACGCAGGGCCGCGCGACGTTCACGATGCAGTTCGACCGCTACGAGGAAGTGCCTGTCACGATCGCGGAGGGGATCGTGACGAGCGACAAGACAGGCTAATTCGGGAATCTCGGTTCGGAGGAAGGAGTCATGGCAAAGCAGAAGTTCGAGCGCAGCAAGCCGCACGTCAACGTCGGCACGATCGGCCACATCGACCACGGCAAGACGACGCTCACGGCGGCGATCACCAAGGTGCTCGCCGAGTCAGGCACGAACACGGAGGCGACGTCCTTCGACTCGATCGACAAGGCCCCCGAGGAGCGCCAGCGCGGCATCACGATCAACACCGCGCACGTCGAGTACGAGACCGAGAACCGGCACTACGCGCACGTCGACTGCCCGGGTCACGCGGACTACATCAAGAACATGATCACGGGCGCCGCTCAGATGGACGGCGCGATCCTCGTCGTCTCGGCCGCGGACGGCCCGATGCCGCAGACACGCGAGCACATCCTGCTCGCGCGCCAGGTCGAGGTGCCGTCCATCGTCGTCGCCCTCAACAAGGCCGACATGGTCGACGATCCCGAGCTGCTCGAGCTCGTCGAGATGGAGGTCCGCGAGCTGCTCTCGAGGTACGAGTTCCCCGGCGACGACATCCCCGTCGTCCAGGTCTCCGCGCTCAAGGCACTCGAGGGCGACCCGGAGTGGACGCCCAAGATCCTCGAGCTCATGGCCGCGGTCGACTCCTACATCCCGGAGCCCGTCCGCGACATCGACAAGCCGTTCCTGATGCCGATCGAGGACGTCTTCACGATCACCGGCCGCGGCACGGTCGTGACCGGCCGCATCGAGCAGGGGAAGATGACCGTCGGCGAGGAGGTCGAGATCGTCGGCATCCACCCCGAGACCGAGAAGACCGTCGTCACCGGGCTCGAGATGTTCCAGAAGACGCTCGATTACGCCCAGGCGGGCGACAACGCCGGTGCGCTCCTCCGCGGCGTCAAGCGCGAGGAGGTCGAGCGCGGCCAGGTGCTCGCGAAGCCCGGGTCGATCACGCCGCACACGCACTACAAGGCCGAGGTGTACGTCCTCTCGAAGGACGAGGGCGGGCGCCACACGCCGTTCTTCGACGGCTACCGGCCGCAGTTCTACTTCCGCACGACCGACGTCACCGGCTCGATCAAGCTCCCCGAGGGCCAGGAGATGGTCATGCCCGGCGACAACACGAACATGGAGATCAACCTCATCCAGCCCATCGCCATGGACCAGGGCCTGCGCTTCGCGATTCGCGAGGGCGGCCGCACGGTGGGCGCGGGCGTCGTGACGGAGATCATCCAGTAGGGCTTCTCGGCTCTACGGGACACACACGAGATGGCGCAGCAGAAGATCCGAATCCGGCTGAAGGGCTACGACCACCAGCAGGTGGACCGCTCGGCGTCCCAGATCGTGGAGACGGCGCAGCGCACCGGCGCGACGATCACCGGGCCCGTGCCGCTGCCGACCGAGCGGAACATCTACTGCGTGATCCGGTCCCCGTTCAAGGACAAGGACTCGCGCGAGCACTTCGAGGTGCGGACGCACAAGCGCCTGATCGACATCCACAGCCCCACGCCGAAGACGGTCGACTCGCTCATGCGGCTCGACCTCCCGGCGGGCGTCGACATCGAGATCAAGCTCTGAGGAGGCGGGCGTCGGCGTGAAGGGCATCCTCGGACGGAAGCTGGGCATGAGCCAGGTGTTCGACCAGGAGACGGGAGCGATGACTCCGGTCACCGTGATCGAGGCCGGACCGTGCCCGGTGGTCCAGGTGAAGACCGTGGAGACGGACGGCTACGAGGCGGTCCAGCTCGCGTTCGGCGCCGTGGAGGCTCGAAAGCTGACGAAGGGCGAGCTCGGACATCTCGAGAAGGCCGGCGCGGGGCCACATCGGCACCTCGTCGAGTTCCGCGGCGGCACCGAGCTCACCGTCGGCGAGTCGGTGACCGTGGAGTCGTTCGAGCCCGGCGACCGGATCAAGGTCTCGGGCGTCACGATCGGCAAGGGCTACCAGGGGACGATCAAGCGGCACGGCTTCACGCGCGGGCCGGTCTCGCACGGCTCGCACAACGTCCGCAAGCCGGGCTCGATCGGCGCCTCGGCGTACCCGTCCCGCGTGTTCAAGGGGATGAAGATGTCGGGCCGCATGGGCGGCACCCGCGCCACTCAGCCGGGGCTCGTCGTGCACGAGATCGACGTCGAGCGCAACCTGCTCCTCGTCCGGGGCTCCGTCCCGGGAGCGAAGAGCGGGCTGCTGGAGATCGTGGAGGCCTGATGGCTGCCGGCGCGCCCAAGGCCCCCGTTCTCGGCGGGTCGCAGAAGAAGGAGGTAGCGCTCGACTCGGACGTGTTCGCGGTCGAGTTGAAGCCACACCTCGTTCACGAGACCGTCCGCGCGGAGCTGAACGCCGCTCGCGCCGGCACTCGTGGGACGAAGAGCCGCGGCCTCGTCGCCGGCGGCCGCTCGAAGCCGTGGCGCCAGAAGGGCACCGGCCGCGCCCGAGCGGGCACGACGCGCGCTCCCCATTGGACGGGCGGCGGCGTCGCGTTCGCGCCGGGCATGCGCAGCTTCGAGGTCAAGGTGAACCGCAAGGCGCGCCGTGCCGCGCTCCGTGGGGCACTCAGCCACCACGCGGCGAACGGGACGATCGCGCTCGTCGACGGCTCCTCGTTCGAGGCGCCCTCGACGCGGAAGGCCGACGAGCTCCTCTCCGGCTGGTCGGAGCGCCCCGCGCTCGTGGTCGTCACCGACGAGGAGGAGATCCTCGCCAAGTCGTTCCGCAATCTCGCCAAGGTGCTCGTGACCGCTCCGAGCGAGCTCGAGGTGGCCGCGATCGTGTGGGCGCGCTCCGTGCTCGTGAGCGAGGCGGCGCTGCCGCTCGTCCTCGCACGGGCAGGCGCGGCTGCGACAGCGGAGGAGGGGTCGGAATGAGCCTCCACCCGAACCAGGTCCTTCTCGCCCCGGTCGTGTCCGAGAAGAGCTACTCGCTGATCACCGACCGGAAGTACACGTTCAAGGTGCACGAGGACGCGCACAAGACCCAGGTCCGGCAGGCCGTCGAGGAGCTCTTCGACGTGCACGTCCAGAGCGTGAACATCGTCAAGGTCAAGTCGAAGCCGAAGCGGCGCGGTCTCACGCAAGGCCGCCGGCCCGGCTGGAAGAAGGCGATCGTCCAGCTTCGCGAAGGCGACGCCATCGAGATCTTCGAGGGGGCTTCCGTCTGATGCCGCTCAAGAAGTACAAGCCCACGAGTCCGGGCCGCCGCTTCATGACCGTGTCCGGTTTCGACGACGTCACGAAGACGGAGCCGGAGAAGTCGCTCGTCGAGCCGCTCAAGAAGACCGGCGGCCGGAACAACCGGGGCCGCGTGACCTCGCGCCACCAGGGCGGCGGGCACAAGCGCCAGTACCGGAAGATCGACTTCAAGCGCACGAAGGACGGTGTCCCCGCGAAGGTGGCGGCGATCGAGTACGACCCGAACAGGTCGGCCAGGATCGCGCTCCTCCACTACGCCGACGGCGCGAAGGCGTACATCCTCGCCCCGGTGCGGCTCCGCGTCGGCGCGACGGTCGAGTCGGGCCTCGAGGCGGACATCAAGCCGGGCAACGCGCTCCCGCTGTCGAACATCCCGACCGGAACGCTCGTCCACAACGTCGAGCTGAGGCCCGGCCAGGGTGGGCGCATGGCGCGCTCGGCCGGATCCTCCGTCCAGCTCGTCGCGAAGGACGGCGACCACGGCGTCCTCCGGCTTCCGTCGGGCGAGCTCCGGCGCGTGCTCCTCACCTGCCGAGCGACCGTCGGCCAGGTCGGGAACGCTGACCACGCGAACCAGTCGAGCGGCAAAGCCGGCCGCAGCCGTTGGCTCGGGAAGCGCCCGACGGTGCGCGGCTCGGCCATGAACCCGGTCGACCACCCGCACGGCGGTGGCGAGGGCAAGTCGAAGGGCGGTCGCCACCCGGTTACGCCGTGGGGCGTGCCGACGCTCGGCAAGCGCACCCGCCGCAAGCACAAGGAATCGAACAAGCTGATCGTCCGCGGCCGCCGCCGCGGCAAGGAAAGGAAGCGCTAGGTGTCGAGGTCGTCGCGGAAGGGCCCGTTCGTCGAGGACCGGCTGCTCAGCCGGATCGAAGCCATGAACTCCTCCGGGGAGAAGCGGATGATCCGCACCTGGTCGCGCACCTCCACGATCTTCCCGGAGATGGTGGGGCACACGATTGCCGTGCACGACGGACGCAAGCACGTTCCCGTGTTCGTCAGCGAACAGATGGTCGGACACAAGCTCGGCGAGTTCGCGCCGACGCGGACCTTCCGCGGCCACTCGGGTGACCGGCAGACCCAGGTGAAGAAGCGCTGAGGCAGATGGCGGCGATCGCAGACGACAGACAGCGCGTTCAGGCGCAGGCGAAGTGGATCCGCATGTCCGCGCGGAAGGCGCGGATCGTGCTCGACCACATTCGCGGCCGCACGGTGCCGGAGGCACGGACCATCCTCGCCTTCACGCCCCGCGCCGCCGCGATCGAGATCGAGAAGGTGCTCCGCTCCGCCGTCGCGAACGCGGAGGCGAACGCAGGGCTGGACGGTGACGAGCTCGTCGTCGAGGCGGCCTACGCGGACGAGGGCCCGACGCTCAAGCGCTGGCGTCCTCGTGCGCGGGGTCGTGTGAACCGGATCCGCAAGCGGTCCTGCCACGTGACGATCGTCCTGTCGGAGGCGCCCGAGTCCGTCACGCCGCGGCGGCGCGGCCGCAACGCGGCTGCACCCAAGACCGAGGAGACGGCGCCGAAGGCCGAGGCCGCCGAGAAGCCGAGGCGGAGAACCCCACGACGGAAGAAGGAGGTGGCGGCCTAATGGGCCAGAAGGTGCATCCCGGCGGCTTCCGCGTGGGCGTCATCCACGACTGGAAGTCCAACTGGTGGACGGGCAAGCGCGAGTTCTCGGAGTACCTCCTCGAGGACGTTCGCATTCGCGAGCACATCCTCAAGAAGCTCTCGCACGCAGGGCTCTCCGACATCCTGATCCGCAAGGACAAGCAGCGGATCACGGTGGACATCTATACGGCTCGCCCGGGCATCGTGATCGGCAAGTCGGGCGTCGAGGTCGATGCCCTTCGCCGTGACCTGCACGCGGTCACGAAGAAGAACGTCCACATCAACATCAACGAGATCAAGCGGCCCGAGCTCGACGCCAAGCTCGTTGCGCAGTCGATCGCCGAGCAGCTCGAGAACCGCGTGAGCTTCCGCCGCGCGATGAAGCGCTCGCTTGCGTCGGCGATGCGCTCCGGCGCTCAGGGGATCAAGATCACCGCTGCCGGCAGGCTGACGGGCGGCGAGATGAGCCGTCGCGAGATGTACTCGGAGGGCCGCGTGCCGCTCCACACCATTCGCGCCGACATCGACTACGGCCTGGCCGAGGCGAGGACGACCGCGGGCGCAATCGGCGTCAAGGTCTGGATCAACAAGGGCGAGATCATGCCCGAGGGCTACGAGGGTGCCGGAGGCCGCGATTCGCGCCTCGGCGACCAGGATCAGGCCCGGCGGCGACGGGGTGCGTCCTCCGAGGGGCTCGGAGCCTCGCGCGAGGGGCGCGGCCGGACCGTGGATCGCGAGGGTCTCGGCATCGTGCCGCGCAAACGGCGCGGAGGCGGTGGCCAGCGGCCCGGCGGCGGTCGCGGAGGCGCGCGGCCGCGTCGCGACGCAGAAGCGCCCGAGGCGGGCGTGGAGCAGCAGCAGCCCGTGGACACCGAGCCGACGGTCGTCGAACCAGAGACGCCAGCCACGGATGCGGCGCCGGACGCACCGGCCGAGACGGAGGGCAACGCCTGATGTTGATGCCGCGCAAGACGAAGTTCCGCCGTCACCACCGTGGGCGCCGCGCGGGCTACTCGAAGGGGCAGACGTCCGTGCAGTTCGGCGACTACGGGCTGAAAGCACTCGAGACCGGTTGGGTCACCAACCGTCAGATCGAGGCTGCCCGCATCGCGGCAACCCGCAAGATCCGCCGCAGCGGGAAGGTGTGGATCAACCTCTTCCCGGACAAGCCGTACACGAAGAAGCCCGCGGAGACGCGGATGGGCTCCGGCAAGGGCTCGCCCGAGGGCTGGGTGGCGGTCGTCAAGCCCGGCCGGGTCATGTTCGAGCTCGCCGGCGTCGACGAGCCTCTCGCCAAGGAGGCGCTCCGCCTCGCCGGGCAAAAGCTGCCGCTCAAGACCAAGTTCGTGAAGAGGGAGGCGGATCTCTTTGAAAGCTAAGGAGCTTCGCGAGCTCTCCGACGAGGAGCTCGACGAGAAGATGGCCGAGACGCGCCAGGAGCTCTTCAACCTGCGCTTCCAGACGGCGACCGGCGTGCTCGAGAACAGCGCACGGCTCCGCCACGCCAAGCGCGAGATCTCGCGGATCCTGACCGTCAAGAACGAACGCGCTCGATTGGGGACGAAGTAGATGGCCGACGAAGAGAAGATGGAGCAGGACGCCTCGACAGAGGCTGAGGCTCCCGAGGACGAGGCGCCGGCCGAAGAACCGGTCGCGGAGGCGGAGACCGAGACGCCGGACGCCGCTGCGGAGGCACCCGCCGACGAGCCGGAGGCCGAGCCTGCCGAGGAGGAACCAGCCGCCGAAGCAGAGGCCGCCGCGGCGCCTGCGGAAGCTCCCGCAGGCGAGGCGGAGACTCCCGCCGCGCCCGAGAAGAAGCGGAAGAAGAAGCGCCTTCCGCGCTCACTGCGACCGGCGCGCTCGAAGCCGAAGCGCGAGAAGCCGGCCGAGCGGAAGCCGATCGTGCGGCTCGAGAAGCCCGACCACGTGCGTGGGCGTCGGCAGGAGCGCCAGGGAACGGTCGTCTCCTCGGCGTCCGACAAGACGATCGTCGTTCGCGTCGACCTCGTGAAGATCCACCCGCGCTACAAGAAGGTCATCCGCCGGAGCACCAAGTTCCACGCACACGACGAGACGAACGAGGCGAAGGTCGGCGACCTCGTCAAGATCGTGGAGACCCGTCCGCTCTCGCGGATGAAGCGCTGGCGGCTGCAGGAGATCGTGAGGGCCGCGAAGTGACCCGAGGCCGCGCGTGATCCAGCAGGAGTCACGGCTTCGAGTGGCGGACAACACAGGAGCGCGCGAGCTCCTGTGCATCCGCGTGCTCGGCGGATCGCACCGGCGCTACGCCCGGGTGGGCGACATCATCGTTGCTACGGTGAAGACCGCCACGCCTCAGGGCGCGGTGAAGAAGGGCGAGGTCGTGCGGGCGGTCGTCGTGCGCACGAAGAAGCCCTTCAGCCGGGACGACGGCACGCTCATCGGCTTCGACGAGAACGCCGCCGTCCTCATCGACCAGCAGTCGAACCCGCGCGGGACGCGCATCTTCGGCCCCGTCGCGCGCGAGTTGCGCGAGAAGAACTTCATGAAGATCGTCAGCCTGGCTCCAGAGGTGCTCTAGATGGCTCAGAAGATGAAGGTGAAGAAGGGCGACACGGTGCAGATCCTCACCGGCAAGGACCGCGGGAAGCGGGGCCGGGTGATCGAGGCACGCCCGGCCGAGCGCCGCGTCATCGTCGAGAACCTCAATGTCGCGAAGCGGCACACGCGCCCGCGCCCGATCCGGGACTCCTCGCGGATGGGGGGCGCGCAGGTCGTCCCGGGAGGGATCCTCGACAAGCCCGCACCCGTCCCCGTGTCCAACGTCATGGTCGTCTGCCCGGTCTGCGGAAACCCGACGCGCGTCGGGATCCTCGAGAAGGACGTCAAGGGCGAGATCGTCCGCGTTCGCGTGTGCAAGCGCGAGGGCTGCGGGCAGGAGATCGACCGGTGAGCACCGCCACCGCCCCGACGCCCGAGACGTACGTTCCGCGCCTCAAGGTGCGGTACGAGAGCGAGATCCGCCCGCGGCTCCAGGAGGAGCTCGGGGTCTCCTCGACGATGCAGGTCCCGCGCGTCACGAAGGTCACGCTGAACATGGGCGTCGGCGAGGCGAAGACCGACGCGAAGGCGCTCGACGCGGCGATCGAGGAGCTGACCGTGATCTCGGGCCAGCACGCGCAGGTCAGACGCGCGACGAAGTCGATCGCGAGCTTCAAGCTCCGCGAGGGCATGGCCGTCGGTGCGCGCGTGACGCTGCGCGGCGCGCGCATGTACGAGTTCCTCGACCGGCTCGCTTCGATCGCCCTTCCCCGGATCCGCGACTTCCGCGGACTCGACCCCGGATCGTTCGACGGACGCGGGAACTACTCGATCGGGATCCGGGAGCAGATCATCTTCCCCGAGGTCGACTACGACAAGGTTCCGGCCATCCGTGGCCTCGACATCGCGATCACGACATCGGCGGAGTCGGACGAGGCGGGGCACGCGCTCCTCGCCGCGCTCGGGCTGCCGTTCGCCGAATCCAGAAGGGACTCGTAACGCATGGCCAAGAAATCGCTCGTCGTCAAGCAGCAGCGGGAGCCGAAGCACAAGGTGCGCGGATACTCGCGCTGCAACCGCTGCGGCCGTCCGCGCGCCGTCTACCGCAAGTTCGGCGTCTGCCGGATCTGCCTGCGCGAGCTCGCCCACCAGGGCGCGATTCCCGGAATGACGAAGTCGAGCTGGTAGGAGGACGAAGGTGCTCACCGACCCGATCGCCGACATGCTCACCCGCGTCCGGAACGCGAATCGCGCGCTTCACGAGTCCGCCTCCATGCCGACCTCGCACATGAAGGAGGAGATCGCCCGCATCCTCAAGGACGAGGGCTACATCAAGGACTTCCAGGTCGTGCAGCTCACGGGCGACAAGGACAAGCCGCTTCCGCACCGCACGCTCGTCATCGAGCTCAAGTTCGGCAAGGACCGCCGGCGGGTGATCACCGACCTCAAGCGGGTGTCCAAGCCCGGCCGGCGCGTGTACGCCGGGAGGGACCGTCTTCCGCGCGTGCTCGGAGGGCTCGGCACCGCGATCATGTCCACCTCGAGCGGCGTCATCACGAACCGCCAGGCCGCGGAGCGCGGCGTCGGCGGCGAGGTCCTCGCCTTCGTCTGGTAGCGATGTCGCGGATCGGCAGAAAGCCCATCGAGGTCCCGGCCGGCGTCACGGTCGCGATCTCGCACGGCCGCGTGCAGGTGAACGGCCCGCTCGGGGAGCTGAGCCAGGTCGTCCCAACACGCATGCAGATCGAGAAGGACGAGAACGAGATCGTCGTCACGCGTCCGACCGAGCGCGGCGAGGACCGCGCACTCCACGGTCTCACGCGAACCCTGATCGCGAACATGGTGGAAGGCGTGACGCAGGGCTTCGAGAAGCACCTCGAGATCCAGGGCGTCGGCTACCGCGCGCAGCTCAAGGGCTCCGACCTCGAGCTCGCGGTCGGCTACTCGCACGCGGTCGTGATCCGGCCCCGCGACGGCATCTCGTTCGACGTCCCGGCTCCCACGCAGGTCGTCGTCAAGGGCATCGACAAGCAGATGGTCGGACAGACGGCTGCGGAGATCCGGAAGGTCCGTCCGCCCGAGCCGTACAAGGGCAAGGGAATCCGCTATCGCGACGAGCAGGTCCGCAGGAAGGTCGGAAAGAGGGCATGAGCGCCACGAAGCTCGAAGCACGCAAGCGCCGTCATCGCCGTGTCCGCGGCAAGATCGCAGGCACCGCGGATCGCCCGCGCCTCGTCGTCCACCGCTCGAATCGCGGGATTTCCGCCCAGCTCGTCGACGACGAGAGCGGCCGCACGCTCGCCGGCGCGTCCTGGTCGGCCGCGGGCGCGAGCGCGAACAAGACGGAGCAGGCGCGGGAGGTCGGCAAGGCGGTTGCTGGCGCCGCGAAGAAAGCCGGCATCGAGACCTGCGTGTTCGACCGCGCGGGCTACCTTTACCACGGACGCGTGAAGGCGCTCGCCGAGGGCGCGCGCGAGGGAGGACTTCGATTTTGAGCACCACCGATGCCATGGATACCCGTGAGCTGAAGGAGCGGGTGATCGAGATCAACCGCGTCGCCAAGGTCGTCAAGGGCGGCCGCCGGTTCTCGTTCACCGCGCTCGTCGTCATCGGCGACGAGGTCGACCGCGTCGGCCTCGGGTACGGGAAGGCGCGCGAGGTGCCGCTCGCGATCTCGAAGGCCGTGGAGGACGCGAAGAAGAACCTCTTCCGGGTCCCGAAGCACGGCCAGACGATCACGCACGAGATCATCGGTCGCTTCGACGCGGCGCGGGTCGTCCTGCGTCCTGCGAGCGAGGGCACGGGCGTCATCGCGGGTGGCGGCGTGCGCGCGGTCCTCGAGCTCGCCGGGATTCGCGACGTGCTCGCGAAGAGCCTCGGCACGACGACGCCGATCAACATGACGCGCGCGACCGTCGAGGGTCTTCGCAGGCTCGAGCGCCCAGAGGACGTGGCGCAGCGCCGCGGCAAGACGATCTCGGAAGTCCTCCCGCTGCCGAGGGGCTTCCGGGCGAGCGTGGACGAGCAGCCTGCGACCGAGGAGGCACCGGAGCCGGTGGCGGCAGCCGCCGAGGAGACCGAGGCGTGAGCGAGACGCTCAAGATCACCCAGGTACGCAGCGGGATCAGCCAGTCCGATCGCCACCTCGGCACCCTGCGGGCGCTCGGTCTCGGGAAGATCGGCCGGACGGCCGAGCATGCCGACTCGCCGCAACTCCGCGGGATGCTGCGGCAGGTCAAGCATCTCGTCCGGATCGACGGCGAGGAGGCGTAGATGGCCGACGAGCTCAACCTCTCGAACCTGTCGCCCGCGCAGCCGCGGAAGGACCGCAAGCGGGTCGGCCGCGGACTCGGCTCCGGCAAGGGGCGCTACTCGGGCCGCGGCCTCAAGGGACAGAAGTCCCGCGCCGGCTCGCACAAGATGCCTGCGGGCTTCGAGGGCGGTCAGATGCCGATCGACATGCGGCTCGGGAAGCTGCGCGGGAACACATCCGCGGACGCGATGCCCATCGGCCCGTTCCGGACCCAGACGCAGCCCGTTAACGTCGCCTCGCTCGAGGCGCGGTTCGACGCGGGCGCGGAGGTGACTCCGGAGTCGCTCAAGGCGACCGGCCTCGTCCGCAAGCTCTCGATCGACATCAAGGTTCTGGGCGAGGGGGAGCTGACGAAGAAGCTCTCCGTGTCCGCGCACGGCTTCTCGAAGACGGCGATCGAGAAGATCGAGGGCGCAGGAGGAACCGTGACGTGGCTCCGAGGCGAGCCCGTCAAGAAGAAGCGCAAGCGGCACAAGGCGGCGGCCCCCGTCGCCGACGAGCCGGAGGCCGAGGCCACCGAGGCCGAGGAGGCACCGGCCGACGAGTCTGCGTCCGAGGACGAGGAAGGGACCGAGTAGCGCGTGTTCTCCTGGCTCGCGAACGCCTGGCGGGTCCCCGAGCTCCGGAACCGGGTGCTCTTCACCGCGATGATCCTCGCCTTCTACCGGCTGGGATCGTGGATCCCGGCGCCGGGCGTCGACTCCGCCACGATCTCGAACTACTTCTCGGGGCGGGGCGGAACCGTCCTCGGCCTGCTCAATCTGTTCTCGGGCGGCGCGCTCTCGAAGTTCTCGCTCTTCGCGCTCGGGATCATGCCGTACGTCACGGCATCGATCATCCTCCAGCTCCTCACGGTCGTGATCCCGCGCCTGTCGGAGCTCCAGAAGGAGGGTGAGGCGGGCTACGCCAAGATCACGCAGTACACGCGCTACCTCACCGTCGTGCTCGCGGCCGCCCAGGCGACCGGGTACGCGTACCTGTTCCGCAGCCAGGGAGCGCTTCAGGCCGGCACGGGACGCCTCGTCTTGATCATCGTCTCCCTCACTGCCGCGACGACGCTTCTGATGTGGATGGGCGAGCTGATCACGAAGCGTGGCATCGGGAACGGGATCTCGATCCTCATCTTCGCCTCGATCCTCGTCAGCGGCTCGCTCGCGATCGCCGCCTGGTGGAACGGTGGGCCGATGGAGAAGCTCTTCTTCCCGTTGATCGCCCTTTCCATCTGCGCCGCCGTCGTGTTCGTCCAGGAGGGGCAGCGCCGCATCCCGATCCAGTACGCGAAGCGCATGGTGGGGCGGCGCATGACCGCAGGCGGGTCGACCTACCTGCCGCTCCGCGTGAACATGGCCGGCGTCATCCCGATCATCTTCGCCGCCGCGATCCTCGCGTTCCCGCCGACGATCGCGCAGTACTTCCCGACGACGCAGACCTTCATCAACCAGCACTTCCAGCCCGGCAACCTCACGTACCTCTTGATCGAGGGCGGGATGATCGTGATCTTCACGTACTTCTACACCGCGGTCCAGTTCAACCCCGTCGACCAGGCGGACAACCTGCGCAAGTACGGCGGGTACATCCCGGGCATCCGCCCCGGGCCTCCGACCGCGCAGTACCTCGACCGCGTGCTCTCGCGCCTGACGCTGCCGGGTTCGCTGTTCCTCGCGGCAGTCGCCATCCTCCCGAGCCTCTTCATCCGCTACGGAGGCTTCTCGCAGGCGAGCTCGCGCGCTCTCGGCGGGACGTCGGTGCTGATCGTGGTCGGCGTCGCGCTCGACACGATGCGGCAGATGGAGTCGCAGATGATGATGCGCTCCTACGAGGGCTTCCTGAAGTAGCGAGCCCTCGTCGATGAGGATCTTGATCCTGGGCCCACAGGGGTCCGGCAAAGGCACCCAGGCGAAGCTCATGGCCGCCGCGTACGGCGTCCCGCACGTGGCGACGGGGGACATCTTCCGCGACGCCATGACCGAGGGCAGCGAGCTCGGCGAGCGCGTCCGCCCGTACTACGAGGCGGGCGATCTCGTCCCGGACGATCTGACGATCGAGCTCATCCGCGAACGACTCGCGGACGAGGACGGCTTCGTGCTCGACGGCTTCCCGCGCACGCTCCCTCAGGCCGAGGCGCTCGACGGGATGCTCGAGGAGATCGGCAAGCCGATCGACGTCGTGCTCCTGCTGGAGGTGAGCGACGACGTGGCGTTCGGGCGGCTCCTCAAGCGCCACGAGCTCGAGGGCCGCACCGACGACACCCCCGAGGGGATCCGGAACAGGCTGCGGCACTACCACGAGCGGACGGAGCCCGTCGTCGAGCGCTATCGGGCCGAGGGTCGTCTCGTCGCGGTCGACGGCGAGCGGGAGGTCGACGAGGTGGCCGGCGCGATCGAGGATGCCCTCCGGGTCGGGGCTCACTGAGATGATCGTTCGCAAGAGCCCTCGAGAGATCGAGAAGATGGCCCGCGCCGGAGAGCTCGTCGCGGACACGATCGCGCACGTCGGCACGGCCATCGTGCCGGGAGTGACGACGGGCGACCTCGACGTGGTCGCGGACCGCTTCATCCGCGAGCGCGGGGGCGTCCCGACGTCGCAGGACTACAACGGGTATCCGGCCGCGATCTGCATCTCGCCGAACGACGTCGTCGTCCACGGCATCCCCGGCCGGTACGTCGTGAAGGACGGCGACCTGGTGACGATCGACGTCGGCGTCACGCTCGACGGCTACATCGCCGACAGCTCGTACACGTTCGCCGTCGGCGAGATCGACGACGAGGCGCAGCGGCTCCTCGACGTCGCCCAGGACGCACTGGCCGCCGGTATCGCGGAGGCGCGCATCGGCAACCGCGTCGGCGACATCTCCCACGCCGTGCAGGCGGTCGTCGAGGACGGCGGCTTCTCCGTCGTCCGGAGCCTGGTCGGCCACGGGGTGGGACGGAAGTACCACGAGGAGCCGCACATCCCGAACTTCGGCGAGCCCGGGCGGGGCCCGCGCCTCTCCGAGGGGATGACGATCGCGATCGAGCCGATGATCACGCTCGGAAGCCCCGAGGTCTCGCTCGGCGAGGACGGGTGGACGATCACGACGGTGGATGGGTCGCTATCCGCGCATTTCGAGCACACGGTCGCGATCAACGGTGAGGGGCCGCGCATCCTCACTCCTCGAGTCGGGATTCCTGCCACGGGCGTTCGGGCGTGAGCAGCGCTTCCGACCGCGGCGGCCGTGTTCCAGCGACGCCTGAATCCGCGTCCAGACCCGGTCTTGGCCCAAAAGGACTGTGCTACGATGACTGGCCGCGGCGCGGCGGCAGCGGGCTACGCGTCGCGACACTCGAGAGGAAAGCCATGACCGACAGGTTCTGGCTCTGCTCGTCGAGACGGTCCGGACGAAAGCACGTTTCGAACGAGGTAGCGAGGAGCCGATGAAGGTACGCCCGTCAGTCAAGCCCATGTGCGAGCGGTGTCGCGTCATCAAGCGACACGGCCGCACCATCGTCATCTGCTCGAACCCCCGCCACAAGCAGAGGCAGGGCTAGGCCATGGCACGCATCGCCGGAGTCAACCTCCCGACCCAGAAGCGGCTCGAGATCGGGCTCACGTACATCTTCGGAATCGGCCAGTCGACTGCGCGGAAGATCTGCAAGGAGCTCGAGCTGGATCCGAACGAGAAGGTTCGTGACCTGACGGACGAGGAGGTCACGAAGCTTCGCAACTACATCGACTCCGACCTCGAGGTCGAGGGCGACCTTCGGCGCGACCGGGCGCAGGCGATCAAGCGCCTGACCGAGATCGGCGCGTATCGCGGGATCCGCCACCGCCGTGGCCTTCCGGTTCGCGGCCAGCGCACGAAGACGAATGGGCGCACCCGCAAGGGTCCCAAGAAGACCGTCGGGCGCGGCAAGAAGGCCGCCAAGTAATGGCTCCTCCTCGCAGGTCCGCCGCCCGCGGCCGTACGCGCCGCCGGGTGAAGAAGAACATCGCCATCGGCCAGGCGCATATCAAGACGTCGTTCAACAACACGATCGTGACGCTCACCGATCGCGAGGGGAACGTCATCGTCTGGGAGTCCGCCGGCTCGGCCGGGTTCAAGGGCTCGCGCAAGTCGACACCCTTCGCCGCCCAGGTCACGGCCGACAGCGCCGCGCGCAAGGGCATGGAGCACGGGCTGCAGAAGGTCGAGGTGTTCGTCAAGGGGCCCGGCTCGGGGCGCGAGACCGCGATCCGCTCGCTCCAGGCCGCAGGCCTCGAAATCCTCGGCGTGAAGGACGTCACCCCGCAGGCGCACAACGGCGTGCGGCAGCGGAAGCGGAGGAGGGTCTAGCGAATGGCCCGCGACCTCGGACCGAAGTGCCGCGTCTGTCGTCGGGAAGGCATCAAGCTCTTCTTGAAGGGCGAGCGCTGCCTGACTGAGAAGTGCGCCGTCGAGCGTCGGAGCTATCCGCCGGGCGAGCACGGCCGCGGCCGGATCAAGCAGAGCGAGTACCTGCTCCAGCTGCGCGAGAAGCAGAAGGCCCGCCGCTACTACGGTCTGCTCGAGCGGCAGTTCCGCACGACCTACGAGAAGGCGAGCCGCCGCCAGGGAGCGCCGGGCGAGAACCTCCTGCGCGCGCTGGAGACCCGCCTCGACAACGTCGTCTACCGGCTCGGCTTCGCCGGCTCACGGGCCCAGGCGAGGCAGCTCGTCCGGCACGGCCACTTCCAGGTCAACGGACGCCGCGTGAACATCCCGAGCTACGGCGTCCGGCCGAACGACGTCGTCACCCTGAAGCAGGGAAGCCCGGTCGAGCAGCTGGTGCGCGACGCCACCGATCTCACGGCGTCGGTCGCTCCCTGGCTCCAGGCCGACCACGACGGCCTGACCGGGCAGATGCTCAAGTGGCCCGAGCGCGACGAGATCGACGCGCCGGTCCAGGAATCTCTCATCGTCGAGCTCTACTCGAAGTGATGCGCCGGGCCGCGTGGCCCGAGCAGAAGGAAAGGAAGGAAAGTTGGCTGTACGGACAAGCCTGATGGAGTTCCAGATTCCGAGGATCGTCCACGAGGAAGCGGACGACAACCGCGGGATCTTCGGTATCGAGCCGCTCGATCGCGGCTTCGGGCACACCTTCGGCAACTCGCTGCGGCGCGTGCTGCTGTCCTCCCTCGAGGGCGCAGCGGTGACCGCAGTGAAGATCGAGGGCGTCGCCCACGAGTTCACCACGCTTCCGGGCGTCCGCGAGGACGTCACGGACATCATCCTCAACCTCAAGAACCTGATCGTCCGCCTCCACGGCGCGTCTCCCGAGATCGAGGTGTACATCGCGAAGAAGGGTGCCGGGCCGGTCACTGCGGCCGACATCGAGGCTCCCGCCGACCTCGAGGTGCTGAACCCCGAGCTCGAGATCGCGAACCTCGACGCGAAGGGCAAGCTCGAGATGACCCTGACCATCGGTCGCGGTCGCGGGTACGTGCCCGCCGAGCTCAACCGTGGGCCGGAGACGACGATCGGCGTCATCCCGATCGACTCGATCTTCTCGCCGGTCCGCCGGGTCGCGTACGAGGTCGAGGCGTCCCGCGTCGGCCAGCGGACGGACTACGACAAGCTCGTCCTCGACGTCACGACCGACGGATCCATCGACCCGCGCGACGCGATCGGGCAGGCGGCGGACATCCTCATCCGGCAGCTCGCGATCTTCACCGACATCGATCGGATCGAGGGCTTCGGCGAGGCCGCGGCGGAAGCCGCCGCCGAGGCTCCCGTGACGCACGGGATGGAGAACTTCCCGATCGAGGAGCTCGAGCTCGGCGTCCGGTCGTACAACTGCCTGAAGCGGGTCGGCATCGAGACCATCGGCGACCTCACCTCGAAGTCCGAGGCGGAGCTCGTCGCGATCCCGAACTTCGGTCGCAAGTCGATCGAGGAAGTGCGGGCGGCGCTCGGGACACACGGGCTGACGCTCAAGGGCGAGGAGCTCTAGGAGTCACGTCGTGCGTCATCAGAGAACCGGCAAGAAGCTGGGCCGCGACTCGGCCCACCGCAAGGCGCTCTACTCGAACCTCGCCGGTTCGCTGATCGAGCACGGGCGGATCGAGACGACCGTGGCGAAGGCCAAGGCGGTCAAGCCGTTCGCCGAGAAGATGATCACCCTGGGCAAGCGCGGCGACCTGCACGCACGACGGCAGGCACTCGCCGCGCTTCGCTCCAACGACATCGTCCACCATCTCTTCGCCGAGGTCGCGCCGCGCTTCGCGACGCGCCCCGGCGGCTACACGCGCATCATCCGCATCGGGCCGCGCCAGGGAGATGCGGCCGAGATGGTCTACCTCGAGTTCGTCGACCACGAGCCGGCCCCCTCGCAGCTCGCGCTCTCTCGCGCACGCCGCGCGGAGACCGAGCCAGCCGAGTCCTAGAGCCGCCGCTCGGCCCGCAGAGTACGCTGCCGGCGTGCTCACCCTGATCGCGATCCTGCTCGCGATCTTCGTGCTCCCCGAGCCGTGGGGGCTCGTCGCGATCGTCGTTGCGGGGCTGATCGACATCCTCGAGGTGATCGTCTTCCGTATGTGGTCGCAGCGGAAGAAGGCGCGCGTCGGCGTCCAGATGCTCGTTGGCAGGACGGCCGTCGCACTGGGCGCGATCGCGCCGCGTGGACAGGTCCGGGTCGACGGTGAGATCTGGGAGGCACGGAGCGAGTCGCCGGTCGCCAGTGGGGACGACGTCGTCGTCCGCGCGGTCGACGGGCTGACCCTGCTCGTGGCGCCCGCGCCGGAGTGATCAGTCCCAGGCGACGGGCAACGAGACGAGGCTGCGGAAGAGCGGGATCGGCCTCCACGCGAGCGCGTCAGCCTCGATCGCGAGCCGCAGGGCGGGCAGGCGGTCGAACAGCGTCCGCAGGGCGATCTCGGCCTCGACCCGCGCAAGCGGGGCGCCGAGGCAGTAGTGGCTCCCTCTTCCGAAGCCGACGTGCTTCGTATCGCTGCGGCCGAGGTCGAGGGAGTCGGACTCGGCGAAGCGCGCCGGGTCGCGGTTCGCCGAGCCGAGCACGGCGATGACGAGCTCGCCGCGGCGGATCGTGTGCCCGCCGAGCTCCACGTCGGTGGCTGCCCAGCGCGTCAGCGAGCGCTCGACCGGGCTCTCGAAGCGGAGGAGCTCCTCGACCGCTTTCGGAAGCGCCTCGGGCTCCTCGCGGATGCGCTCGAGCTCGTCCGGGTGTGCGAGGAGCGTGAGCACCGAGTTCGCAATCAGGCTGACGGTCGTCTCGTGCCCGGCGACGATGAGGAGGACGGCCATGCTCGAGAGCTCCTCCTCGGTCAGGGCGTCTCCCTCCTCCTCCGCCCGCACGAGCGCGCTCACGAGGTCGTCGCGCGGCTCCGCCCGGCGTCGTGCGAAGAGCTCGTGGAGATAGGCGAGGAACTCCTCGACGTGGAGCGCGAACTGGGCCTTCGCCTCGTCCGTCAACGCGGGGCTAACGAACGCGTTCGACCAGACGCGGAAGCGGTCCTGGTCCTCAGGCGGGATGCCGAGAAGCTCGGCGATTACCGTGATCGGGAGCGGGAAGGCGTAGTCGTCCACGAGATCCATCTCGCCGCGCTCCTCCACGCGGTCCAGGAGCTCGTCGGCGATCTCCTGGATGCGCGGGCGGAGCTGCTCGACCATCCGCGGGGTGAACGCCCTCGTCACCAGACGCCGAAGCCGGCGGTGGTCCTCGCCGTCGAGCGCGAGCAGGTTGCGATTGATGCGGTCGTCGTCGGGCACCACGCTCGACGCTCTCCACTCCTCGAGCTCGGCATCCGTCATCGCGAGCGCCGGATCGACTACGAAGCGCGCGTCGTCGACCAGGATCGAGACGACGTCGTCGTAGCGGGTCACGAACCAGATCGGCGTCTCGCCGTCGAGCCCCGGCTGGCAGAAGACCGGGTCGTCCTCGCGCATCCGAGCGTACGTCTCGTGCGTCGTCGTGCGGAACCCCGCGCTGTACAGGTCGTACTTCAGAGGCGTCTTCACCGGTGCGCTCATGATGTCAGTCTCGCCGCATGAGGCTGAAGCTGACGCTCGAGTACGACGGGACCGGCTTTCGCGGCTGGGCGCGGCAGCCGGAGCTCCGCACCGTCGAGGAGTCGGTGCGGATTGCGCTGGACGCGATCTTCCCGTCGTGGTCGGGGCTGGCCGTGGCGGGCAGGACGGACGCGGGCGTCCATGCGACGGGCCAGGTCGCGAGCGTCGACGCCGAGGGGGGCCCGCCGTCGGAGAGCGCCGCCGAGGCGCTGAACACCGTGCTCCCGGAGGACGTGGCCGTTCTCCGCGTCGAGCCTGCGGAGAAGGACTTCCATGCCCGCTTCTCCGCGCTGTCGCGCTCCTATCGCTACCGCGTGCTGACGCGACGCTCGGCGCTCGACGCCCGGCGGGCGCTCTGGTGGCCGCGCGCGGTCGACGCCGATGCGCTCGTCGCGGCCGCGGCGCTCCTTCCCGGCGAGCACGACTTCCGAGCCTTCACGCCGACCGAGACGCAGCACGACGTCTTCCATCGCAACGTGCTGGCGGCGGCGTGGGAGGACGACGGCGGCGACCTCGACTTCGTGATCACCGCCGACAGCTTTCTGCGACACATGGTGCGGACGCTCACCGGCACGATGCTCGAGCTGGGGCCGGAGGCACCGGCGCGAATCGAGGAGCTTCTCCAGGGGCGTCCGCGCGACGATGCGGGGTTGACGGCGCCGCCGTGGGGCCTCTACCTCGAGCGGGTGGAGTACTGACGCCCGGCTACGATCGCGCGGTGCGCTTCCGGATCGTCCTCTTCGACCTCGACGGCACGCTGATCGACTCCGGCCCGATCATCCTCGCGTCCATGCAGCACGCCGCCAGGACCGTGCTCGGGCGCGAGATCCCCGCCGAGGAGCTCGGGACGACGATCGGCGGCCAGGGGATCGTCGCGCAGATGCAGGCGCTCGATACCGAGCACGCGGACGAGCTGCTCGAGGTCTACAAGGAGCACAACGACGGCCTCCACGAGACGCTCGAGGCGTTCGACGAGCTCCTCGCCCTGCTGCCCCGCCTGAAGGCGGAGGGGCGCAGGCTCGGGATCGTCACCGCGAAGCGGCACCGGACGGTGCAGCTCGCGCTCGACCGCTTCCCCGCGCTCGAGGCGGACTTCGACGTCGTCGTCGGGCACGAGGACACCGAGCTGCACAAGCCCGACCCCGATCCGGTGCTGCTCGCAGTCGAGAAGCTCGGCGGGAACCCGGAGGAGGCCGCGTACGTCGGCGACTCGCCGTTCGACATCCGTGCGGCGAAGGCGGCGGGCGCGTTCGCGGTCGCCGCCGGGTGGGGCGGGATCCATCCCGACGAGCGGCTCCTCGCCGAGGAGCCGGACGCGTTCGTCAGTTCGCCCGAGGAGCTCCTCGACGTCCTCTAGAACCGGGTCGGCGAAGGCTCGAGCGGCCGAGCTCCGCCGAGAGCTCGGCGCGGCGTCGTCGGCGTACCACGTCGAGGACGAGCCGATCATGTCGGATGCGGAGTTCGACCGGCTCTACGACGAGCTCGTCGCGCTGGAGGCGGACCATCCCGAGCTCGTCACCCCGGACTCGCCGACCCAGCGGGTGGGCGCGACGCCGTCGGAGCGGTTCCGCAAGGTCGAGCACCTCGCTCCCATGGGCTCGCTGGACAAGGTGACGAGCGACGAGACGCTCGCGAAGTTCGCCGACGACGTGCGGAAGCGTCTCGGCACCGAGGACGCCGTCTCCTACCTCGTGGAGCCGAAGATCGACGGGCTCGCCGTCTCCCTCCTGTACGAGAACGGCGTCTTCGCGCGTGGCGCGACGCGCGGCGACGGAGAGCGGGGCGAGGACGTCACCCAGAACCTCCGGACGATCCGCTCGATCCCGCTCTCGCTGACGCTCGACTCGAAGGAGCGGCCGCCCGCGGTGCTCGAGGTCCGCGGCGAGGTGTACATGCCGCTCGAGGGCTTCCGAGTGTTCACCGAGCGTCAGGCGGCCGAGGGTAAACGCGCAGCACCGAACCCCCGCAACGCGGCCGCGGGGTCGGTGCGGCAGCTCGATCCTTCGATCACGGCGAACCGCCCGCTCGCGATCTGGGTCTACGGCGTCGGGCAGGTCGACGGGGCCGCCTTCGGCAGCCAGTGGGAGACGTTGCAGTGGCTCCGCGCGCACGGCTTCCGCACCAATCCCCACGCAGAGCTCCTCGACTCGATCGAGAAGGTCGCGGACGCGGCCCGAAGCTGGGAGACCCGGCGCGCAGGTCTCGACTACGAGATCGACGGCATCGTGATCAAGGTCGACTCCCTCGACCAGCAGCGCCGCCTCGGCGCGCTCCACGGACGCCCACGCTGGGCGCGCGCGTTCAAGTGGGCGCCGATGACGGCCCAGACGGAGCTCCTGAAGGTGCACATCCGGGTCGGGCGCACCGGTGCGCTCAACGCCTGGGCGCAGCTCGAGCCCGTGCAGGTCGGTGGAGTGACGGTCTCGAGCGCGACGCTCCACAACGAGGACGACATCAGGCGCAAGGACATCCGCGAGGGGGACACCGTGATCGTCCAGCGCGCGGGCGACGTGATCCCGCAGGTGGTCGGTCCCGTGCTCCCGCACGCCGCCGGGGCGAAGCCCTTCCGGATGCCGAAGAAGTGCCCGCTCTGCGGAACCGAGATCGTGAAGCCGGAGGGCGAGGTCATGCATCGCTGCCCGAACCGGGCGTGTCCGTCGCGCGGCCTCGAGACGCTCGTCCACTGGGTGCAGGCCGCGATGGACATCGAGGGCGTCGGCGAGCAGTTCGTATGGAAGCTCTGGAACGAGGGCCTCCTGCGCTCGATGCCCGACCTCTACCGGCTCACGCCGGAGAAGCTCTCCGAGCTCGACGGGTACGGCGAGATCTCGTCGCGGAACGCCGTCGACGCGATCCAGGCGTCGAAGGCGCAGCCGTTCTTCCGCGTGCTCCTCGGTCTGAACATCCCGAAGGTCGGCTGGGTGATGGCCCGAAACCTCGCGAGCCATTTCGGCTCCGTCGACGCGCTCATGCGCGCGACACCGGAGGAGCTGACCGAGGTCGAGGGGATCGGGCCCGACCGGGCGGAGCTCGTCGCCGAGTGGTTCGCGGACGAGGAGAATCGCGCGCTGGTCGAGGAGCTCCGCTCGCTCGGGCTGCAGATGCAAGCGGGCGAGGCGGAACGGCCGGTGGAGGGGCGGCTCAGCGGGCGTCAGTACGTGATCACGGGGACGCTCGAGGCGTGGTCTCGGGAGCAGGCGAAGGCGGCTCTCGAAGCGCTCGGCGCGAAGGTGTCAGACTCGGTGTCGGGGAGGACCTCGGGTGTGATCGCCGGCGAGAGCCCGGGCTCGAAGCTCCAGAAGGCGGAGAAGCTCGGCGTTCCCGTCCTCTCGGAGGCCGATCTCCGCGCGCTCCTCGCGTAGCTGCCTCAGCGGCGCGCGAGCACGGTCACGAAGCGATCCTGCGCGACGCGCGCGGACCAGTAGTCGACCGGCGAGCCGTTCTGCAGGATCGCGAACACGTATCTCTTGCCGACGTAGCCCGCGAGGGCGCACGCCTCGTTCGTCGTCCCCGTCTTCGCCCGCACGCGGCCGTGGGTCGGCCGCTTCACGAGCCGGTGCTGGAGCGTCCCGGACACGCCCGCGATCGAGAGGGAGGAGACGAAGTCGTCCCGGATCGCGGGATCGGTCGATCCGCTCTCGAGGATGGCGACGAGCGCGCGCACGGTGAGCCGGTCGCGGAGCGAGAGGCCGGACGCGTCTGCGAGTCGCACCCCTTCCAGCGGAACCCCGGCGTCGCCGAGCGCGTCCCGGACGACGTGCCTCCCCGCAGCGGTCGAGCCGCGTCCGGCGACCATCGCTCCGAGCTCTTTCAGCAGCATCTCCGCGACGAAGTTGTCGCTCTCGTGGTTCATCTCGCGGACGACCGCGGAGAGCGGCGCCGACCGGTGGTACGCGAGCGGGAGCGCGTCGAGTGGCGCGCGGCCTCTCCCGGCGACGCCGGTCACTGCGACGCCGCGGCGGATCAAGGCGTCACGGAACGCCTGCGCGGCCGCGAAGTCCGAGCTGTTCGTGTTCCGGAGCGTCAGCCCGTGGATCGAGAGCGCAGAGAGCGGCGCCGACTCGATCCCGACGAACGAGGGCTTCCAGCCCGGTCCGCCGCGCTCAGTGTCGAAGCGATGCTCGTCTCCGAGCACGCGCCCGGCGACCTGCGTGATGCCGCGATTGGCGACCTTGTGGGCGAGCGCATCGATGTCCCGGACGTCGAGTGTGGGATCCCCGCTCCCGACGAGGAAGAGGTTGCCCTCAAAGACGTGGCCAACTTGCCCCCCTCGTCCGGCGACCTGCGTCCGGAAGCGGTACGACGGCCCGAGGTCACGGAGAGCAGCGAGCGTCACTGCGAGCTTCTCCGCCGATGCCGGCGCCAGCGCGAGCGAGTCGTTTTGCCCGTAGACAGTCTCACCCGACCGCAGATCGACCGCGAGCGCCGCCGTCCTCCTCGAGTCGACGTCCTTCACGACGAGCGCGTGGCGGAGCGACGAGGAGAGGGCGAGAGAGGGCTCGACGGCACGCGACGAGGGCGTGAAGGCGGCGAGCACCGCGCAGGCGCAGACGAGCGCTCCGGCGATCGACCTCAGGGCGAGCACGCGAGAAATGTAGGCGGGGCGCCGGAGGGTCGCGCGGGGCTAGCCGTACACGGTGATCGTCACGCTGCGGCGGCCCCACTTGCGGGCCGCCTTGTCGGTCGGCATCCAGAGGTCGATGATCGGGCCTTTGATGGCGGTGCCGACGTCGGCTGCGATCGACTGGCCGTACCCCGGGACCTGCATACGCGTGCCGAGCGGGATGAGGCTCGGATCGACGGCGACCACGCCCTTGCGAACGGACATGCCGAGCGCCGTCCGGCCGGGCAGGTGGTAGGCGACGGCATCGACCCGCAGCCTGTGTGCGCGGGCGTGGGAGGGCGAGCCACCGCTCGCACCGGCCGCCGGTCCCGTGTCCACGACGCCCACGAGGAGGGCGACGACCATCGAGGGGACCGCGGCAAGAAGCGGGCCCCACCTTCGTGTTCCCCTGACCACGAGGCGAGGACCCTAACACAGCCCCGGATCGTGACGCTTTCGAAACTGCCTCTTTGCAGAGATTTCGGCTCAGTTCCCGGTTGCGGGCGTCCGTAGAGGTTGGTAGGCTCCCCGACTTGTGACGGGCCAGACCGCCACCGGCGGGTCTGTTCGGAGTCGAAGTCGGGTGCATATGAGGGGCTCGATAGCCGGATGGACGCCGATCGCAATAGTCGTCGTTGCAGTGGCAGCGGGGCTTCTGCTTCCCTCGGGATCGGCGTCGGCCGACAACACGGTCTCGTCCAAGCGCGCCCAGGCTGAGGCGATCATGGGCCAGGTCCAGCAGCTGCAGTCCGGGCTCGAGCAGGCGTCGAATGCCTATGCGGCCGCGAACGTACAGCTCGGGAAAATCGACACCGACCTGCAGTCCAACAAGCGCAACCTCGTCGCGGCTCGGAAGAGCCTCGGCGTCGCGCAAGGCGCGATCGCGCAGCGCCTCCGTGACCTGTACATCAACGGGAACGGAGACTCGACGCTCGAGGTCCTGCTCGGCTCGCAGAGCCTCGACGACATCATCACCAGGCTCGACGCGATCCACCGCGTGTCGAACCAGGACGCGAAGGTGCTGAACGCGGTCAAGAAGTACCGCAAAGAGGTCGAGACCCGGCGCGCCAGCCTCCAGGACGCCCGCACGACCCAGGCGCAGGTCGTCGCCGAGCGAGCAGCGCAGAAGCGCTCGATCGAGAGCCAGGTCGCAGAGCAGCAGCAGTTGCTCGCGTCCGTGAAGGACGAGATCGTCAAGCTCCAGGCGGAGGAGCAGCAGCGCCAGGCAGAGCTCGCGGCCCAGGCACGTGCGAGGCTCCAGGCGCAGCAGGCCGCAGCCGCCGCCGCGCAGCAGGCCGCGGCGACGCAGTCCGTCACGCCCAATTACGTCCCCGATCCGGTCTACGAGCCCAACCTTCCGCCCGCGCACTACACGGGTGCGGTCGCGATCGCGCTGCAGTACCTCGGCGTCCCGTACGTGTGGGGCGGCGCGAGCCCGGCGACCGGCTTCGACTGCTCAGGATTCGTGATGTTCGTGTACGCGCAGCTCGGCGTCTCGCTCCCGCACAATGCCGCCGCGCAGTACGGCTACGGCACACCGGTGCCACGTGATCAGCTCCAGCCCGGCGACCTCGTCTTCTTCGACGGGCTCGGCCACGTCGGCCTCTACATCGGCAACGGCCAGTTCGTCCACGCGCCGCACACGGGCGACGTCGTGAAGATCTCGAGTCTCAGCGACTCCTGGTACTCCGCCATGTACGTCGGCGCCCGGCGCATCTAGGCGTCCGGCCCACCGGACGAACGAGGCGGCGGACTCGCCGCTTCAGGGATCGTTCGCGCGCTCGGGATCCGCGCGTCGGCGGATTCCGAGCCGGCGCACTAGGCGTACAGCTCCTCGACCTCGGCCTGGAAGTGCTCGACGCACGCGCGTCGGCGGAGCTTCAGGGTCGGCGTCAGCTCTCCCTCGTCCATCGTGAAGTCGCGGGAGAGGAGTACGAACCGCTTCACCTGCTCGAACCGCGACCGTGACTCGTTGACGTCGTCGACGATCCCCTGCACGAGCTCCACGACCTGCGGGGCGTGGACGAGCGTCGCCAGGTCGCCCGCGATGCCCCGCTCGGCGGCCCAGCGTTCGATCTCCGCCGCGTCGAGCGTGATCAGGGCGGCGACGTAGGGTCGGCGGTCGCCCATGACGAGCGCCTGCGAGACGTACTTCGACGCCTTGAGGGCGTTCTCGATGTTCTGCGGAGCGACGTTCTTCCCGCCCGCGGTGACGATGATGTCCTTCTTGCGGTCGGTGATCGTCAGGAACCCGTCCTCGTCGATCGATCCGACGTCTCCCGACTTGAGCCAGCCGTCCTCGGTGAGGGTGGCGGCCGTGGCCTCGGGGTCCTTGTAGTAGCCCTGGAAGACCGTGTCGCCGCGGATCAGGATCTCGCCGTCCTCGGCAATCCGGATCTCGGCGCTCGGCAGGACGGTGCCGACGGTGCCGAACCGGTTGAGGTCGGGACGGTTCGTCGTGCACGCGGTCGTGCACTCGGTGAGCCCGTAGCCCTCGATCAGGCGTATGCCGACCGCGTCGAAGAAGTCGGCGACCTCGCGCGAGAGCGGCGCCCCGCCGGAGATGGGCGTCCGCAGGCGTCCGCCGAGCCTCGCCCGGACCTTCGCGAACACGAGTCGGTCGGCGATCGCATAGCGCGCGGCGAGCCCGCGGGGAATCGGCTTCCCCTCCGCCCGGAGGCCGGCGACTTCGCGCCCGATCGGGAGGGACCAGTCGATGAGCTTCTTGCGCATCCCGGTCTCTGCATCGAAGCGGGCGACGACTGCGGAGTGGATCTTCTCGTAGACGCGCGGGACACTCGGCAGGACGGTCGGGCGCACCTGGACGAGCGCGTCGGCGACGTGAAGCGGGTCGGAGAGGAGCGCGATCGTGAATCCGGCGCGAGCGCCCTCAAGCATCATCAGCTTGCCGAAGTTGTGGGCGAGCGGCAGGTACAGCAGCATCACGTCGTCGTCGTGGAGGAAGCTGTCCATCGAGTCGACGGTCGTCGCCATCGCGTAGTAGTTGCGGTGGCTGATCATGCAACCTTTCGGCGGCCCAGTCGTCCCGGACGTGTAGATGATCGTGTACAGATCGTCCTCGGTCAGGGCGGCGACCGCGTCGTCGATGGCGGTCGGATGCGACTCGGCGTACCGGCGCCCGGCGGATGCGAGTTCGTCCAGATCGTCGAAGGTGAGAACCTCGCGAACCGCCGGCACCTCGGCCGCGACCTCGTCGACCTTCGCGCGCTGGTCGTCGTCCTCGCATACGACCCCGATGGCGTCCGAGTGACCGAGGAGATAAGCGACGTCATGCGTCGAACTGTTCGCGTAGACCGGGATGACGATGGCGCCGACGTGGGCGAGCGCGAAGTCGACGAGCACCCAGTCGAGGCTCGTCTGCGCGAGGATCGCGAACGCGTCACCCTTCGCGACTCCCAGCGCCAGGAAGCCGTTGGCGTACTCGCGGATGCACTCGTCGGCGTCCGCCCACGACACCTCGCGCCAGCTCCCTTCGGCCTCGACGAGGTACGCCGGATTCGACCGTCTCGCTGCCGCCCCGTCGCGCCAGAGCCGCGCGATCGTCCGTTCGCCGTGCGGCGCGCCCGTCGCGGGAGCAGCCGTCGTCGTCTCGGTCATGTCGTCTGATCGTACTGAGAGGGATTCGGGCGCGGGCGACGAAAACGCCTGGTCCCTCTAGAGTTTCTCTCTGCCCATGCGTACCACCTGGAACGGATCGCTCAGCTTCGGCCTCGTCTCCATCCCCGTGGGGCTCGCCCCCGCGACGAAGCCGGCCGCCCGCCAGTCCGACGTCTCTTTCCGGCTCCTCCATCGCGAGTGCGCGACGCCGATCAAGCAGAAGCGCTGGTGCCCGACGCACGACCGCGAGGTGACGCAGGACGAGATCGTCCGCGGCTACGAGGTCTCGAAGGGCCAGTTCGTGATCGTCGAGGACGCCGACCTCGAGGCGATCGAGCGCCACGACGACTCGCGCTCGATCGAGATCACGCGGTTCGTGCCCGTCGGCGCGGTCGACCCGATCTACTTCGATCGCACTTACTTCCTCGTGCCCGCCTCCGCCGAGGCGCAGCGGCGTCCCTACGTCCTCCTGCTCGAAGCGATGAGACAGACGGAGACGGCAGCGCTCGGACGCTTCGTCCGCTCCGGGCGCGAGAGCCTCTGCCTCGTTCGCGCGAAGGAGGACGCGCTCGCACTCGAGACGCTCTTCGTCGCCGAGGACGTGTACTCACACGCGGAGATCTCGGAGACGGTCGCCGACAGCGAGGTGAAGGACTCGGAGCTCGACCTGGCGCGCCAGATCATCGACAGCCTCGCCGGCGAGTTCGAGCCCACGGCGCTGCACAGCGAGTACCGCCGCGACCTCAAGGCTCTCCTCGAGGCGAAGCTCGCAGGCGAGGAGATCGCGGTGCCGGAGGAGGCCGAAGTCGAGGCGCCCGCCATCGACCTCATGGCCGCGCTCAAGGCGAGCGTCGCGGCCGCGAAGAAGGGCGGCGAGAAGGAAAAGCCGAAGGCGACGCGGGCCAAGAGCGGTTCGCGCGCCCGAACGCGTTCGTAGCCCGCACAGGCGCTGCGAACGGCGTGTCCTGAGGCTGCTTTTCCGCTACGACCCGGCTGTCGAGCCGGCCGGCACGACTGCCTCGAGCGACGCCTGGAAGAGCGTCTTGTCGATCTTCCCCTGGTAGATCGGGACGCCCTCCTCGACGCAGATGCGGATGACCTCCTCGCGGTCGATCCCTACCTCCTTCGCGAGCTCGTCGGGCGTCAGGTGATTTGCCATCGACTCCTCCTCAGGGCATGAAAAAGGCCCGCCGGCGCAGAGGGCGCGGGTCGGGCCGAGGGCTCACTCGCTGCTCGGTGCGGGGTCACGCGGCCCGCTTCTCGAGAGCTTCCATGACGATCTGAGGATACTCGGTTTCGGATGGGGTGGGCAATCGCGGCGAGCCTCCTCGCGAAGGAGCCGCTACCCTGTGCGCGCTCGGGGTGTGGCGCAGCCTGGTAGCGCGCTCCGTTCGGGTCGGAGAGGTCCCCAGTTCGAATCTGGGCACCCCGATCGATCGTGGGGGGGCCCCTGTGGTTCCCCCACGTGCCCCCTCCTCGAGTGCGGCGCACCGATGTCCCGGTTCTGGCCCTCCCGGACAGCAGAGCCGTCCTTCGGCCACGGAGCGACGTCGGATGGATCGGCGGACCGCAGAGCCTCCTAACGCCGTGCGCACCCGGGTCGCATGGATCGGCGCCTTGCGGGGCTGTCCTGCGGCGACGAGCCCGAGTCGCACGATTGCTCCACGTCCTCGATCGGCGCCCTCGAACCGATGAGTGCATCACCCGTGCCGGTCTGCGACCTATTCTCGTCTCGTGCTGCGAGCCGTCCTCTTCGACGTCGACTTCACGCTCTTTCGGCCGGGGCCGGAGCTCGGGCCCGAGGGCTACCGGCGCGTTGGGGAGCGGCACGGCCTCGCCCTCGACCCCGCGCGCTACGACTCCGCTCGCTCGGGCGCCGTCGTCGATCTCCAGCGGAATCGGCAGCTCGTCCACGACGAGGAGGTCTGGATCGCGTTCACGGAGCGGATCGTCGTCGGGATGGGCGGCGACGCGGCCGGCGCGCGCGAGTGCGCGACCGAGATGGTGCGTGAGTGGGAGCGGCACGAGAATTTCTCCCTCTACGAGGACGTGCAGCCGGTCTTCGAGGTGCTGAGGCGCCACGGGCTCTCGATCGGGCTCGTCTCGAACGGCCAGAGGGATCTCGCTGAGTTCGTGGCCCATCACCGGCTCGAGGTCGACACGGTTGTCGGGTCGAAGGCGCACGGCCGGATCAAGCCCCACCCGTCGATCTTCACGGCTGCGCTGGAAGCTCTCGGCGTGGCGGCGGCCGATGCGGTCATGGTCGGCGACTCGTACGAGGACGACATCGAGGGCGCACGCTCGCTCGGGATGCGGGCGATTCTCCTCGACCGGGACGGACGCCTCCCGGACGAGCCCGAGCGCATCGACACGCTCCTCGCGTTGCCAGCCGCACTCGGTCTCCGGGCGGACTGAGGCGCGTCGATCAGGCGAGACCGAGGTCTCGGCGCCAGTCCACGGTGTGCGCACCGAGCGGCACGGGCTCGGGTGTCGTCGGGTCGCCGAACTCGAGAGCAGCCTCGGCTCGCGTCCACACCGGTCCGACGCAGACGTCCTCTCCGTCGAAGAGCGCGAGCCAGTCGGAGAGATCGCGTCGGCGGAAGACCGCGGCGAGCGCCTCCGCCAGCACGTCCTGATCGTCGTCGAACTGGCGCTCGGCGAGCTCCGGGAGACCGACGAGCGTCACGAGGCGATCGAAGAACTTGGGCTCGAGTGCGGCGAGGGTCAGCCGGCGGCGGTCGGCCGTCTCGTACGCGTGGTAACAGGCGAGGCCGCCGGTCAGCATCTTCGGCACGCGATCCCCGCCCACGCGGTGGGCGACGAGGTCGTGTGAGCGGTGCGTCATGGAGATCGTGAGGTGGGCGCCGCGGCCGGTGCGCTCTCGCTCGAGGAGCGCTCCGAGGACGCCGGCCACCGCGCCGAGCGCTCCCGCTGCGAGGTCGGCGATCTGGACGGGCGGCCAGTCCGCCGCGGTGTCCTCGAGGACTCCGGCCCAGCCGAGATAGTTCAGGTCGTGGCCGGCCCGACCGGCGTGGCGACCTTCGGTGCCGAAGCCGGAGATGGAGCAGTAGACGACGGTGTCCGGCACGTCGTTCGGCCCGATGCCGAGGCTCTCGGCGACGCTCGGGCGGAATCCTTCGAGGACGACGTCGGCTCGGGCGCAGAGAGCGAGCGCGAGCGCCGGCTCCTGCTTCAGGTCGCAGACGACCGACTCGGTGCCGGCGCGGAGCAGCACGTCCCAGGACGGTGCGGTCCGGCGCAGCGGATCTCCCTCCGGTGACTCCACGCGGACGATGCGAGCGCCGAGCCTACCGAGCTCCCGGCTCGCGAAAGCGCCGGGCAGGTACCGCGTGAGGTCGACGACGAGGAGACCGGCGAGCGGTTGCACGCGCGGGGAGCGTAGCTCTATCCTCGTGCGGGTTGACTGACCGTTCAATCGCACCGCCTCCGCGAGGAGGCGACGACCGCAGCGGCGCAGGCGCCGAGAAGCGGAAGCTCATCCTCGACGCGGCGATCCGCGTGTTCGCCGATCACGGCTACCACGGATCTCGCGTCGGCGACATCGCCGGCGACGCGGGTGTCGCGCACGGCCTCCTGTACCACTACTTCGCCTCGAAGGAGGACGTGCTGCGCACGATCTTCGTCGAGAACTGGGGACAGCTCCTCGCCCGTTTCCGTGCGATCGAGGTCGCCGACGAGCCCGCTGCCGAGAAGCTCGCAGGTATTGCGAAGACCCTGCTGCGCACGTGGCGGAACGATCCGGCACTCGTCACCGTCATGGTGCGCGAGGTCGCGAGGAGCCAACACATCCAGGGTCAGGTCGACGAGGTCGGCGAGGCATTCGCGATCGTCCAGCGCGTCATCGAGGAGGGCCAGGCCGCAGGTGCGTTCCGACGCGACGTGGACGCCCGTCTCGCGAGCTGGATCGTGTACGGAGGCTTGGAGGAAGTTCTCACCGGGTGGGTTCTCGGCCAGCTGCCCGACGCCGAGGAGGACGTCGCTCGGGCAGAGCAGACTGCGATCGAGATCACACTCGCGGGCCTTTCCGCCTAGTCTCCCGGGCCGTGGACGTGTTCAACCTCAACGGTGACGAGTGGGATCGCGTCGAGGAGCGCCCGGGCTGGCGGAGCAAGGACGCCTGGGTCGGCGCGCGCATCGGCGCCGAGCTGATCGGCGGCAGCATGTACGAGCTCGAGCCGGGCGACAAGCTGTGGCCGTACCACACGCATCACGCGAACGAGGAGTGGCTCGTGGTGTTGCGTGGATCCCCGACGCTGCGGACTCCCGAGGGAGAGCGCGAGCTGGTCGAGGGCGACGTCGTCTGCTTCCCACGCGGCAAGGACGGAGCGCATCAGGTTCGAAACGTGACAGACGTCCCGATCCGGGTTCTCATGCTCTCCACGGCCGTCGCTCCTGACATAGTCGAGTACTTCGACAGCGGGAAGGTCGGTGCGCGGGGAGCGGACGGGAAGCGGTTGCTGCTGAGTCGCCCCGGGCCGATGCTCGACTACTGGGACGGCGAGGACTAGCGGAAGGCGTTCTCGCCCGTCAGCGCCTCGCCGACGACGAGGGTGTGCACCTCGTGCGTCCCCTCGTACGTCAGCACGGACTCGAGGTTGTTGACGTGGCGGATCACCGGGTACTCGAGCGTCACGCCGTTCGCGCCGAGGATCGTCCGCGCGCTCCGGGCGACCTCGAGTGCGCCGCGGACGTTCCCCATCTTGCCCAGGCTCACCTGCTCCGGGCGCAGCGTCCCCGCGTCTTTCAGCCGTCCGAGGTGGAGGGCGACGAGCGAGGCGCGATTCAGCTCCAGGGCCATCTCGGCGAGCTTCTCCTGCGTGAGTTGGTAGCCGGCGACCGGCTTGCCGAACACGATCCGCTCCTTCGCGTACTCGAGCGCCGACTCGAAGCACGCCCGACCTGCCCCGACCGCTCCCCAGACGATGCCGAAGCGCGCCTCGTTGAGACACGACAGCGGCCCCCGAAGCGTCGTCGCATCGGGGAGGACGTTCTCCTCCGGCACGCGGACGTCCTGCAGGACGAGCTCGGACGTGACAGACGCGCGCAGCGAGAGCTTCTTGTGGATCTCGGGAGCCGAGAACCCCGGGAAGTCCTTCTCGACGATGAAGCCTCGGATCGCGCCCTCGTCCGTTCGCGCCCAGACGATCGCGATGTCGGCGATCGAGCCGTTCGTGATCCACATCTTCGCGCCGTTCAGGACCCAGTCCGGGCCGTCGCGGCGGGCGTGGGTCCGCATCGAGCCCGGATCGGAGCCCGCATCGGGCTCCGTCAGGCCGAAGCAGCCGATCACCTCACCGGTGTGCATCGGCGGCAGCCACCGGTCTTTCTGCTCCTCGGATCCCCAGCGCCAGATCGGGAACATCGCGAGCGATCCCTGGACGGAGACGGCGCTGCGAACCCCCGCGTCGCCGGCCTCGAGCTCCATACACGTGAGCCCGTACGCGACGGAGCTCGCTCCAGGAAGCCCGTACCCGTCGAGGTGCATTCCGAGCAGACCGAGCTTGGCGAGCTCCCGTATCAGGTCCTTCGGGAAGTAGCCGCGCTCGAACCAGTCGCCGACGTCCGGGAGCACCTGCTCTCGCACGAACTGCCGGACGGTGTCGCGCAGCGCGCGCTCTTCGTCCTCCAGCAGCCGGTCGAGCCCGAGGAAGTCGAGGGGGTCGAGAGCGGGAGGGGCGGGGGTCGTCGTCGCCATGCGCCTCACATCCTACGGGGAGGCTTGACCAGCTCGGCTGCGTCATTCTAGACTGGTTGACTGACTAGTCAATCGAAAGGATGAGCCGTGACCGCGACCGAGTCCAGCGTCGCCTCCGGCGTCTCTTTCGCGCTCACCCCGGAGCAGAGCGAGCTCCGTGCTCTGGCGCGTGAGTTCGCCGAGAAGGAGATCCGGCCGAAGGCGGCCGAGTACGACGAGCAGCAGGTGCATCCCGCCGACCTGATCGCCAAGGCGCACGAGGTCGGCCTCATGAACGTCCACGTCCCCGAGGAGGTCGGTGGGCCGGGGCTCCCGGGGTTCGAGGGCATGCTCGTTGGAGAGGAGCTCTCCTGGGGCTGTGCCGGTGTCGCGGTCTCGATCATCGCGAACACGCTCGGCTCCGCTCCCGTCGTGATCGCAGGCTCCGAGGACCAGAAGCGGACCTGGCTTCCTCCCCTTCTCGACGAGCCCCTGCTCTGCTCGTTCGCGCTCTCCGAGCCTGACGCAGGGTCGGATGCGGCTCGGATCAAGACGACCGCCGAGCGCCGTGGGGACGAGTACGTCCTGAACGGCTCGAAGATGTTCATCACGAACGCGGGGCACGCGGCGTGGTCCGTCGTCTTCGCGTCCACCGATCGGTCGCGCGGGCATCGCGGCCTGTCCGCGTTCGTGGTCCCGATGGACGCGCCGGGAGTCACGATCGAGAAGCACCTCGACAAGATGGGCCAGCGCGCGACCGACACGTCCGCCTTCGCCCTCCAGGACGTCGCCATCCCCGCCGCGAACCGTCTGGGCGAGGAGGGCGACGGGTTCAAGATCGCCATGCAGACCCTCGACCTCACGCGACCCGGAACCGCGGCCGGTGCCGTCGGCGTCGCGCAGGCGGCTTACGAGTACGCCGTCGAGTACGCGAAGGAGCGCGTGACCTTCGACGTCCCGATCGCTATGCACCAGGGCGTCAGCTTCCTCATCGCGGACATGGCCGCCGAGATCGAGGCGGCCAGGCTCCTCACGTGGCAGGCGGCCTGGATGCTCGACTCAGGCTACGGCCGGAAGGCCACCCTCTACTCGTCGTTCGCGAAGCGCTTCTCCGCCGACACGGCGATGAAGGTGACGACGGACGCCGTCCAGGTCTTCGGCGGCTACGGATACATCAAGGAGTACCCGGTGGAGAAGCTGATGCGTGACGCGAAGCTCTTCCAGATCTACGAGGGCACGTCACAGATCCAGCGACTCGTGATCGCGAAGGAGATCTTCCTGCCGCGCGACGACTGATCCGCGTCCGGATTAGAGTCGCCGCATGGCAATCGAGATCGATCTCTCCGGCCGAGTCGCGCTCGTCACGGGGGGCTCGCGGGGCCTCGGGAGGGCGGACGCTCTGACGCTGGCACGGGCGGGCGCGGACGTGGCGATCGCCGACATACTGGTCGAGTCCGAGCTGTCAGAAGAGACGGACCGCTGGGGATCGCTCGCGACCGCGGCCCGTTCGCAGGGGATGGTCCACACGGAGGAGACCGTCGCCCAGATCAAGGAGCTCGGACGCCGCGCGCTCGCGGTGCGCTGCGACGTCACCGACCGGGACCAGGTCGCGAACGCGGTTGCGCGAACCGTCGACGAGCTCGGCTCGGTCGACATCCTCGTCAACAACGCTGCCACCCTCGATCACGTCGGCCAGTTCCACGACCAGCAGCCCGAGCTCTGGGAGCGCGATCTGCGGGTCAACCTCAGCGGGGCGTTCAACTGCGCCCAGGCGGTGTGGCCGCAGATGAAGGAGCGTGGCTGGGGCAGGATCGTGAACATGGCCTCCGTCGCCGGGACGCTCGGCGGCTTCGGCCAGGCGAGCTACTCGACGACGAAGGCGGGAGCGCTCGGCCTGACGCGCACGCTGGCCATGGAAGGCGCTCGTCACGGGATCACGTGCAACGCGATCATCCCAGGCGTCATCGGGACCGAGGCGTTCCACATGGCGAACGAGGCGATGAACGAGCGGATCGTCGCCCGCACCGTGTTCAAGCGGCCAGGTGAGCCACAGGACATCGCGAACGCGATCGCGTTCCTCTGCTCCGACCTCGCGGCGTACATCACGGGCGTCGGGCTGTACGTGTCCGGCGGGATCGAGCTCTTCGTCTTCTAGCCGCTCGCCACGGGGCACCCCGGCCCACCACCCGCCGCCGATCCTAATCGGAAAATGCGCGCGTGTGTTTGCCGTGCTGGCGACGAAATCGTGACGGGTGGCTCCCGCTGCCCACGCGTCGTCACTCAACCGAGGTTTTCGTTGCGGGGCGGTAGAATCCGCGGCCCGTGCGTGCCGAGTCGCCCCTCGCGGGATCGGGTGTGCGCCGGCGGGCTCGTCGCCGTCCGGTGGCGCTGAAGGCTGCCCTGGCGGGGGCCGTTGTGCTCCTCGTCGCCGCGCTCTTCGGTCTCGCCTTCGCCGGGCAGCAGCACGAGCTCGCGGCCGGAACCCGGATCGCCGGGGTCGACGTCGGAGGCCTGAGCGAGCACGCGGCCGTGGCGAAGCTCGAGCGGCGGTTCGCGCGAATCGAGGCGAAGCCGGTCGCCTTCTCGGCGGCCGGGAGCTCGTTCTCCTACGCGGCCGATCAGCTCGGCGTGCAGCCGAACTGGCGAGCGGCCGTCTCGGCGGCCGCGCACGCGAGCGGCGGCTTCGGCCCGATCAGAGGATTTCGCCGGCTGCACACGCGTTTCTTCGGCGCGGAGGTGATGCCGCCGATCGCCGTCTCCGATGCCGCGCTCGTGTACGCCCTCGACCAGATGGCCGCGAAGATCGACCAGCGGCCGCGGAACGCCGGGCTCGGGCGGCAGGGCCTGCGCATCGAGATCGAGCGCGAGCGCCTCGGGCGGAGCCTCGATCGTGCTGCGGCTTCCGAGCTCGTCGTCGGGGAGCTCAGCTCTCTCGACCGAGAGTCCGGAGCGACCGCGCTCCCGGTGCGGACGGTGACGCCGCCCGTGACCGCCGCGATGCTCTCGTCCGCGGCCCGGAGAGCACGCATCGCCGTGTCGGCTCCTGTCTCGCTGCGATCCAAGGCGCGGAGCTGGCGACTGCCTCGTCGCCGGATCGCGTCGTTGCTCCAGCTTCCGAGGGGAGGAGCGACGCGTCTGCAGATCGCCGGCCCGGGCGCGGACTCGTACTTTCGGCAGCTGTCGAGCCGCGTGGGGCGGCGTCCCGTCGACGCCCACTTCGCGACGGCCGGCGAGTCGGTCACCGTCGTCCCGGCGCGGCAGGGCGTCGAGCTCGACGTGCCCGTGACGGCGAAGGCGCTTCTCCGCGCCGCCACCTCGCGCGCGGGCCGCGTCGCACCCCTGGCGGTTGCGACTGCGAATCCTTCCCGCAGCACCGCCAGCCTCCTCGCGCTCGGCATCGACCGCCGCATGTCGACCTACAAGACCTACAACGCGGGCACGGAGGACCGGATCACGAATCTGCGCCTCGGCGTCGAGAACCTCGACGACACACTGGTCGCGCCGGGCGGCACGTTCTCCCTCAACCAGGCAATCGGGGAACGGACCGCGGAACGGGGCTTCAAGCCGGCACCGGTCATCATCGGCACGGAGTACGCCGAGGAGGTCGGTGGAGGAACCTCGCAGGTCGCGACGACGACGTTCAACGCGGCGTGGGAGGCGGGGCTCGACATCACCGAGCGCAACCCGCACGCGCTCTACATCAGCCGCTACCCGCTCGGCCGGGACGCGACGGTGTACTGGCCGACGCTCGACCTGAAGTTCCGGAACGACACGAAGCACTGGATCCTGGTCAAGGGATACGCCGAGCCCGACGGGATCCGCGTGTCGATCTACGGCAGCGAGGCGCGCCGCGTGGTCAGCTCGCCGGGGACGATGGAGGTCACGGGGGCGATCCCCGTCAAGCGCGTGAAGGACCCGACCCTGGCGAAGGGGACGACCGTCGTCCAGTCGGAGGGTCAGCCGCCGAGCCAGACGTCCGTCACGCGCACCGTCTACGACGCATCGGGGAACGTCGTCCACCACGAGACGTGGAACACGTCGTACAAGGCGGAGGACAAGGTCGTCCTCGTCGGCACGAAAGCGCCTCCCAAGCCCGAGAAGACGCCGGAAGAGCCACCGCCGCCGGGCATGACGACGACCGGCGGCACGACCACGACTCCGCCGCCGGGCGGAACTACGACGACGACTCGGCCGTAGCGATCGCTTCGACGAGCCACTCCGGCACGCGTGTAGGGCGGTGCGTCTCGCGGTCGACCACCGCGTGGCTCGTGAAGCCCTCAGCCACGAGGTCGTCGCCGCGGACGATCGCGTACTCGTAGCGGAAGCGCGCACCGCGCATGTCTCGACAACGAGCCCAGACGGTGAGCCGGTCGTCGAAGTACGCAGCGAGCCGGTAGCGCATGCCGACCTCCGTGGTCAGGGCCTCGAAGCCCTGGTCCCGTAGGGCCTGGTAGCCGCCCGCGTTTCGCTCGAGGTACTCGACCCGCGCGACCTCGAGCCAGACGAGGAAGGCAGCGTGGTGCGCGACCCCCTGCGCGTCCGTCTCCGCGAACCGCACCCGGATCTCCGTCGAGAACGAGAAGCCCTCCACGGGCGCAACCCTAGAATCGCCGCGTGCCCGCCGCAGAGCTAGCCGCGTTGATGGCGGCTCGCCGGCCCTGCGTCGTCCTGACGGGAGCGGGTGTCAGCACGGAGAGCGGGATCCCGGACTTCCGCTCGCCGACCGGGATCTGGGCCGAGGTCGACCCCCTCGAAGTAGCGTCGATCCAGGCGTTTCACCGCGATCCGGACCGCGTCTGGGCCTTCTACCGCACGCGCATCCACATCCTGCTGGAGGCGGAGCCGAACCCTGCTCACGTTGCGCTCGCCGAGCTCGAGCGACGCGGCTTCGTACGGGCGGTCGTGACCCAGAACATCGACATGCTCCACACGCGGGCGGGAAGCACCGACGTCGTCGAGGTGCACGGCTCGATCGGCAGGGCCGTGTGTCCGGCGTGCGGATACGTCGAGGACGTCGACCGTGTGCTCGTCCAGCTCGAGCGGCAGCCGACGCCGCTCTGTCGCGAGTGTGATGCCGTCCTCAAGCCGGGCGTCACACTCTTCGGCGAGCTCCTGCCCCAGGCTGCGTTCGAGCGCGCGACGGCGCTCGCACGCGGGGCCGAGCTCATGCTCGTCGTCGGTTCTTCGCTCGAGGTCTGGCCCGTCGCCGGCCTGCCGCTCGAGTCGCGCTCGCTCGCAATCGTGAATCGTGGGCCCACCGCGCTTGACGACCATGCCGTGCTGAGGATCGACGCCTCCGCCAGCGACACGCTGACGGAGGTCATCGATCTCGTCGGCTAGTTCTAGTTACCCGAGCCTCGCGGAGAAGCGCTTCGCGAACTTCCTGCCGCGCGCCGTGAACGAGACAGCGCCACGGAGCGTCTTCCCCTTCGCTGCTCGGGGCGGATGGTAGGTGCACATCGCCCTCCCCAAAACGGCCCGCGACGTACCCTTGAGCTTGGTCGTCCCGAGGGAGCCCACGCAGGCGAGCTTGGTCGGCTTTACGGCGCTGTCTCCCGATGAGACACGCACCGTTGCGGCGACCGCAGACCCGGCCTTCGGCTTCGCCGGCATCAGCTTGACGACACTCGCCGAGACCGACGCGCCTCCGCCTCCGCCGGAGCCACCGCCGCCTCCCCCCGAGCCGCCGCCGCCACCCGTGAGCGCGACCACCTCGATCCTGAAGGTCGCCGTGTTGTTCGCGGTATCGGGATCCGGCTGTTCGGGTTCCACCGACGCCGTGACGTCGTAGAAGCCCGGGGCCGCCGCGACCACGTCCCAGACCCAGCCCACTCCAACGGTGCCAGCGCCGTTGACCTCCATCCCGAGCGTGCAGACCGTCGGCGTCGCGCTCGGACAGCCTTCGGTTGGGTCCGGGGCGTCGCGGCCCCAGCTGAGACCTGCCGGAAGAGCGAGCCGCACCGTGACCTTCTGCGGGACGCCGGAGCCGCTCTGGACGATCACGTTGAGCGGGAAGTTCAGGCCCGTCGTCTTCGTGTCGGTCGGGTCGAGCATGTGGAGATACAGAGCGATGCTGACGTCGTCCGCTGCAGGTTTCCCGGCTGCTGGTGCGCTGAAGACGGCTCCGCATGCGACAATCGCGAGTGCGCCGAGGAAGAGTGACGAGGCACCGTGCCGCATCGATGCGCGACCCTCTCATCTTGTGTCGTCTGTGTCAAGCCGTCGTGCTCGCACATCGGCGCGTAGGCTGCTATGACTAGCGCCATGTCCGAGACGAGCACCAAGTCCGAGTCGAAGTCGTCCGCCGCGGCCGACAAGGACATCGTCACGAGGCTCGCCGATGCGGGCGAGGAAGCGCTCCAGCGACTCGCAGAGCTCCCGGGCGGGCAGCGCGCGTTGGGCGCCTTCAACGACCTGCGGACGCGGGTCGACGACCTCGGGAAGAAGGTACGGGGGATCGACGCGCTCGAGGCGCGCGTGGCCAAGCTCGAGAAGCAGGTCGCGGAGCTCAAACGCTCACGGACGAGCGCTACGCCCCGCGGAAGCTCCTCGCGGAAGCCCACCGCCTAGCTCCCGCCGCGTCGGCGCCTCCGTCCGCCGGCTACCGAGCGGGTACCCGGAGCCGGATCGCGCCCGGCACGAGCTCGATCCGAGCCGGGGTCGTGCCGGGCTGCTCGCCGTCGAGCTCGAGCGGCAGCGGGTCGTCCGCTTCGATGGTGACGACGCGGCCGCGGAGAACCTCGAGCCGTGGATGCGGGAGGTGCTTTCCCCGGTAGCTCTTCGGGAGGGTGAAGACGAGGTCGCGCTTCGTCACGTCCCCGATGAGGAGGATGTCGAAGACGCCGTCGTCCGGCTCGGCCTCGGGGAGCATCTTCATCCCGCCGCCGAGGTAGCGGCCGTTCGCGACCATGGCGTCGATCATCCGGCCCTCGCGCACCTCACCGTCGACCTCGACTCGCATCACATCGGTGCGCCAGCGGGCGAACACGGCGAGCGTCGCCCAGTAGTAGGAGACCTTTCCGCCGAATGCTTTCGAGGTCTCGTTCGCGCGCTTCGCGATCGCGCCGCTGATCCCGGCGCTCGCGACGTTGGCGAAGTATGCCCGGCCCTCGTCGCCGGCCCACGTGCGAAAGGTCACGCGGCCGAGATCGATCTCACGCACCGTTCCTGCGCGCGCCACCTCGACCGCACGGTCGAGGTCGCGTGGGATGGCGAACGTCCGCGAGAAGTCCCAGCCGGTCCCGCGCGGGAGGACGGCGAGCTCGCAGCCCGTCGCGCCGGCGACGCCGTTCACGACCTCGTGGACGGAGCCGTCGCCGCCGACCACGACGAGCAGCGTCGCTCCGTCGTCGACCGCCTTGCGTGCGAGCTCGGCCAGCTGGCCGGGCCGCTCGGAGAGAAGCGCGTCTCCGGCCAGCCCGAGGGCGGCAGCGCGATGTGCAATCTCCGGCCAGCGGCGCCCGGTCGACCCACCGGCCGAGGCCGGGTTGACGAGGAAGACGGTGCCTGCGCTAATGGCCGTGGCCGGCCGTGGCGGTGTCGAGCGCGATCCTCGTCATGCGGTCGACCGCCGAGCGGAGGTCCTCGTCGGAGATCCGCACGAACTCGCCCTCGACGACGATGTCGCTGACGGTGAGGAGGCAGCCGCTCTGGACTCGCCGAAGCGCGCCGATCGTGAACAGCACGGAGGCTTCCATCTCGACGGCGAGGATGCCGCGCTTCGACCAGCGCTCGTACTGGCCGTCGTCCGGGTTGTAGAAGAGGTCGCTCGAGACGATCGGGCCGACGCGCAGCTGCAAGTCGCTCGTCTTCGCGACGTGCACGGCCTCGTGAATGAGCTCCCAGCTCGCCGTAGGACAGTGCGCTTCGTTGGCGACCAGATGGGCCGCGGTCGAATCGGCCGGCACCGCGGTGAGCGCGACGATGAGGTCGCCGAGGGCATGGTCCGGCTGCAGGCCGCCGCACGTGCCCACGCGCAGGAGCTTCTTCACGCCGAGCTGCACGAGCTCCTCGAAGACGATCGCCGCCCCGGGGCAGCCCATGCCGGTTCCCTGGACGGATACGGGCTTCCCCTCCCAGCCTCCCGTGTAGCCGAGGAGGCCGCGCTCGTCGTTCACCTGGACGACGTCCGTGAGGAAGGTCTCCGCGATGTACTTCGCGCGCAGCGGATCGCCGGGGAGGAGGCAGGCCTCCGCGTAGTCGCCGGGATTCGCTCGCAGGTGGATCGGCACGGCGGAACCCTACGGATTCGCGTCGGATGGGGTGCGCCGGAACCGTAGAGTCCGGTCCGTGGCGGGCAGGCTCGTCGAACCGGGGCTCGAGCAGATCCTCGCGTTCTGTGCGAAGGATCCCGTGGAGCGCGTCTTCCTCGAGGACGTCGCGAGGCGGGGGCTCGGGCGCTTCGTGGGGCTCGTGGAGGACGACGTCCTCGTCGGCCTCTGCCACGTGGGCGTGAACGCGGTGCCCTCCGGCCGCGGCTGCGGCAGCTTCGCCCGTGACGTCGGGAGAACCGGCCCGCGCATGCTCATCGGAGAGTCGACCGCCGTCGGCGAGCTCTGGGAGGAGGCGCGCGCGCGTCTCCCGCGCCCGCGGGAGGACCGCCCGGGCCAACCGGTCTACGTGCTCCGGGAGAGGCCACCGGCCGAGACGACCGGCCTGCGGCCGGCGACGCTCGACGACCTCGAGCTCCTCGTTCCCGCCTGCGCCGCCGCGCACCAGGAGGAGCTCGGCGTGGATCCACTGAGGCGCGACCCGGAGGGTTTCCGCTGGCGCACGCGCTCGCAGATCGAGGAGAAACGGTCGTGGCTCTGGGTCGAGGACGGCACGATCCTGTTCAAGGCCGAGGCGTCCGCCTGGACCCCGTCGGCAGTGCAGCTCCAGCAGGTCTGGGTCGACCCGCCCGCCCGCGGCCAGGGCCACGGCACCCGTGGGCTGCGGGACCTCTGCCGGCTGCTCCTCGAGCAGGTGCCGGCCGTCTGTCTCTTCGTTCGCTCCGAGAACGCCGCCGCGATCCGCCTGTACGAGAAGGTCGGGATGGAGCACGCGCTCGACTACCGATCGGTTCTCCTCTAGCCGTTGGAGACGCTCCTCCTCGCCCGGCACGGGTTCGCCGCCTCCAACCGCGACGGCGCCGCCTCGTGCTCGGTGCCGGGCGAGGGCCTCACGCGGGAGGGGGCGGAGCAGGCACGTGCGCTCGGAGAAGCGCTCGCGGACGAGACCATCGACCTCGGCGTCGCGAGCGAGCTTGCCCGGACGCAGGAGACGCTCGAGCTCGCCCTCGCCGGCCGAGCCGTCTCGCGGCTCGTGCTCCCCGAGCTGAACGAGATCCACTTCGGAAGCTTCGACGACGGCCCGCTCGTGGAGTACCGCGCCTGGGCGGCGGCGCATCCGCCCGACCTCGAGGCTCCGGGGGGAGGGGAGAGCCGTGCCGACGCCGCGTCCCGCTACGCGCGAGGCGTCGGCGGACTGCTCGAGCGACTCGAGAGCTCGCTCCTCGTCGTGGGGCATGCGCTGGCGATCCGGTACGTGCTCGACGCGGCGCGCGGCCTCGTTCCTGCCCCGCTGCTCGCGCCGGTCGAGCACGGCGCCCTCCATCGCCTCTCCGCCGACGAGGTCAGGGCCGCGGCCACGCTCCTCGGCGAGTGGAGCCTGGCGCCCCGCTTCCGGGACACCTGAGTGCCGGCCTCGCCGCGCGGCACAATGGATGCCGTGCAGAAAGCGATCGCCGCGCGCGTCGAGGCGTTCGTCCGGCAGCGCGACCTGATCCCGGACGGAGGAGCGGTCACGTGCCTCGTCTCGGGAGGCGCGGACTCGACCTGCCTCTGGCACGTGCTCGGGACACTCGGATACCGGGTGTCCGCTGTCCACGTCGACCATGGCCTGCGGGGAGAGGAGTCGGTCGCGGACGCCCGGTTCTGCAAGAAGAGCTTCGGCGCGGAGGTTCTGGACGCGCCGTCGGCCGCGACCGAGGCGGAGCTTCGCGCTCTTCGCTACCGCCTCACCGAGGGCCGGGGCCGGCGGGCGACGGGACATACGGCGTCCGACCAGGTCGAGACCGTCCTCTACCGGCTCGTCTCGTCCGGGAGCACGCGAGGCATCAAGGCGGCGCGTGAGGACGGGGTCGTGCGTCCGCTCCTCCCGCTCTGGCGCGAGGAGACGGAGGCTTATTGCGAGGCGCACGGCCTCCCGTTCCGGCGCGACTCCTCGAACGCCGGCACGAGGCGCGGCCTCATCCGGGACGAGATCCTGCCGCTGCTTCGCCGGCTGCATCCCGGCGCAGACGCGAACCTCGCCGCGCTCGCCGACCGGCCGGGCAGGCTGCCGCGGGGCCTCGAGCTGGCGCTGGTCGAGCTCCTCTCCTCCACGGACGGGACGAACCAGACCGACCTCGGCGACGGTCTCACCGCGATCCGCGAGTACGACGTGCTGCGGCTCGAGGGTCGCGTGGAGTTCGGCCCCTGGCGGCTCGAGAGCGAGCGGCCCGGGCTCTCCGTGCGTACACGAAGGCCCGGCGATCGGCTCGCAGGCCGCCGGAAGAAAGTGCAGGATCTCCTCGTGGACGCGAAGGTCCCGAGAGCCGAGCGCGAGACATGGCCGCTCGTCGTCCGGGGCGACGAGGTCGTCTCGCTGCCCGGGATCGCCGACGCACCTGGATGGGAAGGCGTCGTCCATGCGTGGCGGGCCGGGGAGGCAGACTCATGACCCAGGCCGAGCTCGATCAGGCAGTCGGCGAGGTCCTGATCGACGAGGCGACGCTGCAGGGGCGGATCGCCGAGCTCGGCGCGGAGATTTCGGCAGACTACGCGGGCCGCGACCTGCTCCTCGTCGGCGTCCTCAAGGGCGCGGTCTTCTTCATGGCCGACCTCATGCGCGAGCTCGCCGTGCCCTGCGAGATCGACTTCATGGCGATCTCGAGCTACGGAGCGGCGACCGACTCCTCTGGTGTCGTGCGCATCCTCAAGGACCTCGAGATCAATCTCGCCGACCGGCACGTCCTCGTCGTCGAGGACATCATCGACTCCGGCCTCACGCTCTCGTACCTGATGCGCAACCTGAAAGCGCGCAAGCCGGCGACGCTCGAGATCTGCGCGCTCCTGACGAAGCCCGAGCGGCGCGAGATCGAGGTTCCGGTGCGCTACGTCGGCTTCGAGATTCCGAACCGCTTCGTGATCGGCTACGGGCTCGACTTCGCGGAGCGGTATCGCAACCTGCCGTACGTCGCCGTCTTGCACGCCGACCTCGTGCCGAACGTCACGTAAGCTCGGCGAACCGGAACGTAACTCCGAACAGGGGCCGGCCCCCTGGTGCCGAAGAAACAGGGTGCTACCCTGCGATCACCAGTGAACCGCTTCTTCCGCAGCGCGCTTTTCCCGCTCATCGTCATCGTCCTGCTCGTCTATCTGGCGAGCCAGACGTTGCTTCCGGGCCGGAGTCAGCAGCGCAAGGTCACGCTTTCCGATGCCTACTCCGAGGTCAAGAGCGGGAACGTCAACGAGGTGCTCTTCACCCCGACGCGGCAGCAGATCACGCTGACGCTGGTCGACGGCGACAAGGCGAAGGTCAACTACCCGACCGACCAGGCCGCGACGCAGTTTCTGAACCTGGTCAAGGCCAACAACATCAAGTTCGACTCGAAGGGCATCGGCACGTCGACCTGGTGGACGCTGATCACCTCGCTGCTGCCGTTCGTCATCCTGATCGCGTTCTGGATCTTCCTCATGAACCAGATGCAGGGTGGCGGCTCGAAGGTGATGAGCTTCGGGAAGAGCCGGGCGAAGCGGATGTCGCCGGACTCGCCCAAGGTCACCTTCAAGGACGTGGCCGGCGCGGACGAGGCGGTCGAGGAGCTGCACGAGATCAAGGAGTTCCTCGAGAACCCGAAGAAGTTCCAGGCGCTCGGCGCGCGCATTCCCAAGGGTGTTCTCCTGTACGGACCGCCGGGCACCGGCAAGACGCTGCTCGCGCGCGCGGTCGCCGGCGAAGCGGGCGTCCCGTTCTTCTCGATCTCCGGCTCCGACTTCGTCGAGATGTTCGTCGGCGTCGGCGCCTCGCGCGTCCGTGACCTCTTCGAGCAGGCGAAGCAGGCGTCCCCCTGCATCATCTTCATGGACGAGATCGACGCTGTCGGCCGCCATCGCGGCGCGGGTCTCGGAGGCGGCCACGACGAGCGCGAGCAGACGCTGAACCAGCTCCTCGTCGAGATGGACGGGTTCGAGATGAAGGACAACATCATCCTCATCGCGGCCACGAACCGTCCCGACATCCTCGACCCCGCGCTTCTGCGCCCCGGGCGCTTCGACCGCCAGATCGTCGTCGACCGACCCGACCGCCTGGGCCGGCGCAAGATCCTGGAGGTGCACTCTCGCGGCAAGCCGCTCGCGCGTGTGATCGACCTCGACACGCTCGCCGCCGGCACGCCGGGCTTCACCGGCGCCGACCTCTCGAACCTCATCAACGAGGCCGCGCTCCTCGCCGCCCGCCGCGGCAAGAAGATGATCGAGCAGGACGAGCTGGAGGAAGGGATCATGCGGGTGATCGCCGGCCCGGAGAAGAAGGCGCGCCTCCTCTCCGAGAAGGAGCGGAAGATCACCGCCTATCACGAGATGGGGCACGCCCTCGTCGGCCACTACCTCGAGGACACGAACCCGGTCCACAAGATCACGATCGTCTCTCGCGGCCAGGCGCTCGGCCTCACGATCTCGCTCCCCACCGAGGATCGCTACCTGACGACGAAGTCCGCGCTCATGGACGAGCTCGCGATGACGCTCGGCGGCCGCGCTGCAGAGGAGCTCGTCTTCCAGGAGGTGACGACCGGCGCCGCCAACGACCTCGAGAAGGTCACGGCGACCTCGAAGCAGATGATCATGCGCTTCGGGATGTCCGAGAAGCTCGGCCCGCGCGTCCTCGGCCGGAACCACGACCTTCCTTTCCTCGGCCGCGACATGGGCTCCGAGCCCGACTACTCCGAGGAGATCGCCCGCGAGATCGACGACGAGATCCGGCGGGTGATCGAGGAAGCGCACGAGACCGCGCAGCGTGTGCTGAAGGAGCACATGAACGTCCTCCATCAGCTCTCCGCAATCCTCATCGAGCGGGAGACGATCGACAAGGACCAGTTCGAGAGGCTCCTTGCCGGCGAGGCCGAGGAGTCCGTCTTCGCCGAGCCGGAGACGACCACGCCGGCGCCCGAGCCCGAGGCCGACAAGCGGCCGAAGCTCAAGCCGCAGCCGCGCCCGCTTCCGGGCACCGCGATGCAGCCGCCGCCCCCCGAGGGCGCGACCGGCTAGCGGCTAACCGTCGCCCGGTCTCCCGCGCGCCAGAAGCGCGATCCCCACGAGCACGAGCGCCGCGGCCGCCGCACCCGCGAGGTCGGAGCCGATGCCGTTCGCGTGGACCCCGTCCGCGAGCACGAGCAGCGCCTCGGCGACGAGGGCGCTGCCGACGCCGAGCACGGCGACGAACGCGAGCCGCCGGAGCGACTCGCCGCGCTCAGTGTCGATCCGGGTCCGCTCCTCGAGCGACCAGTACCCGAGCTCGGCCGTTACGACGAGCCCGGCGGCGAACACCGCGGCCGACCCGTCGAGGGGAGCGTCGTCGACACGGAGCTGGGTCGCGTAGAGCGCGCCGAGGAGCGCGAGCGACGCGGGGACGAACGGCGACCAGCCGAGGACGAGCGCCGCCAGCAGCGCGAGCAGCGAGAGGATCGCGAGCCGTGCGCCGGCGAGGCGGACGTCCTCGCTGCCGCGGGCGAGCGGGAGCGACGCCAGCGCAGCGGTGCACGCGAGTGCGCCGGCGCCCGTCACTAGACGCGTGCCAGACGCATGGAGCGCCTGTATGTCCTCACCCCCTCGAGTGCCGTCTCGAGCTCGACGTCGTCGCCCCAACGCGCGACACCGATCCCGAGCCCCGCGAGCTGCGAGCGCAGCACCTCGCGCTCGAGGAGCCAGAGCCGGAACGCGAGCCTCTCGGCCTCGCTCGCCCCCGGCTCGACGAGCCCGACCGGGTCGACCTCGATCACGGCGACGTCGAACCCTCTCGCGCGCAAGTCCTCCAGCGCGGCGACGAAGCGCGGGTCGGCGAGCGGCGTCAATGCGAGGACGAGCGCCTTCGGCGGCAGGATCCGCGCCGGGAGCACGTTGACGGCGCGCCACGTGTACGTGGGCTGGACGCCGGTCTCGAGGAGCGTCTCGATCAGGCGATACCGCTGGCCGGGGCCGAGGTTCGGCTCCAGCCAGTGGAGGAGACCGCCGAATGCGACGAGCCCGACGCGGTCCCTCCGCGCGAGGTACCGGGTGGCGAGCGTGGCAGCGGCGCGGACGGCGTCGTCGAGCGTCCCGCCGTCGGGCCCGCGCACCTCGTAGAAGCTGTCGACGAAGAGCACGACGTCGGTGTTCCGCTCGGGGTGACGCTCGTTCACCACGAGGCCGCCGGTTCGCGCGGAGGCACGCCAGTTGATCGATCGGAGACGATCGCCCGGCACGTACGCGCGGAGGTCCGCGTACTCGATTCCTTCTCCCTTCACCCTCGCCACCTCGCTCCCGGCATAGGCCTGCGTCTCGACGGGGGAGAGGATCCGGCGGAGCGTCTCCTCCCGCGGGTATGCCTTCAGCCGTCGCAGGCGGCGCGTGTGCTGCTGCCAGACGACGAGCCGGAAGGGATCGCGCGCGCGCAGCTCGACGTCCCCGACGTCGTAGAGTCCCCAGCGCGAGCAGCGGAGAAGAAGTGGGATCTCACGCGGGGTATCCCGGTGCAGGCGGACGGCCCACGCCATCTCGCCCTCGACCGTCTCCACTCCGGGCGGCAAGGCGAGGAGCACGTCGAGCCGGTCGACCGCGCTCTCGGCCTGCAGGGTCAGGAGCCCCTCGATCTCCTCTCCCTCGAGCACGCGCTCGGCCGCCACGCCGAGCTCGACGGAGACCTTCGGGTCGCGCGCGACGCGGGTTCCGATCGCGAGGAGGAGCGCGAAGGGCGCTGCGAGGACGGCCAGCTCTGGGCGGCGAACGGCCAGTGCGGCGACGAGCCCGATCGCCGCGAGCGCGGCGTAGCCCTCGATGCGCGGGCTCCCTCGCCGCGTCATCGAGGCGTCGCGACGACGTCCTCCGCCTTCGGCGTCGGCACGCTCGCGAGCACGTCCGCGATCACGTCCTGGGCGGACACGCGCTGCACCCAGAGCTCCGGGCGGAGCACGACCCGATGCGCGAGCGCGGGCACGGCCACGGCCTTCACGTCGTCCGGCAGCACGAAGTCCCGCCCGGCGAGGGCCGCCTTGCAGCGGGAGAGCTTGAGGAGCGCGAGGCTTCCGCGAGGGCTCGCGCCGACCGCCGTGCTCTGGGACTCGCGTGTGGCCGCGACGACGTCCACGCAGTACGCCCGCACGCTGTCCGCGATGTGCACCTGCTCGACCGCGCGCTGCAGCTCGAGCAGCGTCTCCCGGTCGACGACGGGCTCGAGCGCGATCTCGTCCACCTGGCGGTCGATCCGGCGGTCGAGCATCTCGATCTCGTCGTCGCGAGCCGGGTAGCCGAAGCCGATCCGGAGGAGGAAGCGGTCGAGCTGTGCCTCGGGCAGCGGGTACGTGCCTTCGTACTCGATCGGGTTCTGCGTCGCGATCACGAGGAACGGCGGCTCGAGCGGCTGAGTCACGCCTTCGATCGTCACCTGGCGCTCCTGCATCGCCTCGAGTAAAGCCGCCTGTGTCTTCGGTGGAGCGCGGTTGATCTCGTCGGCAAGAAGGAGGTTGGTGAAGATCGGGCCGGGCCGGAACTCGAAGTCCGACTCGCGCTGGTTCCAGATCGACGAGCCGGTCACGTCCGACGGCATGAGGTCCGGCGTGAACTGGATCCGCGCGAAGCGCATGCTCAGGGTCTGCGCGAACGACCGGGCCGCGAGCGTCTTCGCGAGCCCGGGGAAGTCCTCGAGCAGGACGTGGCCGTCGGCGAGGAAGCCGATGAGGACGAGCTCGAGCACGTCCCGCTTACCGACGACGGCGCGCTCGACCTCGTCGAGCACCTCCTTGGAGACGTCGTGGACGCGTGCGAGGTCGCTCACAGCCGCTCCAGGCTCGCGACGACCTCGCCCAGCTCCGGCACGGGGATCCCGGGTGCGAGGCGGTCGTCAGGAGGAGTGCGATCGGTCCGGACGAGATTCCAGGTCGTCTCCCCGAGCGCCTGCCGTGCGGCCTCGGGATTCCGGTCGAGCGAGATACCGCGGCGGAGCCCGAGCAGCGGCTCGGCGATCTCGCGCAGCCTCGGGCGTACGCGGTAATGGAGGTCGAACGAGCGCGCGACCCCGAGCGCGCACGCCTGCTCGAGGCGGAGCAGCGTCGGCGGGGATGCTGACCGCGCGGTCGTGCGATGGCTGACGCCCGATCCGAGCGGCGTCGCGGGCGGATACGCGCGCCGGAGCGCCGCGAGCGCGACCGCGAGGACGACCGCGGCGAGGACGAGCGCGTACACGCGCGCCACGAGGTCGAGCCTTCCCGGGACCCAAGCAGCTGCGATGACCAGCGCCAGCGTCGGCAGTGCGAGGACCTTGGCCGCGGCTCTCAGATTGCGCCTCACGTCTGTCCCTCGGCCGGCTGCTGCTGCGTGGCGAGAGCGAGCTCGGCCCTCCGCTCGTCCGCGGCCCGGAGCTCGTCACGCACCTGCTGGAGCGCTGCTATCGCCTCGTCTTTCATCGTGGTGTCCACGTTGTGCTGCGAGAACTTAGCCCGCTCGAAGAGATCGGTCAGGCGTCGGATCGACTCGTCACTCACCTCGAGCCGTCCGAGGACGCGGCTCAGGAGCTCCTCCGACGTCTCCGAGGGTCGTCTCGCAAAGCCTTGCGTCGCGAGAGCCCGCTCGAGGCGCGCGTACGCCGCGATCACTGCACGTCGGGGATCGGCCTCGGCGCGAAGGTCGTCCAGCGTCTCGTCGAGCACGCTCGCGAGCGTCTCGGTGACTTCGAGCTCGCGCTCGCGCTGCGTCTTGCGCCGCGAGGACAGGTACCAGGCGAGCGCGCCGGCTGCGAGCAGGGTGAGGATCACGGTCACCGGGAGCCACGCGAAGCGCGGCTCGTACCCCGTGCCGTCCGGAGTGGTGGCCGGCGTCGTCGGGGTTACGGGATGACCGTGGACGAGACCGGACTCTCCGTCCCCTCCGTACCTCGGGATCCCGTGGAAGTACACGGCGACCGGAATGAGGAGCAGCAACAGGACGAGCGCCCCGTTTCGGCGCCTGACCTTCGCGTACTCGGCGGAGACCTCGCGCCGCTGGGCGAGGCCGTAGACGAGGAGGACCGCGGCCGGGATCAGGGCGATCGCGAGGAGGCTGAAGACCGTGTCGAAGAGCACGTCCGGCGGGCGGCGCGTGTCGCCCGTGCTCCCGGGGACGGAGCCGGTGGCCGCGACCGCGACGATCGCGACGAGCGCCAGCACGACGAGTGCCGGGACGAGGGCGCGGCGGGAGCTACGACCCATCGGGCCGTCCTTGGTCGCGAGCGGCCGCGAGTCGAGCTCGGTCTACGCGGCTGGGGCCGGGACCGGCGGGGACGAGGTCGCCGACTTGCCCTCCCAGTAGCGGTTCAGTCCGCCCTGGACCTTCACGAACCAGACGATGGCCGGGATGAGGAAGATCCCGAACGGGAAGAGCCAGAGCCCGGTCCAGCCGGTCATGGGCGCTTCCTGACCGTCCTTTCCATACATCTTCCCGATCTCGGAGGGGATCACGAACGCGCTGACCGCGTTGATCAGGATCCAGACCACGAGCCCGAGGACTCCCCCGAGCCCTTCCCCCGTGTGCTGCTTCATCTCGTCCTGGGTCTTGTAGGCCCAGTACCAGCCGTAGATGCCGAGGGTGATGATGAAGAGCAGGATCGCGAACCCGATGCCCCGCGGATGCCCGAGTGGGCCTGTGTTGCCGGATGGTGTGCTCATGGGGCGGGAGTCTACGCCCCTCTTTGGACGATGTCTGCGTCGGCGCTACCCTCCGCGTCGTGGTCGCCGGGAGGACGCCGCTCGAGGAGCGCTGGTCGCGCCCGGCCGTGATGGGCGTGCTGAACGTCACCCCCGACAGCTTCTCCGACGGCGGGAGATTCTTCGAGCCGGACGAGGCGATCGACCACGGCCGTCGGCTCGCGAACGAGGGAGCCGCGATCGTGGACGTCGGCGGCGAGTCGACGCGTCCGGGCGCGGAGCCCATCACCCCCGACGAAGAGCTGCGCCGCGTCGAGCCGGTGCTCGAGGGGCTGAAGGGCATCCCCGTCTCGATCGACACCTCCAAGGTCGAGGTCGCACGGCGCGCGCTCGAGCTCGGGGCCGAGATGGTGAATGACGTCACGGCGTTTCGAGCGGAGCCCGAGCTGGCGGCGGTCGCCGCGGACGAGGGCGCGTACGTCTGCCTCATGCACATGCTGGGCGAGCCGCGGACGATGCAGGCGGCTCCTTCTTACGACGACGTCGTGTCCGATGTTGTTGCCTTCCTCGAAGAACGGCTCGCGTTCGCCGTGCGCGAAGGAGTCCCGGAGGAGATGATCTGCCTCGATCCCGGGATCGGCTTCGGGAAGACGCCCGATCAGAACCTGGAGCTCGTCCGGCGTCTGGACGCCGTCGTCGCGATCGGCCGCCCCGTGGTCGTCGGGCTGTCGCGCAAGAGCACGCTCGGCAAGGTGCTGGGCGACCCGCACGCGCGCGTGGGCACGATGTCGGCGTCGCTGGGAGCGGCGGTCGCCGCGTTCGAACGGGGTGCGTGGATGCTGCGGGCGCACGACGTCCGCGAGACGGTCGAGGCGCTCGCAGCCGCCGCCGCCGTCGAGCGTGGGGCGGTTGCGCCGTGATCATCGAATTGATCGGGGTGGCGGTGTTCGGCCACCACGGCTACCTCGAGGAGGAGCGGCGGGTCGGACAGCGGTTCCTCGTCGACCTCTGGGTCGAGGTCGACGGGGCGGCGGCCACGAGCGACGCCATCGACGAGACCGTCGACTACCGCCTCCTCGCGGGGCTCGTCGGCGACGTGTTCGGCGGGGAGCCTCACCTCCTGCTCGAGAGCCTCGCCGGCACGATCGCCGACCAGATCGTCGAGCAGTTCCGCGCCGTGACGCACGTGCGGGTCCGCGTCCGAAAGCCGGACGTGGTTCTCGACCCGCCTGTCGAGCACTCCGCGGTCGTCGTCGAGCGCAGGCGGCGATGATGGGTTGCAGCGGTGCGGCTGCGGAGCAGCTGCCATCGGGGATCTCCGCGCTATCGGGATCTGCGAGGGCAGCGTCCGAGCCGGCGCCCGTCGGAGCCTGAGTGACGCGGGCGTACGTCGGCCTCGGCGCGAACCTCGGCCCCAAGGAGGAAATGCTGCGCCGCGCGCTCGAGCTGCTCGGCGGCGAGCCGGGGATCGACGTCGTCGGCGTCTCGTCGTTCCGGGAGACGGAGCCCGTCGGCGTCGTCGAGCAGCCGCGGTTCCTCAACGCGGCCGCCGCTCTCGACACGGAACTCGGCGCGCACGAGCTCCTCGGCGTGCTCCTGGACGTCGAGCGCCGTCTCGGCCGGGTACGGGACGGGAGTCGTTGGGGACCGCGCGTCGTCGACCTCGACCTGCTCCTCTACGGCGACGAGATCTTGGATGAGCCCGGCCTCCGCGTCCCGCATCCGCGCCTCCACGAGCGGGGCTTCGTCCTCGAGCCCCTCGCGGAGCTCGATCCGTGCCTTTCGATTCCCGGGCGCGGCCCGGTCTCGACGCTCATCGCTCATCTAGACTGAGGCGGCTGATGTCGCACCTCGACGACCTCGACGACTTCGAGGCGGAGCTCGAGCTCTCGCTCAAGCGCGAGTACGCCGCCGTCTTCGCGCTCTTCCGCTACTGCGTCCTGACGCAGGACGCGACCTATCTCTGCAACAAGCTCGACGTCGAGGCGCTCCCGCAGGCGAGCTACCCGTTCTTCCACGTGCGGATGGAGGACGTCTGGGTCTGGGACAAGAACCGCCCGACCCGGATCATCCCTCGCGCGGAGGTCTACACCTCCGGCGACGTGACGATCGAGGAGCTCCGGGGCGAGGGCGAGGAGCCGCGGCTCACGGCCGAGGACCTCGCCGAGCGCATCGGGCAGCCGCTCTCGGGCGACGACGAGCTCTCGTAGGGCTCTCGCTCAGACGGGCGGCCGCTGGTGCTCGGCGAGCCACTGCGCGAACTCGCCGGCGGACGAGTGCAGGTACGCGGCGAAGAGATCCTCGAACGCCTCGACCTCCTCGCGGATCTGGAACATGCGGAAGTCGAGCTGACGCTCGGGGTCGCACACGTGCCGCTCGCGGTCGACGGAGGCAACCGACGCCCCGCACTCTGCGCAGGGCATGTGATCGGAGTGGGCGAAGTGCGTCGACATGGCCGCATGGCCGGCGTGAGCCGGTATCCGGCGTATCGGCTGCCGGGCGAGCACGGTCGACCGCCGCACGGGGGATATGGACGAGCCGCCTCCCGGCTCGGCCCCCCGGCCGGCTAGGCCGGCGTGACGGTGGCTACTGCGCCGAGCTGGACGAGCATCCCGAGCGCGTCCCAGGTCGTCCAGTCCTCGACGACCAGGTCGCCCTCGAGCCGCATGAGGGTCAGCCCGGAGACGGTGACCTGCTTGCCCGTGGCCTCGATGCCGGCGATCTCGCCGGTCTGCGTGCCGCGGGCCGTCCACCGGGTCGCGACCTTCCCGTCCGCTGCGAACTGGTCGTCGACCGTGATCGCCGCGTCTGGGAAGCCCGCTAGATAGCGCTCGATGTTGGCCCTCACCCCGGCGGGCCCGCGGATCGGTTCCGGCGCGGCCGGGTCATGTCCCACGTAGTCGGGGGAGACGTGCGTCTCGATGACGTCCCAGTTCCCGTTCCACGGCTCCTCGAGCACGCGCCGGGCGATCTCCGCTGCTTCCGGAGTCTGCGCCTCTCCCGCCCGGCTCCGCCTTCTGAGCCCGACGAGCGTGAGGATCCCGGCAGCGAGAGCGGCGAGCATCAGCGAGATTCTCGGACGCATCTAGCCGCGGCTCTGCCGTCGAAGCACCGTGCTCGACTCTAACCGACCGCCCGTCGGAGTGACGGCTCGCGTCGGCGCCGGCTCTGATTCACTTGCGCGATGCTGCTCGCGGCCGACGTCGGGAACACGCAGACGGCGCTCGGCCTGTTCGACGGCGACACCCTCTCCGATCACTGGCGCCTCGCGACCGAGCGCTCGACGACCGCGGACGAGCTCGGTGTCGTGCTCGCGGGACTGCTCGACCTCGACGCGATCTCCGGCATCTGTCTCGCCTCGACCGTCCCGGTGCTCGTCCGCGAGTGGGAGCTCCTCGCCTCGAAGTGGGCGGAGGCCGAGATCCTCGTCGTCGGCCCCGGGGTGAAGACCGGGATCCCGATCCACTACGACGATCCGCGCGAGGTCGGCCCTGACCGGATCGTCAACGCCGTCGCGGCGAAGAGACGCTACGGGGCGCCGGTCATCGTGGTCGACTTCGGGACGTCGACCAACTTCGACGTCGTCTCGCCGGACGGCGAGTACGTCGGCGGCGTGCTCGCGCCGGGCATCGAGGTCTCGATGGACGCGCTCTTCGCCCGCGCGGCGAGGCTCGTGAAGGTCGACTTCGCCGCGCCGTCCGCGGTGATCGGGAAGACCACGGTCGGCGGGCTCCAATCCGGCCTGGTCTACGGGTTCGCGGGGCAGGTGGACGGGATCGTCGGACGCATCCGAGGCGAGCTCGGCGTCGATGCGCCTGCGATCGCGACGGGCGGACTCGCCGACCTCGTCGCTCCGCACACCCGGGTCATCGAGCGTGTCGACCCGTTTCTCACGCTCGACGGGCTCCGCATGGTGTGGGAGTTGAACGCGTGATCGCCGATCCGTCCCGCCTCGTCGTCTTCGTGCTCGCCGCGCTTGCGCTCCTGATCGTCCCCGGGCCGGCGGTGCTCTACGTCGTCACGCGCTCGATCCATCAGGGCCGCCGCGCCGGGATCACCTCGGTGCTCGGGATCCACGTCGGCACCCTGGTGCACATCGCGGCGGCGACGGCCGGCCTGTCGGCGCTCATCGTCTCGTCCGCGGTCGCGTTCACCGCCGTGAAGGCCGCGGGCGCCGTGTATCTCGTCGGGCTCGGGCTGTGGACGATCTTCGCCCGCCGCGCGGAGCCCGAGGTGGCGCTCGGCGGCGAGAAGGCGCTCAAGCGTGTCTTCGCCCAGGGGGTCGTGGTGAACGTGCTCAACCCGAAGACCGCGCTCTTCTTCCTCGCCTTCCTGCCGCAGTTCGTCGACCCGAACGCCCCGCATCCCGCCGTCGAGGTCGCGTTTCTCGGCCTTCTCTTCGCCGTGCTCGGGCTCGTCACCGACTCGATCTGGGCACTCGCAGCGGGGACGGCCGGGGGCGTGCTTCGGCGCTCGACGCGGTACGTGAAGGTGCAGCGGTACGTGACGGGATCGGTCTACATCGGACTCGGCGTCGCGACCGCGCTCGTCGGGAGCGAGGACTGAGACCGGGGCTCAGCCGCCGCCGTAGATCGAGACCGGCAGCTCGAGGGTCAGGTCGTCGCCGACCGGGATTTCCGCTTCGAGCTCCTCGACCAGTGCGATCGCGCCCGGCGCCGCCGCGAGCAGCCGCTGCTCGACCTCGTCCACCGAGTCGAGCTGCACGAGCTCCTGCTTGAACGGCTTCGGGAAGCGTCCCTGGCCGAGGTACCAGCCGTAGAACTTCTTCAGGAAGCTCGAAGCGCGCCGCTCTCCGAGCTCCCGGACCGTCTCGCGGACGAAGAGCACGAGTTCCGCAACGACCTCCTCGCGGCTCGGCTGGCTCGCCTCGCCGTCGACGATCTCCCGCAGGGCCCACGGGTTCCCCTGGGCCCCGCGCCCGACCATCACCGCCGCTGCGCCCGTCTCCTCGAGCACGTCGCGCGCGCGCGTCCTGGACGTCACGTCGCCCGAGGCGACGACCGGCACGTCGACGAGGGAGACGAGCTCCGCGGTCAGCGAGTGGTCCGCGGTCCCCGTGTACATCTGCTGCGCGGAGCGGGGATGCAGCGTGAGCGACGCGGCGCCCGACTCGACCAGCCGAGGACCGAGCTCGAGGCAGGCACGCGACCCGTTCTCGACGCCGCGACGGAGCTTCACGGTCACCGGCACGTCCACGGCGTCGGCGACCGCCTCGACAATGCCGCAGGCGAGCTCCGGCGCCTCGAGGAGATGTGCGCCGGCCCCGGTCTTGGTCACCTTCCGCACGGGGCAGCCGAAGTTGAGGTCGACGATGTCCGCACCGACTGCCTCGACCATGCGTGCCGCGTCGCCCATCGCACGGGGATCCGAGCCGAAGAGTTGGATCGCGAGGGGATGCTCGTCGCTCGCCACGCGGAGGTACCCGAGCGTCCGCTCGTTGCGGTGCTCGATGCCCGCGCAGCTCACCATCTCCGAGCAGACGAGGCCTGCTCCGTAGCGCCTTCCTTGGCGCCGAAACGCCTGCACGCTGACACCCGCCATGGGCGCCAGGACCAGTCGCGTGGGCACCTCCACGGGGCCGATTCGCCAGGGTGTGCGCAGGTCGACCACAGGCACCCGGAATCGTAGACGGCTGTTGACGCTCGTCTGTCGCCGTGGCTACTATTTCCGGCCGTTGGACGGGGCCGGGGGGCCCCGCCATTCCGTCTCTGGAGGCGTATTCGTGAAGGATGTGATCCTCACTCCCGAGGGCTACAAGCAGCTCAAGAGCGAGCTCGACCGGCTCAAGACGGAGAAGCGGCGGGAGATCGCCGAGCGCATCGCGGCGGCGCGCGAGTTCGGCGAGATCGCCGAGAACGCGGAGTACGACGACGCGAAGAACGAGCAGATGATGCTCGAGCACCGCATCTCCCAGCTCGAGGAGCGGCTCGGCGACGCTCGGGTGATCGATCCCAAGCGCGTCGACACGAGCATCGTCTCGATCGGATCCGTCGTCCGCCTCCGGGATGTTGGAGCGAAGCAGACGGTCGAGTACTTCATCGTCGGCTCGGCCGAGGCGAACCCCGCCGAGCGGAAGCTCTCGAACGAGTCGCCGGTCGGGAAGGCGATCATCGGGCGCAAGAAGGGCGAGACGGTCGAGGTCGTGACGCCGCGCGGCTCGAAGGTGAAGTTCAAGATCATGGAGATCAAGGCCGCGTAGCAGGCGCGCGAGCTCGCCATGGACTGGACGCTCGAGGTCGTCGTCCTCCCGGTGAGCGACATAGACCGCGCGGTCGCCTTCTACCGCGACCGGCTCGGCTTCCACCTCGACCACGACACGGGGAACGAGCACATGCACGTCGTGCAGCTCACGCCTCCCGGCTCCGGATGCTCGGTCGTGATCGGCGACCTCCCGTCGCAGAACCAGATGGCGCCTGGGTCGATGCGAGCGCTCCAGCTCGTGGTCTCGGATGCCGCAGCCGCGAGAGAGGAGCTCGTGGCGCGGGGAGTGGAGGCGAGCGAGATCACCGTCTTCGACGAGCGTGACGGTGGGACGTTCTTCGGCTTCAGCGATCCCGACGGCAACACGTGGGCCGTGCAGGAGATCCGAGCGCGCGCCGAGAAGCCGCTCATCCCACTCGCCGCGCGACGGACCCTCGCCGACGGTTGAGCCGTAGACTCGTCGGCCATGGCGGCCCCGAAGCGATTCCCTGATCGGGACGAGATCGCCGCCGTCCGCCCCGACGCGGAGCACCTCGATCCGGGCTCCGAGTCGGCGGAGAAGCGCCGTCTCGCCGGCCGGGTGATGGCACGTCGCGGGCACGGCAAGCTGACGTTTCTCGACCTCGTCGACCGCTCGGGGCGCATCCAGCTCCTGTGCGACGAGAGCCGCGCCGGAGAGATCGACGTCGGCCTCGGTGACGTCGTCGGCGTCGTCGGGTCGCCGGCCTCCTCCCGTCGCGGCGAGCCGTCGCTCGCCGTCGACGAGCTCACCGTCCTGTCGAGGAACCGCAGCCCGCTCCCGGACACGTTCCACGGCGTGACGGAGACGGAGACGCGATACCGCAAGCGCTACCTGGACCTGCTCGTGAACGAGGACGCGCGCGAGCTATTCCTCCTCCGCAGCCGGGTCGTCACCGCCATCCGGAGATACCTCGACGCCCACGGCTTCGTCGAGGTCGAGACGCCGATCCTGCAGCCGCGCTACGGCGGTGCCTTCGCGCACCCGTTCGTCACGCACTGGAACGCGCTCGACGCCGACTACTACCTGCGCATCGCGACCGAGCTCTACCTCAAGCGCCTGATCGTCGGCGGGCTGGAACGCGTGTACGAGATCGGCAAGGATTTCCGCAACGAGGGCCTCTCATACAAGCACCACAACGAGTTCACGATGCTCGAGTGGTACGAGGCCTACGCGGACTACCGCGACACGATGGCGAGGATCGAGGAGCTCGTGGGGCATGTCGCACGCGAGGTGCTCGGGTCGACGCGTGTCGAGTTCAGGGATCAGGAGCTCGACCTCGCCGCGCCCTGGCGCCGCGTCCGGTTCGTCGACTCGCTCGAGGAGCTCGAGTTGTGGACTCGCGATCCCGGCGACCTCCGCGCTCGTCTCGAGAAGCGGGGTGTGGACACCACGGCCGACAAGGACTGGACCCAGCTCGTCGACCATGCGTTCAGCCACTTCGTCGAGCCCGCGCTGATCGCGCCCACGATCGTCCACGACTACCCCGTCGAGCTCTCGCCGTTCGCGCGCCTGACCGACGACGACGAGACGATCACCGAACGCTTCGAGTACTTCGCGGGCGGGATGGAGCTCGGGAACGCGTTCACCGAGATCAACGACGCCGCGGAGCAGCAGGCGCGCTTCGAGGGTCAATCGGAGCACGTCGAAGGCGAGCGGGGCGATCCCGACTACGTGGAAGCTCTCTCCTACGGAATGCCGCCGACGGGCGGGCTCGGGCTGGGGATCGACCGCCTCGTCATGCTGCTCTCGGGCCGCGAGACGATCCGCGACGTGATCCTCTTTCCCGCCCTTCGCTCGCAGTGAGCGACGTCATGATCCGCGAGCTCGGCTCCGAGGAGGTCGCGGAGGTGAAGTGGGCGCTGTACGAGGCCGTGTCGTGGGACGCCGGGCGAGAGCTGCCGCCGTTCGAGGTCACGATCGAGCATTCGCAGCTCGCGATCTACCATCGCGACTGGGGACGTCCGGGCGACCTCGGGCTCACCGCCGAGTTCGAGGGAGGCGTCGTCGGCGTCGCCTTCTTCCGCTTCTTCACCGACGAGGAGCACGGGCACGGCTACGTCGACGACGAGACACCGGAGCTCGGGATCGCCGTGCGGGAGGGGTTTCGCGGCAAGGGCATCGGATCGCTGCTCCTCGCGGAGCTCGCCGCCCGCGCGAGGTCGCGCGAAGTCAGCCGTCTGTCGCTGAGCGTCGACTCGGAGAATCCTGCGGTGCGTCTCTACGAGCGCACCGGGTACGTCGAGATCTCGCGCGACGACACGGGGGGCGTGCGGATGGTGCTCGAGCTCTGACCGCGGCCCGGCGGCCGGACAGGGCGACCGCAAGAGTGATGGCGCTTCGTGCGAACGTTCGTACGCTGAGAGCCATGCGTCGACTGCTCGCGATCTGTCTCGTCGCTCTCGCCGTGCCCGCGCTCGTCGGTGCCGCGTCGAATCCTGTTGTCGAGGCCGTGAAGCGGACCGCCACGGCCAAGACCATGACCATGCAGCTCTCGGTGACGACGACGATCGACGGACAGCGGAGCACGCTGACCGGCTCCGGAGTCCAGAAGGGGACCTCCGTCCGAGTCTCGATGAGAGCGCGGACACAGGGAGTCGTCGTCCGCGTCGACGCGATCATGCTTCGCGAGCACGGAAGCTATGTCATGTACGTCCGCTCGCCCGCGCTTCTGTCCAAGCTTCCGCGCGGCAAGTCGTGGATCCGGGTCGACCTCTCGAAGCAGGCCACCGCCAGCCTCGGCGTCGACTTCTCGTCCCTCATGGGCTCGTCACAGACGTTCGCTCCGCTCGAGAAGGGCCTCGTCTCGACGACACGCGAGGGTCGCGAGGTGGTGGCGGGGCGCTCGACCACTCGCTACCGCGCAGTGATCGACGTGCGGCGTGCTGCGCGGGCTCTGCCCGCCTACGGGGCGCAGATCGCGGCCGTCGAGCATGCGACGGGCCTCCACTTCGGAAGGCAGACGTATCACCTCTGGGTCGCCGGTGACGGCCGGCTTCGCCGTCTGCGCTTCTCGCTGCCGGCGGCCGCCGCAGGTCTCAAGGGCACGATGGTGCAGACGTTGACGTTCCGCGCCTTCGATCTGCCGGTCACGATCAAGGCGCCGCCCCGCTCGCAGGTCGTCAGCGCCTGAACCGGGCTGGACGGGTCAGGCCCCTGAGCAGCTGGCTAGGTGTCCCGCCCACACAGGTTGTGAACGCCTGACGAAGTGATCCGGCCCTCCTTCCAGGCTGTGCGTCTGCCAGACGTCGCCCAGAAGGAGGGCCAGATGCGCTTTCACCGTAACGCCAAGCTCGGACTCGCCGGACGCCGGGAGCTCGTGCTTCAGATCGCAGGCGGCTGCTCGATCAGGCAGGCGGCAGCCACATTCAATGTCTCCAGCGCGACCGCGCATCGCTGGTGGCAGAGGTGGCGGCAGGCGAGCGCCGTCGAGCGGGAGAGCCTTTCCTGTCTTCACGATCGTTCCAGCCGACCGACCCGTAGTCCACGCCGTCTCGCACCCGAGGCAGAGCGCGCGATCTGCGACTGTCGGCGGAAGACCGGCTGGGGACCGAGGCTCGTCGCCGGCGCGACCGGCTTCTGCCACTCGACGGTGTGGAAGGTGCTCCGGCGCTTCGGCCTCTCGCGGCCACCGCGACCCGTGCGAGAGCCGGCCAACCGCTACGAGTGGCCTTGTCCCGGCGATCTCCTGCACATGGACGTCTCCCGCTACGCCCGCTTCCTGCGTCCTGGGCATCGCGTGACCGGAGATCGCTCCCGGACCGCGGCCGACATCGAGCGTCGCGTCGGCTACGACTTCGTGCACGCGCTCGTCGACGACCACTCGCGGCTCGCCTACGCCGAGATCCACACCGACGAACGGGCGCAGACAGTGGTCGCCTTCCTCGAGCGGGCGCTCACCTTCTTCACCGAGCACGGGATCCAGGTCAGGCGGGTGATGACCGACAATGCCTTCGCCTACATCCACAGCCGCGCCGTGCGCGAGCTGCTTCGCCGGCACGGGATCCGGCACCTGCGCACCAAGCCGCATCGCCCGCGCACCAACGGCAAGGTCGAGCGTTTCCACCAGACGATGGCGCGGGAGTGGGCGTACGGGCTCGTCTACCGCTCACACCACGAACGGGCGGCTGCGCTGCCACACTGGCTCTGCCACTACAACCACACGCGGCCACACAGCTCGCTCGGAGGCCGATCTCCGATCAGCCGCGTTCACAACGTCTGTGGGCAGGACAGCTAGGCCCGAGCCGGTACCGGCTCGGCGACGACGACGGGCGCCTCCGCGCTCCACGGGAAGTCGATCCAGAGCTGCGTGCGCCTCCAGACGTAGTCGCTCTGCACCGTCGAGTGCGGCTTCTCGTAGAGCACCGCGCAGCGCACCTCCGCGACCTTTCCCGCGCAGAAGTCCTTGACCAGCTTCAGGGTCTCGCCGGTGTCGGCGACGTCGTCCGCGATGAGCATGCGCTCCGACTCGAGGTCGACGAGCTCGGGCACCGGCGGGAGGATCATGGGAACGTCGAGGCGCTCGTCGATCCCGGTGTAGAACTCGACGTTCATCGTCCACGTGTTCTTGACGTCGAGCGCGTACCCGAGTGCGGCGCCGACGAGGAGCCCGCCGCGCGCGATCGAGAGGATGAGGTCGGGCCGGTAGCCGTCGTCTGCGACCTGCCGTGCGAGCTCGCGTGCGGCGATGCCGAACTCCGCCCATCCGAGCCGCTCGCGCTCCACGGCCGCATCCGAGTCGCCCACCCGGCGATCCTAACCGCGCTGGGAGCGACGCTCGGGGTCTCCCGTCAGGGCGCTGTTGCGGACTTCCAGACGGTCGCGTCGCTGCCGAGCGCTCCCTCGTGGTCGGCCAGGATCGAGACATCCTCCTCGGGATGCGCGGCGCGATGCTCGAGGAACCAGGCGACCGAGCGGGCGATGCCCTCGTCGAGCGGCACCTTCGGCGCATAGCCGAGGAGCTCGCGCGCCTTCGACAGGTCGGCGACGTAGTGGGTGACCTCGCCGAGGAGGGAGGGCGCGATCGAGACCTGCGGCTGCACGTCGAGTTGCGACGCGATCAGGTCGGCGCAGTGCACGAGCGTGTTTCCGTGCCCGTAGGCGAGGTTGATGGTCTGGTTGACGACGCGGCCGTCCGCGAGCGCCTCGATGCCCGCGACGACGCCGTCGACGCAGTCGTCGACGTACGTGAAGTCGAGCGTCTTGTCGACGCCGCCGTAGATCGTGATCGGCTCGTTTCGGAGCATCGAGTGGATGAAGAGAGGGATCACGCGCACCATCCGGTGTAGGTCGTTGTCGTAGCGCCCGTAGACGTTCGAGAAACGGAACACGAGATAGCGGAGCCCGTAGCACCGTGCGTACGAGTAGACGAACGCCTCGCCGGCGATCTTCGACGCGGAGTATGTGCTCTCGGTGTAGGCGAAGTCCGCGACCCCCTCGCCGTACTCCTCGAACCGGTGGACGTCCCCGTACACCTCGCGGCTCGACGAGAACACGATCGGGATCTGCTGCTGCCGCGCGTACTCGAGCACGTTGAACGTCATGACCGCGTTCTCGAGCGCCCGCTGCGGGTGCCGCACGAGCTGGTGCACCTTGGCATGTGCGGCGAGGTGGACGACCAGGTCGACCTTCGGGTACTCGACGCCGTTGATCCCGTGCGGGAATGCCGAATAGTGCCCGGCCAGGTCTTGGAGGAGGTACCGGAAGTCGTCCGTCCACGTGTTCTGGCGCTTGTCGACGCCGAACACCTCGTGGCCGTCCTGTTTGAGCCGGAGGGCGAGGTTCGTGCCGATCTGTCCGGACGACCCGGTGACGAGGATCCTCAAGCGCCGCTCACCGGTCGAGAAGGGTACCGCCGGTATCGGGCGAACCGACTTCTAAAGTCGGCTGAACGCGTTCGAAACCCGTCGGAAGACTCGTAGGCTACGATCAGAAGGCACCTTCGGCCCGGAGCGGCACCCGTCGATCTCCGGAGACGTAAAGGGAAAGGGGGGTCGAAGGAGTTGTTCGAACGATTCACTGAACGGGCACGGCAGGTCGTGGTTCTCGCGCAGGACGAGGCGAGGGCCTTGAAGCACAACTACATCGGCACGGAGCACATCCTGCTGGGGCTGCTCCGCGAGGAGGAGGGCCTCGCCGCCCGCGTCCTCGAGTCGCTCGACATCACGGTGGAGGAAGTGCGCGCACAGGTCGCGCGCATCGTCGGCCAGGGCGACGAGGTCACCACCGGCCAGATCCCGTTCACGCCGCGCGCCAAGAAGGTTCTCGAGCTGGCGCTGCGCGAAGCACTCTCTCTCGGCCACAACTACATCGGCACCGAGCACATCCTGCTCGGTCTCGTGCGCGAGAACGAAGGCGTCGCCGCACGGATCCTCCTCGACTTCGACGCGGACGCGGAGAAGATCCGCAACGAGATCATCCGCATGCTCTCCGGCCCCGGCCGGCGGCAGTCGGGATCCGGCGTTCCCGCGGGCGAGAAGACGAAGAGCTCGAAGCTCCTCGACCAGTTCGGCCGCAACCTGACGAAGGCCGCCCAGGAGGGCAAGCTCGATCCGGTCGTCGGCCGCCAGACGGAGATCGAGCGCGTCATGCAGATCCTCTCGCGCCGGCAGAAGAACAACCCCGTGCTCATCGGCGAGCCCGGCGTCGGCAAGACCGCCGTCGTCGAGGGTCTCGCCTCCCGCATCGCGGCCAGCCAGGTGCCCGAGATCCTGAAGGGCAAGCAGATCTACACCCTCGACCTCGCGGCGCTCGTCGCCGGGTCGAAGTACCGCGGCGAGTTCGAGGAGCGCCTCAAGAAGGTGATGAAGGAGATCACCCAGCGCGGCGACATCGTCCTCTTCATCGATGAGCTCCACAACCTCGTCGGCGCCGGCGCCGCCGAAGGCGCGATCGACGCTGCCTCCATCCTCAAGCCAGCCCTCGCGCGCGGGGAGATCCAGACGATCGGCGCAACGACGCTCGACGAGTACCGCAAGTACCTCGAGCGCGACGCTGCCCTCGAGCGCCGCTTCCAGCAGGTGCGCGTCGAAGAGCCGACGATCGACGAGACGGTCCAGATCCTGCGCGGCCTCCGCGACCGCTACGAGGCTCATCACCGCTGCAAGATCTCCGACGACGCGCTGACCGCCGCTGCGGTCCTCGCGGACCGCTACATCCAGGACCGCCACCTCCCGGACAAGGCGATCGACCTCATCGACGAGGCGGGTTCCCGCATCCGCATCGCGACGATGGCCGCGCCGCCGCGCTACCGCGAGCTCGAGGAGGAGATCGAGCGCGTGCGCGGCGAAAAGGAAGACGCGATCGAGCAGCAGGAGTTCGAGAAGGCGGCGCAGCTCCGCGACAAGGAGCGCAAGCTCACGCAGAAGAAGAAGGAGCTCGAGGAGAACTGGCGCAACCAGGCCGACGAGGAGCAGCCGGAGATCGGCGAGGACGAGATCGCCGACATCGTCTCCATGTGGACGGGCATCCCGGTGTTCAAGCTCACCGAGGCCGAGTCGCAGAAGCTCATCCGGATGGAGGACGAGCTCCACAAGCGCGTCATCGGCCAGCACCAGGCGATCGTCGCCGTCTCCAAGGCGATCCGGCGCGCTCGCGCGGGCATCAAGGACCCGAAGCGGCCGACCGGCTCGTTCATCTTCCTCGGGCCGTCCGGCGTCGGGAAGACCGAGCTCGCCCGCACGCTCGCCGAGTTCCTGTTCGGCGACGAGGACGCGATGATCCAGGTCGACATGTCGGAGTACATGGAGAAGCACTCCGTGTCGCGGCTCGTCGGCTCCCCGCCCGGCTACGTCGGCTACGACGAGGGCGGCCAGCTCACCGAGGCAGTTCGCCGCAAGCCCTACTCGGTCGTCCTGCTCGACGAGATCGAGAAGGCGCACCCGGATGTGTTCAACATCCTGCTGCAGATTCTCGAGGACGGGAAGCTCACGGACGCACAGGGGCGGAAGGTCGACTTCCGCAACACGATCGTGATCATGACCTCGAACCTCGGAGCGGCCCAGATCTCGAAGAACCAGACGCTCGGCTTCTCGATCGGCGACGAGGAGGGTCTCTCGTACGACGAGATGAAGGAGCGGGTGATGTCGGAGCTCAAGAAGGTGTTCCGGCCCGAGCTCCTGAACCGCATCGACGAGGTCATCGTCTTCCACAAGCTCGAGCGCGCGGAGATCCTCCAGGTCGTCGACCTGTTGATGGCTCGCGTCCGCGAGGAGATGGCCAAGCACGGCGCGCTGATCGAGCTCACGGCCGAGGCCCGCGAGCTGCTCGTCGAGCAGGGCTACGACCCGGCGATGGGCGCCCGGCCGTTGCGCCGCGCGATCCAGCGCCTCATCGAGGATCCGCTGGCGGACTTCATCCTCGGCCGCGAGCTCGCGGCCACGTCGACGATCATCGTCGACCGCCGCGAGAACCCGGTCGGCGACGAGCCGCCGGTCGAGATCCGCGTGATCGAGGGACCGCCGGTGCCGGCGATCGTCGGCGGGCCTGACGAGGCGCCTGACGCGGACGAGCCGGCCGACGAGCCCGTCGGCGACGCCTAGCAGCGTCGCGATCCGGCACGCCAAGCCGTCCGACTACGGGCGGGTGATCGGCCGCGTGAACGTCTGGTGGGACGGGCGCCAGATGGCGCCTGTCCTCCCCCGCCTCTTCTTCCTCCACTTCGAGGGCACGAGCTTCGTCGCCGACGACGAGACGGGCGATCTCGTCGGCTTCGTCTGCGGCTTCTTGTCGCAGACCGATCCGGCGGAGGCATACATTCACTTCGTCGGCGTCTCGCCCGACCACCGCGGCGAAGGGATCGGCCGGACGCTGTACGAGCGGTTCTTCGACGAGGTGCGCGAGGAGGGGCGATCGGTCGTCCGCTGCGTCACCTCGCCCGCGAACGAGGGCTCGGTTGCGTTCCACGAGGCGCTCGGCTTCGAGGTCGACCGCGTCGTGCCGGACTACGACGGTCCGGGCGAGGACCGGGTGCTGCTGGTCAGAGCGCTCTAGCCGCCGAGCGCTGGCGATCTCGAAGGGAACGCGGCTCGCCGCCGCAGAGCGTCCGCGTTCCCTCCAAATGGTTCGGTCGGACTAGGTCTGACCGCCTTCGGGCTCGTCCGCCGGAGGCGTTGCCTGGGCCGGTGGCTCGGGCTCTGCGGCGGGAGGCGGCGCAGGGGCCGACTCCGGCGCCGCGGGAGCGGGCGGCGCGGCCGCCGGCGCACCGGACGCCGCGGTCGAGGCCGGCATCATCGACGTCGCGTCGCTCTTCAGCGACTCGACGCCGCCCGTCGCCTGGACCTGCATCCAGGCGCCGACCGCGATCACGATGGCGAGGATGATGCCGACGTAGCTCGGCCAGGCCGAGTAGTCGTCGACCAGGACCTTGAGGATCACGATGATGAGAATGAGGAAGGCCAGAAAGGCGGCAATGAGCGTCGCCGAGACCGGGATCGGCAGGTCGACGGCGGCCAACCTGACGAAGAGCCAGGCGACCAGGACGATGAGGAGGAGTCCGAGCAGCACACCGCCGAGGCCGTGCCAGGCGCTCTGGCCGAAGCTCCCGATCGGCGTGTCGACGCTCTGCCAGTTGAAGAAGGTGTCGATGAGGAGCAGCACGGCTCCGACCAACATGAGCTGCAGTCCGCGTCCTAGCGCATTGAATCGATCCATGCTGCCCGTCCTTTCCTGATCGTCTGCGGCGGTTTCCCCGGGGACTCTTATCGACCGGCGCACGACTTGCAAGGAGAACGGCGCGATTTCGTCACGAATGACGTCGGAAGCGACTCCTAGACTGGCTCGGTGGCGCGCGTCACCGTCCAGTTCGTCTGCACCGAATGCGGCACGACCAGCGGGCGCTCCCTCGGCCGCTGCCCCGGGTGCGGCGCCTTCGGCACCTTGATCGAGGAGCTTCAAGGCGACGCCGTCGCCCTCGGCGTACGCGCCGCGGCCCCTGTGCGGCTCGGAGAGGTGGCGGCCGTCGAGTCGGCGCGGATCGCAACGGGCGTCCCCGAGTTCGATCGCGTGCTCGGCGGTGGCCTCGTCCCCGCGTCGCTCGTCCTCGTCGGAGGTGAGCCTGGTGTCGGGAAGTCGACTCTCCTCCTGTCCGCGCTCGCGGCCATGAGCAAGACGAGACGCGTCCTCCTCGTCACCGGCGAGGAGTCGCCGGCGCAGGTCGGTCTCCGCGCGGCGCGACTCGGCGGTGCCGAGGCGGTCGAGATTCTCGCGGAGACGGAGCTCGCGACGGTCTGCGCGACGCTCGAGAAGACGCGGCCCGAGGTCTGCGTGATCGATTCGGTGCAAACGCTCTACTCCTCGGAGCTCGGATCTGCGCCGGGCTCGGTGGCGCAGGTGCGCGAGGCAGCGGGCAAGCTGCTGCGCGTGGCGAAGGAGTCGGGAGTCGCGACGATTCTCGTCGGTCACGTCACGAAGGACGGCGCAGTCGCCGGGCCACGCGTGCTCGAACATCTCGTCGACTGCGTCCTCCAGTTCGAGGGCGATCGCTACCACGCACACCGTGTTCTGCGCGCCGCGAAGAACCGCTTCGGGTCCACGAACGAGCTCGGCGTCTTCGAGATGACAGGGGCGGGTCTCGTGGGAGTCCCCGATCCGTCCGAGGTCTTCGGAGCTACGCACCCTGGAGAGGTCGGCGCGGCGGTCGGGTGCGCGCTCGAGGGGACGCGCCCGCTCCTGCTCGAGATCCAGGCTCTCGTTGCGCCGACCGACACCGCCATGCCGCGCCGCGTCGCCACGGGCGTCGATCCCAAGCGCCTCTCGATGATCGTCGCCGTGCTCGCGCGCCACGCCGGATTCTCGCTCGCGACCGCCGACGTCTTCGTGAACGTCGCCGGCGGCGTTCGCATCGACGAGCCGGGCGCCGACCTGGCGATCGCCCTCGCGATCGCGTCGGCCGCGCGCGGCGTCCCCGTGCTCGAGGGAGCTGCCGCCTTCGGCGAGATCGGCCTGACGGGACGTCTTCGCGCTGCGTCCCAGGCGGAGCGGAGGCTCGACGAGTGCTCCAAGCTCGGGATCACGGCCGTGCTCGCGCCGGAGGGGACGAAGGAGCGGGCTCGTCTCCGCGTCCTTTCCCTCGATACGCTCAGAGCCGCCGTGAAGGCGGCGTTGCCGGCCAAACGGGCAGTCGACCGCGAAGAGGAGGCCGCCGCCGCGGCTGCCTGACGTCTCTCGGTTGAGCCGCCGAGGACGTTGCGGTTCCGTTAAGCGGGCGTGAGAAACCCGCTATCATGAGGTGGACGCCGGCAGGGAGACGCTGCCGGCACTTCTTCGTCATGGCGTCGGATACTGACTTTCAGGAGGCTGGCTTGTTCGAGATCGGCGACAAGGTGGTCTATCCGCACCACGGCGCAGGGACGGTCGTGAAGAGGGAGAAGCGTGAGGTGCTCGGCGAGGTTCGCGAGTACCTGACCATTCAGATCCTGCACAACGACATGACCGTCAACGTGCCGTGCGAGAACGCGGAACGTGTGGGACTGCGTCAGGTGATCGACCAGCGCACGGTGACCATGGTGGTGCGGACACTTTCCGGCGGCTCCACGGAGATGCCGAAGAACTGGAACCGCCGTTTCAAGCACAACCGCGACAAGATGAAGACGGGCAACATCTTCGAGCTCGCGGAGGTCGTCCGCAATCTCGCCGTCCGGAACAACGAGAAGGGTCTCTCGACAGGCGAGAAGCAGATGTTCGTGAAGGCGAAGAAGATCCTCGCCTCCGAGCTCATGTATGCGAAGGACATGAACGAGGACGAGGCCGCGGCCTGGCTCGACGATGTCCTCTCACGCGCAGGTCAGCCGAAGCCCAAGGCGAGGACGAAGCCGAAGCCTGCGCCCGCGAGCGCCTAGGCGTTCGCACGCGCCGCCCTTGGGGTCAGGTCTCTCGCGTTGCAGGGGCGACGGCAACACGAGAGACCGGACTCCGACGGCACCTGGGCCCTGCTCCTTGCCGCCGGGACGGGCGAGCGTCTCGGGATCGACCGTCCGAAGGCGTTCGCGCCGCTCGGGGGACGGCCACTCCTCGCCGAGAGCCTCGATCGCCTCGACCGCTGCCCCTGGGTCGACGCGATCGTCGTCGCAGCTCCAGCCGGCTGGGAGGAGCCGACGATCCTGCTGGCGGAGGAGCTCGCCGCCGTGAAGGTGGTGTCGTGCGTCACGGGCGGAGCAACGCGTGCCGAGTCGGCGCGCGAGGCGCTCGCCGAGGTCGACGATGACGCGGTGGTCGTCCTCGTCCATGACGCGGCCCGGCCTCTCCTTTCGGACGACGTCGTGGAGCGCGTGCTGGGTCCGCTCGCCGAGGGCTACGACGGAGTCGTTCCCGCGCTGATCGTCCCGGACACGCTGAAGCGCGTCGACGACCACGTGGTTGCGGACACCGTCTCCCGAAAGGGTCTCGTCGTGGCGCAGACACCGCAGGCCTTCCTCGCCGAGTCCCTCCGCCGCGCGTACTCGGGCGACATCTCCGCCGCGACGGACTGCGCTTCCCTCGTCGAGCGGGACGGGGGCCGCGTGGCGGTCGTCGACGGCGACTCGCGGCTCTTGAAGGTGACGACCTCCGCGGATCTCGAGCTCGTCGAGCTCCTGCTCGGAGCCGGGGCGGCGTGATCGTCGACTACCACATGCACCTGCGCGACGAGCGAGGCGGGATCGCGTTCACGGCCGAGGCGGCCGAGCGCTTCGTCGAGCGAGCCTCCGCGCGAGGCGTCGACGAGATCGGGTTCACCGAGCACGTCTACTACTTCCGCGAGACGCATGAGATCTGGAACGTCCCCTATCTGCTCGACCGGTGCGTCTTCGATCTCGAGGCGTACTGCGAAGCGGTCGTCGAGGCGAAGCGCCGCGGCCTCCCGGTGAAGCTCGGGCTCGAGGTCGACTACGTCGGTGCCCGCCAGTCGCGCCTGTCCGAGATCCTCGAGCCGTATCCGTGGGACTTCCTGCTCGGTTCCGTGCACTGGCTCGGCTCGGTCGCTGTGGACATGGAGCCGGGGGTGTGGGCGGAAGCGTCGGTCGAGCGGGTCTGGGAGCGGTATTTCGACGCCGTCGCCGAGCTCGCGGGCAGCGGCGCGATCGACGTCCTCGCGCATCTCGATCTCGCCAAGATCTTCGATCGACGACCGACCGTCGAGCGTCGCACCGAGCTGTACCGGGAGGCTGCGCGCCTGATCGCGGACGCAGGCGTCTACGTCGAGATCTCCACCGCGGGGCTCCGCAAGCCCGTGGGCGAGCTCTACCCGGATCCGGAGCTGCTCTCCGAGTGCGTCCGGCGGGGTGTCGGGCTGACGCTCGCCTCGGACGCACACGAGCCGCAGCTCGTCGGCGAGGACTTCGACCTGGCGCTCGCGCTCTCGCGAGAAGCCGGCTGCGAGACTGTCACGGTGTTCGACGGCCGCGTGGGGCGGCAGGAGCCGCTCGGCTGATGTCGTTTCGGATCGGGCTCGGAATCGACGCCCACGCCTTCACCGCGGGGATCCCGCTGGTGCTCGGCGGAGTCGTGATCGACTATCCGCGCGGGCTCGCTGGTCACTCCGACGGCGACGTCGTCTCGCACGCGCTAATCGACGCGCTGCTCGGCGCGGCCGACCTCGGCGACATCGGGTCGCTTTTCCCGTCCGACGACGAGCAGTACCGCGGCGCATCGTCGCTCGACCTCCTGTGGGAGGCCTACCGGGAGGTGCGCGAGTCGGGCTGGGAGCTCGTGAACGCCGACTGCGTCCTCATCGGGGAGGAGCCGCGGGTCGGCGCGGTGCGCTCGGAGATGGGCGAGCGGCTCGCCGGTGCGCTGGGCGTCGAGAACGGCCGTGTGACGGTGCGCGCGACGACGACGGACCACATGGGCTTCACGGGACGCGGCGAAGGGCTCGCGGCGCAGGCCGTCGCGCTGCTCCGCCGCATTAGCGAGGCAGGCTGACGAGGTCTCCGTCGACGACGACGAGACCGTCCCGCTCGAGCGAGTGGACGGCCTCTTCGTCGAGCGTCACCGCTCGTCGTGCGCGCTCGGCGACCAGCTTGAGCGTCGCGGCACGGCGCTGACGGAAAGAGCCCTCGAAGGGTCCTTGCTTGCGGGCAGGCTCCTCGCGAATGCCGTGTGATGGGCACGCGGTCGCGAGCGGGCACGCGGCACAACGCGGAACTCGGGCCAGGCAGACGGTTGCGCCAAGGTCCATGAGCGCCTGCGCCGCCGCCGGTGAGAAGTCAGTGCGAGTTCGGCGCAGCACTCGGTCGACGTTCACGTCCACCGGAAGCACATCCTCGCCCAACGCAAAGCAGCGGATCGCCGCCGCCGTGTATGGCCCGACGCCGGGCAGCTGGGTGAGGTCGTCGGGCCAGCCGCCGGCGGCTATCCGTGATGCCGCGCGGTGCAACGCGAGCGCACGCCGGTTGTACCCGAGCCCCTGCCACTCCCGAATGACGTCGGCGGCGGAGGACTCGGCGAGCGCCTCGACCGAGGGCCAGCGCTCGAGCCAGGCGAGATAGCGCGGGACGACGCGCTCGACCTGCGTCTGCTGGAGCATCACCTCGCTGACGAGGATCGCGTACGGGTCGCGTGTCCGCCGCCACGGCAGGTCGCGTCCATCCTCTGCGAACCAGGCAAGGAGCTGCGGCTCCACACGCGGGACGCTACTGATTCCCGGGTCACGCTATGACCGCGACCCGAGGGAGGACTCCGTGACGCTAACCGACTTCCAGCGCGAGCTCTGCACGTCCAGCACATGGGACTTCTCGGATCTGAGCGCGCTCTACGTCAACTGCACGCTCAAGCCGGCGCCCGAGCTCTCGCACACGCAGGGGCTGATCGACGTGTCCAGGGCGATCATGGACGCGAACGGTGTCCACACCGACCTCCTACGAGCGGTCGACTTCGACATCGCGCCGGGGACGTGGCCCGACATGCGCGAGCACGGAGTGGCGACCGACGACTGGCCGGAGCTCTACGAGCGGGTGCAGGCAGCGGACGTGCTCGTCCTCGGGTCCCCGATCTGGCTCGGAGAGAAGTCGTCGGTGTGCACCCGGGTCGTCGAGCGGCTGTATGCGTGCTCGAGCATCCTCAACGAGCACGGGCAGTACGCGTACTACGGCAAGGTCGGCGGCTGCCTGATCACCGGGAACGAGGACGGGATCAAGCACTGCTCGATGAACATCCTCTACTCGCTCCAGCATCTCGGCTACACGATCCCGCCGCAGGCCGACGCGGGCTGGATCGGCGAGGCGGGCCCGGGTCCGTCCTACCTCGATCCCGGTTCGGGCGGGCCCGAGAATGACTTCACGAATCGGAACACGACGTTCATGACCTGGAACGTCCTCCATCTCGCGCGGATGCTCAAGGACGCCGGCGGGATGCCGGCGCACGGCAATCAGCGCGCCCGCTGGGACGCCGGCTGTCGATTCGACTTCGCGAATCCCGACTATCGCTAGCGGCGCAGTGCCGGACGGCTGCGCTACGACGCTCCAGTCGTCAGTATTCGGCGGCGAGAGAGCCATGTCCGAGCCCGTCGAGACGACCCCAGCCGTCGCTCCGCCCGCCGAGGACGAGACCGCGAAGTACGCATCGCTTCTCGCCACCGACGAGCGCGTGCTGCTCGTGCGGCAGCGTCACTGGCTCACCTTCCTCGAGGCGGGTCGCTGGTTCCTCCTCGCGCTCGGCATCGCCGTCATCGCGGCGATCGTCAACGGCAACGTCTCGAACGACGGCGTCGCGGGTGCCCTGAGCACGACTCTCGGCTGGCTCTTCTGGGCCAGCCTCGTCATCGGGATCCTCGGCGTCGGCTGGTACTACCTCGTGTGGCGGGTCGAGCGCTACCTCGTCACCACACGCCGGGTGATCGAGGCCGGCGGGGTGGTCAACAAGTACACGCGCGACACGTCGCTGCAGGCGATCACGGACATGATCGTCGGCCACCCGTGGCTCGGCCGAATCGTCGGCTACGGGGAGATCGACCTCCTGACCGCGTCCGAGGCCGGGACGAACAAGATCCGCTTCCTTCCCGACGCCGACGGGTTCAAGAAGGCGCTCCTCGACGCGAGGCACGAGCTGGAGCTCGAGCTCGGGGGAGGGCGTGTCGCTCAGACCATGCGGTCAGCCGCGCCCGCACCGTCCGAAGGGACCGCTGCCTCTCTGTCCGCCGACGAGCTCGACGCCTCGCTCAGCAAGCTCGCCGACCTGCGTGACCGCGGCCTGATCACGCCGGAGGAGTTCGAGGAGAAGAAGAAGGAGCTCCTCGACCGGCTCTAGTCGCCGTCCCGCTAGGTTCCCGTCGTGCGGCTGTACAACTCGGCGGTCTCGGGCAACTGCTACAAGGTTCGGCTCCTGCTCGCCCAGCTCGGGCTCGAGTACGAGACGGTCGACGTGAGCGTCGTCGACCGCTCGAACCGGAAGGAGCTCCTCGGTGACCTCAACCCGGGGCTCCGCGTGCCGACGCTCGCGCTCGACGACGGACGGCCGCTGGCGGAGTCGGATGCGATCCTCTGGTACTTCGGCGACGGGACGCCGTACGTGCCCGACGACGCGTACGAGCGAGCCCAGGTGCTCCAGTGGATGTTCTTCGAGCAGTACAGCCACGAGCCCTATCTCGCCGTGGTCCGCTTCTGGCTCGCGTACTCGGGGACGCCGGAGGCATTCCGGGAGCAGGTGCCCGCCAAGATGAAGGGCGGCTACGCGGCGCTCGACGCGATGGAGCGGCATCTCGAGGGTAAGAGCTTCCTCGTCGGAGAGCGCTATTCGATCGCCGACATCGCGCTGTACGCGTACACGCACGTCGCGCACGAGGGCGAGTTCGACCTCGAGCCGTATCCGGCGATTCGCTCGTGGCTCGATCGTGTCGCACGACAGCCCGGCCACGTTGCGATCGACGCCTAGCACTAGAGTCGCGCCCATGGCCGTCCGCGTGCGCTTCGCGCCGAGCCCCACCGGCTCGCTGCACGTGGGGAACGCGCTGACCGCCGTGATCAATCGCCGGTTCGCCGACGAGCGGGAGGGTGTCTGTCTCCTCCGGATCGACGACACCGATGCGTCGCGCACGGTCGCGCTCGGAGAGGAGGCGCTGCTCGAGGATCTCGCATGGCTCGGGCTCTCGTTCGACGAGGGCCCACTGCGCCAGAGCGAGCGCGCTGCGCTGTATGCCTCTGCCTGCGAAGGGGCCGTTGAAGCGGGCACAGCCGAACGCGACGACGATGGTTCCGTGCGCCTTCGCGGCGGAGGGACGACGCTGCTCCGCGCCGACGGGACCGCGACCTATCAGCTCGCCTCGGTCGTCGACGACCTCGAGCTCCGGATCACGCACGTCATCCGCGGCTCGGACCATCGCCCGAACCTCGACGTGCAGCAGCGGATTGCGCGCGCCCTTGGAGGCGAGCTCCCCGAGGTGATCCACCACGGGCTCGTGCTCGGCGAGGACGGGAAGAAACTCTCGAAGCGTCACGGCCACTCGTCGATCGAGGATCTTCGGGCCGACGGCTTCCCGGCCGCGGCGGTGCGCCGATACCTTGACGAGCTCGGCTTGCCCCAGCACGACGTGCGGCTGGACGTGCCGCGGCTCCGGCGGCTGGCGATCGACGCGATCGCCTCGATGAGCGATCGGGAGCTCGCGGAGGCGGCGAGCGCACCGGTCGAAGTGGTTCCAGTGCTACGCGGCGCACGGTCGCTGGTCGAGGCGCGGGACTACGCCCGTCTCGTGCTCGAGCCGGCTGCCGTCGAGACCGACCCCGAAGCCCGCCCGACCCTCGAGCGCTTCGTGGAGCTGAGGGACGCGGCGACGCAGACACTCTCGGACGACGAGGCGCGCTCGCTCGTGCGTGAGCTCAAGGCCGTCGGCGGGGACCTCAGAGCGGTACGCCTTGCGCTCACGGGAGCTGCGAAAGGCCCAGAGCTCGCTGCGGTCCTCGTCGTGCTGACCCGCGAGGAGACCCTCGAGCGCGTCGCGCGAGCGATCGGCTGACAGCACGCGGGCTACGATCGCCCGCATGCGAGTCCACGACACGCTGACCGGATCGCTCGCAGAGCTCCCCGAGCCTCCGGGGCCGATCGGCATGTACGTCTGCGGCCCGACCGTCTATCAGCGTGCGCACATCGGCAACGCCCGTCCGTTCGTCATCTTCTCCTGGCTCGCGAGCTGGCTGCGGGAGATCGGCTACGAGGTCACGTTCGTCCACAACGTCACGGACGTGAACGACAAGATCTACGATGCGGCACCCGGACGGAGCGCGCAGCTCGCCCGCGACGCGACGCGCTGGTACCTCGAGGACACGGGCGACCTCGGGCTCGGGATGCCCGACGAGATGCCGCTGGCGACGGAGTCGATCCCCGAGATCGTCGCGCTGATCGAGGAGCTCGTCGGCGCGGGTTTCGCGTACGCCGTCGAGGGAGACGTCTACTTCCGCGTCTCACGGTTCGCGGACTACGGCCGACTCTCGCGCCAGCGCCCGGACCGGGTCGAAGAGCAGGAGCCGAACGCGCTGAAGGAGGATCCGCGCGACTTCGCGCTCTGGAAGGCGACGAAGCCCGGCGAGGACACGTCGTGGGAGTCGCCCTGGGGACGCGGTCGCCCCGGGTGGCACATCGAGTGCTCCGCGATGGCGGAGAAGGCGCTCGGGCCTGAGTTCTGGATCCACGGCGGCGGGCTCGACCTCGTCTTCCCGCACCACGAGAACGAGATCGCCCAGTCGCAGGCCGTCGGCCGGCCGTTCGCGCGGATCTGGATGCACAACGGGATGCTCGAGCTGGCCGAGGAGAAGATGTCCAAGTCGCTGGGAAACGACGTCTCGCTCCGGCGAGTGCTCGACACCTGGGGCCGGGAGACGACGCTCGTCTACTTCCTGACCGGTCACTGGCACAGCCCGCTCGCCTTCACGGACGAGGTGATGGTAGCGGCAGCCGCGCGCGCGGAGGGCTTCCGCGAGGTCTTCCGCAACCCGCACGAGCCGGCGCCGGAGAGCGCCTGGGAGCAGTTCTCGGCCGCGCTCGACGACGACTTCAACACGCCCGCCGCGCTCGCCGTGATGCACGAGTGGCGTGACCACGAGCTTCTCCGCCGCGCGCTCGGGATCTTCGGCCTCGCCTCGCTCGCCGAGGGCGTTCAGGTTCCGGCGGAGGTCGCCGACCTCGCCGAGCGGCGGGACGCTGCCCGCGCCGCGCGCGACTTCGAGGAGGCGGACCGACTGCGTGCCGAGCTCGAGGCGGCGGGCTGGGAAACGCGCGACGAGCCCGGCGGCTACCGCCTCGTCCGGCTCCGGTGACGCGCGAGCTCGTCTACGGGCGAAACGCCGTGCGCGAGCTTTACCGTGGGCCGCGCGAGGCGCTCGAGACCTGGGTCAGCGAGCGTGCGTCCAAGCAGATCCCCTGGCTCGACGGCGGGCCGCGACCGCAGGTGAAGCCCGAGCGAGTCCTGAGCGAGGCGGCGGGCACGCGAGACCACCAGGGGGTCGTGGCGTGGTGCGAGCCGTTTCGCTACGCGGACGCATGGGAGCTCGCGGCGAGCCCACAGCCGCTCCTCGCCTGCCTCGACCAGGTGACGGACCCGCAGAATCTCGGCGCTGTCATCCGGAGCGCCGAAGGCGCGGGCGCGACCGGCGTCGTCGTTCCCGCCCACGGCTCGGCGCGGGTGACGCCCGCGGTGTGCAAGGCGTCGGCCGGCGCCGCTGAGCACCTTCCCGTGGCCGTCGTTCCGAACCTCGCTCGCTACCTCGCCGAGGTGAAAGGCCCCGACCTGTGGGCGTACGCCGCCGATGCGGAGGGCTCGCTCGCACTGTGGGACGCGGACCTGAGCGGCGGCGTCGCGCTCGTCCTCGGTGCCGAGGGCAAGGGAGTGCGTCCGCTCGTGCGCCGGACGTGCGACGCGCTCGTCTCCATCCCGCTCGGCGGGCACGTCGGGTCGCTGAACGTGAGCGTCGCGGCCGCGATCCTGCTCTACGAGGCCCGCCGGCAGCGCCGTGACGGCGAGGGCAGCCGTGGCTGAGCCGACGCTCTATCTCTTCGATGGGCACAACCTGCTCCATGCGGGCGAGTTCGGAGGCCACGCCGAGCTGATCGACACCCTTGCGAGCTTCGTCGCCGTGCACGCAGCCCGGGGTGTCGTGGTCTTCGACGGGGCGGGCGAGGAGCGCGAGATCGGGCCGCTCTCCGTTCGCTATGCGCCGCACGCCGACGACGTGCTCGAGCGGCTCGCGGCCGAGCACCGGTCGAGCGAGCTCGTCTGCCTCGTCTCGTCGGACGCGGCCGTGCGAGGCGTGTCGGGTCAGGAGGTGCGAAAGCTCTCGTCGCGGCTGTTCCTCGCCGAACTCGCACCGGCGAGCCATACCGAAGTCGAGCAGCGAGGGGCAGGGGGTCGCGTGGGGGACAACCTCGACCCGGAGACGCGAGAGCGCCTCGAGCGGCTTCGCCGCGGGGAGTAGGGATGAGACGGTCGGAGCGCGAAGGTGCCCGGTGTCGGGAGGCGACACCGGGCACCTTCTCTGACGCTCGGCCTAGGCGGCCGCCCGGTGAGTGGCCGGCTCGGGGGGTGCGCCCGCCGACCGCTCGTGCTCGAGGCGAGGGAGCCACTCGAGCCAGCGCGGGAGGTACCAGTTCCAGCGCCCGAGCAGCTTCATCGTGGAGGGCAGGAGGACGGCCCGCACGATGGTCGCGTCGATGAGGACGGCGGCTGCGAGCCCGATCCCCATCTCCTTCATGTCGATGATCGGCATCAGCGCGAAGACGCCGAACACGAACACCATCACGACCGCGGCGCTCGTCACGACACCGGCCGTGGTCTTGACACCGTGCGCGACTGCGCTCTCGGTGTCGAGCCCGCGGTCGTAGTACTCGCGGATCCGGCTCAGGATGAACACGTGGTAGTCCATCGAGAGGCCGAACAGGATCACGAAGAGGAACATCGGGAGCCAGGACGTGATCCCGCCGTTCGAGTTGAAGTCGAGCAGGTTCTCGCCCCAGCCCCACTGGAAGACGATCACGAGCAGCCCGTAGGCGGCGCCGACGGACAGCAGGTTCATGAGGATCGCCTTGATCGGGATCACGAGCGAGCGGAACGAGAACAGCAGAAGCAGGAACGCGAACGCGAGGACGAACCCGAACACGAGCGGGGCCGCCGACTTCATCGCCTCGTTCCAGTCGTGCGACGCCGCCGTGTCGCCGGTGACCGCGTACTCGACGCCGTCGACGGCGCCGACGGTCTCCGGGAGGATCTCGTCGCGGAGCGTCGCGAGTGCCGCGTTCGACTTCGTGTCCGTCCCGTTGCCGACGAGCGGGATCGACACGCGGATCACGGAGCGGTCGGGCGAGACGTCCGTGTGGATCGGCTGTAGCGCCTGACCCGAGGCGAGCGCCTTCCGCTCGAGGTCGGACACCGCCGCCTGGATCCTCGGATCCTGCGGGTTGCCCTTGATCGCGACGACCGCGGGAGTCGCGCCGCCCGGGAAGGCGTCCTGGACGCGGTTCAGCGCCTGGACCTCCTTCATCGACTTCGGCAGTGCGTCGAAGCCCGAGATCGCGGTGTGCAGGTGGAGCGCCGGAAGCGCGAGCGCCACGAGAACGCCGGCCGACGCGATCGCCGACACGAGCGGCCGGGCGAGGACGCGGTCGAGGATCGCGCCCCAGACGCGGCTCTCGCCGTCGTCCCGCCGGAGCCGCTTCAGGAACGGCACCTGCACCTTGTCGACCCGGTCTCCGAGCCACGACAACACTGCGGGCAGCACCGTCAGCGAGCCGATCATCGCCACGGCGACGACCAGCATCGTCCCGATCGCGAACGACATGAACGTCTTGTCGCCCGAGAAGAACATCCCGGCCATCGCGATCATGACCGTGAAGCCCGAGATGAGCACTGCCCGACCGGACGTGGCTGCAGCAGCCGCGAGGGCGGCGGACTCGCTCCGTCCGGCCCGCCGCTCGTCACGCTCGCGGCGGATGTAGAAGAGCGAGTAGTCGACTCCGACAGCGAGCCCGATCAGGAGGATCACCGCGGAGATCTCCTGGTCCATCGGGACGAACTGACTCGGGAGCGCGACCAAGCCCATGGTCGCGAACACGGAGGTCAGCGCGAGCAGGAGCGGCACCATCGCGCCGACGAGCGACCCGAAAACGAGCAGCAGGATCGCGAGCGTGAGCGGGATCGAGATCAGGCCCGCGCGCGCGAGCTGCGAGTTGAACATGGAGTCGAGCGCCTTCCCGGTGGACGCCGAGCCGGCCTCACCGACGTAGAAGTCGGGATTGGCCTTCTGGACGTTCGCCGTGGCGGCGGTGATGTTGTCGATGTAGGCCGTGGCCTCGTCGTACGAGCCTCTCGGGCTGAACTGGATCAGCGCGGAGTGGCCGTCCGGCGAGATCTGGCCGTCATTGGCCGCGAGGAGCGGCGAGCGGAGCTTCGTCACCTGGGGGAACCGGTCGAGGCCCGTGATCGCCTGCGCGACGACCGCCCTGAAGGCGGCGTCCTTCACCGTCTGCGTCTTCGACTGGACGAGCACGTACTCCATCTGCTCGTCGAGCTTGAAGCCGGCATCGCGGATCAGGTGGTCGGCCTTGCGTGCCTGGCCGACGTTGCTGTCGTTCTGGTCGATGGTCTTCATGCCCACCGCGTTGCCGATGACGAACGCGGCGACGACGAACGCAAGCCAGCCGAAGATCGCAGTCTTGCGGTGGCCTGCGCTCCAGCGACCCATGCGGGCCGCGAGGTTCGTGCTGTGCTTGAGCGGCGACATCTCGGTGTTCCTTTCGAAGCTCTAGTGGACTTCTCCAGGCTGTCACCGGCGGCCGTCCCGGACAGTGCGGCGTCCAGGCGTCTTGGGGGTGCGGGTAGCCGCACCGGTCCGACGCGCGAGGATCCCTGAAAGCGCGGCCGCGACGTTCGTGCCTCCTTGCTTCGCTGCTCGCTTCAGGAGAAGCCGCCGAGCGCGGGGCGGGTATGTCAGCCCTGGAGGGAAGCGAGGACCGCGAGGACGCGGCGGTGGTCGTCCGTGCTCGCGGGCAGGCCGAGCTTCGCGAAGATGCTCGTCACGTGCTTCTCGACGGCTCGGAGCGTGATGAAGAGCCGGTCCGCGATCGCCTGATTCGACCGGCCCTCGGCCATGAGCGCTAGAACCTCGCGCTCCCGCGGAGTCAGGTCGGCGAGCGGATCGTCCCGGCGCTGACGACCGACGAGCTGGCTGACGACCTCCGGGTCGAGTGCGGAGCCTCCTTCGGCGACGCGCTTGACCGCCGCCGCGAACTGCTCGACGTCGGCGACACGGTCCTTGAGCAGGTAGCCGACGCTCTCGGCGCTCTCCGAGAGCAGCTCCATCGCGTACTCGGCCTCGACGTACTGGGAGAGGACGAGGACGCCGGTGTCCGGGAAGCGCTCGCGGATCTCACGAGCGGCGCGGAGCCCCTCGTCGGTGTGGTCCGGCGGCATGCGAATGTCCACGACCGCGACGCTCGGCTTGTGCATGGCGACGTGACGGAGGAGGTCCTCGGCGTTCCCCGACTGCGCGACCACCTCGAAGCCCACGTCCTCGAGCAGGCGCGCGATGCCCTCGCGGAGGAGGACGGTGTCGTCGGCGAGGACGACCGTGACGTCGCTCCCGAGCGTGGAGCTCGAGTTCCGGAGTGAGGGGAAGTCGCGCGGGAGGTCGTCGGCGACGAGCTGGTGGAGGCGTTCCGGTTGCTCGAGACCCTGGATGCGGTGAGAGCCGAGGTCGACCGCGGTGAGGCCGTCGATGAGCTCCAACGTCTCGGCGGACAGGAGGATCTGACCGCCGTGGCCCGCATTCGCGATCCGCGCTGCACGGACGATGTCGATGCCCGTGTAGCCCTCGTCGCCGAAGGAGGGCGTGCCCGTGTGCAGGCCGATCCGCACACGCACGCTCACGTTCTCGGGCCAGTCCTCGTCCCGTAGAGCGCGCTGGGCCGCGAGCGCCGCATCCGCCGCCGGCCGCGCCGCGGCGAACGCGGCCAGGAACTCGTCGCCCACCGCGTCCACCGTCTCGCCTCCGTGGGCACAGGTCGCCGAGTCGAGCAAGGCTCTGATGCGGCGAAGGGTCGCTGGATAGTCGAGACGCGCGTTCTGCTGCATCCCGGTCGATCCCTCGACGTCCGCGAGGAAGAACGTGACCGTTCCTGTGGGAAGGCTCACGACCCGCGAGTCTACGGCGACGGGTCTGCGTGAAGCGTGCGGTTAGCCCTACTCCGCCGCCGAGAGCTCTGGAAGCGGGATCTCCGCTCGGACGCGCGTGCCGGCGCCCCGCGGGCTGTCGATCGAAAGGACTCCGTCGAGCGCGGCGACCCGGTCGGCGAGGCCCCGCAGGCCGGATCCGCGCTCGGGATCGGCTCCCCCGACACCGTCGTCGGCGACGGTGACGGTCAGTCGGCCGTCGTCCCGCGCCACCGACACGAGGGCCGACGACGCGCCGCCGTACTTGACGACGTTGGTCAGCGCTTCCGCGACGACGTAGTACGCAGCCGCCTCGACCGCCGGAGCGACGCGCTCGTCGGGCGTCTCGAGCTCGACCGGGATCGCCGCACGCCCGACGAGCGCCTCGAGAGCGGGGCGGAGCCCGCGGTCGGTCAGGATCGCCGGGTGGATGCCGCGGGCGAGCTCGCGGAGCTCGTCGAGGGCGAGCGCGAGCTCGTCGCGCGATCCGCGGACGAGCGCAGCCGCTTCGTCGGGTCGATCCAGGAACTTCGACTCGGCCAGCCGCAGCGCCACGGAGATCGCCACGAGCCGCTGCTGGGCGCCGTCGTGGAGGTTTCGCTCGAGCCGGCGCCGCGCCTCGTCCTCGGCGCGCAGGATGCGCGCGCGTGACGCGCGCAACTCCTCGTCGTGGAGCTTGCGATCGGTGATGTCGCTGAGCACGGCCATCGTCCCGACGACGTCCCCGGATGCATCGCGGAGCGGAGCAGCCGAGATCTCGACGTCGATCGGGTGCCCGTCCCGGTGCAGTCGAACCGTCTCGAACCCCGCGTAGCCGTGGCCTGCAGCCTCGTTCGCGCTCAGCATCCGAAACTCGTCCCGCCGGTCTTCGGGGATGTTGAGCGGTGGCTTGTCGAGCACCTCGTCGGCCGACCAGCCGAAGATCTGCTCGGCGGCACGGTTCCAGAGTCTCACGCGATCGTCGAGCCCGATCTCGACGATCGCAACGGGCGCGCTCTCGATGACCGCGCGGAAGCGCTCCTCGCCGGCCCGAATCTTCTCCTCGCGCCGCTTGCGCTCGGTCACGTCGACGCCACGAACGAGGTAGAGCGTCCGGTCGTCCAGCTTCGGCAAGGGGACGCACGTCCAGGCGATGAGCAGATGCTCCCCCGAGGCCGTGACCCAGTCGTGGTCGTGGTCGCCGAGCGACTCCCCGCTCGCGACACGTTGGATCAGCCGCCGCACCTCCTCCGCGTCGCTCGCGTCGACGAACCGCTCCCAGAACACCTCGCCCTCGATCTCGTCGGGCGTCCAGCCGAGACGTCGCTGGAACGTCCGGTTCGCTCCGCGGTCCGTGACACGACCGTTCGCGTCGATCACGCACAGGAGACTCGGGACGTTGTTCGCGATCGCGTTGAGGAACGCGTGCTCGCGCTCCTTCTCGTCGGCGAGGCGCTCGCGCTCCGTGATGTCGAGGCCGCCGGCGACGATGCTCACGACGTTGCCGTCGTCGTCGAGGACCGGCGCGCTCCGCCAGTAGATCACGTGCTCCTCGCCGCGGGCGTTGATGAAGCTGTTGACGTACTCGGCCGGTTGATGGTCCGGCGCGGCATCCTCGAAGCGCTGGATCATCCCCTGTCGGTCATCCGGATCGAGGAAAACGTCCCAGAAGTGCTTCCCCCGGACCTCCTCCGGGTGAGAGAAGCCACTGGCGTCGAGCGTCGCCAGGTTGAGCTTGACGATGCGCGCCTCGAGGTCGACGTTCACCAGCAGGCTCGGCATCGTGTCGGTGAGGGCTTGCATGAGCCGCGCCTCCGCCCGGAGCTCCGCGTGCAGGCGTCCGTTCTGGATGGCGATGCCGGCTGCAGCGGTGACGCCGTCGACCAGCTCCCTCGACTCGTCGAGTGCAGGATCGTGGAGGACGGCTGCTACCGGCAGTCCCGCCCGCTCGACATAGGTGACGGCGCGCTCGGACGTCGGCGTCGGCTCGCTGACGTGGTTCCCCTCGGTATCGACCCATTCGTCCGCTCCCGGTCGCCGGTAGACGATGTCGACACTTGGGTCGCCGAAGACGTCTGCGAGAGCATCGCGAAGCGCCACGCCGCGCTCGAGTGCGAGGACCAGGTCCGTGACGGAGGAGCGGGCGAGCTTCGTTCGCAGGATTCCGACGAGGAACGCGACGGGGATCGCGGCGAACGCCGCGAGGAAGATCGGCGAGATCGCGCCGGCCGTTCCGGAGACGACTGCATCGGCGAGGCCGGAGACGACGATCGCCGCCAGGAACGTGGCGAGCGCGAGCAGGACGGGCCACATCGTCCTTCGCAGCGCGGGCGTGGCCTGGCGCAAGCGGCGGACGAGGAAGTACCCGACGAGCAGCGCGAGGGCGACGCCGACGAGGGTGCCGATCGTGTCGAAAGCGTCACCGAGTCGCGGCGCGTCCACCACGTTGAGCGGGTTTGCCGGGCACGCGTCGCAGGACGACATCGGCGTCGGATCGACGAGGATGATCGAGAGCGTCACAGCACCGCCCGCGGCGACGACGATCCAGGGAATCGTCGACTCGAGCCGCGACGCGAAGCGACCTGTCGGATACACGAGCGCCAGAGCCGCGAGCGGACCCCAGACGAGCGACCCGACGAGCATCCCGACGACGAACACCCACTGGTTGTTCGACTCCGCCAGCGCTCCCAGGAACCACACGTAGCCGACAGCGGCCATGTACATCCCTGTGCTGTTCTCGGGCCGGCGCACGAGGGCGACGAGTCCCGAGACGACGAACGCGACGCCGGCCGTGAGGGCCAGTGCCGTGTTCGTCCACTTGCTCGTGTCGTGATCGCTCGTCGCGATGAGGGCGATCGCGACGGCCGCCTCGACGACGAGCAGTGCGAGCCCGAGCGCGAGCGTCAGCCGGCTCAAGCGAGAAGCGCCGCGACCGCCTCGGCCGACAGCTCGTCCTTGAGGAGGAAGCCGCGCGCGCAGGACGTCTCGACCTGGTCTCCGTAGTCCTCGAGCTCGCGGCTCGAGACGAGGATCAGGTCCGGCTTCGCTCCGTTCCAGCCATCGAGCAGGTGGCAGATGTCGAAGCCGTTCATGTCCGGAAGCTGGATGTCGAGGAGGAGGACATCGGGCCGAAGGTCCTTCGTGGCCGCGATCGCGGCCCCACCGTCCTCCGCCTCTCCGACGATCTCGTACCCACCGGCCTCGAGAATCGCGCGCGCCGAGGCCCGAAAGCTCGGGTGGTCGTCCACGATGAGGACAGTAGTGGGTGTCATCACTTGCGATGGTGGCAGACCGCACGCGCACGTGCAGTGGGGTGAACCGTACCCGCTATACGAACGTGTGTTCTTAGCATTCTGCATTTCTCGCAAACCCCTTGTAACGCTTGCAGGATGGTGCTAGGTTCTTCCTCAACTTCAACGTGAGGGTTCGGCAACGGGACGAATAGAAACCCGTTCGAGAACCCCTCTCCAACACGGGACATACCGGGGGGTACGGCGATGTCGGCTCGCACCGCAACAGCACCGAGAAGCGCTCAGAAGGTTCAACGAGAGCTCGAGGACCTGCAGCTCGTGCTCAAGGCGCGAAACGGGCGGCAGGACGCGCTCGACGAGCTCCTCCGCCGGTATGCCGGCTTCGTCCGGCTGAAGGCGAGCTCGTACTTCCTCGCGGGCGGCGACGGCGACGACCTCGTCCAAGAGGGGATGATCGGCCTCTACAAGGCCGTGCGCGACTTCCGCCCGGACAAGGAGACCTCGTTCCGGAGCTTCGCCGAGATCTGCGTCACGCGTCAGATCATCACGGCGATCAAGAGCGCCACGCGCTTCAAGCACGGGCCGTTGAACACCTATGTCTCGTTCAGCCACACGCCGGCAGGACAGGACTCGGAGAGTGACTGCACGCTCGGCGACGCGCTCCCGGGCCCCAGCGTCGACGACCCGTCCGTCTGCGTCATCTCCACAGAGGAGCTCGAGAGCCTCGTCTTCTGCCTCGGCAGCGGTCTCTCGAGCCTCGAGTCGGAGGCACTCAGGCTGTACCTCGAAGGCAACTCCTACGAGGACATGGCCGACGAGCTCGCGTGCGACACGAAGACGATCGACAACGCGCTCCAGCGGGTGAAGCGGAAGATCGTCGCGCATCAGAGCTCGCGCGAGGTGCTCGCCTAAGCCATCACCTCTCGTAGGTCGGTCCCGACCATCGGACTCGACTGCGCCTTCGCGGGGTCCTCTGTGCGGCACGGGTCGAGGTCCGGAGGCCGGCTCCGCCGGCCGAGAGGCCAAGCGCGGCCCGTGATGCGTTGCAGAAGGACGGGGTCGGCGGGGGACCATGGGTTCTCCGCCAACGAAGCCGGAGGTGGGACTCGAACCCACGACTTCCGCTTTACAAGAGCGGTGCTCTACCAGCTGAGCTACTCCGGCGCTCGACGGATCGTAGACGCAGCCTCCCGAAGTAGCTGCTTCGCGGAGCGTCGTCTCGGACGCGACCTGTGCATAATCGCGCCGTGTCGGTGACCGGGACGCAGGCAGAAAGAATCGCGGAGGGCCGTGCGCGCTACGTCGCGCCCGGCGCCACGACGCCCCGCCTCGTCGTCGGCCATGCGGAAGGCGCGCGGATCACCGACGTCGATGGACGGACGTTCATCGACTTCGCCGGCGGGATCGGCTGCCAGAACCTGGGCCACCGACACCCTGCGGTCGTCGAGGCGATCAAGGAGCAGGCCGACCGCTACCTCCATCAGTGCTTCATCGTCGGCACGTACGAGCCGTACGTCGAGGTGTGCCGCCGGCTGGCCGAGCTCTCGCCGTGCGCGGGCCGGGAACAGCGCTCGCTGCTCGTCAACTCGGGCGCCGAGGCGGTCGAGAACGCGGTCAAGATCGCGCGCGTCGCGACAGGCCGCCAGGCGGTCGTCGTCTTCGACTACGCCTTCCACGGGCGCACGCTGCTCGCGATGACCATGACGAGCAAGGTGAAGCCGTACAAGGCCGGCTTCGGGCCGTTCGCGCCCGAGGTCTACCGCGCGCCGGCGCCGTACCCGTACCACGGCGTCACCTCGGACGACGCAATCGCGGCGCTCGAGCATCTCTTCAAGGCCGACGTCGATCCGTCGACCGTCGCCTGCGTCGTGCTCGAGCCCGTCCAGGGCGAGGGCGGGTTCATCGTCATGCCGCCCGACTATCCCGCGCGGCTCCAGGAGCTCTGCCGCGCGCACGGGATCCTCTACGTCGACGACGAGGTGCAGGCGGGCGTCGGCCGGACGGGACGGATGTGGGCGATCGAGCACTACGACGGCGTCGAGCCCGACCTGCTCGTCTCAGGCAAGTCGATCGGCGGCGGGCTCCCGCTGGCGGGCGTGACGGGCCGTGCGGAGATCGTGGACGCGGTGCCACCCGGCGGCCTCGGCGGCACGTTCGGCGGGAACCCGCTCTCGTGCGCAGCGGGTGTGGTCGTCCTCGACACCGTCTCCGACGAGGCGTTCCTGGCGCACGCGCGCGAGCTCGGGGACACGCTCCGCGCCCGGCTCGACGACCTCGCCTCGCGCCACGACGACATCGGCGAGGTACGCGGCCTCGGCCCGATGCTCGCCTTCGAGTTCGAGGAGCGGACGGCGGATCGCGCTTCCGCCGTCGTCGCGGCGGCGTTCGAGCGCGGCCTCGTCCTCCTCTCCTGCGGCCTGTACGGGAACGTGATCCGTCTCCTCCCACCGCTGACCATCGCTCCCGAGGAGCTCGACGAGGGTCTCGCGATCCTGGAGGAGTCGCTTGCAGCTTGACGGTGTCCCGGACATCCGTGTCACCGGTCTGACCAAGCGCTACGGGGCAGTCACCGCGGTCGACGCGATCGACCTCGAGATCGGCCAGGGGGAGTTCTTCACCCTGCTCGGCCCGTCCGGGTCGGGGAAGACGACGACGCTTCGCATGGTCGCGGGCTTCGAGCGGCCCGACGGCGGCACGATCCAGCTCGCCGGCGAGGACGTGTCGCGGCTCCCGCCGTACGAGCGGCCCGTGAACACGGTCTTCCAGGACTACGCGCTCTTCCCGCACATGACCGTGCAGGAGAACGTCGAGTACGGACTGATGGTGAAGAAGGTGAAGAAGGGCGATCGACGTGCGCGTGCCGCGAGCGCGCTCGAGATGGTCCGCCTCGACGGGTTCGGTGGCCGGAAGCCGTCGCAGCTCTCGGGCGGCCAGCGTCAGCGGGTCGCGCTCGCCAGAGCGATCGTCAACCAGCCGAAGGTGCTCCTGCTCGACGAGCCCCTCGGCGCGCTCGACCTGAAGCTCCGCCAGCAGCTCCAGATCGAGCTCAAGCAGATTCAGGGCGAGCTCGGGATGACGTTCGTCTACGTCACGCATGACCAGGAGGAGGCGCTGACGATGTCGGACCGGATCGCCGTTTTCAACGAAGGGAGGATCGAGCAGATCGGCACGCCGGCGGAGATGTACGAGCACCCGCGCACAGAGTTCGTGGCGGGCTTCATCGGGACGTCGAACGTGCTCGAGCGGGGCGATCGCAGGTTCACCGTTCGGCCAGAGAAGATCCGGGTGCTTCCGGCCGAGGCGCCGGAGGGCGAGCCGGGGGTCGTCAAAGCGGCGGTCTACCTCGGCGCTGCGACGCGCTTCACCGTCGAACTCGACGACGGTGGCGAGCTCGTCGCACTGCAACAGAACCTGGAAGTGTCGTCGTCGGATGTCCGTGCAATGGAGGGCCAGCACGTCCGCCTCGCGTGGCGGCCGGACGTGGAGTTCACGATCAAGGAGGAGAGGTGAGGAAGCGAATCCGTTTGTGGCATCTCGCGCTTGGCGGCCTCGTCGTCGCGCTCGCAGTGCCGGCGGGTGGTGTGTCCAAGACCAGTGCGAATGCGCTCCCGACGAAGATCGGCAAGGGCGAGGGCGCGCTCAGCGTCGTGGAGTGGGGCGCGTACACCGACCCGAGCTTCGCGAAGAAGTTCGAGCAGCAGACCGGCTGCAAGATCAAGCGCAAGGACGCCGGCTCGTCGAACGAGATGTTCAACATCATCCACGGCGGCGGCGGAGGCGGCGGGGGTCAGTACGACCTCGTGTCGGCATCCGGCGATGCGAGCTTGCGTCTCATCTACGCCGGCGATGTGGCGCCCGTGAACGTGAACCTGATCCCGTCGTGGAAGAACTTCCTGCCCGCGTTCAAGTCGCCTCCGCACAACACCGTGAAGGGCATCCACTACGGCGTCTCCCTGCAGTGGGGCCCGAACACGCTCATCTACAACACGAAGAAGGTGAAGCCTGCTCCGGCGAGCTGGTCGGCGATCTACAGCCCGAAGTACAAGGGCAAGATCACGGTCCCGAACAACCCGATCCAGATCGCGGATGCGGCGCTGTACCTGATGAAGACGAACCGGTCACTCGGGATCAAGGACCCCTATGAGCTCACGAAGTCGCAGTTCAACGCGGCGGTCACGCTGCTCAAGAAGCAGAAGCCGCTTCTGAAGCGGTACTGGCTCTACCCAGCCGACAACATCAAGGACTACAAGACGGGCGACTCCGTCATCGGAGCGACATGGCCGTATCAGACGCTGCAGCTGCAGGCGGCCAAGGTCCCCGTGAAGGAGATCATCCCGAAGGAGGGTGTCACCGGGTGGGCGGACACGTGGATGCTCACGAAGCGAGCTCCGCACCCGAATTGCGCCTACAAGTGGATGGCGTACGCCGCCACGCCTCAGGTCCAGGCGCAACAGGCGCTCGTCTTCGGCGAGACCCCCGTCAACCCGAAGGCATGTCCGTACATGGACAAGATCCAAAAGGGATCCTGCGCGGGCTACCACCTGAACGCACCGGCTTCCTACGCGAAGTCGATTCGCTTCTGGAAGACGCCCATCGCGACCTGCGGCTGGGGCGGACGTAACGACTGCATGGACCAACAGGCGTGGAACAACGCCTGGGCGTCGATCACCGGCTAGCAGCTTGGCGGTCGACGCGGCACGCGGGGCGGGCTCCCTCCGGGGGGCCCGCCTCCGCCTCTCGGGGATCTTCTGGCGTCGGCCCTGGCTGAAGCTCGCCGCGCTGCTCGCGCTCCCGGTGGCCGCGTTCGTGGCTGTCTATGCCGCGTCGCTTGGCGCGATGCTCGTCTCGTCCTTTTGGACCAGTGACTCGTTCACCGCAGAGATCGTTCACACGTGGTCGCTCGACCAGTACCGGACGATCTTCAGCTGGAGCGACCCGACGTACCTCCGGATCGCGGCCCGGACGATTGGGATGGCCGCCGCGGTCACCGTCACGGACGCGATCCTCGCGTTCCCGCTCGCGTTCTTCATGGCGAGGGTCGCCGGCCCGCGGACGCGTGCGCTCCTCTTCGTGATGGTGCTGCTCCCACTCTGGTCGAGCTACCTCGTCCGGATCTACTCGTGGACGACGATCCTCTCGGCGACCGGACCGCTCAATTGGGCATTGAACGGCCTCGGTCTTCCCGACGCGCAGCTCGCGTTCACGAACAAGGCGATGTGGATCGTCTTCTCGTACGTCTGGCTCCCCTTCATGATCCTGCCGATCTACGCCGCGCTCGAGCGGATCCCGGGGAGCCTGCTCGAGGCGTCCCGCGATCTGGGCGCGCGCGGTTCTCGGACGTTTCGGAGCGTCGTCTTCCCGCTGGCGCTTCCCGGAATCGTCGCAGGCTCGATCTTCACTTTCTCCCTTACGCTCGGCGACTACATCACCCCGCTCCTCGTCGGGGGGCCTAGCTCGAGCCTCATCGGCAACATCGTCTCCGAGCAGAGCGCGTCGAACCTCACGTTCGCCGCGGCGTACGCCATGGTTCCGGTGGCCGTCATGGCCCTGTATATCGCCGCGGCGCGTCGCCTCGGCGCGTTCGAGGCGCTCTGATGGAGTCAAGACCGACACGCATCGTGCTCGGCGTGTGGACGTTTCTCGTCGTCGCCTTCCTCTGGATTCCCCTGGTGATCATCGCGCTCTACGCGTTCAACGCCTCGCCGATCCAGAGCTGGCCGATCACGGACTGGTCGACACACTGGTTCGGTGTCGCGTGGCACGACCCGTTTCTCCGTTCGTCGCTGTGGCTCTCGGTGAAAGTAGGACTGGCGGCGACGGCAATCGCCCTCGTGCTCGGGACGATGGCGTCGTTCGCGATCCACCGTTTCACGTTCTTCGGGAGGGACTCGGTGTCGTTCCTGCTCCTCCTCCCGATCGCCCTCCCCGGAATCATCACCGGGATGGCGCTCAACTCGTTCTTCTCCTTCGCGGGCGTGCAGTTCTCGGTCTGGACGATCGTCGTCGGACACGCGACGTTCTGCGTGGTGGTCGTCTACAACAACGTCATCGCGCGCCTGCGCAGGACGTCGCCGTCGCTGATCGAGGCGTCGATGGACCTCGGCGCCGACGGCTGGCAGACGTTCCGCTTCGTGACCTGGCCGACACTCTCGACCGCGCTGGTCGCCGGCGGGCTGCTGGCGTTTGCGCTCTCCTTCGACGAGGTGATCGTGACGACGTTCACGGCAGGTGCGCAGACGACGCTGCCGATCTTCATCCTCGACAACCTCCGTCAGGGGCAGCAGCTGCCGATCGTCAACGTGGTCGCGTTCACGATCATCCTGCTCACGATCGTCCCCGTGTGGGTGTCCCAGAGACTGACGACCGCAGACGAGTCCCCCGCCGTCGGGCGGGCCGCCGCGGTCACGGCGCAGACCGAATAGGCGTCAGGCGTCAGCGACGGTGATGCCAACCGGGCAGGAGACCCCGGTGCCGCCGAGCCCGCAGTAGCCGTTCGGGTTCGCGGCGAGGTACTGCTGGTGGTAGTCCTCGGCGTAGTAGAACGGCCCGGCCTCGGCGATCTCGGTCGTGATCGCCCCGTAGCCGGCCTGCGACAGCTCCTGCTGGAAGCGGGCGCGAGACGCGAGCGCGGCCTCCTGCTGCGCGGGGCTCGTCCAGTAGATCGCCGAGCGGTACTGGCTGCCGACGTCGTTGCCCTGTTGCATGCCCTGGGTCGGATCGTGGCCCTCCCAGAAGATGCGGAGCATCTCGTCGTAGCTCGTCTTCTCCGTGTCGAACACGGCGAGGACGACCTCCGCGTGACCCGTCATCCCGGAGCACACCTCTCGGTACGTCGGGTTCGGCGTCGAGCCGCCCGCGTAGCCCGCGGCGGTCGTGTACACGCCGGGCGCCTGCCAGAACATGCGCTCGGCGCCCCAAAAACACCCGAGTCCGAAGACGGCCCGTTCCATCCCATCCGGGAATGGCGGCGTAATGGGAGTTCCAAGGACGCGATGCAGCCCTAGGCCGTCCATTGGAGCGGCACGACCTGGGAGCGCCTGATCGGCATCGATCAGTTCCGTCTTGCGAGTGAAGAGGGTCACGCTGGCGAAGGGTACTCTCGCGGCCCTCGGAGCGAGGCAACCCGTGGTTACCGTGTTCGCCGCTCGGGGCGCACGGAGGGCTGCCCTTCACTCCTTATCGCTGAGTCGGTCTCCGAGGATCTCTTCGAGCGTTACGAGTGCAGGGATGCGCGCGCTCATCACTAGCTCATCGTCGACCATGAGAGCAGGGGTTGAGTAGATGCCATGCGCGACGATCTCGGCCGGGTCTGTGACCTTTTCGACCCGCTCGGGACGGCCGAGCGCAGTGAGGGCCTGCTCGGTGATGTCGGTGAGGCGCTCACAGTTGCGGCAGCCCGGGCCGAGCACCTTGACGGTATGCACGATGCCTCCATTCATTCGATGACCGCGTTGAAGAAGAAGCCGATGAGGATGATCCCGCTTGCGACGGGCAACACGCTGAAGCTCTCGCCGTCGGGCGCCGCGAACCACCTGAAGAACCATCCATTCGACTACGCGGGGCCCTGCCACTCGTAGGCTCGGGGCACGTAGTGCCACGCATTCGGTAGCGGCGCGGGCTCGGCGGAGACCGATCGGCGACTCGCATCGCCTTTGCCGCTAGGGCTTCGACGCCGCGTGCCAGCCCAGGTAGGTGCCGCCCGTCTCCTCGGCGACTCGCTCGAACAGGGAGCGGAACGCGACCACGGTCGTCGAGTCGACGACGCGTGTTCCCTCGCCGCGGAGGATCCACGGCTCTCCCGCGTCGGACGGCGCTGCGACCGATGCATCCCAGCCCGCTTGCTCCACACGAGCGGCGGCGGATCGGGCGGACGTCTCCTCGTCGAACATGAGCTCGTGGACCACATGGCGTGGCTTCCCGAGGTTCGCGCCCACCGCCTGGAGCTTCGCGAGGGAGACGCGGTCGGGATCGATCTCGGAGCCGCGCTCCGAGCGCCGTCGACCGGGAAGCCTCACGCGGCTCCGGTGAGCGCCCGCTCGAGGTCCGCCCAGAGCGCGTCCGCGTCCTCGAGCCCGACGGAGAGCCGCAGGAGACCGGGCGGGACACGTGAGCCCTCCCAGCGGGCTCGGGACTCGATCTTCGAGGTGACGCCTCCGAGGCTCGTCGAGTTCACGATCAACGCCGTCGCGGTCTCGACCCGGGCGGCCGCGTCCGCCGTCGCCACGTCGAACGAGAGCAGGCCGCCGAATCCCGGGTAGCGAACGGTCGTCACGGCCGGATGCTGTCGAAGCCTGCCCGCGATCGTCGCCGCGCTCTCCGATTGTCTGGCGAAGCGCACGTCGAGCGTCGCGAGCCCGCGCAGGAGGAGCCAGGCGGTGTCGGGCGCGGCGACCGGGCCTGTCCGCGTGCGGAACTCGCGGAGCCGCGCGGCGTCGTGCTCGTGCTTGCAGACGACCGCGCCGAGGAGCGCGTCGTCGTGGCCCGCGAGGAACTTCGTCGCCGAGTGCACGACGAGGTCGCAGCCGCGCTCGAGCGGCCGCAGGTGGACGGGCGTCGACGCGGTCGCGTCGCACACGACCCGCGCCGGGTGCGCGGCGGCCGCCTCGAAGCTCGGCATCGTCAGGAACGGGTTCGAGGGCGCCTCGAGCCAGACGAGATCGGCGTCGGGTGGAGGCGGTCCGGTCTGGTCGAACTCGACGTGGCCCAGGCCCCAGCGCGAGAGCTCGTCCATGAGCACGCCGGTTCCGTAGTACGCGCCCTCGGCGAGCGCGACGCTCTGGCCGGGCTCGAGCAGCGCGAGAAGCACGCTCGCCGCGGCCGCCGTGCCCGAGGCGAAGAGGAGCGCCTCGCCGCCCTCGAGCTCTCCGAGTGCCTGCTCCGCGGCGGCGACGGTCGGGCTCGAGAAGCGCGCGTACGAGAACTCGCCCGGCGACCCTTCTACGTACGGCCACGTCGTCGAGCGGTCGATCGGCGTCGTCACCAGATCACGCGCTCCGGATCGAGCCGGGCGAGTCGCCCGTCCTTGGAGACGAGGTGGGACTCGGTGGCGAGCGCCGTGGCGTAGATGAGTCGATCCGCCGGATCTCCGGGAAACGGTGCGAGGAAGGAGCCTGCCGCCAGCGCGATCTGGGGTGTCACCTCGGTCGGCGTGATCCCTCCGTGGACGAGCGCGCGCCGTATCCAGCTGCGGAGGTCCGGCAAGAGCGTGAGACGACCGAGCCGCTCGAGGGTCGCGAGCTCCCAGACGCTGATTGCGGACACCGCAAGCTCGTTGCCGGACTCGATGGTCGAGCGGGCACGAGGAGAGAGCCTGGGGTCGCCGTCCACCCACCAGAGCCAGGCGTGTGTGTCGAGCACCGTCACTCGGGCTCGGCGTCCCAGCTCTCGCCGGTCGAGAAGAGCAGCTCTTCGTCGTCGACGTGATAGACGACCGAACCCTGGAGCGACGGGGGCGCCTCGACCGGCTCGACCCTCGCCACGGGCTTGCCGCGCTTGGTGACGACGATCGTCTCGCCCGTCTCCGCGACCTCGTCGAGGAGGCGGAGGCATTGTGCTTTGAAGCGGCCTGCCGGAATCGTGCGCACGGGCCTACGGTAGCACGATCATGGTCATATGCCCATGGTCATATACAGCCATGGCTGGTGCGGCGTCGCCTGACGGAGACCTCCATCTCCCACGCGGTGCCGGCAGTAGGCTCCGCCGCGATGGCCGAGATCCACGACACGACGGAGGCCAAGCTCCGGTGGCTCGAGGAGCTGCGCGCGGAGTCGCAGGAGGCGGCGAGCGAGAAGCACGTCGAGCGTCAGCGGGAGCGCGGCAAGCTCCTCGCCCGCGAGCGGCTCGAGAAGCTCCTCGACCCCGGCTCGTTCGTCGAGCTCGACCGCTACGTCCGACATCGCGAGGTCGAGTTCGGGATGCGGGACCAGCGGCCATGGGGCGACGCCGTCGTCACTGGCTACGGGACGATCTTCGGCCGCAAGGTGTTCGTGTTCTCGCAGGACTTCACGATCTTCGGCGGCTCGCTGTCGGAGGTCTTCGCGGAGAAGGTCTGCAAGGTGATGGACATGGCCGTCACGTACGGCTGTCCCGTGATCGGGATCAACGACTCGGGCGGCGCGCGGATCCAGGAGGGCGTGGTCTCGCTCGCGGGCTACGCGGAGATCTTCTGGCGCAATGTCCAGGCGTCGGGAGTCGTGCCGCAGATCTCGCTCGTCATGGGGCCGTGCGCGGGCGGAGCCGTCTACTCGCCGGCGATCACCGACTTCGTGCTCATGGTCGAGGGGACGTCGTACATGTTCATCACCGGGCCCGACGTGGTGAAGACCGTCACCGGCGAGGACGTCAGCTTCGAGGAGCTCGGCGGCGCCGCGACGCACGCGACGCGCTCGGGAGTCGCTCAGTTCACGACCCCCGACGAGGAGACGTGCCTCGAGGAGGCCCGCTACCTCCTGTCGTTCCTCCCCCAGAACAACCTCGAGGCGCCTCTGTACGCGGCGCCTGCGGATCCGGTCGACCGGGAAGACCCGACGCTCGACACCATCGTCCCCGACAGCCCGAACAAGCCGTACGACATCAAGCAGGTGATCGGGCGCGTCGTCGACGACGGGGACTTCCTCGAGGTGCACGCGCACTGGGCGGAGAACATCGTGTGCGGCTTCGCACGCCTCGGCGGCCATGCGATCGGCGTGGTCGGGAACCAGCCGGGCGCGCTCGCGGGCGTGCTCGACATCGATGCATCGGTGAAGGCAGCGCGCTTCGTCCGCACCTGCGACGCGTTCAACGTCCCGCTCGTGACCTTCGTCGACGTGCCCGGCTTCCTGCCCGGGACCGCGCAGGAGTGGGGCGGGATCATCCGGCACGGCGCGAAGCTCCTCTACGCCTATGCCGAGGCGACCGTCCCGAAGCTCACCGTGATCACGCGCAAGGCCTATGGCGGGGCGTACGACGTCATGAGCTCGAAGCACATCCGCGCCGACTTCAACGTCGCCTGGCCGACCGCGGAGGTGGCGGTGATGGGGCCGGAGGGCGCGGTCAACATCGTCTTCCGCCACGAGCTCGAGGCCGCCGAGGATCCGGACGGCCGGCGCGAGGAGCTCATCGCCGACTACAAGGAGCGCTTCGCGAACCCGTACACGGCGGCCGAGCGCGGCTACGTCGACGACGTCATCGAGCCGCGCCGCACCCGGCCCGTGCTCGTCTCTGCGCTCGAGACCGCACTTGCGAAGCGTGAGCCCAAGCCCAAGCGCAAGCACGGGAACATTCCGCTGTGAGCGCCGGCGGCAGCGAGATCCGGACCCCTCCGCGGAGCGAGCTCCCGGTCGAGCGGACGTGGAACGCCGAGAGCGTGTTCGCGACAGTCGCAGACTGGGAGGCGGAGGTCGAGGCGATCCTCTCCGACCTTCCGGGCCTGCAGGCGTACGAGGGCCGGCTCGCCGAGGGCGCCGAGCCGACGATCGCGGCGCTCGCCGCCCGCGACGCCCTCGACCGGCGCGTCGGTCCGGTCTTCCTCTACGCCAGCATCGGCCAGGCCGTGGAGACCACGGATCCGGACGCGGTCGCCCGCAGCGGACGTGCCCGAGCGCTCTACGCGCAGGTCGCCGCCGCGGCCGCGTTCATCGAGCCGGAGCTGCTCGCGATCGGGCACGAGCGGCTTCTCGAGTGGACCGCAGATCACCCGGAGCTCCTTCCGTACGGCCACTACCTCGACGACCTCTTCCGCCGCGGTGAGCACGTCCGCTCGACCGAGGTCGAGGAGCTGCTCGGGCTCGTCTCCGACGCTCATTCCGGCACGTACGCCGTGTACACGAGCCTCGCGGACGGCGACCTCAGGTTCGGGCCCGCGTCCGGCGAGTCGGGCGAGACGACAGAGGTGACGCAGGGGTCGATCCGGGGGTTGCTCGGAAGCCCCGACCGTGCTCTGCGCCGGAGTGCGTACGAGAGTTACGCCGACGGCTACCGCGCCTTCCGGAACGTCTTCGCCGCGAGCTATGCGACCGCGATCAAGCAGGACGTCTTCTCGGCGCGCGCCCGCCGTCACGCGTCGACGTGCGCCGCTGCGCTCCATCGCTCGAACATCCCGATCGGTGTCCTCGACAACCTCCTGGCCACGTTCGAGCGGAACCTGCCGACCTGGCACCGCTACTGGCGGGTCCGGGGAGCGCTGCTCGGCATCGACTCGCTCCGGCCGTACGACCTGTGGGCGCCGCTCGGCGGGACGAGTCCGGAGCTCACGTACGAGCAGTGCGTCGACTGGATCTGTGACTCGCTCGCGCCCCTTGGCGAGGAGTACGTCGGCACCGTCCGCCGGGGCTGCCTCGAGGAGCGGTGGGTCGACGTCTACCCGAACCAGGGCAAGCGAGGCGGCGCCTTCTCGGCGGGGGCACCGGGGACGTACCCGTTCATCGTCATGAGCTTCGACGGCTCGGCCGGGAGCCTCGGGACGCTCGCGCACGAGCTCGGCCACTCGATGCACTCCTATCTCTCCTGGAAGACGCAGCCGCACGTCTCGGCCCGCTACGTGACCTTCGTCGCCGAGGTCGCGTCGAACTTCCACCAGGCGCTCCTCCGCGCCCACCTGCTCGAGTCGAGCACGGATCGCGAGCTCCAGCTCGCTGTGCTCGACGAGGCGATGGGGACCTTCCTCCGCTACTTCTTCATCATGCCCACGCTCGCCCGGATCGAGCGCGAGGCGCACGAGCGCGTCGAGCGCGGTGAGGGGATCACCGCGGACGTGCTCGAGGAGCTGACGGCCGGGTTCTTCGGCGAGGCGTACGGCCCCGGGGTCGAGTTCGACCGCGAGCGGGTCGGGATCACCTGGGCCGAGTTCCTGCACCTGTATCGGCCGTTCTACGTCTTCCAGTACGCGACGGGCATCTCGGGCGCGCACGCGCTCGCCCGCGGGGTGCTCGACGGCGAGGCGGGCGCCGCAGAGCGCTACCTCGGCTTTCTCAGCGCCGGCGGCTCGGAGTACCCGCTCGATGTTCTGCGCGGAGCCGGCGTCGACCTCGCGTCGCCGGAGCCCGTCGAAGAGACATTTGCGGTGCTCTCCTCGTTCGTCGACCGGCTCGAGGCGCTCGCGGCCTGACCCGGTCGCAGGTCGCGGCCTGCTAGTCGGAGGCGGCGAGGGCTCGGAGCCGGTCGACCCGCTCGGTGTCGTTCGCGAACGAGGAGTCGGCGCTCTCGAGGAGCGGGATTGCCAGGCGGGCCTGCTCGCGTGCGTCGTCGCCGCGGCCGACGGCGGCGTACTCCTCGGCCAGCTCCTCGTGGTACCAGCCGTCGGGCGCCCCGACGCCGTTCGCCCACGAGACGGCCTGCTCGAGGAGCTGGATCGCCTCGTCCGAGCGGCCGAGCGCACGTAGCGTCTTGCCGACGGCGTAGCGCGCGAGCGCGATCGGCTCGGCGTTCCCGGGCTCGCGCTCCCGTGCCTCGAGTGCGCGCCCGAACGTGTCGAGCGCCGAGTCGTACTCGCCCGCCTCGTACTGGTTCCAGCCGAGGTTGTTGAGGAGCGGGCCGCGCCAGTACGCGGCCGCCTCGTGCTGTTCCGCGAGCTCGATTCCGCGCGAGGTCCACTCCACGAAGCCCTCGCGGCCGGGCGCGACCAGCGCGACCATGTGGGCGGCGTCCGCGGCGATGAAGTAGCGCTCGTCGTCGAGCGCGGTCGCGAACGCCGACTCGAAGAGCGGACGTGCCGCATCCGGTTTGCCGCCCGATCGAAGCAGGCGGCCGCGCTCGAGGTCGATGCGCGCCCTCGCAACGGCACTGTCGCCGGCGAGCGACTCGGCTTCGACGATCAGGCGCTCGCCCTCCTCGAAGCGGTCGCGCAGCCCCTCGACGCGGGCGAGCTGCGTCAGGACCTCGGCACGCCCCGCGTCGCTCTCCTCGGCGGCGAGCTGGCTTCGGAGGCGCTCCTCGCTACCGTCGAGGTCGGCGAAGTCCCAGAGCTCGCGCAGACGATCGAGCACGACGGCACTCTAGGTCACGCGCTTCGACGGCCACTCCGTCCATCGCATAGCTTCCGCGCGTGGAGCTCGACGCGACGCCTGGCCTGACGGCGATCGAGGACGCAGCAGTGCGACGTGCGCTCGCACTCGCCCGCGTCCGGCTCGACCGCGTCCCGGCGGGGTACGCGAGTGAGTGGCGCCGGGCGGCCGCACGCGAGGCGGTGGACGGCGACCTGCCCGCGCCGAGAAGTTACGCGCCCTCGCCGCGCAGCACGCGCGGCGCGACGCGCGCGTAGTCGAGCCCCGACAGCCACGTGGCGGCGAGCGCGACGAGCAGCGCCCACCACGCGACGTCGTTGCTCCAGGCGCCTGCGGCGGCGAGACCCGCGATGGTCGCGGCGAGCGCCTGCACCCAGGTCTTCAGGCGGCCAAGGTCGCGCGCGGGAAGCACGACGCCGCGCTCGATGGCCGCCAGGCGGAGACCCGAGACGAGGATCTCGCGGACGACGATGAGCGCGATCATCCACGCGGGTGCGACGCCCTCGCCGATGAGCATCACGAGCGCGGTGAGGACGAGGACCTTGTCCGCAACGGGGTCGAGCAGCGAGCCGAGCGGCGAGCTCGTGCCGCTCCGCCGGGCGAGCCAGCCGTCGATCTGGTCCGTGGCCATCGCGACGACGAAGACGGCCGTCGCCCAGTACGCGTGGTTCGGGAAGTTCCAGGCGAAAAGGATCACCACGATCGGAACCGCGGCGATGCGCGCGACCGTGAGCTGATCGGGGAGGCTCACCGTCCGGGAGAATACGCGTCCCATGGCGGCGTTCTCGAAGATCCTGGTTGCCAACCGCGGCGAGATCGCGGTGCGCATCTTCCGCACCCTGCGGGAGCTCGGCATCGGGACGGTCGCCGTCTACTCCGAGCCCGATCGCAGCGCGCTGCACGCGGTGCTCGCGGACGAGGCGTACCTGCTCGGCCCGGGGCCGGCGGCCGAGAGCTATCTGCGGTCGGACAGGATCGTCGATGCGGCGCTCCGCTCCGGGGCCGAGGCGATCCACCCCGGCTACGGGTTCCTCGCCGAGAACGCGGCCTTCGCCCGTGCCGTCGAGGAGGCGGGGCTGACCTGGATTGGGCCTCCGGCGGAGGCGATCGAGGCGATGGGATCGAAGATCTCGGCGCGCGAGCGGATGCAGGCGGCGGGAGTTCCGATCGTCCCCGGGACGACGGAGGCCGCCGAGAGCGCGGACGACGTCGTCCGGATCGCCGCTGAGATCGGGTATCCGGTCGCGATCAAGGCCTCGGGCGGCGGCGGCGGGAAAGGCTTCCGGGTCGCCCGGGACGAGAGCGAGGTCGCGTCCGCGTACGACGCGGCCCGTCGCGAGGGCGAGGCGTACTTCGCGGACCCGTCCGTCTACGTCGAGCGCTACCTGGACGATCCGCGCCACGTCGAGGTGCAGATCCTCGCCGACGCGCACGGCGACGTCGTCCATCTCGGCGAGCGTGACTGCACGATCCAGCGACGACACCAGAAGCTCGTCGAGGAGACGCCGTCGCCGGCGGTCGACGACGCGCTCCGAGAGCGCATCGGCCGGATCGCGGTCGAGGCGGCGCGGGCGACCGGCTACCGCTCCGCCGGGACGGTCGAGGGCCTGCTGGCGCCCGACGGCTCCTACTACTTCCTGGAGATGAACACGCGCGTCCAGGTCGAGCACACCGTCACCGAGGCCGTCACGGGCATCGACATCGTCCGCGAGCAGGTCGCGATCGCCGCCGGCGAGCCGCTCTCGTTCGCCCAGGAGGAGGTCGTGCTCAGCGGGCACGCGATCGAGTGCCGGATCAACGCCGAGGACGTCGCGCAGGGCTTCCTTCCCAGCCCGGGCAGGATCACCGCCTATCGCGAGCCGGGAGGAATCGGCGTGCGGGTCGACTCCGGAGTCGTCGCGGGAAGCGAGGTCTCCGGGCTCTACGACCCGCTCGTGGCCAAGCTGATCGTCCACGACGTGACCCGCGAGCACGCGAGGCGCCGCATGCTCCGTGCGCTCGAGGAGTACGTCATCGAAGGGCCGACGACGCTCCTCGGCTTCCACCGGGCCCTCCTCGAGTCGCCGTGCTTCGTCGCCGGGGAGACGTGCCTCGGCGTCGTCGAGTCGGACGAGCTGGCAGTCCGCGCGCAGGAGCTCGGTGACGTCGCGGCAGGGCAAGCGGCGGCCATCGTCGCCTCCTCGGACGGAGCCTCGTCGCCGACCCGTGACCAGCTCGTGAGCGTCGAGATCGACGGACGCCGTCACGACATCCGGATCCAGTCACCGGAGCCGCCCTGGGCCGAGCTCGCTCGCCGGCGCAAGGGGCGGAGCAAGGGGCTGACGGGGGACGTGTCCGGCGCGGTCGTGAGCCCGATGCAGGGGACCGTGCTGCGCGTGAACGTGTCCGACGGAGACTCGATCGACGCCGGCGCGGTCGTCTGCGTCGTGGAGGCGATGAAGATGGAGAACGAGATCGCCGCGCACCGGTCGGGCGTCGTCACGGATCTCGGTGTCGCCGCGGGACGGCCGATCGCGAGCGGTCAGCTCGTCTGCGTCCTTCGCGACGAATGAGCGAGCGCTGCGCGGAGCTCTCCGAAGCGGCAGGCGAGTCCCTCTCCGCCACCGCCGTCACGGCGAGCTTCTGGCTCGTGCTCGAGGTGCCCGGGACGTGGCCGCGCGACGTCGGTGCGGCGGGTGTCCTTCCCCCGGCGGCGGACGAGGCCGTGTCCGGGTGGCTCGCGGAGACCCCGGGCTCGAGGCTCCAGTTCGTGCGGCGGCCCGGCCGCGGCGGCGGTGGACCTCTTCTCGCGTTCGTCGTTCGAGCGGAGGAGGCGATGAGCTCCGTGCGGCGGATCGAGCTCCGGACACACGACGACCTCGCCGGCCTCGACCTGTCGAGCGCGGGCGATCCGACGGACGCGTCGCTCGTGCTCGTGTGCGGGCACGGGACTCGCGACCGCTGCTGCGCCCTCGGGGGCACGGCCGTGTACGCGGCGCTCGCGGAGAAGCTGGGCGACGAGGAGGTATGGATCTCGTCGCACCAGGGCGGCCATCGCTTCGCCGCGAACGTGCTCGTGCTCCCGGCCGGGATCCAGCTCGGGCGCGTCGCCGTCGGGAACGCCCCGTTCCTCGTGGCTCGGGCGCTCGCGGGGAGGATCGACCTCGCGCACTACCGCGGACGGACGTGCTACGCGCCGCGGGTTCAGGCTGCCGAGCGACTCGTCCGCGAGGAGAGCGTCCTCGACGGTCTCGCAGACCTCGAGCTGGTCGCTGCGGACGAGCAGGCCGTTCGCTTCCGTGCATGGGATGGCTCCGAGTACACGGCGACCGTCGAGGAGATCGAAGGCCCCGTCGTCCCCGCGAGCTGCGGTGCCGAGCCGGAGGCCCAGCGGGCGTTCGCCGCCAGGTTGCTGTAGCAGTTGCTGCAGTAGGCAGCTGTCGGAGTCTTGCCTTCGGGCACGAACTGCAAGGCCCCCGAAGACAAGACCCCGACAGCTCGTATCCGCTGCGCTCCCTGCCGAGACGCGTTACCTGCCCGTGGTCGACCGCGTCCCACGGGCGACGACCTCAACTCTTCAACTGGTGGGTGTGATCGGTGATCCAGACGATCGTGCTCGGAGCGCCCTTCGCCGGCTTTCCGACGACGAGCAGCGGCCCGAACACGACGCGCACCCAGCTCCGCGCGGCGAGCGCGCCCGGCGCCCAGATCGTGCCCTGCCAGGTGTCTCCCGCCTCGAGGATCTTCGGGAGGTGCGGCTCGTAGCGCGCGACCTGTCTCACCGGGGGCAGCGTGCCGTTGTCGTTGCGTTGGTCGAGCTCCGACTCGGATCGCGTCGAGAAGAGCATGAGGCCGAAGGACCGGTCGAGCGTCGCGCGCGGATCGCCGACGTCGTACGCGCTCGACGTGTGGTTCGCGATCCCGATCCGCGCCTTCCAGCCGCCGTCGAGCACCTGCAACCGATCGACCGTGAAGACGAGCTGCTGCCCGGACGAGCCGTACTTCTCGCGCCACCCGAGCACTGCGCTCTGCGGGCGGGCCGCAACGCTGATGTCCGTCGGTGCGGCCTGCACTCGGAGATCGCGCACGACCGACGCGATCACGAAGCCGGTGAAGGCAGCGCCGAGCGCGATGAGGACGATGAGCGTGCGCTTCTGCACCTGCGAATGCTCGCACACGCTCGACCTGTCTCTTCGCGTCGTGTCCCGGGCGGCTCGTCGCCACGTGGGCAGTACGCAGAACGAGCCGGGTAGACTCGCGCGCGCCTTGGATCTCTATGAGCATCAGGGGAAGGAGCTCTTCGCGAAGTTCGGGATCCCGGTCTCGGAAGGGCGCCTCGCGACGACGACGGAGGAGGCGCGAGCGGCGGCGGAGGAAATCGGCTTCCCCGTCGTCGTGAAGGCCCAGGTGCTGATCGGCGGACGCGGGAAGGCAGGGGGCATCAAGCTCGCCGAGACTGCGGACGACGCCGAAGCGCGCGCACGCGAGATCCTCGGCATGGACATCCGCGGGCACATCGTCGGCAAGGTCTGGATCGAGCGGGCGTCCGAGATCGCGCGCGAGTACTACCTCTCCCTGGCGCTCGACCGGAGCGAGAAGCAGCCGCTCTTCATGTTCACGACGCAGGGCGGCGTCGACATCGAGGAGGTCGCGGCCTCGACGCCCGGTGCGCTCGTGCGACTGCACCTGGACCCGCTCGCCGGCTGCCAGCCCTGGCACGGCCGCCGCCTCGTCCACGACGGCGGGGTCACGGATCCCGGCGAGCAGAAGCAGATCGCCGCGATCGCCGGCCGGCTCTACGCCGCCTTCATCGGCTGCGAGGCGATGCTGTGCGAGATCAACCCGCTGATCGTCACCACCGACGGCGAGGTGCGGGCGCTCGACTCGAAGTTCACGGTCGACGACAACGCGCTCTTCCGCCAGCCCAAGCTCGCAGCCATGCGGGACGCGGGCGGCGGCGATCCCCTCGAGGCGCTCGCGCGCGAGAAGGGCGTCACCTACGTGAAGCTCGACGGCGAGGTCGGCGTGCTCGGCAACGGAGCCGGGCTGACGATGTCGACGGTGGACGTCGTCTCCTTCGTCGGCGGGCGCGCCGCGAACTTCTGCGACCTCGGCGGCGGCGGCGGCGCCCAGGGCGTCGTGGACGCGCTCGAGGTCATCACGAGCGACCCCGACGTGCGGGTGATCGCGTTCAACATCTTCGGTGGGATCACGCGCTGCGACGAGGTCGCGCGCGGGATCCTGCAGGCGCTCGGGCAAATGGAGATCGAGCTGCCGATCGTCGTCCGGCTCGACGGGACGAACGCGGAGGAGGGAAGACGGCTGCTCGAGGAGGCCGGCTCGCCGAACCTGCACGTGGAGGCGACGATGCTCGACGGCGCCCGCCGGGCAGTGGAGCTCGCGGCAGCCGCCTGATGGCGATCCTCGTCGACAACGAGACGCGGCTCGTCGTCCAGGGCCTGACGGGCTCGGAGGGCCGGTTCCACGGCCTCCGGAACCGGGCCTACGGAACCCAGGTGGTGGCGGGGGTCACGCCGGGAAAGGGCGGTCAGGACGTCGAGGGCATTCCCGTCTTCGACACCGTTGCGGCCGCTGTCTCGGAGGCGGGCGCGAACACGGCGATGGTGTTCGTGCCGGCGCCGTTCGCCGCGGACGCCATGTGGGAGGCGATCGACTCGGGCGTCCGCACCGTCATCTGCATCACCGAGGGCGTGCCCGCACACGACATGTTGCGCATCCACGCGTACCTCGAGAGCCGCGACGTGATCCTCGTCGGGCCGAACTGTCCGGGTGCTCTCTCGCCGGGGAAGGCGAACGTGGGGATCATCCCGGCCGAGATCTTCCGGGAGGGCGCCGTCGGGCTGGTCTCGCGCTCGGGGACGCTCACGTACCAGATCGGGCACGAGCTCACGCAGCTCGGGCTCGGGAACTCGACGATCGTCGGGATCGGCGGCGATCCGATCGTCGGCTCCTCGTTCATCGACGTGCTCTCCCGCTTCGAGGCGGACCCGCAGACGGAGCAAGTCGTGATGGTCGGCGAGATCGGAGGCGACGAGGAGGAGAAGGCAGCCGCCTTCATCGAGGCGGAGATGACGAAGCCCGTCGTCGCGTACATCGCCGGCTTCACCGCGCCGCCGGGCAAGACCATGGGTCACGCGGGCGCGATCATCTCCGGCTCCGCTGGGACGGCGCAGGCGAAGAAGGAGGCGCTCGAGGCGCGCGGCATCCGCGTCGGCACTACGCCGACCGAGACGGCCGGCCTCGTCGCCGATCTGGTCCGCGCCTAGCGCGCAATGAGCCCGTCTCCGCGAGCGGCGCGTGCGGTGGTGGTCGGCGCCGGAGTCATGGGACGCTGGCACGCGCATGCGATCGAGCGGCTCCGGAGCGACGTCGTCGGGATCGTCGACAGCCGACGCGACGCAGCCGACCGGCTCGTGTCCTCGCATCCCGGGGCGGCGGTCTTCGCCGGCCTCGGATCGGCGCTCTCGGCTCGGGACGTCGACGTCGTCCACGTGTGCACGCCCACCGGCTCGCACGCAGAGCTCGTCCGGACGGCGCTCGCAGGCGGCGCGCACGTGCTCGTCGAGAAGCCGCTCGCGACCTCGCTCGCGGAGACGGAGGAGCTCCTCGGCCTCGCCCGTGCCCGCGGGCTCGCGCTCAACCCCGTCCACCAGTTCCCGTTCCAGCCCGGGTTCCAGCGGCTGCTCGCGGATCAGCACGACCTCGGCAACCTCGTCCGGGTCGCGTACCGGACGTGCTCCGCCGGGGGTGAGGGCCGTTCCCTGGAAGAGCAGCGCGCGATCCTCGTCGAGATCCTCTCGCACCCCGTCTCTCTCTTCCGGCACCTCCTCGGCGATGCGTTCGACCCGGGCGTGCTCGCGGTCGTGAGACACACCGACGCGGACATCGACCTCGCGGGGCTGCTCGGCGACGTCCGGCTCGACGTCTCGATCTCGCTTCGCGGACGCCCGACGTGCAACGAGCTCCTCGCCGTCGGGACGCGGGCGACCGCGCTCGCGGACCTCTTCCACGGCTACGCCCTCGTCGAAGGTGGTCGTGTCTCGCGCGTGACGAAGGCGACCCGTCCCTTCCGGCTCGGCGGCCAGCTGGTCGCTCACGCGGGCGGGAATCTCGCCCGGCGCGGCGTTCGTCGTGAGCCGGCGTACCCCGGCCTGCGCGAGCTCGTCCGCCGCTTCCACGCCGCGGCTCTCCGCGGCGGGGCGCCGCCCGTCCCGGACGCCGAGACGCTCGCCGCCGCCAGCCTCATCGACCGCGTTCGGTCCGCGGGCTAGGCTCCTCCGATGCCGCCGATCTCCTTCGCCCGCGGCGCCCCCGGGCTCGAGCTGATCCCCGCCGCGGAGCTCGCCGATTGCGCGCACGAGATCGCCCTGCGGGAGGGCGCGAAGGTGTTCGCCTACGGGCCAGTCGGAGGGTACGAGCCGCTACGGGAGTGGGTCGCCGCACAGCACGGAGTCGAGCCGGGCCGCGTCGTCCTCACCATGGGCGGGCTCCTCGGGTTCGTCCTCTATGCGGAGGAGGCGCTCGCGCGACGCCCAGGCCCGGTTCTCGTCGAAGGCCCGACCTACGACCGCCCGCTGACCGTGCTCGCCCGCAAGGGCGTCGAAGTGGTCTCGGTCGCGATGGACGACGAAGGCCTCGATCCGGAGGCTCTCGAGCTCGAGCTCGCGCGCACGCCGGAGACCCCGTCCTTCCTGTACACGATCCCGACCTTCCAGAACCCGAGCGGGCGCACGCTCACGGGCGAGCGCCGGCGACGAATCGTCGAGATCGCCGCCGAGCACGACCTGCCCGTCCTCGAGGACGACCCGTACGGCCTCGTCCGGTTCGAAGGCGAGCCCGAGCCCTCGCTGCTCGAGCTGGAGGGCGGCGAGCGCGTCACCTACACGTCGTCGTTCTCCAAGACCGTCGCACCGGGCCTGCGCACGGGCTATTTCGTGCTCCCCGCCGCCGAGGCGTCGGCCTTCGAGCGCCGCGCCGTCTCGACGTACATCTCGCCGCCGTACCTGACGCAGGCGACCATCGCCGAGTTCATCGCGCGCGACCGCTTCGAGCCCAATCTGGAGAGCGTCTGCGAGCAGCTGCGCGAGCGGCGCGACGCGATGCTCGGGGCGCTCGAGCGGACGTTCCCGGAGGACGCCTCCTGGAGCCGCCCGAGCGGCGGCTACTTCGTCTGGCTCGAGCTCGACGACGAGCAGGATGCGTCGGAGCTCGCCGGCCGTGCTGAGGCCCAGGGGGTTGCGTTCGTCCGCGGCTCGGACTTCTTTCCCCCGACTCGGAGCAGGGCCGCTCGGCGGCGCGCCTCGCCTTCAGCTTCGAGCCGCCGGAGCGGATCGTCGAGGGCGTCGAGCTGCTCGCGGGCCTAGTCGGCTGACGCCCGCTGCTTGCGGCGCTGCCGCCAGCCGTCGAACAGGAAGCCTGCCGCGAAGCCGATTCCGAGGCAGAGGATGATCAGGACGAGCTTCGAGATCTTCGTCGAGAAGAAGACGAAGCTGATGTCGACCTGCTCCTTGTTGAGGAGCGCGATCAGGACCGCATACAAGGCGAGCCCGCCGAAGATGATCAGCCGCCACGGCGTAGCCTGCTTCGCGGGCGCCTTGCCCTCCACGGGGAGGACTCTAGTACGCCGGCTTGCTCAGGCGGCAGCGCCGACGACCACGTGGGGCAGCGGTCGCGGGACGAGCTGCGGCTGCTTCGGCGGAAGCAAGGAGCCCACCGACGCGGCGCGGAAGGTCGGGCACGGCACGTTCTCCGTTAGCGCGCACAGCCCCTCGCGCCTGAAGTAGCAGTCGTCGCAGGTGACCTCTGAGCGTCGCTTCGCCATGTTCCGGGGAGGTCGCCCCTCACGACCACGTGCCATTCTTCCGAGTCGGTCGGGGGGAGACAAGAGGGGCGCCGACGAAATCGGCCGCAATTTGCGCGTGTTCTCAGAACCGACGAAAGCCCTGCAAAGTCAGCATTTTAGGTCCGCCGTTTTCAGAAAGCGCAACGCCTGTTGAAAACTCCTCACAGGGACGATGCGCAAGCCGTCCGCATTCTCATGCGCTTCCGTCGCGTTCTCACCGGCCGGTACGAGGAAGACATCCACACCCGCGCGCCGCGCGCCGATGGTCTTCTGCTTCAGCCCTCCGACCGGGAGGACGTCGCCCTCGAGGTCGAGCTCTCCGGTGGCCGCGACCCGGCAGCCGTGGGTCACGTTCCGTCCGAGCTTGCGCGCGATCTCGAGCGCGAAGGGAAGGCCCGCCGAGGGCCCGCGCACCGCGCCGAGGTCGATGTGGACCTTGCGCGGGAGGACGATGTGCGCGTTCTGGTCGACCTCGATGCCGACGATCGGCCGCTTGCGGTCCTCGGGCGCCGGGATCGTGCCCATGGTCAGCTCGACCTTCTCCCCTCCGCGTCTCACGGTGAGGGCCACCTTCTCGCCCGGCTTCCGCTTGCCGATCTCCTTTCGCACCTGGTCGGTCGTGCGGACGGGGACGCCGTCCACCGCGACGATCACGTCTCCCTCCTGGAGCTTCCCGGCCGCCGGTGCGTCGGATGCCACCCCGATGACGAGGGCGCCCGTCGGACTCGCGACGACGTTGTAGCCGAGCGCGCGGAGGGCGACCGCAGGCGCCACGACCTCCGAGCGCTGGATCTCCTCCTCGCTCTGGTTCACCTGCTGGGCCTCCGACGTCCCCTGGGGCAGGTAATCGCGCTCCGGGACGACCGTCGCTCCGCCGGGCCGCGTGAACGGGAGCCACTGCTCGAGCAGCGACGTGCGGCGGACGAAGACGTCGACGAAGTAGACGTCGCCCTTGCCGTCCTGGGGCTTCGCGCCCTGGACCTGGATGTAGCCCCCGAGCGGGCTCGCCTTGTGCGGGATGAAGAGGAAGTCGCGAGCCGGGATCGCGAACAGCACGGCCGCGACGAGGCCCACCGCGCCGACGGCGACCAGCGCGCCGAAGAGCCGTTTCAGCGTCATCTCAGACCAGCCCGCGGGTGAGCCCGCCGTCGACGGCGACGACGGTGCCCGTGACATAGGCGGCGCCATCCGAGCAGAGGAACGCGACGACGTCGCCGATCTCACGTGCGGTCCCCAGGCGCCGAAGCGGGATCGTCGTGAGGTCGGCCTCGGTGGGGCCGTCCGGATACACCTCGCGGATCCGGTCGGTGTCGATCCGGCCCGGCGCGATCGAGTTGACGGTGATACCCGTCGGCCCGAGCTCGCGCGCGAGCGTCTTCGCCCACCCGACCACGCCCGGACGCACGGCGTTCGAGAGCGCGAGCCGGTCGGTCGGCTCCCGGACGGTGCTCGAGGTCACATTGACGATCCGTCCGTGCGCGCTCCGCTCGAGGTGGGGGAGGCAGAGTGTGGTCAGCCGGACCGCGGACACGAGCAGGAGCTGGACGGCGGCCTCGATCGACTCCTCGTCCATCTCGAGCGCCGTCGTCCGGGGCGGCCCCCCGGAGTTGTTCACGAGGATGTCGACGCCGCCGAATGCATCGACCGTGGTCGAGACGAGGCGCTCGAGGTCGCCCGGGACCGTGACGTCGCCGCGGATGGCGAGGCCTCCGAGCCGCTCCGCCTCTCGCTCGAGCACGTCACGGCGGCGCGCGAACATCGCGACGTTGGCGCCGCTCTCCGAGAGCGCCTCCGCGATCCCGAGGCCGATGCCCGCCGACGCCCCGCAGACGATCGCGGTCCTGCCGTCGAGCGAGAAGTGCATCCCTACTTCCTCTTCAGCACGCCGACGACCTCGCGGACGGCCGCGGCGGAGGCCTTGAACATCGAGCGCTCCTCGGCTGTCAGCTTCAGCTTCACCACGTCCTCGACGCCGGCCGAGCCGAGTTTCGCAGGCACACCCATGTACAGGCCGCGAACGCCGTACTCGCCTTCGAGATAGGCGGTGCACGGGAGCACGCGCTTCTGGTCGAGGCAGATCGAGTCGACCATCTGGGCTGCGGCGGCGCCTGGCGCATACCAGGCGGATGTGCCGAGGAGATTGACGATCTCGCCGCCGCCGAACTTCGTGCGCTCGACGAGCTTGCGGATCTTCGCCTTCGGCATGAGCTGCTCGAGAGGAATCCCCCCGACGGTCGTGGCGGAGACGACGGGAACCATCTGGTCGCCGTGGCCGCCGAGCACCATCGCGGTCACGTCTCGCACGGACACGTCGAGCTCCTGCGAGATGAACGCCGAGAAGCGCGCGGTGTCGAGGATCCCCGCCATCCCGACGACGCGCCGCTTCGGGAAGCGGGAGACGGCCTTCGCGACATGGCACATCGCATCGAGGGGGTTCGAGACGACGACGAGAACGGTTTTCGGAGAGCGGCGCACGATCTCGCGTGTCACCGAAGAGACGATCGCCTCGTTCGTCGTGACGAGATCGTCGCGGCTCATCCCCGGCGAGCGCGGCTTCCCCGCCGTGACGACGACGACATCCGACCCCTCGGTCGCGTCGTACCCGTTCGACCCCGTGATCGTCGGCTCGTAGCCGAGCACCGAGCCCGCCTGGTTCATGTCCAGGGCCTTGCCCTGGGGGTAGTTCGGGATGATGTCGACGAGCACGACGTCCGCGTAGTCGCGGCGCGCGAGCTCCTGCGCGCAGGTCGCGCCGACGTTCCCGGCTCCGACGACGGTCACCTTCTTCCTCATCTGCTCCCCTCTCTGGGCTGCGTCTCTAGGCTGGGCCGCCGTCGAGCGCGTCGATGATCGCATCTGCGTACTGCGAGGTCCCGACCGCGGTCGGATCGTCGCGCTGCGGCTTCAGGTCGTAGGTCACGTCGCGGCCCTCTGCGATGACCCCGGCCACGGCCGCCTCGAGGCGCCGTGCGGCGTCGCGCTCGCCGAGGTGGTCGAGCATCAGCTTCCCGGAGAGAATCATCGCCGTCGGGTTCACCTTGTTCTGGCCCGTGTACTTCGGCGCGGAGCCGTGCGTCGCCTCGAAGACGGCAGCCTTCTCGCCGATGTTCGCGCCGGGCGCGACCCCGAGGCCGCCGACGAGGCCCGCGGTCATGTCGCTGACGATGTCCCCGTACAGGTTCGGGAGCACGAGCACGTCGTACTCCTCCGGGCGCTGGACGAGGCCCATGCAGAGTGCGTCGACGAGCACCTCGCGCGACGCGATGTCGGGGTAGTCGGCCGCGACCTCGCGGAAGACGGACAGGAAGAGCCCGTCCGTGAACTTCATGATGTTCGCCTTCGTGATGCCGGCCACCTCGTGTCGTCCGTTCGCGCGTGCGTACTCGAAGGCGAAGCGGATGATGCGCTCGGACGCCTCTCGGCTGATCGGCTTGACGGAGATGCCGGAGCCGGCGGCGATCTGCTTCGGCTGCATCCCGTTGAGCGCAGCGATCACCCGGGTTGCGTCGTCGCTCCCCGCCTCGTACTCGATCCCCGCGTAGAGATCCTCGGTGTTCTCGCGCACGATGACGACGTCCACGTCGGCGTAGCGCGAGCGAACGCCTGGGTACGACTTGCAGGGCCGGACGCAGGCGTACAGCTCGAGCTCGTGGCGCAGCGCGACGTTCACCGAGCGGAAGCCCGTGCCGATCGGCGTCGTGATCGGGCCCTTGAGCGCGACTCCGTTCGCCCTGATCGACTCGAGCGTCTCGTCCGGGAGCGGCGTGCCCGCCTCCTCCATGACGTCGACGCCTGCGTGGCGCACGTCCCACTCGAAGTCGACGCCCGTCGCCTCGAGGACGCGCCGCGCCGCTTCCGTGAGCTCGGGACCGGTCCCGTCCCCGGGGATGAGGGTGACGCGATGGGCCATGAGCGCCGGCCGATGGTAGCTGAGCCCTTTCGCAGATCGAGATTCGCTAGCGCAGAATCTCGATTGCGGAATCCTTGAAGGCGACCGCCTGTGCGGTCGCTGCGCTTGCGTTCCACCGGGGCGCCACGCTCCATCGCGGGTCAGGTAGCGTCCTTTCCGTGAGCGAGGTAGCCGACTTCAAGCCCGGTCTCGAGGGCGTCATCGCCGTCGAGACGGAGATCGCGGAGCCGGACCGCGAGGGCGGCGTGCTCCGCTATCGGGGCATCGACATCGAGGAGCTCGTCGGCCGCTACCCGTACGAGCGCGTCTGGGGGCTCCTCGTGGACGACGACCTCGATTCGGTCATGCCGGATCCCGAGTCGTACGAGCCCGCCCGTCTCAGCGGCAACGCGCCCGCCGACCTGCAGGCGGAGACCGCGCGGCTGTCCGGCGTGTGGAAGCTCGGCAAGCTCAACGAGATCTCCGACGAGCGGGCACGCGACGACCTGGGGCGGATCTCCGCGCAGATGATGGGCATCGTCGCGCGCTCGGCCCGTCTCGCCGACGGTCATGCGGACGAGGTGCCCGACGACGTCGTCCGGCAGGGGACGACTGCCGCCGAGAAGTTCCTCCTGCAGTGGCGCGGGGAGGCCGATCCTCGGGCGGTGAAGGCGATCGACACGTACTGGATCTGCACTGCCGAGCATGGCCTGAACGCCTCGACCTTCACCGCTCGCGTGACTGCATCGACGGGCGCGGATTGCGGCGCCGCTCTGTCCTCCGCAGTCGGCGCGCTCTCCGGTCCGCTGCACGGTGGCGCGCCGGCGTACGTGAAGCCGATGCTCGAGGAGGTCACTGCGATGGGCGACCCGGAGAAGTGGGTCCGGGACACGCTCGACTCGGGTAAGCGGATCATGGGCTTCGGCCATCGCGTCTACCGCGCCGAGGATCCGCGCTCGCGCATCCTCAAGCGCACCGCACGCGAGCTGGGCTCGCCGCAGATCGAGGTGGCCGAGCAGCTCGAGGAGGTCGCGCTCGAGGAGCTCGAGCGGCGCCATCCCGAGCGCCCTCTGAAGACGAACGTCGAGTACTACTCGGCACTCGTTCTCGACGTGGCCGAGATCCCTCCGCCGCTCGCGCCGGCGATGTTCGCGTGCTCCCGCGTGGCCGGCTGGTCGGCCCACATCCTCGAGCAGAAGCGGACCGGACGGCTGTTCCGGCCGTCCGCGCGATACGTCGGCCCGGCGCCACGCTCTCTCCAGCCGGCGTGACGCTGGCGGAGGCCGCAGCTCAGGCGGACGCCCTCGCGGAGTCCGGCGACGAGCGGGCGCTCGCGGTCCTGCGCTCCCAGTGGGACGACGACATCGAGGCTGACGCGCGAAACGCCGACTACCGCGTGCGCTCGCAGGCCTATCGCGCGATCGCCCAGTTCCGCTTCCGCCAGAAGCTCGAGCTCCTTCGACGTGGGGTGGAGGACGAGAGCCCGGCCGCGCGCGGCTCCGCCCTGATCGCGCTCGAGTCGCTATCGCGCACGCATCCAGGGGACGTGAACTCGTTTCGGCCGCTGCTGCACGAGTTAGGGGCGCGCGACCCGAATGCCGCGGTGCGCCGTCTCGCGGTCATCTGCCTCAAGAACGGAACCCCGCAGCGCGACACCATCCAGCTCCTGGACGGCATCGCGGAGTCGGACGACGCCGACGCCGACCTCCGTAAGACGGCGAGCGCCGTCGCGAACGGGCTCAAGAAGAAGGCAGCCGCCAGGTGAGCGTGCTCGTCGCCGTCGTCATGGGCTCGAAGTCGGACTGGGAGACCATGGAGCACGCGGTCGAGACCCTGCGCTCGCTCGAGATCGAGCACGAGGTGCGCGTGCTTTCCGCGCACCGGACGCCGGATGCGCTCGAGGCCTTCGTCACCGACGTCGAGGAGCGAGGTTGTGAGGTGTTCATCGCTGCCGCGGGAGGCGCCGCGCACCTCGCCGGCGTCGTCGCGTCGAAGACGCTGAAGCCGGTGATCGGCGTCCCTATGGGGTCCGCGCTCGGCGGGCTCGACTCTCTTCTCTCGACAGTGCAGATGCCGGCGGGCATCCCGGTCGCGACGGTCGCGATCGGTCGCGCGGGGGCCGTCAACGCGGCGCTCCTCGCGGCGGCGATCCTCGCCCGCACGGACGGGGAGCTCGAAGGGCGCATCCGCGCTTATCGCGAGAGTCAGGCGCAGGCCGTCCTCGACGTCGGCGACCCGAGCGCCTAGCAGTCGCATCCCGGCGCCGATGAGTTCCGCCCGCGGGGCTCGTCTATCTTCGTGACAGCGGAACGAGAGGAAAGGAGGGCTCGATGCCCGGCCAGATGGTGCACATCGAGATTCCGGCGGACGACACCGGGAAGAGCCGCGAGTTCTGGGGCTCGCTCTTCGGATGGAGCTTCGAGCCGTACCCCGGCCCGTCCGAGTACCACATCGCCCGCATCGACGAGAAGTCCGGCGCGGCGATCTCGAACATGGAGCCCGCGAAGCAGGGCACGCGGACGTACTTCGACGTCGACGACATCAACGCCGGCGCGGCGAAGGTGAAGGAGCTCGGCGGCCAGGCGGACGCGCCGATGCCCGTGCCGAGCATGGGCTGGTTCGCCACGTGCAAGGACCCGCACGGGAACGAGTTCGGCCTCTGGCAGACCGACGCGTCGGCGTCGCTGCCCGAGACACGCGGGTGACGGCAGGCGGCGCTTCTCCGGGGCGCCGCCGGACGCCGTTCGGCTCAGGAGGAGGACGACTCGGGCTCGACCGGACGCGGCGACGGACGCGACGTCCTGCGTGCGTGGGGATGGGCGAGGAAGTAGACCTCGCGCCGCCGTCGGTCGGAGATGTGCGTGTAGCGCTCGGTCGTCCCGAGATCGGCGTGGCCGAGCATCTCCTGGACGCTCCGCAGATCCGCTCCACCCTCGAGGAGGTGCGTCGCGAACGAGTGGCGGAGGAGGTGCGGGTGGACGCGGGTCGGGTCGAGTCCAGCCCGGTCCGCGAGCTTGCGGAGGATGAGGAAGGCGCCCGCGCGGGTCAGCGGACCTCCGCGCGCGTTCAGGAAGAGCTCGGGCCGATAGCGCCGGTCGAGGTGCGGCCGCCCGAGCGCGAGGTAGCGGCGTACGGCTTCCGCGGCCGGGCGTCCGAGCGGGACGATCCGCTCCTTCCCGCCCTTTCCCACGACGCGGACGATCCGCGCGTCGATGTCCACACCCATTCGCTCGAGGCCCATCGCCTCGGAGACGCGGAGGCCTGCGCCGTAGAGGAGCTCCACGAGCGCCCGGTCGCGGAGGGCGCGGGGCGTCGTCCCCGTGGCGGCCTCGATGAGACGCTCGGTCTCGGCCGGCGAGAGCGCCCGCGGCAGCGTTCGCGCGCGTCGCGGTAACCGAAGTGCGGATGCGGGGTTGTCCTCCCGGTTGCCGATAAGGACCGCGTGACGGAAGTAGGTGCGGGTCGTCGAAACCCGGCGTGCAACGGTGGACTGCGCGAGGCCGTCCGCACGCATGGCCGCGATCCAGCGCTCGAGATCCTCGACGCTCGCCTCGGCCACCGGCCCGTCGAGGAACTGGGCAAGGGCCGTGAGGTCGCGGCGGTACGCGTCGACCGTGCGCGGCGAGCGCCGCGCGGTGAGGGAGAGCAGGAAGCGCTCGACGTCGGGGTCGGAGCCGGTCACGGGGCGCAACCGGATTCGGCGGCGGGGCGGCGCCTCCTCTCCCGGGCTATCGTGGTCGCCCTGCGCCCCCGCGTCGTCGTGCCGGTCCTCCTCGTCCTCGCCGCGCTCCTGGGCGGTGCGCTGCCGACCCCTGCGCAGGCGTCGCAGCTGATCGCGAGGAACACGTCGGGCGAGCGGCTGGCCGTGTCGCGCGACGGGAAGGCCCTCGTCACGTACCGGGCGGGAGGCCGTGTCCATCACGTCCTCGCCTGGGGCGCCGTCGACGCGCTCGCGCCCTCCGAGGCTCGCCCGCAAGTCGCTTTCCGCCTCGACTACTCCGGCGGCTGGGGAACGTCGCGCCGGGCCGTCTGGAAGACGCTGCGCAACGCCTGCGGCGCGTACACCGGGCCACGACTCCCGTACCTCGTGACGGCCTGCACGGCGCCCGACGGGTCGTACTGGGCCCTACAGCGCTGGCAGCGTCTGCGGGCGAACTTCGGCATGCCGCCCGCACGAGCGGGCCACGACGCATGGGAGCTCCGGCTCTCCCACTGGAGCGGCCCCGTCGCTCGCCTCGACGTGTGGCTGGACTGGAGCTACAGCGGCCGCTTCCACCATCTCTTCGGGCGCCTGACCTATCGCGGGCAGCCCGTCTACGGCTACTCCACCACCACGAGCGGCGACCCCCTCGACGGCTACGGGCGTGTGCTCTACGTCGACACACTCGACTCCGCCTACGGGCCAGGCTGGAGGCGGGAGAACGGCTTCGTCGCGCGTCGCCCCAACGGGATGTTCTGTTACGGGTTCGTGCCGCACCGGGCGCCGACGGGCCTCGCACGCCCGGCGGGGAACGGGCGTCGGTACAGGATCTCGGTGAGCGGGCCTGGAGTCACGCCCGATGTCGCGTGGGAGGGAGCGGCGCTCGGCGACTACGACGCGTCGAACCCGGCCGACCGTGACCTCGAGAGCCGCATGAACGCGCTCCAGGCGCAGCTGACAGCCGGCACTGCCGGCTGTCATTCGTGAATCGCGCAGATCGGCAGCCGCGCAGTGCACGGCCACCGATCGCGCAAGATCCCTGAAGCGCGACCGCTCCGCGGTCGCGACGGTGGCGCTCGAACTACCGGTTCGTGGGTGCTCGCGGGACTCAGGACCGCGGATGCGCGCTGTCGTAGACGCGCCGGAGGCGCCGTGCGTCGACGTGGCTGTAGATCTGCGTCGTCGAGAGCGATGAGTGCCCGAGGAGCTCCTGGATCGTCCGTAGGTCGGCGCCGCCCTCGAGCAGATGCGTCGCGAACGCGTGGCGCAGCCGATGAGGGTGACGGACGAGCCTGCGGATCGTGCTCGTGTCGAGGCGCCGCCCGCGAGCGGAGAGGAAGAGGGCGTCTTCGGCCGCCCGTGCCAGCGCGGGCCGGCCGTCGCGCAGGTAGTGGGCGAGGTGGTGCGCGGCGTCCTCGCCGAGCGGCACGGCACGTTCCTTCCCGCCCTTCCCGTGGACGTGAACCGCCTCGCGCTCGAAGTCGACGTCCGCCAGGTCGAGCGCCACCGCCTCGGCACTTCGGAGCCCTCCCGAGTACACGAGCTCGAGCAGCGCACGGTTGCGGAGCGCGAGCGGCGACTCGCCGTCCGCGAGCTCGAGGAGCGCGTCGATCTCCGCGATCTTCGGTGCGTCCGGGAGCCGCCGCGGTCGCCGGGGCGCGAGCGTGGCGTCTGGGACGCGGGCGGGACCGAAGGAGAAGCGGAGGCACGCGCGGATAGCGGCCAGCCTCCGCGCGACCGAGCTCGGCGCCAGCCTGCGCCGCCCCCGGCCCAGATCCGTGACGTAGTCGGCCAGGATGCGCGTGTCGACGCGGTCGAGCGGAAGGTCGCGCTCGGCGAGCCACCTCGAGAACGCTGCAAGATCCGACGCGTAGGCGCGCCGGGTCGCATCCGCGAGCCCGCCGCTCTCGAGGAAGCGCTCGATCGCCTCGTCGGTGGTCACCCCGCGAGGTTCGCCGCGTCGAGCAGGACGCCTCCGGCGGCGGCCCGTCTCAGCTTCCGCCGAGCGCTGCCCGGCCGTGCGGAGTCAGGCTCACGCTCGCGGGCTTCCCGCGCGTATCGCGGACGACCCGCACGAGACTGTCGTGGAGGGCGTCCTCCCAGGTCGTCAGCCTCGGGCACGAGCTCCGCCACGCCTCGATCGTCTCCGCGTAGCTCCGGGGTCGTATGGACAGCCAGTCGAGCAGCTCGCGCGTCGGCGCGGACACGACTCGCTCCGTGATGGCCTCCTCCATGCACGCAGCGTAGACATGCGTGCCGGCCCGTCCCCTTGCCGCGGACGGGAGCGGCGGTACCGTGAGCTGCGATGAGGACCGGTGCCGCGCTCGTCCTGGTGCTCGTCGCGGTCAGCGGGACGTCGGCCGCGCCGACAGGAGCCGCCGCTCGACAGGCGAAGCCGCGGGTCACGTTCTTCGGCGACTCGGTCGCGGGTTCGCTCGCCTACGTGCCCCAGGCGCGGGAGATCCTCGGAGACGGCCTCGACCTTCGCCTCGAGCTCGCGCCCTGCCGGCGGGTCGCGTCCCTCAGCTGCCCGTACATGGGGACGCGCCCTTCATCGGTGCTCGACGTCGTGCAGGCGTCGGCACCCGCGGATCTCGGGGACATCGCCGTCGTCGACGTCGGCTACAACGAGACGTCGCTCTACTACGGGAGCGCGATGGCGACCGTCGTGCAGGCGCTCTCGGCTCGCGGGGTCGACCACGTCGTCTGGGTCGAGCTCCGCAAGCAGACCGCCAACTATCGCGAGATCGACGACACCATCGAGGCGCAGGCCCGCCGCTTCCCGCAGGTCCAGGTGGCCGACTGGGACGCGGCGAGCAAGGGCCACGACGACTGGTTCAACGACGACGGCCTCCACCTGAAGGCGGCGGGAGCCGTGGGGATGGCGCTCTTCGTGCGACCGTTCATCTTCGCGGCCTGCGGCGCCGCCTGTCAGCCAGCTACGGCGCCCGCGGGCCAGGGTCCGAGGAACACGCGGCTGCCGTCGCTTCGCGGCAGCGCCGTGGCCGGGCACGTGCTCACCTGCACGCCGGGCGCCTGGAACGGCACCGCCCCGATCGTCTTCGTGTACGGCTGGCTCCGGCACGGGCACGTGATTCCCCGCGCGGCCGGCCGCACCCGCCGGCTGGCTGCGGCCGATCGGGGTCAGCGGATCGCCTGCCGCGTCTCGGCCGGGAACACCGCCGGCTCGGCGCGGGCGACCTCGAAGGCGCGGCTCGTGCGCGCGGCTCCGTAGCACGGTCCGCTTGAGGCAGGCTTAGAGACGTGCCAGGACGCCGCTTCGATCGCTTCGGCTCCTCCGGGGAGCCACCGGAGCGGCCGGCCGATCCCGCGGTGCGCAAGGCGAACCTGCGGCGGATCGTGAGCCTCTTCAGGCCCTATCGGGCTCGGCTCTCGGGCGTCGGTGGGCTGATCGTCGTCTCCGCCGGGCTCGGAGTGCTCTCGCCGTTCCTGCTCCGCGACGTGCTCGACGTCGCGATCCCCGAGCAGCGGATGGGGCTCCTGAGCCTCCTCGTCGCCGGCATGGTCGGGATCGCCCTCGTGACGGGCGCGATCGGCGTCTGGCAGACGCTTCTCTCGAATCAGGTCGGCCAGAACGTGATGCACGACCTGCGCACGCAGGTCTACCGCCACCTCCAGCGACTCTCGCTCGCGTTCTTCACCCGCACGCGCACGGGCGAGGTGCAGAGCCGCATCGCGAACGACATCGGCGGAATCGAGAACGTCGTCACCTCGACCGCGACGTCGGTGCTCTCGAACGTCACCACGGTGCTGGCGACGATCGTCGCGATGATCTTCCTCGACTGGCGGCTCGCGGCGTTCGCGCTCGCGCTGCTCCCGCTGTTCGTCTTCCTGACGAAGCGAGTCGGCGACCAGAGGAAGAAGGTGACGGCCGAGCGCCAGGTGTCGCTGGCGGATGTCTCCTCGATCGTGCAGGAGTCGCTCTCGGTCTCCGGGATCCTCCTCGGGAAGACGATGGGGCGCTCCGACGACCTCGCCGAGCGCTTCACCAACGAGTCGGCCCGCCTCGCCGAGCTCGAGGTGCGGAGCCGAATGACGGGCCGCTGGATGATGGCGGCGATCCAGACGACGTTCGCCGTCATGCCCGCGCTCGTCTACTGGTTCGCCGGCTGGACGATCTCGCGCGGGGACGGCGCGATCTCGATCGGAACGCTGGTCGCGTTCACGACCCTCCAGGCGCGGCTCTTCTTCCCGATCGGGAGCCTGCTCGGTGTTCAGCTCGACGTGCAGAGCTCGCTCGCGCTCTTCGACCGGATCTTCGAGTACCTCGACCACCGCGTGGAGATCGTCCCGGGGACGCGCTCGCTCGGTGCCGCGCCACGCGGCGAGGTCGCGCTCGAACGCGTCTGGTTCCGCTACGACGACGCCGCCTGGACGCTGCAGGACGTGTCCTTCCACGTGCCTTCCGGCACGAAGACCGCACTCGTGGGCGAGACCGGCTCGGGCAAGACGACGTCCGCGTACCTCGTCGCACGGCTCTACGACGCGACCGAGGGAAGCGTCGCGATCGACGGGATCGACGTGCGGGAGCTCACGTTCGAGTCGTTGACGTCCGCCGTCGGCGTGGTCTCGCAGGAGACGTACCTCTTCCACGCGTCAGTGCGCGAGAACCTCCGCTTCGCGAAGCCGACCGCGACCGACGAGGAGATCGAGGACGCGGCTCGCGCCGCCCAGATCCACGAGCTGATCGCCTCTCTCCCGGAGGGCTACGAGACCGTCGTCGGCGAGCGCGGCTACCGCTTCTCCGGCGGCGAGAAGCAGCGGATCGCGATCGCGCGGACGATCCTCCGGAACCCGCCCGTGCTCGTCCTCGACGAGGCGACCTCGTCCCTCGACACGCAGACCGAGCGGCTCGTCCAAGAGGCGCTCGAGCGCCTCTCCGAAGGTCGGACGACCATCGCGATCGCCCACCGGCTCTCGACCGTCCGCGACGCCGACCAGATCGTCGTCCTCGACCGCGGTCAGGTCGTCGAGGTCGGGACGTACGAGGAGCTGGTCGCGCGGGGAGGTCGCTTTGCGGCGCTCGCGGCGCGCGACAGCGACGTTTCCTCGGGCGGCGTTCTCGAGCCCACCGGCGCCGGCTGAGACGTTCGAATCTCGCTTTTGCAGCGACCGCGCGTACCATAGAGCGGCGTTCCAATGGGCAGCGCGCGCACAGGGACATCTCGATGATCGCCACCGTTCCGGGCCAGGGCGGCCTCGAGGACCACGGGATCTCGGGTGACGGGCGCGTCTACTGGCACCCGACGACCTCGCAGCTCTATTCGCACGCGCTCGCCCGCGGCGAGGCGGCGCTCGCGGAGGGCGGGCCGCTCGTCGTCGACACGGGCGAGCACACCGGGCGCTCGCCGAAGGACAAGTTCATCGTCCGTGAGCCGGAGTCCGAGGGCCGGATCTGGTGGAGCGACACGAACGCGGCGATCTCCGAGGAGGGCTTCGAGCGCCTCCGCGACAAGGTGGCCACGCATCTGGGCCACGGCGACGTCTACGTCGTGGACGCCTTCGCCGGCGCCGATCCCGCGCACCGGCTGGCCGTCCGGGTCATCTCCGAGAGCCCCTGGCACGCCCTCTTCGCGAAGACGCTCTTCATCGATCCGACCGACGAGGAGCTCGAGAGCTTCGAGCCCGATGCTCTCGTCCTGCACGCTCCGTCGGTCACCGCCGGCCCGGACGAGGACGGGACGCGCAGCGGCACGTTCGTCGTCCTCCATCCGTCGCGGCTCGAGGTGGTGATCGGCGGCACGTACTACGCGGGCGAGATCAAGAAATCGATCTTCACGCTCATGAACGACCGGCTCCCGCTCGAGGGCGTCTTCCCGATGCACTGCTCGGCGAACGTCGGCGACGACGGATCGGTCGCGGTCTTCTTCGGTCTCTCCGGCACGGGGAAGACGACGCTCTCCGCCGATCCCGAGCGCCACCTCATCGGCGACGACGAGCACGGCTGGGGCGACGAGGGCGTCTTCAACTTCGAGGGCGGCTGCTACGCGAAGGTCATCCGCCTGTCCGAGGAGGCCGAGCCCGAGATCTACAAGACGACGCAGACCTTCGGGTCGGTGCTCGAGAACGTCGTCATGGACGAGCGCGGGGTCCTCGACCTCGACGACGACTCGAAGACCGAGAACACGCGCTCCGCCTACAAGCTCGAGCAGATCGCGAACGCCCTTCCCTCCAAGCGCGCGGGGCATCCGAGCACCGTCGTCCTGCTGACCGCCGATGCGTTCGGGGTCCTGCCGCCGATCGCCCGCCTCACGCGCGACCAGACGATCTACTGGTTCCTGTCCGGCTTCACGGCGAAGCTCGCCGGCACCGAGATCGGCGTGACCGAGCCGCAGCCGACGTTCTCCGCGTGCTTCGGCGCGCCCTTCCTGCCCCAGCCTCCGGCCGTGTACGCGAAGCTCCTCGGCGAGAAGCTCGACCGCCATCGCACCACCGTCTGGCTCGTGAACACCGGCTGGACGGGAGGTCCGCACGGCGAGGGCCATCGCATGCCGATCCAGGCGACCAGGGCGCTGCTCCACACCGCGCTCTCGGGAGCCCTCGAGGAGGTCGAGCTCCGGACCGATCCCGTTTTCGGCTTCGAGGTGCCCGTCGCGGTGGCGGGCGTGGACTCGGCGCTCCTCGCTCCCCGGTCGACCTGGCGCGATCCCGACGCGTACGACGTGAAGGCGCGAGAGCTGGCCGAGATGTTCCGCGCGAACTTCGCGAAGTTCGAGGGCGTCAGCCCGAAGGTCGCGGCCGCCGGGCCGCGCGCGTAGCCTTCGCGCGGGCGTCCCGGACCGCCTCGCGGCTGGATCGAGCCTGCGGGAGCGAGCCAGTCCGCAGGCCGAACCGGATTCTTACGTCCCGTTCACACGTGCCCCGGTATAAGTGCCACGTGCTGTCCGCGCGCATTCCGAGGCGGGTCGGCGCCGTCCTCGCGGTCGTGGTCCTCGCGCTCGGCGTGGGAGCCGTGCAGGTCGGGTACCAGGCGCACGCCGCCTCGCCGAGCCCGGCGCTCCTCGCCCGCTCGGTGCAGGAGCCCGTCGGCACGAAGCTCCGGCAGAGCCTTCTCGCGCAGAGCGCGCAGAGCTGGCGCGGCGGCCCGATCACCACGTCCACCGGCGAGACGGTCACCGTCTACGTGTCGGACACGTACCCCACGGACCAGGTCACGCAGGAGTACTGGGCCGAGTTCCTCGCACACCTGACGCACGGCCCGGAGCTCTCGACGGTGAAGCTCTACGTCGCGCCGTTCGCGGAGGTCACGAGCATGTGCGGCCCGCAGGCGCTCGGCTGCTACGAGGACGACGAGATCGTCGCCATCGGCGAGCCGTACGTGGACGGGACGACGCCCGAGGAGATCGTCCGCCACGAGTACGGCCATCACATCGCATTCAGCCGCTCGAATCCGCCGTGGGTCGCGGTCGACTGGGGCCCGAAGTACTGGGCGTCCTCCGAGAACGTCTGCTCGAAGGTCACCAAGCAACTCGCGTACCCGGGCGACGAGGGCGAGCACTATCAGCTCAACCCCGGCGAGGCCTGGGCCGAGACGTACCGGCTCATGGACGAGCGCAAGGCGGGCATCACGACGGGGAGCTGGCAGATCGTGGCGCCGAGCTTCTACCCGACGGACGCCCAGCTGCAGGCGGCGGACAAGGACGTCGAGACTCCCTGGACCAGTGCGCAGGACCACGGCTTCCGCAAGGTCTTCGCGGCGAAGACGAAGAAGGTCTGGACGATCCCGCTGTCGACCCCGCTCGACGGCACGATCGGGGTCTCCGTCGTCTTGCCCAAGCGGAGCCAGAGCACGGTCGTGCTCACCTCGGCGAACGGTCGCAAAGTGCTCGCGAAGGCCGTGCGCTCGGGAGCGCGGACGAGGCGGATCTCCTCGACGGTCTGCGGCCAGCGAGCGCTCGCCGTGCGCGTGACGCAGAAGGGCACGCTCGGGCCGGTCTCGGTCGTCGCGACGACTCCCTGAGGGCGAATCCGGCCGTTGCCCTCGCACAGTCGTCCTCGTAGGGTGCGCCCGTCGGGGAGGAGCGAGGGGGAGGGATGAGAGGGTCGAGCGTGCGCGGGATCGTCGGGCTGGCAGCAGTGGCGGCGATCGTCGCCGTCCTCGCTGGGGCCGTCGAAGCCGGCAACGCGTCGAACGAGCGGCTCTCCGTCCGCAACGTGGACCTGCGCTCGCTCACTCCCTCGAGCACGAGCCTCGTTCCGCGGGAGCGGAGAGCGGCCGGAGTCGCTTCGACCTGGTGCGGGACCACGACGCAGGAGGATCTGGCGCCGAATGCGACGGCCGGCGATGCGGTGCACTGGATCTACGCCATCCCCTCCGACGGAGCCGATCGGTTCTCGACCTTCGCGAGCGCGATGCAGACCGACGCCGAGCTGATCGACGCGTGGTGGCGCGGCCAGGACTCGACGAGGACGCCGCGGGACGACCTCGCTCAGTTTCCGTGCGGCACACAGCTCGATCTCTCCAGCGTCCGACTCGCACTGCCCGCCGCGGGCCTCGACAACGCCGCCCGGTTCGGGGAGATCGTCGACGGCATCGTCGAGGCGGGCTTCCGCTCGACGTTCGTCAAGTACGTCGTCTACTACGACGGTGCGATCTCCGAGCAGGGACTCTGCGGACAGGGCGGGAGCGACACCACCGGGTTCGGCGTCGCCGTCGTCTTCGCGCGCTCGTGCAGCGGGATCGCGTTGTCGGTCGTGGCAGCTCACGAGCTCCTCCACACGCTCGGTGCGGTCCCCGGCGAGGCGCCGCATGACTGTCCCCCGCCGAACAACGGGCACACGTGCGACACGAAGAGCGACATCATGTACCCGTTCGTCAGCCCCGTTCCGCTGTCGAGCGAGATCCTCGACCCGGGCCGAGACGACTACTACGGGCACTCGGGATCGTGGCCGGACGTGCAGGACTCGCGCTGGCTCGTCCAGCTCGATCGCCAGGTTCCGTTCTCGCTCGGGATCGCCGGGACCGGCTCGGTGACGGCCGATGTCCCAGGTCTCCTCTGCACCCGGACGTGCACGACCACGTGGAACGCAGGCACGCAGCTGAACCTGGTCGCGACCCCGGCTGCGGGCGCCAAGCTCGTCCGTTGGACGGGCTCGTGCACCGAAGCCGCTGCCTGCAGCGTCACGGTCGACCAGGGGGCGAACGTGTCCGCGCTCTTCGCGCCGGTGACCTATCGGCTCACCGTCTCGCGTGCCGGCAGCGGCTCGATCAGGAGCGCCCGCCCGGGAATCTCCTGCGCGCCGCGTTGCTCGGCGGCGTTCCCGTCGTACGTGTCGCTCCAGCTGCGGGCGACACCGGCGAAAGGCTGGCGATTCGGGAAGTGGACGGGTGCCTGCCGCGGCACGAGGCCTGTCTGCACGGTACCGATGACGAAGAACACGAGCGCCAGGGCTCTCTTCGTGCGTCCGTGACGCTACGGATGCGGCGGCCGTCTGCCTGCCGTTAGCGTCCGGGGCGTGACGGAAGGAGCAGCGACTGCGCCACGTGGGTTCGGGAGGACCTCGAGGCGCGACGCGTGGTGGCTGTCGCCGCTCCTCGTCGGCCTCGGCTTGTCGGCGTTCGGGGTGTACGCGCTCGTCGTCGCCGTCCAGGGCTCCCACTACCTGTACACCGACGGCGGGGCGCACTACCTCTCGCCGTTCTACTCGCCGGACCTGCCCTCCATGCTCGGCTTCGCGGTGCCGTTCTCGCCCGCGTTCCTCGTCCTCTGGGCACCCCTGGGCCTGAGGCTCACTTGTTACTACTACCGCAAGGCCTACTACCGGTCGTTCTTCCTCGCCCCACCTGCCTGTGCCGTCGCAGGCCCACGACGTCGTCGCTATCGAGGCGAGGCGTCGTTGCCCTACGTCCTCCAGAACGCACACCGCTACTTCTTCTACGCGGCGACGATCGTCCTCGCATTCCTCTGGTACGACGCCGCGCGGGCGTTCTTCTTCCGGGCTGCGGACGGGTCCCTCCACGTCGGCGTCGGACTCGGGTCGCTCGTGCTCCTCGCGAACGTCGTCTTCCTGTCGCTCTTCACGTTCGGTTGCAACTCGCTTCGACACCTCGTCGGAGGTCGGCTGGACTGCTTCGCGTGCTCCCGTGTCGCACGTTCTCGCCACACGCTCTGGCGCGGCGTCACGTTCCTGAACCTCGACCACGGGCAGTGGGCGTGGGTCAGTCTCGCGAGCGTCGCCCTCGCCGATCTCTACATCCGGCTCGCCGCCGCGGGCGTGTTCGACGACCCGAGGATCTTCTGACGATGGCCGGGGAGGTCGAGCAGCACGAGTACGACGTGGTCGTCATCGGCGCGGGTGGTGCCGGCCTCCGGGCTGCGATTGCCGCTTCGGAAGCCGGAGCCAGGACGGCCGTCGTCTCGAAGACGCTCCTCGGGAAGGCGCACACGGTCATGGCGGAAGGCGGCGTGGCGGCCGCGCTCGGAAACGTGGACGCCGACGACGGCTGGCGGATCCACTTCCAGGACACCCTCTTCGGCGGCAAGTACCTGAACAACTGGCGCATGGCCGAGTTGCACGCGCGGGAGGCGACGGAACGTGTCCGCGAGCTCGAGCGCTGGGGCGGCGTCTTCGATCGAACGCCCGACGGACGGATGTCGCAGCGTGCGTTCGGCGGTCACACGTACAAGCGGCTCGTCCACATCGGCGATCGCACGGGACGCGAGCTGATCCGCACGCTCCAGGACCGGACGGTGCACCAGGACGTCGACGTCTTCATGGAGTGCACGATCACGCGTCTGCTGAAGGACGGCGATCGGGTCTCCGGGGCATTCGGCTATCGCCGCCCGTCCGGGAGCTTCATCTGCTTCACGGCTCGCGCCGTCGTCCTCGCAACTGGCGGCGCCGGGAGGTGCTACCGGATCAACTCGAACTCGTGGGAGTGCACGGGCGACGGCCATGCGCTCGGATACGACGCAGGGGCCGAGCTCGTCGACATGGAGTTCGTCCAGTTCCATCCGACCGGCATGGTCTGGCCGCCAGGAGTCGTCGGTCTTCTCGTCACCGAGGCGGTGCGGGGTGAGGGCGGCATCCTGCGGAACTCGAGCGGGGAGCGGTTCATGGAGCGCTACGACGCGAAGCGGCTCGAGCTCTCGACCCGCGACGTCGTCGCCCGGGCGATCTACACCGAGGTGAGGGAAGGTCGCGGGACCGAGCACGGAGGGGTACTGCTCGACGTCTCCCACCTTCCCGCAGCGACGGTGAAGAAGAAGCTGCCGGGGATGTACGACCAGTTCCTCGAGCTCGCGGATGTCGATATCACCCGGCAGCCCATGGAGGTGGGGCCGACGTGCCACTACGCCATGGGCGGGATCCGGGTCGATGCCGAGACCGGTGCGAGCTCCGTGCCCGGGCTCTTCGCCGCGGGCGAGTGCTCCGGGGGGATGAACGGCGCCAACCGCCTCGGGGGCAACTCCCTCTCCGACCTGCTCGTCTTCGGAAAGCGCGCGGGAGAGGGCGCTGCCCGCGCTGCGACCGCCGCGAGCCAACCTGCCCTCGACTCCGAGCAGGTGGCGATGGGGGCCGCGGAGATGGACGGGTTCCTCGGCGGGAGTGGGGAGGATCCGTACCGGCTCGAGGCCGAGATCCAGGACACCATGCAGAACCTCGTCGGGATCTTCCGCGACGAGGAGGGCCTCGAGGCCGCCCTCTCCGCACTGGCCGATCTCGGCCAGCGGGCCACGAACGCCCGCGCCGTCGGCGGACGGGCATTCAATCCCGCCTGGAACCTGTGCCGTGACCTCGGCAATCTCCTCACGTGCTCCGAGGCCGTCGCCCGCGCGGCTCTCGTCCGCAAGGAGAGCCGTGGCGCCCACAGCCGCCTGGACTTCCCCGAGTTCGACGAGTTCTGGGGCGGCCACAACCTCGTCGTCACGAAGAGTGACGAGGGGATGGTCGTCGAGCCTCGCGCAGCGGTCACGGCTCCCGAGCTCGAGGCGCTCGTCGCCGAGCGGAAGGCGCAGGAGCTCGGATGACTCGGCCGGTGAACCTGCGCACGTTCGAGGTCTGGCGCGGGGACGCGGCGGGCGGAGATCTCGTCGAGTACGCGATCGAGGCGCAGGAGGGCATGGTCGTTCTCGACGCGATGCGCGAGATCCAACGCACGCAGGCCCACGACCTCGCCGTCCGCTGGAACTGCAAGGCGGCGAAGTGCGGGTGCTGCGCCGCCGAGGTCGACGGGAGGCCGCGACTCATGTGCAAGACGCGGCTCGGTGACTTCCCGGAGGGAGAGGTGATCCGAGTCGAGCCGATGCGCGCGTTCCCGATCGTCCGCGACCTCGTCACGGACGTGTCCTGGAACTACGCGGTCGACAGGATGATCCCGCCCTTCACACCGAAGGAGGACGCGGAGTGGCTCGTTCAGCAGGCCGACGTCGACCGCATGAGCGAGTTTCGCAAGTGCATCGAGTGCTTCCTCTGCCAGGACGTCTGCCACGTCCTGCGGGAGCACGACCTGAAGGCCCGCTACTTCGGCCCGCGGTTCATGGTGCGGATCGCGAGCCTCGAGATGCACCCGCTCGACGCCCTCGACCGCACGGAGCTCCTGCGTGGCGAGGCGGGCGTCGGCTTCTGCAACATCACGAAGTGCTGCAGCGACGTGTGCCCCGAGGGGATCAGCATCACGGACAACGCGATCATCCCGCTCAAGGAGCGGGTGGTCGACCGCTCGTACGATCCGCTGGTGAAGCTCGTGCGGAGGCTCCGGCCTCCGCGCGCCGGTTGACGGCGCGCCCCGGCGATGCCGGTGCAGGTGCGGCGGCCGTTCAGGTAGCTTCGCGGTTCGGATGGAGGCGAAGCACGATGTCCTCGTCGTCGGCGGCGGCTGCGCCGGAATGCGCGCCGCGATCGAGGCATTCGACACGGGAGCGGACGTCGCGATCCTCTCGAAGTTGCATCCCACGAGGAGCCACTCCGGTGCAGCCGAGGGCGGGATCAACGCCGCGCTCGGCAATGCCTCGGAGGACAGCCCCGAGGAGCACGCCTTCGACACCGTCAAGGGCTCCGACTACCTCGGCGACCAGGACGCGATCGAGATCCTCTGCGAGGAGGCGCCGGGCGACGTCTACCAGCTCGAGCGCTGGGGAGCCGTCTTCTCCCGAACGCCCGATGGACGCATCGCGCAGCGTCCCTTCGGCGCCGCGGGCGAGCCCCGGACCGCGTACGCCGCAGACATCACGGGCCACGTCCTGATCCAGGTCCTGTACGAGCAGATCCAGCGTCGGAGCATTCGGACGTACGAGGAGCTCTTCGCCTGGAAGCTCGTCGTCGACGACGATCGCTGCCAGGGCGTGATCGCGTGGGACATCCTCAACGGCGGTCTCAAGTCGATCGGGGCGAAGACGGTGATCCTCGCGACCGGCGGGCCGGGTCGTCTGTACCGCGGGACGACGAACGCCTACGCCTGCACCGGAGACGGAATGGGAATGGCCCTTCGAGCCGGGATCGCGCTCGAGGACATGGAGATGATGCAGTTCCACCCCACGACGCTCGCCTCCAACGGCGTCCTGATCACGGAGGGTTGCCGCGGCGAGGGTGCGTATCTCCTGAACCGGGACGCCGAGCGCTTCCTCGTCCGCTATGCGCCCAACGCGATGGAGCTCGCATCGAGGGACGTGATCTCGAGAGCCGAGCAGACCGAGATCGACGAGGGGCGGGGAATCGAGGGGAACGTGCTCCTCGACCTGCGCCACCTCGGTGCCGAGCGGATCCTCGAGCGTCTGCACGGCACACGCGAGCTCTCCATGACGTTCGCCCACGTGGACCCGATCTACGAGCCGATTCCGGTTCGCCCCGGTGCCCATTACCACATGGGGGGCATCGACACCGACGTCTGGGGACTGACCGCGCTGGAGGGCCTCTACGCCGCCGGCGAGGCAGCCTGCGTCTCCGTTCACGGAGCGAACAGGCTCGGCGGGAACGCGCTGATGGAGACGATCACCTTCGGCAAGCGGGCGGGCCGACACGCCGCGGAGTGGGCTGCGACGCACACCACGGTGGAGGTGCCGCCCGCGCTCGAATCGGACACCGAGCGAGAGCTGCGGGCACTCCTCGACCGGAGCGAGGGCGAGCGGCCGTGGTCGATTCGCGAGGAGCTTGCGGAGACGATGCACGAGAACTTCGGTGTCTTCCGGCGCGAGGAGCAGATGGAGAGGCAGGGCGAGATCATCGACTCGCTCCGCGAGCGGTACGAGCGGGTGGTCGTGGACGACAAGGGATCGATCTTCAACAACGACCTCACGCAGGCGCTCGAGCTCGGGTTCATGCTCGAGCTCGCCGAATGTATGGTGGTCGCCGGCCTCGCTCGCAAGGAGAGCCGAGGCGCACACGCAAGGCCGCACGACTATCCGAAGCGCGATGACGAGAACTTCCTCAGGCACACCGTCGTGACCTGGAGCGATGGGGAGCCGAAGCTCGACTGGAGGCCCGTGACGATGACGAAGTGGCAGCCGATGGAGCGGACGTACTAGGGGTCCGGTGCGGGTCGCGCTCAAGATCTGGCGGTACGACGCGCTCGCGGGGAACCGCGCGCTCGAGGAGTACGAGGTCGATGCGTCCGAGGAGGCCACGCTCCTCGACTGCCTCGACATCGTCAAGGACCGGATCGACGGCTCGCTCGCGTACCGAAAGAGCTGCCGGATGATGATCTGCGGCTCGTGCGGGATGCGGATGGACGGAGCCGCCGTGCTCGCCTGCAAGACGCAGATGCGGCCGTTCGTCGACGCCGGCCACGTTCCGGTGATCTCGGCTATGGGGAACCTCCCGATCGTCAAGGACCTCGTCGTCGACATGGAGCCGTTCTGGGGGAAGATGGAAGCCGTTACGCCATGGCTCCAGCCCGGCTACACCGACCCGGGCGAGAAGGAGTACGTCGTCTCGCAGGAGCGCATGGACGTCATCCACAAGGAGTCGCTCTGCATCATGTGCGGCTGCTGCGTCTCCGAGTGCAACTCGATGGAGTCGGACCCCGACTTCCTCGGCCCGGCGGCCCTCGCCAAGGGGATGCGGTTCGTCGGCGACCCGCGTGACAAGGCGACCGTCGAGCGGCTCCAGGCCTACTCCGAGGAGCACGGGATCTGGGACTGCACCCGCTGCTACTTCTGCCAGGAGCGCTGCCCGAAGGGTGTCGACCCCCGCGACGCGATCGCCAAGCTCGGGGCCGAGGCGATGCAGCACGGGATCGACAGCGACATGGGCGCGAAGCATGCGAAGTGGTTCGTGACTTCGACGAAGACGACCGGCTGGCTCCGCGAGACCGAGCTCGTCCCCAAGACGCAGGGGATCGTACGCTCGCTCAAGGAGATGAAGTTCGCGATGGGTCTCGCCCGCCACGGCAAGGTCCCGCCGCCCGTCCCGCCGCACGTCGCGAAGCACGTGGACGAGGCGAGGGCGCTCTACGACGTCGTCAAGGACCAGGGCGAGCGCGGCGCGCAGGGGATCGTGCAGTCGGAGAGGGCGCTGTCGCGCCTCGAGTTCGAGGGCGAGGAGACCATGACCGAGGACGGCCAGGTCGTCGCCCGCGAGCCGTTCGGGCCGGGCTCGTTCCCGCGCCCCAAGCCGGTCGAGCGGCCGGGTGAGGAGGGGGCGCCGGCGTGAGAACCGTGGCGTACTACAAGGGCTGCCTCGCGTCGCTCTCCGCCAAGGAGCTCGACATCTCGACGCAGGCGCTCGCGCCGAAGGTCGGCCTCGAGCTGATCGAGCTCGAGTCGGTGACCTGTTGTGGCGCCGGCGACATCCACGAGGCCGAGCCGGACTACTACCTCCACCTGAACGCGCGCATCCTCGCGTACGCAGAGGAGACGGGCGCGGACACGTTGATGACCGTCTGCAACGTCTGCACGCTCAACCTCCGCCAGGCGAACCATGCGCTCAAGATCGACCAGGCGCTCCTCGAGCGGGTGAACGCGAACCTCGCGTCCGTGGGAGCGCCGATCTACTCGGGCGGCGTCGAGGTCATGCACTTCCTCTGGCTCGTCTCCGTCGGCCCCGGCTACGAGCTCCTCCAGGAGGCCGCGCACAAAGGCCTCAAGGGTCTCAAGATCGCCCCCTTCTACGGCTGTCAGATCCTGCGCCCCTCGAAGCTCCTCGGCTTCGAGGACCCCGACCGGCCCGAGTCGCTCGAGCGGATCATCACCGCCTGCGGTGGCGAGCCGATCGACTACCCGGCGAAGATCAAGTGCTGCGGGTTCCCGATCATCCAGGCGCGCGAGGACGTCGCTCTCGCCGAGCTCATCCAGCCGATCGAGCAGGCGAAGGAGGCGGGCGCGGACGCGATGGTGACGCCGTGCCCGCTCTGCCACCTGTCGCTCGACGCGTGGCAGTCGAAGCTTCGCGAGCAGACGGGCAGGGACTTCCAGATGCCGGTGCTCCACCTTTCCCAGCTCATCGGCGTCGCCGCGGGCCTCGAGGCCTCGGAGCTCAAGTTCAAGCGGCACGTCGTCTCGGTCGACCCGGTCGTCGACCGGCTCGCCGTTTGAGCTCGTCGCCTCGCGGCGCCGCCCGACGGTCCAGAGACTCGCGATGACGTGGCTCCTCGGCGCGCTCGCGGTGATCGCGATCGGCGGGGTCGCCTGGGGCTGGCTCGAGGCGGGCTGGCTTCGACGCCGCGTGCTCGAGGTCGAGATCGCCGGGCTGCCGGCGGAGCTCGACGGCCTGCGGATCGCGCACCTCTCGGACTTCCACCTCGGGGTCGTCTCACCGGGCCGGCGCGCGACGAGGGACGCAGTGCGCTGGGTGGCAGAGCGGCGTCCGGATCTCGTCTGTGTCACCGGTGACCTCGTGTCGCGGCGGAGTGGGCTCGTCGAGCTCCAGGAGCGCCTCCGAGAGCTCTCGCCGTGCTTCGTCGTTCTCGGAAACCACGATTTCGCGGAGAGCCGTGATCCGTTCTCGCAACCGGTCGCGCCCGACGATCTCGGGAGCATCGACGGCGTGACGGTGTTGATTGACCAGTCAACCGAGGTCGCGGTGCGCGGGCGTCCGGTGCAGCTCGTCGGCGTCGATCCACGAAGCTATGCCGATCGCGCTGCTCGCCCGGAGGCGTTGATCGACGAGTCAATCGACACCCGCATCCTCCTCTGCCACTTCCCCGGCATCGCGAGAAGACTCCCTATGGGCGCGTTCCAGCTCGTGCTCTCCGGACACTTCCACGGGGGCCAGATCGTGCTCCCGCTGCCGGGCCGCAAGCTTCGGCTCGCTCACCTTGGGGCACGCGACGTCGAAGGGATCTACCGCTACGGCGACACGACCCTTCACGTCTCGCCCGGCCTCGGGACGACGTTCGTCCCCTTCAGGTTCTTCGCCCGCCCGGAGGTGACGGAGCTGGTTGTACGATCGGCGTCGCGATGACGAGCTCGAGGCTCGCCGGCCTCACCGGGGCGACGCTCGAGACCGCCCCTACCGTGTGCCACGACTGCATCTGGTGGCAGGCCCGCGGCAACCGCGAGCCGGACAAGGCGAAATGGATCGAGCGCGCGGAGACCGAATGGGGCGCGTGGGGGACGGTGTACAGCGACGACGACGGCCGCGTTCTCGGCTCGATGCAGTACGGGCCTGCGCACCTCTTTCCCCGCGCCGCCGACCTTCCCGCCGGGCCCGCCTCCGACGACGCGGTGCTCGTGACGTGCGCATACCTGCTCTCGGACTCGCAGCCCTGGATCGAGCAGTCGCTCTTCCTCGCTGCGATCGGCGAGGCGCGGGACAAGGGCGCCCGCGCCCTCGAGGCGTTCGCCTATCGCTACCGGGAGGCGACGCCCGCGGCGGAGCGGTTTCTCGTCCACCGCACCGTCTTCCCGCGTGACTTCCTCGCCGACTTCGGCTTCCGGACGCTGCGCGCGGCGGGCCGGATCGAGCTCGCCCGCCTCGAGCTCGGCGGCCTCGTCCCGGTCGAGGAGGAGGAAGGCGCGCGCCAGAAGGTCCTCCGCGTCGTGCAGGAGGCCTTGCAGCCGGCGCCGGCGCCGGCTCCGCCGACGGGCGGCTAAGGCACAGAGCCCGAGGTGCGAGGAAGGACGCGGGCGGGAACGCCCGCGACGACCTCCCCGGGCGCGACGTCCCGGGTCACGACCGCCCCGGCGCCGACGACCGCCCCGGCGCCGACGCGCACCCCTCCGAGGACGAGCGCGCCCGAGCCGATGGAGGCGCGGCTCTCGACCACGGTCTCGAGCAGCGCCCAGTCGTCCTTGCCCTGCAGGCTCCCGTCCGGGTTGGTCGACCGCGGGTACTTGTCGTTCACGAAGACGACGCCGTGGCCGACGAACACGTCGTCTTCGATCGTCACGCCTTCGCACACGAAGGAATGGCTCTGGATCTTGCAGCGCGCGCCGATGCGTGCGCCCCGCTGGATCTCGACGAACGGCCCGACGCGCGACTCGTCGCCGACGCTGCAGCCGTAGAGGTTCACGAACGGGCCGACCATGACTCCCGTGCCGAACTCGACGTCGACGACGACCCGGTGAGGCGCGTCGTTCTCCGGGCGATCAGCCACGGCCGGCGAAGTAGTCGCGCGCGGCCCTCGTCACGGTCTCGAGCTGCTCCTCGGTGATCCCGGGGAAGATCGGGAGCGACAGGCATTCGTCCGCAAGCGCCTCGGCGACGGGGAACGCACCTCTCCGATACCCGAGCGACTCGTATGCGGCGGTCAGGTGGACGGGGATCGGGTAGTGCCTGCCGGTGGAGACGCCGTGCTCCGCGAGGTGGGCGCCGAGCGCCTCGGGGTCGGCCGTCCGGACGACGTAGAGATGCCAGACGGGCGAGCTCCCGGTGGGGACCGGGGGAGTGACGAGATCGCCGACCTCCGCGAGCGCGGCGTCGTAGAACGCCGCCGCGCGGCGCCGGTCCTCGTTGCCGTCCGTGAGGGCCGGAAGCTTCAGCAGCAGGACGAGCGCCTGGATCGTGTCCAGGCGGGACGTCCAACCCTCGACGTCGTGGTGGTACTTCGTGCGCTGCCCGTGCTCACGCAGCACGCGCACGAGCTCGGCGAGGTCGCCGTCGGAGGTCACGACGGCGCCTGCGTCGCCCATCGCACCGAGGTTCTTGGCGGGGTAGAAGCTGAACGCGGACGCTTCGCCGACGGTGCCGGCCCTCGCACCGTCGCGCTCGGCTCCGTGCGCCTGGCAGGCATCCTCGACGATCGTCAGGCCGTGCCTACGGGAGACGTCGACGAGCGGCTCCATCGCCGCCATCTGGCCGTAGAGGTGGACCGGGAGCAGGACGCGGGTGCGATCCGACACCGCGGCCTCGGCTGCTGCGGGGTCGAGGTTCCAGTCGCTCTCCGAGATGTCGGCCAGAATCGGGCGTCCGCCCGCTTGCGTCACCGCCTCGGCGGTGGCGACGAACGTCATCGCGGGGATGACGACCTCGTCGCCCTGCTCGAGCCCGATCGCGACGAGCGCGAGACGGAGCGCGTCCAGGCCGCTCGCCGTCCCGACGCAATGGGCAGCTCCGCACCAGTCGGCGAACGCCTCTTCGAAGGCGGCGACCTGCGGGCCGTTGACGAACCGACCCGAGCCGACGAGCTCCGCGATCTCGGACTGGAGCTCGGTCTCGATCGGCGCGTGGAGCAGGCCGAGGTCGACGAACGGGACGCTCGCGGCTTTCGTGGCAGTGCTGTCGTTCACCGTCACAGCATATGAGCGCGGCATCCGAGTGTCCCTCGTTCGAGTGGCGAGGGCTCGCGGGCAGGCGTACGATTCCGCAGGAGACCGGTGTACAGCCGGGAACTCGCTTCGAACCCATGGCCGTCGTCGAGCCGATCCGCCGCCCCGATCCTCCCGATGGGCCCCCGGCCCAGCGGGACAACGTGGTCCGCCTGGTCGACTTCCTGGGACCGATCTCGCCCGAGCTGGTCCTCGTCGATCCCGATCTCGCTCCGCGCGCGCGCGCGCTCTTGCCCGAGCTTCCGGGGACGCGGGTCGCCCCGCGCGTGCGGCCGCCCGCCCCGGTCTCCCCCCAGGTCCCGGCTGCCGGCGGCTCCCGGCGCGTGCGCGGGTGGCACATGGCAGCGGCGGGCTGCGCGATCATCGTTCTCGCCGTGGCAGGGCTGCTCGCTCGCAGCGGGTCGGGCACCGAGTCGGTCGCCCCCCCGCCCACCGAGCCGGCCGCCACGACGCGCCCGCCGGCGGCGAAGCCGAAGCCGACCTCCCCGACTCCGCGAACGCCCGCCGGACCGGCGAAGGCGCCGCTCACGCCGCCGCGTTTCGTGTGGCCCGCACAGGCGGGTGCGTCCGCCTACCGCGTTGCGCTCTACCGGAACGGCTCGCAGGTCTTCGAGGAGGACGTGCGCTCCGCGGCGCTCGACCTCTCCTCGAGCTGGAGCTACGGCGGCCACTTCTATCGGCTCCAGCGGGGAACCTATCGCTGGATCGTCTGGCCGCTCTTCGGGAAGGGCGCGGGAGCCCGGAAGGGCGCGCCCATCGTCTCGGCTCAGTACGTCGTCTGAGCCGCGGCGCCGAGGAGGCGATCCGCGAGCTCGACGCGTGCGCCGGTCGCGTGCGACTCGTACGCGGCCTCGATCACGGCAATGACGTCGCGCGCCTCGCGCGCACTCGACGGCGGCTCCGCTCCCGCTTCCCATGCTGCGACGGCCGCGACCAGGAGGTCCCCGGTCGCCGGCACGTTCGTCTCCCTCGGAGCCCGCGCCAGGACACGGCGCTGCCGCCCAGTCTCGGCCCAGGCGACGCCGCCCGGCCCGTAGTCGAGCCGGAGGCCCGCCCGCTCCGCCCGCTTGGCGCCGATGCGGGCGACGGCGCGGCCTCCGTACGAGGCGCGGAGCGACGCCTTCTCGCAGTCGGCCCGGATCTCGAAGTACCGCGTGGCCGCCTTCGTCACGCGGTCGAGCGTGATCAGCCCGAGCCGACCGTTGCCGAACTCGAGCGTGACGAGCTGCACGGGGTCCGCCTCGGGGTCGTCGTGGAGGCCGGGTGAGTGTCGCGCGTAGACCGCGCTCGGGAGCTCCCCGTAGAGGTGGATCATCATGTCCACGAGATGGACGCCGCCCTCGAGGAGCGTCCTGCCCGACATCGCCGCGCGCCAGGGAGTCGGCTCGTCCCAGGGCGCGAGCTCCATCGTCTGCCACATCTGGCAGAACACGAGCCGCCCGAACTCCTCGGTCTCGATCCGCTCGCGGAGCGCGCGGAACATCGGCTTCAGTCGGTACTGGTGGTTGACCACGACCTGGCGGCCGGTCGCGGCGACGGCGGCGAGCACACGGTCGCCCTCCTCGCGCGTCGTCGTGAACGGCTTCTCGCAGACGACGTTCGCTCCCGCCTGCAGCGCGGCGACGCAGAGGTCCGCGTGCGACTGCGGCGGGGTCGCGACGACGACGACGTCGGGCTCGAGAGCGAGCAGCTCGTCGAGTGCGGCGAAGGCGGGCGTACCGGTGTCGGCCGTCCACGAGGCGCGGCTCTCCGGATCCTCGTCGACACCACCGATCGCGACGCCACCAGGGATGCGCGCCAGAGCGGGAAGGTGGTAGAGACGACTCGCGCGGCCGAGCCCGACGTACCCGAAGCGCATGCTCAGGCGTCCCGCGTGTCGGCGCTCGGTGCGAGCGTCTCCGTGTCCGACCGGCCCGCCTCGCTCTCGAGCGAGCTCTCCGCGTCCCAGTCGTGGGCCCCGACGTACGTGACCGCGTGAGCGTCGCAGTAGTCCGCGATCGCGGGTGCGACTCGGCGGAGATCGCTCGTCGTGTGTGCGAGATCCCCGCCCAGGAGAACGTCTCCCTCCTCGCGACGAACGAGGAGGCTGACGTGCCCGGGCGTGTGGCCGGGGGTCGAGACGACGACGAGCGTCTCGTCCTCGACGAGGGCGTGCGACGCGGAAAACGGGCCGAAGCCGCCTCGGTCGAGCTCGAGGCGGGTCGGCTGGAGCCCCCCGGGCCAGTCCTGCGGCAGGTAGCCCCGGATGCGCCCGGCGACGCCCCGCGCGTGCTGCCACTCCTTCTCCGAGACGATCACCTCGGATCGGGCGAGCGGCGCGAGCCCGCCGACATGGTCGGTGTGGAGATGCGAGAGGACGACCCAGCGGACCTCCTCCGCTGACGCGCCGTACGCCTCGAGCTGCGCCTCGACCTCGTCGTCCGCGTCGAGCTCGAACCGGGCCAGCCTGAAGAACGGCTGCCAGCGCGGGAAGTAGCCGCGCTCCGCAGCCAATGCCGTCTGCCCGGCGTCGAACACGCAGTTGCCTTCCGGGTGGCGCACGAGGAACGCGTTCACGGGGAGCGCCTCCTCGCGCCAGCCTGCCCAGAGATAGCGGCGCGCTCCGCGCTCGCCTTCGCGCTCGCGCACGACGCCCGTGCGCAGGCAGGTGATCTCCATCAGTCCTTGCGCCCGTCGGGCGGGCGCGATCGGAGGTGTCGGGCGACCCCGATCGGTACCGCGGCGATCCCGACGACGTGGTGGAGGGCGTGAAGCGGCACGCTCGCGAGCGACCCCCGGGCCCCCAGGCGCCGGAAGAGGAGCCGGTAGAAGCGGTGGTTGAGCGTGACGAGCGCGACGGCGGCGACGACGACCAGCCGCACGCGACCAGTCACGAGCGCGACCGCGCCGATCAGCGCGGCGAACGCGCTCAGGCGGTGGCGCCAGCCGAGATTCAGGGCGCTCGTCGAGTGGCGATGGCGGAGGAGGAGGACGACCCAGGGGACTCCCCGGCCCACGAGGTCGGTGCGAACCATGTCCACGAGGCCCCAGCGCTTGAGGTGCTTCCCCTGGATGTTCGGGTCGAGGACGATCCGTGCTCCGGTCGCGGAGAGCCGCATGCCGAAGTCGACGTCTTCGAGGTATCGGATCTCGGGGTCGAAGCCGCTCACGGCGTCGAACGCCTCTCGTCGCACCGCGCCCAGGCCCGTCCAGAACGTCGTCGCGGGGCCACCTGCCTCCTGGTGCACGTGGTGGTGGAGCAGGTTGCGGAAACCGGAGACGACGCCGTCCTCGCCCGGCGAATCGTCGTAGGAGCCGAACGTCGCCGCGAGCGTCGCGTCCTGCTCGAATGCGGTTCGCAGGCGCGGGATTGCATCGTCGTGGAGCTCGACGTCGGCATCGACGAAGACGACGACGTCCGCGCTCGAGCCGGCGACGCCGATGTTCCGCGCCACGCCCGGATGGCAATGGGCCGGCTCCGTCACGACGTGGAGCTCGTCGCCGGGGCCGAGGTGCGACTCGATCGCGCCCACGCAGCGACCGAGCGTGGAAGGCCGGTCGCTCGCAGGCACGATGACGGACAGGCGAGTCACGCTCGCATCGTAGGCGCGGCTCAGCGCCGCAGCACCCGACGGTAGGCGAGGTCGAGCGCTTCGATCGACCGGGCCTGACCGAGCTCGTCCGCGACCCGCCGGTGGCCCTCTTCGCCCATGCGCCCGGCGAGGTCCTCGTCGTCGAGCACGCGCTCGACGCACGCGGCGAGCCCGCCCGGCTCGCTCGGCCGCGCGTAGAGGGCCGCGTCCCCGGCCGAGAAGCGCGTCTCGGGGAGGTCGTACGCCACGACCGGCTTCCCGAGCGCCATGTACTCGACGACCTTGATCATCGTCGACGCGTCGTTCAGTGGGTTCGAGGGCTCGGGCGAGAGGCAGACGTCGGCCGTGGAGAGCAGGGCGACGAGCTCGGCGTCGCCGAGATGTCCGGGGAAGTCGACGTCGTCGTCGAGGCGGAGCTCTTGTGCCAGCCGGACGGCCTCGTCACGCCAGTCGCCGGCGCCCGCGATCGTCGCGTGCCAGTCGTCGCGGCGCGTGCGGAGGTCTGCGAGTGCGCGGAGCGCGTGGTCGACGCCGTCCTGGGGGCCGATCGTGCCGGCGTAGACGAGGAGGTGCGGCTTCCCGTGACGCAGCTCGACTCGAGGCTCCGCCTTCCGGAAGCGAACGAGGTCGGGGGCGATGCGGACGACGAAGACGTCGTCGGGGCTCTTGCGACCGCGCGTCAGCGCGATCCTTCGATAGGACTCGTTCGGCGAGAGGACCACGTCCGCGGCGGCGAACGCGCGCCGCTCGAGCCGCACGGCGGCACGGTGGAGGAGGCCACCGCTGCTTCCGAAGCGCGCTTCGAAGAGCTCCGGCACGAGATCGTGGTGGTCGAAGACGCCCCTGGCTCCCCGCTTTCGGAGACGACGGGTCGCGAGGTGGAGCACGTCCGGCGGGTTGCAGAGGTGCACGACGTCGACGCGCCGCTCGGCGTCGACGCGGTGGGCCAGGCGGCGGATCGACCGCAGCGCCGACCCGTACTCGCCGACGTAGCTCCACGCTCCTCCCCTCGCTTCCCGCAGCGGGAAGCGGTGGATCGAGACGCCGTCGAGCCGCTCGCTTTCGCCCGTGTCCCGCTCTTTCCCCTGCGGGCAGACGACCGAGACGCGGTAGCCGAGGGAGACGAGCGCTCGCGCCTCCATCCAGACCCGGCGGTCGGCCGGGACGGACATGTTCTCGACCACGATCAGGACGTGCCCCCGGTCGGATGCAGGCGTGGCCGTGGGCATCAGGGCTGAGAGGATGGAGGTATTCGCCGGGATCCGCGGCGATGCGTACAGTGCGGCGAAGGGCCGTCGGAGTCTAGCTGGCGGCTGTGCGCCCGATGGCATCGCGCGAGCCCGTTCCTGACATCTCCATCCTGCTCGTGAGCTGGAACACGTGCTCGCTGACGAGCGAGTGCCTCGACTCCATCTCGGTCGGCGTCGACGACGGCACCACGGTCGAGACGGTCGTGGTGGACAACGGCTCGACGGACGGCTCGGTCGAGATGCTCGGAGCGAGAGACGACCTCGTCCTCGTCGCGAACGAGCGGAACGGCGGCTACGCGGCGGCGGTGAACCAGGCCTACTGGCGCTCGTCCGGTCCGCTCGTCCTGCTCCTGAACTCGGACATCGTCTTCGACCCCGGCGCGCTGTCGGTTCTCCGGCGCTTCCTCGACGAGCATCCGGATGTTGCGGGCGTCGGCCCGCTCTACCTCAATCCCGACAGGACGGCTCAGCAGCACCACTACCGGCTTCCGACTTTCGCGACGGCCCTCGGTGGAGTGAGCCGCGTGTTCGAGCGCGTGCCGTCCGTGCGAAGAAGCCTCCGCCGCTACCGGATGCTCGACGACGACTTCTCGACCGCCCGCCCCGTGCCTCAGCCGTCCGCGAGCGTCCTCCTGCTCCGCCGCGACGTCCTCGGCGACGGCGATCTCCTCGACGAGCGCTTCCCGATCTACTTCAACGACGTCGAGCTCGCGCACCGGCTGGCCGAGGCGGGCCGGGGGCTCTGGATGACGCCCGATGCGGTCGTCCTCCACCACCACGGAGCGTCGACGAAGCTCCTCGGAGCGGGTCTCGCCCGGCACCACCTGGGCGCGCAGGTGCGCTACCTGGAGCTGACCGAGCCGCGGTGGCGCGTCGCGGTGTTCCGTGCAGTCGTGTTCGTGCAGAAGACCGCCGCCTGGCTCCTACGACGGCCCCGGGCGTTGCCGCCCGGAGACCTCGTTGCGGCGCTCCGCGGCGACCCGGGGCCACTTCCGTAGCGTCCGCCGCTACTTCTTCGGCTTCTTCTGCACCGAGCAGTCCGTGGCGAACACGCGACGGAGCATCTCGACGGAGGTCACCTTGGTCGCGCTCACGCCGACCAGGACGACGGCCGAGCCGTTGTGGCGATAGGCGCGGTCGCACGCGCTGAACGTCGCGCCTCGTGCCGCCGCCGAGCGCGGCGCGCCCGGCCCGAGGCCGGTGGTCGTCGTGTAGTACGGGCTCCTCGTCTCGACGCCGACCACGCGGTCGGCGACCGAGGTGACGCGGAGCGTCCCTCCCGGGACGACGAAGGTGTCGATCGTCGCGGGGGTCTTGGCTGGTCCGATCCGGGCCTTGCGCGTGCTTCTCGGCTTCACGTACGTCCGGAGGACCACGGCGCGCTTCATCCCGATCGCGGCCGAGCCGATGCTGCGGCCGAGCACGATCTTCGCCGTGTCCGGCTGGAGCGAGCCGGCATCGCTCGGGAAGCGGAGCGGCCGCATCCGCCCCTCCATGTCGACTGCGAGGCGGACGTCGGGTGAGACCGGCTCGACGAACGCGTTGGCGCGCGTCGCCGGGCGGAGTCTCAGGTTCTCCTGGCCTGGGACGTCGGAGATGAACGGCGGCCCTGTGAGGCGCCTGTCCGTCGCTCCGCACGTGCGGCTGCCCGTTGCGTTGTACGCGAAGGTGATTCCCTGGTAGCAGTCGCTGAAGCCGCCGGCCACGTTGCCGACGATGCGCACGTTCTGGTAGCTCGCGCCCGGCACGTACTGCCCGATGCCCGAGGCGAGGCTGTTGTAGCGGATCAGCCAGTTCCTGAAGGGCGAAGCCGCGTTGAACTGGATGTCGGCCTGGCCGTCGCAGGCTCCCTCGCCGCCGATGGCGGTGTCGTACAGCCACTCGACGGGACAGCCGAACCAGTTGTTCTCGATCCGCACGTTCTGCGCGGGCGGGCCGGAGAAGTTCTGGACCTGGATGTTGTAGACAGCGTTCTGCGAGAAGACGGAGTTCTCGATCGTGAGTCCGTCGACCGTGACGACGAAGAGCCCGCCGAAGTGGCAGTCGGAGTTCGCGCCGTCCTCGTTCCGGTTCTGGTTGTGGATGAGGACGCGGTCGATCATGACGTTCGTCGGCTCGACGGTGATCCCGCCGCCGTAGCCGATCTTGTTCTCGAAACCGGGTCCTTGCACGATGCGGCACCCGCCTCCGACGGTCGCGGGGCCGACGTCCATGTCGCGGAAGGTGGCCGTCTTCGTATTGAACACGCCGAAGCTGACCGCCTTCACGCCCTGGACGATCACGTGGTCGGGGAAGACGCTCTCCGAAGTCGCCTCCGTGTCGACGTAGCCGCCGGTGGTGATGCTGTAGGAGCGACCGCGGCTGGGGATCCCTCCCGCCGGCGTCGCGCTTCCACGGATCCAGACGCTCGAGCCACGAACCGTGATCGGGCCGTTGACGCTGACGCGCGCGCGCGGTGCAGGCTGGAAGACGATGCACTTCGACGTCGAGGTCGGGGTGCAGCCGGGGCTCAGGTTCCTGGTGGACGCGCGCGGCGCGATGTCCTGCTCCGGATACTGGCCGCCCGCGACCTGCACGATCTCGCCGGGTCGCGCGACCTGATACGCACGGTCCCAACTCCGGCACGGCGCGGCGCGCGTGCACGAGCCTCCGTCCGAGCCGCCCGGCGAGACGAAGCGTGACGGCGCACCCGCAGCCAGCGGAGCCGCGGCGACGTCGTACGAGGCTCCGCTCGTCACGAAAAGCGCGACGAGCGCGAAGAGCACGAGCGCGGCTCGCGAGTGTTTGGAGCGTTCCATCCCCAGTTCCCCGCCGCGAAGCGTAGCGCCGAAACGGCTCGCCGACCGTTCGTTTTCGAAGAGTTCTCGTCGCCGGTCAGCCGGCAGCGCGGGCACGGCCGCGGGCCTCCGCCGCTCGACGCCCGAGCGTCCGCCAGCGTTGCTGCGCCCGTACCCAGGCGACGACGCCCGGCCTGGAGCAGCGCGGACGTCGGTGGAAGGCCTCTCCGGCGTAGCCGCCGAGGAGCCCGAGCGCGGCGGGGTCTCGGACCGCCTTGAACGCGGCGCGGATCGCGAGGTACGACGGCCGGTACCCGAGGAAGTGGGACACCCGACCCTGTGCCGCCCAGGACGACCAGCGGCTCTGCTCCCGCGAGCCTTCCCGGCGGTGATGGCGGAACGCCACGTCGCGGAGCACGCGCGTCTCCCAGCCGCGGGTGTTCGCGACCGCGACGTCGATGGCATCCCAGCCGGTTCGAGGCTCCAGGGGAAGCACCTCGTCGAGGCACTCGCGCCGGTAGAGCCGGGCAGCGCCCCACACGCTCGCGCCGGTCCCGAAGCGCTCCTCCCAGCTGCCGTCGTGGAGCTCCAGGCACGTTCCGCTCACGATCCCGAGGCGCTCGTCGGCCTCGAGTGCTTCGAGCAGGCGTTGCCAGTAGTCGGCGTCGAAGGTCAGGTCGGCGTCCAGCTGTCCGACGACCGGCACGGCCCCGTCGAGCGAGGCGATTCCGTGGTGGAAAGCGGCGACGATGGGTGCGCCCCGCTCCGACGCGGGAGCCGCGCGCATCGTCAGCGCGCGGATCCATGTTTGCTCCTCGCTCAGGCGGATGCAGACGTCGGGCGTGCTGTCCGTCGAGCCGTTCTCGACCAGTATCCACGGGTCCGGACGGGTGACCTGGTCGGCCATGCAGGCCGCGAGACGCTCGAGACCCTGAGCCTCGTCACGGACGGGAGTGATGACGGCGTACCGGCTCATCGCTGATCGGGCGGCTCGGCCGCCGGGCTGCGAAAGCTATCGCGGCGACGGCGACCTCACGGGCCATCCGTACGCTTCGACCGTGGCGAAGGTGCTCGTGCTGGCGTATTACTTCCCGCCGCACGGCGGTGCGGGCGTCCAGCGCACGGTGAAGTTCCTCAAGCATCTGCCGCAGCTCGGATACGAGCCTGTCGTGGTCACAGGCCCGGCGTCGACGACGCTCGAGTGGGCGCCGCCGGACGCGAGCATGGCGGAGGAGATACCCGCGCCGGTCGAGGTCCACCGGATTCCCGGCCCGGAACCGGCGGTCGCGGGCGGCTTCCGGGGTCGAGCGGAACGCTGGCTCGGCGTCCGCAGCCGGTTCTCCCGCTGGTGGGTGGACGGGCTGTCGCGAGCCGGAGCCCGTCTCGCGAGCGAGGCGGACGTGATCTACGCGTCGATGTCCCCGTTCGAGACCGCGACGGCCGCCTCGCGGATCGCAGCCGCAGCCGGGAAGCCGTGGGTCGCCGACCTGCGCGACCCCTGGGCGCTCGACGAGTGGACCCGCTATCCGACCGTCCTGCACCGTCGGCTCGACCTGCGTCGCATGCGCGAGGCGCTCGAGAGCGCGAGCGCGGTGATCCTGAACACGCCCGAGGCGGAGCGTGCGACCCGCGCGGCGCTTCCCGAGCTCGCCGGACGGCTGGCGACGATTCCGAACGGGTGGGACGCGGACGACTTCTCCGAGCCCGTCGCGCCTCGGGCGGACGGCGAGCCGTTCCGTATCGCCCATGTCGGTTACGTGCACGACGTGCCCGCCGGGAGCGGGCTCGCACGGGCGGTGAGACGCTCGCTCGGGGGCGAGACGCGGGGCCTCGTGACCGAGGCCCGCTCCGTGCGCTTCCTCCTCGAGGCGGTCCGCCGGGTCCGGGCGGAGGGCGCATCGCGGCCGATCGAGGTGCATCTCGCCGGCCCCGCGCGCACGAACGTGAGCGAGGAGGACGCAGGGTTCGTCGTCGACCACGGCTACGTCTCCCACGCGGAGGCGGTGGCCCTTCTGCGCGGCTCCGACCTCCTCTTCCTCCCGATGCACGACCTCGCCGACGACCAGCGCTCGCGGACGGTCCCGGGCAAGACGTACGAGTATCTCGCGTCGGGGACTCCCATCCTCGCAGCGCTTCCCGCCGGGGATGCCCGCGACCTCGTGACCGGGATTCCGAACGCGGGGCTCTGCTCGCCGCGGGACGTCGGCTGCATGGTCCACGGAATCCGGGAGACGCTCGGCGCGCCGTCGAGCGAGCGCGTCATGCCCGCGATCGCCGCGGCCTACGAGCGCGAGGAGCTCACACGCCGGCTTGCGGGAGTGTTCGACCGTCTGGTTGCGGCGGACGGGTCGCGTCGGCGGCGCACCGAGGTCCCGTCCTCGTGAGCGGCGAGGAGAGCCCGAGGGACCTAGGCGAGGTGACGCTCACCGGGGTCCGCTGGGTCACCGGCACCCGCGTGGTCGCCGAGGTGACCGGGTTCGCCTCCGTCCTCGTCCTCGCGCGACTCGTCTCCCCCGCGGAGTTCGGTCACGCGGCGGTCGCGCTCGTGTTCGTCGGCGTAGCCGCGATCCTGGGGCCGCAGGGGCTGACGGCCGTGCTCGTGCAGCGCCCGACGCTCCCCCGCGGCGAGGTGGAGACCGTGACCTTCCTCTGCCTCGTCATCGGCGCGCTGGCGAGCCTGGCTACGTACCTCTTCGCCGTGGGCGGCGCCGCCGAGGCGATCTTCGGCGACCGGACGGCGGATCTCCTCGCCCTTGCCTCGCCCGCGTTCTTCCTCGTCGGCCTCGGAGGAGTTCCACAGGCGCTCGTCCAGCGCGAGCTCGGGTTCCGGCGCGTCGGCGTGTTCGACGCCGCCTCCGTCGTCCTCGGCGCGGTGACGAGCGTCGCGCTCGCGATCTACGGGCTCAACGGCCAGGCGCTCGTGCTCGGCGCTCTCGTCCTCGTAGCGTCGGCCGGCCTCATGGCGCTCGTGTCGGTGCCGCCGCCGCTGCCGCGGCTGTCTCGCGAGGGAACGCGCGAGCTCGCCGGGTTCGCGACCCCGGTGACGCTCTCGTCGCTCGTCTACCTCGGCTTCCGACACATCGACTACGCGATTCTTGGCGCCAAGCTTCCGGCGGCAGCCGTCGGGTACTACCTGCGCGCCTACCAGCTCGGGGTCGAGTACCAGGGGAAGCTGAGCCAGGTGATGCTGCGCGTGTCGTTCCCGGTCTTCTCCCGGGCGGACGACATGTCCGAGCTCCTCCGACTCCGGCTCCGGATCGTGCGGACGCACGCGACGATTATCGTCCCGCTCCTCGCAGGCTTCATCGCGGTTGCGCCGGTGCTCATTCCCTGGCTCTTCGGCGAGCGCTGGGAGCCGGTCGTGCTGCCGGCTCAGATTACGGCCCTCGCCGGGATGGCCGACGCGGTCACGACCGGTATCGGCCCGCTGATGGTCGCGCTCGGGAGGCCTAGGCTGCTTCTTGCGTGGAACGTCGTCGAGCTCGTCGTCTACGCGGTCATGATCGCGCTGCTCGCCAACCACGGGCTGACGGCGGTCTCGATCGGCGTCGCCGCCTTCGGGGTCGCGTCGATGGTCGTCGCGCAGGGCGTGGTCATGCCGCGCGTGATCGACCTGAGTCTGCTCGACTTCTGGCGTGAGATCCGCGCCGGCGTGATCGGCGGGGCCGTCGCACTTCCCGTTCTCGTCGGGTGCAGGATCGCCCTCGAAGATGCCGGGTTGCCGACGCTGCTGCTCCTGCTCGTCCTCGGCGCCGTCGGGGTCGGCGTCTACGCCGCGGTGCTCCGCCTGCTCTTCGGCGAGGTGTGGACGGACATGCTGTTCCTCGTTGGACGGGTGTCCGGCCGGAAGCCGAAGCCGCTGGTGGCGAGCCCCGACCCCTGAGCTCAGCGGCCGAGCCCGGCCTCGAGCGCGGCCACGACGTCGAGGACGTCGTCGTCGGTCAGGTCGACCGAGAGCGGGAGACTCAGCGTTCGCTCCGAGAGGTCGCTCGCAACAGGGAAGTCCTCCGGCGCCAGCTCGTACTTCGCCCGGTAGTACGGGTGGAGATGGCACGCGCGGTAGTGCACGCCGACGCCGATCTTCCTCTCCGTCAGGAACCCGAGCAGCGCGTCGCGCGATCGGCGGGCGGACGGCTCGACGAGCACCTGGTAGAGATGCCTCGCGTGTCGTGTCTCCGCTGCGGGCGGGGACGGTAGGGTCAGGGGCAGGCCGCGGAGCAGCTCGTCGTAGCGCTGCCACAGGGCAGCGCGGTCGTCGATCCAGCGATCGAGCTGGGGGAGCTGGTGGAGACCGACCGCCGCCTGGACGTCCGTCATGTTGAACTTGAAGCCGGGCTCCTCGACCTCGTAGTGCCGGTAGCCGGCATCCGAAAAGCGCTGCCAGGCGCCGACGCTGAGGCCGTGCAACCCGAGGCGTTCGACCCGCTCGGCGAGATCCGGGTCGCGCGTCGCCAGCGCTCCGCCCTCGATCGTCGTCACGTTCTTCGTGACGTAGAACGAGTAGGCCACGAGGTCACCGTGGTTCCCGATGCGGACTCCGCGCCACTCGGTCCCGAGCGCGTGCGCGGCGTCCTCGATAACGTGGATCCGGTGTCGTTCGCGTAGGTCGAGCAGCGCGTCGACGTCCAGCGGCCGGCCGGCGAGGTGCACGGGCACGATCGCCTTCGTGCGCGGAGTCACCGCGGCTTCCGCCGCCGCGAGATCCATGAGCCCGGTGAGATCGGCGCTGTCGACGAAGACGGGCGTCGCGCCCATGTGCTCGACCGCATTGGCGGTCGCGACGAACGTCATCGTCGGCACCAGGACCTCGTCGCCTGGCCCGACTCCGAGAACCTTCAGCGACAGCATCAACGCCGCCGTGCACGAGGAGAGGCACCGGACGTGCGGTGCTCCGGCGTAGGCAGCGAGCTCCTGCTCGAAGCGCTGCACCTTCGGGCCGGTGCCGATCCAGCCCGAGCGGAGGGAGTCCTCGACCTCGGCGATCTCCGCCTCGCCGATCACCGGCCGGCCGAACACGAGGAACTCGTCACGGAGCGGGCGCTCGCTCACGTCAGGGCCTCGTCGTACGTCCCCTCGACCGCCTGCGCCGAGACCGACGCGTCATGGCGGCGGACGATGAACTCACGTGCCTCGACCGCGCTCCGGCGCCTCTCGTCGTCCGATTCGTTCGAAACCCGCACGATCGCGTCCGCGAGAGCCTCGACGTCGTCCTCGGGGACGAGGCCGTCGGGACGCGGCACGACGAACGGGATGTCCGCATGCGCCGTGGCGACGATCGGGACGCCCATGGCCTGCATCTCGAGGAGCACGACGGGGGCGCCGCCCTCGGAGTCTCCGTCCGCTCCGGTCCGGCTCGGTTGCACGCACACGTGCGCGCTCGCGGCGATCCGGCGATACTCGTCGTGCGAGACGAGGCCGGTGAGCCGCACGGACGAGTCGAGGCGGAGGCGTGCGATCCTCGCCTCGACCTCGGGACGAAGGGGGCCGTCTCCGATCAGGACGAGCTCGGCCGGGCCGATCGCCGAACGTGCGCGTGCGAACGCCTCCAGCGTGAGGTCGATGCCCTTCTTCTCCACGAAGCGTGCGCACTGGACGATCACGAGCTGCTCTCGAGGCGGCCGGTCGGCGAACGGGAACTGCTCGAGATCGATCCCGATGGGGACGACACGGATCTTCGACTCGGGCGCCCCGATCGCGCCGAGACGACCTGCCATCGTCGGTCCTTCGCAGAGGAACAGGCTCCCTCGCTCGAAGAGTCGCTCGTACGGGTCCCGCCTCCTGGCGCGACCGGCCTCCGAGACGTCCCTGCCGTAGAACGTCGTCACGAGAGGGACGTCGAGTCGCCTCGCGGCTGCGACCGAGTCCCGGCCAGACCAGCCGAAGTGCGCGTGCACGAGCAGGCAGCGGTGCTCACGCGCCCGCTCGACGATCCGCTGTTCGTAGCTCGACGCACCGTTCCGCAAGCGGCCGAGCAGATGCCTGACTCCGACGACCGGCGCCGCCACCGCGAGCGCGTACACAGGGTCGATCGGGAACTCATCGAGGTTGCTCGTCGTCCGCGCGAGGACGACCGGCCGGAAGCGCTCCTGGTGCCTAAGAAGGGTGTAGATGAACGTCGCCGACCGGGGGAGATACTCCGGCACGACGTGTGCCACGTTGCCGAGGATCACGTGGTCGGAGGGCCGTCTTTCCGGGCCGGGAAGAGACCACGGCGATGCCCGCCGGCGTGGGTGCGCAGACTCGCCTCCTCCTCGATGCCGTGGGCCGCACGCACCATCGACACGGTACCCAACTCCCAGCGCGCAGCCTTCCGGAGCAGTCCCTCTGCGCAACACCTAGCCGTTCGGCTAGACGGCGTGCTCAGTTGGTCGACGAAGGCGCCCTCCCCAAGAAGCGCCATCGTCTCGCGCCGAGAACCGGCCATGTAGCCGGTGCCCCGGTCGCTGCATGGGGCGGCCCGTTTTCCGCGCGGCCGGTAGCTCGGGGCTAGGGTTTGGCGCCAGTGAGCGCGGACAGGGAACCGATCGCGCCCGAGATTGCGGAAGCGTTTCGGGGCAAACGCGTGCTCATCACGGGAGGACTTGGCTTCATCGGTTCCACTCTGGCGCGTGAGCTCGTGTCGGCTGGGAGCGACGTCGTCTTGGTCGATTCGCTGATTCCCGAGTATGGCGGCTCGCTCGTCAATGTCGCGGGGATCGAGGATCGGCTCACGATCAATATCTCCGATGTCCGCGACGAGCACAGCATGCGCTACCTGGTCAAGGATCAGGACTTTCTCTTCAACCTCGCGGGCCAGACGAGCCACTTGGACTCGATGGAGAATCCTCAAACCGACCTCGAGATCAACTGTCGGAGCCAGCTGTCGATTCTTGAGGTTTGTCGACGCCACAATCCTAAGATCCGGATCGTATTCGCGAGCACTCGGCAGATCTACGGCCGACCTCAGTACGTTCCGGTCGACGAGCGCCACCCTCTTTCGCCGGTCGATGTCAACGGCATCAACAAGACCGCCGGAGAGTGGTATCACCTCCTCTACGGAGACGTGTACGGAATCCCAGTCTGCGTCTTGAGACTCACGAATACCTACGGGCCGCGAATGCGGGTCAAGGACGCACGACAGACGTTTCTCGGTTTCTGGTTCCGGCAGTTGATCGACGGGGAGGAGCTGCTCGTCTTCGGAGACGGAACTCAACGGCGGGATTTCACCTACGTCGACGATGCCGTTCGTGCATGTCTCCTCGCCGCCTCCCGTGAAGACGCGATCGGCAGGGTGTACAACCTCGGACACGACGAGGTCCTGAGCTTGACCGAGCTCGCCGAGCTTCTGATCCGCGTCGGCGGTGGTGGGCGCTATCGACTCACGCCGTTCCCGGCCGATCGCAAGGCGATCGACATCGGCGACTACTACTCGGATTTCTCGAGCATCCGCAAGGACCTCGGCTGGTCGCCGAGCGTCGACCTGGAGGAAGGGGTACGCCGGTCTCTCGACTTCTTCCGCCAGAACCGCGAGCACTACTGGGACGACGCTTGATCGTGCCGTTCCTCGACCTCTCTCGAGGGGTCGCGAGCATCCGCACGGAACTCGAGGCGGCAATAGCGCGAGTGCTCGACCGAGGTCCTTTTGTCCTTGGTCCCGTGCTCGAGGAGTTCGAGTCGGCATTTGCCGACTACTGCGGCGCGTCCCATGCGATCGGGGTTGCATCCGGAACCGACGCGTTGACGATCGCGCTCCAGGCAGTCGGGGTCGATCCCGGCGACGAGGTCATCACGGCCGCGAACACGTGCGTCCCGACCGTCGCCGCGATCGAGGCCGCCGGCGCGGTCCCGGTCCTCGCGGACGTCGAGGTCGACACCCTCACACTCGCTCCTCCATCGCTCGAAGACGCATGCACGACGCGGACCCGAGCGATCGTCCCCGTGCACCTCTATGGGCAATGCGCAGACATGGATCCGATACTCGACTTCGCCCGATCACGGGGATTGCTTGTCGTCGAGGATGCCGCACAGGCGCACGGAGCCGTCTATCGGGGTTCGCGCGCGGGGACACTCGGTCTTGCCGCGGCGTTCAGCTTCTACCCCACCAAGAATCTCGGTGCGCTCGGAGACGGCGGGGCGGTGGTGACGAGCGACCCCGACGTCGCCGAGCGAGCGCGGCTGCTCCGGAACTACGGGGAGCGCGACCGCTACGAATCGACACTGCGTGGCTGGAACAGCCGACTCGATCCGCTCCAGGCTGCTGTCTTGCTCGCACGACTGCCGCATCTGGACACGTGGATCGCCCGGCGGCGAGCACTCGCTGCCGGTTACCTCAAGTCCTTCGGAACCTGCGGGCTCGTGTTGCCGGTCGAGGCCACCCGGGGCGAGCACGCTTACCATCTCTTCGTCGTCCGATCGAGAGAACGCGACGGCTTTCGAGCGACTCTCGCCGAGGCCGGCGTAGGAACGCTCGTTCACTATCCGCGACCGATTCATGCCCACCCGGCGTACGAGCATCTCGCCCGGGAAGGTTCGCTCGTCGAGAGCGAGGCAGCATGCCGCGAGGTCGTCAGCCTGCCGCTGTACCCGGAGATGACCGACGCGGAGGTGGACGCCGTCACGTCCGCTGTCCTCCGCACAGCCACGAGCTAGCGATCGGCCACGCCGAGGAGGATGCGCTTCGTACGTGGTGTCGCTCGCTCGTCACTAGCCGTTCGGCTAGATGGTGTGCTCGTCGAACGACGGGTGGCGATCGGCGTGCGACAACGTACGATCATCCCATGTCCGTCTCGGCCGAACGCGCCGTCGATCAGCATGGGCTCGACACCCTCACGCCTCGCGAGCAGCAGGTCCTCGAGCGGACCGCGCGCGGGAGCACGAACGCACAGACGGCGAGCGACCTCGACATCACGACCCACGCGGTCAAGTTTCACCTGGCGTCGATCTATCGGAAGCTCGGTGTCGCCAACCGAACGGAGGCAACTGCCCTCTACGTGACCGCCCTCACCCGGGAACAAGCGGGCTCCAACCTCTGAGCCAGATGGATCTGCCTCTCTACTTCCGCGTCCTCGGCCGGCATCGCAGGGTGCTCCTGATCGGCTTCCTCGCGGCCGTCTTGCTCTCCACGCTCGCCTACTACCGGGTGGGGTGGAACGGCGTCACTCCCAAGCTGACGCCGCGCAAGGCCGAGGTCTGGCAGAGCCAGGGTCAAGTCTTCCTTACGCAGAACGGCTTCCCGGCCGGGAGCCGCACCCAGTTCGGCGCCGCGGGCCAGTTCAATGGACTCGCGAGCCTGTATGCGCAGCTCGCGCAGAGCGACGAAGTGCTCGCGCGAATCAAGGCGAACGGCGGCCCGCTCGATGGGTCGTTCCAGGCCATTCCTGTCACGGACTCGAGCCAGTCCGCTCTTCCGATCGTCGCATTGTTCGGGAAGGCCGCGACGGCAGGGGCGGCTCAGACGACGCTCCGGCGAGGTCTCGACGGTTTCCTGGCATACGTTCGCTCCTCGCAGGAGGCGGCCGGCATCCCGGTCAAGCAGCGCATCGACCTTCAGATCCTCAACGCTCCGGGCCAGGCGGTCCTGATCGAGCCGCGCAAGAAGACGTTGCCGATCGTCGTCTTCCTCGCCATCCTGATGGCGACGATCGCCTCGGCGTTCATCCTCGAGAACAGGCGTCGGCCCCGTAGCGGCGCCGAATCCGGAGACGCGATCCCGGAGCTCCGCCCGGCACGTCCTGCCGATGTCGCGATCGAGCAGCCGAGGCCGAGCGCGCCGACCGAGCCCGCTCCCGAGCTGAAGCCGACTCCGGTCCCCGACCCAGGCCTGGTGCCCGAGCCGGAGCTCGACGAGGAGCCGGACGTCACGCGCGTGCGCCGCTGGGCGTAGGACGGCCTTGAACACCCTCGGGAGGCCCCGTACGACGAGCACCGACACGCTCGTCCCGCTAACCCTGGTCGGCGGAGCTGCGGTCTTCCTTGCCGCTGCATCCGTCTCGGGTCGCGCCGTTCTCCCGGCCGCGGGGCTGCTGATGCTCGTCTCGTTCGTCGCGGCGACTCACCGTGTCGCCCTGCGCTGGGAGTCGCTCGTCGCATTTCTCCTCGTCGTGATCCTCGTGATCCCGATCAAGCGCTATGGGTTCGTCGTCTCCCTCCCGTTCGACCTCGAGCCATACCGGGTCACGATCGCGTTCCTCGTCGCTCTCTGGGTGGCCGCTCTTCTCGTCGACCCTCGCGTGACGCTTCGGCGGAGCGAACTCGACGGCCCGCTGCTGCTGTTCGGGCTTGCGGTCGTGGCGTCGATAGCTCTCAATCCGCAGGCGATCACGCGGTTCGATGTCGTCACGTCGATCGTCGGCTCGCAGATCGGGAACTTCAACATCATCGACGCGTCGTCGCTCCCATTCCAGGACGTGACCGGAACCGTCGCGAAAGCGCTCATCTTCCTCGCGAGCTTCTACCTCGCCTACTACTTCATCGTCTCGATCATCAGGACCCCCGACGCGATCCACGCCGTACTGAAGGTCGTCGTCGGCGTGACCGCGGTCGTCGCTGCGTTCGCGATCCTCGAGCGGAGGACCAACTACAACGTCTTCGACCATCTTCAGGGGATCGTCCCGCTGATCAGCTTCAAGGGAGCCCTGTCCGAGGAGGGGATCGCGCGAGCAGGTCGGCTCCGCGTGTACGGGCCGGCGCAGCACCCGATCGCGCTCGCCGCACTCCTGGTGATGGTCGCCCCGCTCTCGCTCTATCTCGCGAAGCACACGAGAAAGGCAGTCTGGTACGTGAGCTCAGGGCTCCTCGTCGTCGCCGCGCTCGCGACCGTCTCGCGCACGAGCGTGACCATGCTCACGACCGTCGGCATCGTCTTCTGGGCGTTCGGCCACCTGCACCTCAGGCGCATGGCGATCTTCGCGCTGCCAGCGCTGTTCGTCGTCCACTTCGCCGTGCCCGGAACGATCGGCGGCCTCCGGCAGGCGTTCTTCCCAAGTCAGGGGCTCGTCTCGGACCAGAGCGTGTACGGCGGCAGAACGTCCAGCAGCCGCCTCCAGCCGCAGTTCCAGATCATCGAGCAGCAGCCGGCCTTCGGCCAGGGCTTCGGAACGCGCATCACCGACGGGCCAGGGCAGAACGCACGCGTGCTGGACGACCAGTGGCTCGGCACGGCCGTCGAAACGGGGCTCGTCGGCGTGTTCGCCTGGGTCTGGATCTTTGCCCGCCTGATCCGTCGCTCGCGGCGCGAGTCGCGACGGGACGAGTCCGATCGAGGCTGGCTGCTGACCGCGATCGCGGCCTCGGTCGCGGCCTTCGCGGTGGGCATGCTCACGCACGACAGCTTTGCGTTCATCCAGGAGTTCTTCATGCTGTTCGTGCTGCTCGCACTCGGGTCGGCCGTGCTCGCCTGGACGGGCCCATGGCCCGAAGGTGCGGCTCGGCGTGGACCGAGCGTGACGCCGGTCAGCTGACGACGGCCGACGGCGCTCGCCCGGCTCGGTCGAGGAACGAGTCGAGCCAGACCTCGAGCATGAGCACCGAGAGCAGCAGGCGCCCACGCGGGCGCGATCCTCGATCCGCGACGAAGTCGTCGGCGAGCCGCCGCAGCGTGCTGGTGTCCAACAGCTCGGCGCAGCGCAGATCGGCGTCGGTCAGCCGCGCCCCGATCTCCGTCCGCAGACGAGTGCGCATCCATTCGTCGACTGCGTTCGCGAAGAACCCGACCTTCGGCTTGTCGATGATCGAGTCCGGTACGACCCCGCGCGCCGCCTGACGCAGCACGACCTTTCCGCTGCCGCGCCTCATCTTGTGCTGCGGTGGGATCCTCGCGCAGAGCTCGACGAGCTCGTGGTCGAGGAAGGGGACGCGCACCTCGAGCGAGTGCGCCATCGACGTCCGGTCGAAGTAGTGGAGCATGTAGATCCGGGAGCGCCAGCTGGGCGTCGAGGAAGAGCGTCGTCGGGAGGGGGTCGTCCGGGACGCCGTCCAGCCTCGCGGCGACTGCGCGTGCGGCGGAGAGCCCGTCGACCGCGGCGAGCGGGCCTCGGTAGAGGGACTCCCGGCGGTCGTCGTCCATGTCCCCGCTCATCGCGAGCAGACGCTCGACCGCTCCGTTCGCGCGAGCCGCCCGGCTCGCGCGACGAGCCTTCTCCGGCCCCAGTGCCGCGATGCCGGCGACCGCGCGCACGACCGTTCGAGGAATCGGGTCGAGGGCGCCCACCGCCCATGCAGCGCGGTGCTTCGCGTAACCGCCGAAGAGCTCGTCGGCTCCCTGGCCCGAGAGCGCCACCGTCACGTCCTGGACCGCGAGCTGGCAGAGAGCGTCGAAGCCGAGGGCGGAGAGGTCCGCGAGCGGCTCGTCGAGATGCCAGACGAGATCCTCGAGGGAGACCGCGTCGTCGGAGAAGGAGAGCTCGAGCTCGGTGTGGTCGGTCCCGAACGTCTCGGCGACCAGCCGCGCGTCGGCGAGCTCGTTGGCGGCGTCCTCGCGGAACCCGACGGAGAACGTCTTGACCGGCTCCGACATGTTCCGCGCCATCAACGCCACGACGAGGCTCGAGTCGAGCCCGCCCGAGAGCATCGCGCCGAGCGGGACGTCGCTCATCAGCCGGAGCCGGACGGACTCCTCGAGCGAGGCGAGGAGGAGCTCCGATGCCTCCGCCGCGGTCATCTCGGTGGGCTCGGGCCTCGGATACGCCCAGTACTGCTCCACCGAGACGCGATCGGAGACGACGAGCCGGTGGCCGGGCTCGAGCTTGTGCACTCCCGCGAGCGGCGTGAGCGGCGCGGGGAAGTAGCCGAGCGTGAGGTAGGCGTCGATCGCGTCGTAGTCGAGCTCGCCGCCGACGAGGCCGCTCGCGAGCAGGGCCTTCAGCTCGGACGCGAAGACGACGAGATCGCCGCGCTGCGCGTAGTAGAGCGGCTTGATCCCGAGGCGGTCGCGCACGAGCACGAGCCGCCGCCGGGGCTCGTCGAAGAGCGCGATCCCGAACATTCCGCGAAGGCGCTCCGGGAACGCGTCGCCGTCGCGCTCGTAGAGGTGCGGGATGACCTCGGTGTCGCAGTGGCTCGCGAGCCGGTGACCGCTCGACTCGAGCCCACGACGGAGCTCGAGGTGGTTGAAGAGCTCACCGTTGTGAACCGTCCAGACGGTTCCGTCCTCGTTGGACACGGGCTGGTGACCGCCTTCGACGTCCACGATCGAGAGCCGCCTGGCGCCGAGCGCGATGCCGTCGCGAAGGTACGTCCCGCGGTCGGACGGCCCGCGGTGGCGCATGGCGTCGGTCATCGCGTCGAGCGTCTCCTGCTCGATCACGGGCCGGGGCGATCCGCCCAGCTGCACGACTCCGCAGATCCCGCACACGTCGCATCTGACGGTAGCTGCGATCGGCAGCCGTGCCCACGCCCGGGCCGCTGCTCGGCGACGTCTAGCCGAGAGATCAGGTGCTCGAGCGAGGGGAGAGCGCTGCCGCGAGCGCACGGCCGTGGCCGAGGCGAGCCTCGATCCCTCCCCGAGACACGACGACGTGCGTGAGAGAGCCGAGCGCGACGCCCAGGCGCTCGAGCAGCGCGTACGGCCGGGAGTGGTGCTTCGCCGCGTAGCGAACGCGGCTGGCGGCGAGGAGCGGCAGGGTCGCGGCCCGCGGCGCGGACGCGCCCTCCACGTGCGTGACTCGTGCGTCTGGCTCGAACGCGACGCCGTAGCCGGCATCGCGCAGCCGCTTACAGAGGTCGGTGTCCTCCGAGTAGAGGAAGAAGCCGGCGTCCCAGCCGGCGATCTCCCCGAGCGCCGAGCGGCGTACGAGGATGCAGGCGCCGGACACCCATTCGGGAACTTCGCGGCGCTCGTACGCGGCCGGATCTCGGACGATCTCGTCCGACCACGTGGCGGTGGGGAAGAGGCGATGGAGGAAGAGCGCCTGCGCGTACGTGGAGCGAAGCCGCGGGAACCGTCGCTGCGACAGCGCGAGAGAGCCGTCTCCGTGCTCGATCCGCGGGCCTACGGCGCCGAGCGACCGATCGCCTTCGAGTCGCGCGACGAGGGTCGTCAGCGAGCCGTCGTCGAGCACCGCGTCCGGGTTCAGGAAGAGGACGAACGGGGCGCGTCCGAGGTGCCAGCCGGCGTTGCACCCTGCTGCGAAGCCGGCGTTGGCCGACTGCGCGATCGCCGTGAGCGGCAGATCCGACACCGTCTCGAGGGTTCCGTCCGTGGATGCGTTGTCCACGACCACGACGTTGGCGTCGTTCCGAAGAGCCATTGACTCGACCGAGTCCCTCAAGTGAGCACGGCTGTTGTAGGAGACGACGACGACATCGATCAAAGCGTTTGCTGAAGCCATTTGCGCAGCCTACGCGACGGCTCGAAGATCGCTCGGGCGAGTGGTCGCCTCCGAGGGAATCGAGCCACCCGTTGGTATGGGTCTCTCACCCGATCGGGGGTGAGGAGGGTCCGGGACGCGCGCCGATGACGTCGGGGCCGCCATGCCGAAGAGGCTCCTCATCCACGCCGCCCTCTCACACGCCCGGATTCGCACCGGGTTGCTCGCCGCCGTTCTCACGGGCTCGGTTCTCGTCCTCTTCCCCTTCGTCACGACCGCCGCCGCGGGCGACCACTCGGCGCCGTCCCAGCCTCAGAACCTGAAGGTGCTCGCCGTCACGCAGACATCGGTCACGCTCACCTGGGACGCCTCGACCGACGACATCGCCGTCGCCGGCTACAACGTCTGGGTGTGGCCGTCGGCGCTCAAGCGACCGACGAAGCCGAAGACGACGCTCGTGACGACCTACGTTGCGACCGGGCTGTCGTGCGGGCAGAGCTACAAGGTCCGTCTGACGGCGTACGACGCCAGGGGGAACGAGTCGGTCGACACCAAGGCGCTCGTCTCGACCGCGCCGTGTGTGGACACGCAGGCTCCGTCGGCGCCGACCGGCCTGCAGCAGATCGCTGCCGGCCAGACCTCGGCGACGCTCTCGTGGAGCAAGGCGTCCGACGACGTCGCCGTCGCCGGTTACTCCGTGAGCCGCAACGGCGTCGCACTCGGGACGACTTCGACGACGAGCTACACGTTCGCGGGCCTCTCCTGCGGCCAGTCGTACGCCGTGGGCGTCCGGGCGTACGACGTCTCGGGCAACAACTCGCCGTGGGCGAGCTTCTACGTCGCGACCTCCGGCTGCGGCGACCAGTCCGCGCCGAGCGCGCCGACGGGGCTCGTGCAGACGACCGCGTCGACCACGGGCATGTTGGTCGCCTGGAAGGCCTCGAGCGACAACGTCGGCGTCGCGGGCTACGACGTCTTCCGCAACGGGACGAAGCTCGGATCGACGTCGAACCTCTCCTACGCGCTCGGAAGCCTGAGCTGCGGGATCTCGTACAGCGTGGGCGTCGACGCGCGCGACGCCGCGGGCAACGTCTCCGGGACGACCACCGCGACGATGCAGACCTCCAGCTGCCCGTCGCAGCCGCCTTCGCCGCCGACCTCGGACAGCCAGCCTCCGACCATGCCGTCGAACCTCGCGCTCGCCGACGCCACTCCCTCGTCCATGGATCTGACGTGGTCGCCCTCGACCGACAACGTCGGCGTGACCGGGTACGGCGTGTACCTCGACGGCACGCTCAGGCAGACCGTGACGGGGACGACCTACGACTTCGTCGGGCAGGCGTGCGGGACGTCTCACCACCTGAGCGTCGAGGCGTACGACCGGGCGGACAACGCGTCGCAGCGAGCCTGGGTCGCCGCCAGCACGAGCCCCTGCTCCTCGGGGTCGGGCGCGCCCACCGACACGAGCCCGCCGACGACGCCGACCAACCCGGTCATCTTGAGCCGAACGTCGACGAGCGTCACGGTGAGCTGGGCTGCGTCCTCTGACAACGTCGGGGTTGCGGGCTACGACGGCTACGTCGACGGAGCGTCCGCCGGCAAGACGAGCGCGACCACGTACACCTTCACCGGGCTCGCCTGCAACACGAACCGGACGTTCAGCATCGACGCGTACGACGCGGCGGGGAACACGTCCCAGAAGGTGAACGTCACCGGCTCCACGTCCGCCTGCGACGACACCCAACCGCCCAGCAGCCCGTCGCAGCTCACGGCGTCCAATCGGACGGCGACCGCGATGACGCTGGACTGGGCCGCTTCCACGGACAACAAGGGTGTGGCCGGCTACGACGTCTTCATGAGCGGGACCAAGGCCATGACCGTCACCGCGACCGAAGCCACCCTCGGGAACCTCACCTGCAACACCCCATACGTGCTCGGCGTTCAGGCATTCGACGCTGCCGGCAACCGCTCCTCGACGTCCACGATCGCGAGCACGACCGCTGCCTGCCCCGCGCCGCCGCCCCCGTCGCAGCCGCCGCCGCCCAGTGGGTCCGGCAAGACGATCACCGTGCCGGCAGGCGGCTCCTGGAACTCCTGCTACCAGCAGGCGAGCCCGGGCGACACGTGCAAGGTCTCCTCCGGGTCCTACGGCGGCCAGACCCTCGCCTGGCGTGGCGACCTGTCGGGCAAGTGCAACCGCACGAACACCTCGAGCCTGATCCGCTTCGATGCGTCCTCGGGCGTCACGATGAACGGCGAGCTCGAGGTCGATGGCCCCTGCGTCGCGATCCTGGGCGGAGGTTCGCTGAACGTGAAGGGCGAGGTCTCCGCGTTCGGGCCCGACCCGCAGCACGTGCCCGACAACGTCCTCTTCCAGGGGATGCACTCGGTGCACATCGGCGCTCTCGCCTCCGACCACATCACCTTCGACTCGATGGACGTCGGACCGGCGACCGTCGTGCAGAGCTCCGGCGGCTCCTGCGCCGCGAGCGAAGGCCCTGGCGACGAGAACAAGATCAACGGTCGGTGGGGTGCTTCGAACCACACGCCTGTCGACATCGTCATCTCGAACTCGGCGCTCCACAACCAGCAGGGCCGCAACCCCGACCGAGGCTCCTGCCACTACGGCGGCCTCTTCATCGTCAACGTCAACGGGCTGCTCGTGACGAACACGAAGTTCTACGGGAACGTCGTCTACAACGTCCAGATCCAGAACTTTGCAGGCCCGTCGCCGACCGGAATCGTCTTCGACGGCAACTCTCTCGGCTGCCCCGTCGACTGGCTCGACCGCGGCGCGCCGTGCGACGGGCAGAAGTCGATCCAGCTCAACACGACCTCGACCGGCATCACCGGGACGATCAAGAACAACCGCACGGCCAACGGCTCGGGCGGCACCTTCGGGTGCATGGTGTCCGGGTGCAGCCCGTCGGGAATCACCCTTCAGAACAACACCGAGCTGGCCGACTCGACGTCCGCTCCCTGAACCGGAGCCGCTCCGCTCCGCTCAGGCGGGCGCGGGCTTCTTCGTGAGCTCGTACAGGTAGAGGGCCGCCCCGTGCTCCTCGCGGGCATCGAGCCGGCGCCCGTAGCGGTCGAGGTACGCGAGGAAGAGCGCTTTCTCGTCGAGGCCGTTACGGACGGCCGTGTGCGAGAAGAGGAACCAGATCCGCCGGTTCCGCGGCAGCCGGTCGAGGTCGTCGAGGTCGGCCTGGATCTGGTCGTTCCCGGCCTCCTGTCCGACCCAGATGTTCGAGGCCGGGACCGACTGCAGCGCGCGCTCGTGAGGCTCGGCGCGATTCGGCTCGAGCGGCCAGGGAAATGCTCCCTGCCAGGCATGGCAGTCCTTGCACTCGCCGTAGTAGCGGAGAGCGAACTGCGACTCGCGGAAGACGTACAGGCCGTCGCCCGGCTTGGCGCTCGTGACCAGTTGGCCGAGGAGCGGTCGGATGTTCTCCGGCTTGACCGGGTGGACCACGTGCGAGCCGGCGGTCGCGATCGGCGGGAGCACGAGGAAGAGAGCGATCGGGAGCGCGAGGAGAAGCGTTGGGCGCGACCTCTCCGCGACCTCCTGGACTCCACGCGCCACGAGCACGAGCACGATGGGAACGAGGAAGAGGGAGAAGCGGCCGCCGAGCGGGTAGCGGTTGAGGAACGCCGCGGCGAACGCGGCGACGAGCGGAACGATCAGCAGCGCGAAGCGTTCGACGTCGACGCGGCGCACGAGCGAGAACACGCCGAAGCAGAACATCACGACTGCGAGCCCGTTCAGCCCGTGGACGAATCCGGCAGGGTCGACGAACCCGCTCCATGCAGCGTGCACTGTGCTCGAGATGCCCGACGTGCCATGCGTGTTGGTGGGGCCGAAGAGCGCGGCCTGGATCCTGCTCGTGTTCTGCTTCGTAACGAGGTAGAGGGCTCCGAAGCTCACGAGCCAGCCGGCGCCGATCAACGCCAGCGGAACGAGCCCCCGTGCGCCGGCGGTCCGATAGCCGCGCACGGCGAGGGCGACGAAGGCTCCCGAGAGGATGAAGACCGTTGGGTACGCGAACCAGATGCCGGCGAGCCCCACGACGACGAGTCCGAGCAGATCGACGCTCCACAGGCGGTCGCGCTCGAGGGCGCGGCACGCGAGGAGGAGCACCGCGAGCGTGACGAACACGTCGGACCCGTACGGCTTGACCTCCGACGAGTAGTAGATCAGGGGCTCGGTGACGGCGAACAGCGTCACGGCGAGGAGCAGGGCGCCTGCCGAGAGGAAGCGCCGGGCAACGGCGACGAACAGGAAGAGCGACGCGATCCCCGCGAGGAGCGGGAGAAGTCTGAGGGCGTACTCGCTGTCGCCGAGCGTCCGCACGGCGAGCTTCTCCGCCAGCAGGAACCCGCTGGGTGCGGCCTGGAAGTAGTCGAGGCTTCCGAGCAGCCCGCGGGCCGACTTCTGAAGGAGGTTCAGCGTCAGGAGCGACTCGTCCAGCCAGAGCGAGCGATGGTCCTCGTAGCGGACGATGCGGAGAAGCGCGCCCCCGGCGATGACGAGCCAGAGCGCGATCGGCGATGTCGCGAACTCGACGAGCCGGTTCCAGGTGCTCGGCTTCGGCGTCTCGATCGGCGGGAGTGGCGTGACATCCAGAGCGGACGTGGTCGTCATGTCGTCCGTCCGCGACGTTCGGCGGCCGCGGGGCGGGACGGAGCCCGTCCTCGCGCGTTCCGCTCACGACGGGTTGTCACAGCGGGTCATCGTAAAGTGGTTCCGGAGGCGCTGGGCTAGCCTTCTGGCTAGGGCACGCGGTCTCAGCGGCGATGTGTGCTGGTCGACATGGCGTTGCAGGTCTCAGCCGTCGTCCCTACTCTCAGCGAGTCTCCGCCATGGCACGCCTCCGACGCTCGCTTCTCGCCCTCGCGGCAGCCGCCGCATCCGTGGCTGTCGTCGCGGTCCCGAATGCGACCCCGGCAGGGGGAAACACGATCGTCACTGCGGCGGGGAGCGGGACCCGGGGCTCCGGAGGAGACGGCTGGCAGGCGTCGGAGGCTCAGCTCAACCAGCCGCGGAGCATCTTCCCGACGCCCGACGGCGGGTTCGTCTGGGCCGAGCCGTACGCGAACGACGTCCGCAAGGTCGGGCCGGATGGAGTCGTCACCGTCGTGGCCGGCACCGGTGCCGCCGGATTCTCCGGTGACGGTGGCCCGGCGACGCGCGCGACCCTGAATTTCGTCCACGCGGCGGTGCCGACAAGCGACGGGGGCTACCTCATCGCCGACCTCGGCAACGACCGGATTCGAAAGGTCTCCGCGAGCGGCGTCATCACGACCGTTGCCGGAATCGGCGTTCATTCGTACTGGGGCGACAACGGCCGGGCGACAGACGCGGCGATCAACCGTCCCCACGGAGTCGCCCCGCTCCCGGACGGCAGCTTCCTCATCGTCGACACGGACAACCAGCGCATCCGCAAGGTGGACGTCAACGGCATCATCACCACGGTCGCGGGAACCGGCGTCCAGGGGTTCTCTGGCGACGGCGGACGGGCGACATCCGCTGAGCTCTCGAGCCCGTTCGGAGTCGTCCCGACAGCCGACGGAGGCTTGCTGATCGTCGACACCGGCAACCAGCGCATCCGCAAGGTGTCGCCGGACGGGATCATCACGACGGTGGCCGGCAACGGGCGCGCCGGCTTCTCCGGCGACGGAGGACCGGCGGCCACGGCGAGCCTCAACACCCCGCACAACGTCTTCGCGCTCCCCGACGGAGGCTTCCTGATCGCCGACACGGGGAACAACCGCATCCGGCGGGTCGCGGCGAACGGGATCATTCAGACGATCGCCGGGAACGGGAAGCGCGGCTTCTCCGGTGACGGCGGGAACGCGCTCAAGGCCGAGCTTTCCGTCCCGAAGGCCGTTTCGGTCACACCGGCCGGGGACATTCTCGTCGCCGACGAGGGGAACGACCGAATCAGGTTCATGGGAACGCCGCTCGCGCCGCGAAAGCTCTCTGCTCCGACGGTGTCCGGCAGCGTCGCGAGAGGCCGGGCGCTCACCGCGGACCCCGGAAAGTGGAGAGGCACAGGCCCGATCTTCCGCTACGAGTGGCAGCGCTGCGCTCGGGCCGGGCGGTGCGTCGCCATCCGCGGCGCGACGACGAAGCGATACGCAGTGACCGGCGCCGACGGCGGATCGACCCTGCGGGTGAAGGTCACCGGCGCGAACGTCGCAGGCAGCGGGTCAGGGACGTCGGCGAGGACGCAAGTCGTCCCCGGCCCCCGGACCGAAGCACCGCTCGTGATCACCGTCGGGCTCGTGCCGATACGGCCGAAGGCCGGCTCGTCGTTCAGGGCGTTCGTTCGAGTGTCGGCAGACGGGCGTCCCGTGATGCCCACCAACGTCAAGTGCCCCGGAACCATCGAGTCGGCAACGGTCACTGCGATTCCCCGAGCGTCGTTGGGCATCGCGACATGCGTCTTTCGTCCGTCACAGGCCGCTCGAGGCAAGGTCATGAACGGCGGCGTCTCGTTCACGGCTCGCGGCGCGAAGGTCTACAGACGCTTCGCGATCGTGCTCGGTTAGTGACAGCAGAGGCGGAGGTACCGACCCTCACGGGATCCGAGCTCTTGCACGCACCGGACGGGGAAGCGCACCTTTCTCGCGGAGGCACGCCTGGTCGCGTGAGCGACTCATCCACGTCGTGCGAGCGCGAACAGCGTGTAGCCGTAGGGCAGCGAGCCGCCGAGCGTGACCCACCGCGCCTCGAGCGACAGCACGGCGCTCCCGACCGCCGAGACGATCGTGCCCGGCGTCCTGACCGGGATCCCGTCGCTCTCCTCGCTCGGCGCTCGTGGAGTGCGGCCGCGGGCTGCCGCGTAGAGCGAGAGCGTGGTGTTCGCGTGGGTCAGCCGATCGATCCGGAACCCGGCGCCTGCGAGCGCGGCTCGGAGCGTCGCGGCGTCGTAGGCACGCCAGTCATCACGCTCTCGGCGGAGGACGCGAGCGCCGTTCGTCCGTAGGAGGAGCGCTCCGTCAGCGGAGAGAACGCGACGCAGCTCGGCGAGGCTCGACGCCACGTCGCTCTCGGGCACGTGCTGGAGCACGTCGTTGGAGACCACGAGCTCGAACGAGGCGTCCTCGAAGGGAAGCTCTCGTAGCGGCGCCTGGCGAATGTCCGCCTCGGGAGCTTGCTCTCTGGCGAGCGAGACCGCCGCGCCCGCGATGTCGACTCCAGCCGCCGCGTCGAAGCGCCCCTCGTCGAGCAGGAGCCGGAGAAAGCCGCCGGTGCCACAGCCTGCGTCGAGCACGCGACCTCCGCGCTCCAGGCGTGGGCCGAGAAGCCCGGCGGCCGTCTTCCACATCCCGCGGTACCAGAAGTTGCGGCTCTCGGCGGCCTTGATGCGGCGGTAGTAGTCCTCCGGGACTCCCGGAGCGAGCTGCGTCGAGTCGGACATGTTCAAGTGATCGTAGGTTTCGCGCTCGGGCTCAACCCCTACTCGTCTGGCTAGGGCTCTCTGGTCTGCCATTGCCGGTGCGCTCCCGGATAATTCGTGCGTGGGGAGCCTGGGAAACTCGTTCGCCTGCCTGCCGATCCCCGGCGAGGGGTGCGGCTGATGTGCGGCATCGTCGGCGTGCTCGGCGAGGGCCCCATCGACCGCGCGCTCGTCGAGGAGATGCGCGACCGGCTCGTCCACCGCGGCCCCGACGCCGCCGGGCTCTGGTCGTCGGGCGACGGCCGCGTCTGTCTCGGGCACCGGCGGCTCACGATCATCGACCCGAGCCCCGAGGCGAACCAGCCGTTCGTCTCCGCGGACGGCCGTCTGGCGATCGTCCTCAACGGCGAGATCTACAACTTTCGCTCGCTTCGCACGGAGCTCGAGCGGGAGGGCGTGGTGTTCCGGACGCGCTCGGACACCGAGGTGCTCCTCGAGGCCTACCGCGCATGGTCTGAGGACTGTCTGCTGCGCCTCTCCGGCATGTTCGCGTTCGCCATCTGGGACGAGTCGCGAGGGCGCCTCTTCTGCGCGCGCGACCGCGCGGGCGAGAAGCCCTTCCACTACGCAGCGACGAGCGGAGGGTTCGCCTTCGCCTCGGAGCTGAAGGCCCTGCTTCCGTGGAGCGGCTTTCGCAAGGAGATCGACTGGACTGCGGTCGCCGACTTCCTGAGCCTCGGCTTCGTCCCCGATCCGAAGACCGTCTGGGAGGGCGCGAAGAAGCTCCCGCCGGGCCACTGGCTCGACGTCGTCCTCCGGGAGACGGGCGAGCCGGTCGTCGGCGAGCCGCGCTCCTACTGGGATTTCGACCTCGAGCCCGACCACGCTGTCATCGAGTGGGAGGAGCGGATCAGAGATGCACTCGAGTACGCCGCGGGGGAGATGACGGTCGCGGACGTCCCGGTCGGAACGTTCCTCTCGGGCGGGGTCGACTCCTCATCGGTGACTGCAGCCCTCGCGAAGGGCGGCACGCGGCTGACGGCGTTCACAGTCGGCTTCGAGGAGAGCGCGTACGACGAGCGGCCGTGGGCCGAGCTGGTCGCCCGGACCTACGGCGTCGAGCACGTCGAGCGGACCGTCGTGCCCGGCGACGTCGTGTCGGTCTTCCGGGACACGATCCTCTGGCACTACGACGAGCCGTTCAACGACTTCTCGTACCTCCCGACGTACTACGTCTGCAGGGAGGCGCGGCGGTCCATCACGGTCGCACTCTCCGGCGACGGCGGCGACGAGGTCTTCGGCGGCTACGGAAAGTACGCGCTCCTAGCGCGCCGGGCCGGGCTCGAGCGCGGTCTCTCGCGCCCGGTGTCGCAGCTCGTGGCGGCCGGCGCGCGCGGCGTGCTGCCCAGGCCGGAGCTCCGCCGGCGGGCGGATCGCTACCGCGTGTCACACGACGACCTGCTGCTGTCCACGCTGGTCACCGGGATAGCCCCGCAGGAACTGCGCGACGTCGCGCGCGGCCCGCTGGCCGACGTCCTCGAGACCTACGACCCCACGGACTCCGTGCGGCCGCACCTCGCCAAGGCGCCGCCCGCGGAGGTCGGACTCGTGGACGCGATGCGCTACCTCGACTTCAAGACCACCCTCGGTGCCGGAATCCTCACGAAGGTCGACCGCGCCAGCATGGCGGTGTCGCTCGAGGTCCGTCCCGTGTACCTGAACCGAGACGTCCTCGATCTCGCCCGGCGGGTGCCGGGCGCGCGTCTCGCGCGGCGGAACGAGGCGAAGACGCTCCTCAAGAGCGCCGTCTCGCCGTGGCTCCCCGAGTCGGTGGTGAAGCGACCGAAGATGGGATTCGCCATGCCGCTCGAGGAGTGGCTGCGGAGCGAGATCCGCTCCGAGGTGGAGCTGGGCGCCGGGAGGATCGCCGAGGTCGTCGAGCCGTCGTTCACGGCGGAGGTGCGCCGCCGGCAGCTGCGCGGCGAGGACCGGACTGCCGCTTTGCACAGCCTGGTGTTCCTCGACCACTGGCTCGAGCGGTGGACGTGAGCGCGGACAACGCCGATTCTGCGAAGGAGAGAGCAGTGAGCATGAACGGAGACAAGGCACAGACGCCGTGGCGGAGCCGGAGCGTGCTCGTGACGGGGGGAGCGTCGTTCATCGGAAGTCATCTCGTCGATCGGCTCGTGGCCGAGGGCGCGCGCGTGCGCGTCGCCGACGACCTGTCTAGCGGGACGCGCGAGAACCTGATGCTGAGCGTCGAGCACATCGAGCTCGAGGTGGGGGACCTGCGAGAGCGGGACTTCGCGCGGCGGTGCATGGAAGGCCAGGAGCTGGTCTTCCACCTCGCGGCAGCGCACGGCGGACGGGGCTTCATCGACACGCACCCGGCGGACTGCGCCTCCAACCTGGTTCTCGACGGAACGGTCGTCGACGAGGCCTGGAGGGCCGGCGTCGAGCACGTGTGCTTCGCGAGCTCGGCGTGCGTGTACCCGGTCGACCTGCAGGACAAGCCCGTCGACGGCGGCACGATCCTTCTCCGCGAGGAGTGGGCGGACCCGTTCCTCAAGGGCGGGGCTGCATCAGACGGCGAATACGGCTGGGCCAAGCTCATGGGGGAGATGACGCTTGGGGCCTACTACAAGCAGCACGGGCTGAAGTCGGTGTCCTGCAGGCTCTTCACCGCTTACGGGGAGCGCGAGAACGAGACGCACGCGGTCGTCGCGCTGATCGCCAAGGCGTTCATCGAGATGGATCCCTACGAGATCTGGGGAGACGGCCAGCAGGACAGGAACTTCACCTACGTCGGCGACATCGTCGAGGGGATGCTTCGGGCATCGCTGGCGATCGACGACGCGTCCCCGGTGAACATCGGCACGGCCGAGCACATCAAGATCGTCGACGCCGCTCGAGCGATCTTCGCCGAGACCGGCTTCACGCCGTCGGACATCTTCTTCGACATGTCGAAGCCGGTCGGGGTGTACAGCCGGGCCGCCGACCTTACGCGGGCACGAGAGCGGCTGGGCTGGGAGCCCGAGACGTCGTTCGAGGACGGGCTCGCGCGCACGATCGCCTGGTACTACGCGCATCGCGATCGTGAGGAGGTGCTCGCAGAGCTCGGTCTTTGGCTCACGGAGCGATGATCGGGCCTCGAGCAGCGTCGGTAACGCTCTTCGTCGACCCTCCCTCGTTTCACTTCGAGCGCGACGAACTCTTCGACGTGCGTCGCGCTCCTGTCTCCGGCGACGACATCCTCGCGCCTTACGTCTACGTCCGAGACCGTCTCGCCGCGCTCGGGGTCTCGGTCCACACTGCGGACCTGCTCGAGCGCGGAGAGGTCCAGGCGACCGACCGAGATCTCTTCGTGAGTGTGGGTCTACGCCGCCGCTTCGAGCCGCTCCACCGGCGCCACGGCGTCGCGTTGAGCGCGTTCTTCGTCCCCGAGTGCCCCATCGTCAACCCACGGCTCTACGCCGACCTGTATGAGGCCAGCCTGCACTTCAAACGCATGTACTCGTTCAGCGACGACTCCAGCATCCGTCCGTTCCTGCGTGGCCCCGTCTCCTTCCGGCCGTTTCGCTACCCGTACCCGTTCGATTCGGTGGACGAGGAGGCATGGGCGCAACGAGACCGTGCGTTTCTCGTGATGATCAATGGCAACAAAGTGCCGCCGCTCAAGACGCGCGAGCTGTACAGCGAGCGACTGCGGGCTCTCGAGTACTTCGGTCGGTATGACGAGATCGACCTGTACGGAATCGGCTGGGACGGGCCGCCTTTTCGCGTCGGCGAGACCCGGATTCCGAGGATGATCCGCAACCTCCGATATCGGATGGACGCTGCCGTGGACAGGGCGTGGCCCGAACGCGACCCCCTGCTCGCTGCGGCCCGGCGGGCATATCGTGGACCGGTTTCCTCCAAGTCCGCGACGCTGGCGCGGTACACGTTCTCCATCTGTTTCGAGAACATGGTTCTCGAAGGCTGGGTGACCGAGAAGCTCTTCGACTGCCTTCGGGCCGGGACCGTCCCCGTCTACCTCGGAGCCCCTGACGTCGACCGGTGGGTGTGGCCTGAGTGCTACGTGGACATGCGCCGCTTCACGAGCTACGAGGAGCTCAGGGAGTTCCTGCACTCGCTGTCGCCTGCCGAGATCGACGCCTACCGCGAGGCGGCGCGGGAGTACTTCGCCTCGGATGAGTTCCACCCGTTCAGTAAGGAGGCTTTCGCGGAGATCTTCGAGGAGATCGTCCGCGAAGATGCCGGAGTCGCCGCGTGAGCAGCTCCCGTTCACGTGTGCTCGTCGTGTCGCGCTCGTATCCGAGCGACCTTCTTCCGATCCTCGGGCTCTGGGTCGAGCGCCCGACGCAGCTCCTCGCCGAGTGCTTCGACGTTCGCGTCCTCTCTCCCGTCCCGTGGTGTCCCCCGTTGCCCGCCGTCGGGCCGCTACGCCAGTACGTGCGCTTCCGCCAGATTCCGCGACGCGAGCAGCGTGCCGGGATCGACGTGGAACGGCCGCGGTTCCTTGCCGGCCCCGGGCGCTCGCTCCACCGACTCGAAGCCCTCGCGCAGGAGCGTGGTGCGAGGCGTTCGGTCGAGCGGTTGCGTGCCACGTTCCCGTTCGACTTGATCCACGCACACATGATCCACCCCGAAGGCGCGGTCGCCCATCGCTTGAGCCAGCGCTACGGCGTGCCATTCGTCGTTTCCGAGCACGCACCGTGGACCACGGCGTGGTTCCGCTCCCGCCGGGTCCGGAGGGAGGCACTCGCTGCCGCTCGCGCGGCGGCAGCCCTGCTTCCGGTGTCGAGCTCCGTGCGCGAGACGATGCGCTGGTTCGGCATCGAGGGCGACTGTGTGCATGTCGTGCCGGTCGGTGTCGACAGTCAGTTGTTCGGTCTCGGCGGAGCCAACGATCGGATCCCCGATCGCATCCTCTACGTCGGCTGGATCAACTACACGAAGGGGATCGACGTCCTCTTGCGCGCCATGAAGATCCTTCAGTCGCGCGGTGAGCGAGGCAAGCTCCTTCTCGTCGGCGGAGCCGCGTACCGAGACACACGTCTACAGGAGGAGGAGCTCCGGCGCCTCGCTGATGAGCTCGACCTCGGAGACCGGGTGAGCTTCGCAGGTCGCAAGTCGCACGCCGAGGTGGCCCGACTGATGGCCGAGAGCGCGGTCGTCGTGCTGCCGAGCCGTGCCGAGAGCTTCGGCGCCACGCTGGTCGAGGCACTCGCCAGCGGAACGCCCGTGATCGCCACGCGCTGCGGCGGGCCCGAGGACATCGTCACGGACGACGTCGGGCGGCTCGTGCCCAAGGAAGACCCTGAAGCCCTCGCTGACGCGCTTGCAACGGTGCTCCGCGATCCGGGCCACTTCACGGCTGCCGCGCTACGCGCCTACGCTCTCGAGCGCTTCGGCTGGGAGAAGATCGTTCCGCAGATCGCGAGCGAGTACCGACGCGTCCTCGGACAGCACTCTGGGGCTGACACGGGACAGGTCGTCCCGCTCGCGGGAGCGAGGGCATGATCAGCGCCGACGCGTGGGCCGGGCGCCTTGGCTTTCGGTCGGGAACGCTCGCCCGGAGGCTCGCTCTCCAGTCGGCCGGAAGCTTCGGGCTGAACGGGGCGACGTTCGTCTTCAACCTCGTCGTCGCGCTCCTGCTCTCGAGGCTCATCGGCCCGACGGGGTACGGAGCGTATTCGTTCGCGATCGCTTGGGCGCTGTTCCTCGCCGTCCCCGCGCTCCTTGGGCTGCCGCAGCTCGTCGTCCGGGAGATCGCTGCCTATCGGATACATGAGGATTGGGGCCGGGTACGAGGACTGATACGCCGCATGAACCAGCTCGGCGTGGCCGGCTCGCTCGTGGTTGCGGCGGCTGCCGGGGTGACGTTCTGGCTCCTCGACTGGCCGAAGTCACCGCTCCTGGTCCCGACGCTGATCGGGCTCGCGCTCGTGCCGCTCGTGACCATCATCAGCCTCCGGCAGGGGGCGATGCTGGGCTTCCGCATCGTGGTGCTTGCTCGTGCACCCGAGGCCGTGGTGATGCCCGTGGTGACGATCGGCCTCATCCTCGTGTTCGCCGGGATGTCAGTCGGCTTCTCCGCCGGCTGGGCCGTTGCTGCACAGGTGTTCGGAGCTCTTTCCGCCGCGGTCGTGGGAACGTATCTCGTGCGGCGAGTGCTCCCGCGCGAAGCGAAGACCGCTGTACCCGAATACGAGAACCGGGCGTGGCTCAAGGGAGCGATGCCATTTCTGATGACCGGTGCGATCAGCTCCGTCAACTCCCAGTCCGGGATCGTTCTCACCGGCGCGATCGCGGGATCGCAAGCGGCTGGGATCTACGGAGTCGCTTCGAAAGTCGCCGGGTTCCTCCCCTTCATCGCGCTTGCGGTAGTGCCCGCGCTGATGCCTGCCATCGCAGAGCTCTACGCGAAAAACGAACGCGACCGGCTCCAGGGGCTTGTCATGAACGCCGCACGCCTGGTGTTCGTCGTGTCGTTGCCGATCGCGCTCGGCGCGTTCGTGCTGGCCGGCCCGATTCTCGACGTGTTCGGCACCGACTTCGGCGGGGGGGTCACGACCCTCCGCATCCTGTGCTTCGGGCAGGTGATCGCTCTCGCGGCGGGATTCGGGATGGGGACGCTCGCCATGACCGGGGCCGCGGCGGAGACCACCAAGGCTGCCGCCGCCGCGGCAATCGTGAACGTCGTCGTCGGTGTGGCGCTGATCCCCTCGTTCGGTGCGAACGGAGCCGCGATCGCGTCCGCGTCCAGCATCGCGCTCATGAACGTCCTCGCTGCATATCTCCTCTGGCGTCGTCGCAGGATCGTCTCGTGGGTCGCAGGGCCTCAGGCCGGGCATCGCTTCCACGACGTGGCAGAGTGAGCGTCTCGATCGAGTATCGCGGCGATGATCGGTGACGTCTCACCGGTGGGCTCGCTGGAGATGTACCACTCACTCGTCCCAGACGAGTCTCCGAGAGAAGAGCCACGGCAGCCAACTCGGCGGGTCGTTGCGAATCGACCGCTCCAGCTCGGCAGCGCATGCTCGGACGGCGTCGTCGACGTCATGCACGTACAGAGGCTCACCGATCGCTGCGACCTGCGGGATCCACCCCTCGGTCCTGTGAATCCAGAACTGCAGCAGCGGAGCCCCACTCGCCTTGGCGATCAGCGCCGGCCCACGCGGGAACCATCCGGGCGACCCGAGGAAGTCCGTCGCCACCCTCGAGGCCGTCGTCGTCTGGTCGATCTCGATCGTCAGGACGCGGTTGCGGCGCAGGACGTTGACGGCCCTCATCGCGATTCCGAAGTCGTCGTGTTGCATACGGAGGAACTCGGCTCCGAGCCGGCGTTCGAAGAACGCGTTGCGACGCGCTGCCACCCATTGCTCGAGCTCCTGAGGGAAGCCGAGCATCGTCAGGGGGAAGCCATGGATGCTCAGCGCCGCGAACAGGGTGAAATGGCCGGCAACGTGACCCGAGTAGAGGATCGCTCCGTTTCCGTGCGCAAGGGCAGTGCGAAGGTGCTCGAGCCCCTGGATCTCGATCACCCGATCGATCTCCTGTCTTCCGAAGCGCTGGTACATGTGTGCTTCGAGCTTCTCGCTCGCGACGAGCTCGAAGTAGCGTTCGAGGTAGTGGTCGACGACCGCTGGGCTCGTCTCCAGTCGACGGGCCATCTCGGTCGCCCGTCGGCGAGTCGCCGGCTTCATGCGCCTGTACGTGCGCCGTCCGTGCCAGCGTGCGAGCCGGTACGCGACGTTCAGCGGCAGCAGGCGGAGGCCCAGCGAGACGACGTGTGCACGTGCAAGCCCACGAGCTCGCCTCGCCGCGAGTGCGAGATTCACGTCGATGCGTCGCGCTCTGCGGCGATGCCGCTCGTCCGGATGCAAGCACGTCCTGACCGGCGCCGATGTGTGGCGACCGAGTGGTCTGCAAGGGGACGGGGGCCTATCGACCGCACGTTGCCCACTATCCATGTTTTGCGTTCGACTTTCCAGGACCCCGCCACGGACGTGTGCAGCCGCGATGAGTCGCGGTGTGAGGGGAGGCGAGGATGAACGTCTCGTCGAAGGACGACGCATCCAGCCTGCGCGGAGCCGCCGTCGAGTTCGCGGTATCCCTGAACGCCGGGCTCCACGATCGCGACAAGGAAGGCGTCTTCGACCACGACCTCTGGCGTCGTTGTGCCGAGTTCGGAGTCCTCGGTCTCCCGATTCCCGCCCGGTACGGCGGGTCGGAGCAAGATCTGCCGACGACTGTACGCGTCCTCGAGGGTCTCGGGTACGGCTGCCGCGACAACGGGCTCCTCTTCGGTTTGATGGCGCAGCTCTGGAGTGTCGAGCTGCCGATACTGCTCTTCGGAACGGAGGACCAGCGCGCGCGTTATCTGCCCGGGCTCGTGGACGGAAGCATCATCGGCGCTCACGCGGTCACTGAGCCCGAGGCAGGTTCCGACGTGTTCTCGCTCCGGACCTCTGCGCAGCTCGACGGCGACACGTACAGGCTCAACGGCACGAAGGTCTTCATCACCAGCGCTCCTGTCGCCGATGTCTTTCTGATCGTGGCCACGGTCGACGTGGCCGCGGGTGTCAGTGGACTGACGGCTTTTCTGGTCGATCGGTCGACGCCGGGGATCTCGGTCACCACGCCGGACGAGAAGATGGGCCTACGGACGTCCGCGATGGGCGAGCTGACGCTCTCGGACGTGTGCGTTCCGGCAACCCAGGTGCTCGGCCGGGTGGGCGGTGGGTCTGCAGTCTTCGGCGCGGCGATGGAGTGGGAGCGCTCGTACATCCTCGCGCCGGCACTCGGCACGATGCGGCGCCAACTCGAGGAGTGCGTCCGCTACTCGAGGTCGCGGCGGCAGTTCGGTTCGCCGATCGGCAAGCACGAGCAGATCGCCGGCAAGCTCGTCGAGATGCAACTGCGGCTCGAGACGTCGCAACTTCTCACGTATCGAACCGCTGACAAGAAACAGCGCGGCGAGCGGCTCACGTACGAGCCGTCGCAGGTCAAGCTGCACGTGAGCGAGAGCTGGGTGCAGACCTCTCTCGACGCGCTTCAGATTCACGGAGGAGCCGGCTACATGGCAGAGCTCGGCCTCGAGCGAGACGTGCGCGATGCGATCGCGAGCCGTATCTACTCGGGCACCTCGGAGATCCAGCGGTCGATCATCGCGGGGTTTCTCGGACTATGAGCGCCCGGTTCCTGCTGCAGCACTACGTCAGGGATGCTGCTGGGCTCGCGCCCGAGGCGACTGCGGTCCGACACGACGGACGCGGCATCCGCTACGACGAGCTCGAGGAGCGGAGCAACCGGATCGCGCGGGCGCTCGCCGCCGCGGGCACGACCAGGGGCGATCGAGTCGTCGTCCACGCGCCGAAGTCGATCCCCGTCGTCGAGACGATCTACGGCGTTATGAAGGCCGGCGCCGCCTATGTGCCCGTCGAGCCCGGGACGCCCGCACCGCGGCTCGCCGAGATCGTGGGCCAGTGTCGACCGAGAGGCGTCGTCACCTGGTCGGGGGCACGTTCCAAGCTCGATCCGGAGCTCCTTCGCCGGTCGGGAGTCGACTTCGTCTGGTCGCTCGACGAGGCCGAGTCGTTCACGGATCTCCCTGTCCGGGTGCTCGACGCCGCCACGGCTGCGGCCGCCGAAGAGCCCGAGCCGCCGGCTGCGGGCGCGGTCGAAACCGACCTCGCGTACGTCCTCTTCACCTCGGGGTCGACCGGCAGTCCGAAGGGAGTGATGTTGTCGCATCGAAACGCGCTGACCTTCGTCGACTGGGTCGTGGACACGTTCGAGTTGAGCGCGACCGATCGCCTCTCGAATCACGCACCCTTCAACTTCGACCTCTCGGTCCTCGATCTCTACGGTGCGGCGGCTGCCGGCGCCTCGGTGACTCTCATGCCCGAGGGTCTGGCGATGTTCCCGGGCAGGCTCGCGGAGCTCATGGAGCAGGAGCAGCTCACCGTCTGGTACTCCGTTCCCTCGGTGCTCGCCCTCCTCGTATCGCGAGGCGGCCTCACCCGGCGGAACCTGCGCCCGCTTCGCTGGATCCTCTTCGCTGGCGAGGTCTTTCCGGTCAGGTATCTCCGAGAGCTGATGGCCGCGATTCCGACTGCCCGGTACGCGAACCTGTACGGCCCGACCGAGACGAACGTGGTGACCTGGTACGAGGTCCCGCCGCTGGACGAGGATCGCACGGAGAACATCCCGATCGGGAAGGCGTGCGCGAACAGTGACTGTGTCGTCCTCGACGAAGACGGGAACGTCGTCACAGGTGTCGGGCGTGAAGGCGTGCTCCACGTCCGGGGTGGAACCGTCATGCAGGGGTACTTCGGACGCTCCGAAGAGACAGCGGCGGCCTTCGTCCCCAGCCCCGACGGCTCCTGGCGCGACGATCGGCTGTACTGCACCGGCGACTGGGTTGCCCTCGACGAGAACGGCGACTACAGCTATCTCGGCCGGAGGGACCACATGGTCAAGACCGGCGGCCACCGCGTCGAACTCGGCGAGATCGAGGCTGCCCTCTACGCACATACCGCTGTGACCGAGGCGGCCGCGGTCGCCGTCCCGGACGATATGCTCGGCAACCGGATCGTCGCGATCGTCGTTGCTTCGGGCGCCTCCGAGCGGGAACTGCGGCAACACTGTGCCGGGGTCCTCCCTCGATACATGGTCCCGCACGAGATCGAGTTCCGCCGAGCGCTCCCGAGAACCTCGACCGATAAGGTCGATCGGACGCGCATCCTCTCCGACACCCTCGGCTCTGCCGGGACGAGCTAAAGGACCACATGGATATCGAGCAAGAGCTCATCGACTACGTCTCGACCGAAATCGCGTACGACCGGGACATCTCTCTCGGCGTCGACGACCCTCTTCTCAACGGTGCGCTGGACTCAACGGACGTCCTGCGGCTCGTCGTGTTCGTCGAGGAGCGTTACGGGATTCGAATCGAGGACGACGATCTCGTTCCCGAGAGCTTCGGCAGCGTCGCCGCACTCGCGGCCCTCGTTCGTGCGAAGCAGGCGAGCTGACGGCGCCGTGCCGGCCCTCGCAGGCGTTGGGAGCTGTCGGACGCCGAGCCGCCGCTCTCGTCACGGACCGTATCGACCCTTGGTCACGGCCGCCCTCGAAGAGACGCAGGTCGCCTATGCCGAGCAGGTAGAGCCGAGTCGTCCGCAGGCGTTCTTCCCGCCCGATCGGCCAGTGGCCCTCTTCTCGTGCCGTTCCTATCATTCGAGAGCGCGCTCGGCATGTCACGAGTTCGCTACGAAGGTCGAGGACGGTTGGGTCAGGGCTCGGTGCGGAGATGGAGCGATCCGAATACGACCGCATGGCGGCGGCGGAGGACACCATGTGGTGGTATCGCGCGCTCCACGAGCGCCTGATCGAGCTCCTCGCGGGACTCCGACTCCCCCCGGGAGCCACGGTGCTCGACGCCGGGTGCGGGACCGGCGGCCTTCTGCGCAGGATCGCCGACTGCTCCCCGAGCCTCGAGCGCGTCGGGCTCGAGCTGGACGCGGACGCTGCCGGCGTCGCGCGACGAAAGTCTCGAGCGGAGATCGTCGTGGGCACCGTGAACGAGTTGCCGTTCCCGAGCGACTCCTTCCACGCCGTCCTGAGCGCCGACGTCCTCTGTCACGCGAACGTCGACGAGTCGGCCGCGCTCGCCGAGTTTCGTCGCTGCCTCCAGCCCGGCGGGAGCCTCCTGCTCAACCTGCCTGCCTACGACTGGCTCCTGTCCGACCATGACGCCCGGGTGCAGAACGTGCGTCGATACACGGCGCGCCGAGCGCGCGAGGTGGTGGAGCACGCCGGCTTGCGGATCAAAGGCGTGGGCTACTGGAACAGCCTGCTGCTGCCTCTCATGATCGTGCACCGGACGTTGGGTCGAAGCCGTGGGTCGAGCGACGTCCGCTCGTTTCCGGCCTGGCAGGACAGCCTGTTCTCCGCCGTGGCCGGAGGGGAGCGCCGCCTGGGACGACTCGGGCTTCGGCTTCCCTTCGGCGGCTCGGTCTGGCTCTGGGCGCTGAAGCCGTGACCGACGGTTCGACCACGGTGTTCGCCCTCTCCGTCGTGGTACCGGTCTACAACGGGGCGGAAAGCGTCCCGACCTTGGTCGACGAGCTGACGCGCCTCGATGTGCCCGGCGGCCTCGAGATCGTGCTCGTCAACGACGGCAGCCCCGACAACTCGCTCGAGGTCTGTCGCGATCTCTGCCACCGCAACCAGGTCGCGCTGACGGTCGTCAACCTGGCGCGGAACTTCGGCGAGCACAACGCCGTGATGGCCGGGCTCGCGCATGCCCGCGGGGCGCACATCGTCACCATGGACGACGACCTCCAGAATCCGCCGGAGGAAGTGGTGCGCCTGTGGAGGCACACGCTCGACAACGACTACGACGTCGTCTACAGCTACTACGACAGCAAGCAGCACGACTCCTGGCGGAACTTCGGCAGCCGGTTCACCAACTGGTGCGCTGACCGTCTCCTCGACAAGCCCAAAGGTCTCTACCTCTCGAGCTTCCGCTGCTTGAACTCTTTCACAGTGGGAGCGATCCTCGACCACACAGGCCCGTTTCCGTACGTCGACGGCCTGATCACGCAGGTCACGCAGAACATCGGCCGCCTCGAGGTCAAGCACCTGCCGCGCTCGGCCGGACGCAGCAACTACACGGTGCGTCGCCTGACGCGGTTGTTCTTCTCGATGCTCCTCAACTTCTCGGTGACGCCGCTCCGCATCGGCGCCCTCGTCGGGTTCGGAATGGCGTGCCTGGGACTCCTCGGCTTTATCGAGGTCATCGGCGAGGCCGTCTTCACGAGCGGCTCGCCTCGCGGCTGGGCGTCGTTGATGGCGGCGACGTTCTTGCTTGCGGGAGTGCAGCTCATCATGCTCGGTCTGCTCGGCGAGTATCTCGGACGGCTGTTTCTGTCGGCGAATCGCAAGCCGCAGTTCGTCGTTCGCGGCGTCGAGATGAACGATCTCGCGCGGGGGACGCGACCGCAACTCGTGGTTCACGAGGTCGAGCGCGCCGGCCACGCCGTCGGCGAGCAGACGTGACGTCGTCGTACGTCGCGCTCGGCTGCGCGATCGTGCTCGGCGTCGTCGGCCAGCTGCTCCTGAAAGCCGGCGCGGGCGCTGACAGCCTCGTCGATCAGCTCGTCGCGCTGCCGTCCATCCTCGGCCTCGCGTTCTACGCCGCCGCAGCGCTCTGCTACATGTTCGCGCTGCGCGAGATCCCGGTCTCGGTCGCGTTTCCGAGCGTGTCTCTCTCCTACGCGCTCGTCGTCGGGGCGGCCTACTTGTTCCGGGACGAGCCGTTGGGCTGGATGAACATCGCGGGCGTCGTTCTCATCTCCGCCGGCGTCCTCCTGGTGGCCAGTCAGAAGTGACGACGCTCGCCAGCCGCCTCGAGCTGACGAAGTGGCCCGTTGCGCTCCTAGGCCTGGCGGTCGCAGGCTGCGCTCTGCTCGTCGGGGCGACGATCGCCTTCCTTCGCGGCGCACCGGAAATCACCCTGGATCAGGGCGTCTATCTCAGCATCGCCGCGCGAATGCTGGACGGGGACCACATCTACGTCCAACTGTTCGACAACAAGGATCCGCTCTTCTACTACACCTACGCCGGCGCCCTCTGGATCGGTGGGTGGCGAGGGCCGTTTGCCCTCGACGGCTTGTGGCTTGCTGTCGCAGCGATCTCGATCACCCTCCTCCTGCGCGAGTTGCGGGCTCCGCGACTCGTGCTGGTGGCTGCCTTCGTGGGCTATCCGCTCGCTCTGACGATCGGGTGGTATCAGCAGGGGCTCTCGATGCTCGGGGGGCTGGCGTTCACCCCACTCGCCGGTTGGCTGTGGCTGCGCGGGAAGTTTGCGACAGCCGGTGCTCTCCTCGCGATCACCGTGCTCTTCAAGCTCAATCTCGGGTTGGTCGCTGTGGCGCCTGCAGTCGGATTCTTCGTTCTCGGGGAGCCTCCCGGCTCGCGCGTTCGCCAGGTTGCAAGGGCTGCACTCGGATGTATCGCGGCTCTCGCCGCCGCGGCGGCGCTCCTCGCCGCTCGCGGTGAGCTTCGCGGATACATCAACGCGATCGACTACAACCTGCGCTATCCGACCACCGGCCTCCAGGGCCGCCGGGGAGGAGTCCTGGGGCATCTCGAGGTGGTGTACGACGGGCTCGGTGCGGTCCAGACCGTCGCCGCACTCATTGCGCTCGCCGCCTTCTTCGTGCTCGTGTACCGGACGCGGCGACGCGCCGATCGCGCGTTCCGACTGCTTGTCTCGGCGACGACGGCGACGGTAGCTGCGACGGTGCTGACTCTTGCCTTGACCGCCTTGTGGAGGCACCACCTGCAGATGCTCGCGTTCCCGCTCGTGCTCGTCGCCGCTGGGTTCATATGTGTTGCGCTCTACGCGTACGGCAGTCGGGCAGGGACGCTCACTGCCGTTGCAGTGGTGACATTCCTCGTCTTGGCCAACGTGCGAGCGGAAGTGCGCTTCGGCCCACGTCCGGGTGCGTGGTTCGAGACGCCGCACTCGGTGCCTGCCGCCGCTCTCGACGCGGCCCGAGTCAAGTACTTCCGCGCCAGTGATCACGTCACGTACATGCACCTCGGTCAGAACACTGAGGACGCTCACGCCGTGTTCATCTCGAAGGGGTTCGATCTCGCGTGCCCGCGCTTCCAGCAGTACCCGTCGGATCCGGGGAATGCGCTGTCCGACACGCTCGCCTGCGTTCGGAAGGAGCTTCCCCAGCTGATCGTCGTGACGAGGAGCCTCTTCTACGATCCGGCCCAAAATCCGACCTGGCAGGCCTACGTCTCCGGCGCTGAACGGCTGCTCTCGTCACGCTACGTGCGCGTCAGCGACTCGGATGGGGTCCAGGTTTGGAAGCGGAAACCGGCGGCTCGGACCTGACCGCGTAAGACGGATCCCATGCCTGGCTAAGCTGACCTCGCGGTGCGCATCTCTCTCGTCATCGTGCTGGCGCTCGCCGGGATCGGATCGTTCGCCGCCGCTTCGGGCGCGCCTGGAGGACGGTCGGCTGGCAGTTCCGCTGTCGTGCGAGTCGATCTCGGAGCCGAGCGCCAGGTGATGCAGGGCTTCGGCTCTTCGGTCCGGGTCTGGAGCGACCCCCATCTCTCGAAGTCGCCGAAGACGGTCGTCCCTCCGAACGCCCAGGCCGAGATCCTGACGGCGCTCTATCGTCGACTGGGACTGACACGGTCGCGGCAGTCCCTGGACGGCGGGATCGAGAGCGCTCCGGGCGGCCCGTTCGACTTTGCCGGGAAGCTCGGTGAGGCGCAGGTGGCGTACGTCGAGCAGGCGAGGGGTTACGGCTTGCGGACGTTCTTCCCCGCTCCCGTGTACGCCGAAAACTGGATGTCCGGAGACGATGTCGACGGATACGTCGGCTACGCGATGGGGATCCTCCGCTACTGGCGCTCCAAGGGAGTCGAGCCGCCGCTGTACTCGGTGTTGAACGAGCCGCAGATCACCGGGGACTTCCCGCCGCAGTGGATGCACGACGTCACGTTGCAGCTCGGGCGCCGGATGCGTGCTGCGGGCTTCAAGACGAAGCTCGTGATCCCCGACGACGAGAACCCGGGCGACGCGTACCGCCGAGCGGTCGCCGTGCTCCAGGACCCGGAGGCACGAGGGTACGTCGGAGCGCTCGCGTACCACACGTATCGCGACTACTCCGACGTCCCGAAGATGCGTGCGCTGGCCGAGAAATACGGGCTACCTCTCTGGATGACCGAGTACGAGAACCCGGCGTACGTCGACTGGCCGTCCGCGTTCCCGTGGGCCGTGCGGGTCAACGACCTGATCACCAACGGCGATGTCAGCGCCGTCGACTACCTGTGGGGGTTCTTCGGGAGCTGGGTTCGCAGCGACACGATGATCTCGATTGACTTCGACAACGGTGTGTACCGGAGCTTCTCGTACACGCCGATCTACTGGATGACGGGGCAGTTCTCGCGGTTCGTGCGTCCCGGATACCGCCGGGTGGTTACGACGCTCCGCTTCGGGGACCGTCCTGTCGAGCGCCTATCGCGGGGCGGGAAAGGCCGTCGTCGTCCTGATCAATCCATCCGGCCAGACCGCGACGTCGCGGGTCGTCTTTGCGCACGGCCGCCTTCGCGGCCCCGTGACGGCGGTTCGCTCGAGCGCGAGCGAGCAGGTGGCGCGTCCTGCCGCGCGTCGCGCTGAAGGGATCGACGTTCTCGGCGACGCTCCCGCCGTTGAGCATCACGACCTTGGTCGCGAAGCTGCGCTAGCGGCCCGGCTTCCGCCCCGCGAGGAAGCTGCCGAACTTCTCGACGATGTACGCGATCATCGGCTCGCTCAGCCCCGGGTAGCAGCCGATCCAGAGCGACTGGTTCATGACGACGTCGCTCGAGGCGAGATCCCCCACGACGCGGTACTCGACCTCCTCGAACGCGGGCTGCCGCGTGAGGTTCCCGCCGAAGAGGAGCCGTGTCGCCACCTTGTGCTCCTCCAGGTAGCGGATCAGCTCGTCCCGGGTGAAGGGCGCCTCCGGCCGCACCGTGATGACGAATCCGAACCAGCTCGGCTCGCTCTCGGGCGTCGGGACGGGGAGTAGGAGATCGTCCTCGAACGGGGCGAGGCCGTCGCGGAGGAGATGCCAGTTCCGGCGTCGCGCCTCGGTGAACGAGTCGAGCTTCGCGAGCTGCGCGAGCCCGATCGCAGCCTGCATGTCGGTGACCTTCAGGTTGTAGCCGATGTGGCTGAAGATGTACTTGTGGTCGTAGCCGCGGGGCAGCGTCCCGAGCTGCCAGTCGAAGCGGGTCCCACACGTGTTGTCCTCGCCCGGCTCGCACCAGCAGTCGCGTCCCCAGTCGCGGAACGACTCGACGAGGAGCTTGAGCTGGGGCCGGTTCGCGAGCACCGCGCCGCCCTCGCCCATCGTGATGTGGTGAGCCGGGTAGAAGCTCAGCGTCCCGAGGTCGCCGGTCGTGCCCGTCAGCTTCCCGCGGTACGTGGATCCGAGGGCGTCGCAGTTGTCCTCGACGAACCAGAGCCCGTGCCGGTCGGCGATCTCGCGGACGTCGTCGACCGGGAACGGGTTTCCGAGGGTGTGCGCGGCCATGATCGCCCGCGTCTTCGGCCCGATCGCAGCCTCGACCTCCGCCGGAACGAGGTTGTAGGTGCCGAGCTCGACGTCGACGAAGACAGGGACGAGCTGGTTCATGACGATCGGGTTGACGGTGGTCGGGAAGCCCGCCGCGACGGTGATCACCTCGTCGCCCGGGCGGAGCCTGCGGTCGCCGAGCTTCGGCGACGTGAGGGCCGAGAGCGCGAGCAGGTTCGCGGACGAGCCCGAGTTGCAGATCATCGCGTGCCGGACGCCGAGCTTCCTCGCGAGCTCGATCTCGAACCGCCGTGCGTACCGGCCCGTCGTGAGCCAGAAGTCGAGCGAGGCGTCGACGAGGTTGAGGAGCTCGTCGGCGTCGAACACCTTGCCGGAGACGGGGACGCGCGACTCGCCGGGCTCGAAGCGTCCGTTCGAGAACGCCGCATCGTGGTACTCGGCGACGAGCTCGAGGATCCGCTCGCGGAGATCGGTCGCGTCGCTCACTGCGCGGCCGCCTTGCCGCGATACTCGGGATAGCGCTCGCGGCACTCCTCGAACCACGCGATCGTCTCTCCGAGGCCGTCGTCGAGCGTGGTTGCCGCACGCCAACCGAGCACGTCCGCAGTGTGCGACGGATCGCCGGACAGCACCGGGAACTCGACCGCGCGCCCGGGGACGGCTCCCGTCAGCACCTCGCGGCCGCCCGTCAGCTCGGCGACGCGACCGGCGAGCTCGCTCACGGTCGTCGCTCGGCCCGTGCAGAGGTTGAAGACCCCTCCGAGCGCCCGCTCGTCCGCGGCGGCCCCGAGCAGGCCGTCGACGACGTCGGTCACGTAGACGAAGTCGCGGCTCTGCGTCCCCGCCGTGACGCGGATCGGGCCGCCGTCGAGGCCGTCGAGGATCGAGGACGGGACGAGTCGGTAGGCCGCCTCGCGCGGCCCGTAGACGGTGAACGGCCGGACGACCACGACCGGCAGGCCGTGCGCCGCCCGCGCTGCGAGCGTGAGCAGCGAGCCCGCGGCCTTGGCTGCCCCGTACTCGGAGATCGGCCGGAGCGTCGCGTCCTCCGAGAGCCCCTCGCCGGGGCCGTACTCGAAGCACGAGCCGCAGTAGAGGAAGCGCTCGACTCCGGTCGTGCGTGCGTGCTCGAGCACGCGGAGGGTGCCGAGCACATTCGTCTCGACGACCGCCGCCGTGTCGGTGTCCGGGTGCACGCCCGCCGCCGCGAGGTGGTAGACGACCTCCGCCTCGGGGAGCGGTTCCATGCTCGACACCACGCGGATCGATTCGAGGACGTCGTCGACCCGCCAGAGATCGGAGCCCGGCCGGACCGAGATCGAGACGTCCGCGCCGGACTCGAGCAGGCGGCGCACGAGGTGCGAGCCGACGAATCCGGCGCCGCCGGTGACGAGGACGCGGTCAGCCAAGGTAGTCCCGGTACCAGTCGATCGTCTCGGCGAGTCCGGACTCGAGGTCGTAGCCCGGCGCCCAGCCGAGGACGGTGCGCGCTTTCTCCGACGAGAGCCACTGGTCGCGGATCTCGCCGACCGCGCGATTCTCGATCACCGGCTCGAGATCCTCCCGGCCCATGAGGCGCCGGATCGCGTCGATCACCTCCATGACGGAGACGGGACTCTCGTGCGCGAAGTTGAACGCCTGGCCGGCGACGCCGTCGGTCACGACCGCCGCCCCGAGCTGCATGTACGCCTGCGCCACGTCCTTCACGTACACGTAGTCGCGTAGGTACTTGCCGTCGCTGCGGACGATGGGCGGCTCGCCCAGGACGAGGGAGCGAATCGTGCCGGGGACGATCCGGTTCCAGTTGAGGTCGCCGCCCCCGAACGTGTTCCCGCAGCGCGCGACCGCAACCGGCAGGCCGTAGGTCCGGTTGTACGACTGCGCGATCTGGTCCGCGCAGGCCTTCGAGACGTCGTACGGGTAGGTCGCGGCGAGCCGGCTCTCCTCGGTGTACGGCAGCACGTCCTGGTCGCCGTACGCCTTGTCGCTCGAGGCGACGACGATCCGCTCGACGACGTCGGCGTTCACCCGGCACGCCTCGAGCAGGTTGTACGTCCCGCGGACGTTCGATTCCCAGGTCGTGAGCGGATCGTCGTACGCCCATTCGACCTGCGTCTGGGCGCCGAGATGGAAGACGCTGTCGATGCGTCTCGACCGGATCGTCTTCTCGAGCAGCTCGAAGTCCTGAAGGGCGCCGTCGACCGTGTCGATCCGGTCGATGTCGCCGCACCGGATGAGCTCCGAGTCGGGCTCTCGCTCGTAGACGAGCGCGACGACGTTCGCGCCGGACGCGAGGAGGTCCTTGACGAGCCAGGAGCCGATCATCCCGGTCGCGCCGGTGACGAGGACGCTCCGCCCTTCGAGCGTGCTCACGTCCAGACCTTCCACGGGACGTCGCCGCTCTGCCACAGGCTCTCGAGGAAACGCAGGTCGCGGAGCGTGTCCATGCACTGCCAGAAGCCCTCGTGCCGGAAGGCGACGAGCTGACCGTCGCGAGCCAGCCGCTCGAGCGGATCGAGCTCGAAGGTGGTGTCGTCTCCCTCGACGTAGTCCAGGACCGCCGGCTCGAGCACGAAGAAGCCCCCGTTGATCCAGCCTTCCCCCACCTGAGGCTTCTCCGTGAACTCCGAGACGAGATCGCCGTCGAAGGTCAATCCGCCGAAGCGTGCCGGCGGGCGCACCGCGGTGACCGTCGCCAGCTTGCCGTGCGCGCGGTGGAACTCGACGAGCTTCCCGATGTCGACGTCCGCGACTCCGTCCCCGTAGGTGAGCATGAACGTCTCGTCTCCGAGATGCTCGCGGAGACGCTTGAGGCGACCGCCCGACAACGTCTCGAGGCCGGTGTCGATGAGGTGCACCGTCCAGCTCTCGCGCTGCCCGTCGTAGACGTGGACCTCGCCGTCGGAGAGCGAGATCGTGACGTCGCTCGAGCGGATCCGGTAGTCGAGGAAGTACTCCTTGACGAGCTCGCCCTTGTAGCCCAGGGCGATCACGAACTCGTCGAAGCCGTTCGCGTAGTAGATCTTCATGATGTGCCAGAGGATCGGCGCTCCGCCGATCTCGACCATCGGCTTCGGGCGCGTGTCGGTCTCCTCCGCGATGCGCGTGCCCATGCCGCCGGCGAGGATGACGGTCTTCACGAGCGGCTCCCGGCTTCGGCCACGCTCCTCAGTACGGAGAGCGTGTCCCGCGCGGTGTTCTCCCAGCGGTAGCGTCCGGCTCGCGCGATGCCACGCGTCGACAGGTCGGCGCGGAGATCGCCGTCCCCGAGGACGCGAACGATCGCGTCGGACAGCTCCTCCACGGTCGGCTCGGCCACGAGCACCGCGGCATCTCCCGCGATCTCGGTGAGCGCCGAGCGGTCGACGGTGACGACCGGGGCGCCACAAGCCAGCGCCTCGACGAGCGTCATCGAGAACCCCTCGTAGGCGGAGGCGTTCACGTACAGATCGGCCGCGCTGTAGACGGCTGCCAGCTCCTCGTGCCGCTCGACGACTCCGTCCGTCTGGACGAACGAGGCTTCGATGTCGAGCTCGGAAGCGAGCTCCGCGATCGGATGTCCGAGGTGGTTCGGCCCCAAGAGCAGAAGCGTATGCGGGAGGTCGGCCTCCCGCCTTGCACGCGCGAACGCACGCATCAGCGTCGGGATGTTGCGCCGCTGCGAGAGCTTGCCGACGAAGAGGACGAACGGGGTGTCCGAGCCGAGCCAGCGCCGGCGGGTGGCGGCGAGCTCCTCGTCGTCCGTGACCCTCCCGAAGTCGTCGTCCACTCCTTGCGGAACGACGACGAGCCGCTCCTCGGGAATGCCGTACAGCGTCTGGATGTCCTCCAGCGTCGATTGTGAGGGCACGATCACGCGGTCTGCCGCATGCGCCGACCGGCGATAGAGCGGCGAGTAGGTGAATCGGTACGACCACGAGTGTGTCCCTGCTTGAACCTCGTTGGTGGAGTGGATCGCGACGACGGTCGGCTTTCCGAAGAGGGGCGGCCGCGAGTAGCTCGGGCAGAACAGCACGTCGACGTCCCGCGCGACTCGTGGGAGGTTCACGGCCTCCCACGCCATGCCGGTCAGGCGAGGGCCGAGAACCCTGCTCGCGTAGCGGCCCGTGAACTCCTCGTCGCCGCGCAATGGCTCCCGGAGGTAGAGGACGACCTCGTTGCCGTCGAGCATGGTCGCCCAATGCTTGAGGAGGTACTCGATGTAGCGCCCGACGCCGAGGCGCTGACCTGCGAGGCGGCGTGCGTTGAGACCGATCTTCACGAGGTCTCGTCGTGCGGCTTGTGCGCCGTGTAGACGACCTGCGTCGCAAGCAGGCGAGCGCGACGTCGTCCGCCGCTCCGTTCCAGATGCTCGCCGAGCCGCACGACCGGTCCGGGGAGCAGGATCTCAAGGGGCGTGATCGCCGGCAAGAAGCTCGATTCATGCCGAGAGTCTGGAACGAGCCCCGCCCGGCGAAGATCGTCCTCGAAATGGGCGGGTCTCTGCTGTGGGGCGCCGCGGGGCATCGTCGGATTCTCGCGACCCAGGATCCTCTTCGCGCCTCGCGCTGCCGGATACCACAGACGCGTCTTCCAGATCGCGTACAGCGCGTGCGGGTTCGGATAGCTGACGACAGCTCGGCCGCCGGGTCTGAGCACCCGTTCGATCTCCGCGAGAGCCAGTTGTAGATCGGAGTACTCGAGAACGCCGGTCGCCGTGACCAGGTCGAACGTGGCGTCGGCGAACGGGAGGATCTCGGTCTCCCCGTGCAGGAGCCGTTCGCTCGCCGCGGGGAGTCGAGTTCGTGCCATGGCGACCATCTCCCGCGATGCGTCGACGCCGCTCACCGTCCAGCCGTGCTCCGCGAGCTCGGCGCAGAGCCGCCCCGGGCCCATGCCGACGTCGAGGGCGTCTCCCGGACCGTCGCCCGTAGCCGCGAGTGCCTTTTGCATGCGTGACCTGAGCGCGTAGCCGTCCGCGCTCGTGTCGTCGTAGATGCGGTCGTACCGAACCGCGACCGCATCGAAGTGCCGCCCGGCATCCTCGCGGCTCGTCGTCACTGTGTCCTGGTTCGGTCCCATGGCTTTCGGCGTGCCGCGGCGCCCTCGATCTCACCCGCACCTGGATCGGCGTCGCAGGTGTGGACGAAGATCGTCAGCCCCCAAAGCGTCTTCGAGCAGGTCTCGCACGTCACTGAACTCCCGTCCAGGACGCGACTCCCTGTAACCCAGCCTAGCGAGCTTCGCGTCGCGGGTCTTCTCATCCTCGACGCTCGTCATCGAGGGCGAACGCCGTCACGCGCCGACGGAACTTCCGCCGTGCGAGCGGCGCGGGCCTGTTCGATCGCCGTCAGGTACGTGTCGAGATGCGCTTCCTCCGACCAGCGCTCCGAGGCGACCTCGTGACCCCTGAGGCCGAGCTCGTCCCGACGTGTCGTGTCGGTGCGCAGCTCCTCCATCAGGGAGACGAGCTCGTCGTCGCTCGTGTAGAGAAGCCCGCCTTCGCTCTCGCGAACGACCTCCGCGACCGCCCCCAGGTCCCGCGCGATCACCGGCGTGCCGCTCGCGAGCGCCTCGAGCGCGATGAGGCCGAACGTCTCGTACGCGAGCGCGGGGACGAGGACCGCGATCGCTCCCGCGTACAGCGCTCGGAGCCGAGCAGGCGGGACGCGTCCGAGGAAGTGGACGTGCTCGAGATCCCCTGCCTGACGCCGGAGCTCGTCTTCGAGCACCCCGTCGCCCGCGATCACGAGATCGGCCGCCGTGTACCGCCGGAAGACGTCGATCAGCGTGTGCACGCCCTTGAGCCTCACGAGCCGGCCCGCGAAGAGGAAGTACGGTCGCGACACCTCCGGCGCGCCGCCCGCCGACGGCGACTGATCGGCTCCGTTCCGCGACGGAAGGAAGTAGGGGAGGTGCTGGATCGGATACCGGAATCCTCGGCGGTGGTGTTGCTCGATCGTCGATCGCGACGGTGCGAAGAAGACGTCGATCTCCGGAAGAGCGTCGTCGAGGAGGTCCGTGTAGCGCCAGAGCTGGGGCGGCCGCCGGAAGGAGAGCTGGCAGCGGAGGCACTCCGGCTTCTCGCAGAGCTCGCGATTCTCCTTCCAGAGGTCGTACATCGGGCAGACGAGCCAGTGGTCGTGCATCGTGTACAGCCTGAGCGCGTCGCCTCCGTAGCGGAGAGCAGCGGGCCCGAACAGCGTCATCAGGTGGAAATGCACCACGTCGAACCGCTCGTCCGCGAAGATGCGGTCGAGGGCCTTCGACTTCAGTCCGGGCCGTCCCGAGAGATACGTGACCAACGGAGAGACACGCCCGACCCGACTCGCGAGCCGGTGCACCGTGACGCCCGGCTCGTGGGGGAAGTCGCCACGAGGCGGTGCGGACGTCTGGACGCGATACGAGTCGACACAGTGGACGACGGTGACGCGATGTCCGCGGCGCGCGAGCTCGTTCGAGAGGCAGTACAGGTACATCGCCTCGCCCCCCGAGTGGTACGGGGGGTAGAAGGTCGTGACCATGCAGAACGAGAGAGCGCCCATCCCCTCGCATTGTGGTGACAAAACGGGTCGTCGCCCGGCAGGCGGCGACCGTTCGACCGCTCCCGTGTGCCGGAGCCGGAGCCGGAGATGAGCGTGCGCTTCGCCGCGATCGGTCTCGGCAACGCGACCGCGATGTTCCACGTCCCGGCCATCCGGCGCATCGAGGGCGCCGAGCTCGTCGGGGGATTCGACCTCTCGCAGGAGCAGCGCGCGCGCTGGGAGAGCGATACCGGGACTCCGAGCTACGCCTCGCTCGACGAGCTCTTCGAGCGCGCCAGGCCGGACCTGGCCGTCGTCGCCACTCCGCCGGGCTCTCACCTGGATGTCTGCCTGCAGGCGATCGAGGCCGGATGTCACGTCTTCTGTGAGAAGCCGCTCGTCGACTCGGCGCACGACGCGGGGAGGATCGTCGACGCCGCCCGAGAAGCGGGGCGTGCGGTCGCCGTGAACCACGAGTTCAGGGAGCACCCGATCTTCCGCGCGGTCAAGGACGGCATCTCCTCCGGCGAGTACGGGCGGCTCGCCTTCTGCCAGGTCTGGCAGCTGCTCGACCTGGCTCCCTGGGACGAGCCCGCGTCGTGGCGCGCAGAGATGGCGAATCGCGCGCTCTTCGAGGGCGGCATCCACCTCGTCGACCTCCTGCTCTGGATGTACGGAGACGTCCCGACCGCCGTCTACGCGAGGAGCTCGGCCGGGTTCCACGAGCAGCGCGACGCCGACCCGGTGCAGATCCTGACGCTCGAGTTCGCCGGCGGTCGGCTCGGGCAGCTGACGATGAACCGGCTGTGTCCGGCATCCATGCGCTACATGGAGGTGCGGGCGGACTGCGAGCAGGCGTCTCTGCGCGCCTCCTTCGGTGGCAGGGCGCTCGTGCAGGTCGGAATGAAGCGCGCCGAGCGGAGCGGAGTGCGCATGGAGTTCGGTATCAGCGGGCTCGCCTGGGCCGAGCGGGGGCTGTCTCGCCGGCGTCTCGCGCGCAACCCACGTGACGCAGGCATCGTCGGGACGGCGCGCCTGCTCGAGGGGCTGATCCGAGCGATCGAGCGCGGGGAGGAGCCGCCCTCGAGCGCGAGTGAGGCGCGAGACGTGCTCGCAGTGATCGAGGCCGCCTACGCGTCGAACGAGTCGGGTCGGCGGGTAGAGATCGTTCCGCTCGTTCCCTGAGCGACCGTCGAAGCTACGACAGCGACCGCGTGAGGTGGTCGACGAGCCGCAGGGCGAAGACGACGATCATGAACGTCGAGTTGGCCTGACTCGACGTGGGGAAGGTCGAGCTGCTGGCGACGTGAACGGTCGGCAGTCCATGGATCGCCAGGTCGGCGTCGACCACGCCGTCCTCGGCTCGTCGGGACATCCGCGTCGTCCCCGACTGGTGGAAGCCGCCGCCGAGCCGGTCGTGTATCGCCTCCCCGACGTCGTCGACGGAGTATTCGAGCCTGCCGGCGCCGTGACGGCGGAGGAAGTCGTCCCACTGCGCGTGTGCCCGGACGACGCCGTCGACGTCAGCATCGTCGAAGCGGATGTCGATGCGCAGCTTCGGCATCCCGAGCCGGTCGGGCTCGTCGGCGAGCGTGACCTGGCTCTTGCGGTGAGGTCGGTGCTCGCCGTGGTATTGGAGCGGATAGACGTTCTCGGGGCTCGCGATCTCGAATCCGGGCGCCTGCCTGCGGCCCGTGGCACGGCTCAGGCCGTAGCCGCCGATGAACCGGATCGTGTCCCACGGGTGACGCGCGATGTTCCTCAGGTGCGCCGCTGACGAGGTCCGCTCGCCGACCCCGAACGGGACGCCGGGCACCTGCTCGCCCGTGAGCGCCAGGCGAAGCGCCTCCGGCGCCAGGCGCCCTCCCAGGGGCGACGTGAGCGCGAGGTACGCGAGAGAGAGGACACCGCTTCCATGTCTCGCGTCCATGAGCTCGGGGTGGACGAGCCAGGCAGTGATGTTCGGCAGCTCGTGTGTCTCCTGGTGGGAGCGGGAGAACGAGAACCGGCGCCGCACGAAGACTCCGTCCACGTCGCGCTCGTAGCCGTGGATCGGCCGTCCGCCCGGCTCGTCGAACCGGACGGTGGCGACGATACCCTCGAGGTGCGCCATGTACCAGCGTCCAAGGTGATCCGAGTGGTCGCCGAGCGGACGGCCCGACGCATCTCGGGAGGCGAGCAACAACCTCGTGCCCTCGAGCCCACCGCAGGCGACGACGTGTCGGCGCGCCCGAACGTGGAACTCCACGCCGTCGAGCGTCCGGCACGTGAGCTGGTCGAGGTCCGCGCCGCTCGCCGCCAGGCCGATCTCCGTGCACGTCGCTCCGGTCACGAGGCGCAGTCGTGGCGAGCTGCGGATCCGGTCGGCGTAGGCGCTCCCGAAGCGGAGCGGCGCGGACCACCGCTCGAGCGAGGATGACCTCACCTCGTCGTTCGGCAGCCCGGGGACGATCGAAGGCGGCAGGCAGTCCGTCTCCGTCGCGTCGAAGATCGCCCGCCCGCAAGCGAACCAGTCGCACGCCCGCTGGAAGTACGGCGTCAGCTCGTCGAGCGACACGGGCCACGCCGCTTCCGAGATCCACGGGCGGCGCTCGAAGTCGACCGGATCGAAGGGCACGCACCGGCCTCCCCAGATTGCCGACGCGCCTCCGAGCTGACGGCGGGTGGCGAGCGCCATCGCGGCATGGCGCCGCGGGTCGAGCTCGGCGGCGTCGCCGAGCGCCTGCGCCTCGGCGCTGAAGCCCTCCCTGCCGCTCTCGAGAAGCACGACGTCGAATCCGGCCTCGGCGAGCTCGAGCGCGGTCACGATTCCCGCCGGTCCGGCGCCGATGACGGCGAGGTCGGCGGAGAGGGCGGCGTCGACGGCGTTGCCGTCGAGAATCACGGCTGCACCTCCGCGCCGAGCTCGCTCGTGAGCAGCCTCCGGAAGGCAGCGAGCTCGACAGCGGACTCCCCTACGGAGTCGACCGCGGACGCGGCAGCGCGGATGCGCTCCGGCCGACTCGTGCCCACGAGCACCGGGCCTCCCGGGTTGGCGCGCACCGCGTCTCGAAGGAGCAGGCCCACGACCTCGTCGGGCCGACAGCAGTCGCGGCCGATGTCTTCGCTCCAGCGGCGGCGCACGGCCTCGTCCGAACGAACGTGGCCAAGGATTCGGGGGAGGGCTCTGCCGACGACGCCGAAGAGGATCCTCGCCGTGGCGACGTCGGTCACGGCGCTCGGCGTGGGCGCGAACGCGTCTCCGCGGACCTGCGCGACCGGCACCGGCTCCGCCCCGAGCGCGCGGGCGGCAGCGACGATCGCCGCCGCCTCGCCCGCGATGCCCCAGGTTCGGAGCGATCCGGCCGCCCGGGCGGACTCCAGGTAGCCGCGGACGTCGTCCGAATGCGTGCTCCCGGGAGCCGGGTCGTGGAGGAAGAGGATGTCGACGTGGTCGGTGGCGAGCGCGCGCAGGCTCCGCTCGAGGCTTGCCTGCGCGCCGCGCGCGTCGTACCCGTCGGAACGGTAAAGCAGCGAGCCGGTCGCGCCCGAGCGAGCATCGGGCGGGCTCGATCCGGGCACATCGCGTGTTCGCGTGGCGAGGTCGAGCAGGCGCCGCACCGGCCACTGGATGGGCCTGATGATCCGCGCGATCGCCGACGGAGCGATTCCGAACTTGGTCGCGATGACGAGCTGGTCCCGTCTTCCGCGCGCGAACCTGCCGAGATCGCTCTCGACCTTCCCGAGCCCGTACATGGGCGCGACGTCGAAGTGGCGGATCCCCGCGTCGAACGCGGCCTCGAGGAGCCGCCGCCGGCCCGCAGCGGTCGCCTGGCGCCGGAGGTCGGCGCAACCGAAGCCGAGGACGCTCGTGGTCACGTCCGTCTCGCCCAAGCGGACCAGGTCCATGTCTGGCTCAGTGTGCGGTGCCGGTGCGGACGGGCGGACGCACGTAGTCGCGGCGGACGCGGCGCCGCGCCGACGCAGCGACCCGGCGGAAGGCGAGATACGTGTTCGACCCGCCGCTGATCGCCGTCGCCAGGAGCTCGGGCGAGCGGAGGTAGTGCGCGTCCACGCGTGGGAGAGAGAGCGGGCTCGAGTCCTGGTGGACACGGCCGATTCGCGTCGAGCACGCGGCGGCATAGGTCTCCGAGACGGCGCGGGCCGCGGCCCCGCTCGGTCCGGCTCCGTAGGGATACGCGAAGGAGCGGGCGGCAATGCCGACGGCATCCTCGAGCACGCTCGCGGCCTCGACGATCTCGCGACGGATCTCCTGGGCGTCGTCGGTGTCGAGCGGGGAGTGCTCCATCCCGTGCGCGCCGATCTCGAAGCCCTCGGCCGCCAGCCTCCTCAGGTCGTTCGCGTCGGCGAGCGCGACCTCTATCGCGCCCGGACGGCCGGTCGGCCAGGCATTCGTCCCGCCGAGACGCCCTGCGACGCAGAAGACGGTCGCTCGGAGGCCGCGCTCGAGGAGACGCGGCGCAACCTCCGTCGCGACGCTCGAGAAGCCGTCGTCGAAGGTGAGCACCACCGCGTGCTCGGGGAGGGTGCCGTCTCGGAGCCGGTCGGCGAGCTCCCCGACCGTCAGCACCGGGAACCCGGAGGACGCGATCACCGCGATGTGCTCGGCGAAGAGGGAAGGCGGGACGAAGAGCGGGTCGTCTCGGTCCTCGACCCCGTGGTACATGAGGACGAGCGCGCTCATCGGTCGCGCCGCGGACGCACCGTCATCGCGATCAGGGTCTGCAGCTCACGCGCGGCCGCTTCCCAGGAGAGGTGCGCCACTGCATGCCGGGCGCGCTCGGAGAGATCCTGTCGCAGCGGCTCGTCTCGATCCAGTCGGTGGAGCGTCGCCGTGAGCGAGTCCACGTCCGTGGGCGCGAAGTAGAGCGCTGCGTCGCCGAGCGTCTCGCGATGAGCCGGCAGCTCGCTCAACGCGAGCGCCGCGCCGCACGCGGCTGCCTCGACGGCAGGAAGCCCGAAGCCCTCCGCGAGCGAGGGCAGCACGACCGCGGTCGCGGAGCTGCAGAGACACGCAAGCGTGTCGTCCGAGACGAATCCGGGCATGCGCACGGCAGTCTCGAGCCCGTGCCCTGCGATGCGCTCGCGGATCGCCGTCGCGGACGAGAGATAGGCACTGGTGTCGAGCTCGCCGGCGATCACGAGGAGCGGCATGGTCGGCCCGTGCTCGGCCCGCAGGCGGGCGTAGGCGTCGACGAGTGTCTCTAGGTTCTTGTGCGGGCTGACGCCCCCGAAGAAGAGGAAGAAGCGGTCGCCGAGGTCGAGCTGGGCCGACGCGAGGCCTTGTGCGAGGGCGTCCCCGGTGCGGGGCGCGAAGACGGGATCAGGCGCTTCGGGCACGACGTGGAGCTGCTCGGTCGGCATTCCCAAGCGTTCCGCGATCGTGCGCCGGGAGAACTCCGAGACGGTGAAGAGCGTGGTTGCGCCCCTGATCCCCACGCGATGTTTCAGGCCGGCGGCGAGACGATCGCGGCGCGAGGGTACGGTCAGTCCTGGGAGATCCTCGATGATCGTGTCGTGAATCCCGACGATGGTCGGCGTCCCGACCACCGGGAACCACGTGTACAGCGAGGGAAAGAGGAACGCGTCCAGCCGCTCGCGCCGGACGGCTCGCGTCAGTCGCATGAGGTCGATCACGCTCCTGCTCGAGCCGGCAGCAGCAGCCTCGGTGGGCGGCCGCGAGACTCGAACCCGGCGAACCTCCACGTCCTCCGGGAGCTCGACGCCGTCGGCGCTCGACTCGTCGATGACGAGCACGTAGCGAGTCTCCGCGTCCTGCCGAACGAGGCGGCCGACCGCGTTCCGGGTGAAGCGACCGAAGCCGCGACGATTCACCCAGCTCGTCGCGTCGATCCCGACGCGCATCGCGCTCACCGGACGGAGAGCAGGCTCCGGCCGCCGCCGAAGGCGTAGCCGAGGGCCTCGCCGCCTGCCCACACGATGCTGTAGAGAAGGATGAGCGGCGTCGCGTACGCCAGCTCCTTGCCGTAGCTCTTCCTTCTCCTGACGTTCTGCAGGATCCGTGCGTACTTGAGCGGCACGAGCAGAGGCGACCCGAGCGCGTAGAGCCCCCGTTTCCAGCCCAGCTCCGGGTTGCGCATCCCCGCGAACGCCCGCGAGTAGTGGTACTGCTGCGAGAGGAACTCGCCCACGCCGAAGTCCTTCGCGTGGTCGAGCACCGCCTCCGGATCGGACCAGAGCTCGAACCCCCGCTCGCGGAGCCTGCGGTGGAGCCAGCCTTCCCAGCGGCCCTGGTGCAGAAGGTCGTCGATCGCCTGCAAGGCCTCGCGATCGTACGAGACGTTCATGCCCGGGAGGTCCGCGACGGACCCGGCGGGCACCGGAGGCATGTACGGGCTGTACTCGCAGAAGAACGCCGCCCAGTCGCGCACGCGGTCGTCCGCCGCGTTCTTGATCGCGCCGCCGACGACGGCATGGCCGGCGCGATGAGCCACCACGAGCCGATCCGCCCAGCCGGGGAGGACGTTGCAGTGATCCTCGATCAGCGCCACGTACGGGGCTTCCGCGGCGAAGATGCCAGCCGCACGCAGCTCAGGGATCGTCTTCGGCTCCGAGAACGACAGGAGCTTCACGTTCGGGAAGCGCTCCGCGATCGTGCGCCGCGTGGTCTCGTCGGTCCAGTCGGCGACGACGACCTCGACCTCGGGAGTCTGCCGCCCGAGTGCCTCGAGGCAATCGGCGAGGTAGGGGAGGCCGTTGACCGAGGCCACGACCACGGACAGCGGAGGCGTCATCGGCCGCGAGCGACGTCGAGGTGTCCTCGTGCCTCCGCGTAGGCCCAGACGACGTTGAAGGCGACGATCCACGGCAGCACGGCGACGGCGCGGAGCCGCAGGCGCCGTCGCGCGAACACCCGCTTCAGCACGCGCGCGGTCATGAGCACGGGAACCACCGGAGCAGCGAGCACTCCGAGCACGTTACGCGGCTTCGAGAAGTGGGCGCCCCGCTGGTGCCCGTAGAGGCGGCCGTGTGCCAGGCGCTGGCGGCAGAACGCGGCGAACCCCGCGGAGCGACCCTGGTGCATGACGAGCTGTGGCGTGTGCCAGAGCTCGACGCCGCGGCGCGACAGCTCACGACAGGCGACCGGCTCCCAGAAGCCCTCACGCGTGAAATCGTGGACGCTCTCAAGGAGCGCGCGCCTGAAGGCGGCGTTGTCGCCCGGCAGCTCCGGGTTGTCGCGTGCCTCGAAGGGGAGCATGTCGGGGGCGTAGCGGCAGAAGTACTCGCCCCAGTCGGCCGCTCCGAGACCGCTTCCGGGCTCGATGGCTCCGCCTGCCGCGTCGTGGCTCTCCAGCGCATGCCGGATCGAGCCGATCCAGTCCGGAGACGGGATCATCTGCGCGATCGTCAGGGCGACGATGTCGCCGTGCGCTGCGTCGATCCCGTCCCGCCAGTGGTACGGGACGAGCGCGCCGGGGCTCGTCGTGTAGCTCGCCCACGGAAAGCGGTCTCGAAGCTCCTGGGGGCTCTCGGCGCCCTCGTGGACGCGCACCTCGACGCCGTCACGCTGCGGCTCGAGCGCCTCGAGGCACGAGGCCAGACGCTCCGGGGGAGCGTTCGAGCCGATGACGACCGTGATCGAGGGTTCAGCTGACGAGCTCGAGATCGAGGAGCTCATCGACTGCGTTGCCTTCCTCCAGGTAGACCTCCTCGGCATTCACCGACCAGACGTCGTGATCGGCGCCGTCGACCAGGTTGAGCGACGCGAGGATGGCGGTCCACATGGAGTGGTCCTGGTTGTTGTAGCGGTGTAGCCCGTTGCGTCCGCACGTCTCGAGATTCTCGAACCCGGCGAGATACTCCTGGATCGTCGCGACGGCGTCCTCGTAGTTCTGGTCGTACATTGGGTACGCCTTCGGAACGCGGACCTTCACGCCGTCGAAGACCCGGTCCGGATCGACGAGGCCGATGCGGGCCATCTCTTCGGTGGCCATGGCGACCGCGTCCTGGTCCGACATCTCCCAGACGTCGTCGCCTTCGAAGCAGAAGTACTCGACCCCGAGGCACGTCGTGCCCGGCGCGACCATGTCCGGGCTCCAGGCGCCGAAGTTCTGGACGCGGCCCGCGCGCGTATCCGGATCGTGGATGTAGATCCAGTTGTCCGGGAACGGCTCGGCCTGTCGCGTCATGAGCGCGACGAGGCAGAAGTCGCGGTAGCGCAGCTTGGAGGCCGCCTCGAGCACGTGCGCGGGCGGCGCCGGCTCGAGGATCCCGATGAGGTCCTGGAGCGCGAGGCTCGAGACGATCCCGTCGACCGAGTAATCGGTCTCGTGCGCGTTGGTGTGCGCCAGCACGCCGGTCACGCGCCCGTCCTGATGGTTGATCTGCGCGATGCGGTGATTGAGCTCGACCGGGATGTCGTACGCCTCCTCGAGCTTCGCCTGCATGAGCTCCCACATCTGACCCGGGCCGAGCCGCGGGTACTTGAACTCCTCGATCAGGGTCGTGACGTGCTCGCGCCGGAGACCGAGGATGGTCAGCGCCGCATTCCAGAGCGAGAAGTTCTTGATCCGCTGCGCGGCCCAGAGCGAGCGGATCTCCGTGCCCGGAATGCCCCACAGCTTCTCCGTGTACGACTCGAAGAACGCCTTGTACAGGCGATGTCCGAAGCGTGCGGTCACCCACTCCTCGAAGGTGTCCGCCTCGCGCCGGCGATGCCGCTGGGCCCACAGGTACGAGAGCGCGCACAGGCCCGACTCCCAGATGCCGAGGCGACCGACGACGTCCTTCGACGTCAGCGGATACGAGAAGTACTTCCCGTCGTAGTAGATGCGCGACAGGCGGGGCCGAGTGAGGAACTCGTCTCCGGCGAGGCTCTCCCAGACGCGCTCGACCTGCTTCAGCTTCGTGAAGAAGCGATGGCCGCCGAGGTCGAAGCGGTAGCCGTTGAACTCGACGGTCTTCGCGATCCCGCCCACCGTTCCGTCGGCCTCGAACACGACCGCGGGCCGCCCGCGAAGGCCGAGCGTGTACGCGGCCGTCAGCCCGGCAGGTCCTCCGCCGAGGATGGCGTACCCGACATGGCCACCGTCCGTGCGTGGCCTGTGCATCTGTGACTTGACGGCAGTCGCCAGGTCCCCGGCGAGCGTGGACGACATGAATCCAGTGTTGTGGCAAGCGCTCGCGCCGCCCACGCCCGCCGGAACAGGAATCCCGAGGCCTCGCCTCCCCGAACGGCTAGGCTCCGCGATCGCGAGAGCGCGCGATACTGATCTGGCTCTGAGACTCGAGCGCCCCTATCGTGAATTCGAGTGCATCGAGCCGCCGAGAATCGGGTGGGCCCTCTCGTGACCGCGCTTCGCCACGAGCGCGATGTCGTCACGATCTCGAAGCCGCGACGCCACCGTCGCGGCTGGGTGATCCGGCGCGTGCTCCTCGTCGCCGATGTCGTCGGCCTGATCGGCGCGTTCGTCGCCGCCGAGCTCATCCTCGGCAACTTCAGCGACGGCGTCGATCCGCGCATCATCACGCTCTTCCTCTTCTTTCTCGTCAGCCTGCCGCTCTGGGTGCTCGTCGCCAAGCTCTACGGGCTCTACGACCGCGACGAGGAACGTACGGACCATTCGACGACGGACGAGGTGTCGGACGTCTTCCACGTCGTCACGATCCTCGTCTGGGTCCTTTTCGCCGGGGCGTGGGTGACGAAGATCACCACACCTCAGATCGACAAGACCGTTCTCTTCTGGCTGCTCGCGATCGTGTTCATCGCAGGCGCTCGCATCGTCGGGCGAAGCTTCGTCCGGCGCAGCTCCGCCTACATCCAGAACACGGTCATCGTCGGAGCGGGCGACGTCGGCCAGCTGATCGCGCGCAAGTACGTCCAGCACCCCGAGTACGGCATCCGGCTCGTCGGCCTCGTCGACGACTCGCCGCACGAGCTTCGGCCCGAGCTCGGGGACAGTCCGGTCTACGCGCTCGACGATCTCATCGACGTGGTGCGCAGGGAGGACGTGGAACGGGTGGTCATCGCGTTCACCGAGACGTCGAACGAGCGCCTGCTCGCGCTCGTGCGCGACCTCCGCCGGTTCGACGTGCAGATCGACGTCCTCCCGCGCCTCTTCGAGGCTCTGACCCCGAAGCTGGACGTCCACTCGGTCGAGGGGATCCCTCTCGTCGGGCTGCCGCCCGCCGGGCTCTCGCGGTCGTCGAGGGCGCTCAAGCGGTCGCTCGACTTCGTGCTCGCGAGCGTGCTCGTCGTGCTGACGTCGCCGCTCATCGCGCTGGCCGCCTGGCGCATCAAGCGTGACTCTCCCGGCCCGGTCCTCTTCCGCCAGCCTCGGCTCGGAGAGGGGGGTCGCGAGTTCCCGATGCTCAAGTTCCGGACGATGAAGGTCGGCAGCGACACGGACGTCCACCGCGAGTACGTGCGCTCGATCATGGACAAGGGCGCCGCGCCGACGGCCGGCGGGTTGTACAAGCTCGAGCGCCTCGACGCCGTAACGCGCTCGGGACGGTGGCTGCGAAGGACGAGCCTGGACGAGCTCCCGAACCTCTTCAACGTGCTCAAGGGCGAGATGTCGCTCGTCGGTCCACGGCCTTGCCTCGAATACGAGACCGAGTACTTCGCGCCGCACCACTTCGAGCGGTTCCTCGTGCCGGCCGGGATCACCGGTCTCTGGCAGGTGACGGCTCGGGCGAAGACGACGTTCGCCGAGGCGCTCGATCTCGATGTCGCCTACGCCCGTGGGTGGTCGCTCGGCCTCGACCTGAAGATCCTCGCCCGGACGCCCCTGTCGGTCTTCCGCCAGCGCGGAGCGGCATGACTCCGGTTCGCGTCGCCGTCGTCGGCCTCGGCTACTGGGGCCCGAACCTCGTGCGCAACCTCTTCGAGCTCCCCTCGGCAGAGATCACCGTCGTCTGCGACCAGCGGCGCGAGCCGCTCGAGCAGATCCGGAGGCGCTACCCGTCGATCCGCGGCGTGGCCGGGTTCGACGAGGTGCTGGCCGACGAGACGGTGGAGGCGGTGGTGGTCGCGACGCCGATCGGGACGCACTACGACCTCGCGCTGGCGGCTCTCGAGGCGGGCAAGCACGTGCTCGTCGAGAAGCCCCTCGCGCACTCGGTGGCCCACGCCGGCGAGCTCGTGAGCGCCGCCGCCGAGCGGGGTCTCGTCCTCGTCCCCGGCCACACGTTCCTGTACAGCCCGCCCGTCGAGGCGGTGCGCGAGATCGTGCACTCGGGCGAGCTCGGCGACATCTATTTCGTCTCGACGAGCCGAGTGAATCTCGGTCTCCACCAGTCCGACGCAAGCGTCGTCTGGGACCTCGGTCCGCACGACTTCTCGATTCTCCTGTACTGGCTCGACGAGGTGCCGACCCACGTCACCGCGCTCAGCCGCGGCTGCATCATCCCTGGGACGCCCGACGTCGCGTTCGTGAACCTCGAGTACGCCTCGGGGGTCATCGCCCATGCGGAGTTCGCGTGGCTCGCGCCGTCCAAGCTCCGGCGGACGACGATCGTCGGCTCGCGGAAGATGGTCGTGTACGACGACACCGGGATCGAGCCCGTGCGGGTCTTCGACTCCGGCGTGACTCTTCGGGATCCCGGCAGCTTCGGTGAGTACCGGCTCAGCTACCGGACGGGCGACATCGTCTCCCCGCGAGTCGAGGTCACCGAGCCGCTCTCGCTCGAGCTCGACGACTTCTGCCGCTCGATCAGGACCGGGGCGCCTCCCCGGGCGAGCGCCCAGGTGGGCGTCGACGTCGTTCGCATGATCGAGGCTGCGGAGCGGTCACTGCAGCAGGGTGGAATGCGGTCGGAAGTGGCCGCCGCGGAGTCTCTCGCGCCGCCGACCGGCTGACCGTCGCCGCGCTCAGCGCTGCGCGGCCGTGGGCTCGCCGTGCCACCGGCGCTCGAACATGCGGGCGACGGTGGAGCTTCGCGGCAGCCGGAGCAGGAGCTGCATCGAGGCGGCGAGAGCCATGAGACGGAACCGCTGAACTCTCCGGCTCGCCGCCAGATCGCGCACTCGCAGGTCGGAGAGCGTCGAGCGGGCCTCCTGCGACCGTCCCAGGATGTAGAGGTTCACCGAGCGCATGAGCGTGTCCTCCGCGCGGTGGGCCTCGTGATCCCGGAGCGCCTGCGGGGTCGCAACTCGCCGGCCGCCCTGCTCGTCGAGCTCGAGGTCGACGATGCGGAAGAAGCGCTCCTGATCGGTTCGGAGCCGGTGGTAGCGCTCGGATGAGCTCCCGTGACCGCGGCGGTAGCGGACGAGCTGGTCCTCGAGCACGCCGATCGGGTACCTGCGGGCGATCCGCAACCACATCTCGAGGTCGGACGTGTTCTTGAACTCTTCGGGTCGGTAGGTCCCGAGCTCGCGGTAGACGCTCCCGCGCACAAGGGCTGTCGGACACATGAGGAAGCTGTTCTTGCGCGACATCAGCGTGTTCAGCACCTCGGGGTACTCGAGCGGCCGATTGCCACGGACCCCCGACGGAAGCACGAGGCGCTGGAACTCACGGCCGTCCTGGTCGACGAACACCAGAGAGCAGAAGACAGCCGCGGCGTCCGGATAGCGCGTGAGCCATTCGACCTCGCGCTCGACCATGTCCGGCAGGTACGTGTCGTCGGCATGGAAGACGCCGACCAGGTCTCCCGTCGCGAGCTCGATGCCGTCGTTCGCGTTTCCGTAGATCCCGCGCGTCGCCGACTGCGTCAGGACGCGGATCCGATCTCCGTACGACGCGAGGATCTCGGGCGTCGAGTCGGTCGATGCGTCGTCGACGGCGATCACCTCGATCGCCGGGTACGTCTGCCCCAGGATCGAGTCGAGGCTCTCGCGGACGTGGTCCTCGCCGTTCCAGACGGGAACGACGATCGAGACGAGGGGCAACGAGTCCGTGCGCCCTGCAGGTTCCTGCTTCGAGGCGGTGCCGGTCACGACGCTCATTATCGGGTGCGCCGTAGAGCGGGCCAGCCCAGACGCCGATGGTCAAGCCTGGCCGGATGGCTAGACGCGGGATGGCAGCATCGATCCACGACAGTTCGCGCGTCTCGCTCGCCCCCCTAGTGGACGCAGGCTTCCGGGCATCTCGGCCCCGAACTAGACCCGATCCGCACTTTCGCGCGTTGGAATCGACCTGCGATAGCGCTAACCTCCGGCGCTGCGGCTACGGGTGGGCCGCCACCCGCGGCCGATGCGGCCACTGGCGCCAGCCAAGCGGCCGGGGGAGGTCGCGGTGCCCCGGGACCAAGCGGGACGCCGCGCCTCCTCCTTCTCTCGTCTCTGCGTCCCCCTATGGGGTGGTCTCGCCGGCGAGCGTGCGTCCGATGAGGTTGACGAGCGCTGCCGATGCGTGGCGCGACGCGGCCGCCGTTCGCTTGGTCGAGCGGCGGCCGCGCTACACGGTCGCGCGCTCTGCAAGCAGGAGCTCAGCGATCTGGATCGCGTTGAGCGCCGCGCCTTTGCGGAGGTTGTCGCAGGCGACGAAGAGCGCGAGGCCGTTCTCGACCGTCGGGTCCTCGCGGATCCGGCCGACGAGCGCGTGATCGAGCCCACGCGCGCGTCCCGGAGTCGGGAACGGGTCGAGCTCGAGCCCGGGCGCGTCGGCGAGGACCTCCTCCGCCTCGTCGGCGGAGAGCGGCTCATCGGTCTCGACCCAGATCGTCTCGGCATGGCCGACGAGGACGGGGACCCGGACGCACGCGGCGGTGAGAGGCAGCTCCGGGAGTTCGAGAATCTTGCGCGTCTCGGCGCGGATCTTCGCCTCCTCGTCGAACTCGAAGCCGTCGAACGACCAATCAGTCGCGAGGTCGTGCTCGTCGGGGGTCTGTCTCCGAAGACTCTCCATCGCCTGTGCGCCGGCGCCCGAGGCGGACTGGTAGGTCGCGACGTGGACCCGGCGGAGTCCCGCGGCGTCGCGAAGCGGCGCGAGCGCCAGCGCCAGCGGGATGGAGCAGCAGTTGGGGTTCGCGACGATCCCGTCGTGCTCGCCTGACCGTCCGCCGTTCACCTCGGGCACGACGAGCGGCACGCCGTCGACGAGCCTGTACGCGGACGACTTGTCGACGCAGACGGCTCCGCCCGCAACAGCGGCCGGGACGAGCTCCCTGCTCGCATCGGTCCCGACGGAGAAGAAGCAGAGATCGAGGTCTCCCGCCGCGAGCGCGTCGACGGTCGCCTCCTCGACGACGAGATCGCCGAGGCGCGATCCCGCGGAGCGCGCCGACGCGAAGGCGCGCACAGACGGGTGACCGCGCTCGCGGAGGAGGTCGAGCGTGACGGTGCCCACTGCTCCGGTAGCGCCGACGACTCCGATCCGTCGCTCGTCGGGCATCGCGGGCCAGTGTACGGAGGGTCTCGGCCTTCGGGACGAGCGGCTCGATTGCGGGAGCCGGAGCCAGCGGCGCCTCGGCAAGCCCGAGAACACGAGAGCCGGCGCGCGGCCGGCTCCGAAAGATCTCCAGAAACACTGAAACCGGCTGACCCGAAGGCCCGCCGGTTTCAGTGGGCGCAATCTAGGACGAGCGACTCCTGAATGCAAGTGACCCAGGCGGGGTATTTCGCAATTTGCGGAAAAAACGTTCCGGGGTCACATCTCGCGTCGCCCGGCGAGGGCACGTCCGAGCGTGACCTCGTCCGCGTACTCGAGATCGCCGCCCACCGGCAGGCCGCTCGCGAGCCGTGTCACCCGCACCTTCCCGCGCAGCCGGTCGGCGAGATAGGCGGCGGTCGCCTCGCCCGTCATCGTCGGGTTCGTCGCGAGGACGACCTCCTCGACCTCGCCGCTCTCGATCCGCGTGACGAGCCCGCCGATGCGGAGATCGGTCGGCTCGACGCCGTCGAGCGGAGAGAGCGCGCCGCCGAGGACGTGGTAGAGGCCGCGGTACTCGTGCGTCCGCTCGAGCGAGACGACGTCGACCGGCTGCTCGACGACGCAGATGACCGAACGGTCACGGCGCGCGTCGACGCAGATCGGGCAGAGCTCCTCCTCCGTGAGGTTCCCGCACTCGCGGCAGAAGCGGACGCGCGACTTCACGTCCTCGATCGCACGCGACAGCTCGAGCGCCTCCTCCGGCCTGGCCGAAAGCAGATGGAACGTGAGCCGCTGCGCGGTTCGCCGCCCGATGCCCGGAAGCTTCGTGAGCTGCGTGACGAGATTCTCCACCGCGGGGCTCAGCACCGACGGAGCGTAGCCGTCCGTTTCGGACGGGCGAACGAACACGAGGGCCGGGCGTGAGCCCGGCCCTCGCTGCCCGATGAGCTGTGTCGGTACGCCTACGCGGCGACGATCTGGCCGGGCGTGGGGACGAGCCCGTGGAGCTGTGCCCAGCGGGCGGCCTCCGTCCGGTTCGCGACGCTCAGCTTGCGGTAGACGTTCGACAGGTGGAACTTCACGGTCTGCTCGGTGACCCAGAGCATCCGAGCGAGCTGTGCGTTCGAGTACCCCTCCGCGACCAGCTGGAGGATCTCCCGTTCGCGCTTGGTGAGCTCGGCGCGATCCGCCGAGACGGTGCCCTGCTGCGCGTTCCCGTTCCACGTGCCTGCCGGCGACGCGAAGTACACGGAGTGCGCGAAGGCCTGCCTCACCGCGGACGCGAGATCGTCCGGGTGAGCGCTCTTGAGGACGTACGCCGCGGCTCCTGCCTGGAGCGCAGCGTCGATCTGCTGCGCGTCCTCGTTCAGCGAGAGGACGACGCCGCGGATCTCCGGCATGTGCTGGCGTGCCTCGCGAAGGCACGTGAGACCCGCGCTGTCACCGTCTGCGGCACCGATGTCCGTGATGAGGAGATCGGGCCTCAGCCGCTGGACGAGCGCGAGCGCCTCCGCGCCGGTCGTCGCCTTCCCGACGACGTCCACCCCGACGCGGCGCATGACACCCTCGACGGCCTCCGCCCACAGCGGATGCCGGTCGAGAACAACAGCGGTTCGACTGCTCGATTGATGCACGAAAGGGCCGCCTTCCGTTCGCCTGACCTGCCCCTTGAGGGGGCTCCCCTTCCCCGAAACGGGGTAATCGCAGGCTACTCCGATCCCTCGAAAAAGCAACCCTTTCAGGTGGCCGAACGGTGGCTCTACGGTGCAGAACCGGCCACCTGGCCGGGTAGGACCTGGACTCAGGTCCTATGCCCCGCCGACTATCTCAGACCCCGGGCAGCCCGAGATTGCCGAGGCCGCCCGGTAGGAGCCCCGACATCTTCGACTGCATGAGGCTCTGAGCCGAGCGGAGGGCCTCGTTCACCGCGGCGAGGACCATGTCCGCGAGGATCTCCGGGTCGTTCGGGTCGATCGCGCGGGGATCGATCGAGATCGAGACGACCTCTCCCGCGCCGTTCGCCTTCACCGTCACCATCCCGCCGCCCGCCGAGGCCTCCACGATCTCGTGCGCGGCCTCCTCCTGCGCCTTCGCGAGCTCTTCCTGCATGCGCTGCGCTTCCTTCAGCATCTTGTTCATGTCGAAGCTCATTCGTCGGTCTCCTTGACCTCTTCGGCGTCGAAGGTCTCCTTGAGCGCGGTCATGAATCGATCCTCGGTCATCGGCTCCTCGTCCTCCGCGTCGGACGCATCGCTCTCGCCCGTCTCGAGGACGACCGCGAGCCGTCGCCCCGTCACCTCGTAGAGCGCCTCCCGCAGCACGCCGATGTTGTTCGGCTCCGCGACCTGGCGGCGGTGGAAGTCGGCGCCCGCCGGGAACTCGAGCGTGAGCGTGTCGCCTGCGAGCTCGGTGGGCCGAGCCTCTTCGAGGAGGCTCGCAACCGGGATCGAGCGCTCGCGAACCGCCTCGACGATGCTCCGCTGCCAGGCATCGGCGACCTGGTCGAGATCGACTGCGGGCGCGGACGCCTCGGGCATGTCTGAAGGCGGCTCGGGAGGGCGGTGAGGAGGGGCCGCCGAGGGCTCCGGCGGTGCCGCGATCGTCGGCGCGGGATGGCCGAGCGCAGGCGCCCGGTTCTCGAGGAGCTCGACGCGGTGCGCGAGCGACTCGCGCGAGAGATCCGCGTGTGGGCGCGTGACCTTGACGAGCGCGAGCTCGAGCGGGAGACGCGGGTCCCCGCCCTGCCGCATGTCGTCGACAGCCACCGCGAGCAGGTCGATCAGGCGGAGGACGGTCGGCTCCGGGAGCTGGTTCGCCTGCTGGCGCAGCAGCTCTTTCGTCTCCTCGGTTACCGGCAGCGAGTCCGGGACGTGCCCCATGTGGTGGACGAGCAGGAGGTGGCGGAGGTGCTCGAGCAGGTCGGTGACGAGCCGCCCAAGGTCCTGGCCCTGCTCGGCGAGCTCCTCGACGAAGACAAGCGCGCCTGCGGTGTCGTGGTCGACGACCATGTCGCAGAGTCGGAGCAGGGACTCCTCCTCGACCGCGCCGACGAGCTGGAGCACCGCCTGTGCGTCGATCGTCCCGGCGGTCGCCGCTGCGAGCTGGTCGAGCGTCGACACCGCGTCGCGGAAGGAGCCGCGGGAGCTCCGTGCGATCAGCGACAGCGCCGCATCCTGGGCCTGGATCCCTTCGCCGTCGCAGACGCGGCGGAGCAGGGTGACGAGCTCGGGCAGGCGCGGGCGCTGGAAGACGAATGTCTGGCAACGCGAGCGAACCGTCGGGATGACCTTCGCATGGTCCGTCGTGCAGAACACGAACAGGAGGTGGGGAGGAGGCTCCTCGATCAGCTTCAGAAGCGCGTTCCAGGCGGCGTCCGTGAGCTGGTGCGCCTCGTCGAGGATGTAGACCTTGTACCGGCCCTCGACGGGCTGTAGCACGACTCGCTCGCGGATCTCGCGGATGTCGTCGATCCCGCGCTGCGAGGCCGCATCCATCTCGACCACGTCGAGCGAGGTGCCGTTCGCGATGGCGACGCAGGTGTGGCAGGTCTTGTCCGGGTTCGGCGTCGGCCCGAGTGTCCCGGAGCAGTTCAAGGCCTTCGCCAGGATGCGCGCCATCGACGTCTTTCCGGTGCCGCGCGGCCCGGCGAAGAGATAGGCCTGACGCACCTGGTCGTGCTCGATCGCGTTCCGGAGCGTGCGGACGACGGCGTCCTGGCCGACGACCTCGTCGAACCCCTGCGGGCGGTACTTGCGGTAGAGGGCCGTCACCGCGACGTGTCCGCGCCCCTCGCCGAGATGTGCGTCGCGGCTCCGGTCATCTGGCCGTTGACGATACTCGTTGGAGCGGGTCGAGGAGCGCGCCCGCCTGGCCGACCGGGGCGTTGATTCTCGGGCGGTCGCGCGCATCATTGGGTGATGGAGATGACGAGGTGAGCAAGGGGCGAAAGCAGCAGTTTCACGCGGGAGACGTGGTGGAGGTGCGCCCGGCTGCGGAGATCCTGGCGACGCTCGGCCCCGACGGGTCGCTCGGCGCGGTCCCCTTCATGCCGGAGATGCTCGAGCACGTCGGCCGCCGCTTCACCGTGACGAAGCGGGCGGAGAAGATCTGCGACACGGCCTGCGGGACCTTCAGCAGCAGGCGGATGCACGACACGGTCTTCCTCGACGACCTCCGCTGCGACGGATCCGGGCACGACGGCTGCGGCGCCGGATGCCTTCTGTACTGGAAGGAGGAGTGGCTGCGCCGGGTCGACGACCACGCGCAGTCGAGGGAGGCCGCCGGCGACGGCCTCGAGGCTCTCGCAGCCGTCGCAGCGACGACGACTAGGACGACGCGGACGCTCGACGGCGAGGAGGCCGAGGTATACCGCTGCCAGGCCACGGACGCTCCCGCTGCGACCGAGCCCCTCCGCGGATTCGACCCGCGCCAGTACGTGCGCGAGGTCACCTGCAGGAACGTCGGCCCGTTCCGCGCCGCCTTCGTCCTCTCCCGCGCGGTTCTCGGGCACTTCCGGAACGGGCGGAAGCCGGGCTTGCCGCTCGGCCCGAGCCCGGACCCGGAGTCGCGCTCGCGTCCCGAGCCGCTCGGGCTGCAATCGGGAGAGCTCGTGCGCATCAAGTCCCGCGAGGAGATCCGCGCGACCCTGGACGAGCGCGGCAAGAACCGCGGCCTCTGGTTCGACGTCGAGATGGCGCCCTACTGCGGCGGCACCCACGCGATCCGGAGTCGCGTGAAGCGCTTCATCGACGATCGCACGGGGAAGATGATCGAGCTGAAGAGCGATTGCTTCATCCTCGACGGCGTGATCTGTAGCGGCGAGCGGAGCACGTGGCGCTACTTCTGCCACCGCGCGATCTATTCGTGGTGGCGCGAGGCGTGGCTCGAGCGCGTGGAGAGCGACGGCGGCGCCTCGCCGTCCGATCCGGACCTCGAGCCGAGCGGCGTCGCGCGCGCGACCGACTAGACGTCGACGCAGGCCGTGACGGGGTCCGACATGCCGGACGAGTTCTTGGCGCGGACACTCACTCGGTAGCCCCCTGGGGACGACACCGGCACGGACGACGAGTCGCCGCCGACCGCGCTCCAGCCGGTCGAGCTACCGCAGCCGTCCGCGGAGCGCTCCCAGGCGTACGTGTACGACGCCGCTCCTGTCCATCCGCTGACGGAGACCGAGCAGGCGCTGCTCGAGCACGAGACGCTCGCCGTGCCCGTCGTGGGCGGTCCGGACGGGTCCGTTGCCGACGAGGAGGCACTCGCGACGCTCTTGCCCGAGGACGTCAACCAACCGTCCATCTTCGAGCTCACGAACGTCAGCCCGCCGATCGTGCCGGCGGCGATGAGGCTGCCGATGAGGACGTACTCGACCATCACCGCACCGGTCTGCCGAACGACGTGCGATCGCAGGCGCCGCAGGAGTCGCATTAGGTCGTGAACACGCCCCACCGAAATCTCCCTCGTGTCGTCGCCAACATAAAGCTGCGCACGCTCGGGATCAAGTGTGAGGCGAGTCGTCGGACGGTATGACACCCCGTCGCGAGGCGAAATACCCGGCCACGCGCTCCGTCGTCGAGGCGGTCGTCGGCGGAGGTGTCCGCGTCGCCTGCTCGGATCGGGCGGAGCCGCGGCACCTGAGAGGGAGTCCTTAGCGCTGCTTCCTTCCGGACCTGACGCGGTTCGGACGCTCCCAGTGCGCGGAACCCGATCTGTCAACGCCGCGTGCGCAGATCCAGTCCCGTCGACACCGCCCCTCGGGCGGCGTTCGGCCCCGCATGGAGCGGATTTCGGGTTCAGGGAACCGCTGACTCCCCACCTAGCGCGGCCGGGCACGGGAAGCCTATCCGACGCGCCGCCCGATTCCGCGGCCCGACGCAACACGCGGCAACTACCATCGACCGGGTGATCGAGGCGACGCTGTACACGGATGCCGCGTGCCCGTGGGGCTACTCGGCGCTTCCGTCCTTTCGCGTCCTCGAGTGGCGCTACGGCGCCGAGCTCGACTGGCGGCTCGTGATGATTGGCCTCCGCGAGGATGCGAGCGCGATCCAGGCTCGCTTCGACGCCGCGCGCTCCGCGGTGGGACATGCCAGGTTCCGGCACCGCTACGGAATGCCGTTCGCCGCCTCGCCGAAGCAGCGCGCCGCGGCCACCGGACGGGGTTGCCGCGCAGTCGTCGCCGCCCGCCTGCTCGAGCCGGGCAGCGAGTGGCGTGTCCTCCGTGTGCTTCAGCTGGCGAACTTCACGACACCGCTCCTCCTCGACGACGACGAGCTGATCCGAGAGGCGCTCGGGCGCACGCCCGGCATCGACGCCGACGCGATCGTCGACCGTCTCGACGACCCCGAGGTCACCGAGGCCTACGAGCAGGATCGCGCCGAGGCGCGAAGCGCGGCAGGCACCGCTGCCGAGGCGCAGGGCAAGACGTCGACGAGCGACGGCCCGGTCCGCTTCACCGCGCCGTCGATCGTCTTCGAGCGGGACGGGCGCCGCCTGGTCGCGGGCGGCTGGCAGCCGGTGCTCGCCTACGACGTCCTCATCGCCAATCTCGACCCGGGCATCGAGAGAACCCCGCCGCCCGAGACCCCGGAGCCGCTCCTCGAGCGCTTCCCGGACGGGCTGACCACGGCCGAGGTCGCCGCTCTCCTGGCCGACGGTCCCGACTGCTGGGTCGACATGGATGCCGCCGAGGCGGCCCTGCTGCAACTCGTGGGTGACTGCGTCGCCGTGAAGGAGCCGCTCGGGCAGGACGCGCTCTGGAAGCTCGCGGCGCCGACGGCGACGTCGAGTGAGCTCGACTCCGCCGCAGCGGTCGCCTGACCGCGTCGTCTACGCGTCCGGCCGGTCGGTCGTGATGCCTTTGGCTGCGAGCATCGCGTCGACCCGTGCCTGGATCTGCTCGGCGAGCGACTCGGCACGGGCGGCGATGTCGTCGATGTCGGCGTCGTCCCCGGCGACCCCTCCCTTCTTGCGCGCGGCCAGCTTCCGCTCGAGCTTCTCGGAGACCTGTCGCTGGATCTCGGCCGAGAGCCGTTCGCCGAAGCTCTCGATCCGCTCCGCGATGTCCTGGTCGGTGGCTCTCGGCGCAGAGGGAGGAGGCGGCGGCGGCTGCTCGGGTGCCGGCTCTTCGGTGGGCGTCTCGTCCGGCGCTTCCCTCGGCGCCTCCACCGGCGCTTCGGCCGGAGCGACGCCCTCGATGTCGAGCTCGTACACGCGCTCCGGCTCGTCGATGTCCTTCAGGTGGCGTTCGCCGCGCGGGAACATGGCGACCCCGTCGGGGAGCGTCGCGCCGATGAGCGCGCGGGTCGACTCGGAGAGCAGGACGGTGCCGCCTCGCGCGACGGTGCAGATGCGCGCGGCACGGACGACGTCGAGCCCGAGGTAGCCCTCCTCGCCCAACGCCGGCTCGCCGGTGTGGAGACCCATGCGAACGCGGACCGCAGAGTCGTCAGGCCACTCGTGGGCCGCGTGCGCGCGCTGTCCCTCGACGGCCGCGCTCACGGCGTCCCGCGCGCTCGGGAAGGCGAAGAAGAAGGCGTCGCCCTGGGTGTCGATCTCGGTTCCGTTTGCCGCGCCGAAGGTCTCGCGGATGATCCGCCGGTGCTCGGAGAGGACGTCGCCGTAGCGATCGCCCAGCCGTTTCAGGAGCGCCGTCGAGCCCTCGACATCCGTGAACACGAAGGTGACGGTGCCGCTCGGAAGCGCTGCCACGCGCTCCATCCTAGGCAGCGCGGGCCGGGCAGCGCGCGCGTCTACTTGATGCCGAAGAACGCCTTGATCTGTGAGATCGAGTACGGGCTCGTCTCCCTCGCGGCGAACGTCTTCTGGCCGAAGATGCTCGTGGGTGCCCCGGCGCCGGCGTGGCACATGAATCCGCCTGAGCTCTGTCCCGTCCCGGAGTACCCGCTGTCGATCATCTTCACGCAGACCGCGCCTGCGAGGCTCAGACGGGCGCCGAGCTTCGCCTTCGCCCAGTGCTTCAGGAGTCCCGGCGTCTTGGCGTGGGCGTAGGAGCACGGGACGCCCGTGGCGAGGACAGTCCAGGTCGTGCCCTTCGACTTGAACCCGGAGACCCTGGACAGGTAGCTGGCCGCAGGTCCGTTCTTGATCTGCGCTCCGCAGACGCGGGTGTTCGGGGGAGCAGCCAGCCCGCCTGCGGAGACGGTGCCCGCGCCGAGCAAGAGGGCGGCGAGCGAGCCCGAGGCGACAGTCAGGGCGAGCGAGCGGCGCACGGCGACTCCTTTCGCTGGAACGCCCGATTATGACTCGGAATGGGTGCCGGTCAACCTCGGCGCGTGTCCGGCGCGGGGGTGAGGCTCAGGCGGCGGACGGCTCTTCGAGGTCGGGTGCCTCGCCGAGGTCGGGAACCACCCTGAGCAGGGCGCGCTTCGGAGCGAGGTAGGAGAGCACGCGCGCCCACATGGGAAGCAGCACCAGGTGCCCTGCGTCTGGGACGACCTCGAGGCGCGCGTTCGGCAGCCGCTCCTGCCACCAGCGCCCGTGACGCGGCCCCGCGAGCGGGTCGCGCGCGCCGTACAGGAGCAGCGTCTTCGCCGCGACCTCCTCCGGATCGAATCCCCACGGCCGCAGGCAGTAGCCGGCGATGTCGGCGGCGAGGCCCGCAGTTCCCTGCGCGAACGCGGTGCGAAGCATCTCGCCCAGGCGGGCTCGGACATCGTGTCCGGCAAGCGCCGGCTCGTCCGACGTCAGCGCCGCGAGGAGCCAGAGCGCCTCCGCGGCGAACGGGTCCATGGGGACGATCGAGTGGAGCCGGCTCTCGAGCTCGGCGTGCGCGTCCACCGGCGCGAGCCCCCGCAGGCATTCGAGCACGGCCCGTTGCTCCGGGTCGATCCACGGGATCTCGTCGTCGGGCGCGGGCGTCGCGACGACGACGACACGATCGACGAGATCGGGCCTCCGCGCGGCGAGCGCAAGCGCGACCCGCCCGCCGGCCGACCAACCCACGACGCCCACCGGACCGCTGTCCAGCGTCTCGACGACGGCGGCGACGTCGTCCGCAGCCGACCACACCGTCGCCCACTGTCCGCGATGGACGGGATCGGAGCGCCCGTACCCCGGCCGGTCGACGGAGAGCAAGGTCACGTCGCGAGCGTCGGTCTCGGCCGGGTCCGGATCGAAGAGGCCCGCCCCGGGGGCGCTGTGGCAGAAGACGACGGTGCGACCGGCGCCGACGTCTGTGCTGTCGGCGCACGGCGGGGCGATCGGCGTGCCCGTGAGGTTCACCGCGATGCGACGACCGGATGCGAGGACGAATCGCATGACAGGACCCTAGAACGCATTCCCGCCATCTTCTGTCGTGTTCATGTCCTAGGCTCGGCACGTGCGCGCGAGCCGTCTCGTCTCCTTTCTGCTCCTGCTCCAGACGCGTGGCCAGCTCACCGCGGTGGAGCTCTCGGAGCGGCTCGAGGTGTCCGAGCGGACCGTCCAGCGCGACGCGCAGGCGCTTGCGGCCGCGGGTGTTCCGATCGTGTCCGTCCGAGGCCCGGCCGGTGGGTATCGCCTCGACCGTGGCTACCGCACGAAGCTGACCGGACTCGACGCGTCCGAGGCCGAGGCGCTCTTCGTCGGCCCGGCTGCCGAGCTCGGGCTCGGCCGGGAGCTCGGCGCCGCCCGCCTCAAGCTCCTCGCGTCTCTCCCGGCCGAGCTCCAGGAACGGGCGAGCCGCGCGGCGCAGCTCTTCCACGTCGACACACGAGGCTGGTTCCGCGAGGAGGACCGCGTACCGCATCTCGCCGTGATGGCGGGAGCCCTGTGGCGCGGCCGCCGCGTCGACATGCGGTATCGCGAGGGCTCGGCGGTGGTCTCGCGCAGGCTCGACCCGCTCGGCCTCGTCCTCAAGGCGGGCGTCTGGTACCTGCTCGCGCGGCGTCGGGGGGAGGAGCGGGTGTATCGCGTGTCGCGGATCGTGTCGGCGAGGGAGCGCTCCGACGAGTGCATGCGCGATCCGGAGTTCGACCTCGCCGCGGCGTGGGCGAGTCGCTCGGAGGCGTTCGAGCGGACGCGCGAGTGGGTCGACGTCACGGTGCGCGTCCCGCGCGGTGAGGTCCGGTATCTCCGCGGCGCGCGGGTCGTCGAGGAGGGTGAGATGCCGATCGTCGTCGCGCAGTTCGACGGGCTCGACCACGCATTCCACCGGCTCCTGTCGTACGGGCCGGACGCGGAGGTGCTCGCTCCCGCCGAGCTACGTGAGCGGGTCGCGGCGAGCGCGGCGAGGACAGCCGCGCTCTACGCCGGGGTGACGTCTGCCGAAGAGCTTCGGCAGTCCGCCTAGTGTCAGCCGGCTGCGACGAAGACGAGGACGAGCGCCAGCATCAGGACCGGCGCATACCTCCGAAGACGCAGTGACATCCGAGCCTCCTCTCGATCGCTGCCGGATCTTCCTGAGGGTACCCCCCACTTGTCTCCCACGGTGAGAGAGAGAGGAGCGGGAAGGCTCGCGCCGCAAACCGAGCCCCCCCGCCTCAGATCCGAGCACCGAGGGGGACCTCCCGTCGACGTGTCTTCGGGTGGTCAGCCGTTTCGGGACTCAGCGCTCGGGCTGACCGCACGCTACGCGGGGAGAAGTCCTGGTTGCACTCGACGGACGTGGAGTCGAAGTACGGACCAGTCGGCCCTTGTCAGAAGAGCCGGCGTGCCCAGAAAACCTGCTTCCCGGTACAGCTCGAGTACATCGAGCTCGCGGACTTGCCTCCCGTGCTTCGGCCGGTGACCTGACCGAGAGCGTTGCTTCCGTAGAACGTCCCGCTGATCTTCAGCGTCGCCTTGTCGAGCCCCTCGCCGCCCGCGTTGTGCGCGGTGAAGGAGAACGTCCCGTTCGGGCGGATCACGGTCCCTCTCTGGACGTCGAACAGCAGGGCGACCGCGCCGTCCGGCCCGGCGCGCTTCGTCCGTCCGTCGCGGCGGTCGCGGCACGTTGCGGGAAGGTCGCCCTGAACGCGACCGATCGCCTTGCCGTCGTCGGAGATCTGGAAGGTGATGTCGCCTCCCCAGAGCGCACGGTGGAAGAAGCCCTGGAGCTGGACGCTGCCGGCCGGGGGACGACGACCTTCCGCCGCCGCGCTGAAGGCCAGGGACGAGGCGAGTGCGAACGCGCATGCACCTGCCGCCGCGACCGCGACGCGTCGGGAGAGGACGCCCCGGCGACGGGCGGTCAATGCAGCTTCCGCCTCGCGACGAACGAGCCGCTCGCCGTGCAGTCGTCGAACGTCGACGTCGTGCGCGCGCGTAGCTTCCCGCGAACCGTGTTCCCCGAGAACGTGCCGGCGACGACCACCTGGCGGAAGGGCTTGAAGGGGTGCCGCTGCCCCGAGTGCCGCTCGTTCACGGAGAAGCTGCCGTTCGTCTTGACGGTCGTATCCCGCTCCGAGCCGAAGACCGCCCCGGTGGCGCCGTCCTTGCCGGCGACGAGCTCACCGAAGTCCTTGTCCATGCACGTGCCCGGGGCGATCCCGTCGACCCTGACGGACTGCCCGTCACTCGCCAGCACGAGCTCGATCGAGCCCGACCATCGCGGGTCCGTGAACGACCCGAAGAAGAAGATCGGCAGCCCGGAGGAGCCGGGGGGCGGTCTGCTTCCCGCCGCGACCGAGGTCCGGGCGGTCGCTGCCCCGACGATGCTCGCCGACCCTGCGCTGAAGGCGATCAGCCCAATGACCGCGCCGGCTGCGAACACGACACGGAGACGGCTTCGTCTACCGGACGAAACGGAGGCGAACCGGGGGTCCACCATCCGGTCGGACGCTAGTCGATCGTCCGTCCGCGTACAAACGGCCGATCAGCGGAGTTATGTCGGCGAGTGGTGCGTCCGTCCCGTGGGTTGAGCCACCCGCTCCCTCGCACGGGCACTCGACCCGTACGCGGCGACGAAACCCTCGCGCCAGCTCGGATACCGGAGCGTCCACCCGAGCTCGCGCTTGGCCTTCTCGTTCGATGCGCCGCGTGACTCGGTCGCCATCATCACCACTGCCTCCCCGGCGAACAGCCGGGCGAGCCACCGCGGGAAGTGGCGCGGCGGCTTGGCGCCGACCACGTCCGCGAGCACCGGGAGCCAGACGCGGATCGGCGCCGGCTCGTCGTCGACGACGTTGAAGATCTCGGGGCCTTCGTGCTCGAGCGCCAGCACCGTCGCCGAGGCTGCATCCTCGAGATGCACGAACGACGAGATGCCGTTCCCGTCGCCGACGATCGGGAACTTCCGCGCGCGCACGGCGTCGACGAGTGCATCGTCCGAGGCTCCGTAGAAGCCGCCGTAGCGCAAGATGATGCCCCTGGCGTCGGTGACGACGCGGTCGAGGTATTCCATCGCCGCCTCGGTCTCGCGCATCGCGGGCACCGGCTCGGGGTCGAGCGGGTCGTCCTCGGTCTTGACCGGCCCGTCCACGCGGGCGTAGCGGTAACTCGCGAAGCTCTGGGCGACGAACCGGCTCACGCCCGCCACGTGCGCGGCGGCGAGCAGGTTGTCCGTCCCTCCGATGCGGAGCCGATTGGTCTGGGCAAAGCTGCGATCGAAGTGCTTGAAGTCGCTGAGATTCGAGAGGTCGGTGGCCTCGTGGACGATTGCGTCCGGCTTCGCGTCGACGACGGCCTGCCGAACCGCGGCGGCGTCGAGGACGTCGAGCAGGACCGGTTCCGCGCCGAGCGCTCTCAGGGATTCGGCTTTCGCGGGCGACCGCGAGGTCCCGATCACCTCGTGCCCGCGCTCGATCAGCTGTGGGACGAGTCTGGTGCCGATCGCACCGCTCGCTCCGACGACGAAGACGCGCATTGGCTGCTCCTTCCCGTGACGGCGACAACTCGGTGCCCGCCCCGGCGTCGGCCGGCACCTCTCGGAGCGGCCGGCCGCGCCCAGAGCCGGCATACGGTCCGCTTCACCGCTTTGGGTGTCTTCGAAACCTCGCTACCGCGTTCTCGCCGGAGCGCTAGTTCTCGACCGTGACGAGCGTGCCGATCGGCGTGTACGGCCAGACCTTCGCCGCCGCTGCGAGCGGCAGTTCGACGCAGCCGAGGCTCTGCGGAGTTCCGAAGGACGCCCTCGTGAAGGCGTGGATCGCGTCGCCGCGGTTGAAGTAGCTGATCCAGCGGATGCCCGGATCGTGGTAGTGCGTGCCGTCCGGGTTCGTGCCGCTCATCGTCCCGACCGGGATGTGCTCGAAGACGGGGAACGTCCCGAGCTGGGTCGGCGCCGCGGGGACGCCCGTGTTCCCCGGAGACGTCAGGACGAGCCGGCCGTCGTGCCAGAGATTGAGCGACTGAGGGAGGTTCCGATGGACGTAGACGTAGCTGTAGCCGCTCCCGTACCGCTTCCCCGCGAGAGTGTCGACGATCAGCGCGTGCCACACCTTCGGGCCGACGAACCCGTCGACGTCCAGCCCGTGCGTGTGCTCGAACATCATCACCGCCCCGCGTGTGATCTCGTTCCACTCTCCCGGCCGCCAGATGTTCTGCAGCTCGGGAGGCGTGTTGGGGTAGCGCCACGTGAAGCGGCCCGCCGGCGGGTCGTCCGTCGCCGCGAGCTCGGATCTGGCCGTCGGCGGGTCCGGGCCCGCCGCGGGCTTCCAGGAGACGGGCAGATAGCCCGCCTGCGCGAGCAGTTGGTGCAGGCGCAAGGTCGAGGGGAGGGGCACGTTCCACGCCGGACTGCGGAGCGTCCGCACCCGGGCCGCGGCGAACCGCAACCCGGTGGGGAGGTGGACGTCGACGCGGCCGCCCAATGGATATCCGAGGCGCGCCGGCCGGAACGTGATGGTGTGCGAGTCGACGTTCAGCCAGTGACCGGAGACGCTCGGGGTGATCGCCGGCAGCTGCTCTCCGAGCACCTGCTGCACGGGCTTCGCGAACGTGATCGTGATCGGCTCGCCGGCGTGCAGCGGCCTTCCGAGCGCCGGCTCGGCGAGCGCCTGCACGCCGTTGCCGACCGGGAACCAGCTCACCCGGACACGGCCGGGCAACCGCTCCCACGTTCGCGGCACCGCGCTGATCGTCACGCTCCCCGCGCGCGAGAGGCCGGGGACGACGCGTCCCACGACGACGCTCGAGCGCGGCGTCCCGAATCGCATCGTGCTCACATGCGAGCCCCGGCCGATCCGAACCGCTCGCACCGGCGTCGCGAAGCTGACGGTCACGGGGCCGGTCGTCGGAGTCAGTAGCCAACGCTGCTGGAGTTGCGCTGAAGGGGCTCGGACCTCGAACGTCTTCTTCACCGTGTCGCCCAGGAGCGAGCTGGCCCAGCCTGGGCGGCGCACCGTCACGTGGACGAGCAGGCGTTGGTCCACCCGAACCCGGTCCGTCGGCCAGAGCTTTCCCTTGCGCAGCGAGGTCGCGATCGGCTGACCGTCCATGCTCTGAACCGAGGCGCTCGCCACACGGCCCTCGAGCCCGGGGACGGAGACGCGGGCGAGGGCAGCCGAGTCCTGCGCGACGGAGACCTGCGGCCTGGCCAGCAGCACGAGACCGCCGGCGCAGGCGCAGGCGACGATCGCTCCGACGAGGATCCAGAGGACGACGCGGCCGCGCCTCTTCTTGCGACGCGGGCGACGGGAGACCGGCTCGATGACCATCGTCCCCTTGGTAGCACGCAGCGCGGTCGCGCGTCATCTCCTGCGTGCGGGCGGCTACGACGTTGGTACTTGAGGGAAGGGCCCGATCGCGTGCATGCTGACGGACGTGGTGCCGAGGAGAATCCTCGTCGGAGTGGGAATGGCGGCGCTCTTCACGATGGGAGTCGGGGTGGCTCTTGCCGACTCGCCGCCCACGACGGTCGACCCGACGACGACCACGACGACCGAGACACAGGGCGACACGACCACGACCACGCAGTTGTCAACGACGACGTCGACGACCACGACGACGTCGACCGCGACGACCACGACTCGCTCCGTCGCGCCGCCGCCGAAGCAGAAGAACGCGCGCCCGGCTCCTCACGAGACGGTTCCTGCCGGCGCGTCGCGGCTCGAGGCTGGGGCATCCGCCGTCGTGCAGCCTCAGCGCTCGGTACGAGCGGGACATCGCAAGAAACGGCGTCGCATCTCGAAGCCGCTCCGAGTCACGCCGCCGCTCGGTCAGCGTCACTTCGTCTTCCCCGTCGCCGGCCCGTCCTCGTTCGGTGACACCTATGGCGCCTTCCGCGGCGACGTGCACGGCAAGTGGCACCACGGCGACGATCTCTTCGCCGCGCTCGGAACTCCGGTCGTCGCCGTGGCGAGCGGAACGGTCAACCGGATCGGCTGGAGAAAGGCGGGAGGCTGGCGGCTGTGGGTGCGTGACAGCGCCGCCGACGAGTTCTACTACGCCCACCTGTCCGGGTACTCGCGTGCTCTCTTCCACTCCAGGCATGTGACGGCCGGACAGGTGATCGGCTTCGTCGGGAACACGGGCGACGCCTTTCCCGGCGAGTCGCACCTGCATTTCGAGATTCACCCGCGTCAGCTCCTGCGGATGCACTACGACGGAGCCGTCGATCCGACGAAGTACCTCGAGAGCTGGACGCGGCTGGCCGCTGCGGACGCGACTCGCCCACTGCTGCCCCGGCGGCTTCCGAAACGACTGGACTTTCAGCGAGAGGCGAGGTCCGTGTTCCGCGAGCTCCTGCTCGCGCGACATCTGATCGAGCCCCCGGAGTCGATCACCGCGACGCACGATCGCTTCCCTGCCGAGGTGAACCCTTTCACCCAAGCCGCACTCGCCCGACGGCCAGCCACTGCGAACGCCCAGGGTCGTAGGTCCGCGCTCGTCGTCGCGACGCTCGCCGGCCTCGTCTCGCTCGCGGTGTTCGGGCTGGCGGTACTGCTCGTCAGTTCAGCGCGAGCACTCGGAAGAGCTCGCGTCTCCGCGAAGCGCACGTAGGCACGACGCACGGTCGGACGGCGCTCCGTGAGGCGTCGAAGCGCGCCGACAAGAGCGGCTACCGGACGGGTACAACCCGCTCGTGGCAGAGCGGTCGGTCCGCCTCACGAGCCCGGAACGCGTCCTCTTCCCCGACGAAGGGATCACGAAGCAGGACCTGTTCGAGTACTACCGCGCGATCGCGCCGGTGCTCGTTCCGCACCTCCGCAACCGGCCGTTCACGATGAAGCGCTCTCCCTACGGAGTGGGCGGGGACGTCTACTTCCAGAAGCAAGCGCCGAAGGGGATGCCCTCCTGGATCCCGACGCGCACGTTCCGCACCTACCCACGCGAGGGCGGGTCGCGGCTCGTCGACTTCCCGCTCCTCAACTCGCCGGAGGCGGTGCTCTGGATGGTGCAGATGAACTGCATCGACATGAACGCGTGGTACTCCCGCGTGGACAAGCCGGACCGCCCGGACTTCGTGCTCTTCGACCTCGATCCGCCGGACGGCGGCTTCGCTCTCGCCATCCGCGTCGCTCACCTGATCCGCGAGGAGCTGGAGCGGCTCGAGCTCGAGTCCCATGTCAAGACGAGCGGCGCGGACGGGATTCACGTGCTCGTCCCGATCGCGCGCCGTGCGACCTACGAGCAGACCTACGCGTTCGCGGAGCGCGTGGCGCGCAGGCTCGAAGAGCGGCACCCAGGGCTCGTGACGACCCAATGGCTGAAGCGCAAGCGGAAGGGGGTCCTCGTCGACCACCGTCAGAACGCGCGGGGCAAGACGATCGCATCGGTCTACTCGGTGCGACCGAAGCCGGGCGCGCCGGTCTCGACGCCGCTTCGCTGGGACGAGCTGACCGAGGACGTGATGCCGCGTCGCTTCGGGATGCGCCAGGCGCTCGAGCGGGTAGAACAACACGGCGACCTGTTCGAGCCCGTGCTCGCGGGCGGACAGGCGCTCGGGCCTGCTCTGAGGCGCCTGCGCTAGCGGCGGCAGAGGAGTTCCTGATGATCAGGCCGCGACTGTGGTGTGTGGCGATTCTGGCCTCCGTGATGGTGCTCGCCTCGGGTGTGGCGGAGGAGGCGAACCGTCTCCGATCACGCGGGACGCGGTCATGGACGCGTACCTCAGCATCAACGAACCCCTTGACGTGCTGAAAGACGTCCGGGCCACTGACCCGACGTCGAGTCTCGATGTGATCTACGTCCCGTCGTCCAACATTGTCGCCCCTCCATTCACGATCGAGCTCTTTGAGGACCAGAACCTGGCCCGAGAGCGCGGACACAAACTCGAAAGAGCCGATCGCTCGAAAGCCGACTTCGTCCGACACGAGAACGCCATTCTTGGTCTGGCGCCATCACTCTCCGGCGCCGAACGCAGAAAGCTGATCCGGACACTCACATCGCTCTGAGCTGCTCGAAGACAGCCTGCGGGATTACGTCCCAGAGAATGCTTCTCTAGCGCTCATCCACGGAAACACGAGGCTAGCGGCTCGACGGGAGGTCCAACGGAGTGTGTGGGGCGCAGGTTGAGGAGTCATGAGCGGGGCACGAGCCGTGCAAGGGGAGCACTGCGCGGAGTACCAGCTGGCCTTACGCGGCACACCCGACACATGTGACGCATGGAGCCGTGCGGCTTTCCGTGCTGTCCTGCTCCCGCGAAGCCGTCTCTTGACGGCGCCCGGAAGAGCAAGTCGAGGTCGCTGCGGAGGACGAGGTCCAGAACTACGGAGCGCCTTCAGCGATCTCCCGGATGCTCAAGTGGAGTCCGCGCGGGAGCATCAGCTCGAGACGAGTTGCTGGGCGACGTGTCGATGAGGCAGCGACAGGGAGGAACCACAGTGGACGAGATGCTCATTGTTGGCCGGGGCGGCGAGGGGGTGGTACTCGCGTCGCAGATTTTGGCCGACACGCTCGCACGCGCAGGTTATTGGGTACAGAGCTTTCCCGAGTTCAAGGCCGAGCGGCGAGGGGCGCCGATCTCGGCTTCCGTCCGCTGGAGCGATGCGCCGATCCACCGCCGCTACAAGGTACGAGAGTGCGATGTGCTCGCGGTCGTCTCTCCCTTGCCGCCTTCGCCATCGGCCATGGCTTCGGTCCGAGCAGGCGGGCTCGTCGTCCTGAATAGGGAGACGCGCTTCCCTTACGTTGGGGCGTTCGACCTCGCCCGCGTGGCTGCCTCTCGTATCGCTCAGCGGGAGGGGATCCTCTCCTCCGAGGGACGACCGATGGGCAACATCGCTGTGCTCGGTGCCTGCGTGCGGCTCCTCCTCCCGGACGGTCTCCCGTTCCTGGAACAGGCGATCCGCGAGCGCATGGGCGCGCTCGCCGAGACGAACGTGCTCGCGGCTCGGGAGGGCTACGCGCGCTGCATCAGACAGCACGTGCTCGCGCACGATACGCCGGTCGAGCTCGAAGCCGGCACCCGACGGGCAGTTCTGCGCGCACACCCGCGCTACCCCGTGAGTACGACCGACTCGCGTGCCATCCAGACGGGCACGTGGTCGCTGGATCGCCCCGTGCTGACCGTCGCCTGCACCGCCTGTGCGCTCTGCGCGCTCTTCTGTCCCGAGGGCGCGATCACGCGGCAAGACGGCGCGATCGTCATCGACTACCTCCACTGCAAAGGCTGCGGCATCTGCGAAGTGGTCTGTCCGGTCCGCGACGCGATCGCGATGGAGGGGGTGGCTGCGTGAGCCAGACGCTTCCCGAGGGCCGCATCGTCGTCACGGCCAACGAGGCCGCCGCCTACGCGGCAGCGCTCGCGCGCGCTCGCGCAATCGCCTGCTACCCGATCACGCCGCAGACACTGATCGTCGAGCGGCTCGCGGAGCTCGTCGCCGGACGGGACGACGTCGAGTACGCGAATCTCGAGAGCGAGCACGCGATGTTCGGCTACGTCATCGCTGCCGCGCGGGCGGGCGTCAGGACGTTCACGGCGACCTCGTCGCAGGGCCTGCTCTATGCGCACGAGCAGCTCCATAGAGCCTCGCGCGAGCGCGTCCCGCTCGTGATCGTGAACGTGAATCGCGCCGTGTTCGCTCCGTGGAGCATCGAGGCGGACCTCTCCGACAGCATGAGCCAGCGCGACACGGGCTGGATCCAGCTCTACTGCTCGTCGGCGCAGGAAGTTCTGGACAGCGTCCTCTGCGCATACCGGATCGCCGAGGCCGTGATGCTGCCGGTGATGGTCTGCGCCGAGGGCTTCCTGCTCTCGCACACCTCGGAGGTCGTGGACGTACCGAGTCCGGACGTCGTAGACGCGTTCATTCCAGATTTCCGCCCGTCGGGGGACTGGCTCCTCGACCCGGGCAACCCGCGGACCTTCTCGGCGCTTCCGGAGTCGGCCGACTACTACGCCTTCCAGCGGAACGTCGCCGCCGCCATGGACGAGGCCCGCGACGTCATCGACAGGATCGCCTTGGAGTTCACGTCGCACTTCGCCCGCCAGAAGGTCGGTGCGCTCGAGGTCACGGGCAATCTCGGCGCGGACACCGCTCTCGTCACGATCGGGTCGATTGGAGACACGGCACTCGAGCTCGTCGACGAGGACGCTGACCTCCTCGTCGTCCGCGTCCACGCCTACCGGCCGTTCCCGGCGGAGGCCCTCGCCGCTCTTCTCTCACAGGTGTCCTTCCTCGCGATCGTCGACCGAGCCGCCGCCTTTGGCTCGTTCGGGCCGCTCGGTAGCGACGTGAGGGCTCTGCACCTTGCCAACGTTCGGTCGGCGACGAACGTCGTCGGCGGGCTCGGCGGGGTCGACGTGACCCCTGCGACGCTGCGCTGGGCTCTCGAGCAGGCGAGGTCGGGAGGGGCGAGCCTCGCGCCGGTCTACGTCCCGGAGGTGGTGTGAGAGTGTCCGCTTGGCTCGACGAGGTGGTCTCGGAGGAGCAGCTCCTCTTCCCGGGCCATGCCGCCTGCGCGGGCTGCGGACCGGCCATCAACGTCCGGCATGTCCTCGGCGCCCTCACGAGGGCGAAGCCGGAGTCGAGGATCGTTCTCGTGATCCCGGCCTCGTGCTGGACGATCATCGCGGGCGTCTATCCGGTCAGCGCGTTCGGCGTCACGGTCCATCTGACGCCCTTCGCCTCCGCGGGGGCCGAGGCGTCCGGTCTCGCCGCGGCATTCCGGCTTCGGGACGTCGATGACGCGATCGTGGTCGTGTGGGGCGGGGACGGCGCCACCGACGACATCGGTTTCTCCGGCGTGTCGGCGGCCGCCGAGCGGGACGAGAACGTGATCTACGTCCTGAACGACAACGAGGCGTACATGAACACGGGTGTCCAGAAGTCCGGCGCGACCCCCGAGGGGGCGTGGACGACAACGACGCCGGCGGCCGCCCCGAGGGTGGGGCAGAAGAAGGACATGGCTCGGATCATGGCCGCGCACGGAGTTCCGTACGTCGCGACGCTGGCCGCCGGCTCGGTACCGATGCTCCGGGACTTCCGGACGAAGGTGGCCAAGGCCGCCGAGGCGCAGGGGTTTCGCTTCCTGCACGTGCTCGGCGCCTGCCCGCCCGGTTGGAGATACCCGACCTCCCAGTCCACGGAGGTCGTGCGGCTGGCGGTCGAGTCGCGGTACTTCCCACTCGTCGAATGCGATCACGGTGCGTGGAGAATCACGTTCCGGCCGAAGCACCCGATTCGCGTCCGCGAGTTCCTGGAGACGCAGGGCCGCTTCGACCACCTCTCGGCGGAGGACATCGACACGATCCAGACCCACGTCGACGAGCGGTGGGAACTCCTCGCCGCCCTCGAAACCGGGAGCTAGCGAAAGGAGTGCCGACATGGTCACGCGCGTGTCCACCAATCGTCCTTTGAGCGCGGCCTGCACGGCGAAGGTGAGGGCAACGCCGGCGGGCGAGGTCAAGGTCGTCGCAGGCGAGGTCGGGCTGTCCCCGTACGGGCCGGTCGAGATCGCCTGGTACCCGGATCGACTCCGGATCACAGCGCTCGGCGCGGGACGAGCTTCGATCACGGAGCAGTACCCGGGCGACGACGGCGAGGACCTCGTCGTCGAGATCACGCCACCGGAACTCGACGAGCTGACGGAGACGATTCCGGGCGCCGACTAGCCCTAGCTCGCTCGAGCAGAGCGGTGGCCCGTTGCTCGCTCGAGCAGAGCGGTAGCGGTACGAGCTGTCGGCGTCGAGCGCGAAAGATGCTTCTTTAGGGCCGGAACACGTACCGAAGCGGCCCCAGACCGCGGGCACCTTCCAAGTCGGTTCGGCCCGCTGTGGGAACCGCGACTCGGAAAACCCGCAGTTCGAATCGAGGCAGCCACCGATGGCCTCAGCCGATCTGTGATCGACAGTTGCACTATGCCAGTCACCCAGAACCGAGAGCGCCGCCAGCGCGGCAGGCGCTGGGAGGAGCGTCACAGGCGCTACCGGCGTGGCAGCCGCAACCAAGGCCGTCGGCGGCGGGCGAGACGAGCGGAGCGATGAGCGTCAAGGCCCCGCCCGCGCGGCACGACGTCGTCTGGCTGGATCTGGGCTTTGGCTCGTACGAGCTGGGCGCGGACGAGTGCCATCAGCTGATCCGCTTTCTCAGTCACCGGGCTGGGCGTCCCGGCGCGCGTGCGGAGCTCGCCTGCGCGCGACGCTTGGAGGCACTCCTCGACGAGGACAGCCTTGGCCGTGGCGCGCTTTCGGAACGTCAGCTCGACGCTGTCGCGGATGCGGCGTGGGACTGGCTGCAGTGCGTCGGCTCCGACGCCCTCCCGGAACGCGTGCTCTGTTTCCTCGACGCTGTGCGTGCCCGGCACGGGCACGAGTGACCTCGCCGGCGGTCGGTCGGAGAGGACGAGGAATGGCGCCATAGCTGGGTGACGCCAACCGCGTGTGCTTACCAACGGAGGAGCGCAGCGATGCCGTCGAAGGGCGCTAGTGCCTCGGCGGCCCTCCCGCTCACCGGCTTGACCGCGGCGCCGGTTTGTAGCGCTCTCGCCACGATCAGATCCGTGAGGTCGGTCGTCTCCTGACCGAGCTCGGCTGCCACGAGCCTCTCGCCGGATCCGAGAGCGCCGAGGATTGCCCGATCCGCGTCGATCACGAGCTCGTCCACCCGACCCTCGGCGAGCGCACCCAGAACGCGTGCGAGCCCACATGCCGCGTCCTGAGCCGCCACCACGTCTTCCACCAGGCGAGCGCGCTGCCGCTCGACGAGGGCGTCGATGGCCTCCTCGAAGCGAGCGCGGGCGGTGTCCGTGCGTGCGCCCTCGAGGTTGGCTTCGATCGTCGTCGTTGCCACCACGCCGCTCCGAAGAGCAGCTTCCAGGACGCTGACGCGCCGTGGATCGCCCGCAAGCACCGCCTGCGCCCACGCGCGTTCGGCCGCAAGCGCCGCGATCGCGGACGCCGCATCGTCCAGGGTGTGCCGGTAGGCGGCGGCGAGCCGGCGCGCGTACCGGTCTCGCTGGGAAACGATCTGCTGTCCGCTTTGCGGGTTCGCCCTCGCAGGTCCCTTCATCTCAGGCCACCAGTCTCCGATCCACGGTTCGAGGTCGATCTGCTGGACCTCGCGCATGTGTCCCAGCTCGAGCTCTGAGACGACCACCGCGTCCCGAGATGCCCTGACGAGACCGGTTTTCTTCCCCTCGTCGAGTGCAGCCAAGAGCGGGACAACGTGCGCAGCGGGACCGAGACTCGCGCTCGTCGGCAGTGCTCGCTCGAGAGCAAGCTCGCGCGCAGCCCCCGACTCGAGCGCGACGTAGAAGGCATGTCCTCTCCCGGGCGTCGTCCGCTTGAGCAGGTCCTCGATCGTCTCGGAGGCCGCATCCAGTCGTGGCTTGAGGAGGCGAGTGCCGTTGTGCCGGAGCCGGGCGAGCTCGTTCTTGACGACGATCGCCGGCGCGGGGACTCGACCGCTCACGGTGCCGGGGTCGACTCCCACCGTCACCGAGAGCACCCCGATCTCGTCGCGGAGCTGCGCCAGCTCGTCGACGATGCGGCGTAGCTCGCTCGCCCGCTCGATGACACTCGACACCATCGAATCAAGCCTCCTCCGCGGCGCTCTAGCTGTCATCGGGGAGGGCACTGATCACCGTACGCAAGCTCCGCGCCGATCTCGGGGAAGGCCTCGGCAGTAGTGAATTCACGGAGTGGGATCAGGGGAACACCCGATGTCAGGAGAGCCGCCCGGGCGGAGCATGGAAGTCGTGGAGACGCTGTCTCAACCGCAGTTTGCGCTCGTCGGCTTTCAGAACCGGCTCGAGGCGGGCTGTCTCCTGGCGCACCAGCTCGAGTGCGCCGGAGCGCTCGAGGCGTCGACTGGTGGAGTGGTGGTGTTGGGCCTTGCCCGGGGAGGCGTGGAGGTCGCATACGAGGTCGCCTCGAGACTCGATGCGCCGCTTGACGCCCTCGCCGTGCGCAAGGTCGGCCATCCCTGGCAGCCGGAGTACGGCCTCGGCGCAGTCGCACCCGGTGGGATCCACTACGTCCGCGCGCACAACGGCCTGTCCGAGGCGCAGGTCGCTGCGGTCGTTCGGGCCGCGGAGGAGAAGGCCGACGCCTTGCACACGAAGCTGCACGATCGCGTGGCGCAACTCGACGTCGCCGGAGCGACCTGCATCCTCGTCGACGACGGTCTCGCCACCGGGGGGACGATGATGGCAGCCGCTCGTTGGGCGCGCGCGCAGGGAGCGCAGCGTGTCGTTGTTGCCGTTCCCGTGGGCGCAGCCGCGACCGTCCAAAGGCTCGAGCAGAACCCGGATGTGGACTCCGTGGTCTGTCTCGTGGCGCCGCGCGACTTCGGGGCGGTCGGATGCTGGTACGCGGAGTTCCGGCAGGTCTCGGACGAGGAAGTGGCGCGGTTGCTCGTAGCTTCGCGAGACAGAGAGATCGTGCGGCGGAGATCGGAGATCCCGGTCGGCGACGTCCGGCTCGGCGCCGACCTGACGATTCCCGCCCGATCGATCGGATGGGTCGTGTTCGCGCACGGAAGCGGGTCGAGCCGGCTGAGTCCGCGCAACGTCGGCGTCGCCGCAGCCCTGAACCGCGCCGCGATGGGAACCCTCCTCTTCGACCTCCTGACGGAGGCAGAGGAACGCGACCGCCGCAACGTGTTCGATGTCGAGCTCCTCGCCGCCCGGCTCCTCGCCGCGACCCGCTGGCTCCTGGACCGTACGGAGACTCGCGGCCGTCCGATCGCCTACTTCGGCGCGAGCACGGGCGCAGCCGCGGCGCTGCTGGCCGCGGCCGAGCTCGGTGACGGGATCTCGGCGGTCGTCTCGCGAGGCGGACGCCCGGACCTCGCGTGGCACCGCCTTGCCGATGTACGCGCGCCGACTCTCCTCATCGTCGGGAGCGCCGACAAAGTAGTTGCCGATCTCAACCGTGACGCCGCGGCGCGACTGACGTGCCCGCACGAGGTCGCCGTCGTCGCCGGCGCGACGCACCTCTTCGAGGAGCCGGGCGCGCTCGAGCAGGTCGCATCGTTGGCGACCGCATGGTTCACGGGCCGATTCATTGACGCTGATCTTGCAGTTGCATGAACGAGCAGGAGGTAACCATGACCGCACGGGGAGTGACATCGCTAGGAATGAGTGAGCAGGAGCTGCGTGAGTCCCTCGCCGGTGAGCTCGACCTCGCCTTCCGAGCCGAACAGAACACGGCGACGATCCATGCGATCGCACACTCGGTTGCGCGCATCATCGAGCTCGACCACCTCCGGATCGCCGAGCAGCTCGCGCAGGCCGGCGTTCATCTCGAGGAACCGGGGGAAGGGGGCGGCAGCTGACCAGGATGGTCTGGATGCGCTCTTCCTCTTCATCCGTACCTCATCTCGCTCCACTCGATGCGAGCAGCTACGACGATTTCTGGTCGCTCTTTCAGCAGGCGATGCAGGCGAAGACCGATTCGCTCCTGGCGGCTCTCGGCTTGACCGCTGAGGAGTACGAGCGTCTTCCGTTGGAAGTCGGCGAGTTACTGCAGATCGAGAGCGAGGGCGCGACTGTGGGCTACGTCTGGCTCGAGCTTCGCGAGCGCGAGCTACACGTGCACGCGCTGCTGCTCGAGCCAAGGTATCGGGGTCACGGGATTGGCGGTCGCGTTCTTCAGTCGATCATCGAGGCGTATGGCAATGCCGTCGATGTCGTCGAGCTCGGAGTCGAACCCGGCAACGCAGCAGCGCGCGCCGTCTACGAGCGAGCAGGCTTCACCTACGTTGGCGAGCGGCTCGGATTCCTGATCATGCGACGGCGGCTCGATACCTCTATGGCGGACACTGAGCCGCCGGGGTGGCCGGTCCTGCAGACCGCATCGCAGCCCAGGGCCGCACGTCGACGCTGAGGCCACAACCGGCGCGCTGGCGGTCGTAGTTCCCCGCGTGCCCATCGGGGTCTCTCCCGATGCGCGGCCGAGCCCCAACGACGATCGTGGCGACGAGAGGCGAAAGGAGGCGTCGTTGAGCACTCAGAGCATCCCAGGGAGCGTCTTGTGCGCGATGCCGGGCGACCGGCTCGTCATCCGTGGGCACCATCTCGGCGAGCGACAGCGAGACGGAGAGATTCTCGAGGTGCTAGGCGAGGACGGACGGCCGCCCTACCTCGTACGGTGGAGCGACGACGGGCATGTCAGCCGGATCCAACCCGGCTCGGACGCATTCGTTGAGCACCCTGCTCCTCGCAAGAGGCGCGCGAGCACGAAGTAAGTCCGACGCGAAGATTCATGAGCTGATCACCGAGAACGTCACCGGTCGGGTTGAAGACGTCGCTCGAGGCGGTCGCGGCAGTGCTCGGCGAGGGCAGTATGCGACGGCGCTCCCGGAGCGCGGCCTCGAGCTCGGACGGGGCTCGCTCGGTCGGGCTCCTGCCTAGCGCGCGTTCGGGCCATGGCTTCCGCGGACTTGTACGACCAGGAAATACCGATGCATGGGTCACGAGGAGGGAGCACGATCTAGGTAGAAGACATACGGAGGAATGCGATGAACGCTTGGCTCCAGGCTCAGGACAGCGAGTTCATCGTCATGCTCGTCGTCGTCCCGGCAGCGCTCATCCTCGTGATGGTTCTCGCGGGCATCTTCACTGACATTCTCAAGAGGTAGCTCCCGAGCGCAGGACGCGACAATGGCGACGCCGCGACGATCAACCGCGCTGCCGCGGAGATGGATAGCGGCAGTTACGACCTGACCGTTGCCCAGCCGCATGTCCAACAAGCTCGGACGCTAAGACACGGACGTATCCGGAGAGCGTGCTTCCACGAACAGGCAGTGCGGCCTTCTACGGCCCTCCGTGAGACGACCGCGCCAACCCGTCGCCCGTCGATCTGCCCGGGGACGACGACACGGGAGGGCAGCGAACAGTAGAGCCGTTCTCGTCGTCGCGGGAAACCTTGGCCGGAGCATCTGTCGGTCGGGAAGAGGCCCGGCGTGCGGCGAACGGCCATTTAACGAGAGCGGCCGTGATGGATCGGTGGAAACCACGACGCCTGCGGTGTGCCACCGATTGATACTAGGCACAGGAGCTTGTGGTGGGCACAGTCCAGCATCGATTACGGATGGTCGCCGCCGGGGAAGCCCACGAGCGGAGGCCAGTGGGCAGGAGGATCCGCCGGATCGGGATCTGCGTGTTCTTCGCCTCGGTTGCCGTGAACGCGGCGCTCGGGATCTACGCCGTACTGGCCCCGGAGTTCGGCGAGACGCAAGGAAGGATCCTGGCTACGTCGCTGTGCGTGACCGGCGCGGCGCTGCTGGCGCTAGCCTGCGAACCCGCCTGGGAGCGCGGGCTGCTCGGTCCCGTCCCGTACGTGGGGGCGGCTCTCGGCGCAGTGGGGTTTGGGCTCGTGATCGTCGGCATCTGGACCGAGCCGGAGAGCGCCTTCTTTGGGAAAGCGATGGGGTCGATCATGATCACCGCCGTCGGCTGCGCGGCAGCGAGCTTGCTCGGGCTCGGTCGGCTAGTGCCGCGGCACGAGTGGGTGCGAGCTGCGGCGCTCGGGCTGCTCGCCCTCGGAGTGGGACTCGTGGCGATCCTGCCCTGGCTCGGAGACGAGCCGAGCGAGGTGTACCTGCGCGCGTTGGGGGTCGTCCTCATCGCGCTGGCCGCGTTCGCCGTCTCCGTCCCCGTGCTGCACTGGATCGAGCGAAGCCAGCTGACGGTGGTCGAGCAGCTGAGCGACGGGATTCGCTACTGCCCCTACTGCGGGGGTGCCGTCGCCGGGAAAGCAGGAACCGCCCTGTCTTGCCGCCAGTGTGGCCGGAAGTTCGTCGTCGCTGCTCCCGAGCGTGCGGCCTCGAACGGACGAACCCCAGCCATTCGCTGATCGAACGCGGTGGGCCCAGCCTCTCGAGAGACGCGCCGGCCGTGCGCCTAGCCCTTGACGACGCCAAGCGGGACGAGCCGGACGACGCGACGAGCCAGGCCCGCTCGCTCGACGACCTCGACAACGCGTTCGACCTCCTTGTAGGCGAATGGGGCCTCCTCGGCGAGACCCTTGTTCGAAGGACAGCGGACGACGATCCCCTGCGACTGGAGCTGGCGGCGGAGCTCGCTCCCCGTGATCCGCTTCGAGGCTCGGGTCCGGGACATCGCACGGCCGGCACCGTGACAGGTCGTCCCGAACGAGCGCTCGACGGACCCCTTCTCGCCGACGAGGACGAAGCTTGCGGTCCCCATGCTCCCGGGAATGAAGACGGGCTGGCCGATGGCTCGGTACTCGTCGGGAATGTCGGGCGACCCGGCCGGGAAGGCGCGCGTCGCCCCCTTGCGGTGTACGAGGAGGTCGCGTCCTTCGTAGCGCTCCACCTTCGCCACGTTGTGGGCGACGTCGTACACCTGCCGTGTTCCCGCGGCCACCGCCGGCGCGAGCACTCGGGCGACCGCCTCGCGGACCGCGTGGGCCATTGCATGCCGGTTCGCAAAGGCGAAGTTGGCCGCGGCTGCCATCGCCGCGAGGTAGGCGCGACCCTCCGGTGAGGAGGCGGGCGCGCAGGCGAGCTGGCGGTCGGGGAGAGTGATCTCGTAGCGTGCGTGGACAGCATCCATCGTGCGGACGTAGTCGGTGCAGACCTGGTGCCCGAGCCCGCGCGATCCCGAGTGGATGAGCACGGTGACCTGTCCCTCGGCGAGGCCGAAGGCGGCTGCTGTGGCCCGGTCGAAGATGCCGGAGACGCGCTGCAGCTCGACGAAGTGGTTGCCGGAACCCGCGGTTCCGAGCTGGCCCGCACCACGCTGGTGCGCGCGAGCGGATACCGCGGCGGGATCCGCATTCCGGAGGCAACCGCACGACTCCGTGCGCTCGAGATCCTCCTCGCGGCCAACGCCGCGCGCGACGAGCGCGCGGGGGCCCTCACGGAGGACCTCGTCGAGCTCGGGCTCGGAGAGCCGGAGAGGCCCGTGCCGGCCGGTTCCGGCAGGGATCGCACGCGAGAGCTCGTGCACGAGCGGCTCGCGGCGCTCGCCGAGCTCTGCTGCCGAGAGCGGCAGGACGAGCAGGCGAACGCCGCAGTTGATGTCGTAGCCCACGCCTCCCGGCGAGACGACCCCGTCGGGGAGCTCCGTGGCTGCGACGCCACCGACCGGGAAGCCGTACCCCTGGTGGATGTCCGGCATCGCAAGCGCAGCACCGACGATCCCGGGGAGCGTGGCGACGTTCTGGAGCTGCACGAGCGACTGATCGCCGAGAATGGCGTCGAGCAGCGTGCGGTCGGCGAAGACCCGCGCCGGGACGCGCATGTCCGCACGGGCCTCGGCCGGGATCTCCCAGAGCGTCTCGTCGACGCGGACCAGCTCCGAGGGCGAGAGCAACGCACTCACACCCGGAGCCTGCTCTCCTCGCGTGAACCTGTCATCGGGGGAGGGCCGGAGCCGGGACGGAGAATCCCGCAACGCCAGGCCCGAAGTACTGGTTGCGTCGGTAGAGAAGCCGCCCCATGGAGGCGCAGCCACGCGCCAATCCTCGCCCGAGGCCGGCGCTACCAGCACGCGCCAGCTCCCAACGCGCGGAGATGGTGGCTAGGTGCGCGCTAGCGAGGGGGCGCGCTTAGTGCTTCGGGATGTCTCGGGTCGGAGCGTCCGTCGATCGCTCCACGAGGAACATCGTTCGGAACTCGTCGCGCGAGCGACTGACGTCGGCTCGATATCGTCGAAACCAGAGCAACACCCGACGGAGCATCTCCTTCTCACTATCGGCAGCCGAGTCCCGCGAGCAAGGCGTGAAGTGCGAGGTGCCGTTGACACCTTCACACGAGCAACGCTCATGGGTTCAGCGGTGGCGAGGGTGAGGAGTCGGCCGTGCGCGCCGGGACGACTTGGCCAGTAGTTTCAACCAACGCGAGGTCAGGAGCCGCCCCGATGACCACCGCTCCCGATGCGGTCATGGTCCAAGCGAGCCCAACAGGGGGTGACGAGATGTCGGCAATCGGCCCGCGGCTTCCAATTGCAGAACCCACCGACGCGCGGAGGTTCGCGGACGAGGCAGCTAGGCATCTCCATCGAATTCGCGTCGGGGAATTCCTCGTGTGGATCCCGATCTGGCTGCTGAGCGTCGTTCCACTGGCACGCTGGATCGCAGACGGAGTTGGCGCGGTCGCCCTCTCCTACGTCGCAGTGGGTGCTGTCAGCCTGGGAGTCGCGGCTGCGATCCGCGGCCTCTACGTTCTGCTGAGGAGGTCGCAGTCGCTCTGGTCTCCGTGGCTGTTCGTGATCGCTGCCTTCCTGGCGATCAACGGCTACTTCGTCCAGAGCGCTGGACACAAAGGGGCGTTCATCTCCTTCTTGCCGCTCAACTGAGTCTCTTCTCAGCTCGAGCGGCTCGGTCGGAGATGCTTGAAGCGCCCCGACTCAACCTCAGTCGACATCCGCTCTCTTATCAGAGATGTCACTGATGACAAAAAGCCGCCGCCGCTGGATGCTCTCAGTGACGGGAAGGACTCCCTGATCCCACGGGAGGCGCTATGGAAACGATCGTGGTTGGGGTCGACGGATCGGAGTGCGCCCGCGCGGCGCTCGAGATTGCGGCGCGGGAAGCGGAACTGCGGGGCGCCCACCTACGCGTCGTCTCCGTCTGGGAGGTGCCGATATCCATGGGCGCCGTTGCTCTGGGGAACCAGTCGATCATCGACGGCCTCAGGGAGGGTGCAGAGGCGATCGTTCGAGACGCGATCGCAGAGGCGAAGCAGCGGCACCCGTCCGTTCAGTATGAGGGCGTCGCAGTCGAAGGGCAGGCGGCCGAGGTCCTGCTGCACAAGGCGCTCGACGCTTCCTTGATCGTCGTCGGAAACCGTGGTCGGGGAGGATTCGCCAGCCTGCTGCTCGGCTCGGTGAGCCAGCAAGTGGTTCACCACGCCCCCTGCCCCGTGCTCGTCATTCGCAGCGTTTCGTCCACCCCTCCGACCCCGAACGCATCTTCGGAGGAGGCATTCCCTCTACCCCTCGGTTAGCCCACGCTCCAGCAGCTGCCGGCATCGCCACAGCCCACGCAGCGTGGACTAGGTGGTCAGACCTCGTGAGCCGGAGTGAGACGCGGTGGATCGAGGCGCGACCGACTTCGCGCCGGGTCAGATCCCCGCCGGCCCCGCCGGCCCTAGTGCCTCCCCCTTGTACTGAACGGGTACGCGGTTCGGGTCAGCGAAGCTCGCCACGTTTGAGAACGTGAACGCGCCGCCCGAGCGGACCGTTCGTTTCAGGAGAAGAGTCGCTCAGAGCCGATCGGTCGTACGTCCACGCTCCGGCGCTCACGGTCCGCGACCGCGCGGACTTGGCGTCGGGAGCGGCGAGGCTTTGTGCCTGCCGCCCCCGACTGGCGATCCCCTAGTCCCGAGGAGCGCGAGGGCAAGCTGCTGAAAGTGAAGCTGACAATCACCTCAGCCGGTCAGTCCGCGACGCGCATCACGAGCTTTCGCGTCCGCTAGCGGCGGCCACCAGCTGCGAGCGCATACCCGGAACTACCGAGGCCTTAGCCGCGCCCCCCAACAGAGTGCGGGCCGCGGCTCCGCTAGCCGTGTCGTTCCGCTCCCGTGGGCTCGAGGGTGTCGTGCAGGTGTCCGGCGACCTTCCGATCGGGTCGCGCGAGGAGGAAGTAGATCACCCCGACCAGTGCGATGATCACCATCACGAGCAGCGTTATCCAATCGAGGTTGAAGAGGCCCCGCCCACTCGTGAGGCCCGTCGGGACGACGACGTTGAGCAGCATCAGCCCGAGATAGAGGGCGGCGATGATGCTTACCGTCCAGCCCCATTTTCCGAGCCGGAAGGTTCCCTCGGGAACCCAGCCGCGGCTGCGCGCGATGATCGCCGCGATAACGGTGAGCAGGAACGAGAGGTAGATGCCGCTGACCGCGAAGGAGACGAGCGAGTAGAGCGCCGTGGTGTTCGCCGGGTAGGTAATGAATCCAATCGAGACGTTCTTGGATGGCTGGTAGTAGACGAGGAGCACGAACAGCACAGAGATCACCGCTCCCACGAGCAGTGCGTTCACCGGCGTGCGGAACCGCTTGTGAACCCTGGAGAGCCATGCCGAGGCCGGAAGCGAGCCGTCCCGCCCGAATGAGAACGCGAGCCGGCTTCCCGCGCCCTGGATGGACGTTCCGCAGGAGAAGAACGCGAAGATAACGATGAGCAAGAGGAAGTCCTGCATCCCGCTCGAGAGCTGTCCGAGGATGAACGGGACGCCGCCTCCGTCGAAGGTCGCCTTGATCGGGTCTTCCTTCGGCATCGCGAGAAGGAGCGCACCGGTGAGGATCAGGGAGCCGACTCCTCCCCAGATCAGGGCCCAGCGCATCGACTTGGGGATCTGTCTGCGAGCGTCCTTCGTTTCTTCTGCGATATCACCGGCGGACTCGAACCCATAGAAGATGTAGACAGGCGCGAGCACCGCGACGAGCGCGGCGGCGACCCAGCTCCCACCGAAGCCGACGCCGTAGACGTTGGTCGATGCGTGCTCCACTCCCTGTGTGGTGAAGAGGAAACCGAGTCCGTGGTGGAAGCCGTGGATCGCAAGAATGATCGCGATCCCGAACGTCCCGATGATCTCGACGCCGACGCCGAATTGGGCGACACGGCCCATGACCTTGGCTCCCGTGATGTTGAGCGTGGTTTGGATCGCGAGCAGGACGAGCGTGATGAGCAGGATCGTCGTGTGGTTCGTCGGATCCCAACTCGTACCGAACCAGTTGTGGGCGAGACTCGTGATGTACGGGACGACACCGGTGTCGACCGCCGCGACAGTGACGAGCAGTGCAATGCCGTAGAACCAGCCGACGAACCAACCGTAGGCAGGTCCTACTGAGAACTTGCTGTACTGGAAGAGGGCGCCTGCAACCGGGTAGTGGCTCGCGAGTTCACCGAACACGAGAGCGACGAAGAACATCCCGATGAGGGGGATGAAGGTGAGCCATATGTAGGCCGGGCCGCCCACCGCAACCCCGACGAGGAAGAGGGAGTAGATCCCCACCATCGGCGACAGGTACGTGAACGCGACCGCGAAGTTCTCGAAGAAGCCGAGGACGCGGTTCAGCTGCGGCTTGTAGCCGAGGCTTTCGAGCCGTGCATCCTCGGAACCTGCCGCGATCGGGGCGTTCGAGGTTGCCGTTTCGGCCATCGCTCCTCCAGTTCGGGCTGTTCGGTGGGGAGCATCTAAAACCGCCGCGGCGCTCGATGTCAAGAAGCGGGGCCGCCGGACGGACCCTCTCTCCTCAATGCACATCGTCGGGCGGATACTCGTGACCGCGTCGATCCTCAACAGCTCGCTACACGAGGAGCTCAGAGTAGACGCGGGGCGGGGGAGTAGGAGCACGAGCCCCGTGCGTCGAGGCGTTGAGATTGCCGGGTCGTGCGTTTCGCGACAGAGCTCGCAACGGACAGTGCCGTATCTGAGTGCGTGAGACGTGGTGTCTTGGTGTTCCTGGACAAGGGTCAACACTCCCTTTGACGCTTCGAGCCTGAGTCTCGGCTCCGGGGGCGTTCAGGGCATCAGGCCGTTGCTGAGGCCGCGTACCCAGAACCACCGAGGCGTTAGCCGCGGGTTCTGAGGTGGGCGCACCTGGGATCGAACCAGGGACCTCTCGCGTGTGAAGCGAGCGCTCTCCCGCTGAGCTATGCGCCCGGGAGGCCTAGGGTAGCGTCGGAGCCGTTGGTACGTTCTCGCGGTGGCGCCGGCGACGCTGACACCGCCTCGCGAGAGGACGACTCGCGGCACCGGGAGCGGTCTCGGGGAGCCATGGCGAGTCATCGTCCTGAACGACGACCACAACACGTTCCAGGGCGTCGCGTTCGCGCTTTCGAGCGTCCTTCCGGGCGTCTCGTACGACCGCGGGATGCAGCTCGCGAACCGCATCCACTCGACCGGCCAGGCGATCGTCTGGTCGGGCGAGAAGGAGCAGGCGGAGCTCTACTGGTCGCAGCTCGAGGGGTTCGGTCTGACGCTCGCGCCGCTCGAGCGGTAGCGGGCCGACGGCGCCGGACCGCGTGGTAGCGTCAGCCCGTGCTCCTGGCGCTCACGGGCTACCAGATCGGGCTTCTCTGCTCCGCGCTCGCCTTCATCGCCTTTGCCCTCATCGTCGCGCTCGTCGTGCCGCGAGTTCGGCCCGAGTTCCCGGGCCGCTACCTCGGGTGGTTCGTCGCGGCGGCGATTCTCTTCTTCGCGGGGCAGATGACCGCCGTCCTCCTGCTCGCGAACCTCGGTGAGAGCGAGGCGTCGGCCGAGACGCACTCCCCCCAGACCGGGTCGAGCCCGATCCCGCCGACGACGAGCGTCTCGCCTCCGGCAGGGGGCACGACCACGGGTCAGACGACGACCGGCAGCACGACGACGTCCGGCGGCACGACGACCGGTAACACGACGACGACCGGAAGCACGACCACCGGCTCGACCACGACGTCCGCAGCAGGGGGGCAGGGCGATGCCGCCGCAGGCAAGAAGCTCTTCGTCTCGCAGCCGTGCGGGAGCTGTCATACGCTCGCCGATGCCGGGACCGCGGGGAACATCGGGCCGAACCTCGACGATCTGAAGCCGTCCTTCGAGGCGGTGCAGCAGCAGGTGACGAACGGCGGCGCAGTCATGCCGTCGTTCAAGGGCCAGCTCACACCGCAGCAGATCGACGACATCGCCGCCTACGTCTCGTCCGTCGCGGGCACGTGAGCGCGCCGCGAGGCGGCCGCTACGCTGTAGCCGCTTGGAGAGGTGTCCGAGCGGCCTAAGGAGCGCGACTGGAAATCGCGTACGTGCTGAAAGGTGCGTCGCGGGTTCAAATCCCGCCCTCTCCGTCCAGCGCACGATCTCGGAGACGGCTGTCTCGGAGGTCGTGCGCGCCCGCCCAGCCACGAGATTGACTTCCGCCCGAAGCGCGGGCATTCTCCTGCGGGTTGTCGGGGCCGAGGATCGCAGTGGTGACCGGGGTGGGCGTGCTCCTCTGCGCGCTGCTCCTGGTCGCGAGCCCGCTCGCCTCGACGGAGTTCAAGCGCCCGAAGTCGTTCACGTACACGTTCCGCGTCACGGCCGTCACCCTCGACGCGACGTTCACTGCCGGCAAGGCGAAGGCCCACACGACGCTGCACGTGGACACGCCGTCTCGCCCGCGGACGCTGACCTGGGTCAACGGCCTCTCTCCCAATAACACGAACGGGATCGGGCCGACGGTCGTCACGCTCGAAGGGCGGGCGGCCTACTCGAGCGCGGATCCGACGTGCGCGCAGACGCGCCCGTTCCACTCCAAGCGCCCGACGCCCGTCGTCATCTTCGCGTTGAGCGACCCGGCCCGCCTCAACGTCGAGAAGTTCCCGGTCGCCGTGCCGCACCCGGGAGCGGACGGCGGGCCGACGTGGGCGCAGTACGGGAAGTGCGGGGAGCCGGTCTTCGACTGGTTCGACGAGGCGAACATCAAGGTTCCCGTCAGCGCGTTCAGCCGCCCGACCCTGACCGTGACGGCGACGCGCCACAGTCCGAACCTTGGGGACGGCGAGGGAATCGACTGGACGCTCAGGGTCACGCTCAAGCGCCTCGCGTACAAGCTGCTCAAGGGCAAGTGAGCGAGCCCCGCGCGCGGGGTATGAGACGGCGGCATGGCTGACGGGCCTGTGGTCGTCCTCGGCGCCGGCTCGGCCGGGGAGCACTTCGTCGGCGCGCTCCGGCGACTGGACGCCGACGTGGACATCGTCGTCGTCGAGCGGGAGCTCGCGGGCGGGGAGTGCTCCTACTACGCGTGTCTTCCCACGAAGACGCTGCTCCGGCCGGTCGAGGTGCTCGCGGCTGCGAGGCTGGCGCCGGGAGCGGCTGAGGCGGTGATGGGCGAGGTCGACGTCGAGCGCGTCCTCTGGTGGCGCGACCAGGTCACGGACGGGCGGGACGACTCCTACCACGCAAACTGGCTCGCCGAGCAGAACGCGGAGCTCGTGCGGGGAGACGCGCGCGTCGTCGGGCCGGGAGCCGTCGCGGTGGGGCAGCGGCGGATCGAGTTCGGCACGCTCGTGGTGGCGACCGGGTCGTCTCCGGCGATCCCCTCGCTGCCCGGGATCGAGGACGTCGACGTCTGGACGAGCCGCGACGCGGTGTGGGCGTCGGCGCCGCCGAAGAGCCTCGTCGTCCTCGGCGGCGGGCCGGTCGGCGTCGAGCTGTCTCAGTTCTTCCATCGGCTCGGTGCGGAGGTGACGATCGTCGAGCCGTCGGAGACGCTCCTCGCGAGAGTCGACCCGGACGGGGGCACCCTTCTACGCGAGCGGCTCGAGGAGGAGGGAGTCGAGGTCAGGGTCGGGGCGAAGCCTGACGCCGTGGAGGCGCGCTCGATCGGCGTTCGCGTCCACCTCGACTCCGGAGGCGAGCTCGACGCCGAGAGGCTGCTCGTCGCGACCGGCCGTCGACCGAACGTCGCGGAGCTGGGGCTCGAGGAGATCGGGCTCGAGCTGACGGAGCGGGGCGTCTCCGTGGACGAGCGGCTGCGGGCGGCGGACGGCGTGTACGCGATCGGAGACGTGGCCGGGGTCGCGCTCCTCACGCACGTCGGCAAGTACCAGGCGCGCGTTGCCGCGGCGAACATCGCCGGGCGCGAGACGGTTGCCGACTACCGGGCGATCCCGTCGGCCGTGTTCACCGACCCGCAGGTCGCGAGCGTGGGAACGACGACGGGGGAGGGCCTCGTCACGGCGAGCTACGAGATCGCCGGGGGCAGGCTCTCGACCTTCGAGCGTCCGCGCCGGAACGGGCTCGTCAAGCTCGCCGCCGACCGCGAGCGACGCGTGCTCGTCGGCGCCGTTGCCGTCGGGCCGGAGGCGGGGGAGTGGCTCGGCCAGCTCACCCTCGCCGTGCGTGCGGAAGTACCGATCGACGTCCTGCTGGACACGATCCAGCCGTATCCGACGTTCTCCGAGGCGATCTTCAACGCGCTGCTCGCGCTCGACGACGGGTTCCGCCGGGAGGGGTGAGGCGGCAGGGGCCGACGCCCGGAGGGGCGCCGAGCTTGGCACAGTTCGAGCGGTGGCGAAGGCGGGCTTCGACGAGGTCATCGGTCGCGGCGACGAGCTGGCGGCGATCGACCGACTGCTCGAACGGGCGGTGGAAGCGCCGGCGGCGCTCGTCTTCGAGGGCGAGCCGGGAATCGGGAAGACGGCGCTCTGGGAGAGCGGACGGGCGGTTGCCGAGGAGCGCGGCTTCCGGATCCTCGTGTCGCGGCCGGGTCGATCGGAGGCACAGCTCGCGCTGACGGGCTTCGGCGACCTCTTCTCCGAGATTCCGGCGGAGCTCGTCGCGTCGCTTCCGGCTCCGCAGCGGCGAGCGTTGGACATCGCGCTCCTCCGCGCGGAGCCGGGCGGGCACGTCGCCGACCAGCGCACGCTCTCCGTCGCCACGCTGGGTCTCGTTCGGCAGCTCTCCGCGGCGGGACCGCTGCTCCTCGCCGTCGACGATGCGCAGTGGCTCGACGAGAGCTCGTCCGCGATCCTCGCGTTCGTGGCGAGGAGGCTGGCGGGTTGCCGGGTAGGCCTCCTGCTCACACTCCGCGCGGGTGCCGCGGACGTGCTCGACCTCGATGCGGCTCTGCCCTCCGCGGCCCTGGAGCGCGTCTTCCTCGGCTCGCTCTCGCTGGCCGCTCTGCACCGCCTGTTCGAGGCGCGCCTCGGACGATCGTTCCCGCGCCTGATCCTCGCGAAGATCGAGACCGTCTCGGGGGGTAACCCGTTCTACGCGCTCGAGATCGCACGCGCACTCGCGCGTGCCGGCGACGCGGTCGATCCGGCCGTCCCGCTTCCCGTGCCGCCCACGCTCGCGGCTTTGACCGGCGAGCGGGTTGCCGCGCTGTCCGCCGAGACCCGCGACGCGCTCGCATATGCAGCGGCCTCGACCGATCCGACGCTGGCGCTTCTCGCCGACGCGGGCATCGCGGACCCGGCAGGTGCCCTTCGGCTCGCTGAAGAGGACGGCATCGTCGAGATCTCGGCCGGCGAGATCCGGTTCGGCCACCCGTTGCTCGTTCAAGCCGCGCTCGACACGCTCGATACCGAGTCACTCCGTGCCGTCCACCTGCGCCTGGCGGAGATCGCGTCGTCCGAGGACGTGCGCGCCAGCCATCTCGGGCAGGCGACGGACGAGCCTGACGAGGCCGTCGCGGCGGCCCTCGAGGAGGCCGCAGCGCACGCCAGAGCGCGCGGTGCCTCGCTCGACGCCGTCTCGCTGCACGAGCGTGCGAGCTCGCTCACTCCCGACCCGGAGAAGGCCGTCATCCGCGGGATCCTCGCGGCGGACGGCGCGTACGCCGACCTTTCCGATCTCCACTACGCGGACACGATCCTCGAGCGGGTGCTCGAGCAGGCACCGACCTGCCCGGCACGCGGCGAGGCGATGAGCCTGCGCGCGATCGGCTGGTACTACCGCGGGCGCCAGGCGGAGGCGACGCGCCTGTGCGAGGAAGCGCTCGAGGACGCGCGCATGGACGACGTCGTGTGCGCCAAGGTGCTCCTCCGCCTCGCGTACCTCCACGCCCAGCTGGACATGAGCCGCGCCGGGAGCGAGCTGAAGGAGGCTGCGTCTCTCCTCGAGCTGGCGCCGACCCCGGTCGACCCGGACCTGCTCGCCTCCGCGCTTCTCGACCGCGCCAACTACTCGCTCCAAATGGCCGAAGGGCTTCGCACCGAGGATCTCGAGCGCGGAAAGGAACTTCATGCGGCCTCGGGCCGCAGCTGGGAGTGGGACCGCTGCGAGGGGAACCTGTACGAGCTCGCCCGGCATACCGACGATCTGGAGACGGCGCGCGCGAGGATGCTCGGACAGATCGAGCATCTCGCCGATCGGGGGACCGAGGATCCGTTCCGCTACGTGCACATGGCGCTCCTCTGCAGCTGGCTCGGCGACTGGGCCGATGCCCGAACCTGGGCGGAAAGGGCGGTCGAGGGGTACGAGCGCGAGGGAGAGGACGTCTACCCGGCGTTCGCCCTTCGAGGGCTCGCGCTCGTGGATGCGCTCGAAGGTCACGTCGAGGACGCCCGCCAGCTCTCCGTCCGTGGCCTCGAGCTCGCCGAGCAAACGGGCGATCTGGTGGTGGCGATCCTCCACCGCCAGATCCTCGGCTTCGTCGCGCTCACGACCGGCGACGTCGAGGAGGCAGATCGCCAGCTGAGCGCTGCCGCGGAACTCGACGAGGAACTCGGCGCGAAGCATCCGCTGCGCTCGCGGCTCGACGGCGACCGCGTCGAGGCGGCGCTCGGCGTCGGCGACCTCGAGCGCGTGGAGCGCGTCGTCCACCGGCTCGAGCGGGTCGGCGCGATCGCGCCGACACCATGGACGCTCGCCGTCGGCGCCCGCTGCCGCGGCTTGCTCGAAGCAGCTCGCGGCGATCTCGACGCGGCAGCTGTCGCGCTCGAGCGCGCCGTCGAGGAGCACGAGCGGCTGCCGATGCCGTTCGAGCGGGGGCGGACGCTGCTCGCGAAGGGCCAGGTGCATCACCGCCGCAAGGAGAAGAGACTCGCGGACGAGACGCTCCGCGCGGCGGTCCGGGTCTTCGACGAGCTCGGGTCTCCTGTGTGGGCCGATCGGGCGCGGGCGCAGCTGGCCCGTGTCGGTCTACGTCGCCGTGAGCCCGACGACCTGAACGAGACCGAACTTCGTGTCGCCGAGCTCGCGGCCGAGGGCCTCTCGAATCAGGAGATCGCCCAACGCGCGTTCCTCTCCGTGAAGACGGTCGAGGCGAACCTCACGCGCGTCTACCGCAAGCTCGGGATCCGCTCCCGCGCGGCCCTCGCGCGCAGGCTCTCGTAGAGCGAGGGTTTCCCCTCTTTCCTCGTCCGCGGCGCGCTCCTATCGTCGCGAGACGATGGCAAGCGAGTTCGAGTACCTGGCGGAGTGCTTCTGGCCGGGGGTGGGGGAGGCGGAGTTGCGCGCGCTCGACGAGCGGGCGCGCGCAGCCGCCGAGAGCGTCTCGGCGCAGGGCCGGCCCGTGCAGTACCTCGGCTCGTTGCTCATGCGCGAGGACGAGGTCGTCCTCTGTCACTTCGCCGGCTTGCAGGACGCCGTCCGCGAGGCGGCTGAGCAGGCGGAGGTGCCGTTCGAACGGATCGTCGAGACCGACCGCTCGCCGTGGTCGGTGACGGAATCGGAATAGGAGGTTCTTTCATGCGTCGTCAGCATCGGGTGTTCATCGCCGTCGCCGCGCTCGTGCTCTCCGCGCTCGCTGCGCTTGCCGCGCAGGCCCGCACCACGGCCGGCACGTCTTGGTCGCGTGTCAGCGGGCCGCAGCAACCCGGCGCGCAGCTCGGGCTCGCTCGTACGGGGGACGGTGTGCTCCACGTGATCTGGAACCGCGGAAACACACCGACGTCGATCTTCGAGACGCGCGTCTCACCAACCGGGAGGACGCTCGGCACGTCCACGGTGGCCTCCGGATTCGACGGCAACGGCGGCCTCGCGCTGCTCGCCATGCCCGACAAGTCGCTGCGGCTGTTCGCCGCCGGAGGAACGCGACCCGGTTCGAGCGCCTACGGCATCAACACCTTCACCGCGCCGGAAGGCGGGGGTAGCTGGAGCCTGCAGAACGGCGTCTACTGGGGCGGCGCCGTGGCGGGCGCGTCGGGCGTGATCGGCGCGACGCTGACGAAGGACGGCCAGGCCGTCACCGCCTGGCGTGGCTACGCCGCGGAAGGCGTCCCGCCGGCGTCGATCCCGCAGAACGGCTACGAGGGCGGCATGACGGAGTCGCGCGTCGCGACCGATCAGGCTGGGGGCGGCGTCGTGCTCTCGGGAGTCACGAACTCCGGCAAGGGCGGCGTCTACGCCCAGCAGGTGCTGCCGAGTCGCGGCTCGGCCGTCCTGCTCCCGCTCCCGTCCGCGGCGAACGACTGGAACAACGGGCTCACCGGCCGGATCGGAGCGCCCGGCGTCTACGTCGCGTACGCCGACGCGAGCGCGGCGCGGCTCTATCGCTACGGGGGTGCCACGAAGACGCTCGCCAAGGGGCCGTTCACGAGTGCGACGGCCTGCGCGGGTCCTGACGGACGCGTCTGGGTGTCGTGGGGAACTGCGTCGGAGGGCCTCTTCCTCACCCGCTCGAACAAGGCGGCGACGGGTTTCGAGCCCGTCCAGAAGCTGAAGCTGCCGCAGAACACGAAGGACGGGCTCACGTGGGTCCAGTGCGAGGGGTCGGCGGGACCGGCGGATCTCTTCGCCGACGTCCTCGTTGGCACGGCGGGCGGGTTCTGGCGCGCGCACGTGCTGGCGAGGCTCTCGCTCCACGCGACGACCGCGAAGGGGAAGGCGACGATCTCGGTCCGGGACGCCGGGGACCCGGTGGCGGGCGTGTCGATCAAGGTGGGAAGCAAGCGCGTCGCGACCGACGCGAAGGGGCAGGCGACCTTCGTGCTACGGCCCGGCTCGTACGGCGTGACGGCGACCGCGTCCGGGTACGCGTCGGCATCGGTCCGCGTCACGGTTCACAAGAAGTAGCCGTCGACGCTCCATCCGGGGAGACGGGTCGGGACGTGAGCGGGCGCGCAGCGGTCCGCTCACGTCCCCGCGCCTCGCCGACCGGTCTCCCCGCGAATCGTTCGCGCAGAAGCGGAGGGGCAGGGATTTGAACCCTGGAGGCGCTTGCACGCCTAACGGTTTTCGAGACCGCCCCGTTCGACCGCTCCGGCACCCCTCCGAGCGGAACAGGGTAGCCGCCTCGACCCGGCGACGCTCCGCTCCGCCCACCGGGGCTCACGAGGCCGCCGGGACCGTCCGATATCCTGAGCTCCCTTGGAGAGGTGGCCGAGTGGCTGAAGGCGGCGCCCTGCTAAGGCGTTACGGGTGGTAATCCGCTCGTCGAGGGTTCGAATCCCTCCCTCTCCGCTTCGTGAGCGCGCCGTCGCCGCCCGACGGCGCAGGCTCACTTGAGGATCTTCGAGAGGAACTGCTTCGAGCGCTCCTCCTGCGGTGAGTCGAAGAAGCGATCCGGCGTCGCCTCCTCGACGATGCGGCCGTCGTCCATCATCGCGACGCGATCCGCGGCCTCCCGGGCGAACCCCATCTCGTGTGTGACGACGACCATCGTCATCCCCTCGCGCGCGAGCACCTTCATCACGTCGAGCACCTCGCCGATCATCTCCGGGTCGAGCGCGCTCGTCGCCTCGTCGAAGAGCATGAGCGACGGGTTCATCGCGAGCGCCCGGGCGATCGCGACGCGCTGTTGTTGACCGCCCGAGAGCTTGCCCGGGTAGACGTCGCGCTTCTCCGAGAGCCCGACGCGGTCCAGGAGCGACTCCGCGCCGGAGATCGCCTCCCGCTTGCGGATCCCGCGCACCTTGATCGGCGCCTCGATCACGTTCTCGAGCGCGGTCTTGTGCGGGAAGAGGTTGAAGCGCTGGAAGACGATGCCGATCTCCGCGCGCTGGCGTGCGATGCTCTTCTCCGAGTCCTCGACGAGCTTCCCGTTGCGCTCGCGGTAGCCGATCAGGCGCCCGTTGACCTCGATCCGCCCGGCGTCGATCTTCTCGAGATGGTTGATGCAGCGGAGGAAGGTCGACTTGCCGGACCCCGACGGGCCGATGACGCAGACGACCTCGCCGCGTCGCACCTCGAGGTCGACGCCCTTCAGCACCTCCAGACGTCCGAAACGCTTGTGGACGCCGGTCGCGAGCACGACGACGTCGGCGGTCGCGGACGCGCTCTCGGGGACTAGCGCGCTCCGCGAGCCCACGCCTGCCACGGCGTCAGTGCCTCTGTCATCCGTTCCCAGAACGAGAGCTCCTCACCATGCTCGCTCGCGGCGAGCTTCCGCTCGATCGCGGCCTGGATGAGCGTCCACACGGTCGTCAGGAGGAGGTACCAGATGGCGACCGCGCCGAAGATCTCGACCGGCTTGAACGTGGCCGAGTAATGGACGTCGGCGTCCGTGAACATCTCGTAGACGCCGATCGTGAACACGAGCGACGTGTTCTTGATCATCGCGTTGAACTCGTTGCCGAGCGGCGGCACGATCACCCGGGCCGCCTGGGGAAGGACGATGCGCCGCATCGCGAGCCCCTGCCTCATCCCGAGCGAGCGCGCGGCCTCCATCTGCCCCTTGTCGATCGCGTCGATCCCGGCGCGGATGATCTCGCGCATGTACGCACCCTCGTTGACCCCGAGCGCGAGGATGCCGCCGAAGACCGCGCCGTCCACGGTGAAGAGCCCCAGATTCAGCGTCGTCGGGATGAGCGCGAAGCCGGTGAGCAGGTTGATGCCGTAGTAGACGAAGAAGATCTGTACGAGGAGGGGTGTGCCGCGGAAGATCAGCACGTAGAAGCCGGACATCCAGCGGAGCGGCGCGATGGGCGACATCCGCATCAGTGCGGCGACGAGCCCGAGGACGACGCCGAGGATCTGAGCGGCGATCGCGATGTAAACGGTAGTCAGGAGCGCCCGGAAGAAGACGTGGTCGGGGTGGAAAAGCCGTTCCCAGACGACGCTCCAGTCGACCACGGCAAGCATCGGGCGCTCCTTTCTCGAGGACTACTTCTTCAGGAGGATGACCGCCTTCGCCATGCCCCACCGGGCGACGATCTTCTTCATCGAGCCGTTGGCGTAGAGCGCTGCGATCGCCTTCTGTGTCGCTCCCCGCAACGGATCGTGCTTGCGGATCGCGATCCCGATCGGGAACGGGTTGACCGGCGACCCGGCCACGACGACCGTCTTGTCCGTCTTCGCGTAGTACGCGACGGGCGGCGCGTCGGCGTAGTAGGCGTCGACGCGGCCCGCCTTCAACGCCGCGAAGGCGTCCGTGTCCTTGGGGAACGTCTTGATGTTGATGCCCTTCTTTCCCTGCTTCGTGAGCTTCGCGGAGGTCGCCGCGAGGAAGTCGCGGTTCGTCGTACCCGCTTCGACCGACACCGTGTGGCCCGAGAGGCTCTCGAGTGTGCTGATCTTGTCCGGGTTCCCCTTCTTGACCATGATCGACTGCCCGACCTTGAGGTAGTCGACGAAGTCGACCTGCTTCCGCCGATCGGGCGTGTCGTTCATGCCGCTGATGACCGCATCGCAGCGCTTCGAGAGGAGCGCGGCGATGATCCCGTCGAAGCCGGTGTTCTTGAACTGCGCCTTGACGGCCATCTGCTTCGCGACGCCGGTGCCGATGTCGATGTCCGAGCCCACGATCTTCGAGCCCTGGAAGTACTCCTCGGGCGGATAGGTCGCGTCGGTGCAGTAGACGATCTTCCCGGCGCTCTTGATCGAAGGCGGCGGCTTGACCGCCTGGCCCGACGCAAACGCTGTCGTCGCAGCCAGCGCGGCCGCGACTCCGCCTGCCGCAACGAGCGCGAGGCGACTCCTTGTAGTGGTTCCCATCTGTTCTCCCTTCGACCTGCCTGGACGTGGCAAGCCGCTAAGTGTTGCGCAACTTCGGCGCGTTCGTTGGCGGATCCGACGCCTGTCGCTGCCGCATCAGTCGTGGACGCGGGCGATCAGGTCCTCGCGCTTCAGGACCTTGACCTCGATCCCGCCGAGGCGGACCTCGTAGCCAGCGTCGCGCGGATAGAGGACCTTGTCGCCCGGCTCGACGCCCACGGCGTCGCTTCCGACTGCGGTGACGATCCCCGTCCGGCACGCGATCGCGGCCGCCGCCGTGGCGGGGAGGATGAGCCCCGAGCGGGTCTCCGTCTCGTCGGAGACGGGTTGGACGACGACGAACTCGTCCAGCGGCTCGAGCGTCACGTTGACGGTCGGCTCCTCGATCACGGCCTAACGATACGTCGGTCGTCACTCACAGACGCCCCGCCTCGACGATCCGGCGAAGAAACTGCTGCGTCCGGGGCTCGTGTGGTGCGTCGAAGATCTGCTCGGGTGGACCTTCCTCCAGGATCACGCCCTCGTCCAGGAAGCACACACGGCTCGCGATGTCGCGCGCGAAGCTCATCTCGTGAGTCGCGATCAACATCGTCATCCCTTCGCCTGCGAGCTCGCGTATCACGTCGAGCACCTCGCCGACGAGCTCGGGATCGAGTGCGCTCGTCACCTCGTCCAGGAGCAGGAGGTCGGGTTGCATGGCGAGGGCGCGCACGATCGCGACACGCTGCTGCTGCCCCCCCGAGAGCCGGTCCGGGTAGTCGCTGCGCTTGTCGGCGAGGCCGAAGCGCCTAAGGAGCTCGTCGGCGCGCTCGTCCGCTTCCGCGCGTGAGACTCCGAGGGCCTTCCGCGGCCCGAGCGTGACGTTCGAGAGGACGGACATGTGCGGGAACAGGTTGAAGGCCTGGAAGACGATCCCGATCCGGCGTCGAACAGCGTTTGCGTTGCCGTCGGCGCCGGTGATCTCGGCTCCGTAGAGCAGGATGCGGCCCGCGTCGACGGGCTCGAGCACGTTCACACAGCGGAGAAGCGTGGACTTCCCCGACCCCGACGCGCCGATGAGGCAGACGACCTCGTGCTCGGCCAGCCCGAGGTCGATGCCTCGCAGCACCTCGACCTTGTCGAAGGACTTCCGCACGCCTTCGAGGACCAGCGCGTCGCTCATGCGACGGCCGCGACCTGTCGGCGCTTCCGATCTCGCGCGATCAGCCAGTCGGTGAATCGCGTGAGTGGCACGGTGATGAGGAGAAAGAGGATCGCCGCGACGATGCCCGGTGTGAAGTTGAAGGTCGCCGCCTGGTCGATCTGCGTCTGGCGGAAAGCCTCGACGACGCCGAGGACCCCGACGAGGGCCGTGTCCTTCTGCAGCCCGATGAAGTCGTTCAGGAGTGGCGGCACCACCCGACGCACCGCCTGCGGGACGACGACGTAGCGGAGCGACTGGCCGTGCGAGAGACCCAGCGAGCGGGCCGCGGCATTCTGGCTCGGGTGCACCGACTCGATTCCTGCGCGATAGACCTCGGACACGTACGCGGTGTAGACGAGGATCAGCGCGACGGTTCCCCAGAACAGCTCCGACGTCGGCACTCCGGCGAGTTGGAGCGAGGGAATCCCGAACCCGAGGAGGTAGATGAGGAGAATGGTCGGGATGCCCCGGAAGAAGTCCGCGTAGACCACCGCGAAGAGCCGTAGCGGGAAGAAGACGGGGCCCGGCAGGCCGCGCAGGACCGCGATGCCGAGCGCTAGCACCAGCACCACGACCTCGGCGATACAGAAGATCTTCACGTTCACGAGGAAGGCCGACAGGATCTCGCTGAACGAGTCGGTGAAGACCTCTCGGCTGAAGAACGCCTGCTTGAACTCCGGCCAGCCGGGGGCGTTGACGACGAGCAGCACGAGCGCGCCGAAGAAGACGATCGAGCTGACGATCGCCACGGCGACGGCGCGCCGGCCGGTGACGCCCGCCCCGGCGCTTCCGACGATCTTCGAGTCGCGGCCGTCGATCAGCGAGCTATTTCAGCACCGGGGCGTTGCCCGCGAGCCACGCGCTCTCGAGGCGCTTCAGCGTGCCGTCCTTCTTGATCGCCGAGATCGCCTTGTCGACGCACGTGACGAGCTGGTTTCCCTTCTGGAAGACGAGCCCGAAGTGCTCCTGTCCGCCACGGGTCGGCAGCCTGCCGACGACCACACTGTTCGGCACCTGGACGCCGGTGATGTAGCCGGTGCTCGGATAGTCGGTGACCAGGCCGTCGATCTGGCCGTTCTTGAGCGCCGTCACCGCGTCGTTAACCGTGTCGTAGACCTTCGGCTTCTGGCTCGGCCTGATGTACCGGACGACGTAGTCGTAGCTCGTCGTACCGAGCGTCACTCCGAACTTGAACGGCTTCAGCCGGGCGACGGCCTTCACCTTCGCGATCGGCTTCCCCTTGATCCCGACGATCGCCTGGTTGACCTCGTAGTACGAAGAGCTGAAGGTCACAGCCTTGGCCCGGACAGGCTTGACGGAGACCTGCGCGAGGTAGAAGTCGAACGGCTTCTTCCCGGGCGCGTACGAGTTGACGAACGGAACCGGCGTCCAGGTCACCGCACTGCGCGCGAAGCCGAGCTTCTTGGCGATCGCGTATGCGACCGCCGACTCATAGCCCTTCCCGCTGTACGGGTTCGAGATCTTGAACGGCTTCTTCGGAGCCCCGCCCCACCAGGGCGGGAAGGCCGGGTTGTCCGTGCCGATCGTGAGCTTGCCCGCCGTGAGCAGATGGAGCGAGCTCGGCGCGCAGCCGGGGATCGCGGCCGGAGACGCTGTGCGAGCCGACGCGGTCGCCGCCACTGCGAGCGCTGCGAGTGCGAGACCGAGGACAACCTTCTTCATCGCCAGTTCCCTCCTCGACACGGTTCGGAGACGAGCCGCGCGAGCGTACCACTGTGCCTCCGGCTAGCGTGGCGCCGTGGCGTCGCCCGCGATCGAGCTCGAGGTCGGGAAGCGAACCGTTCGGGTCTCGAACCCGGACAAGGTCCTCTTCCCGAAGGCGCGCAAGACGAAGCTCGACCTCGTCGAGTACTACCTCGCGGTCGGCGACGGGATCGTGCGCGCGCTCTACGACCGGCCGACGCAGATGCGCCGCTTCCCCGACGGCATCGAGGGCGAGATGATCTACCAGAAGCGCGTACCCGAGAAGCGGCCCGACTGGGTGAAGGCGGCGCGCGTGACCTTCCCGTCGGGCCGGCACGCGGACGAGCTCTGCGTGACCGAGCTGGCGCAGGTCGTGTGGGCGGCGAACCTCGCGGTCGTCGACTTCCACCCTTGGCCGTCGCGGCGCAAGGACACGGAGCATCCGGACGAGCTCCGGATCGACATCGACCCCCAGCCGGGCACGACCTTCAAGGACGCGAAGCGCGTCGCGGCGCTCGTCCGCGAGGTGCTCGACGAGATCGGCTACGTCGGTTGGCCGAAGACCTCGGGCAACCGTGGGATCCACGTCTTCTGCCGGATCGAGCCGAACTGGGAGTTCCCGGTCGTGCGCCGGGCGGCGCTCGCGTTCGCCCGTGAGATCGAGCGGCGCCTGCCGAAGAAGGTGACGACCGCGTGGTGGAAGGAGGAGCGCGGTCGCAAGGTCTTCATCGACTTCAACCAGAACGCACGAGATCGCACGGTCGCGTCTGCGTACTCGGTGCGCGCGCGGAAGGACGCGTCCGTGTCGGCGCCGGTCACCTGGGACGAGCTTCCGGATGTCGCCACCGAGGACTTCACGATGACGACGATGCCCGCGCGCTTCGCGGAGGTCGGCGACGTCCAGGCCGGGATCGACGACGCGGTGTGCGACCTCCGCGTCCTGCTCGAGTGGGTCGAGCGCGAGGAGACCGAGGGGCTCGGCGAGGCGCCGTACCCACCGAACTTCCCGAAGATGCCGGGTGAGCCGCCGCGCGTGCAGCCGTCCCGAGCCCGGAACAAGAAGTAGCCGGCTACTCGAGCAGCGACGCCACGCTCACGCCCTTCGGGCGGGCGGGCCGCAGCTCGCGCCAGGTGCACTGGCCGGGGTTCTTGTCGTCACGGAACCGCAGGAGCTTCGTCCCGTGGCGGAAGCGGTTCCCCTGCACCTTGTCGTAGCGCACCTCGACGACGAGCTCCGGCCGGACGGCGGCTTCCTCGAGCTCGCCGCCTCCCCAGCGGTTCGGCTCGGAGAAACGCCGGTCGGGCGCGCTCCGGAGCAGCGGGAGGAGGCGCTCGGCGATCGCGTCGTGGCGAGCGGGGGCGACCGCCGCGGTTCCTACGTAGTCGAGATCTCCGTCGTCGTCGTAGAGACCGAGGAGCAGCGTCGCGATCCGGTCCGGGCGCGACTTCCAGCGGAGCCCGGCGACGACGCAGTCCGCCGTCTTCTCGGGCTTCACCTTCACGACGCCTTCGCGTGACCCGGGGAGATACGGCTGCCCGAGGAGCTTCGCGACGACGCCGTCAAGCCCGATCGAGTCGAAGCGCTCGAGCCAGCGGAGTGCCTCCACGCGGTCGCGAGTCGCCGGGGACGCCGTGAACCCCTTCGCCCTTCGCTCGAGCAGGGACCGCCGCTTCTCGAGCGGCTCGTGCCAGATCTCCTCGTCCTTCCACACGAGCACGTCGAAGACGACGAAGCGTGCGGGGATCTCGCCGGCGAGCTTGCGGACCCGGCTCTCCGCGGGGTGGAGGCGCGTCTGCATCGCGTCGAAGTCGAGGACGCCGCCGCGCTCGATCACGATCTCGCCGTCGAGCGCGGATCGGGGCGGCAGCTTGTCGCCGAGCGGCGCCAGCTCCGGGAAGTAGCGGAGGAGCGGACGCGCGTTTCGCGACCAGAGCTTGAGCTCGCCCGAGAGATTCTCGAGGAGGCCGCGGAAGCCGTCCCACTTCGGCTCGTACTGCCACACGCCCTCGTCGGGGAGCTCGCGGACGAGCTCGGCCTCCATCGGCGGGAACGGGATCGCAGGGTCGAGCTCCGGCGGGCGCTCGACCGGCTCACCGGTGGGTAGGCGACGGCGCGGGCGAGCCATCTCGCCAAGCTACTACGCTCTCGCTCGCGTGCGCCGTGTTGTCGTCACCGGGCTCGGAGCGGTCACCCCGCTCGGTCACGACGCGCGCTCGACCTGGGAGGCGGCGGTCGCGGGGCGGAGCGGCGTGGACTGGATCCGGGCCTTCGACCCGAGCGACTACCCGGTGCGGATCGCGGCCGAGGTGAAGGACTTCGATGCGGCGTCGGTCGTCGGGCCGAAGGACGCCCGTCGCCTTGAACGGAACGTCGTGCTCGCGCTCGCAGCAGCGCGCGAGGCGTGGGCCGACGCGGGCGCGGACGGGGCGGACCCGGCTCGCGCGGGGATCCTGGTCGGCTCGGCAATCGGCGGGGTGGTGGGCGTGCTCGAGCAGAACGAGGTGCTCCGCGAACGCGGCCCCTCGCGGGTCTCGCCGCACTTCCTCCCGAACGTGCTCGTCGACACGGCGAGCGGCCAGATCGCGATCGACCTCGGCCTCCGCGGCCCGAACTACGCGCCGGTCTCGGCCTGCGCGACCGGGTCGCACGCGGTCGGCGAGGCGGCAGAGCTCGTCCGGCGCGGCGACGCCGACATCGTCCTCGCCGGCGGGACGGAGTCCTGCATCCACCCGATCATCCTCGCCGGCTTCTGCGCCATGCGCGGACTCGTCGCGGAGGAGGAGGACCCGACGCGCGCATCGCGGCCGTTCGACGCGACACGTGCCGGATTCGTGATGGGGGAGGGCGCATGCGTGCTCGTCGTCGAGGACCTGGAGCGCGCGCGGGCGCGCGGCGCTCGTGTGTACGCCGAGGTGCTCGCGTACGGGACCTCGAACGACGCCCACCACTTGGCGCAGCCCGATCCCGAGTCGGTGGGGGTCGGGGAGATGATGCGCGCGGCGCTCGAGCGAGCCGGCCTCGAGCCGGAGCGCGTCGGGTACATCAACGCGCACGGGACCTCCACGCCTCAGGGCGACCTCGCGGAGACGAAGGCGATCAAGCAGGTGTTCGGGGACCACGCGTACCGGCTGGCCGTGTCGTCGACGAAGTCGGTGACCGGCCACATGTTCGGCGCCGCGGGCGCGGTCGAGGCGATGATGTGCGTCCGCGCGGTGCACGAGGGCGTACTGCCGCCGACGATCAACTACCGCGTGCCCGACCCCGAGTGCGACCTCGACTACGTGCCGAACGAGGCACGCGAGGTGCAGGTCGACGTCGCGTTGTCGAACGCGATGGGCCTGGGTGGACACAATGCGTGTGTGCTCGTCGGACGCGTAGAGCCCGAATGACGGAGGAGCCGTCCGTGAACCCCGTGCAGGAGGACCTGCGCGAGCGGCTGCACGCCGCGATACCGGGCGGCGCGCACACCTACGCGAAGGGCGACGACCAGTGGCCCGCGAACGCGCCCGCCCTGCTCGTCCGCGGCCAGGGCTGCCGGGTCTGGGACGCGGAGGGGAACGGGTTCGTCGAGTACGGGATGGGGCTGCGGGCGGTCGGTCTCGGGCATGCGTATCCGGCAGTCGTGAGCGCCGCGGAGGCGGCTCTCCGCGAGGGCTCCAACTTCACGCGCCCGGCCATGGTCGAGCTCGAGTGTGCCGAGGCGTTCCTCGACATCGTGTCCGGCGCCGACATGGTCAAGTTCACGAAGGACGGGTCGAGCGCGAACACGGCCGCCGTCAAGCTGGCGCGGGCGTCCACGGGCCGGGACCTCGTCGTCCTCTGCTCGCACCATCCCTTCTTCTCGTACGACGACTGGTTCATCGGCACGACGGCGATCGACGCGGGCATCCCGGCAGCGGTCGCAGATCTGACGCTGACGTTCCCGTACAACGACCTGCCGAGCCTCGAGCGCCTCTTCGCCGAGCATCCGGGTCGGATCGCGTGCGTCGTCCTCGAGCCCGAGCGGGAGGAGCCACCGCTCGACGGCTTCCTGCAGGGGATCGCGGATCTGTGCCACCGGGAGGGCGCGGTCTTCGTGCTCGACGAGATGATTACCGGCTTCCGCTGGCGGCTCGGCGGCGCGCAGGCCGAGTACGGGGTCGTCCCCGACCTGTCGACGTTCGGCAAGGCCATGGCCAACGGATTCGCGGTCTCGGCGCTCGCCGGGCGGCGCGAGCTCATGGAGCGCGGCGGGATCCGTCACGAGGGGCCGCGTGTCTTCCTTCTCTCGACGACGCACGGCGCGGAGACGCACGGCCTCGCCGCGGCGATCGCGACGATGGACGTGTATCGCGAGCACGACGTGATCGAGCACATGTACGAGGTGGGGAGGCTGCTCCGCACGGAGGTCGAGGCGGCGATCGCAGCGGCGGGGGTCGAGGACTTCGTCGGCGTGGGCGGCCGTGACTCGAACCTCGGGTATCGCACGCTCGACCAGGAGGGCCAGCCGTCGCAGCCGTTCCGCACCCTCTTCCTGCAGGAGCTCGTGCGAGGCGGCGTCCTCGCGCCGTCCTTCGTCGTGAGCTACGCGCACGACGAGCAGGCGGTGCGGCAGACGGTCGCCGCCGTCGCGGACGCGCTCGCGGTGTACCGGCGCGCGCTCGACGAGGGCGTGGAGCGCTACCTCGTCGGTCCGCCGGTGAAGCCCGTGTACCGCCGCTTCAACTGAGATCGTCGCTCATGGCGCACGCGACCGTCTCCGCGGTCAGCTCGGCGAGCGACTCGAGCGCGACGTCCGCGAGCGAGAGCGCTTCCGGCGGCGGCGGGTAGTGCACGTTCGGGATCGCGATCAGCCGCATCCCGGCGGCATGCGCCGAGCGCAGCCCGTTCGCCGAGTCCTCGATCGCGGCGCACCGCTCGGGCTCCACGCCGAGTCGACGCGCCGCTTCCAGGAATACGTCTGGAGCGGGCTTGCCCCGCGGCACCTCCTCGGACGAGACGGTCGCCTCGAACAGCCTCGAGAGCCCGGCCATCTCGAGCACGGCGTCGATCAACGGCCGGTTCGACGAGGACGCGAGCCCGAGCCGGTACGCGTCCGCGAGCCGCTGCACCGCCGCCACCGCTCCGTCGAGGAGAGGGAGCTCGTCCGCGTACCGCGCGCTCATCCGGCGGACGACCTCGGCGTCGATCTCCTCCGGAGGCTCCGAGAGCCCGATCACGTCGTGCATGTAGCGCGACCACTCGACGGAGCTCATCCCCATCATGTCCGCCTGCGCCCGCTCGTGCCAGCGACCGCCACGCTCGCGGGCGAGCTCCTCCCGCACCTCGTCCCAGACGTGCTCGGAGTCGACGAGCACGCCGTCGAGGTCGAACACGACCGCCTCGATCGACGTCATACGGGGAGGTACTCGCCGCGAACGCGCACCAACGCCGGCGCATCCGTGCCCGGCTCGATCCGGCGCACGCCGCACACGAAGAGCGTGTGCGTTCCGACCTCGATCTCCCGCTCGAGCGCGCACTCGAGCCAACCGACGGCTCCGACCAGGAGCGGTGCGCCCGCCGCCTCCTCGACGGTCGAGACTCCGTGCCACATCGCGATCGGCGGGACACCCAGCGCGAAGTGCTGCGCCAGCCATTCCTGGCCGGCCGCGAGGATCGAGATCGCGCACCCGCCCGCCTCGCGCAGGAGCTCGTGCAGCGCGGCTTCGCGCGAGACGGTGAACCCGACGAGCGGCGGCTCGAGCGAGAGCGTGACGAGCGAGCCGACGGTCAGGCCGAGCTTCTGGCCATCGGCGTCGACCGTGACGACGCAGACGCCCGAGGGCACGCGGCTCGCCAGCGAGCGCAGGTCGTCCGGCGCGGGCGCGCTGCCGCTCACGCCGCGGGCTCGACCGAGTCCCGGCCGATCTCGCCGACCGAGCGGCAGCCCGCGAGGCCCATGGTGAGGTCGAAGTCCGCCCACACGTTCCGGACGACCTCCCGCACGCCTTCCTGCCCGGCGGCTGCCAGACCCCAGACGTAGGGCCGGCCGAGCCCCACCGCGGCCGCTCCCAGGGCGAGTGCCCGGAACACGTCGGCACCCGAGCGGATGCCGCTGTCGAGGAGCACCGGGATGCGACCCGCCACGACGTCGACGATTCTGGGGAGCGCGTCCATCGTGCCCACCGAGCCGTCGACCTGGCGGCCCCCGTGGTTGGAGACGACGAGGCCGTCCATCCCGTGCTCGATCGCCGCCGCCGCGTCTTCGGGATGGAGCACGCCCTTGAGGAGGATCGGGAGCCTCGTCCGCTCGCGCAAGAAGGCGAGGTCGTCCCAGGAGAGCGACGGGCGCGAATACGTCTGCACGAAGCGCCGGACCGCCACGCGTGCCTCCTTCGAGCGGAGGTTCGAGATGCGCGAGCCGGGATGCGCGCTCGCGAGGTCCCACAGCGACCCGAGCGCGGCGAGCGTCACCCGCCCGGTCGGAGGCAGGTCCTCGTCGAGCGCCGCCCGCACCGCCGCCATGAAGGTCGGGTCGCTCGTGTACTGCGCGAGCCCCTTGCCGCGGAGGAACGGCAGGGACGCGAGGTCGAGGTCCCGGACGCGCCAGCCGAGCATCGTCGTGTCGAGCGTGAGGACGATCGCCGAGCACCCGGACTTCTCAGCGCGCGACACGAGGCTCTCGACGAGCTCGTCCGAGGTGCTCCAGTAGAGCTGGAACCAGCACGGGCTGTCTCCCATCGCCGCGGCGCACTCCTCCATCGGCCGCGATGCCTGGTTTGAGAAGATCATCGGGACGCCCTCCGCCGCTGCGGCTCGCGCGACCCCGACGTCGGCGTCACGGTGGGCCATCTCGAGGACGCCGATGGGGCAGAGGACGAGCGGGCTCGCGAGCGTGGCGCCGAAGAGCTCGACCGATGTATCCCGCCTGGACACGTCCCGGAGCATCCGCGGCACGATCCGCCACCGCTCGAACCCGGCGCGGTTGGCACGCATCGTCTCCTCGCGGCCCGCGCCGCCGGCGACGTACGCGAACGCCTCGGGACTCATCGCGGCGCGCGCACGCTGCTCGAGCCGCTCGTAGGAGACCGGGACGCGCGGATACTCGCCGCGTACGCCGGACACGTAGACCTCGAACTGACGCTCCCGTCCGATCCCGGGCGGCACGCGCTGCTCGTCGCTCATCGCGCGCCGACACTAGAGCACCCCCGGCAGAAGTGCTCGCGAGCCGCTAGGAATCACGCGCGATGGCAGAGGATGCGGCCGCCTACCCACTCGCGAAGCGTGTCGAGGACAGGAGCCTCGCCGCCGCGCTCGTCGTCTTTCTGTCGCCGTTCTTCGTCGTGGCGTACGGCTCGATCGCGCTCGACCGGATCCTCTCTCGCCGCGATCGCGGCCCGTGCCTCTACCGCGAGCGCCGCGTCTCGCGTGGGCGCGACTTCATGCTCCTGAAGTTCCGCGTCCTCCGCCGAGACGTCGTCTCCGGCATCGGCGACGGCGAGCATGCCCGCCTGTACGAGGCGGACTCCGCCAACCTCACGTGGGCGGGGCGGCGCGTCCTCAAGCCGTGGTACCTCGACGAGTTGCCGCAGCTCTTCAATGTTCTTCGCGGGGACATGAGCCTCGTCGGCCCGCGGCCTTGGCCCCGCGAGATGGTGGAGCGCCAGCTCGCCCAGGGGATGGACTACCGGAACCTCGTTCCGGCCGGCTGGACCGGCCCGGCGCAGGTGCAGAAGGGCGAGGTCGAGACGTCGCACTTTACGCAACTCGACCTCGCCTACGTCGACGCGATCCGGACGTGGAGCGGGCGGCGCCTCGTCCGCTACGACCTCGGGATCCTGTGGCGGACGGTTCGGGTGCTGCTGCGTGGCGAAGGTCTCCGGTACTGATCCGGATCCTGGTCTGGAAGCGGCGGCCGACCCGGTTATCGTGAGCGGGATGTGATGAGGCAATGAGCACACACGGCCCGCTCGTCAGCGTCCTCACCCCTGTCTACAACGCGGCTCCGTTCATCGAAGAGTGCATGACGAGCGTCCTCCGACAGACGTACGAGGACTGGTCGTACCTCGTGGTCGACAACCGGAGCACGGACGGAACTTCCGAGCTCGTCGACGAGTTCGCGCGCCAGGACTCGAGGATCCGCCATCTCCGGTTCGAGGAGTTCGTCGACGCGAACGACAACCACGAGCGGGCTCTCCGCTCCCTCGAGGACGACAGCGTCTACTGCAAGTTCGTCCAGGGCGACGACTGGCTCTTCCCCGAGTGCCTGGAGTGCATGGTGGAGGCGGCGGGCCGCTCGGACACGATCGGAGTCGTGAGCGCCTATCGCCTCCGCCAGGACACGGTCGACCTGGTGGGTCTCCCGTACGGGACGACGTTCGCGCGCGGGACCGACGTCCTGCGCCAGTGCCTGCTCGGCGGCCCGTATGTCACCGGCGCGCCCACCGCGACGCTCCTCCGATCGGACCTCGTACGCAGCCGCACGCCGTTCTACGACGAGCGATACGAGCACTGCGACACGGAGGCCGTGTACTGGCTTCTCTCCCAGTCGGACTTCGGCTACGTCCATCAGGTGCTGACGTTCGCGCGCGAGCGTCCCGGGTCCGAGTCCACGGTGGCCAAGCGCATCAACACGTACGGGGCGGAGAACCTGCGCTTCCTCCTCGCCTACGGGCCGCGAGTCCTCTCGCCCGAGGAGTACCGGACGCAGCTCCGCCTCGACCTGAACCGATACGTGTCGTGGCACGCGCGTCAGGTGGGGCGGCTCTCGCGGTACCGCGACGGCGCGTTCTTCGAGTTCCACCTCGCCGCCGCGGACGCGATCCTCGCCGAGCACGGCGACGAGCCCGGCGTGAGGCGCGCGATGACCACGGTTCGGGCGCTTCTTCTCCGCGGGCGGGTCGTGGAAAGCGCGCGGCGGCTGTCGGGAGCCGTCCGCCGGAGCTCCGGCTCGGACGGGACCGAGGGACCGTGAGCCAGGCGCCGGTGCCGGCGGACCACGTGCCCCTCTGCCGCTTCTGCTCGGCTCCGCTCGAGGTAACGCTCGTCGACCTCGGCATGTCTCCGCTCTGCGAGACGTACCTGAGGCCGGAGGAACTGCACCGGATGGAGCCCTTCTACCCACTGCACGTCTACGTCTGCGAGCGCTGCGACCTCGTGCAGCTCGAGTCGTTCGTCCCGGAGCACGAGATCTTCGAGGAGTACGCTTACTTCTCCGCGTACTCAACCTCGTGGGTCGAGCACTCCCGCCGCTACGTCGAGGCGATCCGTGAGCGGCTCGCCCTCGGGCCCGACGACCTCGTGGTCGAGCTGGCGTCGAACGACGGTTACCTGCTCCAGCACTTCGTCGGCACCGGCGTGCCGATCCTCGGGATCGATCCGGCGGCGAACGTCGCGGTGGCCGCCGAGGAGCGAGGCGTGCCGACGCTCGTCGCGTTCTTCGGCGAGGAGACGGCCGAGCGGCTGGTCGCCGAGGGCAAGAGCGCGTCCCTCGTGGTCGGGAACAACGTCCTCGCCCAGGTCCCGGACCTGAACGACTTCGTCGCGGGAGTCCGGATCCTGCTCCGCCCCGGCGGCACGGCGACGTTCGAGTTCCCGCACCTCGAGCGCATGCTCGACGGCCTGCAGTACGACACGATCTACCACGAGCACTACTCGTACTTCTCCGCCACGGCCATCGACCGCATCGTCGCGGCGCACGGTCTCTCGCTGTACGACGTCGAGGAGCTGACCACGCACGGCGGCTCGCTCCGCGTCTACGTGCAGCACGCGGACGGGCCGTACGAGCACTCGGAGGCGATCTCGGAGCTCCTGGCGCGCGAGGAGCGCGACGGCCTCCACACGCGCGAGCGTTACGAGCGCTTCGCGGAGGACGTGAAGGAGTCGAAGCGCGCGCTCCTCGAGCTGCTGATCCGGCTTCGGCGCGGGGGGCGCCGGGTCGCCGGCTACGGCGCTCCCGGCAAGGGCAACACGCTCCTCAACTACTGCGGGATCCGCACCGACCTCATCGACTACACGGTCGATCGCAACCCGTACAAGCACGGGCGCTTCACTCCGGGGACGCTCATTCCCATCTATCCGCCCGAGCGGATCGCCGAGACGAAGCCGGATTACGTCGTCGTGCTGCCGTGGAACCTCGTCGACGAGATCTCGGCGCAGCTCGCATACGTCGCAGAGTGGGGCGGGAAGCTCGTCGTGCCCGTTCCCGTCGCGCGTGTCGTCGATCCCGCAGCCCAACCCTCCGAAGGCAAGAAAACCTAGCCGAAACCAGTCCTTGACAGGGTGGCGGACGTCCTTACCTATAGGTGAAGATGTCGTTGGCCGGGGGAGCTACGACGAACTCCGGCTCTGGGGAAAGCGATGGGTAGCTCGATGGGAGAAAGTCGGTGAAGGTCGTGCTCTTCTGCGGCGGCTTCGGCGTCCGCATGGGCGACGAGACGCAGCGCACTCCCAAGCCCATGATCACGGTCGGGAGCCGCCCGATCCTGTGGCACATCATGAAGTACTACGCGGCCTGGGGTCACACCGAGTTCGTCCTCTGCCTCGGCTACAAGGCCGACGTCATCAAGGAGTACTTCCTCAACTACAACGAGGCGTTCTCCAACGACTTCGTCCTCTCGAACGGCGGCCGCGAGCTCCAGCTCCTGGGCTCGGACATCTCCGAGTGGAAGATCACGTTCGTCGACACGGGCACCCAGTCGTCCATCGGGGACCGCCTCCGCGCGGTCGAGCAGCACATCGGCGACGACGAGCACTTCCTCGCGAGCTACGGCGACGGTCTGACCGATGCGCCGCTCGACGAGATGATCGGCCGGCTGTACGCGTCGGACAAGACCGCGCTCTTCCTCTCCGTTCGACCGCAGTTCAGCGCGCACGTCGTCGACGTCGACGACGACGGGACGGTGCACTCGATCGACCCGCTCCAGGAGGCGAACGTCTGGATCAACGGGGGCTTCTTCGTCTTCAAGCGTGAGATCTTCGACTACGTGAACGAGGGCGAGGAGCTCGTGGAGGATCCGTTCCGCCGCCTGATCGAGCAGGACGAGCTGGTCGGCTACCGCTACGACGGTTTCTTCGGCCCGATGGACACGATGAAGGACAAGCAGCGGCTGGACGCCCTGGCGGACAGCGGCCGCGCTCCGTGGCGGGGCGTCGGCCTCCACGTTCCCGTCGTCTCCTGATGCTCCACGCAGCGCTCTCGGACGGCGGCGACCCGGTCCGCCGTGTCCTCGCGCTGGGAGCGCACGCGGACGACATCGAGATCGGCTGCGGAGCCACGCTTCTCGCACTCCAGCGCTCGTCGGAGCTGGAGGTCGCCTGGGTCGTTTTCTCGGCCGACGGCGTCCGCGCGAACGAGGCCCGCACGAGCGCGGAGCGATTCCTCGAGGGCGCCGGATCCCGCACGGTCGAGATCCGCGGGTTCCGAGACGGCTACCTCCCGTACGAGGGCGACGCCGTGAAGGACGTGTTCGAGGAGCTCAAGCGCGAGCTCGACCCGCAGCTGATCCTCACGCACGGCCGGCACGATCTGCACCAGGACCATCGCCTCGTCTGCGAGCTGACCTGGAACACGTGGCGGGACCACGTCATCCTCGAGTACGAGATCCCCAAGTACGACGGCGATCTCGGCACTCCCAACCTCTTCGTCCCCGTGTCCGAGGAGCTCGCCCGCGAGAAGGTGGATCTCCTCTTGGAGTCGTTCCCTTCGCAGCGCGGGAAGCACTGGTTCGAGGCCGAGCTCTTCCTCGGCCTCATGCGCGTGCGGGGCATGGAGGCGCATGCTCCGAGCGGCTACGCAGAGGGGTTCGCGTGCCGCAAGCTGTCGCTGGAGATCGGATGATCCTTCGCGAGACACGCGTGTCCGGAGCCTGGGTCCTCGAGCCCGAGCGGCACGAGGACGAGCGCGGCTTCTTCGCCCGGATCTGGGACGGCGAGGAGCTCGGCGAGCATGGGCTGAGCGCCGAGCTCTCGCAGTGCAGCATCGCGGCGACGCACCGGCGCGGAACCCTGCGCGGGCTCCACTACCAGCTGGCGCCGCACGACGAGGTGAAGATCGTGCGCTGCGTCGCCGGGGCGATCTTCGATCTCGCGGTCGACCTCCGGCCCGACTCGCCCACCTTCCGCGACTGGTTCGGCGTGGAGCTCTCCGCCGAGAACAGGCTTGCGCTCTACGTCCCCGAAGGGTGCGCCCACGGGTTCCTCTCGCTCACGGACGACAGCGAGGTGCTGTACATGATCGCCGGACGCCATGCTCCCGAGGCTGCGCGCGGCGTGCGCTGGAACGACCCGGCCTTCGGCATCGAGCTTCCCGGCGAGGTCGTCCTCATGAACGAGCGCGACCGGACGTTCCCAGACTTCACCGTCACCGAGCGGGCGGGAGCGGCGTCGTGACGGACCGCCAGGTGCCAGAAGGCGCGGGCGTCCGCATGCACGCGCTCATGGAGGAGCTCTTCCCGATCTGCAGGAGCATCACCGGAGGCGGCGTTCGGCAGACGCTCGAGATCCTCGGCCGGCATCTGCCGCTCGAGGTGCACGAGGTGCCCACCGGGACACAGGTGCTCGACTGGACGGTCCCGGACGAGTGGAACATCCGTGACGCATACGTCGCGAACGGAGACGGGCGGCGGGTCGTCGACTTCCACGAGTCGACGCTCCACGTCGTCAACTACAGCGAGCCGGTCCGGGCGACCATGACCCTCGAGGAGCTCCGGCCGCACCTGCACACGCTGCCCGAGAGCCCCGCGCGCATTCCCTACCGGACGTCGTACTACGAGCGGACGTGGGGGTTCTGTCTCTCGCAGCAGGCACTCGACGAGCTCGAGGACGGCGAGTACGAAGTGATGGTGGACACGACGCTCGAACCCGGGTCGCTCACGTACGGCGAGTGCGTGCTCGCGGGCGAGCGCAGTGAGGAGGTCGTGCTGACCGCGCACGTCTGCCATCCGTCGCTCGCGAACGACAACCTCTCCGGCGTCGCCTTGCTCACGGAGCTCGGATCGCTGCTCGCGGCGACCTCGCGCACCCTCACGTACCGCCTGCTCCTGATCCCGGGATCGATCGGGTCGATCACCTGGCTGGCGCGCAACGAGAATCACCTCTCGCCGATCGTGGCGGGCCTCGTGCTCGCGTGCGTGGGAGATCCCTCCCCGCTGACGTACAAGCGCACGCGCCACGGCACGGCTCGCATCGACCGGGCCGCGTCCTACGTCGTCCCCCGGCTCGACGACGGCGCGCGCATCCTCGACTACGAGCCATGGGGATGGGACGAGCGCCAGTTCAACTCGCTCGGCATCGATCTGCCCTTCGGCTGCCTGAGCCGTTCCCGGGACGGCGAGTTCGACGGCTACCACTCGTCGGCCGACGATCTCGAGCTCGTGACGCCGGAGCGGCTCGAGGGCGCTCTGGCCGCGGTCCTCGAGATCCTCGACGTGCTCGAGACCGATCAACGTTTCGTGAACCTCGCCCCGCGCGGTGAGCCACAGCTCGGGAGGCGTGGCCTCTACCGGAGCATGGGAGGCCGAGCGCCCGAGGACGAGCAGATGGCCACGCTCTGGGTTCTGAGCGAGTCCGATGGCGAGCACTCGCTGCTCGACATCGCCGAGAAGAGCGGGCTGCCGTACGAAGTCGTGCGAACGTCAGCGGACAGGCTGCACGAGGCGGGCCTTCTCTCCGTCGCCTCCGGAGCACCGGCATGAGAGTCCTCGTCACCGGCCATCACGGCTACATCGGCTCGGTGCTCGCGCCGACGCTTCGGGACGCAGGGCACGATGTCGCCGGCCTCGACGTCTACTACTACCAGGGCTGCGATTTCGGCACGACTCCCGAGATCGCGCCCCCGCTGCCCCTCGACGTCAGGGATGTCGTGGCCGGCGAGCTCGAGGGCTTCGACGCAGTGGTCCACCTCGCCGCGCTCTCGAACGACCCGCTCGGCGACCTGGACCCCGGCTGGACCTCCCGCATCAACTTCGAGGGCGCCGTGGCCGTCGCACGCGCGGCGAAGGAGGCGGGAGTCGAGCGCTTCCTCCTCGCGTCGTCGTGCGCGATGTACGGGGCGACGCCGGGCGACGACCTCCTCGACGAGCACGCGCCGCTGCGACCGCTCACGCGCTATGCGGAGTCCAAGGTTGCGGCCGAGGAGGCGCTCCGTGAGCTCGCGGACGACGGGTTCTCGCCCGTCGCGATGCGCTGCGCGACCGCGTACGGCGTGTCGCCCCGGCTCCGCCTCGACATCGTCTTGAACAATCTCGTCGCGTGGGCGTACACGACGGGTGAGATCCGCCTCCAGAGCGATGGGACGTCCTGGCGTCCGCTCGTGCACATCCGCGACATCTCCCGGGCGGCGCTCGCGCTGCTCGAGGCTCGGTCCGAGCTCGTGCGCGGCGAGGCCTTCAACATCGGGTCCGCGGAGCAGAACTACCGCATTCGCGAGCTCGCGGAGATCGTCCACGACCGCTTGCCCGAGTGCGACGTCACGTTCGCCGAGGGCGCGCCGGCCGATCCGCGGAGCTACCGCGTGGACTTCACGAAGTTCGCGTCCACGTTCCCGGACTGCCGGTTCGAGTGGTCGGCCGAGCGGGGCGCGGACGAGCTCGCCCGTGCATACGAGACGGTCGGCCTGACCTTCGAGGACTTCCAGGGCCACCGCTACGTCAGGGTCGGGAACCTCAGGCGTCTCCTCGAGGCAGGTGTCCTCGACGACGACCTGCGCTGGACCGGCCGGCTCGCGAGCGCAGCGCCGCGTTAAGCGCGCGCTGCGGTCGGTGGCGCTCGCGTTAAGACCGTTCACTTCGTCGGGCCGGCTCCGTAGACTCCGCGCGTTTTGCCGCTCTCCCGCCGTCAGCCCCCGTCCTCGCGCAGGACGTGGGCGTACCGGACGGCCTGGGTGACGGCGGTTCTCCTCGTGCTCCTCGCCGCGGGCGTCGCGGCGCTCGAAGCCGGTCACGCGTCCAGCGGTAGGCCGACGCTACGCCAGACGGCTTCCCGAGTCCCGCCCGGGATCCACAAGATCCAGCACGTCGTGATGATCATGCAGGAGAACCGCTCGTTCGACTCCTACTTCGGCACCTACCCCGGAGCCGACGGCTTCCCGCGGAAGAACGGGAGGATCACGGTCTGCCTCCCGGATCCGCTCGCCCACCGGTGCGTCAGCCCGTTCCACGATCCGCACCTGCGGAACGAGGGAGGGCCGCACGGTCCGCAGAACGCGCTCCGCGACATCGACGGCGGGAAGATGGACGGCTTCGTCGGCGAGGCGCTAGCGGCCAAGGCCGCGCTCGCCCGCGGAGACCGGCTCCGGAAGCGCATCGAAGGCTGCAAGCAGCGCGACACGGTGGGTCCCCGCTGCCAGTTGGGGGCTCCCGTGGACGTCATGGGCTACCACGACGCGCGCGACCTCCCGAACTACTGGGCCTACGCGAGCCAGTTCGTCTTGCAGGACCACATGTTCGAGCCGAACTACGGCTGGAGCCTCCCCGCCCACCTCTTCGCCGTCTCGGGCTGGTCTGCGAAGTGCGCTCGCCCGAGCGACCCGATGAGCTGCAAGAGCGACCTGTCCGATCCTCCGGAAGGCCCGGCCTCGACGCGCAAGCGCTTCCCGGACGGGCCTCTCTACGGCTGGACGGACCTCACGTACCTCCTGCACCGGCACAAGGTCAGCTGGGGGTACTACCTCGTGCCGGGGGCGCAGCCCGACTGCGACGACGGGGCGAGGCTGAAGTGCGACCCGGGGCCCCTCAAGATCGGAACGCCGAGCATCTGGAACCCTCTGCCCGAGTTCACGACGGTGCGGCACGACCATCAGCTGAGGAACATCCAGCCGGTCACCGACTTCGTCGACGCCGCCCGGAGCGGCTCGCTCCCCGCGGTCTCGTGGGTCGTCCCGGACTTCCGCCACAGCGAGCATCCGGGCTCACTGATCACGCACGGCCAGGCCTGGGTCACGAGCCTCGTCAACGCGGTCATGAGCGGCCCGGACTGGAAGAGCACCGCGATCTTCCTCGCCTGGGACGACTGGGGCGGCTTCTACGACCATGTTCAGCCGCCGCGCGTCGACCGAAACGGCTACGGCCTGCGCGTCCCAGCGCTCGTCATCAGCCCCTATGCAAAGCGCGGCTACGTCGACCACCAGGTTCTCTCTTTCGACGCCTACCTCAAGTTCATCGAGGACGACTTCCTCGGAGGAGCACGCCTCGATCCGAGGACCGACGGCCGTCCCGATCCCCGCCCCACCGTGCGCGAGGACGTCCCCGTCCTCGGCGATCTCGTGAAGGACTTCGACTTCTCGCAGACTCCGCGCGCGCCCTACGAGCTCGCGCCGTCGCCTCCGCCGGGTCAGCGGGCGACGCTGCTCGTCTCGCACCCCCAGCACTAGCCGGACGCGGCGAGGAGGCGCGCGAGACCGCTGGCGGCGCACACGCCGGACCAGGAGAGCGTGCTGCTAGCGTGAACGGAGCCACCGTGTCGATGCCTGCGCGCTACCTCCTGCTGGCACAGGTCGGGTTCTTCCTCTCGCTCGCGGTCTGCGTCGTGGTCGAGCCGGCAGGCCTGAACGACAATCACGGGTGGAGCTTCTACGAGGGCCGGCGGGAGACGGTCGTCCCGTACGCGCTCGGGATCCTCTGCGGGGTCGTCCTCATCCTGTACGCGTCGGCGATCGTCGAGCGGTCGCCGTCGGCGCCGGCCGGGCTCGCGACCGGGCTGCGGCTGTTCGCCGGATTCCTCTTCCTCGATCTGGCGACGCCGGACACCCTGAACAGCTTCTTCTACTGGGCGCACGACCTCGCGAGCGCCGCGCTCTTCCTCTACCAGCTCGGATTCGCGATCTGGCTCGTACGCTTCGTGTGGAGGACGCGGGCCGGGGCGATCCTCGTCGGCGTGCAGTTCGTCGGCGGGCTCGTCGCGATGTTCTCGCAACTCCAGCTGATCCCGCTCCTCGGCCTCGGGATCCTCATCTTCCAGGTGAGCTTCGGCGCTCTTCTCGTCTGCGCGACCGCGCGGCTCGCGATCGCTGACGAGCTGGAGCCGGTCGACGAGGTCGCGCCGGCCGTGAACTGAGCGTCAGCCAACTTCGCCGTCCAAGGCGGCGAGACGGTTCTCGAGGAGCCGGCGCTCGGGCTCTGCGTGGACGAGCTCGAGCGCCCGTCGGTAGGCGTCTCGGGCGTCGTCGAGGCGTCCCAGCCGTCGCAGGAGCTCCGCCCGCGTCGAGTGGAGATAGTGGTAGCGGTCGAGGTCGAGGTCGTCCGTGAGCGCGAGCCCGGCCTCGGCGTTTCCTGCCTCGGCGATCGCGATGGCGTGGTTCAGCGCGACGATGTCCGATCCAGTCAGCCGCGCGAGTTCCCCGTAGAGCGCCGCGAGCCTGTTCCAGTCCTGCGGATCGTAGAGGTGGAGCGACGCGATCTCGGCTTGCAGGGCATAGGCGCCGCGGCCGCCGAGCGAGCGAGCGCGATCGAGCTCGACGCGTCCCGCCCCGATCTGCTCGTCGTCCCAGAGCGAGCGGTCCTGCTCCTCGAGCAGAACGACCGAGCCGTCGGCGAAGCGTGCCTCGCGCCGTGCGTCGTTCAGGAGCATGAGCGCCAGGAGCCCGTGCACCTCGGGCTCGTCCGGCATGAGCTCGGCGAGGGCGCGTCCGAGGCGGATCGCCTCGCCGGCGAGCTCGTTCCTGCCGCCGTACCCCTCGTTGAAGATCAGGTAGACGACCGCGAGGACGGCGCTCAGACGATCCGGGAGCAGGTGAGGCGGCGGCACGCGGAAGGGGATGCCGGCGGCCTTGATCTTCTGTTTTGCGCGGACGAGCCGCTTTGCCATCGTCTCGTCGGGGACGAGGAACGCGCGCGCGATCTCCTCCGTGGAGAGTCCGCCGAGCGTGCGGAGCGTCAGCGCGACCTGAGCGTCGAGCGCGAGCGCCGGGTGGCAGCAGGTGAAGACGAGCTCGAGCCGCTCGTCGGGGATCGCCATCTCGTCCACCTCGTCCTCCACTGCCTCGGGCACCTCGAGCAGACGGGTCTTCGCAGTGAGCGTGCGCTCCCGGCGGATGCGGTCGATCGCCTGGTTGCGGGCGGTGGTCACGAGCCAGGCGCGCGGGTTGTCGGGGACGCCGTCGCGCTGCCAGCGCTCGGCGGCGATCGCGAACGCCTCCTGGGCGGCCTCCTCGGCGAGATCGAAGTCGCCGAGGAAGCCGACCAGGCTCGCGAGGACGCGGCCCCACTCGTCCCGGAAGACCTGCTCGAGGATCGCTAGCTCTCCTTGAGCGGGCGGATCTCGATCGCGCCGCCCAGCCGCGCCGCCGGGATGCGCTCGGCGAGCTCGATCGCGGCGTCGAGGTTCTCGGCCTCGAAGAAGAGGTAGCCGCCGAGCGCCTCCTTCAGCGCCACGAACGGGCCGTCGGTCGTCAGCGTCGCGCCGTTCTTGACGCGGACGGTGGTGGCCGTCTCCGGGGACTCCATCCACACGCCCGGAGTCACGCCTTCGGTCTGGTTGATCGCCTGGTAGCCGGCGTAGATCGCCTGCTGCTCGTCTTGCGGGAGACCGTCGAAATCGGGCGTCTCGCCGTGGTGAATCAAGAGCATGTACTTCATCGTGTGTTCCTTTCTGTGGGCGTCGTCTCCTCGAAGACGAACGACGACCGGGCCAGAGGACACTTGCTCGGCTCCTCGGCGGACGCACGCTGCTCGCGTGTTCGGGCTTTGTTAGCAGCAGAGTGAGTGGCGGGGCCAAGTGGGTATCCAGACACGGGATCGACAGCCGCGCCGTCACATCCTCGCTCGAGCAGGAGCTCCCGCGCGCCGCCGGCGCGGGGAGCGTTCGCGTGCTCGCGCTGCGGCTGCCCATCTCGGTGATCTTCGTCACGGCGTGCGTGCTGGGCTCTGCCGCGCTCGCGGGCTACTACGCGGTGCAGGCGACTTCGTGGGCGGTGATGACGGACGAGCTCCAGGTGGCGCGGCTCGCGACGAGCATCGCGCAGGGCCTCTCCCCGACTCCCGAGATCCACGGGCGCTACTACGGAGCCCTGAGCCAGCTCTATCCGCTCCTCCTTGCACCGTTCTACGGCAGCACGAGCGCCCCGGCGGCGCAGACCGCGGCTCATGCGCTGAACGCGCTCCTGCTCGCGAGCGCCGCGGTCCCCGCGTACCTGCTCGCCCGCTCGGTCGCCGCGTCGCGCGGCGCGGGATGCCTGGCGGCGGGGCTCGTCGCGTTCACGCCGTGGCTCGCCCTGGCGTCGACGATCCTCACCGAGAACGCGGCCTACCCGGCGTTCACCTGGGCGGTCTACCTCTGTCACCGGGCGCTCGCGTCCCCGAGCCGCGGCCGGGACGTCGCTGCGCTCGCCGGGTTGATGCTCGCCTTCTTCGCGCGGACACAGCTCTTCGCTCTGGCACTCGCGTTCCCCGTCGCGCTCGTCGTCCACGAGGCGACGTTCGCGCTCGCGAGGCGGGACGGCTCGACGCGGGCTGGTCGCGCGGGGGCCGCGCGAGCCGTGACGCGGCACCGACTGCTCGTCGTCGCGTACCTCGTCGGACTTCTCGGCTGCGTGGCGCTCGCCGCGACCGGGTCCCTCGGCGCCCTCGTCGGCAACTACCAGACACCCTTCCACGGCGACCTGCTCCCGGGCGGGTTCTGGCGCTCGGCCGCCGCGCACCTCGACCAGGTTGCGGTCGGCGCCGGGATCGTCCCACTCGCACTCGCGGCCTCGTGGGCGTTCACGGCTTTCGTTCGGCCTGAGCGGAAGGAGGCGCATGCGTTCGCGGCGCTCTTCGTGGTCGTCGTTCCGCTCCTCACCCTCGAGGTGACCTCGTTCGACCTCCGGTTCACGCCAGAGGAGTTCATCCAGGATCGCTACCTCTTCTATCTCGTCCCCCTGCTCGCGGTCGGCAGCGCCGCCTGGCTCGCGCAGCGCACCGAGCGGACGCTCCGGTCGGTCAGTCTCCTCGTGGCCGGAGGCGTGGTCGCGCTACTTCTCTCGGTCGCCATCTACGACGACCACACGATCATCTTCTGGGCCTCGCCGGCGGCGGCGTTCCACCCGGCGATCGCGGACACGGCAGGCGTCCTCCGCCTGTCGCCGGGCTTCTTCCTTCCGCTCGCGGCGCTGATCCTCGTGCTCGTCCTCGCGGTCGCGGCGTGGATCGTCCCGCGAGTGACGATGGTCGCCGCCGGACTCGCGATCGCGGCCTTCGGAGCCTTCGAGGCTGGCTACGTGCTCCACCGCTATGCGGAGCCCGTGATGACGCGCCCGGCCTCGGCCGGGACGCGCGACTGGATCGACCGTGCTGTCCGCGAAGGCCGCTCGGTGGCGCTCGTACCGAGCCCCAGAGACGCGCCGGCTCCGTGGTGGGAGGCGGAGCTCTGGAACAAGGACGTCGATCGCCTCCTCCGGATCGGCTCCGGAACCACCTTCTCGCCGTTCCCCGCCGACCGGCTCTCGGTCGACTACGTCGAAGGGCGCCTGCGTGGGCCGGCGCCCAGCGGAGACCTCGTCGTCTCCGACGACGAGACACGGTTCCACCTCTTCGGGGCGAGGACGATCGTGGACGCTGGCCCGGTTCGCCTCGTGCGCGTTCCGCGCTCGTATCGGCTGAGCTGGGCGACGCGCGGCCTCACCCCCGACGGTTGGACGCGCCCACTCGGGCTGACCGCGGTGCGGCTGTATGGCCATGGCGATCGCGTGAGACGCACGGTCGTTCTGACGCTCGCCGCGCCTCTATCCGCCCGGAAGCCGGTCAACTTCTACCTCCGAAGCGGCACCCAGTTCCTGCAAGGCTCGGTCGACCCCGGCGGGGCACGCCCTCCTGTGCGGATGGTCGTGTGCGTCCCGGCGCAGGGCTTCGTCGACGTCACGATGGTCACGAGTGGCGACTCCCGGATCGCGGACGGGCGCCACGTCGGCCTGCATCTGGATCGGCTGAGAGTCCTGAGCGCGGGACGCTGCCGCGCTCCGACCGGGTTCACCGCCGGGTGAGCGGCCCGGGGGTGGGAGAATGAGGTGCAGTGAGCGAGTATGAAGTCCGGGCGCTCGACGCGTCGACGTGGGACGCCTTCGCGCGCCTCGCCGAGAAGCACAACGGCATGGGCTTCGGCGGCTGCTGGTGTACATGGTTCCATTCGCGGGTCGGAAGACCGGAGGGTGAAAAGGGCCGTCCCTGGAAGGAGCGTCTCGTTCGCGAGAGCAATGCCCATGCTGCGCTCGTCTTCGACGGCGATGCCGCGGTTGCCTGGGCCCAGTACGGCTCTCCGGACGAGCTCCCGAACATCCACCACCGGAAGGATTACGAGGCGAACCGCACGCAGGAGCTGCCCGACTATCGCATCACGTGCATCTTCGTCGACCGCGACTATCGGCGGACAGGCGTCGCAGGTGTGGCGCTTCGTGGCGCCCTCGACCTGATCGCGAAGGCGGGGGGCGGCGTGGTGGAGGGCTATCCGCAGGACACGCAGGGCAAGAGGATCTCGGCCAAGTTCCTCTACAACGTCACGCGCAGCCTCTACGAGCAGACCGGCTTCAGCTACGACCGCCCCAAGGGCAAGAACCACTGCGTGATGCGCAGGACCGTTTCACTCCTTGAAGCGTCTTGACGGGAGAGCCAGCGAGTAGCCCCTTCCTCGTCCCGGCGGTTCGGGTTCCGATGGACGAACACGGAGACGCGACTCGCGTCGACCGGACGCTCGCAACTCTGCAGGCACCAGGATTGAGGGCAACTACAGGCGGCGGGGGTGGGATTCGAACCCACGAGGCGCTTGCACGCCCAACGGTTTTCAAGACCGCCCCGTTCGACCGCTCCGGCACCCCGCCGGAAGCCATTCTGACCGACGCTACGCGCGGATCTCGGCCGGCGCGCCGTAGCGCGCGAGCACGTCCGGCACGCCGCCCTGGAAGTTTTCGAGGATCGCGAGCAGCGCGCGGTCCGTGACCATCGTCCCGTTCAGGGTGTGGGGATGCTCGAGCCCGCCGCCCTCGGCGCGGTAGCGGATGCCGAGCCGGCGCGACTGGAAGTCGGTCGTGTTGGAGCACGACGTCAGCTCGCGGTAGCGCTCCTGGAACGGGAACCACCCCTCGAGGTCGTACTTCTTCGCGGCGGGCGCGCCCAGGTCGCCGGCTGCGACGTTCATCACCCGGTACGGAAGCCCGAGCGCTTGCAGGAAGCGCTCCTCGAGGTCGAGCATCCGCGCGTGCTCGTCCCACGACTCCTCCGGGAAGGTGAACACGAACATCTCGACCTTGTTGAACTGGTGCACGCGGAACATCCCGCGCGTGTCCTTGCCCGCGGCACCCGCCTCCCGCCTGAAGTTCGTCGAGAACCCGGTGTACCGGAGCGGAAGCTCGCCCCCCTCGAGGATCTCGCCCATGTGCAGTGACGCGAGGGCGACCTCGGAGGTCCCCGTCAGGTAGAGACCGTCCGCCTCGAGGGCGTAGATGTTCGCCCGGTCGGTGGGGAAGAACCCGGTGCCGTACATCGCCTCCTCGCGGACGAGCACCGGAGGGATCACTGGCGTGAAGCCCGCCTGGACGAGGTGGTCGACGGCGAAGGAGTAGAGCGCCATCGCCACGCGGGCCGCGTCTCCGATGACGTAGCCGAAGCGGGACCCCGAGACGCGCGCGGCGCGCTCCATGTCGAAGCGGCCGATCTCCGTGTGCTCCCGTGCCGCTTCGAGCACGGGTGGCTCGCCCCAGCGGCGAAGCTCCTCGGCGTCGTCCTCGGTCTCGCCGTCGGGAGCCGACTCGTGCGGCGGGTTCGGGACGAGCGCGAGCGCTGCGTCCCGCTCGGACTCGGCGGCCGCGAGCTCCTCCTCGGCGACCTTGAGCTCCGTCTTGACGGCCTGGAGCTCCTCCAGCTGCTCGGGCGTCGGCTTCCCCTTGAGCTTCGTCCTCGAGCGGAGCTCGTCGACCTTCGGGATCAGGTCGCGCCAGCGCTCGTCGGCGGCGAGGAGCGTGTCGAAGTCCGCGGCCGCGCCCTTGCGCGCGAGGGCAACGCGGTACGCGTCCGGGTCGGCGCGAGCGGCCTTGAGGTCGATCACGGAACGAGTCTAGAAAGCGCGCCGGGACCGTGCGCGGCGCGGCTACTTGCCGGCGACCGAGGAGACGTACGCCGAGACGTCGGCGATCTGCTGCGGCGTCAGCGTCCCCTTGAACGGCGGCATCGCGGCCCCACCGTTGATCACCTGCTGCTGCACCGCGTCGAACGAAGGCTTCAGGTCGTCGAGGTTCGGCCCGACGGTGCCGGTCGCGCCCGCGTCGCTCAACGTGTGGCAGCCCCCGCAGCCCGCCGACCCGGCGAAGACCGCCTTGCCCGCGGTCGCATTGCCCTGAGGGGTCGGCGTCGTGCTCGTCGTCCCCGTTCCCGTCGTCCCCGTTCCGGTCGTGGGCGTGGTCGTCGTCGACGAGGTCGTCGTCGTCGACACGCTCCCCTGGACGGTCGACGGAGTCGGCGTCGCCTCTTCCTCGCCGCCGCAGCCGGCGACCGCGATCCCGAGCCCGAACGCCGCGGCGAGGGCCGCGACCGCGAAGACCTTGCGGCGCATTCGGGCGATCCTACACACGGCCATCGGGCGCGAACCGGACGAACCGTCGGCCGCCGAAACGCGACGGGGCCGCCCGCCGCGGCCCCGTCCAGTCGAGCGAGAAGCGGCGATCAGGCAGCCGCGAGCCGGCGCCTGAGCCCCTTGAGCTTGAACGCGAAGAAGAGCTCGGTGATCCCGCGTGCGAGCGCGAGGATCCCGACGTAGGCGACGAGCAGGATCGCCTTCGAGCGAAAGTCGCCGGCGACCCAGAACGCGAGCAGGATCTCGATGATCCCGAGCACGAGCTGGAGCCACCAGAGCTCGAACTGGCCTTTCGTCACGAACGAGACGGTCACGTCGAAGATCCCCTTCACGAGGAGGAAGAGGCCGACGAGCATCGCGAGCGTCTGGAACGTGTCGTAGGGATGGATGAGGGCGTAGATGCCCGCGATGATGAAGAGCACTCCGAGTAGGCCGTGCACCCACTTCCAGCCGGTGGTGGAGAGCGGGATGGCCATGAACTCGTTGACGCCGATCACGATCGCCACCACTCCGAACAGGTACGAGATCGCCGCCACCGACGCGTAGTCCCACTGGAAGACGATGAGGGAGAAGACGAGCCATGCGATTCCCGTGACGAGAAAGATCCACCAGCGGTCAGCGGCCTCCTCGAGCACCTCGCGCTCGTCGAACATCGTGTCCATGGTCGATCCTCCTTCTCTTGGCTGCCGGTCGTTCCGGCCGGGCGGGATTCGCGCAACGGAGCCGGATTCCTGCCCACCACTTGCCCAGCGGCTCCCCGATCAGCAAGGATCCGGGCGATGATCGTCGAGCGGAGCATGCACCCGTCGTGGCTCTCGAACGCCTACCTCCTCGCCGACGAGGGCTCGGAGGTGGCCGTCTTCGTGGACAGCGGAGCGCCGCTCGAGCCGCTCGTGGAGTTCGTCGAGCGCGACGGCCTGAAGCCCACTCATCTCCTCGTCACGCACGGGCATGCCGACCACGTCGCGGGCAACGACGAGCTCGTGCGCAGATTCGGGCTCGAGATCACCACGGGTTCCGTGGAGACGGGCGGGCTGCGGATCGAGTCGCTCGCAACCCCTGGTCACTCCGACGACGGCGTCTCGTTCGTCGTGGGCGAGGAGCTGTGCTTCACGGGCGACACGCTCTTCCGTGACTCCGTCGGAGGCGGTTCCGTCGACGAGGTGCGCTCCTCGGTGATGGACGTGCTCATGGACCTCTCGCACGACGTCCGGGTCCTTCCCGGGCATACGGACGAGACGACGATCGGGCGCGAGTGGGACGAGAATCCGTTCGTTCGCTTCTGGCGCGGACTCGACGCCGAGGACGGCCGCTCGTGCCGCGTCGGCGGGGAGCCCGCGACGATCGTGGTCTGGTCGCCCGACTACGACGGCAAGGGCAAGGCGCTGGTGCGCCTGGACTCGGGCTCGGAGGCGATCGTCGGCGCTTCGCGCGTCGAGCTCTGAGCTCGCTTCTCATACCCTGAGGGGGTATACTGGGTGAGTGCCCGCGACGACGTCACCCGATACGAGAGAGATCCGCCTCGACGTCGAGGGCATGACGTGCGCCTCGTGCGTGCGGCGCGTCGAGCGAGCGCTCGACGACCTCCCGGGCGTCGAGGCGACGGTGAACTTCGCGACGGAGCGTGCGACGGTTCGCTGCGACGAGTCGGTCGACGTCGCCGAGCTCGTCTCGGCGGTCGAGGCAGCCGGGTACCACGCCCACGCGGTCGACGACGCCGGAGGTCACCATCACCACGAGGAGCCGCTCGAAGTCCTTCGCCGACGGCTTGCAGTCGCGGTCGTCCTGACCGCTCCGCTCGCGGCGCTCGCGATGATCCCGCCGCTCCGCTTCGCGGGCTGGGAGTGGGTGGCCCTGGCCCTTGCGACGCCCGTCGTGTTCTGGAGCGGGGCCGGCTTCCACCGGGTCGCCCTGCAAGCGGCGCGCCACCTGACAGCGACCATGGACACCCTGATCTCGCTCGGTACGCTCGCCGCCTACACGTGGTCGATCGTCGTCCTCGTCGGCGGGCTGGACGAGGACACCTACTTCGAGGTCGCCGCCGTGATCACGACGCTCATCCTCCTCGGGCGCTATCTCGAGGCGCTCGCGAAGCGACGCTCGGGCGAGGCGATCCGTGCGCTGCTCGAGCTCGGCGCCAAGGACGCGCACGTGCTGCGCGATGGCTCCGAGGTCGACGTCGCTATCGAGGACGTGCATGTCGGCGACCTGATGGTCGTGCGGCCGGGGGAGAAGATTCCGACCGACGGCGTCGTCGTGGAGGGCGCCTCGGCCGTCGACCAGTCGTTGCTGACGGGCGAGCCGGTCCCCGTGGAGGTCGAGCCCGGCTCGGAGGTCGCCGGAGCGACGATCAACACTTACGGCCGACTCATGGTCCGCGCGACCCGGGTCGGCTCGGAGACGGCGCTCGCCCAGATTGGGCGACTCGTCGAGGCCGCGCAGTCCGGAAAGGCTCCGGTGCAGCGGCTGGCCGATCGCGTGTCGGAGGTCTTCGTCCCGATCGTGATCGTGCTCTCGCTCGTCACGCTCGTGGGCTGGCTGGTGTTCGGGGGCACGGCCGCGGAGGCATTCACCGCTGCCGTGGCGGTCCTCATCATCGCGTGCCCGTGCGCGCTCGGCCTGGCGACGCCGACCGCGATCATGGTCGGAAGCGGAAGGGGCGCGCAGCTCGGAATCGTGGTCAAGGGGCCTGAGGTCCTCGAGCAGACGCGGCGCATCGGGACGATCGTCCTCGACAAGACCGGGACGGTCACCGAGGGGAGGATCGAGTTGGTCGAGGTGACGCCGCTCGACGGCGCGTCGCGCACGGAGATCCTCCGCCTCGCCGGCGCCGTCGAGTCAGCCTCCGAGCATCCGATCGCACGGGCCGTCGCGGACGCCGCACGGCTCGAGCTCGGAGAGCTTCCTCCCGTGACCGAGTTCCGGAACCTCCCGGGGACCGGCGTGCACGGCATGGCGGATGGGCACCTCGTGGAGATCGGCCGGAGCAACGGGTCGATCACGGTCACGTGGGACGGCGAGACTCGCGGGCGGCTGAGCGTGCGCGACACCCTCAAGCCGACGAGCCGCGAGGCGGTTGCCGGCCTCGAGCGTCTCGGTCTCACGCCGGTACTCCTCACGGGCGACGGCCGCGAGGAGGCCGAGCGCGTCGCGCGGGAGGTGGGGATCGACCGCGTCGTCGCCGACGTTCGCCCGGAGGACAAGGTCGCGGAGGTGCGCCGGCTCCAGGAGGACGGCGAGGTCGTGGCGATGGTCGGGGACGGCGTGAACGACGCGCCCGCGCTCGCTCAGGCCGATCTCGGGCTCGCGCTCGGGACCGGCACCGACGTGGCGATCGAGGCATCCGATCTCACGCTCGTGTCCGGCGATCTTCGCTCGGCCGTCGACGCGATCGCGCTCGCGCGAAAGACGCTCGGGACGATCAAGGGGAACCTCTTCTGGGCCTTCGCGTACAACGTCGCCGCAATCCCGCTCGCCATCGCCGGCGTCCTCAACCCGATGATTGCCGCGCTCGCGATGGCCGGCTCGAGCCTCTTCGTCGTGACGAACTCGCTTCGACTCCGTCGCTTCCGCGGCCTGCGAGAGGAGGCAACCCATGAGTGACACGGAGACAGGCGTGCGCGGCTACGTCGAGGACAAGGACGCCCTCGTCCGCCGCCTCCATCGGATCGAGGGTCAGGTGCGTGGGATCGAGCGGATGCTCGAGGAGGATCGCTACTGCATCGACGTGCTCACGCAGATCGCAGCGGTGTCGACCGCTCTCGAGAGCGTCGCCTTCCGGATCCTCGACGACCACGTGAACCACTGCGTCGCCGGCGCGCTCGCCTCCGGCGATCCCGAGGACGCTGCGCAGAAGAGCGCTGAGCTCCTCGAGGCCGTGCACCGGTTCGCGCGGACGCGCTAGCGCGTCTCGGTTGCCAGGCGGAGGCCGAGGGCGACGAGCACGGTGCCCGTGATCGCGTCCAGCACGCGTCGGACGCGCCCCGCGACGAGCGCGCGCAGGCTGTCCACGGCGACGACGTAGAGGCTCAGCCAGACGAGCCCCAGCGCGCAGAAGAGGAAGCCGAGGGTGAGAAACGCGGCGAAGGACGCGTCGCCCGCCGGCACGAACTGGGGCAGCAGGCTGGCGAAGAAGACGGCGATCTTGGGATTCCCGAGGTTCGAGACGAGACCCTGACGGAAGGCGGTGCGGGGTGGTAACGGCTCGCCACCGACGAGCTCCCCATCTCCATGCCGTCCCCGCCGGGCGGCGAGCAGCGACTGCACGCCGAGGTAGACGAGATAGGCGCTCCCGGCGAGCTTGATCGTCTCGAACACCGGCTCGGAGGCGCTCAGGAGCGCGATGACTCCCGCGCTCGCGGCGACCGTCCAGGTGGCGTTCCCGAGCGTGATCCCCGCCGCCGCTGCGAGTCCGGCACTACGTCGACCAGCCAGCGTGCTGCGGATCGTGACCGCGGTGTCCTGGCCCGGCGTGCAGATCACGATGGCCGAAACCGCGACGAACGCTCCGAGCTCGCCGAGCACCGAGGAAGTATCGCGCTCGGGACCGCGTTGACCTCACGATGACGCCGACCCATCCGTTTACCCGCTGATGGCGCGCGCTCACCTCACCCTCGTCTGCGTCGTCGCCGTCTGGGCGGGCTCGTTCTCGGTGATCAAAACGCTCCTCGACCACGGCTTCGGTCCCGGCGACATCGCGGTCCTCCGCTACGCGATCGCCGCACCGGGCTTCGCGTTCATCCTCTGGCGCGCGCGGGGGCTGCCGGGCTTGACGCGGTCGGACGCGCTGCGCGTCATCGCGGCCGGCGTGTGCGTCGTGCTCGGGTACCACATCGCCCTGAACGTCGGCGAGAGCCACACGACGTCGAGCGTCGCCGCGCTGGTCGTCGCGTTCGCCCCAGCGATGACGCTCGTGCTCGCCGTCCTCCTCGGGCTCGATCGGCTCGTCCCGCGACGCGCGGTCGGCCTCGCCGTCGCGTTCGTCGGGGTCGCGATCGTCATCGCGCTCGGCACCGGCGAGAGCCTCTCGTTCGACAGCGTAAGGGGGCCGCTGATCGTGCTCGTGGCGCCCCTGTCGTTCGCGCTCTACAACGTCATCCTCAAGCCCCTCCTCGGCCGGCACGACCTGCTCGCGCTGACAGCGGCCTCGAGCCTCGTCGGGACGATCGCGCTCCTTCCCTTCGTCGGCGGCTCGACGGTCGACGAGGTCACGGGCATCTCCGCGGGAGACGCTCTCCTCGTCCTCTATCTCGGGGTCCTCGCCACGCTTCTCGGCTACATCGGCTGGAACTACGGCCTGCGCGGCCTCGGGCCCACGCGCGCGGTCGTGTACACGTATGCGAACCCGCCCCTCGCGCTCCTGATCGGGACGCTCGCCCTCGGGGAGCAGCTGACGTCGTGGCTCGTGGTGGGTGCGGTGCTCGTCATCGGGGGCATCGTGATGGCGCAAGGGACGAGCCTTGCGGCACTCGCGCGGGCTGCGGGTAGCGTCCGCTCGTGGCCGAGCGCACGCTCACGGCGCGCGACCTGAACCGCGCGCTCCTCGCCCGGCAGCTCCTGCTTGAGCGCGTCCGGCTGCCGATCCCACGCGTGCTCGAGCGGATGGGCACGCTTCAGGCGCAGTACGCGCCGTCCATGTACATCGGGCTATGGTCGCGGGTCGACGGCTTTGAGCGCGCGCACCTCGACCGCGCTCTCGAACAGCGCAAGGTCGCGCAGGGGACGCTCATGCGCTCGACGATCCATCTGGTCTCGAAGGCCGACTACTGGCCCCTCGCGGTCGCGATCCGCAAGAGCCGGCGAGAGTGGTGGCTCCGCACGCACAAGCCGCGTCCGGAGCCTCGCAGGCTCGAGGCCGCCGCCGCGCGCTTGCGAGAACGGCTCGCGAGCGGTCCGCTCCGGCGCTCCGAGCTCGATGAGGTGGTGCGCGGCGGTCCTGTCCTCGTGAACGGGGTCGGGCTCTGGGTCGACCTCGTTCGTGTGCCGCCGTCGGGAACCTGGGAGCATCGACGCGCGGACCTCTACGCCGCCGCGGAGCAATGGATCGGCCCGGAAGACGCCGCGGTCGACGACGCTCTCGAGCATCTGGTCCGGCGCTACCTCGCCGGCTTCGGGCCGGCGACACGAGGGGAGATCGCGTCCTGGGCGGGAGTTCCACCGAACGTGGTCGATCCTGCGCTCGGGCGGCTCTCCCTCCGGCGCTTCCGTGCCGCGGACGGCGACGAGCTTCTCGATCTCCCGCGTGCGCCGCTCCCCGCTGCCGACACGCCCGCGCCCGTGCGCTTCCTCCCGGTCTGGGACGCGACGCTTCTCGTGCATGCCCGCCGCGCGGGGATCCTCTCCGAGGAGCTGCGCCCGCTCGTCTTCAACACGAAGACGCCGCACTCGTTCCCGACGTTCCTCGTCGACGGCACGGTCGCCGGCACGTGGCGCCACGAGAGCGGGAAGATCGAGATCGCGCCCTTCGGGCGACTCTCACGCTCGGCCGAGCGCGAGTTGCGCGCGGAGTCCGGGCGGTTGCTCCCCCTCTTCGACTAGGCGTGCCGTCGCACGCCGTCGGGCTGTCCGGCGGAGACCATCTCGGCGTCGTGGGCCGCGCGTCCGCGCCGTGGCGCTCGGCCGTTCTCGGTCCCGCCTCCCCGATCGACGAGCAGCAGGTGCAGGAGCGCCTGCTGCGTCGGGAGACGATTCGCGGCCTGCTGCCAGACTGCGGATCGCGGTCCGTCGAGCACGTCGTCGGTGATCTCCTCGCCGCGGTGCGCGGGAAGGCAGTGGAGCACGATCGCGTCCTCACGCGCGTGCGAGAGGAGTGCGGCGTCGAGCCGGTACGGAACGAGGTCCGAGAGGCGCACGTCGCGGTCGATGTCCTTGCCCATCGACACCCAGGTGTCCGTGTAGACGGCGTGAGCGCCCTCGACGGCCGCGACCGGATCCTCGCTGACTTCGACGGCGCCGCCGATCGAGCGTGCCCAGGCGACGACGTCCGGATGCGGCCCGTAGCCGTTCGGCGACGCGACCCTGATGCGCACTCCGCCGAGCGCGCTCGCCTCGACGAGCGAGTGCGCGACGTTGTTACCGTCGCCGACGTACGCGAGCTCGAGGCCGGCGAGACGGCCGAAACGCTCCTCGAGCGTGAGCAGATCCGCGAGCGCCTGGCACGGGTGGTGCTCGTCGGTGAGGGCGTTCACGACCGGTACGCTCGCGGCGCCGGCGAGCTGCTCGAGCGTCCGCTGCTCGAACGTGCGGACGACGATCGCCGCCACGTAGCCGGAGAGAACGCGCGCAGTGTCCTCGAGCGACTCTCCGCGGCCGAGCTGGAGCTCCTCTGGCCGGAGCTCGAGCGAGGCCATCCCGAGGCGCCATGCGGCGGCCGAGAACGACGTCCGTGTGCGGGTCGACGGCTTGTCGAAGAGGAGCGCGAGCGTCTCTCCCCGGAACGCCCGCCGCCAGGCGTTCGGCGTCGTCTTCATCGCGGCCGCGAGGTCGAGGAGTTGACGCAGCTCCTCGGGCGCCAGGTCCGCCAGACGGAGGAAGTCCCGGTGCTCAGCGTTCACCCCGTGCATGATACGCATAGCGATGGCATAATACTCCTCCAATGCGCACGGCGATCCTCGGAACCTCGGGATACACGGGACAGGAGACCCTCGACCGCGTCCTCGCTCACTCGGAGCTCGAGGTCGTCGCGCTCGGCTCGGACTCGCTGGCAGGACAGCCGGCGGCTGCTCTCGACGTGCGCCTCGACGGCGAGCTGCCGTCCTTTACGACGAACGCGGAGGCGCTCGCCGCCGCTGCCGACCTGGTCTTCCTCTGCCTCGGCCACGAGAGCGCTGCGGAGATCGAGCCTCCGCCTGACGCCATCGTCGTCGACCTCTCCGGTGCACACCGTCTGCAGGCGGCGGCCTACCCTGAGTGGTACGGCTGGGAGCACCCGCGAGCGGCGTCGCTCGCTCGCTGGGAGTACGGGTTGCCCGAGCTGTGGCCGCCGACCGGCTCGCTCGTCGCGAACCCCGGGTGCTATGCGACTGCCGCGCTCCTCGCGCTCGCGCCGCTCGTGGCCGCGATCGATCCGACCGACGTCGTCGTCGACGCGAAGTCGGGCGTCTCCGGTGCCGGCCGGAGCCCATCGGCGAGCTCGCACGCGGGCTTCGTCCTCGAGAACCTCTCTCCCTACCAGGTCGGGACGCACCGGCACGCGCCGGAGATCGAGCGAGCGCTCGGGTTCCCCGTTTGTTTCGTGCCCCACCTGCTGCCGATCCGGCGCGGGCTGCTGGTCACCTGCTACGTGCGGACGACCGACGACTCCGTCCGCGAGCGGCTCGAGGACGCCTACGCGGGAAGCGCGGTCGTGCGGGTCTTGCCGCCCGGTGCGGCGCCCGAGCTCTCACGCGTCCAGGGGACGGATGCGGCCGAGATCGCTGCCTTCTCCGACCGTGCGACCGGCATGGCGATCGTGGTCTGCGCGCTCGACAATCTCGGAAAGGGCGCAGCCGGCCAGGCGATCCAGAACGCGAACCTGCTGTTCGGCTTCGAGGAAACGGCCGGGCTTCGCCTGAGCGGAATCCTCGTATGAGCGTCACCGCTGCGCGCGGCTTCGTCGCTTCGGGTGTCCACTGCGGCATCCGTCGCGAGGCCCTCGACCTGGCGCTCGTCCGCTCGACGAGTCGCGCGACGGGTGCGGCGATGTTCACCGCGAACCGCGTGCAGGCGGCGCCCGTCGTCGTCTCGCGTGAGCATCTGGCCCTCGCGGAGCCTCAGGTCGTCGTCGTCAACTCCGGATGCGCGAACGCCGTTACGGGAGTGGCCGGCGAGCTCGACGCACGTGAGACGGCGGCCGAGGCTGCCCGCCTGCTCGACGTCGCGGACGCGGAGGTCCTCGTCCTGTCGACTGGCGTCATCGGCGATCGCTTGCCGCTCGACAAGCTCCTGCGTGGCCTCGGTGCCGCCGCTCGAGCCCTCCGCTGCGAGGGCGGCGCTCGGGCCGCGCAGGCGATCCTCACCACCGACACGCAGACGAAAGAGGCCTGTGTCGGTCGCGCCGGCTTCGTCGTCGGCGGGATGGCCAAGGGCTCGGGGATGATCCATCCGAACCTCGCGACGATGCTCGCAATCGTCACGACGGACTACCCGCTCGGGCCGGGCGAGGCGGCCGGCTTCCTGCGGCCGGCCGTCGAGGAGAGCTTCAACGCGATCTCCGTCGACGGGGAGTGCTCGACGAACGACACGGTCGTCCTGCTCGCGAACGGGGCGAGCGAGGTCGAACGAAGCGCCGACAGCGACGCGGCCTTCACGGAAGTCTTGCGGGCGGTCTGTGCCGACCTCGCCACTCAGATCGTGGGCGACGGCGAAGGAGCGACGGTGCTCGCGGACATCGAGGTGCGCGGTGCGGCCAGCGCGGCCGAAGCGAGGGCGATCGCGTGTCGGATCGCTACGTCGCCCCTCGTCAAGATCGCGCTCTTCGGGCACGACGCGAACTGGGGCCGCATCCTCGCGGCCGCGGGGTCGGCGCCGTTCGCCGGCGGCTACGCCCGCCTCGACCCGGCGCGTGTGTCGCTCGACGTCGACGGCACGCGCGTGCTCGACTCCGGCACTCCTCAGGGAGTCGAGCCGGAGCTCGACGGAGCGACCTGCGCGATCTCTCTGGACCTCGGCCTCGGGGACGGCGTCGCGCGCTATCTGACGAGCGATCTGTCCTACGACTACGTCCGGATCAACGCGGAGTACAGGTCGTGAGCCGTCTCGTGGTGAAGGTCGGCGGGGCGGTCGCGTTCTCGGCGACCGCGGAGATCCTCAGGCTTGCGGGTGCGGGCCACGAGGTGGTCGTGGTTCACGGCGCCGGCCCGCAGATCTCGGCCGCACTCGCGCGAGAGGGGATCGAGGCGACGTTCGCCGAGGGCCGGAGGATCACGAGCGCTGAGGCGCTCGAGGTCGTTCGCCGGACGCTCGCGACCGTGAACGCCGGGCTCTGCGTCGCTCTCGGCCCGACCGCGATCGGGCTCATGGGGGACGAGATCGGGCTCCAGGCGCGGCCGGTGCCGGGACTCGGCCGGGTCGGCACGCCGTTCCCCACGCGTCCGCCTGCGGTCGAGGCCGTGCTCGCGGATCGACGCCTGCCCGTCGTCGCCCCGCTCGCGGCGGGGCCGCTGAACGTCAACGCCGACGAGATGGCGGGCGCACTCGCGGCCGGTCTCGACGCCGAGCGCATCATCTTCCTCACGGACGTCCCCGGCCTGCTCCTCGAAGGCGCGGTCGTCCCGCGCATCGATGCGGACGACGCCGAGGACTTGCTCGAGCGCGGGCTGCTCGAGGGCGGCATCCTCCCGAAGCTTCGCGCGGCCGTCGCCGCAGCGAGGCTCGGTGTTCGAGCGGAGATCGGAGAGACGGCGGTGGTCGCGTGACCGTCGCGACGCGCTCGACGATCCTCCCGACGTACGCCCGTCAGGACGTGACCTTCGTCCACGGCGAAGGCTGCTGGCTCGTCGACGGCGAGGGCCGGCGCTACCTCGACCTCGTTGCCGGCATCGCGGTCGTGAGCCTCGGGCACTGCCATCCCGCGCCGCTCTCCGCCGCGCAGGCGCAACTCGAGCGACTATGGCATGTCTCGAACCTCTATTGGACCGAGCCGATGCAGGAGCTCGCCGAGCGCCTGGCGACCCGCTTCGGAGGCGCGAGCGCCTTCTTCTGCAACTCAGGCGCCGAAGCCGTCGAGGCTGCGCTGAAGTGGGCGAGGAAGGTGACGGGGAGAGTCGGGATCGTGGCGCTCGAGGGCTCGTTCCACGGACGGACGCTCGGCGCGCTGTCCGTCACCGGCCAGCCGGCGAAGCGCGTCGCCTTCGAGCCGTTGGTCCCCGGAGTGCGTTTCGTCTCCCACGATGGTGCCGACGCTCTGGCGACGGCGGTCGGCCCGGACACGGCGGCGATCCTGCTCGAGCCCGTTCAGGGCGAGGGCGGGATCCACCCACTCGAGCCCGAATTCGTCCAGGCTGCACGGATGCTGGCCGACGAGCATGGTGCACTGCTCGTCGTGGACGAGGTGCAGACGGGCGTCGGACGAACGGGCGCGTTCTTCGCCTTCGAGCAGCTCGGCGTCCGTCCCGACGCGGTGACGCTCGCCAAGGGTCTCGCGAACGGCCTCCCGATCGGCTGTCTCCTCGTGTCCGACGAGGCCCCGACCGGCTTCGAGCCGGGCGACCACGCGAGCACGTTCGGCGGGAACCCGGTCGCCTGCGCCGCCGCGTGCGCGGTCGTGGACACGATCGACGACCAGCTCCTCGCGCAGGTGCGCGCGTCGGGCGACAGGCTCGCTCGCGATCTCGCAGCGATCCGCTCCGTGACGGAGGTCCGCGGACGCGGTCTGCTCATCGCGGCGGACGTCGACCGGCCCGCGCCGGAGATCGTCTCGGCCGCGCTCGAGCGCGGGCTTCTCGTCGGCGCAGCCGGAGAACGCACGGTTCGCATCTCCCCGCCGCTCACGATCGCCACAAGTGAGCTGGATTCTGCGCTGGGGATCCTCGAGGAGGTCCTCGCATGAACAAGTTCGAGCGGCAGGGAGCGATCCTCCGCCTCGTCGCCGAGCGCGAGCTCTCGACGCAGGCCGAGGTCGCGGAGGCTCTCCGCGAGGAGGGGATCGACGCGGTGCAGACGACGGTCTCGCGAGACATCGCGCAGCTCGGTCTCGTCAAGATTCGCAACCGGGACGCCAAGCTCGTCTACGCGCTTCCCGGCGCCGACGACCTGACGCGGATGTCCGACCTCGCAGCAGCACTCCGCCGCTGGACGAGCTCGCTCACGTCGACTGGCCCGCTCGTCGTCATCCAGACGCCGTCCGGATACGCGAACGCGCTCGGACAGCAGATCGACGCCGCACGGCTTCCCGACATCGCCGGCACGATCGCGGGCGACAACACGATCTTCGTCGCCGCGCGCGAGGGAATGTCAGGGACCGAGCTCGCCGAGGTGTTCCGCCACCACCTCGACGGCAATACCTAGGAGGAGCCGAAGGCCTCCGAGAGCCGCTCACGCGGGACTCCGCCTGCGCCGTACGTCGAGGTCCCCTCGCGCTGCAGCTCCTCGGCGCCCGAGACGAGCGCGCCGTAGGCGACGGACGCCAGGAGGCCGCCCGTCGACACACGGCGGACGCCGACCGACGCGAACTCGCCGACGCTCGGCCCACCCGGGAGCGCGAGCACGTTGACGGGTACGCCGACGGCGTCCACGACCGCTCGCACGTCCTCGAGATCCCGGAGCCCGGGCGCGTACACGACATCGGCGCCGGCGTCTCGATAGGCGACGAGGCGGGCGATCGTGTCGTCGAGGTCGTCGACGCCGTGGATGTTGTTCTCGCACCGCCCCGTCAGGACGAGCGGGTCGTCGAGCGCATGTGCCGCCTCGGCTGCGACGGCAACTCGCTCGGCCGCGACCGCGAGGTCGTCGATGCGATCCGTCGCGGGGTCGTAGTCCTCGACCGAGAACCCCGCCGCGCCCGCGTCCGCGAGCAGGGCGACGGTCTCCGCGACTCCTCCCGGGTCGTCCGGATAGCAGCGTTCGCTGTCGACGTTCAGAGGAAGCGACGTCGCCTCCGCGAGGAGCCTCACGTGCGAGACGAGCTCCTCGCGGGTGACCTGCTGGTCGAGCTTTCCAAGCGACCACGCGTAGCCGGCGCTCGTCGTCGCGAGCGCCTCGAAGCCGGCGGCCTCGAGCAGCCGTGCCGAACCAACGTCCCATGGGTTCGGCATGACGAAGAGCTGCTTCCGCGCGTGCAGCTCCCGGAAACGGCCGCGACGCTCGCCGATGCTCATGTCGCGTCGGGCCTCAGCTCGGCTGCGGCACGATCCGGATGTACGGCTTCGGCTCCTCCCACTCGCCGAAGATCTCCTTCGCCTCGTCGTTCGAGACCGAGCCGGCGATGATCACCTTGTCGCCCTGCTGCCAGTTCACGGGCGTCGACACCTTGTGGGTCGCCGTGAGCTGGAGGGAGTCGATGACGCGGAGCACCTCGTCGAAGTTGCGGCCGGTCGTCATCGGGTAGACGAGGACGAGCTTGATCTTCTTGTCGGGGCCGACTACGAAGACGTTCCGCACCGTCTGGTTGTCGGCCGGGGTGCGCTCCTTCGCGTCGCCCGACGCGCCCGCCGGGAGCATCCCGTAGAGCTTTGCCACCGTCAGATACGGGTCGCCGATCAGCGGGAAGTTGGGCGCCACGCCCTGCGTCTCCTCGATGTCCTTCGCCCACGCCTCGTGGTCGCCAGACGAATCGACCGAGAGCCCGATGATCTTGACGCCGCGGCGGTCGAACTCGGGCTTGATCTTCGCCATGTAGCCGAGCTCGGTCGTGCACACCGGCGTGAAGTCCTTCGGGTGCGAGAAGAGCACGGCCCACGAGTCGCCGATCCACTCGTGGAACTTGATCGGCCCTTCGGTGGTCTCCGCCTCGAAGTCCGGAGCGGTGTCGTTGATCTGGAGCGTCACGAGTCCTCCCTCTGAGAGATACTGCCGCCGACTGCGGGGTAGCCCGAACGGGAAATCTCGTCCTTCTTATCAGACGCGCTTCGGCTCGCGCCGCTTCCATTCCCTGGGCTGATCGAAGTCCGAACCGAAGCGATCGACCCGGCTGCCCGCCGCGAGGGTCAGGAGTGCCAGATCGTCGGAGCGACGAGCAGGAAGAGGATCGCCGCCAGGACGAGTCCGAAGACGACGATCACGGTTACAAGCCGCCAGCTGGGTCCCACCGCCGTCTTGATTCCCGAGCGCGCGTCACGGAAAACGGGACCGGATGGTCCTGTCAGGTCCCCCTTGCACGCGATGTAAGGTACGCCTAACATCACCGCGATGCGCCGCTCCGGGAGCCACTGAATGTTGCCGACCTTCGTCATCGGCCTGCGCGAAGGTCTCGAGGCTGCGCTGATCGTCGGCATCGTCGCGGCGTTCCTGCGCCAGCAGGGACGCTCGGAGGCACTCCGCTGGGTCTGGGCGGGCGTCGCGCTCGCCGTCGGCATCTGCGTCGCGGTCGGCGTCGCGCTCGAGATCGTGAGCCGCGAGCTGCCGTCGCGCCAGCAGGAGGGGCTCGAGACGGTCGTCGGACTGGTCGCCGTCGCCGCGGTCACGTTCATGATCGTGTGGATGAAGCGCAACGCCCGCGGTCTCCGGCGCGAGCTCGAGGCCGGAGCGGCGAGTGCGCTTGCACGCGGGTCGGTGATCGCGCTCGTCGGGATGGCGTTCTTCGCCGTCATCCGGGAGGGCTTCGAGACGGCGGTCTTCCTGCTCGCAGCCTTCGACGCGTCGACGACGCCGGTGCTGTCGGGCAGCGGCGCGCTCATCGGGATCACGATCGCCGTCCTGATCGGCTGGGGCATCTACCGCGGAGGCGTGCACATCGACCTCGGTCGCTTCTTCCGCGTCACGGGCGTCGTGCTCGTGCTCGTCGCCGCAGGCCTGCTCTCGACAGCCGCGCACACCGCGCACGAGGCCGGCTGGATCAACGGGCTGCAGGGACAGGCGGTCGACCTGACCTGGCTCGTCGCCCCCGGCACCGTCCGCTCCGCTTTGCTCACCGGCATGCTCGGTCTCCAGCCGAAGCCGACGGTGATCGAGGCGATCGCCTACGTCGCGTTCGCGGTCCCGATGCTCCTGTACGTCCTCTGGCCGTCGAGCTGGAAGCTGGCGTTCCGGCGCCGCTCGGAGAGCTCGATGGCGTTCGAGCAAGCGACCTAGGTGTAATTCCCAGACACGTTGTTGACGCCCTGAAGCGTCAGTGAGCCCTCCTAGGGTGCGGCCTGTCCAAGTCGCATCGCAAAGGAGGGCTCTTGATGGATCTTCATGCAAATGCCGCTCTTACGGTCCGTCAGCGTCGTCGCCTGTGCGACCTCGTCAGCGCGGGTGTGACGATCACCGCAGCGGCGCTCGTCGTCGGCTGCTCCCGGCAGACGGCCTCGAAGTGGGTCAACCGCCGGCGGCGAGGGGAGGGTCTGCTCGATCGCTCGAGCCGGCCGCATCGCTCGCCCAGGCGCACGCCGGAGGTCGTCGAGCAGGCGATCCTGCGCGTCCGCGAGGAGCTGCGCGAGGGACCGCACGTCATCGGCTGGGCGCTTGGTGTGGCTGCCTCGACGGTGCACGCAGTGCTCCGCCGGCACGGCTACTCTCAGCTGCACCCGAGCGTGCCGAGAGAGAACGTCGTCCGCTACGAGCGCGAGCGGCCGGGCGAGCTCGTGCACGTCGACATCAAGAAGCTCGGCCGCATCCTCAGACCCGGGCACCGGGTGACCGGCGATCGCGCACGTCGGGCCAAGGGCAAGGCCGGCTGGCAGTGCCTGTACGTGGCGATCGACGACCACTCCCGGCTCGGCTTCGCCGCCGTGTATCGCGACGAGACGAACGGAAGCTCGACCGCCTTCCTGTCCGAGCTCGTGCGCTTCTACGGCTCCCACGGCATCGAGGTGGAGCGGGTGCTGACCGACAACGGCACCTGCTTCAAGCGCCGCTGGGCGGAGGCGTGCGCGAGTTACGGCATCGGCGTCAGAAAGACGCGCGCCTACCGCCCACAGACGAACGGCAAGGCCGAGCGCTTTATCCGCACGCTGCTCGAGCGCTGGGCCTACGCCTACCCGTACGCGCACGAGTCGGAGCGTCTCGCCGCGCTCTCGCCAGCCCTCGACTTCTACAATCGCTTCCGTCCCCACCGCGCTCTCGGAGGCCTCGCGCCGCTGCAGCGCGTCAACAACCTCCCTGGGACATACAGCTAGGCCGCACATGTCACGCGTTCTTCCCGTCGCTCTCCTCACCATGCTCTCGTCGCTCCTGCTGGCGGCGTGCGGCGCTGGCTCGACCAGCGACGACGCGGCGTCCGACTCGAGCGGCTCGGCCAGCCGCACCGTCGACGTCAAGATCACCGATGCGGGCTGCGAGCCGGCAAAGCTCGAGCTGCCTGCGGGGCCGACGACGTTCAGCGTGCGGAACGACGGAGCGGAGGCGGTGACGGAATTCGAGGTGCTCGACGGCGACAAGATCCTCGGCGAGGCCGAGAACATCGCCTCGGGTCTCTCCGGCACGTTCTCCCTGACCCTGAAGCCGGGCTCGTACACGAGCTACTGCCCGGGCGGAACGACGTCCGAGCGGGGGACGGTGACGGTGACCGGGAGGGCCGCCGAGACGAGCGCGGCGGCAAGCGCTGCCGTGAGGCGCTACCGGAGATACCTCGAGCGGCAGACAGCCGATCTCGTCGCGCGCACGTCGACATTCGTGGCGGCCGTCGAGGCGGGAGACGTCGCTCGGGCCAAGGCGCTGTACGGCCCGGCTCGGGCGCCGTACGAGCGGATCGAGCCCGTCGCCGAGAGCTTCGGCGACCTCGATCCCGCGATCGACGCTCGAGCCGGGGACGTGCCGAAGGCGAGCTGGACCGGTTTCCATCCCCTGGAGCAGTCGCTCTGGGTGACGGGCACGACGAAGGGTGACGCGCCGCTTGCTCACAAGCTCCTTCGGGACGTGAAGCGGCTCGAGCGGCTCGTGGTCAACGTCGAGCTCGAGCCGGCGCAGATCGCGAACGGCGCGGTCGAGCTCCTCGGCGAGGTCTCCAAGTCGAAGGTGACGGGCGAGGAGGAGCGCTACTCGCACATCGACCTGGTCGACTTCGAGGCGAACGTCGACGGCGCCCGGGAGGCCTTCGACGCCGTCAGCCCGATCGTCGCCTCGAAGAATCCCGATCTCGTCCGGACGATCGAACGGCGCTTCGCCGACGTCGACACGGCGCTCGCGCCGTACCGGAAGGGCAGCGGGTTCGTGCCCTACACCCAGGTCACGGACGGCGACACCCAGAAGCTGTCGCGCTCGATCGACGCGCTGGCCGAGCCTCTCTCGAAGGTCGGCGCGATCGTGGTCGCGCAGACGTGAGTCGTCGCCTGACCCGGCGTGCGCTGCTCGCGTCCGCCGGGGTGGGAGGCACGGCACTCGCCCTCGGGGGTCTCCGCCTGCGGCGCCGACGAGGGTGCCGACGACACGGCTCCGTTCTTCGGCGAGCACCAGGCGGGGATCGCGACTCCTGCGCAGGACAGGCTTCACTTCGCCGCCTTCGACGTGGTCACGGACTCGGCCGGCGACGTCCGCGATCTCATGCGGGCGTGGACGGATGCGGCTGCGCGGATGACCGCCGGGAACCCCGCGGGGCCCGTCAACGACGTCGAGAGCGCTCCTCCGGACGATACCGGCGAGGCGGTCGGGCTCTCGAGCGCGCGGCTGACGGTGACCTTCGGCTTCGGCCCGACGCTCTTCTCTCTCGGCGGTCACGACCGTTTCGGGCTCGAGGCCTGGCGTCCGAGGGCGCTCGTCGAGCTACCTACGTTCGCGGGCGACTCGCTCGATCCGGCCCGCTCCGGCGGCGACCTCTGCGTGCAGGCGTGCGCCGACGATCCGCAGGTCGCCTTCCACACCGTCCGCAACCTCGCGCGAATCGGCCGCGGTGTCGTCGTCATGCGCTGGTCGCAGCTCGGGTTCGGCCGCGCGTCGTCGACGAGCCGGAAGCAGGACACGTCCCGCAACCTCATGGGCTTCAAGGACGGGACGAACAACATCAAGCTCGAGGACACGGCTGCGCTCGACGAGCACGTCTGGGTCGGGGGATCGGACCAGCCGGCATGGTTGCGCGGCGGTACGTACCTGGTCACGCGCCGGATCCGGATGCTGATCGAGGTGTGGGACCGCTCCTCCCTCCAGGACCAGGAGGACACGATCGGCCGGGCGAAGGAGTCCGGTGCGCCGCTCGGCGAGACGGGCGAGTTCGACCCGGTCGACCTGCGGGCAACCGACGTGGAGGGCGCACTCGTCGTCCCGGCGAACGCCCACATCCGACTCGCGAGCCACTCCGAGAACGGCGGAGTGCGAATCCTCAGGCGCGGCTACTCGTTCACCGACGGGATGGACGAGCGCCTGGGTGAGCTCGACGCGGGGCTCTTCTTCGTCAGCTTCCAGCGGGACCCGGCGGCGTTCGTCACCCTCCAGACTCGGCTCGCGCGGCATGACGCGCTCGACGAGTACATCTCGCACACGGGGAGCGCCGTCTTTGCGTGCCCGCCCGGTGCGGAGCCGGGCGGATACATCGGGTCCGGGCTCCTCGCTTGACGTCTGCGCTTCAGGAAGCTCCGCCGGCCGATCAGCGCAGGACGTACAGATCGCCGTCGAGGCTCAGCGCGTACAGCTCGCCTCGCGCGTCCTCGCCGAACGACGACAGCGACGGCACGCGTCCGGCGAACGCCTTCCCGCTCGTTGGGAGTCCGCGCTTGCCGAGCTTCAAGCTCGAGATCACGCCGCTGCAGAGATCGCCGAAGTAGTAGCGGCTGCGTGCCGCTGGCACACGGCTCCCGCGGTAGACGTAGCCGCCGATCACCCCGCACGAGCTCCCGTCCCCGTGCGAGTAGACGTACGCGGGCGCGACGAGCTTCCCCGAGCGCAGCGCGATGCGCGCGTTGTAGACGACGCGCCCCTCGTAGTGGCTCCACCCGTAGTTCGCGAGCTTCCCGATGAGTGCTTTCGGCCGGCGGTCGAGCTCCTCGTAGGTGGCCGCTCCGACGTCGCCGATCCAGAGGTCGCCGCGCTTCCGGTCGAACGAGAAACGCCAGGGATTGCGCAGCCCCATGCCGACGACCTGCCACTTCGCGCCCGCGCGGAGCGGATCGATCCTGAGGAGCTTCCCGAGCGCGCTGCCGAGGTTCTGCGCGTGGTTCTCCGGATCCCCGACTGAGGTGTCGCCCGCGGCCGGGTTCGTCCCGCCGTCGCCCATGCCGACGTACAGGAGGCCCGAGCGGTCGAACTGCAGCTGCCCGCCCTTGTGGTTCGGATACGGCTGGTCCACGAAGAGGAGCTGTCGCGCGGACGACGGGTCGGCCACGCCGTTCGAAGCCCGGAACTCGACGACGCGCGTGTCGCCGGACAGGTCCGTGTAGTCGACGTAGAAGAGGTGGTTCTGGGCATAGCGAGGGTGGAACGCCATCGAGAGGAGCCCGAGCTCGTCGCCGCTTCGCACCCGATCGCGGATGTCGAGGAACGTGCCCGTGATCCGGCCGTTCTGGACCGTCACGATCCGCCCCGCCTGCTCGACCACGTAGAGAGTGCTCGGGTCGCCCGGGCTGCTCGTGACGTACGTCGGGTTTACGAAGCCCGTGGCGAGAGGCCGGAAGCTCGGCGCAGCACCGGTGCCGGCGCTCCCGCTCGCGGCAGCGGCGAGGACGCCGAGCGCGAGCGCCGACACGGCCAGGCGGAGGGAGGTGGTTCGGAGCAGCACGGAGCTCCCCGTGACGATAGGTTCGTATTGGTCCACTGAGAAGAACCACTGGTGAGTGAAATGAAAGGACCACTTCTGAGCGTCGGCGTCCGACTCGACCGCGGTCAGCCTCTCGGGCTGCAGATCGAGCGGGGGCTGCGCGGTCTCATCCGCGGGCAGGCGCTTCCGGTCGGTGCCAGGCTGCCCTCGACACGCACGCTCGCGGCGGATCTCGGCGTGTCGCGCGGGGTCGTCGTCGGCGCCTACGCACAGCTCGCCGCCGAGGGGTACCTCGAGCTTCGCCGCGGAGCAGCTCCGGTGGTCGCAGTCGCCGGGCGCGTGGCGGACGACGTGCGCGTCGATCCAGACATCCCGATCGCTCGCGCCCGCGCGACCTGCCTTCCCGACTTCGCGCTCTTCCCGAGGACGCAGTGGCTCGGTGCCGTTCGCGCCTCCCTCGACCGAGCCGGCGGCGCCGACTTCTCGTACGGAGAGCCGTTCGGCGCCGGCGAGCTACGGCTCGTGCTCGCGCCGTTCCTCGCCCGGACGCGCGGAGTCGTCGCAGCTCCGGAGCGGACAGGGATCTTCGCGGGCGCGACGCAGGCGCTGGCCGTGCTCGGGACCGTGCTCCGGACGCTCGGGGTGCGGCGCATCGCCGTCGAGGATCCCGGTCACCGCTGGCGCACGCGAACGATTGCGTCGAGCGGCCTCGAGGTCGTGCCCGTCCGCGTGGACGACGAGGGCCTGTGCGTCGACGAGTTCCCGGACGTTCCCGCGGTTGTGCTCAGCCCGGATCACCAGTTCCCGCTCGGAGTCGCACTCTCCGCGCGACGCCGCCGGGCGCTGGTCGACTGGGCGGCATCCGGGGACAGGCTCGTCGTCGAGCACGACTACGACGGGCACTACCGCTACGACCACCTCCCATCCGGAGCGCTGCAGGCGCTCGCCCCCGAGCACGTGGCGTACGTCGGGAGCACGAGCGCGCTGCTCGCGCCCGCGATCCGCATCGGCTGGGCGGTGCTGCCCGCGCGGCTCGTCGAGCCGGTCGCGCACGAGCTCTTCGCGTCCGCCATCGGGACTCCACGTCTGACGCAGCTCGCTCTTGCGGACTTCGTCGCGCGCGGCCATCTCGATCGCCATCTGCGCCGGACGACCGTCGCGTTCGGGAACCGCCGCGCCGCGCTGATCGAGGCGCTTGCGACGCGGCTCCCGGACGCGGAGCCGCGAGGGCCGGCCGTCGGCCTCTCCGTCTCGGTCGCTCTTCCGGAAGGTGTCGACGAGACACGGCTGGTCGGGGCCGCTCGCCGCTCGGGCGTCGCGCTCGACGGCGTCGGCGAGCACTCGTCCTCACCTCCTGCTCCAGGCCTCGTGCTCGGCTTCGCCGCGGCGCCCGAGCCGACACTCCGGCGCGGAGTCGAGCTGCTTCGCGCCGCGTGGGACGAGACGATCCGCTGACTCTCGTCGCGCTCACCGCGACGCCCACACCGCCGCGTTTCGGGGGTCTCCGCGAGCGAGGTCTGCGCTCGCAGGTCTTGGATCTGCGAGCTGAGCAAGAGAGCCGACGAACTCGTCGAGGCTCACCGCTCGGAGATCGAGGCGCTCTCAGACACGCTGCTTGAGCGGAAGGTGCTCTCCGGCGCTGTCGCGCGTCGTGTCATCCGGGAGGCGACATGACGAGCCCGCCCACGAAGGTCACCGTCGAGTGCCCGCGCTGCCGCAAGCGCTCCGAGACGTGGCACCGCCCGAGCTGGAACCTCGGAGTGATCTACCTGCTCGACTGGCTCTTCCCGAAGAAGAGGCTTGGTACGTGGTTCCTCAACCGGATAGGTGCATGACGCGAGGGGCACGCCCGGGAGCTAGTCGCCGGTGCTGGGTCACAGTGAGGTCACCCGACGTGCCGAAACACGGCCCGAGGACGAAGACGCTTCAGAGCCCAGCCCCCTGGCTACGTGTTGCGGCGATTCCTCGCGACGAGCAGCACCACGACGACAGCCAGCACGATCGTTGCGATGAAGATGATCATGGGTCAATCGAAGCGAGCGGGTTCTCTGACGTCATCGGTGCAATCGCGGATCCTTCCGAGGAGGAGGCGCTGGCGGCTCGACGGCGAGGGCCGTTGTGACCGCGGAACTTGCCACGAACTTGCCACACGGGCCTGCTCGCGTCTCTCGCCGTGCATCGGGACAGAAGGAAACCCGCCGTTTCCAGCGGGTTCTGAGATGGAGCTAGCCGGACTCGAACCGGCGACCTCCTGGGTGCGATCCAGGCGCTCTCCCAACTGAGCTATAGCCCCGGGGGAGCCGGATTGTACCCGGCGGGCGGGCGTGATCCTGGTCGACGGTCTACGGGAAGCCGAAGCGCTGGCCCGGCTCGGTCGGTACGTGCGACGCGGGCTTCGGCGCCTTGCACACGGTCGCTGCCGGCTCGTCCTGCTTGGGGATCAGCCTCGGCTTGTCCTGTGCGTGCGGGATCGCCGCGCCGCCGATCAGGATCCCGAGGACGAGGAGCCAGAGCGCCGCAGTGACCCTCGCCCACAGCGGGTAGGGGCGGGAGTCGCGCGCCGGAGACGCGGCCGGTGCGGCGGACTGGGCGGGGAGAGGACCGAGAGGACGCCGAGAAGTTGCGGCCGGGTACGGGAGCGCGGCGCGCGCTCGGGCGCCGAGCTCGGGATCGACGAGCGCGAGCTCGGGGCTGATCGTCTCCGGCGCCATCGCGACGCATTCTGGCTGATGGTCCGGCGCGCTCGCGGATCGAGATACCGCTGCGCAAGCGTCACGAGTGCGCGCCGACGTGTCCACACGACCGCACAACCATGCGGATTGCAGGACTCCTGTCGTTTCCGGACGTCTGTTCGCGGGCGCGGGCCGCGACTAGACCCACCCGCGACAGCGACGGAAGGAGGGTGCGTGTACGCACGCATGATGGGAATCGGACTCGTGGGCGTCGTGGCGGTGGCCGCGAGCGCGTTCGCGGGAGCGTCGTCGCCGACGGCGCACGAGCAGGGCACGATCGTGGCCTGCCAGAAGAAGAGCGGCGGTTTCGTCCGCGTGGTGCGGGACGCCTCGCAGTGCAGGAAGACGGAGAAGGTGCTCACGTGGAATGCCGAAGGTCCCCCCGGGCCGCCGGGAGCCGCGGGTGCTGCAGGTGCGGCCGGCGCGACAGGACCGGCGGGTGCGCCCGGAGCGCAGGGGCTTCCCGGCGCGAAGGGAGAGCCGGGCGCTCAGGGACCGGCCGGTCCGGCAGGAGCGCAAGGACCAGCGGGTTCTGCGGGTCCAGCCGGTCCGCAAGGCCCTCCCGGGTCGGCGATCGCGTCGCTCGCCGCGCTCGAGGGCACAGCCTGCAAGCGAGCCGACGACTCGAACGGGACGGTCGATCTCGTGACGACCGCGGCGAACCTGGTCGAGATCCACTGCGAGAGCGGCGGATCGCCTCCTCCGCCGCCCACGTCGTCCCTCGTGATCAACGAGATCGACTACGACGAGGTCGGCGCCGACTCGGGCGGGTTCGTCGAGGTCAAGAACACGGGGAGCTCGGCCGCGACCCTCGAGGGGATCGCCCTCGTCCTCGTGAACGGCGGCGACGGGACGGAGTACGCGCGAGCGTCATTGACCGGATCCCTCGCTGCGGGCGCGTTCCTGAAGGTCGACATCGAGGCGCAGAACGGCGCCCCGGACGGCGTCGCCCTGATCGACACGGCATCGGGCGCCCTGCTCGACGCGCTCTCGTACGAGGGTGCGATCACGGCCGCCCAAATCGGCGGGCAGACGTACGACCTCGTCGAGGGGACGGTGCTGCCGGACACGGTCGCCGACTCGAACACGGTCGACGGCTCGCTCTCGCGGATCCCGGACGGCCAGGACACGAATGACGCCGCCTCGGACTGGGTGTTCACCACGACCAAGACACCCGGCGCGGCGAACGTCGCAACGTCCTAGCGCCTACCGCGCTCCTGCTCCCGGCGGCTTCCGTCGGGAGCGGGAGCGCTCGCGCGCCGCGAGTCGGTCTTCGAGCTCCGCGAGCTCCTCCTGGAGATCGCGGTAGCTCCGCCAGCGCTCGGAGGAGAGTCGACCGTCGGCGAGCGCCTCCCTGATCGCGCAGCCCGGCTCCGACTCGTGGCTGCAGTCGCGGAAGCGGCACTGGGTCTCGAGCTCGACGATGTCCGGGAAAGCGTCCTCGAGACCCTCGTCGGCGAGCCAGAGATGCACCTCGCGCATGCCCGGGTTGTCCACGAGCAAGCCGCCGTCCTCGAGGAGCACGAGCTGTCGCCGCGTCGTCGTGTGGCGTCCGCTGCCGTCCGCCCGCAGGCCACCGGTGGCGAGGAGATCCTCGCCCACGAGTGCGTTCACGAGGGTCGATTTCCCGACGCCGGACGGGCCGAGCAGAGCGCCGGTCATGCCCGGGCCGAGGCGCGAGCGAACGTCCTCGAGCCCGACGCCGGTCCGCGCGGAGACGACGACGACCGGGACCTTCCGGCCGAGCTCGGCGAGCTCCTCGCTCGCGGACGGCGAGTCCGTCACGAGGTCGGCCTTCGTGAGCAGGATCACAGGCCGGGCGCCGCTCTCCCAGGCGAGCGTCAGGTAGCGCTCGAGGAGGCGCGGGTCGAGATCGTCCGCGAGCGACGCGACGACGAAGACGACGTCGACGTTCGCGGCGACGACCTGCTCCCTTGCCACGACCTCGCCCGAGGGATCCTGTGCCGCTCGCCGCGAGAACTTCGTGCGGCGCTCGAGCACCGCGTGGATCGTCGCGTCTGCGTCGGCCTCCGCCGACTGTTCGAGCGCGACCCAGTCGCCGACGACCGGGAGCTCTGCGGGCGACGCGGCCGCGTGCCGCAGCCGGCCGGATACACGAGCCCGTACGTCCCCGTCCGCGGTGAGCACGTCATACGCACCCCGATGCTGGATCGCGACGCGGCCGGGGGTCAGCCCGTCCTGCTCGAGGGGGGCGAACGCCAAGGCCCAGGCGCGGTCCCAGCCGAGATCCTCGAGGGACGCCACAGCGCGATTGTCCCCGACCGGTATCCGCGGCGTCGCGGTTTGACTCGCCGGCTCATCGGGAAAGCGCGCCGGTAGTAGATTCGACCCGGGTCGTGGCCGTCACGGCCGATCGAGAACGGAGGGGAGGCACATATGAGACCTCGCGTCACACGAGCGCGTGGGCTGGCTGTCATTTCGAGCGTGCTCGTACTCGGAGTAGCCGCGTTCGCAGGACTCGCGATCGCGCAGGCTCCGTCAGCCGCAGCGCCGGCCAACTCGCTAGCGGCGACGAGCGATTGCCAGCTCGGCAAGGGCGTGTCGCACGTGATCAACATCGTCTTCGACAACGTCCACTTCGCACGGGACAACCCGAACGTCCCGTCCGATCTCGAGCAGATGCCGCACCTGCTCAACTTCCTCGAGCAGAGCGGGACGGTGTTCTCGAACTCGCACACACCGCTCACCGCTCATACAGCCGACGACAGCCTGACCATCTACACGGGGCTCTACGGCGACCGCCACGGTCAGGGGCTCTCGAACTCATTCCACACCTACAACCCGGACGGGACGACGGACCCGAACACGTCGTTCACGTACTGGACGTCACCGATCATCGACACGAAGACCAACCCGCCGGTCGCGAACCCGAACGACTCGGCGCCGTCGATGGTGTACTCAGACCACGTCCCGGCGACGCTCGGCGCCACGAGCAACATCACTCCGGCGCCGTGGGTGCCGTTCACTCGGGCGGGCTGCACGGTCGGCGACTTCTCGACCGCGAACATGGTGCTCGAGAATGCCGCGGTCGACGTGCCGACGGTGTTCGGCGCCGGGTCGTCCGAGGCAACAGAGACCGCCTCGAACCCGGATCCGTTCAAGGACGTCCAGGTCGCAAAGTACGTCGGGGAGGCGATCCATTGCGCCAAGGACGCGACGACCTGCTCGTCGTCGCCGAGGGCGGTGGCCGACAAGCTCCCGACGGAGCCGGGAGGGTACGACGGTTACCAAGGGCTGTTCGGCGCGAAGTACATCGCGCCGGCGATCGGCGGTGGCGCGAACGTCGTGCACGACGGTTACAAGGTCACCGACGCGAACGGAAACCTCGTCGACCTCGACGGCAACACGCTCGCGGAGCCGTTCACCGGAACGCCGGGCTTCCCGGGCTTCAACCCGACCGCGACGCAGACGCTCGCCGTGCTTGCTGACATGCAAGAGGCCGGCATCCCGGTGACGTACGGCTACATCTCCGATCTCCACGAGCGGAAGGCGGGCACGACCGGCTGCACGACGGCAAGCGCGACGGGTACCGGCTTCGCCCTCGGCCCCGGGGACAAGTGCTCCGCGGACAACGCGAAGGCGTACGACACGGCGTTCCAGAAGTTCTTCGACCGCCTCGCGGCCGACGGGATCACGCCGCACAACACGCTGTTCGTGATCAGCGCGGAGGAGAACGACCAGTTCGCGGGCGCCAACGTCGGTCGCGCGCTGCAGCCGACACCCACCGACTGCAACGGCGTGTCTCTCAACGGCGGTACGAGCACGCCATGCGGATACCCGGTGGGCACGCTAGGCGAGCGGCAGGCGAACATCGCCGCGCTTCTCGCCGCTGAGAACGCAGCCGGCAAGAGCACCCCGTTCGACATCGAACCGCAGGGGGCGGCGATCTACGTGCACGGCCGGCCGGGCCCGAACGACCCGGCGGTCCGTCAGCTCGAACGAGACACCGCGGCGATGGCCGCCGACGATCCCTACACGGGCGTCGCGAACGAGAAGATCGTCAACTACCAGGCCGGAGCGCTGGAGCAGCGCGTGCTGCACATGCAGAGCGCCGATCCGCTACGCACTCCGACCTACACGATCTACCCGAAGGGTGACTACTTCTTCTCCGCAACAGGTCCCGCGGTGACGCTCAACGCGCGGTTCGCCTGGGACCACGGTTACTACAGCCCGAACATCGACGTCACCTGGGTCGGCATGGCTGGTCCCGGCGTCGTCAACCACGGGGTCGACGGCCCGCAGCCGGCTCAGGGCAACCAGGCGAACGACCCGAACGCGACGAAGACCGTGCCGCAGGCGAGCACGGTGGGGACGTGGGTCGAAGAGACCGACATCCGGCCCACGATGCTGTACCTCACCGGCCTGACCGACGACTACCAGTCTGACGGGCATGTGATCACACAGGCTCTGACCTCGGCCTCGCCCGCGCTCGCGGCAATGGTCGATCTTGCAAAGGGGTACGCCCAGATCAACTCGAGCGTCGGGCAGTTCGCGACGGACACTCTCGTCGCGGACACGAAGGCGCTCGCATCCGGATCGAGCACGGATGACAGCGCGTACGCGAAGGAGCAAACCACGCTGAAGAAGCTCGCGGACGACCGCGATGCTCTGGCTGCGACGATCAAGAAGATGCTCTCGGATGCGGCCGTCGGGCACGCGTCGAATCACGGCCAAATCATGAGCTCGCTCGCGCACGTGAAGAACCTGCTCAAGCAAGCCGACAAGCTGGCGGCCGGCTAGCTCGTAGGAGAGAGGGGCCGGCACTGCCGGCCCCTCTCAGCTCTTCGAACCCCCGCCGAGTGCTCGCTCGATGGCGGCTTCGAGGTCGCCGAAGCGGAAGGAGAAGCCCGCGTCGAGTAGGCGGGCGGGGAGCGCCCGCTGACCCTGGAGCAGCGCTGCGTCGCCCATCTCCCCGAAGAGCATCCGGATCGCGACTGCGGGCACCGGCAGAACGGTCGGCCGCCGGAGTGCGTGCCCGAGCGCCGAGGTGAAGTGGCTGTTCGTCACGGGGTTCGGCGACGTCAGGTCAATCGGTCCGGAGAGGTCGTCGCGCTCGAGCACGAACGCATACGCGGCGACGACGTCATCGAGGCCGATCCAGCTCCACCACTGCTTCCCGCTCCCGAGGCGTCCGCCGCCGCCGAGCCGGAACGGCGTGAGCATGCGCGCCAGCGCTCCCTCCTCCTTCGCCAGGACGATCCCCTGGCGGAAGTTGACGACGCGGATCCCGGCTACGCGCGCCGGCTCGGCCGCCACTTCCCAGGCCTGGCCGACGTCGGCGAGGAAGCCTGTACCCACCGCAGACTCCTCCGTCAGGATCTCCTCGCCCCGGTCCCCGTAGATCCCCACGCCTCCCGCACAGACGAGGATGCGCGGGCGCGGCTCGAGGGCGGCCGCCGTCACAGCGAGAAGCGCGGTGCTGTCGACGCGCGAGTCGAGGATCTCCCGCTTCCGCTCCGCCGTCCAGCGGCGTCCGATAGTGGCGCCGCTGAGGTTCACGATCGCCTCGACGCCGGCGAGGCCGTCGGCGTCGATCGAGCCCGCCGCGGGATCCCACTCGATCTCTCCAGGCCTGGCGGGCGTCCGCCGGACGAGCGTCACCAGCTCGTGGCCGGCCGATGCGAGAGCGGGGACGAGCGCAGAGCCGAGGAATCCGGACGCGCCGCTGACAGCAACTTTCATCCGGCCGATTGTCGCACGGGCCTCCCGACCCGCTTGCGGTCAACGGGACGTCCGACGATGATCGCCGCATCAGTCAGCCGCACGAGAAGAAGAACCTGCGCGAGCCCGAGGAGTCGATCGTCTTTCCCGGGATCCGCGAGGACATGGTCGAGATCGGCGGGCTCACCGTGGCTCGTTCCGTCACCGACCCCGGCTGGAGGTGGTCCGAGCACATGCAACCCATCGTCGGAGGCGAGTGGTGCGAGGCGCGCCACATCGGCGTCGTCCTCTCGGGCTCCTGGGGCGCGCTGCTTCGCGACGGGACGGTCGTCGAGTTCGGTCCCGACGACGTGTACGACGTGCCGCCGGGGCACGACGGCTACACGATCGGCGACGAGCCGTGCATCCTCATCGAGTGGTCGGGCATGCGCGCCCTTGCGGGTGCTCGCGGGGAGTTCCACGACCGGGTGCTCGCGACCCTGCTCTTCGTCGACGTCGTCGAGTCGACTGCACGGCTGGTCTCGAGCGGGGACACGGCCTGGCGAGACGCGATCGCGGTGCACCACGCCGCCGTCCGGGCGGACGTCGAGCGCTTCAAGGGGCGCGAGATCGACCGCGCAGGGGACGGGTTCCTGGCGACGTTCGACGCGCCCGCGCGAGCGCTACGCTGCGCCGCGTCGATTCGGCGGAGCGCGGAAGCACGAGGGCTCGACGTCCGCGCCGGTGTCCACGCCGGCGAGATCGCACTTGCCGGCGACGAGGTACGGGGGGTCGCGGTCCACGAGGCTGCCAGGATCATGGCGCTCGCGGCGCCGGGTGAGATCCTCGTCTCGGACACGACGCGCGCGCTCGTGCAGGGGGCGGGCCTCGCGTTCGAGGATCGGGGCGTGCACCAGCTCAAGGGCCTGCCGGACCCCAGGCAGCTCTACGCGTACGTCGACGGCTAGAACAGTCGGGCGTCGCGCTGCCGCCAGAAGACGGCGATTGCCCCGCCGAGCTCGGCCGCGATGCTCAGCGCGCCGATCAGGAGAAGCCACAGTCGAAAGTGCCGCATGCCCGCAGCATCGGATCGCGGCGCCTCGCTCTTGAGTGCTCGAAGGCTCAGGCGGGAGGGCGGAGGACCGCGAACGGATCGGTCACCTCGAGCTGCTGCGTCCGGAACCGGAACATCTCGGCCGGCCGTCCGCCCGCGGGACCGTGAGCCCGGCGCCGTCCCGTCGGCTCGATCGCGCCGCGGCGCACGAGGACGCGCTTCAGGTTCGTCGCCGAGACGTCGTACCCGAGAGCTGCCTCGTAGATCTCGCTGAGCTCGGCGAGCGTGAACGTCGGCGGCGCGAGCGCGAACGCGACGTTCGAGTACGAGAGCTTCCCGCGAAGCCGCTCCCTGCCTGCGTGCACGATCGCGCCGTGGTCGAAGGCGGTCGGCGGAAGCGCGTCCACCGGCTGCCAGCGCGTGTCGGGCGGCACGCTCGGCTCGATCCCGAGCGGGACGAGGCCGAGGTAGGCGGTGGCGAGCTCCCAGCGCTCCGGGCGACGCTGCGGGTCGCTCCAGGTTCCGAGCTGCTCGAGATGGGCGACGTCGCGCAGGTCGACCTTCGTGGCGAGGTGGCGGAGGATCGACTCCTCGAGCGTCTCCGTCGGTGCGAGCGTCCCGCCCGGCAGCGACCACGCCCCCCGGAACGGCTCCCGCGCGCGCTCCCAGAGGAGCACCTGCAGCAATCGCGCTCGAACCTGGAACACGACGGCGAGCGCGGTGTGCGCGGGGCGGTCGGGTTGTGCCGTGGTAGACTGCGCCATGAGGTTATCGACTGAGAGTCGAAAACTACCATGACCTTCGCGCAGGCGACACCCCCGACTGACGATCTCGACCTCCTCGTCGTCGGGAGCGGCGTCGCCGGGCTGTTCGCAGCGTTCTGTGCCGCAGCCGACGGCGAGGTCTTGGTCCTCAGTAAAGGGCCGCTGCTCGCGTCGACGAGCTCGCTGGCGCAAGGCGGCATCGCTGCGGCGATGGGCGACGACGACTCACCGGCCCTCCACGCGGCCGACACGCTCGCCGCCGGACGCGGGCTCTCCCGGGAGCGAGCGGTCATGGTTCTCACCAACTCGGCACCCGCGCGGATCCGCGACCTCGTGGATCTCGGCGTCGAGTTCGACGACGGCCTCGGCCTCGAGGGCGCGCACTCGCGCCGCCGCGTCGTTCATGCCGGAGGAGCGGCAACCGGAGAGCGTGTCGCGCGCGTCCTCGCGGAGCGCGTGCTCGCGCATCCGCGCATCCGCGTGCTCGAAGGCGAGCGCATGCTCGCGCTCGCCACGGCCGACGACCGCTGCGTCGGCGTCGTGACGGAGCGAGGACTCGTTTCCGCCCGCGCGACACTGATCGCGACCGGCGGAGCCGCTGCGCTCTGGCAGCGCACCACGAATCCCCCAGGCGCGGTCGGGGATGGCATCGCCGCCGCCTACCGGTCCGGCGCGGCCGTCGCGGATCTCGAGTTCACCCAGTTCCACCCGACGACGCTCGTCGACTCCTCCGTGCTTCTGTCGGAGGCACTGCGCGGCGAAGGTGCTCTTCTCCTCGACGAGCGCGGCGAGCGCTTCACCGACGAGCTCGCGCCGCGGGACGTCGTGGCGCGAGAGATCGCCGCGCGGGGGACCGCGCTCCTCGACCTGCGCGCCATCGACCGCGGCCGGTTCCCTGCCCTCATGGGGACGCTCGCCGAGAACGGCTACGACGCCGCGCTCGACCCCATCCCCGTCGCCCCTGCCGCGCACTACACGGTCGGGGGCATCGTCACCGATCTCGACGGGAGGAGCGAGCTCCCGGGTCTGTACGCAGCCGGGGAGTGCGCAGCGACCGGCGTCCACGGAGCCAACCGGCTGGCGTCGAACTCGCTGCTCGAGTGCCTCGTGTTCGGGCGGCGGGCTGCCCTCGCGGCGGCTGCCGAGCCTGGGCTCCCGGCGCGCATCCCCGTCCTTCCGTCTCCGCCGACGCCTGATCCGGTCACGCCCGCGCTTCGCCGCGCGCTCTGGGACGACGCGGGCCTCGTTCGGGACGCGGTCGGGCTCGAGCGCGTCCGCGAGTGCCCGCACCTCGTGGCGCGCCTCGTCGCAGAGAGCGCCCTCGTGCGTGCGGAGAGCCGTGGCTCGCACTTCCGCGCCGACCGTCCACTCGAGAGTCCGGACTTCGAGTGCCACGTCGTGCTTCGAAAGGGCTCGGAGCCCGCGCTCGAGCAATGGCGTTGACCACGGACACCCTCGAGCGCGCCGTTCTGGCCGCGCTCGCCGAGGACGTCGGCGCAGGAGACGTCACCACCGAGGGCACGGTGGACGAGACCGCGGTCGGCACGGCCGAGCTCGTGCTACGGGAGCCGGGGGTCGTCGCCGGCCTGCGGGCCGCGGAGATCGTCTTCCGCGCCCTCGACGAGGACGTGAGCTTCGAGGTCCTCGTCGAGGAGGGCGACGTCGTGGCGAGCGCGCCGGCGGCGGTCGCCACCGTCTCCGGATCGTTGCGGGCGATCCTCACCGGCGAACGGACGGCGCTGAATTTCCTGGCGAGACTCTCCGGCATCGCGACCCTGACCCGCCGCTACGTCGACGCGGTCGCAGGCACCGACGCCGCCATTCTCGACACCCGCAAGACGACGCCGGGTCTCCGCGCGCTCGAGAAGAACGCGGTCGCACGTGGCGGCGGCCGCAACCACCGCTTCGGGCTCGACGACGGCGTTCTCGTCAAGGACAACCACCTCCGGGCAGCCGGCTCGATCGCCGAGGCCGTGAGCAGCCTGCGCGGCTCGACGACGCTGCCGATCGAGGTCGAGTGCGACACGCTCGACCAGGCCGCCGAGGCACTCGCTGCAGAAGTCGACGCGATCCTCCTCGACAACATGAGTCTTGACGAGTTGCGGGGTGCCGTCGAACTGGTCGACGGGCGCGTGCGGCTCGAAGCGTCCGGCGGCGTGAACCTCGAGACGGTCCGCGCGATCGCCGAGACGGGCGTGGACGAGATCTCGGTGGGCGCGCTGACCCACTCCGCACGATCCCTCGACGTCTCACTGGAGCTCCGATGACCACGGCAGAGATCGCGACAATGCACGAGGAGATCCGCGCTCTCGCCCGTGAGCGCGAGGCGGTCATCCTCGCCCACAACTACCAGGTGCCCGAGGTCCAGGACGTCGCGGACTTCGTCGGCGACTCGCTCGGCCTCTCACGCGAGGCGGCGGCCACCGATGCCGAGGCGATCGTCTTCTGCGGCGTCCACTTCATGGCGGAGACCGCCGCGATCCTCGCGCCCGAGAAGACCGTCCTCATCCCGGACCCCGACGCCGGCTGCTCGCTCGCCGCGTCGATCACCGCTGACCAGCTCCGCGCGTGGAAGGCCGAGAACCCGGACGCGGTCGTCGTCTCGTACGTGAATACGACCGCCGAGGTGAAGGCGGAGAGCGACTACTGCTGCACGTCCGGCAACGCGAAGGGCGTCATCGAGTCGATCCCCGAGGACACCGAGATCCTGTTTCTCCCGGACATGTACCTCGGGCTCTGGCTCGAGAAGGTGACCGGACGCTCTCTCCGCATCTGGATGGGCGAGTGCCACGTGCACGCCGGGATCCGCCCGCGCGACATCGAGCGCTGGCAGGAGGACGCACCGGACGCCGAGCTCCTCGTCCACCCCGAGTGCGGGTGCGCGAGCCAGTGCATGGCGTTCGGGAACGGCCGCACGCACATCCTCTCGACGGAGGGGATGATCGACTTCGCGCGCCGCTCGCCGAAAGAGCGCTTCCTCGTCGCCACCGAGACCGGGATCATCCATCGGCTCTCGAAGGAGGCGCCCGAGAAGCGCTTCGAGGCGGTCTCCGAGAAGGCGATCTGCCGGTACATGAAGATGATCACGCTCGAGAAGCTCCGCGACTCGCTGCGCGATTGGAAGCACGTGGTCACCGTGGAGCCGGAGATCGCCGAGCGCGCCCGTGGCGCGATCGACCGCATGGTCGCGATCTCGTAGCGGTTGCGCGGCACGAACGCGGTCGTAAGAAGCGTCTAAGAAAAGCCATCGCGACGCCGCGTGCGGGTCGAGCGCGGAGCTACCGTGGCGTCGATGATCGAGGCGCGTGGACTGACGAAGGACTACGGCTCGACGCGCGCGGTGGACGATCTGACGTTCGCTGTACGTCCGGGGATCGTCACCGGCTTCCTCGGTCCGAATGGGGCGGGAAAGTCGACGACGATGCGCCTGATCCTCGGTCTCGACGCCGCTACGGCCGGTGCGGTGACCGTGAACGGGAAGCGGTACCGAGAGCTGCAGGCGCCGTTGCACGAGGTCGGCGCGGTCCTCGAGGCCCGGTCAGTGCACGGCGGGCGGTCCGCATACGACCACCTTCTCGCGCTCGCGCAGACGCACGGGATCGGCAAGCGCAGGGTCGACGAGCTCGTCGACCTCGTCGGGCTGCAGGCGGTGGCGAAGAAGCGCGCCGGCCAGTTCTCGCTCGGCATGGGCCAGCGGCTCGGGATTGCGGCCGCGCTGCTCGGCGACCCGTCCACGTTGCTCCTCGACGAGCCGGTGAACGGGCTCGACCCCGAGGGAATCCAGTGGATCCGAAATCTCTTGAGGACCCTCGCCGCGGAGGGGCGGACCGTGTTCGTCTCGTCGCACCTGATGAGCGAGATGGCGCAGACCGCCGACCACCTGATCGTGATCGGACGCGGGCGGCTGATCGCCGACGCCAGTGTCGACGACGTCGTCCGGAGAGCCTCCGGGAGCATCGTGCGCGTCCGGACACCCGAGGCGACGCGGCTAGGCGAGCTCGTGGCCGGGCCGGCGGTGTCGGTGACGAGCCCGGAACCGGAGGTGCTCGAGGTTGGAGGTCTCACCTCGGAGCAGATCGGGGCGCTCGCGCTCGAGCACCGAGTCCTGCTCTACGAGCTGACTCCGCTCCAGGCGTCGCTCGAAGAGGCGTTCATGGAGCTGACGCGAGGCGAGGTCGAGTTCGGGGCGGCGCCAGAGACCCCGGCTGGGGTCGCCGCATGACCTCTCTGGCCGGCTCGACGCAGACCCTCCCACGCCTCGACCGCGTCGGGCGCGTCACGCAGGCGCGCGTCACGCGATCGGAATGGACGAAGTTTCGGTCGCTCCGCTCGACGCGATGGTCGCTGCTCGTTGCCGTCGTGCTGACGATCGGACTGCCGCTGCTCGTGGCCGAGGTGATCTCCACCCACTGGAGCCATCTCGGTTTGGCCGAGCAGGCGGATCGCTACCAGCACCGCTTCGATTTCGCCCTGGCCGGGGTGAACGTCGCGCAGCTCGCGGTCGCTGTCCTCGGGGTGCTCCTAGTAACCGGCGAATACTCGACGGGGATGATCCGCGCAAGCCTCACTGCAGTGCCGCGACGCCTGCCCGTCCTGTGGGCGAAAGCGGCCGTGTTCGCCGCCGTCGTGTTCGTCCTCGCACTGCCTGCGGTCGTGCTCGCGTTCTTCGGCAGCCAAGCGATCTTCCGAAGCCACCACATCCTGCAGATCGGGTTCACGCACCCCGGGGTCCCGCGCGCGATCGTGGGCAGCGTGATCTATCTCGTGCTCGTCGGGATCTTCGCGCTCGCCGTGGGAGCGATCGTTCGGAGCACTGCGGGCGGGATCGCGGCGTTCGCGGCGATCTTCTTCGTGATCCCGCCGCTCCTCGTGCTCTTGCCGTCGAGCTGGAACGACACGATCTCGCCGTACCTCCCGGACAGCGCCGGCCGGGCGATGTTCGCGCTCGCCCGTGACACGAACAGCCTCGGACCGTTCTGGGGCTTTGCGCTCTTCGCCGGTTACTGCGCGCTCGCGCTGGCGATCGCCGCGATCCTCCTCGTCCGCCGCGACGCCTAGCCGCTCGCGCCCGCAACGGGCTCGTGGCGAGGGCCCGCACGGCTACCGTGCATCGCGGTGAACATCAGTGCTCAGGAGCGCGCGTTCCTCGAGAACCCGTTCGTCGGCGTGGTGACGACGATCGCGCCCGAAGGCTCCCCGCAGTCCACGGTCGTATGGGTGGACGTCGACGACGAGGGCGTGTCGTTCAACACGGCGTACGGGCGCGTCAAGCCGCGCAACCTCGCGCGAGACCCGCGGCTCTCCCTCGTCGTGGTCGATCCTGGGGATGCCTACCGGTGGGTGAAGATCTCCGGCACGGGCACGCTCGTCGACGAGGGCGCGGACGCGCAGATCGACCGGCTCTCGAAGAAGTACACGGGTCGCGACGTGTACGCGTCGCGGCAGCCCGGTGAGCGGCGCGTGAGCGTGCGTATCACCCCGACTCGGGTCCTGAGCCGCGGTCTCGACTGAGTTCAGGCGGCGCGCACGGAGTACACCGGCGGGAGGTGCTCCGCGACCGTGGTCCACGTCGCGCCGGCATCGCCCGATCCGAAGACTTCGCCTGACGTCGCGCCGAAGTAGAGCCCCATTGACGCGCCCGAGGCCTCGCGCCCGAACGCCTGCCTGAGGATGGTCAGGTACGCGTTCTCCGCGGGTAGCCCGTCGCCTCTGGCCGTCCACGTTCCTCCCGCGTCGCGCGTCTCGAAGACGCGAACACGCCCGTCCGGGGTCACGCGGTCGAGGTCGGCAGTCAGCGGGATGACGTAGGCGCTCTCTGGATCGTCGGGGTCGACGACGAGCGGAAACCCGAAGTCGGACGGGAGACCCGTGTCGGTCCCGATGTCGTTCCACGACTCGCCTGAGTCGTCCGAGCGGTAGACGCCGCCGTGGAACTGCATGAAGAGCCGCTCCGGCTGCTTCGGCGCGCGGTGGACGTTGTGGACGCAGAGCGAGAGCGTGTCCTCGCGCGACTCCTCGGGCACATAGCGCGGGACGAGGCCCTTGTTGCCGTGCCGCCACGTCTTGCCGGCGTCGTCCGAGAGCCACATGCCGACGGCGGAGATGCCGATGGCGAGCCGGTTCGGGTCGCCGGGCCAGGTCGCGATCGAGTTCACGCACATGCCGCCGGCTCCGGGGGTCCACTCGGGCCGCGTCGGCTGCTCCCACATTCCCTGGTTCAGCTCCCAGTTCATGCCACCGTCGCGACTCTCGAAGAGCACGCCCGGCGCGCCGCCGAGGTATAGCAGCCCGTCCTCCTCGCCCGGCACGACTGTCCAGATCCGCTCGAGACTCGTGTCGCCCTCGGGGAGAGCGATGCCCTCCGCCTGCTCCCACTCGCCGGTCGCATCGTCGGTGACGAAGAGCTTGGGCCCGTAGAACGGCGAGGTCATGGCCGCGAAGTAGCGCCCGCTCCGCCGGTCGCGGGCCGCGAAGTCGACGGGCTCGCCCTCGAACGCACGCGCCGCGATCTCGAACGAGTCTCCGGGCTCGCCCCGCAGGACGAAGAGCCCCTTCTTGGTGCCGACGAGTAGCTCGGTCATGACAAACCTCAACCTCCTGAGATCGCGGGAAGGACGTGGACCGTGTCCTCGGGTGCGAGCGTCGTGTCCTCGCTGCCGGTCTCACGGTTCACGAACACGTTGACGTGCCGCCTGATCTTTCCCTGCTCGTCCAGAATCCAGCCGGCGATCTCGGGATGGGCTCCCTCGAGCGCGCGGAGAACCTCGGTCACCGTCGCACCGTCGAGTCGAAGCTCCCGGTTTCCGCCCGCGAGCTCCGAGAGCGGGGCGCGGAGCCTCACGACCGCCATGGCTCGATCCTAGTTTGCATAGGTATAGGACGACGAACGGGCGAGAAAATCATCGACAGGCGCCCGGTACGGAACCGGGCGCCTGTTCCCACACCTTCATGTGCGATCGTCGTCTGGCTACTTCAGGCAGACGGCGTACACCGTGGCGTTCGCGGCGCTCGTTCCGATATTGAGCCCTCCGGCCGACCACGTCGTGTCGTTCAACGGGTAGCTGTCGATCGTGAGCACTGCCCCGTCCGAGGTGATACCTCCGCCCACGACCTTGGAACCCGCGTCACAGGCGACGTTCGTGCCGCTCGCGTCGTTCGCAGCGATCTGCACCGTCCCCGTCTTGGTGGTGACGAGCGATGCGGCCGTGCTGGCCGGTCCCGCCGTCTGCGCCGACAGGGCTGCTCCGGCCACGGCGCCTTTCGCGATGATCTGCGCTGCCGTCTGGCCACCGAGCTTCTTCGCGTTGTCAGCGACGAGCGCATGCTTCGCAAGCGGAACGGCCTTCTGCTCGGACGCGCCGGCGGTGCCGCCGAGTGCGACGAAGAGCGCGATCAGGGCCACCGCGAGCGCAGCAACCGATCTGCCATGCATGAACTTCATGGCGCACACTCCCTCCGCGTGGCCTAGGCCACGCCGTCGAGAACGTTGCTTCCACGCTCCGAAGCGGCCAGGACGCATCCTCCAGCGCCCGCCGCGGAGACGCAGGCCCAGCCTTTCACCGAGCTACCGAGGTCGCATCGGTAGTTTCGCGCAGGGCTGCTGCTGTAGCGAAGTGCCAGAGAGCGCTAGGGGTCGAGCTCGACGACGCCGTGCGGCGAGCCGAGCTCCGCGAGCTTGTCGAGGAAGGGCTGCGCGGGGAACGCTTCCGGACCGAGGACGCCTGAGCCCTTCCAGTCGCCCGACTCGAGGAGCTCGAGCGCGACGACCGGGTTGAGCGCCGTCTGCCAGACGACGGCCTGTGACCCGTACTCGCGCATCGACCACTCGTTGTCGACGACGTGGTAGAGGTACGTCTTCCTCGGGTTTCCGTCCTTGCCAACGCCGGTCACGAGCGTGCCGGCGCAGGTCTTCCCGGTCATCCGGTCCCCGAGCGACATCGGATCGGGAAGCGTCGCCGCGACGACGTCTCGGGGAGCGATCTGGAGATCACGCACGCGCACCCGCTCTTTCGAGTCGAGCCCGAGCTTGTGGAGCGTCTTCAGGACCTCGATGAACTCGTCTCCCAGCCCGTACTTGAACGTGACGCGCTTGCAGTCCACCCACCGCGGGACGAGAAGCACCTCCTCGTGCTCGACGTTCACACACTCGACCGGTCCGATGCCCTCGGGGAAGTCGAACACCTCGGGCTCGGAGAACGGTGGCGTCGTGAACCAGCCGCGTCCAAGTTCCCAGATCACCGGCGGGTTGAGGCACTCCTCGATGGTCGTCCAGATCGAGAAGGTCGGAGCGAAGTCGTAGCCGTCGATGACGAGATTGGCGCCGTCGCGGATCCCGACCTCGTGGATCTCCGAGAACAGTGCGTCCGCGGCGTGCCGCGCGAACACGTCGGCGGCTCCGGGCTCGATCCCGATCCCGACGAGCGCGAGCAGCCCTTCCTGCGCCCAGTTCTCCGCTTGCGCGAACTGGTAGTCGCCGAGCTTCACGTGTGTCTCCTCGTGAGGATGCGTGGGGTGGGGCTCCGAGAGGGTCATCGCCATGTCGAGGTACGTCACCCTGGCCCGCAGGCACGCGTCGAAGATCTGCGGATTGAATCGTGGATCGGTCGCGTTCAGTACCGCGTCGGCCTTGACGTCGACGATCAGGCGCACGACCGCGTCCTCGTCGGACGCGTCGATCCCCGCTGATCCGAAGCGGTCGTGCTCCCCGAGCGCGTCGACGACGCCCTGCGGGCGGGCCGGGTCGAGATCGGCGAGAACGATCCGCTCGTAGAACGAGCGGCGCTGGGCGATGGCCGCGAACGCGGAGCCGACACCACCGGTTCCGATGACGAGGATTCTCACGGCGCGCGTGTTCTACCTGAGTGGCGGTCTCGTCGCAGTGCGCACGAACGAGCGGCTCGAGGTTGTCCCATCCCCTGGCCGGGAGTACGCTCCCGGCGTTCCCGGATCGGAGGTCGCTCGTGAGCGTGTCGGTGACTCAGCACAAGCAGTTCATCGGGGGCGAGTGGGTCGAGTCGTCCTCGGGCGAGACCATCGAGGTCCTGAACCCGGCCACGGGCGAGGCGATCGCCGAGGTGCCGAGCTCGAGCGCCGACGACGTGGGGCGCGCCGTTGACGCGGCTGAGAAGGCGTGGGCCGACTGGCAGGACAAGACGCCGAAGGACCGCATGGAGCTGCTCCTCGCCCTCGCCGACGTCATCGACGAGCACGGGGAGGAGCTCGCCCGGCTCGAGTCGCTGAACGTGGGCAAGCCGTGGTGGGTGGCGAAGGACGAGCCCGGTGCGATGTCCGACTGCCTGCGCTTCTTCGCCGGCGCGGCGAGGAACCTCGAGGGGAAGTCCGCCGGCGAGTACGTCGAGGGCTACACGTCGATGATCCGACGCGAGCCCCTCGGGATCGTCGCCGGGATCTGCCCCTGGAACTACCCGCTGTACATGGCGATCTGGAAGATCGGGCCGGCGCTCGCCGCGGGCAACGTCCAGATCGTGAAGCCGGCCGAGCAGACGCCGCTCACGCTCCTCCGCTTCGCTGAGCTCGCGCAGGACGTCATCCCTGCGGGCGTGCTCCAGGTCGTCACGGGCGAGGGCATCCCTGCGGGAGAGGCGCTCGTCAAGCATCCCGCCATCCGGCTCGTCTCGCTCACGGGCGACACCGCGACGGGGAAGATCATCGCCAAGAACGCTGCCGACACGGTCAAGCGCCTCCACCTCGAGCTCGGCGGCAAGGCGCCGATGGTCGTGCTCGACGATGCGGATCCGGCGACCGTCGCCGAAGCGATCAAGATCGGGGGCTACTTCAACTCCGGCCAGGACTGCACTGCGTCGTCACGCATCATCGTGTCGAGCCGGATCTACGACGACGTGGTCTCCGAGTCGGTGAAGGCGGTCGCGGCCATGACGGTCGGAGACCCCGCGACGGACGACGAGATCGAGATGGGACCGGTCATCTCGGCGGAGCAGCAGGAGCGTGTGCTCGGGTTCCTCGAGCGCGCGACCGACGCAAAGGCGACGATCGTCACCGGCGGCGAGGCGCACGGCGACGGCGGCTTCTTCGTCAAGCCGACCATCGTCACCGACGTCGCCCAGGACGCCGAGATCGTCCAGAACGAGGTGTTCGGGCCGGTCGTGACGGTCCAGTCCTTCGCGTCGGACGACGACGCGATCGCGATGGCGAACGACGTCCGCTACGGCCTCGCGGCGTCGGTCTTCTCCGAGAACGTCGGGCGGGCGATGAAGGTCGCGGCCAAGCTCGACTTCGGCACGGTCTGGATCAACGAGCACCTCTTCCCGCTCACGTCGGAGATGCCGCACGGCGGCTTCAAGGAGTCGGGCTACGGGAAGGACATGTCCCTGTACTCGATGGAGGAGTACACGCGCATCAAGCACGTCGTCGTGAAGCTGGCGTGAGCACGGCGAACGTCGCTGCGGCCGGCGTCGTCCCGCCCGAGGAAGGCGCCGCTCTGGACAAGGGCCTGAAGACGGGAGCGCTCGGCTTCGTCTCCTCCGTCGTGATCGGGGTCGCGTCGACGGCTCCGGGCTACAGCCTTGCGGCGTCGCTCGGCTTCGTCGTGATCGCCGTTGGCTTCCAGGCCCCCGCGGCGCTGCTCGTCGCGTTCGTCCCGATGTTCCTGATCGCCGGCTCGTACTACTCGTGGAACCGCGTCGACCCCGACTGCGGGACGACGTTCACCTGGGTGACGAGGGGGATAGGGCCGTTCTCCGGATGGATCTCCGGATGGGCGCTCCTGCTCGCGGACATCCTCGTCATGGCGAGCCTCTCCCAGATCGCAGGTCAGTACACCTTCCTCCTCTTCGGCGCCGACAGCCTCGCGGCGAGTGTCTTCTGGGTGACGGTCGTGGGCGTCCTGTGGATCGTCGTGATGACGTGGATCTGCTACGTCGGCATCGAGATCTCGGCGAAGACCCAGTGGTTCCTGCTCGGAGCGGAGATCGTGACGCTCGCGCTGTTCGTCGTCATCGCGCTCGCCAAGGTGTACGCCGGCGACTTCCCCGATTCGGTGAATCCGAGCCTGAGCTGGATCAACCCGTTTGACGTCTCGGCGACCGCGCTGACGGCGGGCGTGCTCACCGCGATCTTCATCTACTGGGGCTGGGACACGGCCGTCGCGGTGAACGAGGAGACGGAGGACGCAACCCGCACGCCGGGCATCGCGGCGGTCGTGAGCACGCTGCTCCTGCTGGGCATCTACATCGGCGTCAGCTTCGCGGCGATCGCGGTTCACGGGCCGCAGTTCCTGGTCAACAACGCCGACGAGGTGCTCAACCCGCTCGGGCAGGACGTGATGCCCTACGGGCTCGACAAGCTCCTGATCATCGCGATCCTCACCTCGGCCTCGGCGTCGACCCAGACCACGATCCTGCCCGGAACCCGCGCGGCGCTGTCGATGGCGGCGCACGGAGCGGCTCCGAAGAGGTTCGCCTCGATCCATCCGGGCCATCTCACACCCGGATTCGCCACGATCGTCTACGGCGTGATCTCGGTCGTGTACTACGTGGTCCTGACGATCGTGAGCGGGAACATCCTCAGCGACTCGATCACCGCCACCGGGCTGATGATCGTCTTCTACCTCGGGATCACCGGCGTCGCCTGCGTCATCTACTTCCGCAAGGCGCTCTTCAACGACCTGCGCACGTTCTTGCTCGCGGGGCTCGGCCCGGCGCTCGGCGCGATCATGATGGGCTACATCTTCGTCAAGTCCGCGATCGAGCAGTTCGATCCGGCGAACTCGGAGTCGGGGAAGGCGCTCCTCGGGATGGGGCCGCCGCTCACGATCGCGTTGCTCGGCCTTCTCCTCGGCGTGATCCTGATGCTCCTGCAGTGGAGGTCGAACCCCGCGTTCTTCCGGAAGAGGCGCGAGGTCGCGGACGCGGAGTTCCGCCTGTGAGCCCGACGTTCGTCCTCGGGTACGACGCGTCGCCGTCGGCGAACGCCGCGCTCGAGCAGACGATCGTCCGTGCGAGGGAGCGCAACGGGAACGTCGTGGTCGTGTTCGGGTACTACGTCACGCCGTGGGGAGGGACCGGCGGGGGGTCGATTCGCGAGGCGATGCAGAAGGTGGGGAAGCACGCCTTGGCCCACGCGGTGGCGGACCTCGAAGCCGCGGGGATCGAAACGACCTTCCGGCTCGTCGAAGGAAAGCCTGCGGACGTCCTGATCGAGGTGGCGGACGAGGTCGACGCCGACACGATCGTCGTCGGGTCGGTCGGGGAGAACCCGATCAGCGGTGCGCTCATGGGCTCCGTCGTGCTGCGGCTCGTCCAGCGCTGCTCGCGTCCACTCCTGGTCGTCCCGGCCTGCGACTCGTGAGCACGGAACCGGCGCCCGACGTCCGGCTCGTCGACGTCGTCAAGAAGTTCGACGGCACCGTCGCCGTCGACGGAGTGTCCGTCGACGTGCCCCGCGGGTCCTTCTTCGCGCTCCTCGGGCCCTCCGGCTGTGGCAAGACGACGACGCTGCGCATGATCGGCGGCTTCGAGGAGCCGACCTCCGGCCGCATCTTCCTCGGCGACCGCGACGTCGTCGGGCTGCCGCCCTACAAGCGGGACGTCAACACGGTGTTCCAGAGCTACGCGCTCTTCCCGCACATGACGATCGAGGGGAACATGGCGTTCGGCCTCGAGCGACGGGGCCTGAAGAAGAACGACGTCAAGGGCCGGGTGCACGAGATGCTCGAGCTCGTGGGGCTCTCGGGCTTCGGTCAGCGCAAGCCGCGGCAGCTCTCCGGCGGGCAGCAGCAGCGGGTCGCGCTCGGGCGCGCGCTCGTCAACCACCCGCGCGTCCTGCTCCTCGACGAGCCGCTCGGCGCGCTCGACCTCAAGCTGCGCAAGCAGATGCAGCTCGAGCTGAAGCGGATCCAGAACGAGATCGGTATCACGTTCATCCACGTCACGCACGACCAGGAGGAGGCGATGACGATGGCGGACACGATCGCGGTCATGAACAGCGGCCGCATCGAGCAGCTCGGGGAGCCCGAGGAGCTCTACGAGCGGCCGGCCACGGCGTACGTGGCGGGCTTCCTCGGGATCTCGAACCTGCTGGCAGGCACCGTCGAGGGCTCGGACGCGGTCCGGCTCGAGGATGGCACGGTCGTGCGCGCCAAGGCCGACGGCAAGTCGGGGGAGGTCGCAGCGGGAGTTCGGCCGGAGAAGATCACGATCGGCGCGGGCGGCGGCTCCAACCAGCTCCCCGGGACGATCGCGGAGACGGCGTACATCGGAGTCGCGACGCAGGTCGTCGTCAGGACCGCCGCCGGCACGGTGCATGTCTTCGCCCAGAACATCGACTCGGGCGGGCGGGTGCCGCCGCCGGGGTCGAACGTCATGTTGAGCTGGAGCCCGGAGTCGACATTCGTCGTCGACCGGGGAGAGGAGGGGACCGAGTGATGGATCCGCGGATGACACGAAGCGAGTTGCTGCGACGCGGCGCTGCGGGCGCGACGTTGCTGTCGCTCCCGGCGCTGCTCGCGGCCTGCGGCGGCGGAGGCGGGGGAGGGGGGAGTGCGAGCGGTAAGCCGAACGACGTGCTCAACTTCTCGAACTGGGAGCTCTACATCGATACGCAGTGGGCGAAGCAGCACCACATGCCGTCGACGTTCCAGCAGTTCACGAAGAAGACCGGGATCAAGGTCAACTACTACGAGGACGTCAACTCGAACCCCGAGTACTTCGCCAAGGTCCAGGGCCGGCTGTCGCGAGGCGAGGGCATCGGCCGCGACATCTTCGTCTCGACCGACAACGACCGCGCCGTCGGCGAGTACGTCTCGAACCACTGGGTGCAGAAGCTCGACAAGAAGCTCATCCCGAACTTCAAGAACCTCATTCCCGCGCAGCAGGATCCTCCGTTCGACCCGAATCGCGACTACTCGCTTCCGTGGCTCTCGGGGATGGACGGCATCGCCTGGAACTCGGATCTCACCGGGCCCATCACGACGGTCGAGCAGCTCTTCACCGATCCGAAGCTGAAGGGGAAGGTCACGGTCTGGAACTCCATGGGCGACACGCTCGGCCTCGTCATGCTCGAGAACGGCGACGACCCCGCGAAGGTGACGGACGCGTCGTTCGACCGCGCGATCGCGAAGGTCCAGAGCGCGGTCGACTCGGGGCAGATCCGCCGCTTCACCGGCAACGACTACGCGCAGCCGCTCGCCAACGGCGACCTCGCCGCGTGCTTCGCCTGGTCGGGCGACGTCGCACAGCTCATCGCCGACAACCCCAAGCTCCACTGGGTCGTCCCCAAGGCGGGCGGGATCATCTGGACGGACAACATGTTCATCCCGCTCGGCGGCAGCGTGCCGACGGCTTCGACGTACATGAACTTCGTCTACGACCCGCAGATAGCGGCTCAGATCGCCGTGGGGACAAGCTACATCTCGTCCGTCGAGGGAGTGAAGTCGTACGCCGTGAAGCTCGACCCGAAGTCCGCGGCGAACCCACTGATCTTCCCGACCGCGAGCACGCTGTCACAACTCCACCAGAACGACCCGACGATGTTCTCGAACCCTGACTACAACAAGAAGTGGCTGGCCGTGCAGGGGCAGTAGATCGCTGACGTGGGCGGCTTCTTCCATCGCCACCGGGGCGCCACGCCCTACCTGCTACTCGCGCCGGGAGTCCTCTGGCTCGCGATCTTCTTCCTCGTCCCACTCGGGTTCCTGGGGTACGAGTCGCTGCAATCGGGCCTTTTTCCGGACTTCCACTTCACGTGGCAGTTCTCGAACTTCTCTGACGGGATCCGCGACTACCACGTACAGCTCGTCCGCTCGTTCGTCTACGCGGGGATCGCGACCGTCGCCTGCCTCCTCCTGGCCTACCCCCTTGTCTACTGGATCGCTTTCAGGGCGGGGCCATGGCGCAATCTCTTCCTGCTCGTCATCGTCGCGCCGTTCTTCGTCACCTACCTCGTACGAACGCTCGCGTGGCTCAACATCCTCGCCGACCAAGGCCCGGTCGTGCGTGTCCTCCGCGACGTCCACATCCTCGCTCCCGACGGCCGGCTTCTCGCGACGACCTTCGCCGTCGTCTCGGGCATCACCTACAACTTCCTGCCCTTCATGGCACTGCCGATCTATGTCTCGCTCGAGCAGATCGACCCGCGTCTGCTCGAGGCCTCGAAGGACCTGTACGCATCATCGACGCAGTCCTTCCTCCGGGTGACCTTGCCGCTCTCGGCTCCGGGAATCGTCGCCGGCACCTTGCTCACGTTCATCCCGGCAGCCGGGGACTTCATCAACGCGGCGTTGCTCGGCACGCCGAACCAGGCGATGATCGGCAACGTCATCCAGGCGAAGTTCCTGGAGTCGCTCGACTACCCGAGTGCCGCCTCGCTCTCGTTCATCCTCATGGGAGCGATCCTTGTGATGCTGCTCGTCTACGCGCGCGTGGTGGGAACGGAGAAGCTGACCGGATGACGACCATCGGCACGGCTCTCCCTGCGTCCGTCCGGCCGGGTCTCGCGACCCGGGCGTGGAGGTTCGCGAAGCGCCACGCGCTCACCGTGTACGCCTTCCTCGTCGTCGCGTACCTGATGCTGCCGATCGCGGTCGTGATCCTCTTCTCGTTCAACGCGCCCAAGGGCCGCTTCAACTACGTCTGGCAGGGTTTCACGTTCGACAACTGGCTCCACTGGAACTCGATCCTCGGCATCTCGGGGGCGATCCAGACGTCGCTCGAAGTAGCGGCAATCGCGACGGTCGTCGCCACCGCTCTCGGGACGCTCATAGCGATGGCGATCGTGCGCCATCGATTCGTCGGACGCGCGGGCACCAACCTCCTCGTGTTCCTTCCGATGGCCACACCCGAGATCGTCCTCGGCGCGTCGCTCTTGACGCTCTTCCTCAACTCCTCGACCGTGTTACAGCTGGGGTTCTGGACGATCTTCATCGCGCACGTCATGTTCATCGTCAGCTTCGTGGTCGTGACTGTGAAGGCGCGTCTGATCGGCTTCGACCGTCATCTCGAGGAGGCGGCGATGGATCTCGGGGCGAACGAGCTCACGACGTTCCGCAAGGTGACGCTGCCCCTGATCGCCCCGGCGATGCTGGCCGCCGCGCTCCTCGGGTTCGCGCTCTCGATCGACGACTTCGTGATCACGTACCTCAATGCGGGGTCGACGCAGACGTTCCCGATCTTCGTGTGGGGCATCGCCCGCGTCTCGGTCCCGCCGCAGGTGAACGTCGTCGCGAGCGCGATCTTCCTGGTCGCGATCGCCCTCGGCCTGGCCAACGTCTTCTGGCAGTACCGAAGCGCGAAGAGAGCCCAAGGAGAGTCGTGATCTAGAGGGCCGGCGTACAGGTCTTCCCGACACGGAGCCGGCCGCCCTCCGCGAGCGTCGAGACCCACCTTTGCGCCGAGGCCGCCTGCGTCGAAGAGCCACCGTTCGCGGCGTCACGCGGGCGCGTGCGAAAGGTCCACGACATCGCGCGCGACCAGCACCGAGCACTTCGCCCGGTGAGCGAGCCGCTCGCTCACGCTCCCCGGCGCGCGCACACCGTGCAGTCCTCGTGACCCGACGACGACAAGGTCGGCCTCTCGCGACCGTTCGACGAGCGCCGCGACCGGATCCCGCGCGTCCGCCACGATCCCGACGGTCGCTTCGACTCGAGAGCGAATGTCGTCCGCCACTTCGAGCGCGACACGAGCAGACGGGGAACCGTCGGTTCCGACGACAACACGCCGCGGCTGCCACCCTCCATCGACGGACGGCCGCGCGAACAGCACCGAACACACGGCGTCGTGCAGCAACTCGGTCGACGTCGCGCCTAGCATGATCCCGAGAAAGCGGCTGCTGTGGCGCGCACCGAGAGCGAGGAGCGTCGCGCCAGCCTCGTCTCGAGCGGCGCGCAGGACGCGCACCGCGCCCCCTCGTTCGACGCGTGCACTCGCCTGTGCTCTGCGGGCGAGAATCGTCGCAGCCTCGTCGCGCGCCCGCGCGGCTTCGTCAGCGAGGATGTCTTTCCAACGCTCGGCGTCGAATCCCGTGAGCGCGGCAGGACTCGTGTCGAGAGCGACAACTGCTTCCACGACGGCATCGCGCGGAGCCAGCGCGAGCGCCTGACCCAGTGCCTCGCGTCCCCACTCGGTACCGTCGACACCGACAACGACGCGCGAGAAGACATCCACGGGGCCAATGTATCCGGCACTCGGATGCCGCTAGATCGTCAATCGAGATCGGTAGTCGGCGCGGTTGCGGTCGCTGCAGGTCCGTGCGACGGTGAATCGGACGACATGACGTCGACGGCTGAAATCGACGCCGGCAGGAGTGCCGCAGCCAGCGACGCGTGGCAGCGCCCCGCCGGCGAGGTAGCACGGGCGCTCGGTAGCGACGTCCGATCTGGTCTCACCGCAGGGGAGGCGGCGCGGAGGCTCGCACAGTTCGGCCCGAACCGCCTGGAAGCCGCGGCGCGCGTATCGGCGTGGCGGCGATTCCTCTCCCAGTTTGCGAACCCGCTCATCTACCTCCTCCTCGCCGCCACGGCCATTGCCCTCGTCGCATGGGCTCTCGAGCGCGACCGGAACCTCCCCTACGACGCGATCGTCATCGCCGCGATCGTGCTCGCGACGGCCCTGCTCGGTTACCTCCAGGAGGCGCGGGCCGAGCGGGCAGTGGTCGCGCTCCAGCGGATCGCTGCGGGGGCGGCCGCGGTGGTCCGCGGCGGATCGGTGATCCGCGTCACCGCTACCGAGGTCGTCCCGGGCGACGTGCTGGTGCTTTCGGAAGGCGATGCGGTCGCGGCTGACGCCCGGCTCGTCGAAGCGGCGTCGCTGACAGTCGTGGAAGCGTCGCTGACAGGCGAGAGCGAGCCGGTTCTCAAGGACGTCGCGCCACTCGGTGCCCGAGTCGAGCTCGCCGACCGGGTGAACATGGTCTTCAGCGGCACAGCGGTCGTACGCGGCCGGGGCCGAGCAGTCGTGACGGCCACGGGGATGGCGACGGAGATAGGAACCGTCGCGCGCCTGCTCGGGCGCACCGCCGAGCAGCCCACACCGCTGCAGCGGGAGGTCGACCGAATCGGGCGCATGCTCGGGATCGCCGTCATCGCGATTGCGGGTGTCGTGACAGGGGCGATCCTGCTCACGGCTGACATCCGCTCCGCGAGCGACCTCGTTGCGGTGCTCCTGGTCGGCGTCTCGCTGGCGGTCGCGGCCGTTCCAGAAGGGCTACCCGCCGTGTTGTCGGTCGTGCTGGCGCTCGGCGTGCAGCGGATGGCACGCCAGAACGCGATCGTGAAGAAGCTCGCGTCGGTCGAGACGCTCGGTTCGGCGTCGGTCGTCTGCTCCGACAAGACCGGGACGCTCACCAAGGGCGAGATGACGATCAAGAAAGTCGTCACAGGGTCGGGCGAGGTGGACGTGTCCGGGAGCGGCTATAGGCCGGAGGGCGAGCTGACGACTGCGGGACACCCGCTGGAGGACGACTCGATCCTGCTCGACGAAGTGCGCTGGGTGCTCGGTGCCGGCAGCCTCGCCAACGACGCGGTGCTGAGCGAGGAGAACGCAGAGTGGTCAGTGCAGGGAGACCCCACCGAGGGGGCGTTCCTGGTCGCCGAGGCGAAGGTCGAGGGGCTTCGTGCAGCACGGCGGGCGCGTTTCGAGCGCATCGGAGAAGTGCCGTTCACGTCCGAGCGCAAGTTGATGACGACGCTGCACGCGGATGCAGAGCGCGAGGGCGGAATCGCCGTCGTGACGAAGGGCGCGCCCGACGTCCTGCTCGCCCGTTGTACAGAGGAGAGGGTCGCGGGTGAGGTGCGCCGGCTGACCGACGATCGCCGACGCGAAATTGGTGACGCCGTCGAGCGGCTCGCCGCTCTTTCTCTGAGGACGCTCGCGGTCGCCTACCGTCCGTTGCCTCCCGACGCATCGCCTCCTGACGACGAGTCGGTGGAGCACGAGCTCGTCTACCTCGGCCACGTTGGGATCATCGATCCTCCACGTCCCGAGGCGGCGGAGGCGATCGAGGACGCTCGTTCAGCGGGCGTCCGCGTGGTGATGATCACCGGCGACCATCCCTCCACGGCGGCCCGCATCGCTGCGGACCTGGACATCGCGCCCATCGGCTCCCACGTCATCACGGGCCGCGAGCTCGACCTGCTCGACGAGGACGCGCGCGCGGCGGCGGTGCGCCAGGTGTCCGTCTATGCGCGCATCGCACCGGAGCAAAAGCTCGGGATCGTCGACGCATTGCACGCGGACGGGAAGATCGTCGCGATGACGGGCGACGGCGTGAACGACGCGCCGGCGCTGAAGGCGGCCGACATAGGTGTCGCCATGGGCCGGGCCGGCACCGACGTCGCGAGCGAGGCGTCGGACATGATCCTTGCCGACGACAACTTCGCCACGATCGTCGCAGCCATTCGAGAGGGCCGTGGAATCTTCGCGAACATCCGGAAGTTCCTACGGTTCCTGCTCTCGTCGAATACGGGCGAGGTCTTCACGATGTTCTTCGGAGTCGTCCTCGCGGGCGTTCTCGGGCTCGACGACACGGGCGAGGCGATCGCCGTTCCCCTGCTCGCGACTCAGATCCTCTGGATCAACCTGCTCACAGATGCCGCGCCCGCGCTCGCGCTCGGGATGGATCCACCACCCGCCGACGTGATGCGACGGCCGCCGCGCCGCGTCACCGACCGTGTGCTCGACGCGCAGATGTGGGTGGGCATCCTCTGGGTCGGCAGCGTCATGGCGACTGTGACGCTGCTCGCATTCGATCTACGCCTCCCCGGGGGAATCGTCGGGGGCTCAGGGAGCATCACGGAGGCGCGAACGATGGCGTTCACGACGCTCGTGCTCGCACAGCTCTTCAATTGCTTCAACGCACGCTCCGATCGCGCGAGCGCGTTCCACCGGATGTTCACGAATCGCTACCTCTGGGGAGCGATCGCGATCTCGGCGCTGCTGCAGGTTGCCGTGGTGCAGCTGTCGTTCCTCGACAAGGCATTCGGGACAACTCCACTCGGACTCGAGGAGTGGCTGATCTGCATCGGACTTGCGAGTGTCGTTCTGTGGGCGGACGAGGCGAAGAAGCTCCTCACGCGGCGGCGCTAGGCGTCGGGCCTGGCGCGTCCTGGGCAGGTCACGACCGACGAGTCCGTCGCAAGATCCGCGAATTCTCTGATGCCCCTCGCCGCTCGAGGAGAGACGCTCGCATGCGATGGGGCTCTACGCGATGCCCCTGCACAGGAGGTTCAGATGTTCACTTATGTCGGGCTCTTCCGGCTTGCGCCGATTGCCCGCGAGCACATCGAGAAGACCCCTGAGTACTTCGAGCAGATCCACAAGCTCGTCGAGTCAGAGGGTGGGACCGTGGAGAGGTTCCTCGCGGTCATGGGTCCGTGGGAGTACTTCGGGATCTTCGAGTATCCGAATCTCGAGGCCGCGTTCCGTGTCCTCGGCAAGATCGCGAAGCTCGAGGTGTTCGAGACCGAGACGTTCCCCGCAGAGGACGTGAAGCTCTTCTGGAAGGAACTCGTCTAGCAGCACTTTCTCCTGCCCGATCCCCGGAAGGCCGTCCGAAAGGCGGCCTTCCGCTGTGAGACGAGTGCATGCTTGCGGATCGGGCGCGAGCTTCCCCTCGATCTGTTTCACGTGGGAACCGCGGGACGACGCCTCGCCTGCCGACCTCCCAAACCGGATGTAGCCTACGACGCGCATGGCGACCCCCGTTCTCGACGCCACCTCGTACCAGCAGCTCGCGAAGGAGCACCTCTGGATGCACTTCACCCGCATGGGCGGGTACGAGACCGCGGACGTCCCGATCATCGTCCGCGGCGAGGGCTGCTACCTCGAGGACGACAAGGGGAAGCGCTACATCGACGCGCTCGCGGGTCTCTTCTCGGTCAACATCGGCTACTCGTACGGCGAGGAGATCGGCCAGGCGGCGCTCGAGCAGATGCGCGAGCTCCCCTTCTACACCAACTGGTCGTACGCACATCCCCGGGCGATCGAGCTCGCCGCGGAGCTCGCGTCGCTCGCGCCCGGCGACCTGAACCGGGTCTTCTTCGTCAACGGTGGCTCCGAGGCGGTTGAGGCCGCCTGGAAGCTCGCTCGGGAGTACTACCTGGCGCGCGGTGAGAAGCGCCTCCGGGGAATCGTGACGCCGGGCGCCCGCGCAGGGGCGCAGGAGCCGGAGGTCATGCACGACGCGATCGTCGCTGCCGCCCACCCCCAGCAGCGCAAGTACAAGGCGATCGCGCGTCACATCGCGTACCACGGGACGACGATGGGCGCGCTCTCGATCAACGGGATCCCGTCGCTCCGGACGCCGTTCGAGCCGCTCGTACCCGAGGTCCGGCACGTCTCGAACACGAACCGCTACCACCGGCCGCCGGAGGAGACCGAGGCCGAGTTCACGCGCTTCCTCCTCGACGAGCTCGAGCACACGATCCTCGCGATGGGGCCGGAAACGATCTGCCTCGTCCACATGGAGCCCGTCCAGAACGGCGGCGGCTCGTTCACGCCGCCGGCCGGCTACTGGCAGGGCGTGCGCGAGCTCTGCGACCGCTACGACATCCTTCTCTCGGCCGACGAGGTGATCACGGCGTTCGGCCGGCTCGGCCACTGGTTCGGCTCCGAGCGCTACGACATCAGGCCCGACCTCGTGACGATCGCGAAGGGCCTATCGTCTTCCTACGGCTCGATCGGCGGCGTGATCGCGACCGACCGCGTGATGGAGCCGTTCCTTGGGCGGACGTCGATGTTCTCGCACGGGATCACGTTCGGCGGGCACCCGGTGCAGTGCGCGATCGCGCTCAAGAACATCGAGATCATGAAGCGGGAGCGGATCGTCGAGGGCGTGCTCGAGCGCGAGGACGCGTTCCGCTCGACGCTCGCACAGCTCCTCGACCTGCCGATCGCCGGCGACCTGCGCGGAACGGGCTACTTCTATGCGCTCGAGCTCGTCAAGGACAAGGACACGCGCGAGACCTTCTCGGACGAGGAGTGCGAGAAGCTCCTGCGCGGGTTCCTCTCGAACGCGCTCTTCGAGGCGGGGATGATCTGCCGCGCCGACGACCGAGGCGACCCTGTCGTCCAGATCTCGCCGCCTCTCGTCGCCGGCCAGGCGGAGTTCGACGAGATCACCGGGATCCTCGGCGACGTGCTCGCCGAGGCCGGCACCTTGATGCGCTGAGCCGAACGCGCAGCGCCGCTTACGCGTCGCGAGCGCAGCGAAAGCCGGCGAAGAGCTCCCGGCTCGAAGGCACCTCGAAGCGGCGAAACGTCGTCCGCGCGACGAACGGATCGGTCGCCCACGAGCCGCCGCGGAGCACGCGGTAGTCCCTCCCGAAGTACGCCTCGGACGCCTCGGAGTCGGGGAAGGCGAGGAAGTCCGGATACGCCTGGAACGAGGACGAGGTCCACTCCCAGACGTCGCCGGCCATCTGCAGGCACCCCGCCGAGCTCCCTCCGCCGCCGAACGATCCCGCCGGCGTCGGGGAGAAGCGCACACGGTCGAGGTTCGCCTCGTACTCCATCCACTGCTGGCCCCACGGGAAACGCTTCTTCCCGCTCTGCGTGTCCCAGCCGGCCGCCCGCTCCCATTCCACCTCGGTCGGGAGCCGCTTGCCCGCCCAGCGGGCATACGCTTCGGCCTCGTAGGCGGAGACGTGCTGGACGGGCTCGTCCGGGGGTAGCGGCTCGCGGCGCCCGAAGCGGGTTCGCTCCCAACCGCCGCCCGCCTTCTCCCAGTAGAGCGGCGCCTCGACGGACTCCGCCTCCTTCCACGCCCAGCCCTGGGCGGTCCAGAGCTTCTGGGAGCGGTAGCCCTTGTCCTCGATGAACCGGGCGAACGCCGCGTTCGTCACCGGGATGCGCTCGATGCGGAAGGACTTGAACTCGACCTCGTGAGAAGCGAGCTCGTTGTCGTACGCCCACGGCTCGGCGGTCGCGCCGAGAACGAACGAGCCCCTGCCGATCGTGATGTCGGTCCGTCCGCCGGGCGCCTGGTCCGGCGGGTCGAGCGGCTTCGGCAACGGGTACTCCATGCCGAGGAGCTGCACCGTCTCGAGCATCTTCTCCTGCGCCTCGAGCTCGTGCTGCAGCGCGACCCCGTAGACGAGACCGCTGCGCAGGAGCGGGTTGGGAGCGTCCAGGTCGACTCCCTCGAGGAGCGCGAGCACGCGCTCGCGCACGTCGTCGGCGTACGCGCGGACCGACGAAGCGCCGAGCGTCGGGACTTTGGAGACGGTCGGTTCGAAGCGGAACGCGTCGTAGACCGCGGAGTGCTGCTCGGCTTTCGGAGGGCTCCCGCCGAGGTTGCGCAGGAGCCAGAGCTCCTCGAACGAGGCGACCGATGCCAGGTCCCACAAGAGCGACGCATGGGACGGCGACCCGCGTGCGCCGAGCCGGGCCTCGGGCACGGGCGCGAGCAGCGCGTCCGTCTTCTCGCGCGTTCGCTCCAGCCGCTCGCGCAGCTCCTGAGTGGCGTCCATGGTCGAGACTCTGCCCGACGGCACGGCTGTTGCCACCGCCAAACGGGGGACGTATCAACCTCGCTACCCTGGTCCCTTCACTCGACTAGGGGGTACCTCCGCGTGAGCTCGAACGGCAAAGGACCGGTCGTCGTCGCACGTGACGTGACGCGGCGCTACGGACAGGGACAGACCTGCGTCGACGCCCTTCGCGGGGTGTCGGTCGACATCGAGGCCGCACGGCTGACGGCCGTCATGGGCCCGTCGGGCTCGGGCAAGTCGACGCTGATGCACATCTTCGCCGGCCTCGACAAGCCAACGGCGGGCTCGGTCGAGGTCGCGGGCGAGGAGATCACGACCCTCGGCGACTCCGAGCTGACGATGCTCCGGCGCGAGCACATCGGCTTCGTCTTCCAGTTCTTCAACCTCCTGCCGATGTTGACTGCCAAGGAGAACATCGTGCTCCCGCTCACGATCGCGGGCGAGAAGCCCGAGAACGGCTGGGTCGAGCAGGTCGTCGACGACGTCGGCCTCGCCGATCGCCTCGGGCACCGGCCGGCGGAGCTCTCCGGAGGACAGCAGCAGCGCGTCGCGATCGCGCGGGGGCTGGTCTCGAAGCCGACCGTCCTCTTCGCGGACGAGCCGACCGGCAACCTCGACTCGACGACGGGTCACGAGATCCTCGAGCTCCTGCGACACGCCGTCGACGAACGCGAGCAGACGATCGTCATGGTCACGCACGACCCGCGTGCCGCGTCGATCGCCGACCGGATCCTCTTCCTGGACGACGGGCTGATCGTGCGCGAGATGCGCGGGGCGAGCTCGCACGAGGTGGTCGCGGCGATGGAGCAGATCGGCTGATGATCCGCTTCGCGGTCAGAGGTCTCCTCTCCCGCAAGCTCCGCACCGCGCTCACGGCTATCGCGATCGTGCTGGGCGTCGCGATGGTGAGCGGTACGTACGTCCTCACGGACTCGATCTCGAAGGCGTTCGACACGATCTTCACGCAGACCTACCGTGGCACCGACGCGGTCGTCACCGGGAAGTCGGCGTTCGACCTCACGGATCAGAACGGCACGACCGCTCCCTCTTTCGACGAGTCGCTGCTCCCGAAGATCCGTTCGCTCTCGAGTGTCCAGGCGGCGCTCGGAGGGGTCGAGGGCAACGCACACCTGATCGGGGACGACGGCAAGGCCATCGTCTTCGGTGGAGCGCCGAACATCGGCTTCAGCGTCGATCCCTCGCTCCCGCAGTTCAACTCGCTCACGCTCATCGACGGGTCCTGGCCGGGAAGTGGGGAGGTCGTCATCGACCGCTCGACCGCGAGCAAGAAGAACCTGCAGGTCGGCAGCATCATCGGCGTCCAGTCCGAGGGGCCGGTCGAGCGGTTCCGGATCTCCGGATTCGTCAAGTTCGGCTCCGTCTCGACGATCGGCGGCGCCACCCTCGCGGGCTTCGATCTCCCGACTGCGCAGGCGCTCTTCGAGAAGAGGGGGAAGCTCGACGACATCCGGGTCGCCAAGAAGCACGGCGTGTCCGAGGCCGCGCTCCTCGCGCAGATCCACCAGGTGCTCCCGCAGGGGACGCAGGTCCGGACCGGCGACGCGCAGGCGCAGGAGGACGCGTCGGACGTCAACAGCTTCATCAGCTTCCTGCAGACGTTCCTGCTCGCGTTCGCCGGCGTCGCGCTGTTCGTCGGGGCGTTCGTGATCGCGAACTCGCTCTCGATCACGATCGCCCAGCGCACGCGCGAGTTCGCGACGCTGCGCACGCTCGGAGCGACTCGCCGGCAGGTGCTCGGCGCCGTCGTGGTCGAAGCGCTCGTGATGGGGGTGCTCGCGTCGCTCGCCGGGCTCTTCCTCGGACTGGCGCTCGCGAAGGGGCTCTTCAAGCTCTTCGAGGCGATCGGGTTCACGTTGCCGAACAACGGCCTCGTCTTCGAGAACCGGACGATCGTGGTCGCGCTCCTCGTCGGGATCGTGATCACGCTGCTCGCGAGCCTGCGCCCCGCGCTGCGGGCGACCCGCGTGCCGCCGATCGCCGCCGTCCGGGAGGGCGCCACGCTCCCCGAGGGTCACAAGCGCCTCCGTACGGTGGGTTCGCTCCTCCTCGTCGCGCTCGGGTTCGCATTGATTCTGTTCGGGCTCTTCCAGGCGAGCGGAACCGGCCCCGTGCTCGGCTCGATGGGCGTCGGCGTGCTGCTCGTGTTCCTGGGCGTTGCGTTCTTCGCGTCGCGGATCGTCCGGCCGCTGGCGGCCGCGCTCGGCTGGCCTGCGACGAAGATCGGCGGCGCTGCGGGCATGCTCGCGCGCGACAACGCCCGCCGGAATCCTCAGCGCACCGCGTCGACTGCGGCTGCCCTCATGATCGGCCTCGCTCTCGTCACGTTCGTCTCCGTTCTCGCAGCCGGGATCATCTCGACCTTCACCGACGCCGTGAACGAGCAGTTCACCTCGGACTACGCGATCACGGCGCAGAACAACTTCGACCCGATCCCGATCAGTACGGCCGCCGCGGCCGCGAAGGCGCCCGGCGTGACGGCGATCGCGAGCGTTCGCGAGGGCGACCTCAAGGTCTTCGGGAGCGTCGAGATGGGCACGGCGGTCGACCCGGACATCGGCAAGGTGGTCAGCATCAACTGGGTCGACGGCTCGCCGTCGACGCCGGCGAATCTCGGGGCGGACGGCGCCTTCACGACGAAGGACTACGCGAAGAACCACCACCTGAAGGTCGGATCGACCATCCCCGCAGAGACTCCCACCGGCACGCGGCTGAAACTAAAGCTGAAGGGGATCTTCGACCCGCCCTCCGGAGGGTCCCCGTTCGGGAACGTGACGATCTCGAGCGCGACGTGGGACGCGAACTACGCCCAGCCGCAGAACCTCTTCACCTTCGTGAAGATGCAGGGCGGGATCACTGACGCGAACACGCAGGCGCTCGCCGACTCTCTGAAGACCTTCCCGAACGCGAAGTCGCAGACGCGTGGCGAGTTCGTCGACAACCAGATCGGGCCACTCAAGAAGGTCCTCAACGTGCTCTACGTGCTGCTCGCGCTCTCCGTGCTCGTCAGCCTCTTCGGGATCGTGAACACGCTCGTTCTCACGGTCTTCGAGCGGACGCGCGAGCTGGGGATGCTGCGCGCGATCGGGATGACGAGACGTCAGGTGCGGCGGATGATCCGGCACGAGAGCGTCATTACCGCTCTGATCGGCGGCGTCCTCGGGATCGTGCTCGGGATCATCTTCGGCGCCCTACTCGTCGTCCGCCTCGACGAGATCAACTTCTCGGTGCCGGTCGGGCAGCTGATCGTGTTCGCGTTCGCGACGATCATCGTCGGCGTCCTGGCCGCGATCTTCCCCGCCCGGCGCGCGGCAAAGCTCGATCCGCTCCAGGCGATCGCGTACGAGTAACCGCTACGGCGCGAGCCCGACGACGCCCTCGGTCGCGAGCGTCGCGATGTCCGCGTCCTCGTAGCCGAGCTCGCGGAGCACCTCGGCGGAGTGCTCTCCCAGGAGCGGCGGCGGTGCTTCGAGCGGCGGTCGCTCGCCGTCGAACGAGAGCGGGAGCGCGGGCAGGCGGAGCTCGGGGACACGAGGATGGGCGAGCGGCGCGAGCAGCCCGAGGGCGGCCGTCTGCTCCGAGGTCGCGACGTCTGCGACGTCCGCGACGGGCGCCGCCGGGACGCCCGCATCCCGCAGCAGCGCCTGCCACTCGGCGGTGTCGCGTTCACGCAATCGCTCGGAGAGGATCGCGACGAGCTCGTCGCGGTTCCGGACGCGGTCCGGGTTCGTGCGGAAGCGCTCGTCGGAGGCGAGCTCCGGGAGCGCCACGGCGTCGCACAAGGCCGCGAAGAGGCGGTCGTTCCCGCCCGCGACCATGAGCTCGCCGTCCCGGGTCGGGAGCACCTGATACGGAGCGACCATCGGGAACGCGGTGCCGTCGCGCGAGGGGGCCGAGCCGTCCGCGAGGTAGCCGACGAGGTGGTAGCCGAGGTAGCCGACCGCCGTCTCGTACAGGGACGTGTCGACGACCGTGCCCTCGCCCGTCCGCTCGCGCTCGAGGATCGCCGCGAGTACGCCGAGCGCCGCCCACAGGCCTGTCCCCATGTCGACGAGCGAGGAGCCGACGCGAACACCCGAGCGGCCCGGCTCGCCGGTGATGCTGATGAGACCACCCGCGGCCTGCATGAGCGCGTCGTAGCCCGGTTCCTCCCGGAGCGGCCCGACGCGCCCGTACGCGCCGATCGAGCAGTAGACGAGCCTCGGGGTTCGGGCCCGCAGGACGTCCGAACCGAGCCCGAGCTCGTCGGCGAGCCCGGGACGGAGCCCCTGCAGGAAGACGTCCGCCCGCTCAGCGAGCCGTTCGACCACCGCGCGGCCACGCGCGTCCCGGAGCGAGACGGCGAGCGAGCGCTTGCCGGCGTTCACGGACAGGAACATCGCGCTCTCGCCGTTCCAGAACGGCGGCCCCCAGGCGCGCGCGTCGTCGCCCGTCCCGGGTCGCTCGACCTTGACGACGTCCGCGCCGAGCGCGGCCAGGATCTCCGCGCAGTACGGCCCGGCGATCGAGGTCGTGACGTCGACGATGCGCGTGCCGTCGAGCGGGAGGAGGGGCACGGCCGGATCATCGCCGCTGGGCCAGGTGCGAGGATGGCGACGTGTTCCAGTCGCTCGTCAACGCCGTCTCCGGCGAGTGGTGGTCGTACCTCGTCATCTTCGGCGTCGCGATGCTCGACGCGTTCTTCCCGGTCGTCCCGAGCGAGACGGTGCTCATCACGGGAGGCGTCCTCGCGAGCACGGGCGACCTCGAGCTCTGGCTCGTGATCCTGGCCGGTGCAGCCGGCGCAGTCGCAGGAGACAACGTCTCCTTCGCGCTCGGCACGTGGGTCGGCGAGCGGACCGTGAAGCGGTGGTTCCGCGGCGAGAAGGCGCAGGGCCGGCTCCATTGGGCGGAGCACCAGCTGCTCACGCGGGGTGCGTACATCATCATCGTCGCGCGCTTCATTCCCGGCGGGAGGACTGCGACCACGTTCGCCGCGGGATACATCCATGCGTTCCCCTGGCGGAAGTTCATCGTCTACGACGTGCTCGCCGGCTTCATCTGGGCGACGTACGGCGCGCTCCTCGGCTACTTCGGCGGGAAGAGCTTCGAGAATGCGCCGTGGAAGGGCTTCATCGTCGCGTTCGTGGTGGCTACCGGCATCGCCCTCCTCGTCGAGGGCATCCGTCATCTCCGGCGTCGGCGCGGCGCCACGGAGTGAGGCGTCGGCCGGCGATGAGAGTCCACGTGACCGGCGCCTCCGGGTTCCTCGGGTCCGAGCTCCTGCGTCTCGATCCCCTGGCGACCGGCGAGCGGGTCGAGATCCGCGACGCCGCGGCCGTGCGCACGCTCTTTCAACGTCTCCGCCCGGACGTCGTCGTGAACACCGCCTATCTCCAGGACGGTCCGGGCGCGTGGGAGATCACGGTCGACGGTGCCGAGAACGTCGCCCGCGCCGCGCGTGAGGTGGGAGCGCGCCTCGTCCACCTCTCGACCGACGTCGTCTTCAGCGGACGGAAAGGAGTGCCGTACAGCGAGGACGACGCCGTCGACCCCGTGTCCGAGTACGGGCGTGCGAAGGCCGAGTCCGAGCGGCGCGTGCTCGAAGCGTGCCCGGACGCGCTCGTCGTGCGGACGTCGCTCCTCGTCGGCGGGCCGGGGCACGCGCCGTCGAAGCACGAGGTAGCGGCCGTCGACCCGGAGTGCACGTTCTACGAGGACGAGATCCGCTGCCCGACACAGGTCGGCGACCTGGTGTCGGCGCTCCTCGAGCTCGCCCGGCTCGACGTGTCGGGCGTGCTCCACGCCGCAGGCGCAGACCGGGTCTCGAGGGCGGAGCTGGCGGAGCTCGTCAGCGGCGGGCCGGTCGCGCGCTGTCCTGCACCATCCGGACGCCCGCTCGACTGCTCGCTCGACTCGTCCCGCGCACACGCGCTCCTGCGGACGAGACTGCGCGGTGCGCGCGAGGTGTTCGGGGTTCTCGTGCCCGGCGACCCCGCGCCTACGAGGTAGCCTCGGCGACCACCGCGATCGAGATCTTCATACCCTTTGGGTGGATCGGCAGCTGAGCTCCCTGACGCGCCGGCGGGTCGGTCGGGAACCACCTCGCCCACTCCTCGTTCATCCCAGCGAAGTCGCTCTCCTCGCCGAGGATGAAGGTCGCGCTCACGATCTGCTCGAGGCCGCTCTCTGCCGCTTCGAGGATCGCCCGGACATTCCGCAGACACTGCTCGGTCTGCTCCTGAATCGTCGTCCCGACGACGTCGCCCGTCTCGGGGTGGAAGGGGCCCTGGCCGGAGACGAACACGAAGCCGTTCGCCTTGACCGCCTGGCTGTAGCCGGCTAGCGATCTCGGAGCCCTGTCGGTGGTCACGATCTCCTTCGGCATGGTTCCTCCTGCATGTCGTCGGTGACGAGTACCAGCGCGAAAACGCGCTCGTCCCTCGTTTTGCGGACTCGAGGCCCGTACGGTTTCCTGAATGAACCGCCTCGCGGACGCGACGAGCCCGTACCTCCTTCAGCACGCGGAGAACCCGGTCGACTGGTACGAGTGGGGGGACGAGGCGTTCGGCCGCGCGGCCGCCGAGGACAGGCCGCTGCTCGTCTCGGTCGGCTACAGCTCGTGCCACTGGTGCCACGTGATGGCGCACGAGTCGTTCGAGGACCCGGCGACGGCGAAGCTCATGAACGAGCTGTTCGTGAACGTGAAGGTCGACCGGGAGGAGCGTCCGGACGTCGATGCGGTGACGATGGAGGCGACCGTCGGCATGACCGGGTCCGGCGGCTGGCCGACGACCGTCTTCCTCACGCCCGAGGGTAGGCCGTTCTACGCGGGCACGTACTTCCCGCCGGAGCCCCGGCACGGGATGCCGTCGTTCCGCGACCTGCTGCGTGCCGTCGCCGACGCCTGGCGCGAGCGGAGAGTCGACATCGAGCAGCAGGCGGAGCGGATCGACGAGACGCTGCGCCGGAACGCCTCCACCCGCCCCTCCACGGAGCCGCTGACCGAGTCGATCCTCACGGACGTGGCGCGCGGGATCCGGCAGAGCTTCGAGCCGACCTTCGGCGGCTTCGGGCGAGCGCCGAAGTTCCCCGCCGCCTCGACGATCGAGCTGCTCCTGCGGTGGGGCGACGAGGAGTCGCTCGCGATGGCGACGGCGACGCTCGACGGGATGGCGGCGGGCGGTATGTACGACGTCGTCGGAGGCGGCTTCCATCGCTACTCGGTCGACGACCGCTGGCTCGTGCCGCACTTCGAGAAGATGCTCTACGACAACGCGCTCCTCGCTTCGACGTACCTCCACGCCTGGGTCGTCACGGGGCGTGAGCGCTACCGCGAGGTGGTCGAGGAGACGCTCGACTACCTGCTCCGCGACCTGCTGCTCCCCAACGGCGGGCTCGCCTCGGCGCAGGACGCCGACACCGCCGGGGTCGAGGGCCTGACGTACACCTGGACCCTGGAGGAGGCGGACGACATGGGGCTCCCGCGCGAGCTCCTGGAGCCGTTCGAGGACGACCGCTTCATCGTTCGCGGCCGGCTGGACCGGGCGCTCCGTGCGCTCGTGCTCGCGGTGCGGGACGAGCGCGAGCAGCCCTTCCGTGACGACAAGGCGCTCGCGTCGTGGAACGGCCTCGCACTCGCTGCCGTCGCGGAGGCCGGCTACCGGCTCGAGCGACCCTACTGGCTCGACGCAGCACGCGGGATCGGGGAGCTCCTGCTCGGTCCGCTCACCGCCGACGACGGCCGGCTCCTGCGCTCGCTCCGGGACGGGCGCTCGAGCGGAGTCGGCTTCCTCGACGACTACGCGAACGCGGCATTCGGGCTCCTCGAGCTCCACGTGGCGACCGGCGAGCTCCGCTGGCTCCTGGAGGCGCACCGGCTCGCGCTGCTCGCGGTCGAGCTCTTCGCCGACGAGGAGCACGGCGGCTTCTTCCTCTCGACCGTCGACGGCGACGTGCGCGTGCCACGGACGAAGGACCAGCAGGACACGCCGGCTCCCTCGGGGAGCTCGATGCTGTGCTGGGTGCTGCTTCGGCTCGCGCGCATCTGGGGCGACGACGACCTGGAGAGGACGGCCGTTTCTTCCCTGCGCCTCGTGGAGCCGGCGCTCCGGCAGGCACCGGGGGCGTTCGCGTGGGCGCTCTGCGCGCTCGACCTGCTGCTCAGCCCACCACGCGAGATCGCGGTCGTCGGTGCTGTCGACGCACTGGTCGCACGGGCCGCGCTCGCGTCCTTCCAGCCGCGGACGGTCGTCGCGGTGGGGCCGGCGGAGGAGGTCCCCCTGCTCGCGGGCAAGGGCCTCGTCGAGGGGCGGCCAGCCGTCTACGTGTGCGAGCGCTTCGTCTGCCGAGTCCCCGTCACCGATCCACACGCGCTCTCGTGAAGCAGAATGATGCTCCGATGGAGCCCGACGAGCGGCAGAGCGAGGAGTGGCGCAAGCTCCTGAGCGGCGAGAGCGCGGGGGTGCAGCGCCTCCGTCGGATCATGAAGGCGATCCCCTCGGAGCCGCGCTGCAAGCTGTGCGCGTCGCCCTTCGGGAATCCGGGCCACTTCCTGCTCCGGCCTTTCGGCTTCGGCCAGTCGCGGCTGAACCGCCGCCTCTGCCGTGCGTGCTTCCGCTCGGTCGACAAGAGGCCGGGCGGAGCCGAGGTCGAGATCTCGCTCCTCTTCGCCGACGTCCGCGGGTCCACAGGCCTCGCCGAGCGAACGGCGCCACAGGAGTTCTCCCAGCTCATCGCGCGCTTCTACGGCATGGCCGCTGAAGTCGTCGACCGCTGGGACGGGATCGTGGACAAGTTCGTCGGCGACGAGGTGGTCGCGCTCTTCGTGCCGGCGTTCGCGGGTGACGATCACGCCGCGAAGGCCGTCGCGGCGGCGCAGGATCTCCTGCGCGCGACCGGCGCGGGCAGCGGCGATCCGTGGATCCCGGTCGGCGCGGGCGTCCACACGGGCATCGCATACGTCGGCCGCGTCGGAGAGGGCGACGCGTGCGACTTCACGGCGCTCGGCGACCCGGTGAACATCGCAGCCCGGCTCGCGTCCTCCGCCGGGGCGGGGGAGATCCTGGTGAGCGCGGCCACCGCCGGTGCCGCGGCCCTCGACGTCGCGGGCCTCGAGGCTCGCTCGCTCGACCTCCGCGGCCGCGACGAGTCGGTGTCGGCATGGGTGGTAGAAGCGGCCCAGGCGACGTCGTCGGCGGCCTGAGGAGCGACGTGCGCGTCTGTCTCATGATCGAGGGCCAGGAGGGCGTCACCTGGGAGGACTGGGTGCGGATCGCGGGCCTCGTCGAGCGTCACGGGCTCGAGGGGCTCTTCCGCTCCGACCACTACGTCGCGACCATCCAGGCCGAATCGGGCTCGCTCGATGCTTGGGCGACGCTCGCCGGGCTGGCCGCCCGCACCGAGCGGATCCGGCTCGGGACGCTCGTCTCGCCTTCGACCTTCCGCCACCCGAGCGTCCTCGCGCGGATGGCGGTCACCGTCGACCACATCTCCGGCGGCAGGCTCGACGTCGGCATGGGTGCCGGCTGGTTCGAGCGAGAGCACCTCGCGAACGGGTTCCCGTTCCTCGACGCACGCGGGCGGTTCGACCTGTTCGAGGAGCAGGTCGAGGTCGTCGTGCGCTCGTGGACCGAATCCGGGTTCGACCACACAGGCCCGGCGTATCGACTCGAGGATCAGACCGCGCTGCCGCGGCCCGTCCAGTCGCCGCATCCGCCGCTCGTCCTCGGCGGGACCGTGCGACCACGCTTCGCCGCCCTCGCTGCCCGCTACGCGAACGAGGTGAACACGCTCGGCGCGCCGAACGACGAGCTCCGCGAGCGGCGCGAACGCCTCGTCCGCGCCTGCCAGGAGGCCGGGCGCGACCCGGCCACGCTCGGGTTCTCGGTGATGACCGCCTGCTTCGTCGGCGCCGACGGCGCCGAGGTCGTCGATCGCGTGCGCGCGTTCCTCGCGCTCGGCACAGGAGATACGGATCCCGAGGAGCTCATCGCCGCCCGCCGCGACCGCTGGCTCGTCGGGACGGTGGACGACGTCGCGGAGCGGATCGAGGAGCTCCGCGCGCTCGGCGTAACGCGTGTCTTCCTGCAGCACTTGAACCACTCCGACGACGCGATGCTCGACCTCGTCGGCGATCGGCTGCTCGAGCTCGTCACGTAGAGTCTTCGCCCATGACGACTACTGAGCTGACGGGGGCGGAGGGCGTCGCGTGGGACCTCTCCGACCTCTACGAGAGCGGTGACGACCCACGACTCGAGGCCGACGTCAAGGAGGCCGAGGACGCCGCCGAGGCGTTCCGCGAGCAGTACTACGAGCAGGTCGCGACGCTGGACGCCGCAGCGCTCGCCGAGGCGATCGACGAGCAGGAGCGCATCGAGTCGATCCTCACCCGCGCGATCTACTACGCGCACCTGTGGTTCTCGACCGACATGGCCGATTCAGAGCGCGGTGCGCTCGTCGCCCGGCTGACCGAGAAGGGCGCGGCGCTCGACACGCAGCTCCTCTTCTTCGGGCTCGAGATCGCCGACCTCTCGGACGACGCAGTCGACGCGCTGCTCGCGGCCTCCGAGCTCGAGCGCTGGCACCACTGGCTCCGCACGCTCCGCAAGTTCCGGCCCTACCTGCTCACCGAGGCGGAGGAGAAGATCTTCACCGAGAAGTCCGTCTCGGGCGTGAGCGCCTGGGGACGGCTCTACGAGGAGCTTCTCGGCGCGATCAAGGTCCCGCTCGACGGCGAGGAGGTGGGCTTCGAGGAGGCGATCGCGAAGCTCTACTCCGGCGACCGCGACGTGCGACGCACCGCCGCGGAGGCCGTGACCGAGGGTCTCACGCCGGGCCTGCGGACGCGCGCGTTCATCTTCAACACGATCCTCGTCGACAAGTCCATCGACGATCGGCTCCGCGGGTACGAGACGTGGATCTCGTCACGGAACCTGCGGAACGACACGACCGACGAGGCCGTCCAGGCCCTGATCGACGCGTCCGTGTCCCGCTACGGCGTCGTCCAGCGTTACTACCGACTGAAGGCTCGGCTGCTCGGCCTCGACCGGCTCGCCTACTACGACCGCATGGCGCCGCTCGCGGACGATCCGAGCAAGGTCTCGTGGGAGGAGGCGCGCGAGATCGTTCTCGGCGCGTACTCGGACTTCTCCACGGAGACGGGGGACATCGTCGAGCGCTTCTTCGACGAGAGCTGGATCGACGCGCCCGTGCGCGAGAACAAGCGGACCGGCGCGTTCTGCGCGACGACGGTCCCCGGCGTGCATCCGTACGTGTTCATGAACTACACGGGCGACCGGCGCTCGATCCTCACGCTCGCGCACGAGCTGGGACACGGCCTGCACGGCTATCTCTCGATCCCGCTCGGCCTCTTCAACGCCGACACGCCGCTGACGACGGCCGAGACGGCATCGGTCTTCGGCGAGGCCCTGACCTTCAAGCGGCTCCTCGCGCTCGAGGAAGATCCGCGGCGGCGGCTGAACCTGCTCGCGGGACGGATCGAGGACTCGATCGCGACCGTGTTCCGCCAGATCTCGATGAACCGGTTCGAGGACGTCGTCCACAACGAGCGCCGCGGCGAGGGCGAGCTCTCGCCCGAGCGGTTCGAGGAGTGCTGGCTCGACACACAAGGGCAGCTCTTCGGCGACTCGGTCGACACCGACGGCTACGGCACCTGGTGGAGCTACATCCCGCACTTCATCGGCACGCCCGGCTACGTGTACGCGTACGCGTACGGGTTCCTGTTCGCGCTGGCGATCTTCCGGCGCTACGAGACCGAGGGCGACTCGATGGTCGAGCCGTACCTCGATCTCCTGCGCCTGGGTGGCTCGAAGCCGCCGCAGGAGCTCGCGCAGATCGTCGGCCTCGATCTGACCGATCCGGGCATCTGGGAGAGCGGGATCGACGCGCTCGACGCCGAGCTCGACGAGGCAGAGGAGCTCGCGAACCAGATCGGGTTGGGGTAGCGGGTCGAAGGGTCAGGGACTCGCCTCCGGGACGAACTGCAGGGTCTCGCGGCACAAGCCCCTGACCTTGCGAGGCGACGTGGGATCTGATCTTGCTCGCTCGCGTAGAGACGAGCCGGTCGGGCTTCCCGCTCCGGGGCCTTGCAGTTCGTGCCCAGGCATCCGCCCGCAATCGGTTATGGAGTCGCTTGGATGGCTAGGTAGCCGATAGCCGAACTAGATCGAAAGTGTCCGACCTCACGAGTAGTTCGGTGCTTCGACTTCGTTTCGCTCACGTCTCGTCGGAAATTGGAATCGAGGCCGGGGGCTGTGAGTGCGGCGTCGTCACTGCCGCCGTCCCCGGTTGTGCCCAGACGTAGTCCGTTACGGGGTACATGCTCGTCCACGATGGGGCGACTGGAATCCAAGCCGGGGGCTGTGCGTAGGGCGTCGTCACCGCTGCTGTCCCTGGTTGTGCCCACACATAGTCTGAGCCCGGCACGATCGGCGATGCCGATGCCGTAACTCCCACCATCGCGGAAAGGATCGCCGCGAGAGGCGTGAGGAGAAGCGCGCGTCGGATGCGCATTTCATCCTCCTTTCTCAGAACGTTTCCATCATGTGTCCCGCAGCCTCGGCGGGCATCGGGGCATTTACGGATCCGCTCCACCTCCGAGAGTTGGTCCGTCAGCTCGAGCTCTCCGGCGCGCAGACCAGCTTCGTGTCGAGCAACTTCGCGGGTAGCTCGGTCCCGGCACTACGACGTCAACCTGGGAGCTCGCTTCATCGTCCGACGTGAGGATTCGGCCCACTCACGGCCGAGCGCGTGGAGAGTAGGCCGAGACGCCGAGAATCGCCGCTTCGACCTCCCTTAGCCGTCCGACGTCGCCCCGGATGCCCGCGACCGCGTCGTTGTAGATGAACGCCTCGGCGAGCCGGACGATCGCGTAGGCGAGCGTCGCCGGGTCGACCGGCGCCGTGTACGCGCCGGTTTGCGTCTCCTCCTCGATCCACGCGGTCACGCGGCGCACCGCGTTCTGCTGCACGACGCCTGCGCTCGAAGTGATGATCCGGAGCGCCGCATCCCGCTCCTGCTCGAGGAACTGGCGGAGCGCCGGCGCCTCGGCGAGCCCTCGATTCACGCGCCCAAAGGCGTCGAGTAGGCGCGCCGCGCCACGGCCGCGAGCGGCTGCGTGCGCGTCGTCGAAGAGCGGCTCCACCGCCCGGATGAGGACCTCGCCGATCAGCCCCTCGCGCGAGCCGAACCAGCGGTAGACCGTCGTGCGTCCGAGCCCGAGCTCGCCGGCGATCGCGCGCACGTCGATCCGGCGCCCTCGGAGATAGCGCTGGAGGGCAGCATCGAGAACGTCTTCGCGCGTCGCGGCGGCGGGTCGCCCGCGGCGGGGTGGGGACACGGGAGCCGCGTTCACGATCGCGCGAGCATACTCGGCATTCGGAACACCCCGGCGAGATGTTTTGAAACACGCCGTCGGTCTGTCATGATTCTCCACCGCGGATGGTGAACGCAGGACGACCGTTTCCTCCGACGTCTCGGACGTGTCGCGGCCCTGCGCTCGGCGTATCACGACGATCCCTCTCCGGCTCTAGCGAGGCTCGATCCGTGGCTGTACCCTCGCGCCTACAGGCAGGAGTCGGAGGGCGTACAGAAGGAGGAGTTGGTGCGTAAGCTCATCATCGCCGCGGTAGCAGGGCTCGCGGCACTCGTACTCACGGTGCCCGGGGCGCTCGGCGGGGCGAGCGAGACGGGCATCACAAGCAAGACGATCGTCATCGGCGGCACGTTCCCGCTCACCGGGCCCGCGTCGGCGTACGCGCCGATCGCTCCCGCGATGAAGGCGTACTTCGCCTACATCAACTCGCGTCGCGGCCCTGACGGAAAGCGCGGCGTCTACGGCCGCCAGATCGTGTTCAAGTACTACGACGACGGCTACAACCCCGCGAACACCGTCCAGCTGACGAGGAAGCTCGTCGAGCAGGACAAGGTCTTCGCAGTGGTCGGCCAGCTCGGGACGGAGCCGTGCCTTGCGGTCCGCGACTACCTGAACCAGCGGAAGATCCCGCAGGTGCTCGTTTCCACGGGGGCGACAGAGTTCGGCTCCCAGTACAAGGAGTTCCCGTGGACGATCGGCTGGGAGCCCGACTACATCGCCGAGGGTAGGCTCTTCGGCCTTCAGATCAAGAAGAACCAGCCTGGGAAGAAGATCGCCGTCCTCTACCAGGACGACGCCTACGGCAAGGACTATCTCTACGGGCTGAAGATCGCGCTCGGTACGAACTACTCGAAAGCGAACATCGTCGCAGAGGAGCCCTACGAGGTCACTGCGCCCGACGTACGCTCGCAGATGGGCCGAATCAAGGCGTCCGGCGCCGACGTCTTCATGATCTTCGCGACACCGAAGTTCGCCGGTCAGGCGTACTTCTTCGGCAAGGCCCTCGGGTTCAATCCGAGCACGATCTACCTGAACCACGTCGCCGCGACCGCGGCCTACGTCAAGGCGTACGTGGCTGCCGCAGGTGCGGCGTACGTGAACGGTTCCCTGTCGATCGGCTTTCTGAAGGACCCGGCCAGCCCGCGGTTCGCGAACGATCCAGCGGTGAAGCTCTACCGTCAGCTCCTAGCGAAGTACGCGCCGAAGGCCGACCCGAGCGACGGACTCAACCTGTACGGGTTCGCCAAGGCCGAGACCTTCGTGCAGGCGATGTACGCGGCGGGCAAGAACCCCACACGCGCGAGTCTGATGAACGCGCTCCTGCACATGAACTCGAAGAACAGGTTCGCTCTTCCGGGTGTGGTGCAGACGACGAGCCCGAAGGACCACTTCATCTTCAGTCAGATGGAGCCCCAGCGGTACGGCAACGGCGCGTGGTCGAAGATCGGGCCGCTCGTCAACGGCCGCCCGCGCTAGGCACAGAGGCTCGCTCGATCCAGGTAGGGGCCGGCTCGTCCGGCCCCTACTGCATCCGGCCCAGGTAGGGCTGGAGCTCCTCCCAGTACGTCTCCATCGTCGTGTTCCGAGTCGAGCGGTGGAGCAGGTCGAGGGGGGAGACGCCGACCGCTCGCACGATCCACTCGTCGCCCACGTCGAGCACGTTGACGCACCCCGCGGCCTGCTCGAAGTGGCCGAGGAACATCCGCTCGCCGGTCAGCGCGAAGGACAGGATCGCGCGGTTCACGGCGCCGTGGAGCACGGCGAGCGCGGTGTCCCACCCCGTGTCCTCGAGGATCCGGTCGAGCGCCGGCAGGACTCGGTCGAAGAGCTCGCCGATCGTCTCCCCGCCCAGGAAGCGCTTGTTGTTCGGGACGACACCCCGGAACGCATGCACGAACTCGTCCTCGAGCTCTTCCTCCGGTATTGCGGAGAGGCGGTCTCCCCGGAGCTCGTGGAGCTCGGGCAACTCCTCGATCGTCGCCCCGGGCGCGACGATCCGGGCCGTCTCGACCGTGCGCGGGAGCCCGCTCGTGAGGACGCGATCGAGCCGGACGCCCGCGAACAGCTCGTGCGCAGCCCTCGCCTCGGTCCGGCCCTCCTCGGTGAGCACCACGTCGTCCGGCGCGACCGGTCTCCCGTCGGACGACACGTACGAGACGGCGCCGTGCCGCATGAGATAAATGCGCCTGCGCATGAGGACGGGATGCTGCCAGAGTAGGTTCCGGTGAGCCCGTGAGCGCGACCACCTCTTCGACCGCTTCTTCGACCGCGTACGCCCGGCTCGAGGCGATGATCTCCGCCGACGAGTGCGTCGTCCTCGACGGCGGCGTCGCGACGGAGCTCCAGCGTCCCGGCGTGGGCGGGAGCCCGGATCTCGAGCTGTGGGGGACGTGGGCGCTGTACCGGGCTCCGCAGGCGGTGCTCGACGTGCACCGACGCTATGCGGAGACCGGCTGCCAGGTTCTCTCGACGAACACCTGGGCGATCCTGTCCGCGCCCGAGCTCGGACTGCGCTCGGGCCCCGGGACTCCCGAGACGGGCCACTGGATGGACGTCGCGCGCCTCGGCATCGGGCTCGCGAGGCGCGGCGTGGAGGAGGCCGGGCGGGCGGGCGAGTGCGCGGTCGCGTTCGCGATCTCAGAGGAGGTGAACACGGCCGAACGGCGCGGCACGATCGAGCTCCTCCAACGCGTCTTCGAGGAGGAGCCGCCGGACCTGATCCTGCTCGAGACGCTGACGCTGATCCGCGACCCATCGACCTTCGAGACCATCGAGCTCCTGCTCGAGACGGGCCTTCCCGTCTGGCTCTCGTTCCGCCGCTGCCGGCACGGCGTGTGCGGCGTCTTCGGCCAGCACTGGGGACCTCCCGAGGGCGACCTCTTCGGGCGTTCGGCACGCCGCTTCGAGGAGATGGGTGTCGGCGCGATCCTCATCAACTGCCTGCCCGTCGATCACGTCCCCGGGATGATCGGGTGGCTGCGGGACTTCACGTCGCTTCCGCTCGGCGTCTACCCGAACCTCGGCCACCTCGTCGGCGCGGAGTGGCGGTTCGACGACGCGATCGACCCGGCTGCGTACGCGGAGCTGGCGCTCGGCTGGCGCGACGAGGGTGCGCAGATCATCGGGGGCTGTTGCGGGGTGAGCCCCGAGCACATCGAGGCGGCCGTCCGCCGGCTCGCGGGAACGAAACCGGGCAGGCGCAGGCCCGCGCTCGACGAACGGCTCCTCCGGGACGAGGCAGAGGTCGCTCCGGCCGAGCCCTGGCGCGACACGGAGGGGCGCGTCGTCCATCCGCTCCCGTTCCCCGAGCTCACGGTCGACCCGGGCGTGTTCGTGCCAACGACGGGCAGTTACCTCGTCTGGAAGACCCTCTTCGACATGGGCGCAGGGGAGGGGCGCACCTGTCTCGACGTCGGCTGCGGCTGCGGGATCCTCGCTGTCCAGCTCGGGCTGAACGGGGCTTCGCGCGTGCATGCGATCGACATCGACCGCAATGCCGTCGCGAATACCCTCGCGAACGGGTTCCGGAACGGCGTCGCCGAGCGGATGACCGGGCAGGACGTGGACCTCTTCCAGTGGGAGCCCGACGAGACCTTCGAGCTCGTCGCCGCGAGCCTCTATCAGATGCCCGTCGATCCCTACGCCGAGCCCACCGGTCACAGGCCGCTCGACTACTGGGGTCGGAGCCTGCTCGACCACTTCCTCCGCCTGCTCCCCCGACTCCTCGAGCCCGGCGGGAAGGCGTACGTGATGCAGCTCTCGATCATCGGGCAGGCGCAGACCGAGCGGCTCCTCGCCGAAGGCGGACTGACTGCGCGAGTCGTCGACTTCAGCTTCTTCCCGTTCGGTCCGATCTTCGCCGAGAACCGCGAGCAGATCGAGCGTGTGGAGCAGCTCTCGGACGCGTACCACCTGCAGCTGGCCGACGAGGATGTGATGGTCGCGTACCTGCTCGAGGTGACGCACGCCTGATTCAGGTCCCGCCGGACGGGTCTCGGGCTGAAGCAAGCGGCATAGGATCGGACGATGTCGCCTCCAGGTCCACCGGCTCCCGAGGGGTCGAGCGACATCGTCGCGACGGCAGCGAACTCGTCAGGCGGGACGAAGCCTCCGCTGCTCGTGCTCGACCGGGTGCGCGCGTTCCTCGACGAGCACGGCCTCGGGTCGGGCGACCTCCGTGCCCGCCGGATCGGCGAGGGCGGCGGCTCCAACTTCACCTTCCTGCTCGAGCGGGACGAGGGACGCTTCGTCCTCCGCCGCCCGCCGCGCCCGCCGCTCCCGCCGTCCGCCCACGACGTCGTACGCGAGGCACGGCTCCAGCTCGCGCTGCGAGCTGCCGGGTTCGCGCGGCTCCCCACGATCCGCGCGGTCGGCGAGGACGAGAGCGTGCTCGGCGTCCCCTTCTACGTCACGGACTACATCGAGGGCCACGTCCCGACGGACGCGCTGCCGCCGGGGCTCGAGAGCCATGCGGCTCGCCGGGCACTGGTGGGCGACCTGGTCGACTCGCTCGTGGAGATCCATGCCGCCGAGCCGAGCAGCTCGGGCCTCGCCGCGTTCGCACGACCAGGCAGCTACAACGAACGCCAGGTCCGCCGGTTCGCGCAGCTCTGGGACATCAACAAGACCCGTGACATCGCGGCGGTGGAGCAGGTGGGCGCTCGGCTGGCCGAGACCGTCCCCGCGCCTCTCCCGGATACGGTCGTCCACGGGGACTTCCGGCTCGGGAACACGATGGTGGCGACCCCGGATCCGTCGCGGGTCGTCGCCGTGCTCGACTGGGAGATGGGGGCGATCGGCGATCCCCGCGCGGACGTCGGCTACCTCCTTGCCACCTACAGCGAGCCCGGCGGCCCGCCGAATCCGCTCGGGACCTCGCCCGCGACCTCGCTTCCCGGCTTCCCGACGAAGGCGGAGCTCGTCGAGCGCTACGCCGCCGCCAGCGGCCGGGAGGTCGAGCCCCTGGCCTGGTTCGAGGCGCTGGCGCTCTGGAAGGCGGCCGTCTTCTGCGAGGCGATCTACGGCCGGTTCCTGAGGGGCGAGCTCGGCGCGGAGGACGAGCGGGCGGCGCGCTTCGAACAGGGTGTGCCGCAGCTCGCCGAGGCCGCACTCGAGGCGCTCTCGCAGCTCTGAACGGACTGGGAGTCCGTCTAGAGCGCGATCTCTGCGAGCGAGCGCAGCGCCTCGGGCTGCTGCGTCGAGACGAGGAGCGAGGTCGCGCCCGACTCGCGCCACGCGTCGATCCGCTCCGCGAGGCGCTCCTTCGGCCCGACGAGCGCGACCTCGTCGACGAACGCGTCCGGCACCGCTGCCGCCGCGTCCCGCTTCGAGCCACCGAGGTAGAGCTCCTGGATCCGCGCCGCCTCCGCTTCGTACCCGTAGCGGCACATCAGGTCGTTGTAGAAGTTCGTGCCCCGCGCGCCCATGCCGCCGACGTAGAGCGCGTAGTACGGCTTCAGGAACTCCCGTCCGGCCTCGACGTCGTCGATCAGGATCACGGGTGCGTTCGGCGCGACGTCGAACCCGGGCTTCGTGCGCTCGAGCGCGGAGGAGAACACCTCGCGCGCCTTCTCCGGCGACCAGAAGATGGGGAGCCAGCCGTCCGCGATCTCGCAGGCCTGCTCGACGGCCTTCGGCGAGATGGCGGCCAGGTAGATCGGGATCTCCGCGCGAAGCGGCCGCGCCATCAGCTTCAGCGGCTTCCCGAGGCCGGTGCCGTCCCGCAGGGGAATGTCGTAGTGCTCGCCGTGATGCTCGAGCAGCTCGCGCCGAAGCGCTGCCCGGACGATCTCGACGTACTCGCGGGTCTTGGTGAGCGGCTTGCCCCACGCTTGGCCGTGCCAGCCCTCGACCACCTGCGGGCCGGACGTGCCGAGCCCGAGCAGGAAGCGTCCCCCGGAGAGGAGGTCGAGTGTCGCCGCCGTCATCGCCGTGTTCGCGGGCGAGCGGCCGGGGATCTGCATGATCGCCGAGCCGAGCTTGATCCTCGACGTCGTCGCCCCGAGCCACGACAGGACGGTGACGCAGTCCGTGCCCCAGGCCTCCGCCGCCCACGCCGAGTCGTAGCCGAGCCTTTCGGCCTCCTGCGCGAGCGCGATCGGCTCGAGCGGGCTCGTTCCCGGCGGCGCATAGCCCATCGAGAAGCCGAGCCGCATGTCTAGCTCGCCTGGAACCGGGGCGACATGCCTGCGATGCTAACCGCGTGACGATCGCGGATCTCCGTCCGACCGACGACGTCCTCGAACTGCGCTCGCGCGTCCGCGCGTTCATGGAGGAGCATGTGTACCCGAACGAGGCCGCGCTCTCGCGTGAGGACGACGAAGCGCATGCGCTCGTCGAGCGGCTGCGCGCGATCGCGAAGGCAGGGGGACTGTGGGCACCGCATCTCCCACCAGAGGCGGGCGGCTCGAACGGCAGCTTCCTCGTCTACGCGCACCTGAACGAGGAGATCGGGCGCTCCGTGTGGGGCCAGCTCGTCCTCGGCTGTCAGGCGCCCGACGCCGGGAACGGGGAGATCCTCTGGCAATTCGGGACCGAGGAGCAGAAGGAGCGCTGGCTCCGGCCGCTCGTCGCGGGGGAGGTGCGCTCGTTCTTCTCGATGACGGAGCCCGAGGTGTCTGGATCGGACCCGACGGGCTTGCGCACGCGGGCCGTCCGTGACGGGGACGAGTGGGTGATCGACGGGCACAAGTGGTTCTCGTCGGGCGCGGAGGGCGCCGCGTTCGGGATCGTCATGGCCGTCACCGACCCGGATGCGGAACCGCACCGCAGGGCGACCCAGATCGTCGTCCCCGCCGACACGCCCGGCGTCGAGATCGTTCGTGCGGTCCCGACGATGGGCCACCGCGGACGCGGCTGGACGACGCACTGCGAGCTGACGTATTCGGGCGTCCGCGTTCCCGTCGAGAACACGCTCGGCGGGGAGGGCGAGGGCTTCCGGATTGCGCAGAAGCGTCTCGGGCCGGGTCGCATACACCACGTCATGCGCTGGCTCGGGCAGATGCAGCGCGCGTTCGAGCTCATGTGCTCGTACGCACTCGAGCGCGAGGCGTTCGGCGGCCCGCTCGCGGACAAGCAGACCGTCCAGAACTGGATCGCCGACTCGGCCGCCGAGATCCAGGCATGCCGCCTCCTCACACTCGACGCCGCGCACAAGATCGACCAGGGCGACGAGGCTCGCGTCGAGGTCTCGCTGATCAAGTTCTACGCGGCGCGGGTGCTGAACGAGGTCATCGACCGCGCGGTACAGGTGCACGGCGCTCGCGGCCTGACCGACGAGACGCCGCTCGCCGCGATGCTCGCGATGGCGCGCGGAGCCCGGATCTACGACGGGCCTGACGAGGTGCACCGCATGGTCGTCGCCCGCCGGATCCTGAAGTCGTTCGCCGCCGGGGAGCCCTGGCGCTTCGACTGAGGCGCCTTTCCCACGGCATGCGCACTGCAGGCCTCATGCTGACGGGGCTCCTCCTCGCGACGGTTCTCGCGCTGCTCTCGTCGAGCGGCGGAAGAGCGGGCTCGAGCTTCCCCGTGATCGCGGCTGCGGGCGACATCGCGTGCGACCCCTCGAGCGCCTCTTACGACGGCGGTCGGGGGACGGCGAGCGAGTGCCGCCAGCTCGCGACGGCGCGCTTCCTCGTCGCCGGCCGCTACGCGGCAGTGCTCACGCTGGGCGACGATCAGTACGACGCAGGCGCCTACCCTGCCTATCTCGCGTCCTACGACCGATCCTGGGGACGAGTGAAGTCGATCACGAGGCCGGCGCCCGGAAACCACGAGTACGAGACGTCTGGGGCATCCGGCTACTTCAGGTACTTCGGAAGGAAGGCCGGGAGTCCGACGAGGGGCTACTACAGCTTCGACGTGGGCTCCTGGCACCTCATCTCGCTCAACTCGAACTGCTGGGCGATCGGCGGCTGCGAGCGGGGCTCACCCGAGGAGCGGTGGCTGCGTCACGACCTCGCGACGCACCAGACGAGCTGCACGCTCGCTTACTGGCACCACCCGCGCTTCTCCTCGGGCCTGCACGGTGACAACTCGATCACGTCGGCCTTTTTGGCAGGACCTCTATGCCGGCAGCGCAGACGTCGTCCTCTCCGGGCACGATCACGACTACGAGCGCTTCGCTCCGCTCGCGCCGAGCGGGAAGGTGGACCGGACGTGCGGGATTCGCGAGTTCGTCGTCGGCACGGGCGGACGCTCCCACTACGGCTTCACCTCGGTCCAGCCCGGGAGCCAGGCGCGCGAGTCGACCAGCTTCGGCGTCGTCGCGCTGAGGCTGCGACCGACCGGATACGACTGGAGATTCGTCCCTGCGGTGGGCCTGTCTTATGCGGACCGCGGCTCCGCGTCGTGCCACTGACCCGCCGAGGTGGCCGACGCCTACGCTCCAACCTAGCGCGGCCCGGGGACGCCCTTGAACTCGTAGGTGAGCGGCTCGCGGCCGGGCTGCACGATCCACGCCTCACCGGTGCCCTCGCTCTTGTACGCGGCCCATACCCCGTCGGCGACGTCCTCGGGGCGCAGCAGCCGGTACCCGCGCTCGCCGAGCTCCTCCTTGAACTCGGTCGTCATGAGTCCGGTGTCGGCCCAGCCGGGGCAGACCGCCTGGATCCGGATCTCCCGCTCTGCGAGTTGCGGAGCGACCGAGCGGACGAAGCCGACGACCGCGTGCTTCGTGAGGCCGTAGATCGGGTCGTCGGGCACGGGGGTGAGGCCGGCGAGGGAAGCCGTGGCGACGATGGTGCTTCCCTTCGGCATCACGCGCGCGAGGCGACGGACGCCGAAGACGACGCCGTCCACGTTGACGCCGACCGCGCGGCGGTACTGGTCGTCGGTGACCGACGCGATGTCCTCGTCGCCAGTGAGGACACCCGCGTTCAGACAGGCGAGGTCGACGGAGCCCACGTGCTCCCAGGCCTCGGCGTCGCTCACGTCGAAACCCTCGACGAGGTCGAGCTGCCTCACCGCGAAGCCCTCGGAGGAGAGCTTCCTCACGATCGCGGCTCCGATTCCCCCGGCCGAGCCGGTGACCAGCGCTGTCACGGAACGAGCACCACCTTTCCCGTCGTCTGTCGCTCTTCGATCATCCGGTGCGCCTCGCCCGCCTTCTCGAGGGGGAGCTCGTGGCCGACGACCGGCCGCACGGCCCCACCTTCCCAGAGCCGCAGGACGTCGCCCGCGGCCCGCTGGACGAGATCGGGCCTGATCCGCATCAGGCGCCCGAGGAAGAAGCCGTGGACGCCGATGTTCCGGCCCACGAGCCACGTCGGGCTGACGTCCTTCCACAGGCCGCCGGCGTAACCGACCGCCACCGCCGTCCCGAGAGGGTGAAGGAGCGTGAGCGTCTGCGCGAAGACCTCGCCGCCGACCAGGTCGAACACCGCGTCGACGGGCTCGAGCCCGTCGAGCTCGTCGTAGGTCACCGCCTCGACCGCCCCGAGCGAGCGCGCGAGCTCGAGCTTCTCCTCGCTCCCGACGGCGGCGACCGCATGCCCGTTGAGGGTGCGCACGACCTGGAGCGCTGCGGTTCCCGTCGCTCCGGCCGCTGCCGTCACGAGGACGCGCGAGCCGAACGCGACCCGGACGAGCTCCGTCAGCGGGATCCACGCCGTCAGGAACGCGGTCTGGAACGCGGCCCCCTCGGCGAAGCTCGCACCGTCTGGGAGCGGGAGCACCCAATTCTGGTCGACGACCGCACGCTCGGCGTAGCCGCCCGTCCCGAAGCCCATCACCCTCGCGCCGTCGATCTCGCCCGCGATCTCGGAGCCGAGCACGGTCGGAAGCTCCGGCATCTGCGGGTAGCGCCCCAGCCGCACGAGGACGTCCGCGAAGTTGACGCCGACGGCGCGGACGTCGACGAGGCCCTGCCCCACTGCGGCCTCGGGCTCGGGCACCTCCTCGACGACGAGCTGGTCCGGCCCGCCGGTTCCCTTCAGGATCGCTGCGCGCACCTACCGGCCGATGAAGTTCGGCTCGCGCTTCTCGAGAAAGGCCGCGACGCCCTCGGCGCCGTCCTCGCTCGCGAGGCAGCGTCTGAAGCCCTCGGCCTCGCGGCGCAGCCCCTCCTCGAGCGGGAGGTCGCGCGTCGTGCGCGCGAGCTCGCGGAGCACCGAGGTCGCGACGGGGGAACGTGCGGCGATCGAGCGGGCGATCTCGAGCGCCGCCTCGCGGAGCTCCTCGTTCGGAACGACCTTCTCGACGAGGCCCCACTGCTCGGCCGTGCGGGCGTCGATCCAGTCGCCGGTGAGGTTCAGCAGCATGGCGCGTCCGAGGCCGACGAGCCGCGGGAGCCGCTGCGTGCCGCCGCCGCCGGGGATGAGCCCGAGCTTGATCTCGGGCTGGCCCAGGAGCGCCTCCTCGGATGCGACGCGGATGTCGCAGCACATCGCGAGCTCGAGTCCTCCGCCGAGACAGAAGCCGTGAATGGCCGCGACGAACGGCGTCCTCGCGGCATCCATGCGCGCCCCGAGCTTCTGGATCCCCCGGGCGGATCCACCTTCTGCGGCCGACGACTCGCGGAGCGAGGGGAACTCGGAGATGTCCGCGCCGGCGACGAATGCGCGCTCACCCGCACCCGTCAGCACGATCGCGCGGACCGAATCGTCCTGGTCGAGGCGCTCCAGCTCCGCCTCGAGCTCCTCGAGGAGTGGCGCCGAGAGCGCGTTCACGGGCGCGTGGTCGATCGTGACGACCGCGACCGCGCCGTCCTGCTCGCTGGATACGAACCGCGTCATTGCGCAAGACCGGAATCCGCTGCTTCGCGGACCCCGGTCGCGCGAAGACCCCTGACGATCGCTTCGCGCCCTTGTGGTGTGGATTTCATGTCCCGCTGCCCTACGTGGTCTCCGCGGGCTGTGCCGCGAACTGCTCGCGGAGCGCCGTCTTGCGGAACTTGCCGACCGCCGTCTTCGGGATCTCGTCGACGACCTCGAACCGGTCCGGCAGCCACCACTTGGCGAACTGCGGCGCCAGGAACTCGCGCAGCTCGTCGCTCGACGCGTTCTCGCCCTCGCGGAACACGACTACGGCGAGCGGCCGCTCGGCCCACTTCTCGTCCGGGACCGCGATGACGGCTGCCTCGGCCACCGCCGGATGTCCCATGAGGGCGTTCTCGAGCGCGACCGTCGAGATCCACTCGCCGCCCGACTTGACGAGGTCCTTCGCGCGGTCCTGCACCTCGACGAAGCCGTCGGGATGGATGGACACGACGTCACCCGTCTTGAACCAGCCGTCGTCCGTCCAGCGGTCGGCGCCCTCGTCGGACTCGTAGTACGCCGACGCGATCGACGGCCCGCGCACTTCGAGCTCGCCCATCGTCTCGCCGTCCCAGGGGATCAGACCCTCCGCGCCGCGTCCCCGGATCTCGACGAAGGGGATCGGAAGGCCCTGCAGCGCACGGCGCGAGTACGCCTCCTGCGGGTCGAGGCCTGCCTCCTGGCCGGGCGCCCCGGAGACCGTTCCGACGGGGCTCATCTCCGTCATGCCCCAACCGTGGGCGAGATGGAGCCCGTGGCGCTCCGCGAAAGCCTCGATCATCGCGCGGGGAGGCGCCGAGCCCCCGACCGTCATGTAGCGGATCCGCGAGAGGTCGTAGACGCCGGGATTGGCGTCGAGCGTCTGGAGGACCCCCATCCAGATCGTCGGCACACCGGCGCTGACGGTGACCTGCTCGTCCACGAAGTCCTCGAGCAGGCTCACGGGGTCGAGATGGGGGCCGGGGAGCACCTGCTTGACGCCGCTCATCGTGCACGCGTACGGGAAGCACCACGCGTTCGCGTGGAACATCGGGACGACGGGGAGGCAGACGTCGTCGGCGTACATCCCGAGAGACGCGATCACCGTGAGCGCGTGGATCGCGATCGCGCGGTGCGAGTAGAGCACGCCCTTCGGGCGGCCGGTCGTCCCGCTCGTGTAGCACATGGCCGCGGCGGATCTCTCCGGGATCTCGCGGTACGAGAACGCGGACTCGTCGGCATCCGCGAGCAGCTCCTCGTACTCGATCGCGCCGTCGGGCGCTGGGCCGTCGCCGACCGCGATCACGTGCTCGAACCTGCACCGGTCGACGAACTGCTCCGCGAGCGGCCACAGCACCTTGTCGAGGATGAGGACGCGGTCACCGCCGTGCGTCGCGATGTACGCGTTGTCGTCGGCGTGCAGGCGCAGGTTCAGGGTGTGCGTGACGAAGCCGCCGACCGGCGCGCCCATGTACGCCTCGAGATGCTGCGAGTGGTTCCACATGAAGGTTCCGACGCGGTCGCCGTCCTCGAGCCCGAGCTTGCGGAGGCCGACGACCAGCCGCTTCGTCCGGGAGACGAACTCGGCGTACGAGTAGCGGTGCCAGCTCTTGTCCGGCTGCCTGCTCGCGATCTCGCTCGCGCCGTAGAGCTCGTCCGCGCGGCGGAGCAGGGCGGGGACGTTGAGCTGGTAGTCCATCATCAGGCCGTCCATCTCAGCCTCCTTGCTCGACCGGAACGGCGGGCGGGCGGGTGGCGGGCGCGAGGTCCGAGCCGCGGTCGAGGAGCGCCCCCGCGACCTCGGCGCGAAGCCGGGTTCCCGACGGGGCGAAGCTCTCGATCCAGAGCGCGCGCTTGTACAGGCGATGGAGCACGTGCTCCCAGGTGAAGCCGATGCCGCCGTGCGCCTGGATCGCCGCCTCGCACACGCCGACCGCGGCTTCTCCGGCGAACGACTTGGCCGAGGCGGCCGCGAGCGACGCCTGCTCGTCGCCGGACGCGACGCACCAGGTGGCCCACAGGGCGAGCGAGCGCGAGAGCTCGACCCTCGTGTACGCGTCCGCGAGCGGGTGCGAGATCGCCTGGTAGATGCCGATCGGCTTCCCGAACTGCTCGCGTGTCGTCACGTGCTCGAGCGCGAGCTCGAGCGCGAGGCGCGCGACTCCGCAGGCCTCGAGCGCCAGGGCCGTGAGCGAGCGGGCGCGGATCTCCTCGAGCACGTCCGAGCCCGCGAGCCTGCGGCCGGGCTCGCCGCCGCGGACGACGCCGAGGGGACGCGAGGCGTCCGTCGTCCCGAGGACCTCGCGCTCGGCGCCTTCGAGCTCGTAGATCCCGTCGCCGCCGACGATTGCGATGCGCTCGGCGGTGTCGAGGTCGGGGACGAGCGGGCCGAGCGCGAGCGTCCAGCTCGCCGTTCCCTCTGCCACCTCGGACCGGAGGTCGGAGGGGAGCGCGGGAAGCGTCTGCGCGATCGTCGAGAAGAAGGGCCCGTGGTAGAGCGCGCGGCCGAGCTCCTCGAAGAGCACGGCCTCCTCGAGGAATGTGAGCCCCGCGCCGCCGTCGTCCTCGGCGATCGATACGCCCGTCCAGCCGAGCTCGGCGAGCTGTTGCCACGAAGGCTCCGGGTGCTCCGAGAGGAACGCGCGCGCCTGCTCGCGGAGCTCGTCCTGCTCGGGCGTGAAGGTGAAGTCCACTCTCGCTCCTACCTCGACCTCGGAAGTCCGAGCACGCGCTCGGCGACGATGTTGCGGAGGATCTCCGAGGTGCCGGCCTCGATCGTGTTCCCGCGGCTTCGGAGCTGCTGGTACTGCCAGTAGCCGGCATAGGGCGCGTTGTCCTCGCCGAGCGAGGCGTCGGGGCCGAGCAGCTCGAGCGCGAGCTTCGTCACGCGCTGGTTCGCCTCCGACCACACGAGCTTCGAGATGGAGCCCTCCGGCCCGGGCATCCCCGTCTTCACGAGTTGCGAGAGCGCGCGGTAGTTCGTGTAGCGGAGCGCCTGCATCTCGATCCACTCGCGCGCGATCCGATCGCGCTGGAGCGGGTCGGCACCGCGATCGCGCGCGAGCGCCTGGAGCTTGCGGATCTGCACCTCGAGCGCGGCCTGGAGCGCGAACCCGAGCGTGCCGCGCTCGTGCAGGAGCGTCGTCATCGCCACCTGCCAGCCGCCGCCGACCTCGCCGAGGACGTTCTCGACCGGCACATCAACGCCCGAGAAGAAGATCTCGTTGAACTCGGCCTCACCGGTGATCTGGCGCAGTGGACGGACCTCCACGCCGGGCGCGTGCATGTCGACGACGAGGTAGGTGAGTCCCGAGTGGCGCGTCGAGTCGGGGTCGCTGCGGGTGAGGAGGATGCACCAGTCGGCGATGTGGGCGAACGACGACCACACCTTCTGTCCGTCGACGACGAAGCGGTGACCGTCGAGGCGCGCGCTCGTCCGCACGCCGGCGAGGTCGGAGCCGGCGTCCGGCTCGGAGAAGCCCTGGCACCAGATCTCCGCCGCGGAGAGGATGGGCATCAGGTAGCGGGACTTCTGCTCCTCGGTGCCATGCGCGATGATCGTCGGCCCCGCCATGCCGAGGCCGATGACCCCGATGTGCGGAGGCGCCTCTGCGCGAGCCATCTCCTCGAGGAAGATCGCCTGGTGCGTGTAGGGCGCTCCGCCCCCGCCGTACTCCTTCGGCCAGGTCAGGCCGGAGTAGCCGGCGTCGTACTGGGCACGGCTCCAGGCGCGCATCTCCGGCTCGTGGAAGCGGGCCGCTCCGCCTCGGTGACCGCGGAGCTCGTCGGGGAGGTGCTCTTCGAGCCAGGTCCGAAGTCCCGCTCGGAAGGTCGCTTCCTCGGGTGTGTCCCTCAGGTCCACGGCGCGATGCTACTTCGCTCGGGCGGGTGGTGGAGAGCCGATCACGCCGGCCGGAAGCGGAGCGCCGACCAGGTGTCGTCGATCGAGATCCGCCGCAGCGGCCGGATGCCCGAGTCGCGAGCGCTGGCGAGCGAGTCGCGGTTCGGGTCGGTGCCGAGCCGGCCGGCCTTCGGTGGTGGCCTGATTTGAAGGCCCTGAATCGCGCTAGGGCGAGAGTAGGATGAGCATGTGGGCCGATTGCGGACTCTTGCTTCCCGCCTCTGGGCATGGCTCAACGAGCCAGAACCGAAGCCGGACACGTACCGCATCGGAGACGATGAGCAGCCACCCGCATATCGGGACGACGGTGTAGCCACCGGCGGCGGGGCAGGGAACGTCGGCGGGTTTGGCGACGTAGGCTGAACCGCAGACCGACCTCGCTACCCCAGTACCCGGCCTTCGGATAGGCGATCCATGCGAGCGCGTCGCGTCTCGCTGCCTCGAGGAACGGCTCGCGCCGCTCGGCGAGCTCGGCCCAGCCGCCGATGAAGACGAGCACCGCGTTCTCGCCAGGGCGCCCGGCCCGCTCCGACGCCACCTCGGGGAGGTCGAGCGCGAGGCCGGGCGGCGCGTGGAGCACGACCAGGGTCTGCCCGTCCCGGATCTGGAGTGCCCGCGAGGCGCATCAAGGCAGTATCGCCCCGTGAGCGCGCGATTGCGGGTGTGCGCGGGACCCGTTTAGGGTTGTCGCGGTGCCTCTGCTTTCGGTCGAGGACGTCACCCTCCGCTTCGGGGGCATCGTGGCTCTCGACGGAGTCTCGTTCGACGTCGAGCAGGGGCAGATCTCCGGGCTCATCGGGCCGAACGGCGCCGGCAAGACGACGGCGTTCAACGTCATCACGCGCCTGTATAGGCCCGACTCGGGGAAGGTGACCTTCGACGGTGACTCGCTCCTGCGCGAGCCGCCGTCGCGGATCGTCCGCAAGGGGATCGCGCGCACCTTCCAGAACATCCAGCTCTTCCGGACGATGTCGGTGCTCGAGAACGTCCTCGTCGGGGCGCACTCACGCGGCCGCGAGGGAACTCGGGACGAGGCATTCGCGGCGCTCGACGTCGTCGGCCTCCGCGACCGGGCGGACTTTCCTGCGGCGGCCCTCCCGTACGGGATCCAGAAGCGGGTCGAGCTCGCCCGCGCTCTCGTCGCGAAGCCGCGCCTGCTCCTCCTCGACGAGCCCGCCGGCGGGCTCAACCACGAGGAGGTCGGCGAGCTGGGCGAGTTCGTGCGGAAGCTCCGCGACGACCTGGAGCTCACGATCCTCGTCGTCGAGCACCACATGCAGCTGGTCATGAGCGTGTCCGACCACGTGAACGTGTTGAGTTTCGGGCGAAAGATCGCGGACGGCACTCCGGCCGAGGTGCAGGCGGACCCAGCAGTCATAGAGGCCTACCTCGGAAGCGACGAGGACGACGAGTGACGACGCTGCTCGAGCTGGACGACGTCGAGGCGCGGTACGGCCCGGTCCAGGCGCTGCACGGCGTCTCGCTCACCGTCGCCGAGGGGGAGATCGTCGCCGTCCTCGGCGCGAACGGCGCGGGGAAGACGACGACGCTGCGTGCGATCTCTGGGACCGTCGCGCGCAGCGGAGTGATCGAGCTCGACGGGAAGGTGCTCAAGGGCGGGCCGGAGGCCTCCGCCCGCGCGGGGATCGCGCACGTCCCCGAGGGCAGGGGCACGTTCGTCGACCTGACCGTGACCGAGAACCTCCGCCTCGGCGCCTACACGCGCCGCGATCGCGGCGTGAAGGACGACGTCCAGCGCGTCATCGGTTACTTCCCGTGGATGGCCGAGCGCGGCGGGCAGCGCGCCGGAACCCTCTCGGGCGGCGAGCAGCAGATGCTCGCGCTCGGGCGTGCGCTCATGTCGAGGCCCCGGCTCCTCCTCCTCGACGAGCCCTCGCTCGGCCTCGCCCCGATGGTGGTGCGCGAGTTCTTCCGCGTCGTCCGCGAGCTGAACGAGAAGGAAGGGCTGACCGTCCTCGTCGTCGAGCAGGACGCCCGCATCGCGCTCTCACTCTCGGCGCGCGCATACGTGCTCGAGGTCGGCCGCGTCGCGCTCACGGGGACGAGCGCGGAGCTGCGCGACGACGAGTCCATCCGCCGGAGCTACCTGGGGTACTGAGGACGGAACCGCGCCGATGATCGTCGCCACCTTCGCCGACTTCATGCAGCAGGTCGTGTCCGGCCTCGCGTCGGGCGGGATCTACGCGCTCCTCGCGCTCGCGCTCGTGATCATCCATCGCTCGACCGGCGTCATCAACTTCGCGCAGGGGGAGATGGCGATGTTCTCGACGTACATCGCCTGGACGCTGACCGTCAACCACGGTTGGAGCTACTGGCCGGCGTTCGTTGCGACGCTCGCGATCTCGTTCGGCGGCGGTGTCGCGACGCACCGGATCGTCATCCGGCCCGTCGAGCGCGGGAGCGTCCTGCGGATCGTCATCGTCACGATCGGGCTCCTGATCGCGATCAACGGCTTCGTCGTCTGGCAGTGGACCGGCGAGCCGCAGCAGCTCAAGAGCCCATTTGGGTCGGGAGTCGTCGACGTGGGCGGCGTCGCGATCGCGGCGCAGGACATCGGGACGATCGTGGTGGCGCTAGTCATCGTCGTCCTCCTCTGGGCACTCTTCCGGTACACGAAGGTCGGGCTCGCGCTGCGAGCGTCAGCGGTGAACCCCGAGGAGGCGCGGCTCGTCGGCGTACGCGTGACGTGGATGCTCGCGCTCGGGTGGGGCCTGGCGGCGACGCTCGGCGCCGTCGCCGGGATGCTGACCGCGCCGAGCGTGGGCCTCGACCCGCAGATGATGCAGGCGATCCTCATCTACGCCTTCGCCGCCGCGGTCCTGGGCGGGATCGACTCGCCGATCGGTGCCGTCGTCGGCGGGCTGATCCTGGGCGTCCTCCTGAACATGCTCGGCTACCTGAGCCAGTACGGCGTCTTCGACTGGTTCACGGAGGAGCTGCGCCTGCCGACCGCGCTCCTGATCATCCTCGTCGTCCTCCTCGTCAAGCCGACCGGCATCTTCGGAAAGCCGGAGGTGAAGCGGGTATGAGCGGGAGAGGCGACTCGTGAGCCCGCGCGCGACTCGCATCGCGGGGTTCGTCGGCTTCGCCGCCCTCGTCGTCGTCGTGCTCTTCCTGCCGGCGTTCATCAGCGACTTCAAGACGCAGCAGTACGCGTACGTCGGCGTCTACCTGATCGCGCTCCTCGGCCTCAACATCCTGACCGGGTACACGGGACAGATCTCGCTCGGGCACGGCGCGTTCATGGCAATCGGCGGCTACACGTCCGCGATCCTCATGGTCGGGAACACGCAGTTCGGCGGCCCGATCGGCGGAGGCGTCCGGGACGTATGGACGATCCCGGTCGCCGGGCTCGTCGCGGGAGTCGTCGGGCTCCTGTTCGGGATTCCGGCGCTCCGGCTCTCGGGCCTCTACCTCGCACTCGCGACGTTCGCGATCGCAGTTGCGACCCCCTCGCTCATCAAGCGCTTCGAGGAGTGGAGCGGCGGCGGCACGGGGGTCCAGCTGTTCGGGAAGCCCCAGGCCACCGGTTCGCTCGCCGGCCAAGTGACGATCCTCGGGCGGACGCTCACCTACAACGAGTGGCTCTACTACCTCGCCTGGTCGTTCGCGCTCGTCGCGTTCGTTTTCGCGTGGCTGATCCTCCGCGGGAGGACCGGGAGAGCGTTCCGGGCCGTGCGCGACAGCGAGACCGCCGCGGTCTCGTCGGGAGTCAGCCTCGCGCGCTACAAGACGCTCTCGTTCGGGATCAGCGCCGCCTACGCGGGAGTCGCCGGCGGGCTCTTCGTGGTCACGAACTCGTACGTGAACCCCGACACGTTCCCGGTCGCGCTCTCGATCCTGCTGCTGATCGGCATCGTCGTCGGCGGCCTCGGAGGGCTCGCCGGGCTCGTCTTCGGCGCGATCTTCGTCGAGTTCATCACCTTCTGGGCGCAGGGCGAGGATCTCGGGTCCCACTTCCCGGGCTTCATCGTCGACGAGACGAAGAAGCCCGGAGGCCCGTCGATCGTGTACGGCGTCGTGCTCATCCTGTTGATGTTCGTGCTCCCGGACGGCGTCGGCGGGCTCTTCCGGCGCGTCGGCCAGCTCTTCTCGCGCCGCCGCTAAGCTCGGGCGACGGATGGGTCGCCGTCTGCCCCGGAAGCCGCACTTCTCGCGCGTCGCGCTCGTGCTGGCGACCGCCACGGCGCTCGTCGCCCTCCCGGCCGCGCTCGCAGGCTCGGCGGCGGACCCGGGCGTCACGTCGAGCTCGATCCTCCTCGGCGGCACCTCGCCGCTCACCGGCCCGGCTGCCGCGTACGCGTCGGTCGCCCGCGGTGCGAAGGCGTACTTCTCGTACGTGAACGCCCATGGCGGCGTCGCCAAGCGGAAGATCGACTACCAGTACCTGGACGACGCCTACAACCCGGCGCAGAGCGTCCAGGTCACCCGGCAGCTCGTCGAGCAGGACAAGGTGCTCGCGGTCTTCAACTCGCTCGGCACCGAGCAGAACATCGCGGTCCGCGACTACCTGAACGCGCAGAAGGTGCCGCAGCTCTTCGTCGCCACGGGGGCGACGACGTTCGGGCGGGACACGGCGAAGTACCCGTGGACGATCGGGTTCCAGCCGAGCTATCAGGCCGAGGGCTGGGTCTACGGGCAGTGGGTCGCAAAGTCATCGCGGAAGGCGCGGATCGCCGTTCTCCTCCAGAACGACGACTACGGGAAGGACCTGCTGGCCGGGCTCAATCGAGGCCTCTCCCGCTCGGGGTCGAAGGTGATCGCGGCGCAGCCGTACGAGGTCACCGCGCCCGACGTCTCCTCCCAGGTCGCGAAGCTCAAGGCGTCCGGCGCGAATGTCTTCGCGGTCTTCGCGACGCCGAAGTTCGCGATCCAGGCGATCGTGTACGCGAACCGGCTCGGCTGGCGGCCGCAGGTGATCATGAACTCGGTCTCCGGCGCGACGAACATCATGCTGCTCGCGTCCGAGAGCGGGAAGTCGAAGACGATCCTGGGAACGGTGACGCTCAACTTCCTCAAGGACCCGAGCGACCCGCGTTGGAAGAAGGACCCCGGGATGAAGCTCTACCGCGCGATCATGGCCAAGTACGCGAAGGGCGCGGACGTGACCGACGTGTACCACGTGTACGGCATGGCGGTCGCGTACGAGACGATCGGGCTCTTCAAGCGGCTCGGCGCGAACGTGACCCGCACGCGGCTGATGGCCGCGGCCAGGTCGCTGAACGACGCGTCCAACCCCTTCCTGCTCCCGGGCGTCGCCGTGAAGACCGGCCGGGGCGACGGCTTCCCGATCCAGCAGGGACAGCTCCAGCGCTGGGTAAAGCCGGGGCGGTGGGTTCCCTTCGGCGGGCTCTTCGCGGCGAAGAAGTACTGAGAACGAGCGCGCTCTGCGGCGCAACCAGGGGTCGGCCGGAGACTGGCTGATCACGCGCGGCTCGGTTCGGGGGCGCCGACCGCCGCCGGCGCCCCCTCGAGAGCGAACCGTCTAGCCCTGGCCGGGCGACGGCGCGTACTCGCCGAGGAAGCCGCCGCCGATGATCTTCTGCTCGATCGCGGCTCGGCCGATGTAGCACTCCCACTCACGTCCGTCCGAGGCCAGCGACCGGCACCCGCCGTTGACGTGCTTCGTCGCGTCGACGGTCGGCTCGACCGTGCCCTTCCAGTCGGACACCTCGGGGCTGGGCGCACGCGTGAGGATGCAGTGGTACTCGACGTCCTGGCGGACGACCGTGCACGTGGGCTCCGTGCCGGCGAGCGCGAGGGTGCCCGCGGGCATGCTCTGCGCGACCTCGTCGTTTCCGATCAGCTGGGTCGCGGCGAAGGCGACGCTCGGAACGAGGACGATCAGCGCCGCCGCCAGGACGGCGAGCTTCGGCGAGAGGCGTCGGCGGCGTCGCGCCGGCGACGGCGTCGCTGCGAGCTCGGCGGCGGCGCTCTGCTCGAGAGCGTCGCCGAGCCGGTTCAGGGTCGACGTGGGATCGGTCATCGTCTCGTCTCCTTGGGAACGGTGAGGAGCGTGTGGAGGGTGGTGAGCCCGCGATGCACGCGAACGCGGGCCGCTGCCGGGGTCGTCTCGAGCGCCGCGGCGAGGTCGTCGTAGGCGAGGTCGTCCTCGTAGCGCAGGCGCAGGGCCTCCAGCTGGTTCTGCGGCAGCTCGGCGAGCGCGTCGTCGAGGCCGTCGAGCCACGTCTCGTCGGGGATTGCGCTCGCGGGCTCGCGGTCGAGCCGCTCGAGGATCCCGAGCCTCGTGCAGGCGGCTCGCTCGAGACTGCCCTGACGGACGGACGCCGAGAGCACGTGGCGCGCGATCGCGAAGAGCCACGGCGCTGCGGATCCGCCGGCTTCGTCGCGAAAGCGCTCGCGTGCGCTCCATGCCTGCGCGAAGGTCTCCGCGGTCAGGTCGTGTGCAGCGTCCGCGTTCCGGCTCCGGCTCAGGTGGAAGCCGTAGATGCGGCTCGCGTAGCGGTCGTACAGCTCCCTGAACGCCCGCGGGTCCTCGCGCGCCGCGAGAAGGAGCTTCGCGTCGCTTCTCATGACTCGGTCACCGCCACCTCCTGTCGTCGGTACAACGGGAGATGGCGGCGGCGCCTGCCGATGTTACTGCGACCGCCTCGCACGCTCTGAGACGATAGGGCGATGGTCGACGCGCACGACCTCCTGTCCGCGCCCCTCGACGAGCTGCTCGTCGAGGCGCGTCGCCTCCGCACCGGGCCGCTCGTCACGTACTCGCCGAAGGTCTTCATCCCGCTGACGACGCTCTGCCGCGACGTCTGCGGCTACTGCACCTTCGCACGGCCGCCGAGGCGAGGAGAGCGCGCGTATCTCAGCGAGGACGAGGTGCTCGCCATCGCGCGTGCGGGGGCGGAGGCCGGCTGCCGCGAGGCGCTCTTCACCCTCGGCGACAAGCCGGAGCTCCGCTACGAGGCCGCCCGCCGTGAGCTGCGCGAGCTCGGCTGCGAGACCACGCTCGAGTACCTCGCGCGCTGCGCGCGACTCGTGCTCGAGGAGACGGGGCTCCTTCCGCACCTGAACCCGGGCGTGATGACGCGCGCCGAGCTCGAGCTCCTGCGGCCGGTCAGCGCCTCGATGGGGATCATGCTCGAGACGACCGCGGAACGCCTGGGGGAGAGAGGCGGGCCGCACTGGGCCTCGCCGGACAAGACGCCGGCGAGGCGCATCGAGACGATCCGGCTGGCGGGCGAGCTCGCGATTCCCTTCACGAGCGGGATCCTGATCGGGATCGGGGAGACGCGAGAGGAGCGGATCGACGCCCTCCTCGCGCTGAAGGCGCTCGGTCAGGAGTACGGGCACGTCCAGGAGGTCATCGTCCAGAACTTCCGCGCGAAGCCGGGGACGCGCATGGCCTCGCATCCCGAGCCATTGCTCGAGGATCACCTGTGGACCGTCGCCGCGGCGCGGATCGTCCTCGGCCCCGCGTGGCACGTGCAGGCGCCGCCGAATCTCGCCTACGACGACTTCCCGCGCCTGTTGGACGCCGGCATCGACGACTGGGGCGGCGTCTCGCCGGTGACGATCGACCACGTCAACCCGGAGGCGCCGTGGCCGGAGATCGAGCGCCTCGCGGAGGCGACGCGCGGCCGTGGGCTCGAGCTCGCGCCACGTCTACCCGTCTATCCCGAGTACGTGGCCGAGCTCGACTGCTGGTGCGATCCGGCGGTCGCTCCGTACGTGCGCAGGGCAGCCGACGCGACCGGACTCGCACGCGACGACGGGTGGGCGCCGGGCGAGCCCGGTGGAGTTCCCTTCGTCGTCCGCCGCGATGCGCTCCCGCTCACGCTGACCGGGGACGAGCTCGGCGAGGACGAGCTGACGCGTCTGCTCGGGGCACGGATCGAGGAGGCGCAGCGGGTCTACGCCGCCGCCGACCGCCTGCGCCGCGAGGTCTGCGGCGACGAGGTCACGTACGTCGTCACCCGGAACATCCAGTACACGAACGTCTGCTACTTCCGCTGCGGCTTCTGCGCGTTCTCGAAGGGGAAGCTGGCCGAGAACTTGCGGGGCGCGCCGTATCTGGTGCCGCTCGAGGAGATCGTCCGGCGGACCGAGGAGGCGTGGGAGCGCGGCGCGACCGAGGTCTGCCTCCAGGGCGGGATCCACCCGGCGTTCACGGGCGACTACTACGCGGGCGTCGTCGAGGCGATCAAGGACGCCGTGCCGGGGATTCACGTGCACGCCTTCTCCGCGCTCGAGGTCTGGCAGGGCGCGGCGACGCTCGAGCTCGAGCTCGAGCCGTACCTGGGCCGCCTGCGGGACCTCGGGCTCGGATCGCTCCCGGGCACGGCCGCGGAGGTGCTCGACGACGAGGTGCGCCGGATCATCTGCCCGGACAAGGTCACGACGGCGCAGTGGCTCCAGGTGCACGACGCCGCGCACCGTGTCGGGCTTCGCTCGAACGTGACGCTGATGTTCGGCCACGCGGACACGCCGCGGAGCTGGGCCCGCCATCTCCTTCGAGCTCGCGAGCAGCAGCAGCGATCGTTGTGCGTCAGCTCGGGATCCGCTAGCTGGGATCCCGAGCGCGCGAAGACCGAGCCCGGCCGGGCGCGGCCGGGCTCCTCTGGCGGGTTCACGGAGTTCGTCCCGCTCCCGTTCGTCCCGATGGAGGCGCCGATGTACGTCAAGGGGCGGGCGCGGCGCGGGCCGACCTTCCGCGAGGTCCTGCTCGTGCACGCCGTCGCGCGGCTCGCGCTCCATCCGTGGATCGAGAACGTGCAGGCCTCGTGGGTGAAGCTCGGCCCCGAGGGCTCGCGCGAGGCGCTCCGTGCGGGCGTCAACGACCTCGGCGGGACGCTCATGAACGAGTCGATCTCCCGCTCCGCGGGTGCGGAGTTCGGCCAGGAGCTGCCGCCCGAGGCGATGGAGGCGCTCATCCGCTCCGCCGGCCGTGTGCCGCGACAGCGGACGACGCTCTACGGCGAGCCTCCCGAGGAGCGCGTGCGCGCGTCGTTCGGCGCGGCGCCCGTTGCGGAACCGCTCAACCAGCCGCTCAAGGACGCCGGGCTCGTGGCGCCGCCCCGGCTGGTCCGACCGGGCCTCGTCGGCGCTCGCCTGGGCTAGCCCTTCGGCGCGCGTCTCCGCACCGCTTCGAGCTGCGCCGAGACCGCCACGTCGGCTTCGAGCGGGTAGCGGTAGCCGAGCGCCTGTGCGACCTCCGTCGCGACCCGGTGGAAGAGCGCGGTCGTCCGGAAGAGCGCGTTCCAGTTCGCCTCGATGTCCGCTCCGACGTACGTCGCGTGGAGCTCCGTGACGACGTCGTCGGGGAGCAGGCGCTCGAGCCCGCGCCCGTATGCGCCGGGCCTGAGCGTCCAGCCGTGGTCGAGCTCGATCCTCCACTCGAGGAGCCGGCGCAGCGCGACGTGCTTCGCGTCGTACTCGAGCACGAACTTCGCGAACGCGAGCTCTCCGCGCCAGAGAGCCTTGGCCACGTACGTCGTGTCCCACCAGAACTCGTCGACGAGCTCCTCGTACTCGGCCTGCGTCGGCTTGGCCGGGACGTGAGCGCGAAACGTCGGCTCGCTCCACATCGACGTCGCGCCGTCATTGTCGAGGAGGACGCGGTAGCCGACATCGAGGTCGTCGGGCAGTGCGTCCGCGGCCGAGACGCGACCGAGCAGCGACGCCGGCCAGATCGTGAAGTCGAGGCGCACGCCGTCCGGGTACACGACGCCCCGGAAGGTCGTCCTCTCGCCGAGCAGCTCGCTCTCGTCGCCCCAGCCGACGAGAGGGCGGCCGCGTGCCGCGACCCAGCCCTCGTGAGCGACGAACGCCTCGGCATCGCGCACGGCGACGATCACGTCGTAGTCGGAGAGGTCGTCCGCCGACCCGTCCTGCCGCGCCCGTGTGCTCGTGAGAACGAGCGCGCGGATCTCGTCGTCGTCCTCGGCCCACCTGACGAGCTCTGCGAGCAGCCCCTCCTCCGTCGGCGCTCCCGGCATCACGCCTGCTCGGACTCGAGGGCGAGCAGGTCGTCCACCGTCTCGCGGCGGCGAATGAGGTGCGCTTCGCCTCCGCGGACGAGCACCGCCGCCGGGCGCGGCGTCCCGTTGTAGTTCGAGCTCATGGCAAGCGTGTAGGCGCCGGTCGCGGGCACCGCGAGCAGGTCGCCGCGCCGCGGCGCGGGGAGGCGGACGTCGTCGATGAGGACGTCGCCCGACTCGCAGTGCATTCCGGCGACGCTCACGTCCCCGTCCGGCTCCTCGTCGGCGCGGAGGGCGCTGAGCGCCGTGTAGCGCGCGTCGTACAGCTGGGGCCGCGGGTTGTCGGACATGCCGCCGTCGACGGCGACCCAGGTGCGCTCCGGAAGCCGCTTCACGGCTCCCACGCGGTAGAGCGTCGTCCCGGCGCGGCCGACGAGCGAGCGCCCCGGCTCGAGCCAGATCTCGGGCTCGGGAAGCCCTGTGGCGGTGAACGCCGTCCGCGCGGTGACCGCAGCCGACGCGGCGAGCGACGTCGCCTCGGGCACGTCGTCGTCCGGGTGATGACGGACGCCGAAGCCGCCGCCGAGGTCTGCCACACGCGCCTCCCAGCCGAGAGCCTCTCGGGCGGACGCGGCGAAGTGGGCGAGACGCTCGATCGTCTCCGCCTGCGCGGTGAAGTCCGGGAGCTGCGAGCCGACGTGGACGTGCAGCCCGAGGACGTCGAGCCGGCGCTCGAGCGCGTCGGCGATCCCGGCGAGCGCCTGCTCGGGCGGGAGCCCGAACTTCGATCCGTGGTGGCCGGTGACGATCGCCTCATGCGTATCGGCGTCGACGCCGAGCGTGACGCGGACGAGCACCCGCCGGACGCCCGCGGCAGCAGCGAGCCCCGCCTCGTCCGGGGCGTCGAGAACAACTGCACCGTCGAGGCTCGCCGCTTCGCGGAGGAAGAGCTCGTCCTTGTTGTTCCCGTGGACGAGTAGCTCGGCGCCCGTCAGCCCCGCTGCGAGCGCGAACGCGAGCTCGCCGGAGGTCGCGACGTCCGCACCGATCCCCTCCTCGCGGACCAGCCGAAGCAGGGCGACGTTCGGGAACGCCTTCGTCCCGAAGACCACTCGGCCCGTGTCACCCACTGCTTCCCGGAACGCGCGAGCGCGAGCGCGGAGGGTCTCCTCGCAGTAGACGACGAGCGGTGTGCCGAACCGATCCGCCAGCTCCGAGGCGCGGACGCCGCCGAGCACGAGCTCGGCTCCTTCGAGCCGCGCAGAGTCCGGGAACAGCTCGAGCACGTCGGACGCGGGCATCGGGCGATTCTGCCTGCTACGTTTGCGGTTCATGGACAAGCTGCTCGCGTAGGGCAGGGAGCGAGCGCGGCGAGAGCCGCGGGCGTTCTCGTGGAGCCTCTCGGAAGAGAGGCTTTTTCGTTCTCGGAGTCGAAACGGAAGGCGAGATGGAGCCGTACGACGCACAAGCGATCGAGGAGAAGTGGCAGCGGGTGTGGGCGGACGCGCATGCGTTCGAGGTCACGAACGACCCGATCGAGCCGAAGTCCTACGTCCTCGAGATGCTCCCGTACCCGTCCGGGTCGCTGCACATGGGCCACATGCTCGTGTACACGATCGGCGACGTCGTCACGCGCTTCCGTGCGCGCAACGGGATGCACGTCATGCATCCGCAGGGGTTCGACGCCTTCGGGCTCCCGGCCGAGAACGCCGCGATCCAGGAGGGCGTCCATCCGCGGGTCAGCACCGAGCGGAACATCGAGACGATCACGCGGTCCTATCGGCGCGTCGGCTGGGCGTACGACTGGCCTCGTCTGACGTCGACGCACAAGCCCGAGTACTACCGCTGGCAGCAGTGGCAGTTCCTGCGCTTCCTCGAGCGCGGGCTCGCCTACCGGAAGGCCGCGCCGGTCAAGTGGTGCCCGAACGACCAGACCGTGCTCGCGAACGAGCAGGTGCGCGACGGCCGCTGCGAGCGCTGCGGCTTCGAGGTCGAGTCGCGCCTCATGGAGCAGTGGTTCTTCCGGATCACGGACTACGCCCAGGCCCTGCTCGACGACCTCGACACGGTCGACTGGCCGGAGTCGATCAAGGTACGGCAGCGGAACTGGATCGGCCGCTCCGATGGCGCGGAGCTCCTCTTCCGCGTCGAGGAGCTGGGCGAGGACATCGCCGTCTTCACGACACGCCCCGACACGCTCTATGGTGCGACGTTCTTCGTCCTCGCGCCCGAGCACGAGCTCGTGCCGCTGATCGACTCGGAGGAGGTCCGAGAGTACGTGCGGCACGCCTCGGCGAAGAAGACGGTGGATCGCGCCGCCGCGACCGAGAAGACCGGGATCTTCACCGGGCTCCACGTCGTCAACCCGGTCAATGGCGAGCAGTTGCCCGTCTACGTCGCGGACTACGTGCTGCCCGACTATGGGACAGGCGCGATCATGGCCGTGCCAGCGCACGACCAGCGTGACTTCGACTTCGCTGCGGTCTTCGAGCTGCCCGTCCGGCAGGTCGTCCGGCCGGCAGCGGGCGAGGTCGACGAGAGCGCCGCCTACCTGGAGCACACGGAAGGCGAGATCCTCGTCAACTCGGCGGAGTTCGACGGCGTCGAAGCGGTCGAGGGCGGGCGGCAGATCGTCGAGAAGCTGGCTGCGCAGGGCCGAGGCCGCTTCGCGATCAACTACCGGCTCCGCGACTGGGGCTTCTCGCGCCAGCGCTACTGGGGATGCCCGATCCCCGTCGTCTACTGCGAAGGGTGCGGGATCGTCCCGGTGCCGGACGACCAGCTCCCGGTCGTCCTGCCCGAGATCGAGGACTACAAGCCGAAGGGCGTGCCGCCGCTCGCTCAGGCCGACGAGTGGGTGGACGTGCCCTGCCCGTCCTGCGGCGGGCCGGGGAAGCGCGAAGTCGAGACGATGGACACGTTCGTCGACTCGTCCTGGTACTTCCTGCGCTATTGCGACGCGCACAACGGCACTGCGCCGTTCGCTCGCGCCGTTGTCGACTACTGGAGCCCCGTCGACCTGTACATCGGCGGCGTCGACCACGCGACCGTGCACATGATCTACGCGCGGTTCTGGATCAAGGTGCTGAACGACATGGGCCTCGTCGGCTTCCGCGAGCCGTTCGCGGCCTTCTTCTCGAACGGGTGGGTGACGCTCGGCAAGACGAAGATGTCGAAGCGCGCCGGGAACATCGTCGGCCCCGACGAGTTCCTCGACCGCTACGGGGCCGACGCCTGCCGCCTGAACATCCTCTTCCTCGGGCCGGCGAACGAGGACATGGAGTGGACGGAGACGAGCGTCGAGGCGATGTCGCGCTTCGTGAAGCGATTGTGGAACGTCGTGAACGAGGTGGCCGCGAACGCGCCGGAGGGCGAGCCCGGGGGCGGGCCGCTTGCGAAGAAGGCGCACGCGAGCATCGCGAAGGTCACCGACGACATCGGCCGCCGCCACGCCTTCAACACCGCGATCGCGGCGGTGATGGAGCTCGTCAACGAGCTGTCGAAGGACCGCGCCGGGCCCGACTCGCGCTTCGCCGCCGAGACCGCCGTGTCGCTGATCCAGCCGTACGCCCCGCACGTCGCGGAGGAGCTCTGGCAGCGGCTCGGGCACGAGCGGCTCTGGGAGGCGCCGTGGCCGGTCGCCGACCCCGCGCTGCTCGAGGTCGAGACGGTCGAGGTCGTGGTGCAGGTGAACGGGAAGATCCGCGATCGGCTGCACGTGTCGCCGGATCTGGCGGACGAGGAGCTCGTCGCGCTCGCTCGGGAGTCGGAGCGCGTGCGCTCGTACCTCGACGGCGCCGAGGGTGCACGCACGGTCGTCGTCCCCGGCAAGCTCGTCAACTTCGTCGTCTGATACCCGCCGGCGGACGTGCGTCCGGCCGGAGGGAAGGGCCTCGACATTGGTGCGAACTCGCGACTTCGTCGTGAACCACACGTAGCCGATTCGAGGCGACGATCGGTACGTGCCGTTCGTCTCCATGTCGCGCTCGACCGCGCTCCTGCTCGCCGCGGCTCTCCTCGTCGTCCTCGTGCTCGCGGGCCATCGTCTTTCCCGGACCGGCACGGCGAGCGCGCCCGAGATCGCGGCGCCGCTCGAGCCGGTCACGCCCACCGCGGCGACGAGGAAGATGCTCGTCGTCCACGTGGTCGGGGCGGTGCGGAGAGCCGGTCTCTACCGCCTCCCCGACGGCTCGCGCATTGCGGACGCCGTGCGGCGTGCGGGCGGCTCGACCAGGCACGCCGATCTCGCCGCGATCAATCTCGCCGCGCCTCTCGTCGACGGCGTCCAGGTGCTCGTGCCCCGGCGCGTCGCGCTGGGTGTCGCGCCGCCGGAGGCGACGATAGGCGGCTCTTCCGGTTCGGCGACGCCGGGTCTCGGGCCGAAGCCGAGCCTCTCGTCCGCGACGGCCGAGGAGCTCGACCAGCTTCCCGGGGTGGGGCCGGTCACCGCGCAAAAGATCATCGATTACCGGATCGAGCACGGTCCCTTCCGGTCGGTGGACGATCTCGACGCCGTCCCGGGCATCGGTCCGACGCGGATCGAGCAACTGCGGGATCTCGTGACCCCGTGAGGAGAGCGGTCGAGCTCCAGTGGCCCGCGCTGCTCGTCGGATCCGCGTGCGCGGGGATCGCCTGCGCGAACTGGCTGCGTTTCTCGCACGTCGGGCTGCTTGCGTTCGCCATCGCCGGTCTCGTCGGGATTGCCGCGAGCGACGGGCTCGTCCGGATCGCCGCGCTCGCCCTGGTCCTGTCCGCCCTCGGGCTCTGGTGGGGGTCGCTTCGCCTCGATGCGCTCGACCAGAGCGTGCTGGAGGCGAGGATCGGAAGCTCGGGCCGAACAGAGCTCGTCACGACGGGGCCGGCGCGCCGGACCACGTGGGCCGTTCGCGTGCCGGCCGAGGTGCGCACGTTCCGCGGGCGTCGCATTCGAGAGCGCGTGCTCCTCACGCTGCCCGTCGGGCGCTCACCGCCGCGCGGTGCGATCCTCCAGACAGAGGCGCGTGTCGTCGCGCCCCGGACGCCTTCGGAGGACGGCGGGTTCGACGAACGGGCCTGGCTCGCGCGACAGGGGATCCATGTCGTCATGCGTGGCAGCGACTGGCGCCGGATCGGTCGTCGCGGCGGCGTGTCGGGGATCGGAGACCGCCTTCGCGACCGCATCGAGACGGCCGTCGGGCGCGGGACGACGGGGCTCCGGCGCGGGATCGTTCTCGGGGTCGTGCTCGGGGAGGACGAGGGCCTCCCGGACACCGTCCGACACGACTTCCGCGCCTCCGGGCTGTACCACCTGCTCGCGGTCTCCGGACAGAATGTCGCATTCATCGCCGCCGGCTTCCTCGGCCTCGGCTGGCTGCTTCGGCTGCGACGCGTCGTGCGGGAGCTCCTGACGCTCGGGGGCATCAGCGCGTACGTGCTCGCGGTCGGCTGGCAGCCCTCGGTCGCGCGGGCGGCGGTTGCAGGCGCGCTCGCCTCACTGGCCTGGCTCGTCGCGAGGCCGCGCGATCGCTGGCACTTCCTCGCCCTCGGAGCGCTCGTCCTGCTCGCCTGGATGCCGACGTCGATCTTCGATCCCGGGTTCCAGCTCTCGTTCGCGGCGGTCGCCGCGATCTTCGCCGCGGTCCCGCGGACCCATGTCCTACTCGCTGGCTCTCCGCTCCCTCCGCGACTGACGGAGGCGTGCGCGGTCGCGCTCGTGTGCGGCCTCGTGACGGCACCGATCGTTCTCTTCCAGTTCGGGCGGGCGCCCGTCTACACGGTGCCGGCGAACGTGGTCGCGGAGCCGGCCATGCCGCTCGTCCTCGGACTCGGCCTGCTCGCAGGGGCGATCGACCCGATCGCCCCTGCCGCCGCGGCGGCTCTCGCATGGCTCGCCGGGTGGGCGGCGGCATGGCTCGAGCTCGTCGCGAGCACATTCGGGACGCTTCCCGGCGCCCAGGTGGGTCCGCGCGGCGCGCTCCTCCTGACGCTGGCGACGGGCAGTGGTCTGGCGGCGCTGCGCCTCGGAAGGAGCCGCCTCGCGCGGTTGACGCCCACCCAGACGGCCGCGCTCGTCGCAGCGGCGCTCGTCGTCGGCGTCGGCTGGTGGGCGACACGACCGGCGGCGCAGCCGTGGGTCGAGCCGGCAGGGCTGCGAGTGACGTTCCTCGACGTCGGACAGGGGGACTCGACGCTGCTCGAGACCGCGAGCGGGCGTGTCCTCGTCGACGAAGGACCGCCCGAGGCGAACGTGGCGTCGCAGCTCGCGCGGCGCGGGATCCGGTCGCTCTCGGCGATCGTCCTGACCCATCCTCAGCGCGACCACATTGGCGGTGCCGCGGACGTCCTTCGCCACCTGCGCGTCGGCTTCGTGCTCGACCCCGAGCTCGCCGCGACCGGGACGGATGAGGAGGAGGCGATGGCAGCCGCCCACGAGCGCGGCGTACCGGTGCGGCCGGCGCGGGCGGGGGAGGAGTTCCGCCTCGGCGGGCTGCACTTTGAAGTGCTCAATCCGCAGGACGCGGGCACACCGAGCGAGGACCCGAACCAGAACGCCGTCGTGCTCCTCGTCTCCTACGGCGAGACGGACATCCTCCTCACGGCCGACGCCGAGTCCGATGTCACCTCCAACCTTCCCCTGAAGCCGGTGGAGATCCTGAAGGTCGCGCACCACGGATCGGCCGACCCCGGCCTCGAGGACGAGCTCGAGACGCTTCGGCCGCGCGTCGCCGTCATCTCCGTCGGCCGCGGCAACGACTACGGCCACCCGAGGCCCGAGACGCTCGCCGCGCTCGCGACCGTGCCCGGGATCTCGGTCTACCGCACGGACGAGGACGGCGCCGTCGTCGTCGAGTCGGACGGACGGCGGATCCGGGTCGGGACCGAGGGGTAAGGTTGGCCGGTGGCCGAGACCGACCTGAAGCCCGTCTACCTGATCACGGGGAGCGACGGCCCGAAGATCGAGACCGCGCTCCGGCGGCTCCGCGCACGCTTCTCGCCGGAGTCGATCGAGGTTGTGAGCGCGGTCGAGACGCCGGGTGAGGACGCGGTCGCGCTCTGCAACGCGGGAAGTCTGTTCGGCGACGGACGTCTCGTCGTGGTCGAGGACGTCGACGGCCGCCGCGACGGCGACGGGCGGCCGAAGGGCGGCTGGAAGGCGGGCGACGTCGACGCGGTCGTCGACTACCTGAAGAGCCCGGCACCGGAAACCGTCCTCGCCCTGGTCGCCTCCGACGTGAAGAAGTCGAGCACGCTCGGCAAGTCTTGCGCGAAGGTCGGCTCGATCCTCGAGTTCTCGGTCGAGAAGAAGAAGATCCACGGCTGGATTGCGGGCAAGTTCCAGGAGCGCGGTGTCGACGCCGATTCCGAGGCGTGCGCGCTGCTCGCGCAGCTCGTCGGCGAGGACCTCCACGCGCTCGCGACCGAGGTCGACAAGCTCGCGACCTGGGCCGCGGGCGAGCCGATAGGCGCGCGGGAGATCGAGGAGCTGACAGCGCCGACCGCGGAGCTCCCGACCTACGCCCTCACGGACGCCTGGGGCGCCCGCGACGCCTCACGGACGCTCGACGCGAGCGAGACGCTCTTCGAGCGGGAGCCGAAGCCTCGCCGCGACACTGCGGCGCGGCTCGCGGGGACACTCGGGAGTCACGTCAGCCGGCTGCGCGCGATCAAGCGCCTGAACGAAGCCGGTGTCTCCTCGAAGGAGGCGGCCGAGCGACTCCGGCTGCATCCGTACCGCGCCCAGAAGATGTATGCCGAGGCCGACGAGTTCTCACCCGAGGAGCTCGACAACGGGGTGGTCCGGCTGGCCGAGCTCGACGGCGCGCTCAAGGGTCAGAGCCGGCTCGCGCCCGATCTCGAGGTGCAGCGTGCGCTCGTCGACCTGACGAGACGTCCGGAGTCGCCCGCCCGCAAGGCGCCGGCGCAGAGCTGAGAGAGCGCGCTAGGAGGACGACGTCGCGGCAGCTGCGATCTTCGCCGCCTGCGACTTCTTCCGCGCCGCGGTGTTCCGGTGGAGTGCGCCGCGCGCGACGGCGTGGTCGATCGTCCGCACGAGCTCGCGATGCTCGGTAGCGATCCGGTCGAGGTCTCCGCCCGCCGCGGCCGACTCGAGCCGCTTCGTGATCGTCTTGATCGACGAGCGGTAGCGGAGGTTCTCGAGACGCTCCCGGGACTGCGTCCGGACGCGCTTCTGCTGCTGCTTGATGTTCGCCATTCGAAGAAAGACCCGCTCGGACGCGGGCCGCGCGATGGTAGCAGGACCTACTGGGACAATCGCCCGGGCAGCCATGGTCGACATTCCTGACACCGCCGGGCTCGACCCCGCGCCCGAGCCCGGTCACCAGCAGCGTCGGCTCGCGCGCTCGACGGCGATCTTCTCCGCCGCGACCGGCATCTCCCGCGTGCTCGGCCTCGTCCGCGAGATGGTCAGCGCCTACTACTTCGGCGTCACCGGCGCGATCAACGCGTTCACGGTCGCGATCCAGATCCCGAACCTCGTGCGGGCGCTCCTCGCCGACGCGGCGCTCTCGGGCGCGTTCGTCCCCGTCTTCAGTGACCTGCTCGAGAAGGGAGAGCGCCAACGCGCATGGCGCGTCGCCTCGACGCTCTTCTGGCTCGCGCTCCTCGCCCTCGGGGCGGTGACAGCCGTCTTCATCCTGCTCGCGCCGCTCCTCCTCCGCCCGTTCGGCAACCCGGGCGGCGACTTCGATCTCGCCGTCAGTCTCTCGCGGATCCTGTTCCCGATCGTGGTGCTCCTCGGGCTCTCCGGGATCGTCGTCGGGATCCTGAACACCTACGAGCACTTCGCGGCGCCTGCGCTCGCGCCCGTCGCCTGGAACCTCGTGATCATCCTCGGGCTCGTCATCGGGATCCCGCGCATCGACAGCGCGAACGCGGAGCTCTATCTGTATGCGGCGCTGGTCGTGCTCGGCACGCTCGTCCAGCTCCTGCTCCCGGTGCCATGGCTGCGTGGGCTCGACGGGAAGCTCACGCTCGTGCTCGACTGGCGCGACCCGGCCGTCCGCAGGGTGTTCACGCTGATGCTCCCGGTGACGCTCACCATCGGGCTGATCAACGTCAGCGCCGTCGTCGACACGCTCTTCGCGTCCCGGCTCCTCGATCCGGAGCTCGCCCCCGCCGCGATCGACAAGGCCTTCCGTCTGTACATGCTCCCGCAGGGGATGTTCGCCGTCGCTGTGACCGTCGTCCTCTTCCCGACGCTCGCGCGACTCGCCGCCCGCGGCGACACGCATGGTCTGCGCCGCGCGCTCGACGGCGGGCTCCGCCAGATCGCGTTCCTCCTGATCCCGGCCGGCTTGATCGCGATCGTGCTCGCCGACCCCATCGTGCGTCTCGTCTATCAGCGGGGCGAGTTCACCGCCGCCGACACGACCGTCGTCGCCCAGTGCCTGCAGGCGTTCTCGATCGGCCTCGTCTTCAACGGATGGATGCTGATCCTCAACCGCGGCTTCTACGCCGTGCAGACGAACTGGGTCCCGACGGCCGTCGCGCTCGGCGTCGTCGGCCTCAACGCAGCGTTCGACGCGATCTTCTACCAGCTCGGTGTCTGGGGGATCCCGCTCGCGACGTCCGTCGTCAACGTCCTCGGGACGATCACCCTCCTCGTGATGATGCGCCGGCGCGTCGGGCTGCACGCCGTCCGCGAGACCGGCCGCGCGCTCGTCCGCATCTGCGCGGCGGCGGTGCTCGGCGCGACCATTGCGCTCGTTGTCTGGGTCGTCCTCGACGACTGGCTCGGCCGCGGCCTCGTGGCGCAGATCGTGTCTCTCGGCTCCGCTCTCACGGTGGCCGTGCTCACCTACCTCGGCTCGGCCAAGGTGCTGGGGGCCGAGGAAGTGAACGCGCTGCTACTGTTGCGAGCCCGGCGCGGCAAGGCTCCCGAGTAGCGCCGAAGTCCTATGGAGCAGGAGCGGATCCGCAATTTCGCGATCATCGCGCACATCGACCATGGCAAGTCGACGCTCGCGGATCGCATCCTCGAGCTCACCGGTGCCGTCTCCGAGCGAGACATGCGCGAGCAGCTGCTCGACTCGATGGAGCTCGAGCGGGAGCGCGGGATCACGATCAAGGCTCAGGCCGTGCGGGTGCTGTGGCGGGGCCACGAGCTGAACCTGATCGACACGCCTGGCCACGTCGACTTCACGTACGAGGTCTCGCGCTCGCTGCAGGCGTGCGAGGGAGCCCTGCTCCTCGTCGACGCGGCGCAGGGCATCGAGGCTCAGACGCTGGCGAACGCCTATCTCGCGCTCGACAACGAGCTCGACATCGTCCCGGTCGTGAACAAGATCGACCTGCCACAGGCGGATCCCGGCGCCGCCGCGGCCGAGCTCGCCGAGCTCCTCGGGGAGACGCCGGACCGCGTCCTTCGCATCTCGGCGAAGACCGGCGCGGGCGTCCCGGAGGTGCTCGACGCGATCGTCGAGCGGATCCCGCCGCCGTCGGGTGACCTAGCCGCACCGGCGCGCGCGCTCGTCTTCGACTCCTCCTACGACCAGTACCGCGGGGTCGTCGCGTTCGTCCGGGTGGTCGACGGGACGTTCGAGACGCGCGAGCCGCTCCGCGCGATGGCGCTCGGGACGTCTTTCGAGGCAGAGGAGCTCGGAGTGATGTCGCCTGCGCGCCAACCCGAGGAGTCGCTCGCCGCGGGCGAGGTCGGCTACGTCGTGACCGGGCTGAAGGACGTGTCGCGCCTCCGGGTCGGAGACACGCTCACGTCCCGCTCCCGCCAGGCGTCCGAGCCGCTTCCCGGCTACCAGGACGTCAAGCCGATGGTGTTCGCAGGGGTCTTCCCGACCGACTCGGACGAGTACCCGGAGCTGCGCGACGCGCTCGAGCGCCTGAAGCTGAACGACGGGTCGCTCTCGTACGAGCCCGAGACGTCGCAGGCGCTCGGGTTCGGCTTCCGCTGCGGGTTCCTCGGCCTCCTGCACATGGAGATCGTCCGCGAGCGGCTCGAGCGCGAGTTCGACCTCGACCTGCTGATCACCGCGCCGAACGTGGCCTACCAGGCGACGACGCGGACGGGCGAGACGGTCGAGGTGCACAACCCGGCCGAGATGCCACGCGAGCTCGAGGTCGTCGAGGAGCCGTACGTCAAGGCGTCCGTCATCGTCCCGAAGGACTACGTCGGTGCCGTCATGGAGCTCGCGAACGAGCGCCGCGGCCACTTCGACCATCTCGAGTACCTGACCGAGGAGCGGGTCCTCGTCATCTACGAGATCCCGCTCGCGGAGATCGTCTACGACTTCTACGACCAGCTGAAGTCGCGCACGCGCGGGTACGCGAGCTTCGACTACGACCTGACCGGGTTCCGAGAAGGCGACCTGACGCGCGTCGACATCCTCGTCGGCGGAGAGCAGGTCGATGCGCTCTCGCTCATCGTCCATCGCGACGAGGCGTACGACCGCGGGCGTCAGCTCGTGGAGCGGCTCCGCGCGGAGATCCCGCGCCAGCTCTTCGACGTCCCGGTGCAGGCGGCGATCGGCTCTCGCGTGATCGCACGGGAGACGATCAAGGCGAAGCGGAAGGACGTGCTTGCGAAGTGCTACGGCGGCGACATCAGCCGCAAGCGGAAGCTCCTCGAGAAGCAGAAGAAGGGGAAGAAGCGGATGAAGCAGGTCGGCGGGGTGGAGGTGCCGCAGGAAGCGTTCCTCGCGGTTCTCAACCTCGGAGAGGAGCGGAAGCGGTGACGGTCGAGGGCGCCTTCGCGAGCGGCGGCGTTTGTCATCTGTACGTGCACCTTCCGTTCTGCGCGCACCGTTGCGGGTACTGCGATTTCGTCACCGTCGTGGGGCGTGCGGGACAGCACGAAGCCTATGTCGACGCGCTCCTCGCGGAGCTCGCGCTCGAGAGGCACGCGCTCGGCGCCGAGCCTCTCGAGACGCTCTACCTCGGCGGCGGGACGCCGACCTTCACCGAGCCGGGCGCGCTTCGCCGTCTTCTCGAGGCGCTCCCTGCTGCCGACGAGGTGACCGTCGAGGCGAACCCCGAGACGGTGACACCCGAGCTCGCGTCCCTTCTGCGCTCGGCGGGCGTCAACCGCGTGTCGCTCGGTGCGCAGAGCTTCCAACCGCGGCTGCTCGAGGTGCTCGAGCGTGGCGCGTCGCCGGAGACCGTCCGGCGCGCCGTGCACGTTCTCCGCGACGCCGGACTCGACAACGTCTCGCTCGATCTCGTCTACGGGATCCCCGGCCAGAGCCCCTCCGACCTCGACTCGGATCTCGCCCAAGCGCTCGACCTCGCGCCGGAGCACCTCTCCTGCTACGAGCTCGAGGCGAAGCCGGGGACGCGGTTCACGCACGCTCACGGAGCCGAGCTCGAACGTCAGGCGGATGCCATGGAGGGCTATTTCGAGCGAGTCGTCGAGACGCTGACGCTCGCGGGCTACCGCTGGTACGAGACCGCGAACTTCTGCCTCGATCCAGGACAGGCGCGTGCCCGCGGACGCGATCTGCGAGCGGGACACAATCTGGCGTACTGGCTGGGGCGTGACTACCTCGCGATCGGGATCGGGGCCGTCTCCACGGTCGCCGGCGTACGCAGGCGAAACAGGCCGAGCCTCGCCGGGTACCTCGCTGCGCTCCGGGCCGGTGCTCCACCGCCACGGGAGGTCGAGCCGCTCGACGACGAGACGCGTGCGCGCGAGCGGCTCATGCTCGGGCTCCGTCTCGACGAGCCGCTGCAGACGACGGACATCGAGGGCGTTCTCGACGGCGACGCGGCCGAGCGGCTGGTCGCCGGGGGACTCGTCGAGCTCGCCGCGAACGGCGCGGGAGGATCGATTCGCCTGACGCCGCGCGGCCGCTACCTCGGCGGTGGCGTGACCGCCGAGCTGATGCGGCTCGCGGCCGACTGAATCGGCTGGCAAAAGGCGCTCCGCGGCCCGGCGCGGAGGCCGAAAACGGCTGCAGCCACGGCTACCATCGGATGGGGATGCAGCTCTCTGTGCGAAAACGGGAGATCCTCCGGAGCGTCGTCGAGGAGTACGTCGCCACGGGCCAGCCCGTGGGCTCGAAGGTGCTCGTCGAGCGATCGGGCCTCGGCGTCTCGTCGTCGACGATCCGCGGCGAGCTGGCCGAGCTCGAGGCCCTCGGCCTGTTGACGCATCCGCACACGTCGGCCGGCCGGCTTCCCACCGAGAGCGGGTACCGGGTCTACGCCGACGAGCTCGTCGACGCCCTGGAGGGTCGTCCTGCCTCGCTGGGCGTCGACCTCCACGTCATGCGCGACGAGGTCGAGGAGGCGCTGCGCGTCACCACCGACATGCTCTCGCGCGCCACGAGGCTCCTCGCGCTCGTCTCTGCCCCGTCCCTGGAGACGGCGACCCTCCGTCACGTCGAGGTGCTGGCGCTCCAGCCGACGAGCGTCATGGTGGTCGCGATCACGTCGACCGGCGGTGTCGTCAAGCGCATGTTCCGGCTCGCGGAGCCGGTCGATCCGGGTTTGGTCTCCTGGGCGGCCGAGTACCTGAACGAGCGCCTGGTCGGCGTGCGGCTCGGGACGAGCCAGATCCGCCGCCGGCTGCAGGCGCCCGAGCTCTCTCCGCGCGAGCGCACGTTCCTCGACGTGATCGGGTCGGCGCTCCTCACCGTCGGCGCGGAGGAGGGACCAGAGGTCTTCATCGGCGGGGCCGCGGGCCTGATCGAGGAAGCGAGAGCGGAGGAGGTCGACGCGACGATGCGGCTCCTCGAGCTCCTCGAGCGTCGCGCGGCCGTGCTCGAGCTGGTGAGCGACGCCCTCGAGCCACGCCGGCCGGTCGTGCACGTCGGGCCGGACGTCGGCGGCGGCCAGCTCCACGACGTCGCCCTCGTCGGCGCGACCTACGGGATCCGGAGCAAGGCGCTCGGCGCCGTCGGTCTCGTCGGCCCGGTCCGCATGGACTACGAGAAGGCGATCCGGTCGGTCCGCGCAGCAGCCTTCGAGCTCTCGCGGTTCGTCGAGGACGTCTACGAGGAGACCTAGGCTTCTGCCGATGGCGACGACGGAGCGGGACTACTACGAGGTGCTCGGCGTCCCCCGGGGTGCGACCGACGCCGAGATCAAGCGGGCGTTCAGGTCGCTGGCGCGCGAGCTTCATCCGGACGTCTCGAGCGCGCCGGACGCAGAGCTCCGGTTCAGGGAGGTCGCCGAGGCGTACGAGGTCCTCTCCGACCGCGACCGGCGCGAGATCTACGACCGGTATGGCCATGCGGGGCTGCGCCGCGGCGGGTTCCAGCCGCACTTCGCGGACTTCGGCAGCCTCACGGACGTCTTCGCCGCGTTCTTCGGCGAGGACCTGTTCGGCGGGACGGGGCGCGGCGAGCGCCCGAGCCGGGCGGGCGGCGACGTCCAGGCGGTCGTCGAGATCGATCTCGGAGAGGCGTTCGCAGGGCTCTCGACCAAGGTCGCCCTCGATCTCGCGGTCGCGTGTGAGCGCTGCGGCGCGAGCGGCGCCGAGCCGGGCACGGGCAGCTCGAGCTGCGAGACGTGCGGCGGCGCAGGCATCGTCGGCCGCGTATCCCGGAGCATCTTCGGCGAGTTCGTCCAACAGCGCACCTGCCCGACGTGCGGGGGTCTGGGCGAGGCGCTCCAGACGCCCTGCAGCGAGTGCGCCGGAGAGGGTCGGCGCGTCGTCCGGCGAGAGCTCGAGGTCGACATCCCCGCAGGGATCGACGACGGTCAGCGCATCCGGCTTCGCGGCGAGGGCCACGCGGGCTTCCGCGGCGGCGAGGCCGGCAACGCGTTCGTGCTCGTCCGGGTGCGACCCGATCCGCGGTTCGTGCGGGACGGCGACGACCTCCACACCGCAGTGCGCATACCGATGACCGACGCGGCGCTCGGTCTCACTGTCCGGGTACCGGGGATCGGCGGTGACGTCGAGCTCGAGGTCGAGCCGGGTACGCAGCCCGGCGAGGTGGTCCGTCTGCGCGGCCAGGGGATGCCGTCGGTCCGCGGCTCGCGGCGGGGCGATCTCTACGCGCGGCTGGACGTCCTCGTACCGACGAAGCTGCGAGACGAGCAGCGCACGCTCCTCCAGGAGTTCGGGCGTCAGGCAGACGGCGAGACGTACGCGTCGCGCGACGACGACGACGAGGGCTTCTTCCAGCGTCTGAGAAGCGCGCTCCGCTGAGCGAGCTGTACCGGGTCGCGATCCGCGTCCCGGAGGCGCAGGCGGAGATCGCGCGCGCGCGGCTCCTCGAGCTCTCGCCCGGCGGCTTCGAGGAGGTGGGCGCAGGAGGCGAGGCCGAGCTCGCGGTCTACGGCGACGCGTCAACCGAGGAGGCGCTGCGAACCGCATTCGGGTCGGTGTCCGTGAGTTGGGTCGAGCCTGGCTGGGAGGACCGCTGGCGCTCGTTCCATCGCCCGGTGCGGGTCGCCGGGTTGTGGATCGGCCCGCCCTGGGAGGCTCCGCCCGCCGGAGAGCAGGCGGTGACGATCGACCCGGGCCGGGCGTTCGGGACCGGAGCACACCCGACCACGCGCGCGTCGATCGAGCTCCTGGCCGGCGTTCCGCGGGGGAGCGTCCTCGACGCGGGCTGCGGGTCGGGCGTCGTCGCGATCGCGGCGGTCGAGCTCGGCTTCGATCCGGTCACCGCGGTCGACGTCGACCCGATCGCGGTCGAGGCGGCGCGGGAGAACGCCCTCGCCAACGGCGTGTCGGTGGAGGTGCGTCACGCGGACGTCCTCGCCGACGAGCTCCCTCCGGCCGACGTCGTCGTCGCGAACATCGAGCTGGCCGCCGTCGAGCGCTTGCTGGGGGCGGTCTCGGCGCGGCGCGCGGTCGTCTCCGGCTACCTCGCGCAGGACCGTCTTCACGCACCCGGCTGGCGGCGGATCGCGCGCGTGCAGATTGCCGGCTGGGCCGGCGATTCCCTCGTCCGCGCCTGAACCCTTCTAAGCTTGGTGGCTCGTGGCCAGCTTCTCCGTGCGCTTCCTGGGGTGCAAGGTCTCGTACGCCGACGCGCGTGCGGTCCGCGAGCGGCTGCTCGCGGACGGACACGTCGAGGTCGCGGACGGCGGCGCCATCGCGGTGGTGAACACGTGCTGCGTGACGCACGAGGCCGTCTCGAAGTCCCGCCAGGTGGTGTCGCGGGCGTCGCGTGGCCACGGACGGGTCTACGTGACCGGGTGCGCCGCGAACCTCGAAGGCTCCTTCCGAGGCATGGCCGCGAACGTCACGGTCCTGCCGAAGCTCGGCGAGGACGCGGCGGACACGATCGCCGGCGACGTCGGCGCGATCGGCTGCGTAAAGGATATCCGGCATCCCGAGCGCATGCGCGCGTTCGTGAAGATCCAGGACGGCTGCTCGTTCTCGTGTGCCTTCTGCGTCATTCCGCTCGTCCGCGGTGGAACGCGGAGCCGGCGCGCGCACGCAGTGCTCGAGGAGATCCGCAGGCGCGTCGACCAGGGCCACCGAGAGATCGTCCTGACGGGCGTCAACCTCGGCTGCTTCCGCGACCGCGAGGCGGGGTACACGCTCGAGCGGCTCGTCCGCGGGGCCGGTGCCGTGCCGGGCGTCGAGCGGCTGCGGCTGTCCTCGATCGAGGTGAACCACCTCGGGCCCAGGCTCGTCGCGGCGCTGCGCGAGACGCCTACGGCCGCGAAGCACCTCCACGTCCCGCTCCAGTCCGGAGACGACCGTGTGCTCGCGGCGATGAAGCGACGCTACGGATCCGCGCAGTACCTCGCGAAGCTCGAGGGCCTCGACGACTTCAACCTCACGAGCGACGTCATCGTCGGCTTCCCCGGCGAAGACGAGCCGGCATTCGAGCGCACGCTCGACGTCGTCCGGAGCGCCGGGATCACGAAGGTGCACGTGTTCCCGTACTCGCCGCGACCGGGAACTGCAACAGCCGCTGCCGACACGGTTCCGCCCGCCGTGAAGAAGGAGCGGAGCGCCCGGCTCCGCGCCCTCTCGGACGAGCGCTGCCGCGAGCGCTGGGGCGCGAAAGTGGGGACGACGGACCTGGTTCTCGTCGACCGGCCGGGGCGCGGGTACGGGGACGACTACTCGCCCTGGCTCGTCGACGCGCCGCTCGGCGAGCTCGTCCACGCCCGAGCCGTCGGGCTTGCGGAGGAGGGGATCCTTGCCGTCGCCGCGTGAGGACTGCCTCTTCTGCCAGCTCGTGGCCGAGGGCGAGCACGTGCATACGGATGACGGGTTCGTCGCGATCCGCGACATCGCGCCGATGGCCGAGACGCACCTCCTCGTCATCCCCGAGCGCCACGTCGACACGTTCAAGGACATCGCCGAGTTCCCGGAGGAGGAAGCGGGACGGATGCTCCGCTTCGTCGCCGAGACCGCGAAGAGCGCCGGGCTCGACGACTACCGGGTGCTCGTGAACGTCGGGGCAGGCGCGGGGCAGACCGTCTTCCACCTCCACTGGCACGTCTTCGGCGGACCGGTCGACAGAGAGCGTGTCTCCGCCGCGCTCGGGCGAGGTCCCGCGTGACGCTCGTCGTGCGCATCGAGGACGAGCTGAAGGCGGCCCGGCTCGCGCGGGACGACGACCGGCGCGACGCGCTGAGCCTGATCCTGAACGCGCTCCGCACCTCGGAGAAGGAGCTTCAGCGTCCGCTCTCGGACGACGAGGAGCTGCAGGTCCTCCAGCGCGAGCGCAAGCGCCGGCTCGAGGCGGCGGAGGCGTTCCGGAAGGGCGGTCGTGAGGAGCAGGCCGAGGACGAGGAGTACGAGCTCGAGGTGCTCGAGGAGTTCATGCCCGAGCCGCTCTCGGAGGAGGACATCGAGGAGATCATCGACGACGTCATCTCCGAGGTCGGCGCCACGAGCATCCGCGACCTGGGCCGCGTGATGGCCGGTGTGATGCACCAGGTGTCCGGCCGCGCGGACGGCTCGGTCGTCTCCCAGCTCGTGAAAGAGAAGCTCGCCTGACCCAGGTCGAGAGCGTCGACGCCGACCTCGAGGGGAAGAACCGGACGCGGTCGCGCTCTTCCGCCGTTTCGAGCAGATCGTCGAGCGGTGCGGCCCGTCCGAGGCGACGCCGCGGAGCTCGATCGTCTACTGGAAGCGCGAGCGGGTCCTCGCCGGCGCGTTCGCCAACGGCCGCCGGCTCGAGCTGAACATCGACCTCCTGCGCGAGGCCGAGCACCCGTGCCTGTTCTCTGCGTTCCACACGACGAAGCGGGTCGTCACGCATCGTGTTCGGATCACGGAGGAGGCGCAGCTGGACGACTCGATCGCGACGCTCCTCGCCGAGGCGTACGAGGACGTCGGGCCGAGCACTCGCAGCAGGTGACCTCCCTACACTGCGCCTGATGCAGCAGGTGCTGGACGTCTCGAACGAAGTTGCCGCCGAGCTCGCGGGTGTGGAGGACGGCGTCCTCGACGCGCTCCGGGAGCGTCTCGCCTGCACGATCTCGCTCCGCGGGAACCGGCTCACGCTCGGCGGTGACGACGACCACGTGACCGCGGCTCGCGCCGTCGTGGACGAGCTCGTGGAGCTCGTCGAGGACGGGCACGAGATCGGGCCCGACACGGTGGGAACCGTCCTCGCGGCGATCGACCAGGCGGAGGACGTCCGCGACGTCTTCGAGGACGTCGTCTGGCGACACCGCGGCAAGAAGATCACGCCGAAGACGGTCAACCAGAAACGCTACGTCGACTCGATCCGGAGCGGGACCGTGACGTTCGGTGTCGGCCCAGCCGGAACAGGCAAGACGTATCTCGCCATGGCCCTCGCGGTCTCGGCTCTGTCCGAAGGCGATGTCGGGCGGGTCATCCTGACGAGACCCGCGGTCGAGGCCGGAGAGCGGCTCGGTTTCCTCCCCGGCGACATGCTGGCGAAGGTCGACCCCTATCTGCGCCCGCTCTACGACGCGCTCTACGACATGCTCGACGCGGAGCGGCTCGCCGGGTACATGGAGCGTGGGACGATCGAGGTCGCACCCCTTGCGTTCATGCGCGGGCGGACGCTGAACGACTCGTTCATCGTCCTCGACGAGGCGCAGAACACCACGCCCGAGCAGATGCAGATGTTCCTGACCCGGCTCGGGTTCGGCTCGAGGATGGTCGTGACGGGCGACATCACCCAGGTCGACCTGCCGCGCGAGCAGGCGTCGGGCCTGATCCAGGTGCGCGACATCCTCGCCGGGATCGAGGGGATCGGCTTCGTCGAGTTCGGGAACGAGGACGTCGTGCGCCACAAGCTCGTGCAGCGAATCGTCGAGGCGTACAAGCGCCACGCCGAGGAGACGGGGACGGCGCGGCGCCGGTGAGGCGCGCCCGATGATCACGGTCGAGACGACGAACCGGAGCGGAGTGGAGGTGGACGACGCGGGCGCGGTCGAGCTCGCGCGACGGCTCCTCGCGACGGAAGGCGTCGACGACGGAGAGCTCGGCATCGCGTTCGTCCCGCCGGACGAGATCCGCGAGCTGAAGCGGGAGCATCTCGGAATCGAGGAGGAGACCGACGTCCTCTCGTTCCCGATCGACGGACGGGCGGACGTCCCGGAGGGCGTTCCGCGGGCGCTCGGAGACGTCGTTCTCTGCCCGCAGGTCGTCGGGGAGGCATGGCGCGCCCCGCTCGTCCACGGGCTGCTGCACCTGCTCGGGTACGACCACGGCGCCGAGATGGAAGCGCGCGAGCGGGAGCACGCAGCCTGATGCTCCCGCCCCGCCGCAGGCCGACGCTCCTCCAGAGCTTCAACAACGCGACCGAGGGGATCATCCACGCCCTCCGCACGCAGCGGAACCTCTGGATCCACTTCGCGATCGCCGCCGCCGTGCTCGTGGCCGCGGTCGCGTTCGGCGTGACGAAGATCGAGCTCATCTCGCTCCTGCTCGCGATCACCTTCGTGCTCGTCACCGAGCTCGTGAACACGGCGATCGAGGCCACCGTCGATGTCGCGTCGACCTCCTTCGACCCGATGGCGAAGCTTGCGAAGGACATCGCCGCCGGCGCCGTCCTCGTGGCCGCGCTGAACGCGGTCGCCGTCGGCTACCTCGTCTTCTCCGGGGCCGTCGCCGACCGGAGCTCCCGCTTCCTCGACCGGCTCGAGAACGTGCCCGCCGAGCTGACTCTCGTCGCGCTCGCGCTGACGATCATCGTCGTGATCGCGGTGAAGGCGGTCACCGGGCGCGGGACACCGCTCCGCGGCGGCCTGCCGTCGGGACACGCGGCGGTCGCGTTCGCGGGGTGGATGGCGGTGACGCTCGTCCTCAGCGGCTCCGCGCACCGCTTCCTGATCTCGACCCTGACCTTCATCATGGCGCTGCTCGTGGCCCAGACCCGCGTCGAGACAGGTGTGCACTCCCCCTCGGAGGTCGTCAGCGGGGGGCTCCTCGGCGCGCTCATGACGCTCGCCCTGTTCCAGGCGTTCCAGTGACCGACGGCGCGATCTCCGACGCCGATCTCCTCGCTCGCGCGGACGTCGCCGCGGCACGGGCATATGCCCCGTACTCGCGCTTCCACGTTGGGTGCGCCGTGCTCACTCGAGACGGGAACGTCGTGGAGGGGGTCAACGTCGAGAACGCCGCGTACCCGCTCGGAGTGTGCGCGGAGCGGTCCGCGTTCGCGCGTGCGGTCTCGGAGGGACACCGTCCGGGCGACTTCGTCGTCGCCGCGATCACCGCCTCGCCGTGCGGCGGCTGCCGCCAGTGGCTGCACGAGATGGGGGTCGAGCGCGTGGTCTTCCGCAACCGAGGCCGGGTCGTGACGATGACTCCCGACGAGCTCCTGCCCGAGTCCTTCGACTCCTCGAAGCTCGGGTGAAGTCCGGGCTCGTGGCCGTCGCCGGCCGGCCGAACGTCGGCAAGTCGACGCTCGTCAATGCTCTCTGCGGCGAGAAGGTCGCGATCACGTCGAGGGTCCCGAACACGACGCGGAGGAAGGTCTTCGGCGTCGCGAACGGGCCGGACTTCCAGCTGGCGCTCGTCGACCTCCCGGGTTTCCAGCGCCCGATGGACCCGCTCACCGAGCGGATGCAGCAGACGGTCGACGCCTCCTTCGACGACGTCGACGCCGTCCTCCTCGTCGTCGATGCGCGAGAGCGGATCGGCTCCGGCGACCGCTTCGTCGCGCGGCGCGTCTTCTCGCTGGGGAAGCCGGTCGTGATCGCCGTGAACAAGATCGACCGGCTGAAGCCCGGACACGTGCTCTCGCAGATGAAGGTCGCGGCCGATCTCGGCGACTTCCACGCCGTTCACCCGGTGAGCGCGAAGACGAAGGACGGCATCGGGGAGCTGAGAGACGACCTCGTCCACCTGCTGCCCGAGGGGCCGGCGTACTTCCCGCACGACGAGAGGACGAATCTCACGCTCGAGGACCGGGTCGCAGAGGTCGTTCGGGAGAAGGCGCTCCACCTCACGCGCGAGGAGGTGCCGCATGCGGTCACGGTGGAGGTCGAGGAGCTCGGAGAGAGGACGGTACGAGCACTCGTCTACGTCGAGACCCAGTCGCAGAAGGGGATCCTCGTCGGCAAGAAAGGCGCGATGGTGAGGGAGATCGGGACGCGTGCACGACCCGAGGTCGAGGCGCTCGTCGGCCACCCCGTGTACCTCGAGCTCGTCGTCAAGGTGCGGCCGAAGTGGCGCCGCGACCCGCGCATGCTCGAGCGCCTCGGCTTCTGAGGACGACGCGACCGGTGGTCGAGGCCGCAGATCCGGGTGGGCTCGAGCGGCGGATCGTCACGGTGCTCTTCTGCGATTTGGCGGGCTTCACGACGCTGTCGGAGCGCCTCGACGCCGAGGACGTCGCGATCGTCCAGTCGGCGTACTTCGAGGCCGTCCGGGACGCGGTCGCACGCCACGGCGGGACGGTCGAGAAGTTCATCGGGGACGCCGTGGTCGCGGTGTACGGCGTGCCCATCGCGGGCGACCGTGATGCCGAGCAGGCGGTGCGCACCGGCCTCGCGATCGTGGGGGCGGTCGAGGTGCTGAACGACAGCCTCGGCCTCGACGGCCGCGTGCTCGACGTGCGCGTCGGCGTGAACACCGGAGACGCGGTCGTCCATCCGGAGCCTGCGCTCGGCGAGCCGATGGTCACCGGCGACGTCGTCAACACGGCCGCGCGGCTGCAGGCGGCGGCGCCGCTGAACGGCGTCCTCGTAGGTCCTGACACTGCGCTCGCCGTCGCGGGCGTAGTCGAGCTCGACGGCGTGGGAGAGCTCGAGCTGAAGGGGAAGGCCGAGCCTGTTCGCGCGGCTCGGGTGGTCGCCGCCTTCGCGGAGCCCGAGCGCGAGCGCGCGATGGGCGCGCTCACGGCACCCACGATCGGTCGGCGCTCCGAGCTTGCGCTCCTCGACGAGGCGCTCGAGGGATGCCGGACGGGTCGGACGAGCCGGCGGCTGACCGTCGTCGCGCCGCCCGGAACCGGGAAGACACGGGTGCTCGACGAGCTCGCCGCGCTCGCGTCCGGACGCGGTGCCGTCGTGCGACGGTGCCGCGTGCGCGCGGACGTGCTCTCTGCGTTCCAGCCGGTCGTCGAGCTCGTCTCGGCTGCGCTCGCGGAGGCCCGGATCGACGCGGGCGACGAGTCGACGTGGCGGGAGCCGCTCGAGGCGGCGCTCGGCGGCGAGCGCGCCGCGGCCGTGGGGGACGAGCTCCTCGCCCTCCTGTCGGGCGCGGAACGGGGTGACGAGGGCGAAGACTCCGAGACGCGGCAAGCCGCCCGCTTCGCGGCGTGGTCGGATGGTCTCGCGGCGCTCGGCGACGGTGTCGAGGTCTGGCTCGTCGAGGACGTGCACTGGTCCGGGTCCGATCTACGAGCCTTCCTCGCCGTCGCGGCGAACTCGCGAGGGCGGGGACGGCTCGTCGTCTGCACGTCGCGCCCCTCGCTCCTGGAGGAGGATCGCGCGTGGCTGGAAGGGAGCGAGCTGCTCGAGCTCGAGCCGCTCTCCACTCCGGCTTCGGAGGAACTGGTTCGCGCACTCGTGGGCGACGCGCTCGCTCCCGAGCTCGTCGGGCGTGTCGGCGAGCGTGCGGGCGGCAATCCCCTCTTCGTCGAGGAGCTCCTCCGGGCCTGGGCGGGCGCGGGCCTCCTGGAGCATGCGGACGCGGGGTGGCGACTCACGCGTCCGATCGCCGACGTCGAGCTGCCCTCGACGGTGCAGTCGGCCTACGCGGCGCAGCTCGACGACCTTCCTCGGGATGCGCGCTCGCTGGTGCGCCGGGCCGCCGTCGTCGGCCGTCAGTTCTCCGTCGCGGCTGTCGCCGCGCTCGACCATGCGGGCGCGGCAGGCATCGACTCGCTCCTCCGGCGAGGGCTCGTGCACGGGCCTGTCCACGACCCGCTGTTCGGCCCGAGCTATGTCTTCCGGCACGCGCTCCTGCGCGACGTCGGCTACGCGAGCCTGTCCCGTGCGGACCGTTCCTTGCTCCACGTGCGGACGGCGCGCTGGCTGGAAGGGGTGGGCATACGCCGACCCGACGACGTCGCGGAGGTCGCGGGACGCCATTATGCGGCGGCGCTCGCGTCCGCGCCGGTGCTCGCCGCCGACCTCGGCGACGGTCTCGGCCGCGAGGAGGCGGCCGGACGAGCTGCGCGCTGGTTTGCGCGCGCCGGCGAGGCGGCACTCGCCGCTGCCGCGTACGACTCCGCACGGGGCGCCTTCGCGAGGTCGCTCGAGCTCACCGCGCCGGGCGCATCCGTCGAGCGCGGGACACGGCTCCTCGGGCTCGCGCGGGCGACGGCGTTCACCGCGGACATGGACGCCGGCCTTGCGGCGGCGGAGGAGGCGCTCGCCTGCCTTGGGGAGATCGCGGGCGACGGCGGAGCCGACGAGGCGCGCCGTGAGGCGTCTCGGGCCGTCGCCCTCGTCGGCGCGATCTACGGCCAGCAACTCCGCTTCGACGACGTCGTGTCCGTCGCGGATGCGGCGCTCCTCGAGTTCGGCGACCGGGACGACGACGTGACCGCGCGGCTTCTGCTCACGCGCATCCGGGGCGCCGCGATGATCGGCGACGAAGCGTATGAGGCGACGGCGGACGACCGGGCGCGCGCCCTCGCGCTGGCGCGTTCGAGCGGCGACCCTGACCTCGAGCTCGACGCGCGGATCTGGACGGCCGACGACGAGCCGGACCGGGGGGCCGCGTGGCGCGAGATCGAGGATGCCGCCACGCATCTGCGCCGCTGGCCGGAGGTGGCGGACGCACTCCGCACGCAGGCGGCGCTCTGTCTCCCCGACGACCTCGATGGAGCGGAGACGTGCGCCGAGCGGCTTGCGTCGTTCGCGCTCGCGCACCAGCTCGACGAGAGCGCGGCCTGGGCGTGCTACTACCGGGCGGAGGCCGACTTCGCCTGTGGCCGCTGGGACGCCGCGCTCGAGTGGGCGGGCCGCGCGACGGAGGTCGGTATCGAGCGCAGCTACCACCGGGTGACCGTGCGGACGTGGCACGTCGTCGTGCCAATCGCCGCCGCGCGCGGGGACCGACCGCGCCTGCAGGACGTCGCGCGCTGGTACGAGGAGCTCGGCGACCGCTTCCCCGACACGCCGTACGCGCGCCTGTCGCGGGCCGCCGTCGACGCGCTCCTCCGCGGAGCCGGAGTTGCTCGGCCGCCCATGCGCGAGGCCGCGTCGCTCGTCCCCTCGTTCGCCGAGGACGTCGGCCTGCCGTCGTGGTTCGAGGCGCTCGACGTCGTCCTCGCCGAGCTGCTCGCGTCCGGCGCGCTGTCCGAGGCGCGCGAGGCGGTGGGCGCCTTCGGCGCGAGGGTCGACCAGCGGCCGTCGGTCGCCGCGACGGCGGCGCAGGCGCTCCTGTCGGCTCGGCTCCGCCAGGCCGAGGGCGGGGCGGGCGCCCGCGTCCGCGATCACGTCTCCACGGTTCGCTCGGCCGGCGCGCCCTGGACGGCGCTGAAGGGTCTGCGCCTTCTCGTCGACGCGGGTGACGCCCACGCGGCAGACCTCGCGGAGGCGCAGACGCTGAGCGAGCTGCTCGGTCTGTAGGCGCTCGGTAGTTCGCCGCAGGGACTTCAGGCATGTCGCTGATGTGCCATGTCCGGCCGCGCGGGAGCCTACGGGAGAGTACGAGGAGGGTGCGATGGCTGTCGAGACGAAGGCACCCCGTGTCGCGACGACCGCTCGTGTGGCGCTCCCGCCCGAGCGGCCGGTTGTCGCGCTCGCACCGATCGTGGAGGCGCGCGCGGTAACGAAGGTCTACGAGACGGGTGCGGTCCGCGTCGATGCGCTCCGCGGCGTCGATCTCGCCCTGCGACCGGGCGAGATGGTCGCGATCATGGGCCCGAGCGGCTCGGGCAAGACGACGCTCCTCAACTGCCTCTCCGGCCTCGATTCGATCGACGACGGCGAGGTGGTGATCGAGGGCACGTCGCTGTCGGCGATGTCGGACCGCGAGCGAACGGACTACCGCGCGCGACGCATGGGGTTCGTGTTCCAGTTCTACAACCTGATCCCGGTCCTGACGGCGGTCGAGAACGTGGAGCTCCCACTCCTCGTCTCCCGCATCGACGGGAGCACGGCGCGCACACGGGCGCTCGAAGCACTCGCGCTCGTCGGGCTCGCAGAGCGTGCCGGCCACGTGCCGGACGCGCTCTCCGGAGGGGAGCGCCAGCGCGTCACCATCGCCCGCTCCCTCGTCAACGACCCGGCGATCGTCTGGGCCGACGAGCCGACCGGCGATCTCGACTCGGAGAACGCCACGGAGATCGTCGCGCTGATGCGGAAGCTCAACGTCGAGCGCGGGCTGACCTTCCTCATCGTCACGCACGACATCGCCGTCGGCCGCAAGACCGACCGCATCGTCCGAATGGTCGACGGAGAGATCCGCGGCGAGGAAGTCATGGGGGTGAGATAGGCATGGTCGTACGCGCAACGGAGGCCGAGATCGACGTCGTCCGGACGAACCCGAAGGACGCGATCGCGCTGTTCGAGGAGTCGGTGCTGCCGGCGCTCCGCGACGAGGAGGGGTACGAGGGCTGCTACGTCCTCCTCTCCGAGGAGGGGAAGATGCTCGTTCTCAGCTTCTGGACGAGCGACGAGGCCGCAAGGGCGACCCGGGTCTCCGGCTTCTACCAGCAGCAGGTCGAGAAATTCTCCGAGATCGTCGTGTACCGCCAGGACCCCGGCCGTGAGGCGTACGAAGTCGTGGTCGCCGAGGCCCCGGAGGCCGCGATCCGCTAGGAGGCGGTGATGAAGGAGCTCTTCGGCATCCCGGTCGACACGCTCCTCGTCGTTTTGGTCGTCGGGCTGGCGCTCGCGTTCGGGCTGCTCGCCGCGCTCGCGCTCCGCAACCGGATCCTCCTCAAGCTCGCGCTCCGCAGCGCAGCGAGGCGCCCGGGTCGCACCGCGCTGATCGTCGTCGGCCTGATGCTCGGCACGACCATCATCGCCGCCGCCTTGACGACCGGGGACACGATGAGCCACACGATCCGCTCGACGGCCGTGACCGCGCTCGGTGCGACCGACGAGACCGTGGCGCCGAGGGGCGCGGTCGACGACATCCCCGGTGCGCTCGGGTCGGCGACCGGGACCGGTTGGGTCGACCAGTCGGCGGTCGGGAAGGTCCGAGCTGCCGTCGCGGGGTCGGGTCTCGTGGACGGCGTCGCCGGCGCGATCGTCCAGCAGGTCTCCGTGCAGGCACCCCGGACGCGCCAGAGCGAGCCGAGCGTCGTGCTCTTCGCCGCGGACGCCTCGCAGCTCGAAGGCTTCTCGCCGATCGTCGGGACGGGAGGTCGTGTCTCGCTGGCGGAGCTGCGCGCGGGCCAGGTCTTCCTGAACCGGAAGGCTGCGGACAAGCTCCGCGTCGACCCCGGCGACCGCGTCGTCGTCTACACGAGCCGCGGTCCACGCCCGGAGGTCGTCCGCGACGTCGTCCGCTTCGAAGGGGCCGCGACGTCCGATGCCGCGCTCCTGATGCCCCTCGACGACGCGCAGCGACTCTTCGGCCATCCCGGCCAGGTGTCGGCGATCCTCGTCTCCAACCGCGGCGACACGATGTCCGGCGCGGCGCTCTCCACGGAGGTCGAGCAGCGCCTGCAGCCCGTTGCACGGCAGCTCGGGCTCGAGGTGCAGACGGTGAAGGCGGACGCGATCGACACCGCGGACGAAACGGGCGCTGCGTTCATGAGCGTCTTCACGACGTTCGGCTCGTTCGCGATCGCCGCGGGCATCCTGCTGATCTTCCTCATCTTCGTGATGCTCGCTGCCGAGCGGCGCGGCGAGTTGGGCATCGCGCGCGCGGTCGGGACGAGGCGTGGCCATCTCGTCCAGATGTTCACGTTCGAGGGTGCCGCGTACGACCTCGGCGCGGCCGTCGTCGGGGCGATCCTGGGCGCGATCGTCGCCCTCGGCATGGTGTTCGTGATGTCGAAGGCGTTCGGCGCTGCCGATGCGGACGAGGGGCTCCAGATCCGGTTCGCCGTCTCGGCCCGCAGTCTCGTCGTCGCTGCAGCCCTGGGACTCCTCCTGACACTGGTCGTCGTCGCCGTGTCCGCCTGGCGCGTGAGCGTCATGAACATCTCGAGCGCGATCCGCAACCTGCCCGAGCCGCCCGTCTCCCGTCGGAGGCGCAGGCTCGTGCTCGCGGCCGTCTCGATCCTGCTCGGAACGCTGCTCGTCGTCTCCGGAACGAGCTCCAGCGCGGCGACGCCGTTGATGCTCGGTGTGTCCCTCGTCCTCATCGGGTTCGTCCCGCTGCTCCGCGCCGTCGGCGTCTCGGAACGCGTCGCCACGACGGCTTGCGGAGGCGCGATGGTCATCGTCCTCATGCTCCCGTGGAGCGTCTGGGACGCAGTCTTCGGGACGCTCTCGATGGACTTCTCGACGTGGATCGTGGCAGGGCTCCTGATCACCGTCGGCACGGTCTGGGTGATCGTCTTCAACGCCGATGTGCTCCTGGGCGGGGTCACGCGCGTGCTCGGACGCGTGAGGAGCCTGGCACCGGTGCTGCGAATGTCGATCGCCTATCCGCTCAGCGCTCGCTTCCGGACCGGGGCGACGCTCGCGATGTTCACCCTCGTCGTCTTCACGCTCGTCACGGGCACTGCCTCGAACGGCTCCTTCGTCCACGCGATCGGTGTCGAGGACTACGGCGGAGGATTCCAGGTGCGCGCGGGGACCACGGCCGCTGCGCCGATCACGGACATGCAGGCCGCTCTCCGGAAGGCCCCGGGGATCGACCCGTCGCAGTTCACCGCCGTCGGCAGCCAGTCCGTCCTCGCGGTCGAGGCGAAGCAGCTCGGCACCGGACGCACGTCGGAGAAGTACCTCGTGCGCGGTCTCGACGACGCTTTCCTCCGGCGCACGACGTTCGGCCTCGGCGCAATCGCGAAGGGCTACGGGTCGTCTGCGCAGGTCTGGCGCGCGCTCCGGACGCATCCGGGGTTGGCGGTCGTCGACAGCACGGTCGTCCCGCGCCGCGACCACTTCAACTTCGGGGCGGTTCCGGACTTCCCGCTGTCGGGGTTCGTCTTCGAGGACGGAACCTTCGCTCCGATCCCGGTCGAGGTGCTCGACAAGCAGACCGGTCGCCACGTCCGCCTCACCGTGATCGGCGTCCTCAAGGACACCGCGCCGCTCGAGATGCTGGGGATCTCCGCCTCGCAGTCGACGCTTGCCTCCGCCTTCCCCGGCCGGGTGCAGCCGACGATCCACTACTTCGCGCTCGCTCCGGGTGTCGACCCGAAGGCAGCGGCGGCGAAGCTCGAGTCCGCTTTCCTCGCGAACGGGCTCGACGCGGAGTCGATCCAGCAGGTCGTCGACGACGCCATGGCCGCGAGCCTCACGTTCAACCATCTGATCCAGGGCTTCCTCGCGCTCGGCCTGCTCGTGGGGGTGGCCGCGCTCGGCGTCATCAGCGCGCGCGCCGTCGTCGAGCGTCGCCAGCAGATCGGCGTGCTGCGGGCGATCGGGTTCCGCAGTCGCATGGTGCAGGCGGCCTTCCTGATCGAGTCGTCCTTCGTCGCCCTGACGGCGATCGTGGTCGGGACCGCCCTCGGCCTGCTCCTCGCGTGGAACATCGTCGCCGATCAGCGTCAGCAGCCGAGCTGGAGCAACCTGAAGCTCGTCGTCCCGTGGACGAACCTCGGGATCATCTTCCTCGTCGTCTACATCGTGGCTCTGGCGGCGACGCTCGCGCCTGCGATCCGGGCCTCTCGCATCCGGCCCGCAGAGGCTCTCCGCTACCAGTAGGCGTTTGCGCCGGGGCTACACTCGGGTCATGGCCACGAGCCCTGCGCTCATCGGGGGGTTCGAGCTTCCGCTCGAGCCACGACTGCCACGCATCGGATCGGTCGACGCGGTCGCGCTCGAGGAGCGCGCGGCCACGCTGGCAAAGCGGTCGATCAAGCGCGAGTCGAAGCTCCAGGCGCTCGAGCTCGCGATCCGGATGATGGACCTGACGACCCTCGAGGGCCAGGACACGCCGGGGAAGGTCGCGGCGCTCTGCTCGAAGGCGATGCGCCCCGACCCGGTCGACACGAGCATCCCGCCCGTCGCGGCCGTCTGCGTGTACCCGAACCTCGTCGCGACCGCGAAGGCCCGGCTCGCCGGGAGTGGGGTGAAGGTGGCGTCGGTCGCCACGGCGTTCCCGTCCGGTCAGTCGCCGACGGAGCTCAAGGTCGCGGAGGCGCGGGCGGTCGTCGAGCTGGGCGCCGACGAGGTGGACATGGTCATCGACCGAGGTGCGTTCCTCTCCGGCCGCTACGCGAAGGTCTACGACGAGATCGTCAGGGTGAAGGAGGCGTCCGGCTCCGCGCACTTGAAGGTCATCCTCGAAACGGGCGAGCTCGGCACGTACGACAACGTGCGGCGCGCGGCGCTCCTCGCGATGGCCGCGGGTGCGGACTTCGTGAAGACCTCGACCGGCAAGGTGAGCCCGGCCGCGACGCTTCCCGTGACGCTCTGCATGCTGGAGGCGGTCCGCGACGTTCACGTCGAGACCGGCCGGGTGGTCGGGATCAAGCCCGCGGGCGGGATCCGGGTCGCCAAGCAGGCCGTGCAGTACCTCGTCGTGCTCCACGAGACGCTCGGCACCGAGTGGATGACCCCTGATCTCTTCCGCATCGGCGCATCGTCGCTCCTCAACGACGTGCTGATGCAGATCCGCAAGGAGCGGACGGGGCGGTATCAGTCCGGCGACTACTTCACGATCGACTGATGGCCGACGTCGAGAATCGCGCTCCCTCCGCGCCGGCGACGCTCGAATGGGAGTACGCACCCGCGCCCGAGGCCCGGGACATCGTCGAGATCCGGCCGCGCTACGGGCTCTACGTGGGCGGCGAGGAGGTCGAGCCGCGATCGGGCGAGTGGCTCGAGTCGATCTCGCCATCGACCGAGGAGCCGCTCTTCGAGGTCGCGCTCGCCGGAGCCGAGGACGTCGAGCAGGCGGTCGGAGCGGCGCGGACGGCGTTCGAGGACGGGTGGTCCGGCATCGCGCCGTCCGAACGGGCGAAGTACCTGTTCCGGATCGCGCGCATCCTCCAGGAGCGCTCGCGCGAGCTGGCGGTCGCCGAGTCGCTCGACGGAGGCAAGCCGATCCGCGAGTCGCGCGACGTCGACGTCCCGCTCGCGGCAGCGCACTTCTTCTACTACGCCGGCTGGGCCGACAAGCTCGAGTACGCCTACCCGGGTCGCACGCCACGCCCGCTCGGCGTGGCCGCCCAGATCATCCCGTGGAACTTCCCGCTCCTGATGCTCGCCTGGAAGATTGCGCCCGCTCTCGCCTGCGGGAACACGGTCGTCCTCAAGCCGGCCGAGACGACGCCGCTCACGGCGATGCTTTTCGCCGACGTCTGCCGCCAGGCGGAGCTTCCCGCAGGGGTCGTCAACATCGTCACGGGCGACGGGACCACCGGAGGGCACCTCGTCAAGAGCGAGGGAATCGACAAGGTCGCGTTCACGGGCTCGACGGAGGTCGGCAAGCTCATCCAGCGCGAGATCGCCGGCCGGGGAGTTCGGCTGACCCTCGAGCTCGGCGGCAAGGCGGCGAACATCGTCTTCGACGACGCGGCGCTCGACCAGGCGGTCGAGGGCATCGTCAATGGCATCTACTTCAACCAGGGTCACGTCTGCTGCGCCGGGTCTCGCCTGCTCGTGCAGGAGTCGATCTACGAGCCGGTCATCGAGAAGCTCAAGCGGCGGTTGTCGACGCTCCGCGTCGGCGATCCGCTCGACAAGAACACGGATGTCGGCGCCATCAACTCGAAGGCCCAGCTCGAGAAGATCCGGGAGCTCGTCGCGAGCGGGGAGGAGGAAGGCGCGGAGATCTACCAGCCCGCTTGCCGTCTCCCCGAGCGCGGCTACTGGTTCGTGCCGACGCTCTTCACGAACGTCGCCCAGAGCTACCGGATCGCGCAGGAGGAGATCTTCGGGCCCGTGCTCTCGGTTCTCACCTTCCGGACGCCGGAAGAGGCGATCGAGAAAGCGAACAACACGCCGTACGGCCTCTCGGCGGGGGTGTGGACGGAGAAGGGGTCGCGCATCCTGTGGATGACCCAGCGACTGCGGGCGGGCGTCGTGTGGGCGAACACGTACAACCGCTTCGACCCGACCTCGCCGTTCGGCGGCTACAAGGAGTCCGGGTTCGGGCGCGAGGGCGGCCGCCACGGCCTCGAGCCCTACCTGAGGTTCGAGGAGTGAGCGGGGCAGCGTGACGCGGCTTCCCGTCAAGAAGACGTACAAGCTGTACATCGGGGGCGCGTTTCCGCGGTCGGAGTCGGGCCGCACGTACGAGTCCGAGGGGCAGAACGTCGCCCGCGCCTCGCGGAAAGACGCCCGCGATGCAGTCCGCGCGGCACGCGCCGCGTTCCCGGCTTGGTCGGGGATGACGGGCTACAACCGCGGGCAGGTCCTGTACCGCCTCGCCGAGATGATGGAAGCCCGTGCCGCCGACCTCCAGCGGGTCTGCTCGGGAGCCGCCGAGGTCGAGGATGCGATCGACCGTGTGGTCTGGTACGCGGGCTGGGCGGACAAGCTCCCACAGGTGCTCGGCGCCGCGAACCCCGTCGCGGGGCCGTACTTCAACTTCACCGTGCCCGAGCCGACGGGGGTCGTCGCACTCCTCGCCCCGTCCGAGCCGGCTCTCGGAGGCCTCGTCTCGAGGATCGTGCCCGCGCTCGTCGGCGGGAATGCCGTCATTGCCGTCGCCGCGGAGGAGCATCCGCTCGCTGCGGTGGAGCTCGCCGAGGCGATCGCGACCTCCGACTTCCCGGCGGGAGCGGTGAACATCCTGACGGGCTCCCGCGAGGAGCTCGCGCCGTGGCTGGCGGGCCACATGGACGTGAACGCCATCGACGTGACGGGCGCGGACGGGCAGCGAGCCGAGCTCGAGCGTCTCGCGGCGGAGAACGTCAAGCGGGTGGTCGGCTCGACCGCGGATGCGCAGAGCCCCTGGGAGATCGAGGGCTTCCTCGAGCTGAAGACGGTCTGGCACCCGATCGGTCCCTGAGCGCGGGTCCGAGCGGCGACTAACCCCGCGTTGCGTAGATCGCCTGGCGCAGGTTCGTGCCGACGGGCGACGAGGCGAGCGCCCAGACCACGAGCGGTCTCGTCCCTGCATAGTCGACCGAGATGTAGTCGGCGAGCATGCGGCCGGAGACGGTGTTAGGGATCCACGACCGCGACATCGTCCGCGCGGACAGTCGCCGTGGCGGCCCGAATCCCGTGCTCCCGACCCGCGACTCGACCAGCTCGGTGTCGATCCCCGCCGGGCTCACCGTGTAGTACGCGATCGCGACCCGACCCGTACTCGGCTGGATCCCGATCGCGGGCAAAGCCGCGTTTCGGCCCGAGGTGACAGCGACAGGCGCGTTCCAGCCGCCGGAGCCGTTCGACGTCGCCACCGCGATGTCGTTGACGTTGCAGCCCGAGCTGAAGCGGCAGTCGTGCCACGCGATCCAGACACGACCGGCCCGGTCGACCGCGGCCGAGGGGAGAGGGAAGAAGCGAAGCCCGGGAGTTCTCCTGGCGGAGACGGTCGCCACCGTCGCCGGGACGCCGAACGTCTTTCCCCCGTCGGACGAGGACACGACCCCGACCGAGTTGCCGTGCCAGAGGAACGGGACGACGAGCTCGCCGTTCGGCCGGATCACGGGGAACGCGCCGACGATGTCGTCCACGGGCGCCTCGACCGGCGTCGACCACGTGGCGCCGCCGTCGTCGGAGGTGATCACACCGAGCGCGTCCTCGTGAAGCGTGTCCGTGTACGCGAGGTAGCAGCGGCCGCGGAACGGGCTCGCGGCGCCTTCGTCACAGGTGATCCAGTCCTTGTCGAAGGCGATGCCCTCGTCCTCGCCCCCGGCACCGCTTCCGCTTCCCGCCTCGGCCTCGGCGGCGACGACGGGAGCGCTCCACGACACCCCGTCCGCGGAGCGGCTCACGGTCAGCCGGGTGACGTCGCCGTCGATCGCGAGCGTCGCGATCAGCCACGTCCCGTGCACGCCGTCGTGTGCGACGACGGTGTCGCTCACGACCGGGTTCGGTCCAGTCGGGCTGCTCGCCGTCGCGAGCGACGGGAGGAAGCCGTTCCGCCACGTCCGGCCGCCGTCGACCGACCGGGCGAAGCCGATGTTCGCCGCGCCGCCGTCGAACCGCCGCCCGACCTGAAACGCCGCGACGGAAGTGCTCCCGACGGTGAGGCTGTCGGGCTCGACCTCGGTCTCGTGCTGACTCTCCGGGTTGCCGTACGGATCGCTCGAGATGCGCCGGCTGACGAGCTCGCAGTCGGAGGCGACGCGGTCGAGCGGGTCGGCGTTCACCACGTCGGCGCCCGCGCCGCACCGAATCGTGTCCCTCGCGCCGTCGTACTCGGCGGCGATTCGATCCGCGCCCGGCCCGCCGTCGAGCAGGTCAGCGCCGGCGCCGCCGATGAGCACGTCCGGCCCTCCGCGGCCGAAGATGCGATCGGCTCCGGCCTTGCCGTCGATCCTGTCGGCGCGGGCCGTCCCCAGGAGGAAGTCCTTCCCCTGTGTGCCCGAGATCGAGCGTGCGCCGGCGGCGCTCGCGAGCACGAGGAGTGCGATCCCGGCGGCTGTGGCGAGCCTCATCGGTCCAACATTGACGATCGCGGCGCGATCCTGTTTGCGGCGACCGGGCCGGCGCGAAGTAGCATCCCGACCGGTGAGCAAGCTCAGCCAGGCGATCGCCGAGGGCGACGGTATCTCGATCCTCGTCGAGGTGGACGACAGCGCGTCCGCCGAGAAGGCGGAAAGGCAGGGCGCAGACGGCCTCGTGGCCCGGCGCGGAGCGAACGCGGTCCGCGTCTCGTCCCAGCTCCCGCTCCTCTACGTGGGCGGGCTGATCGACGCGAGCGGCGTGGCCGCGGATGCGGTCGTCGTCGCCGTCGACCGAGCCGCCTGGGACGAAGGGCGCAGCCTCGGCCTCGAGTGCGTCGTCCGCGTATCGCGGTCCGACGACCTCGGGCACGCGCTCGACCAGCTCGATCCGGAGGTCTTCCTGCTCACGGCCGAGCCGGACGACGACCAGGATCCTCTCGACGCCCTCCTCGCGCTCCTCCACGACGTGCCGGCGGGGAAGCTCGCGATCGCCGAGCTGCACGAGGCGACGGCGGAGGACGTGGCCGAGCTCGAGCGCGCGGGAGTCGACGCGGTCCTCGTTGCACCGCGCGACGTCGCGACACTCGTCGGGACCGAGCCGCCCGCCGTCTGAGGCTCAGGCGACGATCCGGATCGTCTCGAGCCAGTCCGCCGGCACGGCCCGCCGCTCCGCGGTCGCCATCGCGAGCGAGGAATCGACGACCTGGTTCGCGTGGATCCCGACCATGCGGCCCCACACGCCCTCGTCTGCCAGCTCCGCTGCGCGAAGTCCCAGCTGCGTCGCGATGAAACGATCCCGCGACGTCGGTGTTCCACCGCGCTGCATGTGTCCGAGAACGCTCACGCGCGTCTCGAAGCCGGTCATCCTTGCGATCTCGTCCGCGATGACCTGGCCGATGCCGCCGAGCCGCGCGTAGCCGTAGACGTCCGCACCCTGCACGACGGGGCTTCCCTGCTCTCCCGAACGCCGCGTCAGCGGGTACCCCTCCGCCACGACCACGATCGAGAAGTCCTTGCCGTCGCGGTGCCGTGCGAGCACGTGGTCGGACGCGTCCTCGATCGGGGTGGGGAGCTCCGGCACGAGGATGACGTCGGCGCCCCCCGCGATCCCGCTGGCGACGGCGATCCAGCCCGTGTTGCGCCCCATCACCTCGACGACCATCACGCGGTGGTGCGACTCGGCGGTCGTGTGGAGTCGGTCGATCGCCTCGGTACAGACGTGGACCGCGGTATCGAACCCGATGGTCACGTCCGTTCCGGCGAGGTCGTTGTCGATCGTCTTCGGCACGCCGACCACGTGGTACGCGTGCTGCTCGTGCAAGCGCTGTGCCACGCCGAGAGTGCCCTCGCCGCCGATTGCGATCACCCCCTGCAAGCCGAGCTTCTGCGTCGTCGCGAGGAGGGCATCGAGGCCACCGTCCTCCCTGAACGGGTCGAACCCCGTGGTGCCGAGAATCGTGCCTCCACGCGGGAGGATGCCGGCGACGGATCTCCGGCTGAGGGGCATCACGTCGGGCAGCACGAGACCACGCCACCCGGTGCGGATCCCGACGACCTCGTGCCCGCGCGCGTCGAGCCCACGGACGATCGCGCGGATCGCCGCGTTCAGCCCGGGGCAGTCGCCACCGCCCGTGAGTACGCCGAACACGCTCATGCGTCGGGCGCGCTCCGCACCGGCTCAGTAGAGGAACATCGGTTTGCCGAGGACGTGGCGCACCTTCGGCCGGTACTGGCGGACGTCGTAGAGCTCGTCGACGTCGACACGCTTGACGCCCTCTCGGGTCGCCGAGATGGGGACGGTCGTGTAGCTGCCGTTCCGGAGCGAGACCATGCGGCCCGTGTCGCCCTCGATCGCAAGGTCGGCGGCCATGACCGCGTAGTTCGTGGCGACCATCAGGTCGAGCGAGTCCGGGCTTCCGGAGCGCATCAGGTAGGCGAGCTGCTGGTAGATGATGTCCTCGCCCGTGCGCTCCTTGAGCGCCTCGCCGAGGAGCTGCCCGATTCCCCCGAGCTTCCGGTGCCCGTAGGCATCGGCCTCGCCCGAGAGCACCAGTTCGCCGCTCGCATCCGTCGCACCCTCCGAGACGGTGGTCATCGCGTAGCGCGACGGGTTCTCCCGCTTGTCCGCGAGCAGGAGCTCCGCGAGGCGGTCGACCTCGAACGGGACCTCGGAGATCACCGCCCGGTCGACGCCCGCCAGGTAGGCGGTGATGAGCGAGGTCTCTCCCGAGTACCGCCCGAACAGCTCGATCACGGCGATGCGCTCGTGGCTCCCGGCGCTCGTGCGGAGATCGTGGATGAACTGGACGCCGCGGGTGACGGCCGTCGAGAAGCCGATGCAGTAGTCGGTTCCGTGGACGTCGTTGTCCATCGTCTTCGGGATCGCGATGACCGGGACGTTCTCGTCGTGGAGCCGCAGGCCGTACGAGAGCGTGTCGTCGCCGCCGATCGGCACCAGGGTGTCGATCCCGAGGTGCTCGATCACGCGGAGGACGTGGCTCGTGAGGTCGAAGGGGCCGTCGCCGGACACCTCGTCGGCGAGGAACGTGGGCACGTCGCCGGTGCGTACGTTGCCGGGGTTCGTCCGCGACGTGTGCAGCATCGTCCCGCCCGAGCGGTCGATCGTCCGCACCGCCGCGGGATCGAGCGGCACGAGGAGCCCGTCCTGCGTGGCCGCGTCCGCCGGGTCGCAGTACAGGAGCCCCGCCCAGCCGCGCCGGATCCCGACGACCTCGTGTCCCGACGCCACGACCCGATTGACGAACGCCTTGATGCAGGGGTTGAGGCCCGGTACGTCGCCCCCGCCTGTCAGCACTCCCAGACGCACGGGCACCAGCCTACTCGCGCCTCGCGCGGGAGATCCCGGCATGGGGGCCTGCCCCTGGGCACGGCTACGATCGGACCGGCCGGAGTGGCGGAACTGGCAGACGCGCGGGACTCAAAATCCCGTGTCCCTCGGGACGTGTGGGTTCGACCCCCACCTCCGGCATCGGTGCACTACCCACCCGGCCGTCGCCGTCCACACGACGCCCTCAGCCCTCTGTGTCCAGCGCGGGGACGCCCGCGGGCGGCACCGGTGCGGTGATGTCGCGAAGCTCCTCGGCCAATGGCGAATAGAAGCGCTGCGCGATAACCGTCGGGATGATCGCCGAGGCAACGACAACCGCGATCAGGAGAGAGAACTGAGTTCGGTCGATGATCCCGGCATCCAGACCGTAGAGCGAGGTGATCGTGCCGAAGGTGAGGCCCGTAGACATCAGCAGGGTCATGAAGACCGCGTGGGGAGAGGCGTAGCGCCGGGCGAGCGGGTAGATGCCAAGAAGCTTGGGGATCATCTTCGCCGCGAAGAGGAGCGCGAGGATGCCGAGGTTCGCCCAGAGCGCCCCGGCGGAGACGTTCAGTCCGCCCTTGAGGAAAAAGAAGGGCGTCAGGAAGGCGAACGCCACGACCCGCATCCGGTCCTGTTCGAGCCGGTGCTCGACGTAGTGGCCCGACATCACTAGGCCAAGGACGAAGGCGGGGAGCGCCGCCTGGGAGTTGGCACGTGAGCCGAGCCACATGAGCAAGAAGAGGCAGGCAAAGACGAGCTTGATCTCGGGCTCGATCACGCGGTCGCCGTAGCGCGAGAAGAACCAAGGCGAGATCTTCGGCAGCCCGGCGATGAGCGCGACCGAGACGACGGCGAACGGGACGATCCAGATCGTCGGCTTGATGAAGAGCACGGTGAGCCCGACGACGGTCGCGATATCGGTGACGAAGGTCGCTGACATGAGGCGCTTCCCGACGAGTTCGCGGTTCAGGCCTGTCTCGACGAGAACGGCGTAGACGACGGCGAGACTCGTGGTCGAGAGTGCGAGTCCGCCGATCTCTGCCTGCTTGCGCGTCCAGTCGAGCGCGTAGTAGGTCAGGAGGCCGACGACCGCGAAAGGGGCGAAGAAGCTGACGAGGCCGATCGAGAGGGATGCCCGCCACTCGCGTCGGAACTGCGGCACGTCCACTTCGGCACCAGCGAGGAAGGTGAGGACGATGCCAGCGAAGGAGCCGATGAAGACCAGCCAGCTCGGGACGTCGAGGTGAAACGCGTTGCCGACGACCACACCGAGTCCCAGTTCGATCAGCGCGACCGACACGCCGATCTCGACCGAGACGGTTGAGGCAAGAAGGATCGTCCCTGCCAGAAGTGCCGCAACGGCGATGTCGCTCATTGGTCTCTACCTCCGTTGGTTGGTAGAGGCCATTGGCTCGACGCGAGCGGTTAATCGGGGGCCTCACCCCGCGCTTCTGTTCCGCGAATGTTAGTCAGCCGACGGACGTTCACCCCGGGGAGTAGATCGCCTCGAAGCGCTCGCGGCAGCGAGGGACCGGACGGTGATCTGCCTTCGCCGGGCCGGTCACGCCGCCTCAGCGCAGCAATGAGAAGGCCCGCGAGAGGCGGGCCTTCTCCATCGACACACGGCTATGCGCGTGTGGTCTAGGTGATCTTGAGAGTCAGGTGGTTGTCGTCGGAGGCCTGCTTGACCATCGTCAGGTGGTAGGTGCCCTTCGCTCTGAGCGTCAGCTTCGCGCCGACCTTTTCGATCTTCGTGCCGCCTGGGCCCTTGACGATGATCGCCGCCTCGTCCAGGTTGAGCACTGTCACCGGCCCGCTTCGAACGACGGTCTTGACGTACTTGCCGCCGACGGAAAACCAATGGCAGCCCGGATCCTTCATGGCAATGGTGAGCGGCTTGCTGCCAGCCGCCGACGCCGCGCTCGTTGCGGCAGCCGACACCACGAGTGCCAGAACCGCGAATGAGATGAGGATGATCTTGCGCATAGCTCTTACCTCCCGATCCGTGTGTCGATGACTCGACGGATGAGACAGGAAGCAGGGCTCCACGACCTCCGCAGTGATCGCTGACTCGGATGCGGGGAACTACGGATTGGGTCCCGATGAAAGAACTCTGGCTCAACGTTCAGTCTGCGAGTCGGCGGACACGTCTGCCACAAGACTCAGCGCGTCGACGCGCTCGCGGCAGAGGCACTCGACCATGATCGTCGTCGCCGGGCTCGTCATGGACTCCCCATCGAGCTTCGCGCAAAGCGCGACCGTTGGCCCCGCCACTACCCGGCGGACCACAGGTCGCCCGCGACGACCAGACGTGTCCATCGAGATGGCGGTGCCGCAACTCGGACCCATCGTCGTCGTCAGTGCCTCCAAGTCCTCGTCCTAGATCGGGTCGAGGTTGTCGATCCGCAGCAGCAGGCTTGCGCACCGTCCGAAGTGCGTACTTCGGAGAAGTCCGATCGGTGCACACGCCGATTACACAGAGCGCCGGGCCAGCCTACGGTTGCATCCCAACGAAGGAGGCAACCATGACCACGACGATCCAGGATGGATCAGCAGTGGCGGACGAGCTGCTGCAACGGATCGGCCAGAACGTGGGCGATAGAGCGAGGGTGTCGACGGTCTTCGGTGAGCCCGTGGAACGCGAGAACATCACCGTGATCCCCGTTGGGAAGGCGCGGTTCGCGTTCGGCGGCGGTGGTGGTGCGGGAGAGCGCGAAGGCAAGGGAGGGTCCGGCGGAGGCGGCGGAGCCGCTGCGGTCGTGAGCCCGGTCGGCTACATCGAGGTGCACGACGGTACGGCGCGGTTCAAGCGGATTCCCCGCCCGGCCGACTTGCTTGCGGTTATCGCGACTGCATCGCTCGCCGCGCTCGCGGTCAGGCGACTGTCGGTCGGGTTCCAACGACCCGCTACCCGCTGGCATCGACCACGCTTCGCTCGGCGCTCTCGGTAACGGTCAGACAGCCTTGATGCAGGCGGCTCTCAGCCGCGCAGGGAACGCTCGGAGGCCGTGGTCGTGCGTCACTGAGGCGAAGGCGCGGCGAGGTCAGGCTTCTCGCTGACCCGCGATCGCCGGAGATTCCTGATCCTGCGCCGCGTCCCCGCACGCGCGGCCCACTCCGCAGCGCTCCGGTGTCCGCCAGACCCACACGTACACGCAGCGCCTACTACGCGACCGAAGAGCGTGTACGCCGATCGGCATCCGGAGGCAATCGTCTCCAGCGTCCGCCAGTCGACCCGGCGCGGTTCCCGCTGAACCAGGCGGCAACATGCACGGCTGCGGATCGCTGCTACCTTGCGGCTCGCCGGCCCCGCCGGCGAGCGAGGACATCATGCGAGGGAGAGCGTGAGGGTCACGAGAGAGCTGCGGTTCCAGCGCACGGCGCTGCTTGCAGGGACGATCGCAGCCTTTGTCGCACTCGTTGCGGCGGGCTGCGGAGGCAGCAGCTCGAAGCCTTCCTCCGAGGATGCCGTCGCCGCGGCGCCGACCTGCCCCGCGGCCGCGCGTGTGAGCTGGCAGAAGCTCGCGAACGACATTCGCGCGCCCGTCTACTGCCCGTCCTGGCTGCCGCAGCCGCTCGTCGGGCGGTGGGGCGGCTCCCCGTTCAACGGCCACGAGGTCGACCCCGACCGCTCCTACCTCGTCAAGTTCCTCTGGTTCGACTCGGGGCTCGGTGCTCAGATCAGCGAGGTGCACGTGAACCTGCGCGGCTACCCTGGCAACCCGCGGATCCCGACGTGCGACAACACGCTCTCGGTCAACGGGAAGACGCTGCAGCGGCCGAGCCCGTGCTTCTCCGATCCCAAGCCCCAGAAGAAGCGGTTCGGGAAGATCGTCGCGACCCTGTACACGGCGAACCAGGGCGCCGACCAGTGGCACCTCCTGTACGCGTGGCATCGCAACGACTCCCTCTACTCGCTGTCGGAGCACGTCGCGGCCCCGTACACGTACAAGCAGGTCGTCGCGAACCTCGACCGCATGATGCGAACGCTCGTGCTGGTCGAGCCGAAGGCCAAGTCCCAGACCTGACGTGGGCCTGACGCGGAAGCAGCTCGTCGGCGGCGCCGCCGCGTCGGCTCTCGCTGCCGCCGGGATCTATGAGCTCGTCGACCGGCTGGGCAGCGCGCCCGAGCGGGTCGCGTCGGCCTCGCTGCCGCCCGAGCAGCATCTCCTCGACGGGATCCGCGTGGTCACCGACAACCGCGTGGAGGTCCTCGTCCCGCCGCTCCACCACGAGGTCGTCACCGCGAGGCTTCGTGTCGGAGAGCGGCCTGCCGCGCTCCGGGAGGCGCGCGAGGAGCTCGAGCAGGCGCTCGCCCGGCTCGACGCGACCTACGAGCCGACGCCGGCAGGCCTGGGCGTCACGGTCGCGTGGGGGCTTCCGTACTTCGACCGATTCGTACCGGGTCAGACCGCGCTGCACCTGCCCGTCGACCGGCGGGCGTCGGCGACCCGGGGGAGCGAGGTGCGCGTGCTCGAGGACGCGATCCGGTTCCCGACCGACTCGGAGTCGACGCGGCTCGAGTCGAACGACGTCGCCGTCCTCCTGCGGAGCGACTCGCTCGAGAACATCGCCGCCGGAGCCAAGGCGCTCTTCGACGACCTCAGCCGCCTCTTCGCCGTCACGAGCATTCGGAAGGGGTTCGTCGGCGGGGGGTTCGACGGCGGACCGGGGCTCCCGAAGCAGATGGCGGTCGCGGCGGGGATCGACGGGGCGGAGCTCATCCCGGACGGGGCTGAGCTCTTCCTCGGCTTCACCTCCTCGCAGAAGGCAGGCCTCGGGCCGTCGCGGATCGCGAACCTCGAGACGCTCGGGTACGCGGACCTCGGCCCGAGCGGCTACTTCGCCCAGGGGACGCACATGCACCTGTCGCACCTGTTCGAGGACGTTGCCGCCTGGTACCAGACATTCGACTACCAGGGCCGCGTCGAGACGGTGTTCAGACCCGGTCTCGACGTGCCGCAGGACACGCAGACGGTGCCGCAGGGACCGAAGCAAGTGCAGTCGGCGGCCGAGGTCGGCCGCGACTACACGCGGTACCGGCAGATCGGGCACTCGGGCTCGATCCAGCCCGCCTCGCGCCTCGACCGGGACGTGACCGCGTCGGACGGGACGCTCTATGCGAAGGGCACCGCGGTCCCGCAGCGCGCGGACTTCAACACGCTCGACAACCCGTTCTTCTGGACCGCGCACGAGGCGGAGGACGCGTGGGTGGACGAGCCGGCGGCGGGCCTGCACTTCGTCGTCTTCAACCCCACGAGCGACGACTTCCGGCGCAACCGGCTCGCCATGGACGGCGTGATGCCGGACGGGACCCGGCTCCAGTTCGAGACGGGCAGCACCGGCAGCGGGTTCAACTCGATCCTCGCGACCACGCATCGCCAGAACTTCCTGGTGCCGCCGCGGGCACACCGCTCGTTCCCGCTCTCCGAGCTCCGCGGCTGACGCGTGTTAGGTCGAGCGCGCCGGGGTTGCCCCCGGACCGCGCAAGCACGATACTTCCCCTCCGTCGGGCGCAGGCACACGCGCGATGCCTGTGCAGGTTCATCGATCAGCCGAGGGAGGACTGAGTGAAGAACAGGATCTTGGTCGGCACCGTAATCGCGGCGGTCGTGCTGCTCGCAGCAGGCGCAGCGGCGATCGCCGGGCCGTTCTCGAGTGGTTCCGCGTCGGCGCTGCCGTCGACGTGCGGCCCGCTCTTCTACAAGGGGTCCGGCAAGCCGCAGTTCATCGTGGTGTCGGATCTGCCTCTGCAGGGCGCCGGTCGCGCGCAGAACCTGCTCATGGGGCAGGCAATCCGATACGTGCTGCAGGACCAGTACAAGTTCAAGGCCGGCAAGTACACGGTCGGCTACCAGGAGTGCGACGACTCGACGGCGCAGGCCGGGCACTACGACACGGCGACGTGCTCGTCGAACGCACGAGCCTACGCCGGGACCTCGAACGTGATCGGGGTGCTCGGGACGTTCAACTCGGGCTGCTCGAAGCTGGAGCTCCCGATCCTGAACCGTGCTCCGGGCGGAAGCGTCGCAATGGTCAGCTCGGCGAACACCGCGGTCGGCCTGACGCACTTCGCGCCGTGGAACGACCCGGGCGAGCCGGGCATCTACTACCCGACGAAGCGTCGGAACTACGTCCGCGTTGCGGCGACCGACGACTTCCAGGGGCCGTCGATGGCCGACGCGCTGAAGGCGCTCCGCAAGGTGAAGAGCGTCTACATCCTCCAGGACAACACAACGTTCGGGAAGGGCGTCGCCCAGGGCTTCCAGGCGCGGGCAAAGAAGATCGGCATCAAGGTGCTGGGCTTCGAGGCCTGGAGCGACAAGGCGACCGACTACACGGCCATCGCGCAGAAGATCAAGGACTCGAAGGCACAGTCCGTGTACCTCGGGGGCCTCGTCTGCGACAACGGCGTGAAGCTGCTGAAGGACCTCCGGTCCGTCCTCGGGCCGAAGATCGCGATGGCAGGGCCTGATGGCTGGACCCCCGAGTCGGCGACGCTGGCAGCGGGGTCGGCTGCGCAGGGCTTCTACATCAGCTACGCGGGCCAGCCGCTCGCGAAGCTCCCGAAGGCCGGCCAGACGTTCATCGCCGGGCTCCGGAAGTACGCGAAGTTCAAGGGTCAGATGCCGCCGTACCCGATCTACCAGGGTCAGTCGGCTCAGATCATGTTCAGCGCGATCGCGCGTTCGAACGGGACCCGGAACTCCGTGAGCCAGCAGCTGTTCAAGACGAAGATCAAGAACGGCATCATGGGCACGTTCCACTTCGACAAGAACGGCGACATCGTGCCGCTCAAGTACATCACGATCGAGCAGCTCAAGGGCAAGCTCGCGGTCTACGCCTACGTCGTCGTCACCAAGGTGAACGCATAGCGGGCACCGAGAGGTGAGTCGAACCGGGGAAGGGCCCGCGAGGGCCCTTCCCCACTTCACATAGGAGGCCGTGATGTCGACGCAGGCACACGCGGAGGCCGTCGCCCCGAGACGCCGGACGAAGAGGCGGATCTCGACCTACATCGTTCCGGCGATCGGGCTCACGCTCGTCGCGCTCGTCATCGCTTGGCTCCTCGTCAATCTCTACAAGGACTGGAGCACCTTCGTCCAGCTCACCTTCTCCGGGCTCACGCGAGGCTCGCTCTACGCCCTCGTCGCGCTCGGCTACACCCTCGTCTACGGGATCCTGGAGCTGATCAACTTCGCCCACGGCGACGTGTTCATGATCGGCGGGATGATCGCCGCCACGTTCGCGATCCAGGTGTTCGACCTCGGGTCGAACCCGGCGCTCTCGACGCTCATCCCCGTGGTCCTCGTTGCGCTCGCCGCCGCGATGATCGGCTGCGCGCTCCTGAACGCCACGATCGAACGCGTTGCGTACAAGCCGTTACGTGGCGCACCGCGACTCGTGCCGCTGATCACTGCGATCGGGGTCTCGTTCGTCATCGAGAACATCGCGTTCGTCTGGAAGGGGCCGCGACCCGTGTCGCTGCCGCCGAACACGCTGCCGACAAGCGCGGTCTTCACGGTCGGGACCTGCCCGAACTGCGCGACCTACCGCTGGGATCAGTTCTTCGTCCTCGCGGTCACCGTGCCGGTGCTCCTCGGGCTCGTCTGGCTGGTGCGCTACACGCGGCGCGGGAAGGCGATGCGCGCGACCGCCCAGGACAAGGACGCCGCCGCGATGATGGGCATCGACGTCAACCGGACGATCTCGTTCACGTTCCTGGTCGCTGGCGCCCTCGCCGGCGCCGCGGGCGTCATCTTCGCGTTCTACGAGACCACGATTGCCTACAACACGGGCTTCACGCTCGGTCTGATCGCGTTCACTGCCGCCGTCCTCGGCGGGATCGGGAATCTCGCGGGAGCCGTCCTCGGCGGCCTCCTCATCGGTTTCATCCAGGACTACAACGAGGGCCTCTCCTGGCACGCCCCAGGCTCGGCCTGGACGAATACCCTCGTCTTCGGGATCCTCATCCTCATCCTCGTCTTCCGACCGCAGGGCCTCCTCGGCGAGCAGACGCCGGAGGGTGGCTAGATGGCTTCGCGCCGCCACGGTGGGCGCGGCTACAACGGCTTCTGGCGCCTCCTCGAGCTGGTGGGGCTGAAGAACGCGCGCACGTGGTGGGAGAGCCGGCCGCCGCTCCTACAGCGGGCTGTCCCGCCGCTCGTCATCGCCGCGATCGTCATCGCCATCGCGTGGGCGTTCGGGGTCAGTCCCGACACCGGTGCGATCGGCCTCCTCGCGATCTGCTACGTCCTCTATCTCCTGCCACGCCGGATCCGCCGCTACGCCCTGCCGCTCACGATCCTCGTGCTCGCGATCCTCTACCCGCTTCTCATCCAGCAGACGAACTACCAGCGCTTCCTCTTCGTCATTCCGGTCTTCAACACGTTCCCGACCATCGACACGATGGTGCTCGTTGCCGTCTTTGCGATGATGGCGGTCGGCCTGAACATGGTCGTCGGCTACGCCGGGCTCCTCGACCTCGGCTACGTCGCCTTTTACGCGCTGGGGGCGTACACGGCGGCCTGGCTCGCATCTCCGCATGCGCAGCCGATCGGCGGGAACTTCGTCCTCGGTGGCGTCGGGATCCCCGAGGGCGTGGGAGGCATCCACATCTCGATCTGGATCGTGCTCCTCGCGGCAGCGATCGTCACCGCGTTCGGCGGCATCGTCATCGGTCTGCCGACGCTCCGTCTCCGCGGCGACTACCTCGCGATCGTGACGCTCGGCTTCGGCGAGATCGTCGCCGAGGTCGCCCGCAACGGTGACAAGGAGACGCTCGGCTTCGATCTGACGAGCGGCCCGCCGGGGATCAACCCGATCGACCCTCCCGGTTTCGGCGTCTGGCTCTCTACTCACCTCGGGCTTCCCGCGAACTTCCTCGAGAAGTCGGGCACGTACGTGAACTTCACGAGCCTCTTCTACTGGGCGGCGCTCGGGCTGCTCCTGATCACGATCTTCTGCAGCATCCGGCTCCGCGACTCGCGGCTCGGCCGGGCCTGGATCGCGATCCGCGAGGACGAGGTCGCGGCGGCGGCAATGGGGATCCCGCTGATGCGGACGAAGACCTGGGCCTACGCCTCCGGAGCGTTCTTCGGCGGTATCGCGGGTGCCTGGTACGGCTCGTTCAAACAGGGCGTCTTCCCGGACGACTTCTACTTCGGGATCTCGGTCTTCATCCTCTCGATGGTCATCCTCGGGGGAATGGGTAACGTCTGGGGCGTCGTGGCGGGCGCCGCGTTCCTCACGTACCTCAATTTCGAGGGTCTCGCGAACATCTCCAATTGGTTCAACTCCCATGTCCTCCCCTGCAACGCGCTCACGCAGGACCCGGGGAAGGTGGTGAGCGGCGGATGCGTGAACGCTCCGCTCGTGTCCACCGGGATCTACGGGGCGATCATCGTTGCGGTGATGCTCCTGCGACCCGAGGGGCTGATACCCGAGCGCCGCCGCCAGCTCGAGTTCGAGACCGGCGTCCACGACGAGCCGCTGATGGACGTGCGGCACGCCGCGGAGGAGTAGGCCCGTGGCCGACGACCTCCTGCTCGAGACGATCGCGCTCCGCAAGGAGTTCGGGGGTCTCGTCGCGGTCGACGACGTCGACTTCACGATCCCGCGCGGGTGGATCGTGAGCCTGATCGGACCGAACGGAGCGGGCAAGACGACGTTCTTCAACATGATCACGGGCGTCTACAAGCCGACGGACGGGCGCGTGATCTTCGACGGCGAGGACATCGGCGGCAAGCCGCCGCACGCGGCGACGGAGCGCGGGATCGGCCGCACGTTCCAGAACATCCGCCTCTTCCAGCAGATGACCGCGCTCGAGAACGTGCTCGTCGGGATGCACAGCCGTCTTCGCGGCCGCATCGTCCCGAGCGTCCTCGGCCTGCCCCGCGTGCGGCGCGAGGAACGCGAGGCGCGCGAGCGGGCGCGCGAGCTCCTCGCGTACTGCGACATCCCGGGTCACGAAGAGGACTACGCGCGAAACCTCGCCTACGGTGACCAGCGCCGGCTCGAGGTCGCGCGGGCGCTCGCGACACGGCCGAAACTGCTCCTCCTCGACGAGCCGACCGCGGGGATGAACCCGCAGGAGACGCTCGCGTTCGTCGACTTCATCTTCAAGCTCCGCGAGGACGAGAAGCTCACGATCCTCCTGATCGAGCACGACATGAAGCTCGTCATGGGGGTCTCCGACCGGATCACCGTGCTCGACTACGGCGAGAAGATCGCCGAGGGCAAGGCGCAGGACGTCCAGAAGGACGCCCGCGTGATCGAGGCGTATCTCGGGAAGGCGGCGGTGTCGTGAGCGAGGCGCCGACTGGCGGCGAGGCGGGGACGGGGGAAACGGGCGCGGCGGTCCTCGAGCTCGACCGGATCGAGACGTACTACGGGACGATCCGTGCGTTGCGCGGGGTCTCGTTGGACGTGCGCGAGGGCGAGATCGTGACGCTCCTCGGCGCCAACGGCGCCGGGAAGACGACGACGCTCCGCTCGATCAACGGCCTCAACCATCCGCGTCGCGGCCGGATCCGGTTCCAGCAAGAGGACATCACCGATCTGCCGGCGCACGACGTCGTCAAGAAGGGGATCTCGCAGTCCCCGGAGGGGCGCAAGCTGTTCCCGCGCATGACCGTGGTCGAGAACCTTGAGATGGGCGCCTTCCGCCGGTCCGACAAGGCCGAGATCAAGGCGGACATGGAGCACGTCTTCACGCTCTTCCCGCGGCTCGCGGAGCGGAAGTCCCAGAAGGCGGGGACGATGTCGGGTGGCGAGCAGCAGATGTGCGCGATCGGCCGCGCGATGATGGCGAGGCCAAAGCTGCTCATGCTCGACGAGCCATCGATGGGGCTGGCGCCGATCTTCGTCGAGCGGATCTTCGAGACCATCGTCGAGATCAACAAGGAAGGGACGCCGATCCTCCTCGTCGAGCAGAACGCGCTCATGGCGCTCGAGATCGCCGACCGCGGCTACGTCCTCGAGACGGGCAGCGTCGTCCTCGCCGGGTCGGCGAAGGAGCTGCAGGCGAACGAGCAGGTCCGCAAGACCTACCTCGGCGAGGAGTAGACGCTCCCGTCCGACTGCTCGACTCCCGGATCCTGGGACCCGACCAGGAGCGGGGGATAGGGCGGCCCGAGGACGACGCCGACGCGCGCCCTGCCTCCCGCCACACCGTGGGCCATCGTGAGCGCACTCGACACGCTCCGCGTCGGGACGAAGCCGAGCGCCCGGGCGGCAGCGGCGTCACGGCAACCTGCGACCACCACACGTCCGAGGCGCGAGAGGGCGGGCCCGCAGCCGGCCCAGTCGGCGTACGGCAGGAGCGGGTGGCAGGCGCTGCCCGCGCGGTACGCGGCGACGGCGTGCTCGGAGACGGCGGCACCTCGCTCGGCGGCGGCGAGTGCCTCTGGATCGCGATCCGTGCGGAGAGCCTCGAACATCTCGCCGTAGGGGAGCTGCGACGACTCGGCGAACGAGCGCGGCAACGGGTGGAGGAGGACGAGCGTGCCGTCGACGGCCAGGGGAAACGCGTCTCGGTGCAGGCGGAGCGCGAGGCCGAGAGCGATCGCGGCCACCGACACGGGGTTCGTCGACACGCGCGGGAGGTGCTGGCCGAACCAGGGGACGCCGACCACGAGGGCGTCGACGGGACGCTCGAGTCCCACGCCGCGCAGGGCGACGCCGCGAACGAGCGCCTCCGCATGTGCGACCGACGGAGGGCCGGCAAAGGCAGCCGTCACGTCGAGCCTGCGGTCCTGGTGCTCGAGCGCGGCGCGTCTGAGTGCCGCCGGCAGGACCGAGAAGAGCGTGCGGAGATCCGATCGCGCCGCGCGCTCGGTCGCGCGCTCGTCGTCGGGGAAGCCGCGCAGCGCTCCGCCGAAGCGGGGGTGGTCGCAGACGAGCGAGATCCCGAAGAGCGGGACCCGGATCGCGACGGCAGCCTCGACCGCGAGCGCGAGATCCCAGCCGGGGCTTCCAGAGGCCTCGAGCAGCGAGTCCGAGCCTGCCGCTGCGCGCACGGTCGCCGCGTCGCAGGCACCGAGGAGCGCACCGGCGCCGCCTGCGACGACGGTCTCGGCCGCGGTGACCACCACGACGAGGTCCGTGCCGAGGAGCTCCGGCCGGATGCGTATCGCCCCGTCACCACGCTCCGCGATCGGCACCAGCTCCGGACCCTCGGCGTCGTGCACGACGATCCGACCGCGGAACGACCGGGCCCGGGGAGGGGAGAGGAGTCGCTCGAGGTCCCGGCGCCCGAGCCGGCGGCCGAGTCCTCCGGCGACCACGAGCGTCTGGCGCTCGTCCGAGATGCCGCAGCGCTCGAGCTCGTCGATCGTCGCGGCGAGCGCCTCCTGACGCGGGTCTCGCTGCACCCCGGGATACGGGAACGCCGGCGGCTCGACGACGATCGTCGCGCGGCGGCCGTCGCCTGCGAGTCCGGCGAGCGGCGGCCCGGACAGCGGGTAGCGCAGCGCGTCCCGCACGGCGGCGACGGTGTCCGCGACCTGCTCCGGAGGCCGGGGCGGCCGGAGCACGACGTCGCCCTGTCCGACCGGCGCGACGACGACGCGCGATCCCGAGAGAAGAGGAACGCGACGCACCCGGCCGCACGCTACCCAAGGCCCCGGCGCCCGAGGGCACACGACATCCTCAACGCGGGGTGGCTCGAGTGAGTTACGCTAGCCCAGGAACGGTTCTCGATTCCGAGGGGGTATCGAGTGAGCCTGCAGCGCTGGTTCCGTGTGCACCGCTGGGGAGTGTTCGTCGCAGTCGCATCGATCGTGTTCGCGATCGACCAGCTGACGAAGACGATCGTCCGCGAGACGCTGGCGCCGGGTCAGGGGGTCCAGGCTCTCGGCTCGCTCTCGATCCAGCATCTTTCGAATCCGGGGGTCAGTGGCGGCCAGGTCGAGCGCGGCGCTCTTCCGCTGACGATCGTCGCGATGGTCGCCGTCGGGGTCATGTTGGTCTTCCTCGCGCGCTGGAACCTCGCAGGCCCGTTGGCGCTGATCGGGTTCGGGCTGCTCGTCGGCGGCGGGCTCGGGAACCTCTTCGACCGGGTGAGCCTCGGCGGAGTCACTGACTTCATTCGCTCCGGGGACAGCGCCTTCAACCTCGCCGACGTCGCCGTCTTCACCGGGAGCGCGGTCGTCCTCGGGGCCGTGATCGTGGCGCTCAAGGGCGGCGATCCGGCGGCGGCGCAAGCGGAGGCCTTGGACTCGCCGCGCCGGGATTGACCCCCGAACGCCTGCCGTAGACTCGGGCGGTGCCCAAGACCCTCACGGGTGAGGAGCTCGAGCTCGACGACGCGCCCGCACGCGAGGCCGAGCTTTTCCTCGTCGACGGCAACAACCTCGCCTACCGCGCGTTCTTCGCCCTCCCCGAAGAGCTGCAGACGACCGACGGACAGCCGACGAACGCGCTGCTCGGGTTCGCGAACATGCTCTTCAAGCTCCTCTCGGACTACCGGCCGCGCGGGGTCGCGGTCGCCTGGGACACGCGCCCCGTCCACCGCAAGGAGATCGACGCCGAGTACAAGGCCGAGCGCCGGCCGATGCCCGACCTCCTCCGCGAGCAGTTCCCGCACCTGCGCCCGATCGTCGAGGCGTTCGGCTACCAGAACCTGGAGTTCGAGGGGTGGGAGGCGGACGACGTCATCGCGACGCTCGCGACCCAGGCCGACGAGGCGGGCGTCAGGACATGTGTCGTGTCGACCGACCGCGATGCGTTCCAGCTCGTCTCCGAGAACGTCTGCCTGATGATGACGCCCCGCGGCGTCGCCGACGTGCAGGTGTACACGCCCGAACGAGTCGAGGCGCGGTACGGGATCCGGCCCGATCAGATCCCGGACTTCATCGGCCTCAAGGGCGACACGAGCGACAACATCCCGGGGATCGCGGGCATCGGTGACAAGACCGCGGGACAGCTGATCGCACAGTACGGCTCGGTCGACGAGGTGATCGAGCACGCGTCGGACCTCTCCCCAGCCCGGTCGCGATCGATCTCCGAGAACGCCGACCAGGCCCGGGCTTCGAAGCTCCTGGCCACGATGCGCCGCGACCTCGACCTCGGCGTCGATCCGGCGGGCCTGGTGCTGCAGCCGCCGGACCGCTCGGAGCTCAAGGAGATCTTCCGCCGGTTCGAGTTCCGGGCGCTCCTGGGGCGGGTGGACACCCTCGACGAGGCGCTGCCCGCCGCCGAGCGGCCTCCGCTCGAGGGGCTGGCCGTCCCCTGGGAGGAGGGCACGCTCCCACGCGGGACCGGTCGTGTCGCCGTCGCGTGGGACGGCGAGCGTGCCGCCGTGGCGCGCGGGGACGCGGCGGTCGTCGTCGCCTCGGCGACCGCGGACTCCCTGGTGCGAGGGCTCGCGAAGGCGGACGTCGTCGCGCACGACGCGAAGTCGCTGCGCCTCGGGCGTCCCGCGGCGGACGACACGCTCTTGGCCGCGTACCTGATCGACCCAGGTCGGGCGGAATACGCGCTCGACGACCTCGCGCTCGAGTACGGCCTCGAGCTCGAGCCCGATCCGCCCGCGGAGGAAGAGACGGCTGCGCTCGTCCGTCGCGCCGAGGCCGTCCGCAGGCTTACGGCGCCCCTCGCGGCGAAGGTCGCCGACCGCGGTTCGGAGCGCCTCTACCGGGAGGTCGAGCTGCCGCTGTCCGTCGTCCTCGGCGCGATGGAGGACGCGGGCGTTCGCATCGATACGTATCGCATGGGAGAGATCACTGCGCGGCTCGGCGACCGTGTCGAGGAGCTCGAGGCTCGCGCGTACGACCTCGCCGGCGAGGAGTTCGTGCTCGGCTCCCCGCAGCAGCTCGGCCGCGTGCTTTTCGAGAAGCTCGGTCTCACGCCTGGGAGAAAAGGGAAGACCGGCTACTCGACCGACGCGAAGGTGCTCCGCGCGATCCGCGGCGACCACGAGATCGTCCCGGTGATCGAGGAGTGGCGCGAGCTGACGAAGCTCCTGAACACTTACCTCGAGCCGCTCCCGACCCTTCTAGGCGAGGACGGCCGGCTGCACACGACGTTCAACCAGACGGTCGCGGCGACGGGCCGGCTCTCGACGTCGAGCCCCAACCTGCAGTCGATCCCCATCCGGACCGAGCTCGGCCGGGAGATCCGGTCGGCGTTCGTCGCAGAGCCGGGACACCGCCTGCTGTCCGCCGACTACTCCCAGATCGAGCTCAGGATCCTCGCCCACGTCTCGGGGGAGCCGAAGCTCCGCGACGCTTTCCTGCGCGGCGAGGACATCCACACGGCGACGGCGTCGGAGGTGCTCGGCAAGGACCCCGCGACGCTGACGACGAACGAGCGCGCCGTCGCGAAGATGATCAACTTCGGAATCGTCTACGGGATCTCGGCGTTCGGGCTCTCGGAGAACCTCGACATCCCCAAGGAGCAGGCGCAGGCCTACATCGACGCGTATCTCGCCCGCTTTCCGCACGTGCAGGCGTTCATCGCGCGGACGATCGTCCAGGCGACCGAGGACGGCTTCGCGACCAGCCTGCTCGGGCGGCGGCGACCCGTTCCGGAGCTCCGAGCCTCGAACCGGCAGACGCGCGGGTTCGGCGAGCGCGTGGCCGTGAACTTCGTCATGCAGGGCTCGAACGCGGACCTGATAAAGGTCGCGATGGTCGCGATCGCCCGGCGGCTCCGGGACGAGGGGCGGGGTGCCCGGCTCGTCCTACAGGTGCACGACGAGCTCCTCCTGGAGGTGCCCGAAACCGAGGTCTCCGCGGTTCGCGACCTCGTGCGCGAGGAGATGATAGGGGCGTACCCGCTCGACCCGCCGCTCGCGGTCGACGTGGGCGTCGGCGACGACTGGTCGGAGGCGAAGGCGTAAGTCACCGCTGTGTGGTCGCTGCGATCCGGCTGCGAAGCAGCCGGCTTCAGGGATGTTCGCGACCAGAGGATCCGCTGGCGGATTCTCTGGTCTGCGGAAAGAGCTAGAGCTCGAGCGTCTCGCCGTCTTCCGGCACGAGCACGGCCGGCAGCGCGGCGCGCAGCTCGGTGCGGGTGAGGAAGCAGTGGTTGATCGCCTCCAGATGGACGGCCACGACCGTCGGCACCCGCTCGGCCATCTCGCGCACGTCGTCGATGCCCATGATGATCAGGCCGCCCTCGAGGAACTCCGCTCCGCCGGCGTTCACGACCGCGACTCGAGGTTGGTGCCGCTCGATCGTGTCCTCGACGCCCTCGTACCAGACCGTGTCTCCCGCGACGTAGAGCTCCTCGACGAGGAAGCCGCTGACGGGCGCGAGCGCCTCGGCCACCGGCCCCGTCCCGTGGCGGGCCGGCGTTCGCACCACACGGAGGTCGTTCCAGTCGAGCGCGTTCTCGACAGCGCGCGCATCGAGCCCGAGAGCGCGGAGCGCCTCCTCGTCCTCGGGTTGACAGAAGACCGGCACGTCGCGGGGCACGAGCTCCTCGGCGCGCTCGTCGAGGTGGTCGCGGTGGCGATGCGTGACGATCACCGCGTCGAGCCCGCGCACGACGTCCTCCGCGGCGAGGGGAAGACCGACCGTAGGGTTCGGGACCTGGTTCGCGGTGTTCGCGATCGGCGGCCGCGCGCCTACGTCGTCGAGCATGGGGTCGACGAGGATCGTCCGGCCCGCGATCCGGAGCAGCAGGGTCGCGTTTCGCACCAGTGTCAACTGCACGACCGACGTTCTACCTCACGTGCGTCGGGACCATGCGAAAGCCTTGGTTTCGGGGGAACCTGGCTATACTCGGCGGCTCGAATGGCCAACGACACCGCCGAGAAGCCCGCTGCGATCGAGGAAGGGGTCTGGACGACAGGCCCGGACGGAGAGCTCGTCCCCGACTACGACGCCGCCTTCCCCGAGATCAACGAAGGGGAAGTGGTGCACGGCACCGTCGTGCGCGTCGACAAGGACGAGGTCCTCGTCGACATCGGCTACAAGTCCGAGGGCGTCATCCCGGTCGCCGAGCTGACGATCCGGCGCGCGGTCAACCCCGCCGACGAGGTGTCGGTGGGCGAGGAGATCGACGCGCTCGTCCTGACGAAGGAGGACGCCGAAGGGCGTCTCATCCTGTCGAAGAAGCGCGCACGCTTCGAGCTCGCGTGGAAGCGGATCGAGGCAGCTGCGGAGTCCGGCGAGCCGGTGACCGGCAAGGTCATCGAGGTGGTCAAGGGTGGGCTGATCCTCGACCTCGGCGTACGCGGGTTCCTGCCCGCGTCGCTCGTGGACATCCGCCGCGTGCAGGACCTCGACGAGTTCCTCGGGCGCGAGCTGCGCTGCAAGGTGATCGAGCTCAACCGCTCCCGCAACAACGTCGTCCTCTCCCGCCGGGCGGTGCTCGAGGACGAGCGGAAGGAGATGCGCCAGGCGATCCTCGACCGGCTGAGCCCGGGCGACGTGATCGAGGGCCAGATCTCGAACATCGTGGACTTCGGCGCCTTCGTCGACCTCGACGGAATGGACGGCCTGATCCACATCTCCGAGCTCTCCTGGAGCCACGTGAACCATCCGTCCGAGGTGCTCGAGATCGGGCAGGACGTGAAGGTCAAGGTCCTCGACATCGATCGCGAGCGCCAGCGGATCTCGCTCGGCCTCAAGCAGACGCAGAGCGACCCGTGGCAGCAGGTGCTCGACAACTACAGCGAGCAGGACGTAGTCGAGGGCCGCGTCGCCAAGGTCGTCACGTTTGGCGCCTTCGTCGAGATCCTCCCGGGAGTCGAGGGCCTCGTGCACATCTCCGAGCTTGCGCCGCACCACGTCGAGAACCCGCGCGAGGTCGTCGCGCAGGGCCAGGCGGTCAACGTCCGCATCCTCGAGATCGACGGCGAGCGCCGCCGCCTCTCTCTCTCGCTCAAGCGCGTCGAGGAGGGCGAGCAGCCCGTCCCGCGCGCGGACGGCGCCGAGTCGGTGCACACGACGCCGGACCTTAGGCTCACCGAGGAGGCGTTCCCCACGGGCGGCACGGCGATCGAGGAGCCGGAGGTCATGGACGAGAGCGAGATCATCGAGGGCGACGTCCTCGCCGAGGGCGTCGACGAGCCGGCCGCCACTGCCGAGGAGTCCGAGGAGACGTCGGACGAGTCCGAGGAGGACTCCGCCGAGGCCGACGACGCCGAGGTCTCCGAGGACGTCGAGGCGCTCGCCGAGGCGCGGGCGTCGTCCGACGACGCCGACCAGTCCGCCTGACCCCGTCCGTCGCGGTTTGACCCGCCCGCTCGCGGTCGCCATCACCGGCGGGATCGGCGCCGGGAAGAGCACGGCGCTCGCAAGCTTCCGGCGGCACGGCGCGGCGACCGTTTCGAGCGACGAGATCGTCCACCACCTGCTCCGTGCCGATCCGGAGGTGAAGCAGGCGCTCGTCGAGCGGCTGGGCGACGAGATCCTCGGGCCCGACGGCGTCCCGGACCGGGAGCTCATCGCGCTCCGCGTCTTCAAGGATCGCGACGCGCTCGACTTCCTCGAGAAGCTCCTCCATCCGCTCGTCTCGCGCGAGTACCTCGCGTGGCGTGAGCAGCTCGCGGGGCTTCCGAACCCGCCGACCGTGTGTGTGACTGAGGTGCCGCTCCTGTACGAGGTCGGCGCCGACGAGAGATTCGACAAGGTCGTCGTCATCACCGCGCCCGCGGAGTTGCGCGAGGCGCGGCGTGGCGGTCGCACCGACGACCGCGAGTCCCGCCTGCTCCCGGACCGCGAGAAGGCAAAACGCGCCGACTACGTCTACGTCAACACCGGGACGCCCGACGAGCTCGATGCCTGGGTGGCAGGGGTGATGGCTACGCTGTCCGCCGAGGGTCCGGCCTAGCGGGCGACGCGGTGTCGCCGAGGCTCGAGCCGGGCCGACTCCGCGCATGCGTGTCCTCGTCGCCGCCTCCGTCGTCGTGCTCGCCCTCGCCGGTGTCGGCGCCTGGGTGCACGAGACGCAGCCCGACTGGTACCTGCGTGCGCGCTATCCGCTCGAGTACCAGGACATCATCCGCGGCCACGCGCGGAACTACGACCTCGACCCCGATCTCCTGGCAGCGGTCGTCTACGTCGAGAGTCGATTCCATCCGGATGCGCACTCCGACGCGGGCGCCGTCGGCCTGATGCAGCTTCTGCCCGCAACCGCACAGGGGATCGCCACTCGCACCGGCGGAACGAAGTTCGTCCTCTCCGACCTCCAGGACCCCGAGATCAACATCCGCTACGGCGCGTGGTACCTCGACCACCTCCGCGACCGCTACGGCGACATGCAGACCGCGCTGGCCGCGTACCACGCCGGTCAGGGGAACGTCGACCGCTGGCGACGTGAGGGATCGGGCATCGTCTTCCCGGAGACGCGCGCGTACGTCGCGGAGGTCGAGCGTGTCAGGCGCGTCTACGAGAAGGCTTACGGGCCGGCTCTGGGCTCGTGACGGCTGTCCGCACGAACTCGATCAGCGCGTCGACGTCCCGAATCGGCTCCCCTGCCGCCATCTGGACGACCATCCCGTTCGCGACGAGCGCGATGAAGCCGGCAATGCGCTCTGCGGGCATGTCGGCTCGGAGCAGGCCGCTCTCCTGCTCCGCCCTGACGTGCTCGACGAGCTTCGGCGCGAGCTCCGTCTCGCTCCGGGCCTTGTGGCTGCGGCGGAAGTCCGGATCGGTTCGAATCTTGCTCGTCAGCTCGAGGTAGACGCCGAGCCAGTCCGGGTCCTCCTCACGGACCTCACGAATCGCCGCTTCCCACCCTTTCTCCAGCCACAGCCGGATGAGCCGCTCGTCGTCCCGCCACGCGAGCTCGAGAAAGAGCTGCTGCTTCGAGCCGAAGTAGTTGAAGATCGCGCCGCGCGAGAGGCCGATCTCCGTCTCGAGCCGGACGACCGTGGTCGCCTCGTAGCCGTACTCCGCGAAGCACCGGCGCGCGCCTGCCAGGATCTGCTCGCGACGCTCGGTCTTCCGCTCCTCGGAGATCTTCGGCACGTCCGCACTTTACAAAACAGTACGGACGTTTTATTATCCTGACGCCCAATGGAAGCCGGAGCCGCAACCGTGAGGAAGACCGCCGTCGGCGCGCTCGTCGCCGCGGAGGTCATCTCCACGCTCGGCTCTCGCATGACCTACCTGGCGCTGCCGTGGTTCGTGCTCGTCACGACGGGCTCGCCGGGAAAGATGTCTCTCGTCCTCGCCGTCGAGATCGCGCCGATGGCGATCCTCGGTATCCCGAGCGGCACCGTCGTCCAGCGTCTCGGCGCAAGGACGACGATGCTCGTCTCGGATTTCGCCCGGGCGCCGCTGCTCGCCGCGATCCCGCTGCTCTACGCCGCGGGCGCCCTGAGCTTCGGGGTCCTACTCGCGCTCGTCGCGTTGCTCGGCTGCTTCATGCCTCCGTACTTCGCCTCGCAGCGGGTGATCTTGCCGGAGCTCGTCGGCGAGGACGAGCGTCGGATGTCACAGGCGAACAGCCTCGTCGAGGGCGGGACGTCGTTGGCCGGGCTCATCGGGCCGGCACTCGCCGGGATCCTCATTCCGTTCCTCGGCGCCCCGAACGTCCTCTATGTCGACGCAGCGACGTACCTCGTGTCCTTTCTTCTCATCCTGACGCTGGTTCCCCGGCGAAAGCCCGTCGCCGCTCGAGCCGAGGAACACGGCGTCCTGGCGGGGTTGCGCTTCCTCCTGCAGGATCGGTTGCTCGCCCCGCTCGCGGTCACGGTCGTCGGCTTCGGCTTCCTGGGCTCGGGTCTCTCCGCCGGTCTCCCCGTGTACGCGTACGACGAGTTCGACGGGAGCTCGCGGATCGCCGGGTTCTTCTACGCCGCGCTCGCGGCGGGAGCGCTGGTAGGGAGCATCGTCGCCGTCGCGGCGGTGCGGAAGGTTCCGCCGCTCCGCCTGGCGGGCCTGGCTGCGATCGGTTTCGCCGTGCCGCTCTGGGTCGTGCCGTTCCTGCCGCCTGCGCCTGTCGTCTTCACGGCCCTGTTCGTCGCCACGATGTTCGCGCCGCTCGTGAACGGGCCGATGTTCGCCGTGCTGACCGCGAGGACGCCTATCGAGCTGCGCGCGAAGGTGATGACCGCGATCATCGCCGTGAACACGGTCGCCGCACCTCTCGGGTTCCTCGTGGCCGGGCAGGTGCTCGACCGCTGGGGTGTTGCGCCGCTCTTCGCGGGCGTCGTCGTCGGCCTGACCTTGATGGCGTCGGCCTTCGCCGTGATTGCGCTTCGGCACAGGGAGCTGGACGCGCCGCCGAACGCCGTTCCGGCGCAAGCGCAGGCCTGAGCAGGACTCGGTTAGCGGCTCGCGCTCGACGCGTCAGAGCCGGGCCGTCGCACGCTGCCAGAGGTTCTCGAGGAGCCTCGAGACCTCCGGACGCACGGAGGACGCGGCCAGCGCAAAGGCGCCGGCGGCGAACACCGTGCCCCCTTGCTTCGTGCGGTACACGGTCATGTCCGCGTCGATCCCGGCGCCAAAGACGTCCCGGATCCGGGCGACGACCTTCACGTCGCTCGGCGAGCTCGGGTCGACGGAGTCGATCTCGATGCCGCCGTGGCCGAACCGGGAGCCGTTCTTCAGCCCGGTGCCCTCAAGCAGCCACGGCTCGGATCCGGCGTCGACCACGACGTAGTGGCCGAACCTCGGCATGCTCGCGCGGTACTGGACACCGATGAGAGCCGCCTCCGGCCGGCCGAGGCTCCGCCACGCCCTCGTCCGCACCAGCGCGTTCCTCCGTCGAACCACCCGCCAGTAGAAGTTGTCGGCCGAGAGGAACGCCAGGCTCCCGCCGAGGTCACGAAACCCCTCGACGACGTCGTACTCGTGCTTCGTCGCGTACTCGTCGTGGCCGGGGAACACGACGAGGTCGTAGGCGCGTGCGAGAGCCGCCGCGCTCGGCACGAGGTTCAGGGACCCGTCCGTCAGGAAGTCGACGTGCTTGTCGTGGCGCGCGAGCCAGTGGAGGAAGCGGAGGTCGTACTCGCGGAACCGGAACGGGACGCCCCTGTTCAGGAAGGGTCGGCCGAGGCGGACGACGTTGTCGAAGCGGTTGGCGTACCAGGAGTTCCCCACGCCGTCCCCGTCGTCGTCTCGGATGTTGTACGCCTGCCACGTGAACGTCGGCATGACGACTGCGACGCGGTTCGTTCCCAACCGGCGAGGGCCGACGACGAACGGGGCGAAGCCGACGCGTCCGTTGCCCGCGTCGAGACGGGCGAAGTAGACGCCGGTCGGCCACCGTCCGACGGCGACCGGGATCGTGCGACCGGCCGTCGCGTCTCCGATCTCGACCTCGCGCGAGACCGGAACGCCCTGCATCTCGCTCGAGCCGACCGTACGGACGCGCTCGGGGCCGACGTGGAAGATCTGGAGCCGCACGTCGTTCGCGTCGCCGAAGAACCGCAGCGTCGCGAGCGAGCCCGGCGCGTAGCTCTCGGAGCCGAACGCTGCCTCGACCCCGGGCCGGAGCTCCTCCGCGGACGGCGCACGCTTCACCCGCGGGTCGCCACCGGGCTGCAGCGGCTCGTATCCTCGATTGCCGACCGTCGAGCCGGCCACGAACAGCGTCACCGCGACCAGTCCGGCGCCTACGGTCAGTCGAAGGATCTTCTCGGGGCCCACGGCGCCGACTACGTAACCAGAAGCGACCGAGAGCCGCACATGAAGGGCGCCGCGGCGGCGGCGCCTTTCACCTCACGGCGTCATTCGAACGGGTCGATGTCGGCCCCCGTCCCGTGTGAGCGACCCGTGAAGTCCACGGACGGTCCGTAGCGGCGCGCGCCCCGATCGATGAGCAACGTCGAGGCCGCAGGCGGGCACCCTTTCCCGCCTGGCCGCGTCGACATCGGCGTCGCTACAGCAAGCCGGCGTCGTTGTGGACGGTGAACCGGAGCCTCCGCATGTCCCGGTTGCCGGCCGTGTCCTCCGCGCTGACGACGAGCACGTACACACCGTTGGGGAGCAGGCGCGTATCGAACGCGCGGGTGCTGAGCCGGAAGATGTAGCGGCCGGCCTCGTGCTGCTCCTTTCGACCCTTGCACACGGGCCAGTTCTGAAAGGTGCCGCGTGCAAACGTCATCCAGAAGCGGTCGTTCTTGGGTTCCGTTTCGCTTACATCTCGGGCAACGCGCTCGTCGACGACAACCCGACCGTTCGCTCGGACGATCTTCCAAACCAGCTTGGCAGGAGTCACGGGAAAGCCGTGCCAGCGGCCCGGAATGGGGAGAGCCGGGGTATCGATGGCCTCCGCTACGAAGACGACGCGGCCGCCGACGGGCTGCGACATGTCGAGCTCCCGCCCGCCGCGCCTGCCCGCCACCCTGCGCACCTCGGGCGAAGTCGCGTCTGCGTACGGCGTCAGATGTCCGGGAGCGAGCGGGTTGACCGCATGCCCGCGCTCGAGGTGAGTGAGGTGGACGTGCTCGCGTTTCTCGAGGATGAAGCCCAGGATCGTCTTTCCGGCAACGACGTGCTGCCCTGGGTGGACGGCAGGCTCCACATGCCAGTATTGAAACGAGCGGCTGTTCGTAGACTCGACAGTCACGCGCTGTCCTCTGGCTCGCGTGACCGTCCCGGACGCGACCGCATACACGGGTGTTCCGTCGGGTGCCGAGATGTCGACGCCTTGGTGGAACGAGAACGTCCCGCCGCCCCTGAGAATCGTCCGAGGGGTGAAAGGCCCATTGAACACCGTCCGTGGATCGCCGAAGTTCGCGCGCACAGGATGGGCACGGTGGAAGGGCTTCACCGGCCAGCCATAGGGTCCGGTGCACCCGTCGCTCGATGATCGCGCCTGCGCCACGGCTCCCGGTGAAGAGTAGACCCCCGGCGAGAGCGAGGATCGGGACGAAAAAGGGCAGCCGTCCTCCTCGCCGAGGTCGTCCGTGCGGTAGCCATGGCACAGCGGTCGGAGTGACCCCCAACCGCCCGGCAACGCCGACCGGACGTCAGCTCACGCCCGAGGAAGTCTCTCGATCTGGGTTGACAGCTCGTCTCAGCGGCGGGATTTCGTAGGGCCCCGATACTCGAAGGCGCCGATGTCGGGCTGTCGTCGCCCCTGAGCCGAGAGGGGCGGCGAGCAGTGCGGCCGTGAGCGTTGCGAGAGCCAGGCTGTTACGGATGTCGGCCTCCTGTCGGCGAAGCATGCCGCGGCTACGCTGGCGATGTGCGGGCACTCAAGACGACAGATGTCTACGCGCCGACCGGCGACCAGCCGCGCGCGATCGAGGAGATCTCCGCATCGATCTCCGACGGCAACCGCTTCCAGACCCTCCTCGGCGCGACCGGAACGGGCAAGACGGCGGCGATGGCGTGGATCGTCGAGAAGCTCCAGCGCCCTGCGCTCGTCATCGCGCACAACAAGACGCTCGCCGCCCAGCTCTGCAACGAGTTCCGGGAGTTCTTCCCCGAGAACGCGGTCGAGTACTTCGTCTCGTACTACGACTACTACCAGCCCGAGGCGTACATCCCGCAGGCCGACCTGTACATCGAGAAGGACTCGTCCCAGAACGACGATATCGCGCGCCTGCGGCTGTCGGCCACCTCGTCGCTCATGACGCGGCGCGACGTCGTCGTGGTCGCGTCCGTCTCGTGCATCTACGGCCTCGGCTCGCCCGAGGAGTGGCGCGGGCGCGTGCTCATCCTGGAGGTGGGGGAGGTGCACGACCGCGACGAGGTCCTCCGCAAGCTGATCGAGAGCCAGTACGTCCGCAACGACACCGTCCTCGGCCGCGGACGCTTCCGCGTCAAGGGCGACATCGTCGAGATCCAGCCGGCGAACGTCGAGAGCGCGTACCGCGTGTCGTTCTTCGGCGACGACGTCGAGCAGATCACGCACTTCGACCCGTTGACGGGGGAGGTCTACGCGCGGCTCGACAACCTCGTCGTCTGGCCCGCGACCGAGTACGTGACCTCGAAGCCGACCGTCGAGCGCGCCGTCGACGAGATCCGGCACGAGCTTGAGGCGCAGGTCGCGCTGTTCGAGTCCGAGGGACGGATGCTCGAGGCGCACAGGATCCGCCAGCGCACCGAGTACGACATGGAGATGATGAAGGAGCTCGGCTTCTGCAACGGGATCGAGAACTACTCCCGCGTGCTCGAGGGGCGACCCCCCGGCTCGCACCCGTTCACGCTCATCGACTACTTCCCGGACGACTTCGTCTGCTTCGTCGACGAGTCGCACCAGACGGTCCCGCAGCTCGGCGGCATGTACGAGGGCGACCGCTCGCGCAAGCAGACCCTCGTCGACTACGGCTTCCGGCTCCCGTCGGCGCTCGACAACCGCCCGCTTCGCTTCGACGAGTTTCTCGGCAAGGTCGAGCAGCTCGTCTTCGTCTCGGCGACTCCGGGCCCGTTCGAAATGTCGCGCTCCAAGGTCATCGCGGAGCAGCTCATCCGCCCGACGGGCGTCGTCGACCCGGACGTCGAGCTTCGCGCGACCCGGAACCAGATCGACGATCTCCTGAACGAGATCCGCCACCGGGAGGAGGCCGGAGAGCGAGTCCTCGTCACCACGCTGACGAAGAAGATGGCCGAGGACCTGACGGACTACCTGCTCGAGGCAGGGGTCCGGGCTCGCTACCTCCACTCCGAGATCGACACGCTCGAGCGGATCGCGATCATCCGCGAGCTCCGCTTGGGCGAGTACGACGTCCTCGTCGGCGTCAACCTCCTGCGCGAGGGTCTCGACCTCCCCGAGGTGTCGCTCGTCGCAGTCCTCGACGCCGACAAGGAGGGCTTCCTCCGCGGTCGCACGTCGCTCATCCAGACGATCGGGCGCGCCGCCCGGAACGTGAACGGGAAGGTGCTCCTCTACGCCGACAAGGTGACGCAGGCGATCGAGGAGGCCATGTCCGAGACGAACCGCCGGCGCGAGGTGCAGATCGCCTACAACTTCGAGCACGGGATCACGCCCGAGTCGATCGTCAAGGGCGTCTCCGACATCGCCGAGCTACTCGCGCTCGAGTCGCCGCACGTTCCGTCGTCGCGGCGCCGCCGTGGTAAGTCCGAGGTCGAGGGCATGTCCGGCGACGAGCTCGAGAAGCTCGTCGTCACGCTCGAGGAGGAGATGTACCTCGCCGCCGAGGAGCTCCGCTTCGAGTACGCGGCGAAGCTCCGCGACGAGATCAAGGACCTGCGGCGCGAGCTGACCGCGCTCGCGGAAGCCTGACGGGAGCCCTAGCTAGTCGTCGACCTCCTCGGACATCGCGACGATGTCCTCGCGGGAGAGCTTGCCGACGAGCTCGGGATGATCCTCGGCGACGTGCTGCTCGACCTGGGCGACGATCTCGTCCTCCGTCTTCGCCTTCACGACTCGGCCGCACTCGCAGTTGATGAGGAGCGACATCTCGGTGCCTCCTTGGCTTGACAGCCGGACTATGACGAGGTTCGCTTGGCGCGATCTTGCGCGGTCATTGGCGAAACCTTGGCGGCTGACGGCACGAGGGTTCAGCTGTGCGGCAGGCTCTACGCCAGGATCGATGGCCGCCGCGTGGACGGAGAGCTCCCGGGGCGCCAGGGACGACTCGCGTTCGCGTTCCTGGCGCTGAACCGTCACCGGATCGTCACGCGATCCGCACTCGTCGAGGCGCTCTGGCCCGAGGAGCCTCCCCCGGTCGTCGACAACGCCGTGAGCGCGCTCGTGTCGAAGCTCCGCAAGGTTCTCGGGGCCGACCGAATCGAGGGCCGGGGCGACGTCCGGCTCGTGCTTCCGGAGGCGTGGGTCAACGTCGAGGCGGCGTCCGAGGCGATCCATCGCGCGGAGGGTGCCGTGGCACGCTCCGCATGGGCGGACGCCTGGGGCCCCAGCCGCGTCGCGCTGCACATCGCCCGCCGCGAACTGCTCCCCGGGGACGAGGCGCCGTGGATCACCGAGCGGCGGCGTGAGCTCGAGGACATCGAGCTGCGAGCGCTCGAGTGCATCGCTGAGTCGAGCCTCGAGCTCGGGCCGTCCGAGCTCGACTCCGCCGTTCGGTCGGGCCACGATCTGATCCGGCGTGCTCCCCATCGTGAGAGCGGCTACCGGCTGCTCATGCGCGCGCTCGTTGCCGAGGGAAACGCCGCCGAGGCATTGGAGGTGTACGACGAGCTTCGAGTCCGGCTCCGAGACGATCTCGGTGCGATGCCGAGCCCGGTCACGCAGGAGCTCCATCGCTCGCTCCTCGGCTGAGTTGCCGCGGCGCTGTACCCTCGGGCCATGTGCCGGAACATCAAGACGCTCCACAACTTCGAGCCGCCCGCGACCGAGGACGAGATCCGCGGCGCGGCGCTCCAGTACGTCCGCAAGGTCAGCGGGTCGCAGAAGCCGTCGAAGGCGAACGAGGCTGCCTTCGCGCGCGCGGTCGACGAGATCGCCCACGTGACGCACCACCTGCTCGCCGAGCTCGTGACGACGGCGCCGCCGCGCGACCGCGAGGTCGAGGCAGCCCGTGCGCACGAGCGCGCCGAGAAGCGCTTCGGCCGCGCCGCTGCCTAAAAGCGACGCTAGCGTCTAACGCGGGCGGGCTCGACGTCGAGGAGCTCGAGCATGAGCCCCTGGAGCCTGATCACACGACGTCGCGCCGTCCAGCGCGCAAGCAGGTTGCGAAGCACGTCTGATTCCTCCTGGAGAAGCCGCAGTGGAGGTCGTACCGTCGGCGGCGGGGCGCCAAACGTCATGACCCGATCGGGGGACTAGGCGGCGGGCGCCTCGAGCTTCTCGCGCAAGTAGCGGACGTACGGCTCGTGCGTGATCGGCCCGCCGACGACGCGTTCGATCGTCTCGGCGGGCGTGAGCTTGCGTCCGAGGGAGTAGAGGTTCTCGCGCAGCCACTCGTGCGCCTGCGCGAAGTCGCCGCGCTCCATCTGCTCGTCGACGTCGGGAACGGCCTCCCGCACCTTCTCCCACATCTGGACCGAGAGGAGCGTCCCGAGCAGGTACGTCGGGAAGTAGCCGAAGCCACCGCCCGCCCAGTGGACGTCCTGGAGAACGCCCATGCGATCGTTCGGCACCTCGAGCCCGAAGAGCTCCGAGAACCTCGCGTTCCAGGCGTCGGGCAGGTCGGCAACGGCGATCCGTCCCGCCAGGAGTTCCTGCTCGAGGTCGAAGCGCAGCATCACGTGCAGCCCGTACGTCGTCTCGTCGGCATCGACCCTGATGAAGCTCCGGCGGACGCGGTTCACCGCGCGGTGGAAGCGCTCGAGCGGGACGTTCCCGAGCACGCCGGGAAACGACTCCTGTACGCGCGGGTAGAACCAGCGCCAGAACGGAAACGAGCGTCCGACGACGTTCTCCCAGAGCCTGCTCTGCGACTCGTGGATCGTGCTCGACGCGCCGTCGCAGAGCGGCGTCCCCTCGAGGGTCGGGCTCACACCGAACTCGACGAGACCGTGACCGCATTCGTGCATCGCGGTGAAGAGCGAGTTGAGATCGGTCTCGTCGTAGCGCGACGTGAGACGGATGTCGTGGAGCCCGAACGCGGTCATGAAGGGATGGACCGTACGGTCGAGCCGGAAGGCGTCCCAGGTGCCGCCGAACCGCTCGACGAGCTCGCGTGAGAGCGTCTCCTGCGGGCCGATCGGGAACGGGCCGTGCATGAACTGGTCGTCTTCCTCGGTCACGTACTCGTCGACGAGCGCGACCAGGTCGGGCTCGAGCGCGTCGAAGATGCGTCGGACGTCCTCCGCGCGCATCCCGCGCTCCCACTGGTCGAGCACGACGTCGTAGGGATCGTCGTACGGCGCGAAGCACTCGATCCAGCGGAACCGGAGCTCGACGACGCGCTCGAGCCAGGGGCGGAAGCTCGCGAAGTCGGCGTTCTCGCGTGCCGTGACCCAGGCTGCGTACGAGTTCGCGGCCGTCCCCTCGAGCTCGGAGGCGAGCTCGGTCGGGACCCTTCGCGCCTTCTCCCAGTCGCTGCGCGCGACCCGGATGAGGCACGCGTCGTCCGAGTCGTAGGCCAGGGACTCCGCATACGGGGCGAGCTCGTCCGTGAGCTCGCCGAGTCGATCGTCGACCCGTCGCGCGTGCAGGATGCCGGCGAGCGTCTCGATCTGGGACGTGCGCGACGGCTGTCCTCCCGGCGGCATCCAGACCTCGAAATCCCAGGCGAGGAGCTGCTCGATCCGGGCGAGGTCCTTGATCTCGGCGAGATGCCGCTTCAGTTCCGCGAGGGCCTGCTCCACGCGCGCGGACTCTATCGGCGCGTGAACGACCTGCGCGCCGTCTCGGCGAACGCGCTTCCGTCCCACACGTACGTCACGACGACCAGCGCGTTCGCGTCCCACTCGTAGACGTTGAGCCCGCGCGCCTCGCCCGCCCGGTGGGGCCGCGGCCTGCCGAGACCGGGAGCGGTGGCGAGGACGAGCGACGCACGGCTCCCGTCCTCGACGACCTCGAACTCGCGGCGCTCGGTGACCCCGGCCTGGTGGACGTGACCGCCGATGACGAGCTCCGCGCCCGCTTCGGCGAGCGAGCGGAGGACGTCGTCGCGACGGCTCAGAGGACGCTTTCGTCTCGCGCGCCAGGGCGGAGCGGCGAGCTGGTGATGCAGGGCGACGACGCGCAGGGCGCCGGGTGGTGCGGCGGCGAGCCGCTCGGCGGCTCGGGCGAGCGCGTCCGGCGACAGCGCGCCGCCCTGCTGGCGCCACGGTCGCACCGAGCTCAACCCGACGCAGAGGACGTTCTTCGACCGGTATGTCGGCTCGGTCGTCTCGAAGACGTCCTCCCACGCCGCAAACGTGCGCGTGAACCGCCCCGGCACGGTGTACGGGATGTCGTGGTTCCCGGGCACGGCCAGGAGCGGCGGGCCGAGCGTGCGCAGGAGCTCGGCGGCGCGCTCGAGCTCGTCCGGCCGCCCGCGGTGCCCCAGATCGCCGGTCGCGACGACGAGCTCGGGAGCGAGCTCGGCGGTCAGATCGCGGAGCGCCGAGACGGGCTCGGGCGCCTCCCGGCGCCCGATGTGCAGATCCGAGACATGGAGAATCCCTGCTGTCACGGCCGAGGCAGGCTATACACTCGAAACGTGGCGGACGAGGCGCCAGAGCTCTTCGACGACATCTACCTCGGCCTACGAGCGGGTGGCGCGGTGCGCAAGCAGCGGCGCGGCGAGCCCCTCTCGGCGGAGGAGAAAGAGGCGATCGGCCGCTGGCAGCGGCTCTCCCTTTGGCGCAAGTCGATCGCGGTCGGGGCGTTCGCGCTCGGCACGTTCGGGCTCGGGTTCACGGTCGGCGGCCTGATCTTCGGCCGCTGGCGCACTGCCCGTCGTTAGCGACTTCGCCCGTCGCGCGATCCGTCCGGCAAACCGCCTGGGCAGTTCCTCCGAATGAACGGTCGTCGAACCCGACCAAGGAGGGGCAGATGCTGAAGGCAGTCGGAGCGGCGTTGCTTGCCGCCCTCGTGATCACAGGGCTGGCGGCCGGAGCGGCGCAGAAGAGCGAGACCTACAAGCTGAGCGCCAAGCTCACGGCCGGCGCCGAGGTGCCGAAGCCGAAGGGCGTTCCCGCCGCCGCGAAGGGGAGCTTCACCGGAACGACGGTCGAGCCGAAGAGCGGCCCCGTCAAGCTCACCTGGAAGCTCACGTTCTCGGGCTTGTCCGGGAAGGCCGTGGCCGCTCATATCCATCTGGGCGTCAAGGGCAAGGCCGGCAACGTCCTCGTGGCGCTCTGCGGCCCCTGCAAGAGCGGCCAGACCGGGAAAGCGGTTGTCGCCCGCAGCGTCGAGCACGCGCTCGAGGCGGGGAAGACGTACGTGAACGTCCACACCCCGAAGAACGCCGGCGGCGAGATCCGGGGTCAGGTCAAGACCACCTCCGAGGACTAGTTCTCTTCGAGAGCGGCGTGCGCGGTGAGTCCGCGCACGCCGCTCGAGTTCCGTCAGGCGATGGCTGCGACCTGCTCCATGTAGAAGGTCATCTGCCGCTCGATGCGCGAGGCGAGGTCTGCGCCTACGACGCCGAAGCCGTCCACGACGATCGCCGCGCGGATCGAGAACTGCGCGAACTCGTCGCTGACGCGAATCGCGGCGAGCTTCTCCGCCTCGCCCCGGAGCAGCACGAAGCCGCTGAGGTCGCCGCCGTGCGGCTCGAGGAAGACGGGCTCGAAGCTCTCGATCTCGCCCTCTTCCTGGAGCCTCGTGTAGTAGCCGACGATCTCGTTGAAGAGCTCGACCGCTTCCTGCTCACGGCCGCGGGCGACGGCGCCCCAGCCGATGAAGAGACCAGCGTCTGCCATCTCTCACCCCTTTCCGGATGACCGCCCGAGCATGGCAGGTCACCCTCGTCACCGCGACCGAACGTCTGTTCGGATGGGTAGAATGACCGGCTCATGGCAGCCGACGAGCTGGTCGTTCACGGTGCCCGCGAGCACAACCTGAAGGACGTCACGGTCCGCATTCCGCGGGGCGCGCTCGTGTGCATCACGGGCCTGTCCGGGTCGGGCAAGTCCTCGCTCGCGTTCGACACGATCTATGCCGAGGGCCAGCGCCGCTACGTCGAGTCGCTCTCCGCCTACGCCCGGCAGTTCCTGCAGATGATGGAGAAGCCCGACGTGGACTCGATCGACGGGCTCTCGCCGGCGATCTCGATCGACCAGAAGACGACCTCGCGCAACCCGCGGTCGACCGTCGGCACGGTCACCGAGATCTACGACTACCTCCGCCTCCTGTACGCCCGCATCGGGCGCCCGCACTGCCCGATCTGCGGCCGGCCGATCGCAGGGCAGTCGCTCGACCAGATCGTCGAGCAGGTGCTCAGGATCGACGAGGGGACGAAGTTCACCGTGAACGCGCCGGTCGTGCGCGATCGCAAGGGCGAGTTCAAGGACGTCCTCGAGGAGCTCCGCCGCGACGGCTTCACACGCGTGAAGGTCGACGGCGAGCAGCGGCTGCTCGAGGAGGACATCGAGCTCGACAAGAAGTTCAAGCACACGATCGAGGTCGTCGTCGACCGGCTCGTGATGAAGGCGGACCTCCGCCAGCGGCTGACGCAGTCCGTCGAGACCGCGACCTCGCTCGCCGGCGGGCTCGTCGTGATCGACCTGGTCGATGGGGCCGCGGTGCCCGATGGCTCGAATGCCCTTGGGCATTCGAGCATGACCTTCTCCGAGAACTTCGCCTGCCCCGTGCACGGCGTCTCGCTCCCGGAGCTCGAGCCGCGGATCTTCTCCTTCAACTCGCCCCACGGCGCCTGCCCGCGGTGCACGGGCCTCGGCGCGCAGCTCGAGATCGACCCGGACCTGCTGGTGCCGGACACGTCGCTCTCGATCAGCGAGGGCGCGCTCGTGCCGTGGACGATCGGGAGCCAGGGCTTCTACGACAGCGTCATCCAGGCGGTCGCGGAGCGGTACGAGATCTCGCTCGACACCCCGTGGCGCGCGCTCACGACCGAGCAGCAGGACCGCTTCCTGTACGGGACGGACGGAGACAAGCTCTTCGTCACGTACCGCAACCGGATGGGGCGCAAGCGCCAGTACACGATGGCGTTCGAGGGCCTCGTCTCGAACCTCCAGCGCCGGTACAAGGAGACAGACTCCTCGCAGCAGCGCGAGCGGATCGAGGAGTACATGAGCTTCCGCCCGTGCCCGGAGTGCCACGGCGCCCGTCTCAAGCCTGAGGTGCTCGCCGTGACGATTGGCGATCGGTCGATCCACGCGTTCGCGCAGATGTCGGTGACCAGTGCGCTTCGCTTCGTCGACGAGCTCGAGCTCACGAAGACGGAGGAGCTGATCGGGCGGCGCATCCTCAAGGAGGTGCGCGAGCGGCTCACGTTCCTCGACAACGTCGGCGTCGGCTACCTCCAGCTCGACCGGGCGGCGAAGACGCTCTCCGGCGGCGAGGCGCAGCGGCTGCGCCTGGCGACGCAGATCGGGTCGCAACTCGTCGGCGTCCTGTACATCCTCGACGAGCCGTCGATCGGGCTCCACCAGCGCGACAACGGGAAGCTGATCGCGACGCTCGAGCGCCTGCGCGACCTCGGCAACACCGTGCTCGTCGTCGAGCACGACGAGCAGATGATGCGGTCGGCCGACTGGATCGTGGACATGGGCATCGGCGCCGGCGAGCACGGGGGAGAGGTGGTCGCCGAGGGCACGGCCGACCAGATCGAGCGCAAGAAGCGCTCGGTGACCGGCCAGTTCCTGAGCGGGGAGCGGCGGATCGCGGTGCCTCCGCGCCGCGGCGACGACGGCCGCGGCTGGTTCACGGTCCGGGGCGCCACGATGCACAACCTGAAGGACATCGACGTGGACTTCCCCGTCGGCCGTTTCGTGTGCGTGACCGGCGTGTCCGGCTCCGGCAAGTCGACCCTCGTCAACGAGATCCTCTACAAGGCGCTCGCCAACCGGCTGAACAAGATGCGCACGAAGCCGGGAGACCACGACAGCGTCGAGGGCATCGACTGCTTCGACAAGGTCATCGACATCGACCAGACGCCGATCGGGCGCACGCCTCGCTCGAACCCGGCCACCTACACCGACCTCTTCACACACGTGCGCGAGCTCTACTCGCTGACCCCGGAGGCGAAGGTGCGCGGGTACAAGCCGGGGCGGTTCTCGTTCAACGTTCGCGGCGGGCGCTGCGAGACGTGCCGCGGCGACGGGACGATCAAGATCGAGATGCACTTCCTCCCGGACGTCTACGTCCCGTGCGAGACCTGCCACGGACGGCGCTACAACAAGGAGACGCTCGAGGTGCGCTTCAAGGGGAAGTCGATCGCCGACGTGCTCGAGATGTCCGTCGAGGAGGCGCTCGACTTCTTCGCGAAGATCCCGAAGATCCGGCGCCGCCTGCAGACCCTGCACGACGTGGGGCTCGACTACATCAAGCTCGGGCAGCCGGCGACGACGCTCTCGGGCGGCGAGGCGCAGCGGGTGAAGCTCGCCGCCGAGCTCTCGAAGATCGCGACCGGCCGGACGCTCTACATCCTCGACGAGCCGACGACGGGACTCCACTTCGCGGACATCGAGAAGCTCCTCGAGGTCCTCCAGCGCCTCGTCGACTCGGGAAACACCGTGCTCGTGATCGAGCACAACCTCGACGTGATCAAGCAGGCGGACTGGATCGTCGACCTCGGCCCCGAGGGCGGCGACGAGGGCGGCGAGGTCATCGCCGTCGGGGCACCGGAGGACGTGGCCGAGGTCGAGGACTCGTCGACCGGGCAGTTCCTCCGCGGCGTGCTCGCGGAGCCCGCGGCTGCCGCAGCCTGATCAGGCCCGGATCTCGGGCGTGTCCGTGTCGGACGAGCCCTGCCGGAGATTCCCGCGTGCCTCGTCCGCGAGTTGCAAGAAGTCGGTCTTGATTCGGTCGAGTTCGCCCTCCGTGAGCTCCTCGAGGTCGAGGAACTCGTTGTGCGCGCCCTGCATCGCTCGGATCAGCTCGTCGAGCTTGAGCTGCACGGCGGCGCCGTCCCGGTTCTGTGTGTTCTGGATGAGGAAGACCATCAGGAAGGTGACGATCGTCGTCGCCGTGTTGATGACGAGCTGCCAGGTCGTACCGAAGTGGAAGATCGGACCGGTGACGAGCCAGCCGACGATGAGCGCGAAGGCCGCCACGAACGCGATCGGATGCCCGCTCCAGCGCGCGGTCTTCTTCGAGAAACGGTCGAACTGCGACGACCGGTACACGCCGCGTAGCTAAGCCGCCTCGCCGGACGACCTCAGTTCAGGCCGGCGCGCCGGTCGTGTCGCGCGCACGATCGGCACGCTCGAGCCACAGGGTCGCCCCGAGGCCCTCGAAGATCTCGTGCGCCTCGTCGAGCACGGAGCTGTCTCCGGTCAGCTCAGCATGTTCGAGCAACGTGACCGCCAACGAGAACGGGATGCCGAGGTCGCGGAAGCCCTCGGCCGCTGCGGCAAGATCTGCTCCGTCGCCCTCCATGAATCCCCGGAAACGTCGCGCCTGGGCGTCGAGGTACGGCGGACGTGAGCCCGGCGGCACCCTCTCGACGAGCGCGAGTAGCTCCTCCGCCTTGCCCCGCTCACCGAGCTCGAGCGCGATCTCCACGCCATGGACGATCGCGTGCTTCACCCCCTGCTGTCCGATACCGCCGAGCGTCCGGCCGGCTTCGATGGTCGCGTCGCAGTCCGCGAGCGCGCCACGCAAGTCCCCGTCCGCCCTCCGCAGCGCAGCCCGCTCCGTGAAGTAGCCGGTGAGCTCCTGGACATCGGTCGAGCCCTCCAGACGGGAGAACATGGCAAACACGTTGCGCGCGGCGTCGACCTCGTTCCGGCGAAGGTGGATCTCGACGGCCGACTGGAGCAGGCTGAGCATCACTCCGCCGGCGTCGATCCGCTCCTGGGTGAACTCGTCGCCGATCGCGAGCGCTTCGTCCCAGCGCCCGAGCATGTACAGGGCGTACGTGCGCTCGGAGAGCACGGTCGACTCGTTCGGCCGTCTACCGATCCTGCGAGCGAGGGCGAGCGACTCGTCGAGGTAGCCGAGCGAGTCGGCGTAGCGATCTCGACGGAAGCAGTCGTCCGAGAGGAGGACGTATCCGACGCTCGCCTCCGCGACGAAGTCGTTCGCGAGCGCAATCTCGAGCCCTTGCTTGACGAGCCCGCGTGCCTCCGCGAAGTGCCCTCGGCTGGCGGCGATCGAGCCCCGCGCCCGAAGTGCGAGGGCGACCGCCTCGTGGAAGGCGTGCGCCTCCGCGACGTCGAGGGCGAGCTCCGCTCGCTCGCCCGCGTGGTCGAGGTCGCCTTCGAACCAGTATGTGACTGCCATGCGTGCGGCGAGCATCGCGAGGTCCTCGCTCGGCTCTTCCTCGGAAGAGAGGGCGGCGAGCGCCCGCTCGCCTCGTACGATCGCCTGGGCACGCTCTCCGGTCGCGGCTTCGACACGGGCGAGCTCCATCGATGCGCGGGCCGCCGCGTGGAGATCTCCCTCGCTCTCGTGGAGCGCCATCGACCCTTCGAGCAGACGCCGGGCGCCTTCCGGGTCGCCGGCGGAGTAGGCGAGGTCACCGGCCCGGCCCAGCAGCCGCGCTCTGTCCTTTGGAGCAGCGGTCAGCTCCGCCGCTTGCTCGAAGTAGCGACTCGCCTCCGCCGCTGCGGCAAGCGACTCAGCGCGCTCGCCCGCTCGTGCGAGCATCGCCTGTGCCTTGGCGCGGATCTCGGCAGCGTCCTCGGCGTCCGGGACCGCCTCGTCGGCGGAAAGATAGTGCGCAGCGATCACCTCGACCACCTCGTCCGGGTCCTCTGCGAAGGCGGTGGACAGGTAGGCGGCCGCTTCGAGGTGCCTGGCCCGGCGCTCGCGTTTGGAGAGCGTCTCGTACGCGACGCGGCGGACGAGGTCCTGCAGGAAGCCGTACTGGCCGTGCTCGGGCGACGTCGGATCGGCCTGGACGCCGAGGATCTCCTTGCGGACGAGCGACGTCAGCAACGTTTCCAGCTCGGTCTCGGGGGACCTCGCGACCGCCGCGAGCGCCTGCCGGGTGAACGTCTTTCCGATGACCGCTCCGTCCTGGAGCAGGCGCCGTTCCGGATCGGGGAGGCCGTCGAGGCGAGAGGCCACGAGGCCCTGCAGCGTCTCGGGTACCTCGAGTGAGGGGATCTCGCCCGTCGGCCGATAGATCGCACCCTCCTGAACGAGGAGGCCGCGGTCGAGCAGCATGCGCACTGTCTCGACGGCGTACAACGGCACTCCTTCCGCACGCGCAAGGATCTGCTCGCGGAGCGCCTCCGGGAGTCCCGGGACGAACCCGTCCAACAGTTCGCCCATCGCCTTTCCGGAGAGGGCATCGAGGTGCAGCGAAGTGAAGTTGCGGTGACCGGCGCCCCAACTCGGCCGCTTCTCCAGGAGCTCCGGCCGCGAGAGTGTCAGCACGAAGAGCGGGCTCGAGCGGGACCACTCGATGAGGTACTCGACGAAGTCGAGCTGGCTCTCGTCGGCCCATTGCATGTCCTCGAACACGAGGACGGTGGGGTAGACGTCGGCGAGCCGCTCGAAGAAGAGCCGCCAGGCAGCGAACAGGTCGTGTCGTTCGTGCGACACCTGCTCATCCGAGATCGCGAGGAGGTGTCGGAGCATCGGCTCCACGAACCGCCGCTCGCCTGCGTCGAGCATGTGCTCGTCGAGAGTCGCCTCCAGCTTCGAGCGCGCGGTCGCGTCGTCGTCGTCCTCGGAGATGCGAGCGCGCATGCGAACCATGTCCGCGAGGGCCCAGTAGGTCACTCCCTCGCCGTAAGCAAGGCAGCGGCCGCGGTGCCAGTAGATCGTGTCGACCAGTCCGTCGAAGTACTTGTAGAACTCCCACGCAAGTCGCGACTTCCCGATCCCGCCGATGCCCATGGTCGAGACGAGGTGCGGCCTCCGCTCGTCGGCGGATGCATGGAAAAGCTCCTTGACGAGGCGGAGCTCGCGATCGCGACCCACGAACGGTGGCTCGAGCCCGGTCGACTTGAGCGCCCCCTGCCTCCCCGACACGACGCGGACCGCGCGGTGGAGGGGAACCGGCTCCTCCTTGCCCTTGAGCTCGTGCGTTCCCGCGTCCTCGTACGCGATCGTGAGCTCGCTCGCCCGCTTCGTCGACTCGCCCACGTAGACGGTGCCGGGTGTCGCCACGGACTGGATCCGCGCGGCCGTGTTGACGAGATCGCCCGCGACCATTCCCTGTCCCTCGGCGCCGAGGGTGACGGCGGCCTCCCCCGTGAGGACACCAGCGCGCGCCGCAAGCTCTGGAGCACCGACCTCGTCGCCCAGCGCCGACACCGCGGCGACGAGATCGAGCGCGGCACGCACTGCCCGCTCGGCGTCGTCTTCGGTGGCCGTCGGGGTGCCCCAGACCGCCATCACGGCGTCGCCGATGAACTTCTCGACCGTGCCGCCGTAGAGCTCGATCAGGCGGCGGCAGGTGTCGAAGTAGCGGGAGAGGAGCTCGCGCACCTCTTCGGCATCGCGGCTCTCCGAGAGCGTGGTGAAGCCGACGAGGTCGGCGAAGAGGACGGAGACGAGACGGCGTTCGGCGGCGGGCTGAGGCTTGGAGGCGGCCGGGACCTCCGCCGCGATCGTCGAGAGCGCCGTCCCGCACTCCCCGCAGAACTTCTGTCCGGGCACGTTCGCATGACCGCACGTCGTGCAGACCGCCTGCATGGCCGACCCGCACTCGCCGCAGAACTTCTGTCCCGCCGGGTTCTCGTGACCGCAGCTCGGACAGATCACGCCCTCACCTCCACGCGGCGCCGCGCGTCCTCGACGCGCTCGAGCCACCGGGCCGCGCCCATCGACGCCCAGAGCTGGCGAGCCTCGTCGAGCAGGCTGTCCGCCTCGTCTGGCCGGCCGAACGAGACCAGCGCGCGTCCGTAGTCCGTCAGGATCTCGGCCGTCAGCCAGCGGTCGCCTGCGCTCCGCGCCGCCGCGAGGCCCACACCGAATGCGTCGAGCGCGGCGTCCTCGTCGCCCGCGTGCGTCGCAACCACACCCCTGGCACGCCCGTGCTCGCCGACGACCTCACGGGTTCGCTGGAACTCGGGGGTGTCGTCAATGCGTTCGACCAGCTCTGCAAGCTCGGCGAAGAGCCCGTGCTCGCGAGCCACGGTGGTCGCCCACCGGAGCGCGACGACTCCGCCCTGTGGTGAGTCCTGCGTGAACTCGTTCTCGATCAACGCCCGGCACGATCGGAGTGCGTCGGCGGCCCCGCCCTCGTCGAGTGCGGAGACCGTCTCGTACATGAAGGCGCTGCTCCGGTTCTGGAGGTCCGTCGAGTCGAGGACCTCCGGCGCGATCAGCCCCAGACGGCGTCTCGCCTCGGCGTGATCGGCGCGATCCAGCGCCGCGCTGGCGAGGAAGATCTGAGCGGTCGCAGCGATGCCCAGACTGGTGGACTGATCTCCGAGCAACTCGTCCGCGAGCGCGAATGCGTCGTCCCAGCGTCCGTCGAGAAGGAGGAACAAGATCTCCCAGCATGCGAAGCTGACCACGTAGTGGCGATGCCCGCGCCGCCGGGCGAACTCGAAGCCGTCGAGCGCCATCCGACGCGACTCCTCGCGACGGTCTGCCTCCCACTCGTTCACGGCGAGGTTGTTGTACGCCCGGAGCGCTGCATCCACCAGATCGCTCTCGAGGGCGACGTCGAGCGCTTCCCGGATGAGCGCCCGTGCTTCGCGAGGATGCTCGGCCCGGATGACGAGCGACTTCGTGTTGAGCGCCTGCGAGAGCACCTGCGGCAGGCGCTGCGCCTCCGCAATCGCGAGGGACTGCTCGACGCGCGCGAGCGCCGGCTCGAGCTCCCCACGAAAGAAGTGCAGCCGCGCGACCTCGGCGGCGAGCCTGGCGACGTCCTCGTCGGGCTCGTCGGCCGCAAGCACGTCCAGAGCTGGCTCGGCGAGCGCCACTGCGTCGTCGATGCGGGCGAGGGCCCAGAGAGCCGTGCAGAGCGGCACGGCCGCGCGGGCGGCATCGTGGGTGCGACCGGCCCCCAGGTAGAGAGCGCGGCTCTGCTCGAGGCGCTCGAGGGCGACGTCGAGCTCGTCGCTCGCGAAGGCGAGCTCCCCGGCGCGCTCGAGCAAACCCGCCCGCTCGACGTCGTCTCCGGCGAGCTTCGCGGCATCGTCGAACGCCCTCCGCGCGTCCTCCGTCGCCGCGAGCGCTGCAGCGCGCTCGCCGGCGCGCCGGAGCCATTCGATCGCCTTCCCGCGCGCGAGCTCAGCGTCCTCCGCGGTCGGGGTCGCCTCGAACGCGTCGCGGTAGTGGGCCGCGATCACCTCGGCGATCTCGTCCGGATCGATTCCTGCGCGGTCCGCCAGGAACGCCGCGGCTGCGAGATGGAGCGTACGACGCTCGGCGCGCGCGAGCGTCTCGTACGCGATCCGCTGGACGAGAGCCTGGAGGAATCCGTACTGGCCGCGCTCGGGCGAGCGCGGGTCGGTGTCGATTGCGAGCAGCTCCTTGCGGACGAGCGAGGCAAGGATGCGATCGACGTCGGCCTCGTCCAGGCCGGAGAGCGCCGCGACGCCGCGGGGGGTGAACGTCTTCCCGAGGACGGCCGCGTGCTCGAGCACGCGGCGCTCCTCGGCCTCGAGGCCGTCGAGGCGGGCCGCGATCAGCGCGTGCAGCGTCTCCGGTACGTCCAGCGACTCGAGTGGCCCGGTCAGCCGGTACTCGTTGCCCTCCCGCTCGAGCAGCCCGCGGTCGAGCAGCATGCGCACGGTCTCGACTGCGTACAGCGGGATGCCGTCCGCGCGGGACCGGATCGTCGCGCGCGCATCGTCCGGGAGGCCGGGGACGAGGCCGCGGAGGAGATCGTCCATGGCGTCGTCGGCGAGCGGGTCGAGAACGAGCGTCGTCGCGCTGCGTGTCGCTCCAGGGAAGGCGGGATGACGCTCCGCGAGCTCGGGCCGGGCGAGCGCGAGCACGAAGATCGGGAGGCTCTTCGACCAGTCCAGGAGATGCTCGATGAACGCGATCAGCCCGCTGTCGGCCCAGTGCAGGTCCTCGAACACGAGGGCGACGGTGTTGCGCTCGGCGAGATGCTCGAAGAATCGCCTCCAGGCGCTGAAGAGGTCCTCGCGATCCGCCGCCGTTCGCTCGACGAGCCCTAGGAGTTGCTGGAGCCTGGGCTCGATCCACTCCCGCTCCGCAGGGTCGGGGACGTGCTCGGCGAGCGTCTCGCGCAGCTTGCGGAGCGCCGAGGACTCGTCCTCCGTCTCGACGATCCCTGCGCGGCTGCGGAGCATCTCCGCGAGCGCCCAGTACGCGACTCCGTCGCCGTAGGCGAGGCAACGGCCGCGGTGCCAGTAGACGGTGTCGACCACGCCGTCCGCGTACTTCTCGAACTCCCAGGCGAGGCGCGACTTCCCGATGCCGGCGATCCCGACCACCGTCAGCAGGTGTGTGCGACCCTCGGCCGCCGTCGCGTGGAAGAGGTCCTTGACGAGCCGGAGCTCGCGCTCGCGCCCGACGAATGGCGCCTCGAGTCCTGTCGATCGGCCCTCGCCTCCTCGCGAGGCCACGACCCGCGCCGCCCGGTGGAGCGCGACGGCCTCGGCCTTCCCCTTCAGCTCGTGGCGACCGGCCTCCTCGTACGCGATCGCCGCCTCGGACGCGCGCCGGGTCGCGTCGCCGACGAGAACGGTTCCGGGATCGGCTGCTGACTGGATGCGCGAGGCGGTGTTCACGAGGTCCCCGGCGACCATGCCTTGACCCTCCGCGCCGATCGTGACGGCTGCCTCTCCGGTGTGGACTCCGGCGCGCGCCTCGAGGGACGCGTCGAGCTCGGGGACGGCGGCCACGAGGTCGAGTGCCGCTCGGACCGCGCGCTCCGCGTCGTCCTCCTGTGCGATCGGTGTTCCCCAGACCGCCATCACGGCGTCGCCGATGAACTTCTCGACGATGCCTCCGTAGCGCTCGACGATCGTGCGCGCGGCCTCGAAGTACCGGGAGAGGAGCTCACGCGTGTCCTCGGCGTCGCGCTCCTCGGAGGCGTTCGTGAACCCGACGAGGTCCGCGAAGAGGACGGAGACGAGACGACGTTCGGCCGCGGGACCGGCAGGTGACGGGGTGGTGGGGCTGGTCGCTGCGGCCGGCGCCGCCGAAAGCGCGGCTCCGCACTCCCCGCAGAACTTCACCGACGGCGGGTTCGCGGTTCCGCACGAGGAGCACGTGAGCGCCAGCGAAGCGCCGCACTCGCCGCAGAACTTGCGGCCCGCATCGTTCGCGGCGCCGCAGGAAGGGCACGGAAGCTCGCCCGTCACGTGCGCACTCTATTGGCAGTGCACGGCGCTGGATAGAGGAAGGCGGCTAGTCTCAGCGCGTGGCCACGAAGCCTCTCGACGCCGCGGTGGACCTCTCTCCGGAGCGCGCCTGGTGGCTCAGGGTCCCGGCGGTCCTGCTGAACCCGCGCTCGGTGTTCTACGCGCTGCGCGACGACGATCCGGACGACGTCGGCGCGCGCTCGGAGCCGGTTCTCCTCCTCGTCTGGCTCGCGGGGGCCGCCGGGGTGCTGGCGACGCCGACCGCGATGCACCTCCTTGACGACTCGGACTACGACGCCGTCCTCGTCGCGATCTGGACCTTCATCGCGGGCGGACTCTACGGCGCGGTGGGCTACTTCGTGATCGGCTTCGCCGTCTGGTTCGGCGCGCGTCTGCTCGGCAGCCTCGGCGACTTCCGCCGCGAGCGCCAGATCCTCGCGTTCTCGGCGGCGCCATTTGCGCTCTCGTTGCTCGTCCTGCTCCCGCTCCGCCTCGCGCTGTACGGGGGAGACACCTTCCGGTCCGGCGGGGCGGATCAGGGTGCCGGGGACACGGTCATGGTCGTCCTCGAGCTGGCGTTCGTCGCCTGGTCGCTCGCGCTCGTGCTCGTCGGCATCCGCGTCGTCCACGGCTGGAGCTGGCTCCGGTCGCTGACCGCATTCGGCGCCGCAGCGGCGCTCCTCGCCGCCGTGATCGGGCTATTCGTGCTCGTCTAGCGAGCCCACCGCCGCACGCTCGAAGAGCGCGAGCTCGTCCTCCGGCATCGCATACGTGTGGCGCTCCTCGGGGAAGCGGCCCTCGCGCACGTCCGACGCGTACTCGGCGAGCGCGGTGCGAATCACGGCTGCGACGTCGGCGTACTGCTTCACGAACCGCGCCGTCCGGCCCTCGTAGAGGCCGAGGATGTCGTGCCACACCAGGACCTGGCCGTCGCAGCCGGCCCCCGCACCGATCCCGATCGTCGGGATCGAGAGCTCTCCGGTGACACGCTCCGCGACCGGTGCCGGAACTGCCTCGAGCACGAGCGAGAAGCAGCCCGCTGCCTCGAGAGCGCGTGAGTCGGCGAGCAGCTGCAGCGCCTTCTCCGCGCTCCGCCCCTGTGCCTTGAAGCCCCCGAGCATTGTCGCGGTCTGCGGGGTCAGCCCGAGGTGTCCCATCACGGGAATCCCGGCTCCGACGATCGCCCGCACGCGAGCGAGCATCGGCCCGGCTCCTTCGAGCTTGACGGCGTCCGCTCCTGCCTCCTTCACGAAGCGAATGGCGTTCCGGACGGCGTCCTCGTCGGACACCTGGAACGAGCCGAACGGCATGTCCGCGACGACGAGTGGCCGCACCGCTCCTCGCGTGACGGCGCGCGTCAGCATCAGCATCTCGTCCATCGCTGCCGGGACCGTCGAGTCGTGGCCGAGCACGGTCATCGCGGCCGAGTCGCCGACGAGCACGAGGTCGACGCCGGCGGAGTCGGCCAAGCGGCCGCCCGGCGCGTCGTAGGCGGTGACCATGACGATCGGCTGTCGCCGCGCCTTCATCTCGGCGAGCTCGGGCAGCGGGAGCTTGCCCGGGGCGGGTGTCGCCGGCGCGGGCTTCTGGGGTCGGATGCTCATTCGTCGTCTCCTTCCAGTGGGACGTTGTCGATGAGGCGGGTCGAGCCGATTCGAACCGCGGCAGCGAGGACGCGAGGGTGGAAGTCGGCGATCTCGACGTAGTCGACCTCGAGCCCATTGGAACGGGTCAGGAGCTCGCGGGCTGCGGTGGGATCCTTCGTCGCCAGTGCCTGCGGAAGGACGGCGGCACGCTCCCGCTCGGCGGGCGAGAGGAGGACGTTGCGCGAGGAGAGCGCGAGGCCGTCGGCCTCGCGGACGGTGGGGAGGACGCAAAGCTCGACGTCGAGCGCGAGATCGCGGATCAGCGTCCGGATCGCCTCCGCCTGCTGTGCATCCTTTTGGCCGAAGTAGACGCGCTGTGGACGAACGATCTCGTACAGCTTGAGCACGATCGTCGCGACGGCCCGGAAGTGGCCGGGCCTGAACGTGCCCTCGAGCACCGCGCCGAGCTCGACCGGCTCGACCCAGGTCTGGAACGCAGGGGGGTACATCTCGTCGGTCGCGGGCGCGAACACGAGGTCGACGCCCGCGCCTTCGGCGGCCGCGAGGTCGCGCTCCTCGTCGCGAGGATACGCGGCGAGATCCGCAGCCTCGCTGAACTGCGCGGGGTTGACGAAAAGGCTCATGACGACGGTGTCGCACTCGCTTCTCGCCGCGCGCAGGAGGGAGACGTGGCCGTCGTGGAGCGCGCCCATGGTGGGCACGAGTCCGATCGTGCCGCCACGTCTCGCCGCGAGCTCGGCCCGGACGTCGGCGATCGTCCTGCACGTCTTCATCGCGTCCATCGCGCGCCCCGAGTCTCGATCGAGCCGATCCCGGCGGGAAGCTCGCTCCCGACCATCGCCGCAGTCGCCTCGGCGAGAATGAGGTAGAGCGGCTCGAGCTCGGGACGCTCGCTGCGGATCGCGTCGAGATGGCGGTCGAGCGTCTCCCAGTCTCCGCGTGCGATCGGCCCCGTCAGCTCGAAGTGGTTCTCGATCACGCGGCGCATCAGCGGGTCGAGCGCCTCGGGCGGCGCGCCGGCCGCCTCGAGGAGAGAGCCCGCCGCGTTCCGCAGCGTGACGAGGTAGTTCGACGCGACCGCGGCTCCCGCGTGGTACGCGGCGCGGCTCGCGTCCGCGAGCTCGAACGGGCGGAGACCGAGCGTCTCGGCGAGCCAGAAGCCCAGGCGGAGCGCGTCGTTCGTCTCCGCGGTGACGGCTGCCCAGGCGCCGTCGAGCTGCTCCGCGCCGCGAGCTTTCGTGAACGTCTGGAGGGGGTGCATCGAGAGCCGGCGCTCGTGCGGGTCGAGGGCCGCGAGCGGCGTTGCGCCGCTGACGTGCGCGACCCACGGACCGACGCTGATCTCCGGTGCGACTTCGGAGATCGCGCGGTCGGGGATGCAGAGAAGGATCAGCTCGGGATCGTCGGCGTCGAGGGGAATGCCGTAGCGGGCGAGCCTTGCGCTCACCGCCGATCCGACGCGGCCGCCCGCGCCCACGACTCGAATGCTCTCGATCATCTCGCTGGCTCCAGTTCCTCTCGGATACCGGGCAGCGGCAAGTGTAGCGCGGTGCCTCTACGCCAAGGCCAGGCGCGCTTCCAGGTGGGCGCGCACGGCCGGCCAGTCGTCGTCGACGGCGCTGTACCAGGCGCTGTCGCGGTTCTCGCCCGAGCGCACCAGCATGTGCTTTCGGTGGATGCCTTCGAAGATCAGCCCGAGCGCCTCGAGTGCGCCGCGGGCACGTTCGTTGAGCGCGTCCGTCTTCAGCTCGACGCGGCGGCAGCTCCAGGTGTCGAACGCGTGCTCGAGCTGGAGGAGCTTCGCCTCGACGTTCGCGCCGGTTCCCCAGGCGGATGGAAGGAGCCACGTCCAGCCGATCTCGACCGAGCCGTGCTCGGGCCGCAGAGCGAGGAACCGCGTCGAGCCGAGCACCTCTCCCGTCGCGCGATCGACCGTCGCGAACGGGATGTCGGTGCCTGCCGCCGCGGCGGCCAGGGCGCTCTCCATCCAGGCGTGCCACTCTGCTCGCGTCTGCGGCTGCACGATCGGCAGCCAGCGCCAGGTTCTCGGATCGCGGGAGGCTTGCCAGAGCCCCTGCTCGTGCTCGAGCGAGAGAGGCTCGAGCCGAACCCGCCGGCCCTCGAGCACGCTCGCCGTCCACTGCTCCGTCTGCCGCTCCATCGGGCGCGACAGTACACTCGGGGCGTGCCGATCTACGAGTACGCGTGTATGCAATGCGAGTCGCACTTCGACGAGCTCGTGCGGAGCGCCGACCAGGCCGTCTCCTGCCCGGAGTGCGGGGCGGGAAACGTTCTGAAGCAGCTCTCGACGTTCGCGGTGCACGGCACCGCGGCGAAGCCGGTGTTCAGTGGCCCGACGGGTGGCGGCGGCGGATGCTGCGGCGGCTCGTGCGGCTGCAGTCACTGACGCATCCGGGACGAGACGTACACTGGCGGTCCCATGGAGGACGCCGTCGAGCGCGCGGCAGCGCTCAGGGAGTACGCGGAGCACACGGCGGGGTGCACGAAGTGCGCTCTCTCCGGCGGTCGGACGCAGGTCGTGTTCGGCTCCGGCAGCCCTGACGCCGACCTGATGTTCGTCGGTGAGGCGCCCGGCTTCCACGAGGACCAGCAGGGAGTTCCCTTCGTCGGCCAGGCCGGGAAGCTGCTCGACAAGCTGCTCGCCGGGATCGGGCTCACCCGGGCGGACGTCTTCGTCGCCAACGTGCTGAAGTGCCGGCCTCCCGGGAACCGCGATCCGCTCCCGGACGAGATCGCCGCCTGTGAGCCTCATCTCTTCCGGCAGATCGAGCTGATCGAGCCGAAGCTCGTAGCCACGCTCGGGAACTTCGCGACGAAGCTCCTGTCCGGCAAGCCTGCCGGCATCACGCGCGTCCACGGCTACGAGCAGGAGGTGACGCTGGGCTCGCGGAGCGTTCTCCTGTACCCGATCTACCATCCCGCCGCCGCGCTGTACACGCCCTCGATGCTGAAGGTGCTCGAGGAGGACTTCGCGCGCATCCCCGATCTCCTCGCCCGCGCCGGCGACTCCCCGGCGGCGCACGACGAGCCCGCTCCGGCCTTCGAGGCCGAGCCCGAGGCCGTCCAGCTCGGCCTGTTCTGATGCGCTCGGGCCCCGCGGGGCCCCGCGCGGGCTCGGTCGCGCTCGTGTCGGAGTCGGCGGCCGAGACGGAGATGGTGGCTGCGCGTATTGCGGCGCTGCTCGAGCCGGGAGACGTCGTCGAGGTCTCCGGCGAGCTCGGCTCGGGGAAGACCACGTTCGTCCGGGGCGCAGCGCGGACGCTCGGCGTGACCTCCCGCGTCACCAGCCCGACGTTCACGATCGGCCACCGCTACCACGGGGACGTCGACGTCTCGCACCTCGACCTCTTCCGCTTCGAGGGCGTCTCGGCCGCGGAGTGGGGGGACCTGGAGCCCTATTTCGACGACGCCGTGGTGTTCGTCGAGTGGCCCGAAGCCGGGCGTTCCGTTCTGCCCGAGGCGCGCGTCTCGGTGCGCCTGGAGCACGCCGGTGGAGATCGGCGGCGAATCGAGGTCGCCTCACGGGATGCGGCGCTGCTAGAAGGTCTCGGATAGTGCTCGTCCTCGCCTTCGACACCGCCACCGACGTCGCGACGAGTGCCCTCGTCGAGGACGGCCTCGCGCTCGCCGAGCGTGTGTCGATCGCACGATCGCTCCTCTCCGACGTGGACGAGATGCTCAGGATCGCCGAGCTGGATCCCTTCGACCTCGACGCGCTCGTCGTTGGGACGGGGCCGGGCAGCTTCACGAGCACGCGGATCGGGCTCGCAGTCGCTCGCGGCCTCACTCTCGTCCACGACCTTCCGGTCGCGGGGGTCTCGACGCTCGACGCGCTCGCGTCGGCCGCCGCCGACGCGTGTCCGGTCATCGACGCTCGTCGAGGCGAGGTGTTCGTCCCGGGGCCGCTTGCGATCGCGCCCGACGACCTCGTCCTCGAGCCCGGGACGGTCTGCATCGGGAGTGGGGCGGTCCGGTACCGCGAGGCGCTCGAGTGCAAGGGAGCTCTCGTCCCCGACGACGACGATCCGATTCACCTGCCGCACGCTCGCCTCCACGCGGCGCTCGCGACCGAGTTCGACGCGGTCGACGCGCTGCTCCCCGTGTACGTCCGGGCGCCCGACGCCGAGGTGCGCGTGTGAACGTGGAGCTGAGGCGCATCGAGATCCACGACCTCGACGCCGTCGACGAGATCGAGCAGGCGTCGTATCCCACGCCGTGGTCGCGCTCGATGTTCGCCGCGGAGCTCCAGAAGCCCGGCTCGCTCTCGCTCGGGGCCTATCGCGAGTCGGGAGAGCTCGTCGGCTACCTCATCGTGTCGCGCTACGTGGACGCGTGGCACGTGATGAACGTCGCGGTCGGTCCCGAGTATCGGCGGCGCGGGATCGCGCGGGAGCTGCTCGAGCGGCTCTTCGAGGTGACCGGGGGCGACCCGCGTCGCGGATACACGCTCGAGGTCAGGGTGTCGAACGCGGACGCGATCCGGCTGTACGAGCGTCTCGGCTTCGAGGCTCGTGGGATTCGCCGCGGCTACTACACCGACAACCGCGAGGACGCGCTGATCATGTGGCGCGAGCCGTCGGCAGAGGACGGCCGGGAGGCGGCCTCGTGATCCTCGCGCTCGAGACGTCGTGCGACGAGACCGCTGCGGCGATCGTCTCCGACGAGGGCGAGATCCGTTCGTCCGTCGTCTCGTCCCAGGCGGAGCTCCACGACCGCTTCGGCGGAGTCGTCCCCGAGATCGCCTCGCGGCGGCACCTGGAGCTCGTCGCACCGGTCGTGCGGGAGGCGCTCGGCCGCGCGGAGGTCACGTTCGACGAGGTCGACCGGGTCGCGGTCACCCAAGGCCCGGGGCTCGTCGGCGCGCTCCTCGTCGGCATCTCGACGGCGAAGGCGATCGCGTGGCGCGCGGCGTCGCCGCTCGTCCCCGTCGACCACCTCGACGGGCACGTGGCGGCGCTCTACCTCGGAGACGACCCCCTCGAGCCACCGTTCGTGTGCCTGCTCGCGAGCGGCGGTCACACGCTCCTGCTCCTGGTCCGCGAGCGTGGCCGCTCCGAGCGGCTCGGATCGACGCTCGACGACGCCGCCGGAGAGGCGTTCGACAAGGGCGCGAGGCTCCTCGGGCTCGGCTACCCCGGCGGTGTCGCCCTCGACCGTCTCGCTCGGGGCGGCGACGCCGAGGCGTTCGCGTTCCCCGTCGCCCGGGTTCCCGGACTCGACTTCTCGTTCTCGGGTGTGAAGACGGCGCTCCTGTATACGGTGCGCGAGCTCGGGGAGGCCGAGACCGAGCGTCGCAGGGCCGACCTGGCCGCATCGTACGAGCGTGCAGTCGTCCGCGCTCTTGTCGGGCGGGCGCGCGAGGCCGTGGAGCGGACGGGCATCGACCGACTGGCCGTCGTGGGCGGCGTCGCGGCGAACACCGCGCTGCGGCAGGAGCTGAGCGAGGCACGGCTCGCGCCGCTCGACCTCTGCACCGACAACGCCGCCATGATCGCGTCGGCCAGCCGCTTCACCGCTGCGCTTCCCTATCCCGACTACCTCGAGCTCGATGCCTACGCGTCTCTCTCGTAGCCCGATTCGCTGGGTGCTCGCCGCGATCCTGTCCGCGGTCGCGCTGGGGACGGCCGGTGCGGGTGCGCAGACGCAGGTGCTCGGCGCTGTCGACGAGGCGGGCTGGCAGGGGGTACTCGGCGCGCGTCCTCCGGTGTCGACGGGACAGCGGTACATCGTCGTGCTCAAGGCGCCGTCCCTTGCGTCGAAGGTCGAAGCCGCGGGCGGCGAGGCGACCGAGGCGGACATGCAGCGGTGGACGGCGGCGGCGACGAGCGCCCAGGAGCAGTTCTTCGCCCGCATGGCCGCGAGCGGTGCTCGGCTCACGCGCGAGTACCGCTACGTCCGTCTTCTGAACGGGTTCTCGTCACGTGTCGATCCGACGACGCTGGAGCTCCTCGAGCACGACCACGAGGTCGCGGGCGTGTACCCGGTCCGGATCGCCTATCCGGCTGTCGACGAGCGCTCGGCCGCGATCGACGCCGCCGCGGCGCCGGGCATCGACGTGCCCGGGCTCGACGGGAGCGGCGTGACGGTCGCGCTGCTCGACACCGGCGTCGACCCGTCGCATCCCTACCTGCGGGACAGCGTCCTCACCGGCCTCGACGTGATCGACCCGGGAAGTGGAGGCATCGCCCAGCCGAACCCGTCCGTGCCCGGGCGACCCGAGCGCCACGGGACCGAGCTGGCCGGCGTCATCAGCGGCTCGGACGGGCCGAACGGGCTGCACGGAGTGGCGCCTGCGGCGTCCATCCTCCCGGTTCGCATCGCCGGCTGGCAGCCGGACGCCGAGGGTGGCTACGCCGTCTACTCCCGGACCGACCAGATCCTCGCCGGTCTCGAGGGCGCCGTCGACCCGAATGGCGACGGGGACGCGCACGACGCCGCCCGTGTCGCTCTCGTCGGCGTCGCCGAGCCGTACGCCTCGTTCCCCGACGGGCCTCTCTCCCGTGCGATCGCGGGAGCGACGGACCTCGACATGCTCGTGATCGCGCCGGCCGGGAACGACGGCGACGCAGGCCCGAGCTTCGGAAACATCGGGGGCCCCGGAGGAGCGCCCGCTGCGCTCACGGTCGGGGCGGCGGACGGACGCCCGGCGACGCCGACCGTGCGCGTCTTCATCCGAGCGGGCCTCCGCGTGCTCTACGACGGCGTGATGCCTCTCGGCGGCGCGCCCGGAGAGACGGTGACCGCAGCAGTCGCACCCGTCTCGCGGCAGAGCGCACAGAAGGGCATCTCTGCGCTCTTCGACGGCGGCGTCAGCACCGTCGCCGGACGAGCGGCTCTCCTCGCGAAAGGCGCGCTCTCCGAGGAGACCGTCGAGGAGGCGACGACGGCCGGCGCCGTCGCGGTGCTGGGGGACGGCCCGATCCCGGCCGGCGCGTTCAGCCTGGACGTGCCGACGGGTGTCCCCGTCGTGGGCCTGCCGGACGGCCTCGCCCTGACCATGCAAGCACTGCTCGCGTCCGGGATCCCGGTGACCGTGTCGATCGGCGCGGTGGGCGTCGCGGAGAACGGCGAGGGAGGCGCGATCGCGACGTTCTCGTCGCGCGGGCTCGGGTTCGGCGGGATTGTCAAGCCGGAGATTGCCGCGCCGGGCGTCGCGGTCCCGACGTCCGAGCCCGGCCGCGGCCAGGACGGCGAGGTCCGGTACGGGACTGTGAGCGGCACGAGCGTGGCCGCGGCAGTCGCGGCGGGCGCCGCCGCCGTGCTCGCGGAGGGGCACCCGCGCGCGGGGGCAACCGAGCTCGCAGGTCTGCTCGTCGGGTCGGCCAAGCCGCTCGAGAGCGACTCGACAGCCGCCGGAGCAGGACTGCTCGACCTGCGCACCGCTGTACAGCAGGAGATCGTCGCCGAGCCATCGGCGATCTCCTTCGGGACGAGGAGGCGAAGCGCGCCGGAGCTCGAGCGCACGTTCGTCGTGCGGAACGTCTCGGCGCGGCCGCTGTCGGTCTCGATCGATGCGAAGGACGCTCCCGTCGGCGTCTCGCTCACGGTCGATCCGTCCCACCTTCGGCTCCCTGTCGCGGCGAGCGCGCAGATCGTCGTGCGGGCGGACACGAGCGCGCTTGCGAAGGACGCAACGGCCGCGACCGGGGCGCTCACGCTCCGCGTCGGCGGCTCGACGAGCGTCCGTCTGCCATGGGGCCTCGCGATTCCGTCGCCGAACGTCCGCCTGATCTCGAAGGTCACGCTGAAGACGAACGGCGGACGCGTCTCGGACGCGACGCCGGACGTCCTTGGGCTCGTCGCGGGCGCCGTGGTCCCCGCGCCGGGGCCGCAGGTGCGCCCCGTCGACCTCCTCGCCGTCCAGCTCTGGCGGGGCAAGAAGCTGCTCGGTGTCCTCGCGAGCCGGCGGGAGCTCCTGCCGGGTCGCTACACCTTCGGTCTCACCGGACGTGGCCCTGACGGCGAGCGGTTGCGGCGCGGGAGCTACACCGTCCGAATCGTCGTCCGCCCGGGCGACGGGACGCCCGCACAGGCCGTAACAGTCCCGTATCGGGTTCGGTAGTTCTCGCCGAGGAGACCGCCTAGGTGCAGGTGTATTCTCGGCCCGTCCAGACGATTAGGGAGGCGCACACCATGACCACAGCTGAGGTATCCCACCTTCGCGAGAACCCGTTCGAGATCGCGAAGTCGCAGCTTCGGAGGGTCGGTGAGGTGTTCGCCATCGACCCGAACCTGATCCGCGTGCTCTCCCAGTGCAAGAAGGCCGTGGAGGTCTCGATCCCCGTGCACATGGACGACGGGTCGACCGAGGTCTTCCTCGGGTACCGCGTCACGCACAACATCGCGCGTGGCCCGTCCAAGGGCGGCATCCGTTACCACCCGGACGTCACCGAGGACGAGGTCAAGGCGCTCTCGATGTGGATGACGTGGAAGTGCTCGCTGATGGGTCTTCCCTTCGGCGGGGCGAAGGGTGGCGTGGTCTGTGACCCGAAACGCCTCTCGGAGCGGGAGATCGAGCGCCTCACCAGGCGCTACACGAGCGAGATCATCAACGACATCGGGCCAGAGCGGGACATCCCCGCCCCTGACGTCGGGACGGACGGCCGGATCATGGCCTGGATCTTCGACACGTACTCGATGAACAAGGGGCACTCGGTCCTCGGCGTCGTGACGGGCAAGCCACTCTCGGTGGGAGGCTCCCTGGGACGCGAGGAGGCGACCGCGCGCGGAGCGCTCTATTGCATCCAGGCGACGGCGGTCAAGCAGGGCGCTCGCATGTCCGAGTACACGGTGGCGATCCAGGGATTCGGGAACGTGGGAGCGCACCTGGCTCGCCTGCTGCACGAGGAGGGCGCGAAGGTCGTCGCGGTGTCGGACTCGCGCACCGGCGTCTACAACCCCGCGGGTCTGGACGTTCCCGCCACGCTCGCCCACAAGCAGGAGCGCGGGACGCTCGAGGGCCTCGCCAACGCGGAGGCGGTGACGAACGAGGAGCTCGTCGAGCTTCCCTGCGACATCCTCGCGCCGTGCGCGCTCGAGCAGGTCATCACCGAGGAGAACGCCGATCGAATCAAGGCGAGGATCGTCTGCGAGGGCGCAAACGGACCGGTCACACCTGCCGCGGACGCGATCCTCGAGGACAAGGGCATCCTCGTCCTCCCCGACGTGCTCGCCAACGCCGGCGGCGTCGTCGTCTCGTACTTCGAGTGGGTCCAGGGACTGCAGGAGTACTTCTGGCGCGAGGACGAGGTGAACGCCAAGCTGCACGACATCGTCGTGCGGGCGTTCGAGGAGACCTGGCAGACGCGCCACGATCGTGACACGAGCATGCGCATGGCCGCCTACGGCCTCGCCGTGCAGCGCGTCGCCGAGGCGACGACCACCAGAGGCCTCTACCCGTGAGCTCTGCGCAGACCGAGGACCCGCCTGCGCGGAGTCCTCGGTCGCGCGAGATCCCTGAAGGCGGCGGCTTCGCAGCCGCGCCGCGGTGACTCGCGTTCCGCGCGTCACGGTGTTCCACGCGCCCGACTGCGGCCTGTGCGCGCGGGCGATCGAGGTGGTGGAGGAGGCCCGAGCCGAGCTCGGCTTCGAGCTCGAGCTCGTCGATGTCGCGGGAGACGCCGCGCTCGAGGCGCACTACCGCGAGCTCCTGCCGGTCGTCGAGATCGACGGAGAGCGGACATTCACGTACTTCGTCGAGCCGGAGGCTCTACGGGCTCGTCTCGCCGCCTGACGGTTGCCGACGCCGCCGTGTGGCAGCCGTAGGCAGAATCGTGACGATTTGTCACAAGCGAGCAGAAGAGGGGACACGTGGCAGAACGTCTGACCGTCGGAGTGGCATCGCGCCTGAGCCGCTATCTCCAGGTGCTGACCCAGGCCCAGAAGATGGGCAAGGAGCGCATCGCCTCACAGGAGATCGCGGAGTACACGAACATCAATGCGACGCAGATCAGGCGCGACCTCTCCGCATTCGGCAAGTTCGGCAAGCGCGGTGTCGGCTACCGGACCGACGCGCTCCTCGACGAGATCCGCAAGATCCTCCGCACCCAGGGCCAGCACAACATCGCGCTCGTGGGAGCCGGTCGGCTGGGAAGCGCGATCGCGAGCTCGCCCATCTTCGCCGAGCATGGGATCACGATCGCCGCGATCCTCGAGAGCGACCCCGAGAAGGTCGGGCACCGGGTGGGGGACATCGAGGTCAGCTCGATCTCGGACGTCGCCGAGATCTGCCGCGACCGGAACATCATCGTCGGCGTCATCGCCGTGCCCGCCGAGAGCGCCCAGGGCGCTGCCGACTCGCTCGTCGGCGCGGGTCTGAAGATCCTCTTCAACTACTCGGAAGCGCTGCTCGACGTCCCTGCGGACGTGAACGTGCACACGGCGAACCCCGCCGTGGACCTGCTCTACGCGCTCTATTTCCACCTGACGTAGCAGTCTGCCCCGATCGTCGGGGGGTAGCCCGCGAGTGGACGACGACGCTCGGTAATACGCGGCCGGGCAGGATGCGGGCGTGCGCATCGTCGTCTGGCATGGCTATCTCCTCGGCGGGACCGGGTCGAACGTCTACACGCGCCAGCTTGCGCGCGAGTGGAGCCGCGCCGGGCACGATGTCACCGTCCTCTGCCAGGAGCCGCACCCGGACCGCTACGACGTCGGGGGAGCGGCGGTCGTGCGGCCCGACGTCGGGGGGCTCCTGCCGGTCTTCGTGCTCGACCGCTACGAGGGGTACGACGTCAAGCTCCTCCAGGACCTGACCGAACGTGAGCTCGCGGGCTGGGTCGAGGCGAACGCGAAAGCGGTGCGCGAGCTCCTGCCGGCCGACCTCGTCTTCTGCAACCACGTCCTGCTCGGCGGGGCGGTGGGGCAGGCCTCCGGGGCGCCGTACGTCGTCAAGGCGCACGGCTCGGAGCTCGAGTACTCGATGCGGGGACGGCCGCCGCTCGAGCGGCGGGGAGCCGAGGTCCTCGCCGGTGCGAAGGCGGTGTTCGTCGGCTCGGCGCACATCCGCGAGGTGCTCGAGGAGGTGTGCGGGCACGTCGACCGCGTGCACGAGGTCCCGCCCGGCGTCGACGTGGAGGAGTGGCGCCCGCGCCCGCGCAGGGAGGCGCTCGCAGCGCTCGTCGAGGAGTCTCGTCGCGACCCGCCGAATCCGGGCAGCGTCGACGAGCGCCTGCCCGACGAGGGGAACGCCGAGCGTCTCTCGTCGTTTCTCGCCGGCGATCGGCCGACGGTCGTCTACTTCGGGAAGCTGCTCTACAACAAAGGCGTCCACGTCCTCCTCCAGGCGCTTTCCGGCGTCGACGCGCGCGCGGTGATCGTCGGCTTCGGCGACTACCGGTCCGACCTCGAGGGCATTGCCGACCCTGAGCGCACGCTCTTCACCGGACCGCTCGAGCACCGCCACCTCGTCCAGCTCCTGCCGCTCGCGGACGCGTGCGTGGTGCCCTCGATCTTCCCCGAGGCGTTCGGGATGGTCGCCGCCGAGGCCGCGGCCGCCGGTTGCCCGCCGCTCGTCGCGCGACACTCGGGGCTGGCCGAGATCGCCGACGGGCTCGCAGAGGAGTACCCGCCGGCGCTCGCCGGTCTCGCCTCGTTCTCGACGGGTGACGCCGCCGAGCTGCGCGAGAAGCTGCACGTCCTGCTCGGGCTGCCAGCCCGAGATCGAGAGGCGCTGTCGGCTGCGGCACGCCGCGCCGCGGTCGAGCGCTGGAGCTGGGCGGGCGTCGCCGAGCGCCTCCTCGCGGCCGGCTCCTGAGCCAACGCTTCAACTAAGTTACTGCCGCCGTGGGCGAGGAACAGCGTCTCTCACCAGAGGAGCTCATCGAGTCGGCACGCGAGGGTTTCGCGGCCGCGACCGACTTCACGGTCGCCGTGGAGGAGGAGTTCGCGCTCCTGGATCCCGAGACGCTCGACCTCACGAACCGGTTCGAGGAGGTCCAGGCGGAGGCGAGAGGAACGCCGCTGGAGCCGCACCTCGTCGGCGAGCTGATCGCGTCCGAGGTCGAGATCCGCACGGGGCGCTGCGAGACCTTCGCAGACGTCCCCGCGCAGATGGCCGAGCGGCGCGGAGAGCTGCGCGCGCTCGTCGAGCCGATGGGCCTGCTCCTCGGCGCGACGGGCACCCATCCTTGGGCGAGCTGGAAGGACCAACGCATCATCGACACGCCTCACTACCGGCGGAACGACAAGCTCCTGCGCTACGTCGTCTGGCGGAACAACACCTTCGGGTTCCACGTCCACGTCGCGATCGCCGGCCCCGACCGTGCGATCGCGGTTGCGAACGGAGTGCGGAACTTCCTGCCGGAGCTCCTCGCGCTCTCGTGTAGCTCGCCCTTCGTCGAAGGGGTCGACACGGGGCTCCACTCGGCGCGCACGCAGATCTTCACGCGGTTCTTCCCGCGCTGCGGCGTACCCGACGCGTTCGCCTCCTGGGACGAGTTCGAGCGCTTCGTTCGCTTCCTCTACGCGACGGGCTCGATCACCGAGAACACGCAGATCTGGTGGAGCGTCCGCCCGCACCTCGCGTTCCCGACCGTGGAGGTGCGCATCGCCGACGGCCAGCCCGAGCTGCAGGAGGCGCAGGCGCTGGCGGCGATCACGACGTCGCTCGTCGCGCGCATCGCGCGTGCGTACGACGAGGGGCGGCCGGTCGAGCCCCTTCCGCACCGACTCATCGAGGAGAACTTCTGGCGCGCGATTCGGTACGGGCTTCCGGGCGAGCTGATCGACTTCGAGCGCGGCAAGCCCATCCCCGCGCGGCAGCGGATCGAGGAGTTGCTCGAGTGGGTGCTGCCGGCCGCGGAGGAGATCGGCGCCGCCCCGTACCTCGCGATCCCGGAGAAGAACGCGGCCGAGCGGCAGATCGAGCGTTTCGAGGAGGGCGCGACGCTCGAGCAGATCTACACCGAGCAGGTGCGGGCGACGGAGCGGATCGGTGGCTGAGGACGAGAACGGACCGGCAGAGGACGAGCCGGCCGTGGGGGAGCCGGAGCAGACGTCCCAGGACGACGCGCCCGAAGCGGAGGCGCCGCCCGACGCGGACGCGCCCGAGGCGGAGGCGACCGAGGCGGAGGCGACCGAGGCGCGGGCCGGCGAAACGGGTCCATCTCACGACGAGCTCCGCGCTGCGCTCGACCGCGTCGGCGTCTCGGACGTGCTCGTCGAGGCACTCATGGCCACGGTGTCGCTCGGGTTTCGCCGCGTCTCGGCCGAAGCCCGCGACCTGTCGCAGGCGAAGCTCGCGATCGAGGCGCTGCGCGCCCTCGAGCCCGTCCTCCGCGACGCCGGTGTCGACGCCGCGCTCCTCCGCGACCTCGGGCAGGCGCGCACGAACCTCCAGCTCGCGTACGCGAAGGCGGTCGACGAGGACCTCGCGGACCAGGGCACCTGACGGCGCTGCGTCCACCGGCGCGAGCCCTCCGTTCGGAGGCGGCGCTAGCGTTCCGGCAGTGAGCGGATCGCGGTTGCAGAGACCCGTCGCCGGAGTGATCGGCGGCATCGCGGCGGTCGCGCTCGTGACCGGGGCCGTAGCGGTCTTCGACAACTTCGTCCCGGTCCTGAGCCTGGGCGTGCTCTACGTCTTCGCCGTCCTGCCCGTCGCGATCGTCTGGGGCACGGCCTACGCCGTGCCGGTGGCGATCGCGAGCATGCTCGCGTTCAACTTCCTCTTCCTGCCGCCTCTCTACACGTTCACGCTCGCGGACGGGCGCACGTGGTTCGCGCTCGTCGTCTACCTGACCACCGCGGTCGTCGTCGGCGACCTCGCAGCGCGTGCGCGCCGTCGGCGCGACGAGGCCGCCCAACGCGAGCGGGAGGCGACGCTCCTGGCGGACATCGCGGCCGAGCTCCTTCGCGGGACCGAGCTCGACGAGGAGATCGAGGACATCTCCCGGCGGGCGGCGACCGTGCTCGGCGTGTCGTCCGTCCGGATCGTCCTCGGCGACACCGGCGTCGCGGCCCACGGCGCGCCGCATGCCCTCGCCGTTGACGACCGGCCCGTGGGGACGCTGTACACGCCCGAGAGCGAGGAGCCCGACTACGACATCCAGGCACGGCTGCTTCCCGCCCTCGCCTCGCTTCTCGCGGTCGCGCGCGATCGCGAGAGGCTCGCGGGGGAGGCGCTCGAAGCCGAAGCCCTCCGCAAGAGCGACACCATCAAGACCGCGGTGATCCAGGCCGTGTCTCACGATCTCCGGACGCCGCTCGCGACGATCGAGCAGGCGCTCGACGGCCTGCAGAGCAGCACCCTCGACCTCTCCGAGTCGGATCGCGAGGGGCTTCTGGAGACGATTCGCGTCGAGTACGCCCGGCTGAGGCGGTTCGTCGAGAACCTCCTCGACCTCTCCCGACTACAGGCCGGTGCGGCTGCGTCGAAGCCCGAGCTCAGGACCTGGGAGGACCTCGTCGCCCAGGCGCTCGACGAGGCGGGCAGCTCCGAGCGGGTCGAGATCGCCGGTCGACCCGATCTGCCACCGGTCAGCGTCGACGCGGCGCAGATCCAGCGCGTGCTCGTGAACCTGCTCGACAACGCGCTCGCCCTCTCGCCGCCGGGTGGGCCGGTGCACGTTCGCGTGACGGCGACGCGGAAGGAGCTCCTCGTCCGGATCACCGACCAGGGGCCCGGGATCCCGGAAGCCGAGCGCGACCGCATCTTCGAGCCCTTCCACCGCATTCCGGGACGCGCCGATCAGCGTGGCGCAGGTCTCGGGCTCGCGATCGCCCGCGGGTTCGCGGAGGCGAACGGCGGCAGGCTGTGGGCGGAGTCGCGGGCGGGGCAGGGCGCCTCGTTCGTGCTCGCGCTCCCGACCGTCGAGCAGCCCGCCACGGTTCCGGCATGAGCGGAGAGCGGGTGCTCGTCGTCGACGACGAGCCCCAATTCCTGCGGGCACTCCAGACGAATCTGCGTGGCGCGGGGTACGACGTGCAAACGGCCACGACCGCCGAGGAGGCGCTGACGGCGGCAGGGCTGCAGCTCCCGGACGCGATCATCCTCGACCTCCTGCTTCCGGACGGGCGCGGCACCGACGTGTGCCGCAGCCTCCGGGAGTGGACGGAGGCACCGATCATCCTCGTCTCGGCCGTCGGCGAGGAGGCCGAGAAGGTCGAGGCGCTCGACGCCGGGGCGGACGACTACGTGACGAAGCCGTTCGCGATCGGCGAGCTGCTCGCGCGCCTGCGGGCGGTCCTCCGCCGCGCCGGGTCACCCACGGAGCCGTTGCTCACGATCGGCGAGCTGACGATCGATCTCGAGAAGCGTTCCGTCACGAAGGCCGGCGAGCCTCTCCGCCTCACCCCGCACGAGTTCGACTTTCTACGGCTCCTCGCGCGAAACGAAGGGAAGCTCCTGACCCACAAGACCATCCTGCGCGAGGTGTGGGGGCCGGCATACGAGCGCGAGTCGAGCTACCTCCACGTCTACGTCTCGCAGCTCCGACGGAAGCTCGAGCCGGATCCGCGCCGCCCGCGGTACCTGCTCACGGAGCCGGGGGTCGGATACCGGCTCGTCGACCCGGACGCGCCCGTTTAGACGATCCTTAGAAGCCGACCCTGAATCCTAGGACCGCCTTGAGGCCGCCGGTCGTACGGTGGCTGTGTGGCCGAAACCGCTCACCAGGGAGTTCTCGGGCCGAGCCGGATCGGCCGTCTCGCGGCGCTCGCGTCCTCCGTCGCGTCGCTCGGAGGTCTCGAGCGACGTCGCAGGCTGCGCTCCGAGCGCCGAGCTGCCGACGAGGAGCTCATCGACTCCACTTGGGTGCCCCCACGCCTGGCTTGGCGTGTCGGCGAGCTCGTCATACGAAGCAACCGGCTGGACCTCGCGCGATCGGTCCGCCGGGTCATCCGGGACGCTGACGCTCGGTACCTGCCGAACGCGTCGCCGATCAATCGTCCGGCAATTCGGGCGGAGTCGCGCAAGCTGCTCGAGATTGCCCGGCGCCTCGAGGACGACCGCCCGGTCGCGCCGCGCGGGGTTCTGCTCGCCGACCGACTCCTCACAGACGGCCTCGGGCCGTTGTACTCGCGCGAGCGAACGGACGAGCTTCCGTCCTACCTCGACGCTGCCCTCGACGCCCTGGAGGCTTGATGTTCGATCTCTACGCAATCGCGGTCGCCCTGATCTGCTTCGCGTTCGCGTTCGCATTCATCTTCCTCTTGGAGCGAGTCTGATGTCGGCTGCCGACATCTTCGGGCTCGTGATCGCGATCGCCGTCTTCGCGTACCTCGTGTACGCGCTCCTGCGCGGGGAGAGGCTCTAGATGAGCGGGCAAGGCATCAGCCAGATCGTCGTCTACGCGCTGGTGCTGGTCGCTCTCGGGTATCCGCTGGGACTCTACATGGCCCGGGTCTACACCGACGGCTCATTCGCGTCGCGCGGCTGGCTCGGCTGGCTCGGTTCGATCGAGCGCGGCTTCTACCGCCTCGTCCGGACGCAGCGCGAGAGGGAACAGGACTGGAAGAGCTACGCGATCACAGTGCTCGGCTTCAGCGTCCTCTTCTGGCTCGTCCTGTACACGATCCAGCGTGCGCAGGGTCACCTCTTCCTCAACCCGGACGGGATGAAGGGTGTGTCCTCGCACATTTCGCTGAACACCGCCGCCAGCTTCGTCACGAACACGAACTGGCAGTTCTACGGCGGCGAGTACACGATGTCCTATCTCACGCAGATGGCGGGGCTGGCGGTGCAGAACTTCGTCTCCGCCGCGGTCGGGATGGCGGTCCTCGCTGCCATGGTGCGCGGGATCGCCCGCCGCTCGGGCGGCACGCTCGGCAATTTTTGGGTCGATCTCTACCGCTCGCTCGTCTACATCCTGCTGCCGCTGGCGACGATCGTCACGCTGATCCTCATCTGGCAGGGTGTGCCGCAGACGTTCCACGGGCATGCGACGGCGACGACGCTCGAGGGGGCGCAGCAGACCATCGCGCGCGGCCCGGCCGCCTCGCAGATCGCGATCAAGCAGCTCGGGACGAACGGCGGCGGCTTCTACAACTCGAACTCGGGTGTCCCGTTCGAGAACCCCACCGGGCTCTCGAACTTCATCGAAATGCTGGCGATCCTCCTGATCCCCGCGGCCCAGGTGTTCATGTTCGGGAAGATGGTGTTCGCGCGCCGGCACGCGTTGATGGTGTTCATCGCGATGCTCTTCGTGTTCTCGGTCGGCGTCGCCGTCAACCTGCCCGCAGAGCAGCACGGCTCGCAGGTGCTGCGCGCCTCCGGTGTGAACATCACCCAGGGGAACGGCCAGTCGGGCGGGAACATGTCCGACAAGGAGGTGCGCTTCGGCCTGGCGAACAGCGCGACCTGGACGGTCGCGACGAGCGACGCCTCGAACGGCTCGGTGAACAACGGCTTCGACGCCCAGACGCCCTTCGGGGGCGCGGTCCCGCTCGTCAACCTCTTCCTCGGCGAGGTGATCTTCGGCGGCGTCGGATCCGGTCTCTACGGAATGTTCTTCTACATCGTCCTCGCCGTGTTCGTCGCGGGCCTGATGGTGGGCCGGACACCGGAATGGCTCGGGAAGAAGATCGAGGCTCGCGAGATCAAGTACGCGACAGTCGGCGCGCTCTTCGTGCCGACGATGGTGCTCGTCTTGACCGGGCTCTCGATCGTGACCAAGTCCGGGCTCGCGTCGATCTACAACAGCGGCGTCCACGGCTTCACCGAGACCCTGTACGCGTACGACTCGCAGTCGAACAACAACGGCAGCGCCTTCGCAGGCTTCGGGGCGACCAGCTTCAGCGCCTACTTCGGAGCGATCGCGATGCTGCTCGGCCGCTTCGTGCCGATGTTCGCGGCACTCGCGCTGGGCGGAGCCCTCGTGGGCAAGAAGGTCGCTCCGCCTTCGGCGGGCACCTTCCGCACCGACGGCCCGACGTTCGTCGTCCTGCTCGTCGGCGTGATCGCCCTGACCGCCGGGCTGATGATCTTCCCGGCGCTGACGCTTGGCCCGATCGTCGAAGGATTGATGCACTGATGCGCAAGCTCCTCGGCTCCACGCTCGGAAGCTCCGTGATCGCGATCGTCCTCGTCACGGCGTTCTTCGGCTTCGCCTATCCCCTCGTCATGACCGGGATCGGCCAGCTCGCTTTCAAGAGCCAGGCGAACGCCAGCCTGATTACGAGGGACGGCAAGGTCGTCGGGTCGAAGCTCGCCGCACAGGCATTCACGAAGCGGCAGTACTTCCATCCACGCCCTTCCGCGACGGCTCCGGCCTACAACGCCGGTGCGACGACGTTCGCCAACCTCGGCCCCACCAACCCCGATCTGACGAAGAATGTCAGGGCCGCGGCGCTCGCGATCCTCAAGCTCGAGCGCCCCTACAACCCGGGTCTCACCATCGGCCAGATCCCGGTCGACGCGGTCACGACCTCGGCATCCGGAATCGACCCCGACATCTCCCCCGCCAACGCGGCGCTCCAGGCGCGGCGGGTCGCCGCCGTTCGGCATCTGCCGCTCGCGACGGTGCAGAAGCTGATCGACGAGAACAACCACGGGCGCTCCTGGGGCTTCTTCGGCGAGCCCGGGGTGAACGTCCTGAAGCTCAATCTGGCGCTCGACAACCTGGGAGGAAAGTAGATGTCGTCCATCGCCGCGTCCGAGGGGGGGACTAGGAGGCGCTCGAGCGTCTTCTCGCGGGACATCGTCATCGCTGCGATCTGGGGTTCGTTCCCGAAGCTCGACCCGCGCACCCAGGTCCGGAACCCGGTGATGTTCATCGTCGAGCTCGGCAGCGTGATCACGACCGCGATCTTCTTCCTGGAACTCGCGCGCGGACAGTACGGGCAACTCTGGTTCGTCGGGGTCATCGCGTTCTGGCTCTGGCTCACCGTCCTCTTCGCCAATTTCGCCGAGGCAGTCGCCGAGGGGCGCGGCAAGGCACAGGCGAACGCGCTACGAGCGACGCGGACGACAACCGTCGCCTATCGGCGCACCGACACGGGCGGCCTCGAGGAGGTTCCCGCGCCGGATCTCGCTCGCGGCGACATCGTCGTGGTCGAGGCGAATCAGGTCATCCCGGCGGACGGCGAGATCATCGAGGGCGTCGGGTCCGTGGACGAGTCGGCCATCACGGGTGAATCGGCTCCGGTCATCCGCGAGGCGGGTGGCGACCGCTCCGCCGTCACCGGCGGGACGCGTCTCCTGTCCGACCGACTCGTGATCGAGGTCACGCAAGAGCCCGGAAGGTCGTTCCTGGATCGCATGATCGCGCTCGTCGAAGGGGCCGAGAGGCGCAAGACGCCCAACGAGATCGCGCTCAACATCCTCCTTGCCGGCTTGACGATCACCTTCCTGGCCGCGGTCGTGACCCTTCGTCCGTACGCGATCTACGCGGGCACGGCGACGTCGCAGACCGTGCTGATCGCACTCCTCGTCGCGCTCATTCCGACGACGATCGGCGCGCTGCTCTCGGCAATCGGCATCGCCGGCATGGACCGCCTCGTGCAGCGTAACGTGCTCGCCATGTCCGGTCGCGCGGTGGAGGCAGCAGGCGACGTCGACGTGCTGCTGCTCGACAAGACGGGCACGATCACACTTGGCAACCGCCAGGCGGCGGAGTTCATCCCGGGTCCGGGAGTCGACGAGCGCGAGCTCGCCGGAGTCGCTCAGCTCGCCTCGCTCGCCGACGAGACGCCGGAAGGGCGCTCGATCGTCATCCTGGCGAAGGAGCGCTTCGGTCTACGAGAGCAGGAGCTCGGCGACCACGAGTTCATCCCCTTCTCGGCCTCGACGCGGATGAGCGGTCTCGACCTCGACGGCAGGAGCCTCCGCAAGGGCGCCGCCGACGCGGTCAAGCAGTTCGTCACGGACAACGGCGGACGGGTTCCCGGCGAGATCGACACGATCGTCCACGGTGTGGCGCAGGCGGGCGGCACGCCCCTCGTGGTCGCGCAGGACAACTTCGCGCTCGGCGTCGTGCATCTCAAGGACATCGTCAAGGGAGGTATGAGCGAGCGCTTCGACGAGCTCCGCCGCATGGGCATCCGGACGGTGATGATCACGGGCGACAACCCGGTGACCGCCGCCGTGATCGCCCAGGAGTCCGGGGTCGACGACTTCCTCGCCGAGGCGACGCCAGAGCGCAAGCTCGAGCTCATCCGCGAGGAACAGGCGCGGGGGCGGATGGTCGCGATGACGGGCGACGGCACGAACGATGCTCCTGCGCTCGCCCAGTCGGACGTCGGCGTCGCGATGAACACCGGGACGACGGCCGCGAAGGAGGCGGGGAACATGGTCGACCTCGACTCCAACCCGACGAAGCTCATCGAGATCGTCGAGGTCGCCAAGCAGCAGCTGATCACCCGAGGCGCCCTGACGACGTTCTCGATCGCGAACGACGTAGCGAAGTACTTCGCGATCCTGCCCGCGATGTTCGCCTACACGTACGCCTCGAAGCCGGGCGAACGCGGCCCGCTCAACGACCTGAACATCATGCATCTCGGCACGCCGAAGAGCGCCATCGTGTCGGCGATCATCTTCAACGCGCTGATCATCCCGGCGCTCGTTCCTCTGGCGCTGCGCGGCGTCAAGTTCCGTGCGATCGGCGCGACGGCGCTGCTTCGCCGCAACCTCCTGATCTACGGGCTGGGCGGCATGATCCTCCCCTTCATCGGGATCAAGCTCATCGATCTCGTGGTGCACAACCTGTTCGGCGCATAACCTCGGGGCGTGCGCGGGCGCTACCGCATCCTCTTGGGTATGGCGGCTGGCGTCGGCAAGACGTACCGCATGCTCCAGGAGGGGCGGCAAGCGCAGGCAGAGGGTCGGGACGTCGTCATCGGCTACCTCGAGCCGCACGACCGGCCCGAGACGGCCGCGGTCGCCGAGGGCATCGAGGTCGTGCCGCGGCGCGTCGTCGAGCACGGCGGTCTCACCCTCGAGGAGCTGGATGCCGACGCGGTCGTCCGGCGCGCGCCGGAGATCGCGCTCGTCGACGAGCTCGCCCATACGAACGCCCCGGGATCGCGTAACGAGAAGCGCTACCAGGACATCGACGAGATCCTCGCGGACGGCATCGACGTGATCTCGACGGTGAACATCCAGCATCTGGAGAGCCTCAACGACGCGGTGTTCGAGCTCACCGGCGTGCGTGTGCGAGAGACGTTCCCCGACCGCGTCCTCGACGAGGCGGACGAGGTCGTCCTCGTCGACCTCGCGCCCGAGGCACTCCAGGACCGGCTGCGTGCGGGCAAGGTCTATCCGCAGGGTCAGGCCGAGCGTGCCCTCCTCAACTTCTTCCGCCAGGACAACCTCTCGACCCTGCGCGAGCTCGCGCTCCGCGAGGTGGCCGAGGACGTGGGGGCGAGACGCGGCGGGGCCGAGCTCGACCCGCTCTCGAAGCAGGCGGTTGCCGAGCGCGTCCTCGTGCTCGTCGAACCGCAGCCTCGCTCGCAACGCGTGCTCCGGCGTGCGTGGCGATCGGCGCAGCGCCTCGGGTCGGAGATCGACGCCCTGTGGATGCGCAAACCCGGCGAGAAGCTCTCCCCGGAGGACGCGACGCAGCTCGCCGCGCTCCGGCGGCTGGCGTCGATCCTCGGCGTGCACTTCCTCGAGGAGGAAGGGGACGATCTCGTCGAGGTCGTGCGCCGGATCGTGTGCGAACGCGGCTCGACGTACGTCTTCGTCGGGACACCTGACGAGCGCCGCTGGATCGAGATCGTGCGCGGATCGCTGGTGTCGCGCCTGATCCGCGAGCTCCCCGGCATCGACATTCGCGTCGTGGCGCACCGCGCGCTGCGGGACGAGCTCCGATCGTCGTCATGAGGCTGTGGCCGAGACGAGGACGGATCGCGGGCCACGAGGGTCAGCCGCGAGTGCTGGTTCCGTTCATCGCGAAGCAGCTCGATCTCAGGGTGCTCGAGGCAGCGCTGCGGATCGCCCGGGCGGAGGGCGCTGTGCTCGTGCCCGCGTACCTCCTCGTCGTCCCGCTCGAGTTCGGCCTGGACGCGCCCGTCCAGCACGGCGAGCTCGAGCGCGCGCTGCCGATCCTCGAGGCGGTCGAGCTCGCAGCGCGCCGCGCCGGCGTGCCCGTCGACGCGCGGATCGAGCGCGGCCGTACGCCGATCGACGCGCTCCAGCGCTTGTGGGAGGCGGAGCCGTTCGACCGCACGATCGTCCCCGCTCCCCGACCGGGCCAGGCCGGCTTCACGCCGAAGGACCTGGCGTGGATGCTCACTTCCGCGCCGAGCGAGACGCTCATCCTCCGGCCCGCACCCGATGCGCCGTCGGCCAACGGTGACGCGTCTGCCGCTTCCATCGGTCGTGGCGTGTCCGACGGGGTCACGCTGTAGCGTCCGACCCAGGATGGCGGACGCCGAGATCGGGATCTTCGGAGGGTCGGGTTTCTACTCGTTTCTCGACCGGGTCGACGAGGTCGCGGTCGAGACCCCGTTCGGGCCGCCGTCGGCGACGCCGGTCGTCGGCGAGATCGGCAGGAAGCGCGTCGCGTTCATCCCCCGCCACGGCCGGGACCACGGCCTCCCGCCCGCCCAGATCAACTGCCGGGCGAATCTGTGGGCGATGAAGGAGCTCGGTGTCCACAGGATCATCGGCCCGTGCGCGTCGGGAGCGCTCCGCGCCGACCTCGCGCTCGGCGAGTTCGTCGTCTGCGACCAGTTCGTCGACCGCACGAGCGGGCGCCGCGACACGTTCTACGAAGGCCCGGTCACGACGCACGTGTCTGCGGCGGACCCGTACTGCGCGGACCTGCGCGCGATCCTCGTGAACACCGCGCGCGAGCTCGGGATCCCCGTGCGCGACGGCGGCACCGTGGTCGTCATCCAGGGCCCGCGCTTCTCGACCCGTGCCGAGTCGGCGTGGTTCCAGCAGATGGGCTGGGACGTGATCAACATGACCGCCTACCCCGAGGGGTACCTCGCCCGCGAGCTCGAGCTCTGCTACGCCAACATCTCGATGGTCACGGACCACGACGTCGGCGTCGCCGGAGCCGCGCCCGTGTCGCACGAGACGGTGCTTCAGGTGTTCGAGGAGAACAACGCCCGGCTGCGCGAGCTCCTGTTCGCGGCGATCCCGAAGATCGGACCGCAGCCGGACGACGTCTGCGCGACCGCTCTCGAAGGCGCCCGCATCTGACGGAACCGAAGGGCGCGTTCGGCGCTTGTGATACATAATCCCCCGCGCCGGGGCGACTCGGCGCTCAGTTCGTGACGGGCCGAGACCGGAGGATGGATGGACTTCTTCGTTGACCACGCCGTCGCGTTCGCGCTCGTCTGCGCGCTCGTGGCGGTCCTGTACGGGATCTACCTGACCTGGTGGCTGCTTCGACAGCCGACCGGAAACGAGCGGATGCAGGAGATCGCCCGCGCCGTCCAGGAAGGCGCTGCGGCGTACCTGCGCAAGCAGTACACGACGATCGCGGTCGTCGCGATCGCGCCGTTCCTCCTGCTCGGGTTCTACGACAAGCTCGGCTGGGGAACTGCGTTCGGATTCCTCTTCGGGGCGCTCCTCTCGGCGGCGGCCGGCTTCATCGGCATGAACGTCGCCGTACGCTCGAACGTCCGAACCGCAGAGGCCGCTCGGGACGGCCTCGGGCCCGCGTTCAAGGTCGCGTTCCGCGCGGGTTCCGTGACCGGCCTGCTTGTCGTCGGGCTCGGGCTCTTCGGCGTCGCCGGCTACTACTGGATCCTCACCGGCTGGCTCGACAACACTCCCGCGTCCGCGGTCGACGACCTCGTCGGGCTCGCCTTCGGCGGCTCGCTGATCTCGGTCTTCGCCCGGCTCGGAGGCGGCATCTACACGAAGGCCGCGGACGTCGGCGCGGATCTCGTCGGGAAGATCGAGGCGGGCATCCCCGAGGACGACCCGCGGAATCCGGCCGTGATCGCGGACAACGTGGGCGACAACGTCGGCGACTGTGCCGGGATGGCCGCCGATCTCTTCGAGACCTACGCCGTCACCGCGGTTGCGGTGATGCTGCTGGGCATCAGCTTCGATCAGTCGAGCCTCTGGCTCTACCCGCTTGCGCTCGGGGGGATCTCGGTGCTCGCGTCGGTGATCGGGACGTTCTTCACACGTGTCGGGCGGGGGCCGAACGCGATCATCAACGCCCTCTACCGCAGCGTGATCGTCGCCACCGTCCTCTCGGCAGTCGGGTTCATCCCGGTGACGCTCGCTTACGACGGGCCGCTCTTCAGCTTCTGGAACCTGTACGGCTCGGCGCTCATCGGCCTCGCGGTGACGTTCCTGCTCGTCGCGATCACCGAGTACTACACGGGCACCCGCTGGAACCCGGTGAAGCAGATCGCGCGGGCGTCGCAGACGGGGCACGCGACGAACATCATCGCCGGGCTCGCGGTCGGGATGCAGGCGACCGCGCTGCCCGTGATCGTGATCGCCTCCGGGATCATCGGCGCCTACTACGCCGCCGGGCAGGCGCTCTTCGGGATCGGCGTCGCGGTCATGGCGCAGCTCTCGATGACCGGGCTCATCGTCGCTCTCGATGCCTATGGGCCAGTCACGGACAACGCGGGGGGCATCGCCGAGATGGCCGACCTGCCCGAGGCCGTGCGCGGAGTCACCGATCCACTCGACGCGGTCGGCAACACGACCAAGGCGGTCACGAAGGGCTACGCGATCGGCTCTGCCGGGCTCGCCGCGCTGATTCTCTTCGACGAGTACGGACGCAGCCTGCACGAGAACGGCCTGGCCACGGTGTTCTCGCTCGACAACCCGTGGGTGATCGCGGGCCTCTTCATCGGAGGCCTGATGCCGTTCCTCTTCGCGTCGCTCGCCATGCAGGCCGTGGGACGCGTCGGCGGCCAGGTCGTCGAGGAGGTCCGGCGCCAGTTCCGCGAGGACCCGGGGATCATGGAGTACACGTCACGCCCCGACTACTCGCGGGCGATCGGCATCGTCACGGGCTCCGCGATCAAGGAGATGCTCGCGCCGGCGCTGATCCCGATCGCGATCCCGATCATCGTCGGGATCATCAAGCCCGAGATGCTCGGCGGTCTCCTGATCGGGACGATCGTGACCGGGCTCTTCCTCGCGATCGCGATGACCTCCGGCGGCGGCGCCTGGGACAACGCGAAGAAGACGATCGAGGACGGTCTCTACGGCGGCAAGGGCTCGGACGCCCATGCAGCCGCCGTCACGGGGGACACCGTGGGCGACCCCTACAAGGACACCGCCGGTCCCGCGATCAACCCGATGATCAAGATCGCGAACATCGTCGCGATCCTGATCATCCCGCTGATCGTCTCGATCCACGGCTAACGCCTGTCAGGGGGCGGACGGGGCCTTCTCGGCCTCGCCCGCCTCCGTCGGCGTCCACCGCCGAACCGAGTCCACGGGGCCGAATCCGCGCCGTACCCCCATCGCGGCACCCTGCGGCCAGCCGCTGCAGGCATCCGGCAGGCGTCATAGGATCCTCCGCTACGGAGGGCACGGGCGCCAGTGGGCGCCCGAAACCACGAAAGGGGAGTAGAGAGAATGCGATTCAGAATCCCGCGGGCCGCGCGCCTGCTGGGGATCATCGTGGCGCTCGGTCTCGTCGCCGTCCCGGCGACGGTAGCCGGGGCCGCGACGGTCATCGGGACGAGCCCCGCTCCGTCGGTCGGGGGCATCGTCAACGAGACACCGCGCGCCTGGCTCGTCTTGGTCAACGGCTCGACGAAGCAGTTCAAGGCCGATGCGAAGGCCGTGGGACTCAACTACACGCTCCGGTACGAGTACGACACGCTCTTCCACGGCGTGTCCGTCTCGGTGACGCCAGATCAGCTCGGGAAGCTCCGTGGCCTCGCGAGCGTCGGGCAGATCTACCCCGTGCACACGTACACGGTGGGGCCTGAGACCACCGCGTCGCCGCAGCTCGCGAGCGCCATCAAGATGACGGGCGCGGACATCGCCCAGAACGAGCTCGGGCTCACGGGCAAGGGTGTCAGGGTGGCGGTGATGGACACCGGCATCGACGTCGACCACCCGGATCTGGGCGGCGACGGCGATCCTGCGGCTCCTCACCCCTTCCCGAACTCGCGGATCGTCGCCGGGACCGACCTCGTCGGTGACGACTACAACGCCGATCCGACGAGCGCGTCGTACCAGCCGGTTCCCCATCCGGACGGCCTTCCGGACGACTGTGCGGGCCACGGCACGCACGTCGCCGGAATCGTCGGCGCCAAGGGTCAGGTCACGGGCGTCGCACCGGGCGTCAGCTTCGGCGCCTATCGCGTCTTCGGCTGCGAGGGATCGACCGCGGACGACGTGATGATCAAGGCCATGGAGGACGCCCTCCACGACCACATGCAGATCCTGAACATGTCCATCGGCGACGCGTTCAACGCCTGGCCCGAGTCGCCCACCGCGGCAGCGGCCTCGAAGCTCGTCGACAAGGGCATGGTCGTCGTCGCCTCGATCGGGAACGACGGCGCGAACGGCCTCTACTCGGCCGGCGCTCCCGGTGTCGGCGACAACGTCATCGGCGTCGCGTCCTACGACAACACGAACTTCTCGCTGCCGACGTTCACGGTCTCGCCCGACGGCACGTCCATCGGCTACGAGACCTCGGACAGCCCGGCCGCCCCGCCCACGTCGGGCTCGTTCCCGATGGCGCGGACCGGCACGAGCACGTCCACGACGGACGCCTGCACGGCGCTTCCGGCCGGAAGCCTCACGGGCATGGTCGCGCTCGTCCGCCGAGGCGGGTGCTCCTTCTACCAGAAGTCGATCGACGCCCAGAACGCGGGCGCGATCGCCGTCGTCATCTACAACAACGCAGCAGGACGCATCGGCAGCATCACGGTCGCGGGCACGCCCGCGGTCTCGGTTCCGGTCGTCAACATCTCCGACGCGGAAGGCGTGCTGATCGACGGGCGCCTCGCCGGCGGGCCGGTGACGATGACCTGGACCAACCAGCTCGGGACCTTCCCGAACACGGCGACCGGCGGGCTGCTCTCGTCGTTCACGTCGTACGGCCCGACCGCCGAGCTCGGCCTGAAGCCGGACATCGGCGCGCCGGGCGGCTTCATCCGCTCGACGTATCCGCTCGAGAAGGGCGGCTATACCGTCCTCAGCGGCACCTCGATGTCCTCCCCGCACGTCGCGGGCGCCGCGGCCCTGCTCATGCAGGCTCGGCCGAACCTGAAGGCGTCGAAGTTCCGTGACGTCCTGATGAACAGCGCCGACCCGGCGCCGTGGTCGCTCGCCCCGCAGCTCGGGATCGACGACTACGTCTTTCGGCAGGGCGCGGGCATGGTCGACATCGACGACTCCGTGCTGTCGACGTCGACGATCACGCCCTCGAAGGTGTCGCTCGGCGAAGGCTCGGGCGGCGCGTTCACGCTCAAGGTCCGAAACGACGGGAACCACCCGGTGACCTACGACGTCAGCTACGAGGAGGGTCTCGGGGCAGGCCCGCCCGGGATGCCCTTCGCGTGGACGTTCATCCTCGCGGACACGACGGCTGCGTTCTCCCCGGCGGCGCTCACCGTGCCGGCGCACGGCTCGGCGGCGGTGAACGCGACGATCACGTCCGACCCGCTGCTCGACGAGCAGTCGCTCTACGGCGGCTGGGTGACCTTCACCCCGCAGGGCGGCGGCCAGGTCTACCGCGTCCCGGTCATGGGCTTCGCGGGCGACTACCAGTCGATCATCGCGATGCCGACCGTCGACCTCGGCGACGGGTTCCAGTTCCCGTCGATCGGCAAGGAGGTCGAGCCGGGCTCGTTCGACCTGCTGCCGGGTGACCAGGGTGGGACGTGGGGCCTCACGGCGCCCGACGACATCCCGAACGTGCTCGTCCACTTCGACCACCAGGTGCAGGAGCTCCAGATGCAGGTCGTGTCCGCGGACACGGGCAAGCCGGTGCATGGGAACTTCTCGCTCTTCCTCGATCAGACGCTCCTCCCGCGCAACGCGACGGCCCTCGGGTTCTTCGCGTTCCCGTGGGACGGCACGACGGTCCAGGGCAACTCGAAGAAGGCGCACGACCACCGTGTGACGGTCCCCGACGGTCAGTACAAGATCGTCGTCTCGGCGCTCAAGGCGCTCGGGAATCCGCACAACTCCGCGGACTGGGAGACGTACACGTCGCCGGCGATCACGATCGACCGCCCGTAGCGGGAGATCGCATCTCGACACGAGGGGGGCCGGCGAGAGTCGGCCCCCCTCGGTTGTAGGCTCCCGCCCGTGCCGGGGCGCCGCCGGAGACGCGAGGTCGAGCTCGAGCGGGTGCTGGGCACGCCGGCGCTCTTCGCGACGGCGTACGGGAACGTCGGCTCGTCGATCTACTACGCGCTCGGCCTGACCGCGATCTACGCCCTCGGGCTGACGCCGGTCGTCTTCGTGATCGCCGGGGTCATCTTCGCCGCGACCGCGGCGACCTATGCGGAGGGAACGGTCCGGTTCCCGGAGGCCGGCGGCTCGTCGAGCTTCGCCCGGCACGCGTTCGACGAGCTCGTCAGCTTCGGCGCGGCGTGGTCGCAGATGCTCGTCTACGTCGTCACCGTCGCGACGTCCGCCTTCTTCGTGCCCCACTACCTGTCGGTGTTCTGGGAGCCGCTGAAGACGAACCCGTGGGACATCGTCGTCGGCGCGGTCGTGATCGTGGTGCTCGTCTGTCTCAACGTCGTCGGGGTGCAGGAGGCGGCGCGGCTCTCGATCACGCTCGCGGTCATCGACTTCGCCACGCAGATCATGCTCGTGATCCTCGGGTTCGTCCTCGTCTTCAGCCCGGACACGCTCACCTCGAACATCCACTGGGGCGTCGCGCCGACGTGGTCGAACTTCGCGCTCTCGATCCCGGTGGCGATGCTCGCGTACACCGGGGTGGAGACCGTCTCGAACCTCGCGGAGGAGGCCCGCGAGCCGGCGCGTACGGTCCCGGCCGCCTACAAGCTCGTCGCAGGAGCGGTTTTCGCCATCTACTTCACGCTCCCGCTCGTCGCGCTCTCTGCGATGCCCGTCGTCTTCCAGGACGGGCAGTACACGACGAAGCTCGCGCAGCCTCCCGAGGACGGCGGCTACGCGAACGACCCGATCCTCGGCGTCGTGGCCAACCTCGGGCTGCACGGCGGGACGCTCCACGCGCTCGAGATCTACGTCGGGATCCTCGCGGCCACGATCCTCTTCATCGCCACGAACGCGGGTGTCATCGGAGCGTCGCGGATCACGTACTCGATGGCGAGTCACCGCCAGATCCCCGAGCTCTTCCGGCGGCTGCACCCACGCTTCAAGACCCCGTGGTTGGCGCTCATCGTTTTCGCGGGGATCCTTCCGATTCTCGTGATCCTCCCGGGGAGCGTGACCTTCGTCGGGACGCTCTACTCGTTCGGCGCGACGCTCTCGTTCACCGTCGCGCACGCGGCGATCGTGACCATGCGCGCGCGAGATCGTCATGTCGAGCTCCCGTATCGCGGGCATCCGAACCTGAGGCTCGGCGGGATCAGCTGGCCGATCTTCGCGATCGTCGGAGGGCTTGCGACCGGCGCGTCGTTCCTCGTCATCCTCACCCAGAACCCGACGACGAGGTGGGTGGGGCTCGCGTGGCTCGGGTTCGGCTTCGTCGCGTACGTGATCTACCGGCGCCGCTTCGTGCACGTGCCCGTGCGCGAGACCGTGAAGGCGCCGCCCGCTCTCGGCCCGGCGCTCGCACTCGAGTACCGCCGGCTGCTGGTGCCCGTCGTGCCGGGGCAGGCGTCGGACGACGCGATGGATGTCGCGTGCAGCCTCGCCGCGGAGCGGCGATCCCGCATCGTCGCGCTGAACGTGCTCGAGGTCCCGCTCGATCAGCCGCTGACCGCCGCCCTGCCCGAGCTCGAGCGGGACGCGAACGGCGAGCTCGACGAGGCGGTGGCGATCGGCGATTCCTACGGCGTGCGCGTCGTCGGGCGGCTCGAGCGCGCGCGCAGCGCAGGTCCCGCGATCGTGGCCGAGGCGACGGCGCGCGACGCGGAGATCATCGTGATCGGGTCATCGCGCTCCGGTCTGACGGCCACGCACGCGGCAGTCTTCGGGAATACCGTGGACTACGTGCTGAAGAACGCGCCGTGCCGGGTCCTCGTGACAGCGACCGGGGTGGCGTGAAGGCGTACCACCTTGCGGTGGTCGTCTTCTCCCTCATGTTCGTGGGGATCGGGATCGCGCTGCTCGTGGTGACCGCGGCCAACGGGGGAGGCGTCGTCGGCTTCGTCCTCGGCGCGCTCTTCGTCGCGCTCGGCGTGGGCCGGCTCACGGTCGAGCGCCGGAGACGGGTCGAGCACTGAGATGGCGAGGAAGCTCAAGGGCTTCGAGCGCGTCCTCGACGCCCCGTCGCTCTTCGCCGTCGCGTACGGCGAGATCGCCTCCTCGCTCTACATCGCGCTCGGGATCGTCGCCGCGCAGGCGCTCGGGCTGACCCCGCTCGTCCTCCTTCTCACCGGCGCGCTCTTCTTCGTCGTCTCGCTCTCCTACGCGGAAGGCACCGCCGCGCTTCCCGAGACGGGTGGCGCGGCGACGTTCGTCCGGAGGGCGTTCAACGACCTCGCCGGGTTCATCACGGGCTGGGCCCTCTTTCTCGACTTCCTGATCGTGATGGCGCTCTCCGCGCTGTTCGTCCCGCACTACCTCGGCGCGGCGCTGTCCGCGCCCTCGCTCCGGCAGTCGCCGTGGGACGCGATCATCGGCTGCGGCGTCATCGTCGTCATCGCTGCCGTGCGGCTCGCCCGGCGGACGCGGCTCCATGCCGGATCGCTCGCCGTCGCCGTGCTCGACCTCGTCGTCCAGGGAGTGCTGGTCGTGCTCGGGCTCGCGTTCCTCCTCTCCCCGCACACGCTCACGGCCGGGTTCGGGTTCGCGAGCGGGCAGCACTGGAGCGACCTCGCGTTCGCCCTGCCGCTGGCGATGCTCGCCTACACCGGCCTCGAGACGGCCGCGAACCTCGCGGAGGAGGCACGCGAGCCCGGCCGGACGCTCCCGCGCTCGCTCTTCTCGGCGATCGGCCTCGTCGTGGTGGTCACGGTCGCGATCGCCGCGATCGGCCTGTCGGCGTACCCGGCGACCGACGGCTCGACAGCGCTCGGAGACAAGTGGCTCGAGGCGCCGCTCGTCGGAATCGCGGCGGCCTTCGACGGGTCGCTTCCAGGGCCGGTCGTGGACGCGCTGCGGGTCGCGGTCGGGATCTCGGGGATCCTCATCCTCGTCGCGGCCGCGACGACCTCGATGTCGGGAATCACGCGGCTCACGCACTCCCTCGCCGAGCACGGCGCTCTGCCGCGCGAGTTCGCGCGGCTCGAGCGGCGCGCGCTCGTCTCGAGCGAGGCGATCCTCATCGCCTCCGGCCTCGCGATCGTGCTCATCCTCGTGACCGAGATCGCTCGAGGCGGCGATCCGACGTTCCTCGCGAGCCTCTACTCCTTCGGCGTGCTGCTCGCGTTCACGGCGGCGCAGCTCGCCGTGATCCGCCTGCGGGTGAAGGAGCCCGAGCTCGGGCGCCCGTTCCGCGCCAGGCCGAACATCTCGATTCGTGGAGCCGACATCCCCGTGCCCGCGCTCGTTGGCGCGCCCTTGACCTTCGTCGTCTGGATCCTCGCGCTCGTCACGCATCCGGGCGCGCGCTACGCCGGGCCGATCTGGCTCGCGATGGGGCTCGTCGTGTTCGTCGTCGTCCGACGATCACAGCACCGGGGCCTGCTCGAGCACGTGATACCCGTCGAGGAGCTCCCGCCGGGGATGGACGTCCGCCGCATCCTCGTCCCCATGAAGGTCGGCGACATCGGGGAGGAGATGGTCGCGACCGCGATCGCGCTCGCGAAGGAGCGCGGCGCCGCGGTCGTGGCGCTCACGGTGGTCAGGGTTCCGCGGAAGTACGAGCTCGAAGGCCCCCTCCCGGAGGACGTGGCCCGCCGGGTCGAGGCGTCGCTCGAGGAAGCGCGGCTCCTCGGAGAGGACCACGGAGTCGAGGTGGACACCGGCGTCGTGCGCGCGCGCTCGATCGGCTACGCGATCGTCGAGGAGGCGCGGGCGCGGGACGTCGACCTGATCGTCCTCGGCTCGGCTCCCCGCTGGCGACGGCAGTCACGGTTCTTCTCGCCGACCGTCGACTTCGTGCTCCGGCGCGCGCCGTGCGAAGTGCTCGTGGTGGCCTTTCCGGACGGCGTCTTCGAGGACGGGGGAGCTCCACCCGGATCGCGCGACGAGGCCCTGGCAGCGCGCTAGGCTGCGCGTCTGTGAACGCGGTGGTCATCGGCTGCGGACGGACGGGATCGGCCGTCGCGAAAGGGCTGGCCGCCGACGGCTGGGACGTCACGGTCGTGGACGAGAACGAGGACGCGCTCGGGCGGCTCGGCCCGGGCTGGCGCGGGGGCTTCGTCCTCGGCCACGGGATGGACATGACCGTCCTCGCCCGTGCGGGAATCGACGCGGCGGACGCGGCAGTCGTCTCCACGGACGGGGACAACACGAACGTCGTGATCGGCCAGGTGATCCAGAAGCGGTACGGGATCGACTCGGTCTTCGTCCGCGTGCTCGACCCGGCTCGGGCCCAGTTCTACGCCGAGCGCGGGCTGCACACGGTCTGCCCGACGCAGACCGCGATCTCCGTGCTCCTCGACTCGGTGCGTTCGACTGCGCACGTCGCGAGCGAGGCCTGATGTACGTCATCGTCGCCGGGGGCGGCAAGGTCGGCGCGAACCTCGCTCGCTCGCTGCTCGAGATGGGCCACGAGGTGACGCTCATCGAGGAGCGGCCGCAGGCCTTCGCACGCCTCGAGCAGGAGTTCGGGCCCGTCGTGATCCGCGGCGACGCGACCGAGATCAGCGTGCTCGAGCGGGCGGGGATCGCGCGTCCACCGGAGCTCCTCCTCGCCGCGACCGGAGACGACGAGGACAACCTCGTCATCTCCCAGATCGCGAAGGAGGGCTACGGCGTCCCGAAGGTCATCGCGCGTGTCAACGACCCGCGGAACCAGCCGCACTTCGAGCTCCTCGGGATCACCCAGACGATCTGCGCCACGTCGAGCATCCTCGGCCTCGTCGAGCACGAGATTCCCGAGCACGGGCTCGTGCGGCTGCTCGAGCTGCAGAAGGAGGGACTCGAGATCGTCGAGGCGCAGATCGTGAGCGACTCGCCCGCCGCCGGCACGCGCGTCGCGGGGCTGGCGCTTCCCGACGGCTCGCGGCTCGTCTCCGTCTTCCGGCACGGACGGACGGAGCTCGTCGAGCCCGGCACGGTGCTCCGCCCGGGCGACCAGGTGCTCGCTGTCGTGGCGGACGACTCGGCGCCGGAGCTCCGCCGCGTCCTCCTCGGCGCGCCGAAGTAGCTAGAGCCTCCAGTAGTGGCGGGTCAAGAGGACCGCCACCGGCACGATCTCGAGGCGCCCGATCCACATCAGCCCGATCAGCGTGATCTTCGAGACGTCCCCGAGGGAGGCGAACGAGCCCGTCGGCCCCGTGATCCCGAAGCCGGGACCGATGTTCCCGAGCGCGGTTGCTGACGCGGCGAGCGCGTCGAGCGTCCCCAAGCCGACGTTGCTGATCGCGGAGTCGATCGCGATGATCGCCGCGCCGACGGCCCAGGCGCCGACGTACAGGAGCACAAAGCTCGAGATTGCGCGGAGCGTCCCCTCGTCGACGGACGCGCCGTTCAGCCGCACGGGCACGACGACGTTCGGGCTGACGGTCTGGTCGAGCTCGCGCCGCAAGATCTTGCCGAGGAGGAGGTGGCGGACGACCTTGATCGACCCGCCGGTCGACCCCGCGGACGCGCCGACGAACATGAGGGCGAAGAGCGACAGCATCGCGAGCGTGGGCCAGAAGCCGAAGTCGATCGTCGCGTAGCCGGTCGTCGTCACGATCGACACCGCCTGGAAGACGCCCGCCCGGATCGCGGCTTCGCCGTGCGCGATCCCGTAGCTCCAGATCTCGATCGTGAGCACGACCGCGGCCACTGCGGCGAGGGCGAGGTAGACGCGGAACTCCTCGTCGTGCAGGAACGCCCGCGGCCGGCGACGTGCGAGGCCCCGCAAGAGCAGGGCGAAGTTCGCGCCGGCGAGGAGCATGAAGACGACGACGATCCACTGCGCGGCCGCCGAGAAGCTCGTGAGCGAGCCCTCCTGCGTCGAGAAGCCGCCCGTGGGCATCGTCGTGAACGCGTGCGCCAGCGCCTCGTACGGCGTCATCTTGCCGTCCACGCCGAGCCACCCGAGCGACGCGAGCGCGAGCGCCTCGATCGCGGTGAGCGCGACGTACAGGAGCCAGAGCGTGCGCGCGGTGGTCCGGATCCGCTCCGAGAAGTGGCTCATCTCCGGCCCCGGCAGCTCGGACTCCATGACCTGCCGTCCTCCGATCCGGAGCCGCGGGAGGACCGCGATCGCGAGGACGATGATCCCCATCCCGCCGAGCCACTGCGTGAACTGGCGCCACATGTCGATGGAGCGCGAGAGCGCCGCGTAGTCGGTGACGACCGTCGAGCCGGTCGTCGTGAACCCGGACATGCCCTCGAAGTAGGCGTCGAGCGGATGGTCGAGCTGGGCGCCTCCACCGAAGAGGTACGGCAGCGCGGCGAAGGCGGCGGCGAGCAACCAGACGAGCGAGACGACGAGAAACCCCTCTCGCACGCCGATGCGCGCGGAGGCCCCGGTGGTCAGGCGCTCGAGCGCCAGCCCGAAGCCGCTCGTGATCGCACCTGCGGCGAGGAACGGCCAGACGGGCTCGCTGTACCAGAGCGCGACCGCTGTCGGGAAGAGCGCGGCGAGGCCGAGGTACTTGGCGAGCGTGCCGACGAGGTTGAGGGCTGCTGGGAGGTCGATCGCGATGCGGCGCGACGGGCCGATGCGCGCAAGGGTCTGGCTCACAGCGCCTCGACGACCCAGGGCACGTTCGCGGCTTCCGTGAAGAGGATGACCCGGTCGCCCGCCTGCAGGACGTCGTCGCCGTGCGGGAAGACCGCCTTCCCCTCGCGGACGATCGCCCCGATCAGCGCCCCGTGGACGGGCATGTCGCGGAACGCCGTCCCGATGTGGCGGCTCGACGACCGGGTCGTCACGTCGAGCACCTCGTAGCGGTTCTGGTCGAGCATCGCGACCTGTTTCGTCCGCGGGTCGTGCGCGAAACGGACGATCTCCTCGGCCGTGACCCCGCGCGGGTTGACCGACACGTCGATGCCCGCCTGCTCGAACGCCGGGACGGAGATCGCCTCGTGCGCGATCGCGATCGTGTACGCGATCCCGTGGACGCGTGCGACCGAGGCCGCGTACTCGTTCTTCGCGTCGTCGCGCATGGCGAAGATCGCCGCCTGCGCCTGCCCGATCCGCTCCCGCTGGAGGAACTCCGGCTCGAGCCCGGTCGCGTGGTAGACGCGCGCCTTCGGGAACGCCTCCGCCGCGCGGCGGGCGCGCTCCTCCGACGGCTCGAGCATGCGGACACTGACCCCTTGGTCGAGGAGGACGCGCGCGATCGCCGAGCCGACGCGTCCGGCGCCGTAGATCACGACCTCTCGAACGACCGAGCTTCCCTGAGGAGCGAGCAGCGAGCCCCATGCCTGGGCGGCCTGGGGCGAGCCGATGACGACGATGCGGTCGCCGGAGCGGATCTCGTCGGTGCCGCGAGGAAGCGTCATCTCCCCGTCGTGGATCACCGCGGCGACCTTCGAGTCAGGCGGGAGGGGGGCGTCGCGGAGCGGGATGCCGACGACGTCCGTGGATGCCTCGTCGTCGACGTCGAACTCGGCGATCTGCACCTGGCCCTCGGCGAAGACGTCCGTCTGCCGGGCCGCGGGGACGCCGATGATGCGGCTGATCGCGTTCGCCGTCTCGAGCTCGGAGGAGACGACGAAGTCCACGTCGAGCTGGCCCTCGCGCCAGAGCTCGACGTATTCGACGTTCGACGTCCGGATCACCGTCGTCGCCTCCCGCGTCTCCCGGCGCGCGAACATGCCAGCGACGAGGTTGACCTCGTCGCGGGAGGTCGCGGCGATGACGAGGTCGGCGTCGGCGACTCCCGCCCGCTGGAGGTCGCGCCGGCTCGTCCCGTCTCCCTCGACCGTGGTGACGTCGTAGCGGTCCGCGATCGCGGCCAGGCGCGCCGGCTCCGTGTCGAGCACGGTCAGGTCGTGCTCGTGCTGGAGGGTCTCGACGACGGTCGAGCCGACCTGGCCCGCGCCGATCAGGAACACCTTCACGAGCGCGGAATCCTACTCCGGGGCCGGGCGGGGAACCGCTTCGGCTACCGTGGCCTCGATGCGCTCGGGGACGCGCACCATCGCCGGAGCGGCCGCTCTGCTCGCACTCGTGGCAGCATCGGCTCTCGCGGTCGGGCTCCGGGCGTCCGCCGCGGACGCGAGCTTTCGGCGCACGGTCGTCGTCCGCGGCCTCGACGGCCCGGTCGACATCGCCGCCACCCCGAGCCAGGCCACGAGGCTGTACGTCGTCGAGCAGCGCGGGACGGTTCGCGTGGTCGACCGCGGGAAGATCCGGCCCGGACTCTTCCTCGACGTCAGGCGCCTCGTGTCGTTCGGCGGAGAGCAGGGCCTGCTCGGCCTCGCGTTCGACCCGAGGTACGCGAGCAACCACTTCGTCTACGTGAACTACACGGACACGAGCGGGAACACGCGCGTCATCCGCTACCGGACGAACGGCACCCGCGCGGTTCCTTCCACCGCGAAGCAGCTGCTCGAGGTCGATCAACCGTATGCGAACCACAACGGCGGGAACTTGGTCTTCGGCCCCGACGGTCGCCTCTACGTCGGCATGGGGGACGGGGGCAGCGGGGGCGATCCGCAGAAGCATGCGCAGAACCCGACGTCGCTCCTCGGCAAGCTCCTGAGCCTCGACGTCCGGCGGCCCGGCTCCCCGCCGGTGATCGTCGGCGACGGGCTGCGGAACCCGTGGCGGTTCTCCTTCGACCGGAAGACGGGAGACCTCTACATCGGTGACGTCGGCCAGAACGAGATCGAGGAGATCGACTACACGCCCCGCTCGAGCGCGGGTCTCGAGAACTACGGCTGGAACCTGTACGAGGGGTCGCAGCGCTACTCGCAGAACCCGCAGGGCCCGGGGAAGCTCGTGTTCCCGGTGTACGAGTACCACCACGTCGACGGCAACTGCACCGTGGTCGGCGGCTACGTCTACCGCGGGAAGGCACGACCCGCCGTACAGGGCCGGTACATCTTCGGCGACTACTGCAGCGGGATCGTCTGGAGCCTGAAGATCGTCTCCGGGGCGGCGAAGGCGGTGCGCGTCGAGCCGTTCAAGATCCCGGGCCTGACCTCGTTCGGCGAGAGCCCCGCGGGCGAGCTCTACGCCGTGGCCTCCGACGGCGTCCTCTACCGCTTGACTTGAGCTGTGCGCAAGACCGGAATCCGCCGAGCGGTCGGATTCCGGTCGCGCGAAGATCCCTGAAGGCGGCGGCTTCGCCGCCTCGGCGCGCGCCTAGCGGTCGATCGTCATCCGGCGCGTCGGCGGACGCGGGGCGGCGCCTGCCCGAGAGCGGCGTAGGCGAGCGCGTTCAGCGACTCGTTGAGCTGGCGCAGCTCCCGCGCGACGAGCGCGAAGCCCTCCTGTTGCTCGGCAGTGCGGTTCATGCGCTCGAGCTCCTCGGCGACGCGGTCGAGTCGCGCCAGGAGAGCGTCGAGCTGCCGGTCGCCGACGTCCTTCTGGTCCACGAGCTAATTCTACGTCTCGCTCCGGAGCACTTGGTCGAGCTCGGCGCGGCTCGTGACGACGAGCGAACCCGGCCCGAGCTGCGTCACCACCCGCTCGCGGGCGTCCGCTCCCGTCTCGAGCAGCTCCACGCGGCGGTCGGCCCCGAGCTGCGAGAGCGCCACGCGCGCGAGCGGCTCGGGCGCATCGCTGAAGACCCCCAGGCGGTGGCCGGCGCCGGTCAGCGCCCGGAGCGCCGCGCTCGTGGCCGGGTCGCGGCGGAGGTAGACGGGGGCACGGTCCTCGCTGAAGCGTTCGAGGAGCGTCCGCCAGTTGCCCGCGCCGCGGCGGTCGAGCTCGTCGGCGGCGCGCGCGCGATCGTCGGAAAGCTCGTCGAGATCGACCCCGAGCACGGGCGCGGCCGACGCGAGCCAGGCCCGCCAGAGCGGGCGCGTGTCGCCGAGGACGCCGTCCAGGTCGATCGCGAGGGGAGCCGCCTCGCTCATGCGAGCAGGCGACCGCGGAGCTTCTGCCACGCCACGACGCCGATCGCGACCCCGACCGCGTCGATCGCGACGTCGATCGGCGAGCCGTGGCGCCCCGCGACGAACGTCTGGTGGATCTCGTCGCTCGCCGCGTACAGGACGCCGAGCGTCCACGCGAGCCACGGACGCGCCGTTGCCCGCACGAGGAGCGCACCGAGCACCGCGTACTCGGCCGTGTGCGCGATCTTGCGTAGGACGAGGTCCCAGGTTCCGAGCCCCGTGCCGAGGTGGGGGACCGACGAGAAGGCGAAGATGACCGCCGCCCACGCGACGACCGGCAGCCACGCGCGGGCGAGCGATCCGGGCACCGGCCGATGATAGGCTCGCCCGACACGAGGAGCACGGTGAGGGAACCCGGTGCGAATCCGGGACGGTCCCGCCGCTGTGAGGGGAGTTGCTCTCCCGCCACGACGCCACTGGCCTGCGGGTTGGGAAGGCGGCGGGGGAGGGAGCCCCGAGTCAGAAGACCTGCCGCGCCTCCCTCACATAGCCGAACCCCTCGCGGAAGGAGGATTCGAGTGATCGGAAGACTTGCGCTCGCGGCCCTCGTGGTCGCCGGTGTCGTGTCCACCGGCTCGGCCACGGCCGCCGATCCGGTTCTGGTGAGCATCCGGGTGGAGGGCAAGACGACGACCCTCTTCGGGGCAACCGAGCCACACGCGCTCGCGGCCACGCCGCTCGACGCGCTCGACGCAGCCAGCCGTGTCGGCGAGCTCTACTACCACGTCACCTCGACCAGCTTCGGCAACTACGTCGACCAGGTCGGTCGCTATGGGGGAGGCGGCTCGACCGGCTGGGTGTTCAAGGTGAACGACGTCTCGCCGCCCGTCGGTGCCGACGCAGTCGACCTCAAACGGGGAGACCGCGTCCTCTGGTACTACGCCGACTTCGCGAGCGGATCCGGCCCGAAGACGCTCAGGCTGGTTCGAGCCGGCAAGGCCCCGTGCTACCGCGCCGTTGCCTACGACGACGCCGGAAAGCCGTCGTTCCCCGAGGGGGCGGTGCTACACGTCGACGGGCGGTCGGTGAAGACACAGGGGGCGACGCAGACTGCGATGGCCTGCGTCGGAGCGCATCGTGGGCTCGTGCGTGCGACCGCGCCGAGGATGGTCCGCTCGAACGCCCTCCGGTGAGCTCGCGGGCGTCCCTCGGTCTCGCGGCGGCTCTCGTCGCGCTCGCGGTGGTCGTGCTCGCTGCGTGTGCCGGGTTCGGCGCCGGCGGTGGGGACGGGTCCGGCACGGCGACCATCTGGGTGACGAAGGACCGGGGGACGACGCTCGTCGAGAAGGGGACCGTGCCTGCGGGGGAGACGCTCCTCCGCGGGCTGCGGTCGCTGGGCGACGTCGACACGACCTACGGCGGCCGGTTCGTCGAGTCGATCTCCGGAATCGCGGGGAGCACGTCGTCGCAGCGCGACTGGTTCTGGTTCGTGAACGGTCTCCTCGGGGACACGAGCGCCGCCGAGTACCGGTTGCACGCGGGCGACGTGGCGTGGTGGGACATCCGGGACTGGGCGGGGGACTACGAGACCGAGGCCGTCGTCGGCGCTTTCCCGGAGCCGTTCCTCCACGGCTACCGCGGGCGTATCCACCCGGCCGTGGTCCGCTACGGACAAGGCGAGCGAGCAGGAGCCCGGAGGATCGCCCGCGTCCTCCACGCGACTTCGATCGCACCGCTCGGGACGCCGGTGGCGAAGGACGCGAACGTGTTCGAGGTCGTCACGGGGAAGCATCGGTTCACCGCGGCGCTCCGGACGCCGGGGACGGGGCCGAAGGGGCCTGTCGTCTTCACGTACTCCGGCCCGGTGGCGGACCTGTTGCCGGGCGGCCCGCAGCCCTATGTGAGGGAGTTCTCCGTTCCGTGACACCGGTTCCCGCGACGCTCGTGCTCGTCTCGGTGACGGTGCTCGCCTTGAGCGCCGACCGGCTGACGACGCTCGGCGTGCTGGCGGCGGCGCTCCTCGTCGCGTGCCTCTGCGCGCCGGCTGCACGGCGGCGGCCGTACCTCGTGGGGGCGCTCGTTGCCGGGGTCTCGGTCGTCGTCATCTCGCCGTTTCTCTGGTCCGGAGGCGGCACGCTCCTCTGGGAGGGGCCGACCGTTCCCGTCCTGGGCGTCCTCGACGTCACCACCGACGAGCTCGTGCAGGCGGCGCTGTCGGGGCTGCGCCTCGTGTGCGTCGGGCTCGCGTTCGCCGTCTACACCCTCTTCGTCGACCACGACCGGCTCGTCGGCGCCGTCCGTTTCGGACGCCGTTCCGCCCTCGCCGCCGCCCTCGCGACGCGGCTGGTGCCGACGCTCGAGCGCGACGCGGCGGGGATTCGGGAAGCCGTCCGCGGCCGCGGGATCGAGCTCGAGGGCGCGCGCTCGTACGCGACGCTCCTCTCCCCGCTCGTCGCCGGGTCGCTCGAGCGGGCGACGAATCTGTCAGAAGCGATGGAGGCGCGCGGCTTCGGGCGGCCCGGAGCGACCCGCGCGCCGCAGCCGCCGTGGACGTGGCTCGACCGGCTCGCCGTCGGCGCCGGCGCCGTGCTCGCGATCGCGGGTGTGCTGTGGCTGTAGCCGTCTCGAGTTGGCGGGAGGTCGCAGGCGGCATGCTCGGGCGAGTCGAGCACGTGACGTTCTCGTACGCGGGGGCGGGCCGACCTGCGCTCGACGACGTTTCGCTGGAGATCTCCCCAGGGGAACGGGTCGCCGTTCTGGGCCCGTCCGGGTCGGGGAAGTCGACCCTGCTCCGCGCGCTCGCAGGGCTCGTGCCGCACTTCCACGGAGGCCGCTTCGCGGGCAGCGTGCTCGTCGACGGCCGCGACACGCGGGTCGTCCGCCCGGCGGAGCTCGCCGGCGCCGTGGCGTCCGTCTTCCAGGATCCGGAGGACCAGGTCGTCATGACGCGCGTCGCGAACGAGGTCGCATTCGGACTCGAGAACACTGGAGCGGAGCCGAGCGGGATCTGGGCTCGGACCGCGGAGGCTCTCGAGCGCGTGGGCGCGGGCCACCTGACCGATCGTCGGCTGGACGAGCTCTCGGGAGGAGAGCTGCAGCGCGTTTGCCTCGCGTCGGCGCTCGCGCTCGAACCGGAGCTCCTGCTCCTGGACGAGCCGACCTCGCAGCTCGATCCCGAGGGGGCTGTATCGTTCCTCGACGTCGTCGCCGGCCTGGACGTGACCGTCGTTCTCTCGGAGCAGCGGATCGGCCGTGCGCTCGGGCTCGCCGAGCGGGTGTTGTTCGTGGACGAGGGCCGCATCGTGCTCGACGCCCCGCGCGAGGAGGCGGAGGCGTGGCTGGCCGAGGCGCGTCCGGCATACGTGGAGCGACCCGCGCTCGGCGCCGCTCGCCGAAGCGCCGACGGCGAATGCGTGCTCGCGCTCCGCGGCGTGACCTTCTCGTATCGGGCGGGCGCGCCGGTCCTCGACGAGCTCGATCTCGAGCTTCGCGCAGGCGAGGTCGTCGTGCTCGAGGGGCCGAACGGTGCCGGCAAGTCCACGCTCGCGCGGATCGCCGCGGGCCTGCTCGAGCCCGTCGCGGGCAGCGTCGAGCGGCGCGTGCAGGCCGCCTATCTCACGCAGGATCCCGGCCGCTACCTCGTCAGGGAGTCCGCGCTCGACGAGGTTGCGTTCGGCGTCGGTGGCGATCGCGCGCGTGGGCGGTCCGCGCTCGAGCGGTTCGGCCTCGCCGCCCTCGGCGAGCGGCACCCGCGCGATCTCTCGAGCGGCGAGCGCGAGCGCCTCGGCCTGGCCGCGGTCGCCGTCGTCGAGCCGGGCCTGCTCGTCCTCGACGAGCCGACGCGCGGGATCGACCCGGAGCGCAAGCGCGAGCTCTGCTCGTGGATCGAGGAGCTCGCTGCCGGAGGCGTCGCCGTCCTCGTCGTCACCCACGACGAGTCGTTCCGAGCGCATCGCCGGCTCCGCTTGACGCGGGAGAGAGGCCTCCATGCCGTCTAGGTGGGTGGTCGCGGGGAGCGGGCTCGCTCTGGCGGCTGCCGCCTGGGCCGCGCTCGACCCGGCTCGGGGGCGCGTCGCCGTGCTCCTCGCCGCCGCCGCGATCGTCGGCGCTGGGTTCGCCTGGCTCGAGGCAGGGCCGTCGTCGACGCGAGACGTCGCCCTCGTCGCCACGCTCGCCGGCATTGCCGCAGCGGGTCGTGTGCTCTTCGCCCCGATCCCCGACGTGCAGCCGGTGACCGTGATCGTGGTGGCCTCGGGGGCGGCTCTCGGGCCTCGCCGCGGCTTCGCGGTCGGCGCGCTCGCCGCGTTCGCCTCCAACGTCTTCCTAGGACAGGGCCCGTACACGCCATGGCAGATGCTCGCCTGGGGTGGCTGCGGCGTCGTCGCGGGCCTGCTCGCCCCGCTCGTCCGCCGGCGCGTCGCGTTCGCCGCCCTCTGCTTCGTGCTCGGGTATGCGTACGGCACGCTCCTCGACCTGTGGCAGTGGTATGCGTTCATGCCGCACACCTGGGCCGCGTTGACCGTGACGCTCGGCGCCGGATTCGCGTTCAACACCGCCCATGCACTCGGCAACGTCGTCCTCGCGCTGGTCGCAGGCCCTGAGCTCCGCCGCATCCTCGAACGCCACGAGCGGCGGGCGCGCACGGAGGTGGTCTGGGCGTGAAGCTCTTCGCCGTGCTAGCGGCTGCGGTCGCTCTCGGCGGCTCGACGGGGCCGGTGTCCGGGGTCGCGTTCCTCCAGCAGCGCCAGGCCGCGGACGGCGGGATCGGCGAGCGAGGCGCGCCCGCGGACGGGAGCTCGACGGCGTGGGGTGCGCTCGCGCTCGTCGCAGGCGGCGGATCGCCGGACGACCGTGCGAGGGCGCTCGGCTTCCTCCGCGGTCACGAGGGAGACGTCCGGACCGACGCCGAGGCGGCGCTGGAGGTGCTCGCGCGCGAGGCGCTCGGCGATCGACCGGAGGCTCTCCTCGCGCGACTGCACGCGTACCGGCCCGGGACCCTCGTGAACGCGACCGCCTGGACCGTGATCGCGCTCCGGCAGGCGGGCGAGCGTGTTCCGCCTGCGCTCGTCGCCGAGCTCCGTGCCCGGCAGCAGCGCTCCGGCGGCTGGTCGTGGACACGGCGGGGTGCGCCCGACTCGAACGACACCGCCGCCGTCCTCGAGGCGCTCCGCGCCGCGGGCGTGAAAGGCATGCCGATCTCCCGCGGGCTCGCGTTCCTCATACGCTGCCGCAACCGTGACGGCGGTTACGGTCTCCTGCCGGGCCGCGCCTCGGACGCGCAGTCGACCGCCTGGGCGATCCAGGCGCTCCTCGCGGCGGGGACGAAGCCGCCGAGCGCGGCGTTCCGGTTCCTCGCCGGGCTTCGGGGCCCCGACGGGAGCTATCGCTACTCCAAGCTGTACGCGACGACGCCGGTCTGGGTGACGTCGCAGGTCGTGCCCGCGCTCGCGCGGAAGCCGTTCCCGCTCTCGGTCGGATAGGCCCTCGAAGCGACTCGTATCATCGACGGGCGAGATCGAGGGGACAGACGACGGGGCGCCTACACGGTGGACGAAGCCGCGCTCCGTCACGGAGCCGGAGTCGAGGAGGAGACGACGGACGCGAGCGTCGCCTACTCCGCCTTTCCGGCTGCCGTGATCTCGCGGTAGGTTGCGGGCTGTCTCCCGGATCTCCAGTCCGACTGATCTGCTTACCTTGCGCCCCGAGTGAGCCGTCCCGACACCCCGTCTGCGGCAGTCGAAGAGAAGGGAAGACAGATGCGCATGCTCCTCGTCGTCGCCGCAGCCGTCGCCGCGATCGCCCTGCCCGCCGCCGCGCTCGCGGTCGGGCCCGCGAAGGTCTTCTTCGAGGACACTGTCCCCTCGGGGAGCTCGTCCTCGGTCACGATCGTCACGCACCGCCCCGCAGCGTTCAAGGTGCTCCTCCGGGTCCCGACGGCGGGGAAGGCGAAGCTCTTCCTGCTCGGGAAGAAGGCGCCCAAGGGCGGGCCGCTGATCGCGACGAGCAACACCTCGCCGAACAAGGGCTCGTGCCAGGGTGCGGCAGGCTCGTTCTACTGCAAGGGCTCGTACGAGCCGCTGCCGAAGGGGACGTACACCTGGCGCATCGCGTGGGTGGGCAAGCCGAAAGCGCCCGCGCACGTCGAGCTGACCGTGCGCTGGTAGCCGCCGAGCTCGCCGAAATCAGCCGCCGTTAGCATCGGCGCGGGGCTTTCGGCTCAACCGTGCCGATTCTGGGCTTACGCACCAGTCCTGCGCGCTGGCTTCCGCGAGGATCTCGTCGAAGCGTCCTGCCGCGTACGCCGGACCGTGCGAGTCTACGCCGCAAGGAATCGCGTGACGCTTCAACGTGGGATCTCATCCGACCTCGACCGGAAAGGAGTGCCTGATGAAGAAGGCGCTACAGATCGGAGGCATCGCAGCGGGCGTCGTGATGATCGCACTCGGCGTCGTCGCCATCGTCCTCGGCGCGTGGGGCGGCCACACGGTGAACAAGAACCTCAAGAACGAGTTCATCACGGGAACGCCGGACATGACGCCGAGCGGGATTCAACCCGAGGTCGCCGCGATCAACGCCGAGCAGCAGAAGATCGCGGCAGCGCAAAAGCAGGCGAAGATCCCGCCGTCGCAGCAGACCGTCTTCACGGCGGTCGAGGCGCCCAGCTGCTCGGTGGCGGGAGACCCGGTGAACAATGGAAGCCGCGCAGCCTGCTTCGGAAGCTACATGCGTATCCACGCACTCGGGTCGAGCAACGGCTTGACCTACGCGCAGATGGGCCAGTATGCGGCGAAGCCTGACGCCCCAGTGAAGTTCACGGACTTCAACGGAGGGACGAGTGACACGACGTACGCGCAGACCGATCCGACAACGGATCGACCCGTCTCCAACGGTGCGCGCAACGTATGGGTGACGGAGACGTCGCTGTCGACGGCGCTCTATCTGGCTTTCGCTGCCAGCGGTATCTCCCTCTTCGCCATCGTCGTCGGCATCACGCTCGTCCTGAGCGGCATCGGTTTCACGGTGCTCGTGCTCAGTGGCGCGATCCAGCGCGTGCCGTTCACGAAGCAGCACGGCACCGCGTGACGGCGTCGAGGACAGGCTTCGTGAGCCCGTGAGTACGGGTTGCGCGGCGTCTGGGCCGGAGGAGACTCGGTTGCGTCCGGCCGAGCCGGACGCGCTCGCTTTCCCGACGAAGTCGGGGCTGCTCGCTGGGGGTGATGCGTAGCCGAGCCTGACCACGGACCGCTCAACTTCCGCACGTGTGTCAGATGCTGCCGCGTTGCGCGGAGATCGCGTAACCGGCGGGCTCGTCATGCCGCTTCCCCGTCGAGCTTGCCCGGAGCACGGCAGATGGCACGCTAGCCTCGGCGAGGCGACACGTGACCACGCCGACCTACGACCGAGACTTCTGGGAGCAGCTCTGGGCACGCACCTTGCGTGAGCGCGCGGGCGAGATAGCGCATCGTCCCCCGAACGCGCATCTCACCGGCGAAGTCTCGGGTCTGGAGCCGGGACGCGCGCTCGATGCAGGCTGCGGTCACGGGTCCGACGCGCTCTGGCTCGCCGCGCACGGGTGGCACGTCACTGCGGTTGATTTCTCCTCGGCCGCCCTGGCTCATGCACGCTCGACGGCCGAGGCTGCCGGGGCGGACGTTGCCGGCCGGGTCGACTGGGTCGAAGCCGATCTCGCGACGTGGGCTCCGCAGCCCGGTCACTTCGACCTCGTGGTCTCCCTGTACGTCCACGTGGCGGGCTCGGTGCAGGAGATGGTGCGGAGGATGGGGGCAGGGGTCGCACCCGGCGGAACACTGCTTCTGGTCGGGCACGGCCCGATCGACCCGGCCACGGGAGCCGCGACGACCGCTGCCGGCCAGCAGCAGGTCTCGGTGCAAGCCGCGGTCGCCGCACTCTGTCTCCCTGAGTGGAAGGTCGTCGTGGCCGATGACCGCCCGCGGACCGCCGCGGGCACCGGTGTCGATGCCGTGATCCGGGCGCGGCGGCTGTCCTGACCGACGCTTCGACAGCCTCGATCGCGCCGGATTCGACATCCCTGATACCCGGCTTCGGTCCGTACCGACTCCATCGGCGACGAAGGCCCAGCCGTTGGCTTGAGGGCGGGGCCGCAACGCGTGCTGCGGAGCCGAATTCCGCCTGGTAGAGCCAGAAGCGGGAGAAAGGGCCGAATCTGCACCTCCCGGTAGCATCGACCGGTGGCCGTCGCGACCCCCGAGAGCTACCTCGCCGACCTCAACGAAGCGCAGCGCGAGGCGGTCCTCGCCACCGAGGGCCCACTGCTCGTCGTCGCCGGGGCGGGCTCGGGGAAGACACGCGTGCTCACCTACCGCGTGGCGCACCTGATCCGCACCTGCGGCGTGAAGCCGAACGAGATCCTCGCGATCACGTTCACGAACAAGGCGGCGGGGGAGATGCGCGAGCGCCTCGAGCGCATGCTCGGCGGCACGGCGCGCGCGATCTGGATCCTCACCTTCCACGCGGCGTGCGGACGCATCCTCCGGCGCGAAGCAGAGCGGCTCGGATACCGCGCGACCTTCTCCATCTACGACGACCAGGACCAGGTCCGCCTCGTGAAGGCGTGCCTCGAGGAGCTCGGGAAGGACCCGAAGCGCTTCTCGCCGCGCGGGATCCACGCGCAGATCTCGCGGATGAAGGACGAGCTCGTCCTCCCCGAGGAGGCGCTCGCGCGGGTGGCGTCCTTCTGGGACCAGACGGTCGCGGAGACGTACGAGCTCTACCAGCGCCGTCTCCACGCCTCGAACGCGGTGGACTTCGACGACCTCCTGATGCTCACGGTCGAGGTGCTGCGCCGCTTCCCGGACGCGCTCGAGCGCTGGCGCAAGGCGTTCCGCTACGTCCTCGTCGACGAGTACCAGGACACGAACCACGCGCAGTACCGCCTCCTCCGCCTCCTCGGCGGCGAGCACGGGAACGTCTGCGCGGTGGGGGACCAGGATCAGTCCATCTACGCCTTCCGCGGAGCCGACATCCGGAACATCGTCGAGTTCGAGAAGGACTTCCCGGGCACGCGGGTCGTCACGCTCGAGCAGAACTACCGCTCGACCAACAACGTCCTTCGCGCGGCGAACGCCGTCATCGAGCAGAACTCCGAGCGGAAGCCCAAGCGCCTCTTCTCCGACCTCGGCGAGGGCGACCCGGTGCGGGTGATCGAGGTCGAGGACGAGCACGCCGAGGCGCGCTTCGTCGCGGCCGAGGTCGCAGCGCTCATCGACGGCGGGCTCTCGGCGAGTGAGATCGCGGTCTTCTACCGGACGAACGCGCAGTCGCGCGTGCTCGAGGACGTGCTCGTCCGCCAGGACGTGCCCTACCAGGTCATCGGCGGGCCGCGGTTCTACGAACGCGCGGAGATCCGCGACGCGACCGCGTACCTCTCGGTGCTCGTGAACTCGCAGGACGCGACCTCGCTCCTCCGGATCGCGAACCGCCCGCGGCGCGGCATCGGGGACACCTCGATCGCGCGCCTCGTGACCCACGCCGAGGCAACGGGCCGGACGCTCTTCCAGGCGATGGCCGATCCCGAGGCCGCGGCGGTCTCGCCCGCGCCGTGCCGCGCGATCCGCGCGTTCCACGCGACGATGGAGTCGCTCATGGCGCTGTCGCAGGAGCTGCACGTGGACGAGCTCCTCGAGCGCGTCCTCGAGAAGACCGGGACGACCGAGGCGCTCGAGGCGGAGCGGACGATCGAGGCTCGCGGCCGGCTCGAGAACCTGCAGGAGCTCGTCGGCGTCTCCCGGGAGTACCGCCAGCAGACCGAGGAGGCGACTGTGGCCGGCTTCCTCCAGGACATCTCGCTCGTCTCGGACCAGGACACGATTCGCGACGACCGCGGGCTCGTCACGCTGATGACGCTCCACAACGCGAAGGGGCTCGAGTTCCGCGCGGTCTTCATGATCGGGATGGAGGAGGGCGTCTTCCCGCACGTCCGCTCGATCGAGGAGCAGGGGGTGGAGGAGGAGCGCCGCCTCTGCTACGTCGGCATGACCCGGGCGATGGAGCGGCTGACGCTCACGCACACCATGTCGCGGTCACTTTTCGGGCGGCGCGAGTACAACCTGGCGTCCCGTTTCCTCGACGAGCTGCCGAAGGAGGTCGAGCGCGAGCGCTTGCGCCCGTCCTCCTGGAGCGGCTACGGCTCCCCGGCGAGCGCGGCGATCGAGCCACGTCCGGGAGTCGCGCTCGCGACCGGTGACAGCGTGCGGCACGGCTCGCTGGGCGAGGGGATCGTGACGGGCATCGAGCCGGGCGGCGTCGTGACGATACGGTTCGCCTCCGACGGGTCGGAGCGGAGGCTGATGGTCGAGTACGCGCCGCTCGAGAAGATCGCGTAGCGCAGAACTCGCGGAGCCTGCTGCATAGGATGGCCCGCATGGCGTACCGCGTACGGGCCTGTCGCACGCCCGAGGAGCTCGCCGAGGCGCTGAAGCCGATCGGTCACTACTTCGGCTGGGTGCCGGACGTCGAGGACGGGGAGCGCTTCGCGAGGATCCTGCCGCCCGAGCGGGCATTCGCCGTGCTCGACGACGGCACGGCGGTGGCCGGCGCCGGTGCCTTCGACTTCGAGCTGACGGTGCCCGGGCCGGTCGGTGTCCCCTGTGCGGGCGTCACCGTCGTCGGCACGTTCCCGACCCATCGGCGTCGCGGACTCCTCGGTCGGCTGATGCGCGCGCAGCTCGACCAAGTCCACGAGCGCGGCGACCCGATCGCGGCTCTCTGGGCCTCCGAGGAGCCGATCTACGGCCGCTTCGGGTACGGGCTCGCATCGCTCCGCTACGACATGTTCCTCCCGCGGACGCGGGCGAGCCTTCGGGTCGGGACACCGGAGCGGGTCGGGGCGGTTCGCCTGATCGACACCGACGAGGCACTCCGCGTCCTTCCTCGCCAGTACGAGAAGGTCAGGCGTGCGAGTCCGGGCTTCATCTCGCGTTCGCGCGCGTGGTGGGAGCTCCGGCGCCTCTACGACGAGCGATCCATCCGGCCAGCCGGTGCCGGGCCGCTGAACATCGCCGTGCACGAGCTCGACGGCCGCGTGGACGGCTGGGCCCTCTACCGGATCGTGACGCGGGAGGAGGACAACCGCTTCAAGAGCTACCTCCGCGTTGCCGAGGCGATCGGCCTCGACACGGTCGCGACCCGGGAGATCTGGCGATTCCTGCTCGAGGTCGATCTGATGGAGGAGATCTCGCTGCGCCTGCTCCCCGTGGACTCGCAGTTGATTCACCTCGTCGCCAGGCCGAGCAGCCTCTCCCTGCGCGTGAACACGGGGCTCTGGGTGCGTCCCGTCGACGTTGGAGCCGCTCTCTCGGCGCGAGGCTACGCCCGCGGCGGCCGCGTGACCTTCGACGTCGCCGACGCGTTCTGCCCGCGGAACGCGGGGACTTGGACTCTCGAGGACGGCACCGCGAAGCGGTCGCGGCGGCGAGCCGACCTTCGGCTCGACGTGACCTCGCTCGGAGCAACCTATCTCGGGGGGTTCTCGTTCGGGCAGCTCGTTCGCGCCGGGCTGGTCGAAGAGGCGTCGAGGGGAGCCGCGGCGCGGGCGGACGCGATGTTCGCGTCCTCGCGCGCTCCCTGGTGCCCCGAGATCTTCTGAGTCGAACCTAGGCGCTAGCGGCGGCGGCGACGAGCGCGGCAGCTCTTTCGACGCCGAGGACGTCGGTGTTCACGACGAGGTCGTACTGCGTGGCCGCCTCCGCCGAGATCCCGTAGAAGCGGCGGAGGTAGTCGGCGCGTGCTGTGTCGGCCTCCTTCACCGCTTGCGCTGCCTCCTTCGGCTCGAGCCCGCGCGCGTCGGCGAGACGCCGGGCGCGCGTGTCGGGGGAGGCGGTGACGAGGACCCGGAGCACGCCTTCGCGCCCGGCCAGCGCGTGCGATGCGGCGTGAGAGACGATCACGACGTCACCGCGAGCGGCGGTCTCCTCGATCGCCTGCTGGATCAGGGCGCGGATTCCGTCGGGCGTGGCCTCCTCGCGCAGTGGCCAGACCATGCCGCCGAGCCCGTAGCTCTCGATCGACGCGCCGCGGCCGATCTCCTGCAGCAGCCGTCCGAGTGCCCGTTTCCGCTGCTCCTCGTCCGCGACGTCCGCAGCGGAGATCCCGCCCTTCGCGGCAGCGGCAGCGACGATCTCCTCGTCGACGTAGGCGAACCCCAGCCGCTCGGAGACGATGCGGCCGACCTCGGCGCCGCCGGCCCCCTCGGGACGTGAGATGCACACCGCACGACAGGCCACGCCGCGACGTTACGCCCGTCGCCACGGGGCCGTCAAGAAGGCGCTCGAGGACAGTCGTCCGTCCGCACGCACGTTGCCGGAGCGGTCGATAGGGTTCCGGCCCGTGAGCGACGTCGCTTCGGCGGGCGGCGAGCGGTGGACGCGGCGAAGGTTTCTATCTGCGGCCGGACTCGCGCTCCTCGCTGCCTCGAGCCCCCTCGCTGCGACTGCACGCGCGGGACGGCGCCTGCTCGTGGAGGACGATGCGGCTGCGACGAATGTCCAGAGGTTCCTCTCGCGGCCGGACCTCACCCCGCTCGCAGTGACGGTCAACACACCGGCTGCGGCGACGGCTCCCGGGCACGTCTTCGTGGCGCCGTTCATCGGACCGGGGACATACGGACCGCTCATCCTCGACAACCGGGGCGAGCCGGTGTGGTTCAGGCCGATGACGCATCCGACCGCGATGAACTTCCGCGTCCAGCGCTACCGAGGCGAGGACGTGCTGACGTGGTGGGAGGGCAAGGTGAATGCCGGCTACGGCGGCGGCACCGGGCTGATCCTCGACCACGAGTACCGGAGGATCGCCCGCGTCAAGGCCGGGAACGGCTACGACAGCGATCTCCACGAGTTCATCGTCACCTCACGCAACACGGCGCTCGTCTCGATCTACCTCGACCGGGTCATCGACGCGACGTCGATCGGCGGACCCGTCGACGGGCGTGTCGTGGAAGGAGTCATCCAGGAGATCGACATCCGCTCGGGACGCGTGCTCAACGAGTGGCACAGCCTCGATCACATCGCACTCGACGAATCGCTCCTCCCGTACGGGACGGAGACCGGCGGCTTCGACTACCTCCACCTCAACTCGATTGCGGTGGACACCGACGGTCACTTGCTCGTGTCCGCGCGGCACACGTCGACCGTCTACAAGATCGACCGCAAGTCCGGCGCCGTGATCTGGCGCCTGGGAGGCAAGAAGAGCGACTTCGCGATGGGCCCCGGCGCAACGTTCAATTTCCAGCACGACGCGCGCCGGCACGAAGACGGGACGATCACCGTGTTCGACAACGGCGCCTTCGCTCCACCTGGAGTGGGCGCGGTCGAGCCCTTCTCCCGTCCGATGCGCCTGCAAGTGGACACGACTGCGATGACGGCGACGCTCGCGGGAGTCTACGAGCCGCCTAGCCCACGGCTCGCGATCGCGATGGGCGACCTCCAGCAGATCCCCGGCGGCGGCGCGTTCGTGGGGTGGGGCACTGCAGGCTCGTTCACGGAGTTCGCGGCCGACGGCAGCATCGTCTTCGATGCCAGCTTCGCACCCCAGGGCCTGAGCTACCGCGCCTTCCGCTACCCGTGGGTGGGGCGCCCGACGACCCTGCCCGACATCGTCGCCAAGCGCAAGCCCGCCGGGAAGACGACGATCCACGTGAGCTGGAACGGTGCGACGGAGGTCGCTCACTGGCGGGTGACGGCAGGGCCACGGGCCGACCTGCTCAAGCCCGTGCGGACGATGCCGCGGACCGGCTTCGAGACGGCGTTCACCGTCCCGAGGCTGACGGGGTTCGTCGCTGTGAAGGCTCTCGACCGTCACGGACGCACCCTCGCGACCTCACGCCCGGCGCGCGCGTAGCGGCTACCGCGCGGCGCTTCTCGTCAGGCCTCGCCGTCGAGGCCGAGGAGCCGCACCGCGTTCTCCTTCAGGATCAGCGGCCGCACCTCGTCCTTGAACGGGGCGTCCTCGAAGTCGGCGAGCCAGCGGTCGGGAGTGATGAGCGGGAAGTCGGACCCGAAGAGCACGCGGTCCTTGAGCTGCGAGCTCGCATAGCGGACGAGCTGCGGCGGGAAGTATTTCGGCGACCAGCCGGAGAGGTCGATCCAGACGTTCGACTTGTGCAGGCACACCGAGATCGCCTCGTCCTGCCACGGGAACGACGGGTGGGCGAGCACGATCTGGAGCTCCGGCAAGTCGGCGGCGACGTCGTCGAGGCACATGGGGTTCGAGTACTTCAGGCGGTGGCCGCCGCCCCCGGGAAGGCCCGTGCCGATGCCGCTGTGGCCGGTGTGGAAGAGCGCGGGCAGGCCCGCCTCGGCGATGACCTCGTACAGCGGGTATGCGCTCGGCTCGTTCGGGAAGAACCCCTGCAGGTTGGGGTGGAACTTGAAGCCCTTGACGCCGTGCCCGTCGATCAGCGCGCGAGCGCGCGCCACCGCGTCCGGGCGCGCCGGGTCGACGCTCGCGAACGGGATGAGGACGTCCGGGTTGGCGGCCGCAGCCTCGGCGATCTCCTCGTTCGGGATCGGCGGGATACCGCTGCGCGCCTCCCAGTCGACGGTGAACACGACCGCGGCCATGCTCCGCTCGCGGTAGTAGGCCGCAACCTCGTCCACGGTCGGCAGGAGGCCGTCGGCGCCGAAGTAGCGCTCGGCGGCGGCGCGGAGCGCGGGTGGCATCGGATCGTGCCCGTCCCGCGCACGCTCCGTGTGCACGTGGACGTCGATGGCCGTGACCGCACCGGGATCGAGCGCATTCGTCACGAGGCGATCATCCCAGGTCCGGTTACTCCGCCGACCACCCTTGCGGAGACGCTTCCGACCGTGAAAGATTGACGCCCGTCGGGCTCTCGCCGGCTCGTGCAACGTCGGGACGCCATGACACATACACACACCTGCTCAGCGATCGACAGATCGAGGAAGGGAGGAAGGATGAAGCTTCGGAGGGCAGCCATTGCGCTCGCGCTCCCCGTTGCACTCCTTGCGACGGCCGCAATCGCCACCGGTGCCGGCACGGGCTCGCAGGCGGCCCCGATCGGGTCCGGCAAGCAGACGGCGACGCATAGCGTGTGCGGGCTCGGGACGGGCAAGGCGGCGAAGGGCTCACCGATCAAGATCGGAGCCATCGCCACCAAGCAGCCGGGAACGGACTTCACGGACATCCCGAACATGGCGAAGGCGTACTTCGACTGCGTCAACGCCAACGGCGGCATCTACGGCCACCGCATCCAGTACATCATCCAGACGGAGCAGACCGACCCTGGTCAGAACGCGGCTCTCGTCAAGAAGCTCGTCGAGTCGAACAAAGTCGTGGGCATGGTCGGCAACACGAGCATCATCGAGTGCGCCATCAACCACACGTACTACGAGGCGAAGGGCATCTACATGATCGGGTCGGGGATCGCTCCCGAGTGCTACTCGACCTCCCACGTCGCCGCGGTCAACATGGGCCCGCGCTACAGCTCCGACGGGGCGGTCCAGTACGTCATCCGCGCAGGCGTGAACAAGATCGTGTTCGACCAGTCGAACGTGCCGGGCACCGGCTACATCGTCGGCGGGCCGACCGCGGTCGCAAAGGCGGCGGGCGTCCCGCTCGTCGGCTTCACGGACAACGTGCCCATCCAGGACGCGAAGTCCGTCGCTCTGAAGCTCGTGCAGGCTGCGGGCAAGAACGGCGGCGTCGTCCTCAACTTCACTCCCGACCAGGCGCTCCTGATCCTGCAGGCGGCACAGCAGCAGGGGCTCGTCGACAACGTCAAGGCGTGGGGCTGCTCGACGCCCTGCAACTCGGACTTCGTCGCAGCGGCGCTCGGGTCGTCCTGGGATGGGAAGTTCGGCGTCAACGCCGAGCTGAACCTCCCGTCGGCCCCGGGGCCAGACAGCAAGCTCTACCGGCAGCTCGTGCCGAAGGCGAAGCTCGCTTTCGGGCTCGGGAGCTTCAGCCAGATGGGCTTCGCCGAGGCGAGGATCGCAACAGCGGCGCTCCTTAACATGAAGGCGCCGTACACGCTCAAGCGCGTGAACCAGGCGTTCCTGGGGGTGAAGAACTTCCGCACGGACATCCTCTGCGGTCCGTGGTACTTCGCAAAGGCCCCGGCCCACATCCCGAACAACGTGGACCGGACGGTCACCCCGAACAACGGGAAGATGGTCGTGAAGGAAGGCTGCTTCAAGATCTCCGGTGCCGATCCGGACATCGCCAAGGTCCGGGTGCTGCAGGCGAAGGACAAGCAGCTCACCACCGGCAAGCCGTACCCGCTCCAAGGCCCGAAGAAGTAAGGGACGGAGCGAGGAGCTGAACGAGTCCACGGACAGGGTGCCCAGAGAGCCGCATGTTTCCGACCCCCGAGGAGTTCAAGCCGTACGTCATCACGGGCCTGGCCCTCGGCGGCGTGTATGCCCTCTCGGGGGTCGGGATCGTCGTGCTCTACCGGACGACGGGCGTGCTGAACCTCGCGTTCGGCGCGATCGGCGCGATGGGCGCCCTGATCTCGTGGACGTTGATCAACCACACGTCGACCCCCGACTGGGTCGCGTACCTCGCATGCATCGCGTTCGGGGGGCTCGTGACGTTCGCCTACGGCGTCCTGCTCGGGCCTCCGCTCGCGCGGCGTGATCCGTTAGTCAAGGCCGTCGGCACGGTGGGCCTCGCGCTCATCCTGCTCGGCCTGATGTCGTACTTCTGGCCGCCGAAGAGCCGCTCGATGTTCCTGCCGACGAGCAACTGGCGCTACCACCTCGGGTTCGCCGGCATCGACATCACGTGGACGGAGATCATCGGGCTCGCCTTCGGCGTCGTCGTCACGATCCTCGTCGGGGCGTTCCTCCGCTACACCAAGCTCGGAACGGCGATGCGGGCGATGGCCGACGACCGGGAGATCACCTCGACGCTCGGCGTGCCGGTCCGCAGGGTCGAGGCGGTGGCGTGGTTCGGGTCCGGCCTGCTCGCGGGAGGAGCCGGGCTGCTGCTCTCGGACCTCGTGGGGCTCGACGCGGTCGGCCTGACGTTCCTCGTCATCTCGTCGCTCGCGGCTGCGCTCATCGCCCGGCTGCAGTCGCTCGTCGTGACGCTGCTCGCGGGCATCGTCGTCGGTCTCTGCACGGCGCTTCTGACGCCGATCCTGCTGTGGCCGAACACGACGTACTCGCTCTCGACGTACCGGTACGGGGCGCCGTTCGTGCTCGCGATCGTTGCGCTCCTCATCCTTGCGCGGAAGCGCGTGGTGTCGATCTCGCAGACGGAGGGGTAAGGGAGTGCTGCCGGAGCTCGGTCTCCAGCGGTCGACGATCGTTCGGGCGCTCGTCATCGGCGCCGCGCTTCTCTTCGTGCTCGTCGCGCTGCCGCCGCTCGTGAGCGTCTACTGGATCAAGGTGCTGACGGCCGCTGCGATCTTCTCGGTCGTCGCGCTCGGCCTCAACCTCCTCTTCGGGCGGGTCGGGCTCGTCTCGCTCGGGCAGATCGGGCTCCTCGTCGTGGGGAGCTGGATCGCGGCGCGCCTCTTCTTCCTCACGTCGCTGCCCTTCCCGATCGTGCTCCTGCTGGCGGGGATCCTCACCGGCGCGGTCGGCACGCTCATCGGCCTGCCGGCGCTCCGGCTCAGCGGTCTCCACCTCGCCCTCATCACGCTCATGTTCGCGGGCCTCGTCACGATCGTGATGCCGAGCATCGAGTTCCCGAACGGAGGAGGAGGCGTGCTCGGGCATACCGAGTCCTCCCTCGGGAGCGTCGCCATACGCCGGCCGAGCATCGCGGGCAGCGACGACGCCTACTACCGCTACGCGGTGATCGTCGCGGCGATCATGTTCCTCGTCGCGCTCGCGCATGTCGCCTCCAAGGCGGGCCGCGCGTGGGCGGCGATCCGCCAGAGCGAGCCCGCCGCGCTCGCCGCCGGGGTGAACATCACCCTCTACAAGCTGTGGGCCTTCGCCCTCGCGTCGTTCATGACGGGTGTCGCGGGCGGCCTGCTCGCGAGCGACGTCGGCCAGCTCTACAGCATCCAGTTCCGCACGATCGACTCGGTCACGCTGCTCGCCGTCGTGCTCATGGGAGGCATCTTCAGCCTCTGGGGCGCCGTGATCGCGGGGATCCTGCAGCAGCTCCTGCCCGCGCTCCTGAACGACTGGTTCGGCTTCTTCCAGCGGAATCCGGACTTCGTCCTCGTCCTCTTCGGGATCGGGATTCTGCAGGTGCTGGTCACGGCTCCGGAGGGGCTCGTGACCCAGGTTCCGAAGGATCTCCGGAGCCTCGGCCGGCTCTTCTCGCGCCTCGGGGCGCGCCTCTTCGGGGGCGCCGGGGGAGGGAGCGGGAGCCCGGGATGATCGAGGTCGAGGGGCTCACGGTCCGGTTCGGCGGGGTCACGCCGCTCGACGACATGACCGTGTCCTTCCCCGGCGGGACGTGCGGCCTCATCGGCCCGAACGGCGCGGGGAAGACGACGTTCTTCAACGTCCTGAGCGGCTTCGTCAGGCCCCGAAAGGGCGGGGTGCGGGTGTTCGGCGAGGACCTCCTGCGGATGACGGACTACAAGCGCGCGCGCTGGGGGCTCAGGCGCACGTTCCAGCAGGAGCAGGCGATCCAGCGGCTGTCCGTGTTCGAGAACGTCGCGATGATCCACGAGCACTCCGGAGGGAAGCGCGCCTCGCGTGCCGAGGCGGTGGCGGACGCTCTGGCCTTCGTCGGCCTCGAGCCCGAGCTCTCGGGTTACCGGGTCGGCGGGCTGGGAGTGGGGCTCCGGCGGCTCGTCGAGCTCGCGCGGGCGGTCGTCGGCAGTCCGCGCGTCGTGCTTCTGGACGAGCCGGCCGCCGGGCTCCCGGACGACCTGACCGCGCACATCGGAGAGGTGATCAAGGCGATCCCGGAGCGCCTCGGCGCGCTCGTCGTCCTCGTCGACCACGACATGAGCCTCGTCTCGAAATGCTGCGAGACCACGGCCGTCCTCGACTTCGGCAAGCTGATCGCGTCCGGGCCGACGGCCGAGGTGCTCCGGAACGAGCACGTGGCGAGGGCGTATCTCGGCACCGAGGACGAGCTGTGAGCGCCGCCGACGGGCACGCGGCGACGCTGCGGCTCCAGGAGCTCTCGGTCCCGCGCGCCGGTCGCATGGTCGTCCGCGACGTGTCGTTCGACATCCCGCCCGGCGAGGTCACGACCTTGCTCGGCGCGAACGGCGCCGGGAAGTCGAGCCTCGTGCTCGCGGTCGGGGGCGTCCTCCGGCCGAGCTCGGGGCGCGTGCTCCTCGGCGACCGCGACCTCACGCGGAAGGCTCCGGAGTCGATCCGCGCGGCCGGGATCGCGATCGTGCCCGAGGGCAGGCGACTGCTGCCGACGCTCACGATCGAGGACAACCTCGAGGTTGCGACCTATGCGCTCTCGCGCGAGGGGCGCAAGGACGGAATCGACTACGCGCTGAGCCTCTTCCCCGAGCTCGAGAAGCGCTGGCAGACGCAGGGCCGCCTGCTCTCGGGTGGTGAGCAGCAGATGCTCGTGCTCGCGCAGGCGCTCGTCTCCCGTCCCGCCGTGCTCCTCGTCGACGAGCTCTCCCTCGGGCTCGCACCGGTCATCGTCAAGCGCCTCGTGCCGACCATCGAGTCGGTCGCCGCCTCCGGCGCGGGCGTGCTGCTGATCGAGCAGTTCGCGCATCTCGCGCTCTCGCTCGCCAAAACGGCGTACGTGCTCGAGGGCGGGCGCATCCGCTACGCGGGCACCGCCGAGGAGCTCCGTACCCGGCCCGACGTCCTCCGCTCCGCGTACCTGACGGGCGAGCGAACGACGGCGGACGCCGGCCAGGACGGAGGCTGACCGGGACCGTGCGCGCCGCGGTCACCGAGGGCAAGGGGGCGATGCGGATCGCCGACGTGCCCGAGCCGGGTGAGCCGGGGCCGGGCGAGGTGATCGTTCGTCCGGAGGCGGTCGGCCTCTGCGGGTCGGACTTCCACTACTTCCTCGGCGACATCGGCGCCGTTCCGGAGTCCGAGCTGTACCCGCGTGTGCAGGGCCACGAGGCCGCCGGCGTGATCGAGGCGATCGGCCCCGATGGCCCTCCCGGGCTCCGGGCCGGCGAACGGGTCGCGATCTGGCCGCTCACCGCCTGCGGTCACTGCTACCCGTGCCGGATCGGCCGGCCGAACGTCTGCGCGAACATCAGCCTCGTCGGCGTCCACCGCGACGGAGCGCTCCAGGAGCGTCTCCGCCTGCCGGCGGCGCAGGTGTTCCCCGTCGGGGATGAGGATCCCGCGGTCGCCGCGCTGATCGAGCCCGTCTCGATCGCGGTGCGCGCGGTCGTCCGCGGACGCGTGTCCGCCGGCGAGAAGGTCGTCGTCTTCGGCGCCGGCCCGATCGGGCAGGCGCTCGCCGCTGCGGCGATCGACCGCGGGGCATCGGTCCTCCTCGTCGACCCGATCGCGAGCCGCCTCGAGCGCGGACGCCGGACCGGAGCCGAGTTCCTCGAGCTCGACGAGGGAGAGGATCCCGTCGCCGCGGCGGGCGAGTGGGCGGGTCCGGACGGGCCGGAGGTCGTGTTCGAGGCGACCGGCGTCGCGGCGGTTGCACGCTCGGCTATCGCCCTCGTCGCGCAGGCCGGCCGCGTCGTCGTCGTCGGGCTGTCGAGTCACGATGCGCCGCTTCGCGTCGGCGATCTCGCGTTCAAGGAGATCGACCTCCTCGGCGTCAGCTGCTGCAACGCGGACGAGTTCGGCGAGGCGGTCTCGCTCGTCGCGCGCCGCCGCGACGCGCTCGAAGGGCTCGTCACGCACCAGTTCCCGCTCGACGAGGCTCCGGCCGCCATCCGGTACGCGATCGAGCATCCCGCCGAGGTCATGAAGGCCGTCGTCCGGCTCGATTGACGAGCGGGACGACGCTCTTCTAGAGTCGCCGAGTGGCGCGCCCCGCGCTAAAGGCTCTCGACGCACGGCGTGCCGGGAGCGTCGAGACGCTGTGCGAGCTGATCGTGCCCGGATCGAGCGGTGTGGGTCCGGTGGTGTACGTCGACGCGCTGCTCGCCGGGATGCCACCCGATGTCCGCGTCGGAGCTCTCGCCGCGATCGACGCGCTCGCGCCGGCCGCGGAGCAGGGCGCGGACGCGCTCGTCGACGAGCGCACGCCCGAGTTCGCGTTCGTCCGTGCGCTCGCCATCGAGGCGTACTACAGCGACTTCGTAGCGCCGGGGAAGGACGGCCCCGGGGCCTGGTCGGAGATCGACTTCTCGACGCCGCTCGCGACGCGGCTCTCGAAGGACTGGTCGTACCTCGGGATCGGGGTCGCGTGAACGCTCGCCGTCGGCTCGCGTTCGCGCCCGAGGTCGGTGCGTGAAGGACGAGTTCGAGGTCGTCGTGGTCGGCTCCGGGGCCGGGGGAGGCGTCGTCGCGGGCGAGCTCGCGCAGCGCGGGCGCGACGTCCTCCTGCTCGAGATCGGCCCGCACCGCACGGCCGCCGACTTCACCCGCTGGGAGGCGAAGGCGACGCACGACCTCTTCTGGCCGCTGCGGCTCGCGCCGCTTCCGAACGGGGAGGTCGTCGCCTTCCTCGCCGGGCGCTGCGTCGGCGGCACGACGACGATCAACACGAAGGTCGCGCTCCGCGCGCATGAGCGGGACGTCGCGAAGTGGCATCTTGCGACCGGGCTCACGAACGAGCGCGGCGAGTCGTTCGCCGTCTCCGACCTCGACCCGTACTACGACCGCGTCGAGCGGTACCTCGGCGTCCGGGAGCGCAGCGACTGGAGGAAGAGCGTGCTCACGGTCGAGCGCGGCTTCCACGCTGTCGGCGCGGAGCTGGAGCCCGTGCGCTCGTACACCGACGTGAACTGCACGAGCTGTGGCTCGTGCCTCCAGGGCTGCGCGACGAACGCAGGCAAGTCGACGATGAACACGTACATCCACGAAGCCTGGGCGCGCGGCTTGCTCGAGCTGCGCGCGCACGCAGCGGTCGAGCGCGTGCTGATGGAGGACACCGCCGATGGCCCCCGCGCGACCGGTGTCGAGTACGTCGACCCGGCCGGCGATCGCCACACGGTGAACGCGGGCGTCGTGGTCGTCGCGGCGGGCACGCTGAACACGCCGCAGCTCCTGCTCCGCTCGGGAGTCGGCGACGGGACGACTCCGATCGGAAGGCATCTCGGGATCCACCCGCTACGCCTCGTGTACGGGCTCTTCGACGAGCCGCAGGACGCGCACATGGTCTATCCGATCACCGCGCACTGCATGGACTACCAGCACGACGAGAACGGCGGCTTCGTGATCGAGGCGACGACGATCCAGGATCCGATCTCGTTCGCGACGACGCTCTGCGACGAGCAGGGGCCGCTGTGGGGCGAGCGTCTGGTCGAGGCGGTCAAGGGCTTCCGCCGCTGGATCGGCCTCCTCGCGCTCGCGAACGACGACAACAACTCCGCGGTTGTGGTGGACGAGTCGGGCGGGGAGCGCTTCGACGTCGAGCTCCGTCCGAACGAGGTCGAGCGGCTCGACGCCGCGGCCCGCTTCAGTCGCGACGTGCTCGAGGCGGCGGGAGCGACGCAGGTCTGCTGGACGGGGATCGCCTCGACGCACGTGCAGGGGAGCTGCCGGATGGGCGACGACCCGGAGCGCTCCGTCGTCGACCGGAACGGCGAGTCGCACGATGTGAAGCGGCTCTTCGTCGGCGACGGCTCGCTCGTCCCGCGAACGCTCTCGGTGAACCCGTCGCTGACGATCATGGCGCTCGCCACGAGGCTGGCCGACCACCTCGACGCCGACGCGAGCGGCTACCTGCGCGCGAGGACGGCGGCCGCGGCATGAGGGCCGCTCTCCTTCACGAGTACCACCGGCCGCTCGAGCTCGTGGAGCGGCCCGAGCCCGAGCCGGCTGGGCCGCGTGACGTCGTCGTCCGCGTGGGTGGCGCGGGTGTCTGCGCGACCGACCTCCACGCGATCGACGGGCTGATGGAGCCGGCGGGCTTGCGACCGCCCATCGTGCTCGGCCACGAGAGCGCCGGCTGGGTGCATGCGGTCGGAGTCGACGTCACCGCCGTTGCAGTGGGGGACGCGGTGCTCGTCTATCCGCCCTACAGCTGCGGGCTCTGCGTCTCGTGCCGCCGCGGCCACGACATGCACTGCGTTCGTCGCCAGTTCACCGGCCTCACCCGGGACGGCGGGTTCGCCGACTTCGTCCTCGTGGACGAGCGCTCGCTCGTCCCGATCCCGACGGGCATCGACCCTGTAGACGTCGCACCCTATGCCGATGCTGGGCTCACGGCGATGCACGCGGTCAAGAAGCTCGTCCCGCGCCTCGTTCCCGGGACGACCGCGGTCGTCATCGGCGTCGGCGGCGTCGGGCACGTCGCCCTCCAGCTCGTGAAGGCGCTCGGCGCTTCGACGGTCGTCGGCGTCGACACCGATGAGCGGCGCCGCGCGCTCGCTCGTGAGCTCGGCGCGGACGAGGTGGTCGGCGACCGCGAGGGTGTCGCGTCCGCCGTGCGGGAGCTCACGGACGGCGTGGGGGCCGAGGTCGTGATCGACTTCGTCGGCACGGACGGCACGCACACGTCAGCTCTGGAGATGCTGGCGAGAGGGGGCGTGTACTCGGTGGTCGGCTTCGACGGCGTCCTCACGATGCCGACCATCGCCCTCGTCGACGGTGATTTCTCGATCGAGGGCAACCTCGTCGGCAACTGGATCGACCTCTGGGAGGTCCTGCAGATGCACGGCCGGGGCCAGATCACGCTGCGGACGGAGACGAGCCCGCTCGACGACGTGAACGACGTGCTCGCGCGTCTTCGCGAGGGAGACATCACCGGCAGGGCGGTCCTCGTCCCGTGAGCGCGAGCGTCCAGGAGCGGCTCTTCGACGTTCGCGGGCTGCGCGTCGTCGTGACCGGCGCAGCCAGCGGGCTCGGCCTCGCGATGGCCGAGGTGCTCGCCGAGTGCGGGGCTCACGTCACGCTCGCGGACGTCGACGCCGAGCGGCTCGAGGCCGAGACCGCGTCGCTCGCCGAGCGGGGCGCGTCGGTTCGCTCCTTCGTCGTCGACGTGTCGGACGAGCGTCGCGTGCAGGCGCTGATGGACGACGTCGTCTCGGCCGAGGGCGGAATCGACGTCGTCTTCGCGAACGCCGGTCTCGCGGCCGTGCCGGGGTTCGCCGTGGAGGGAGGTCAGGGCATCGCCGCCGTCGAGCTCTCCGACTGGAGCACGGTGCTCGGCGTCAACCTGAACGGCGTCATGTTCACGATGAAGCACGCCGCCGCGGTGATGAAGCGCCAGCGCTCGGGCCGGATCGTCGTCACCTCGTCGAACGCGGGACTCCGTCCCGAGCCGGAGGTCTGCTACGGCTACGTCGCGAGCAAAGCGGCGATCCTGAACGTCGTGCGCCAGGCGGCTCTCGAGCTCGCGTCCTACGGAGTCCTCGTGAACGCGATCTGCCCCGGGCCGTTCAAGGGCACCCGGATCGGCGGCGGCGTGACCGAGAGCCCGACTCCGGAGATGGAGCGCATGTGGGCGAGGACCGTCCCGCTCGGGCGCATGGGCCAGCCGGAGGAGCTGAAGGGGCTCGTGCTCCTGCTCGCGTCGCCGGCGTCGAGCTTCATGACCGGCGCTGCCTATCTGATCGACGGCGGGACGCTCGTCCTCTCGGCGGGACTCGTGCCCGAGCCCGTCTCGAGCGCCTGAGCGGCAGCCGGGCAGATGTGACCCCGTTCCGCGAACGGTTGGCGCAAGGCGAATTCGTCGTCGCTGCCGAGCTCGTCACGAGCCGGGGGCTCATCACCTCGGGAGGGAGCGACCGGGTGCTGGGACTCGCCCGGGATCTCGCCGCCGACCCCCGCGTCGACGTTCTCTCGATCACCGACAATCCGGGCGGGCACGCGATGGTCGCCCCCGACGCGCTCGGGACCGACCTGATCGCGCACGGGCAGGAGGTGATCATCCACCTCGCCTGCAAGGACTGGAACCGGAACGCGCTCGAGAGCCGCGGCTGGCAGCTCGGGTCTCACGGCTTCCACAACGTGCTCGCGCTCTCTGGCGACTACCCGGGCGCCGGCCACCGCGGTCTCGCGGCGCCCGTGTTCGACATCGACTCAGTGGGCCTCCTGAACCTCTTCTCTGAGATGAACGAGGGGCTCCGGGACGAGCGACATCCCGACGTTCGGCTCTCCCGGACGGACTTCTTCCTCGGGTGCGTCGTGACGAACCACAAGCGACACGAGCGCGAGGTGATGCCCCAGTACTTCAAGCTCCGGAAGAAGGCGCAGGCGGGCGCGCGCTTCGTGATCAACCAGATCGGCTGGAACACACGCAAGGACGACGAGCTCCTGCGCTGGATTCGCCGCGACGGTTCGGCGCTCCACGCGCTCGCGAACGTGTTCCTGCTCTCCCGCACCGCCGCTCGCGCTTTTCGCCGCGGCGCGATCCCGGGCGTCGTCGTCAGCGACGAGCTGCTCGAGCTCGTCGAGCGCCACGGTGCGAGCCCGGACCGGGGGAAGGAGTTCTTCGTCGACCTGGCGTCGAAGCACGTCGCGGTCGCGCGCGGCCTCGGCTTCGCCGGCGTCTACCTCGGCGGTCACATGCCGGCGACGACGTTCGGGGAGATTCTCGACCGGGCGCGTTCCTTCGGAGACGACGAGTGGCGGGGGCTCGCGCGCGAGATCCAGTTCCCGCTCTCCGACGAGTTCTTCCTCTTCGAGCAGGACCCGGACACCGGGCTTTCGTCCGACGAGGTGAGCGCCTCGTACCCCGAGTCGAAGCGCCGCCGGAAGAGCGACCTGCGCGTTCCCCTCAGATATCGATTCAGCAGGCGTCTGCACGACACGGTCTTCGCGGAGGACGCGCCGCTCTTCCCGGCGGCCCGGGCGCTCTACCGCGGCGTGGAGAGAGGCCCGCGGCCGGTGGGAAAGGCCCTGCACGTACTGGAGCAGATGGCGAAGGCCCCGCTCTTCCACTGCGAAGACTGCGGCGACTGCTCGCTTGCCGAGATCGCGTACGTCTGCCCCGAGTCGCAGTGTGCGAAGAACCAGCGGAACGGCCCTTGCGGCGGGACGAGGGACGGCCTGTGCGAGGTCTACGACACGGAGTGCATCTGGTCCCAGGCGTACGAGCGGCTCAAGGCCTACGGCGAGGAGGAGTCGATGCTCGACGGGCCGGTGGTCGTCAAGGACAACGCCCTGGCGGGGACGAGCGCGTGGGCGAACACGTTCCTCGGCCGCGACCATCTCGCGCGAGAGGACGATCGGCCGGCGGAAGCGCCGTGAGCGCCGCGCTCACGTCATCCCGGTTCCCTGGCCGCCGTTGACCGTCAGCACCTGACCCTGCACGAAGTTCGACCACGGCGAGCAGAGGAAGAAGATCGCGCCCGCCGCCTCCTCCGGACGGGCTCCGCGCCCGAGCGGAATGACGAGCGGGACACGCTCCCGCATCTGGCCCGGAATGCCAAGCGGGATCTCGACGTCCCCGAGCGCGAACGTCTCGTCGCTCTCGTCCGACGCCGCCGTCAGCCGTGTCTCCACGAAGCCGAACGCTACGGCGTTCACGTTCACCCTGAACGGTCCCCATTCCCTGGCGAGGGTCTTCGTGATGCCGACGAGGGCGGCCTTTCCCGCTGCGTAGTTGACCTGCCCGACGTTGCCCTGCGTGCCCGAGATCGAGGTCACGTTGACGACCTTGCGGAACACCTCGCGACCCTCCTCGCGCTCCTTCTTCGCGGGCTCGCGCAGATACGGAGCCGCCGCCCGCAGGACGCGGAAGGGGACGACCGCGTGAATCTCGAGCATCGCCCGGAACTGCTCGTCGGACATCTTGTGCGCCATGCCGTCCCACGTGAACCCGGCGTTGTTCACGACGATGTCCAGCTGGCCGAACTCCGAGACCGCCTTCTGGACGAGTTCCTCACAGACGCCCTCCCGCGTGAGGTCGCCGCCGAAGACCGCCGTCTCACCCTCGATCTCCCCGGCGGTCTGCGCCGCGAGATCCGCGTCGACGTCGTTCACGAGCACGCGCGCTCCGTGAGCGCACAGGAGCTCGGCGGTCGCACGCCCGATCCCTCTCGCCGAGCCCGTCACGATCGCCGCCTTGCCGTCGAGGACATTCATGTACCGGTCGCACCTCCGAGTCGCTCACGGGGACTCGTGGAACCCTATTCGGCTCGGCGCCGCTCGCCGTATGGATCCGCGCGTTCGTCGGATCTTCGAGTCTAGGATCGCGGCGATGAGCGCGCGAGCCGAGCGACCGCTGACCCAGGGCCAGGTGCTGTGGACGCCCCCTGCGGACGCGCGCAGCCGGTTCCTCATCGGCCGCTACCTGGAGTGGCTGCGCACCGAGCGCGGCCTCGACTTCCGGGACTATGACGAGCTCTGGCGGTGGTCGGTCACCGACCTCGAGGGATTCTGGGCGTCCGTCTGGGACTTCTTCGAGGTTCGCGCGCGCACGCCCTACGAGCGCGTGCTCGGCTCCAGGGAGATGCCCGGCGCTGAGTGGTTCCCCGGCGCGCGGCTGAACTACGCCGAGCACATGCTCGGCCGCGACGAGGATGTCGACCAGGTCGCGGTCGTCGCCTACTCGCAGTCGCGAGCGACCCAGGAGCTCACCTTCGGCGACCTCCGCGAGCAGGTGGCCCGCGCCCGCGCCGGCCTGCAGCGCCTCGGCGTCGGTCCCGGCGACCGAGTCGTCGCCTATCTCCCGAACATCCCCGAGACGCTCGTCGCGTTCCTCGCGGCGGCGAGCCTCGGCGCGATCTGGGCGACGTGCCCACCGGAGTTCGGGGTCCGGAGCGTCCTGCACCGGCTCGGGCAGCTCGAGCCCAAGGTCCTGCTCGCAGTCGCCGGCTATCGCTACGGGGACAAGGCGATCGACCGACGGCCCCAAGTGGACGAGATCCGTGCGGGCCTGCCGAGCCTCGAGGCCCTCGTCCACGTTCCGTATCCGGGAGGTGCCGACGACGCGCTTCCCGACGCGGTCTCGTGGGACGAGCTCCTCGCCGAGCCCGCCGAGCCCGCGTTCGACCCGCTGCCGTTCGCGCACCCGCTGTACGTGCTCTTCTCCTCGGGCACGACCGGGCTCCCGAAGGCGATCGTGCACTGCCACGGCGGGATCCTCCTCGAGCATCTGAAGAACCACGGCTTCAGCTGGGACCTCCAGCCCGGCGACCGTCTCCAGTGGTTCACGACGACCGCCTGGATGATGTGGAACGCGCTCGTCTCCGTCCTGCTGCACCGCGCGTCGATCGTGATGATCGACGGCAACCCGGCGTTCCCCGACCTCTCGTTCCAGTGGCGCGTGATCGAGGAGACAAGACCGACCTTCTTCGGCCTCAGCCCCGCGTTCACGATGGCGTGCCGTAAGGAGGGCCTCGAGCCCGGACGGCTCTTCGACCTCTCCTCGGTGCGGATGGTCTGCGAGGCGGGCTCGCCACTGCCGCTCGAAGGGTACGAGTGGCTCTACGAGCAGTTCGGGCCGGACGTCAACGTGAACGTCGGGAGCGGAGGGACGGACGTCTGCACGGGGCTCGTGCAAGGGATCCCGCTGCTTCCCGTGTGGGCGGGGGAGATGTCGGCGCGCATGCCCGGCGTCGACGCCGATGCGTTCGGGCCGGATGGCAAGCCGGTCGTCGGGAAGCTCGGCGAGCTCGTGATCAAGCAACCCATGCCGTCCATGCCGGTGGGCTTCTGGAACGACCCGGACGGCACGCGCTACCGGGACGCGTACTTCGGGTTCTTCCCGGGCGTCTGGCGCTTCGGCGACTGGATCCTCATCACCGAGCGGGGGAGCGCGATCATCACGGGCCGCTCGGACGCGACCTTGAACCGCGGCGGCGTTCGGCTCGGGTCGAGCGAGATCTACTCGGTCGTCGAGGAGATCGACGAGGTGCTCGACAGCCTCGTCGTCCATCTCGAGGAGCAGGACGAACTGCTCCTCTTCGTCGTGCTCCGTCCGGGCGTCGAGCTCGACGACGCGCTCAGAGCGCGCATCGCCGGCGCCCTCCGCGACTCGCTCTCGCCTCGGCACGCGCCCGACACGATCGTCGCCGTGCCCGCGATCCCGCGGACGCTGACGGGGAAGAAGCTCGAGGTTCCGGTGAAGCGCATCCTCACCGGGGCGAAGGTGTCGGACGTCGCGGCGAGCGACGCGCTCGTCGAGCCGGGCTCGATCGAGCCGTTCGCCGCCTATGCGCGGACTCGCGGGCAGCCGAGCTGATGCCGCTCCGAGCGCTCGACCACGCCCTCGTGCTCACCGACGATCTCGAGGGGACGAAGGCGTTCTACTGCGAGGCGCTCGGCTTCGAGGTCGGCGAGCGTCCGAAGCTCCCGTTCCCGGGCTACTGGCTCTATCTCGACGGCGTCGCCTGCCTGCACCTCGCCGAGCGCGCCGCGTACGTGGCGCACGCGGCGGAGGTCGGTCTCGGCAGTGGCGGCGGCGGCCCGATCGACCACCTTGCGTTCACCGCCGAAGGCCACGACGCGCTGGTCGCACGGCTCGAGGCGGCCGGAGTCGAGGCCGTCACGAACGACGTACCGGCCGCAGGAATCCGTCAGCTGTTCCTCGACGACCCGAACGGCGTCCGGATCGAGCTGAACCTTGCGCCACGCCCCGAGCCAGCCAGCGTGCGCCCCGAGCCGCGCCAAGATCCCTGAAGCCGGCCGCTTCGTGGCCGGGCGGCTGCTGCTACTCGACTGCGGCGGTGGGCTGGGCCGGCTCGAGCGCGGCCTTCCCGAGGATCATGTCCGCGGCCTTCTCGGCGATCATCATCGTCGCGGCGTTCGTGTTCGCCCGGGTGACGGTCGGCATCACCGAGGCGTCCACGACCCTCAGCCCCTCGACGCCGTAGACGCGGAGCTCCGGGTCGACGACGGCGCCCATCGCGCACGTCGACGTCGGGTGGTAGACGGTCTGGCTCGCCCGCTCCACCCAGGCCCAGATGTCATGCTCGGAGTCGGAGGCCGGGACGCTCAGCGGCTCGCGGGCAATCTTCCGGAGCGGCGACTGGTTGGCGATCTCGAGCGCGATCCGGACGCCCTCGAGCATGCTCGCACGATCCTCCTCGGTGGTGAGGAAGTTGCACAGCACCGTCGGCTTCGAGTCGGCCATCGGCGTCCGCAGCCCGACCTTGCCGCGCGAGGTCGGCTTGATGATCACCGGCCCGAACGCGTAGCCGTTGCCCGGCGGCGGCTTCAGGCCCTCGTCGAAGAAAGGCGCGGCCGCGAAGTGGAACTCGACGTCGGGCGCCGGCAGGTTCGGCCGGGTCCTGAAGAAGCCACCTGCCTCCGGGTAGTTCGAGGTCAGCGGTCCGCGGCCCTCCGACTCGAGGAGCGCGAAGTTCTCGGGTGTGAAGATCCCGAACAGCCCCGGCTCGTCGGTCAGGTAGTTGACGTTGACCATGCAGTGGTCCTGCAGGTTCTCGCCGACGGGCAGGTCCTGCCGCACCGGGATCCCGAAGATGCCGAGGTCGGCCGCAGGCCCGACGCCCGAGAGCATGAGCAGCACGGGCGACTGGTAAGTGCCCCCTGAGACGATTACCTCCCGCTCCGCCCTGACGGTCTCGCGCTCGCCGTCTCGGACCAGCTCGACGCCGACGGCACGGTCTCCCTCGAACACGATGCGCTCGACGAAGACGCCCGACCTCACCGTCAGGTTCGGCCTCGACTCGGCAGGGTGCAGGAATGCGTCCGCCGCACTGCAGCGCAAGCCGTCGCGCTGCGTCAGCTGAAAGCGCGCGACGCCCTCGGGACGGTCGACGTTGAGGTCGTCGATCAGCTCGTAGCCGGCGTCGACCGCGGCCTCGAGCTCGGCGTCGACGAACGGGTGCAGCGAGCGGCTGTCGGAGACGGCGAGCGGGCCGCCCACGCCGTGGAACTCGTTCTCGCCGCGCTCGTTGTCCTCGGAGCGCTTGAAGTACGGGAGCACCTCGTCGTACGTCCAGCCCGTGCAGCCCGACTCGGCCCAGCCGTCGAAGTCGGCGCGGTGGCCGCGGAGGTAGATCATCGCGTTGATCGAGCTCGAGCCGCCGATCACGCGCCCGCGCGGCAGGTACAGGCGCCTCCCGCCGAGCCCGGGCTCCTCCTCGCCGTACAAGTCCCAGTCGAGACTGGACTTGAACGCGAGCGGGAACATCGCGGGGACATGCAGCTCGGCGGCGGTGTCCGGGCCACCGGCCTCGAGCAGCAGGACCTCGACGTCGGGGTCCTCGCTCAGGCGCCCCGCGAGCACGCATCCCGCCGTCCCCGCTCCGACGATCACGTAGTCAGCCACGATCGAGCGCTCCTCGCCTCGGTTGCGGCACCGATCGTAATGCGGCGTCCGCGCCCGGTCTAGGCAGGTGGCAGCCTGCTCGTGGACGCGTTAGGTTGTTCTCTCGTGGGGAGTGGAACGGACCTGCTCGGTCTCTACTGGACCACGTCGGGACCGGTCGAGGTGCACTTCGGGCGGGAGTGGAGCCTCTTCGATCTCCGCGACCGCTGCGAGCATGCCGCGCGCGTGGGGTTCGCCGGCATCGGGCTCTGGCACGCCGACCTGGAGAAGGTGCTCGAGACGCGGACTCTCTCGGAGGTGAGGCAGCTCCTCGACGACAACGGGCTCCGCTACCTCGAGCTCGAGTTCCTCGGCGACTGGTTCCTCGATCCCGGCGACGAGCGCCGGAAGGCCTCCGACGAGAGACGCGCGTTCCTCTTCGAAGCGGCGTCGCAGCTCCCCGCGCACCACATCAAGGTCGGCAACATCGTCGGCACTGAGTGCGAGCTGCCCCGGATCGTCGAGCGCTATGCCGAGCTCTGCGCGGACGCCGCCCGGCACACCGACGCGAAGATCGTCTACGAGTTCATGCCCTACGACGTCAACGTCGGCGATCTCGGGACGGCACTCGAGGTCGTCGAGGGAGCGGACGCGCCCAACGGCGGCCTCGCGTTCGACACCTGGCACCTCGGGAAGCTCAGACTCGAGCCCGACGAGCTCCGGGCGGTGCCGCCGCGGTGGGCGTCCTGGGTCGAGCTCTGCGACGGCCCGTACGAGTACGCGGAGGACCGCCTCGACGAGGTGATCAACCGCCGCCAGCTTCCCGGAGAGGGCGAGTTCCCGATCGTCGAGTACGTGTCCGCCTTCCGTGAGCTGGGATATGACGGCCCGTGGGGGGTCGAGGTGCTCTCGGAAGAGCTCCGGAACCTCCCGATCGAGCAGATCTTCGACCGCGCCTACGAGACGACGAGCGCGCAGCTCGCCGCCGCAGGAGAAAGGAGCCTCGGTGTCTGAGAACGGCCTCTCGCAGGAGCGGCAGATCTGGATCTTCCGGCAGATGGCGCGGATCCGCGAGTTCGAGGAGCGCGTGAAGCAGACCTTCGAGGAGTTCCCCGGCGTGATCCGCGGGCACACGCACCTCGCCGACGGCGCCGAGGCGTCGATCGTCGGCTCGATCGCCGCGCTCCGCGAGGACGACCAGCTCCTGACGACCTACCGCTGCCACGGCTACCCCCTCGTGCTGGGCACCGACCCGAAGGCGATGATGGCCGAGATCTACGGCCGCTCGACCGGTATCTGCAAGGGCTACGGCGGCTCCATGCACCTGACGGACGTCTCCCGCGGGTTCCTCGGTACCTCGGGCATCGTCGCGCAAGGCATCCCACACGCGACCGGCGCCGCCTACGCCGCACAGATCCGCGGCAAGGGCCAGGTCGTGCTCTCGTTCTTCGGCGACGGCGCCTCGAAGCAGGGCGCGTTCCACGAGTCGCTGAACATCGCCTCGCTCTGGAAGCTCCCGATCGTCTTCGTCATGGAGAACAACAGCTACAACGTCGTCACGCGCGTGGAGCAGGAGGACGCGAACGCGGCTGCGGGCGAGCCGCTCGCGGTCAAGGCGAAGGGGTACAGCATGCCGGGCGTGACCGTGGACGGCGCCGACCCGGTCGCCGTGCACGAGCAGGTCTCGGCGGCGGTGGAGCGGGCGCGTGAGGGAGAGGGGCCGACGCTCGTCGAGTCGCTCGTCTACCGCCTGAGCGCTCACGGGAACATCATCGCGCCGCCCGGAATCCCGCTCCATTTCCCCGAGCACGAGGCGATCACCGTCTTCGGCAACGCGGAGGAGTACGAAGCCGCCAAGCGCGGCGACCCGGTCCCGCGCTTCCGCGCGAAGCTCGTCACCGACGGCACGCTGAGCGCCGAGGAGGCCGACGCGATCACCGAGTCCGTGCGCGAGGAGATGGCGGCCGCTGTCGCATTCGGAATCGAGAGCCCGTTCCCGGCCCCGGAAGAGGCCGTCAAGTACGTCTACGCCTAGGAGGCCGAGCGAGATGGCACGCGAACTTCCGTACATCGCCGCGATCGAGGAGGCGATCCGCGAGGAGATGGAGCGCGACGAGCGCGTCCTCTACTTCGGCCAGAACATCGCGACGCACGAGAACGACCCGTTCCTGCAGGCCTTCGGCTCCGACCGCGTGCGCGTGACCCCGATCTCCGAGACCGCCGAGATCGGGATGGCTGTCGGCGCCGCGGCCGCCGGCTACCGGCCGGTCGTCGAGCTGTACATGGCCGAGTTCATGCTCGTCGCCATGGACCAGGTCGTGAACGAGGCGAACCGCTTCCACTACATGTCCGGCGGCCAGGTGACCGTGCCGATGGTGATGAAGGCCGGCTACGGGTTCACCGCGGGCTGGGCCGGGCAGCACACCGGGTCGATCTACGGGATGTTCATGGGCGTGCCCGGGCTCAAGGTCGCGGTCCCGGCGACGGCGGCCGACGCGAAGGGCCTGATGACCGCGTCCATCCGCGACGACAACCCGGTCGTCTTCTTCCACCACTACCTGCTGACCCTCGAGCACGGCGAGGTGCCCGAGGGCGAGCACGTGATCCCGCTCGGCGAGGCGAACGTCGTCCGCGAGGGGAGCGACGTCACGATCGTCGCCATCGGCTTCATGCTCGGGAAGGCGCTCGCCGCCGCGGAGTCGCTCGCGTCCGAGGGGATCTCCGCGGAGGTCATCGACCCGCGCACGCTCGCTCCGCTCGACACGGAGACGATCCTGCAGTCGGTCGAGAAGACCGGACGGCTCGTCGTCGTCGACCAGTCGACGCGTCACGGCTCGGCTGCCGCGGTGATCGCGGCGGAGGTCGCGTCGGAGGGCTTCTCGTCGCTCAAGGCGCCGATCGAGCTCGTCTGCTCGCTCGACGCGACGATCCCGTACAGCGAGCCGATGGAGGAGTACATCCTGCCGAGCGAGGAGAAGATCGCCGAGGCGGTGCAGCAGGTGCTGAGCTCCTCGCCGACCGCTGCGTAGCGCCGTGGCGGGCGCGCTCGACGGCGCGGCCGGGCTCGAGCTCCTCCGCACCATGTGGCGGATCCGCGTCTTCGAGGAGCGGGTCGGACAGCTCACGCGCGCGAACGAGGTGCACGGCCTCGTCCACCTGAGCGCAGGGCAGGAGGGCGTTGCCGCCGGGGTGTGCGGGCAGCTCCGCCCGGACGACGTCGTCTACAGCGGGCACCGCGCACACGGGCACGCGATCGCGAAGGGCGCGCCGCTCGCCGCGGTGATGGCGGAGCTGATGGGGCGCGTGGACGGGCTCTGCCGCGGTCTCGGCGGCTCGATGCACCTCGTCGACGTCGAGCACGGCTTCCTCGGCGCGACCGGCGTCGTGGGCGGAAACGTCCCGCTCGCCCTCGGCAGCGCGCTCGCCGCGCGGATGCAGGACAGCGACCGGGTCGCCGTCGTCTTCTTCGGTGACGGGGCCGTGCAGGGCGGGATCTTCGTCGAGTCCGTGAACCTCGCGACGCTCTGGGGTCTGCCCGTGATCCTCGTCTGCGAGAACAACGGCTTCGCCGAGTTCACGCCCCGCTCGGCGCACACCAACGTCGAGCGGGTGAGCGACGTCGTCGCGCCGTACGGGCTCGAGCGGGAGACGGTCGACGGGAACGACGTCGTCGCCCTGCGCGACGCGTTCACCGCGCTCCTCGACGGGGCGCGCGGCGGCGGCGCGCCGGCTCTCCTCGAATGCCTGACGCACCGGCTCGGCGGACACTACGAGGGCGATCCGCAGCTCTACCGCCAGGCGCTCGTGGCGGAGGAGTGGCAGGAGCTCGATCCGATCCTCCGGCTGCAGCGGCGCGGGCTCGCGGAGGGCTGGCTCGGTGAAGGAAGCTCTGCGGAGCTCGAGCAGGCCGCGCGTGACGAGGTCGAGGAGGCGGTGCGCGTCGCGCGGGAGAGCCCGTACCCCGTACCTGCGCTCGCCGGCGAGCTCGTGTACGCGACGTGACGGCGACGGAATGGACCTACCTGCAGGCGATCACGCGGACGCTCGCGGAGGCGATGCGCGCCGACGAGCGTGTGATCGTCGTCGGGGAGGACGTCGCCGAAGGTGGGCCGTGGGGCGTGACCGTCGGGCTCGCCGAGGAGTTCGGCGTCGAGCGCGTGAGGAACACGCCGATCAGCGAGGCGGCGATCTGCGGGGTCGCGATCGGGGCGGCGCAGTCGGGGCTCGTGCCCGTCGTCGAGATCATGTTCGTGGACTTCGTCACGCTCGCCCTCGACCAGCTCGTGAACCAGGCGGCGAAGGCGCACTTCATGTCCGGCGGTCAGCTTCGCGTCCCGCTCGTCCTCCGGACACAGGGTGGGGCGGGACAAAGAGGCGCCGCGCAGCACTCGCAGAGCCTCGAGGCCTGGTTGACGCACGTGCCCGGTCTCAAGGTCGTCATGCCGAGCACCGCCGCCGATGCCGCGGGGCTGCTCGCGGCCGCGATCGCCGATCCGAACCCGGTGGTCTACGTGGAGAACAAGACCCTCTACTTTCGGCGCGAGCGGCTTGCCGCGCCGAACGGTGAGGCCGTCCCGGTGCCCATCGGCCGCGCGAAGGTCGTGCGGGCGGGCCGCGACGTCACGATCGTGGCGCTGTCACGGCTGGTCTCCGAGTCGCTCGCTGCCGCGGAGGAGCTTGCGGGGGAGGGGATCGACGCCGAGGTGATCGATCCTCGCACGCTCGTCCCCCTCGACCTCGACACGATCGTCGACTCCGTGTCGCGGACACATCGGCTCGTCGTCGCGCACGAGGCCGTGAGGCACGGCGGCTTCGGCGCGGAGATCGCCGCGCAGGTGCAGGAGGCGGCGTTCGACGAGCTCGACGCACCTATCGCGCGGGTCGGGGCGCCGTTCTCGCCCGTGCCGTTCTCCCCGCCGCTCGAGGATGCGTACCTGCCCGGCAGAGAGCAGGTCGCCGGCGCCGTGCGCGACCTCGTCGGCGCGCGCTGATCTCCGCGCCGGAGGCAGTTGTCCGCCCGCCGTGCGGAGGTTAGGCTCGCGCCGGTGAGCATCCTCGGGAACCGGGTGCTGCGGAGAGAAGACCCGCGCTTCCTTCGCGGCGAAGCGACCTATGTCGAGAACCTGCCCCTCGAGGGCGCGCTCACGGTCACCTTCGTCCGCTCGCTCGTCGCGCACGCGCGCGTCGTCGCAGTGGACACCTCCGCCGCCGAGGAGCTGCCGGGCGTCCAGGTCATCACGGGCCGCGATATCGATGTCTCGACCGGGCCGCCGCCGATCCCGGTGCTCGAGCAGCGAATGAGACGCCCGGTCGTCGCGAAGGACGTCGTCCGTTTCGTCGGCGACATCGTCGCGGCCGTCGTGAGCCCCGACCGGGCCACGGGTCTCGACGCTGCCGAGCTCGTCTCGGTCGAGTACGACCCGCTGCCCGTGGTCGTGAGGACGGTCGACGCCGTGAAGGACGAGGTGCTGCTCTACCCGGAGATCGGCACGAATGTCGCCGGGCGGGCGGGGCGCATGGACCCCGACCCCCGTCTCTTCGAGGAATGCGACGTCGTCGTCAGGGACACGCACGTGAGTCAGCGCATGTCCGCCTGTCCGCTGGAGGTGCGCTCGGCCGCCGCCGAGGTCGGCAGTGACGGCCGGATCACCGCGTGGCTCTCGACGCAGGTCCCGCACCGCGATCACTTCGGCCTCTCCCTCACGCTCGGGCTGGAGCCCGCCCAGCTACGAGTCATCGCGCCCGACGTCGGAGGCGGTTTCGGTGCCAAGAGCGCGTTCGGCGCCGAGGAGACGATCGTCATCTGGCTCGCCCGACACCTCGGCAGGCCCGCGCGCTGGACGGAGACGCGGAGCGAGAGCATGGTCACGCTGCCTCATGGCCGCGGCCAGCGTCTCACCCTCGAGCTCGGCGGCACGAAGGACGGGAAGATCCTCGCGTACCGCATGCACATCCTCCAGGATGCGGGCGCGTATCCGGGGGTCTGCGCATACCTCCCGAACCTGACGGCGCTGCTCGCGAGCGGTGTCTACGCGATCCCGCACATCGAGGTCGAAGGCCTGTCGGTGGTGACCAACACCGCGCCGCTGACGACCGTGCGCGGAGCCGGGCGCCCCGAGGCGGCGCAGGCGATCGAGCGGATGGTCGACCTGTTCGCGGCCGAGATCGGAATGGATCCGGTGGAGGTCCGGCGCCGTAACTTCATCCCGAAGGACGCCTTTCCCTACACGACCGCAGCGGGGGCGACGTACGACTCGGCGGACTACGAGGCTGCGCTCGAGCTCGCCCTGCGCGCCGTCGGGTACGACGCGCTGCGGGCGGACCAGCAGCGTCGGCGTGACGCCGGCGATCACCGCGAGCTCGGGATCGGGATCAGCTCGTACACCGAGATCACGAACCCGCTCGGCGAGGAGGAATACGGCGAGGTCGAGATCACGGCCGACGGCGACGCGATCGTGCACACCGGTTCGTTCTCGCACGGCCAGGGTCACGAGACGACGTTCGCGATGATCGCCGCCGAGCGGCTCGGACTGCCGATCGAGAGAGTCACCGTCGTCAAGGGCGACACGGACGACGTGCCCAGGGGCACCGGCACCTTCGGCTCCAAATCGACGCAGATCGGCGGGATGGCAGCACGGGGCGCCGCGGACGAGGTGGTCGAGCGTGCGAAGGCGCTCGTCGGCGACTACTTGGAGGCGAGCCCGTCCGACGTCGTCCTCGACACGGCACTGGGACAGTTCCACGTCGCCGGGACACCGCAGCGCGCCCTCTCGTGGGCGGAGCTCGCCGAGCGAGCGGCGGACGACGAGCGGATCGCGGAGCTGAAGGCGCAGCACGACTTCAAGGCGCCTCCGACCTTCCCGTTCGGCGTGCACATCGCGGTCGTCGAGGTCGATGTGGAGACCGGGAGGGTCGAGCTCGAACGCCTCGTCGCGGTCGACGACGCCGGGACGCTGATCAACCCGTTGATCGCCGAGGGCCAGGTTCACGGCGGCGTCGCGACCGGCGTCGCGCAGGCCCTGTACGAGGAGTTCTCCTACGACGAGTACGGCAACCCGCTCACGGGCACGCTCGTGACGTACGCCTTCCCATCAGCCGCGGACCTGCCACTGTGGGAGGTCATCGAGATGGAGACGCCGACGCCCGCGAACGAGCTCGGCGCGAAGGGAATCGGCGAGTCGGGCACGATCGGCGCGACGCCCGCCGTCCACAACGCAGTGCTCGACGCGCTCGCCCCGTACGGGGTCCGCCACGTTGATCTCCCGTGCAACGGCGAGAACGTCTGGCGAGCGCTCGCCGACGCGGAGCAGGAGAGAGCCTCGCGCTGAGATTCGCCGGCGACGCCGCGGCAGGCCGCGCGCTAGACGCTCAGGAGCTCGCCGGCGTCTCCGCGACCGGCGCCGCGGAACGGGCGGCACGGCGAGCGCGACGTTGCTGCGCCTTCTTGTAGTTGGCGCCGGCGACGCCCTCCGGGTTCAGGATCAGGGTCACGATGAGGGCCACCCCGGCGAAGAGCAGCGCCCAGTTCCCCGACAGACCGAACCACTTGTCGAGGGCGTACGAGACGAGGCCCGAGGTCGAGATCAACCCTGCGACGAACGCGCCGGAGATCATCGTGATCCCGCCTACGTAAGCGAACGCGATCAGGCCGAGCGCCGCGAAGGCGCCGAACTTCGTCGCCGCCACCCCGCCGAACTCGTAGCTGTACATGACGCCCGCCACTCCGGCGATGAACGCCGCGAGACCGAAGCCCATGAGTTTGACCGCCGTCACGTTCACGCCGGCGGCGGCGGCCGCACGTTCGTTCGAGCGCACGGCCAGCATCTGTCTGCCGAGGCTCGAGCGTCGGACGTTGGCGATGACGAGGCAGATCCCGACGATGAGCACGAGGAGGAAGAAGCCGAAGACGGGGCTCGGCAGCTCCCCGTCGAGGCCGCGCCAGGAGGAGTCCGGCCCGAGGCTGAAGTGGCCGATCCTCGGCGGAGGCACGGGCGAGGCGCCGGAGCCGCCGCCCCAGCGGTAGTCGGCGAAGCCGAACTTCTCGATCGCGACCGCGGCGGCCAGCGTGACGACTGCGAGGCTGACGCCTCGGACGCGCAGCGCGGACACCGCCACGAGCAGCCCGAGCACCGTGGCCACGGCTACGGCGATGAGCGGCGCGAGCGGGAACTCGATGCCGAAGTCGGTCGCCATGTGGGACACCGTGTACCCCGCCACCCCGGCGAGCGCGACCTGCACGACGGAGATCTGCCCGACGAAGCCGGTGATGATGACGTAGGAGAGGCAGATCAGCGAGGCGAGGAGCGAGACGATCAGCGCCTGGCGGAAGTCCCACGGGAGGACGACGAGCGCGGCTGCACCGACACCGGCCCCGACGAGCGCGTTGCGCCCCAGGTGCTCGGACCGGGGAACGAACGGCAAGCGTTTCTCGATGAGCTCGCCGCGGCCGGGCAGGCTCGCACCGCGCCAGAACATCGCGATCACGATGACCACGAACACGAACAGATCCCACACGCCGGGCAGCGCGATGCCGTGGTCTGTCGGATACCACGGCTTCGGCGCGACGTAGTACAGAAGCACCGACTGGGCCATGCCAAGAAAGAGCCCGACGCCACAGGCGACGCCGAAGGACGTGAAGCGCGCGAACAATGCGGCTGCGAGCGCCGGAACGATGTAGAGGGGGAGCGTCTGCCAGTAGAGCACCGTGATCGAAGCGGCGAGCACGCCGAGGCCGCCCGCGACGAGGCAGGCGAGCAGCGTGTTGATCATCGACAGGCTGTTCGGCGACAGCCCGGCGAGTGTCGCCGAAACCTCGTCCTCCGATGCGGCCCGGGTAGCGAGGCCGAAGCGGCTCCAGCGGTAGAGGGCTGCGAGCACCGCCGCGGCCGCGATGACGATCCCCGCCATCAGCAAGCGGTCGAGTCCCACACTGGCGCCCAGGAGCTCTACCTGGCGGTACTGCGGCAGTACCGGCGGCTGCGGCTTCGGGGTGTCGCCGAACGCGACCAGCATCGTCGCCTGCAAGGTCAGGAGGACGCCGAGCGAGGCAGCGAGCTTCGCGAGCGGCGACGCGGCCTGGAGTGGCCTGAAGGCGAGCAGCTCCATTCCCACGCCGAAGACGACGATGACGGCGAACGTGATCACGAGTGCAGGCGCGGTCGGGATGTCCGGCCCGAAGAGGCCGGTCCGCAGTGCCCAGTAGGTGTAGCCGGCGAACATTGCGATGCCGCCGCTCGCAAGGTTGATCACGCCCGCCCCGCGGTAGAAGAGGACGACGGCGAGCGCGATGCCGGCGATCAGCGCCCCGATGCCCAGGCCGAGCAGGGCGAACTGCCAGATCTGCTGGATCTCGTCCACGCTCACGGCCCTCGTCGTGGGAGCCTAGTCGCACGCCAGCGGGCCCGACCGGATGGCCGGGCCCGCAGCGCGAGCACTACTCGGAACGTCTGAAGCCGCCTACTGTCCGGGGGGCTTGAGCCAGCCCGAGACGCGCTTGAACTTGAAGCCACCCTGGTACTCGAAGAACTGCGTCTGGTCGTTGCAGTCCGCCGGGATGGCCGGGTACTTCCCGCACTTCACGGTCGGGGCGCCCATGGGCACCGGTCCGCGAAATGCCTTCGCCTGCTTGTTGATCGCCGCAGGCGTGATCTTCTTGTAGCCGATCGTATTCAGCCACTTGATCAGCGTCAGCGTCTGGCCGAAGCCCACGGGCGACCACGGGTCGGCGGTGATCTTCGGGTCGGCTGCGTACTTCTTGAAGACCTTCAGGAAGGGCGGCACGCTCTTGTCCGTCAGGTCGAAGCCGAGCGACGACGCGATCGCGAAGGTCCACTTCGGGTAGTCGCCTCCGAGGCCCGCAGCCACTCGCGGGTCGAGGCAGAGCGGGTTCGTGAGCACCTTCTGGGTGAGCTTCAGCTGTGCGAGCGCCTTTGCCATGTTGACGCACCCCGAGGCGACGTCCTGCACCACGAACACGTCGGCGCTCTGACCGCCGGCCGCCGTGATCGGGCCGACGAGATCGGTGGTGTTCGGGTCATAGGCGACCTGCTTCACCGACAGCCCGGCCTTTCTCATGGCGGCAACGATCGACACACCGGCCTCCGCGATGCCCGGAATGGTCGGGTAGACGACCGCGGCCGTCTTCGCCTTCAGCACGTCGCGCGCAAACGTCCCGTACGGGCTGAGCACGGACGCGTTACCGCCGAAGAGGCCGTAGACCCCCGACTTGGACGTCTCGTCGATCGGGTGGACCAGCACCCCGCCCACGACCGACTTCTTGCCGAGAGCTGAGTAGAACGACTGGTTGCCGATGACGACGCCGCCCCAGAGCACGACCGAGACGCGCTTGTCGTTCGCCATCTGCTGCCCGCACCGCGTGCCTTCCTCCTCGGCGCTCTTGATGAAGCACTTCTTGAGGATGATCGGGTGTCCGCCGATGCCGCGCAGCTGATTGTTCACGTACTTGACGGTCGTCTCGACCGCGGGCGTCCACAGCGGCCCGACCTGGACCTGACCGCCCTGCAGGTTGACGAGCCCGATCACGACCGGCTTCAGCTTCGGGTTCGCCTTGCCGGGTTTCGCGCCGACGAACTTGGCGTAGTTCGTCACGGCGGCCGGGGCCGCCGCTCCTCCGAGCGCGACGGGGATCGTCACCGCGAGCGCCGTCGTCAGCGCGACGAGGGTGACGATCGCCCTCCGCCCTCGCGCACGGGACATCGGCCTGATTCGCACGGACATTCAGAAGCCTCCTCGGTCGGCGATTGACACACGGCCCGCCAGGAACGGGGCAACGATAACATCGTCACAAGTGCCCTTCAATCCATGGACGAACCGGTCTGCGGCACGGTGCGAGGGCGCGTTTCGGCGACGGCTCCAATGGGTCGGGACCACATTCTTCGAGGCTCACGAAGGCGCAGCGTGACGCTCGTCCTCGAGACACACTCGGTCTCGGTCAGCTTCGGCGGCGTCCAGGCACTTGTCGATGTCGACCTCCGGGTAGAGCCGGGCCAGCTGGTCGGGCTGATCGGGCCCAACGGCGCGGGCAAGACGACGTTTATCGACGCGATCTCCGGCTTCGTCCCCTACCGGGGGAGCATCTTGCTCGACGGCCGCGATCTGGCGGGAAAGGCAGCGCACGCTCGCGCGCGGCTCGGTCTTGCGCGAACATGGCAGTCGGTCGAGCTGTTCGACGACCTGACCGTGCAGGAGAACGTCCAGGTCGCCGCGGAGCGGCCGTCCGCGTGGGGCGCCCTCGCGCAGGTGGTCTCCCGGCCGGAGCAGAACGAGCAGGTGGACGTCGTCCTTCGCACCTTCGGCCTGGACGGGCGGAAGGACGCGCAGTCGAGCCAGATCTCGCAGGGCGACCGGAAGCTCGTGGGGATCGCCCGGGCCCTGGCGGCGACGCCGCGACTCCTCTGTCTCGACGAGCCCGCCGCCGGTCTCGACTCACGCGAGAGCGAGACTCTCGGTCGCGGCCTGCGCGAGATCGTCGACGGAGGAACCGCGATGCTCCTCGTCGACCACGACATGGGCCTGGTCCTCTCGATCTCCGACTACGTGGTCGTGCTCGAGTTCGGCAAGGTCATCGCCGAGGGCACGCCGGACGCGGTTCGCACCAACCCGGACGTCGTCCGCGCATACCTCGGGAGCGCCGGCGCGGACGTCACCGCGGAGCTCGCCGCCGAGGCGTCGGAGGCGTCGTGACGGCTGCGCTCGAGATCGAGGGGCTGACGGCGGGCTACGACCAGGCGGCCGTCGTGCGCGGGGTGAGCATGACGGTCGGCGCCGGTGAGGTGGTCGCTCTCCTCGGAGCGAACGGTGCCGGCAAGACGACGACGCTGCGCGCGATCTCGGGCGTGGTCAAGCCCGACGCCGGTCGCGTCTCGCTGAACGGCGAGGATCTCACGCGGGTCTCGCCGAGCGCCCGGGCTCAGCGCATCGCGCACGTGCCGGAGGGACGTGGCATCTTCTTCGGCCTCACGGTCGGTGAGCACTTCCGTCTGGGTCACCGGGGGGAGCGGCTGGACGCGAGCCTCGCGTACGACTACTTCCCCAAGCTCGAGGAGCTCCACGACCGGCGTGCGGGCCTGCTCTCAGGCGGGGAGCAGCAGATGCTCGCCATCGGGCGAGCGCTCGCCCGCCACCCTCGCGTGCTTCTGCTGGACGAGCTGTCGCTGGGTCTCGCCCCCGTGATCGTCGAGAGCCTCCTGCCGATCGTGCGCGACTACGCCAGCAATTCGGACTGCGCCGTCCTCCTCGTCGAGCAGCACGTCCAGCTCGCGCTCGAGGTCGCCGACCGCGGGTACGTGCTCTCGCACGGCGAGATCATCCTGGAGCGGTCGGCGGCCGAGCTCCGGCGCGACCGTCACCTGCTCGTCGCGAGCTACCTCGGCGAGCACACCGACGCGGCGTAGCCCTCGGCGTCAGGCCTGCGCGGCCCGCCAGCTGCGCGGCGCGTACGACGTCCGCACGGCTTCGACGTACGGGGCCGGGGCGACGATCGCGCGGATCTCGGTCTGCACGTGCGGCTCCACGGTCGGCTTGGCGGTGCCGCCGTCCTCCTCGCCCCAGACGAGGGTCACCTCGGTCCCGGGGGTGGCGTGCTCGGCGTCGAGCACGGCGAGGGTCAGCATCTTCCCCTCGTTCGAGCTGTACCCGATCCAGGTCGAGATGCCGACCGTCTCGCCGTCGACCTGTACGTCGTCGAACTGGTGCATCGAGTACACCGCTGCCGGCCAGTCCATGAACTTCGCCCTGCCGGTCTCCTGGAACATCGTCCCGATCGTGCGGGTCACGTCATCGTCGTCGAGGGCGAGCGTGACCTTCTGACGGTGCTCCCGCAGGGCCACCTGCTCGAGCGCCTCGCGGCCGACGAAGTCGTGGTCGAACTTGACGTAGTGCCCGTACCCCAGATCCCAAGGCGTGAAGTAGTAGTCCTCGATGTTCTTCGACACGAAGCTGCCGCCGACCGACGCGGAGCCCTCGTATCCGGCTGCCGGCAGCCACTCGCGATACGCCTTCAGGCTGGTGCCCGAGTAGACGGCCGGGAGCGGCGAGGGGATCCAGCCGGACTCGAGGGTGTTCGACGAGTACGCCCGGCCCCCGACCTGCCGGAGGCCGAGATCCTCGCCGGCGTGCACGAGTGCCTCGCGGACCACTGCCTCGTCCTCCCACGGGCCGAAGAGCTCCCAGCCGGGCTGGCCGACCATCCCGTGGCGCAGCGCGTGCACTTCCCTCCCGTCGATCGTGACCGTCGTCGTGTGGAAGAACTTGAGCTCCGGCGGCGCGGCGCCGAGGGCGTTCTCGATGACCTGCATCGCGTTCGGACCTTGCAGCTGGAAGCGATACGACCTGCGACGTCCGTCGCTGCGGAGGGCAGATCGCACGTCGAGCTCGACGCGTACGTCGTAGCCGCCGATCTCGGCGTGGTACGTGATCCAGTTCAGCGCCGGCGCCCGTCCGACGAGGTTGAAGCGGTCCTCCGCGAGCGCGAACAGGATGACGTCGCCGATCACGTAGCCCTCGGGGGTGCACGGGACGAAGTGCTTCGCTTTGCCGACCCCGAAGCCGTCGAAGCTGTTGACGCCGAGTTGCGTGAGCAGGGAGCGGGCGTCCGGGCCCGCCACGGCCAGATCGTTCATGTGGAACGACTGGTTGAAGAGGACGCAGGTCCTCTGCCACGCCTGCTGCTCGTCCCGCCAGTTCGTGAACTCGGGCGGGACCCCGGGGAAGACGTTCGCTCCGGTCTGTGCGTTACGGAGCAGCTCGACAGGGTTCGCTTCTCCGAGCAAGTCCTCCAGGCTGGGGTGGCTCACGTCGATCCCTCCTTCGATCCCCGTCGCCGTGCGACGTGGAAGACGCCGTTCGTCGTCGAGCCGCGCTTCGGACGAGGCGCAGTCGAGGCGTCTTGCGGGTGTCTCGCAGCGCCTCGTCCCCCGAGGCCGACCATTGCTTCCAGATGCATACTGCCCCGGCGTTGCGCAGATCGTCAACGGTTCCGTCTCGCTGCACGACCGGATGACCAGCGTCTGCGTGCTCGGGCTCGGCGAGGCAGGGAGCCGGCTCGGCGCTGACCTCGTCGCCGCCGGTGTCGAGGTGCGCGGGTACGACCCGCTCGTCGCCGGCGCGCCGGAGGGGCTCGTCCGTGCGCCGGACGCCGTGTCGGCGGCCGGCGGCTCCGACGTCGTGCTCTCGCTCACGACCGCCGCGACCGCGCTCGCAGCGGCGGAGTCCGTCGCCTCCGTGCTGGGTCCGGACTCGATCTACGCCGACCTGAACACGTGCTCTCCCGCGCTCGAGCGGGAGCTCGCGGACGTTCTCGCGAAGGCGGGCCGCCGGTTCGCCGACGTCGCGCTCCTCGGCTCGGTTTCGGCCCGCGGGCTCCGGACACCGGCGCTCGCCTCCGGTTCGGGCGCCGAGGCGTTCGCGGAGCTGTTCCGTCCACTCGGCATGCCGGTGGACGTCGTCTCGACGCAGGCCGGGGACGCGGCGGCGCTGAAGCTCCTGCGCTCGGTGTTCATGAAGGGGCTCGCCGCCGCGGCGATCGAGAGCACGCGGGCGGCCGAGATGGCAGGACACGAGGAGTGGCTTCGCGCCCAGGTGGCCGAGGTCATCGGGGAGTCGCTCCTCGAGCGCCTGCTGGAAGGGAGCCGCACGCACGCCGGCCGGCGGGTCGAGGAGATGGAGGCCGCGTCCGCTCTGCTACGGGAGCTCGGGGTCGAGCCGCACGTCGCGGCAGCGAGCGCCGCGCTCCTCTCCGACCTCGCCCGCGACGCGAACCGCTGACCCGGATCCGAGCGGGTCGACGACGTCATAATCGACACATCGCCGGCGGTAGTGCCCGGCCTTCCACGGAGGAGACGAATGGCGTACTCGAGCTTGGAAGAGAAACTGCAGGCGAGCGGGAGCCCGGCCGAGATGGCACGGAACTCGCAGATCGGGCCGTATGTCTATCCGGCGGTGGCCGCGGAGTTCACGAACTGGCGCGACGAGCAGGTCTCCTGGCAGGAGACGAGTGCGCTCTTCGACCAGTCCCATCACATGACGGACCTGCAGATCTCCGGCCCCGGCGTGATCGAGCTGCTGTCCGCAGTCGGCGTGAACTCGTTCGCGAACGCCGCCGCCGGCAAGGCGAAGCAGCTCGTCGTCTGCAACCCGGACGGGTACGTGATCGGCGACGGGATCCTCTTCTTCCTCGGCGGGGACACGGTCCGCCTCGTCGGACGGCCCTCGGCGCACAACTGGGTGCAGTACCACGCCGAGACCGGCGGCTACGACGTCGAGATCTCGCGTGACGAGCGGACGGCCGTCAACCCGACGGGTGGTCGGGAGCTCTACCGCTTTCAGGTCCAGGGGCCGACGGCGCTCGACGTCCTCCGGAAGGCGAACGGTGGATCGCTGCCCGAGATCAAGTTCTTCAACATGGGCGACCTGACGATCGCGGGACACAAGGTGCGGGCGCTGCACCACGGCATGTCTGGCGTCCCGGGCCTCGAGCTCTGGGGGCCGTGGGCGGAGCGCGAGGACGTCAGGGCGGCGATCGTCGAGGCTGGGACGGACTTCGGCCTGTGCCAGGTCGGCTCTCGCGTCTACGCGACCAACACGCTCGAGTCGGGCTGGATCCCGTGCCCGCTGCCCGCGGTGTTCACCGGGGATGAGATGAAGGCGTACCGCGAATGGCTCCCTGCGGACTGGTACGAGGCGACCGGCTCGCTCGGCGGCAGCTACTACTCGGACGACATCGAGGACTACTACCTGACGCCGCACGAGCTCGGGTACTGGCCGTTCGTGAAGTTCGACCACGACTTCGTCGGCCGCGAGGCGCTCGAGCAGATGGGCGAGGAGCCGCGCCGGCGCAAGGTCACGCTCGCATGGAACGGGGAGGACGTCGCCGCCGCGATCGGGACGCTCTTCCGGCGCGGGGACGCGGCGAAGTACATCGACTTCCCACTCTCGAACTACGCCACGTGGCCGTACGACCGGGTCATGAAGGACGGCGAGATGGTCGGCGTCTCGTCGTTCTCGGGCTACAGCTATAACGAGCGCTCCTACCTCTCGCTGGCGATGATCGACCCCGAGATCGAGCTCGGCTCGGAGGTGACGCTCGTGTGGGGCGAGGAGGGCGGCGGCTCGTCGAAGCCCGTCGTCGAGCATCACGTGCAGACGGAGCTGCGCGCGATCGTGAGCCCCGCGCCGTACTCCGAGATGGCGCGCACCACGTACGCGGAGGGCTGGCGGACGAAGGCGGGCGTCGCCTGACCGAAGCATCGGATGCGAGGCCCGGTTCGCCCGGGCCTCGCTCTCCGGCTCAAACGGAAGCGCCCACCGCGACGGGCGTCGAGCCGACGATGTCGAGCAGCGCCGCGATCAGCTCGTCCGTGGCCGAGAGGTACGGCGCGTGGTCCGCCTCGAGTTCCGCGACCTTCGCGCACGGATGCTCCTCGATCATCCGCCGCTGCAGCTCCGGTGGGATCGAGCGATCGCGCGTCGTGAGCACGTAGAAGCGGGGGATCGAAGCGAGAACCTCCTCGTCCACGTCGACTGGGGTCGCGAACGGCGCGACCGCCTGTGGACGCCTCCGTGCGATCGCCCACTGCGTCTGCTCGCTCGTGCAGTCGTTGTAGATCGCGGCCGCGGTCGCCTCCGGCGAGAGGTACGCGACCGGCGGGTCGCCCTCGATGACGATGTTCGCCTGGATCAGGTCCGCGGCGCCCTCGGGGAGGCGGGTCAGGTCGAGCAGGCTCTGGCCGTTCGACGGCATGAAGGCGCACACGAACACGAGCGCCGCGACGCGATCGGGCGAGCCCGCCGCGGCCTGGGTCGCGATGACGCCGCCCATGCTGTGCGCGACGAGGACTGCAGGCTCGGGGCGCGACTCGAGCACTTCTCGCACGCGCTCGGCGCACGCCTCGAGCGTCACGCCCTCGACGGGCGTCTCGTCGTCGCCCGAACCGGGGAGGTCGAGCGTCTCGACGGTGTGACCCGCCGCTTCGAGGGGTTCCGTGACCGGCTCCCAGCACCAGGCGCCTCCGTACGCGCCGTGGACGAAGACCATGCGTGCCATCTCGACCTCCTCGCCGCTCGCGTGTCGCGCGCGAGCATACGCCCGCGCCGGTCCTCGAGGACCGGTATCGCTCAGTCGACCGTGAGCACGATCTTGCCCTGCGTGCGGGTCGTCTCCCCGAGCTCGTGGGCGTTCGCCGCCTGTTCGAGCGGAAAGGTGGCGGCGATCTCGACGCGGAGCGCTCCTTCGGACACGAGGCGGGCCAGCTCCTCGAGTCCGGCGCGGTCGGGCTCGACGAGGATGCCCGTGATGCGAGCTCGGCCCGCCGCCTCCTCGCGCAGGGCCGCGACACCCGAGCTCGACGGCACGGCGACGAAGATCCCGCCGTCCCGAAGCGCGGGCAGCGCCTTTCGGCTCGAGTCGCCGCCGACGAGGTCGAGGACGACGTCGACCTCGCGGGCGTGCTCTGCGACGACCTCGTTCGTGTAGTCGATCGCCTCGTCGGCGCCGAGCTCGGCGAGGAAGGGGTGTTTCGCCGCACGAGCCGTCCCGATCACGTAGGCGCCGCGCGCCTTCGCGATCTGCACCGCGAGATGCCCGACGCCGCCGGCCGCCGCGAGCACGAGCACTCGCTGAGCGGGCCGGATGTCCGCGGTCTCCACGAGCGCCTGCCACGCCGTCAGCCCGGCGAGCGGGAGCGCCGCGGCCTCGACGTCGGAAAGAGCTTCCGGCGTCGATGCGAGCTGGCGCGACGGTGACGTGACGTACTCCGCGTAGCACCCGGCCTCCTGCGGGAAGCGCGGCATGCCGAAGACCCGCGCGCCCGGCTCGAACCGAGTGACACCCGCGCCGACCTCCTCGACCACGCCCGCGACGTCCCACCCGAGGGTGAACGGCGGCTCCCCGAGGAACCCACCGCGGGCGCGCGTCTTCCAGTCGACCGGGTTCACGCCCCCGGCGCTCACGCGAACGAGGACTTCGGTGGGAGCAGGGACAGGTCGCGGGACGTCGACGAGCTCGAGCACGTCCGGCCCGCCGAGCGAACGCTGACGCACGGCACGCATGGTCGGCTCGGCTCGCGCGCTGCCTGGCTCGGGATCGGGGGTCACGACGAGTCCTTTCGGGGTGGGAGCGATTGTTGTATACAGCGTGAGTCCCGAGGGGAGGAGAGCACATGGCGGCGCCTGCGAAGACCTCAGCGTTCCCGAGCCCGTACGAGATCGAGACGCCCGCGGGGTGCGAGGGCTGGCAGGAGATGTATCCGTACTACGCCGTCTTCGACGAGGCGCGGCGGGAGGTGGACGAGGGCAGGTTCTGGTTCTGGAACTCGATGCACTTCCCCGTGCCGATGCCGGCCTTCGACGTCGCGTGCGTCGACAGCCCGTACCAGGCGCTCGGCGTGTGGCAGAACCGGGTCTTCGCGGTGCCGCCCGCGATGGGCATCGACTACCGGATCGTGAACGGCTACGTCTACATCAGCGGCAATCCCGTCACGGACCCTGCGAAGATCGCCGAGCGGGCCGAGTTCTTCCAGCAGCGCGCCGGCCACTACTACCGGCACTGGGACGAGCTCTACGGCAAGTTCAAGGACAAGATGCGGGCGCTGATCGCGGAGATCACGGAGCTCCGCGTCCCCGACCTCCCGGAGTACGAAGCGGACGAGGTCGCGTTCGAGGACGACCGCAACACGTCGTTCTACGAGGTGCTCGACGCGTACCAGCGGACGCTCCGCTGTGGCGACCTCATGTGGCAGCACCACTTCGAGTTCCTGTTGCTGGGCTACGGCGCCTACATGACGTTCTCCGAGCTCTGCAAGAGCCAGCTGCCCGACATCCCCGACCAGCACGTCGCGCAGATGATCGCCGGGATCGACGTCCTGCTCTTCAAGCCGAGCGCGGAGCTCCGCAAGCTGGCGAAGCTCGCGATCGACACGGGGGTCGACGGCGCCTTCGTCGAGGGCCGCACGCCCGAGGAGATCGACGCCGAGCTCGTCCTGAGCGACGCCGGCAAGCGCTGGCTCGAGGCGCTCGAGCAGATCAAGGACCCGTGGTTCAACATGGCCACCGGCGACGGCCTCTACCACTTCTACCGAAGCTGGTACGACGACCCGAGCATCGCGTACGCGTCGCTCGTGGGACACGTGCGCGCGCTGCAGGAGGGCGAGGAGGTCGAGCGCCCGCTCGACGAGATCGCGCGCGAACGCGACCGCCTCGCGACGGAGTACCGGAACCTGCTCGACGAGCCGGCGCGCGCCGGCTTCGACGAGCTGCTCGCGCTCTCGCGCACGGTGTTCCCATACGTCGAAGAGCACAAGTTCTTCTGCGACTACTGGTTCCTCACGCGTTGGTGGAACAAGGTGCGCGAGTTCGGCGCGCTGCTCGCGGAGCACGGCTTCCTCGAGGACGGAGAGGACGTCTTCCAGCTCACCCGCCACGAGGTCGCGCAGGCACTCGACGAGCTCGTCCTCACCTGGGCGACGGGCGGCACGCCGCTCGGCCCGGCTCACTGGCCCCCGATCGTCGCCCGCCGCAAGGAGCTCCTCGCACGGCTCGCCGAGTGGACGCCGCCTCCGGCGATCGGGGCGACGCCGGACGCGATCACGGATCCGGCGGTGATCATGCTCTGGGGCGTGACGACGCAGCGGGTGCAGGAGTGGGCGAGCGCGGAGCAGGGCGGCGGACGGCTCACGGGCGCCGCCGCGTCACCGGGCGTCGTCGAGGGCGTCGCCCGTGTGGTGATCGACGTCGAGGAGATCGCCCGGGTGCGGGAGGGCGAGATCCTCGTCTGCCCGATCACGTCTCCCGCCTGGGCGCCGATCTTCTCGAACGTGAAGGCGGTGGTGACCGACATCGGCGGCGTCATGTCGCATGCGGCCATCGTCTGCCGCGAGTACGGGCTACCCGCCGTGGTCGGCACCGGGCGCGCGACGGCGGAGATCCGGACCGGGCAGAGGATCCACGTCGACGGCTCGGCCGGCGTGGTGACGATCGTCGACGGAGAGTGAGCGCGACCCACACCCGCGCGCTCGCGGAACTGCGGGCGTCGGACGCGGCCGCGTTCGGAGGCAAGAGCGCGAACCTCGGCGAGCTGCTCTCGGCGGGTATCCCCGTGCCCGCAGGCTTCGCGATCGGTGCGGACGGCTTCCGTGAGTTCGTCGCCCAGACCGGTCTCGAAGGGTTGCTGCGCGAGACGTCGTCACGCATCGCCCCGGGCGACGTCGAGGCCATAGGAGCGGCGGCGAAGACGATCGGAGAGGCGATGCGCTTCGCCCCGCTGCCGGATGCCGTCCGCGCGGAGATCGAGCGCAGATACGGGGAGCTCGAGGAGTCGGCCGGCAGCGCATACCCTCCGGTCGCCGTCCGCTCGAGCGCGCTCGGCGAGGACAGCGCCGAGGCGAGTCACGCGGGGCAGCAGGAGAGCTTCCTCTGGGTCCGGGGCGTGGACCAGGTCTGCGACGCGGTTCGCGACTGCTGGGTGAGCCTGTACTCGGCGCCCGCGATCGGCTATCGGGCGGCGCTCGGCGGCGAGAGCGCCGAGCCGGCGATCGGCGTGGCCGTCCAGGCGATGGTCGACGCCGAGGTCTCCGGCGTGCTCTTCACGTGCAACCCCGTCAGCGGCGACCCGAGCATGGTCGCGATCGACGCCTGCTTCGGGCTCGGCATCGCGGTCGTCGGCGGGGAGGTCACGCCCGATCACTACCTCGTCAGCAAGGTGACGCGGGAGGTGGTGCGCCGGACCGTGAGCACGAAGCACGTCGAGTACGTGCCAGACGCCGCCGGGCACGGAACGGTCCGTGTCGAGGTCTCCTCCGACCGGCGGGACGAGCCGTGCCTCGACCGGCCGCGGCTCGCGGCGCTCGTCGAGGCCGCGCGGAGAATCGAGCTCCACTACGGCTCGCACCAGGACGTCGAGTGGGCTCTCGCGCGCGGGCAGGAGCTCCCCCACGCCCTCGTCGTGCTCCAGGCACGCCCGGTGACGACGGTTCCCGAGCGAACGGCGCCGCCCGGGCCGAGGCTCTCCGGGTCGGCGATGTCGCTCGTCCTGGGCACGTTCGGCGTGGCGCTCGAGGACGAGGAACGACCATGATCCGGCCATGTCGCTGAGCGACGACGACGTCGGCGAGATCCTCCGCCTGATCGACGAGTCGGACGTCGAGGAGCTCCGCGTGGAGACGGGCGGCCTGTCGCTCTATGTGCGGCGAGAGGCGGCGAGCGCTCCCCGCGAACAGGTAACGGAGCCGGAGCCGGAGCCGGCGACGGCGGCCGCGTCCGATGGCAACCTGCTCGCGATCCGGGCGCCGATGCTCGGCACCTTCTACCGGGCGCAGGCGCCGGGCAGGCCGCCGTTCGTCGACGTCGGGGAACGTGTCGAGCCGGACACGGTCGTCTGCCTGATCGAGGTCATGAAGATGATGAACCCGGTGCCCGCAGGGGTCGCCGGCACGATCGTCGAGGTGTGCGCCGAGAACGCGGAGCTCGTCGAGCACGACGTGCTCCTCTTCCGGGTCAGGGAGGACGCGTGAGCCGGCTCGTCGAGATCGTCGACACGACCACGCGCGACGGAAACCAGAGCCTCTGGAGTGCGACCGGCCTGACGACTCCGGACGTCCTCGCGATCGCGCCGACGATGGACCGCGTCGGCTTCCACGCACTCGACTTCACGTCGAGCACGCACATGGCGGTCTCGGTCCGGTTCCACCAGGAGGACCCGTGGGAGCGCGTCCGCCTGGTGAGCGCGGCGATGCCGGAGACGCCGCTCAGCTTCATCACGACGGGCATGCGCTTCATCACCTGGGTGCCGGCCGACGAGGACGTGATGCGGCTCGCGTTCCGGTGCGTCGCGCGGAACGGGATCCGCCGCTTCCTGGTCGCGGATCCCTCGAACGACCCGACCCGGCTCAAGCGCATCGCCTGGCTGGCGCACGCGGAGGGAATCGAGGAGGTCGTGATCGGGCTGACGTACTCGGTCAGCCCCGTACACACGCACGCCTACTACGCCGACCGCGCAGCTGCGCTCGCCGACTGCGCCGACATGGACCGTCTCTATCTGAAGGATCCGGGCGGACTGCTGACGCCGGACGCGGTGCGCGAGCTCGCTCCGCACTTCCGGAGCGCGGCCGGCTCGCGGCCGATCGAGCTGCACAGCCACTGCACGATCGGCCTCGCGCCGTTCGTCTACATGGAGGGGCTGCGAGCGGGCTTCGAGGTCCTGCACACGGCCGTCGCCCCGCTCGCGCGCGGAACCTCGAATCCGGCGGCGGAGACCACGCTCCGGGACCTCGAGGCCGAGGGCTTCTCGCACCGTCTCGACCTCGAGGCGCTCGAGGCCGTCTCGGACCATTTCCGCGGCCTGGCGCGGGAGAGGGGGCTTCCCGAAGGGCGGCCGCAGGAATTCGACGCGACCTACTACCATCACCAGCTCGCCGGCGGCATGGTCTCGACGACACAGCGGATGCTCGCGGAGCTCCGGCGGCCCGAGCTCTTCGACGAGGTGCTCGAGGAGGTCGGCCGTGTGCGCGCCGAGATGGGCTATCCGATCATCGTCACGCCGGTCTCGCAGCTGGTCGCGACCCAGGCGGTGCGGAACGTGATCGACGGTGAGCGCTGGTCGAACGTCTCCGACGAGACGGTCCGCTACTTCCTCGGCCACTACGGCGACCCCGCCGCGCCGCCCGACCCCGAGATCACCGACCGCGTGCTCTCGAGGCCGCGCGCGGAGGAGCTCCGCACGGTCGAGCCGCTGCACCTCGACGGCGCCCGCGCGCGCTTCGGCCCGCGGATCTCCGACGAGGAGCTCCTGCTGAGGCTGACGATGCCCGAGGAGCAGGTCGAGGCGATGCTCTCCTCGCCGCCGGCGCGCCCGGGGACGAAGTCGTCGCCGCCCAAGGCCGCCGCCGCGCACGATGTGCTGCCGGGCGCGAGCCCGATCGTCACGCTCCTGTCCGAGGTGGCCGCGCGGCCGGAGATCGTGCACCTCCGAGTGGAGAAGGGCGACGAGGTCGTGGAGTGGCGCCGTGCGACTTGACGACGTGCGGGGCTTCGTCTTCGACGTCGACGGGACGCTCGTCCACCGTGCGGGCGACGACATCCACGTTCAGCCGGGCGCGGCCGAGGTCCTCGCCAGGATTCGCGCCTCCGGCCGGCCGTTCGCGATCTTCACCAACGGGAGCCACGAAGCGCCCGAGGCGTTCGCCGCCGGCCTGCGCGGCGTCGGGCTCGACATCGCCGACGACGAGCTTCTCACGCCGCTCCGGAGCGTTCGCCACTACCTGCGGATGCAGCGTCTGGACGGGCCGGTGCTCGTGTTCGCGACCAAGGAGGCGCGTGAGTACTTGCTCCGGGAGGGCATGCCCCTTCTCGACGGCGAGGAGTCCCGTGCGGACGCCGTCTTCGTCGCGCACGCCGACACCGTCGACTTCGCGGAGCTCGAGCGCGCGGCGCGCCTCGTGCTCGGCGGCGCGCGGCTCCTCACGGGGAGCTACGCGCCGGCGTATGCCGGGGCAAATGGGCCGATCCTGAGCCGTGGAGCGATGCTCACCGCCGCCCTCGCGAAGGCGACGGGGGCACGCCCGGTCATCGTCGGCAAGCCGTCGCGGGCCGCGCTGCAGACGATCAGCGAGCGGCTCGGGGCGGCTCCCCGAGATCTGGCCGTCATCGGGGACGACGTGACCATGGACATCGCTCTCGGTCGGCTCGGTGATGCGCGCACGATCCTCGTCGGCACCGGGATCAGCGGCCGCCTCGCGCTCGACGGCCTCGCCGAGCGCCGCCGCCCGCACGCAGTGGTCTCCGGAATCGCGGATCTCCTCGACTGGCTCTGACCGGCGCCCGCGCGCCCCTGCGGAACCGTCTCCTGGGCATCGATTCTCGCCCCGGCTGTGTTACGTTCAGTCGGCATTCACACGCGCGGACCGAGACTGAACGGAGGCCGGGATGTTCACTGCCACGAAGGACCTGATCCTGCCGACGACCGTCACCGGGTCGTGGCCTCGACCGACCTGGTACACGGGAAATCTCCTCGAGCGTCCGTACTCGACGGGGCTCGGGGACGTCGCGTTCCGGGAGCAGCACATGGACGCGGTCGCCTCCGTAATCTCGGACCAGGAGCTCGCCGGGCTCGACATCCTCACGAACGGCGACTATCACCTCGACTTCGACCTCGCGGGGCGCTCCTGGTTCTCCTACCCGACCGAGCGGCTGAGCGGGATCTCGGAGTTCGATACCGAGACGACCGCCGGCTGGGTGTACCCGATCGGGACGTGGCTGAACGAGATCGTCGGTGGCTGGAAGTACCACGCCATCACCGACAAGATCGGCCCGCGTGTCCCGCTCGAGTTCGCGAAGGTCTGGCGCGTCGCGCAGTCGCGGACCGAGAAGCCCGTCAAGTTCGGGACGATCTCGTCCGACCTCGCCTCGACGGTCCTCACGCTCCGTACGGACGTGTACGCGGACGACAAGAAGGAGCTCATGTGGGACCTCGCCGGCATCCTGAACGCCGAGCTCCGGCAGCTCGTCGCCGCGGGGTGCAAGGTCGTCCAGATCGAGGAGCCCGCCATCCACAGCGCCGCCGCCTGGGGCGCAGACCAGGGGACGCTCGACTTCTACGTCGATCTCTTCAACTACACGGTCGAGGGGCTCGACGAGGCCGAGATCTGGGTGCACACGTGCTGGGGCAACCCCGGCGCGCAGCACTGCTTCCAGCCCGACATCACCTATGAGGCCTCTCTCGAGATCTATCTAGAGCGCATCAACGCCGACGTCTGGACGATCGAGTCGAAGCACAACGGGCACTCGCTCCTGCCGCACTTCGGGTCGTACAAGGGGAAGCTGAACAAGAAGATCGCCGTGGGGATGATCAGCCACCGCGCGCTGCAGGTCGAGCTTCCGGACGAAGTCGCGGCGGACATCCGGCTCGCGCTCGAGCACATCGATGCGGAGCACCTCGTCCTCTCGTCCGACTGCGGATTCGGACGCCAGGGAGTGCCGCGCCCGATCGCGTTCTACAAGGCTGCAGCGCTCGTCCAGGGGGCAAACATCGTGCGCGAGGAGCTGGGCGTCGAGACGACGCAGGTGCGCGCCGCGGACCCGGGGCTCCAGATCGACGTGCCCGAGATCCCGACGCAGGTGGAGGTCGCCGGCTGACCCGAGCCGGCCGGTCGACCTAGGGCCGCTCGAGCACCTCTCGGGCGATCCGCTCCGGGCCGGGGAGGAAGGCGTCCTCGAGCGGAGGGCTGTACGGGATCGGCGAGTTGTCGGTCGCGATCCGCCACGCGTCGTCGAGGTCGCCGAGGGCGTGCTCGGTGACGAGGGCGAGGACCTCGCCCGCCCAACCGCCGGTCAGCGGCCCCTCTTCGACGACGGCCACGCGGTTCGTCTTGCCAACCGACGCGAGGATCGTGTCGACGTCGAGCGGGCGCAGCGTGCGGAGGTCGATCACCTCCGCGTCGAGGCCCGACTCGGCGAGCGTGTCCGCCGCGGCGAGACAGTCGTGCACGCCTTTCATCGCGCTGACGAGCGTCACGTCGGTCCCCTCGCGCACGACCCGAGCGGAGCCGAGCGGGATCGGCTCGTCGCCGCCGCTCTCGCCCGTGATCGAGTACAGGCGCTTGTGCTCGAAGAAGACGACCGGGTTCTCGTCGCGGATCGCGGCCTTGAGGAGTCCCTTCGCATCGGCGGGCGTCGCCGGCGCCACGATCTTCAGCCCGGGGATGCCCATCAGCCAGGAGACGGGCATCTGCGAGTGGATCGCCCCGAAGCGGCCGCCGGCGCCGACCACGGACCGGATCACGAGCGGGACGCTCTGCCGCCCGCCCGTCAGGAACCAGTACTTCGTCGCCTGGTTGATGAGCGAGTCCATCGAGAGCGCGAGGAAGTCGCCGAACATGATCTCGAGCACCGGCCGGAGGCCCGTGATCGCAGCTCCGTAGGCGGCGCCCGTGAGCGCCAGCTCCGAGATCGGAGTGTCGAAGACGCGACTCCCACCGTGCTTCTCGTGCAGTCCCGGGGTCACGGCGAAGACGCCACCGGCGATCGCGACGTCCTCGCCGAAGAAGATCACGCGCTCGTCACGCGCGAGCTCCTCGTCGAGCGCCTGCCGGATCGCCTCGCGGAACTCGAGCTCGGCCACGTCACCCCACCTCCTCGACGAGCTGAGTCGGCTGCTCGAGGAGGTCGCAGAGCCGCTCGAGGAACCGTGCGCCCTCGGCGCCATAGACGACGCGGTGGTCGCACGAGAGCGAGACCTCCATCGTCTTCCGGGCGACGACCGCGCCATCTTCGACGACAGGCCGCTCGGCGACCTCTCCGATCGCGAGGATCCCCACCTGCGGCGGGTTGATCACGGCGGTGAAGCGCCGCACGCCGAACATGCCCAGGTTCGACACCGTGAACGTCCCGTCCGCGAGGTCCTCGGCCGTCAGCGAGCGCGTCCGGGCGCGCTCGGCGAGGCGGCGGGATTCGGCCGCGATCTCGCCCACCGACTTGAGATCCGCGTCGTGGATCGTCGGGACGAGGAGCGCGTCGTCGGTTGCGACCGCGATGCCCACGTTCACGCGGCCGTGGCGGACGATCTTCCCGTCCTCGAAGCTCCCGTTGAGCGCGGGGAGCTCGCGGAGCGCGAGCGCGGCCGCCCGGACGATGAGGTCGTTGAACGACGGGAGTGGATCGGCGCCCGCCGCACGGAGGTCGTCCCGCAGGTTTGCCGCCTCCTCCATCGCGATCTCGGTTTGGAGCGTGAACTCGGGGATCTGCGAGCGCGACTCCGACATGCGTCGCGCGATCGTCCGCTGCGTCGGTGTGAGCGGGATTTCGGTCGCGCCCCCGCGTCCGCTCCCAGGTGCCGTCGAGTCGGGCGTCGAGCCGGCACCCGAGCCGGCGAGCGCGCGCACGTCGGCGCCGACGATCCGGCCGCCAGGCCCGGATCCGGTGATTCCTTCGAGCGAGACGCCGAGCTCCTCGGCGAGTCGCCGCGCCGACGGGGTCGCTCGTGCGCGATCGCCCGTCGGCGCGGAGCTGGGTGGGCGGTGTGCCGCCCGCGACGGTGCCGGCCCGCGCTCCGGAGTCGAGCCAGGCTCGGGCGCCGGGGCCGCGCTGGGCGGCGGGGTCGCCGGTGCCGCCGGCGCAGCGCCCGCAGCGTGCGTCGTCCTGAGCCGTGCGATGACCTCCCCGAGCGGCACCGTCTCGCCGGCGCCGACCACGATCTCCTCGAGAGTCCCGTCCGTTTCGGCCTCGTAGACGACGTTGGCCTTGTCGGTCTCCACCTCGACGAGCGGATCGCCGCGGCGGATCGTGTCGCCCGGCTGCTTGAGCCACTCGAGGACGGTCGCCTCCTCCATCGAGTCGGAGAGCTTCGGCATCCGGATGTCGGCGACGACCTCCGCTCCCGCTTCGACGCTCACGATCGACCCTCGTTGAACTCGGGGACGTCCACGCTCGTGGGATAGGGCGCGGCGGTGGCCGCCGCCTCGATCCGGTCGATCTCGCCGTCCACGTCGCGCGCGACCCCGTCGATGTCCGCGTCCGCGACGCCGAGCTCATCGCGGAGCATCGTCGCCGCGACGAGGAGCGGATCACGCGTTCGCCACTGGTCGAGCTCGCCCTCGGGGCGGTACTTCCCGGGATCGCTTCGCGAGTGCCCGACGAAGCGGTAGGTGCGCGCCTCGACGAACTCGGGGCCTTCGCCGGCGCGCACGCGGGAGACGATCTCGCCGGCGGCCGCGCGAACCGCCCGCACGTCCATGCCATCGACCTCGGTGGTCGGCAGCTCCATCGCGGCTGCGCGTGGGACGATCCCTCCAGGCGTCACGGCCTCGAACGGCGTGTACTCCCCGTACCCGTTGTTCTCGCAGACGAAGATCACGGGGAGCCCGAGCACCTTCGCCAGGTTGAGGCACTCGAAGAAGTAGGCCTGGTTCGTCGCCCCGTCGCCGAAGTACGCGACCGCGACCGAGCCGCTGCCCTTCAGCGAGAGCGCCGCCCCGGTCGCCGCCGCGATGCTGCCCCCGACGATGCCGTAGCTCCCCAGCACTCCGTGCTCCGGGTCGACGACGTTCATCGACCCCGCGCGGCCCCCGTTCACGCCGGTCGCGCGACCCATGAGCTCGGCGAGGAGACCCTCGGGATGCGTGCCCATCGCGAGGAGATGCCCGTGTCCGCGGTAGGTACAGGCGATGCGATCGCCCTCGCGCAGGACGCTCGCGAAGCCGACGGCCACGGCCTCTTGGCCGGAGTAGAGATGCGTCGTCCCGTACACCTCGCCGCGCAGGAAGAGGCTCTGGACACGGTCCTCGAACCCGCGGATGAGGAGCATGCGCCGGTAGAGGTCGAGCGCCTCCGTGCGATCGAGGGCCGCCGTCGCACCGGTCGTCGTCATCGGAGCCGTCCTCGCGTCCAGGAATCGAGCGCGACCGCTGCGAGAAGTAGCGCGCCCATCGTGATCTGCTCGTAGAGCGGATCGAGGCCGAGGAGGATGTACCCGTTTCCGATCAGGGCGATGAAGAGGACGCCCACGACGGTCCTCCAGACGGCACCCTCGCCGCCGAGGATGCTCGTGCCGCCGACGACTATGCCCGCGAGCACGGTGAACGCGAGCGCCGTGTCTCCGCTCGACGCTTGCGCGCTCAAGACGCGCGAGGTGTCGATCACGCCCGCGAGCCCCGCCGCGCCGCCGCTCAGGACGAACGTGAGCACGCGGATCGCGTCGACGCGCACGCCGGCGAGCCGCGCCGCCTCGGCGTTGCCGCCGACCGCGTACATGTACCGGCCCGCCGTGGTCGCCGAGAGCACGAGGCCCATGACGATCACCGTGACGACCATCAGCCAGATCGAGGTCTTGATCCCGAGGAAGACGGTGTTGGCGAGCTTTCCGAAGCCGGGCTTGTCGAAGAGAACGAGCAGGTTCCCTTTCGTGACGAGCGCCGCGCAGCCGCTGACGATGAACGACATCGCGAGGGTCGTGATGAGCGCGTTGACGCGAAGAATGGTCGTCGCCAGGCCGTTCACGAGCCCGATGAGGAGCCCGGCCCCGATCCCGAGCGCGATCGCGACCGATGGTGTCGTGTGCTGCGCGAAGTGCGCCGAGGTCACACCGGCGAAGCCGTAGGTCGCGCCGACGGAGAGGTCGATGCCTCCCGCGACGAGGACGAGCGTCCCGGCGGAGGCGATGATCAGCGTCGCGGACTGCTGCTCGAGGATGTTCAGCAGGTTCGGCTTCGTCGCGAACGACGAGCTCGAGAACGAGAGGACCGCGAACAGGATCAGGAATGGGATCAGGATCCCGGCGTTGCGGACGAACGACGTCGTCGTCGTGTAGACGCGGCCCGCCCTGATCGCGCTCGCGTTCGTGCTCATGCTGCGACCTCGCCGGCCGACTCGTCCGCGAACGCGGCGTTGAGGAGCGCGCTCTCGGTCATCTGCTCGCCGACGAACTCGCCGGCGATCCGGCCACGCCGCATCACGAGGATGCGGTGGGCGAGGCCGAGCAGCTCCTCGAGCTCGGAGGAGATCACGATCACCCCGAGACCGTCCGCGGCGAGCTCGGTGAGGAAGTCGTAGATCGCGCGCTTCGCGCCGACGTCGACCCCTCTCGTCGGCTCGTCGGCGACCAGCACGCGTGGGCCGCAGAGGAGCGTCCGGGCGAGCAGCACCTTCTGCTGGTTCCCTCCGGAGAGCGTGCGGACCGGGGCGGAGAATCTCGCTGCGCGCACGTCGCAGCGCTCGAGCACCCGGCGGGCCTCCTTCCGCTCGCGCGCGCGCCGGACGATGCCGAGCGCACTCAACGACGGCAGGCGCGAGAGCGTCGCGTTCTCGATCGACGAGCGGCCGAAGATGAGCCCCGCGTCCTTCCGCGACTCGGGGATGAGCGCGAGCCCCGTGCCGAGGCTGCGGCGCGGGCTGCGGCCGAAGCGCTCGCCCGTGGACAGCTCGACGCTCCCCGACTCGAGCTTGCTCGCACCGAAGAGTGCGAGCGCCAGTTCCGTGCGACCCGCGCCGACGAGACCGGCGATGCCGAGGATCTCGCCCGCACGGAGATCGAACGACACGCCGCTCACACCCGGGGCCGACACGTCGCGGACGGACATGAGAACCGGCGCCTCCGCCTCGTCTCGGACATGCTTCTCGGGGAACGTCGCCGTGAGCGAGCGCCCGAGCATCGCCTCGACGAGCGAGGATTCCGTCTCGTCGGCCGTGGGGGAGGTCCGGACGAGCTGCCCGTCGCGGAGGACCGTGACCGAGTCCGCGAGCTCGAGCACCTCCCGCAGGAAGTGCGAGATGAGGAGGATCGTCTTTCCGCTCCGGGCGAGCGAGCGGACGATCTCGTGGAGCGAGAGCGTCTCGTTCGCCGCGAGCGCGGCCGTCGGCTCGTCCATGACGATGAGCTGCGCGTCGCGGGAGAGCGCGCGCAGGATCTCCAACTTCTGCTGGTCGGCGGTGCGCAGCGCTCCTGCGGGCGCTCCGCCGGGAAGGTCGAACCCGGCGGATGCGGCGAGATCCTCGTACGCGTGGCGAAGCTGGCGGCCGCGGACGAAGCCCGTGCTCCGCGGCTCGAGCCCGAGGAGGACGTTCTCGGCGACGGTCAGCTGCGGGACGACTGACGGCTCCTGTGCGATTGCCGCGACTTTGTGCTCGAGCGCGTCCCGCGGCGATCGGAACGAGACTGCCTCGCCGCCGAGTAGCACGCGCCCGGAGTCGGGCGACAGCGCTCCGGCGACGATACGGCCGAGCGTGGACTTCCCTGCGCCGTTCTCGCCGACGAGGGCGTGAACCGACCCGCGCGCGACGCCGAGCGAGACGCCGTCGAGCGCCCGGACGCCACCGAACTGCTTGGTGACGTCCAGGAGCTCGAGATATCGAACCGCTTCTTCCTCGCTCGTGGAAGACGCTGCTATCCGGGCCACTCCGCCTTGAACTTACTCGCGTTGGCCTTTACAACGACGCCTCCGTCGGGAAGCCCGGCGAGGACGTCGATCCCGCCGCAGTTCTTGCCGGTGCGCACGGCCCTGACCGCGCAGCCCATCGAGAGGCGACCCTCGGTCGCCGGCCGCTGCATGACCGTGCCGAACCACTGGCCCGCCGCGACCCGCTCCAGACCCACGGCGCCGCCGCCGTAGCCGATGAGGGTCACCTTCTGGCCGGTGAGCGCCTGCTGCGCGCCGGTCGCGCCCTGGTCGGCGCCGACGATGACGTCGAGATCCGGATGCGCCTGGAGCATGGTCTGCGAGGCGCTGAGCGCGTTCGCCGGGTTGTAGAACGTCTCGCCCTCGGCGACGACGTCGACGTTGTGGCCCTTCGTGACCTTGTTGAACCCGTTTCGGATCGCGGTGTCGAGCGACGACACCTTCACCGAGTACAGGTACCCGACCTTGCACGGGTTCGCGTTCCGCGCCTGGCAGGCGCGGACGACGAGGCCGCCCTGCTTCTGGCCGATCTGCGTCTGGACGAACACGACGTTTCCGGCCATGCCCTTGAGCGGCGGCTTCGCACTGCCCGGCCGCAGCCCGAGGATCTGGTCCATGTTCACGACCTTGATCCCCTTGGAGATCGCCTGCTTCACCGTCGGCAGGAGCTGGGGGCCGAAGATCGGCTGGACGATGATCGCGTTGTACTGCTTCGACGTGATCGCCGTCTGGAGCTGGCCGAGCTGCTTCTTCGGGTCGTTCGCGGCGTCGAACACCGTCACCTTCGCCTTCGACGCCTTCGCCACCTTCTGCGCGGCGGCGAGCATGGGAGCGTCGTAGCTGTTCGCCACGGCGAACGAGAGATACGCGACGCGGACCGGCTTCTGGGCGTTCGAGCCGCCGGAGGCGCCGGACGCAAGTACCACTGCGACGAGTGCGAACGCGAGAAGCGCCGCCACGCCGGCAATACGCCTGCCCCGGGACACGACAAAGAGACCGTTCACTTCGACTGACCCTCCTTCATTCGGGACGTGGTCGCTCGCGGGCGTCGATCGAACCGTCGCCCTGCGGTGCTGCTGCGCATCCCACGCGGGCTCACCTTCAACCGCGCGAGTGTATGTCTGCTAAACGAGCGAAGTCAAGACGGTTACTCATGCTGCACAGCAAGATCGCCAGTTGACTCCTACTGCACGGCGGTTCTAAGGTGACGGGCATGAGCGACGGAGCTGTCGTCGTCGTCGGCGGCACCGCTGGGATCTGCCGGCGGCTGGCAGAGGAGTACGCAGCACGGGGAGGCGACGTCGTCGTTACGGGCCGCGACCAGGGGCGCGCCGAGGCGGCCGCATCCGAGATCGAGGGCTCCGGGAAACTCGCCTCGTGCGCCTTCGACCTCGCCGAGCCGAACGGGATCGCCGAGGCGCTGTCGGGTGTCGGTCCGGTCGCCCGGCTCGTCCTCGGGGCCGTCGACCGCGACGAGAACTCGGTCGCGAGCTACGACATCGAGCGGGCGCTCAGGCTCGTCACCGTCAAGCTCGTCGGCTACACCGAGGTGGTGCACGCGCTGCTCCCGCGGCTCACCGAGGATGCCTCGATCCTGATCTTCGGAGGCCTCGCGCTGAAGCGCCCGTATCCCGGCTCGACGACGGTGACGACCGTCAACGGCGGCGTCACCGGCCTCGTACACACCCTCGCGCTCGAGCTGGCGCCGATCCGCGTCAACGGGATCCACCCCGGCTTCGTTGAGGACAGCCCCTACTGGATGCAGAAGCCGGCCGGAGTGCTCGAGTCACCCCGGGCCCGCACGCCGCTCGGACGGCTCTCGACGATGGAGGACGTCGTCGACGCGTCGATCTTCCTGCTCGAGAACAAAGCGGTGAACGGAGTGAACCTGGACATCGACGGCGGGTGGCTCCTCGCATGAGCGCCGGCTCGCCCCGGGTCGCGGTCGTCGGGCTCGGGAACATGGGGAGCGCGATCGCCGAGCGGATCCTCGGCGCCGGCTTCGCCCTCTCCGTCTTCAATCGGACGCCGGGCCACGACGTCGATCTCGTCTCCTCCGGCGCGTCGCGGCTCGAGTCCGCCGGGGACGCACTCGTCACGACCGACGTCTGCGTGACGTCGCTGCCTGACGACGACGCGGTGCTCGAGGTGATCTGCGGCGAAGGCGGTCTGCTCGAGCGAGCACTTCCGGAAACGACCCTGATCGACATGAGCACGATCTCGGTCGACGCGTCGACGCGCGTCGCCGAGAGAGCGTCAGGCGCAGGCGTGCGCTATCTGCGCGCCCCTCCAAGCGGCAATCCCGGCGCCATACGCGGAGGCAAGGCAGCGGTGTTCGTGTCCGGGCCGAAGAACGTGTTCGATGAGTGCGAGGAGCTCCTGCGTTCGATCGCCCCAACCGCCCGCTACGTCGGCGACGACGAGCGTGCCCGCGTCGTCAAGCTCACGCTCCAGATCCTGGTCGGCGGCATCGCCGAGCTCCTGTCCGAGGCCGTCGTCCTCGGCGAGACGGCCGGGGTCGAGCGCGAGGCGCTCCTCGAGGTGATCCGCTCGTCGGTCCTCGGCTCCACGTTCGTCGCCTACAAGGCCGACGCGCTCGTCAACGAGGACTACTCCGCGACCTTCACGACGGACATGATGCGCAAGGACGTCGACCTCGTCCTCGATCTCGCGGACGAGCTCGGCGTCGACCTGCCCCTGACCCGCGAGCTCCGTCCCCTGCTCGAGGCGGTGTCCGAAGGCGGCCATGCCGACGAGGACTTCATCACGCTCGTCCTCGAGCTCCGGCGGCGCGCGGGCGAGGCCCGGCTAACCAGAACGAAGAGGTGATCGATGTGAGTGGAACGAACATCGCCTCCCGCGGCGCCACCATGGCGGTCGACTGGGAGCAACGGGTCGACTTCAACCGGCTGCGGAGCCACCGGCTCGCGCGCGCGAAGGCATCGCTCGCGGCCTCCGACCTCGGCTGCCTGCTCCTCTTCGACCCGAACAACCTGAGGTACGTCACGAGCACGGCGATCGGCACCTGGGAGCGGGACAAGAACATCCGCTTCGCGCTCGTCTTCCGCGAGGAGGCGCCGATCCTGTGGGACTTCGGGTCCGCCGCCCGGCATCACCAGCTCTACTGCCCGTGGCTTCCCGAGTCGAGCTGGCGGGCCTGGGTTTCGCCGATGCGCGGCGCCATGCCCGATCCGACCGGGGTGCCCGACGCGCTCGCGGACATGATCTGGGAGGAGCTCCACCAGCGCGGGCTCGACACCGAGCCGGTCGGGATGGACGTCCCCGACATGACGACGCTCCTCGCGCTCCAGCGCAAGGGGCTCGAGATCACGGACTCGCAGCCCGTGATGCTCGAGGCCCGCAAGATCAAGAGCGCGGACGAGCTCGCGCTCCTCGACAACGCGGCCGCGCTCGTGGACGCGGCATACGAGGAGATCTACCGGATGCTCCGTCCGGGCGTGCGCGAGAACGAGGTGGTGGCAGCGGCGCTGAAGGTGCTCTTCGAGCTCGGCTCGGAGCACGTCGAGGCGATCAACGCGATCTCGGGAGACCGCTGCAACCCGCATCCCCACACGTTCTCGGATCGGCTCCTGCGGCCGGGCGACCAGGCGTTCTTCGACATCATCCATTCGTTCATGGGCTACCGGACGTGCTACTACCGCACGTTCAACGTCGGCTACGCGACCCCGTCGCAGCTCGACGCCTACAAGCAGTGCCGCCAGTGGCTCGACGACGCGATCGACCGCGTCCGGCCCGGTGTGACGACGGACAAGATCGCGGAGGTCTGGCCGACCGCCGAGCACATCGGCATGAAGGACGAGCGCGCCGCGTTCGGCCTCCAGTTCGGGCACGGCCTCGGCGTCGGGCTGTACGAGGCGCCGATGATCTCCCGCCTGCACTCGTTCGACGACCCGGTCGAGCTCGAGGTCGGGATGGTCTTCGCGCTCGAGACGTACTGCCCCGCTACGGACGGCCGCTCGGCGGCACGGATCGAGGAGGAGGTCATCGTCACCCCGACCGGGCCGCAGGTGATCACGAGGTTCCCGGCGGACGAGCTCCTCGTGACCGGCAAGGGCTACGTGCGCGGAGCGGACTTCGCGCAGTCCGGGCCGGTCGGCGGCACGACGTCCGGGAACGGCGGGGCTGTCGCCGCCGATCGCGCCGACGACCTCGCACGGGCCTGAGGCCGATGCACCTTCTCCTTCGCCGCGAGGACATCGAGCTGACCCCAGGGTTGCCCGAGCACAGCTCCGGGCTCACGAAGGCGGTCCTCGTCGGCGAGGCGACCGGCGCAACGCACACGGGTCTCTCGCTCATCGAGCTCACGGACGGGCACGTCGACATGCACCTCCACTCGTTCGAGACGGGCTTCTACGTCTTCTCGGGCGAGCCGGTCCTGTACGCCGAGGGCAGGGGCGTCCGGCTGCGCGAGGGCGCGTGCGGGGTGATCCCCGTCGGCGTGGCGCATGCGTGGCGGGCCGAGAGCACGGCTCGCTGGATCGAGATGGCGTCTCCCCGTCCGCGCGCCTCCGACAGGGCACCGGACACGTTCTTCCTCGGCCCGGCTCCCGACGATGAGCCGGCGCCGCTCGACCTCCGCGATCCGCGGAACCGGAACCTCTTCCTCCTCCAACCGGGCGACATGGACATCGACCGCCTGAAGAAGGGGGCAACCGTCGACGAGCCCAGGGTCTCGGCCAGCATGGCGACCGCGGCGCTCGCCTACAGCGGGATCACCGTGAAGATGCTCGTCGACAAACGGCTCGATGCCCAGCTCCACACGATGTTCATGGTCGGCTACCAGCCAGGCGCCGTGGCGCATCCGCACGACCACCCGTTCGAGGAGTCGTACGTGATGCTCGAGGGCGAGGTCGACGTCGTCGCCGACGACGTCCGCTACACGCTCCGCCCGGGCGACGTGTTCTGGACCGGGGTGGGCTGCATCCACGCCTTCTACGAGACGAAGGGGAACACGGTGCTCTGGCTCGAGACGTCCGCGCCGGGGCCGCCGGATCGTCACTCGTACCGCTTCGAGCGCGACTGGCAGTACCTCGCGGCGAAGGCGGGCGACGAGGCGTCCGCACCCGCGCGCGCTTAGGCTGTGCCGATGGAAGCGTCGCTGGCCGATCGCGTCCCGGAGCTCCCGCGGCCCTCGGGGATCGGCGAGCGGCTGCGCGAGGAGCGGCAGCGGAGCGGGATGACGGTCCGCGAGATCGCCCGCCGCGTCGGAGTCTCCCCGAGCCTCGTCTCGCAGATCGAGCGCGACAAGGTCAACCCGTCGGTGAGCACGCTCTACGGGCTCGTCACCGTGCTCGGCCTGACGATGGGGGACCTGTTCGGCGAGGCGCCGGCCCCGCGCGAGGCGCGCCCAGCCTCGGTCAGCGCGCCGGAAGGCCCCGTCACGGCGCCCGACACACGGGCCGGCATCAACCTCGAGACCGGAGTCCGCTGGGAGCGCCTCACTCCCGCGAGTGACCCTGCGCTCGAGTTCCTCTTCGTCGCCTATCCGCCGGGCGCCTCGTCCTGCCCCGAGGAGTCCCTCGTCCGCCACGGCGGGAAGGAGTACGGCTACGTGATCAGCGGCCGCCTCGGCGTCCGCGTCGGGTTCGACGAGTACGAGCTCGAGCCCGGCATGGCGATCTCGTTCGACTCGTCCTCGCCGCATCGCCTGTGGACGATCGGCGACCAGCCCGCGGAGGCGATCTGGGTGGTCGCCGGTCGGCAGGGCGACAGCCGCGCGATCACGGTCTGAGCCGTCGCCGAAGCTCGGCTAGAATCGCGCCCAACCGGGGCGGTTAGCTCAGTTGGGAGAGCTGTCGCTCTTGCATGGCTTGAGTCACGGTTCTGCGTGGAACCGCGACCGATCTGCGGCTCCCACACGCGGTCCGGACTCTCGTCTGGGGGGAATTCGGCCGCTCAGCGGACTCTGTGAGGTCCGCTTAGCCGTGTCGCGGACACGCGGCGTCGGAGGCGGTCTCAGTCGCGGCGGTCGCGCTCTACGAAGCCTCCACCGGGTCCGTCTCGCCGAGCAGGACCCGGCGAATGAAGGCTGTCCGGGTCTCGCGGGGCAGACGCGGCTCGTCCGTCCAGGCCCGGTCGGCGATCGTGGGCGTCTCGAGCAGGTGGGCGGCCATGTCCGCGGTCGACTGGTGGTGGGCTGACCCAGCAGCCGCACTCGTGATCTCGGCTGCGCTGGCCGCAGAGGCGACCCGGGTCGCCGTTCGGCATCGCTTCGGGTAGCCGTTTCGAGCAAGAGGTCGCGGGGTGCGGAAGGACCTCCGGCGAGTCGGCGACGGGTTCGTGGCGAGATCATCACTCGCCCGCGCGAGCGTGCGGGAACGTTGCTTGAAGAGCCCGCCCCGTTCGGACGATGACACCCTACCGATACCGGATGGCCACCCCGATCGTTACCGCCATGACGATTCCGGCAACGGTATTGGGAACAATCAGCGCCGCGTTCGCCGCAGCGATCCCGTATGCGACCCACAGACCGAATCCGATGAGCAGGACGACGAAGAACGAGAGCGAGACGCCTCGCGAGCTCTGCTGGTCGACGATTCGACGTATCTGAAGCACCGGGCCAAGCGCCATCGCGATGGCCCAGGTTGCGGCGGCGAAAGCGAGCGTGGATTCCATATCCTCTCCTTCGAGTCGAGGCCGGTATCACGCCCGTGTGATGGCGCTCTCGGATCAGAGTCCGCGGGCTCGAGAGCGACCGAAGAATCCTAGTCAGCCCGACCGGGTCGCCTGAGCATGTGTGCGCGATCCGGAGATGCGAGTGCCGACGCCGAGGGTTCAAGAATGTTCCTTGACGACGCACGGCCAAAGTCGGGCCTCGTCTCTGAGCACCCGCAAGAAATCCTGCTGGGTGAACCAGGCCGACGACCTGGATAGAGTCCCCCGTGCCCGAGCGTCGATTCGCGGCTCGTGACTGTTGAGTGCCGACCGATGCGGAGCACTGTCAGGAGGTGCAGCGCCTTTGAGTGAAGGCTCAAAGACGAACCAGTGGCCTTCAGAAAGAGAGGTTGCCGACGAGGTTCCGATCGACATCGAGCGAGATCAGGCAACCCGCGAGCTCGGGTCGGTGCCGCTCTGGTTCCACACCTTCGCTCTCAATCGCGGCCAGGGGGTGTACACACCTGGCAAGGCGCGAGACCACGGCTACAGGCTTGCGTCGATCCCCGACTCCTTCGTCGGTTCCTCGGTCCTCGACGTCGGGGCGTTCGACGGCTTCTACAGCTTCTTGGCCGAAAAGCGCGGGGCGGCACGCGTCCTCGCCATCGACAGCGAGCAGTACGTCCACTGGGTGCGAGACCGTTGGGCGATCGAGCTTACCGGTGGGGAGGGCTTCCGAGCCATCCACCGCTTACTCGGGTCAAAGGTCGAGTATCGACGCATGGACGCGCTCGAGATCGCTGACAGCGAGGAGCGCTTCGACTTCATCTTCTGCTTCGGCATCCTCCACCGGGTCGAGAATCCACTGGGGCTCCTCCGCGCCCTTGCTGGCGTGCTTAGCGACGGCGGGCGGATACTGATCGAGACGTATGGAATCCTCGGCGACGCCGGCGGTGAAGGTGGAGCGCTGCGTGTTCCAAGTCCGGGAGACGTCTACGCGAACGATCACTTCGTCCATTGGCAGTTCTCGTCCAGTGCGCTCGCCAACCTCGCGGCGTGGGCGGGCGACCTGAGATTCGACGCTCAGGCGATGCCGGTCGTCGATGGACATCCCCGCGTCATTGGCGCGATGAGCTCGGCGCGACGACCAACGAAGATCGCCAAGGCTTCCCCGATGGGCACGTAGCGTCCATGCAGCCACTGCTCGGAACGTGGAGAGACGATGCTCGCCCTGTGCCGGTGATCAGAAATGTTCCTTGAGCGAAGCCAGGGCTGAGAACCGCCGCAATAGCCTCTCGGCCTGATGGGCGCAGCGTTCGCATGGGGCCTCGTCGCGGGGTCGTCGCTCGTGCTCGGCGGCGTCATTGCCCGCCGGTTTTCGATCAGCCCGCGGCTGCTCGGGCTGATCATGGCCTTCGGCGCTGGCGTGTTGATCAGCGCCGTCGCCTACGAACTCGTCGAAGAGGCGTTCGTGACCTCCGCAGGCGACGGCGGCATCGCGCTCGGGCTCCTCGCAGGCTCGGCGACCTTCTTCGCTGGCGAGGTGATGATTGACCGACTACGCGCTCGCAGGAGCAGAGGCTCGAGCGACACCCAAACGTCAGGGGCCGGGGGTGCGTTGACGCTCGGAATCATCCTCGACGGTATCCCCGAGTCGCTCGTCCTCGGCCTCACCGTGCTCGAGCATGGGACTGTCAGCGCCGCGTTCCTTGTCGCTGTCTTCATCGCGAACATCCCCGAGGCGATCGGAGCGACGACGGCCCTCGTTCAGGCAGGGCGGAACATGACCCGGATCATCCGCTTCTGGGTACTCGTAGCCATCGGCTTCGGCGTCACGTCCCTTGCGGGCTACGTCGTGCTCGACACCGCATCGCCCCGAACCGTCGCCATCGTGCTCGCTTTCGCGGGGGGCGCTGTCCTGACCATGCTTGCCAACACGATGATGCCGGAGGCTCTGCATCACGGCGGCAGGCTCGCCGGATTTGTCACAACACTTGGCTTCGCGCTCGCATTCGCGATCAGTGCGCTGCAATAGGCGACCAGGGCCAGTCCCCCTGGCCTGCCCGAGTGTGCGGGATGTCGCTTGACGCGGCCGGCGCGCGACCTACCTGGCGTAGGCTGCTCCCGATGGCTCATGAGATCGGGGCGCGATTGGTAGGAGCCGTCGCCTCACAAGATGCGGCGACACTCGCGCAGTGCTTCGCCCCCGACGTCGAGTTCCGCGCGCTGACCCCGCCCGGCTTCAGGGAGCGCACTGGTGCCGTCGAAGCGGCATCCTTGATTTCACGGTGGTTCGGAGATTCGACCCAGCTAGATCTCCTAGATTCACACAGCAGTGTGATCGGGGACCGCCTGCATATCTCCTATCGCTTCGCGGGCGTCGAGAAGGGCGAGGAGTTTGTGGTCGAGCAGCATCTCGTGTGCACGATCGCTGACGGCAAGATCGTGGGCGCCGATCTGCTCTGTTCCGGCTTTCGCCCGCGTGCCAGCGACTCCTAGCGTCTAGAGCCTCGCCTGGGGCAGCGTGCGGAATGTCCACCCGAGGCCGCGCTAGATCAGTCTCTATTCGGGTTCCAGATGATCTCCCAAAGGTGGCCGTCCAGGTCGCGGAAGTAGCCGGAGTAGATGCCCCACGGCCTGTCGCGCGGCGTGGTGACGGCCGCTCCGGCGGCTTCTGCCTTCTCGATCAACTCATCTACCTCGGCGCGGCTCTGCACGAGTTGCCCCAGGCTGAACTCGCCGGGGCGCGAGTATCCCGATCTCGAGACCGCGTTCCGCGCGCTCGGCAAGATCGCGAAGCTCGAGCTGTTCGAGACAGAGACGTTCCCAGCAGAGGACGTCAAGGTGTTCTGGAAGGAGCTCGTCTAGCAGCGAGCATCTAGCCCAGCCAGAAGAGCCGAGGCCGCCCTCGTGGCGGCCTCCGTCTGCTCGGCGCCGTCACCTAGGCTCTGCACGACGGGGAAGGACTGACTGCTGAGGGTCGTAATCTCCGCGTTGAGAAGGCCCAGCATGTCGCCGTCGAGCAGGTCGCACGCTGCATGGCGATTCTCGAGGCGCCGTACGACGTCCGCCCCAGGCTCAGGGCTACGCCTGGGCGAAAGAGCAGCCGCCAGGAGCGTCGTGCGCTCATGCCGGCAACGCTGGAGTGCCGCTCGAGCGTTAGTGGTTGGTCACGGCGATGAGCCCGGCGATGCCAGCTGCGTAGAGAACGAGCACGGTCAGCGAGTCCATGCCCATCCGGAGCACCTGTCGATGGGGGCGTGTGATCAGCCCCCAGAGGTAAACGGATGTGAGCACGATTCCAAGCTCGGTCAGGTAGATATCCGTCGACTGCGCTTGCGGCAGGACGGCCGAGCCCGAGAGCACGCTCGCGAGCAGGAAGAGAACCGGCAGGAACGCGTTGCCGCCGAAGATGTCGGAGACCGCGAGCTGATAGTCGCCGAGCTTCACGGCCGCGATCCCCGTGGAGACCTCGGGCAGTGCAGTCGCGGCGGCGAGAATCGTCGCGCCGAAGATCACGCCGGAGAGGCCCAGGTGGCTGGCGATCCGGGCGCCGGAGCGCTCGAGCACGATGCCCGCGAGGAGCGTCACGGCCGCGCCCAACGCGAACACGGTCGCGGCGCGGGCGAGGCTCATCTTCTGGGCGGCCACTGCCTTGGAATGCCCCCGCGGCTTCTCCTGGCCCCCTGGCGCAGTGCCCGATGAGTCATGCCAGGGCAATCCGCGGCGAGCTCGATTGATGAGCCAGACGCCGGCGAGCCAGGTGAACGCTATTAGGAGGGCGGCAGGCTCCACCCGCCCGAGCGGAGGCGACGAAGGCAGCTGCGCACCCATCACCGTGATCGCAAGCACGACGATCACGAGCAGGCCTTCGAGCCCGAGCACGAGCGACGCCGCCCGCGTCGAGAGCGCGGACTCCGAACCCATGGCCACGTCAAGCGCGACGAGGACAACCGTCTGGATCGCGATCCCGCCCAGGATGTTGCCGATCGCGATCCCGAGGTCGTGCGCGAGCGCCGCGGAGGCGGTGATCGCGATCTCCGGCAGGTTCGTCGCGACTGCAAGCAGGATCGCACCCCCGAGGGCTTCTCCCAGTCCGAGCCGGATGTCGAGCGCGTCCGTTGCGCTTGAGAGCAGGATGCCAGCTACCCAGACAGCCGCAGCTGCAGCGAGGAAGATCAGGACGAGCGCGGCGAGGCCGAGGCCCGCGAACACGCGGCACTTCTATCGGAACACGACCCAAGAAAGCGAGTCACGTTCTAGGCCCGTACGGCTCGGTGACTTCGAACTCTTCGAGCTCGGCGGGCTCATACGCTGCGCCGAGCGCGCGATGGATGTTGGCCGCCGCATGGACGAGGCGCGGGGGCCAACGATCGGGGCGACGACGGCAAAGACTCCGCGGAGGTCGTGCTGGCGGCGCCCAGATCGGTACCCGCCTCGAATTTCAGCAAGTACAAGGCTGCATGAGCGTCAACCTTGACGAGCGCGGCGATGAGCCGCTCTCGCGGCGGCGCGTCCGAGCGCGATACGCTCCATGGTGGACACAAGCGCGCGTCATTTCGGTGAGGAGTCGTGACGAGATGGATGAGTCAGGCTCGGAAGCAGCACCCCCGAGCGGCGCGAACAGCACGGCCGTTTCACGCGGAGTCCTAGGTCTGCGTCTCTTCGCGGCACATGGCCTCACAGACCGCGTCCCAGTGACGTGAGATCTCTCCGAGAGACCGAGCCGTGATCAAAGCGAGCGTTCACTTTCTCGACCTCGGCCAAGCGCTCCTCGACGTCACGGATCTTCTCGCCTAAACGGCTCAACTCCTGGGCGATCAATTCGTTGTCCTCCACGGTCACAAATTGATCCCGCCGCGATCACCGACCGTCCATTCACAGCCGCTGCGAGACCGCACCGCCCTCGTCTTCCCAGGTTGTCGACTCGGTCGTGTCGTCGGCTTCATCTGTGCGACCAGCGCGCTCAGATGTGCGCTCTTCGACCGCTCGTCTGTACTTGCCGTAGGCGGTGATGGCTTCGAGGTCATGCCGATGCCGGCCTGGGAAGTACGCGGCGGAAAACGCCTCCCAGTCGAGCCCGGCCGGCGCGTTCTCGGGGCTTTCGGCTTGACCGTGTGCGCCAGCTAGCGCGCCGATTCGTCGATCGCCCATCTGCCCCCGACCTCCCGCCTCAGGACTTTCCCGCAGTTCGGGCAGCGGCGCTCAGTCGCCTCGCGGAGTGGCTCGCCCGGAGCACTGATCGTGGATTCGACACGCGTTCCGCAGTTCGGACAGGCGTCTCTATCGCTTTCCGTGTCGGAGCCGCTCACGGCTCAGAAACGGTAACAGCGGACCCGCGTGGGAACCGCCGGCGGAGGGCCGCTCGCATCGGGGAGTACCATGGTTGGACTGGCCCTGCGGCCAGAACCCCGGCCGAAACCCCGAAGGCCGTCAACGTGCGGCTAGCGCGTGAGACGATGGAGCCTCGGCAAACAGAGTTCGAGCGTCGTAGGGCCAGTACGCTGCAACAGTCCTCGGAGCAGGTGCAGCCGGCGGACGTTGCGCGGCAGCGCCCTTCGGATTCATCCGCTACCACGAGCCCGCTGCGGCCGTAACCCGTATCGGGCGACGCGGCGCTCCTTGATCAGGGAGCGAGGAGGACGAGCACGACGGACACGACTCCCACCGCGATCCCGACTGCGGCGAGCGCCAGCACGAAGCCCTCACCGGTGTGCGGTTCCCGGTTTTCCCGCAGCGCGGCCTCCAGCTCTCGGTAGTGCACGATCCCGTATACCATGGCCGCCAGCCCGGAGCCCGCAAGCGCGGTTCCCAGCGCGATATACGGCCAGTTCGTGCCGCCGATGACCTCGGGCAGGACACGCCCGATTGCGAATCCTGCCGCGATCCCGGCCAGACCAGTACGCCACCACGCGAGATAGGTACGCTCGTGCGCGAGCTGCGTCCGGTGGACTTCGCCGCTCGCCATCTCAGGGGACCGAGCTAGCCGTGTCTCAGAGCCAGCTCTGGAGGTATCCCTGCTGCAGCTCTCCGCGCTCTGCCGTAAGAGCTTCCTCGCCCACGCTCACCGACGCTAGCGCCTTTCGGGCGACCATGCGCTCGCGTTCCAGAGAAGTCCAGATGGCACCGGCAAGTTGGCCCGCCGCCCGAGCGCCCCGCGAGGGGAGAGGAGCAGGTGCAGGCAGGCGGTCAGGCCGATTGAGCCGAGGTCGGCGGCTGCTCGGGCGTCGCTCACAGCTCATTGACTGCCCTCTCGGCGCGCGCCGTCAACTCGCGCGCCGCTACGACCGTCGGCCGGGACCGCTCCACGGCCATCGGTTCGCCGATCCGCACCTGGACGGGGCGTCGTGGCAGGAGCTGCCGCGTGTTCAGCAGCCGGACCGGCACGAGCGGGGCGCCGCTCGCGAGCGCGAGCCGCGCTGCCCCGCGCTGCCATTGCCGACTGCCTGCGGGTTTCGACGTACCGCTTGGAAACATGCCGAGGATCTCCCCCTCGATGAGCAAATCGCCTGCGCGTTCCATTGCATGAGTGTCGCCGGTGCCGCGCTCGACCGGGAACACTCCGCAGGCTTTGAGCCCCCAGCGCACGAGTGGGTAGCGCCACAGCTCGGCCTTCGCCATGAAGCGCACGCGACGGCGCGTCGCGAGCGCCAGAAAGAAGGGGTCGGTCACCGACTCGTGGTTGGCGACGAGGATGCAGGCGCCGGCCGGCACGCGCTCGGTACCGCTGACGCTCACTCGGTAGAGCCGCGTCAACGCCTCGCGCAGTCGCACCCGCTCCGTGAGTTCCCAGAGGATCACGTCGGCATCACCTTGCGCGATATCGACTGGACGACCCTACGGCTACGCCCGCACATGCGGGTCACGCATCATCTTCCGTGGGCATGGAGACCGCTGCTGGTAGCTACTACGCACCCGAGCCGGAGCCGAACTTCTTGGCTGCGCGCTTCTCGTTGCGACGCTCCTTGAGGCTCTTCTGCGGCTTCTGCTTCTGCTGCTTCTTGGGCTTGTCGGAACTCTTAGCGATGACACCCTCCTCGGCGCTGCAGCCTACTGACGTGCCGTGGCTACCGGCGTAGAGTCGTCGTGCTGGCTGTGCGGCCAGGACCCTGGCCGAACCGCCGTCGAGAAGATCGAGTCGTCCGGGCCGGGCTCTTGGTGCTCGATCGTCGGTCGCATCGCTCGTCGCTTGGGTACGTGCCCTTTTGCAGAGGGCGGAAGCTCCACCACACGATGTCGATCTGCTCGCGGTCATACCGCGGGTGCTCCTTGCCCCTCCGTTCGCCTCGCCCCAGCGGGGCCGCATCGCTTGCGCCACCGTGGGCGAACCCCGGTTGGCGGCGAGCCTCATGCTCGCGCTCCTGATGCGATAGGAACAGTACCCAGCAACCAAGCCCGCCACCCGAGCACCTTGCAGAGGAGAGTGATCGTCTGGATCCGAGGTGTGGCCGGGCCTCGGCTGGGTATCAGACTTGACTCATCAGCACTCACACGCACCGAAGGAGGACGCATGGCAGGCAAGACGGACTTCACCGAGGACGAGTGGAAGAACCTGCAGCAAGGCGTCACGGGCGCGGGCATGCTCGTCTCCGCGGCCCATCGCGACTTCACCGAAAGCTTCGGGGAGGCGAGCGCCGTCGCGAAGCAGCTCGCCGCGCATCGTGAGAGCGAGAGCCAGCTCGTCCGCGAACTGGCGGGGACACACAGCACGGGCTTCGGCCTGGTCGCGTCACCGAAGGACGTTGTGGAGGGGACGATGACCGCTCTGGGCGCGTCGGTGGCGGTGCTCGGCGCCAAGGCCCCGGACGAACTCGACGCCTACCGCGGCCTGGTGCTCGACGTCGCAACGGCAGTCGCGGGGGCCAGGGGCGGGGTGAAGGACGAGGAGACCGCTGCCATCGGCAGGATCACCCAGGCGCTCGGAGTCGCCTAGCAGCACTCTCGCGCCGAGGTATATCCGCCCGCCCAAGCAGCAGGCCGGCCAGATGATTCGGAAGAAGTCCACTCGGCGGGCCGTCTAGGGAGTAGTGCCGATGGGCCTCGACGCTTCTCCGAGCGGCGAGGCCCAAGGCCGAACTTCTGACAGCTACAAAGAGACGGTGACGCGGAGGAACGTCGCCGGAATCGAGGTCGCGTTGTCGTCCCCGCTCTCGTTCTGTGCCTCGAACAGCGAGACGAGCTCCGCTTCCAGATCAGCGGTTCGCCCGTTCTCCCCGGCCGCGGCGAACGCGTTCATCGTCGGCCCGTAGTAGTCGCGGAACTCGCCTACGACCTTGGCGGGTGCGACGGAATACTCGAAGCGATACGTGTCCCTTCGGAACGCGATGTTCTCGGGCGGGACGCCTGCGGCGGTGAACCGTTCGCTGACCTCCTGCTCAACACCCCACGTCATCGGACTGACGAAGCCCTCTGGCGGCGGCGGCGAGTAGGCCGAGCTGATCTTGAGGATCTGCGCAACGAGCGTCGGGTCGTTCGGGATCCAGTTGCCCATGACGACCCGGCCCCCGGGGCGCGTCACACGCACCATCTCCTTGGCAACGTCTCCCGGCTTGGGCGCGAACATCGCGCCGAAGATGCTCACGGTCGCGTCGAACGAATCGTCGCTGAGACCTTCGAGGTTCGAAGCGTCGCCCTCCTGGAACCGGACGTTCGTGAGGCCCTCGGCCTGCGCCCTGCGGTTCCCGGCTTCGACGAGGTTCGTCGCGATGTCGACGCCGAGCACGTCGGCTCCTTGCCTCGCAGCAGGGATGGCGGTCGTGCCGTCGCCAGAGCCGAGATCGAGAACTTGCATACCGGGTTCGATCCCAACGTCGGCCATGAGCGCCTCGCCGCTTTCGCGCATGCCCTCCGCGATACGCGTGAAGTTGCCCTTCTCCCACAACGCCTTGTTCGGGTTCACATTCGCTCCCTTCGGATCTCCACTAGACGGGCTGGCTTTGTAACCCGGTACATGCGCCACGTTTGGCTGATCGGTTTGGTTGGGCTGACTCCTACTCGCACAGTGGGCGATCAGGACGTGACTCGCGGCCACCTGCGTGTACTCGCGCGAGCAGTCCCCACCGGGCGAGCACCCCGCTGGTTACGCGAGGCCGACGACGAACTCCCGCTCGCTGCCGCTCCAGCTCACCTTCACGGAGTGGCCGAGGCGCTTCAGGAGCGAGACGATCCGGGCGTTATCGCCGCATACCGTTGCAACGAGCTCTTTGACTCCGGCTGAGCGTGCGTCGGCAGTGAGCTTTCGCCCGAGGGTGGATCCAATGCCGCGGCCTTGATAGATGTCCGCGACCGCGAACGCGACCTCGGCTCGGGTGCCATCACGGACGAGTCGTGCGATCGCCGCGGGATCGGAGTCGCCCTCCACGTAGCCGACGAGTGCGTGGCGCTCGCCGTCGACACGCGCAAGTGTGGCGAGCTCGCTGTCCGAGAGCCGCGGGGTGGGGGTGGGCTCCGGTTCGGGTCGCAGGTGTCGTCTTCGACGACAAGCTCGTCGGAAGCGGCCGAGGTGCGGCTTTGCCGCACGCGGGTCAGTGGGTGAACCGATCTGCGAGACGGGTGAACGAGAGATGCTGACCGTGTCTTCTTGAAGGCAGAAGTACGCATGGCGCCTTCGGCGCTCTGCGTCAGAAGGGAGGGGCAATGACTGTCGCCCCAACATCAGTTCAGCCCCGACGTGAGTACCACCGCTCTCGCTGGGTGCTGGTCGCGATCCTCGCCTTCCTTCTAGGTGGGCTTGCGGTCGCGCTCCTCTATCAGCTCGACGTGTTCGGAAGCTCGTCCACCTCAGGCACCGAAGGATCAGGCGTACCCGCGACGCAGACCCGCGATGTGGCCGCGTTCAAGAGCGTCGAACTCGCCGGCGGCAACAACGTCGTGATTCACGTCGGCGAGAAGCAGTCGGTCGTCGTCAAGGCCGACAACAACCTCCTGAATCGGGTCACGACCAACGTGAAGTCCGGCACGCTCGTCATCGGGAACACCCCCGGCAGCCTCACAGCCAAGAGCCCGATGAGCGTCGAGGTCAACCTCCCGTCGCTCAACGTCGTGACGCTCGCAGGCGGCGGCACCATCGTGGTCACTGGCATCAAGACGGAGAGCTTGACGGTGTCCTTATCGGGCAGTGGCAACCTGACTGGGAGCGGAACCGCGACATTCCTTGATCTCTCAGTCAGTGGCTCAGGTAATGCGCAGTTCATGCAGCTTGCCGCCAGCGACGCGCACGCTGTCGTGAGCGGCTCGGGGAACATCTTCGTCACTGCGACCAAGAGCCTCGACGCCTCGATCCCCGGATCGGGCACGATCATCTACTCGGGGAATCCGCAGGACGTGACGAAGAGCGTCACCGGCTCAGGCGCGATCGTCGGAAGGTAGTGAGACAACGAAGAGTGGAGTGGCTTCGCCTGTGTCGGGCCACTCCACTTGTGTTGTCGTGAGTCCGCTCCCGATACCGCCTTCTGCCGACATAGGCCGTTGGCGGGACTTCTCCTCTTGACTGTCCAACCCGCACCCGCGACCTCGCGTTGCGAGCCAGGAGGGACTCTCCTTGCGACCTTCCTCCTACTCCTTCCAGTAGAACGCGTCCCGCGTGAGCCACGCCTTGTCTGCAAGCATCGCCTTCACTTCTGCCCGCTCCTCGTCGGTCAGTTGTTGCCAATCGTCCTCCGTGAGGCTCGCCAGGGCGCGCATCGTCCGCATGACCTCCTCGGCGCGGCGCTCATGCTTGGGACTTCGCTTCGCCATCCCGCCTCCTCTCAATGGCCTGTTCGACGTCGCGCGCAAATCGTACGAGCACCCTGCGGCACACAACTCACGGATTCGCAAGCTCCCGCTCCTCAGAGGACCGGGCAGCCGCTGAGGCTGCGTACCCGGAACTACCGAGGGGTCAGGGCGTCAGTGGCGGCTCCTCGCTGGCTCGACTTTGTCGAGGCGGCCAGCGGAACGGTCACATGGCCTCACCGAAGGCCGAACTCTTCAGCGGAGGCCGTGGCCTGGGCTGAGGTAGATCGCCTCTCGCGCCGCGTGAAGGACGAAGGTCACAGCGGCGGCGACTGAGGCGGCGCGAACCACTGCCTGCCCTCGGGGCGGCGTGCCTCGGCGAAACTTCCTCGCGGCGTGCTTAGTGGCCCGTTCTTTCCGGGCCGATCTGCTGACGAACGGCCGCCACACCCACGCCCAGAAGCCTACGACGGTGGCCACGCCAGAGGTAGCGATCTCGGCGAAGAGGAGGAGGCGCGACAGTGGCCGCAGCTTGGCTGGCGTCCCTGTGGCTGCCATCGTGCTGTCGCGGATGAAGAGTGTGCCGCAGCCAGCCTCCACCAGTAGGCCCCCCCGGCGGCCTAGTCGCCGCAGGACGAACAAGACGAGCGGCAGTCCGGCCACACTGAAGGACAACAACACCCTGCCCAGCCAACGCTGGCCCGCCAGCGACTCCGGGCGACCGTCGCCTGTTACTTGCTCGGCCACGTCGCTTCCTGCTTCCGTCAGCTCTTCATCCTTGGTCTCCTTTGCCGCAAAGGATCGAGTGAGTCCATTGCGCCGCCATACGAGCAATGCCTTTCTCATCTCACACCTCCCTTGACGTTCGGCGTGTCCGTCGCGCCGAGCGGCGATTCAGTGAGTACTTGGTCGTGCGAGGACGTGAGGCTTGACTCGAACTCGTGGCCGAGCCGGTACGCCTGGCGCAAGTAGTCACTCCGCGTCGCGTCGTCGGTCGCGTTGACCGCGTAGAAGTAGACGTGCTCGACCTGCTCGATTCCCGGATAGCGAAAGCCGAAGTCATCAACGAGGCGCTCGATCGCCGCTCCGCAGCCGGAGTCGCGATAGTCGCTCTCCCGGAAGAATGTCGGCGTCAGGATCAGCGCCTTCTTGTGGCCCAGTAGCGGCTGTCTCCCGCTCAGATCTCCGTTCAGCCATCCGTCCCTGGTCATCGTGTAGACGAAGCCGTAGGTGAAGACGCGCTCCATCCAGCCGCGCAGGATGGCCGGGAAGTTCATCCAGTAGATCGGCGCGATGAACGCCAGACCGTCGGCGGCGGCGACCTTCTCTTGCTGCGCGAGCACATCCTTCGGCCGCTGCTTCGCGACCACTTCCAATAACTCCGGCAGATCCTTGTCGCGCAGCCATCGCTCGGCGACCCGCCGACGGATCGGGCCACCGCTCATCGCGACCATGCTCTCCCGCAACTCGCTCTCGTTCAGTAGCTCACTCGGAACCGACTCGTGGGCGAAGAAGGAGTAGTCGTCGCTTGTGAAGACCGGGTCAAACTTGATCGCGTAAAGATCGACCACCTCGTTTGAGTGCCCAGCGTCCACGAGACCGTGCGTGAAGTGGTCAAGCAGCGCATGGCAGAAGGACGCCGGATTCGGGTGGGCATAGACGGTCAGGACTCTCATCGCCATCTCCTCCCTAGTAGATGAAGGGAACGAGCTTGTGCGGCGTCTGCTCGCGATACGCCTCGTACTCGTCGTACCGTTCGCTTAGCCAGATCTCCTCCCGACGTGATTTCAGGTCGAGGAAGAGCGCCAGTACGACCGTCACCGCGAGTCCGACGACGCTTGCGAAGATGATCGTCCAGCCGAGCGCGATCAGGACGCCGCCGCCGTACATCGGATGCCGGACGAGAGCGAACGTGCCGCTGGTCGTGATCTCGTCTCCCTTCGGTGTCGGGAACGGGGTGAGCGACGTGCCGAGTTGGAGTCCGGCTGCGGCAAGCAGGAGGAGGCCAAGGACGAACAACGTCGCGCCGATGGTGTAGGCCGCGACCGCGTAACCGCTGCTCCAACCTCGGCCGACGAGGGCAGAGAGGAAGACCGCAACGATAAGCAGCACCTGCCCCGCGACCCATCCTTCACCCCGCCTGCCGAGTGTCGGCAGGCGCGATGCTTGGCGACTACCGCTGGTGGAACTCATACCTCTCTCTCCGGAACTCATACCTCTCTCTCCGGGCAGCCTGCTCCCGGCAAGGACTCCGTGCATCAGGGCAGCCGCTGAGGCGGCGTACCCGGAACTACCGAGGTCAGCGCTTCAGCGTCCAGAGGACGGCGTGCCACAGGAATGCGGAGTTTCCCCCGATGTGCCTCGTATCGGACGATGCAAGCCTGCTCAGCTATAGAGCGATAGCGCCGAGGAGGTGGCCCGCATGGCCGTAACCCGTACCGCACTCCCTCGCCACCGACGCCTACCCCCCTTTTGGGCGGCACTTCTTGGAGATGCTCGGCGCGATGATGGTCGGCATGTTCGCCGGTGCTGCGATCTTCCTCTCAATCGTGCAAGTCACCTGGGACGAGGCGTTGCTTCAGTACCCGGTGCAGGCGTTGCTTGTCATGGCTCTCTCCATGAGCGTGCCGATGGTCGCCTGGATGCGTTACCGGCACCACGGATGGGGACGCTCTGCCGAGATGGGGGCGGCGATGGTGCTTCCGGTGATTCCGTTCATCTGTCTGGTCGTATTCGACGTGACCAAAGGCGCGTTGTGCAGCCTGTACTGCCTCGCCACGATCCTGGCCATGCTCGGAGTCATGCTCTACCGCCGAGACGAGTACTCGATGCAGATGTGAGGTGACCGGGCCAAGGGCCGGAGAGGAGGCGGGGTGAGTCCCAGATTCGCCTACATCTACTTCATGAAGGATGAGCCGGACCGTGTCCGTACCTCGGTGCCGAGGCACGTTCCGCACTGGCGGGAGCTTCGACTGGGTAGCTACTTCGGTGGTCCCTTCGAAGACCGATCAGGAGGACTTATCACGTTCGAGGCGGAGGACGAGGAACGCGCGAGGCGCATCGTTGATACGGATCCCTTCCAGCTCGACGGGTTACTCGCCACGTCCTGCCTGAAACGTTGGAACCCCGAGTAGATCCAGCCGCCCGCAGCTACGTTCTCAGTGTTCCCATCACGAGCGGCCGAGGAACGCAGCCCGAAGACGCCGCAGCAACCTGCAAACGCAAGGTGCTCCCGCTGCGAGCGATGGAGGTATCAGATGAGCGACGAAAGGGCCGAGCAGTGGCTCGCTGAAAGCCGGGGCCCCCTCACCGTTCTCTTAACGACAGCGAGTACCCTGGATGAACCAAAGGCTGCCGTTCACCCTGGAGCCAGTGCGCCGGGTTCCGGGCAGAGAGGGGTGGGACCATGGACGAGCCTAAGCAAGTCACGCGACGCGTCCAGCACGATCGGACGATCGCCGAACGTGACCGCGTCGCCTGGAACCTGCCTGGTCCGAAGCCAGACCAGGAGCCTCAACCCTCTCACTCCGCGCCCGTTGTCGCGTCTGCGACCCAGTCCGGCCCGCCGAAGGAGAGTGGGCATTGACCTGGGTCATCGTCGCCATCCTTGCTGTCGGCGTCCTCGCCGTGTGGTTGTTCTTTCGCGTCGCGAGGTGAGCCGCACCTCGTAGCTCTCTTCGCTCGGAAACCCGAGTCCGAGTATTACTGCGAACCGCCTTGCTGAACCCGAGTACGTAGCCAGCACTGGCGGCAACCGCCCGTTGGCTTAGACGGCTGCTCCGCGAATCTCCATGAGGATCCATTCGAGGCTCGCGAGAAGAGCGGCAAGAGCCTCCGGTGGCGCGAACGTCGTAAGCGACACGCTAGGACGACCGTTGACCGCGCGTTCCTCGGGGATCTGAACACCCTGGAGCGCGTTCAACCGTCGAACAAGCTCAACGCGCTTCACTTCGTCCTCGAACGGCGGCATCAGCTTTATCGAGTGAAACGGGAACTCAACGCCCTTTGTCGTGTTGATCCAAAACGGCTTGTAGGAGCGGCCCTGATGATCGAGCACAGGAATGAAGACGCCGAAAGTTAGGCCCTTGCTGAAGGTGAATCGGGCGAGATTGGAGCGAGACCACTCCATGATCGCGCGTGCGACCTCTGCCGCCTCCCGTCCTTGGACGCGCTCGACCTCTTCAACAAACGACGGCTCGTCCCAGTGGCGACCTTCGGGTCTTCCCTTGCGCATCTGCGCCTCAGCCGTTTGACCGACCAGGCGCGGCACGAGAGTCTGTCGGCCCTCACCGAGGTACTGCTTGATCTCAACGGCGAGAACCTCAGCGGGACTCATCTGCGAGTTGAGGAACTCCACGATCCGACGAAGCTTCTGAGGGATCTCGTCCGAGATGAAGACCAGCCGTACCTTTCCGGCCTTGAGGTTCGTGCCAACCCGTTCCCAGAACGCATCCGCGTCGGTCTCAGGATCGAGCACTTCCAGCAACCGCTCCTCAGCATCCTCGGTCGCTTCGAACGTCGCCCTCAACTTCTCAACAGGCCAGTAGACGACAGCGTTGGCCGCGTAGTCGAGCATCTGCCCAACGACCTCTCTCCGGATGCGCGTGTCCGTACTCCGCTTCACCTCCACGAGCGTCGGCACGGCATCCTGGTCCAGAAAGAGATGATCGACCGACCAACGGCCTCCACCGTCGTCTTCCGATTCCAGATCCATCTCTCTCGTGACAAGCAGCCAGCGTCTTGGCGAGCTGCCGGGATCGCCCGCGAGGATGCTTGGGAATCGGGCGATCAGGGCCTGAAGGAGATCCTCGGAGGCGTAGCCTTGCTCCGTCATCTCGACTAGGCGATCACCCTGTACGAGGAAGATCCCGCCACTCATCGAGGCGCAGTGTAAGTCGCGGGAACCTGCCGAGATACGGGATGTGCTCTCCCCTCCGCTCGCGAGATGCTCGGCGTTGGGACATCGCGACCGCTCGGCGCTCCTCGTCCGTCGTGTCCTCCAGCGCCTTGTCAGGCAGGCTGGGGGCAACTCTGCGACACGCGTTCACCACAGCACGACCGATCGCGGTGCAATGACCTCACGGGGACGGCGGCGGCAGAGCGGCCCTGCGTCGAGTCCCGGCGTCAACTAGCGCGGGAACGCCTCTGCGCGTTTGACGAGGCCGAGGGGATCTCGGGCGCAGGGGAGGACGCTGTACCCGGCCGGTGCCGTTCTTCCGACGCCTTGCATCCCCGACGCGGAAGGCGCTGCCGCGGGCAGCGGCCAGCCGCGGGAGAATAATTCTCGCCGGGCGCAACAGTCCAAGTCGTTGACGCTCACGAGCCCGAGACCGAAGGAGCCGAAGATGACGGAAACCAGCCCCCAGCAAACGCTTGAGTCCCTCAACGTCTTCGTCGGAGAGTGGAGCATGAGCTCCTCGTTCGCCCCAGACCCGGCCAGCGGACCACGTGCACGCACCACCTTCGAGTGGCTGCCCGGAAGACAGTTCCTCATCCAGCGATGGGAGGTCGAACATCCCGACGCCCCGGACGGCATCGCAATCATCGGCTTCGACTCCGACAAAGCGACCCTTCTCCAGCGCTACTTCGACTCGCGCGGCATCGCGCGCATCTACCAGATGACCTTCGCCGATAACGTCTGGACGCTCCAACGAATCGCAGCTGCACCCGACTTCTCCCAGCGCTTCACCGGCACCTTCGGCGACGACGACACGATCGTCGGCCGCTGGGAGAGCTCAAGCGACGGCTCGAACTGGAGCCCCGACTTCGAACTCACCTACACACGCGTGCGGTAGAGCCCAACGCTCAAGCGACAGACGGACCTCCTTTCGATTCGATTTCTAAGGCGTGATCCCGACGGCAGGGGCTTCTCCTCCTGACTGTCCAACCCGCCATCACTACCCGCTTACGAGAACCAGGCTTTCCGCTTCGGACCCGCCTACGGAGTCCAGTTCCACCTCGAGGTCGCCGGAGATGGCGCGCGAGTGGGCGGAGGTGCCCGAGTACTTCGCGTCGCTCGAGCGTACGCTCGGAGCGGAGGGCGCGCGGACATTCCTCGCTGCGATCGAAGGTCAGCCGGGGTGATGCGAGCCAACGGCCGTTCGCTCTTCGAGCGCTGGCTCGACTGCGTGGCGACCTAGGCTCGTGGACCCAGGCATCCTGCGGGACGAGCGGCGAGCACAACTCGCAAGGTGGCATTGCCTCGCCGCTCGCAGGTGGCCGGGGAGCACAATCCACGGCGTGAGGAGGGAGCAGCTTGGCTGAGCAGCCTACGGTCGTCCTTCATGACGGCCGTGTAATTCCGCAGCTCGGGTTCGGCGTCTTCCAGATCGCGCCCGGGAGAGACGCGCAGCGCGCTGTCGAGGCAGCACTCGCAGTCGGATACCGGCACGTGGACACGGCGGCCGTGTATCGCAACGAGGCGGACGTCGGTGCGGCGATCCGGGCGAGCGGGCTCGACCGCAATTCGATCTGGGTCACCACGAAGCTCGCGAACGGGGATCAGGGGGCGGCCACGACGCGCCGAGCGTTCGAGGCGTCGCTGGAGCGGCTCGGCATGGACGCGGTTGACCTCTATCTCCTGCACTGGCCGCACGAGCTGCGACTCGAGAGCTGGCGCGTGCTCGAGCAGCTGCACGGCGAGGGGCTCGCCCGCTCGATCGGTGTCTCGAACTTCCTCGTGCGCCACCTCGACGAGCTTCTCGCGGTGGCTTCGATGCCTCCCGCCGTGAACCAGATCGAATTGAGTCCCTTCCTCTTCCGCTCGCGGGAGGACACGGTTCGCCGCTGCGAGGGGGAGGGGATCGCGCTCGAGGCCTACAGCCCACTCACGAAGGGCCGCAGGCTCGACGACTCCACCGTCGCGTCGATCGCGGCCGAGGTGGGGCGGACGTCCGCGCAAGTGCTCATTCGCTGGTCGCTGCAGAAGGGCTTCATCGTCCTTCCGCGCTCGTCGAACGCGGATCGCATCGCCGAGAACGCCCGAGTCTTCGATTTCGCGCTGAATGACGCGCAGATGGCGGAGCTGGACGCTCTCGACGAGGGCCTTACGACCGGCTGGGACCCCGCGAGGGCGTAAGCTCCGCCCTCGAGTTCTTCTGCGTCTGGCCGATCGCGACGATGCCGGACGAGCGGGACATTGTCTTGATGCTCGCAGTGGTGGGTCGCAGGAGACTTGAGCAACAGAACGCACGTGACGTGGAGTTGTGGGAGGACGGTACGCATGGCGCACTACCCCGCGTTGCGAGGCAGGAGGGACTCTCCTTGCGACCTTCCTCCTACTCCTTCCAGTAGAACGCGTCCCGCGTGAGCCACGCCTTGTCTGCAAGCATCGCCTTCACTTCTGCCCGCTCCTCGTCGGTCAGTTGTTGCCAATCGTCCTCCGTGAGGCTCGCCAGGGCGCGCATCGTCCGCATGACCTCCTGGGCGCGGCGCTCATGCTTAGGACTCCTTGCCTTCGCCATCGCGCCTCCTCTCAGTGGTTCTCGTTCGACTCGGGCGCAAATCGTACGAGCCGCCTTGAGGCACATACGAGCACAGGTTGGCGTTGGCGGCGACGGAGGTATGAGCGGGTGTCGGAGATCAGCTCGTCCTGGGTTGAAGATCGAACGGATAGGCCCTGGAAGTACGGAGAGGAGAGCACGATGAGCAACGAACAGGCGGCACCTGAGACGAAAGGCGTTACTGCGGAGCTACTTGCGACAGTTGACCTTGGCCCTGAGATAGAGGGCATGGAAGGGCGGCAACTTCGAATGCGCATGGTGACCATCGAGCCTGGAGGCGTCTTCGGCCCGATTCACGACCATAAAGACAGACCGGGCATCGTCTACGTACTGCAAGGAACGATCACTGACCATCGAGATGGAGTCGCTACGGACTATGGGCCGGGAGTGGGCTGGCCCGAGGATAGGAACACCACACACTGGCTTGAGAACAGAGGAACAATTCCGGCGGTGGAGATCTCCGTCGATGTAGTCAGGCAAGAGTAAGCCCAGCCCGACATTGACCCGTAAGTCACGGATCCCGCAAGCTCCCCGTCCCAAGACGACCATCAGCTACTGAGGCCGCGTACCGGAACTACCGGGGGGTCAGCGCTTCAGCGTCCAGAGGACTGCGTGAAGCGACGAATCGCCCGGACGTGGTCGAGACAGCCGCCGGACGGAAGCCACGCGCGATCATCCAGACCGCCAAGACCATCTCCTGCACTGCCAGCGGCAGGTACATGAGAACCTGTGCGGGAGCGTTCATGTCGAAGACGCCGTACATCAGGAGCAGGTAGTCGGCGACGTAGAAGGGGATCGCCACAAGACCCCACGCTGAGATCCAGCGCGGAACGATGCGCGACCGGTAGAGCAGCACGTAGAACATAGCGGCACTAAGGCAGAAAACGAGCGCGAGCACGGCGTTCGCGCCGTCAGCATCGATGACGAGGTTGCCAACTCGGACGCCTGCCGGTGAAGCAGTGCCTTCTCCTGCCGCCATGGCCTCACCGATGGGCGCGAGCAGCAGCCAGCCGATCGCGAGGACGACGTAGCAGGTGGTCTCGATAGCTCCTCGCACAATTAGGTAGCCGACCGCCAGCACCTCGTCTATCGGGCGCAGCACTCGGAGCAACACGACGGGGATGAACGCGAGCGATAGCCCCATGACGAGCACGAGCAGGCCAGTGGTCACCGCTGCGCCGGAGTGCTCCACGGCATAGGCCAACGGATCGCGCGCATCACGAAGCGGAGCACTCACGACCACGCTCAAGACTCCGGCCACCGTACCGGTGAAGTAGAGGATCCCTGCTGTCGTGGCGGCAGCCCTGTGCTCGCGCATCTTGCCCTCACCCCCTAAGTCGATCCGGCGCACCAGCGCCGTCGTCACCTGCACGCTGACCCCGCACCCACCCACAGCGCATCAGGGCAGCCGCTGAGGCTGCGTACCCGGAACTACCGACGAACCGGATGTCACGTGCAGCGGGTAGATCCGCCAGTACGGCGGAGCGTCACCGCGATAGACCCGCTCGTGATCGAGAGCGACGCATGAACCACGAGCGACACCGTTGCGGAGCGAGTCGCCGGAACTCTCCCGTCACGCGCGCGAGCGCAAGCACCAGCAGCGACGCCGTTGCGATGAACGCGAGCGCGTTGGCCGGGCGCGGAATCCGCTTGAACTTCGCCGCTCCATCGTGGAGTTCGATGGACGGACGCCGCCTAATCGACGAGTCCGGCCTTGGCCTCGCGCACCGGCTCGTGCTCCTCGTCGAGGAGGGCGAGGAGCCGCGTCGTGTTCGCGCGAATCTCCTCGACGCCGCTCATGATCCTCTTCGGCGGGAAGTCCTCGGGCATCTGCTCGAACATCGCCTTGCACGCGGCCAGCATCCGCGCGTGCAGCTTCGGTGCGAGCGCCCGAGCAGCAACCAGGACGCCGCCAATAACCGCAGCGCCAATCGCTATCCGTCGCATCTTCGATTACCTCCTCAGCCCCGGGCGCGCCAGGGCATTCGATTACGCGTGGCCCGCAATACGTCGCGCGCCGAAGTACGGATTTGGCAGACCGTGGGCCGCCCTGACCGCCGAGGTCGGCGAGTGCGACGTGCGGGATCGGATCGAGCGAGCGCAGCGCTACCAGCTCTGGCTCCTCGCCGGGAAGCCGACCGCGACGGTCGGCGCATCGTCTGCGGCCTGGAGTCCCGACTTCGAGATCAGGCGTCGCCCTCAGGATGGCTCGGCCTCGCCGAACTCAGCCATCGTTTTTTCGTCCCTCTCGTTTGGATCAGCGAGACGCTTCGGGCGGAGGATCCGCTCCCCGAGCGACCACCCATACCTCAGTCGTCCCGGTCTTGTCTTCTTCCGCCTCCTCGGGATCGATCAGATCGAAGTCGTACCGCTCAGCGAGCTTCTTGAGGTCTTCCCAGCCCATAGCTTCCCTCGACCGTATTGGTCAGGGCAGCCGCTCAGCCTGCTTAGGCAGCCGCTGAGGGCTGCGTAGCCGGAACTACCTACGGGTCAGCCGCGCTTCCAGCGTCCAGAGGACGGCGAGCGACGTCGCCCGACGGGAGAGGGGAAGAGCGGACGCCAGAAACCGGCTCGGCAACTGGGCCGTTCGGACTTAGTTCCTGTCTTCCTTTCACAACCTTGACGTTGACGTTCGGCATGACGGGGGAATACTCAGGCTCGGGGGAGAGGCACCGCTGGCGGTCTGGCCCGTCCGGCGGAGAGCCGCCCCTTTTTTTCCGCTCGCGGGGATGCTCGAAGTCGCGGGCCGGAGCCAGCCTCGCAAACGGACTAGGCGCGTCGGCCGCGCTCTAGCGTCCAGAGGACAGCGTCGCTGTTGCCATCCGAGCATGTGCTGAGTCGGGGGTAGGCTCCGGCCATGCGAGCTGCCCGCAATGACGAGAGGCGGGAGGCGACCGCGTGAGCGATGGAATCGTCCTGCACTCCGGCGACGGCGAGCGGGTCCCGCGCGGCCCTCGCCACCACCGCATCCTGGCCGAACTCCCCGAACTGGAAGTGATCGAGTTGCGATTCGGGCCGGACTTCGAAGGCGTGGAGTCCCATCGCCATTTGGACCACGTCGATAGCTTCTACGTGATCGAGGGCGAAGCCGAGTTTGTCGTCGGTGACGAGGTCGTGCGTGCTGGTCCGGGCGCGTACATCGCCGCCCCCGTCGGTATCGCCCACGGCTTCCGCAACGTCGGAGCAGGAGAGCTTCGGATGCTGAACGTTCATGCACCGAACACGGGTTTCGCCCGCCGCCTGCGCGACGAGTAGACGCACCGCGCAGACTGATGGTGTCTGACGGCTAGCCCAGTGGCCAGTTCACAAACAGCGAGTCGCCAGCCGCGCGAGCTGCCTCGAACTCCTCATCGGCGAGCTGCTCGCCGTGTGCTTCTGAGGCACCACGCCGCTAAGGCGATCACAACGAGAGCGGTCACGAGCGCGATCCCGCCGATGAGGTTGGCCTCCATCTTCCGGCCGAACCAGGTGACGTAAACATCGCCGCAGTCTCCACGGCAGTCGCCGTTGTAGAGGACTGCAAAGAGGCCATACAGCCCGATCAGGAGGCCTGCGGCGAGGAGGGCGAGACCCATCACCAGACGAGCAAGACGTCCCACTCGTGCTCAAGGCTACGCGTGCCGCGATTCGTCTACCCCGCATATTGAGGTTGGTGCTCGGCCGAAGACGGGCCTTCTCCTGACTGTCGAACCCGCCATCACTACCGCGCGTGGCGATGGCACGCGCGGAGTGACACTCGACGCGACAGGCCGTTCCTGGGGGATAGACGATGCGTCGACCCATTGTGCGTGTATGTGCTCGGTGTCTTCTCGGGCGAGAGGACACTCGCGCAGGCGACGGTCAGGTGGTCAGAGCGGGTGCGAGATCAGCCAGTGGTGTCCGAAGGGATCAACTACGCGTCCCTGTCGCAAACCGTAGGGCTGATCCGCGACAGCGAACATCTCGCTCGCTCCTGCGGCGACTGCGCTGGCCTGTGCAACATCGGCATCATCGACGTGCAGCGAGATGCGAACGGTCGTGCCTCCGACAGTCTCCGGACTTGGCGTCCCGAGGTCCGGCGCCTCCGTTGCCACCCCAAGGCGCTGCCCGTCGATCAATAGGAGCGCGACCTGCGGCCCGTCCGGCGCAACCACCCGCTCTCGTTCTTCCGTGGCACCGAAAGCCTGTGCATAGAACGCGACGGCGGCATCTACGTCTTTGACCGCGAGAAAGGGATAGATCTCAGGCACGCGCTGACTTTACCGGCCAGGCTCAGGCGTCATTCGGGAACACTCGCGCACTCAAACGACCTCACTCTCGAAAGCGAGGTTCTGCTCGTCACGAGAGCGTCGCGCCGGCCTAGTCCTCGCCTTCCCAGTACTCGACCGCGGGTCCGGGTCTCGCGAACATGACGTCTTCGTCGTCGACGTCCTTCGCGAGAACCTTGCCGGTGTCGAGGTACTCGATGATCTCGCCCCGGATCATCGAGGAGAGCATGAGCACGCGGACAGGCGAGTCCGTTCGGTTGCTGATCTGGTGCGCACCGATCTTGCCGCGCGGAAAGCAGACGATGTCACCCTCCTCCAGAACATGCTCACCTTCGGGCGTGCGCAGCGTGGGCTCGCCGCGGAGCACGATCACCCATTCCTCGTTGAGGTAATGCGTGTGGTAGGGCCAGAGCCTGCTGCCAGGCTCGATCTGCGACATGGTCGCGCCCAGTAGCTCACCGCCGATCCGTTCGCCCACCAGCGTGCCGCTGCAGCGCCAGCCTTCGCGATCCCTCGTCGCGTCCCACTCGTCGCTATTCAGGTTGAAGGTCTTCATTCGGCGAACACTAGCCTGCGTCTCAAGGGACATTCCCGCACACTCGGGCAGGCGCGGGAGTCTGATCGTCAGAGACCAGTCGCTGAGCGCACGCCGCCTCCGCGAGGACGCAAAGCGGCGAAGAGGTATCGATTGACGCTAAAGAAGTACCGCCCTTGGTGCTCAAGCTCTGCGAGGTCGTTGAGCCAGTCGCTTGCCTCGTCTTCTGAGACTCCTCCGCGCCCGGGCACGAATGCGGCGATGAGCGAGGCGATGTTGTAGCTGAAGGTCGTGGCGTCGTACGCCGTGTTGAGTATCGGGACGATCCGGATCTCTCTGACCTCGAATCCGGCCGCGCGGAGGCGAGGCGCGAGCGAGCGCGGAAGGTAGGGGTCTGACAGGTGCTCGTTCCACGCGGCCGCGATCCGAGCAGCGCGGCGGCGATCCGCGGCTGCCCAGACGAGCGAGTCCCAGTCGGTGTCGACGATCACGAGTCGTCCGCCGGGTCGCAGGACGCGGACTAGTTGATGGAGCGCGGCGTCCGGCTCGGCGAGGTACTCCATGACCTGCGTCGAGACAGCGGCATCGAAAACCGCCTCTGCAAACGCAAGCGCGGTCGCGTCGCCCGCCATGATGTCGACCCGGTCGCCGAGTCCGGCGGACGCGATCCGCTTCAAGGCGATCGAGTTCATGTCAGAGCTGATGTCCACCGCGGCGATCCGGCCGGTTGCACCGACCTCCCGTGCGAGCTCACAGGCGAGGAAACCGGGGCCTGAACCGAGGTCCAGGATCGATTCGCCGGCTGATGCTCGAAGCGACCGTCGCAACTCTTCGCGCTGAACGATCATGTCGGTCGTCGCGTACGCCTGCTCGAGCTGCGCGGCTGCCTTGTTCTCGTACAGCATCCCCGCCATCACCGAATCCTCGGGGCGCGCTCGACTAAGCGCAAGGCCGCCTACAGGCGCGGGCTCAATGGTCGCTCCGGCATGACCTCGAGGGACATTCCTGCACACTCGCGCAGGCGAGGCTGCCCTGCCCAAGGCGGCGACGCCCTCACAGCCCTATCCGTGAAAGCGGGAACTGGGAGTGCGGGGGATTCCCCGATGTGGGCTGCTCCGGTCTGGGGGATGGTTGCTGTAGCTCATCTCGGAGGGTTATGTCCTCTTATACGCACCCCGTGCAGCGTGCTGTGCCGCAGGCCGTTCGGCAGCTCGTCTGGTTCGCCGTCGTGTGCCCCGTGGCGTTCCTCATTCCGTATCTCGGCGTGTCGGTGCTGGACCTGCAGCACGATGTCTTCTACCTGGTCTACTTCGCTGTCACGATCGCGCTGCTTGCCAGCTACGTCCGGGTCGAGCAGGTCGATGTGGCGGAGGTCTTCCGCTGCCGTTGGAGGTGGAGCCTTGGCCTTGGGGTTGTCCTCGCCGTCTTCCTCGTGTTCAACGTCTTCAACACGGAAGATGCGACGGCACGACCGCACGGCGCCTATTTCGTCTTTGAGCTGCTCTGGCGTGGTGTGGGCTACGGCCTGGTCGACACGCTCCTGCTGACGGTCTTTCCATGTCTCGTCGCCTACCGGCTACTGCACGGGCACGTCGGCGGCTTCAAAGGCAAGCTCCGGTTCACGGCGCTGATGCTGCCGCTCGTGATCATCGTCACGGCGACCTACCACCTGGGCTACCCCCAGTATCGCCAGGACGGCCTCAGTCGCCCCGAGACCGGGAACATCCTGATCTCGATCCCGACGTTCGCAACCGCAAACCCCGTCGGCTCGATCGTCGCGCACGTCTCGCAGCACATCGCCGCCGTAACACACGCCTACGAGTCGAAGATCTTCGTCCCACCCGTGACGAAGGCATGACGGCCACGCTGAAAACCGGTCAGAGGGCGAAACCGCTGCTCGGAGTTCGTCGGCAGCCCGGACGGCTCGCACTGGCCGTGTTTCGACTGCCTCTGCCGCTGTATCAACGGGGATGGGGCTGGCTCCTCGGCCACACCTTCCTGCTGGTGACGCACGCGGGTCGGAAGACCGGAAAGCGCCGCGAGACGGTTGCAATGACGTTGGCGTACGACCCTCAAACGCAGGAGGCCGTCATCTTCTCCGGGCTGGGGTCCGAACACCGACTGGATTCGCAACATCCGTGCTCACCCGGCACTGGAGATCCAGATCGGACGAGAGTCGTACACACCCGAACAACGCTTCCTCACCGAGGACGAGAGCGTCGCCGTGGTGGTCGAGTTCCGACGCCAGCATCGCTGGCGAGTACGCCTCGCCGCCCTGATCCTCGGCTGGGGCGATCTCAGCTCCGACACAGCCCTGAGGGACTTCGTTCGCAGCCATCCATTTGTGTCGTTTCGCCCGGCGCACCCCGCCCCGCCGTAGAACGGCGCTCCCGCCTCAGGGAACATTCGCAAACACTGGCGCATGAGGGCATCCTCACCTTGGATCTGCCAATGGGGGACTCTCGGCTGCTGTGTCATCCTGAGACCCAGACGGCGCCCCTTCCCACCAACCCGCGACCCGGCTCAGGAGGATCGATGAAAGCGATCGTCCAGGACAGGTACGGCTCAGCGGATGTCCTCGAGCTCGCAGATGTCGACAAACCGGTGGTCGGCAGCGGCGACGTGCTGCTCCGCATTCACGCGGCGAGTGCACACATCGGCGACTGGCACGTGATGACGGGTCTGCCGTATCTGCTCCGCATCCTGGGCTTCGGGTTCCGCCGGCCCAAGGCCCGTGTCCGGGGCATGGATGCGGCGGGTCGCGTCGAGGAGATCGGCACGGATGTCACGCGGTTCCAGCCGGGCGATGAGGTATTCGGCATCGCCGCCGGCTCCTTCGCCGAGTACGCCACCGCTCGGGACGACAGGATCGCGCCCAAGCCCGCCAACCTCAGCTTCGAGCAGGCGGCGACCGTCCCCACTTCCTGCTTCGCCGCCCTCCAGGCACTCCGCGACAAGGGGGAGGTGCAGCCCGGGCAGAAGGTGTTGATCATCGGTGCGGGGGGAGCCGTAGGGTCGTTCGCGGTGCAGATCGCGAAGGCGTTCGGGGCCCACGTCACCGGCGTGTGCAGCGCGTCGAAGGTCGACCTGGTTCGGTCGATCGGCGCGGACGACGTCATCGACTACACGCGCGACGACTTCGCAACGAGCGGGCAGCGCTACGACCTCATCCTCGACACCGCGGGGGGCCGTAGGTTGTCACTGCTCCGGCGCGCCCTCACGCCCAAAGGAACCCTCGTCATCGTCGGAGAAGAAGGGGGCGGGCGGTGGTTCGGGGGCTTCGATCGCAACCTTCGGGCGCCCATGCTGTCACCGTTTGTGAGCCAGAAGCTGTGCATGCTCGCCTCGAAGGAGAAGGGCGAGGACCTGTTCGTGCTCAAGGACCTCATCGAGGCCGGCAAGATCACACCGGTCATCGATGCGACGTACCCGCTCAGCGAAGTCCCCGAGGCCATCCGTCATCTGGAAGAGGGACACGGCCGAGGCAAGGTCGTCATCACCATGTGAGGCGTCTGCCGCAGGCAGACAGCTCAAGAGACATTTCCGATCACTCGGGCGTGCGAGCGTACTCTTGCTTGAAGCAACTCGCACGACCCCTGATTTTGGCCGGCATCGCATCCGTCAAGGCAAAAGTTGGGCAAAGGTTCTGCCGGCTGATCGCCGCCGTGAGAACGAAAAAGCCCCGTTTCCGGGGCTTTTCCAGTAGCGGGGGCGGGATTTGAACCCGCGACCTCCGGGTTATGCGATCTGAGGTTGTGAGGAGAGCACGCTCGCCCGCGACAGCGCGACCTCACCGGAGGTGTCGCATCATGTTCGCCTTGCCAGCACAGAGCGTGCTCTACTCGGGCTCGTCCTCGGGCTCGGAACGAGCGGCAAGCTCTGGCGGGATCTCGAAGAGGTTCCTCAGAACCTGGGTGGTGAACTGCAATGCCCGCCGCGCCGTCTTCTCATCGATGTGGGATGCGTGCGCTCCTACGGCCTCGAGGACGCGGGTCGCGTCCTCGTAGTACTTGCGTAAGTCGTCGGGCAGGTGCTCGACGCGAACATCAGCACCATCCTCGGGCACGACCTTCAGCAGCTGAGCCTGCGGGTCGTTCAGAGGGGTGTGCTCGATCACGATCGCACGACCACAGTGCGGGCACGAGATCACGGATCAGTCTCGCGAATCCCGCTAATAGATGTGGAGTTTGTCCAGGAGCGCAAGGGGGTCATCGACGCACTCGAACAGATCCTTGTTGTGCTTGATCATCTTGCTTCGCATGTAGACGCGAAGCCATTGCTTGTACATGTACAGCTCATAGCGATCGAACATGTCTCTGAGTGGCAGGTCACGCTGCGCGATGAGCCCTGCCAGGTACATCGCACACTCGAAGCCAAGCGAAATCGACTGAAAGTACGGAGAGCCAATGGCCGCATCGCCGGCGAGGAACACCGGCGAGCTGGCGAACGGGTGATCGCTTCGTCCCGCCGCAAGCCACTTCCGGCTTGTCGCATTGCGAGCGCGGTACAGATCCAGGGGTATCCGGAGAATCTCGAGGTCGCCGACTATCTCGCCGTGGGTTTCCTGCTTGATCTTGGCGATGAAACGGTCCATCGACTGGGCGACGTCGGGAAAGTTGCTGCGTAGCCACTCGCCGTCGAACCGGGATGGCATCGCCTCATAGTCCTCGGCGGTGATGTTGACGATGCCCGTCACGTGGCTGACGCTGCCGTCGGCGTGTGTGCGGTGGACCATCGGTATGAACTTGTAGTGCGCGTTTTCGATGTTCTTGTAGTACTTGCAGTACTCGTTGCAGTCGTACGTCTGGCCGTAGAGGAAGGTGATGACGAGCGCGTATTCGAGTCGGATGTTGAGCGTGTTCGTGCCTCCATCCGCCTCGTCGGAGCCTGCCGCCAGGTGATCTCGAAGGAGCGACCTGCTGCCGGTGCAGTCGATCAGGATGTCTCCCGGCTCGAGCATCGCCACCGCGTCCTCCGCCGATACGACGGCTGCGGTGCGCTGCACTGCATTCGACCTGCGCGTATCGATCAGATCGCTGAGGGAGTGCTCGATGGCGTTGAGCGGGCAGAACCCTAGTGCCCATCCGCGAAGAAGTGTCATCAGGTCCGAAGGAATCGACTGTCTGAACGCGAGGCCCTCGTCGAGCTCTGCCGGATCGAAGACCGCCTCGATGTTCTCTCCGTCGATGTGATCGTCACGGTAGCTCTCGACGGAATCCGCTACGAGGTATGAGCCGAGCCGGACCATCCGGGTACGGGTGTACTCGCGTCGCTTCTCGTAGAGGTGCACGGAGAACCCCTCCACCGACTGGAGCAGTGCCGTCAGCAGTAGACCCACTGGGCCCGCGCCGAGGACATGTACTCGGCCCGAGGAAGGCAGGGTCTCGAGGTTCGTGGAACCAGACTGCGGGGGCATGCGCCTCCTCGTTCGAGCCGCAGATCGGCGGCGCTCAGAGATGAGCCGGACCGCGCCTGCGATGCAACGCGACCCAGCTGTCGATCTGACTAGACGCCGACCAGCGTGCCGGCTTCGACCTCGTCGAAGTAGGAGATCTGAACAGAGCCGGCATCCACGCCCGCCTGGCTCATTGCTTCCTTCAACTCAGGCATGGCGAAGAAAGCCTTCGCGGCCTCGAGTGAGTCGAATGTGTGAGTGACGATGACGTCGTTGGGATTCTCGATCGAGCGCAGCACCTGGTGACCGAGTACGCCGTGCTCGGATTGGATCGGGGCGAAGCCGTCGTAGACCTTCTTCCAAGCGTCGAAGTCGGCAACGCGGTGGCGGACAAGAGAAATGGTGCTCGTCATACTGCCCCCTTCCGGGGCGGGTGCCCTGCTGCGAGATAACGGGCTTCAAGAGAAGCGCGCAACGAAGGCGAGACTCAAGAGTCTACTCCTCTGCAGCTGACGAGCGTTTAGCTGACGAGTGCGAGTGCCACGATCCGTCAAGAGACATTCCCGCAGACTTGCATAGGCGAGCGTGCTCTCCTCACAACCTCAGATCGCATAACCCGGAGGTCGAGGTTGAAATCCTGCCTCCACTACTCGAAAAGCCCCGGAAACGGCACTTTTTCATTCTCAGCGCGGTGATCAGCGGGCGAAATTCTTGCCAACTCTCTTGCCTCTGCGAATAAGGCCCGGGTGAAGCGGATTCCACTCGGCCCGGGACTTCCCCTACGTCATGCGCAGAGCGTGGCGGCTATCCCGCGCATCTCGTCGAGTGTGTGCTCAAACCGAGTGACGCCGCTCCGGATTTCGGATCGCAGAAACCCAGCTGGGGTTCGCTCGCGGGGTGGCAGCGGCGTTGTGCCGATCACGTTCTTTTCGAAGACTTGCTGCGCATGTCGCCCAGAATGAGCGACGGCGTTGCGAATCCAAAGCCACCGTTCGAGGCTCTGCTTTTGCGAAATTGACAAGGAGCTGAACGGCCGTCCTCCGCGGAGGTAGCTCTTCGCGCGAGTTTCAGTGAGCGAGTACGGAAACCAGTCGACGTATCGGCGCCCGTCAAGGAGCACTTCCTCCAGTACGCCTTGTGACCGGACATCGATCCGTGGCGTGACCGTGCCTCCGGGGTACAACGTCTTGCGCAGAACGACTCCCATGAAGAGCAGTTCTAGGAATGATTCGAACTCCACGATGGCGCCGATGAACAGGCCCTCAGCGGGCCTTTTTTCATGTGTGATGGCGGTCAGGAAGTCTCGCGCGCCGCACCGGGCAGGAACGTTCGCGGTGCTCCCTAGGCCTCGCTGCGCGCGGGCTCGAGCGGGCTCGGCCGCGTCCGGAGCAGCCGCGCCGTCCAGGTCGGGAGCCACCAGTTCCAGCGGCCGAGGAGCTGCATCGTCGAGGGCACGAGCAGAGCGCGGATCACGGTCGCGTCGAAGACGATCCCCGCCGCGAGCCCGATCGCGAACTGCTTGATGTCCGGCCCGGGGCTCGTCGAGAGCGAGAAGAACGCGAACATGAGCACGAGCGCCGCGCTCGTCACGAGCTTGCCCGTCCGCGCGAGGCCGAGCTCGATCGCCTTCGGCGTGTCGCCCGTCTCGTCGTAGGCCTCGCGCATGCGTGTGATCATGAAGACCTCGTAGTCCATCGAGATCCCGTACAGGAACGCGAAGATCATGAGCGGGATCCAGGAGATGACCGCATCCGTCGCCGGGACGCTCCAGATCGCCTCGCTGCCGTGCCCGTCCTGGAAGACGAACACGACGATCCCGTAGGCGGCGCCAAGGGAGACGAGGTTCAGGATCACCGCCTTGAGCGGGAGGACGACCGACCTGAACGCGCGCATCAGCAGGACGAACGTGAGGATGAGGACGAAGAGCAGCACGTACGGGAACTTCCCGTAGACCGCGCTGATGAAGTCGCGGCTCTCCGGGCCGACGCCGCCGAGCGTGACGTCCGTCCCTCCGCCGAGCTCTTCTCGGACGGCGGGCAGCACCTGGTGCTTCAGGTCGGACATCGTCTTCACCGCCTGACGTGAGTTGGCGTCGTCGGTCCCGAAAGCCTCGACCAGCCCGGCGTCGCCGCGTCTCCACGACGTGGGAGCAGCCGCGCCAGCGACGCCCTTCGTGGCGGCGACCGCTGCGGCGGTCTTCTCCAGCGTGGTCGGCGTGGCGCCGTTCTCGACGAGGACCACATACGGGAGGTACAGGCCCGCGGGCAGACCGGCGGCGCTGATCGCGGCCGCGCCTGCGGCGGCGTCGCCCGCCGCCGGCTCGTCCTTGAGCTGCGCGTCGCTCGGGTTCATGTGCAGCGCCGGCGAGACGACGATCGCGACGATGGCCAGCCCGACGAGGAAAACAGGCAGCGGACGCCGCGTCACGAGCCGCGCCCAGCGTCCCCAGAAGCCGTGGTCGGGGTCCGGCGGGGCGACGAAGCGCTTCGGCATCACGCGGATGCGGTTGATCCGTGGCCCGAGCAGCGAGAAGAGCGCGGGGAGGAGCGTGAGCGAGGCGCAGACGGATACCGCCGGGATGAGCATGCCGCCGATCCCGATCGAGCGGATGAACGGGAGCGGGAGGATGACCATGCTCAGGAGGCCGATCGCTACCGTCGAGCCCGAGACGATCACCGAGCGGCCGGCGTGCGTCAACGTCTCGACGAGCGCGTCGTCGGTCGAGTTGCCGCGGGCGAGCTCTTCCCGGAAGCGGAACGTCATCAGCAGCGCGTAGTCGATCGCGACGCCGAGCCCGACGAGCGCGACGAGGAACTGCACGATGATCGACACGTCGGTCACGTACGTGAGGCCGTAGACGCAGAGGAAGGTCGTCAGGATCGAGGCGGCCGCCATTGCGAGCGGCATGGCCACCGCCGGCAGCGTCCCGAAGACGAAGAGGAGGATGACGAGCGCCCCCGCCGCGCCGATCAGCGTCTCGGTGAGGACGCCGGGTCCGCTGCTGCCGCCCTGCGAGTCGAAGATCGCATCGCGTCCGGTGAGGTGGCTCGTCACACCGGCCGGCGTCGCCTGCTTCAATGCGGCGCGCGCGAGCTCGATCGGCGGGAAGCTCGAGAACGTCGCGTTGCCGGGCGGGTAGATCGTGGCCACCATCGTGTGGCCGTCCTTCGAGACGTACATGTGGCTGTGCGTGTCGAACCAGGAGCCGACGCGACCACCCTTGACCACGGCGGCGGCCGCGTTCACCGCTCTCTCGGCGCCCGGGACCTGCGTGATGTCCTTGCCCGGCGACGTGAGGACGACGACGAGCGGCGCCTGCTCGCCAGAGCCGAACGTCTTCAGCGTCCGCTGGTTCGCCTCGTAGGCGGAGAAGCCGGGGATCGAGAACGACTGGAACCAGCGGTCGGCGAGCCGCGACGTCGAGGCGATACCGAGGACGGTGAGGACGATCCAGGCGCCGACGACGACGAGCCGATGACGGATCACGAACCGGGCGAGATGCGCCATCGCGTCAGGCTACCCGGCGCATCGAGCGCTGTGCGACGGCACCCTCCGGCGATTTACATCGTCGGGCCGAAGAGCGCTACGGCGCTGCCGGCGGCGTCGTGCTGTCCTCCGTGCCGTGCCGCGGTCGGAAGTAGTCGCACGTCGCCGATCCTCTGATCACGCCGCGCACGTAGCGGCAGCCGCCGAACCCGGTGGGCGGGAACATGAACTTGCACTGGTCGCAGCGGACGTCCTCCGTGGGCGCCGGCCGGTAGTTCGCCGCCTCCTTGGAGCTACCCCAGACTTTCACGGCCATCGACCTCCTGCCGGTGATCGTACTCTCGTATCGTTGCCGGCTTGCAAGCGCTCGCGGAGATCCCGGAGGTGGGGAGGACCTTCCGGACGGAGCGCCGCGTCCGCCTCGGCGACATGGACGCGACCGGACGGGTGCGGCTCGACGCGCTTGCCCGGTACTTCCAGGACGCGGCGATCGACGACGTCGACGAGACCGGCTGGGGGGCGCCCGACCATCTCTGGGTCCTGCGCAGCATCCGCGTCGACGTCCTGCGCCCGTTCCTCGAGGATCGAGCGGTCGCGCTCGAGACGTGGTGCAACAGCATGGCGGCGGTCGCCGCCGGTCGCCGCTGGTCGGTGACGGGAGATCGCGGCGGCGCGATCGAGGTGGACAGCGTCTGGATTCACCTCGGCCCGGACGCCCGTCCTGCCCGCCTCGACGGGTTCGAGGTCTACGCCGAGTCGACTCGTGGCCGCCGATCCTCGACGAAGCTCGAGCTGCCGGGACCGCCGTCCGGCCTCTCGCGTATCCCCTGGCCGCTTCGTCTGAGCGACGCCGACCTCGCGGGCCACGTGAACAACGCGGCGTACTGGCAGGCGATCGAGATGCGGCAGTCGCTCATCGGCCCCGATTTCCGCCAGCCCTACCGCGCGCTGCTCGACTACCGGCATCCGATCGACCTCGGCGAGCGCGTCGAGCTGATCGAGGACGGGGAGGACGGTCGGCTCGACGTCTCGTTCGTGGTGGGCGAGCTCGTGAAGGCGGTCGCGCGGATCGAGCCGCTCGTCTAGGACCTCAGGCGAGGGGCCTGCCGACCGTCTCCTGGACGCCGAGCGCACGCTCGAGCGCCTCGAGCGCTCCCTCGATGTCGCCGCGCCTCTTCAGGAGCGCCGCCAGCCGCTTGTAGGCCTGGATCAGGTATCGGCTCGGCGGCTCCTCCTCGAGCAGGTCGATCGCGAGCTCCAGGACCTCGCGGGCGCGGGCCGTGTCGCCCAGGTCTTCGAAGATCTCTCCGAGAAGCGCGTACGACCTTCCGAGGTCGACCGCCTCGGCCCCGCGCAGCTCGACGGTCGCGGCCATCGCCATCGCCGCCGCTTCCTCGCGACGCTCGTTCGCGGCCAGGGCGCGCGCCTCGTCGATCCGGTACTGGGCGATCTCGAGCGGCGTGCCGGCGGCGCGGATGAGATCGGCGCCCTCCTCGAGGAGCTCGAGCGCGTCCTCCGAGCGCCCGAGATCGAGGTAGACGTGCGCGAGGCTCTGTAGCGCATGCGCGATCGCGTATCCGTCCTCGGTCGCACGCAGGATGTCGAGCGTCCGCCTCGCATAGCGGGCCGCAAGCTCCGTCTGCCCCTGCTCGAGGTGCAGCCGCGACTCGGACCAGTAGAGGCGCGCGCGTGTGTACGGGTCCTTCACCTCGCGTCCGCGCGAGATCGCGTGCGCCAGCACCCGTTCGGCCTCGGCGAAGCTTCCGTTGTCCGTCAGCGCGGCTCCCAGGAGGCCTGCGAAGCGGATGTACTGAACGGGGTCGTTCTCGCTCGCCTCGACGCAGCGCTCGAGGATCGAGATCGAGCGCGCCATCTGCCCGAGCGCGGCGTAGGAGCGCGCGAGACCCTCGGCCAGCGACGGTCGCTCCGCGACGTCGTCCTGGACGAGCGAGAGCGCTTTCTCGAAGAGATCGACGGCGAGCTGCGGGTTCCCGGCTCGCTGCGCGAGTTGCCCGAGTCCTTCGAACGCGCGAGCCCTCTCGGGATCGCTACCGGCGTCCATGAGCGCGTTCTCGAAGAGCTGCGCAGCCTCGTCGGTGTGGTCCAGGCGCAGGGCGATCTCGGCGTCGTCGAGCGCCGACCGGGCGGTCGCGGAGCCGCCGCTGCACAGGTACGCCTCCGTCACGCCGAGCCGCTCCGCAAGGCCTCGCAGGATCGGAAGCGACGCGATGCGCGTGCCTGCTTCGACGCGGGAGATGTATGCCGCAGAGCAGCCGGGAAAAGCGAGTCGACGCTGGCTGACACCGGCCGCCTCTCGCGCCGCCTTGAGCCTGAGGCCGGCTGCGGCCGGGTCGTCGACGTGTGTTGACTTTTTCCGAGGCATCGGGATATTTTGTCAACGCTTCGGGCGCCCGAACTGTCCATCGAAGCGAGAAGGGATGGTTCGGAACATGCGGCTACGCATCGTCACACTGGCTCTCACGCTGGGCCTGCTCGCCTCCTTCGTCGGTGGTGGCTCGCCCTGGCCTCACTAGCCGGAACATAGTCCAGATCCCGGATGGAGGCGTCGGAGCAAGCCCGCTCCGCCGCCTCCGTCGCGTCACGATCGTCTCGCGATCGACGCCGGCACCCGTCGTCGTCCAGCGGGCACGCAGAGTAGGGCGGCGGGCGGGCGGGCGTTCTGTCAACACGAGCGGGTGCCCGTCGACGCCACCTTGTCCCGCCCGGCCGAATCGCGCGTCGCTAGGTTCTCGGGCATGGATCTCGCCGAGGTCGGCGACAGCGGCGTCCGTGTGTCACGGGTCGGGCTCGGCTGCAACAACTTCGGAGCCCGAGTCGACCTGGACGGCACTCGGGCGGTGGTCGAGGCGGCGCTCGACGCCGGTGTCACGTTCTTCGACACAGCCGACATCTATGGCGGCTCGGGTGGGAGCGAGCGGATGCTCGGGGAGATCCTCGAAGGACGGCGCGAGCAGGTCGTCATCGCGACGAAGTTCGGCAAGGAGATGGGCGACGGTGCGACCTCGCGCGGAGCGCCGGAGTACGTCCGGCAGGCGCTCGACGGGTCGCTCGAGCGGCTGCGCACCGACTACGTCGACCTCTACTACCTGCACGAGCCGGACCCGACCACTCCCATCGAGGAGACGCTCGGTGCTCTCGACGAGCTCGTGCGCGCAGGCAGGGTGCGAGCGATCGGCTGCTCCAACTTCTCGGCCATGGAGCTCGCCGAGGCCGACGAAGCGGCGCGACGCCACGGCCTGACGCGGTTCGCCGCCGTCCAGAACTACTACAACCTGTTCCGGCGCGACGACGACGAGGCCGTCCTCCCGCTCTGTCGCGAGCTCGGAATCGCGTACGTGCCGTACTTTCCGCTCGCGAGCGGGCTGCTCACCGGGAAGTACCGCCGCGGCGAGCCCGCGCCCGAGGGGACACGGCTCTCGGGACGGCCGATCGACGACGAGGCATTCGGGCGGGTCGAGGCGCTCGAGCAGTTCGCCGACGAGCGCGGACACTCGCTCCTCGAGCTCGCGATCTCGGCACTCGCCTCGATGCCCGGCGTTCCGTCCGTCATCGCGGGCGCGACGAAGCCGGAGCAGGTGCGGGCGAACGCCGCGGCCGCCGGCTGGCACTTGAGCGACGCCGACCTGGACGCGCTCGCCGCGCTCTGACTCGTGGGCTAACGAAGGGTCGCTCGGTGCTCCTCGAGGAGATCGCCCGGACCTCCGCGGACGTCGCCGCGACGAGCGCTCGGCTCGGGAAGGTGTCGCGGCTCGCCGACTGTCTCGAGCGTGCCGAGCCGGGTGAGGTGCGCGTCGCGGTCGCCTATCTCTCCGGTGTGCTGCCGCAGGGGTCCGTCGGGATCGGCTGGGCGTCGCTCCGAGAACTGCCGCCCGTCGCCGAGCCTCCGGCGACGCTGGAGCTGCTCGAAGTCGACGCGGCCGTGTCGCGGATCGCGGGGATCGCAGGGGCGGGCTCGCGGGCGGCGCGCCGCTCGGAGCTCTCCGATCTCTTCGCCCGGGCGACCGAGCCGGAGCAGCGCTTCCTCGCGGCGCTCTTCCTCGGTGAGCTCCGGCAGGGTGCACTGGAGGGGGTCGTCACGGACGCGGTCGCGAAGGCCGCGGGCTTGCCGGCCGGTGCGGTCCGGCGAGCGCTCATGCTCGCCGGGGATCTGGGGGTCGTCGCGGAGGCGGCCATCGCGGCCGGCCCCGACGGGCTCGCCGAGTTCGGGCTGACCCCGCTCGCGCCGGTCAAGCCGATGCTCGCGCAGACCGCGTCGAGCGTCGAGGAGGCACTCGGCCGCGTGAATCCGGCACGGCTCGAGTGGAAGCTCGACGGCGCGCGTCTGCAGGTGCACCGTCGAGGAGACGAGGTCAGGGCCTTCACGAGGAACCTCGCCGATATCACCGACCGGATTCCCGAGATCGTCGAGGCAGTTCTCGCTCTCGAGGTCGAGTCCGTCGTCTTCGACGGCGAGGCGATCGCCCTCCGCTCCGACGGGCGCCCGAAGCCGTTCCAGGTGACGATGAGCCGCTTCGGGAGCAGGCGCGGAGTCGCCGAGCAGCGGAAGGAGCTTCCGCTCTCGCCGTTCTTCTTCGACTGCCTCCACCTCGACGGCGACGATCTCCTCGACCGTCCGGCGCGAGAACGGCTGGACGCTCTCGCGCGCTGTGCCCCCGAGTCGCTCCGGGTGCCGTCGCTGGAGACGGGGGATACCGACGAGGCGCAGCGCTTCCTCGACGACGCGCTCGCCCGCGGCCACGAGGGCGTCATGGTGAAGGCCCTCGACGCCCCGTACGAAGCAGGCCGGCGGGGAGCGGGCTGGCTCAAGGTCAAGCAGGCACACACTCTCGACCTCGTCGTCCTCGCGGCGGAGTGGGGCCACGGTCGTCGCACCGGGCGCCTCTCGAATCTCCATCTCGGTGCACGTGACGCCGAGAGTGGCGGCTTCGTGATGCTGGGGAAGACGTTCAAGGGCATGACCGACGAGATGCTCGCCTGGCAGACCGAGCGCCTCCTCGAGCTCGAGACTCACCGCGAGCGGCATGTGGTGTTCGTCCGCTCCGAGCTCGTCGTCGAGGTCGCGTTCGACGGGATCCAGGCGAGCACGCGCTACCCGGGAGGCGTCGCACTCCGGTTCGCCCGCGTGAAGGGCTACCGACCGGACAAGCCGCCGGACGAGGCGGACACGATCGAGACCGTACGCGCGATCCATTCCGGTGCGCAGTAAGCTCGGCGGCGACGCTACGAGGAGGAGGCTCTGAGGGGATGACGCACTACGGAACGCTTCGGGTCTGGGCCGCGCTGCTGACGCTCGTCGGCTTGCTGTCGATCGTGCTGGCGGCCTTCGGGACGGTCATCTGGGCGATCGAGGTCGACGGCTTCTGGCAGACGCTGGGGGTCATCTTCATCGGCGGGCCGGTCACGATCTTCCTCGCGACGCTGCCGATCGCGCTCGCGCAGGCGCTTCGGGCGATCGCGGACGTCGGCGACACGGTCGCCGCCCGCTAGCGACACGTCTCCGTCCAGAGCGCTCGAGGAGACCGTTGTCGTGAGCACCGGCGAGCGGAAGCCGCTCATCCTCGCCGTCGATGCGGACGCAGACTCGCGCACGCGGATCACGAGCGAGCTGCAGCGGTACTCCCGCGACTACACGGTCATCTGCGGCGCCTCGTCGCACGACGCTCTCGCGTCGCTCGAGTCCTTGCGCGGAGAAGGTGCGCCCGTCGCGCTCGTCCTGGCGGCGCAGGACCTTCCGGAGCTCACCGGGTCGGAGCTCCTCGCCCGCGTTCACGCGATTCACCCGCATGCGAAGCGGGCTCTCCTCATCCCCTGGGGCGGCTGGGGCGACGAAGAGACCGCGGAGGCGATCCGGCTCGCGATGGCCCTCGGGCACATCGACTACTACGTCCTCCGTCCGACGCGGCCACCCGACGAGCTCTTCCATCGCATCGTCAGCGAGTTCCTGCACGAGTGGGCCCGCGCGAACCTGACGGGGGACCGCCGGGAGATCGCGCTCGTCGCCGATCCCTGGTCGAAGCGCGGCTACGAGCTCCGCAACCTGCTCGCCCGCAACGGCGTTCCGCACTCCTTCCATCCGAGCGACTCGGCGGAGGGGCGCCACGCGCTCGACCAGGCAGGGTTGGACGCGGCGCAGTGCCCGGTGGTGCTCCTGCCCGGCGGAGACGTGCTCGTCGATCCGACGAACGCGGAGCTTGCCCGCGGGTACGGGGTTGCCACCGAGCTCGAATCCTCGCCGGAGCCCTTCGACGTCGCGATCGTCGGCGCCGGGCCGGCCGGGCTCGCGGCGGCCGTCTACGCGTCGTCGGAGGGGCTTCGCACCCTCGTCGTGGAGCGCGAGGCGATCGGAGGCCAGGCAGGCTCGAGCTCGCGCATCCGGAACTACCTCGGCTTCGCGCGCGGGATCTCGGGCGCCGAGCTCGCACAACGCGCGTACCAGCAGGCGTGGGTCTTCGGCACGACCTTCCTGCTCATGCGCGAGGTGAAGGCGCTTCGAACGATCGACGACGGCCGGCACGTGCTCTCGATCTCGGGCGGGATGGACGCGGAGACGTCGAGCGTCGTCCTCGCCGGCGGGGTCACCTATCGACGCATCGGGATCGAGGAGCTCGACGAGCTGACGGGGAGCGGTGTGTTCTACGGTGCGTCGCCGACGGACGGGCAGCAGTTCTCGGGCGGCCGGGTCTTCGTCGTCGGCGGTGGGAACTCGGCGGGGCAGGCCGCGGTCCATTTGAGCCGCTACGCCGCCACGGTCACCCTCGTCGTGCGGGGGTCGGCTCTCGGGGCAAGCATGTCGGAGTACCTCGAGCGCGAGGTCGGGTCGCGGCCGAACATCGAGGTGCGGCTCTCGACCTGTGTCGTCGGGGGAGAAGGCGACGGCCGGCTCGAGCGGCTCCAGCTCGACGAGGCGGGGAACGTCTCGACCGTGCCCGCCGACGCGCTCTTCGTCCTCATCGGAGCGGAGCCGCGTACGGGCTGGCTCCCGCCCGCGGTTCGCCGCGACGAGCACGGGTTCGTCGTGACGGGGACGGACTTCGCGTCGAGCGTGCCGGGGATCTTCGCGATCGGCGACGTCAGGTCGCAATCGGTGAAGCGCGTGGCGTCGGCCGTCGGCGAGGGCTCAGTCGCGATCCAGCACGTCCACCGCTATCTGGACGGCGTCAGGTGAGGTGGGATCAGCCGTTCGAGCCGCGGAGGCCGGAGCAGGAATCTGCCTGGTCGAACGCGGTCTTCATCTCGCCCTTGACGTCGGCGTCGTCCAGCGTCTGGAAGGTGTCGGCGAGTGCCGCATACATCTTCGAGAGCGACGTCGAGATCTTCGCCCCTGCGCTCAGCAGGCCCGATATCCCGGACGCGCTGTTGACGGTGTCCTCGATCGTCTGACCCTCGGTGTTCAGCGTGGTCGAGAGGTCGTCGACCGACTGCTTCACCTTCTGCCCCGACTCGGTGTCGGGCTCTCCGAGCTTCGAGATGTCGTCCGAGAGCTTCTGGTTCGCCGCCTTGACGTCGTCCGCCGCCTGCTGCAGCCCGTCCTTCGAAGGAGACGAGACGACATCCTGGCCGACCTTCGTCAGCTGGTCCTTCCACGACGTGGCCGCCGTGCAGAAGCCGTTCGCCCACTCGACGACGGGCTCCGTGCCGGTGGTCGTCGTCCCGGAGCCCGAGCTTCCGCCGCCTCCGCAGCCGGCAGCCAGCGCGGCGACGCCGGTAACGGCGACGAGCCAGGCGGCGGCGAGGCGTGGACGGCTCACGGCGGGCACGCTACCGGCTGCGGGCTGCGAACGCGGCGAAAAACGGAACGAGCGTCCAGGCGAGGAGCTCGCGAGCTCGCGTCCGGAAACCGGCACGTTCGTCGGTCGCCGCCGCGGTTACTTCCGCATCGACGCTCCGAAGCGCTGCACGGAGGAGCGAGGACGCGCGGCGAAGGTGCCAGCTCGACGTGACCAGGACCACTTCGCGCAGGCCGAGGTCGCGGAGCGTGTCCGCGGTCCCGCACGCGTTCCCGAGCGTCGTGCGGGCATGCCGGTCGAGCACGAGACGTGTCGTCTCTCCATTCCAGGCGCGGGCCATCAGCTCCGCTTCGGAGATGGGCTTCCGCCACCGGGCCCACCCCGAGAGAAGGACGATGTCGCCCGCCTGCGACTCGCGCATCGCGCACTCGAGGCGGGCGGCGCAGATCGGGTGAAGCGCGTCGGTGGTCCGGTCCGAGTAGCCGAACACGGCGATCAGCCGGCCTCCGCTCATCCGCCCGCCCCGCGTCTTCGCCGCCAGATGCCGTAGGCGAGAAGCGCTCCCGCGACCGTCAGGACGAGCTCGACCGCTCGGCGCCCGCGGAGCTTCGACGTCCCGCTCGCCCGCTCGCGCATGTGCACGGGGACCTCCTCCACGCGCAAGCCGGCGTCGCGAAGCCGGAGGAGCGCCTCGACCTCGGGCGCCCCGGTCTCGAACGGCTCGGCGAGGATCGGCATCGCCCGCGCGTTGACCGCGTACATGCCGCTCGTCGCGTCGCCGAAGGGTCGCCCGAGCGCAGCCCGCATCGCACGGCGCAGGACCGCCGTCCCCAGCCGCCGGCTCGGCGAGGGCTCGTAGCGCCACGCCTCGTAGCCGTCACCGACCGCGAAGCGCGAGCCGATGGCGACGTCGCAGTCCCCGGAACGGACGCGGTCGAGCAGACGCCGGAGCTCGTCGACCGGGTGCTGCCCGTCTGCGTCGACGCGCCCCGCATAGCCGTAGCCCTGCTCGTGCGCATGGCGGTAGCCGGCGGCGATCCCCTGCCGGAGCCCGCGGTTCTCGCCGAACGAGAGGACTTCCGCGCCCTCCGCTCTCGCGACCGCGGCGGTCGCATCCGTCGAGCCGTCGTCGACGACGAGGACGTCGACGCCGGGCAGCCCCCCGCGGAGCTCGCCGAGGACGGCCGGCAGGCTCGACTCCTCGTTCCACGCCGGAATGAAGACGACCGTGTCGGGCACGGCGACATGGTACGAGGCATCCCTCCACCGCGTCTCCCGGCCGGGTGATCTCCCGCGCGCGCTTCACCCGGAAAGGTCAGCAATCACTGGTTGGAGGGATTGCCAGGGGCCTTCGAGTGCCGTCAATGAGTCAAGGACGGTCGAAATGCCTTTAGCGGGAGGTCACATTGTCGGGGTGTAGGCGGTTTCGGGAACTGACGAGCGAGTCGGGCCAGGTGATGATCGTCGCCGCGCTCGCGCTCGTCGTGATGCTTTCGATGCTCGGCTTCGTCATGGACTTCGGCAAGGCGTATCTCGTCCAGCGCCAGCTCCAGGCGAGCGTCGACGCTGCAGCTCTCGCCGGCGCACAGCAGCTTCCGGACGCGACTGAGTCCCAGCAGGCGGCACAGGACTACAGCGGTGACAAGGGCGAGAAGAACGCCGTGGGGCAGTTCGCCGGTGCGGTCACCACGACCGTGACCATGCGCTGCGTCAAGCAGGCGCCGGGATGCTCACCGACGACGAATCAGTTCAACGCCGTCCGCGTCCAATCGTCTTCCTCGGTCGGTACCACGTTCGCACGGCTGCTCGGGATCAAGCGCTTCACGGTGCACGCGACTGCGACTGCCTGCTCGCCCTGCTCGGCGAAGCCGCTCGACATCGCCGTGGTCCTCGACCGGACCGGGTCGATGTGCCAGTTCAGCAACGGTCAGAACGACCCGGCCTGCACCGACCTCACGAACGCGCGGAACGGGATCAAGACGTTCCTTGGGTTCATGGATCCGACGATCGACATGGTGAGCCTCTCCGTCCTTCCGCCCGCAATCAACGCCGCGAACCCGTGTCAGACACCGGCGAGCGGGACGAAGAACTACGGCTACGACGCCTGGTGGCCGAACTGGGTCAAAGGCCCAGGGAAGACTCCGCCGACGCCGTCGCTCTACGCCATCGCTTCGATGCAGTTCAACTACCTCGTGCAGTCGAACGGCTCGTGGATCCTGAACCCGTCGTCGAACCTCGTCCAGATGCTCGGCTGCGTCCACGGCGCGGGCACGACGGCGTTCGTCCAGGCCGTCGACGAGGCCCAGCACGAACTCGTCACCCATGGCCGGGGCAACGTGCAGAACGTCATGATCTTCCTCTCGGACGGCGCGGCGAACCAGGATGTGGCGCAGCTGCCGTCGTACATGGACACGTCCCTCTACCACCAGCACCCCTGCCTGGCGGGCATCCGCGCTGCCCAGAACGCGAAGGACAACGGGACGATCGTCTTCACGATCGGCTACGACCTGAACGGACTCGGCACGGATCCCGAGCAGTGCAAGACCTCGAGCGGGGCCAAGGACACGATCACGTCGTACGACACGATCAAGCAGATGGCTAGCGATCCGTCGGACTTCTACAACAAGCCCGATCCGGGCCAGCTCAACACGATCTTCACGCGGATCGCCGCCGACCTCTCACGGCCCGCGTCCCGCCTGATCGACAACAACACTCCGTAGCAGGGGGCGGCCACACATGAACACTGGGATGCGACTTCGAAGAAAAGGCGAGCAAGGTCAGGCGATGGTCGAGTTCGCGCTCGTCCTCCCACTCCTTCTCGTCCTCATCGTCGGCATCGTCCAGTTCGGGGTCCTGTTCCACAACTACGTGACGCTGACCGACGCCGTGCGCGCAGGTGCGCGTCAGGCGTCGGTCAGCCGGACGCTCGGCGATCCGCAGGGGGCGACGAAGAGCCGGGTGAAGCAGTCGGCGGCAGGTCTCGACGCGAACAAGCTCGACATCACCGTAAGCCCGTGGGATCCCGTGGCGAACAAGGCCCAGTGGACGTCGGGCGGTGACGTCACCGTTTCGGCGACCTATCCGTGGAGTGTCCACATCCTCAACTTCACCGTCTTGAGCGGCAAGATGAAGAGCACGACGACCGAACGCGTCGAGTAGCCGTCGCTCGCGAGAAGCTGTTCGTGCCCGACTCGACTGCGAGCCGCTAGATGACGTTGTGCTCGGGGCGCACGTCGCCGCGGGCGAAGCGCTCGGCCGAGAGCGGCGACACGTCCACGAACGGCTCGTCCCCGAGGTAGAGGTCGCGCACGATCTCGCCCACCGCGGGCGCCTGCATGAACCCGTGGCCCGAGAAGCCGGTCGCGTACAGGAGCCGCTCGACGCCAGGCGCCTCGCCGACGAGTCCGTTGTGGTCGGGCGTGACCTCGTAGTAGCCCTTCCACCCGTGTGCGATCCCCATCTCGAGGAAGGACGGCGCCCGGCGCGCTGCGACCTCGGTGACGTGCTCCAGCCAGCCCGGGTCCGTCGGCGCGTCGAAGCCCGGGCGCTGCGTACGGTCCGCCATCCCGATCAGGAGCCCCGGTCCTTCGCGGTGGAAGTAGAAGCCGGTCGAGAAGTCGACGGTGAGCGGAATGCTCTCCGGGAGGCGGTCGATCGGACTCGTGGTGACGACCTCGCGGAAGATCGGCTCGACGGGCAGATCGACGCCGGCCGTGCCTGCGAGCGCGGGTGACCACACCCCCGCGGCGCAGACGACCGCGCCCGTCTCGACGGCCCCCTCGGACGTGACGACGCGTTCGATGCGTCCGGCCTCTGCCTCGATGCCGGTCGCAGTGCAGCCGGTGACCACGGTCGCCCCGTGGGCGCGCGCTCCCGCCGCGTAGCCCTGTGCGACTGCCTCCGGGCTCGCGTGGCCGTCGAGCGGACAGAACGTAGCGGCGAGGACGCCGTCGAGGCCGGCGAGCGGCGACAGCTCACCCGCCTCGGACGGCTCGACGAGGCGGCTCGGAACCCCGAGTTCGTTCTGGACGGAGACGCCGTGCTCGAAGGTCGCCACGTCCTCCTCGCGGTCGAGGAGGAAGAGGTAGCCGACCTGGCGGAAGTCGATGTCGCCGCCCGGTCGCTCCCCGAAGTCCGCGAAAGCCTCGACCGCACGTTTCCCGATCGCGATGTTGAGCGGATCGGAGAACTGCGTGCGGACGCCTCCCGCGGCGCGGCTCGTGGAACCGGACGAGAGCGCGTCGCGCTCGAGCAGGCAGACCTCGACGCCCGCCTCGGCGAGGTGGAACGCGATGCTCGTCCCGACCGCGCCGCCGCCAATGACCACGACGTCCGCGTGTCCCGGCACCGGCACGCTCATGTCCTCACGAGGCTGCGGGCGAAGAAGAGAAGGTTCGCCGGACGCTCCGCGAGGCGGCGCATCAGATACGGGTACCAGTCGGGGCCGAACGGCGTTGCGACGAGCACCTTGTACCCCTCGGCCGCCATCGAGCGCTGGAGCGCCGCGCGCACGCCGTAGAGCATCTGGAACTCGAACCGGTCGCGCGCGATGCCCTCGCGCGCCGCGAACGACTGCACGCGGCGGATGATCCGCTCGTCGTGCGTCGCGACCGCGATGTACGCGCCCTCGCGAAGCCCGCGCTCGACGAGCCGCACGTACGCGAGGTCGACGTCGCGCTTCTCCGGATACGCGATCGAGGCGGGCTCGAGGTAGGCGCCCTTGACGATGCGGAGGTTCGGCGCCTGTGGAAGCAGCCGCTCGAGGTCGTCCGCAGAGCGGTAGAGGTACGACTGGAGGGCCGTGCCGACGTTCTCGTGACCCGCGGCCCGCAGACGCTCGAAGATGTCGATCGTCGGCGCCGTGTACGCCGACTGCTCCATGTCGATGCGGATGACGTTGCCGACGGACGCCGCATGGGCGACGAGCCGCTCGACGTTCTCGTACGCCGTCTCCTCGCTGAAGGAGAGGCCGAGATGGGTCAGCTTGAGGGCGACGTTGGCCCGGAGCTGCTCGGACGCGAGTCGGTCGAGAATACGCTCGTACTCGACCACGACGGCCGCGGCGCCGTCAGGGGTTGGGATCGCCTCTCCGAGGAGCGTCGTGTTCGCGTGCAGTCCGGCGTCGTTCAGGCGCCGCAGCACCGAGACGCACTCGTCGAGCGTCTCTCCCGCGACGAAGCGTGCGGCTCCGAGGCGCATGCCGTGGTGCTGGACGACGCCCTGGAGCCTGCGGCTCGACGCCGCGCGGAGGATCGCAGTCCGCGGGAGAGCGGACAGCGCTGTCTCGACCCCGGCCACGCCGCGCGAGCCTACCCGCCGTCCGCTCAGTTGAGCGAGGGATCCGGCGGCATGAGCGCGAGAACGCCGAACGGACCGCCCTTGCGCGCGAGCACCGCGCTCCAGAGCGCTTCGGGCTCGAGCGTGAAGACGTCGTCGGGAATCGCCGGCTCGACGATCCACGAGCCCTCCTCGAGCTCGCCGTCGAGCTGGCCAGGCCCCCAGCCCGCGTAGCCCGCGAAGACACGCGCCCGCCGGAGCTCGCCGAGCTCGAAGGGATCGACTTCGGAGGGCAGGAAGCCGATCGAGCCGAGGACCAGAGCTCCGCCCTGGTCGTCATCCGCGAACTCGGCGAGCACGACGACGGACGACGGCTGCACCGGCCCGCCCACGTGGACGGCATCGTCGCTCTCGACGAGGGTCGCGAGCTCGGGCACGGCGTCGATCACGGTCGATTCCGAGACCCGGTTCAGGACGACGCCGAGGGCGCCCTCCTCGGAGTGCTCGCCGACGAGCACGACCGTGCGGTGGAAGTTGGGGTCTGCGAGCGCCGGTCCCGCGACGAGGAGCTGGCCTTTCAGCGACTGCACGCGCATATCATCGCGCCGTGGCGGAGGTCTCCAGAGAGATCCGTCTCGCGGCGCGCCCTTCCGGGTTCCCGGACGAGTCGACGTTCGAGCTCGCCGAGGTGGAGGTTCCGGAGCCGGCGGACGGCGAGATCGTCGTTCGGAACGCCTACTTCTCGGTCGACCCGTACATGCGCCCCCGGATGAACGACGTCCCCTCGTACGTGCCGCCGTTCGTGCTCGGCCAGCCGCTCACGGGCGGCGCGGTCGGCCGGGTCGTCGCCTCGCGAAACCCCTCGTTCTCCGACGGGGAGTGGGTGCTGCACGGGCTCGGCTGGCGCGAATGGGCGGTCTCCGACGGCTCAGGCGTGCGGGCGATCGACCCGTCGCTCGCCCCGGTCTCGACCGCGCTCGGCATTCTCGGGATGCCCGGCTTCACGGCCTACCACGGCCTCTTCGAGATCGGGAAGCCGGAGGCGGAAGAGGTCGTGTTCGTGTCGGGCGCGGCCGGCGCGGTGGGAAGCGCGGCGGGGCAGATGGCGAAGATCGCAGGCTGTCGCGTCGTCGGCAGCGCGGGCTCACGCGAGAAGCTCGAGTGGCTCGACGAGCTCGGCTTCGACGCGTCGTTCGACTACCGCGAGACCTCTGCGCGGAAGGCGCTCTCCGAGCTCGCACCAGACGGCATCGACATCTACTTCGACAACGTCGGCGGCGATCAGCTCGAGGCGGCGATCGGAGCGCTTCGAGTCCGCGGTCGCGTGGTCGCGTGTGGCTCGGTCTCGCGCTACAACGACCGCGAGCCGGCGCCCGGCCCGCGCAACATGTTCATGGTCGTCACGAAGAGGATCCGGATCCAGGGCTACATCATCAGCGACCACTACTCGGGCTTTCGCGAGTTCCACGAGCGTGCGAGCGCGTGGGTGCGCGAGGGGAAGCTCCGCTACCGCGAGACGATCGTCGAGGGCATCGAGCGCGCTCCCGCCACGTTTCTGGGGCTCCTCCGCGGGGAGAACGTCGGCAAGATGCTCGTCAAGGTCGGCCCGGACACGTGATCCGCGAATGAAGCTGCGCTGCCGACTCCTCGGTCATCGGCTGCCACGACGGAAGCGGCCGTTCTTCCTCACCGAGCGCTATCAGCGGTGCGATCGGTGCGGAAAGCGCGTACGCCTGCGCGGTCGCTGAACGCCGCGCTGAGCCCCTGCATCGCCCTCGCCGGTGTGATAGGAAACGCGCCATCGCGGGAACCCACGAGACCGATGGTGTGGGCAGGCGGCTGCGCACGGCGCGGCGCAGTGCGGGCTTGACGCAGAAGCAGCTCGCGGACGAGCTCGGGGTCGAATCGATCACCGTGTCGCGCTGGGAGCGCGAGGTCACGTCTCCGTCGCTGCCACGGCTTCGTCGCATCGCCGAGCTCACGGGAACGACGGTGAGCGATCTCGTCCGTGCCCCCGACACGGCGACCGCCCACGCCGTCGAGCTCGCAGCGCTCAGGGAAGAGCTCGCGGAGACGCGACAGCTCGTCGACCGGGTTGCCCGCACGCTGGATCAGCTTGCGCGGACCCCGTCGTCCGCGGGCTTGCTGCCGGCGTCTCGAGAGCCCTGACTCGATATCGCCCGGACGCTCGACGGGCGATCAGCGTCCATGCAGGAAGTTCGCGAGCAGCGCCCGTCCGTCGGGGGTGAGCACGCTCTCGGGGTGGAACTGGACGCCCTCGATCGGGTGCGTGCGATGGCGCACCGCCATCACCTCGCCGTCTCGGGCACGTGCGGTCACCTCGATCTCCTCCGGAACGTGAGTCGCGGCGAGTGAGTGATAGCGGCCGACCGCGATCTCCGGTGGGAGGCCGGTGAAGACCCCGCGTCCGTCGTGCTCGATCACGCTCGCCTTCCCGTGCAGGAGAGCCCGCGCCGCTCCGACCTTCCCTCCGAAGGCCTCGACCACCGCCTGGTGGCCCAGGCACACGCCGAGCGTCGGCGTGCGGGGTCCGAGCGTGCGAATGAGCTCGACCGAGCTTCCGGCTCCGTCAGGGCGTCCGGGCCCCGGCGAGACCACGAGCCGGTCGGGCGCGAGAGCCTCGGCTCGTGCCGGATCGACGTCGTCGTTCTGCCGCACCTCGACCTCGGCGCCGAGCTCCTCGAGCAGGTGGACGAGGTTGTAGGTGAACGAGTCGTAGTTGTCGACCATGAGCACGCGCACGAGCGCGAGTGTGCCAGGAGCCAGTCGCTAGGCTGATCGCGTGTCCCGCTCGGTGATCGTGGCCGCAGTTCGCACCCCGTTCGGCCGCCTCGGGGGCGGCCTCGCGCACCTGCGGGCCACGGAGCTCGGCGCGATCGCGATCCGCGCGGCCCTCGAGCGTGCGGGAATCGGGCCGGACGAGCCCGAGTACGCCGTCCTGGGCCAGGTTCTGCAGGCAGGAGCCGGGCAGGCGCCCGCGCGCCAGGCCGCGGTCGGCGCGGGGATGCCGAAGGAGACTCCTGCCGACACGATCAACAAGGTCTGCGCGTCGTCGATTCGCGCGATCGAGATCGCCGATCTCATGATCCGTGCGGGAGGCCACGAGCTCGTCGTGACCGGCGGCATGGAGTCGATGTCGAACGCGCCCTACCTCCTTCCGAAGGCTCGCTTCGGGTACCGGCTCGGGAACGGCGAGCTCGTCGACCACATGGTCTTCGACGGCCTCACGTCGACGTTCGACGGGCTGCACATGGTCGAGCAGGCCTCGCAGGTCGCCCGCGAGCTCGGCATCACGCGGGAGGAGCAGGACGAGTGGGCATTCCGCTCGCAGCAGCGGGCGGCAGCCGCTCAGGACGAAGGCCGGTTCGCCGACGAGATCGTCCCGGTCGGCGATGTGACCGCGGACGAGGGCATCCGCAGGGACACCACGCTCGAGAAGCTCGTCGCGCTGCAGCCGGTCTTCGACCCCGAGGGCACCACGACCGCCGGGAACGCGCCGGGAGTGAACGACGGAGCCTCGTGCGTGGTCGTGTGCTCGGAGGAGTTCGCGAAGCGTCGCGGTCTCGAGCCGCTGGCGACGATCCTCGCCCAGGCCTACGTCGCGGACGACTACGCGTACCTCGCCCGGACGCCGGCCCGCGCGGGGGAGCGCGCGCTCGCGGCCGCGGGGAAGACGATCGGCGACGTGAAGCGGGTCGAGATCAACGAGGCGTTCTCCTCGGTCGCGAAGAACTCGACTCGGATGCTCGGCGCGGACGAGGAGATCGTGAACGTCAACGGGGGCGCGGTGGCGCTCGGCCACCCGATCGGCGCCTCCGGCGGCCGGATCGTCGGGACGATGATCCACGAGCTCCGCCGGCAGGGAGGCGGGCTCGGCCTCGCCGCTATCTGCTCGGGCGGTGGCCAGGGCGACGCCCTGCTGATCGAGGTCTGACCCGCTCCGTCCTCATCGGGGTCGCTGTCGCCTCCCTGGTCCTGGCCGGAGGAGCGAACGCGGCCTGTCCCACGCCCGACGAGAGCACGCTCCCTGAGCGGCTCGCGGCCGCGGACGCAGCCGTCGTCGGACGCGTCATCGCGGTCCGCCACGGAGAGCTTCGAGGGCTACCGCAGCGCGTGCTGACGATCGACGTCGACCAGAACGTCAAGGGCGGCCCGCCGAAGCACGTCGTCGTCTGGACGCCGTCGGGGACGGGATGCGACCTGACGCCGGCCGAGAACGAGGACATCGGCCTCTTCCTCACGAAGGCGCCGGACGGGCGCTGGGTCGCGACCGGCGCCAGCCTCGCGAACCCGGGAAGGCTCGTCGTCATCGCCGGGGAGCCGAAGGGCTCGGGGATCAAGGTCGTCGTCGGGCTGGTCTTCCTCGGGATCGTGCTGGTCTGGGCGCTGAGCCGGCGCCGCAGAGGCGTGCGTCCGGAGCTTCCCGGCAGCCCCGGACAGTAGGAGATACTCACCCTGTGGCAGGGGAGCGGGACACGCGATTCGCACACGTGCTGGTCGTCGGCGCGGGGCAGATGGGCGGCGGCATCGCGCAGGTCGTCGCAGCGTCCGGGCGGCGCGTCTCGCTCCACGACTCGGAGCCCGGAGCGGTCGAGCGAGCGCTCGAATCGATCGAACGGAGCCTCGAGAAGCTCGCGGAGAAGGGAGGCGCCGCGCCGGAGGACGTGCTGGGGCGGATCGCGCCCGCCGCCGACCTCGTAGGCGCCGACCTGATGATCGAGGCCGTCGTCGAGGACGCGGGCGTGAAGGTGGATCTCTTCCGGCGCGCCGACGAGCTCCTCCCCGGCGAGGCGATTCTCGCCTCGAACACGTCCTCGATCCCGATCACATCGCTCGCTGCTGCGACGTCACGGCCCGCCCAGGTGATCGGGATGCACTTCTTCAACCCGGTGCCGGTGCTCGGACTCGTCGAGGTGATCCGTGCCGAGCAGACGTCGGACGAGACGGCAGCGGCGATCGTCGAGCTCGCGCGCGACCTGGGGAAGACGCCGGCCGAGGCGCGCGACTTTCCGGGCTTCGTCTCCAACCGCATCCTCATGCCGTTCGTGAACGAGGCGGCCTACGCGCTGATGGAGGGCGTGGCGGAGCCGGAGGCGATCGACACGATCGCGAAGCTCGGGTTCGCGCACCCCATGGGGCCGCTCGCGCTCGCGGACCTGATCGGCCTCGACACGTGCGTGGCCATCATGGACGTGCTCCATGAGGGGCTCGGGAACCCGAAATACGCGCCGTGCCCGCTCCTCCGCCGGTACGTGGCGGCCGGCCGGCTCGGCCGCAAGACGGGCCGCGGCTTCTACGACTACACCTGAGTTGACGTGGACGAGCGGCTGGCTGCGGAGCTCGAGGCGCACGACGGAGAGGACGCCGCATTCGTCGAGTCGGCTTTTCGGCTCGTCCTGCGTCGTCCACCCGACGAGGAGGCGCGCGAGCGGTCGCTCGCGAAGCTCGTCGCAGGGACCCTGTCCCGGGCGACGCTGATCCACGAGCTCGCGTCGAGCGAGGAGCACGTCCGCATCCGCGAGCTCGACGACGCGGTCGCGCTCGGGCTGGGGGCGCGCGCCGCCGGCGAGCGCATCCGCTGGCTCCAGGCGCCTCCCGGAACGGACGAGCGCGTGGTCGAGATCCCGTGGGTGCTCTCGCGCCTGCGGCGTGCCGGGCGCGTGCTCGAGGTGGGCTACGCGTTCGCCGAGACGCCGTACCTGGCCGGTCTCCTCCGCTCGGGGGTGGAGCTCGTCGGCGTCGACCTGGCGGCGCGCGACGTGGACGGCATGGAGCCGGTCGAGGCCGACGTCCGTGCGCTTCCCTTCGACTCCGGCTCGTTCGACCAGGTCCTGCTCGTCTCGACGCTCGAGCACGTCGGCGCGGACAACACCGTCTACGGGCTCGAGAGCGAGGACGAGGCGACGGATGACGGAAAAAGTGGGGAAGACGCACGTCTCACCGCCCTCCGCGAGCTCGCCCGCGTCCTCCGCGGGGACGGGAGCCTGCTCGTGACGGTCCCGCTCGGCGAGCCGGGTGACCACGGCTGGTTCAGGCAGGACGACGAACGCGGCTGGACGGAGCTCTACGCGCAGGCGGGCTTCTTCCTCGAGGAATCGGAGGCGTACGAGCTCGGGCCGGAGGGCTGGCGCGCGGCGCCGTCGTTCGACGCCGAGGGCGTGCGCTACGGAGAGCGCGGCCCCGCGGCGTCCGCGGTGCTGTGCGCCGAGCTCCGACCGGGGCGTCTGCGTCGTCTGCTCACGCCGAGCGGTCTGCGGACGGCCGGACGGCGTCGCGCCGCACGCACGTACAGGCGTGTGCATCGCGACGACGGCTGACATAGTCCTGGCGATGGATTTCGAGCTGACCGCGGAGCAGCGGGAGATCCAGCGGCTCACGCGGGAGATCGCCGACGCCGAGATCGTGCCGAATGCCGGCACCTGGGATCGCGAGCACCGCTTCCCGGCGGATCTCTTTCCCAAGCTGGCGGAGCTCGGGCTGATGGGCGTGTGCGTGCCGGAGGAGCTCGGCGGCGCGGGGTTCGACTTCCTCTCGTACGTGCTCGTCCTCGAGGAGCTCTCGCGCGCGGACGCCGGAGTGGGGGTGACGGTCGCGGTTCACACGAGCGCGGTGACCCTGCCCATCCTCACCTTCGGCACCGAGGAGCAGAGGGAGCGCTTCGTCCCGCCGCTCGCCGGCGGAGAGCGGATCGGCGCGTTCGCCCTCACGGAGTCGGGCTCGGGCTCGGACGCCGGCTCGCTCCGCACGACCGCGGTGCCGGACGGCGACGACGCGTGGGTGATCACCGGCTCGAAGCAGTGGATCACGAACGGCTCTTGCGGCGGCACCGTCGTCCTCTTCGCCCGGACCGACCCGGCGACCGCCGGCGCGCGCGGCATCTCCTGCTTCGTCCTCGACGGCGACCAGATCCGCGTCACACGCGAGGAGGAGAAGCTGGGGCTCAACTCGTCTACGACGTCCGACATCGCGATCGAGGGCGCCCGTGTCGGCCGGGACCGGCTGCTCCACGAGGAGGGCCGCGGCTTCCGCGTCGCCATGGCGACGCTCGACGGCGGACGGATCGGGATCGCAGCGCAGGCGCTCGGCATCGCCCAGGGTGCGTTCGACGTCGCCCGCTCCTACGCGCTCGGCCGCGAGCAGTTCGGGCGCCGGATCTCGGACTTCCAGGCGATCCAGTGGAAGCTCGCGGACATGGCGACCGAGATCGACGCCGCCCGACTGCTCACCTACCGCGCCGCGTGGCTGAAGCAGGAAGGACGACCGCACACGGCCGAGGGGGCGAAGGCGAAGCTCTTCGCCTCGGAGATGGCACGCCGCCAGACCGCGGAGGCGATCCAGGTGCTCGGCGGGGTCGGGTACACGAAGGAGTATCCGGTGGAGCGCTTCTACCGTGACGCGAAGGTGACGGAGATCTACGAGGGCACGAGCGAGATCCAGCGCCTCGTCATCGCGCGCTCGATCCTCGGCCGCCAGGTGCGCGAAGAGCCCGTCGCTCAGACGACCTGACGCTGCGAGAGCGTGGCGAGCGGGCCGCGGAGCGATCGGCAGTCTGCGGTGTCAGGGCAGCCACTCGTAGAGCGCGTCCGGCTCTCCCTGTTCGTTGTCGGTGCCGTCCGTCAGCTCGACGAGCGTGCAACCGTGGCGCTCGTAGAAGCCACGGGCGCGCGCGTTCTCCTGGAAGACCCAGAACCGGAACCCGTCCGGCCGCCGCGTCTTCGTGTGGTCGAGCAGCGCGCTGCCGATGCCCTGCCCGATGACGTCGGGCTCGACGTAGAGGTTGCTGAGCTCGCCGTCGTCGAGGCTCGCGAAGCCGAGGATGTCGTCGCCCACCTCGTACACCCAGAGCTCGTGCTCGTGGACGAGTCGCCCGAAGTGCTCGAAGTCCTCCTCCGGCGTGTGCAGGGTGGGAAGGAAGGTGAGCGTGCCGAAGGAGCGGCGGAAGAGCGTCGCGATAGCGAGGGTGTCCTGGGGTCGTCCGCGTCGGATCACGGCCGTATTGTCTTACGCATGAGGAAGCGAGACGAGCCGGTCCGTCTGACGAAGATCTACACACGCGGCGGCGACGCGGGGGAGACGTCCCTCGGGGACGGCTCTCGCGTGTCGAAGCTCGACCCCCGGATCGCCGCGTACGGCACGGTGGACGAGACGAACGCTGCGATCGGAGCCGTGCTCGCAGGCGATTGTCCCGAGCGGATCCGCGACGTGCTCGCGCGCGTTCAGAACGAGCTCTTCGACCTCGGCGCCGACCTCTCCGTGCCGCTCGAGCGGGACGGGAGGCTCCGCGTCACGCAGGAGCAGGTGGACGCTCTCGAGCGCGACTGCGACACGTTCAACGCCGACCTGCCAGAGCTCAAGAGCTTCGTGCTCCCGGGCGGGACCGAGGCGGCCGCTCGCCTCCACGTCGCTCGCACAGCGTGTCGCCGCGCCGAGCGCGAGGCGCTGGCGGCGTCGCAGTCGGTATCCGTGAGCCCGCTAACGCTCAAGTATCTGAACCGGCTCTCCGACCTTCTCTTCGTCCTCGCACGCGCCGCGAACGCGCTCGCCGGCCGCGAGGAGCCGCTCTGGAAGCCTGGGAGCTCGGCCTAGCCTTCGCGGGCTCGTTCGTCGCCGGGTACGTCGGCTCGATGCTGGGCCTCGTCCTCGGGACGCTGCGTCTTCCGCTCATCTTCGTCGCGACCGGGAGCCCGGCGAGTGCGGCCGGCACGAACATCGCCATCTCGGCGGCGTCGGCCGGCGCAGGCGGCCTCCGCCACGTGCGCGAGGGCCGCGTCGACTGGCATGTCGTCGCCTGGATGGCGCCGCCGTCCGTCGTCGGCGCAGTCGTCGGGGCGCTGCTCGCCGACGACGTGTCCGAGACCGTGCTGTACGCAGCGATCGCCGCCGTCCTCGTCTGGAGCGGGATCGACCTCGCCCTTCGCCCGATCACCGCGCGACCGCGCGAGCGCCTCAGGCTGCTGCGCGGAAGCGCGTTCGGGCTCCTCATCGGGGCGATCGGCGGCGCGGTCGGAGTGATCCTCGGGACGCTCCGCATGCCTGCGCTCGTCCGCTCGGTGGGACTCGAGGTCCGTCGGGCGGCGGGCACGAACCTCGTCGTCGGGTTCATGCTCGGGGTCGCAGGCTTCGCGACGCACGCGGCTGCGACAGGAGTCGAGTGGTCGATTCTGGGAGCCGGCCTCGCAGGAGCGATCCCGGGTGGGTGGCTCGGCGCGAAGGCAACTGGCCGCATCTCCGAGGACGGATTGAGATACGCCCTCGGCGTCGTGCTCGTCGTCGTCGGGGCTCGTCTTCGCCGTGCGGGCGGTGCTCGGCTAGGCGACCTGCGGCCAGCTCACCGCGAGCCACTCCGTGAGCTCGTCGGCCGGGCTCGGACCGGCGACGTAGAAGCCCTGCGCGTAGTCGCAGCCCCACCGGCCGAGAACCGTCCACGCCTCGCGCGTCTCGACGCCCTCGGCCACGACCGACAGCCCGAGCGCGTGGCCGATGTCGACCATCCCGCGCACGAGCGCTGCATCCGTCGCGCTCCGGCCGAGCCCGTGCACGAAACCGGCGTCGATCTTGAGCTCGTCGAGCGGGAGGACGCGCAACGCGGCGAACGAGGCGGCCCGGCCGCCGTCGTCCAGGGACAGCCGGACGCCGAGCCGCGACAGGTCGGAGAGCATGCCCTCGTCGAGCTCCGAGCCTGCGCCCGGGCCGGCCGGGACGACCTCGAGCGTGAGCCGGCCGGCCGGCACGTTCGAGGACGCCAGCAGGCCCCCGAGACCTTCGGAGAACTGCGGGTCGTCGAGGAGCCGGTACGGGACGTTCACCGAGACGCCGAGCTCGAACCCGTCGTCCGCCCAGACCTGCGCCCAGCGCAGTGCGTCGGAGACGACGAGGAACGTCAGCTCGCGGACGACCGGTGTCCGCTCGACGTGGGGGACGAACTCGGCGGGCGGCAGAAGCGTGCGGTCGGGAAGGAGACGGCGCACGAGCGCCTCGACGGCGTGCGGCTGGCCGCTCTTCAGATCGAGGATCGGCTGGTAGACGACGACGAGCTCGTTTCGCTCGAGCGCGCTCTCGACGTCGCGCACGACGCCGGCGTCGATCCCGCGACGGAAGAGCAGCATGTCGTCGGACGTGTCCCGCTTCGTCGCGTACATCTGCCCGTCGGCGCGGCTGAGCAGCTCGTCCGCGGTCGCCCCGTCGGTCGGGAACACGGCCCAGCCGATGCTCGCGTCGATCTCGACCGTCGCCCCGTCGGCCCGGAAGGGACGGCGGAGCGCGTGACGGAGCCGGCCGACGAGCGCTGCCGCCTGCTCGTCGTCACCGGTCCCGAGCGACAGCACCACGAACTCGTCGCCACCGACGCGTGCGACGGTGTCGCTCGTCCGGACGACCGCCTCGAAGCGGCGCGCGAGCGCACGGAGAACGGCGTCGCCGGCGCTGTGCCCGCGGACGTCGTTGACGTCCTTGAACCCGTCGAGGTCGACGACGATGAGCGTGAAGAGTTCACCCGTGCGCTGCGATCGGCGGAGCGCCTGCTCGATTCGGTCCTCGAGGAGGACGCGATTCGGAAGGCCGGTCAGCGGATCGCGGAGCGCCTCGGAGCGCGCTCGCCGCAGTCGGTCGTGGAGGAGGATGCCGCAGAGCGCGGCGAGCGTCGCGACGAAGATGAGCGCGCCGACCACGCGGTCAGGCTCGTTGCGGAGGGCGACCGCCACGGCCCCCCCGATGAATACGAGCGCAGCGAGGGTCAGCGCCCACGCGAGCGTCCCGCTGAAATGCCGCCTACCGTCTCGGTTTTTCACTCGTCCCCGTTGTCTCAGCCCCGAGATACGTCCGGAGCGCCGCAGTTCTCCGACGGTAGTCGCCCGCTCCTCCGTGTTCGCCCCTAGATGGAGTGAGCGCTGTCCCTCGACCGAGGGAATGCAGCGTCCGTCCATGCCTTGCAGCGCCTCGCGCCCGTTCGAACGAGTGGTCCGGAAGGGGGATGACGTGATGGCGCGCCGAGGTCAAGGAGGAGGACCCGGGCTCCGACGGAATCGAACGCCGTGGATCTCGGAGCGGGAATCGCCGGGCTCGCAGCCGGTCTCGCGATCGGGCCGGTCGCCGATCGGCTCGCGACGAATGCGCCGCTGCACGAGCCAATCCTCCGGCGCGTACCGCGTTCGCCGCGTTTCCTCCTCGTCACCGTCGCGACGGCTCTCCTCGGCGCAGCCTGCGGCGCGACCTTCGGCTTCTCCGTCGAGGCGCTCATAGGCGCCGTCTTCTGCTGGATCCTCGTCGTCATCTCGAGGACGGATCTCGAGACTCGGCTGATCCCGAATCGCATCGTCCTCCCGGGCGCCGTGGCGATCCTCGTCGCGAGGACTCTCGACGATCCCAGCATCGCGTGGATCCTCGGGGCGCTCGCCGCCGGCGGGCTCCTCTTCCTGGTCGCGCTCGTGTACCCGAAGGGCATGGGCATGGGCGACGTGAAGCTGGCCGCGTTCCTCGGCGCGGGGCTGGGAGGAGCCGTTGCGGTCGCGCTCTTCGTCGGCTTCGTCGCGGGGTTCTTCCCGGCGATCGCCGTCCTCGTGCGCCGTGGGCGCGCGGCGCGCAAGGAAACCATCCCCTACGGTCCGTTCCTCGCGCTCGGGGGCGTCATCGCACTCTTCTGGGGCGACGCGGTACTCGACTGGTACCTGAGTTTCGGCACCTGACGGCATCAAGCGCAACGCCGTCGGAACCGATCTAGTCCTCGTGGAGACCGCATCGACCCCTGCCCGCAACGAGCGGCCGATCGAGGACGCCCTGCTCGCCGTCGCGGCGCAGAACGCCGTGGCCGCGATCGCGGCCCAGCCCGACCCGGCTCGCGCGATCGACGGGGCCGTCGAGGCGCTTCGGGAGTCCGTTCACGCGGTTCTGCCCTCGGTCTTCGTGCTCGAGCACGGCCGTCTCTGGCTCGTGGCACAGCGCGGCTATCCGTTCGTCCCTGACGGCATCGAGATTTCGCGAGGCGTGATGGGACGGGCCGTGCGCCTCGGCCAGGCACAGCTCGCCGGCGACGTGCGGGACGACCCGGACTACCTCGGTGCGCTTCCGGCTGTCGTCAGCGAGCTCGCGGTCCCGCTGCGAGCGGGCCGCGTCGTCGTCGGCGTCTTCAACCTCGAGTCCGAGCGGATGCTTCCGGAAAACGCGGCCGAGCTCCTTCGGCCTCTCACCTCTGCGCTCGTTCCGGCTGCCGAGAAGCTCCGCGCCAACCGTCGGCTCGACCTTCCCGCGCTCGCCCGGCTCTTCGTGTACCTCGGGAGCCTCCGTGAGCCGCCGGAGATCGCGACTCTCGCCGCGGCCTCTCTCTCGCGCGTGCTCGACATCGAGCGGAGCGAGGTGTGGGCGTGGGGCGAGGCCGATCTGCCGCAGGTGCTCGGTTCGTGGAGCGTCGACGGCTCGGATTGCCCTGCACTCGCGCCCGAGGAGCTCGACGCCGCCCGCGCGCTCATCGACCCGAGTGCCATCTGCCAGCTCGTCGACGTCGGGCGTCAGCCGTCCTCGGGAGACCAGAACGGCCTCGTGTGGCTGCCGCTCAGGGCGAACGGCGAAGAGCTGGGAGTCCTGGTTGCCCACACGAGAACGGGCGACCAGGTCGACGTCGAAGATCTCGATACGGCCGCAGTGCTGGCCGCACACGTCGCGGCTTCGCTCGACTCGGCGCTCGCGCTGCGCCGCGAGCGGCGGAGCGCGCTCACCGATCCGCTCACGGGCATCCTGAACCGCCGCGGGCTCGAGGCCCTGCTCGACGACGAGCTCTTAACCGCACAGGAACGCCGCCTGCCGCTCAGCGTCCTGGTCTTCGACTGCGACGACTTCAAGGAGATCAACGACCGCGCGGGCCACGAGTTCGGTGACGCGCTCCTGCACGAGGTCGCGGACGTGCTGACGGAATCCGTTCCGGCCGGCGCCGCGGTCGCCCGTCTCGGTGGCGACGAGTTCCTGGTCGTTCTCCCCGGCGCCGGGGCGGACGGGGCGGAGGAGCTCGGTGCCGGGATCCGCAGCGTTCTCGCGGCCGGCCTGACAGAGGCGGGCTACCCGCTCCACATGAGCGCCGGCATCGCGACGTACCCGTTCGACGGCGCCGGGGCCACCGCGCTTCTCCGTGCCGCCGATCAGGCGCTCTACGCGGCGAAAGACCTCGGCAAGGACCGCATCGCGTCGTTCCGGGACGTCTCGCGTCCGGGCCGTCTGGCTGCAGGCGCCGACCGGTCCGACGCGGGGAGCGAGCGGCGTGGCGGCACCCGCGGTGACGGGTCGATCCTCGCCGAGGCGATCGCAGCGGGCTCGGCGATCGAGGCGGAGGAGACGCTCGACGGAGTCTGCAACCGGCTGGCGAAGGCACTGGTGTTCACGGTGGGCGCAACCGCGTGCTCGGTCTCCCGCGTCATAGGCGATCTCCTCGTCGATGCAACCGGCCATGCGCTCCGTGAGATCTCGCTCGGAGACGAGGCCGCGTACCGGATCTCGGACTTCCCGCTGACGGCGGAGACGCTCCAGAGCGGCGAGCCGCGGACCGTGTCGTTCCTCGACGGCGAGGTGGATCCGGCCGAGGCGTTCATCCTCCGCGAGCTCGGCATGAACGCGCTGCTCATGATTCCTCTGCGCGTCGCGGGACGGCCGTGGGGGATGGTGGAGCTGTACGAGATGCGACTGCGCCGGTTCACGCACGACGACGTCGGCGTCGCACAGTTCCTGACGAGCCGCGCCGAGCGCCGCGTCGAGCTGATCGCGCCGACCGAGCCTCCTCGCCGGCGGCGGGTCTACGAGCTTCCGCCGGACGCTCGACGCTCGGGCCCACCCCGCACGAGGTAGACGCAGCGCCGTCCGTCGCCCGGGAGCGGCGACGGCCCGATTCTCGCGACGAGGAAGGTCGTGCCGTCGACCTCGAGTTCCTCGCCCGAGGAGATGGGCTCGTGCACGATCTCCACGAGCCGGTAGGCGGGACCGGGGACGAAGAGCAGGAGCGTGGACGCCTCCCCGTCGGCTGGGATCTCGGACACGGCGTCACCGTCTCGTCCTGCTGGCGTGGATTCGCGTGTGTCGAGCTCGGCCTCCCGTGCAGTGAGCGCGCGATCGCGCTGCTCGAGGGCCGCGCGCTTGAGCTCGACTGCTCCCAGCTCCGCGCGCCGGCGCGCGGCGTCGGCAGCCTCGCGCTCGAGACGCGACTCACGCTCGTCGAGCTCCCGTCCGAGCCGGACGAGGTCCGACTCCCGCAGGTCGAGATCGCGCTGTCCGAGCCGGAGAAGCCGTTCGATCGACGACTTCGAGTCGCGAAGCTTCTCCTCACGACGCTCGAGGTCGCCGAGCGTCTGCTCGACGATCGCCGCCTGCTGGGCCAGCTCGCGTCGCCGTTCCGCGAGGATCTGCTCGAGGCGCTCCTCGCTGCTCGGGTCGCGTGACAGCACTCGGCGCACGATCCCGCCGAGGCCCTCGCTCCCGTGGCCGCGCTCGTCGTCGGGTTGAGACGTTCCCTGTCCGCTCGTCATGTCTCGGAGCCCCTCGGCGGCCCGCTGCCGCAGTAGGCCGGCGGACCGATCCTAAGCCGTCGAGTTCGGAACAGTCCGCCGGCCACGGGCGACTTCGTCGAGCCCGGTGCGAGTCCTGCCGTTCGGCCGTGAGCCGCCAGGTTCAAGAAACGGCCCGTCGCGGCCGATATGGAAGTCATGGACCCCCATGGTGCAAAGCTTCTTGCGGCACGGATCAGGGCGGGCGTCTCGATCGGCACGCGGATCGAGCTCGTCCGTGACCTGGATGAGGTTTCCGGGCTCTGCGCCGGCGATCGCGGCGTCGTCCGCGACATCGACGACAACGGTCTCGTCGTGGTCAACTGGGATCGCGGCTTCACGTTCGAGATCGACCCAGAGCACGTGCAGTTCCGGCCGCTCGCCGCATAGCCGACGCTCGAGCGCGGCCTCGCCGACGACGTCGTGCCCTCCGGCTCTCCCGGGGGCCCGCTCGTCGCGGGTGTGAAGGGCCTGTCCCGGCCGCGCCGACTCGCGCACGAACGCCGGCAGCCGCAAGTCGTGGGTCGCTCGTGTCCGTCGGACCGGCGCACGCCTACGGCGACGCGTTCTTGCGCTCGTGACCGGGGCTCTTCGACGATTTCCCCTGCTGCCCTCGAGGGGTCGTCGCCTCGCCGCTCTCGCCCTGCGTATCGGGCGGCGTCGTCTGGGTCTGGCCTGCGTCTTTCGGCGTCCCGGTGCCCTTCGCCTGTCCGGGAGGCGCCTTGTCGGCGTTTCCGTTGCCGCCGTCGCTCGGTGCGACCGAGCCGGTGCTCGCCTGGGCCTTCGCTGCCTGCTTCGCCTTCCCCTTGGCCTTCCCCTGCGAGCCGGCGTTCTTGGAGTGTCCGCGGGCGAGGCCCTGGGTCTTCGAGTTGGCGTTCCCTCGCTCAGCCGTAGTGGCGGTGCTCTTCGTGTTGCCCTTGCCGGTCGTGTGGCCCTTTGCCTTCGCGCGGGCGATCTCGGCTGCGCTCGTGAGGCCGGCGGCCTTCTTCAGCTGTCCAGGCGCGCCCGCGGAGTGCGTACGGCCAGTCGAGCCGGCCGCCGTGCCCTCGCCGGTGCCCCGGGTGCCTCCAGCCTGAGTCCCTGTGACCCGACTGCCGACGAACTCGGCGCCCTGGCCCCGGCCGGAGAGAGCCCCGCCTCCACGCGTCGGCGTCTTCGTCTTCACCGCGTGGACGGGAGAGCGCTCGTGGTGCCGCGTGGCGACGACGTCGCGCGCGCCTACCGCCGCTCCGCCTGCGACGCCCACCGCTGCGACCACCGCTGCCGCCTTGAGGGCGACGCCTCCGGCGAGGATGCCTCCGCCGGTAGCGCCCGCTGTGCCCACTCCTGAGCCGACGGCGACCGTTCCCGCGCCCGCTCCGACAGAGGCGGCTCCGGCACCGGCGCCCACGCCGACGGCCGGCAGGGTCGCCGCCGTCGCGACCGAGCCGCCTTCGAGGCTCTTGAAGATCGAAAGCGAGAGCGGGATCGGCACGAGCGCAAGCCCGCGCAGGGCGCGGCTGTGCCGTTTTTGGAGCCGCGCGAACCCGGCGCAGTCGGGGCACTCGGCGAGGTGCTCCCGGAGTCTGCGGCGCTCCTTGCGCCCGAGCCGCCCGTCGGCGGCACGCGACACGGCGAGCTGCGCCTCGGTGCACGTCAGGTGCTGCTCGAGCTCCTCCGCGAGCGACCGGCGCGCTCTGAAGAGGAGCGTCTCGAGCGCGGAGATCGTGGTTCCGAGGATGTCCGCGATCTCGGTGTACGAGCGGCCCTCGAACTCTCGGAGGACGATCGCCTGCCGCTGCTGCGGCGGAATCTTCGCGAGCGCCGTGAGCAATTCGCCGACGCTGGGCGTCTCGTCGTCGGCGGTCGTCCCGGCGACGTCGCGCGCGAGTTCCACCTGCCGCGGTCGTGACTTCTCCTGCCGGTACCGCTGCTTGATCCCGTTGCTCGTGATCGTGAGCAGCCAGTTGACCGGCTTGCGGGGTCGGACTCCCTGCTCGAGCGCCCGATACGCGTTGAGGAACGTGGTCTGCGTCACGTCTTCGGCGTCGGCGTGGTTGCCGAGGACGGCGAGTGCGTAGCGGTAGACGTCCGGCCCGTGCCGGCGGTAGAGGTCGTCGACCTGGCGTGCTGCTGCCTGGCTCGCCTGCGTGACAGCCATGTGCCAACCGTGGCGAACCCCCCGCGGGCGCGCAACCCCCTCCGAAATCGCTTAACAATCGAGCGCGCAAGATCGGCGCCGGAGCAGCGTCTTCTCACACGACCGGCCCGCACCGACCCCCCTTCCCTGCCCCTAAGGAGTCACAGTGATGAAGACCCTCCTCGTTGCCACCGCAGCCCTGCTGCTCGCAGTTCCCGCCGCACTCGCGAGCCCGCCCGCAGGTCACGGGAACCAGGGAACGCCGCCCGGCCAGGCCAAGAAGTCGGGCGACCAGGGCCCCCACGGGAACCAGGGCAGCAATGCTCCCACCGGCACGGGCGCGACCACCACGGAGAAGAACGCGGCCAAGCTCTGCAAGGCGGAGCGCGAGTCTCTCGGCGCCGAGACGTTCGCCGACAAGTACGGCACGAACGCGAACAAGCGGAACGCCTTCGGCAAGTGCGTCTCACAGCACGCGAAACAGCACGGGACCGTCGACGAGCACAACCAGGCGAAGGTGAACGCGGCCAAGCTCTGCAGGGCCGAGCGCCTCTCTCTCGGCGCCGAGGCGTTCGCCGACAAGTACGGGACGAACGCGAACAAGCGGAACGCGTTCGGCAAGTGCGTCTCGCAGCACGCGAAGACGAAGTCGACGTCGTCCTCGTCGGACGACGACTAGCGAGCCGCGCCGGCCTGCAGGCGCGGCGCGAGGTTCCGCCAGGCGGCGGAGGCGGCGGAAGGGGGGAAGGCAGTGAAGGAGGCCCGAGGGGCCTCCTTCACTGTTTCAGAAGACGTTCGGGCGGCGGGACGTGGTGACGCCGCCGTGGGGGATCCGCTTAGATCGGCTCCCAGCGCGGCAGCGTCAGCTTCAGCCGCGTAGGCCCGCCCGGTGAGCTCTCGAGCTCGAACGTGCCACCGAGCATCCGAACACGTTCCGCGATCCCGACGAGGCCCAGCCGGCCGCGCTGTGCCGCCTTCGCCACGGCGCGCTCGACCTCGAAGCCCATGCCGTCGTCCGTGATCTGGAGCTCGATCGCGCTCCGGCGAGCGCGGATTCGGACCTCGACGTTGGACGCGCCGGCATGCTCGCGCACGTTCGCGAGCGCCTCCTGGATCGCGCGGAAGACCGTGATCCGCTGGCCCGAGGAGAGCGAGTCCGGATCGCCACGGATCTCAAGAGTGGCCTCGATGCCCGTCCGCTCGGCGAAGCCGTCGACCTCGCGGTGGAGGATCTCGCCGAGCGGTCTCGAGATCACGCTCTTCGTCTCGAGCGAGTGTGCGATCTCCCGAAGCTGCCGGTCGACGTCGACGAGCCGTGCGGTCAGGTCGTCGAAGCGGCCGTAGGCGAGCTCGCGCTGCTCGACGAGGACGAACGGGTACACCTGCTCCTGCAGGAGGCGGACGTCGGCCGCGAGCGCGAGGATCTCCTGGATCGGGCCGTCGTGGAGGTCGAAGCCGAGCCGCATGAGCCTGCGCTCGGCAGCCGCGACGAGCGTTCGGTCGCGCTCGGCCGAGTGCTCGAGCAGGTTCTCTCGCTCGAGGATGGGGCCGAGCGCGGTGGCGGCCTCCGCGATGAACGCATCGGCGACGTCCGTCTCGAGCGACCCGCAGCGCGCCACGACCGCTGCGTAAGGCTCGCCGAAGCGGAGGACCGGACCGGACCGGAGCTGCGACCCGCCGAGCAGCGACAGGCGCGAGCGGCCGCGCATGACGGCCTTCGCCTCGGCCCGGATACGCCGGCTCGGCTCGCCCGCGCCGCCGAACGAGAGCAGGCAGTCGAGCCCCTTGCTCGACTGGCGCCAGAGCGAGATCTCCGTCGCGACGTCGAGCCCGAGCAGGAGGTTGAGCAGTATCTCGACGGCCATGAGCGGCGGCAGCTCGAGCATCCGCGGGTTCCGTGCCGCCTCGCTGAAGAACACGAAGCGAGCAGCTGACAGCGGGAGCGCGCACGCTTCCGCGACGGCCGCGGCTGCCCCTCGCACGTCGGCGTCGTCGAGCTCGAGCGCGGCGGCGAGCTCCACGACCGCGGATGCCGCGTAGGCGACCGACGCCAGGTTGTCGCCGACGTCGTGGTCGGCGCAGCCGCTCCGGACGCGACAGGCCTCCTTGTAGACGTCGTCGAGCGCCGGCCGCACCTCGTCGGGGCAGCCCTCGAGGAAGTACGCGTGCAGTCGTTCGACATGGCCGCCCTCGTCCGGCTGGGTAGCACGGTTGCGGGCAGCCGACGACGGGAGCGAGAGGGGCGCTCCGGACTCGAAAGGTGTGCCTGCCTCCGTCGTCATGGCCGAGATGCCCGGTAGATCGTGGTGAGCTTCATGGAGCGGCTACCCGTTTCCTCCTACCCGCTCGGCGCGGGCAGCTTCGCCCGTTGCTCGGCGATCAGCCTCTCGACGTCGAGGAGGAGCTCCTCGGTCTCGTTCCAGCGGTCGAACACGCGGATGCCGGACGGGCTTCGCCCACCGGTGTCGGCCGCGATCACGACCGGGACGTCGGGACGCTTCGCGCGCGCCGCGTTGGCCGTCCGGAGCGCCTCGGCGACGGAGCCGGCGCCGTCGAGGACGGCGAGGTCGAACCCGTTCTCGCCGACGATCTGCGGGAGCTGCTCGGGCGTGGTCAGCTCCTCGACGTCGAGCTCACGACCTCCGAGGAGGAAGCGTGCGAGCTTGAGGAAGCGCGGGTCGCGGCTGGCGACGAGGATCCGCGCGCGCGGCTCGTCGTCCGACTCTTCCCACGGGGAGGTGCTCTTGTCGACGCGTGCGTCCGCGGAGCTGCGTGATGCCCACGCAACGCGGTCGCCCATCTCGAGCCCGCGCCGCACGCACTCGCCGGCGGCCATCTCCACGACCTCGCGCGCGCCACGGCACGAGACCGTCTTCCACGGCGAGACATCGTGGTCGACGCGGATCACGACCTGGTCCGAGTCGAGGAAGACGATGTCGATGGGGAACCGCATGAACGCGGTGTGCACGTTCCAGGCGGGGCGCAGAACCATTCCCTCGCCCGGCTTCAGCCCTCGGCGGCCGAGGAGGCCGCGCATCCGGCGCAGCGCACGGTCCGCGACGATGCAGCGCTCACAGACGACTCTTCCGTCCTCCCGCCGCAGCATCAGCGTGGCCACGCCGGACAGAGCTCCTTTCTAGAGGACTTCGAAGATCCTGATGAACGCCGGCACGAGGAGAACGATGAACATCGCAGGGAAGATGAAGATTGCCAGCGGGAAGAGCATCTTGATCGGGATCTTCTGCGCCTGCTCCTCGATCATGGCCCTGCGCCGCTTCCTCATCTCGGACGCGAGGTTCCGCATCGTCGTGCCGATCGAGACGCCGAGCTTCTCGCCCTGCGTCAGCGAGCGCACGAACGTCCGCACGTTCGGGGTGTCCGCACGCCTGCCGAAGCTATCGATCGACTCGCCCACCGAGAGGCCCATCCGCTGCTCCTGGAGCGTCAGGCGGAGCTCCTGGCCGAGGGGATCCGGAAGGCTCTCGGACGCGACGCGCATCGAGGCGAGGATTCCGAGACCGGCCTCGATCGTGACGACGAGGAGGTCGATCATGTCCGGCATCTGCCGGTCCATCTTGTTGAACCGCTCCTGACGGCGCTTGTTCACCATGAACATCGGCGCCGTCCAGCCGGCGAAGCCGGCGAGCAGCGCGCCGCCGATCGTCAGCAGGGTCGAGCCGCCCATGAGCGGGACGAGCCAGAGCGCGAGGATGGCGAGGAAGACGCCGACGATCACCTGGTAGCCGAGGAGCTTCCGCGGCGTCGTTCCATACATGCCCGCGGAGACGAGCTTCGCTCGCACCTCGGCTTCGCTGAAGCGGCTGAAGCGCTTCGCCGTGATGTCCCCGAGCCGGCCGGCAAGGGAGTCGAGGGGCCGGCGCGAGCCGGTGTCGAGCTCGGAGCCGCCGGTGGTCTCCGCGACGTAGCCGTACGTCCCGATCTGCTCGAGCGTGCCTGCGGCGCCGCTCGACTTCCGGAGGTTGGACACGAGGATGACGATCCCCGCACCGAGGATGAGAATGCCTGCGATTGCGATGAGTGAAAGTCCCATGGCTAGATGTCGATCTCCACCATTCGCTTGATGACATAGGAGCCGACCGCGAGCATGACGACCCAGAGGACGAGGAACAGACGTCCGATGTTCGTGCCCGTGAGCGGGTCGAGCCAGTTCGGGTTGACGAAGAGCAGCATGATGACGAGTGCGATCGGAAGGCCCGTCAGGACCCAGCGTGCGAGCCGCCCCTGCGCCGTCAGCACCTTGATCAGGCGCCGGATCTCCATTTTCCCGCGGATGTTCTCGACGACGCGATCGAGGACCTCGGCCGTGTTGCCGCCTGCCTCGCGCGAGAGCCGGGTGACGATCGCGACCTGCTCGACATCGAGGTTCTCCATGCGGCCGGCCATGACCATGAGCGCCTCGTCCATCGGCACGCCCAGCTGGTCGTCCTGCAGCACGCGGCGGAACTCGGTCTGCGAGGGCTCGGCTGCGCCGTCGACCATGACGTTCATGGCGCCGACGAGGCTGTGCCCGGCGCGGAGCGCCCCGGCGAGCACTTCGAGGTTGTCCGGGAGCTGCTCGCCGAACTTGCCGCGCATCGAGCTCACGCGCGCCCGCACGTAGAAGCGCATGATGACGGGCGCGAGCAGGCCGACGAGCAGGCCGAAGAGGTTGTGGAGCGCCAGCGCGAAGACGAGAGACGAGACGATGCCTGCGACGATGGTCCAACCGAGGATGTTGATCGGCGACGCGCTGAAGCCGCCGAGCTCGACGTCGCTCTCGAACGACTTCCACCACGATGACCCGCCGACCCGGCGCTGCGCGCCCTCGGCGAGCGCCGCGGTGACCTCGGCCCGACGCGCCCTCGATTCATCTTCGCTCGGCACCGAGACGTACGCCGCCATGCGTCGTTTGAGCGACCGCGAGCGCACCTCGACGACCGAGAGGAGGGCGAAAGCGGCCAGCCCGAGGACGGCGACCACGACGAAGACCATGAGCCACGGCGAGAGGATCACCTTGTCGATCCAGTCGCGGTGGAACGATCCGGTCGGCGTCAGGTTGATGGTGGGCGTGACGTACGTCGCCGTCGCTGCCGTCGGATAGCCGACGACCTTCGCAGCGACGTTCGCCTTCACCTTCGGCCCGAGCAGGGACTGGTAGGAGACGATGTACTGGTTCGCGAGCTCCTTGCCGATCGCGGAGAAGATCGGCTCGAGCTGAGCGGAGTTCGCGGCTTCCGTGTAGCTCCCCCCGGTCCCGACCGCGACCTTCTTCAGGGTCCCGGAGTTGTAGAAGCGCGAGTTCAGGCCGACCGAGATCACGCGCACTCCCGACTGCTGGAGCGCCGCGAGCGCCTGGCCGTAGGTCGCCTTGCTCCCGAGCTCCTGGCCGTCAGAGAGGAGCACAACGGTCGAGCGCTTGAGCCCCTGGTCCTTCGCCATCTGCGCGGCCTTCTGGAGCGCGTCGTAGATGTGCGTGCCGTACGCGAGCTCAGGCGCCTTCGCGACCGCTTCGTTGAGCTTCGCCGGGTCGTTCGTGAAATCGGTCAGCACGGTCACGTCCGGGTTGAACGCGATCACCGCGACGGGAAGCGCGCTTCCGCGTTCGACCATGAAGGCCCGCGCGGCGGCCATCGCGTCGGCGATCGGCTTGCCCTTCATGCTCTCGGACGCGTCGATCAGGAGGATTGCGCCGCTCGAGTTGCCGGGGGCGGCGACCGTCGTGCCGAGGACCGGCCCGCCGTTTTCCGTGACCGTGACCTGGCCCGTCTTGAGGGCTTTCTTCTCCGGGAGCTGGAGGACGTAGACCTTCCCCGGGAAGGACGAGTCGGGTGCCTGGGTCAGCGTCGGGTTACCGCCGGCTGCCACGGCGCCGGTCGGCAGGACGAGGGCGGCGAGTGCCGCCCCGGTCGCAGCGATCTTGACGAGGGGCTTCACGCCGTGGCGCCCCTGCGCTCGTCGAGGCTCGCGATGCGCTCGCCGAAGACGCTCTGCGGGAGGTCGATCCCGCGCTTGTGGAACTTCTCGAGGAAGATCGGTCGGAGGCCCGACGAGCGGAGACCGCCGGTGATCGTCCGGTCGGGCGCGACCGACTCGATCTCGAACTCGAAGATGTCCTGGAGCGTGATCACGTCCGACTCCATCCGCTGCACCTCGGTGATGGCGATGACGCGGCGGGAGCCGTCCTCGAGGCGCTCGATGTGGACGATGCAGGTCGAGCGCGGCGGAGATCTGCTGGCGGATCGCCCGCAGCGGCAGGTCGTAGCCGGCCATCATCACCATCGTCTCGATGCGGTGCGAGGGCGTCGCGAGGCGAGTTCGCGTGCACCGTCGAGAGCGAGCCGTCGTGGCCCGTGTTCATCGCCTGGAGCATGTCGAGCGCCTCGGCGCCGCGAACCTCGCCGACGATGATGCGGTCGGGCCGCATGCGCAGCGAGTTGCGGACGAGCTCGCGGATCGGGATCTCGCCCTCGCCCTCGATGTTCGGCGGGCGCGCCTCGAGCCGAAGGACGTGCCGCTGGTGGAGCTGGAGCTCGGCGGCGTCCTCGATCGTCACGATCCGCTCGTTGTTCGGGATCGCGGCCGAGAGCGCGTTCAGCAGCGTCGTCTTGCCCGAGCCGGTACCGCCCGAGATGAGGATGTTGAGCTGCGCCTCGATGCAGCGGCGCAGGAAGTCGAGCGACTCCGGCGGAGAGCGTGCCGATGTTGACCATGTCCTCGATCGTGAGGCGCCGCTTCGAGAACTTCCGGATCGTGAGGAGCGGGCCGGAGAGCGAGAGCGGCGGGATGATCGCGTTGACGCGGCTGCCGTCGGGCAGGCGGGCGTCGACCATCGGCGAGGCCTCGTCGATGCGCCGGCCGATCTGGGCGACGATCTTGTTGATGATGCGGCGCAGGTGCGACTCGTCCGTGAAGCGGACCGTCGTCTCGTAGAGCTTGCCGCCGCGCTCGATCCAGACGTCGTTCGGGCCGTTGACCATGATCTCGGTGATCGAGTCGTCGGTGAGCAGGCGCTCGAGCGGGCCGTAGCCGAGGATGTCGTCGGCGATCTCGGCCGTGAGCCGCTCGCGGTCGTCGCGCGCGAGGCCCGTCTCGTCGTTCAGATGGCGCCGGACGTCCGCCGATGACGCGCTCGCGCAGCTCGGTCGGGTCGATCGCGACGTTGAAGAGCTGCGGCCCGAGCTCGCTGATGACCGCCATGTGGACCTTGTTCTTGAGCTCGGCGAACGGCTCGTGCTCGAGCTGTGGCCGCGTGCCCGTGCTAAGTCGCTCGTGGAGTTCCATTGCCTACGCCTTCCTTCCGAAGAGCAGCCGACGCCGCGAGACGTGTCCTCGGCCACAGCAGGGACAGGGGTAGCCTCGCCGTTCGCGGGACCTGCGAGGAGCTCGGCCAGGCGGCCGTACGCCTCCGCCGGCTCGGACTGCGGCCGGGCGACGACGATCGGCATCCCCTCGTTGACCGCCCGCGGGATCTCGCGGTCGGTGGGAATGAAGACATCGGGCGTGCGTCCGAGGACGGCCTCGACGTCGGACTGGCTGATGCCGACCCGGCTGTGTGGCCCGGTTCAGGACGCAGCGTAGATCCGCTCCGGGTCGTAGCCCATGAGCTCGAGCGTCTCGAGCCCGAGCTTCGTGTTCTTCAGCGAGAGCGAGTCGAGCATCCCGACCATGACGACCTCGGTGGCGCTGTCGATCGTGGCGATGACCTCGGCCGTGAAGCCCGGAGGCGTGTCGACGATGACCGCAGTCGAAGTGCTGACGCAGCGATCGAGTAGACCTCGCGCAGGAGCTCGACGCGCGACGGCGCTCGCCTGGTCCGGACGGCGCGGCGCGATCAGCATGCGGACGCCCGAGGAGTGCACGGCGAGGAACGACTCGAGCTTGTCGTCGTCGAGCGCGCCGGGCGACTGGGCGAGGTCGTACATCGTCTTCTCCGGCGGGAGCCCGAGGCAGAGGGCGACGTCGCCGAACTGCAGGTCGAGGTCGACGAGGGCCACCCGTTCGCCGCGCTGCGCGAGCGCGACCGCGAGGTTGGTCGACGTCAGGGTCTTGCCGGTACCGCCCTTCGGGCCGAGGACGCAGACCACGCGGGACGTGTCCGGCGTCGCAACGGTGTCCCCGCCCTGCTTGCGTGCGAGCAGCTTGTGGACCTCGAAGCGGATCTGCTCGCGGGTGGCGGGCAGCATCACGATGTCGTCTGCACCGGCCTCGAACGCGCGCCTGAGGAAGCCGTTGGGCGAGCCGTGCCCGAGCACCATGACCAGCATCTCCGGGCTCTGGCGGGCGACGGCGTCGAGCAGCAGCAGGGCGCGATCCGAATAGCCGGCGCAGGCGACGAGCAGGACGTCGGCCGCGGTGCCCTCGCGCAGCCAGCTGAGGACCTCTTCGGGCCCCGTCACTGTCCCGACGACGTTGAAGTCCTCGTCGGAGGGCAGCGACTCCTGCACGGCGTCGGTGTCGACGCCGGGCTCGACTGCGAGGAGGGCTTTGACCGGGCGGCTCGGCATGGATTCCCTCTTTACCTCAGGACCGAATCGACGGTAGCAGTGCTGTTGGCCGTCGGCTTCGCTCCCACGACCGGGCGGAGCACGAAGTACATCTGCGTGTTGTCGGCCATGTAGGCGAACGACGCAGCGTCCTTCGTGTCCATCCGGAGCACGAGGTTCCCACTGCCGCCACCGGTCGTGCTGCTGCCCGGGACGGTGAGGACCTTGACGTTCGGCCGGAAGAGCTTCACGACCTGCTGGCCGTTGTTGCGTGCACCGAGGCCGATGTAGAGGTCGATCGAGTCGCCGGACTGGAGCTCTCCGAGGCTGCCGTGCACGTTGTCGATCGAAACGGAGATCGCGCGCTGGGCGCCCGTGATCTGCGACTCGACGGAGCCGCTCGCCTCGGCCGCGAACGCGGTGGTGGTGAGCTGCTGGCCCGGGAAGACGTTCGCGGCGGCCGCGCGGCCCGCGAGGTACGACGGATCGGAGATCGCGCCGACCTGGACTTCCTTCTGCGGGACGGTGGTCGCCTGGTACATCGCGCTCGAGGCGACGATCGAGCCCGGCGTGCCCTGGGGGATGAGCTGCTTCGCCACGAGGACGGGCGTGGGAGAGTTCTCGCCGCTCACGCGCGCGCGGTAGCGATCCAGGTACACGACGAGGAGGACTGCGGCCAGCACGATCGCCCCGACGCCGAGCGCGATGGCCCAGCCACGGGACGACATGCGGCCCTTGACGTTGGTGGTGAAGGTGTTGGACATGTGTGGCTTCCTCTCTTGCTGCTGCTCGTAGTTCGGCTATCTATGTCGGCACGATCGGGCGATTACATGAGGGCAGTTTGCTACTGCCGCCCGACGTCATCGCACAAGGACGGCGAGGCACGTCCCGGCGTCGTTGAAGGTGCAGAGTGCTGTCGTCGTCTGCGCGTTCGGATCGGGCGAGACATATGTCACGAAGTGGCCCCAGAGCTCGGTTCTGTTCACCGATGACGGGACGTCTCCCGGGCAGTTCATGCCATCGCCGGCGGTCACGTAGAAGTTCGCGAAGCCCCGGATCGGGTACGTCTTCTTCCCCGACTGCGTGAACGCGAACTCATCGAGGACGAAGACGGTCACCCAGCGCGGGCCTCCGGGGGGTGGGACCGTCACCCCGTTCCAGAGGTTCGGCGTGCACGGGCTCCCGAGCCGGTCCTGGACGCCCTTGTTGTTGAAGTTCCCGTTCTCGGACGCGATGCAGTCGGGAGCGGCCGGGTTCGGATACGGCGTCGTGCAGAGTCCGTCGCGCGTGTTGACCGAGTAGGGGTCGCAGCCGGTGACCATCTTCCCCCGCCACCCGTTGGGCCCTGCGCCGCTCCCGCAGTCGAGTGCCTGTGTCTGCGAGGGGCCGCTTCCGAACCTGAGGGGGATCGGCGGGTCGGTCAGCTTGGCGTCGCTCAGCGGCGGCGCTAGTCCGACCGTGACGAACAGGTTGGCCGAGGAGCTCTGGTTCGTCGAGTTGGCCGCCCCGGCCTGGCCGCTTCTCGTGACCCAGAGGTACTGGAGCGAGCCGGTGTTGTCGTCCGCGACGTGCGTCGCCGCGACGTTGGGGAAGCTCGGCCCGCTTGACGACTTCCCGGAGCAGGTCCCGTTCTTCACGGCCTTCTTCGTGGTGGTGATGTTGAAGGCGTTGCGGCCCGAGGCTGCCGCCGGCGTATAGGTCGGACTCGTCCACGTGCCGGTCGTGCCGTTGATCCCACCGGCAGCCCAGGTCATCGTGCCGCCCGGAGACGACGTGACGGTCGTGTAGCAGTAGGGCGGCGTGTTCGGGTTCGTGCCGGACGGCACCCCGAGATCGAGCGCCGCCTGCAGCTGCATGGCGCAGCCCCCGTTCAGGTTGAAGTACGGGGCAGAGAGATCAGTTCCACAGCCGCCCGTGAGGACCGCCTGGCGGACTGCGGGCGACGGTGCCGAGTCGGAGTACGCGTGGATGAAGGACGCATCCGTCCCGTCTCCGTCGTATGCGTCGCAGACGACCTGGCTCGCAGGACTCGGCGTCTGGTTGCAGATCGTGTCGAGCGAGCCCGTGAGCGAGGGCGCGGTTGAGTTCCTGCTCGTGAGGACGAAGACGCCGAAGTCGCTCGCCCCGTTGAGGTTGACGCTCGCGAGCGAGCCCTGCCAGATGGCGAACGACTCGAGCCCGACCGGCGACGGCGTCGTCTTCGTCAGGAGCCCGGCGCCGACGACGGCGCTTGCGTTCGTCTTCCAGTTCGCGGCGTCCTCGTTGACGACGATCGCGGCGACGTAGTTCGGCTTGGTCTCGGGGACGCCGATCGGGACGGCGCCGGTCCCCAGGACGACCTGGCGCATCTCGACGCGCGCGCTCGTCTTCGGGCTCGCGACGAACGGCAGCCACCCCCAGAGGGTCGGCGCTTCGCTGTCCGTCGCCTTGACGTCGAGGTAGCCGTCGTAGCAGGGCGACCCCGCTGCTCCGAGCCTCGGGCCGTTCGAGCTGACGTCGGTGTTGTCGAGTCCGACACCGTTCGTGGCGTCGCCCTTCTTCCAGTAGGCGTGGCTGTTGAGGACGATGTGGACCTTCCCCGGCGCCTGCGTCTGGAGGTTGTACGTCCCCGAGGACCGCGTAGTGTCGCCTGCGTATTGGAGAGCCTTGTTCGCGATCGACGCGTTGGCCGCGTTCACGTCCTGCCCGCACCCGACGAAGACTCCGCCGCCCGCGAGCGCTGCCGAGTCGACGAGGGTCTGCAGGCGCTTCTGGTGGACGTACCAGTTCCCCACCGTGACCGTGAGCGAGCCGAGCGCGAGCACGAGGGGGAGCGTGAGCGCGAAGATCACGAGCATCGAGCCGCACTCGCCAGAGAGCTTCGAGCGGGTCAGCATGCCGCACTCCCCGCCGCGAACACCTGCGGGAGTTGCTCCATTCGCATGGTCGCCGTCGCTTGCAGGTTGAGGGTGCCAAGCTTTACCAACGGCAGGATCTTGAACGGCGTGCTCACCTTGACCTTCACCGGGTCTCCTATGAGGTTCGTGCCGCCCGTTCCTGACGGCGCTGGGAAGGAGATCGCGACGGTCGGGCAGTTCCCGCCGGAGACCTTCTGCCGCGCTACGTACTGCTGGAGCGACGGGTTGGTACAGAGAGTCGTGGTGTTTGCACAGCCGGGGACGCGGTTCACCGCGGCCCAGCGTGCGCCCTGACCTGAGAGCTTCTGCAGGTCGAGCCAGTAGTTGAGTGCGATCCCGAACTGGATGATCCCGACTACGATCAGGAGGAAGACCGGGGCGACGAGGGCGAACTCGACCATGGCCTGTCCGAGCTCTCGGGCTCCGCGACGACCGTGCTGCTCAGGGCTTGTGCGCTTGGTCTCGATGCCGGGCGTATCGGCTCCGAGGGGCGACAACCTGAGCTTCGAGACCCTTCCCCGGTGGTCTGAACTCATGATCCTCTCGCATTGTGCCCTCCCCTTCGGAAATCCGAAAGGGCTCGAATCGTCAGAGAGCCCGGATGGGCACGTGCCGCAGCCCTCCGAAAACGTATACGCCGGCCCGGTCGAGGGGGTAACCGGGCCGGCGCATACTTCCTGCAGCTAGAACGACTTGGAAGTCGCTTAGCTGATCGGGTTGGTGACGCTGCTCCCGGTGTTGCTGAACAGATCACCGATCTTGCCGCTCAGGAAGAGCAGCGCGACGATCAGCAGGACGGCGACCGCAGCGATGATGATCGCGTACTCGGTCATCGTCTGGCCGTCCTCGCGATTGCGGAGTCCGTAAATGGCGCTCTGCGCCCGAACCGCCGCGCGAAGCAGGATGTCGCTCATTCTGGAGAGACCTCCTCCGAGGTGCGGGACGCTGGAGCGCCCCTTGGTTGACCATGTGTCCCGTGTATTCATCGGGCCTACTCAGGGTCGGGATATAAGGCATCTTCGGCAACCGGCCGTTCGGTCTGTTCGGACTAGACCATCGGTCCCACCGTGTCCTCCGGACGGGTGACGATCATCTCCGGAAGGGTGACGATGCATGCAAAATGCCGCTCGCGACCCCGGCATGGGGATCGAGGCTAGCGCCAGTGCAGGACGACACATGAGCGACCCGATCGCCGAATCGCACGCACTCGACGGCGCCGCTCGGACTCCGCTCTCGACCTCCGCGCTAGCTTGGTGCGGAGCTCGACGCCATGCACTCGTCGTCTGGAGTGCGATGGCGGCATGGTCGGGGGTGCTCTTCGCCACCGCCCGGTCCGAGTACGTGAACTTCCGTCTCGGCCGCTTCGACTTCGGGAACATGGTGCAGGCGATCTGGAGCACCGCCCAGGGACGCCCGCTCCAGGTCACCAGCGTCTCGGGCGAGGAGGTCAGTCGCCTCAGCATCCACGTCGACCCGGTCCTCGCGCTCTTCGCGCCGTTCTGGGCGGCGCTTCCGTCGCCGGAGACGGTGCTCCTCGTGCGAATCGTGGCGGTCTCGCTGGGCGCGCTTCCGGTGTTCTGGATCGCGCGGCGCCACCTCGCATCGGAGGGGATCGCGTCGCTCCTGGCGCTCGTATACCTCGCCTATCCGTGGCTCGCGTGGACAGCGCTCGAGCCGCATCCGGTCACCCTCGCGATACCTCTTCTTCTCTACTGCGTCTGGGCGCTCGACGCCGACCGGCTGGTCGCATTCGTCCCGTTCGCGGCTCTCGCTGGGCTCACCGGCGAGCTCGTCGGTCTCACGCTCGCGCTCATCGGCCTGTGGTACGCGTTCTCGCGCGGACGGCGGCGAGCCGGGCTCGTGATCGCGCTCCTCGGTATCGGCTGGTCTCTCTTCGCCGTGTACGTCGTCGTACCGGCGTTCTCGGGAAGCGGCAGCGCGTACTACGGGTACTTCGTGGGGGTCGGAGGGTCGCCGCAGGGCGTCGTCCGGACGCTCTTCATGCACCCCGGCGCGATCGCCTCGGCGCTCTTCACGGGTCGCGACGTCCTCTACGTCCTGGCACTGGCGCTGCCGCTCGGCGGCCTCTTCCTCCTCGCCCCGGGGCTTGCCGCTGCGGCGCTCCCGCAGCTCCTGCAGAACGGCCTCGCGGGGCCGACCGCGATGACCGATCCACGTCAGCACTACAGCGCGGTCGTCATCCCGATCGCGATCGCGGCCACCGTACTCGGGATCGCTCGTCTCTCAGCCCGGCGGCAGGCGCTCGCCTCCAAGGTCGTGCTCGGACTCTGTCTCGGCCTCTCGGTCGTCGTCGGCGCCTGGCCCGGAGTCCCCGGAAAGGTCGCTGCGTGGGACGCCGTCGACTTCGCACCCGCTCACGTGAACGCTCTTCGCGCTGCGGTGGCTCTCGTGCCGGACGACGCCGCCGTCAGCTCGACGAACAAGGCCGGCTCGCACCTGTCGGCCCGGCGCTACTACTACAGCGTCCCGGTACTCGGCCGCGCTGACTGGATCGTTCTCGACACGCAGGACCCATTCGTCGAGACACCGGTGTTCCCGGTGCTCGCGAAGAGCCCGCTGACCCTCGGGCGCTTCACTCGCCGGATCGAGCGCGATCCGCGCTGGCGGCGGGTCTACGACGAGGAGGGCGTGCTCGTGTTCCGAAGGGTCCGATCGTCGTGACGAGGCAAGCCTGATGCGCGCTGTCGAGCCGGCGGCAGTCGGCTCGGTCCAGCCGGCGCCGTCGACCGGGCGGCGCGTGCTCGCCTGGTGCGCGGTCCGCCGCTGGAGCCTCGTCGTCTGGAGCGGGATGCTCGCGTGGTCGGCGATCCTGTTCTTGGCCGTCCGGTCGGACTACTCGGGCTATCGACTCGGGCGCTTCGATCTCGGGAACATGACGCAGGCGGTGTGGAGCACGGCGCACGGGCGCCCCTTGGACACGACGTTCCTGAGTGGGGAGCAGGCGGTCCGGCTCGGAAGCCACGTCGACCCGATCCTGGTGCTGCTAGCGCCGCTCTGGGTGGTCTTCCCAACCCCGCTGATGCTCGGGGCGGTGCAGATCGCGGTCGTCGCGCTCGGCGCTCTCCCGGTGTACTGGCTCGGCCGGCGCCATCTGGGATCGGAGCGGCCGGCGGCGTTCCTCGCGCTCGCGTACCTCGCGTACCCGTGGCTGACGTGGAACGCGGTCGACGCGATGCACCCGGTGACGCTCGCGGTTCCGCTCTTCCTCTTCTGCGTCTACTTCCTGGACGCCGACCGGTTCTGGGCGGCAGCGCCGTTCGCGCTCCTCGCGCTGACCACGGGCGAGCTGATGGGGGTGACCGTGGCCGCGCTCGGCCTCTGGTACGGCCTCGCTCGCCGTCGTCGCGGCCAGGGGCTGGCGCTCGTCGGGATCGGGGTGGGGTGGACGATCTTCGCGATCTACGTCGTCGTTCCCGCGTTCGCGTCGGGGTCGAGCCCCTTCTTCGGCTACTACGCCTCGGTCGGCGGGTCACCCGCCGGCGTGGTGAAGACGCTCTTCACCGATCCGGGCGCGATCACGTCGACGCTCTTCACCTGGAACCTCCTCCAGCTCGTCGTCGGACTCGGCGCGCCGCTCGCCGGCCTCTTCGTCCTCTCGCCTGCGCTCACGGCCGTCGCCCTGCCGCAGCTCCTCGCGAGCGGTCTTTCCGATTCGCCGGTCATGACCGAGCCGCGGCATCACTACACGGCCGCGATCGTCCCGTTCCTCGTGGCCGCAACCGTTCTCGGGGTCGCGCGTCTGACCGTTGCTCGGAGGGCGTTTGCCGCGACGCTCGTGCTCGCCGCGTGCGCGGCGCTCTCGCTCGTGCTCGGCGCCTGGCCGTTCGCGCTGCAGGAGAACCACTTCTGGTACGGAGCGAAGGTCCCGACCGCGCGGCTCGATGCGCTGCGTAGCGCAGTCGCGTTGGTGCCTGCCGACGCGGCGGTCAGCTCCACGAACAAGGCCGGAGCACATCTGTCCGCTCGGCGCTACGTCTACAGCGTCCCGGTCGTCGGCCGCGCGGACTGGGTCGTCCTCGACACCGCCGACCCGTTCGTGTCCGTGCCCGGATCGCCTGTGCTCGAGCCGCGCCCTGCGGTGTTGGCGGCGGTCCGCCGGCGCCTCGAGCACGACTCGAGCTGGCACCGGGTCTTCGACCGCGCCGGCGTCTTCGTCTTCCGGCGGAGCACGCCGGGCTGATGCGCGCGGCCGAGTCCTTGACCACGCCGCTCGAGGTCGACGGGTCGCCGGGGCGACGCGCTCTCGTCTGGTGCGCGGCGCGGCGGTGGGCGCTCGTCGTCTGGAGTGGGATGGTCGCCTGGTCGGGGATCCTCTTCGCGGCTGTCCGGTCGCAGTATCGGACCTTCGAGCTCGCCCGCTTCGACCTCGGGAACATGGTGCAGGCGGTGTGGAGCACGGCCCACGGCCGTCCGCTCGAGATGACGTCGTTCACGACCGGGGAGCCCGTCGCACGCCTCGCCTTCCACGTCGATCCGATCCTCGTCGCGCTGACCCCGCTCTGGATGGTCTTTCCGAGCCCGCTCACACTGGCCGCGGCGCAGATCGCTATCTGTGCGCTCGGCGCGCTGCCCGTCTTCTGGCTCGCGCGTCGTCACCTCGGCTCGGAGTCGACGGCGACGTTCATGGCGCTCGCGTACCTCGCGTACCCCTGGCTCGCGTGGAGCGCCAGCGACCCGATTCACCCGGTGACGCTCGCGATTCCTCTTTTTCTGTACGCGATCTGGTTTCTCGACGGCGACCGGCTCTGGCCCTTCGCCGCCTTCGGCCTGCTGGCGGTCCTCTGCGGCGAGCTCATGGGGCTGAGCGTCGCAGCCCTCGGGATCTGGTACGCGCTCGCGCGTGGGCAGCGGAGGGCTGGCGCGACGATCGCAGTCCTGGGGGCAGCATGGAGTGTCGTTGCCGTGAAGATCATCGTTCCCGCCTTCCTCGACGGCCCGAGCATCTACTACGAGCGGTACACCGACGTTGGGGGCTCGCCGGAAGGTCTCGTCCGGACGCTCTTCACCGATCCGGGCACGATCGCCTCGGCGCTATTCACGCGATCCGACGCAGTCTTCCTAGTCTTGCTGGCCTTACCTCTCCTCGGCGCGTTCCTCCTCTCGCCCGGCCTCACGGCAGTCGCCCTGCCGACGGTGCTCGTAGACGGTCTCTCGAGCTCGCAGGCGATGGTCGACCCGCGCTTCCACTACGTCGCCGGGATCGTCCCGTTCCTGATCGCGGCGACCGTGCTCGGGCTCGGGCGACTCTCGGAACGGGGGCGCACTCGGTGTGCGATCGCGATTCTCTGCGCGTCGCTGCTCTTCGTCGTCCTCGCCGGCCCGATCGCGACGACGAATCCGCGCACGAGCTTCAAGAGCAGCAGGAGCTATCCGGCTGCCCACGTCGCCGTCCTGCACCGGGCCGTCGATCTCGTCCCGCCCGCCGCCCCGGTGACGTCGACGAACGCAGTCGGCGCGAACCTGTCGGCCCGGCGCTACGTCTACAGCGTCCCGGCGATCGGGCGCGCACAGTGGGCAGTGGTCGACACCTGGAATCCGTGGATGACGGGGCCGAACGGTCAGCGCGGTCTCTACCCCGCGCTGCTCGAGAGATCGCTGCACCGCCTCCAGACCGATCCTCGGTGGTCCACCGTGCTCGACCAGGACGGAGTCGTCGTCATGAAACGGGTCGGGTCGTGATGGGCACAGCGGAGCCGACAGCACCGTCGCTCGGCGGCGCTTCAGTTTCCGGGCGCGTCCTCGCCTGGTGCGGCGCTCGCAGGTGGGCGCTCGTCGTCTGGGGCGCCATGGCCGTCTGGTCGGCCGCTCTCTTCGGGATCGTCCGATCCGACTACGACGACTTCAGGCTGGCCCGGTTCAACCTCGGCGACATGGTGCAGGCGGTCTGGAGCACAGCGCACGGTCGCCCACTCGATGTGACGCATGCGGACGGGAGCCAAGGCCCGCGACTCGCGGCGCACGTCGATCCGATCCTCGCCCTGCTCGCTCCGCTCTGGGCTCTGTTCCCGTCTCCGCTCACGCTCGCATTCGTCCAGATCGCCGCCGCGGCGCTCGGCGCCCTTCCGGTCTTCTGGCTCGGCCGTCGCCACCTCGGCTCTGAGACCTCCGGCGCGTTGCTCGCACTCGCGTACCTCGCCTACCCGTGGCTGGCCTGGAGCGCGCTCGAGGCGATGGAGCCGGTGATGCTCGCGATCCCGCTTCTTCTCTTCGGGGTGTGGTTCCTCGACACCGATCGACCGGTCGCGTTCGCGGTCGTCGCCCTGCTCGCGATGGCGACGGGCGAGCTGATGGGCATCACGGTTGCTGCGCTGGGAGTCTGGTACGCGATCGCACGCGGGCGGCGGCTTGTCGGTGCGCTCATCGCTGCCGGAGGTCTAGCCTGGTCGGTGATCGCGCTCGAGGTCGTCGTCCCCGCGTTTCGTGACCAGGCGAGCGCCTACTACGCGCTCTACGACTCGGTCGGCGGGTCGCCGTCAGGCGTCGTCCGAACGGTCTTCACCCACCCGGCCGCGATCGTCTCGGCATTCGGGTGGAGCTCGCTGGGATACGTGCTCCTCCTCGCGATCCCCCTCGCGGGCTCGTTCGCGCTCGCGCCCGGTCTCGCCGCAGTCGCTTTGCCCCAGCTGGCGGTGAACGGCCTCGCAGATCTCGACAGCGCTTCGGACCCGCGTTACCACTACGTCGCGGCCGTGGTCCCGATTCTGTTTGCGGCCACGGCGATCGGGCTCGCCCGCTTCCCCGCGCCTCGGCGGACCCATGCGGCGGCGGCGATCCTCTGCCTCTGCGCGACGACATCGGTCCTCCTGGGGCCATGGCCGCATTCGCCGGCGGCCCAGGACGGGCGGTTCCGCCCGGTGCTGATGACGGAGCACGTCGACGCATTGCGTGCCGCGGTGGCGCTCGTCCCCCCCGACGCGGCGGTGAGCTCGACGAACGGGGTCGGATCGCACCTGTCGGCCAGGCGCTACGTGTACAGCGCACCCGTGCTCGGGCGGTCGACCTGGGTCGTCGTGGACAGGTCCGACACGTGGGTCCCGAAGGCGGCCGACGGATCGCTGCGTCCGAAGCTCCTGCATGCGTTCACGCGTCGACTGGAGCAAAGCCCGCGCTGGACGAAGGTCCTCGACCGGGACGGCGTGCTCGTCTTCCGGCGGACGGCGGAGACATGAGCTTGGCGCGGCCGCGCGGCCCGCTCGCGCTCGTCGTGCTCGGGATCGAGGTCTTGCTCCTGGGAGTCCTGCCGTGCCTGGCGCTCTACTACGTCTTCCTGAACGTCGCCCACGGCGGCGGCCTGGTCACGGACTTCGAGAACGCGTTCTATCCCGCGGCGAGTGCCGTACTCCACGGCCACAGCCCGTACCCGGCCGTCACGGATCCGTCGCTCGTGGCCGGCACGGCGTACGTCTATCCGCCGCTCACCGCGATCGTCACGATCCCGCTCACCGCGCTCTCCTCGCACGGGGCCGGCCTCGTCGCAATGGCCGTTCTCGTCGCGATGGTCGTCGCGACGCTCCTCGTCCTCGACGTTCGCGACTGGCGCTGCTACGGGATGGCCTTCCTCTGGCTGCCCGTGATCTCTGCGATCCAGGCAGCCAACGTCACGATCCCGCTCGGGCTGGCGGCGGCGTTGGCGTGGCGGTACCGGGACCGCGCTCCCGTCGCCGGCCTCGGCGCAGGTCTGAGCCTCGCGCTCAAGCCGCTCCTCTGGCCTCTTCTCTTCTGGCTCGCTGCGACGCGGCGTGTGCGAGCGGCGGTCTGGACTCTCGGCGTCGCAGCCGTCGCGCTCCTCGTCACGTGGGGCGCGATCGGTTTCGACGGCCTCCGCGAGTTCCCGCATCTCCTCCATCGCCTGCAGGGTCTCGAGGAGCGGGAGGGATACACGGTGTACGCGCTCGCCACCGACCTGGGTGCGTCGCCGGGCGTCGCGCGGGTGCTCGGAGTCGCGCTCGCGGTCGGGTTGCTCGCGGGCGTCGTCGTCCTCGGGCGGCGCGGCGACGACCGGCGCGCGTTCATCCTCGCGGTCGCGGCCGCCCTCGCATGCAGCCCAATCGTGTGGCTCCACTACTTCGCCCTGCTCCTCGTCGTCGTCGCGGTCGGCCAGCCGAGGCTCGGCCCGGCGTGGTTCGTGCCGCTCGCCATGTACGGCGCGACGGGGACGCACAACGGGACGACGCTGCAGAATGCCCTCACGATCGCGAGCGCCGCGGTGACGGTTCTGCTCGCGCTTCGCATCGCGCCGGCCGTCTCCGCGCCCGCCCTTCTGAGGGGTCGCGAACGGTCTACTGCTGGTACGGCCGCAGGATGACCGAGACCTTGTCGTCGCGGTAGAGCCGTCGAGCTCGGGGCTCGGCGAGGAATTCCTTCGTGTGCGACTCCGTCTCCTGCTCGTCGACGACGACCACGCGATACCCGTCCGCCAGGCTCTTCCAGTTCGGCCCGTCCTCGCTGTGGTACCGGACGAGGCGGTCGAAGAACTCGGGCTCGTAGATCTCGAAGCGCACGTCGTATGCGACGCGCCCGCGCAGCTCCGGGAGCTTCCAGAGGAGCCAGTCGGCGTAGCGGTCGGTGGCGAAGACGTGCGTGCCGGGCTCCGCTGTTCCCACGCGGACGGCGGCGAGCGCCGGCGTGGGCCAGTTCCGCTCGTACCACGAGGAGTCGCGAGCGAGGTCGACGACGACGACCGCCGTGAGCGCGGCCGCCGCTGCGATCACGAGCGCCCGGTTCAGCGAGCGGCGAACGGACGCGGCAGAACCCTCGAGGCGGCTTCCGATCGCGACCGGGAGGAGCACCATGCACGCGAGCGCGAACCACGGGATGCCGCGAATCGCATTCACAGCGCCGGCGAAGGTCAAGACGAGCACGGCGAGGTCGAAGAAGCGCAGCCGCCGCCGCCCGAGGATGCACACGACGACGGCGATCGCCGCGAGGACGTAGAAGATGAGCGTCTCCCAGCCGGGCGCGCTCCAGCGCCACTCGGTCACCTTGTTCCCGAACGGCGGGTCGACGAGCAGCAGGTGGTAGTAGCGCGCCATCGCGACCGGCGAGTACGGCGTCGCGAGGACGGTGAGCGGCGGGAGGACGACGAGGGAGAGGCTCCGGAGCCAGGTGCGGCCGCGGGTCGTCACCAGCTCGACAGCGCCCAGGAGCATGACGAGGAGCGCGGCGAGCGTGACGCTGCCGTGGAGGTTCGCCCAGACGACGAGCAGCGGGAAGACGAGGTAGACGCGGCGCGACGGCCGACGTGCCTCCGTCGCGAGGAGCCAGACGAGGCCCGTGTAGAGCGGGAGGGCGAAGACCTGCGCCCGGATCGTCCACGCCCACGGTGCGGCGAGGATGACCGGAAAGAACACGAGGACGATCGACCGCGGCGCCGCCCCGAGCGCGCGCGCCCCGATCGCCGCGATCACGAAGGCCGCGATCACGAACGCCCCCGTCAACACGGAGAGCAATGCCTGCCCGCCGAGCTGCTCCGTCCCGTAGGCGAGGAGCTGCGCTCCCCACTGCTGGTCGGTCCACGTCCGGCCGAGCCCGATCACGGTGAGCGCGTCGTGTGTCGGAAGCCCGTGCTGCCACACCTCGCGCCCCGCCATGAGCGTCAGCCAGGAGTCGGCGACGACGAGGTTGGGCGGGAAGACCGTCAGGAAGACGATGCCGAAGCCGGCAAGGAGGATCACGAGGACGATCTCCTCCTCGAGTCGTCTCAGTGCGCGCACGCGCTATTCGTCGGCGTAAAGCGGGCTCTCCACGAGCCCGTGCTGGTACGCGAGCCGTGTCGCCTCGGTGCGGTTCTTCACGCCGAGCTTGCGGTAGATGTTCGTCAGGTGGAACTTCACCGTCTGCGGCGCCACCCAGAACTCCTTCGCGATCTCGTCGTTCGAGAGCCCGCGGGCGAGCGCGCCGAGGATCGTCACCTCACGCTCGGTGAGTCCGAGTGCTTTCGCGCTCGACTTCTCGGTGTCCTGGACGCCGACCGCCGTGTGCACGTTCCCCTCGAGCGCCTGCCTGAGCGTCGCCGGTAGGTCCTCCGGGTTCACGGTCTTGACGACGTAGGCCGAGGCGCCGCGGCGGAGCGCGGTCTCGATCAGGTCCGAGCTCGCCGAGGCCGAGAGCATCACGACCTTGACCTCCGGATGGCGCCTGCGGATCTCGTCGAGGCAGGCGAGCCCGTCCATCTGCGGCATGCGGACGTCGAGGAGGACGAGGTCCGGGCTCGTTCGCGCGACGAGCGGTAGCACCTGAGTGCCCGACTGGGTCTCGCCGACGATCTCGAAGTCGCCGTCCTGGTCGAGAGCGCGACGGATCCCGTCGAGGACGAGCCGATGGTCGTCGGCGATGACGACTCGCATGGGCGCAAGTGTGGCACAGGCTCGGGACGCCGCCCGCAACCTTTCGCGTCGGGGCGGTGGGTGGCCTCCGCAGCCCCGCGAGTTGCTGCTCCGGAGCCATTCGGGTGGCCCCGACAAACGGGGAAGGTACAGCCACCCTGTCGGGGTAGCCAGTGCGCCCCTGGCCGAACCTCCTGACACTCGCGCGAGGGATTGCCCCTGCCCTGACCGGGGGATACGCTCTGGTCGAGACCAAGAGTGAGAGCGGAGCCCAGCTGCCTGTTACTCGAGGGGGAGAGCGAAGGGTTTCGGGACGAGTTCCAAGCAGCGAAGGGAGAAAATCGAGATGGGGATGGTGAGGAACCTGAGGCGGTCGCTCGTGCTGGCCGCGATCGTCGCGGGCGTGCTCGTAGCGGCAGCCGTGACAAGTGCGGCAAAGGTCGATCCGATCCTGCTGCCCGGCGCGTCGAACCAGGGCAAGGACTGCTCCGACAACCAGGGCGCGGGCCAGACGTGGACGCAGCTCCAGATCGAAGGAAACGCGAGCAGGACATACACCAGCGGGCCACTCACCGTCACGCTCAACTTCACGACCGCCGACAAGGTCTTCGACTGGAGTTCGAACATCGGCATCGACGCGGTCATCGTCAAGGGCGGCGCCGACGGTTCATACATGTACAAGTACGACCCGCCGGCCGAGGAGACGTCGGACACCGGTCTCCAGACAGCCGGTCTGAAGGACATCAGTCACATCAACTTCTGCTACGACGTCGACCCGCCTGCCCAGACGGGCACGCTCGCCGTCGTCAAGCACGTGGACAACGCCAACGGCGGCACCGCCTCGGCTGGCGACTGGACGATGAACGTCGCCGGCCCGACGCCGCTCTCGTTCCCCGGCGTCGAATCTCCCGGCACGAAGAACACGGTCAACGCCGGCGACTACACGGTCACGGAGTCGGGTGGTCCGTCGAACTACACGCTCACCTACTCGGGCGACTGCGACTCGACGGGACACGTCAACGTTCCGGCGTTCCACGACCGGGTGTGCACGCTGACCAATACCGCCAAGCCCGGAAACATCGTCGTGAAGAAGGTGACGAACCCCGGCGGCGACCAGCAGGCGTTCACGTTCTCGCCGTCCTACGGCTCGAGCTTCCAGCTCGCCGACGGCCAGCAGAACGACTCTGGGTCGCTCAAGGCCGGGACCTACTCCGTCGCCGAGACGGCGGTCTCCGGCTGGGACCAGACGAGCGCGACTTGCGACGACGGCTCGAGCCCGAGCTCGATCTCGCTCTCGTCGGGCGAGACGGTCACGTGCACGTTCACGAACACGAAGCACGGGAACCTGATCGTCGTCAAGCACGTGTCGAACACGCACGGCGGCTCTGCGGTCGCCTCCAGCTGGTCGATGCACGTGAAGCAGAACGGCTCCGACATCAGCGGCAGCCCGTTCGCCGGCGCTGAGAGCCCCGGCACCTCCACCGAGGTCTCCGCAGGCTCCTACAATGTCAGCGAGTCGGGCGGACCGTCCGGGTACGCGCTCACGTATTCGGGCGACTGCAGCTCGAGCGGCGATGTCACCGTCCCTGCGGGCCAGACGAAGACCTGCACGCTCACCAACAGTGACCAGCCGGCGACTCTGACGGTCGTGAAGCACGTCCAGAACACGCACGGCGGCACCGCGTCAGCGGGCGACTTCACGATGACGATCGACGGCGTCACGGCTTCCGGCGGGAACTCCTTCGCAGGCGCCGAGTCGCCGGGTGTCACGAAGACGCTCACCTCGGTCGGCTCGTACAACGTCACCGAGAGCTCGGTCCCCGGCTACACCCAGCTGAGCGCGTCGGCTGACTGTTCCGGCACGATCGCGCTCGGCGAGTCCAAGACCTGCACGATCACGAACGGCGACCAGCCGGCGACGTTGACGGTCGTGAAGCACGTCCAGAACACGCACGGCGGCGCCGCGTCGGCGGGCGACTTCACGATGACGATCGACGGCGTCACGGCTTCCGCCGGGAACTCCTTCGCAGGCGCCGAGTCGCCGGGTGTCACGAAGACGCTCACCTCGGTCGGCTCGTACAACGTCACCGAGAGCTCGGTCCCCGGCTACACCCAGCTGAGCGCGTCGGCTGACTGTTCCGGCACGATCGCGCTCGGCGAGTCCAAGACCTGCACGATCACGAACGGCGACCAGCAGGGGACGCTCATCGTCAAGAAGGTGGTCGTCAACGACAACGGCGGCACGGCTGTCGCGTCCGACTTCTCCTTCCAGGTGAACGGCGGCGACGCGCAGCAGTTCGAGCAGGACGGGCAGAACGACCTCAGCGTCGACGCCGGCACGTACACCGTCACGGAGCCCGGAACCCCGGGTTATGCGACGAGCTACGCCGGCTGCGATCACGTCGTCGTCGCCCCCGGCCAGACGCAGACCTGCACGATCACGAACGACGACCAGCCGGGACACCTGATCGTCAAGAAGGTCGTCGTCAACGACAACGGCGGCACGGCTGTCGCGTCCGACTTCTCCTTCCAGGTGAACGGCGGCAGCGCGCAGCAGTTCGAGCAGGACGGCCAGAACGACCTCACGGTCGACGCCGGCACGTACACGATCACCGAGCCCGGCGTCACGGGGTACACGACCAGCTACGAGGGTTGTGACCACGTCGTCGTCGCCGTCGGCCAGACGCAGACCTGCACGGTCACGAACGACGACCAGCCGGCGCACCTGACGGTGGTCAAGCTCGTCGTCAACGACAACGGCGGGACGGCGGTCGCCTCCGACTTCTCGTTCCAGGTGAACGGCGGTAGCGCCCAGCCGTTCGAGCAGGATGGCCAGAACGACCTGACCGTCGACGCCGGCACGTACACGGTCACCGAGCCCGGCGCCGCCGGCTACACGACGAGCTACGAAGGGTGCGAGGGCATCCAGCTCCCAGTGGGCGGGACGGCGACCTGCACGATCACGAACGACGACGAGCCGGCACACCTGATCGTCAAGAAGGTCGTCGTCAACGACAACGGCGGGACGAAGACGGCCTCGGACTTCTCGTTCCAGGTGAACGGCGGCCAGCCGCAGCAGTTCGAGCAGGACGGACAGAACGACGTCCCGGTCGACGCGGGCCAGTACACCGTCACCGAGCCGGGAACGGCGGGCTACACGACGACGTACCAGGGCTGCGATCACATCCTGCTCGCGATCGGCGAGACGGCGACGTGCACGATCACGAACAACGACGTCCCGCACGGTCAGGGCTCGATCAGCGTCTCCAAGTCGGCCGACCCGACCTCGATCAAGGAGCCGGGCGGCCCGGTCACCTTCTCGGTCCGGGTCACGAACACCTCGGCCGACGTGAACGTCGTCATCACCAACGTCGTCGACGACAAGTTCGGCGATCTCGACGACGACGGCGGCTCGGGCTGCTTCGACGTCCCGATCAACCTCGCTCCGGGCGCGTTTGCGAGCTGCCAGTTCACCGAGCCGGTGACGGGCCCTGGCGGGACGACGCACGTGGACACGGTCACGGCCTCGGGTCAGGACGCGAACGGGAACCCGGTCTCGGCCTCCGACTCGGCCGAGGTCGTCATCACGCCAAAACTGATCGACCTCGTCGTGACCAAGCAGGCGACCTCGCCGACCAAGCTCCACGGCACGGTCCACTACGCACTCACGGTCACGAACAAGGGCCCGGATCAGGCGACGAACGTGCAGCTCGCCGACCCGGCGCCGGCGGGCATCACCTACCTGACGGCGACGAGCTCGCAGGGGACGTGCATGGTCGCCCCGGCGCTCGTCACCTGCAGCCTGGGGACGCTCGCTTCCGGTCAGACGGTGACGATCGCGATCACCGGACGCTCGGACACCGTCGGCTCGCACACGAACACGGCGACCGTCACGGGCGCGGGCGGACGCGAGACGAACCCGGCCGACAACACCGCCTCGGCGGTCACGGTCACCCCGGCTCCGGTGACGCCGCCGACGCCGAAGCCCAAGCCGCATCCCAAGCCGTGTCTGGCCCTGAACGTGACGCCGAAGATGATCAAGGCGGACGGCAAGCCGGACAAGGTCGTGGCGGTCGTCACCCGCGGCAAGGCGCACGTCCACGGCGCGAAGGTCGTGGTGAAGGGCGCGGGCGTGAACCGCAGCGGCCGGACGAATACGAAGGGCAAGGTCGTGATCGCGATCAACCCGACCAGGGCTGGGCTCGTCTCGATCTCGACTCCCGAGTCTCAACACTCCTGCGGATCTCGCCGGATCGGCGTCGTCGGAGTGTTCCTCCCGCCTGTCACGGGCTAGCGGGGAGGGGGCGCTGGTGAGGCAGAGGGGCGACTGCGGTCGCCCCTCTGCTTTGCGCGTCTCCGGCCACCACACCCCTGAAACGAGCGCCACCGCCTCGAACGAGGTACCTCGAACGCGTCCCTCGTTCGGGGCGACACCCTCGTTCGAGGGATTGCCATGCCCCGATCGAGGGACTACATCGTGAACGGGAGGCATCCGGCCTAGCTCCAGAGGGGGGAGCCCGGTGTCGGAGCCTCCCGCGATTCGGACACGGGGAACGAAGGGGGAAAAAGTGGGAAAGCATCTGCGGTTTCCGGCCCGGCGGGCGGGCGGCGGATCAGGTCGAGGCCGGATCCCGAGCTCGCCTCGTCGTTCAGGCGGAGGTACGCGCGGGGGACGGATGTTGCTCGTCCTCGTGGCTGCTCTCGTCGCCCTGGCCACACTCGGCGTCGGCGTCGCCCGCGCGTGGCATGCCGACGGCGTCACGGTCACGGCGACCTGTGACAAGGAGAGCGAGAGCTACCTGATCACCGCCACGATCCAGCAGTCGAACGACTGGCCCGGCGCATTCGTGAAGAGCATCACGCCGAGCTCGGTCGACGGCTACACGAAGGGCGACCAGACGGTCACGGTCGTCGTCGGCTGGACCACGTCCACGGAGACGCAGACGTTCAGGGAGACCGTCACGCTCGACGGCGACTGCGGCGAATCGAACGACCCGACCGGGACGCTCGTCGTGATCAAGAACGTCGTGAACGACGACGGCGGAGACGCCTCTGCGGGCGACTGGACGATGAACGTCTCCGGTCCGACCTCGCTCTCGTTCGCGGGGGCGGAAAGCCCGGGCACGTCCAATACGGTCGACGCGGGCGACTACACGATCACCGAGTCCGGCGGGCCTTCGGGGTACACGCTCAGCTACTCGGGCGACTGCGACTCGAGCGGAAACGTCACGGTGCCCGCCTTCCACGAGCGGACCTGCGTCCTGACGAACGACGACGTCGCGCCGGAGACCCCGACCGGGACGTTGGTCGTGATCAAGCACGTGATCAACGACAGCGGCGGAAGCGCCTCGGCGGACGACTGGACGATGAACGTCTCCGGGCCAACCTCACTCGCGTTCGCGGGCGCGGAGGATCCGGGCACGTCCAACACGGTCGACGCAGGCGACTACAAGGTCACCGAGTCCGGCGGGCCCGCGGGGTACACGCTGAGCTACTCGGGCGACTGCGACTCGAGCGGGGACGTCACGGTCCCGGCCTTTCACACGCGGACCTGCGTGCTGACGAACGACGACGTCGTCCGCCCACCACAGGAGAAGGGCTCGATCAGCGTCTCCAAGTCGGCCGACCCGACCTCGATCAAGGAGCCGGGCGGCCCGGTCACCTTCTCGGTCCGGGTCACGAACAGCTCGGCCGACGTGAACGTCGTCGTCACCAACGTCGTCGACGACAAGTTCGGCGATCTCGACGACGACGGCGGCTCGGGCTGCTTCGACGTCCCGTTCAACCTCGCTCCGGGCGCCTTTGCGAGCTGTCAGTTCACCGAGCCGGTGACAGGCCCTGGCGGGACGACGCACGTGGACACGGTCACGGCCTCGGGTCAGGACGCGAACGGGAACCCGGTCTCGGCCTCCGACTCGGCCGAGGTCGTCATCACGCCAAAACTGATCGACCTCGTCGTGACCAAGCAGGCGACCTCGCCGACCAAGCTCCACGGCACGGTCCACTACGCACTCACGGTCACGAACAAGGGCCCGGATCAGGCGACGAACGTCCAGCTCGCCGACCCGGCGCCGGCGGGCATCACCTACCTGACGGCGACGAGCTCGCAGGGGACGTGCATGGTCGCCCCGGCGCTCGTCACCTGCAGCCTGGGGACGCTCGCTTCCGGTCAGACGGTGACGATCGCGATCACCGGACGCTCGGACACCGTCGGCTCGCACACGAACACGGCGACCGTCACGGGCGCGGGCGGACGCGAGACGAACCCAGCCGACAACACCGCCTCGGCGGTCACGGTCACCCCGGCTCCGGTGACGCCGCCGACGCCGAAGCCCAAGCCGCATCCCAAGCCGTGTCTGGCCCTGAACGTGACGCCGAAGATGATCAAGGCGGACGGCAAGCCGGACAAGGTCGTGGTGAAGGTGACGGCTGGCAGCAAGGCAGTCGCCGGCGCGAAGGTCGCTGTGCACGGCACCGGCATCGAGATGAGCGGTCGCACCGGCTCGAACGGAGTCGTGGTCTTCACGGTCAACGCGAGCAAGACCGGCCTGATCACGGTCTCGACGCCGGAGACGCGGCACTCCTGCGGCTCTCGTCGCATCGGAGTGGCGGGAGTCTTCCTCCCGCCCGTCACGGGCTAGCGGGAAGGGGGCGCTAGGCAAGAGGAGGGGCGGCTGCGGCCGCCCCTCCACGCGTCCCCAGCTGGTGTCTTCGTGGGCCTCGTGAAGAGCCCGTTGCTCCCTCGAACGAGGAATTGCCCCTCCTCACGATGGGGGATACCCTCAGATGAGGGAGCATGGGCATGAGAGAAAGTCGGAGAGCGAAGGTAGGTGCGGCGGCGGGAGCCGCCGCTCTCGTGGCCGCGGTGCTCGCCCTCGCGGGCGCGCCGGGGGCGAAGAGCGCCCTCGCGGGGCCGTCGCGGGAATCGTCCGTCGACGTCGTCGGCTCCGGGACGATCCTGTGGAAGAAGCTTCCGGTCCTCGCCGCTCCGCGGGACGGCGCAAAGCGCGTTGTGACGCTCCCGCAGTTCCGCTCCGACTACCGCCCCCAGTACGTGCTCGCGCTCTCGATGGTGAAGAGCCCGAAGACCGGCGAGCCTGCCTGGTACCGGATCAGCGTTCCCGGCCGCCCGAACGGGCGCACCGGCTGGGTACATGCCGCCGCGCTCGACATCCACCCGGATCACAAGTGGCTCGTCGTCTACCGGGGGGCGCGCCGGTTCGAGTTCTGGGATCGCGGGCGGCTCGTCCGCACCGGCAAGGTGGCCGTCGGGAAGCCCGGCGCCGAGACGCCGCTCGGTCTCTTCTACATCACGTGGAAGTTCAACCCCGCGGTCGACCCGGCCTGGGCGATCCTCGGAAAGTACGCGTTCGAGACGAGCGCCTACTCGAAGCTCACCGACTGGCCCGGAGGCGGCATCGTCGGGTTCCACGGCACGCCGTGGCCGCAGCTCCTCGGGCAGGCCGTTTCGCACGGCTGCGTTCGCGTGGCGAACGAGGACATCCTCTTCCTGCGCTCGCGCGTCCCGCTCGGGACGCCACTGAAGATCGTCCGCTGAGTCGCGCTCGGGGCTCGCTCAGGAGCCCGACGTCGCGACGAACGCGTACGGATCTGGGTGGCCGCTCGACGCCGTGAGCTTGCGCGAGTAGCGGCCACTCACGGCCGGCGCCTTCGCCAGCGCGTGGAGCCGGTAGCCGTTGTCGAGGAAGCGCTCCCCCGGAACGAACGGGCGCCACGAGCCGCCGCCGCCGTACGAGACGGACACGCGCTCGAAGCGGAACGCGAAGCTGTTGCACGTCGGCTGATTCCCGTTCCAGCTCTCGGCCGTCGCGATCGGTTCATACCTGCCCGACGAGCCGCGGAGGTGGATGGGTCCGCTCGCGGGGTTCCCGCTCACCCAGATGCGCCACCAGCCGGGCCGATGCGCGATCTCGAGGACGGCGAGCTCCCGGCTCTCTCCGGTCGGCACTTCGTCTTCCAGCACCTGGAAGTTCGGGGCACGCCCCGGCTTCGTGATCTCGGCGTAGAGAACCGACGGCAGCCCGGGCATGGAGGCGAGCCCGACCTGGACCCACTCGTCCGTCCCGTTCGGGCCCTGACCGGGACCGCCGACGCCGACCCAGCCGGCCACGTGGCCCGCCGCGACGCTCGGCGTCCGCGTGGCGGTGATGATCGCGCGGACTCCGTGGCCCACGTACGTCGACTGGCTCCCCGCGTATGTGTAGCCGTTGGTTCCGGATGCGCAGCCGGCGCCGCCGGCGGTCGCACGCGCGGACGCGCCGACGAGGGCGAGGACGGCCAGTGCTCCCACGAGGGCGGCAAGGGCGGGGCGGGGGCTCACGCGACTCTCGTCGGCGCCTGGTGGGGCCAACCCATCCCCCGATCGCGCGATCAGGTCCCGAAACGGGGCTGGACCAGCGTGTCCCTACAATGCGGCTCGATGGCGAAGACCGAGGACCGCGGCACCTCCGGCTCGGTCGGCGACTGGCGCGAGAACGTCTACGACCGCGCTCCCGAGCGCACGGACGAGCTCTTCTCGACCATCTCCGGGATCGACGTCGAGCCCCTGCAGACGCCCGACAGCGTCGACGTCGACTACGCGCGCGACCTCGGCTTTCCGGGCGAGTACCCGTTCACGCGCGGCGTCTACCCGTCGATGTACCGCGGCCGTCTGTGGACGATGCGCCAGTTCGCGGGCTTCGGGACCGCGGACGAGACGAACGCCCGCTTCCGGTACCTCCTCGATCACGGCCAGACGGGCCTCTCGACCGCCTTCGACATGCCCACCCTGATGGGCTACGACTCGGACCACCCGCGGTCGCTCGGCGAGGTCGGCCGCGAGGGCGTCGCGATCGACTCGCTCGCCGACGCCGAGGCGCTCTTCGCCGGGATCCCGCTCGGCGACGTCTCGACGTCGATGACGATCAACTCGCCCGCGGCGATCCTGCTCGCGTACTACGTCTGCGTCGGCGAGCAGCAGGGCGTCCCGCGCGACCGGCTACGCGGCACCGCGCAGACCGACATCCTCAAGGAGTACATCGCGCAGAAGGAATGGATCTTCCCGCCAGAGCCGTCGATGCGGCTCGTGGTCGACATGATCGAGTTCTGCGCGCAGGAGATGCCGCTCTTCCATCCGGTCTCGATCTCCGGCTACCACATCCGAGAGGCGGGCTCGACCGCGGCGCAGGAGCTCGCGTTCACGCTCGCGGACGGCTTCGCCTACGTCGAGGCCGCGATCGAGCGCGGGCTCGACGTCGACGCATTCGCGCCGAGGCTGTCGTTCTTCTTCAACGCGCACCTCGACTTCTTCGAGGAGATCGCGAAGTACCGCGCCGCCCGGAGGACCTGGGCGCGCGAGCTCCGCGACCGCTTCGGCGCGCGCGACGAGCGCTCGCTCCTCATGCGCTTCCACACCCAGACGGCCGGCGTCTCGCTCACCGCGCAGCAGCCGGAGGTGAACATCGTCCGGACCGCGGTCGAGGCGCTCGCGGCCGTCCTCGGCGGCACGCAGAGCCTGCACACGAACTCGTTCGACGAGGCGCTCGCCCTTCCGACCGAGGAGGCGGCCCGCCTTGCGCTCCGGACACAGCAGGTGATCGCCCACGAGTCGGGCGTCGTCTCGACGATCGACCCGCTCGGCGGCTCCTACCACGTGGAGGAGCTGACGAACGTCATCGAGGCGCAGGCGTACGAGTACTTCGACCGGATCGAGAAGCTCGGCGGGGTGATCGCCGCGATCAAGGACAACTTCTTCCAGCGCGAGATCGCGGAGGCTTCGTTCCGCTACCAGGCCGAGGTGGAGTCCGGGAAGCGCGTCGTCGTCGGCGTGAACCGCTACCTGCTGGACGACGAGGAGCCGATCCCGATCCTCAAGATCGACCCCGCGCTCGAGCAGAAGCAGATCTCGAGCCTGGCCGCCGTGCGCGCCGGGCGCGACTCGGGGGTCGTCGAGAGGCGACTCGGCGAGCTCAAGGAGGCGGCGTCGAAGGAGGGGGTCAACCTCATGCCGCCGATCGTCGACGCGTCGCGCGACTACGTGACGCTCGGCGAGATGTGCGATGCGCTTCGCGAGGTGTGGGGCGTGTGGCGCGAGACGCCGGTCTTCTGAGCCTGCCAACCGCTAACTTGGAAGGGCAGCACGAGTGGGGTACGGCGCCCGATTTCGTCGGCCCACGTCACGAGCTGCGCGAGAAGCTCCTGCTCGATCTGTTCCTCAGTGCGGGACCCCGCGAGCGAGTGCTCAACGTCGGCGCGGGACAGGGTTCGTTCACGAGGCTCCTCGAGGACAGAGGCTTCGCGGTTGTGAGCACCGATGTCACGGCGTCCGCAATCGAAGTGCTCAGGCGCTCGGTGCGCGGTGAGGTCATGGTGGCGGACTTCACGGACTTGCCGTTCCCTGACCAGTCGTTCGACGCGGTCGTCGCCGGCGAGGTGCTCGAGCACATCGAGGACGATCGACGGGCGCTCGCCGAGGCGGCTCGGATCGTTCGGCCGGGTGGTGTGATCGCCCTCTCGGTTCCCGCTCATCCGGAATGGTTCGGTGCAAGCGACCGCTGGGCCGGCCACGCACGACGCTATACGCGAGCTCGGCTCGAGCGGGTCATCGCCGACTCGGGGCTCGAGCTGCGGCGTCTCAGGCCCTGGGGCTTCCCTGTGTCCGCCCTCTATCACCGGGCGGTCTACGACAAGCGGGCGGCAAGGCTCGCGGCCGGAGGTACGGCTCACGGTCTGCCTCTGCGTGTCCTCCGTATCGCCCTGCGACTCGACCGACTCTTCGTCGGTGTTGAGCGTGGTTGTCTCGGCTATCTCGCGCTCGCAACGACCGGCTAGAAGCCGACCGCGCTCCGACCGAGAAATGGGTCCCGTTCTGCGACGAGCCCGCTGAGGAGCGACCTCCAACGCTCGCCGAGCACGGCTTCGCTGGCATGCGCCCGGAACGTGCGTAAGCCGCCGTCGCCGATTCTGCGCGCCAGCTCCGCGTCGTTCGCGAGGCGCCTGACCGCGGCGGCGAGGGCACGCGCGTCGCCGGGAGGCACGAGCAGCGCGCTTTCGCCGTCGAGGAGCTCCCGCGCCGCGGGCGTGTCGGCTGTGATCAAGGGTGTGCCGCAAGCGAGCGCCATATACGCCTTGTTGGGGATGACGCGGGACGCCTTTTCGGTCGTCCCGAAGATCCCGAGGGTGCAACCCGCGGCGTACAGCTCGGCCGGGAGGCGTTGGTAGTCGACCCAACGTGTCCACTCGACGTTCGCCGGACGGTCCTCGAGGAGCGCGTCGACCTGGCCGGTCCCGATGATCCTGAACGGCACATCCGGAATGAGCCGCGCAGCATCGAGGATCGTCTCGAGGCCGTGGAGCGGGATCAGCTTCCCGAAGAAGAGGCAATGGAACTCATCGGTTGGCTGCCAGCCGGGACGGAAGACACGCTCTTCCGCGCCCACGAGGCAAACGGCAACTCTCTCTCGCGGAACTCCCGCGAGCGAGGCGAAGAAATCCGCGTCGGCTTCGGTGTCCGCGATCGTGAGGTCAGCGAGTCGGATTGCACGACGGTCGATCGCTCGCAGCACTCGTGCTTGGACCGACCGCTCGCTCCACCGTCCGCGGTCGCTCACCAAGGAGTCGTAGAGAGACAGGAGCGGGTTGAAGACGACGGGCCGGTCGCCCGCGATCCGGCGGGCTATGGACATGTCGAAGTGGCCAGGGTAGCCGACGATCATCGCGTCGAATTCCTCGTCCGGAGCCTTGACGAGACGTGTCTCCGCGACCGCGAGCCGCGCCGCCGCCCCGACGCCCATTCCAAACTTGTGCTCGGCGCCTTCCCAGACGGACACATGCCGCTCCACGACCTCCACGCCGGCGCGTCTCAGGCAGGAGATCACCTGCGCATTTCTTGGATAGCCGCGCTCATACGTCCCGAAGTAGAGGACGCGAAGGGGCTTCAACTGGACTGCCTGTGTACCGCTCCGCGTCCGCCGAGGCAGCCGGGTGGCCCGGGGCGTCGCGACGATGACGGTCCAGGGATACGGCCTTCCCATCGACCGGATCTCGCCATAGCGGGAGACCAGTCTGCGGAAGTCTCGTGACGACCAGTGATTGATGTGTCCGGGCGTGTTGCCGAGGTCGCGCACGTCGCGGCCCGCGAGAAGATGGAGCGCGCGCCAGAGCGGCTCGCGCGGAACGCTGAAGAGGAGTGTCCGCCGCGCGACCCGGGACATCTCCGCGAGTGCGTCGCGTGGTCTCTCGAGGTGCTCGAGCACCTCGATCGCGCACGCGCAGTCGAACGAGTCGTCGTCGAAGGGGAGCTCGTAGGCCGACGCGGCCTGGAACGTCACGCGCTCGCTCTCCCGCCGCGCCCACTCCGCGCTCATGACGTCGTCGCCGAGATCGACGCCGACGACCGACGCACCGCTGACTCCGCCCAGTCGCTCGGCCACGACGCCCTCGCCGCAACCGACGTCGAGGATGGACGAAGGAGATGCGGCGAGGACCGCGGCGTCGATCTCGCGGAGGAAGCGCTCGAGGAGCGCTCGAGTCAGGGGGTTGCGCGCCGCGTACTTCTCCGTCGCGTTCCCCGTCGGCCCGACGAAATCCGTGACCTCGAACGTCGTATGGCGCTCGGTCGTCACGTGGGTCTGTCCGTGACCGTCTGGACACCTCCGCCGCGGGTGCGGAACAGGAGAACCGAGGTGCCTCCACAGAGCAGATCGGCTCCGACGAGGATGATGCGTGACACTCCCGCGACGACGAGCGCGTCCACGTGTCCGATGCGCGGTCCGAGCAGGCCGACGAACACGACCTCGCGCACACCGATGCCCCCAGGCGCGAAGACCGCCACCATCCCGGCGAGCCAGCCGAGCGCGAACGTCGCGACGAAGTAGACGAGATCGCTCGCCGGCACCGGGAACAAGGCTCGAGCAGTCAGCCAGAACGCGATCCCGTGAGCGGCCCACACCGGGACGTAGAGAGCGGCGACGCGAGGTGCTGTTCGCAAGGCCGCAGCGAGATCCTCGGGGGCGAGGGGCACGAGGCGACCGATCGTCGACGATGCGGCGGACGCCAGCCGGCCGGTGAGCTTCCCGCGCGCGAGCCACAGGACCCCGGCGACCAGCCCGAGCGCAAGCGAGACTGCGGCCTGCCAAGGCAGGACGAAGAGCCCGACGATGGCGGCCGCAGCCATCGAGGCCGCCACTTCGATGCCCAAGGAGATCATCGTGAGGCGAGCGGGCACCCCCCTTGTCTTTGCGAGCCCGACACGTCCGGCGTACTGCCACACGCTCCCGGGGATGTACTTGGCGAGCTGGCTCTGGAGGAAAATCCGGACGGAGTCTCGTGGCACCGTTGCGCCGATCCGCCGGAGGATGACGGGCCATACCGCGCCGTACGCGACGACCGCCGCGAGCGAGCACGCGGCGGCGAGGACGAGGAGCGGCGCGTTCGCACCGGTCAGGTCGGCGGCGTTGTCACGCCAGAGTTCGTGCAGCCTCCACGCGAGGAAGACGACCAAGCCGAAAGCGACGAGCCGCATCCCAATCCGCGCCCAGCGCGAGCTCCAAAGACGACGATCCATCACGCCGAGGGTATCGGCCGCCCAGGCCGATTCCCGGACCTCGATCGCGCGTCAGACCTCGAGCTCGAGGCCGTCGTAGGCGAGCTCGTAGCCCTCGGGCTTCGGGAGCTCGCACGGGCGGTGCGTGAGCAGGAGCCGCTTCGCGCCGGACTCCTCGAAAGCCTCGACCGCCTCGTCGAGCGACAGGTGGCCGCGGGGCTCGCCGTCGAGCTCGCCGCGCAGCAGCGTCGCCTCGCAGACGAAGAGATCCGCGTCGCGAGCGGCCCGCACGAGCTGCCGCGACGGAGCGGAGTCGCCCGAGTACGCGAGCACCTGGCTGCCCGACTCGACCCGGAACGCATACGTCTGGAGCATGTAGTGCGGGACGCGGGTCGGAACCACCGTCAGCTTCCCGATCTCGAACGGAGCGTCGGGCTGGTACTCGTGGAGCTCGAACGTGCGGTCGAACATGTCGGGGAATCCGAGCCGCTCCCCGAGCGCCGTGAGATAGGCCGCCCCGCCCGGCTGGACCCAGAGCTCGGGTTTCGGCATCGGCCCGTTCGTGGCCAGGTAGAACGTCCCCCAGACCCACGGGACGAGGTCGCCCCAGTGATCCAGGTGGAAGTGCGTGATCGCGATCGCGTCCACGTGCGGCCACATGTCGGTCTCGCGCAAGCGGCCGAGCACGCCCGGCCCGCAATCCAGGAGAACGCGCGTCCCGTTCGCCTGGAGCATGTATCCGGAGTGGGCGCTGCCCGGGTTCGGCCAGGCCGGCGACGAGCCGATGACGGTCAGGCGCACCGCGTTATTCTGCCCATGTGCCGCGGAAGATCCGAGTCGTGATCGCGAAGCCCGGGCTCGACGGCCACGACCGCGGCGCCAAGATCATCGCCAGGGCGCTCCGCGACGCGGGCATGGAGGTCGTCTACACGGGCCTCCACCAGACCCCGGAGCAGATCGTCGAGACCGCCATCCAGGAGGACGCGGACGCGGTCGGAATCTCGATCCTCTCGGGTGCACACATGACGCTCGTCCCGCGGATCGTCGACGGGCTCAGGGAGAATGGGGCGGACGACGTGCTCGTCGTCGTCGGCGGGACGATCCCGCCGGACGACGCGGACGAGCTGAAGGAGCATGGCGTCGCGGCCGTGTTCGGGCCCGGGGCGGCGACGACCGAGATCGTCGACTTCCTGCGCGGCGCAGTCGCCGCCTGACCCTCTCGTTCCATCCTCGGGCTCGCGGACGGCCCGGATAGAGTCAGCCCCGATGAAGATCGCCGTCTGCGTCAAGCAGGTGCCGGACGCGACCGTCCACAAACGGATCGACCCGGGCACGAAGCGGCTCGACCGGTCCGGCGAGGGAGCGCTCAACCCGACCGACCTGAACGCGGTCGAGGAGGCCCTCCGGATCAAGGAGACACAAGGGGACGGCGAGGTCGTCCTCGTGTCGCTCGGCCCGGAGAAGGCGGCCGACTCGATCCGCAAGGCGCTCGCGATGGGGGCGGACCGCTCGATCCTCGTGACCGACGACGCCGTCGGTGGCTCCGACCTCCTCGGCACGACCTACGTCCTCGCGGCGGCGCTCGAGCGCGAGCAGCCCGATCTCGTTCTCTTCGGGCAGGCTTCGAACGACGGTGACGGCGCGGTGCTGTGGGCGGCGGTCGCCGAACGCCTGAACCGGCCTGTGATCTCGCAGGCCGCGTCGCTCGAGCTCGAGGGCGGGAACGTCGTCGGCAAGCGCCAGACCGAGCACGGGTACGACACGATCTCGGCGCCGCTCCCGGCCGTGGTCGCCGTCTCGGACGCGATCAACGAGCCGCGCTACCCGTCGCTGAAGGGGATCATGGGCGCGAAGTCGAAGCCGCAGGAGACGGTCACGCTCGCCGACCTCGGGCTCGACGCCGCCCGCGCCGGCGAAGCCGGGGCGAAGACCACCGTCCTCGAGCTCGGCTCGCCGCCCACGCGGGGCGACCAGGTAAAGATCGAGGACGACGGGAGCGCAGCCCAGAAGATCCTCGACTACGTCGTCGAAAGGCGGCTCCTGTGAAGTCGCTCGTCTACCTCGAGCACCACGACGGCGAGCTCGAGAAGGGCGCGCTCGGCGTGCTCTCGAAGGCCGCGACGCTCGGCGATGCGGTCGGCGTCGTCCTCGGGAAGGGCGCGAAGGAGCTCGCGGCGCGGGCTGGAGGGTTCGGCGCCTCGAGCGTCTACGCATCCGAGGACGAGGAGCTCGCCGCGCCGCTTCCGCAGCCGCGGGTCGACGCGCTTGCTTCGCTCGTCGGGAAGACCGGTGCGGACACAGTCCTCTTCGGAGCCTCGGTGCTCGCGGCCGACGTCGCCGCCGGTCTCGCGGCGCGACTCGACGCCGGGCTCAACTGGGACCTCGTCGACCTCGAGCTCCGCGGCGACGAGCTCGTCGGCAAGCGTCCGGCGCTCGGTGACACGATCGTCGCGGAGGTCGGCTGGACGAGCGCCCCGCGAATCGGGCTCATGCGCTCGGGAGCGCTCGAGCCGGTCGAGAGCGGCGGCTCGGCCCAGGTCGAGGAGGTCGGAAGCGTCTCGTACTCGGACTTCTCCGGGCTGGCGACGCTCACCGGCCAGTCACAGGAGGAGTCGAGCGGCCCGTCGATCGAGGACGCGGACGTCATCGTCGCGGGTGGACGGGGTCTCGGCTCGCCCGAAGGGTTCGCGGTGCTCGAGGAGCTGGCCGCGGCACTCGGCGGAGCGGTGGGCGCGACCCGGGCGGTCGTCGACGCCGGCTGGTATCCGTACGCGACGCAGGTCGGGCAGACGGGGAAGACGGTCTCGCCGCGCCTCTACATCGCGTGCGGGATCTCCGGCGCGATCCAGCACAAGGTCGGGATGCAGGGGGCCGGCACGATCGTCGCGGTGAACAAGGACGCCAACGCGCCGATCTTCGACTTCTGCGACTTCGGCGTCGTCGGCGACCTCCACCAGGTCGTGCCCAAGCTGACCGAGCTCGTTCGCGCGCGGGGCTAGCGATGACGCGGCCGATCGACTTCCCACCACCGTTCGGCGACATCGACGCGATCGTCCGGCCGAGCGACCCGCCGGAGGAGCGGATCGACGTGGGCATCCTGATCGTCGGCGCCGGGCCGGGCGGGCTCGCGTGCGCGATCAGGCTCGGCCAGCTCCTCGAGGAGCACCCCGAGGTCCGCGAGCGCCTCGGCGAGGTGCCGATCGCCGTGCTCGAGAAGGGGAAGCAACCCGGATCACACCTCCTCTCCGGCGCGGTCGTGAACCCGCGGGCGCTCCGCGAGCTCTTCCGCGGGCAGCTCACGATGGCGGACATCCCGACCTACGGGGAGATCCCGGGCGAGGCCGTGTACATGCTGACGCGCCGCTCCTCCATCCGGATCCCAGCACCGCCGACGATGCGGAACCACGGCAACGTCGTCGTCTCGGTCTCGCAGCTCGGCCGCTTCCTCGCCGAGCATGCGGAGGCGCTCGGCGTCGCGATCCTTCCCGAGACGGCCGCGACGAAGCTTCTCGTCAAGGACGGGCTCGTCCGCGGCGTGCGCACTGGAGACCGGGGAAGAGGCCGCGACGGGAAGCCGCTTGCGACGTTCGAGGCGGGGTCCGACGTGGTCGCCGACCTCACCGTGCTCGCCGAGGGCTCCCAGGGGCTCTTGACGGGAGCGGCAATCGACTACTTCGGGCTCGAGGGCGCGAACCCTCAGATCTGGGCGCTCGGCGTGAAAGAGGTGTGGCGCGTCCCGCGTCCGCTCCGCCGCATCGTCCACACCATGGGCTGGCCGCTCCGGACGATGGGCGGCTACGGCGAGTTCGGCGGCTCCTTCATCTACCCGATGGGCGACGACCTCGTCTCGATCGGCTTCGTCGCCGGGCTCGAGGCGCGCGACGTCCAGTTCTCGGTGCACGACGTGCTCCAGGAGTTCAAGACGCACCGCCTCGTGTGGAAGATCATCGGCGGCGGCGAGCGCGTCGGCTGGGGCGCGAAGACGATCACCGAGGGTGGCTACCACTCGCTGCCGCGGCGATTCAATGCGCCGGGCCTCCTGCTCGTCGGCGAAGGGCCGGGGCTCGTGAACGTGCCCCGGCTGAAGGGGATCCATTACGCGATCGAGTCGGGACGCCTCGCCGCCGAGGCGGCGTTCCACGCCCTCCGGAAGGGCGAGGTCACGAGCCGCGTCGGCGCGCTCGACTCGTACGACGAGTCCCTCCGGGGAACGCGCATGTGGAAGGAGCTCTACGAGGTGCGGAACATGCGTCAGGCGTTCGACCACGGCCTCTACGTCGGCGGCGCCCTGGCGACGGCGATGACGCTGACGAAGGGCCGCTCGCCGAACGGCCGCATGGAGACGCACCCGAACGCCGCGGCACCTCTCACCAAGACCGGCCGGGCGAAGCGGTATCCAAAGCCCGACGGCCGGTACCTGTTCGACAAGCTCTCGTCCGTCTTCGCCTCGGGGAACAGGACCCGCGACGACCAGCCGAGCCACATCCAGGTTGCGCACCGCGTGCGCCGCCCGGTCGCCGAGGCGTGGTCGTGGATGTGCCCTGCGCACGTCTACGACATCGGGACCGACCACGGCGACGGGACGGTCACCGTCCTCGTGACGCCCTCGAACTGCGTCCAGTGCGGCGCGATCAGCGCCAAGGGCGGGCGGCTGACGCCTCCCGAGGGCGGGTCAGGGCCCGAGTACACGCTGACGTAGCGCTGGGGGTCTGGTGGGCCGTCGGGTCTTGCCTTCGGGCACGAACTGCAAGGTCCCCGAAGGCAAGACCCCGACGGCTCCGACCTCACTCACGGGACAGCTGCGTGCGCAGGTCGTGAGCGTGCGTTGAGGTCCGCGGTGTGGGACTTCGGGGTTCGGGGACCTTGCAGTTCGTGCCCGAACCCCGACGTCCCACACCGCCTCACCGCGCCGCGTCAGCGCCCGTTCTGCTCCGCCGCCCACGCCCTCGCCATGGCGACGCGCGCCTCGAGCGTCGGGTGCGTTCCGAGCAAGACGTCCGTCCATCCGGGCGGGCTCGGGTCGATCAGGGACGTCTTCGTGAACGCGACCATGAGGTTCTGGAGCGCGGCCGGGTCGTGCGTCGACTGGAGCGCCTTCCAGTCGGCCTCGGCCTCCATCCGCCGCGAGATCCAGTTCTGCGCCGGCGCGGCTGCGAGCTGAAGCGCGGCGACGACGACGAGTGCGAGGGGAACCGCCTCCGCCTGCCCCATCCCGCCGCGGCCGCGAGTGGCGCGCATGAGGATCCACGCCCCCGGAATCGCGAAGATCGCGAACCACGCGATGCCCTTCGGCAGGTGCTCGCTCGAGTGGTGCCCGATCTCGTGCGCGATCACGACTTCCTGCTCGCGGGTCGTGAACGGCGGCTGGAGGATCGTGTCCCAGACGACGACCTGGCGGGACGGCCCGAGGCCCCAGGCGAAGGCGTTCGCCTGATCGGTGTCGTCGGAGACGTCCTCGACCCGGATCGGCACGTGTCCGACTCCCTGCTCCGACTCGAAGCGCTTCGCGGCGGCGACCAGTTGCGGGTCCTCGAGCGGCTTCGTCGTGTAGTCGAGGTAGGGAGAGACGAAGGTGAAGAGCGCGCCGATCCCGACGAAGACGGCCGCTCCGGGCAGCCACCAGCGCTCGCCGAGCCAGCGAGCCAGGCCCATCACGACCAGGAGCGCGAAGCAGATGGAGAGGAACTCCGCGGCGAGGATCGTCCAGTCCTGGAAGACCCACGACAGGTAGTCCAGGTGGGTCAGGCCGTAGCGGCGATCCCACCAGTGCCCGGCGAGACGGAACGGAACCCCGACGAGCCAGACGAACGCCAGCCCGAGCATCCCGAGGAGCATCCCCGTGCCGATCGGGCCGGCCGCCGACTCGCGCGCATACGCCGCGCCGCGCCGCGCGTACACGATCAGCACCGCGAAGAGCGCGATCTGCGCGAGCACCCAGTCGACGTAGAGGAACCGCTCATAGCGCGCGGCGCGCGCGACCCTGGCCGCGCCGAACACTCGGTCGACGTCGACGTGAGGGAGGACGAGGTCGCCGGGAACGGCCGAGGGGAGCAGGAGCAACGCACCCGCGACGAGTGCCGCGAGCACGACGACCCCGAACGCGACCCTCAGAACGCGTCCCCGGGGGCGGGCTCGAGGACGACGGGCTCGTCCTCCGCCGCCGGGCGCCCTTCGAGGACGGGCGAGCCGTACGGATAGTGGTCGGTGACGAGGAGCAGGTAGGCGCGGGTCTGCGCGCTGTAGCGGTGGCACGACGGCGCCGAGGTTCCGGAGGCCTTCCGGCATCCGCCCGGTGACGAGCGCGTACCACCACGCGAGGATCGCGATGACGAAGAGCACGCCGTCGAGAGCCGACGAGACGATCAGCGCCGGCAAGGCGAGGAACAGCCGGAAGAGCGTCTTCAGCCGGTGCTGCCGCTCGGGCCCGGCGATCTCGACGTCGATCCCGTACGAGCCCTCTGCCCCAGTGAAGCCCGGGAACTTGCCGCCGACGATCGTGAGGAAGGCGCCGAGGTGCACCACGTAGCGGACGTAGGCGGCGAGGAAGCGATGGAGGCCGAGCGGTATGCGTCCCGTCACGAGCGCGACGATCCACGCGACGATCGCGGCGAAGAAGACCACGATCGTCCAGAGCGCGAGCCAGACGAAGTGCGGGATCGCCAGGAAGAGCCGGAAGAAGACGGTCACGCGCGACCGCTCGACGTCGTCGGTCACGACGATGCGTACCGGGTGCTCGGGCAGCTCCGGGCGCGGATCGAGGAGGGCGGGGTCCGAGCTCGGGTACGTACCCGTGAGGAGGAGCAGGTAGCCGCTCGCCTGCGCGTTGTAGCCGAGCGCGTAGGTGACGAGGTCGCGCAGTCCGGACGGCGCTCGAGCCCTCCAGAGAGCGACGAACCAGATCAGGACGGCTGCTGCGGATGCGGCGCCGCCGACGGAGAACGCCGAGTAGGCCGCGAAGTGGTCGCTTCCTCCGCGCGATCCCCACGTGCCGGAGGGCTCGAACGCGACGCCCCCGCCGAGCGCCGCTCCGAGGATCAGCACGGGCAGCGCGAGGAAGAAGCGGAAGAAGCCGGTCCAGCGACTCTGCCGCCGAGGGGAGGCGATCCGGACGTCGACCGGGTAGTCGTCGTGGACGCGGAACCACGGATAGGGATCCGCCGCCAGCAGGACGTATGCCCCCACTTGGGTGGCGTAGCGCACATAGCTCGCGACGAACGAGTGGATGCCTTCGGGAGCCTCGCCGTTGATCAGGACCGCGAGCCACATGACGAACGACACGACGAACGCGGCGATCCCGCGCAAGCCGACCCAGACGAGGATCGGGATCGCGAGGAAGAGCCGGAAGAAGACAGTGAGGCGGCTCCGGGCGAGGTCGGTGTCGAGGACGGCGAGTTGGATCGGACGCTCCGCCGGGTCGATGGCCACGCCCGCATTCTGCTCCGTCGGCCGGATCACGGCTACACGTGGGGCGCCGGGGCTTGTCAGTACGATCGCCGCGTGGTCGGCTCCCCGATCGGTCGCGAGGACGTCGAGCGCGCGGCCGGCGTGATCGCGGGGCGGCTGCACCGCACGCCGACCTTTTCCGCGCGGAGCCTCGGAGACGATCTCTTCCTCAAGGCGGAGCTCTTCCAGCGCACGGGCTCGTTCAAGCCGCGTGGGGTCCTCAACAAGCTGGCGTCGCTGACGCAGGAGGAGCGCGCCGCAGGCGTGATCTCGGTCTCCGCCGGAAACCACGCGCAGGCGCTCGCGTGGGGCGCCGCGGGGGAGAGCATCGATGCCGTTCTCGTCATGTGGCGAGACGCCGACCCGGCGAAGGTGGAGGCAACGCGTGCGTACGGGGCCGAGGTCGACCTGGACGCAGTCGATCCCGCGGGCGCCTTTCGCAGACTCGAGGAGCTGCGCGCGGAGACCGGGAGGACCTTCGTGCACCCGTTCGACGACCCGCTCGTCCTCGCGGGACAAGGGACGGTCGGGCTCGAGATCCTCGAGGACGTCCCCGGTGTCGAGACGATCGTCGTCCCCGTGGGCGGGGGCGGCCTCATCGGCGGGATCGCCTCGGCGTGCGTCCCGGCGAGCGTTCGCGTCGTGGGCGTCGAGCCCGAGGGATCGCGCGCCCTCCACGCCGCGCTCGAGGCCGGCGAGTCCGTTCCGGTCGCGACCGACTCGTTCGCCCAGGCCCTGAACGCGCCGTTCGCGGGTGCGCTCTCCGTCTCCGCGTGCCGTGCGCTCGGCGTCGAAGTGGTGCTCGTCAGCGACGAGGAGATCGCCCGCGCGTTCCGGCTCCTCTATTCGCGGGCGAAGCTCGCGTGCGAGCCGGGGGGCGCGGCGGCCCTCGCGGCAGTGCTCTCGGGGAAGGTCGACGGCGGGAAGACGGTTTGTGTCGTCTCGGGCGGGAACGTCGCCGGGCCGATCGCCGCTGGTATCCTGGCAGGCCCATGAAGGCCGGAATCCATCCCGACTACGTCCTCGCGCACGTCACGTGCTCGTGCGGCAACGAGTTCTGGACGCGCTCCACGAAGCCGGAGCTCCACGTCGAGATCTGCGCCGAGTGCCATCCCTTCTACACGGGCAAGCAGAAGCTCGTGGACACGGGCGGTCGGGTGGAGCGGTTCCAGCGCCGGCTCGAGAAGGCCGGCGGCGCCCGCCGCGCGTAAGGCCATGCCAATCGCGTACGGCGGCCAGGCCGTCCTCGAGGGCGTGATGATGCGTAGCCCGTCGAGCTGGGCCGTCGCAGTCCGCACCCCCGAGGGCGACATCACGGAGGTCGTCCAGGAGATCAGCTCGCCGATGCAGCGCCGCCGCCTGTTGCGGCTGCCGATCGTACGAGGGGTCATCGCGCTCGGCGAGTCGCTCGCGATCGGCTTCCGCGCGCTCTCCATCTCGGCGAACGTGATGACGCAGGAGAAGGACGAGCACGGCGAGATCAAGACGCAGATCAGCCGCGGTCAGCTCATCTTCTCGTTCACGATCGCGATCGTCTTCGCGCTGATGCTCTTCAAGGTCGGCCCGGTGCTCATCACGAGCTGGCTGCCGATCGACTCGACCGGCCTGTTCGTCGTGGTCGAGGGGGCGATCCGGGTCTCGGTGCTGATCGGCTACATCGTCCTCATCTCGCTCCTGCCCGACCTGCGGCGCGTCTTCCAGTACCACGGGGCGGAGCACAAGACGATCAACGCGCTCGAGGCGGGTGCGGATCTCACGCCGACGAACGTGCAGAGGTTCAGCTTGATCCACCCGCGTTGCGGAACGGCGTTTTTGCTCTGGGTGATGGTGATCGCGGTCTTCGTGTTCGCGTTCGTGGGCCGGCCTGTCTGGTACTGGCTGATCGCGAGCCGGATCCTGCTGCTGCCGGTGATTGCCGGCCTCGCCTACGAGGTGATCCGGTTCGCGGGCAAGCACCAGTCGAGCCAGGTCCTGATGACGATCCTCGCGCCCGGGTTGTGGCTCCAGCGGCTGACGACGCGCGAGCCGACGGACGACCAGGTCGAGGTCTCGATCCGCGCGCTGCGGCGGGTCATGGAGCACGAGGAGTCGGAGACCGAGGACGAGCGTCGCCGCGAGGCGCGCGTGGAAGTGATGGCCTGAGACGTGCCTCGGATCGTCCGCGAGGCCGACATCGTCTGGGAGGGAACGGTCGCCCGAGGCTCGGGAATCGTGACCGCCGCCAGCTCCGGCGCGTTCTCGCTGCCGACGACGATCGCTTCCCGTGTCAGCGACCCGGAGGGGAAGACGAGCCCGGAGGAGCTCCTCGCTGCGGCCCATGCCACCTGTTTCGTCACCTCGCTCGGGAGCGAGCTGGCGCGTGTCGACCTGCCGCCGGAGCGGCTCGACGTGCAGTGCACGATCACGATGGACGAGGTCGAGGGGCTCGGCCACCGGATCGTCGCCTCGGCAATCTCGGCGCGGGGAGTCGTCCCGGGCTGCGACCAGGCCGGCTTCGCGCAGGCGGCGGAGGCCGCCGACGCGGGCTGTCCCTTCTCCGCCCTCATCAAGGCGAGCGCTACCGTGACCATCGAGGCGACACTCGACGAAGGAGGAGCGCGTGGCGACTGACCGCACCGCGAACGTGACCTGGCGGGGCTCGCTCATGGACGGAGAGGGCACGATCGACAGCGTCGAGAGTGGCGCCTTCGGCCCGCTCGACGTCACCTGGGCCTCGCGTGCCGAGGATCCGAACGGGCTCACGAGCCCCGAGGAGCTCATCGCCGCCGCCCACGCGGCGTGCTTCTCGATGGCGCTCTCTCACGGCCTCGCACAGGCCGACACACCGGCGGACACGCTGCAGACGTCGGCGAAGGTGACCTTCGTGCCGGGCACCGGCATCACCGCGATCGCGCTGACCGTGCGCGGGCACGTTCCAGGCGTCGACGAGGCGGCCTTCGTGCAGGCGGCGGAGGCGGCCAAGGTGGGCTGCCCCGTGTCGAAGGCCCTCACGGGCGTGCCCGAGATCACGCTCGACGCAGCGCTCGCCTGAATTTCCGCCGGCGGCGACCCGGTTACCATCGGACCGATGTCCACGATCGACAGGCTCGTCGACGAGCTCGACCGCTCCTACCAGGAGGCGCAGGAGCGCATGTCGGACCCTGCCGTCTACAACGACCGGAACGAGGTCGCGAAGGCGGGGCGGCGTCTGAAGGAGCTCGAGGAGCCGAAGAAGCTCGCCGACGAGTGGCGCCAGGCGAGCGCCGACCTCGACGCCGCCCGGAACGACGCGGAGCTCCAGTCGCTCTCGGCCGAGTACGAGGCCGAGGTCGAGCGGCTCGAGGACGAGCTCAAGCTCGCGCTCGTCGAGAAGGATCCGGCCGACGAGAAAGACGTCATCGTGGAGATCCGCCAGGGCGTGGGCGGGGACGAGGCGGCGCTCTGGGCGGGCGATCTCGACCGGATGCTGACGCGCTACGCGGAGCGGCGCGGGTTCAAGACCGAGATGCTGTCCTCGAGCGAGAACGAGGCGGGTGGCTACAAGGAGGTCGTCTTCGCGGTGAAAGGACAGGGCGCGTTCTCGGTCTTCAAGTACGAGGGCGGGACGCATCGCGTGCAGCGCGTGCCCGAGACCGAGTCGCAGGGGCGGATCCACACCTCGACCGCGACCGTCGCGGTGATGCCCGAGGTCGAGGACGTGGAGGTCGCGATCGAGGACAAGGACCTGAAGATCGACGTCTATCGCTCGACCGGCCCGGGCGGGCAGAGCGTGAACACGACCGACTCGGCCGTCCGGATCACGCACCTCCCGACGGGGATCGTGGTGGCCATGCAGGACGAGAAGTCTCAGCTCCAGAACAAGGTCAAGGCGATGCGCGTCCTGCGTGCGCGGCTGTACGAGGCGGAGCGCGAACGCCAGCACGCGGAGCTCGCCGCGGCGCGTCGCTCGCAGATCGGCACCGGCGAGCGCGCGGAGAAGATCCGCACCTACAACTTCGCCGAGAACCGCGTGACCGACCACCGGATCAAGCTCACGATCCACCGGCTCGACCACGTCCTCCAGGGCGAGCTCGACGAGCTCACCGACGCCCTCCAGGCGGAGGAGCAGCGGAGGGCTCTCGCGGTCGCCGCCGGCTGAGCGCGAGTGACCGTTCGCGGCGCGCTCGCGGCCTCGTCGGAGCGGCTCGAGGCGGCCGGTTGCGAGAGCGCGCGGGTCGACGTCGAGGTCCTCCTCGCACACGTTCTCGAGAGCTCACGCGCGACGGTCCGTCGCGACGGCCATCGCAAGCTGTCCGCTGACGAGCTCGCCCGGCTCGAGGCGCTCGTCGTCCGGCGGGAGCGGCGCGAGCCGCTCGCCTACGTCCTCGGGGAGTGGGGCTTCCGGCGGCTGACGCTGGCCGTCGACGCTCGCGTCCTCGTTCCCCGGCCCGAGACGGAGATCGTCGTCGAGCGCTGCCTCGCGCTGCTCCGCGGCAGCGAGCGGCCGCGCGTCCTCGACGTGGGGACCGGGAGCGGAGCGATCGCGCTCGCGATCGCGGACGAGCACCCAGGCGCCGACGTCACTGGCATCGACGCCTCGGAGAACGCGCTGGCCGTGGCCCGCGAGAACGCCGCTCGCCTCGGAGCCGAGGTCGCGTTCGAGCGCGCCGACCTGCTCGAGGGCCTACCGTCCGGGCCGTGGGATCTCGTCGTCTCGAACCCGCCGTATGTCTCGCCCGCTGAGATCGACTCGCTCGCGCCGGAGGTGCGCGAATGGGAACCGCGCAGCGCGCTCGTCGGAGAAGGCGCCACGGAGGCCGTCGCCGAGGCGGCGCGTTCGGTGCTCCGCCCCGGTGGCGCGCTCGTCCTCGAGGTCGCGGAGACGAAGGCGGACGCGGTGGCGGCGCTCCTGCGCGATCTCGGCTACGGAGCGGTTGTAGTGACGAAGGACCTGACGGGCCGCGACCGCGTCGTCGAGGGACGGGCGTGAACGCCGGGGTAGAGCGTGCGGTCGCCGCCGTGAGGGAAGGCCGGCTCGCCGTCATCCCCACCGACACGGTCTACGGCCTCGCATGTGCGCCCGACGACGCCGACGCCGTCGCCGCGCTCTCGGCGCTGAAGCGGAGGCTGCCCGAGCAGCCGATCGCACTCGTCGCCTCGAGCGTGGGCGTCCTCTTCGAGCGGCTCCCCGACCTCGACGGGGACGGTCGCGCGGTCGCGCTGGCGTTGCTCCCGGGGCCGTACACGCTGGTCTTCCCGGATCCCGCTCGCCGGTTCGCGCTCCTGAGCGGCGGTGCCGTGGGGACGATCGGAGTGCGGGTGCCCGCCGTCGCCGGTGTCGCATTCGATGTTCTGGAGCCGGTTGGCGCGGTCGCGGCGACGAGCGCGAACGTCCACGGCGGCGCGAATCCGCGTTGCCTCGACGACGTCCCCGTCGAGATCCGGGACGCGTGCGCGACCGTCGACGGCGGCCTCCTCCCCGGAATGCCGTCCACGGTGATCGACCTGACGGCGTCCGAGCCGCGCATCGTCCGCGAGGGCGCGGTTCCGGCAGACGAGGCCCTGGCGCGGATCGCCGTGACCCTCGGTCGTTAGCATCCCTCCTTGATGGCCGTTGCGCCACTGACGTTCGAGGACCTGCGGACTGCAGGCCTCGCCGACGTCGATCCCGACATCGCCGAGCTCCTCGAGCGCGAGCTCGAGCGTCAGCGGACGCACGTCGAGCTGATCGCATCGGAGAACTTCGCGTGGCCCTCGATGCTCGAGGCGGTCGGGAGCATCGCGACGAACAAGTACGCGGAGGGCTACCCGGGCCGCCGCTACTACGGGGGCTGCGAGGTCGTCGACGAGATCGAGCAGCTCGCGATCGACCGTGCGAAGGCGCTCTACGGAGCAGAGCACGCGAACGTCCAGCCGCACGCGGGGGCACCCGCGAACACGACGGTCTACTTCGCGATGCTCGAGCCCGGCGACACCATCCTCTCGCTGCGGCTCGACCACGGCGGGCACCTGAGCCACGGCCTGAAGGTGAACGTCTCCGGCCGCCTCTACCACGTCGTGCACTACGGCGTCTCCCGTGAGACAAACGTCGTCGACTACGACGAGGTGCTCGCGCTCGCGAAGGAGCATCGGCCGCGCCTGATCATCTGCGGCGGGTCCGCGTACCCGCGAACGGTCGAGGCCTGGCGCTTCCGCGAGATCGCGGACGACGTCGGCGCACTCCTGATGTGCGACATGGCCCACTTCTCGGGGCTCGTGGCCGCGGGCCTCCATCCCAACCCGGTCGAGCATGCGCACTTCGTGACCTCGACCACGCACAAGACGCTCGCCGGCCCCCGGTCGGGGTTCGTCCTCTGCAAGGAGGAGTTCGCGCAGGCGATCGATCGCGCCAACTTCCCGGGGCTCCAGGGCGGGCCGCTCATGCACACGATCGGCGCCAAGGCGGCGTGCTTCCGCATCGCCTCGACCGAAGCGTTCCGCGACTACCAAGGCCGGATCCGCGCGAACGCGGACGCGCTCGCGGACGAGCTCGTCGCAGGCGGCCTCGACGTCCTCACGGGCGGGACCGACACGCACCTCGTCCAGCTCGACCTGCGCGGCACCGACTGGACGGGGAAGGACGCCGAGGAGCGACTGCACGAGGTGCGCATCGCGGTGAACCGCAACACGGTCCCGTTCGACGAGCGGCCGCCGACCGTCGCCTCCGGCGTTCGACTCGGCAGCCCGGCCGTGACGATGCGCGGGTTCGACCAGGACGACATGCGTGAGACGGCCCGGATCATCGGCTCGGCTCTCGGTCAGGACGCCGACGTCGAGGCGATCGCGGAGCGAACGTCCGCGCTGCTCGAGCGACGTCCGCTGTACGCGGGGCTCGGCGCGTTTCCGACATTCGGCGAGGAGGGCTGACCATGGAAGCGACCTCGACCGGGACATCCGTCGCGACCGGCGGTCAGGTCACGGAGGTGCTGCACCCGCTCGTGCGACACAAGCTCGGGCTCCTCCGCGACGCGACCACGACGACGCAGATGTTCCGGCAGCTCGTGAACGAGCTCACGCTCCTCCTCACCTACGAGGCGACGAAGGACCTGGCGGACGAGGAGGTCGAGATCGAGACCCCGCTCGAGCGCACGTCCGCGCACCGGATCTCGGGGAAGAAGGTCGCCGTCTGCCCGATCCTGCGCGCGGGCATGGGGATGCTCGACGCCGTGCTCTCCCTCGTGCCGGGAGCGCGGGTCGGGTTCATCGGGCTCTTCCGCGACGAGGAGACGCTTGAGCCGGTCGAGTACTACGTGAAGCTCCCGGGCGACATCGCCGACCGGGACGTCATCCTGCTTGATCCGATGCTCGCGACCGGGAACTCGACGGCGGCGGCGGTCGAGACGGTGAAGCGCGCCGGCGCCACGTCGATCCGCCTGATCGCGCTCATCGCCGCGCCCGAGGGGATCGAGCGCGTGCACCGCGACCACGCCGACGTGCCGATCGTCGTCGCCTCCATCGACCGCGGTCTCAACGAGAAGGGCTACATCCTCCCGGGGCTCGGCGACGCAGGCGACCGGCTGTACGGGACGAAGTAGCCGACCGACATGTGGGACGAGCTGCGGACGACGCCCGAGGTCCTGTACGGGGCGGCCGTCGCCTTCGGCATCGTGGTGCTGTTGACACCGGCGGTCGGCGGGATGGCGCGCATGCTCGGCGTCGTCGACCGGCCTGATGCGCGCAGGGTCAACCGTCGGCCGATACCGAGGCTCGGCGGCCTCGCGATCTTCCTCGGCATCGTCGTTCCCTCGCTCGCCTTCCTCGACCTCTCGGGGGAGACCCGCGGCGTGCTCCTGGGCGCGGCAGTGGCGACCGTCGTGGGGGCGGTCGACGACTTCCGCGGTCTCTCGCCGTCGACGAAGCTCGCGGGGCAGATCGCCGCCGCGTCCATCCCGCCGATGTTCGGCGTCTGGGTCGACCACTTCACGTTCCCGTTCCTCGGCGCCGTCGACGTCCCGGCCTGGATCGGCGTCCCGCTCTCGATCGTCTGGATCGTCGCCGTGATGAACATGGTCAACCTCCTCGACGGGCTCGACGGGCTCGCCGCGGGAGTGTGCGCGATCGCGGGCTCCACGTACGCGATCCTCGCGCTCTCGCTCGGGAAGGTCGACCCGGCGATCCTGTGCGCGATCGTCGCCGGCGCCTGCCTCGGCTTCCTCCGGCACAACTTCTTCCCGGCACGGATCTTCATGGGCGACTCGGGCGCGCTCTGCCTCGGCTTCATCCTCGCGGCCGTCTCGATCCAGGGCCTCCTGAAGACGGCGTCGACCGTCGTCCTGTTGCTCCCGTTGCTCGTGCTCGCGATCCCGATCCTCGACACCTCGTTCGTCGTCGCCCGGCGGCTGAAGCACAACCAGCCGATCACCGCCGCCGACCGGAGCCATCTCCACCACCGCTTCCTGAACATCGGGTTCTCCCAGCGACGCGCGGCGGTCACGATGTGGCTCTGGTGCGCGAGCCTTGCCGGAGCGGCGCTCGCGACGCGGTTCGTCCCGTTCCGGGAAGGTGGCCAGTGGCATCCGTGGTGGACGCTCGTTGTTCTCGCGATCGCCTTCTTTGCGGTCGCGTTCTCCGTCTACGTCGTCTACCTGCTCGAGATCGTGAAGCTCGCCAACCCGCGCATCCGGCGTCGGGAGCGCGAGGAAGCGCCGCCCGGAAAGGCGCGCAAGACCGCCTGACGACCTTCCGCCGTCCTGCGGCAACCCCGCGTCCGGTGTGCGCGGGAATCCCGATGTAGGCTCGGGGAGGCACTGCGAAGCTCCGCGTGGAGGTGGCGCTGCCCGAGATCGAGACAAGCGTGATCGAGCCCCAGGCGCTCCAGGCGCTCGTGGCTGCTCTTCAGTCCCGCGGCTTCCGCGTCGTCGGCCCGATGCTCCGCGACCGCGCCATCGTCTACGACGACCTCGAGTCCGCCGACGACTTGCCGACGGGATGGACCGACGTCCAGGAGGCGGCGACGTACCGGGTCGAGAAGCGCGACGACGACGCCCGCTTCGGCTACGCGGTCGGACCGCACTCGTGGAAGCAGTTCCTCCTGCCCGCCCGGGTCCGGCTCTTCCGGACGCAGCGCGACGAGGACGGCTCGTTCGAGGTCGAGGAAGAGCCACCGCCCGACGCACCGTTCGCGTTCATCGGCGTCCGCTCGTGCGAGTTGCACGCGATCGAGATCCAGGATCGTGTCTTCCTCGGCGGCAGCGTCGTCGAGAAGGACTATGAGGCGCGCCGGAAGGACGCGTTCATGGTCGCGGTCAACTGCTTCGAGCCGGGCGGCACCTGCTTCTGCGTGTCGATGGGGACCGGGCCGAAGGCGGAGGCCGGCTACGACCTCGCCCTGACCGAGATCCTCGACGGAGAGCACCGCTTCCTCGTCGAGATCGGGAGCGAGCGCGGAGCGGAGGTGCTCCGCGAGCTCCCACGGCGCGCCGCCGGTGACGAGGATCTACGGGCCGCCGGCGCCGCCGTCTCGTCCGCCGCCGAGCGCATGGGCAGGACGCTCGACACGACCGACATCCGCGACCTCCTCGCTCGCAACCTCGACCACGCGCGCTGGGACGACGTCGCGGAGCGCTGCCTGACCTGCGGCAACTGCACGATGGTGTGCCCCACGTGCTTCTGCACGAGCGTCGAGGACGCGACCGACCTCTCCGGCGAGGGAGCGGAACGGGTGCGCACGTGGGATTCCTGCTTCTCCGTCGACTACTCGCACATCCACGGCGGCAGCATCCGGCCGTCGGGGCGGTCGCGCTACCGCCAGTGGTTGACCCACAAGTTCGGCACCTGGCACGACCAGTTCGGCACGTCCGGCTGCGTCGGCTGCGGCCGCTGCATCACCTGGTGTCCGGTGGGCATCGACGTGACCGAGGAGCTGACGGCCATCCGCACGAGTGAGGAGAGCTGACATGGAAACGATCGAGGCCGTCCTGCGCGACGTCCCCCTCTTCAGGGGGCTGTCGCCCGAGGAGCTCGAGATCGTCGCCGGCTGCGGGGCGAACATCCGCTTCCGCCCGGACGAGATGCTCTTCCGCGACGGGGACGAGGCGAACACGTTCTGCGTCCTCCGCCACGGCGCCGTCGCGCTCGAGATCTTCGTCCCGAGCCGCGGGCCCGTGACCATCGAGACGCTCGAGGCGGGTGAGGTCCTGGGCTGGTCGTGGCTCTTCCCGCCCTATCGCTGGCACTACGACGCGCGGGCGCTCTCGCTCGTCCGCGCGACGATCTTCGACGGCGCGTGCCTGCGTGGGAAGTGCGAGGCGGACGCGCAGCTCGGCTACGACCTGATGACGCGCTTCGCCCAGGTTGCGATCGAGCGCCTGCAATGGACACGGCTGAGGCTTCTGGACGTCTATGGGTACGCCGGCGCTCGCTGACCCCACCCACGGGCCGGGCCCGATGGCGCCGCGGCCGTTCCGCGTGACGCGAAGGCGGCGTGAGACCGCCGATACGTGGACGCTCGACCTCGAGCCGCTCTCCGGCGCCGGTCTCGAGGTCGCTCCCGGACAGTTCACGATGCTCTACGCCTTCGGCGTCGGAGAGGTGCCCATCTCCGTCTCCCACACTGACGGCGACCTGCTGGTGCACACCGTGCGCGCCGTCGGTGCGGTCACCCAGGCGATCTGCTCGTCGAAGCCCGGCGCCGTGCTCGGCGTCCGCGGCCCGTACGGGAACGCCTGGCCGGTGGCGCAGGCTGCCGAGTCGGACGTGGTCGTCGTCGCGGGCGGAATCGGCCTCGCCCCGCTTCGTCCGGCGATCACGCACGTCCTCGGCTCGCGCGGCGAGTACGGAGAGGTCGCGGTGCTGTACGGGAGCCGGACGCCCGCCGATCTCCTCTACCGACGCGAGCTCGAGCGCTGGCGCGCGCGGTTCGACGTCCAGGTCGACGTGACGGTCGACAGCGCCGGCCGCGACTGGTTCGGGAAGGTGGGCGTGGTCACGAAGCTCCTCGGCGGGGCCCGGTTCGACCCCGCGTCGACGATCGCGCTCGTGTGCGGTCCCGAGATCATGATGAGGTTCGCGGCGCAGGCGCTCCTCGAGCGGGGTGTTCCGCCGGAGCGCATCTACTTCTCGATGGAGCGCAACATGCGCTGCGGACTCGGCCACTGCGGACACTGCCAGCTCGGGCCGACGCTCATCTGCCGCGACGGCCCCGTCTACCGCTACGACTGGCTCGAGCCGCTGATGGAGGTGCGCGAGTTGTGAGTCGACCCGTCCGCAAGCCGAAGCTGGCCGTCTGGAAATTCGCGTCCTGTGACGGTTGCCAGCTCTCCCTCCTCGACTGCGAGGACGAGCTCCTCGAGCTCGCCGGGGAGGTCGAGATCGCCTACTTCCTGGAGGCTCGCCGCACGACCGTCCGCGGCCCGTACGACCTCTCGCTCGTGGAAGGCTCCGTCACGACGGCACACGACGCGGAGCGCATCAGGCAGGTGCGTCGCGTGTCGAAGCACGTGGTGACGATCGGGGCGTGCGCGACGGCGGGGGGCATCCAGGCGCTGCGGAACTTCGCGGACGTGAACGAGTTCGTGTCGGCCGTGTACGCCTCGCCCGACTACGTCTCGACCCTGGAGACCTCGACGCCGATCTCTGCGCACATTCCCGTCGACTTCGAGCTCAACGGCTGTCCGATCAACAAGCGGCAGTTGCTCGAGGTGCTCACGGCGTTCCTCCACGGGCGCCGACCGAACATCTCGTCCGCCAGCGTCTGCATGGAGTGCAAGCGTCGCGGGACCGTGTGCGTGATGGTCGCCCACGGGACTCCGTGCCTCGGCCCCGTCACGCATGCGGGGTGCGGCGCGATCTGCCCCTCGTACGACCGCGGCTGCTACGGGTGCTTCGGGCCGATGGAGTCGCCGAACACGGTCTCGCTGACGCGGCAGCTGCACGTCCTCGGGATGGGCGACCCGGCCGTGGAGCGCGTGTTCCGCACGTTCAACGTGACCGCATTCGAAGAGGCGCGGAGGGGCGATGGCTGAGCGGCGCCGGCGCACGATCAAGACCGACTACCTCGCCCGCGTCGAGGGGGAGGGGGCGATGCGGGTCGTGATCGACGACGGCCGCGTCACCGACGTCAAGCTCGACATCTACGAGCCGCCTCGCTTCTTCGAGGCATTCCTGCGCGGACGGTCGTTCACCGAAGCGCCCGACGTCACGGCGCGCATCTGCGGGATCTGCCCGGTCGCGTACCAGATGAGCGCGGTCCACGCCATGGAGTGGATCGCCGGTGTCGAGGTCGGCGGTCAGCTGCGCGCGCTGCGGCGGCTCCTCTACTGCGGCGAGTGGATCGAGAGCCACGCGCTGCACGTCTTCATGCTCCACGCGCCCGACTTCCTCGGCTACGAGAGCGCGATCGAGCTCGCGCGCGACCAGCCCGAGCTCGTCGCGAAGGCGCTCGAGCTGAAGAAGGCCGGGAACGAGGTAATGACGGTCGTCGGCGGCCGCGAGGTGCACCCGATCAACGTCCGCGTCGGGGGCTGGTACCGGGCGCCGAGGAAGCGGGAGCTGCGGCCGCTCGTCGAGAAGCTCGAGCGTGCGCGGGAAATCGCCCTCGAGACGGTGCGGCTCACGGCCGGGTTCGAGTTCCCCGACTACGACCAGGACTACGAGCTCGTCGCGCTCTCGCAGCCCGGCGAGTACCCGATCGACCTCGGCCGCATCGTCTCGAACCGCGGGCTCGACATCGACGTCTCGGAGTACGACGAGCACTTCGTCGAGGAGCACGTCGCGTGGTCGAACGCGCTCCATTCGCAAGTTCGAGAGCGCGGCTCCTATCTCTGCGGCCCGCTGGCGCGGTTCGCGCTCGGATACGACCGGCTGTCGCCGACGGCCCGAGAGGCGGCCGTCGAGGTGGGCCTCGAGCCGACGGAGCGCAACCCCTTCCGGAGCATCGTCGTCCGCGCCGTCGAGCTCGTGTACGCGGCCGACGAGGCGCTCAGGCTGATCGGCGAGTACGAGGAGCCCGACGCGCCCGCGGTCGCAGTCATGCCCCGCGCCGGCGTCGGCTACGGCTGCACGGAGGCGCCGCGCGGCATCCTCTACCACCGCTACGAGATCGACGCCGACGGAATCATCCTCGACGCCAAGATCGTGCCGCCGACGTCGCAGAACCAGCGGACGATCGAGGAGGACCTGCGTGGGGTCGTCGAACGGTCGCTCGACGTGCCCGACGACGAGCTCGCGCTCCTCTGCGAGCAGACGATCCGCAACTACGACCCGTGCATCTCGTGCGCGACGCACTTCCTGAAGCTCGAGGTCGAGCGCACCTGAGGATCGTCGGGGTCGGGAATCCGTGGCGCTGCGACGACGCGGCGGGGCTCGTCGTCGCCCGCCGTCTTCGCGGCACGCTTCCCGCCGAGGTCGAGGTTCTCGAGCGCGAGGGGGAGCCGACCGCGCTCCTCGACTCCTGGGAGGGCGCCGACCGGGTGTGGCTCGTCGACGCGGTCTCATCGGGCGCCGACGCGGGCACGCTGCACCGGATCGACGCGAGCCGGGAGGCGCTGCCGGCCGAGCTCTTCCGGACGTCGACGCACCACGTCGGCCTCGCCGAGGCGGTCGAGCTGGCGCGCGCGCTCGGAAGGCTCCCCGAGCGGATCGTCGTGTACGGCATCGAGGGCGAGCGTTTCGACGTCGGCGACGAACTCACTCCCGTGGTCGACGACGCGGCGAACCGCGCGGCGGAGGCAGTCCGAGAGGAGGTTCGCGCGTGCACGAGCGGGCTGTGATGGAGGACCTCGTCCGGAAGCTCGAGGCGACGGCGCGGGACGAGGGCGCGCTGCGCGTGACGCGAGTCGAGGTGCGTCTCGGCGCCCTCTCTCACTTCACGCCGGCGCACTTTCGCGAGCACTTCGAGGACGCCGCCCGCGGGACTCTCGCCGAGGGCGCGGCGGTCGGGGCGGAGCTGCGCACGGACACGACTGCGCCCGATGCGCAGGGCGTGGTCCTCGAGTCAGTGGAGCTCGAGTGGTGACGCCGGTCGAGACTCCGGCGCGCGAGCTCGCGAGGCGACGCCTCGACGTCCGCGGCGTCGTCCAGGGCGTCGGCTTCCGGCCGTTCGTCTACCGGCTCGCCACCCTGCACGGGCTCGCGGGCTTCGTCTTGAACGACGGGGACGGGGTCGTGGTCGAGATCGAAGGCCCGGCGCACACGCTCGACGCCTTCGAGGACGAGCTGGTCAGCGAGGCGCCCGGCCTCGCGCGCGTCGAGGCGGTCGTCGCGAGCTCTCTTGCGGCGGTCGGGGAGTCGGCGTTCAGGATCGCACCGAGCGCCGCGACCGGCCGAAGCGCGCTCGTCCCTCCGGACATCGCGACCTGCGACGACTGCCTGCGAGAGCTCTTCGACCGCGGGGACCGCCGCTACCGCTATCCGTTCACGAACTGCACGCAGTGCGGTCCGCGCTTCACGATCGTCACCGGCGTCCCGTACGACCGCGCGCGGACGACGATGGCGTCGTTCGAGATGTGCCCGGAGTGCCGGCGGGAGTACGAAGACCCCCGCGACCGGCGCTTCCACGCCGAGCCGATCGCGTGCCCCGCGTGCGGCCCGCGCCTCTCGATGCCGCTCGAGGACGCGATCGAGCTCCTCGTCTCCGGCGCGATCGTGGCGGTCAAGGGGCTCGGGGGCTACCACCTCGCGTGCGACGCGGGGAACGAGGACGCGGTCTCCCGCCTGCGTGCGCGAAAGCACCGAGAGGAGAAGCCCTTCGCGGTGATGGCCGCCGACGCCGGGCTGCTGGGGACCTTGAGTGAGCTCGAACGCGCGCTCCTCGAGGCGCCCGACCGTCCGATCGTCCTGCTCCGGCGTCGATCGGATGCGCCGATCGCCCCGTCGGTCGCGCCGGCGTCGCGCGACGTCGGGGTGATGCTCCCGTACACGCCGCTCCACCACCTCCTGCTCGCCGACGCGGGTCGCCCGCTCGTCATGACGAGCGGGAACCGCTCCGACGAGCCGATCGCCTTCGACGACGCCGAGGCGAGGAAGCGGCTCGGGGGCATCGCCGACGCATTCCTCGCCAACGACCGGCCGATCCATCGCCGCTGCGAGGACTCGGTGCGGCGCGCGGGCTTCGTCGTCCGTCGCTCGCGGGGTTCGATCCCGTCGGCGCTCCCGCTCCCCGTCGCCTGCTGGAGGCCGACGCTCGCCGTCGGGGCGAGCATGAAGGCGACGTTCTGCGTCGCCCGCGGGCACGACGCGTTCCTCTCCGCTCATCTCGGGGACCTGGACTCCGAACTCGCCCAGCGAGCGTTCCTCGCCGACGTCGAGCTCTACCAGGCGATGCTCGACGTGCGGCCGGAGATCGTCGCGCACGACCTTCATCCCGAGTACCTCTCGACCAAGTGGGCGCTCGAGCAGGACGCCGAGCTCGTCGGCGTGCAGCACCACCACGCCCATGCGGCTGCCTGCCTTGCCGAGCACGGCGAAGTGGGGCCTGCGCTCGCGCTCGTCTTCGACGGCACGGGCCTCGGAACCGACGGGACGCTCTGGGGTGGGGAGCTCCTGCGCTGCGACCTCGCGGGCTTCGAGCGGGTGGCGCACCTCGACCCGATCCCCCTTCCGGGCGGCGAGGCGGCGATCCGGGAGCCGTGGCGCGTCGCTGCGTGCTGCCTCGAACGGGCGGGGCTGCCGGTGCGGTGGGCTCGCTGGCGCGAGGTGCGCGAGAGCCTGAAGGTGAACGCTCCGCTCTCTTCCGGAATGGGTCGCCTGTTCGACGCCGTCGCCGCGATCCTCGGGGTTCGCGACCGGGTCACGTACGAGGGCCAGGCGGCGATCGAGCTCGAGCACCTCGCCGGAGACGTCGAGGCCGAGCCGTGGGACTGGCGCTTCGGGGACGTGTCCGCGCTCGTGTCGTCCGTCTGGGGCGAGCTCGAAGCGGGAAGGCCGGCGCCCGAGATCGCGGCGATGTTCCACGAGACGATCGCCGCCGGCTCGGCCGAGGCATGCACCGCGGCGGCGGAGCCGCGCACGGTGGTCCTGTCGGGTGGGAGCTTCCAGAACGTCCGGCTCCTCGGCTCGACGCGAAGGCGGCTCGAGGACCTTGGCTTTCGCGTCCTCCTGCACCGACGGGTGCCTCCGAACGACGGCGGGATCAGCTACGGTCAAGCGGCCGTCGCGGCGGGGAGGACAGCCTCATGTGCCTAGGGATTCCGGGCCAGATCGTCGAGATCGTCGACCCCGAGAACCACATCGCGAAGATCGACGTGTCCGGGGTGCGACGGAACGTGAACGTCGCTCTGCTCGCGCTCGACGACGGAGTCGAGATCGGAGACTGGGTGCTGATCCACGTCGGCTTCGCCCTGTCGAAGATCGACGAGGCCCAGGCACGGGAGACGCTCGAGTTCCTCGAGCATCTCGGAGAGCCCTACGAGCAGGAGCTCTCCGAGCTCGAGCTCAGCTCGATCGAATGACATGAGCTCCCGACTCGCCGAGCTCGTCGCCGAGCGCGAGCGCGTCCTCACCGGCTTCCTCGAGGTGGAGGGGCGGGAGATCGCGCTCTCCTGCCATGTGCTCGCGCGGGCGTTCGCGCGCGGCGGCACGCTCTTCGTCTTCGGCGAAGGCCCGGCGGCGACCGACGCGGCGCACGTGGCAGTCGAGTTCGTGCACCCGGTGATCGTCGGCAAGCGCGCGCTTCCCGCCATCGCGCTGACGAACGATCCGACCGGCGAGTCGTCGCTCGCGCGACTCGCCCGGCCGGGCGACGTCGCGCTCGGGATCGCGCACGGCCGGCACGGCCCCCGAGTCGCTGCGTTCCTCGAGGAGGCGAGAGCTCGCGGCCTCGTCACGATCGTGCTCTGGGGCTCGGGGACGCCGCCGCGAGCGGATGTGTCCCTCGCGTGCGCGAGCGACGACCCGCGGATCGTCCAGGAAGTGCAGGAGACCGCGTACCACGTCCTCTGGGAGCTGACCCACGTCTTCTTCGAGCACCCCGGCCTCCTCGAGGAGGTATGCCTCACGTGCGGCGACGTCGCCGTCGAAGGGGAGGTCGTCGGGCTGCCTCGCACCGGCACCGCGGTGATCGAGAAGGACGGGCTTCGCGAAGAGGTCGCGGTCGACCTCGTCGACGACATCGCCGTGGGTGACGTGCTGCTCTGCCACGCGGGCGTCGCGCTCGAGCGGCTCTCGACCCGCGAGGCGGTGTCGTGACGGATCTCCTGTATCCGTTCCTCGCGGGCCGGGAGACCAACCTGCCTGCCGTCCTCGAGGAGGTCGAGCGGTCGACCGCGCGCAAGGGGGCCGACGTCGTCGCGCTCCGGCGGGAGATCGACCTCGACGCGGTCGTGTCCTGCGGCGAGGCGGTCCGCGAGCGGCTCGAGCGGGGTGGACGCCTCGTCGCGTTCGGCAACGGCGGTTCCTCGACGGACGCGCAGGACGTCGCCTGCGACTTCCTCGAGCAGGGCTGGCCGGCGATCGCGCTCACGAACGACGTCGCCACGGTCACCGCCGTGGCGAACGACGTCGGCGTCGAGAACGTCTTCGCGCGCCAGCTGATCGCACTCGCGCACGCGGGCGACGTCGCCCTCGCGATCTCGACGAGCGGGTCGTCCGCGAACGTCGTCGCCGCGCTCGAGGAGGCGCGCCGCCGCGGGCTCCTGACGTGCGCGATCACGGGCTCCGACGGGGGCCGGCTGGCGGAGCTCGCCTGGCTCGACCACCTGTTCGTCGTCGGCAGCGACTACGTGCCGCGCCTGCAGGAGGTACACGCGACGATCTATCACCTCCTGCTCGAGGTCGTCGGAGAGGTGCCGTGAGGTTCGTCGACGAGTTTCGCTCGGCCGAAGTCGCGCGCCAGCTAGCGGCCGAGATCGCGGCGCTCGCGGAGCCGGGACGCCCGGTCAAGCTGATGGAGGTCTGCGGCGGGCACACGCACACGATCTACCGGCACGGAATCGAGGACCTGCTTCCGCCGGAGGTCGGCCTGATCCACGGGCCGGGGTGCCCGGTGTGCGTGATCCCGATGGGGAGGGTCGACGACGCGATCGCGATCGCGGAGCGACCCGAGGTCACGTTCGCGACGTTCGGGGACATGCTCCGCGTCCCCGGCGGACGCGGGTCGCTCCTCGACGCGAAGGCGCGGGGCGCGGACGTGCGGATCGTGTACTCGCCGCTGGACGCCCTTCGCATCGCCCGCGAGCACCCCGAGCGCGACGTGGTCTTCTTCGCGATCGGCTTCGAGACGACGGCGCCGTCGACCGCGATCACGCTCCTCCGAGCGCGGAAAGAGGGCGTGCGCAACTTCTTCGTCTTCTGCAACCACGTCACGATCATCCCCGCCATCCGGGCGATCCTCGCCTCGCCGGACCTCCGTCTCGACGGATTCGTCGGCCCCGGGCATGTCTCGACCGTGATCGGCACACGTCCGTACCGGTTCATCGCCGAGGAGCACGGGAAGCCGCTCGTCGTCGCGGGATTCGAGCCGCTCGACGTGCTGCAGGCCGTGTACATGCTCCTCCGCCAGCTCGCCGAGGGCCGGTGCGAGGTCGAGAACCAGTACACGCGCGTCGTCCGCGACGAGGGGAACCCACGCGCGCTCGAGGCGATCGTCGAGACGATGGAGCTCCGAACGACGTTCGAGTGGCGCGGCCTCGGATTCATCTCCCAGAGTGCGCTCCGCCTCCGGGAGGAGCTCGCCGACTGGGATGCAGAGCTCCGCTACGACGTTCCCGGCATCCGCGTCGCCGACCCCAAGGCGTGCCAGTGCGGCGAGGTGCTGAAGGGTGTCATCAAGCCCTGGGAGTGCAAGGTCTTCGGCACGGCCTGCACGCCCGAGCGGCCGATCGGCACGTGCATGGTCTCGAGCGAGGGAGCCTGCGCCGCCTACTACAACTTCGGCCGTTTCGCGCGCGGCCGCGAGCGGGAGCCGGTCGGCGCGTGACGAGCGCGCGCGAGCACGAGGTCCTGCAGGCCGTCGAGCGCCGGCGGAGGCTCAAGCCCAAGCTCCGGGACGACGTCGTGACGCTCGCGCACGGAGCGGGGGGGAAGGCGACGCACGCGCTCGTCGAGGCCCTCTTCCTCGAGGAGCTCGGGAATCCGTTGCTCGCTCCGCTCTCCGACTCGGCCGTGTTCGAGTGCACCGGCACGCGCTTTGCGTTCACGACGGACTCCTTCGTCGTCAAGCCGCTCTTCTTCCCTGGAGGAGACATCGGGTCGCTCGCGGTGCACGGCACGGTCAACGACCTCGCGATGTCGGGAGCCCGGCCGCTCCACCTCTCCGCCGGCTTCATCGTGGAGGAGGGGTTCCCGATCGCCGACCTCCGGCGCGTCGCCGCCTCGATGGCGGACGCGGCGCGCGCGTCGGGTGTCGCCGTCGTCGCGGGCGACACGAAGGTGGTGGAGCGGGGGAAGGCGGACGGGCTGTACGTGACGACAGCCGGAGTGGGCGTCGTCGATCGGGACGTCTCGCTCTCGGCCGAGGCCGTGCGCCCGGGAGACCGGGTGCTCCTCTCCGGCACCATCGGAGATCACGGCATGGCGATCATGGTCGCCCGCGGTGGGCTCGATCTCGAGGTCGAGCTCGAGAGCGACTCGGCGCCGCTCGGCGGCCTCGTCGAGGCGCTGCTCGACGCCGCCCCCGGTGTTCGCTGGCTGCGCGACCCGACCCGTGGCGGCCTTGCGACGGTGCTCAACGAGCTCGCCCTCTCGGCAGGAGTGGCCGTCAGGCTCGACGAGGCGGCGCTGCCGATCAGGCCCGAAGTCGTCGGCGCCTGCGAGATCCTCGGGATCGACCCGCTCTACGTCGCGAACGAGGGGAAGCTCGTCGCGGTCGTCGCACCCGAGGACATGGACGCGGCACTGGCGGTGCTCAGGGGAGACCCGCTGGGCCGGGACGCGGCGCTCGTCGGAGAGATCCACGCGGAGCCCGACGGCCTCGTTCTCCTCGACACGAGCTTCGGGGGAAGCCGCGTGGTCGACACGCTCGTGGGCGACCCGCTCCCGCGGATCTGCTGACCTCACCCGACGAGAGCCGACTCCGCCCCGTCGACGAAGTCGGCGAGCGCCCGGTCGAAGTCGGGGTGGCGGTGGGGGCTGTGGCCGTATCCGGGGAAGACCAGCCGCTCGGCCCCGAGCTCCCGCTCGAGGACGTCGCAGATCGCCTCGAACGCGGGGTGATGGTCGCCCGAGACCACGAGCTTCGGAAACGGCGCAGCGGCCAGCTCCGGGAGCGGGATCTCGGCCTCCCAGGGGCCGCGCTGGGCGACGAGCCCGTACGCGCCCTGCTCGAGCTCCAGCGAGAGCGGCGACGGGACGGGGTCGGAGCCGACGGTCTCGAGGAAGCCCGCGAGGAACGCTTCGGGATCGTCGCGCGGGCCGTTCTCCCACCATTCGATCGCACCTTTCTCGAACGCATCGACGGCCGCATCGCCGCGTGCGACCCGCGTGGCCGGAGGCTCGATTACCGTCAGCGAAGCGACTCGTTCGACCGCATGGGCGGCCGCGAGGAGCGCGATCACGCCGCCGTAGGAATGGCCGACCAGGTGGTCGCCCGGAGCGAGGAGATCGGCGACGAGCTCGGCGTCCGGCTCGAAGTCGACGCGCTCGAGAGGCGGATTCGGCGGGAAGCCCGGTCGCTCGAGGACGACGAGCTCGAAACGCCCGGTCAGCTCGGGATCGTGACGCTGGACGCTCCAGGTCCCGCGGCCACCGACCACTGATCCGTGGACCAAGACGAGCCGGGGTCGCATCACTGCGCCCGACCCCTATCGAGCGTCGACACGCACGCGACGTCAGGCGCATCGACGTGCCGGTGGCCGTGTGAGTTCCCCTGGCTGCGAATCAGTAGTCCCTACCGAAGCCCCGGCACCCCGCGCGGAGTCTGATGATCATGAAGGGTCGGGCTGGGTTCTGTTCCTCGAGCTGACGGCCAGCAAGCTTCCAGCCCGACCCGCATCCGAGCCGGAAGCCACACTCGCCACCGTCGGTGGGCCCGGCCGGAGCCGTATACGAGCACCGCCGCGAGGGCATGTGACGAACATTCGTGTTTTTCGGCTCCTGGAGCCGAGAAGGGCTGTTACAAGCTCGCTGATATGCTCCCCGCCGATGACGCCGGCAGCGGCTTCCTCTCCGCATTCCCTCGCAACCGCCCCCGGGCTCCTCCTCGGTACCGTCGGCGCGGCGATGATCCTCGGCGCGCTCGTGGGCTGGGTACTCGGCTCGTGGACGATCGGGCTCCTCGTCGGAGCGGTTGCGGGTATTCCACTCGCGGTGCTGGCCGTGTATCTCGTCTACTCGAAGGCCGAGGGAACGTGAGCACAGGAATCTTCTCCACCCCGCGCTCCGTCCCGAGCCGGATCGCTCCGACCGTGGCCGGCGGGACGATCGTCGCCTTCGCGCTCCCGGTCTTCGCGATCGCCGGCTGGCCGCTCTCGGGCTGGGCGCTCGCGGCGGTCCTGTGGCTGGGGGCGGAGATCTTCGCCGCCGCCCTCGGGCGCCTCTCGGGCGACCCAGACAACCTCGCAGCAGCCAGCGTGCGCGGGATCGGGACGACGTCGCGCGCGCTCCTCGTCGGCATCCCGCTCGTCGCGGTGACGATCTCGAACGAGGCCGTCGGCCTCTCGGCCGCGATCCTCTACGCCCTCGCGTTCACCGCTGAGCTCGCGGTCGGGCTCGCGACCTACTTCGGCGGGGAGACTCGGTGAAGCGCGCACTCGTCGTCCTGTTCGGGCTCGCCCTGGCGGCGCCGTCGCTGGCGATGGCCGCCTCGTCCGACTCGACGAGCGAGGACAAGGGCGCCTTCATCTCGGACGAATGGGAGCTCCACGACTGGATCCCGATCCACATCGGACCACTCGACCTCTCGATCAACAAGGCCGTCGCCTACCTGCTCCTCGGCGCGCTCTGCTCGTGCCTGATCGGGATCGTGTTCATGCGCGTCAAGGTCGGGCGCGAGCCCACGAAGCGGCAGGCGCTCGGCGAGACGATCTACGAGGTCGCGCAGGTCCAGGTCGCCGAGCAGGGGCTTCCGACGCGTGCGATCGCGCGCTGGTTCCCGTACTGCGCCTCCCTGATGGTGTTCATCTGGACCGTCAACATGCTCGGGTTCATCCCGCTGCCGCTCTCGGACGAGAAGGTGACGATCTTCGGGCTCCAGGTGCCCACCCTCGCGATCTTCGCGGCGACCTCGACGCTCTCCGTCACCCTCGCGCTCGCGTTCATGACGTGGACGTTCACGCACGTCGAGGGGATTCGCGAGAACGGCGCTCGCAAGTACTTCGCGAGCTGGATGCCCAGCGGGATGCCGAAGTTCTCGATCAAATGGGCGATACCGCTGACCTTGCTCTACGTGCTCGAGATCCTCGGCCAGATCATGCGACTCATCAGCCTGTCGATCCGTCTCTACGCGAACATGCTCGCCGGCCACATGCTGATCCTCACGTTCATCGGGCTGATCATCGTGCTCGGAAACGTCTTCCTCGCCGTGGTGGCCGTGCCCGCAGCGGCCGTGTTCTATCTCTTCGAGGTCGTTATCGTCGTCTCGATCCAGGCGTACATCTTCGCCGCCCTGTCCGCCATCTACATCGGCTCGGCCATCGAGCCGGACCACTAAGTCCAAGGAGGGAACCGCACCATGCTCTCGTCGACCTTCTTCCTCGCCGCAGCCAGTGACGGCGCCGACGCCGGGAAGGCGATCGCGCTGGCGCTCGGCATCGGCCTCGGCGCCCTCGGCGCCGGCGTCGGCATCGGCAACATCTTCGGCTCGATGATCCAGGCAGTCGCCCGCCAGCCCGAGCTGCGTGGCGAGCTGCAGGGAATCCAGTGGCTCGGCTTCGCGCTCACCGAGGCGGTCGTGTTCTACGGCCTCATCGGCGGGCTTCTCGCCTACGTCCTGATCTGAGGTGTCGCACGTGCTCGCATCCGGCCTGATCGAGGTCGTTCCCGGCCTCATGATCTGGACGCTGATCGCGTTCGCGATCACGTTCTTCGTCCTCAAGCGATTCGCGTTCGGCCCGATCCAGCGCACGATCGACGAGCGGCGCGAGCGGATCCTGAACGCGGTCGAGGAGGCGGACAAGGCACGCGAGGAAGCGCGCGAGCTGCTCGAGCAGCACCGGGCGCTGATCGCGGAGGCGAAGGGCGAGGCGGCCGAGATCCTGGCGGACGCGCGCAAGGTCGCGGACACGCAGGTCGCGCGGGTCAAGGAGGAGGCGGAGGCCGACCGGCAGCGGAGGCTCGAAGAGACGCGCCGCCAGATCGAGTCGGAGACCAAGCGCTCCCTCGACCAGATCCGGTCCGAGATCGCCGACCTGACGCTCGAGGCGACCGCCCGGGTCACGGGCAAGGTTCTCGACGCCGAGGATCAGCGCCGGCTGATCGACGAGGCGATCTCCGAGCTCGACTTCTCGGCCCTCGAGGCCGACTAGGACGCATGGCCGTCGCGCAGCGCATGTACGCGCGGGCTCTCTTCGAGGCCGCGCAGGAGGACGGGAGGCTCGACCGGGTCGCGGCGGACCTGGGCTCCCTCGCCGACGCGCTCGAGCAGGTGCCCGAGCTGCAGGCGTTCCTGCGCAACCCCGAGGTCGAGCCGGCTGGGAAGTCCGCAGTCCTCGAAGAGATCACTGCGGGCGCCGACGAGCTCGTCCGCAACTTCGTCAGGCTCCTCGCGGAGAAGAGCCGGCCGGGCGAGATCGTCCAGATCCGAGAGGAGCTCGACGCGCTCGTCGCCCGCGCACAGAATCGCCTCGCGCTGGAGCTCCAGACCGCGTACGAGCTCTCGGACGCCGAGGCGAACTCGATCGTGGACACGATCGAGAAGGCATCCGGCCGGAGCGTCGAAGCCACGCGGTCCGTCGACCCCGACCTCATCGGAGGCATCGTCCTGCAGGTCGGCTCGTTCCGCGTGGACGGGAGCGTCCGCGGCCGGCTCGAGCGCCTGCACCACGAGCTTGCCACCCAGCAGTGATGGAAACACCAGACACAGCGGCCGCGAAGCGGTCGCACGAGAGCCGGATCGAACTGCACACACACAGCGACTGCGAAGCGGGCGCCTTTAGGGATTTCGCGCGATCGGAATCTGCGCGGGCGGATTCCGATCTTGCGCCTGAAAGGAGATCAGCGTGAAGCTGCGCCCCGAAGAGATCACCGCGATCCTGAAGGACCGGATCCGCGAGTTCGAGGTCGAGACCGACCTGAGCGAGGTCGGCACCGTTCTCCAGGTCGGCGACGGCATCGCCCGCGTGCACGGGCTCGAGAACTGCGTCGCACTGGAGCGGCTCGAGCTCGAGCACGGCGTGACGGGCATCGCCTTCAACCTGGAGGAGGACAACGTCGGCGTCGCCCTCTTCGGCGAGTGGCAGCACGTGAAGGAAGGCGAGCCGGTCCGCCGCACGGGTGAGGTCATGAGCGTCCCGGTCGGCGAGGGCCTCCTCGGCCGCGTCGTCGACCCGCTCGGGAACCCGCTCGACGGCCTCGGGCCGATCGAGGCGGCGGAGCGGCGGCCGCTCGAGTTCAAGGCGCCCGGCGTGATCCAGCGCCAGAGTGTGAGCGAGCCGCTCGCGACGGGCGTCAAGGCGATCGACTCGATGACGCCGATCGGCCGCGGCCAGCGCCAGCTCATCATCGGAGACCGCTCGACGGGGAAGACCGCGCTCGGGATCGACTCGATCATCAACCAACGCGGCGGCGACGTGGTCTGCATCTACGTCGCGGTCGGGCAGAAGGGCTCGACGGTGGCGCAGGTCGTCGAGCGTCTCCGCGACGCGGGGGCGATGGAGCACACGATCGTCCTCTCCGCGCCTGCCCAGGAGGCGGCGCCGATCAAGTGGATGGCGCCGTTCGCCGGCTGCGCCATGGGTGAGTACTTCCTCTACAGCGGCAGGCACGCGCTCTGCGTCTACGACGACCTCTCCAAGCACGCGGACGCGTACCGCCAGCTCTCGCTGCTGCTCCGCCGGCCACCGGGCCGAGAGGCCTTCCCGGGCGACGTCTTCTACCTCCATTCGCGCCTCCTCGAGCGCGCGTGCAAGCTCTCGGACGACCTGCAGGCGGGATCGTTGACGGCGCTCCCGATCATCGAGACGCAGGCGAACGACGTGTCGGCGTACATCCCGACGAACGTCATCTCGATCACGGACGGCCAGATCTACCTCGAGTCGAGTCTCTTCTTCTCGGGGGTCCGGCCCGCGATCAACGTTGGCATCTCGGTCTCACGCGTCGGCGGCAACGCCCAGACGCGGGCCATGCGGAAGGTGGCAGGACGGCTTCGCCTCGACCTCGCTCAATACCGCGAGCTCGAGGCGTTCGCTCAGTTCGGCTCGGAGCTCGACGCGGCGACGCAGCAGGCGCTCGCGCGCGGCGAGCGGATGGTCGCGACCCTGAACCAGCCGCAGTACCAGCCGTGGCCCCTCGAGGAGCAGGTGGCCGCGATCTATGCAGGCGCGCACGGCTACCTCGACACGGTCCCGGTGGGCCAGGTCCCGCGCTTCCACGACGAGCTCCGCGAGCACCTGCGGACGGAGGGCACGATCCTGAAGGCGATCCGTGAGTCGAAGGACCTCGACGACGACACCACGGCCAAGCTCGACGCGGAGCTCGAGAAGTTCGTGCACGGCTTCAACGTCGAGGAGGAGAAGGGGCTCGCCGGGTAGGCGCGGCCCGCTCGTCACCCAATGGCATCCGTCCAGGACTTCAAGCGCCGGATCCGCTCGGTCCGGAACACGCGCAAGATCACGCGCGCTCTCGAGCTCGTCGCGGCGGCGAAGCTCCGCCGCGCGGAGCAGCGGATCACCGGCCTTCGTCCCTACGCGGAGACGATGAACGAGCTGATCGCCGGCGTGGGACGCGCCGCCTCCTCGGTGCGGCTCCCACTCCTCGAGCAGCGGGAGACCGTCGAGAGCGTCGCGCTCGTGCCGCTGACCGGCGACCGCGGTCTCGCCGGTGCGTTCAACGCCCAGATCCTCCGCCGCTCGTTCGCGCTGGAGCGCTCGCTCCAATCCGAGGGCAAGACCGTCCGCTGGGTCGCGGTCGGGAAGAAGGGGCGCTCGACCCTCACCTTCCGACGCCGCGAGCTCGCCGGTGCGTACGCGGGCTTCACCGACCAGCCGACCTACGGGGACGCGCAGGCGATCGCACATCGCGTCGCCCAGCTCTTCACCGAGCACGAGGTCGACCGGGTGACGCTCGTCTACAACACGTACGTCTCGCCGCTCACCCAGCGCGTGACCGAGCAGGACGTGCTCCCGATCTCGCCGGACGTCCTCGAGACCGACGAGGAAGAGCGCCGCGACGACGTGCTCCGCGGTGACTTCATCTTCGAGCCCGAGCCCGAGGAGATCATGGAGCGCCTTCTGCCCGTCTACCTCGAGACGCAGATCTACCGGGCGCTGCTCGAGTCGACCGCGTCTTTCCAGGGTGCGCAGATGACGGCGATGCGCAACGCGTCGAAGAACGCGGGCGAGCTCATCGACTCGCTCACGCTCGAGATGAACCGTGCGCGGCAAGCGGAGATCACGCAGGAGATCCTCGAGGTCGTGGCCGGCGCCGAGGCGCTCGTCTAGCGTCCGACGTACCCGCGCCGACGCCGGGCAACGCGTCCGTGGTGGTTTGGCGCGAGCGCTACGAGGGCTTGAGACGACGCGCGAAGCCGGCGATTCCCGCTCCCGCCGCGGCGAGCACGCCGAGTCCAAGACCCACCAGATTCGTCGTCACGCACGCTCGGCAGGCGTTGCAGCAGACCGCCGTCGTTTGCCCGACCTCGGCGTACTTCGACGCGGTCTGCGCCATGCGGCCCTGCCAAACGGTCTTCACGGGTTCAGGATAGGTCACCGGCTCGGAGCTCGAAACGGTCGACTCCCAGGGCGTGGCCCTCGCGAATCACTAACAACGAGGGGCCGGCGGCGTAGAAGTACCTGAGCGGCTGCTCCCGGACCCGATGGCGACCCCGATCCGCGACACGAGCGTAGATACCATCCCGCCGGTGGAGCCGGTCGTCGCCGACGCCGAAGGAGCCCATGAGCTCGTCGCGCGAGCGACCGAGATCTCGCGGATCTTCCTCGACAACATCGAGACCGTCGTCTACGGCAAACGGGACGAGATCAAGCTCGTCCTGACCGCCCTCATGTGCGGCGGCCACGTCCTGCTCGAGGACGTCCCGGGCACGGCGAAGACCGTGCTCGCCCGCGCGATCGCGGGAAGCATCGAGGGCGCGACCCCGAACCGGATCCAGTGCACGCCCGACCTGCAGCCGACCGACGTCACCGGGCTCTCGATCTTCGACCAGAAGACGAGGGACTTCGTGTTCCGGCCCGGACCGATCTTCGCGAACGTGATCCTCGTCGACGAGATCAACCGCGCCACGCCGAAGACGCAGTCCGCGCTCCTCGAGGCAATGGCCGAGTACCAGGTCACCGTGGACGGGATCACGCGTGAGCTGCCGTCACCGTTCCTCCTGCTCGCGACGGAGAATCCGATCGAGTACGAGGGCACGTTCCCGCTTCCGGAGGCGCAGCTCGACCGCTTCTTCATCCGCGCGGCGCTCGGCTACCCGGGCGTCGACGACGAGGTGAAGATCCTGCAGGAGCAGCGCTTCAGGCATCCGCTCGAGAATCTCGAGCCAGTCATCAACCTCGACGACATCCGCACGCTGCGCGACGCGACGCAGCGCATCTACGTCGACGGCGTCCTCCACCGCTGGGTCGTGGAGCTCGTCCGCTCCACGCGGGAGCACGACTCGGTCGTGATCGGGAGCTCTGTCCGCGGGAGCCTCGCGCTCGAGCGTGCAGCGCGCGCCTGGGCGCTCCTCGACGGCCGCAGTTACGTCCTGCCCCAGGACGTCGAGCGCCTGTTCGTGCCGGTGCTCGCGCACCGCGTGGTCTTCACCCCGAGCTTCGTCGCTCGCGCCCGTGCGTCGGGCTGGGCGCAGGCGATCGAGGAGTTCCACCAGAGCTGCCTCGCGATCGCGCCCAGGCCCGGCTCGGAAGAGGATCCTCTCTTCGACGGCCCGCGGTCGGCCTAGCGGGGAGTCGCACCGGCCGTGAGCACTGCGCGGCTGACGTTCCCCCTCGTCCCGCGTGGCCGTGTCATCGGGCTCTCGTTCGGGACGCTCCGCAGCCTCCACCGCGGCGCCGGGACCGACATCGCCGGGACGAGGCCGTACGTCCCCGGCGACGACATGGACGCGATCGACTGGGGCGCGTCGGCGCGTCTCTCGACCGCGCGCGGCACGGACGAGTTCATCGTCCGCGAGCGCTTCGCCGAGGAGGCGCCGAAGGTGATGATCGTCTGCGACCGGCGGCCCGAGATGGGTTTCTTCGCACCGCCGCTCCCGTGGCTCGACAAGCCGCGGGCGATGCAGGTGGCGATCGAGATCATCCTCGCGAGCTCCGGAGCGGCAGCCGGTTACGTCGGGTATCTCGACTACGCCGACGGAGCGGCACACTGGCGGCCGCCGAAGGGGGAGCGGAAGCTCCTCGAGCTGCGCGACGAGCGGCTGCTGTCGCCGGAGTACGGCGGGCCGCCGGACTGGCTGGAGCGATCGTTCGCGCATCTGGCGGAATACCCGCGCGCGATCACCGCGGGGACCTTCCTCTTCCTCATCTCCGACTACCTCACTCCGCCGGACGAGGACCTCTGGCTCCGCGCCTTCGAGCACCGCTGGGACATCGTGCCGGTGATCATCCAGGACCCCACGTGGGAGCAGAGCTTCCCCGACGTGGACGGGATCGTCGTGCCGCTCAGGGACGCCCGCACCGGCCGGATGTCTCCCGTCAGGCTCAGGCGCAAGGAGGCCGCCGCGCGCAGGGAGGCGAACGAGGAGCGTCTCGCCTCGTTTCTCGAGAAGCTGCGCGACCTGGACATCGACCCGGTCCTCGTGTCCTCCTCCGATCCGGCCGCCGTCCTCGCGTCGTTCCTCGAGTGGACCGACCTGCGGCGCGTGCGTCGCGTGATGAGGGGGTGACATGAAGCTCTCTCCACGCGTCTTCATGGCCGTGGTGCTCGGGGGCGTCGCCGCCGCGACCGCGCTCGTCGTCGTTCTCATCACCGGGCTCGGGGGCGGGACCGGGAGCTCGTCCAACGCGTCCGGCGGAGAGCCGATCCAGGCCACCGCCGCGCTGACGCCGCGTGCCGCGCTCTTCGGCGACACGGTGACGGCGAAGGTCGAAGTGACCTTCGACCGGACGCAGTACCGACCCGAGGACATGCACGTGCTCGCGTCCTTCGAGCCGTGGGTGAAGATCGGGACACCCGTCGTCCAGCGTGAGACCGCCGGACCGGTCACGTATCTCCGAACGACCTACGTTCTCCGCTGTCTCGGGATCCGCTGCGCTCCGACGAACGGCGCGACGCGCTACGAGTTCAAGCCGGCCCGCGTGGTCTACCAGCGGCCCACGGGTGACACGACCGAGCGCCTCTCGATCGATGCGCCGTGGCCCGCGCTCGTACTCCACACCCGGCTCGACGCGAGCACGTCGCCAACGGAGCGGGACACGCTCGCAGCGCCCTGGCGGGCCGACTACATCTCCGTGCCCGCCGTCACCTACCGCCTGTCGCCGGGATGGCTCGTCGTCGTCTTCCTCCTGGGCGGCGTCGCGCTTCTCGCCGCGGGCGGCGTGCTCGCGTACCGCGCGCGGCCTCGGCGTCTCCCGCCACCTCCGCCGCCGCCGCCTCCGCCCGCACCGCGCCTTGCTCCACTCGAGCAGGCGCTCGCGCTCCTCGTGACGCCCGTCGCAGTCGACGACGCGGACGGCATCGCAGAACGCCGCCGAGCGCTCGAGCTCGTCGCCGACGAGGTCGCGACGTGGGGCGGCGACCCCGGCGTCGAGCGTTACGCCCGCCGGCTCGCATGGTCCGAGGAGGATCCTGCGTTCGAGGACATGCAGGAGCTCGCCGCCGACGTGAGAGCGCACGCCGAGGAGGCGGACGCCAAGGAAGCCGAAGCGAGGGAGGCGGATGCCCAGCTGGTTTAGGCGGCGGTCGATCCCGACCGGGGACGTCTCTCCGCTGCGGCGGATCGTCCTGCGGACGCACGCGTTCTCGCTCGTGCTCGCGGTCGCTGCGCTGGCGTTCTTCGCGGCGTCCGTCACGACGGCGCGCGGGCTCGACCAGCAGCGGACGGGGCTCGTCCGCGGCGGACCGAGCACGATCGTCGTCCTCGACCTGTCGCTCAGCATCACCGACCAGGACTACCGCGTGATGCGTCAGCTCATCGCCAAGCTGATCCGTGCGCAGACGCCGATCGGGCTCGTCGTCTTCTCGGACATTCCGTACGAGCTCCTCCCGCCGAGAACGCCGGCGAGCGAGCTCCGGCCGCTCCTCAGGCTCCTCACGCCGACGCCGGACGGGCGCCTCCCGCCGACCCCGTGGAACACGAACTTCACGGCCGGCACGCTCATCTCGGCTGCGCTTCAGCTGGCGCAGCGCCTGCTCGTGAAGAACCACATCGAGAACGGGTCGATCCTCCTCGCGAGCGACCTCCAGACTGCGCCGACCGACTACGACGAGCTCGGCCAGGTGCTCGGCCATCTGCGGCGGTCGTCGACGCAGCTGAAGGTCGTTCCGCTGTCGCCGTCGAGCGACGGCGTGACGCTGTTCCAGAAGATCCTCGGCCCGAGCGCGTTCGTGAACGACGTGCAGCCGAGCCAGGGGGGAGTGCCGAAGGTCGAGTCGGTCTTGCGTGGCCGCACGCCGCTCGGGCTGCTGATCGCGGGCGTACTCCTGCTCGTCGCGCTCGCCGTCCACGAGCGCTACGCCGGGCGCCTCGCGCTCCCGCGCGGAGCAGGGTGGAGGGCGACGTGAGGCGCTACGCGCCCGTCGCCACGATCGCCGCCTGCTTCGTCGCGGGCGTGCTGCTCGTGCTCTTGGGAGCGGACGTCGCGAGCTGGCGCAGCACGATGCGCACCGACGACGTGACCTACCGCGCGGCGCCGCAGGGCGATCTCTGGTCTCCGCGGACGTTCCTGCCGGCTCGCGTCACCCGGTCGCTCCTCGGCGTCGGTGACGACATCGCCTACCGCCGAGCGCTCCAGTCCTTCAGGCTCGCGCACGTCGAGTCGCCGGTCATCTCGGATCCCGCACTCGTCGTCTACCGGAACGACGCGACAGTCCGCCTCACGGACATCGTCGATCACGGGTCCGACCCTCTCCGGCGCGCGGAGGCGGCGAACCTGCTGGGCGCCATCGCGTACGCCGACGCGCTCGGCGACTTCACGAACCGCGCGAAGCTGATCGTCAGCGCGAGCCAGCGGTTCGGACAGGCGATCACCTTCGACCCGACGAACGACGACGCGAAGTACAACCTCGAGCTCACGCTCGCTCTCGGAAAGGCGACCGGCCTGTCGGAGAGCGGTGGGGGCGCCAACCCGGCGCCCGGCGGCAAGGGCTCCAAGGGCGCGGGCGCCGGCGACGCCGGAAGCGGCTTCTAGCGACCCGCGGCGACCTCCGTGAGCCTCGTCTTCCTGTCTCCGGTCGCCGCGCTCGTCGCGCTCGTCGCGATCGTCCCCCTCGTCGCGTTCTACTTCGTCCGGAAGCGCGGGAGCCGGACGAGGGCGGTGATCGGCCTCGACGATCCGTCGAAGCGCGCGTACGTGCTGCCGGTCGCGGCCATCGTGCTGATCGGCGTCCTGCTCGGCCTCGCCGCGTCCCAGCCGGTGCTCCAGTTCCGGGAGCACGTCCGCGTGCGGACCGACGCGGAGGCGCTCTTCGTCCTCGACACGTCAAGGTCGATGCTCGCACGCAAGCGTCCGACTGGCTCGACGCGGCTGGAGCGCGCGAAGGTGGACGCGCTGCGCCTACGGAACACGCTTCCGTCGATCCCGGTCGGGCTCGCATCCGTCACCGACCGCACGCTGCCGTACCTCTTCCCGAGCTCGAACGAGAACGTGTTCAGAGCGACGCTCGCCCAGTCGATCGGGATCGAGCGCCCGCCGCCCGTGGAGCAGCTCCTCTCCCGGGTCACGAGGCTCGACACCCTCGGTGCGGTCGCGACACAGGGGTTCTTCTCACCGAGCGCGAAGAAGAGGCTGCTCGTGGTCTTCACCGACGGCGAGAGCCTGCCGCAGACGAACCCGCACATCACCTCGATCTTCCGCAGGCCGCCGGGGATCGAGACGACGTTCGTCCAGGTCTGGAAGCCGAACGAGCGGGTCTTCCAGGGCAGGCTTCCCGACCCCGCCTACCGCTCCGACCCGACTGCGAGGAAGACGCTCGACCGTTTCGCCTCCGTGCTCGGCGCGCGGGTGTTCTCCGAGAATCAGCTGGGGACCGCCGCGCTCACCGTCAAGGGCCTCGCCGGGAGCGGGCCGACCGTCGAGCGCGGCGACCGTCTCCGCCACATCGCGTTCGCGCCGTTCCTCGCCGCCGCCGCGTTTCTCCCGCTGGCGCTGCTCCTCTGGCGACGCGACCGCTGAGCCGCCGGCCCGCTCAGGCCTCGGGGGGCGACGGGTCCTGCTCGGGGAACCACGCCTCGACCGCCTCGGGGAACCCGGTCTCGTCGAGGTACGAGATCGCGCGGCTCGCCATCCAGACGACCGCCTCGGGGCTGACCTGCTCGAGTGCGCGGCGAACGGCGGCGTCGCCCTCCTCGGTGCCTCCCCGGAGGCCCGCGTGGGCACGGCGGAGCCGACAGAGCGCGAGTGCAGCGCCGTCCGACTGGTTCCCATACGTTCCGTACCAGGGCACGCCGACCGCGCCCTCGACGAGCTCCCCGACCTCGTCCGCGAGGCGCCCGGCATCCTCGGTCGCCATGATGAAATCGGCGTTGTCCCGGGTCGATCCTTTTCTCGGAAACGGCACTCGAAAACTCCCTTCTAACGAAAATGGATCCGCGTCGTCAAAGAGTATGATCCTGCACCTTGACCATGGCGACGACAGGGATTCTCGAGCGGCTCGTGTGCGGCCGGAAACCGCTGCACGCGATGAGAAACGAGCCTCTGGAGACGCGGGCCGTGGCGCGGTTCCGCAGGAAGGTCATTCGGATGGAGGGACTACATGCGTAAACGCTCGATCTTGCTCCTGACGGGCGCGGTAGTGCTCGTCGCGGGGCTCGTGATCGGCCCGGCTGCGACGGCGAAGTCGTCACAGGCCTCGGCCGGGACAGTGGTCATCGGCAACGACCAGGAGCCGGCGATCCTGAACACGTTCCTCACTGCGGGGAACTCGTACACGACCGCCGAGGCGATCAACCCGGTCCTGGCCGGCGGCTTGGTCTACGACAACCACGCGAAGCTCGTGCCGCTCCTGTTCCAGTCTTCGCCGAAGATCCTGAAGAGCAACCCGCTCACGGTGACCTTCACGTACAAGAAGACGGCGAACTGGTCGGACGGCAAGCCGGTCACCGGAGCGGACTTCCTCGCCACCTACCGGACGATCATGAACCCGAACTACGACATCACGTCGCGCGACGGGTGGTCGGACATCGCGTCGGTCAAGGTGAAGGGCAAGACCGTTACGGTCGCGTGGAAGAAGGGCAAGGCGTATGCCGCCTGGGACGCGCTCGTCGGGAACTCGCTCGTTCCCGCGCACGTCGTCGCCGGGCAGGACTTCAACCACATCTGGGACAACTCGGTGTCCGTCGCAAGCGGCCCGTTCAAGTTCCAGAGCTGGCAGAAGGGCACCCAGCTGACGCTCGTGAAGAACACGGCGTACAAGGCCGGCCCTGCTGCGAAGCTGGACAAGGTCGTCTTCCGGTACATCCCGTCGACGCCGTCGATCTTCCAGGCGCTGCAGTCCGGTGAGATCCAGGTCACCGAGCCGCAGCCCCAGATCCAGATCAACGACATCCGGAAGAACTCGAAGTTCAACGTTCAGGGCGGCGCCGGCTACCAGTGGGCGCACGTGGACATGCAGTTCGGACCGAAGGGCGCTCCGGCACTCAAGAAGCAGTACGTCCGCCAGGCTCTCATCCTTGGCATGAACCGCGCGCAGATCCGCCAGGCGCTGTACGTCACGCCGGGCATCGTCGCGTCGGCGAAGCAGCTCCCGGTGCTGCAGTCCAACCAGTACAAGACGTTCGAGCAGTACTACAAGCCGAACTACAACGTCTACAAGTTCAGCCAGAAGGCCGTCATCGCACTGCTGAAGAAGAACGGCTGCACGGGTGGCCCGAGCACGCCGTCGGCTTCGAACAGCGCCATCTGGAGCTGCCCGGGCGTCGGCAAGCTGAGCTTCCGTTTCACCACCACGAGCGGTAACCAGCTCCGCGCACTGACGTTCGAGATCATCCAGAAGCAGCTCAAGTCCGTCGGCATCGAGCTCGTGCCCCGGTTCGGCCCCTCGGCCACCGTGTTCGGGCAGGTGCTCCCGTCCGGCGACTGGGACCTGTTCATGTTCAACTGGGTCGCTGGCCCCGCCAGCACCTCCACCAACTTCACGCTGTACGGCTGCGGTGGAGACCAGAACTACATGAACTACTGCAACAAGAAGTCGTCCGACCTCTTCAAGAAGGCGCAGTTCACGCCCGATCCCACCGTTAGGGCCGGGCTCCTGAACAGCGCCGAGCAGAAGATGGTTCCGGACGTTGCTTCCATCCCGATGTTCGTCGCCCCGCTGTTCTTGATCAACAACAAGAACGTCAAGGGCCCGATCCTCAACCCGACCCAGCAGGGCTCGACCTGGAACGCCCAGGCCTGGACGGTTTCGTAGGGGATGAAACCCGAGTGCGAGGCATGACGCCTGCACTCTCGAATCCCGCCCCCGCTTCCGAGCGGGGGCGGGATTCACTTTCCGAAGCAGATCCTTCTAAGATGGAGGGTCGAGGGCAATGCTGACCTTTATCGTTCGCCGTCTCCTGTACAGCGTCGTCGTCCTGATCGCGGCGAGCATGATCGTCTTCGGCTTCGTCTCGCTGTCGGGCGATCCGCTCGGCTACCTGAAGATGCAGCCCGGGATCTCGCAGGAGACGATCAAGAACATCGAGCAGCGCAAGCATCTCAACGACTCGCTGCCGGTGCAGTACGTGTACTGGGTCAAGGACGTTTTCACGAACCAGTTCGGCACGACCGTCAACGGGAACCAGAAGATCCTCCCGGACCTCCTCCGCGCGATGGGGCACACGATCCAGCTCGTCTTCATCGCCGAGCTCCTGGCGGTGCTCGTCGCGGTCGGCATCGGCGTCTACTCGGCCTTACGTCAGTACAGCGCGTTCGACTACACCGCGACCACGTTCAGCTTCATCGGGTTAGCGACGCCCGTCTTCTGGCTGGCGTTGATGTTGCAGGTGCTCGTCGTGAAGATCTACGAGACGACGGGGCATCGCCTCTTTCCTGTCACGAGTCTGAGCTCCGTGGACCCGGGTACCGGAGTCCACTTCGTGATCGACCGCATGTGGCACCTCGCGCTCCCGATCATCGTTCTCATGGTCGCCAGCATCGCGACCTACTCTCGGTACATGCGCGCCTCGATGCTCGAGGTCGTCAACTCCGACTACGTGCGCACCGCGCGGGCAAAGGGACTGCCGGAGAGCCGCGTGACGATGGGGCATGCGTTCCGCAACGCGCTCATCCCGCTCGTCACGCTCGTGGCGCTGAACTTCGGCGCGCTGCTCGGCGGGGTGGTGGTCACCGAGACGGTCTTCGGGCTGGACGGAATGGGGCTCTACTTCATCAATGCTCTCAATCTCGGCGATCCATATCCCGTGATGGCGTGGCTCATGGTCACGGCGGTCATGGTCATCGTCTTCAACCTGATCGCCGACGTCACGTACGGCTACCTCGATCCGCGGGTCCGCTATGACTGAGCACATCCCGCTCGCGGAAGGGCCCGGGCCGAGCCCGGTCGGGACGATGGACCCGGGGCCCGCGATGATGGGCACCGCCGCCGACCTCTCGTACGAGAGCGGCGTCGAGATCAAGGCGCGGAGCCAGTGGGCGTACGCCCGCATGCGTTTCTTCCGCCACAAGCTCGCGGTCGTGTGCCTGGTCGTCCTGTCGGGATTCGCGTTCGTCGCGATCTTCGCGAGCTGGATCGCGCCGTACGGCTACGACGTCCAGAACTTCGCTCTCATCACGCACCCGCCGACGTTCAAGGGGTTCCACATCTTCGGGACCGACCTGCTCGGCCGCGACTACCTGAGCCGGGTCATCTACGGCATCCGGACTTCGCTCTGGGTGGCGATGGTCGTCGCGCTGCTCTCGACCTTCATCGGCACGGCCCTCGGGGCCGTCGCCGGATACTACGGCGGGCAGACGGACAACCTGCTCATGCGCTTCACCGACCTCATCCTCACCATCCCCGGCCTCGCCGTCCTGCTCGTCGCGGCCAAGTACCTCGGCCAGGGCGACTCGCAGATCGGGCCGGTCTCCCTCACCCAGCCGATGAAGGTCGCGCTCATCCTCGCGTTCCTCTTCTGGACGGGGCTCGCCCGCATCGTGCGCGGCCTCTTCCTGTCGTTGCGCGAGAAGGAGTTCGTCGAGGCGGCGAAGGCGGCGGGCGCGAGCGACCGCCGCATCATCTTCCGGCACATCCTCCCGAACTGCGTCGGACCGATCGCGGTGACCATGACGCTCGTCGTGGCACTCGCGATCCTGACCGAGGCGGCGCTCTCCTTCCTCGGCTTCGGGATCCAGCCTCCGCACCCGGCGCTCGGCAGCCTCATCGCCGACGGCGAGACGAACGGCTTCGACACGTGGTGGCTCGTGACCTTCCCTGGGCTCATGATCGTGCTCATCGCCCTCTGCGTGAACTTCATCGGAGACGGTCTCCGCGATGCCCTCGATCCGACCCAGCGAAGGGTCCGAGCCTGACTTGGCCGAGCCGGTCCTCTCGATCAAAGACCTGACCGTCGAGTTCGGCACCGAGGACGGTGTCGTCCATGCGGTCGCGGGCGTCAGCTACGACCTGAGCGCGGGGGAGACGCTCGGCGTGGTCGGAGAGTCCGGGTCCGGCAAGAGCGTGTCGGTGATGACCATGCTTCGACTGATCCCGATGCCGCCCGGGCGGGTCGTCAGCGGGGAGGCCCTGTACAAGGGGCAGGACCTGCTGACGATGCCGAAGAAGCGGCTCCAGGAGATCCGCGGCGGCGAGGTCGCGATGATCTTCCAGGACCCGATGACGTCGCTGAACCCGGTCCTCACGATCGGCTTCCAGATCGCCGAGGCGGTGAAGACCCACCGGCCGGGGACGAGCGACAAGGACGCGCACGCACGCACCGTGCATCTCCTGGAGGTGGTCGGCGTGCCGTCGGCCGAGCGGCGGTTCGACCAGTACCCGCACGAGTTCTCCGGCGGCATGCGGCAACGCGCGATGATCGCGATGGCGATCGCGAACGACCCGGCCATCCTCATCGCCGACGAGCCGACGACGGCGCTCGACGTCACGATCCAGGCTCAGATCGTCGAGGTCATGCGCGCCGCCCAGGAGGAGACGAACGCGGCGACGATCTTGATCACGCACGACCTCGGGCTGATCGCGGAGCTCGCGGACCGGGTCATCGTCATGTACGGAGGCCGCGTCGTCGAGCTCGGCGACGTCTACACGATCTTCAACTCCCCGCGGCACCCGTACACGATCGGCCTGATGAACAGCCTCGCGCGGCTCGACGCGGACCAGGAGTGGCTGGAGCCGATCCCCGGCCAGCCGCCGAGCCTCATCACGCTGCCTCCCGGCTGCGCGTTCCATCCGCGCTGCGCACACTCGCAGGGCCGCGCGATCTGCCGGACGGAGATCCCCGACCTCAAGAACTACGGGGACAAGATCCATCTCAGCGCCTGCCACTTCGCCGGGGAGCTCGGGGCGGCGGCCGTCGCGAGCGGTGCAGCCGCCGGCGGGCCGGAATGATCCGTCTGCGCTCGGCCTCGGTGACCGACTCGCGTCTCCTGCGGAGCGCCCTGCGGCCACGCTCGCCGCGGTGACCTGAGATGGTTGCCTCGATGCTGGTGCTCGCGCTCTTCGGCCTGTCGTTCTGGCAGTTCATCGGGGCCGTTCTCGGCCTGACGGTGGTCCTCGCGGTCACGCAGGGGATCTGGGCGTTCATCATCGCGAAGAGGCGGCGCGCCCAGGGACCCGGGGTGGCGTTCGTTCCGGTCTTCGGTCCCCTAATCGCCATCCTGCGGACGAGCGAGTCGACGGGCTGGGCGTCCATGCTCATCGTCGTCCCGTTCGTCAACATCGTCTGGGCCGTCCTCTTCGGCCTGACGGTGCCGCAGAAGCACGGGCGGACGCGCTGGTGGGCACCGCTCTTCTTCCTCTCGGTCCTCCTCTTCCCCTTCGCGCTTCTCCCGTACGCGCTGACCCTGGAAAAGGTGCCCGAGCCCGAGCCGGTTCCGATGGGCGACGACATCCTGCGGATCGACGGCCTCGTCAAGCACTTCCCGATCAAGGCGGGCGTCTTCAAGCACACGGTCGGCCAGGTGCGGGCGGTCGACGGCGTCGACCTCACCGTCCGGCGCGGGGAGACGCTCGGCATCGTCGGCGAGTCCGGGTGCGGGAAGACGACGCTCGGGCGCACGATCATCAAGCTGCTCGAGTCGACCGACGGCCGGATCTATTTCGAGGGCGAGGACATCACGCACTTGAACCGACGCCAGATGCGGCCGATCCGGCGTGACGTCCAGATCATCTTCCAGGACCCGTACGCGTCGCTGAACCCGCGCATGACGGTGCGCGAGATCGTCGCCGAGCCCCTTCGGATCCACGGGCTCTACAACGGCGCCGAGGGCCGCCGGAGGGTGGAGGAGTTGCTGCGCACGGTCGGGCTGAGCCCCGAGCACGGCAACCGCTTCCCGCACGAGTTCTCCGGCGGGCAGCGTCAGCGGATCGGCGTCGCGCGCGCGCTGGCGCTCAACCCCAAGCTCATCGTCCTCGACGAGCCGGTCTCGGCGCTCGACGTCTCGATCCAGGCGCAGGTCGTGAACCTCGTGGCGCAGCTCCAGAACGACTTCGGCCTCACCTACATCTTCATCGCCCACGACCTCTCGGTCGTTCGGCACGTGTCGGACCGTATCGCCGTCATGTATCTGGGGAAGATCGTCGAGCTCGGCACCCGCAGGGAGCTCTACGAGGTGCCGATGCATCCATACACCCAGGCACTGCTCTCGGCAGTCCCGATCGAGTCGCCGAACCTCCGCGGCAAGCGAAAACGGATCGTGCTCGAGGGAGACGTCCCGAGCCCTGCGAACCCGCCCTCGGGCTGTCGCTTCCGGACTCGCTGCTGGAAGGCGCAGGAGATCTGCGCCGAAGAGGAGCCGGCGCTCGTGCCGCGCGCGGGAGGCAACCATCCGGTCGCCTGTCACTTCGCGGAGATCGCAAAGCCACTGGACGTCGTCGGGCAGGCAGCCGCCGCGGGCAATGGCACCTAACTCTCCGCGCTCGCTACCGTCAAACCTGACATGAGCGTCGTTCGCATCTCCGAAACGTGCGATGGAGCGCGGGCGCAGATCTCGCGCCGGCTCGACGGTGACATCTCCCAGCTCGAGGAACGCATGCTCGACATGCATCTCGCCCGCTGTGCCGACTGCCGCACCTTCGACGCTCAGGTGACGGAGTTCACACGCGGCCTCCGCGAGGCGCCGCTCGAGCCGCTCGGGTTCCCGATTGAGATCAGGCGCACCCGGCGCACCGCGCTCGCTCGCGCGCAGGTCGGAATCGCCGCCGTGGTCGCGATCGCGGTCATCGGCTCGGTCCTGCAGATCGCGCTGCCCGGAGCCTCGACCTCGAGCCAGGCGTTCCGCGCACCCGACCGGTTCCCGACCTCGCGCCAGGTCGATCGTGAGGTCAAGCAGATCATCGCCGACGGTCGCGCGTTCGACCAGCACAAGCAGGGCGGTCAGGTCATCGCGATGTAGCTCGTGCGCGGCGCGCCGAGCGCCGTTCGCGCGTACGCGAGCTCTAGGAGAAGGTCCGGAGCGGCTCGTCCATCCGCTTCGCGCCCGCGACACAGGTCACACGCTCGTGGATCGTGTCGAGCGCCGAGCAGCCTTCGCCTCGGAACTTGCCGTCCGTGACGATCATCAGCGTGCGTCCGAACCAGGAGAAGCAGCCCCAGCGGGTCGTGAGCGGGAGATCGGCGCAGGTGCGGATGAGCCGCAGCTCCTCGAAGCGATTGCCGACGAGAAGCGGCACGTCGACCCCGCGAAGGCAGTTGAGCGTGTCGGTGCCGGAGAGCTTCCCGCACTCGCGTGCGTGATCGACCGGCTCGAGCTCGCGGGACATCGTCAGCGACGCACCCGACATGCAGCCGGCGCGCTGGAAGCCCGTGACGCCCTTGCAGAGACGGAGCATGTCTGCGGCGTGGCGCACGTGCGTGCCCGACTCGCGCTCCCAGAAGAAGCGGTACCAGCAGGGGCGCACGAACTCGACGCCTCCGCAGACCGCCCGCGGCGACGTCGCCGCGTCCTTCGGCCGAACCGTGTCGTCGCCACCGCCGAGCGAGATCCAGTAGTCGTGGTAGGCGCCCTGTGCGCAGTCGGGTGCGTTCGTCGGCCCGAGCGTCCTGCAGGCGCGCACGGCGTCCGAGAGCTGACTGTGAAAGCCGCGCATGAACGCGTGACCCGAGCCGTGGACGCAGGTGTAGCGCCGGAACCGCGTCGGCAGCCGGTCGCACGTCTTCAGCACCGAGCGCGGGTTGAGCACGAGCGTGGGGCCGAGGTACATCGCCATCCCCATGCCGAACCCGGCGGAGCAGCCCGGGTCGTTCGAGCGAGGCACGTAGTGGTACAGGTCCTCGAGCGTCAGGTGGTGCTGCTTCGCCCAGTCGCGCCCGACGATGTGCATGAGCGGGTGGCAGGCGGCCTGGATGAACCCACCCTGAGCGTGGACGAGCGCGTCGATCCGCGGGAGCTCGGTCGCCGGGTTCCCCGAGCGGTCGATGAGCTGGAGGAACTGCTTGACGTAGCAGTCGACCTGGTTCCCTTCGGGCAGCGCGGCGCACTGCGCGAGGAAGCCGTCGTTCATCTTCCCAGGGATGGGAGTGTCGGGAACGGGCAGCGCAGTGCTTGCGCCCGCCTGCGAGACGAAGAGCGCGCACGTACACGCGAGAACCAGCCCGGCGAGGAGGACGCCGCGAGCCACCATCGAGTTAGACGCGCCTCTGCTCTCGCAGTTAGGCGCCACGCCGGCCGGGCGTGCGCGTCTCAGTGACGCGCGAGCGGCTGGACTTCGATGCCGCGGCTGTGCAGGTCGGCGAGGATCTGGTTCACCTTGTCCCACTGCGGGAAGGAGAGGCTGTTCATGCTGGAGAGCGCGCCGCCGAAGCTGGGATCGGCGAACGTCTGCGCGGTGTTGGAGAGCTCGGTCGAGAAGGACTGGAGCGTGAGGACGAGGTTCTTGTTGTCGTCCTCGAAGCCCTTTGCCACCTCGGCCTGCGCCAGCTCGCTGGCAGCGCCGCCGACGGTGTCCGAGGCATCGTTGATCCGCTGGATCAGCTCCGCCTGTGACTGCGAGTTGCTGATTCGCGCGAGCGCGAAGTCCACTCGATCGCGGGCGTTCACGATGGTGGCCTGATAGTCGGCTTTCGTCGCCGCCTCGCTCGAGCTTCCACCGAGGGCGACGCCGACCACGGCGACGACGACAGCGGCCACGACGCCGGCCGCGACGACACCCGCGATCAGTGGCCACCTCGAACGCATCAGGCCGTCAGGATAGCCCGCACCTGCCAGAAATCGTTGACTCGGCGCTGAAGGTCCGGTTAAGAGCCTCCCGAGGATGAAGCGGCGGCGCTTCGATAGACTCCCGAGCCCTGGCGTGCGCCCCGCGCGCAGCCTCGCACCTTCGTATCAGGAGACGCATGTCCGACAACGGAACGCAAGGCACGAACACCGGCCGCGTCATCGAGATCAAAGGCGTCGTCCTCGACGCCGTCTTCAACGAACGGCTGCCCGAGATCTACACCGCCCTCAGCATCGAGTTCCGGCGCCCCGACGGCACCACCGAGCCGCTGATCGCAGAGGTGCAGCAGCACCTCGGCGACGACCGCGTGCGCGCGGTCGCGATGGACTCGACCGACGGGCTCGCCCGAGGTGCCGTCTGCATCGACACCGAGGCGCCGATCTCCGTTCCGGTGGGCGCGCCGACGCTCGGACGGGTCTGGAACGTGACCGGCGATCCGATCGACCAGGCCGGCCCGGTCGCGGAGGGCACCGAGCGCTGGTCGATCCACCGCGATCCGCCGATCTTCCGAGACCTCTCCCCGGCGATCGAGATCTTCGAGACGGGCCTCAAGGTCGTCGACCTGGTTGCGCCCTTCGTGAAGGGGGGCAAGGTCGGCTTCTTCGGCGGGGCGGGGCTCGGCAAGACCGTGCTCATCCAGGAGCTCATCCACAACGTCGCCATGGAGCATGGCGGCGTTTCCGTCTTCGCCGGGGTCGGCGAGCGCTCGCGCGAGGGGAACGACCTCATCCGGGAGATGGAGGAGTCGGGCGTCATGGACAAGGTCGCGCTCGTCTTCGGCCAGATGAACGAGCCGCCGGGAGCGCGCCTGCGGGTTGGTCTCTCGGGCCTGACCATGGCCGAGTACTTCCGCGACCAGGGCCAGGACGTGCTCCTCTTCATCGACAACATCTTCCGCTTCGTGCAGGCGGGCTCCGAGGTGTCCGCGCTCCTCGGGCGCATGCCGAGCGCCGTCGGCTACCAGCCGACGCTCGCGAGCGAGATGGGGCAGCTCCAGGAGCGGATCACCTCGACGCGGACGGGCTCCGTCACGTCGGTGCAGGCAATCTACGTCCCGGCCGACGACCTCACGGACCCGGCCCCCGCGGCCACGTTCGCGCATCTCGACGCGTTCATCACGCTCTCGCGCGCGATCGTCGAGAAGGGCATCTACCCGGCCGTCGACCCGCTGGACTCGTTCTCGCGGGCGCTCCAGAAGGGCATCGTCTCCGACGAGCACTACGACACCGCGACCGCTGTCCAGCAGATCCTCCAGCGCTACAAGGACCTGCAGGACATCATCGCCATCCTCGGCATGGACGAGCTCACGGACGAGGACAAGGTCGTCGTCGCGCGGGCACGCCGTATCGAGCGCTTCCTGTCACAGCCGAACTTCGTCGCCGAGCAGTTCACGGGGACGCCCGGCAAGTACGTCAAGGTCGAGGACACGATCCGCGGCTTCCGCGAGATCATCGACGGGAACCACGACGAGCTCCCCGAGTCGGCCTTCTACATGGTCGGGACGATCGAGGACGCGGTCGAGAAGGCGCGTCAGTCCGAAGCCGCGGCCGCGGCATAGCTCTCCCGTGGCAGACACGCACCCGAAGTTCGACGTCGCGCTCGTCACGCCCGACGGGCCGGCGTTCGACGGTCAGGCCGAGATGGTCGTCGTGCCCGGGGCGGCCGGGGACATCGGCGTGCTCGCGCGCCACGCTCCGCTCGTCGCGACGCTCAGAGCAGGGTCCACGCGTGTCTACCTTTCGGAGACCGACGTGTACGAGTTCGCGACCGGGCCTGGCTTCTTCAAGGTCGAGCTCGACCGCGCGCTCGCGCTGGTCGACGACGCCGTCAGGGCGACGGACATCGATGACAACCGGGCGCGAGCACAGCTCGAGGCAGCCCGAGCGGAGCTCGAGCGCCTCGACGCCGGCGAGTCGCAGGCCGATCGCTGGCAGCTCGAGCAGCGGATCCGGCACGCCGAGAACCAGCTCGAAGTCAGCGGCCGGACGACCGGCTGACGCCTGACCCGATGGAGGAGATCGCCCCGGGGATCTGGCACTGGACAGGGATGCATCCTCGGATTGAGATCGAGGTCCACTCGTACTACCTGCCCGCCGAGGGCGTTCTGCTCGACCCGATCGCCCCGCCGGAGGGCCTCGACTGGTTCGCGGAGCACGGCCCTCCGACCGACGTGCTCCTCACGAACCGGCACCACTACCGGTCGAGCGCACTGTTCGTCGAGCGCTTCGGCGTCACCGTGCACGCGGTGCGGGAGGGAATCCACGAGTTCTCGGCCGACGAGGCCGTCGAGCCGTTCGACTTCGGGGACGCGCTCCCGGGCGGGATCGTCGCGTGCGAGGTCGGCGCGATCTGCCCGGACGAGACGGCATTCCACGTCCCGGCGCGCGAGGCGCTGGCCGTCGCGGACGGGGCGGTTCGCTGGGAGCCGGGCGGGCCGCTCGTCTTCGTTCCCGATTCGCTGATGGACGAGCCCGAGGAGACAAAGAAGGGCCTCCGCGAGGCCTACGGGCGCCTCGCCGAGCTCGATTTCAGGCACCTGCTGCTCGCCCACGGAGCACCGTTCGTCGGGAACGGACGAGAGACGCTCGAAGCGTTCGCCCGTTAGAGTCCGCGCACCGTGCGTGCCTTCGGCCTGAGGATCCTCCTGAGCGTCGCGGCGACGGCGATCGCGTTCGTCATCTGCGCGGTGCTGCTCGACGGCTTCGACCTGAACACGGCGCAGTTCATCTGGGCTGTGATCATCTTCTCGATCATCAACTGGCTCGTCCCGATCATCGTCTTCGGGATGATTCGCGAGCGCAGGTCCGCGTCCCTCGGCCTGATCCTCCTGCTCGCGAACGCGGCCACGCTGCTCGTCACGAACTGGCTCTCGGACGGGATCACGATCGACGGAGCGGGGACGCTGATCCTCGCCACGATCATCATCTGGCTCGTCAATTGGCTGATCCTCTTCATCCCCGGGCCGTGGAAGCGGCAGCGGGTCGGCCGCGCGGCCGGCTGAGCCTCAGGTCGAGAGCTCGATCTCCGCTGGGAGCACGTCGGGCTCGAGCTCGCTCGGATGCTCCTGGCGCGCTCGTGCGTCGAAGTAGACGTACGACGTCGTGAGCGCCACGAACGGCATTGCGAGCGCGTAGACCACGCCCGCGACGAGATTCAGGAAAGGCAGCGGCGCGTCCGTCACGAGGATCAGGAGCGCGCCGACGAACGGGCCGATGAGGAGGGCGAGCGCGCTCCCCACACCGACGAGCGACGCCACGTGCAACCAGCGATGCCGCACCAGCCCGGCGCTTCGACGGAGGCTGCCCACGGCCGACAGACGCTCCAGCTCGACCACCTGAGCGAGGAGCGCCCAGCGCACGGCGAGCCAGATCGCGACCGGGATGAGGAACCAGGTCACCCACAGCGCGGTCGACACGACGACGGCCACCGCGAGCCCGCCGACGAGCGTGCCTGCTCGCCGCAGCGACACGCGGTACGCCTGCCAAGCTCCGACTGGGCGCCCCGCGTCGATCTCGAGGAGGGCACAGGTCGTCGCCGCCTGGACGAGCGCGAAGCCGAGGAGTGCGAAGGTGGTGCCGACGGCGAGCACGACGATCACGAGGCCGCCGGCGCCGCTGCCGGTCGTGTCGATGCCGAGGAGCCCGAACCCGCCGAGCACGAGCGCCTGCGCGATGGAGATCACGGCGCCGAGTGGGATGAGGATGACTCCGATTCCGAGAAAGAGCCTCGGTCGCGTGCGATACATGCGGCCGGCCGCGCGCAGCGTCTGGCCCCAGGCGCGTCGGCGCGCGAGACGGAGCGGCGCAACCGGATGCCAGATCGTGCGGGAGCTGGCGAAGAGGAGGATCGCGACGATCCCGGCGAGGACGAGGATCGTCCAGGCAGGCTCGCGCAGGAGCGAGACGAGCCCGCGCGATACCGTCGCAACCCCTCTGCAGAAGAAGTCGGTCGCGCTCGTCCCGAGCGCACCCCCCGTCGGAACCGCGTAGCTCCGCGTGCGCCAGCTCTGCGCCCAGGTGATCGGCTGCGTCCACTGCGTCTTCAGATTCGGCCCGGTCGGGCCATTGAAGAAAGCGGGTTGAAGCTCGCCCCAGCGCCCCTCGAAGGTGATCCAGGGAAACGCCTTGCGCGCCGCGGACGGGTCGCTCGGGATCGTCTCGACGACCGGTCGCAGCCTGACGTTCGCGTTCTGCGTGTTGTCGCAGCCGACGCCCGCCTCCGCCGAGCTTCCGACGTAGAGCGCCTGCGTGAACTTGTTCGCGTGGGAGCCCTGCGACGGATACACGACCGGATGCGTCCGATCCACGAGCTCGAGCTTGTCGTCCCCCCAGTCGGCCCGCTCGGCGCCCTCGTGGGAGCTGTATCCGACCTGGACAGGCGCAGTCTCGAGCGCCGAGGCGGCGTCGCGGGCGCGGAAATCGAGCTGGATCATCTCCCAGTCGCCCTCGTGCAGGTTGTTGAAGTCGTTGAAGGCGTAGAAGAGCCAGTACTGGAGCGCGAGCTGGCCGGGATAGGCCGGATCCGTGGCGACGTGGGCGTACACAGTCGGCTTCTTCCCCTCCATCACGAGCCGTGACCACTTCTCGTAGCCGCACCCGGGGTCGAGGGGATCTCCGGGGAAGTCGAGGTGGTATTCGTACAGGCCGGCGAGATCTTCGGCAGTCGGGCCGATCATCACGAGGTCGGTCCTGTTCCAGGGCCCGCGCAGGGCGACCGTCGACTGGCTGAAGAGCGCGTCGACGTCCATCGGCACGTAGGGCTCGCCCGGGCCGCACTCGACGGGCTGGTCGACGAGGCGCACGACGGGCGCGTACTTCTCTGCGAGAGCGGTCTCATCCGCGACCCCGCCTCCCGCGGCGGCGATGAACGTGAGCGCCGTCACAGCGACGAGGACGACGAGAGAGATGCGGTTCGCGGCGCGCACGGATCGCAACACTCTCAGAAGCGCCAGATCGACGGGACGAGGAAGACCGCGACGACGAAGAACCAGGACGTGTCAATCGGAAGCCGAAGCAGATTGCGGTCGCGAAGCAGTGAGCTAAGGTGAGCGAGTTCGACCTGGACAGCTTTGAAAGGCAGCTTGGCGACCAGGACAAAAACGCCTAAAGAGCCCGGTGGCCACGGAGGCTCCCGCGCCCTTCAGGCGGGAGCAGCGACCGTGACCGACATCCGCACACGACTGACAGAGCTTCTCGCCGAGCGCATCCTCGTGCTCGACGGCGCCTGGGGCGTGCTCATCCATCGCAAAGAGCTCACCGAGGCGGAGTACCGCGGTGAGCGCTTTCGCGACCATCCGCGCGACCTGCGCGGAGATCCCGATCTCCTGAACCTCACGCATCCGGAGATCGTCGCCGGCATCCACCACGAGTACTTCGCGGCGAACGCCGACATCGCGACTACGAACACGTTCACGGCGACGCGCATCGGCCAGGCCGACTACGGGCTCGAAGAGGAGGCGGCGGAGATGAGCCTCGAGGGCGCGCGCATCGCGCGCAGGGTCGCGGACGAGTGGAGCGAGCGGACGCCCGACAGACCTCGCTTCGTCGCGGGCTCGGTCGGGCCGTTGAACGTCTCGCTCTCGCTCTCGCCGCGCGTCGACGAGCCCGCGTACCGCGCCGCGACGTTCGATCAGGTCCGCGACGCTTACGCGGAGCAGACCGCGGCGTTGCGGGAGGGGGGTGTCGACCTGCTCATGATCGAGACGGTCTTCGACACCCTGAACGCCAAGGCCGCGCTCGTCGCTGCGCAGGACGTCGCGCCGGAGCTTCCGCTCTGGATCTCTTTCACCGCGATCGACCGTAGCGGGAGGAACCTTTCCGGCCAGACGGTCGAGGCGTTCTGGATCTCGGTCGAGCACGCCCGACCGCTGATCGTCGGGGTCAACTGCTCGCTCGGCGCGACCGAGATGCGACCGTTCATCGAGGGGCTTTCCAACGTCGCCTCGACGTGGGTCTCGTGCCATCCGAATGCGGGGCTCCCGAACGCGCTCGGGCTCCATGACGAGCAGCCGGGCGACACGAGTCGCTTCCTGCGCACGTTTGCCGAGGACGGCCTCGTGAACGTCGTGGGCGGCTGCTGCGGGACGACCCCCGAGCACACGCGCGAGATCGCCCGCGCGGTCCACGGGCTGCCGCCGCGGCGGATTCCCGAGGCGACGAGCGAGCCGCGTTTCTCCGGCCTCGAGCCGTTCGTGCTGCGGCCGGACACGGGCTTCGTGATCGTCGGCGAGCGGACGAACGTCACGGGCTCCGCGCGCTTCCGCCGTCTCGTGGAGGCGGACGACTACCAGGGCGCGGTCGAGGTCGCGCTCGAGCAGGTGCGCGGGGGAGCGAATCTCCTCGACGTCAACATGGACGCCGACCTGCTCGACGCCGAGCTGGCGATGACGACCTTCCTGAACCTCGTCGCCACCGAGCCCGAGGCGGCGCGGCTTCCGATCATGGTCGACAGCTCACGGTTCTCGGCCCTCGAGGCGGGGCTGCGGTGCCTCCAGGGGAAGGGCGTCGTCAATTCGATCTCGCTCAAGGAGGGGGAGGAGGTCTTCCTCGAGCACGCCCGGACGATCCGGCGCTACGGCGCCGCAGCCGTCGTCATGGCGTTCGACGAGCGGGGCCAGGCGGAGTCCGTCGAGCGGAAAGTCGAGATCCTCGGCCGCGCCTACGACCTTCTCGTCGGCGAGGCCGGCTTCGCGCCCGAGGAAGTCATCCTCGACCCGAACGTCCTCGCCGTCGCGACCGGGATCGAGGAGCACGCCGGCTTCGCGAAGGCGTTCATCGAGGCGATCCCGCTCCTCAAGGAGCGCTGCCCGGGCGCGCTCGTCTCGGGCGGGATCTCGAACCTCTCCTTCGCGTTCCGGGGCAACGACGCCGTCCGCGAGGCCATGCACGCGGCCTTCCTCTACCACGCGATCCGCGCCGGGCTCGACATGGGGATCGTGAACGCCGGCCAGCTCGCGGTCTACGAGGACATCGAGCCGGAGCTCCTCGAGCACGTCGAGGACGTCCTCTTCGACCGGCGTTCCGACGCGACCGAGCGGCTCGTCGAGCTCGCGAGCAGGGTCACGGGCGGAGCGACGGAGCGCGAGCGCGACCTCGCGTGGCGGGAGGCACCGGTCGACGAGCGTCTCGCACACGCCCTCGTCCACGGCGTCGTCGACTTCATCGAGGAGGACACGGAGGAGGCGAGGGTCTCCGCCGCGCGACCGCTCGACGTGATCGAGGGGCCGCTCATGGACGGGATGAAGATCGTCGGCGACCTCTTCGGCTCGGGGAAGATGTTCCTGCCGCAGGTCGTCAAGAGCGCGCGCGCCATGAAGCGCGCCGTCGCTTATCTCGAGCCGTTCATGGAGGAGGACCAGGCCGAGCGCCAGGCGGCCGGACGCGTCGTCCTCGCGACCGTCAAGGGCGACGTGCACGACATCGGCAAGAACATCGTCGGCGTCGTCCTCGGCTGCAACGGCTACGAGGTGATCGACCTGGGCGTCATGGTCCCGGCCGACCAGGTGCTGGACGTCGCCGTCGAGCAGGACTGCGACATCGTCGGCCTCTCCGGGCTCATCACGCCGTCGCTCGACGAGATGGTCCACGTCGCGAAGGAGATGGAGCGCCGCGGTCTCCAGCTCCCGCTCCTGATCGGAGGGGCGACGACGTCCCGGCAGCACACGGCGGTCCGAATCGCGCCCGAGTACGGCCAGCCGACGGTCCACGTCCTCGACGCGTCGCGCGTGATCGGCGTGATGTCCGACCTCCTCGACCGCGAGCGCAAGGAGAGGCTCGACGCCGAGAACCGGGCCGAGCAGGAGCGTCTGCGGGTGCTCCACGCGGAGAAGGGCCGCAAGCCGCTCCTCTCGATTGAGGACGCGCGTCGGAACCGGACACTCATCGAGTGGCACGAGGAGGACCTCGCGCCGCCGCCGTTCGCCGGGTCGCGGCTCGTTGACGCGGCTGTCGCCGAGCTCCGCCCGTACATCGACTGGACGTTCTTCTTCCACGCCTGGGAGCTGAAGGGCCGCTACCCGGCAATCCTCGACGATCCGGAGAAGGGTGAGGCGGCGCGCGACCTCTTCGGCGCCGCGAACGAGCTGCTGGACGACATCGTCTCCGGCGGGCTTCTCGACGCGCGCGGCGTGTACGGGTTCTGGCCGGCGCTTGCCGACGGCGACGATCTCCTGCTGGATACCTCGTGCGCCAGACCGCGATCTGCTGACGAGCAGATCGCGGTCGCGCGAAACCTCGGGGGAGTGCGCTTCTCGATGCTCCGCCAGCAGGCGGACCACGCGGACTCGCGCCCGAACCGCTCGCTCGCCGACTTCGTCGCGCCTGCCGACTCGGGCCTCAGCGACCACGTCGGAGCCTTCGCGGTCGCGATCCACGGCGCGGAGACGCTTGCCGACGGCTTCGCCGCGGACGGCGACGACTACCGTTCGATCATGGTGCGGGCGCTCGCCGACCGGCTCGCCGAGGCGTTCGCGGAGTGGCTCCACGAGCGCGCGCGGCACGAGTGGTACGCAGGGCAGGAGCGCCTCTCGGGCGACGAGCTCATCGCCGAGCGTTACCGCGGGATCCGCCCCGCGTACGGATACCCAGCGTGCCCGGACCACACGGAGAAAGGCCCGCTGCTGACGCTCCTCGACGCGGAGCGCGCGGGGCTGGCGCTGACCGAGTCCTTCGCGACGACGCCACCGCCGAGCGTGAGCGGCCTCTACTTCGGCCACCCGCAGGCGCGCTACTTCGCGATCGGGCGGATCGGGCGCGACCAGGTTGCCGACTACGCGGCGCGGAAGGGCATGGAGGTCGCGGAGGTCGAGCGCTGGCTCGGCTCCAATCTCGCCTACGAGCCCTAGACGGCCACCGACGCCGGTCCTACCATGAGCCTCGTGCGTCGGGTCGCCGTCGTCGCCCTCGTCGTCGCCCTCGTCGCGGCCGGAACCGCCCTCGCGGGGAGATACGACCCGCGCCGGAAGCTCACCCCAGCCGACCAGGCCCGGGCCGCCGCGATGCTGCTCCGCACCACCGACCTCGGGCGCGGGTACTCACCGCTCCCGGGCCCCTCGACCTGGACGCCGCAGAAGTGCGCCGCACTCGACGAGTCCGTCCTGACGCTCACCGGCGAGCGCTTTGCGCCGAGCTGGACGGCCCGGAACGCGCTCGTGGTCGCCGTGGCACGGGTCTATGCATCGGTCGCCGACGCCGACAGGTCGTGGCGGCTCGAGCTGGGGCCGGTCGGCGTCAAATGCCAGTCGGCTCCGTCCGGGGGCGCACCGGTGACGATCTCGCCCATGACCATCCCGGCGCTCGCGCCCCGCACGATCGCGTTGCGGATGCACTTCACTGCCGCCATCGGCGGCGGGGTGCGGTCCGTCGGAGACGTGATTGCGCTCCAGCGCGGACGTGGTCGCATCACCTTCGCGATCGTCACGCCGACGAAGTCGCCTCCGTCGCGCGCGCTCGAGCTCCGGCTCGCTCGCATCCTCGCCGCCCGTCAGGCGACGGCGATGCGCGGCGCGTAACGGCGCGTAGCGGCGCGGCAGGCGCGGCCGCTCCTGCCCCGAACAGGGTCGGATGCCCGTCAGGTCGCCCTTCGGGACGGGTCCAGAACGGGCCGTAGTCGCCGACGGAGCCAGGTGCTAGCGTCATCCATGGTCGTGCAGAGCTCTCGCCGTCTCGGCCTTCTCCGCCGTTCCCCGTCGTTCGGACTGCTGTTCCTGGCCACCGCCGGGTCGAGCTTCGGCACCTATCTCGCGGCGATCGCGCTGACAGTCGACGTCTACGACCGGACCGGCTCGGGGGAGTGGGTCGCGGCGCTCCTCATCGCGGACTTCCTCCCAATCGTCCTCATCGGCCTCCTGCTCGGGCCGCTCGTCGACCGGCTCTCGCGGCGGCGGCTGATGATCGCGTCCGACGTCGTGCGGCTCGGCGTGTTCGCCGCGCTGCCGTTCGTGAACACGGCGGCTGGAATCGTCGCGCTCGCAGGTGTCGCGGGAATCGCGACCGGGGTCTTCCGCCCGGCGGTCTACGCGGGGCTCCCGAATCTCGTACCCGACGAAGAGCTCACGAACGCGAACTCGCTGCTCCAGACGGTCGAGACGCTCGCCTGGATGATCGGCCCCGTTCTCGGCGGGCTGATGCTCACCGCCTGGGGGCCGTCCGTCCCCTACGCCGTGAACGCAGTCACGTTCCTGATCTCGGCGGGCCTTGTGGCCCGCATCCCGGAGCGAAGCCTGCGCTCCGAGGAGTCGCTGACGCGGGGGTATTGGCGCGACGTCTCCGACGGCGTGCGGCTCGTGCTCACCTCGCGGCCGCTGCGCACGGTTCTCGTCGTCTGGAACGTCGTGCTCCTCGGGAGCGCGGCCATCAACGTCGCGGAGGTCGTGTTCGCCAAGGACACGCTCTCGGCAGGCGATCTCGGCTTCGGGGCGCTCGTCGCGGCGAGCGGCGTGGGCCTCGCGCTCGGGAGCTATCTCGCGGCTCCGTCCCTCGGCAAGGTCGGGCTCAGGCGGCACTACGCGGGCTCGATCCTGCTCATGGGCGTGGGGTGGGGAGGAGCGGCGCTCAGCCACTCGATCTGGCTCGCGGTCCCGTTCGTCGTCGGCGGGGCGGCCGGGAACGGCGCCGCGATCATCTGCAACCAGATCCTCGTCCAGCGCGGCGCTCCCGACCGGTTCCGCGGTCGTGCGCTCGCCACGATCATGAGCACCAACTACGGCGTCCTCGGTCTGGCGATGGCGGCGGCGGGCGTCCTGACGGACCGGTACGGGGCACGGGACGTCTGGCTCGCCGCAGGATGCATCTACCTTGCCGGTGCCGCCGTCTCGCTCGCGTTCACGCGCTGGCTGCCGGTCATCACCGGTGATCAGGACGAGGTGATCGACGCGTACGCGAACGCCGCCGCGACGGCGCTCACGAACGGCGACGCGCCGACCGACCCGGATCTCCGGCCGAGCCCGGAGCCGGAGCCCGCGCTACTACCCGCGCCGGTGCCGACGCCGGTTCCCGTGGCCGCACGCGACGGCTCCGCGGAGCACGGCCTCGAGCGGATCGCGACCCTCCTCGAGGAGATCGAGCACCGCCGCGACGCCGAAGCGCGCCGATGACGTAGGCTCGCGCAGGCTCGCCGGGAGGCGTCGCGGGCGCTGCGTAGAGTGGCGACGGTGGCGCGGAAGCAATGGACGCTCGAAGAGCTGACCGCGGGCGTGCGGAAGGGCGATCGCCGCGCGCTCGCGAGGGCGATCTCGCTCGTCGAGAACGGCGATTCGCTCGCTGCGTCCCTCGTCCGCGAGCTCTATCCCGAAACCGGGCGCGCGGCCGTCGTCGGCGTGACGGGCCCGCCGGGCGTCGGCAAGTCGTCGCTCGTCGGCGCGCTCGTCGCGCACGCGCGCTCGCTCGACTTCACGGTCGGCGTCGTCTCGGTCGATCCGTCGAGCCCGTTCACGAGGGGCGCGCTCCTCGGCGACCGGATCCGGCTCAGCGACCATTTCCTCGATCCGGGCGTCTTCATCCGCTCGATGGGCTCGCGCGGTCACCACGGCGGGCTCGCGGAGGCCACGCTCCAAGCCGTGCTCTTGCTCGACGCGGCGGGGAAGGACGTCGTCTTCGTGGAGACCGTCGGAGCGGGTCAGAGCGACGTCGAGGTGACCGGCATCGCCGACACGGTCCTCCTCGTGCTGATGCCGGGATCGGGCGACTCCGTGCAGGCGCTGAAGGCCGGGATCATGGAGATCCCGGACGTGATCGCAATCAACAAGTCCGATCACCCGGCGGCGAAGACGATGCTGAACGAGGTGCGCTCGATCATCGCGCTCGGGCCGGCGGACGCGCGGCCTCCGATCGTGCTGACCGAAGCGCTCCGCGGCGAGGGCATCCCGCCGCTCTGGGAGAAGCTCGCGGAGCATCGGGGCGGCCTCGAACGAGACGGGCGCCTCGACGAGCGCCGGCGCCGGAACCTCGCGGCGGAGGTCTTCGCTGTCGCGTCGAGCCGTGCGCGCACCCGTCTCGAGGAGCGGGTCGCGGACGATCCACGCCTCCGCGGTGTCCTCGAGGCGGTCGAGCGGCGCGAGCTCGACCCGCTGACGGCGGTGGACGAGATCATGGAGAAGGTGTTCGGCCTTGACGCCGCCGACGATCGCTGACGTCGAGGCAGCACGCGAGCGGCTCGCGGGAGCCGCCCGCGTGACGCCGCTCTTCGCGTCGGAGACCTTCACGCGGCTGTCAGGCCGGCCGGTGCTGCTCAAGGCGGAGAACCTCCAGCGCACCGGGTCGTTCAAGATCCGCGGCGCCTACAACACGATCGCGCAGCTCGGCGCCGACGAACGCAACGCGGGTGTCGTCGCGGCGAGCGCCGGGAACCACGGCCAGGCGGTCGCCTGGGCCGCACGCGAGGCGGGGATCGGCGCGACGGTCTTCATGCCGCGCGACGCGCCGATGGCCAAGGTCGAGGCGACGCGCTCCTACGACGGCGTGGTCGAGCTCTCCGGCGAGACGTTCGAGGACGCCGTCACCGCCGCGCGGGACCACGCCGAGAGCACGGGCGCGACGCTTGTCCACGCGTTCGAGGATCCTCGCGTGATCGCGGGGCAGGGCACGATCGGGCTCGAGCTGGCCGAGCAGGGCGAAGAGGCGGAGACGTTCCTCGTGCCGATCGGCGGCGGCGGCCTCGCGGCCGGGATCTCGACTGCGCTCCGTGACCGTCGCCCGGGCATCCGGATCGTCGGCGTGATCTGCCAACAGGGCGTGACGATCGCGGACGGGATCTCGGTCAAGCACCGCGGCGAGCTCGCGTCGGAGATCCTCGACCGCACGCTCGACGACGTCGTCGAGGTCGGAGACGAGGAGATCTCGGACGCGCTCCTCCTCTGCCTGGAGCGGAAGAAGCTGCTCGTCGAGGGCGCCGGTGCGGTGGGCATCGCCGCGCTCCTCGCTGGGCGCGCCGGAGGCTCCGGGCCGGTCGCGATCGTCCTCTCCGGCGGGAACATCGACGCGACGACGCTGATCTCGGTGCTCCAGCACGGGCTCACCCGCGCCGGCCGTTACCTGGCTCTTCGCACCCTGATTCCCGACCGACCCGGCGAGCTCTCGAACCTCCTCGACCTCGTCGCGCGGGAGCGCGGGAACGTCGTCTCGGTCGACCACCACCGCGAGGGCACGACGACGACGGTGATCCAGACCGAGGTCGAGCTCGTCGTCTCGACGCGCGACGAGGCGCACTGCGAGCAGCTCCTCGACGTGATCACCGCTGCGGGCTACTCGGCCGAGCGGCTCGGCCCGCCTGCCTGACCGTCAGTTGCCGCAGCGCCGGAACTCGACCGTCGGCTTCCCCGCCGCCTGCCACGTGTACACCCCGCCGTCGGCGACCGCGCGGGCGTCGTATCCCCGTGCGCTGAGGATGCTGGCAGCGATCGTCGCGCGTGGGCCCGTCTCGCAGATCGTGACGATCGGCCGGTCGTGCGGAAGATCGGCCTCGCCGAGCGGCAGGAGCCGATAGGGGATGTTCCGGCTGCCCGCGATGTAGCCCATGTCGCGCTCGTCCTTCTCGCGCACGTCGACGAGCTCGGCGCCGTCGGCCATGAGCGACTCGAGCTCGTCGACCGACACGAGCTCGAGCGTCTCCGGGCCGCCCCCCAGCACGTAGCCGGGGATGTCCATGACCGCGACGGAGCGAAGACCGCGGACGGCGTCCCGCGCCTCGTCCTCGTTCGACGCGGCGACCACCACGGACCGTTCGGTGTCCAGCACGAACGCCGCCTTGGTCGCGAAGCGCGTGCCCGAGACGGGCACGCTGACCGCGCCCTGAAGATGGCCAGCGGCGAAGGCGTGCAGCGGCCGGGCGTCGAGGATCTGGGCGCCTTCGGGCACGACCGGGAGCTCCGGCGGTTCCGGCGGGGCTCCGACGAACGGGCCCCGGTTGAGCGCGACGATCCGCTCGAGGTTGGGCGGCCTCGGCGCGGAGATACCGGCCGACTCGGCGACGAAGAGCGCGACGTCGTCGAACGCGAGGGCAGGGTTGAAGCGGCGCTCGAACCCGATCGTCGTCGAGCCTTTCGAGCTCATCGCCTTCCCGCAGAGAGAGCCGGCGACGTGGCCGGGGTACACCTCGACGCCGTCGCCGAGCTCGAGCAGGCGGCGGAGCGAGTGGTAGAGACCCTCCGCGCCTTCGCGCGCCTCGACGGCGAGGTCGGGCCGCGCCGCGTCGCCGACGAAGAGCGAGTCGCCCGTCAGCACGAGCCACGGCTCTTCGGCTCGGGAGCGATCCGTCACCGTCAGGCAGCAGTGCTCGGGACGGTGCCCCGGCGTGTGGATGCAGGTGAGCACCACGTTCCCGAGCTCGATCACGTGACCGTCCTCCATCGGGTCGTGCGAATACTCGGCCTCGGCGAGCGGGTGGACGGACACCGGGATCCCGTGCTCGAGCGCGAGCCGCCCGTGCCCGGAGACGTGGTCGGCGTGCGTGTGCGTCTCGATCGTGCGGACGATTCGGACGTAGCGCCGGTCGGCCTCCTCGAGGTACTGCTCGATCGCGAACGCAGGATCGACGACGGCCGCGACTCCCGCGTCTTCGTCGCCGACCAGGTACGACGCGCACCCGAGGTCGTCAGCGACGAACTGCGTGAAGATCACGCGGCCGACGCTAGCAGCGGTCTCCGCTATCTCTCTTGAAGTGCGGGCGGGAACAGGCGTTCCCGGCCAGCCAAGCGGAATCCCTGCACGCGGCAGTAGGCCACCCGCGGGGTGGCGGCTGCCGCGCCGTGACGACCGTCGCGGCCGGTCTACGAGGTCGGGTTCACTTACACATCGCCCGCGCTCGAAGCGCCCACTTGCCCTTGAAGCCACTTGGGCGATCGCTGATATTCCCCAGCCAACCGTGTCACTGTCGTCACGCTGGACCTGGGCACTCTCCGTCACCAGCGGAAGGAGTTCCGGGGCAGGCGATCCGACCGTCTGGAAGTCCCCGGCCAAGCTGTAGCCGCCCCCGGTAATCGTCTCGCCCTGAGCGCAGAACGCGGTCGCGAACTTGCGCGGCGTGGCGTCGTATACCTCCGGCCCGAGCACTTCGTGCGTCGCGGTGACCTGAGCGGGCTCGCCTCGGTCAGATCCTCCGCAGGCGACTCCACCGCCCAGGATGACGAACGCGAGTGTGATCGCTGCGGCTGGTGTCCAGGGATCTAAGCGTCACTACCGTCTCCTCTCAGTCGGTGCCGCCGAGGATTTGCCGGGCACCAGCGTATGCGTCCCACGGCGCGAGATTCGAACCTCACTGCCAACCCTGGAATGTGCGGAGCCTTCGCTATCTCGCTTGAAAGTAGTCCAACCGGGCCGATCGGTCCGCTTCCCGTACGTGCCTTTCCACGTTCAGACACTCGACGTGACGCAGGTCACGGAAGCCGGAACGCTGAGAGCGCACGTGCTGGTCGACTTCGTACCGCATCTGCTCAGCACCTACTGCTATCCGTATCTGCCGCCGAAGGTCACCGTCCGGGCCGGACCGCGGACGTAGGAACGGAGCGGCTCGGGGGTCGGCGGCCCGTCGAGGCAGTCAGGCGGAGCGAGGCGCGGCGCAGGCGAGACGTGTGTCGATCGCGCGACGCGCGCGGTCGAGGGCCACGTCGGAGCGGCTCGCGACGAACAGGGCGTTCGCGAGCAGGAGATACGCCTCGATCTCGAAGCCGAGCTGCTCGGCGTCCTCGGCAGGGTCGATGTCGCCCTCTGCCTGTGCGTCCCGAGCGGCTGCGACGAGCAGCCCGATCCATTCGTCGACAACCTGGACCGCGCGGTCGCGGACCGGTCCGGGGCGCGTGTCCATCTCTGCCGCGACCGAGGCGAAGAAGCACCCGCCGGGGAAGACGTCTCCCTGCACGTGGCAGAGGAACGACTCGGCGTACTCGCGCAGGCGACCGATTCCCGTCTCGGCGGCCGCTGCGGGCGTGATGACCTCCTGCGTGAACACCGTCTGCGCCGCGTCGATCGTGGCGAGCTGCAGCTCCTCCTTCGAGCCGAAGTGGGCGAAGAGCCCGCTCTTGCTCATGCCCACGGCGTCCGCCAGACGGCTGATCGAGAGGCCGTCGATGCCCTCCGTCGTCGCGAGGCGCGCCGCCTCCTGGAGGATCGTGTTGCGGCTGCGCTCGCCGTCGCTGCGCCGTTTGCGCACGCGCGGCTCCGGCTCTCGGGGAGCTTCGGTCGAGGTCACGCTTGACAAGTTAGCACGATCGTTCGTATATTCCTCCTCTCCGTACGACCGATCGTGCTAATTCTCGCCGGGAGGTTCTTCGCTGAACACGTACCTCGAGTCCCCGTGGGGACGCGTGCATAGGGGTGCTGCCGAGGCGCGCTCAGACCGTCTTCCAGAAGACGGTCGTGTCGCAGGGCCGGCCGTGGGGATAAAGGGCGTAGCCGGGGATCACGCCGACTCTCGTCCAGCCGGGGCGCTCGTAGAGACGCTCCCCCGCGTCGCCGGTGACGGTGTCGAGGACGAGCAACGTCTTGCCTTCCGCGCGCGCCTCGGCCTCGGCGTGATCCATCAGCCGCTGCGCGACACCCTGCCTGCGCGCAGAGCGGTGGACGAGGAGCTTGGCGATGTCCGCTCGATGCTGCTGGTTCGGCGGTGCGGCCGCGACCATCTGAACCGTGCCGACAACCTCGTCGCCCGCGATGGCTGCGAGCACCATCCGACGCCCGTCCGCGACCTCGTCCACCCAGGCCTCGAAGGCGGCGCACGCGTCCTCGTTCGTGAACGGCGCTATGTAGCTCACGGACGCGCTCCCGGCGACACAGTCGGCGAGAACCGCCGCGAGCCCGTCGAGATGGGCTCGCACGTCCTCCGGGCCGAGGCGTCGGACGACGATGTCGTCTCCGGGCCGCATCACGCCGAGTCTTGCACTGCCATTGATGCCGCCGCACGAAGGCTGTCGACGTCAGGTCGATCGGGTGAGATCCGAAAGCGCCACCCGGCCGTACCCAAGGCAACGATCTGGCGACGACGTCGAGCACTCTCTTCTGTTTCCTGGAGGTAGCGAATGAACACGTATGTGATCCGGCGGCAAAGCGTAGGGCGAAATCGAGACGATCTCCGGGACGTCGTGGAGCGGTCCCGCGAGGTCGGTGATCAGATGTCCGAGGACATCCGCTGGATCCGCTCGTACGTCGTGCACGAGCAGGACGGTTCCGTCGGCACGGTCAGCGTCTACCAGGCGTCCAGCCGGGAGAAGATCTGCGAGCACGCGGCACGCGTCGGGCTGCCGGTGACCGAGATCGTCGACGTCGCGGAGACGATGCTCGTCCGCCCTGATCCCGGCGCCGTCACCGTCTGACTCGCGCTAGATTCGGTCCGCAGTGGCGGACGAGGCCGGGAACGTATGGGACGACGTACCGGACTGGGGCGGGATCGGCGCGCGGCGTCTCGCCCGTTCGCCGGCTGCGTCGCTCGGCGCCTCGCTGTGGGAGCTGCAGCCGGGCGGGTCCCAGTTCACGTACCACTTCCATCACGGGAGCGACGAGCTCCTGGTCGTCCTGCGCGGAAGTCCCACCGTCCGAATGCACGACGGCGAGCGGACGCTCGGCGAGGGGGACGTCCTCTCGCTTCCGCGGGGCCCGGAGGGCGGGCATCAGGTGCGTAACGACAGCGACGAGGTCGCCCGGGTCCTGATCGTCTCCTCGAACGCCGATCCGGACGTCGCGGAGTATCCGGACACGGGGAAGATCGGATTCGTCACTGACGGTAGGGCCTGGGAATACCATCGGCGCTCCGGCGCCGTCGAGCACGCCGGCCCGGAGTAGCGGCCGTATCTCTCGCGCTGAGGAGCGGGCTCCTCAGAGTCCGAGCTGGCGCGCGATCACCATCCGCTGCACCTCGTTCGTGCCCTCTCCGATCTCGAGGATCTTCTGATCGCGGTAAAGCCGCGAGATCGCGGACTCCTCCATGTATCCGAACCCGCCGTGGATCTGGAGGGCAGCGCTCGCGACGCGGTTCGAGAGCTCGCCCGTGAAGAGCTTCGCCATCGCCGCCTCGCGCGCGAACGGACGGCCTTGATCCTTGAGCCAGGCGGCCTTGTAGACGAGCGCGCGGCCGGCCTCGATCTCGGTCGCCATGTCTGCGAGCTTGAATTGGATCGCCTGGAACCTCGAGATCCGCGTTCCGAACTGCTCCCGCTCCTGCGCGTATGCGAATGCAAGGTCATAGGCGCCCTGCGCGAGGCCGACGCCCATGGCCGCGACGGAGATCCTGCCGCCGTCGAGGATCTCGAGGAACTGCCGGAAGCCGGCGCCGCGCTCGCCGAGGAGGTTCCCCTCCGGCACCGCGCAATCCTCGAACGAGAGCTCGCGCGTGTCCGACGCGCGCCAGCCGAGCTTCTTCATCGGCGCCGAGATCGCGTATCCGGCGGTCCCGTTCTCGACCACGATGTTCGAGACCTCGTCCTCGCCCGTGACGGCGGTGAGCGTCACGCCCCACGTGATGTCGGTCCCGGCATTCGTGATGAAGAGCTTCGAGCCGTTCACGACCCAGGAGCCGTCGCGGGCACTCGCGGTCGTTCGCGTCGCGCCCGCATCCGAGCCTGCACCGGACTCCGTCAAGCCGAAGGCAGCGAGCCGGCGGCCCGCTGCGAGGTCCGGAAGCCAGCGCTCGCGCTGTTCGGCGGTTCCGTACATCAGGATCGGCATCGTCCCGAGCGAGGTGTGCGCGCCGACGGTGATCGCAACTGACGAGTCGACGCGTGTCAGCTCCTCGACCGCGAGTGCGTACGAGACGGTGTCCGCCCCCGCGCCCCCGTACTCCTCGGGGATCGGGATCCCCATGAGGCCGAGCTCCGCCATCTCGGAGACGAGGTCGTACGGAAAGCGAGCCTCGAGGTCGAGCTCGGCCGCGACGGGCGCGACGCGCTCTCGCGCGAACGTGCGGACGGTGTCGCGGAGGATTTTCTGCTCGCTGGTGAGGTCGAAGTCCACGCGCGCGGATCGTAGCCGCGCGCTAGGCTCCGCCCGTCCGCAACGCCGGAAAGGAGAGGTCGAGATGAGCACCGTGAGCGAGTTCTTCGAGGGCCTGCCGGCGCGCGTCGATCCGGGACGGATCGCGGGCATGAACAACACGTACGCCTTCGACATCGAGGGCGCGGGCGCGTGGACGGTCGCGATCGCGGATGGCGTCATCCAGGTCACCGAGGGTGCGGGCGACGCGGACTGCACCTTCTCCGCGAGCGAGGAGAGCTTCCAGAAGATCGTCGCCGGGGAGCAGAACCCGACGACCGCCTACATGACCGGAAAGCTCAAGATCAAGGGCGACATGGGCGCGGCCATGAAGCTCCAGAAGCTCTTCTAGCGCACGTCCTTCTCGGCCGAATAGACTCCCCGCCCATGATCCTGATCGTGCGGCTGCTGATCCTGTGGGGGATCAACATCCTGGCGCTGATCGTCGTGGACTGGATGTTCAGCGGCGTATCGATCGGGCGCTGGGGATCGCTCCTCTTTGGCGCCCTCGTGCTCACGCTCGGGAACGCGATCCTGAAGCCGATCCTCGCGATCCTCACCCTGCCGCTCATCATCATCACGTTCGGGCTCGCGTACTTCGCGATCAACGTGGCGATGCTCGCGCTCGCCGAGTGGCTCGCGCCGAACTTCTCGATCAGCGGCTTCTGGACGTACGTCGGCGCGACGATCGTCGTCTGGATCGTCAATGTCGCGATGGGCTGGCTGCTGGACAAGATCCGCGGCACCGCAGCCGCGTACTAGCCGCTCAGGACTCGAGCTCGACGAGCAGCGCCCCGCCCGCGACGCGGTCCCCGGGCGCGACGTGCACCGCCGTGACGGTCCCGTCGAACGGCGACGCGACCGGGATCTCCATCTTCATCGCCTCGAGGATGACGAGCGGCGCTCGCGCCCGGACGACGGCTCCCCGTTCGACCTCGACCCTGAGGACGGTGCCGGGCATCGGCGCGATGACGCTGCTCTCGCCACCGCTCACTCCAGGTGCTGCGCCGGAGGTGTCCACGTCGGGCGGTGGCGCCGGTCTCGGCGGCGGCAGGTTGAGGCGCCACGGCATCCGCCAGGCGTCCGGCGCACGAACGAGCGGGATGGGGGAGAGCGGCGGGTGCTCGGAGAGGAACGCCGTCGTTGCCCTGCCCGCGCGCACGTCGGGGTGGGAGACGAGCCAGCGGAGGAACGGGAGGTTCGTCGTCACACCGCGGACATCCGTCTCCGCGAGCGCAGCAGCGAGGGCGTCGAACGCCTCGTCGCGCGTGCGTCCGTGCGCGACCAGCTTCGCGATCAGCGGGTCGTAGGCGAGGCCCACCTCGTCTCCCTCCTCGACTCCCGTGTCGACCCGAACCGCCGCCGGAAGCCGAAGGCGCGTGATCGTTCCCGTCTCCGGCAGGAAGGTGCGCGGGTTCTCGGCGTAGAGGCGCGCCTCGACCGCATGGCCGGCGGGCTCGACCACGCGGCTGCCGAGGCGCTCGCCCGACGCGATGCGAATCTGTTCGGCGACGAGGTCGAGACCCGTCACCGCCTCCGTGACCGGGTGCTCCACCTGGATGCGGCCGTTCAGCTCGAGGAAGAAGAACGAGTCGCCGTCGACGACGAACTCCACGGTCCCAGCGCTCGCGTAGCCGATCGCCTGCGCGAAGCGCACGGCCGCGGCGAGGAGCGCGGCACGCGTCTCGGAACGCGTGTTCGGGGCGGGGGACTCCTCGAGCACTTTCTGGTGGCGCCGCTGCACCGAGCAGTCCCGCTCGCCGAGCGCGACGACGGCGCCGTGCGTGGCCGCGAGCACTTGTACCTCGACGTGACGCGGACGTTCGAGGTAGCGCTCGCAGTAGAGCGTCCCGTCGCCGAAGGCGGCGACCGCCTCGCGCTCGGCCGCCTCCAACGCCTCGTCGAGCTCCGCGCGGTCGCGGACGACGCGCATCCCACGCCCGCCTCCGCCCGCAGCGGCCTTGATGACGAACGGGAAGCCGATCGCATCGGGCGTGCCGTCCGGAAGCACCGGGACGTCGGCCTCACGCGCGACCCGCTTCGCTGCAATCTTGTCGCCGCCGAGCCGGAGCGCCGCGGCCGGCGGTCCGACCCAGATCAGGCCCACGCCTTCGACGGCTTCGGCGAAGTCGGCGCTCTCCGCGAGGAAGCCGTATCCGGGGTGGATCGCGTCCGCGCCCGTCGACCTCGCCGCGCGGACGTGCTCCTCGGAGTCGAGGTAACTCGCGATCTCGACCGTCTCGTCGGCAGAGCGAGCGTGGAGCGCCCCCGCGTCGTCCGGCGCGACCACGGCGACGGTCGCGATCCCGAGCTCACGACACGTCCGGAAGACACGCAGCGCGATCTCGCCCCTGTTCGCGACGAGCAGCTTTCGGATCGGCATGGGCTGCGGCCGGTCGCCGGCTACGCGTCGAGCCAGTCGGGCGAGCGCTTGTCGAGGAACGCGCGCAGTCCCTCCTGGCCCTCGGCGCTCGTCCGCCGGTCGGCGGCGATTCGTGCCGTCTCGATGCCCTCGGGGCGGTCGAGGACAAGGCGCTTCGCGGCCCGCGCGGCCTGGGGCGCACTCTTCAGGATCTCTGCCACGATCGCCTCCGCCCGCTCGCCGGCATCGTCGGAGACCTCCTGGACGAGCCCGATGCGGAGTGCGACCTCTGCGTCGAAGCGCTCACCGGTGACGAAGTAACGCCGCGCCGTCGTTCCGATCCTCGGGAGCACGAACGGGGAGATGACGGCGGGGATGATCCCGAGCCGCACCTCCGAGAAGCCGAACACGGCGTCCGGCCGGGCGATCGCGACGTCCGCGCACGCGACGAGGCCGGAGCCGCCGCCGAGGGCGTATCCGTGCACGTGGCAGACGACCGGGGCAGGGCAGGAGTCGATCGCCTCGAGCATCCGGTAGAGGCGCATCGCGTCTTCGACGTTCTCGTCGTACGAGAGGTCGATCGACGCGCGCTGCCATTCGACGTCGGCGCCGGCGCAGAAGCTCGGTCCCTCGCCGCAGAGGACGACGGCACGCGCGTCGCCGACGTCCGCGAACGCCTCGGCGAGCTCGGCGATCAGCGCTGCGTCGAAGGCGTTGCGGCGCTCCGGACGCGCCAGCGTCAGGCGCAGCACGGCGCCGTCTCGTTCCATCCTGAGCGCGCTCACGGTCGGGAGCTTAGAGTCGGAGAATGCTTCGAGGGACCCTGGCCGCGTCCGTCACGCCGCTCCGATCCGTCGGAGACGAGATCGACGACGACGCCTTCGGCCCGCTCGCCGACTTCTTCGTCGAGTCGGGGCTCGACGGGATCCTCGCGCTCGGAACCGCCGGTGAGGGAATCCTCCTCTCGGTCGGTGAGCGCCGCAGCGTCGCCGATCTCTTCCTCCAGGCAGCGGATCGGCGCCTGCAGGTCGCCGTCCAGTGCGGCGCCCAGACGACCGCCGACACGGTCGCGCTCGCCGTGCACGCGACGGAGGTCGGGGCGGACGCCGCCGTCGTCATCGGGCCGCCGTACTTCCCCCTCGACGAGCAGGCGCAGTACACGCACTTCCTCGCCGCGGCGACGGCGTGCGCTCCCCTTCCCTTCTACGTCTACGAGTTCGCTTCGACGAGCGGCTACGCGGTCGCTCCGGCCGTCCTCGAGCGTCTCCGCGAGGACGCGGACAACCTCGTCGGGCTCAAGGTCTCGGACACGCCCTTCGAGCGCTTCTCTCGCTACCTCTTACCGGGTCTCGACGTCTTCGTCGGCCCCGAGGCGCTCATCGCGGAGGGCCTCGCGAACGGCGCCGTCGGCGCAGTGTCGGCGCTCGCCTCTGCGCTGCCGGCGGAGGTCGCGGCGGTCGTCCGCGATCCGACTCCCGAAGGCGCTGCCCGCCTCGGGGAACTTCGCGCCTTCGTCGAGCAGTTTCCGCGCCAGGCGGCGTTGAAGCACCTCCTCGGGCGCAGGGGGATCCCGGTGCGCGAGGACGTCCGCGCACCGCTCCGCGGCCTCACCGACGAGGAGCGCGACCGGCTCGACGCGTGGAGCGACGTGCTCACGGCCGCGTAGGCGCGCTCTCCCCGGGCCGGCGGGGCTCACGGCACGCTGCCGCAGATGATGCGAGCGACGAGCGTCGAGCCGCCGGGCTGGGCGCGCGTCGTGTCGACGAGCCAGCCGGTGCCGTCCACGGACGGCAGGCTGCTCGTGAGCTACACGGAGTCGAACTCCTCGTACACGTCGGGCTCGTCGCCGACGAGATCCTGCGCCCAGCCGATCGACTCGGGCAGGTCTTCGCCGACGACGATCGCCCCGAAGCGCTCGGTCGCTTCGTTCCAGATCCAGCTGCTCGGCGGCTCGAGCTCTGGAACCGACTCGCGCAGCTCGTCGATCGTCGTCTTCGATTCGGACACGTTCCAGATGAGCAGGCGGACGACCAACTGCCCTAGAACGGACCCCGCGGCTCGTAGCTCCCGCGGCGCGCCCCGACGGCGACGAAGGTCAGCCCGTCCCGCCCGGCGACCGGGCAACGGGTCGTCTCGGGATCGAAGCGGAGGACGTGGCCGGCTCGGACGGGGATCTCCTCGCCGTCGACCCGATACGTGCCGGACCCGCGGATGATCACGTTGACCTCTTCCTGTCCGGTGCCGGACTCGTCGTGCTCGAGGCCTTCCGCTCCGGAGGGAAGCTCGAACCAGTTGATGCCGAAGGCGCTCACCTCCAGCTCGCGGCGGACGAAGCGGACCGCTCCGCCGGGGCCGCCCGGCTCGATGTCGTCGAGGTGTACCAGCGAATACCCCATCCCGTCTCCTCTCACATGCGGAACACGCCGAAGGTCGTCTCCGGCACCGGCGCATTCGCCGCCGCGGCGAGCCCGAGGGCGAGCACGCGGCGGGTATCCAGCGGGTCGATGATCCCGTCGTCCCAGAGGCGCGCGGTCGAGTAGTACGGGCTGCCCTCGGTGTCGTACGTCGCGCGGATCTTGTCCGGATCGGCGTCGCCCACCATCGCCAGCACCGTCGCAGCCTGGTCGCCTCCCATCACCGAGATGCGGGCGTTCGGCCACATCCAGAGCTGCCGCGGCTCGTACGCACGGCCGCACATCGCGTAGTTCCCGGCGCCGAAGGACCCTCCGACGACGACCGTGAACTTGGGCACGTCCGCGCAGGCCACGGCCATGACGAGCTTGGCCCCGTCCCGGGCGATGCCGCCCTCCTCGTACTCCTTGCCGACCATGAAGCCGGTGATGTTCTGGAGGAAGACGAGGGGCACGCGTCGTTTGCAGGCGAGCTCGATGAAGTGCGCCCCCTTCTGCGAAGACTCGGCGAAGAGCACGCCCTGGTTCGCGAGGATCGCGACCGGATAGCCCTCGATCCGTGCGAAGCCGCACACGAGCGTCTCGCCGTAGAGTTGCTTGAACTCCTGGAAGCGAGAGCCGTCGACGATCCGGGCGATCACCTCGCGTGCGTCGAGCTCGTGGCGGAAGTCCTCCGGGACGAGGCCGTAGAGGTCGTCCGGGTCCAGCACGGGCGGCTCCGGGGTCGCGAGCTGCCAGGGAGTGGGGAGTGGGTCCTCGAGGTGCCGCACGATCTGGCGGGCGATCGCGAGCGCATGCTCGTCAGAGGTCGCGTAGTGGTCGGCGACTCCCGAGCGACGTGCGTGCACGTCCGCGCCGCCCAGCTCCTCCGCCGTCACGTCCTGGCCGGTTGCGGCCTTCACGAGCGGCGGCCCGCCGATGAAGATCGTGCCCGTCCCGCGGACGATCACCGTCTCGTCCGACATCGCGGGCACATAGGCGCCTCCCGCGGTGCACGAGCCCATGACGACGGCGATCTGCGGGATCCCGAGCGCCGACAGGCGTGCCTGGTTGAAGAAGATGCGGCCGAAGTGGTCGCGGTCCGGGAAGACCTCTGCCTGCAGCGGGAGGAAGGCGCCGCCCGAGTCGACGAGGTAGATGCACGGGAGCCGGTTTTGCCGCGCGATCTCCTGGGCGCGCAGGTGCTTCTTGACGGTCAGCGGGAAGTAGGAGCCGCCCTTGACGGTGGCGTCGTTCGCGAGGACGACGCACTGCCTGCCCTCGACCACGCCGATGCCGGTGACGATTCCGGCTGACGGTGCCTGGCCCTCGTAGATCTCCCACGCGGCGAGCGCGCCGAGCTCGAGGAACGCCGTCCCCGGGTCGACGAGGAGATCGATCCGCTCGCGGGCCGTCAGCTTTCCCCGCGAGCGGTGCCGCTCGACCGCCTTCTCGCCGCCTCCCTGCGCGACGAGGGCCGTGCGCTCGCGCAACTCCGCGACGAGCGTCTCCATCCGCTCGCGTCGCGCCGCGAAGGTCTCGGCGTCGCGATCCACCTGCGTGGCCAGCACCGCCATCGGCGGCGAGCCTACCGCTTGCCCACCCCGTCGGGGTGCGCCAGACTGGCTCTACCGTCGGTGAGGAGAAGGAGGAGCGCCATGCCCGAGCAGGTGAAGTACGTCCTCGACGAGACCCGCCTGCCGGAGGCCTGGTACAACCTCGCCGCCGACCTCCCGGAGCCGCCCCCGCCCGTCCTGCATCCGGGGACGGGGGAGCCCGTCGGCCCGGACGATCTGGCGCCGCTCTTCCCGCTGCAGATCATCCTGCAAGAGGTCTCGACGGATCGCTTCATCGCAATCCCGGAGGAGGTGCGCTCGGTCTACAGGCAGTGGCGGCCGACGCCTCTCTTCCGCGCGCGCCGCCTCGAAGCGGCGCTCGAGACGCCGGCGCGCATCTACTACAAGTACGAAGGCGTCTCGCCGACCGGCTCGCACAAGCCGAACACCGCGGTCGCGCAGGCGTTCTACAACAAGGCCGAGGGCGTGAAGAGGCTGACGACCGAGACGGGCGCTGGCCAGTGGGGCTCTGCGCTCGCCTTCGCGGGCGGGATCTTCGGCCTCGAGGTCGACGTGTACATGGTCAAGGTCTCCTATGACCAGAAGCCGTACCGGCGCGGCCTGATCGAGGCGTTCGGCGCCAGGGTCGTGGCGAGCCCGTCGGACGAGACGAACTCCGGCCGGGCGATCCTCGCCGAGCATCCCGACTCGACGGGCAGCCTCGGGATCGCGATCTCCGAGGCGGTCGAGACCGCAGCGCCGCGCGAGGACACGAAGTACTCGCTCGGCTCGGTGCTCAACCACGTCCTCATGCATCAGACGGTGATCGGCGAGGAGGCGCTCCTCCAGCTCGAGTCGGCGGAGGACTACCCGGACGTCGTCATCGGCTGCACAGGCGGTGGCTCGAACTTCTCGGGCCTGTCGTTCCCGTTCATCGGGAGAGCGCTCCGTGACGGGAGCGCGATCCGCGTCATCGCCGTCGAGCCCGCGGCCTGCCCGAGTCTCACGAAGGGCTCCTACGCCTTCGACTTCGGCGACACCGGGCACCTGACGCCGCTCGTCAAGATGCACACGCTCGGCTCGACCTTCATCCCGCCGCCGTTCCATGCGGGCGGCCTCCGCTACCACGGGATGGCGCCGATGGTGAGCCATCTGAAGGAGCTCGGTCTCATCGAGGCGCGTGCCTATGCGCAGAGCGAGGTCTTCGCCGCGGGAGTCGAGTTCGCACGCGTCGAGGGGATCCTCCCTGCACCCGAGGCGAACCACGCCGTCAAGGCCGCCATCGACGAGGCGGTGCGCTGTCGCGAGGAGGGCGTGTCGCAGTCGATCCTCTTCAATCTCTGCGGGCACGGCCACTTCGACATGCAGGCGTACATCGACTACTTCGCCGGCGAGCTCGTCGATCACGCCTACTCGGAGGACGAGGTTGCGATGGCGCTCGCGGGGTTGCCGGCAGTTGCCGTGTGAGAGGCGGATCGGGTGGCGGGCGCTCGTTCCTAGGCACCCGTCGAGCCTGCTCCCCGGAGCGGTAGAACGTCGCCAAACCTGACCGGAAGTCGGTTGAATCGCCCGATCGGACGACCTAGGGTGGGCTGCCTGCGGACTCCCCCGTTCGCGAGGAGGGAAGGAATGGCCTTCACTGGCATCTGCGGCCCGGTGGACCACGAGCCTGCGCACCAGATGGAGCAGGAGCGCGTGCTCGGCGAGACTCAGCGCATGCTGCGTGACGACCCGGAGGCGTGGCACGCGCTCTTCGACTTCTTCGCGGCCGCATGGCTCGCGGACATGAAGCAGGCCAACGGAGCCGTGCTCCGCTACAACCCGTCCGGCCGTAGCTACGAGCGCATGGAGCTCCGCCTGATGGCGGCGCAGGACGCTTTCGACCGGCTCGGCGTCTCGGGCGAGGAGCGGGCGGGGACGGCCGAAGAGCTCCTCGCGAGGGCGAGGGCCTTCGTCGGCTCGCGGCGCCTGGCGGAGAGGACGCCGGTGCTCGCGGCCTCGTCGCGGGCGGCGGTGACGGACCTGCACGCCCGGCTGGAAGCACTCGAAAGTCCTCTCGCAGCCGCCTCCTGAGGGGTCCACTCCTGTGTCGCTCCGACCCCGGTCAGGCGCGGACACACGGTCGTCGTCAAGGGCTCTGCCGACGGCTGCACGGTGGGGAACACGGTCACGCTCATCTCGCGCGCGTTCTCGCACGCCCACGACTTCGCGGGCCTGCCGGCGGTGCTGACGAAGGTCCGCACGGGCGGGGCGTTCAAGGTGTCGACGAGGATCCCGACCGGGAAGAAGCCGGGTCGCTACACGATCACGGCGAAGGTGCGGCGGCGGCAACCTCGGCGTGAGCGCTCACGTCAAGGTCCTCGCCTGAGCGCGCGTCTGTAGCCGCTTCCACCCAGACACGAGACGTCTAGCCGAATAGGTTCGCAGGCGTCGAGCGCGGTGGCTTGCTGCGGCGTGGCGCTCCCGACCTACTTCCCCCGTCGGGAACGCGAAAGCCACCGCGCTCGTTCCCTGCTCGAACTCAGACGTCGCCCGGGCGCTCTTGGTTTGCCCCGGCGCCGTCGAGGCAGGGCCTGACCGGGTCGTGCGCGCGCCTTTCTGCGTGAGCCTCAGGCAGCGAGCTCGCGTTGCGCGAGCTCGCGAGCCCGGCGCTGTTGCGACGGTGCAGCCCGCACCGCGATCGCCACGTTCAGCGCGCGGACGGCGTCTTCCAGCCGCTCGAAGTGCGCGAAAGTGGGAGACGACCGGTATGCGCGGCGTGCCGCCCGGACGCGCTTCCGGGCCTCGTCGACGACGGTCGAGCGCGCGTATCCCGGCTCGCTGATCGCGCCCGCCGACAACGCCTCCGCGGCCAGAACGCGACCGCGTGTCTGTGACTTCTCCGTGAGCTGCTCGTTCATCGGAGAGGGTCTTTCCCGTCCAGCGCGTCTTCGAACCTCGTCCCGCGATCTGTCCTCGGGTATGTCCGAGGCACGGCTGCTCTCGCTCCTGGGGAGGCACTCGCACGCCGCCGCGCTCGCCCGTGCTGCCCGTGACGGCCAGATCTCCTCGCGCCTGCGGCGCCTGGAGGCGGAGGCCGCATCTGGCGTCAGCGACCGGTGTACCGGCTGACGAGGGCAGGTCGCAACGAGCTCGACGCGACGCGGCGGCTCACCCACTGCTGCTCGCGAGCGGCAGCGGGCGGTGAACGTCCGGATTGCGAGAGCCGGGGCCGGCGTGTGCCGACCCCGGCTCTGCCCGTCGAGCTACGGGGTCATGCGGATGGCGACGTCGTACTTGCCCACCGACGTTCGCTGCCCGGGCGTGTCGCCTGTGGGCATGGCGCTCAGGATCTCGTCTCCGCGGACGTAGTCGTCTTCCGTCTCGAAGAAGACGATGGCTATCGACTTCTCGGCCTCGGGATCGTGGAGTACGAGGAGCTCACTCGCGGCGAGACCCTCGGGCGGCTCGCTGCCGGTCTGCGCCCTCAGCTGCTCGATCCGCTCGCTGCCGACGCCCTCGAACGTGACGACGCGTGCAATTGCCATGGGAACCCCCTTCCGGATTGCCGGCACCCTACGCGAGCAGCCGCGCTCTCGGGGCTCGAGCGCGGCCGCTCTGCGTCGCTGGACTCGACCGCGGCCTGCCCTTCCGTCGAGTGGAAGCGGCGCTCGCGTCTCCTACGATGCGTGAACCGAGCGCAGACGGCGGAACCCCGGTTCCTGCACTGCGATCGCCTGAGGGGGCGGGGGAGGCTCGTCTCGGCGGTACGTGCCTCCCCCGTCACTTCGTCGGAGACCCACGAGCCACCCGCGATCGAAGTGGAAGACCGGAGCAGCTCCGTCGGGACGGAGGCACACTCGCCGGAGCACGGGCCGGGCGAACACTTCGGACGCTGATCCCGCTGGCCCGAACGTCCTAGAGCACTAGCCTTCGCTCCGCCAGGAGCTTTGCGAGCCCGGCTACTTGGATGCGAGCGTGCGAATCGAACGGCGGACGATGTACGGTCCCCGTGATGGCCGACTTCGAACGTCCTGCCGATCTCATCCACAACCGCGGGCTCATCGCCGATCCGGCGGCCTTCGCTCACGACGCGAAAGCCGCCTCATGGCTCTTTCTCTGCGGTGAGGAGTTCGAGGCAATGGAGGGAGGTATGTCGTACGCGAGTGTCCAGGCGGCGGTGGACGAATCGGTGAACGTCGTGTCCGATCCGCCTCGGGTGCTCGACGTGGACCTTGCTCGAGAGCACGTGGCCGCTCTCGACCGGTTGCCCCGGCCAACCCTCGTCACGTGTCGCACCGGAGGGCGCTCATCCGCGGTGATCTATCTCTACGCCGGACTTAGAGCCGGCGCCACCGCGGACGAGGTGCTGGCGCGCGCCGACGCCGACGGTGCGCTCTTCGCTGGTTCCGATGACCTGAAGGCTTGGGTTGTGGAAGCCTTCGACGAGCTCACCTGAATCTCGGCACCCTTGCTGGGCCTGTTCGGGGAGTGTGAACCGAGGATCGACCAAGTGTCGGCGCGCTAACGTCAGCCCATCTGTTGAGCCAGCAGGGGCGGCAGGACTCGAACCTGCAACCCCCGGTTTTGGAGACCGGTGCTCTGCCAGTTGAGCTACGCCCCTGAGTTGCGAGCGCGAATCGTACCGCGACCCTCGAGTGGCAAGATCAGCGCGTGCACCGGCGTGCGCTCGGGGGACTCTTCGCGGTGCTGGCCGTCGCTCTCGCGTTGATCGCGGTTTTCTCGGCGTTGCAGGGCGGTCGCGCGCTGGTCATCGCCTTCGCGGCCGCCGTGCTCGCCTTGTGGATGGGAAGCCTCGCCCGAGGCGCGTTCCGACGACCGCGCTGAGGAATCCGCCTCTCCCCGGCGTATTCTCTCGTCGTGGCGGCGACCGACACGCAGGCGCTCTGGCAGGACTATCGGAAGTCGCAGGACCAGGCGCTCCGCGACCGGCTCATCCTCACGTACGCGCCGCTCGTCAAGTTCGTCGCCGGCCGCGTCGGCGCGAGCCTCCCGTCGCACGTCGACGAGCAGGACCTCGTCTCCTACGGGCTCCTCGGGCTCATCGGCGCGATCGAGCGCTTCGACCCCGACCGGGAGATCAAGTTCGAGACCTTCGCAATGGCGCGGATCCGCGGCGCGATCATCGACGAGCTGCGCTCGCTCGACTGGGTGCCACGCTCCGTTCGCACCCGAGCACGCCAGATCGAGCGTGCGATCGCGGTGCTCGAGCGCGAGCTCATGCGCGCCCCGACCGACGAGGAGATTGCGGCGAAGCTCGGCATCACGGGCGACGAGCTCGAGGACAACCTGCACGAGATCTCCCGCTCCTCCGTCGCCGCACTCGATGAGCTCTGGTCTCCCTCGAGCAGCGGCGACCAGATCGCCCTCATCGACACGATCAAGGACGAGACGGAGCCGGACCCCGAGATGTCCCTCGAGCAGAGCGAGGTCCGGGAGGCGCTCGCCGAGTCGATCTCGAGCCTCCCCGAGCGCGAGAAGCTCGTCGTCACGCTCTACTACTACGAGGAGCTGACCCTGCGCGAGATCGGCGAGGTGCTCGGCGTCACCGAGTCCCGCGTCTCGCAGCTCCACACGAAGGCGATCCTCCGCCTCAAGGCACACCTCGCGGGGGCGACCCGCGAGGCTGCCGAGAAGTAGCGGCGGGGCGCTCGCACCGGCCCGCCGGCGTCGAGCTCGACGCGCCGGGCTAGGTTCCGGCTCCGGAGTCCGGTCCCGCCGATCGGGCCGGAACGGATTGCGAACTAGACGTGCAGCGTCAGCATCGCCGACAACGCGCGTCGTCTGGCCCCGCGGATCCCCCCTTCAGGGGGTAGGTCCGCGCCGATGGGACTGCCGAGAGCACTCGGGCCTCACTCGACCATCCCCCATTCGAGACGCCACAAGGAGACCCCCATGCCGCTTCTGCGCAGACGCCGCCGATTCGTGATCGTCGCACTGCTCGCGATCGCGATCGGCGCGGCCGCGTTCGCCTACGCAGCCACGAACACCGTGCCGGGAAGCAATGCCGGCGCGGGCTCGGGGACGATCAGCGGGTACACGATCTCGAACGTCGCGTACACGCTCAACTCCACGACGCCCACGAACCTCGACCAGGTCGCATTCTCGATCTCGCCGACCACGACGAGCACCCTCAAGGTGCAGCTCGCGTCCGGCGGCTCCTGGTACACGTGCTCGAACGCAGCGGGAAGCGCGACGTGCAACACGACCTCGCCGCAGGCGACGGTCGTCGCTGCAACGCAGCTCACGGTCGTCGCAGCGCAGTAGCGGGCGGCGATGATCGCCCGAGCTAGCATCGACTGGACGGCGCGACCCTGCGTCGCGCCATCCAGTCCCTCTCTTCGCCTCGGGAAGGCCGCCCGCGCTCGGATCGGTGTCGCCGCGTGGATCGCGACGACGGCGCTGCTCGTCGGTGCGGGCTGGTGGGCGGTCGCTCCTCCGCAGCTCGGCGGCAGCACATCGTTCGTCGTCGTGGACGGGACGAGCATGCTCCCCCGGCTACGCGGCGACTATCTCGTCCTGCTCCGTGCGTCCGGCTCGTACCGCGTCGGCGACGTCGTCGGCTACCGGAGCGAACTGCTGCGACGAGTCGTCCTGCATCGGATCGTCGCCATCGATCACGGCCGGTACACGTTCAAGGGCGACAACAACGGGTTCGTCGACCCGGAGCGCCCGACGCGGGACCGTCTCGTCGGGCGGATGTGGTTCCACGTTCCGGCGGGTGGGAGGGTCGTCGGCATGCTCCGCGTTCCGTGGATCGTCGGCGTGCTCGCCGCTCTCCTCGTCCTGGCGCTCGGGCTCGGGGCTGGAGAGCGTGCCGCTACGGGCGTCGAATCGCAGTCCTGAGACCATGACCGCGCTCGCTCCACGCCTCGTCTCCGTGCCGCTCGTCCTCGCTCTCGTAGCGCTGGTGGCGGCGACGACGGCGTCCAGCGCGGGAAACGGCGTCGCCGGATCGCGGGTCTCTCGCGTGACCCAGGCGATCACCGCCAACACGCTCAAGCCGGCCAACTGCGCCTCGATCACGCTCACCACCGTCGTGAGCGGAGTCACCGGCACGAGCGGAAACGACCTCCTCCTCGGCACCTCCGCCGCCAACACGATGAACGGCGCGGGCGGAAACGACTGCATCCTCGGCGGTGGAGGGAACGACTCGATCACCGGCGGCGCGGGCACGGACGTGTGCATCGGCGGTCCCGGCACCGATACGTTCGCCACCTGCGAGACGACGGTGCAGTGACCTCCGCGGGCCGCCGGGCGCCCGCGATCGGGCGGCGACCGCCGCGACGTGCCGACTAAGCTGTCGGCCGAAATCGAGCCAGCCCGAGGAGGACGAGAACGCCATGCCCGAGCCCGCGAAGATCCGCAACGTCGCCGTCGTCGGCCACCGCGGGACGGGAAAGACCTCGCTCGTCGAGGCACTGCTCTTCCAGTCGGGCGAGATCAACCGGCTCGGGACGGTCGAGGCGGGGACGACGATCTCGGACTCCGACGAGGACGAGCACAAGCGGCAGCTCTCCATCTCGATGTCGCTCTCGCATGCGAGTTGGCAGGATCGGAAGCTCAACCTCGTCGACGTCCCCGGCGACCCGAGCTTCCAGGGTGAGCTGCGGTGCGCGGCGAGGGTCGTCGAGGGCGCTCTCGTCACCGTCTCCGGCGTCATGGGCTCCGAGGTCGGCACCGCCCGAGCGTGGAGGCTCGCCGAGGAGCTCGGGCTCGCGCGCCTCCTGTTCGTCAACATGCTCGACCGCGAACGCGCGGACTTCTTCCGGACGCTCGAGCAGCTGCGCGCGCAGCTCTCCACGCAATGCGTCGCCGTGCACATCCCGATCGGCGTCGAGCACGAACTCACCGGGATCGTCGACGTTCTCCACATGTGCGCCTACACGAGCCCCGAGGGGGGCAAGGAGGGGGAGCCAGGGCCGATCCCGGACGAGCTCGCCGACCAGGTCGCCGAGTACCGCGAGAAGCTCCTCGACAGCGTCGTGGAGACGGACGAAGGGCTGATGGAGCGATACCTCGAGGGACAGGAGCTCGACGCCCACGAGGTTGCCGCCGCGCTCAAGACGGCGGTCACGAACGGAGAGCTGTTCCCGGTCGCGTGCGGTGTCGCGACGAAGAACCTCGGGGCACACGCGCTCCTCGACCTGCTGGTGGAGGGCGTCCCGTCGCCCGCGAAGAAGGGATCGCCGATCGATGTCGACGGCGCCGGCACGGCGGCCTTCGTCTTCAAGACCGTCGCCGACCCGTTCGCCGGCCGCATCAACCTCTTCCGCGTCCTCAAGGGGACGATCACGCCCGAGACCACGCTCGTCGACCTTCGCGGCAAGTCGAAGGAGCGGCTCGGATCGCTGCTCGACCTTCAGGGCAAGGAGCATCACCCCGCGCTCGACTTCGCGGAGGGCGACATCGGGGCGGTGGCCAAGCTGAAAGAGGCGCAGACGGGCGATCTCCTGACGGACAAGGAGGTCGCGGTCGAGCTGCCTGACTTCGGCTTCCCGGCGCCCGTCATGAGCTTCGCGATCACCCCCAAGTCGAAGGGCGATGAGGAAAAGGTCGCGAGCTCGATCAAGCGGCTCGCGGAGGAGGATCCGACACTGCACCTCCATCGCGATCAGCAGACGGGCGAGGAGATCCTGTCGGGGATGAGCCAGATGCACGTCGAGGTGGCGCTCGAGCGTGCGAAGCGCCGCTTCGGCGTGGACGTCGAGCTCCACCAGCCACGCGTCCCGTACCGGGAGACGATCCGCCGCGAGGCGCGCGCGCACGGCCGCTACAAGAAGCAGACGGGTGGCCGCGGGCAGTTTGGCGACTGCCACATCGTCGTGTCGCCCCTCGACGACGGCTACGAGTTCGTGGACAAGATCGTCGGCGGCGTCATTCCGCAGAGCTACCGGCCCGCCGTCGACAAGGGGATCCAGGAGGCGATGCAGCGCGGCGAGCTCGCCGGCGCGCCGGTGCAGGGCGTTCGGGTCGAGTTGGTGGACGGGTCGCACCACACCGTCGACTCGTCGGAGATGGCGTTCAAGATCGCCGGCTCGATGGCGTGGAAGGACGCGTACATGAACGCCGATCCCGTCCTTCTCGAGCCGATCATGGAGCTCGAGGTGACCGTTCCGGACGACGCCGTCGGGGCGGTGAACGGCGACCTCAACTCCCGCCGCGGCCGGCTCCAGGGCATGGAGCCGCTCGGGGGGCTGACGACGATCCGCGCCGAGGTCCCGATGTCCGAGCTCCTCACCTACGCGCAGTCCCTCACCTCGATGACCGGGGGTCGCGGCGACTACGCGATGCACTTTCTCCGCTACGAGGACGTCCCCGCGCACGTCGCGCAGAAGATCATCGAGGAGACGCAGCGCGAGCGCGAGGCCGCGAAGGCCTAGCCGTCGCACGCGCATTGACTACTCGGGGACCCTGCTAGAGTCGTCCGCCATGCGCGTGACGAAGGCGACAGTGCGCCGCGCCTGCGCAGTCTGCGAACGGACGCTGCTGCAGGGGGAGTACGCGCTCCGATTCTCTCCGGACGGCGTCGAGTTCGTCGACGTCTGCCCGCTCTGCCAGGACATTGCGCTCGACTACGGCTGGGTGCGCGAAGGCGGTCCGATGTCACCTGCCGTGTACGCGTCGCACGGACGCCGGCGGCCGCGGTGGGCGCAGCTCCTCGGGGTCAAGAACGGCGAGCCGGAGCCCGTCGTCCCGGAGCCGATCCTGCGTCGCCTGTCGGACGGGGAAGCAGCGCTCGTCGAGGCCGCGGATCTCTTCAACGCGAGCCTCTTCCTGCGTACCGTCCAGGGGGTCGGGCGCGCTCTCGGCGCGCCGCTCGTGTCGATCGTCCCGCTCTCGGGGGTGACGGGCGAGCTCGTGCTCACGTTCGCCTGGGAGATCACCTGGTACCAGTACCGGGTCGCCCCGGAGGCGCCGCAGCCGATTCGCCTCGCCGACCGCGGCTCCGACATCTCGGAGATCGAGCCCGCGTTCACCGCCTGGAACGGCAAGCTCGACGACAGCGGCCGCGTCGTCCCAGACGTAGCGAGGTAGTTCTTTCGCCAGAGCGAGAGCTCGCTCGCGCGAGACTCTCGCCCGCGGCCTACCCCTGAAGCGGCCGCTGACGCGGCCGAGGAGATTGCTCGTCCACCTTCCGTTGTCCGCGTCGGCGCTAGGCTCCCGGTGATGGCCACGATCACGAAGACGTTCCAGAACTTCATCGGCGGCGAGTGGGTCGACGCCGCCTCCGGCCAGACGTTCGACTCGACGAGCCCCGCCGACGGCGAGCTGATCGGCACGTTCCCGAAGTCCGCTCTCGAGGACGTCGAGCGCGCAGTCTCGGCTGCGAAGGCCGCGTACGAGGACTGGCGTCTCGTCCCCGCCCCGAAGCGCGGCGAGATCCTCTTCCGCTTCGCGCAGCTCCTGGTCGAGCACAAGGACGAGCTCACCGAGCTGATGACGCACGAGATGGGGAAGGTTCGCGCCGAGGCCGGCGGCGACGTCCAGGAAGCGATCGACATGAGCTACTACATGGGCGGCGAGGGCCGGCGCCTCTTTGGGCAGACGACCCCGTCCGAGCTCCGCGACAAGTTCAACATGTCGATCCGGATGCCGATCGGAGTCGTCGGCGTGATCACGCCCTGGAACTTCCCGATCGCGATCCCGTCCTGGAAGATGGCGCCCGCGATCGTCTGCGGCGACACGATCGTCTTCAAGCCCGCGACCGATACGCCGGCACTCGGCCATCGCTTCGTCGAGCTCCTCGACGAGGCCGGGGTTCCGAAGGGCGTCGTCAACATCGTCCACGGGGGCGGGGGACAGGTGGGCGACGCGCTCGTGCGCCACCCGGACGTCCCTGTCATCACGCTCACGGGCTCGCGCGACACGGGTGTCGAAGTGCTGAAGACCGCCGCCGACCGCCTGAAGCACGTCCACCTCGAGCTCGGCGGTAAGAACGCGATCATCGTCATGGAGGACGCGGATCTCGACCTCGCGGTCGACGGGATCCTGTGGTCGGCATTCGGTACCTCCGGCCAGCGCTGCACGGCCGCGAGCCGCGTGATCGTCCACGAGAGCGTCTACGCCACGCTCGAGAAGCGGCTCGTGGAACGCGCCGAGGGGCTGACGCTTGGCGTCGGGTGGGAGGACGACACCGACGTCGGCCCGGTCATCAACGGCGCCGCGCTCGAGAAGATCCACTCGTACACGCAGGTGGGGATCGCCGACGGCGCGAAGCTGCTGACGGGCGGCGAGATCGCGAGCGACGGAGACCTCGCGAAGGGCTTCTACTACCAGCCGACGATCTTCGGGAACGTCGACGCCGACATGCGGATCGCGCAGGACGAGATCTTCGGGCCGACGCTCTCGCTCATCAAGGTGCGCGACGAGGACGAGGCGGTGCGGGTGTCGAACGGGATCCGCTACGGGCTCTCCTCGTCGATCTTCACGCAGGATGTCAACCGCGCATTCCGCGCGCTGCGCGATCTCCAGGCGGGAATCACGTACGTGAACGCGGGCACGATCGGGGCCGAGGTGCACCTCCCGTTCGGCGGCATCAAGGAGACGGGCAACGGGCACCGCGAGGCCGGCCAGGCGGCGCTCGACGTCTTCACCGAGTGGAAGTCGGTGTACGTCGACTACTCGGGGCACCTGCAGCGCGCGCAGATCGACAATCTCGAGTAGGTCGAGCGCGGCCGGGAGAGCTGTGGGCCGGGTCAAGCTCGTCTGGTTCGTTCCGGCGGACGCCCTCGAGGCGACTCGGGACGCCGCCTTCGAGGCCGGCGCGGGACGGATCGGCGACTACGAGCGCTGCTCCTGGTACACGGCGGGAACGGGCACGTTCCTCGGAGGTGATGAGACGGACCCCGTGATCGGAGAGCGGGGGAGGGAGGAGCACGTTCCCGAGCTCCGCGTCGAGACCGTCGTTCCCGAGGAGTTCCTCGACGAGGTCCTGAGCGCGCTGTGTGCCGCGCATCCCTACGAGGAACCGGCGTACGACGTCTACCCGCTCGTCGACGCGTGAAGGCACGACTCTTCACCGACGGCGGCTCCCGGGGAAATCCCGGCCCGGCGGCGTACGCGTTCGTCCTCGAGGCGGAGGACGGCACCGTCCTCGACGCTCGCGGGGAGACGATCGGCGTCGCGACGAACAACGTCGCCGAGTACCGGGCGCTCGTCGCCGGGCTCGAGCGCGCGGTCGAGGTCGGAGTGGACGAGCTCGAGGTGGTCTCCGACTCGGAGCTTCTCGTGAAGCAGATGCGGGGCGAGTACCGGGTCAAGAACCGCGCGCTGCAGGATCTCTTCCTCGAGGCGTCAGGGCTCGCGCGAGGGGTCCAGCGCGTGACCTACACCGCGGTCCGGCGCGAGCACAACGAGCTCGCCGACAGCCTCGTCAACGAGGCGCTCGACCGTGCCGCCTCGTAGGCTCGCCCTCTAGCGCACGAGCCAGAGCTCGCGCTGCGGGGTGCTCAGCCACTCGACGCCGTCTGCGGTGACGAGGACGTCTTCCTCGAGGCCGATGTACCCGCGCCCGGGTACGGGCGCGCCGTACTCGAGCGTGAACACGTTCCCCTTCTCGACGATCCCGTAGGGCGTCTCCCCGTACCGGTCCCACCGCGGGGCGAGGACCGTTCCGCCGTCGTGCGCGGACTTGCCGAGCTGATGGCCGAGGGCGTACATCGGCTCGGGGTAGCCGGCGTCGACGAGGCTCGCGCGGGCGGCGGCGTCGACCTCCCAGCCGACCGCGCCGGGGCGGAGTACCGCGGCGCCCGCGCCGATGGCCGCCCACAGCGCGGCCCACGCGTGCTCGACCTCGGACGGAGCCGTCGTCTCGCCTTCGTCGAGCAGGTACCAGACGCGCTGCAGGTCGCTGCAGTAGCCGTTCTGCGAGACGCCGAAATCGACATGCAGGAGCTGTCCGCGACGGGTCTCGAGATCGCCAGGGCCGCTGTGTCCGACCTCCTTCTCGGGACCGGCGTTCACGGCCGGGCAGTGGTCGCGTCCCCATGCGTAGCCGAGCCTGCGCCGCTTGACCTCGCCGTGCATGAGCGCCGCGACCTCGACCTCCGTCAGGCCGGGCCGAAGGGCGCCGCTGACGGCGTCGAAGATCTCCTCGGTCGACCCGATCGCCTGGCGGATCCGCTCGACCTCACCGGTGGACTTCCTCCCCCGGAGCGCGCCGACGAGCCGCTCGGACGAGACGAGCCGCTCGGCGTACGGAGTGCCGCCCAGCGTCTGCTGGAGAATGAGCCAGAGGCCGTGCGTGAGACCGTCGGCGGCTGCGTCGTTCTCGGAGTAGTTGATCGCGATCGATCGGGGGTCGAGCCGCTCGAGCGCGTCGAGAAGCGCGGGGCGGATGCTCTCGTCGTAGCCGACGACCTCGTCGTACGCGCCGAGGTCGCGGACAGGCGGGGCGTCGTAGCGTCCGACGATCGCCAGTCGCTCGCCGCTCGCCGAGACGAGGAACGCTCCCTGCCACGCGCAGTAGGTGCCTGCGATGAGCTCGAGACTCGGATCGTTCGTCTGCGAGGTCTCGCGCACGAGCGTCAGCCAGAGGTCGACGTCCTGCTCGCGGAGGATCGCAACCGCCTGATCGAGCTTCTCGGCGACGAGGTTGCCGGCGACGGCCATCGCGCGACGCTACCAGCGCCCGGATCCTGGGCTCGCGGGCACGCGGCTATAATCCGCCCCCTCGCGGATGTAGCTCAGTTGGCTAGAGCGTCTGCTTGCCATGCAGAAGGTCGAGGGTTCGAGTCCCTTCATCCGCTTCGACGAAAGCCCCGCTCAGGCGGGGTTTTCTGTTGGCTGGACAGGCTTGAACTCGAGCGCTTCGACACCGCTGCTGCCCATTGCACGCCCGATCGTGCGCTCGAAGGTGCGCCCCGGAGAATCGCTCGCGGCGCCTTGTCGCCTTCGCGCAGATCTGCATGAGCGTCCGCCCCGCCAGTCCTTCCGACAGACAGCGTCGAGCCGCAAGTCGGCCGTTGAAGGCCGAGGCGTTCGTGGGGCGCCGGGAGAACGAAGTCGTCGGGCGAATCGTGCTTCGTCTTCAGCCACCAGCTCTCGAGCTTCCCGGGGAGGGCGGTTGGGAGTCGACGGTGACTCCCCGAGAAGCCTCGGAGCGCGACGAAGCCGATGCTCAGTGGTGAGCGTCACGGAACCGCTGGTCGAGATCGAGGAAGGCTCCTGCGAGCGCAATCCGGTCCTGCCTGAGTGCGTCGAAGGCATCGTCCAGACGCCGCTCCCCCTCGGGAGTCAATCGCAGCAGTCGCACGCGCCGGTCCTCGGTCGAGGGCCGCCGTTCGACGAGGCCCGCCTCGACCGCGCGCTTCACGAGCTCCGTGACCGCCGTCTGGCGTAGCTGCAAACGCTCGCACAGCTCGGTAAGCGGCACGCCGTCCGCATGCTCGCGACCCGCACGAATCATGAGCAGGAGGTCGTAGCGTTGAGCCGTTAGTCCGAACCTCGCCGTCACCTCAGCGGTCGTTCGGAGGAACCGCCGGAGCTCGGTGCGGAACGCCGCAGTCCGCGCGAGCTCGCTCTCGATCATCGGTTCGGTCTCCTGTTCCACGTCGGGATTCTGCATTCAGGCGATCGACACCTCGAGGTCGTCAGCGGCTAGGTGGCATACGCGATTCGTTCGTGACACGTCGTCGGAGCCGCGTGCGCGTCGCACCCATCGCTGAGAGAGCTGTACTGACCTCACGATTTCCCTGCGTGGCGGTCGCATTTGACTTTGGGTCTCTGAAGTAAGAACATCACGCACTGGTGGAAATGGGACGAAGGCTCGCGGTCGTTGCGGTCACAGCGGCAGTCGTCGCGGGGTTGATCGTCTGGTACGTGGCCGGGTTCCTGATGGTTTCCCCGGCCGCGGTCTCCCCGCCGACGACGAAAGGTGCCCAGCCGACGGCGCAGCTCACGCTCCAGACCGTTGCCGGCCTCGGGGACGGCTTCACTCAGCCGACATGGGTCTCGTACCTCGTCAAGGACTCGAGCGGAGACTGGAAGCACAGCACCGTGTTCACGCTTCCCGCGCACGCACTCGTCCACGTGACCGTGTACCAGTTCGACGGGGCGAGCGGGCTGCGGAACCCGTTCCTCGGGCGGCCTGAGGGTGTCGTCGGAAACAAGATGCAGGTCGACGGAAAGACGCTCGACGTGCTCGACCCGACCCTCGCATCCCACACCTTCACGGTCGCCGCTTACCACCTCGTCGTTCCGCTCGAGGGCGTACCCGACGATGCGAAGAACCAATGCGAGAACGCACCGTGTACGCTCGACAAGGCGCACAGGACGATCACCTTCTCGTTCCGGACGGGGAAGCCCGGGAAGTACCGATGGCAGTGCCTCGTCCCCTGCGCGGCGGGCTTCATCTACGGGTTCGGCGGGCCGATGCAGACGATCGGCTACATGGACGGCTTCCTGAACGTGGTCTGAGGAAGCCGACACGAACGAGCCCAACCACATCCGTCGAATCGCCGTCATCACGATCGTCGCGAGCCTGATCGCGACGCCGCTCGTGATCTTCGTGCTCGGGCCGCACCTGCCGCCCGGCAAAGGGTCGACCCAGGCCGCGGGTCAGGTCACCGACAACACGGTGTTGACCGCCGTGATGACGCCGATCATCTGCCTCATCGTCGCCTACTTCGCGTACGCCCTGATCGTGTTCCGACGGCGCGGATCCGAGGCCGAAGAGGGGGCCGCCATTCGCGGGAACGCTCGGGCGCAGACGACGTGGATCGCAGCGACCTCGGCGGTCGTGCTCTTCCTCGCCGGATATGGGACGTGGGCGTTGCTCCAGAACGGCTCCGGCGGTGGCCAGGGGCCAGCCCCGATCGCAGTCCCGAAGGGGCCGAAACTGCCAGTGCAGGTGATCGCCCAGCAGTGGGAGTTCACGTATCGCTATCCCACCTACGGCGGCCTCGAGACGTCGCAGCTCATGCTCCCGGCGGATCGCCTGATCGAGTTCCACGTCACCTCGCTCGACGCCGTGCATTCGTTCTGGGCGTACGGCCTCGGAGTCAAGGCAGACGCGAACCTGGGAACCGACAACGTCGTCTACGTGCGGACACGCGCTGCGCGCAGCTTCGACATCCACTGCGCCGAGCTGTGCGGCCTCTGGCACGGGTACATGTACGACACCGGCAGAGTCGTCAGCGCGCCCGCCTTCACGGCGTGGATCCAGCAGCAGCAGAAGGTCTTCGAAGCGGTCGCCCGCTACATGCCGCCCTACCGCACGAGCTACTCCCCGATGCCGCAAAGGAGAGCCGGATGAGCGTTGCCGAAGTACCCGCGGCTCGCCCGCCACTTCTACGCCGACTCGTCGGCTTCAACCTGCTTAGCGCGGTAGTGCTGGCGGCGGTCGGCTACTACGTCGGCTGGTGGATCGGTCACCAGATCCACGCACCAAGCCTCGACTACATCGGTGACACGAGTCAGAACGACATCGCGCTCTTCCTCGCGTACGTCCTGGGCGTCACGGGCTTCCTCACCGGGCTCGGGTTTCTCAACTACCCGCTCTCGCGCATCGCCGGACGCCCGGCCTCGGTCCACGAACTCGAGGAGCACGGCAGCGGCGGGAGTCAGCCGGCGGGCAGCTGGACGCGCTACATCGGCTTCTCGACCGACCACAAGGTGGTCGGCCTCCAGTACCTGATCGGCATCGGCTTCTTCATCTTCTTCGGGGGGGTCAACGCGATGCTGATCCGCTTCGAGTTGCTCCGGCCCACGCCGAACGTGTTCCCGGCGGGACAGTATCTCTCGCTCGTCGGCCTCCACGGCACGATGATGATGGGGATGATGACGAGCGGGATCCTCGGCCCGTTCGGCAGCTACTTCGTTCCGCTCATGATCGGCGCGAGGCGCCTCGCGTTTCCGCGCGTCGAGGCGTTCACGTTCTGGCTCCTGATGGCCGCAGGCATCATCCTCACGTCCACCGTCTTCTACGGCGGGTTCCCGACCGGCTGGACGGGCTATGCGCCGCTCAACGACCAGGCGAACATGGGGATGGACGCGTACATCATGTTCTTCGCGCTGGTCGGGATCTCCATGACGCTCCTGGCGTTCAACATGCTCGCGACCGTGATCTCGATGCGTGCCCCGGGGCTCACCTGGGGCAGGCTGCCCATCTTCGTCTGGAGCATCGTCGCGACCTCCATCCTGAACGTGCTTGCGGCGCCGGTTCTGATCACGACCCTGACCCTGGTCGCGCTCGACCGGACGGCGCAGACCGGCTACTTCCTCTCGACCCAGGGCGGAAGCCAGTACCTGTACGAGAACCTGTTCTGGGTCTTCGGGCACCCAGAGGTGTACATCCTCGCGATCCCGGGGTTCGGCATTGTGCTCGAGCTCCTGCCCGTGTTCGCGCGAAAGCCCCTCTGGGGTTATCGGCTCGCCGTCGCGGGAATGCTCGGCGTGACCCTCCTGAGTTTCACCGTCTGGCAGCACCACCTGTTCGTTAGCGGCCTCAACGCCAGCCTGCGGCCGTTCTACATGCTCTCGACGGAGATCATCTCGCTGCCGACCGGCTTCATCTTCCTGTGCGCGATGGGCACGCTCTGGCGAGGGAAGATCCGCTTCGACGTGCCGATGCTCTTCTGTCTCGCGTGGGTCTTCAACTTCTTCATCGGCGGTCTCTCCGGTGTCTTCCTGTCCGACGTGCCGAGCGACGTGACGACCCACGGCAGCTTCTTCTCGATGGCGCACTTCCACTACACGATCATGGGCGGGCTCGTCTTCACCTTCTTCGCTGCCATCTACTACTGGCTGCCGAAGATGACCGGCTTCCAGCTGAACCAGCTGCTCGGGAAGCTCCACTTCTGGATCATGTTCATCGCGTTCAACTCGACCTTCGGACCGCTGTTCGCCGTCGGATTCTTAGGCCAGCCGCGTCGCGTCGTCACCTATCCGGACAACCTCCAGTGGCTGAACGACTGGGTGTCTGTGTCCGCCTTCGTCCTCGGTGCCTCGATGCTGATCTTCCTCGCAAACCTCGTCTGGTCGCTCGTGTTCGTGCGCATCCCTGCCGAAGCGAATCCCTGGCAGTCGAAGTCCCTCGAGTGGCAGGTGCCGACGCCGGTGCCCTCGTACGACTTCGAGCGTATCCCCGTGATCGACGCCGATCCGTACCCGTACGGCCACGACGTGAGGTCACCGGTGGGTGGACCTGCACTCACCCCGGCGGGGAGGTAGGCGATGTCCGACGCTACACAGTCGCCCTGGACGCAGCTCGAGCCCGAGCCGCCCGAGCAGAAGGACCGGAACATCTGGGTCGGGGTACGGCTCCTGGTGTCGTCGACGATCTTTCTCTTCCTGCCCTTCGTCTTCGCGTTTCTCTACCTCGCGTCGCTCAACACATCCGGGTTGTGGCGTCCGGGTGACCTGAAGGCGCCGCTCGGCTTCGGGCTCGCGATCCTGCTAGCGGTGGTGGTCTGCGCGGGACTCGTCGCCTGGGCACGGTCCGAGCTCGTGCGCGGCAGCGAGATCGCTTCGCGCTGGCTCTCGCTCGTCGCTCTCGTCTCCGGCCTCGTCGCGGTCGCTCTACAGGTGGTCGAGTACACGCGACTCGACTTCGGTCCGACGGACGGCGGGTGGGCGAGCGTGTTTCTGGGATGGACCGGGCTCTACGCGGTCACGGTGCTCTGCTCGATGGTCTGGTTGGAGACGATCGTCGCGTCTACGTTCCGCAACGGAAGCCGCGTGCGAGGCTCGAGCCAGGCGGACCTGGATGCGGCGGGCTTCTACCTGGCGTTCCTCGCCGGCCTCGGCGCCCTCACCTTCGCGTTCCTCTACCTCTTCTGAGCGCGGGCGAGGATGCTCCTCGATCCACCCATCCTCGGTGTCGCGGTCGTCGCGATCCTGTACGTGCTGGGCGGGCGCGGCGGTCCGGTCGGCCGGCGAGAGGGTGCGGAGCGCCGCTGGCGGAGCGCTCTCTTCGCGGCGGGTCTCGCGACCATCGTCCTCGCGCTCTCGGCACCCATGGACAGGCTCTCGGACTCGCTCTTCTCGGCGCACATGGTGCAGCATGTGCTACTGCTCGAGGTGGCGGCACCGCTGATCGTCCTCAGCCGCCCGTGGCACCGCCTCTGGCGGCCGTTCTCGCTCTCGACGCGTCGGGCCGTGGCCGGAGGTATCGCGCGTGGCGCCTGGGCCGCGCCCCTGCGCTGGGGTGCGCGGTGGCTCGTACTCCCGGCCGTCGCATTCGTCCTCATGAACGGTGTTCTCGTGCTCTGGCACGTGCCTGCCCTCTACGACGCGGCGCTCGACCATCCGGTGCTCCACGACCTCGAGCACGCAACGTTCTTCATCACAGCGCTCCTCTTCTGGGCGCACCTTCTCGGGACGGGGCCATTCCGGACTCCCTTGACGCTGCCGCTGCGCGCCGCATACGCAGTCGGCGCGATGGTAGTCGGCTGGGGCCTGGCTGTCGTGATCGCCATCGCGCCGTCACCCCTCTACACGCACTACGCCGACCTCTCGAGCAGACCGCTCGGACTCTCGCCGCTCGCCGACCAGCAAATTGCGGCGGGCGTGATGTGGGTGCCGGGCTCGGTGCCATGGACCGTGATCGCGCTCATTTGTGTGTATGGATGGCTGGACCCAGAGGCGCGACGCCGCAGGTGGGTGCGCCAGTTCGCTGGGGAGCATTGATGTCGGAGACTTTGGAGGTGAAGCGACGATGACCGCTCTTGCTTCGACGACCGACTTCACTACCGGGGCCGTGCTCTCCTGGGCGGTCCCGCTCGGCCTCGTGGTCGTCGTGCTGCTCTGGTGGGCGGCCGTCCTGACAGTCCGGGCATTCAAAGTCCGGTCGGAGGACAGCGGTCCGGGATCGAGGGGTTGACCGGGACGTGAGGAGGAGCTCCACAGGCGCGTCATCGGCGCGAGTGTTCGTCGTGCTCGGCGCAGCCGTTGCGCTCGGCGTCGCAGCGGGGCTGGCCGCCCATGTCCTCTTCTCCGCACAGCCCGCAGCGAGCACGGCGCTCCCGCTTCCGGACCTGCACGGTCAAGCGTCGTGGCCCGCGGGTGATCGCCCTGCGCCGCAGTTCAGACTGCGCGACGTGCTTGGGGGTTCCAGGTCACTTGCGGCGCAGCGCAGCCGGGTGACGCTCGTCACCTTCCTCGACTCGAAGTGTCGTTCGCTCTGTCCGCTCGTCGGCAGGGCGATCGGTGATACGCAACGTGCTCTGCCGCCAGGCGCGCGCCCGACCGTGCTCGTGGTGAGCGTGGATCCGAAGGGCGACACGCCCGCAAGCGTCCGGTCGGTCGCACGTCGCTGGCACCTCGAGCCGGGGTGGCACTGGCTGACGGGCACGCACCGCCAGCTCGCAGCGGTGTGGCGCGCGTATGGAATCGAGGTGCGAGCGACCACGAACGACATCGTCCACGGCGCCGCTCTCTACCTCGTCGATCGGCGCGGCGACGAGCGGGCGGGATATCTCGCGCCGCTGCTCCCGAACTTCATCGCGCTCGACGTGCGCCGCGTCGAGACGCCGACCGAGAACTAGAACCCCGGTCGCCTCGAGATCGACGGACGCCGCACGCCGCCCACATCGAGCACGTCCCACATGCGTGCTTCCTCGTGCCCTGGAACGAGACAGGCGATGCGGTAGGTGCCTGCGCGTGACGCGATGAACGTGAACCTCGCGCTCTGGCCGGAGCGCAGACCGACCGTGGGCGCCGGAGTCGCTGCGCCGCGAAACGCGGGCGTGATCGTCTGCGGTCCGCGGACGATCGCGCAGGAGTGCCGCATCGACGCCGCGTTGCGGCACGTCACCCGCACCGTCCAGCTGAGCGGTATCCGCACGAGTAGCCTTCCTCGGCCGTACCCGTCGAAGTTGAATCCGTTGTTCGCGCGGTCGTATCCGGCGATCAGCACAAGCGTCGCGGTCCGTGCCCGGACGTTCCAGGACAGCCATCGTCCCGGCGCGCCGCCGATCGCCGAAGCGGGCGAAGTCGGGGTAGCCGCGAGCGCACACGCGGCGAGTGCGAGCAACGGGAGCGCGACCCGGCGCATCCGCCGACGATGCCAGATCCGGCGTCGCATCGGCGGATGAACCTGGACGAGGCGACGAGAGCAAGGTTGTCACCCGGCTGTTCGGAGATCTCGTCGGCTTCACCATGAAGACCTTTGAGCTCGATCCCGAGGACGTGCGCGCGGGAGATCCATTGTCCGGCTCGTGTCTCGCCGGATCCACCGGCTAGTCAGACGCGTCAGGCAGGCCCGCCAGCAGTGCTAGCAAGAAGAGAGCGTCGACTCCCGTGGGTAGCTCTGGATCCCTGGCTAGCTTTTTCTGTCAGTTGCTGACGTCATCTGACTCCTCGCGTTACCGAGACCGCATTGGAGAGTCGGTTGTCAGCTCCAGTCAGCTCCAGTCGTCTCGCGCCATGTCCTTGCCATGCAGAAGGTTGGCCAAGCGGATGGCTAGGCGTTTGCCTCGCCGTCCGTGTCGGACCCTCGAGATGAGCAGGCAATCGTGGCCGACGTGCTCGCGCGCGCAGAAGCTACTGGATTGCACTGAGCAGCGTTCAAAGCGCTTGCTGGCGTCAGCAAGCGCAAGTCGACGTCGAGGTGGAAGGCAAGTTCGATTTGCGTCGTCGTCCTCGTATCCGGCGCGAACGAGCTGATCGCCAGAGCCTTACGAGGCGATCGCGAGCCTCGAGCGGAAGTACAAGCGGTGGATGGTCTCAAGCCGGAAGCTTGGCGCTGAGAAGCTGGACGCCTCTCCGGCGCACGCCGAGCATCAGCCGCTTACCACCCTCCGTTTCCTTCAGGAAGCCGTCCGCGAGGAGTGCGTCGATTGCGTACGCGCCCCTATCCTGCTCGCCGACGAGCCACTCGACCCGGCTCCGTGTCGGATGCAACGGCAAGGCAGCGGTGACGATCGCGTATGCGCGATCCATCAGCTCAGCCGGGCTCGGTGCTCTGGCAGGGATGCGCTCAGCGCCTGGCTTTGTCATCAACGACCGATCCCGTCTCGCACCGGTGCTTGCACTCTCCATTCGTGGAGGCAGAGATCGCATCGCTACTTGTGCGGAGGACAGGGGGGATGCAAAGGCTTCGGCGGAGGATCGCACGTTGCCGCGACGGTCACCGTCACGGTCACCGTCGGCCCGGGCACTGTCGTCATCACCGTCGGCCCGGCCACGGTGGTCGTCACTGTCGGCCCAGGCACTGTGGTCGTTCTAGCCGGCCCCGGCACTGTCGTCGTGACGATAGGCCCGGGCGCCGCCACGGTCTCTGTCCTGCCAGACACCGTCGTGGTCATTGCCGGCGCGGGCACGGTGGTCGTCGTGGTCGAGCCTGGAACCGTCACGAAAGTGGTCGCAGCGGGGGCAGTCAGCGTCTTGCCCGGGGCGCCTGGGTGCGTCACGGTCTCGCCCTTGATCGTCACGGTCTGGCCCGGTCCCGTCTCGGTGACGATGCGGGTCTCTCCCTTGATCGTGCGCTCGTGTGTGTTCCAGACCACCTCGTGAAGTGCATTGCCAACGGTGGCTTGGGCGATCACTCCCATCGCACCGACACCCACGAGGTAGGCGACTAGACGTACCACGGCGGCCGCGCGCCCAGGACGCGCCGGATGAAGAGCAGCCCTAGCGCACCGACTAGGAGCCCGACGTTAGTGAGCCTGTCGATGAAGATCGCGTACACCCCCAGGCTAAGGCCGAAGAGCTGCATTGCAGAGAGCACGGCAGGAGTGGGCCACAGTTCGCGCTCGCGCTCGTGCACATCGATGACCTCGACCAGGTCGCGCGCGTCCGAAAGCACGGGAGGCGGAGGTGAGAGCTCATTTCCTGGCACCTCGAGGTCCTCGACGAGCTCGTGCGCTGTCGCTGTCAGGAGTCCGACACGCCACATGACCCTCTCCAGCTCCTGGATCGTCGCCTCTCGCCTCCACTCATCGGCGATCGTGTCCAGCGGTAAGTCCGCCTCCCCGGCGCGGGACTTCTTCAGCCACCGCCACAGCACGATTCGAGTGTGCTCACGCGATGTAGTCAAGTGAGTCCCCCGAAACGATGACTCCAAGCCCCAAGAGGGGGATCTGGCACGGGTGCAGAGACGCGACGACCGCCGCCTAGCGTCGCTGCTACATCGTGGTATCCACGATGCGAGCACCAAGGGCGGGACGAACGCCGGCCCTGGCGCTACCCGGCGCACCAGAGTAAACCTGGGTCTCGGTCGCGCCCGTGCGCATAATCCTTGGGCCGTGAACGGCCCGAGCACCGTCGTACGGGTCCGCGTCGTCCCGGGCGCACATCGTTCCGAGGTCGTGGGCCGCTACGGCACGGGGTGGAAGGTCCGGCTCGCCGCGCCGCCCGAACGCGGGAAGGCGAATGCCGCACTGATCGAGGTGCTCGCCGACGCGCTGGCTGTCTCACGAGCGAGTGTCGAGATCGTCGGGGGACATGCAAGTCGCAACAAGGTCGTCGCCTTCGCCGGCGTCAGCGCGGAGGAAGCAGGGCAGCGCCTCCAGCACGCGGCGGTGGCTCCGTAGTCGGGTCTGAAGCCGCTTTGCAACCGACGTTTTCCTGACATGAAGATTGCAGGTCGACCCCACAGACACGCGCGTTTCTCCCCGATGACCTAACACGAAGTCGAGCCGGGTAATCACCACCGCCGCGCCGAGGGCGGATCGCCCGATCAACCGGGCGGGCGCTTGGCCCGAGGCGGACGGCGTGGTAAGCAGTGCGCGTGCAGGACGACGAGATCAGCTTCCGTTTCCTCGACGAGGGGGTCTCCGCGGCGGCGCGGCTACTCCGAGAGCGGGCACCGGAGACCTGCCGCGCCGTCTTGGACGTGCTGCCCGCCGCGGGCTCGGCGCGTCATGGGATCTATTCGGGAAGCGAGGTCTACCTCGTCCTTCCCGTACTCCTTGCGCCACCGCGCGAGCACGCGACAACGATCGTCGGGCCCGGCGATGTCGGTTTTCTCACCGTTGAGAAGGGTTCGGGCTTCGGAATCGAGGAGGACTATTCGGAGATCTGTTGGTTCTACGACCTCGACGCCACGCCCTCGATGCCTGAGGGGCCGATCGCCGTAAACGTCTTCGCCCGGCTGCATGACGCCGACGCCTTCTTCGCCGTTTGCCGACGCATGCGGCTGGAGGGCGCGAAGAAGGTCGAGATCGCGACGCCTGCTGCCTGATCTGCAAGAAGGTGCCCGGAGCACGGGGAAGGAGGCCCGTGCCCCAGGCAGGCGGCTCGCAAGGTTCCGCCGCGCGACGGCCGTGACCAAGCAACATGGCGCCAGAGTGTTCAGCGAGCCGCCCGGCCCTACCGCCCGCCCTGCAAGTCCTGATGTCCCAAGCAAGAGACGTTCGCGGAATCACCGTCTCGCGCTCCGTACTTACCGCTGACGCTACGACGAGACGACGCGCACACACTCTTGCGATGGCCCCTTCCCAGGGCACGCCCGCAAGGTATGCCGCCTCATTCGTCTCCGGGTATTCGGCTGCGGCAGACGGTGCACTGGTCGTCGAGGAAACCCGCCTGGTGCTCGAAGGCCGTTCTCCGCAGGGGCACATCGAGCGGTGCATCCCCTACTCCGAGATCAGCGACGTCCGCGTCGGGCGCCTGCCTGAGGAGCGTCTCAACGGGCACCCGGCGTTGCTCTTGTCGCTTCGCGACGGGGCCACCCTGCGCGTGAAGCCCATGGGCTCTGGGCTCCTATCCGAGCTGGCGGATCTCATCTCGACACTCGCACATGAACAAGCGGACGAGCACGAAGAGGTGGCCGTTGTCCTGCCCCTCCGCAAGGGTCGGCTCTCTCGAGCAAGAGAGCTGGTCGCCGAGGGTCCGCCCTTCGACCCCGCCGTTCTTAGCCTGACGAGGCACGAGGTCTATCTCACCGAAGAGGAGGCTGTCTTCGTCTTCGAAGGCCCGAACGTGCGCACGATGCTTGGACGACTCACCCGCGATCCGACGCTCTGGCAAGCGGGTCTGGCTTGGCGCGACTGCGTTGGTGGGCGTCCTCGTCTCTCGACCGAGCTGCCTCGTTCAGGCGAGCCACCGGTATTCAGTTGGAAGGCAGGGGCACCGGCGGATTGAGGTGCCGCGGCTTCGAGGCTGGCGAGCGGACCTCGCCGCGGGAGAGCTGTCGAGCTCGACGTGGGAAGCGGCTGCGAAGGACAAGCCTCCTCACGGCGCCGTATCGCCACGGGTGCCCAATCGTTGGTTCTCCCCGAGCGCCGATCGGGAGTCAGCGTGGGGGGTGTCTCGAGTCTGAGGAGGTTTATGCTGCCCGTCATGGCCAGGAAGCGCTGGTCGGACGAAGAGATCTCCGTGCTCATCCTGCTCGTCTCGCTGCTCTTCGCATTCGGGTTGGGGGTCGTCGGCTTCATCGTCGGGCGAAGCACGAAAGAGGCGTCCGCTGTCTCTCAGTCGACCCAGACCGCGGCCGCTACGGTCGATCCCTACGTCGCAGCAGGCGCACACGACTTCGTGCAGTTCGGGTGCGCGCAGTGTCACGGGCTGAACGGCCGTGGAGACGTCTCACCCGACGTCCCGGCGCTGAGCACGGCGGGGAAGACCCTGACCGCGGCGCAGCTCCGGTCGATCATCGACCACGGCTTGGGCGAGTCGAAGAATCCCACGAAGCCGTACATGCCGGTCTGGGGAGCCGTCATCTCCGCGCGGCAGGTCTCGGACCTCGTCGCGTACATCAGAGCGGGTTTGCCATCGGTGCCCGAGGCCGTCCCGACCCCGATACCCGTCGGACAGGGGACCGTCGTCGCCGGAGCCTCAGCCTATGTGCGCTACGGATGCATCAACTGCCACGGCCCAAACGGACTTGGCGGCGTCCCCAATCCGCTCTCGGAGGACAAGTCGATTCCCCCGCTCTCGGGGCAGGACTTCCGTTCGGAGTTCAACACCGACGCAAAGATCAAGGAGGTGATCCGCTCGGGCAGTGTGATCGGTCGAGCGCCGATCGTGAGCATGCCGCACTGGGGCGGGATCATCTCCGATCAGAACCTGGACGCACTCGTCGCCTACCTGAAGACGCTCAAGTAGTCGCGGCCTCATGATGGAGCGCCCGCTTGATCCCGCCCGGGTCGGAGACCACCTCGACCGGCTCTACCGGGCCGCTTGGGCGCTCTGCGGCTCCCGTGAGGATGCCGAGGACCTCGTCCAGGAGACCTACGCGCGCGTCCTCGCCCGTCCGCGCCTGCTCCGGAATGAAGACGACCTCGGCTATCTCCTGCGGACGCTCCGCAACACCTTCCTGAACCAGAAGAGAACCGAGAGCCGGCGACTCCGTCCCGGCCCGCTACCCGATGAGCTCGACCTCGTCGCCGACCCGCAGGCGCTTCAGCCGGAGGCCGCACTTGAAGCCAGCGAGCTCTATGCGGCTGTCGCCGCGCTTCCGGGCGATTTCCGCGACGTCCTCGTCGCCGTCGACATCACCGGCCTCTCGTACAGGGAGGCGGCACGGGCTCTGCGCATCCGCGAGGGCACCGTGATGAGCCGCCTTTATCGTGCTCGCCAGCAGGTCGTGCGCCGGATCGAGGGCAGCTCAGCCTGATTCCGTGATCGTCCCGCCTGCCTGACTCGGCAAGGCCCCGCAGCAGCATTAGCCGCCGGTGTTGACGGTTCCCACAAGCACCTTCTCACCCGATGAGGTCTGAACCCCGTTGGCCTGCTCGCGCGTGACGGTAAGCGTCGGGAAGTTCTTCGGGGACACACCCGCCCAGAGCGTGACGTCGCGGCCTTCGTTGAACGTCCCGATCGGCACGAGCACGCCGGCGGGACTACGCAGCCACGCCTCGTAGAACCGCCCACTCGCGAGACGGGGAAGTCCGGTGGCATCGAGTTCGATTCGCCAGCCCGAGGTTGTCTTGGTCAGCGTCGCCTGGCCCTGGGCGCCGGGCAGCAGGGCGGTCGCGGCGAGGGTCGTATGGAAACGCTGGCTGGACGTACCCGAGCGGAACACGGCCAGCCCGATGGCGACCGCCAGCAGAGCGGTTGCCGAGGCGCCGATGAGGACGAGGCGGCCCGGCACCTCCACGCGACGCGTACGTCGTTGCGCCTCGATGCGCGTCCGCAGAGCCGTCGGCGCATCCACTCCTTCCACGGCGCTCTGGGCGAGTGTGACTGCCCGCTCTTGCTCGGCGAGCCGGGCGGCAAGCTCCGAACTCGCAGCGACGCGTGCCTCGAGCGCCGCACGACGCTCCGGGGCGATCGAGCCGTCTGCGAGCGCGGCGAGCTCGGCGATGTCCTGACCGCCATCCTCGTCTTCTCGACGACGTCTCATCGACACGACGATCCCAAAAGTAACTGCAAGTTGCTCCCAACTCGCATCCCGTGTGTACTGCGGCCGGCGCGAGCCGGCTCCAGCTGAACTCTGCGCAAAGCTCTCACACACTGGATGACCCCACTTCGGGTGGAGGTATTCCCGCACACGATCCCACGGCGACCGAGGAGCACCGCGTGCGCCAACCACCCGAGCGCCGGGGGCGCTCTGGCCAGTGGCTCGAGCGACCTTTGAGCCGCGTTCGCCACTCACAAAACTGGCGCGGGAATAGTCGCCGGTCGCCGGTGTCTTTAGCGCACAGACAGTCATCCAATCGAAAGGAAAATCATGAAGAACCCCATTCGACTCATTGACTCCCGCGCCATGAGGCCCATACGGCTGGCGGCTTCGGCAGTTGCGCTGGCCTCCGCCCTCGCGGGTGCGGCGGGTATCTCGGTCGATCAGGCGAGTGCTGCGCCGGCTCTCATGGCCCACAAAGCCTCGCATCGGCACGGGGAGCCCGCGTTCGAGCGCCCGAGGCTCGAGCACGGTGTCTTGACGGTCAAAGGGACCCGGGCGAGCGACCGGATCGCGCTTCGCCTGCTGGCCGGCCATCCCGACGTGCTCCAGGTCGACGTCGGAGACGGCTCAGCGGACTTCAGCTTCGACCGATCGAGTGTCGTGAAGATCGCCGTCGATGCCCGGGCGGGCGACGACCTCGTGCGGATCGACGAAAGCAACGGGGCCTTCACCGACAGCATCCCGACGAGAATCGACGGTGGAGACGGAAACGACACGATCGCCGGAGGCAAGGGCGTCGAGACGCTCGTTGGCGGCAACGGCAACGACTCGATCGACGGAAACGGGGGCAACGACCTGGCGCTCATGGGCGCCGGCGACGACACCTTCGTCTGGGATCCGGGCGACGGCAGTGACACCGTCGAGGGCCAGTCGGGCACGGACACGATGGTCTTCAACGGTGCTGCGGTTGCCGAGCAGGTCGACCTGTCGGCGAACGGAAGCCGGCTCCGCTTCTTCCGCACCCAGGGCAACATCACGATGGACACCGCCGGTGTGGAGCTGGTCGACTTCAACGCCCTCGGAGGCGCCGACGTCGTCACCGTCAACGACCTGAGCGGAACCGACGTCAGCGCTGTCAACGTCGACCTAGCTGGGACCCTTGGCGGTGCCACGGGCGACGGCCTGGCCGACCGCGTGGTCGTCAACGGCACGAACGGGAACGACGCGATCAACGTCAACGGTGATGCCGGGGGCGTGAAGGTGAGCGGTCTCGCTGCGTCCGTCAAGATCGTCAACGCGGAGGCAGCGAACGACCGGCTTGAGATCAACACTCTCGCAGGCCGGGACGGCGTGGACTTCAGCGGCTTGGCCGCCGGTGCGATCCAGCTCCTGGTGAACGGCGCTCTCGTCCCGTAGAGAGCCCGCTCGGCATGGCCTCCGTAGGGCCTCCGTTCCTGGAGGCCCTACGGAGGTTGGAGCGCGCGACTCGCCTGCTCTGGGAGGTGCTAACTCGATAGTTTCTCCAGCCGCGCCAGCAGATGTGGCAGCAGGTGAGGGCGAGGAGGCTTTCGTGGAGGTCGGCGCGGCGGTCGGTGCGGATGAGGAGTCGGCGGCGGTTGTGGAGCCGGGCGAACGTGCGCTCGACGACCCAGCGGGGGCGGTCGAGCCCGGAGCCGTGCTCCGTCTGGCGCTGAGCCATGATCGGCTTCACGCTCTGCCGCCAGAAAACTGTGAGACACAGGAGCTTCACCAAGCACGACGGTGTGCCTAGCGCTCCTCGATCTGGCCGCTGCTGTCGACGGTTATGAACGCGGCCGTCCTGTTCTGTTCCCGCGAGGCGTCGAGGGCTTGACCGCGCGCCGGGAATATCGGCGTCGTCGCGGAGTCCTTGTGTGACGACACCAATTCGCCGGGCAAACGATGGGCGCCCAGCACCTAGACAAAGGACGGAAGATGACCCCCACCCTTACCCCCAACCTCCGCGAACTTGCGCACCGACGATCGGCAAACCTGGAAGTGACGCTGCTTTGGAACCGGCGATCACGTCGGGTCTGGGTCTCCATCTACGACTCCACCAACGACGAGCAGCGAGCGGCGCCGGTCCCAGATGAGCGCGCCTTGGACGCCTTCAACCACCCATACGCGTATGTCGCCGCCTAGCGGATCAGCTTCAAGCATCGACCCTGCTACTCAGCCCAACGTTCGTAGAACGAAGTTCAACCACATCCGAAGGAGAGAGTCATGAAACGCATCTACCTCGCACTTCTCGCCGCGGCGATCGGCCTGCTGGCCGTGGCCCCGGCACAGGCAGCGGTCCCCAAGCTCGTCGGGACCGTCGGACCCGGCTTCACGATCTCGCTCAAGGAGGCTGGCGCGAAGGTCACGAACCTCAAGGCCGGCAAGTACTCGATCACGGTGAGCGATCTCTCGAGCAGCCACGACTTCCATCTGAGCGGCCCCGGTGTGAACAAGTCGACGACCGTCGGTGGCAGGGGCAAGATCACCTGGACCGTGACGCTCCAGAAGGGCAAGACCTACCGGTTCATGTGCGACCCGCACGCGTCGTTCATGCACGGCAGCTTCAAGGCGCTCTAGTTCGAGCATGACTGGGTGGCCGGGCAGCGCTCGGCCACCCCGTAGCTCGGGGCTCTCAGCGCGGGACCCAATGTCCCAAAGCGCTAGGGCCATTTGAGGCCCCATGAGCGCAAGCCCGCCGAAGGCCAGCTCGGACTGCGGGCATCACCCGACTACCACCCCCGCGTGCTCGCGGTGCTCGCGTACCTCCGGTCTTGAGGCTCATGCTGACGTGTGGTGCGTCGTGTCCGTTTTGCAGCGTCAACCAAGGAGCCTCTATCGCGAATGGGCACAAGTCGCGTTCTTGTGCCCGAACCCACTCGCCGGATTTGGCTCAACCGAACCGCCTCCGGGGTCCTGCGAGTCCTTCTCACGGCAGGCTTGCCATGCAGAAGGTCGACGGTTCGAGTCCCTTCATCCGCGTCAAGGAAAGCCCTTGCCCGAACGCGTAGCCCCGCGTCCGGTGACGGCGGCCGACGCCTCTCGTTTCTGATCGCATTGCACTTGCCGCAAGGATCTCAACAGGGTGTTCGCGCACGCGAGCAGACAGCGCGGCCGCCAGCCAACGCCCTGGGGCGTCGCTGCATCGCCGTCGAGAGGGTGGCGCTCACTGCAGTTGCGCGAGCACAGCGTCGGCGAGCGGCAGCGAGGCGGTCAGCCCGGGCGATTCGATGCCGAACAGATTGACGAGGCCCGGCACACCGTGCGCGCGCGGGCCTTGCACGACGAAGTCTGCGGCTGGCGCGCCCTTGCCCGAGATCTTGGGGCGGATGCCCGCATAGCCCGGCTCGAGCGCGCCATCGGGCAGTCCAGGCCAATAGCGGCGGATCGCCGCGTAGAACCGTTCTGCGCGCTGCGGATCCACCGCGTAGTCGATCGAGTTCACCCATTCCACGTCCGGGCCGAAGCGGGCGCGCCCGCCGAGGTCGAGCGTTACATGCACGCCCAGGCCTCCCGGCTCGGGCACGGGGTAGACAAGACGCGAGAACGGCGCCAGCGCCGCAAGCGTGTAGTAGTTGCCTTTGGCGTAGTGCTCGGGCGGGGAGAGCTCAGCGGGGTACCCCTCGATGCGGCGCGCGAGGCTCGGCGCCCGCAGCCCTGCGCTGTTCACGACCTGCGCGGCAAGGATCGGTTCTGCGCCCATGACGTGCAACTCGATCCCGCCGGTGCGCACCACGCCCTTCGTGAGCGGGCACTTCAACGCGAGCATCGCGCCCGCGCGTTCGGCATCGCCCAAGTAAGCGAGCATCAGGGTGTGGCTGTCGACGATCCCCGTGGAGGGCGAATGCAGGGCCGCCACGCAGCGGAGCTCGGGTTCCATCGCGCGACCGTCCGCCGCGCTCAGATGCACGACATCGGTGACGCCGTTGGCGTGCGCCTTCCGGCGGATCGCATCCAGCTCCTCCAGGTGCGCGGTGTCGGTGGCCACGATCAACTTGCCGCAGCGTCGGTGCGGTACCCCGCGCTCGGCGCAGTACGCGTACAGGCGCTCCCGACCGTCCACGCAGGCGCGCGCCTTGAGCGAGCCCTGCGGGTAGTAGATCCCAGCGTGGATGACCTCCGAATTGCGCGAGCTCGCGTGCGTGCCGATGGCGTCCTCGGCCTCGAGGATCACGACCTCGCGTCCAGCTGTCGCCAGGGCGCGTGCCACCGCAAGGCCCACGAGCCCCGCGCCTACTACGACGGCGTCAGCGCGGTCCACGCAGGAAGCCCCGCTCGATCAGGAAGGCGCCGGCGCGCTCGGCTTTCGAGCCGCAGGGATTCGTCGATGCGTGGGGTCGGGTGTTGTTCTTCGCGATGATCTTCGCGATCTCGATGGACGACGCCGGGGGGCCGGGCGGCCATCCGGTCGGGCGCCGCCCGTTCCGCAGTTGATTCGAATGATTAGCCTAGGCCCATGGCGGATGAGGTGCCGCTGTACGCCTCGGCCTATGCGGGCTTCAGGGTGCGTGACCAGGTGCGCCGCCAGACGTACGGCGACGACCTGGGACAATCGGGCTGGGTGACGGTCGACGAGCTCGAGCGCTTCGGCGAATGGCTCGACCTCGGCATCGGATCGCGCCTCCTCGACGTGGGCTGTGGATCCGGCGGGCCGGCTCTCCGCTTGTCCGAGACGACCGGCACGAGCGTTCTCGGGGTCGACGTTCTCGATGAGGGCATCTCTGCTGCGACGCAGCAAGCTCAGGCACTCCGTCTCGAAGACAGGGCCAGTTTCGTGCGGATCGACGCCGGCGAGAATCTGCCGTTCGAGAACGAGAGCTTCGATGCCGTCCTCTCCATCGACGCCATGTGCCACCTTCCGAATCGCCTCGGCGTTCTCAGGGAATGGCATCGCGTCACGTCACCCGGCGCTCGCGTCCTGTTCACCGACCCGACTGTCGTTACAGGGTTGGTGACCGGAGCTGAGATCGCTGCCCGAAGCGCCATTGGCCTCTACGTGTTCTCCGTCGCGTCGATGAACGAGCAGCTGCTCGCCGAGGCCGGATTCGAGCTTCTCCAGCGTGAGGACCTGACCGAGAACATGGCTACGGTGGCCCGGCGCTGGCGTGACGCTCGCGCAGAGTTCTCCGACGAGCTGATAGCGGACGAGGGAGCGGCGACATTCGAGGGCATCCAGAGCTTCCTGGAGGCCTGTCACGTGCTCGCGCGGGAGCGGCGCCTGTCGCGGTACGCGTACGTCGCGGCTCGTCGATCGAGCAGCGTCGCCTCCTGAGTCCGCCCACAGGAGGCGGATCGGCGACCAACCGCCTCTCCACGCCATTGAGGGTGTGGCTTGCGGGGCCAGCGGCACACGGCGATGTCGAGTGCGCACTGCTGCGGAGACGGCACTTCCGGCGCATGCGGAGGGAAGCGGTGCGCGGACTAGGCGCGCCGCATTTGCGGCGCTCTCGATTCCACCCAGCGTTTGGGAAGCTGCCCTCCCGCCCCGTCGACGGGCGTTGTCGGGATCCCCGCAGTCGACGCCGGACTGAGAGAGGAGCACCAGTGAGCCCAGCAATCGACCCGCGTGTCGCCGAGCTGCTCCACGAGGCACAAAGTTGGAAGCACAAGAGCATCTCGCGATCACCACGACTGTAGCCCCCACGCGCTGAGGGGGTCGGGCTATCAAGCGCAGCCGCTCTGGAGTCACGGGCGCGCTTGGGGGATCGAGAGCTTCGGCGAGAGGGGCGAGCGGTCGCTCGCCCCTCGAAGTCTCCTGCTTACGCGCTAGCGCAGTTGGCCGCGGATCGCGCCTGCCGCGAACGCCGTCGTGTCGTAGTTGACGTAGTACGCGCTCGGGTTGGCGCATAGGTTCGCGCCCGTCGTGCCCGCGAATACGTAGTGGTTGCAACCTGTTGGAGCTAGGAAGCCTTCGCGGGCTAGCTGGCTTCCTTCGGCACTACGAACTCCGTCAGCCGGGCTACACCCGGGGCTACGTCGACCCAGCGCGCGACGTCCATCTCGAGCTTGGCAAGCGCCCCGGTCGGGAGGTTCACAGCCGCGCGATCTCGGAGCTTGGCGGGTGCAGCGAGCAGCAGCAAGACCTCCATCAGGCCGGGGTTGTGTCCGACGAGCATCACCTCGTCAGCCTCGTCGGGAAGCGCCCGGATGCGGGCAAGCAGGGTTTCGGCCCCGGCCGCGTAGAGGGTGATCTCGACCCACACCTCTGGCTCGCCGATGGAAGGAAGCACTCGCTGCAGCGTCTGCTGCGCCCGGATCGCGCTGGAACAGACGACCAGCTGTGGATTGACGGCGTGCTTCTTTGCCCAGCGCCCCACTCGTTTCGCAGCTTTGCGCCCCCTTGGTGCGAGCGGCCGGTCGCGGTCACGGAGCGCCGGATCGTCCCAGGCCGACTTGGCATGGCGAAGCAGGAAGAGGCGCTTCATGATCCCCACGATACGAGAGCACATCCGCTCTCCGGATACCCGGAAACGCGGCCCCCGTCGGGGCCATCGCTGACGAGGTCGCAGCCCAGACCGACCACGTGCGCATTCGATCGACTGGGCGTGCTTGGCGATACGGCGCTAACCGTGGAACTGAACACCCGCCGCGATCTCGGCGGCAATGATCGTGGCGGCGATCCAGTCGACGACGAGGCAGAACGGTGGCCACCACCGCGTGTTCGCAACGAACTGGCTTCGGTGCTGCCAGAGATCCTTGAGCCCGTGGCCCACAAGGCCGAGGACGAGGAGCCACGGCGACTCCGTGACCGCCGCGGCAGCCACGAGTACGAAGATCGCCGCGACATTCGACTCGACGGCGATCACGACCCAGCGTCCATCGGCGACCGCGAAGCCGATGTAGACCGACGCGATCAGTGCCAGGCTGAGGGCATACACCGTTGCCGCGTCGAGCCACCAGAAGGCGAGCGGGGATGCTGCCTGAATTCCTCCGAAGACGACCCCCCACATGACAGCGGCTCGCATCTGGTGGGTTCCTTCATGTGCTTCGGCAGCCCCGCTCGCTGGGGCGCCTCTCACGGCTCGACGTCGAAGCCGAACATCATTCCGCTCTCGTGATGCTCGGCAATGTGGCAGTGCGCCATCCAACGGCCCGGATTCGTGACATCGAGCAGGATGTCGACCGTTTCGCCCGTGCGGACCAGGACAGTGTCCTTCCAGACGAGGTTCGGCTCCTCGACGCCGTCGCGTGCGAGGAGCAGGAAACGCCCAGCGCCGTGAACGTGGAATGGGTGCGGCATCGGATGGTCGGAGTCCATCTCGTTGACGAGCCGGATCTTGACCTGGTCTCCCACCCGGAACTTCCAGTCGATGGCAGCGTTCGCTGCGCCCGTGTCGCGATCGACGAGCTTCCAGCGCATATTGGCCGCCGTGGTGCGCCGGTTCACTTCGACCATGTCGTCCTCCCACTCGATGCCGTGGTGCGCCGCATCTGAACCGTGGTCGTGATGCTCGCCGTGAGACGCGTGCATGTCGTGTCCCGCGTGCTCTGACATGTCGACGAGATGGGCGGGAACGAGCTTCATGCCGCACTCCGGGCAGCGATCGGGTGCGTCGCTCGTGACATGTGGGTGCATCGGGCATACGTAGCTCGTCGGAGGTGCTTCGACCGGAAGCAGCTTCATCCCACACTCGGGGCAGCGTCCCGGCTCCTCCCGGACGACGTCCGGATGCATCGGACACGTGAAGACGGCTCGCTCGGGGGTGTCGAAGTCCATTTCCGCGACGAAGGCGAGCGTCTTGTCGGGCGCCGCCTTCAGGAAACGGGCCGTTCGCCCGCGCTCCGCCACGAGGTCTTCGTTCGTCCGCAACACGGCGAACTGCTCCGTGAGCGTCGGCTCCGCTGGTTCGTCCGCCACGGTGATCGAAGCCAGCCGATACGAGCGGGCGGGGGTCCGGTGCTCGAGGACGTAGTCGCCCGAGCGTTCGAACAGGACGTCGACCACGACCCGCTCGGACGGCGACAGGAGAACCTCGTCGACGAAGCTCTCATGCTCGCAGTGTCCGCTGTCTCCGCCGACGAGCTTGGTACGAGCTCCGGGCAACGTCACGTTGAACACGCGGGTGTTGGCCGTGTTGGTGAGGTAGAGGCGCACGACCTCTCCGCGCTTCGCGGTAAGCTCGAGATCGGACTCTCCCGAGACGAGCATGACGTTGCCGAACCGGCCCATCGCGACATACGTCGTCTCCGAGGCGCTGAAGCCGGCGATCTTCCCCTCTTCGATGAGGACGTCGTCCAGCGTGAGAAACAGCTCGCGGTTGACCGGCGGCCAATAGTCCGGCTCGCGCGGGACGACGTGGATGTTTCCGTACAGGCCCAGCTCCTGGCCGTAGTCCTCGCGTATGTGCGGGTGGTACCAGTACGCCCCGGGATCGGGGACGTGCACCTGGTACGTGAAGGTCTCCCCAACCGGGATCGGGGTCTGCGTGTCGTGTGTCCCGTCGTAGCGGTTCTCGAGCCGCAAGCCGTGCCAGTGCACCGTAGCCTCGAGATCGCCCTCGTTCGTTACGTGCACCGTGACCGTCGCTCCTTCGGGAGCCTTCAGCGTCGGACCTGGAATCGAGCCGTTGTAGGCAAGCATTCGAACGTCCGCATCTCCGATTCGCTTGACGACCGGCGCGATGCGAAGCTCGGCCTCGTCGCCGTCGGCGAGCTCGATGACGTCAGGAGAGACCGCACGCGGAAGTCCGCTCGTGCCGGTCGGGAAGTCGCTCTTCTGCTCGATGGTCTCGGGTGCTTCCTCGTTCATTGAAGTCACGCTCCTCGATGCGCTCGAGCCGCGAGCGTTGTCCACCTCCGGCCCGGACGGCGGCCTCGTTGGATACCTCTGCCCAGCGTGCGGGCCTCGAAACGTCGCTGAGGTTCTGGTGTTCGCGACCGAGTCTCGAGCGCAGCAGATGTCAAGACGGCTCGGATGTGCGGCGAGCGTACATGCGCGACAGCGGAAAGGCTCGCAGACGACAGAGGCCGAGTCCCGTGTCAGCCCAGTGTCAGCCTTGGGCGTTGGTTGTAGGCATCGCAGGTCAACCGACTCGGCGCCGAGTCGCCACAACCGTCCGAAATGTCATCCGGAGTCACGCCCTGGCATCTCGCCGCGCTCGTGCCCTCATCGGCCCCAAACGAGTCCGACCACGACGTCGGAACGACGATCGAGGGCGTCGGTAGTCGCTACGGATGTTTCACGCGTTCCGTCTTGGTCTGATGGCTCCGCGTAGCTGCACGAGTCCGGATCGGTCTGGACTGAGACGTGGTCGATGTCGTGACGACTTCAACCGCGGGATCATGCGCGCCTGTCTGTTCTTGCGGGGTGCATCTAGCTGGGTTTCCTATTCGCGCGGCCCTCGAATGTGCTGCTCGAGGTGTGGTGCGTCTCCGATGGCGTCGCCAGGGTCATGCGGGGCGGGAAGCCACATGCCCGGCGCATCACCCGAACTGGCTAGCCGACTTCGGGGCATCGGACCACGTAGATCTCCGTAGGTCACGAGCGGACTAGCGCGGTGCCGTGCCCGCGCTCCATCGACGATCCTCGGAGGCATGACACCGTGGGACCCGACGACGATCGGCTTCGATGACAGCGTTGCGCTCGAGCGCGGACTGATTGTCCTGGTCGGATTTTGCTGGTGGCTCTTCACGGGCCGCTTCCGCGGGGTCGCGCAGCCGCGGTTCAGGCATTCCTCCAGCGACCACGCGCGGCGCTGACGCGCTCGGTCGGTGGAGCTCTCGATCATCGGAGGAGGACTGCCATGGTCATCGTCGTCGGGCCTGTCGACTCTGTGCGAGATCGGAGTACGCTGAGTTCGGGGGATGGAGCTCACGATGGGGATCGTGGTCGTCGCAGCTGCGCTCGACGTGGCCGCGGCACTCGTGCTCGTGGCCGTACGCCGGTCGCGGCGCTCCGACTCGGCTCGCGACTAGCCCGAGCTCGCGGCTGCCTTCTTCGCAGCCTTCAACGCCTGTTCACGCCGGCGATAGTCGCGGATGCCGGCGAGCTTGCCGTCGCGGATCGTCGCCACCTGGAAGAACAGCGGCGGCTCGCCTCTCCGCCCGTGCTCGTCGATCGGGTAGGCGCCGACCACGGCCGTGTTCGGTCCGACCGCGACGACCTCGTCGGCGCGAAGGGTGGACCCCGGCCGCTCGCTCTCCTTCCGCTCCCGCTGCCCGAGGACCGACCGGGCCTCCGCGGACCCGCGTCAGCTCGGCGTCCTGCTCCACCACAGATGTCCTCGCGTCGGCCCGCACCACACGGTTTCGGACGTGAAGAGCGCGACGAGCGGATCGATCTCACCGTCGTTCGCGGCCTCGCACGCCGCGCGCAGAACCTCGATGTCCGACGAGGCCATCGGTCTCGAGTATGCGCTTGCGGCGGCGACCGAGGAAGCTCCATCCTGTGGCCATGACCACCCGCTGGCGGCGGTTTCCGCTCGTCGTCCTCGCGACGTTCGTCGCGCTCGGTGCTGTCGCGTCCGCGGCCGCGGGCGGCGCCGGAGGCCCGTATCGGAACGGTCTCGTGGCCTTCGTCCGCTGTTGCGGGCCCGCCGGCATCTATGTCATCCGACCGGACGGGAGCGGCGAGCGTCGCATCTACCGTGCGCCCGCCGACGACGCTCCGCTCACTCCCTCGTGGTCACCCGATGGGCGCCTGCTCACCTTCGTCCCTGGCGCCTCCAGCCCCGGCGTCTGGGTCATGCGCGCGAACGGAACCAGCCGCCGCCGGGTCACCGTCGGGAAAGGCGACGCGCTGTTTCCGAGCTGGTCCCCGGGCGGTCGCTGGATCGCCTTCGCCGACCTCTCGAGCGCGAAGTCGCAGCTCCACGACATCTACCTCGTGCGGGCGACGGGGTCGATCCAAAGACGGTTGACGACAGCCCGCACAGACGAGTCGCATCCGGCCTGGTCCCCGAACGGACGGACGATTGTCTACGAGCGGGGGCGCGACCTCTGGCGGATGGGTTCGTCTGGGCGTGACCAGCGGCTGCTCGCGCGCAACGCGGCGTCTCCGTCGTGGTCGCCCGGGGGGACCCACATCGCGTTCGTCCGGGGAGGAGACCCGTGGATCATGGTGAGCGACGGGACGGGGCAGAAGCGTGTCGTGCACATGGCGAGGGCGCTGAGCGCGGTCGCCTGGTCTCCCGACGGACGCTGGCTCGTCACCGCACCTTTCGATCGGGGCGAGCTGACGCTCGTCCGTGCCGACGGCTCGACGACGAGCGTGCTCACCGACGCGCCCGGCTACGGGAACTCATGGCCGGCGTGGCAGCGGCTGCGCATCATCAGGGGCTGACCGCGTCGACCCGTCGGCGCCGAGCCGAGACGTCAGACAGCAAGCTCGAGCGTGTCCGTTTCCGGGGCGCGGCGGACCGAGGTCGCCTGCAGTCCCGCCGCCGTGATCCGCGAGACGATCTCCGTCAGTGCGGAGACCGTCGACCGCCAGCTCCCGGGGGCGCCGTAGTGGTCGGCGTCGTGCAGGAGCACGACATCACCGGCCCGGATCCTCGCAGTCGCGCGACGCGCGATCGAGAAGCTCGTCGCACCGCGCTGCCAATCCCGGCCCCACCTCGACCACAGCAGCGGCTCGAGACCGAGCCGACGGATCGTCCGCAGCCCGCTCGCGCTGAAGACGCCGTGGGCAGGTCGGTACAGGCGTGGCAGGACGCTTGCGGCATCCCACACGGCGTCGAGCGCCCGCCGCGTGTCGTCGACGACGAGCCTGCCTGTCCACTGGCGCCGCGTCTGGTGGCGGAATCCGTGGACGCCGAGCTCGTGTCCCGCGGACACGATCTCGCGAAGGAGCTCCGGATGGCGAATCGCCTGCTCGCCGCAGACGAAGAACACCGCCGGCGCCTTCTCGCGCCCGAGCGCTGCGAGGACGGCGGGTGTGCCCTTCAGGTGGGGCCCGTCGTCGAAGGTCAGGAGGACTCCCCGTCTGCTCGGGAGCGTCGTCGGTATCCCAAGCATCCGAGCGCTGCGTGGCGAGACGGCGGCGGCCGCGGGTGTCCACTGCACGGCTGCCGTGGCGCCGACTGCGAGGGCTGCGAGCCGTCGTGGGCTCAGGACGAGCCTCGGGGCCGCGTGAGCTCCTGAACCGACGAGACGCGGATGCCCGAGCGCTCCACTCGACGGACTGTGGAGACCAGTCGCTGCAGGTCGATGTTCGAGCCCGATGCGAGCGTGGCGCCAACGATCTCCCCGGCTCGGACGCGTGGGGCGCCGAGACCGGGAGCCGGAAGAGTGTCCTCGACCTGGATCGGTCTGCCCCCGAGATGGCGAGCCAGTAGGTAGCCCGCCATCGAGAACCCGTCTCGCGGTGCGAGGTAGACGAACGATCCGGTGACCTGGTCCTCTGCCTTCTGGCTTCGTAGCTGCTCCCGCACCTCGAACCAGGAAGCGATGCCCGTCGAGGAGAGGACCGGAATCGGGTCGAGCCCGGAGCCCTTCAGCGTCAGGACGTCGCGGGTCGTCAGCGGCCCGGAGGCCGCGACGGATGCTCGGAGGTGGTCGTCCCTGGCGACCGGTGCGAGCGCGAGGAGCGCCTCCCGGTCGCCGCGAACGACGAGCGCGACGGCGTGCCGGGACGGCGAGAGCGACGTGCTCTCCGGGAGCGCCAGCGCCTCTGCGACCACCGGGTACGTCACGTCGCTCGCCATGAGGACGAACAGTGCAGCGGTGAGTGCCGCGGTCGTCCCTGCGACCCGTGCGACCCTCGCCCGCAACGTGGCCGTCACGCGTGGGACGGCTGCGAGCACGAGCGTCGCCGCGTCGACGTGATAGCGGTGCCGTGCGATCCGCTTCGTGCCCGCCTCGAGGAGCGCCGTCCGGAGCTCCGCGGGTGACCGAGCGTAGGCGGCCAGGCCCAAGGCGGACATCTGTTGCGCGAGGAGCGGCGCGTGGCCGGCGGGCGCGCCGTACGCGACGATCGGGCATCCCCGCGCCAGCGCCTCCAGGCACGTCACGCCGCCCGTCGAGTGCACGAGGACGTCAGCGGCGGCGAGCAACTCGCTCATCTCGTTGGTGAATCCGAGAACGCGGACGCGCGGTTCGTCTCGGAACGTGTCCTCGAGCAGGGCGTGGGCCCCGGGGTCACGCCCCGAGAGGCAGACGACGAACGTGTCCTCGATCTCGAGGGCCGTCAGCGCGGCTCCGCGAAGATCCCCGACTGCCCAGCCCCCGCCCGACACGACGACGATCGTGCCTTTCCCCGGGAGGCCGAGGGCGCTCCGGGCATCGGTCGCCGACCGGCGCGCGTGAAACGCTCGGGAGACGAGGGGAGACACGAGCCGCGCACTGCCGGCGCCCGCGACGCGCTCCACATCGGAGACCAGGCTCTCGTGCATGACGAGGTGCAGGTCCGCGCCCTTGTCCGCCCAGAGCTCGAGTCCGGCGAAGTCGGTGATCGTCGCGCACACCGGCACCCTCACCTTTCCGCGGAGCCGCAGGCACCCGAGGACCGTCGTCGCGGGCGGCCAGGTCGACACGACGACGTCGGGTCGAGTGTCCCGCACGAGGCGGAGGAGCGCTTTCGACGCTGCGAGCGAGAGCGCTCCCCGTCCGACGAAGCGGGCGACACGGCTCCGGTGGAGGACGACGAAGAGCGAGCCGAAGAGCCACGGGGCCGCCTGCAGCTGCCAGCGGTACGCGTCGTGCAGGAACCAACGGACCGGCCGTCGCAGGGCCGGAAGCACGTCGCAGACGATCACCTCGGCGTCCTCGTGCTGGCGGCGAATGTCCTCCGACAGCGTTCGTGCCGCCGCCACGTGCCCCTCCGCGACGGGGGCGGTGAGAACGAGCACACGCATCGGAGGGTTGGCCGAGCCGGGCGGGTCGTGCCTCCGATCCGGGCGATCCTCGACGCCGGGACGTTCGTCGCGCGGACCGCTCGACGAGGCGGACATCGGCCGAAAGGATAGGAGCGATCGAATCTCCGCGCGTGGCGTGCGTAGGCTCACCGGAGTGAGGACGCGAGCGCCGGGCACATGAACGCGGAGGTGGCGACGGTCGTCGCGCTCGGCCTCGGCTGCGCCGCCAACCCCTGGGGGATCATGATCGCGGTCCTCCTGCTCGACGCGAGACGAGGGCACGCGGTCGTCTGGACCTACGTCGCCGCCTGGGTGACAGCGATCACCGTCACCCTCGTCGTTCTCCTGTCGAGCCTCGGTGCGGTGTTCGCTGGGGGATCTGAGGGAGCTTCGACCGCCGCGTCGGTCATCGAGGTGATCCTCGGCGCAGCGCTCGTCATGTGGGGGACGATTCGAATCCGACAGGCCAGACACGAGGCGGGGACGACGTCGAACGGAGCGCCAGCGCCTGAGCTTCCACGTTGGCTGCGCGCGATCGAGAACCTCTCGTACCCGGCCGCGTTCCTGCTCGGCATCTATTCCGCGACCTATCCCTTCGTCATCGCCGCCTCCGGCGAGATCCTCCAGGCGGGCGGAACCTCGGGTGAGATGGCGGCGCTCGCGCTCGTCTTCGTCCTGCTCGGCTCGTCGACCGTCGTCCTCGTCGCCGCGCTCGGCACGTTCGCGCCCGACCGATCCGGCGCCTTTCTCGCTCGCATGCGGGCGTGGTTGATGGTTCACAATCGCGCAGTCGTCACGGCCATCCTGCTCGTCTTCGGCGCAACGCTCACCGCTCGCGGAGTGAGCGGGCTCGCCTGAGAGACGACCGCGAGTCTCCGAGTACCCGACGCCCCTCAGTACCTCGGCTTCGGGGACATGATCGCCCCGATGATCCAGAGCGGGAAGAACAAGAACCCGAGGATGAACAGCACCCAGTGGCCGTTCCGGATCGTGAGCACGCCGGTGGTGACCAAGAGCACCAAGTAGATGATCCCGAGGCCGATCCCGTAGAACCAGGCCGTCGCGAGGAGCAGAGGCATCGATCGCCCTCCCTTTCGCTAGCGGTGGCCGCGAAGCATCGCGGCGCCCTCGGACGACTTCGGGCGTCGGCGGAACGCGAATGGGAGGCGCACCGCCGCGGCCGACGACCCAAGCCTCGGCTCTGCCCGGTTTCTACGTCGCGGGACGACGTAAGAAACGTGTCGACGCGGACACATATAGGGCATGAGCACGAAAACACATACCGCCGGCGGACTCTCCACCGAGGACGACGAGGTCGTCTCGTGGCGCTTCGAGCAGCTTCGAGCGTGCGGCTTCGACGGGGACCTCGCCGATTCGATCGCGCGGGACTGCCGGTACGACCTGCACGGCCTGCTCGAGCTCGTGGACGGCGGCTGCCGGCCGGATCTCGCCGCGCGCATCCTGGCGCCGCTCCTCGACGAGGCGAGGCCCTGCTGAGCACGGCCGTTGCTACCCTCGGCCACATGCAGCCGGCGCAGGCGCCCCGTCCCGGCGTCCGGCGCGAGCTCGATCCGGAGAGCCGGGAATGGCTCTCCGACCTGCGTTCGGAGGGGAGCGCTCATGACGCCGCTGTCGAGCGGCTGTACGAGCTCCTTCTCCGTGCAGCGCGCTTCGAGGCGAACCGCCGCGCGGCGTCGATCGCGTCCGTCGAGCGCTCCGAGATCGACCAGATCGTCTCCGACAGCGCCGGAGACGCGCTCGTTTCCGTCCTCGCCCGAGTGGACGACTTCCGCGGCTTCAGCAAGTTCACGACATGGGCGTACAAGTTCGCGATCCTGGAGACGGCCGTGAAGCTGCGTCGGCGCGCGTGGCGCGACCGGGAGATCCCGCGGGCGCCGGAGAGCTGGGAGCTCGTGCAGGACCTGCGCCAAGCTCCCGAGCACGACGCGGAGCAGAGCGAGCTCCTCGCGGCTCTCGGACACGCGATCGAGACCGTCCTGACCCCTCGCCAGCGCGAAGTCCTCGTTGCGGTCGCCGTGAACGGCGTGCCGATCGACGTCCTCGCCGAGCGGCTCGAGTCGACGAGAGGAGCGCTCTACAAGACCCTGCACGACGCCCGCCGAAAGCTCCGCGCGACACTCGTCGACGCCGGCTTCGACGGCGGAGAGCGAGGAGGTACGTCATGACCGACGAGCTGGTACGGCGACTTCTCGGGCCCGACGGGCAGCCGCTCTCCTGCGAGCAGTGTTTCGCCGAGCTCGACCGCTATGTCGAGTGGAAGCTGGGCGAGCCCGACGAGCCGTTCGAGACCTGCGCAATCTGCGAGTCGGACGAGTGCGTAGAGGCGAGCGAATGCCTCGCCATGAGCGCACACCTCGAGTCGTGCCCCGCGTGCGAGGAGGAGTACGCGAGCCTCCGCGACCTGGTCGTGTCCGAGCGGAGCGCCTGACCTCGTGACCGATTCGCCGAACACGACTGTCCTTACGGCGGGCGCGGCGGAGCAGCCGAAGCTCTTCTCGCGCTCGCGCAAGCACACGCCGGCGCCGGAGTACGTGTGCGATGCGATCTTCCGGCCGCTCGCCCATCTCGTGGTCGTCGCGCTGCTCCCGCTCAGGGTCCCGCCGGTCGCGGTCCTGCTCGCGGGCACGGCGACCGGGCTCGCCGCCGCCGTCGCGATCGGAGGCGCGCATCTCGTCCTCGCGGCCGTCCTCCTGCAGGTGAAGACCGTGCTCGACAACGCAGACGGCCAGCTTGCGCGCGCGTCGGGGCGGGTGTCCGTCCTCGGTCGCTACCTCGACTCCGAGTCCGACCTGCTCGTGAACACCGCGCTCTTTGCCGGCCTCGGGTACCTCACCGGCCGTTACGTGCTGGCGGCAGTCGCCTTCGCCGTCCTGACGCTCGTGCTGAGCGTGGACTTCAACCTGAGCATCCTCTACCGCCGCCAGCACGGCGAGGAGATCGACCCGATGCCTCCGGCGACCGGCTTCGCGGTCGTGCTCGAACGCATCTACGGCGTGGTCTACGCGCCGCACGATCGGCTCATCGAAGGGCTCGTCGAGCGCCGGCTCGAGCGGCTCGACGCGGATGTTGCAACTCGCGCCGTCTACCACGATCGCGCGACGCTCTCGATCCTCGCGAACCTCGGGCTCTCGACGCAGCTCGCCCTGCTCGGCGTGTGCCTCGTGCTCGGCGCCCCGACCGCCTACCTCTGGTTCGTCCTCGCGTGCGCGGCCGCGCTCATCCCGCTTGCAATCCGACGCGAGCTGCTCATCCGCGCGCCGACGCTTTCCTGACTTCGAGATCCACAGGAGGAAGAGATGACTCAGCAACAGGCCCTACCCGAAGACGACAGCGAGAACGTGATCGATCTCCATCCCGGGCTTCCCGCCCCGCGGCCGCGCGAGATCGCGCCCGAGGACTGGGCGCGGTACACGGACTACGTCGGCGAGATCTTCGAGGCGCTCGGGATGGACCTCGACACCCCCGGCACGAAGGACACGCCCGAGCGCTTCCTCGAGGCGATGTATGCGGCCACCGCCGGGTACGACGGCGACCCGAAGCTCTCGACGACGTTCCCGGCCGAGAGCCGCACCGGGACGGAGGAGGCCGAGCTCGCGCAGATGATCGAGGGGCCGATCTCGTTCCATGCGCTCTGCGAGCATCACGCGCTCCCGTTCCACGGGTTCGCGTACGTGGGCTACGTGGCCGACGAGCGGATCATCGGGATCTCGAAGCTGACGCGGCTCGTCCGTCTGTTCGCGCGGCGGTTCACCGTGCAGGAGCGGATGGGGGAGCAGATCGCGGACACGCTCGTCGGTCTCGTGGAGCCGCGTGGCGTCGCCGTCTACCTCTCGGCGGAGCACCTCTGCACGCACATGCGCGGGGTCGAGGAGCAGTCGTCGACGATCACGACGTTCTGGCGGGGCGCGTTCAGCGATCCCGACCTGCGGCGCGAGTTCCTCGACGAGGTGCGGAGCCGCACGCGGAGCTCGTAGGCATGGCCGCCCTCGCCGAGCCGCTCGAGCAGCTGCTCGACGCCGTGGACTCCGACGCCGTCGCGGTTCCTTTGCCGGCAGAGCTCGAGGAGGCGTACGGCGGCCCGTTCGCGCTCGACGAGCAGTCCGTCTTCTCGAACTTCGTGTCGTCGCTCGACGGTGTCGTCTCGATCCCGTCGCTGATGCAGTCGAGCGCGCTGATCAGCGACCGGAGCGAGGCCGACCGCTTCGTCATGGCGCTGCTCCGCGCGTGTGCGGATGCGGTCCTCATCGGCTCCGGGACGCTCCGCGGCTCGCCGAAGTCGCTCTGGACGGCCGAGCGCGTCTACCCGGACGCAGCTGCGTCGTGGGCGGCGCTCCGTGCAGCGCTCGGACTCGGGCCGACGCCGGCGCTCACACTCCTGACTGCGAGCGGCGAGGTGGACGTCGAGCATCCCGCGCTCGTGGACAATGCGCTCGTGCTCACGACCGCGCGCGGCGCGTCGCGGCTCGAGGGGCGCGTGCCCGCTGCGTGCGAGGTCGTCGAGCTCGACGGTGTCGACGAGGTCGAGGTGGGCGCCGCGATCGATCTCCTGCGCTCCCGCGGGCACGACCGGATCCTCTCCGAGGCGGGGCCGACGATCCACGGCTCGCTCCTCGCCGCCGGCGTGCTCGACGAGATCTTCCTCACCGTCTCGCCGCTCTTCGCCGGACGCGGCTCGGCCGAGCGCCGGCTCGGGCTCGTCGAGGGCCGCGAGCTCCTGCCCGACACGCGCGTGCCGGGCCTGCTCACGGGCGTGCGCCGGCACGGCGAGCACCTCTTCCTCCGCTATCGAATCGGCTGAGCCGCGGGTCAGCCCGCCGCTGCTCGCGCGAGGATCTCTCGGACGACTGCGGACTTGGCGTCGGCGTAGTTCTGCACGTACTTCCACTCGCGTGAGGCCAACTCGCGCTTCGCCTGTTCGTAGCGCTCGCGATCGTCCTCGTGCTCGCGGAGCCAGTCGCGGAAGAGGAGCATGCGGTCGATCTCCTCGCAGCCCTCGGAGAAGGTGTGCACGTTGACGTTCGTGTCCGGGCCTTTGAAGAGCCGATGCTCGTACCAGTCCGGCTCGCGGATCCGGAGGACGTAGCCGGTGGCTTCGAGTCGAGGCATGTACGCCTCCTCGTCTGACGAGTCCGAGACGACGAGGACGATGTCCACGATCGGCTTCGCCGGGAGCCCCGGCACGGAGGTCGAGCCGGCATGCTCGACGAGGAGCGCGCGATCTCCGAGCACCGCCCGGATCCGCGTCTCCTCCCGCGTGAAGAGAAGCGGCCACTCGGGGTCGTAGTTGGCGAGGACGATCTCCTGGTAGGTCGGCGAGGGCTCGCCGACGACGGCCGCCTCGATCTCCGCGTCCGTGAGCGGCGTGTGCTCGGGTGGGGCGTGTGGTTCGGTCACGGGGAGGCGCGGTGCGCAGCCACGGTACGGGAGCCGGACAACGCGGTGTCGCGCGTTGCCGACGCCGCGAGGGACTGTGACAGTGGGGGTCAGCCGCCGAGGGGAGTGATCACGCGCCGGTAGGCAGCGCGGCTTCGAGGCTTCGTGGAGAGGTCCCAGAGCGACCCGGGCTTGCTGCTGAAGTAGGAGAGGAACTCGATGCGCGGGTGGCTCCGCACGAACGCAGCCATGTGCTCGACGTAGGGTGGGTCGTCGATTCCCCACAGGCCCCATTCGGCGATCGCGTACGGCTTGTTGCGGTGCGCCGCGTAGAGCTTGTCGTTCGCGTCCCACGCCGCCTTGAACCCCTGGTCGTAGATGTCGTTCGCGACCACGTCCACGTATGCGTCGCCGGGGTAGTAGGCCGACGGGGCGTTCGCTGGCGTGTCCGGGGCTCCATAGCCCTGCGGGTTCCAGACCATGCGCGCCTGCGTCGTCGGCAGGTCGACGTGGCCGATCCCCTGGAGGCCGAGGCGGCGAAGCGCCGCGTTCACCTGCTGCGCCGGCCCTCCACGCGCGATGACCGCGATGCGTGCGAAGGCCTTGCGGAAGGCGACCGTGGAATAGCGGGGGCCGCGCGAGGAGCCGTCCGTGTTGAACGCCGAGTACTCGTTCCAGTGCGCGTTCATCTCCGGCATCGGGCGGACGTACACGAGCGCGCCGAAGTCGGCGATCGCACGGTTGAGCTCGAGCAGGAACGCGTCACCTCGTCCCTGCGCGATGTCGAGCGGCGTCACGATTCCGCCCGTCTTGATCGCGAGCATCGGCACCGGCCGGAGCTGCGCGAGGAGCTTGCGGATCGTCTGCGGCTGGTGCCAGCCAATGAACGAGTGTCGGACGATCGAGCGCTGCCCGGTGATCCGCGTGAAGCGGTTGGCGTCGCCGAGGACGCCGAGCTGCAGCTTCTTCGCAGCGGGTGTCGCGGGTGCCCCCGTCGCGCGCGAGGCTCCCCATGGCAGAGCCGCGACCGCGACGATCGCGGCGGCGATCAGGACGGCCCGAATGGCCCCCACCGGCTCGACCCTAGGTGGCCAGCTCCGGTTCGTCAACGCGACCGCGCTCGAGGACGACCTCGAGCCCGTAAAAGCCGGGGATGGGCACCTTGACCGCGCGGAGCACCCGCAGCAGCGATCGCCGTGTGGCCAGACTGGGGAGGCGCCCGCCGACGCGGAAGAGGAGCGGGTCGAGGACCGGGAACCAAAGCAGGTTGCGCTCGAGCGCGAGCACGTGGAGCCGACCGTCCTCCGTGACGAGACGGACGAACGCGTCGAGGTCCGTGTACTCGCGCAGATGCGAGGTGTCGAGCACGGTCTCGCCCTCGCGCTTGCGGAAGTACCACGCCCAGCTCTTCTTGTAGACCGTCGTCACGTACGCGCGGCCGCCGGGCCGGAGCACGCGCTCGATCTCCGCGAGGTACGCGCGCTCGTCCGGCACGTGCTCCATCACCATCGTCGTGCAGACGAGGTCGAGCGAGGCGTCGGGGATCTCCGGGACGTGGTCCGCCGGCCGCGTCACGGCCTGGATCCAGGGGAACCGCGCGGTGACCCGCGCGAGACGGTCGGCTTCCAGGTCGACCGCGTACACCGACTTCGTCGGGGCGATGAAGCCTTCTCGCGCGAGTGCGACGAAGAGCGGGCCGTCTCCGCAGCCGAGGTCGGCGACCGTGAGCGGGCCGGGGGAGAGCCAGCGCTCGAGAAGGCGCGGAAGCCGAGGCGCCTCGAAGTGGAGCGCCGTCTCCGTGTACCGCTCGGTCACTGCGTCCGAGTGGACGCGGCGTCCGTCGTGCAGTCGCCCGTCTCGCCTTCGCAGCAGCCGAGCTTGAACCCGCACCGGGGGCACTGCCATGTCTGATGACGCCACTCCATGAGGGCGCTGCAGCGCAGACAGAACTCGACCGCCTCGGTGCTGGGAACCGCGCTCACGGCCTCACCGTAGTCCGCCAAGAGGACGGCTACGATGGGGCGCCGCGGCGCCTTGGCCGAGTGGTTAGGCACGGGTCTGCAAAACCCGGTACACCGGTTCGACTCCGGTAGGCGCCTTCAGACGATGTGGACCGCAAAGGCGAACCCGACCTCCGCTCGTCTGTTCACAGTTGCTGCCGCTCGCGTGGGAGTCAGCGGTCTTCGACGACCTGCTTCAGGCCGGAGAGCATCTGCTGCCAGTTGGCCTGCGAGTGCTCGGCTTCCTCAGGGCTGTCGTTGTTGTCCTGGCTCAGCCTGACCCTGGTCGAGTCGTTCGCCTCCTCGAGCTCGTAGAGGATCGTGTGGTAGTTCTGGGGGAGGTCCTCCTTGCCGCTCAGCGGGCTGAAGTGCGTCATCCTGAGCCGGCGGGGAGGCTCGATCTCGAGGATCTTCCCGTGGTCGGCGAAGTCCCGTCCCTCGTACTGGCCCTTCCAGACGATGTAGCCGCCTTCCTCCCAGCTCGCCTCGACGTGCGAGCCGAACATGTACTTCTCGATCTCCTCGGGGTCGGTCAGGGCGCTCCAGACGTCGTCCGGCGAGGCGTCGATCTCGGTCTCTGCTACAGCGATGTGATCCGTCATGGCTCCTCCGGTGTTCGCTCGTTCTACCGCCTGCGGACCTACCCGCATTTCCGGCCGCTCAATCGTCGAGCGAGGGTTCGTCTGCCGCATCAATGCTCGTCCGGCATGTCGTCCTCGGACTCGACCGGTGTCTCGGCCGCCCATCCCGCCAGGTGTGTGATCCAGATCGCGTACAGGGACATGAAGCCGACGAACCAGAGCGATTGGCGAAGCACGATCCACACAGCCAGGCCGATGGTGAACCAGAGGATCGTCAGCCAGTAGTGGAGGATCCGGCGCTGCCTCGCCGTGGTCAGGTCGATGACCCACTCACCCGTGATCGCCCGCACGAACCGGTTCTCGACGGCGGGAGGAGCCGAAGCCCGGTGTGATCGCTTCGGTTCCGCGGGCCGTCTTGCTGTGACGTCGTGGTCGGACATCTACCGGAAGATCAGGACGAGCACGAGGATGATGAGGATGAGGCCCACGACCCCTCCTCCGATGTAGATGCCGCTCGCGAGCACGAGAGTGTCCATTTCGTGACCTCCTTCGTCGAGATGTCACGAGCCTGTACCCAGACCGCGCGCCGTTTACACCCCTGACACTCTCACGGCGTGTTTGCAGTCGAGGCACGCGAGAAGGGCTCGCGCCGGGGGAAGATGTCGGTCGCGTGGGAGGCGGCCCGGTGCGCCAAGAGGCGCACGTCGGGAGACGGCGGGGCAGGCTTCTCTCCTCGAGCGCTGCCCCGCCTCGAGCTTCTTGCCGAAGAGACGCTGTGTGCTATCGGCGGGTGTACCGGACACTGCCGAAGAGGACGAGCACGACGACCGGAAGGAGCAGGATCCAGGGCGACGCCATGAGCTCAGGTCGCGGCTTCGTCCCGGTCAGGCGTCGCCTCGCGTCCGATCGAGTCGTCCCGATCCGACGCGAGCACCGGTGTCGTGGCAGCGGCTCTCTTCGGCCGCGGCTGCGGGAGGTTCCAGGCGATCCGGTCGCGCTCCGGGTCGGCCGACTCGTCGCGAGCGACGGCACTCACGCGACGTCACCGCCCGATCGGGGTGTCTCCGGATCGTCCGTCTGCTTCTCGCGGTCCTCGTGCTCTCCGACCTTCGCCTTGGCCGCGCCCAACGCCTCACTCGCCTTCTCCTTCATGGCGTCCCACGCGTCGCCGCTCTTGTCCCGAGCGTCGTCGACCGCGTCGCCGGGCGTCTCCTTCGCATCGCCCCAGGTCTCCTGGACGGTCCCTTCCGCCTGCTTCGCCTTGCCCTTCACCTGGTCCTCGTTCACGGCTCCTCCTTCGGTGATCGTCGCGGAGCGCTGGCCTCCTTGCACGAGTCCGAGGGACCGGGCGGACCGTGGGCCGGTGGGTCAGATGCGCGCCATGTCGTCGCCCTGGGTACCCGGGTCGACCGGGTTCTAACCGCGGCGAGCGGCCGGCCGGCTGCGGCCGGAGAACCCCTGCGCTGCGACATGCGACGCCGCAGTCGGCCTAGTACCAGCGTCCGCGCGCGAACCCGCCGAAGGCGACGAGTCCGATCAGGGCGACGATCACGCCGATGATGACGCTCCAGAAGATCGCGACCAGGATCCCGACGATCACGATCACACCACCGAGCGTCAGGCCTACACCGCCACCCGCAGTCCGTTCGGCCATCTCCGATGCCTCCTCTCGTCCGACGTCGGCACCGTCGTACCCCATCGCCCCTGGGGCTGAAACCGGCCGAGCTCAACTCGAGCTCGACCGCACGTCTCGAGCGACCGCGGCGAGCAGCGAGCTCTCGCTCACCGACAGCCGGGATCCGCGAGGCCGTTGGGTGGGAGCGACCGCAGGCTCGTACGTGCGGACGATCCACTCGCGGCCTTCGGAGTCGACCTCCGTGTGGGACTCGATCTCGGCCGGGGCCGGCGCGTCTTCGCGTCTCTCGAACTGCATGGCCGCCTCCATTCCCCGGCGCGGCTGTTCTCGAACACGAGGTACCGCTCTAGAGGCGGTCGAGCTCTGCCTCGAGGTCGGCCAGCGCCCTCGCGAGGTCGTCCCGCCGACGCTCGGCCGCGCGGACGTCCTTCTCCGCAGTCCGGAGCGCACTTCGAGCTTCGCGGATTCGCGCTTGCAGGTCACGTTTTCTCGCGCCGGTGTCCTCCTCGCGTCGCGTTTTCCCACCCTGCCGCTTGACGCCGCCGCGCTTCCGTTCGGGGAGTGGCATTCCCGCGAACGCGCCGAAGCCCGCCGACTCGACCTCCGTCGTCAGCGCGCCGCGAACGAGCAGGCCGCGCGCGGATTCGTCCGAGACCGCTGCCCGGACGAGGTCGGGAACGCGCGCACGACTGCTCTCGGTTGGCGGACGGTCTCCCCGCGAGAGCTGTGCGAGCGCAACCTCGACGAGCCGGTCGAGCGCCTGCTCCAGCTCGCGGGCCGCCGTCTCGTATTTTTCTCGTTCGCCGCGCAGTTGCGCTCGGGCGAGGCGCACGGCAGCGTCTCCGGCGTCCCGTGCGGCCTGGGGGCGGTCTCGCGCGGCTCGGTTGACCGCGAGGACGACGGCCGGTGGCTTCCGCAGCGAGGCGACCGCGTCGGCGTCCTCCGAGCGGCCGTCGGCGCGGAGCGAGCGAGCGAGGGCCGTACGCTCCGCGACGAAGTCCTCCGGTCGCGCCGCCAGGAGCTTCTCCGCAGCGGGTGGCAACGTGTTCACGACGCGAGTTCTATCGCTCGGTGCACACAGGTCTCGCAGTCGAGGACGCAGGAGCGCTTCGATCTCTCCTCGCCTGAGTCTCCCTGAGGCTGCGGCTTGGGCTCGGACGTGGGCCGTTTGGCCGACCCACCAAGGGTGGAATAGCCGTCTGCACATGCAGACCGACGTCATTCTCGGCTCGGCCGAGCGCGAGACGAGATCACGGCCTGCGGTCGCGTGGGCCGTGCTCCGACGGGCGGTCCAGGAGGCGCGCGCGGACGACATCGCGGCGATCGCGCAGGCGCTCGCCTACTCGCTCTTCCTGGCGATCCCCGCGACCATCCTGGTCGTCCTCGGCGTCTTCTCGCTCGTCGCCGACGAGAGCGCGGTCGACTCGCTCGTGGGGCACGCCGGGACGGTCATGCCGTCGGAGGCGACGACGCTGCTGCGTCAGAGTCTCCTGCGCTCGATCGCGTCGACCCGGAGCGGCGTTCTGATGACCGTCCTCGGCCTGGCGCTCGCGGTCTGGACGATGTCCTCGGCCGCGACCACGCTGATGAAAGGCGTCACGCTCGCGTTCGACCGCGACGACGACCGCGGCTTCGTCCGCAAACGGCTCGTCGCGCTCGCGATCGACGCCGTGCTCGTGCTCGGGGGCGCGCTCGTGCTCGGGCTCCTCGTCCTCGGGCCGCACGTCGAACACTGGACCGGAGCCGTGCTCGACGCCCCGGGCCTCACGGAGTGGCTCTGGTGGACCGTCCAGTGGCCGATCCTGCTCGCCGGGCTCCTGTTCGCGTTCGTCGTCGTCCTCCATCTGGCCCCGGACGTGGAGCATCCGCACTGGATCGCCGTCGTGCCGGGTGCGGCGATCGCTGTCGTCACGTGGCTCGTGGCGTCAGGCGGCTTCGCCCTCTACAGCGCGCACTTCTCCTCGTATCAGAAGACCTGGGGCACGCTCTCGGCGGTCGTCATCACCCTGGTCTGGCTCTGGTTGACGAGTGCGGCGCTCCTCTTCGGCGCCGAGGTGAACTCGGAGGTGCGGAAGCTCCGCCGCTGACCGACGGGGGCGACGGGGGCAGACTCGGCGCCTGTACCCCGCCGGAGGTGATGGCTACAGGGCGATCCTCAGCACGAGCTCGTGCGGGCACTTGGCCGCGATGAGCGATCGCACGAAGCCGAGATCGACGTGCGACTGGGCGAGCTCGAAGGCGTCGTCTCCGAAGCCGAGGAGACGGAACTGGTCGAGGCGCCAGAGCGCGACACGTCCGCTTTCCAGTTGTCGTGGGGAGGGCTGATCCGAGGTGGACATGGCATCGCCTTTCCGAGAGGACCGCTGATAGGAGAAAGAAACGACACCGAGGCCCAGAGGTTGTTGGCGATTCGTAAGACTCGATTGCGGGGCGGTTGCGCCGGCCGCGAGAGGGGAGTCGCGGCGTCCGCGTGCCCGCTGGTACCGCGGCCGCGTGACACACGATCGGCAAACCGCGGACCGCCGAAGAGCCGTACGAAAAGACATGAAACGCTACGTCTTCACGATCCTGATCCTGACGGTGCTCGTCCTCCTCGTCGCCGGCTGCGGCGGCGGGAACTACTAGCCGACGGCTCGTCAGAAGCGGCGAGGGGGCACGCTCAGGCGCACCCCCGCGCCGCCTTACGACATCAGCGGTCGACGATCAGCCGCCGCCGTCGACGCTCCCCGAGTTGCCTGGATCGCAGTCGGTCGATCCGACGGCGCCTCGTTCGCAAGCAGCGAGCGCGGCGACAGTAGGCTGTCGCCCGATGGCGGCGACGATCATCGACGGGAAGGGGCTCGCGCTGAAGGTGCGGGCCGAGGTGGCCGAGGAGGTCGCTGCGTTCGGTGAGCCGATCTGCCTCGCCACGATCCTCGTCGGCGACGATCCGGCCTCGCACATCTACGTCGGGAGCAAGCACAAGGCCTCGGCGGAGGCCGGCATCGAGGGCCGAGATCACCGTTTTCCGGCGACGGCCTCGGAGAGCGAGATCCTCGATCTCATCGCCGAGCTGAACGCGGACGACCGGGTGGACGGCATCCTCGTCCAGCTTCCGCTCCCCGAGCACATGGACGAGGCGAAGGTGACGTACGCCGTCGATCCGGCGAAGGACGTCGACGGGTTTCACCCGCTGAATGCGGGGCGCCTCTACCTCGGGCAGCCGCTGCTCGTCCCTGCGACACCGCTCGGGGTGATGCGCATGCTCGAGGAATACGACGTCGAGCTCGAGGGCGCGAACGCCGTCGTCATCGGCCGGAGCGAGATCGTCGGGAAGCCGATGGCGATGCTCCTCCTCCTCGAGAACGCGACCGTCACGATCTGCCACTCGCGCACGCGTGATCTCGCCCGCATCACGCGCGACGCCGACGTCCTCGTGGCGGCGGTCGGGCGCCGGGCTCTCGTGACGCCGGACATGGTGAAACCCGGCGCGACCGTGATCGACGTGGCCATGGTCCGCACCGACGAGGGCCTCTTCGGCGACGTCGACAAGGCGGTCGCGGACGTGGCCGGGCTCCTCACGCCCGTTCCAGGCGGGGTGGGGCCGATGACGATCGCGATGCTCCTCCGCAACACGGTGACGGCGGCGCAACACCGCCGACTCGGGGTTGCGGTGCCCGGTCCATAGGCGCTACGGTTCGCCGAGTCTAAGGTCATCGGCGTCGGCCGCAGTCCGGGCCGGCGCCTTCGTTGTAGGAGGAACGTACGTGGAGCAGGGCACCGTCAAGTGGTTTTCGAACGAAAAGGGCTACGGCTTCATCGAGCGCGAGGGTGGTGACGACGTCTTCGTCCACTTCTCCGCGATCGCGATGGACGGCTTCAAGACCCTCACCGAAGGCCAGCGTGTGGAGTTCGAGGTCGTCCAGGGTCCCAAGGGTGCCCAGGCCGCGAACGTCGTCGCAGCCACGAGCTGACGACAACTCGTAACGAACGTGGCGGCGGGCTCCCGGACAGGGGGCCCGCTCCGTTTTGAGAGGATTTCTCGACATGGCGATCTCCCGCGAAGAAGTGCTCCACGTCGCCCGGCTGGCTCGTCTCGCCTTGACCGAGGACGAAGTCGAGCGCCTGACCGAGGAGCTCGGCAAGATCGTCGAGGCGGTCGGGATCGTGTCCGAGCTCGACCTCGACGACGTGCCACCGACCTCGCACCCCCTCGACGTCGTGAACGTGTGGGACGAGGACGAGCCGCACGAGTCGCTCGCCCTCGACGGCGTCTTCGCGAACGCCCCCGTTCGCGAGGGCGACCTCTTCCGCGTGCCGCCGACGGTCTGATGGCGCCCGTCGTCGACACGTTGCGCCTGACGGCGGAGGAGGCGCTCGGCCTCGTCGAGCGTCGCGAGCTCTCGCCCGCCGAGCTCCACGCCGCCTACCTCGAGGCGATCGAGGCGCGGGACGGCCAGCTCCACGCCTATCTCTGCACGGTCGAGGGGGCCGACGGAACCAGCATCCCGATCGCTCTCAAGGACGTCATCTCGACGAAAGGAGTCGAGACGACGGCGGGGTCACGGATTCTCGCCGGCTACGTCCCGGTCTTCGACGCGACGGTCGCGGAGCGGTGCAAGGCAGCGGGTCTCACCCTCCTCGGGAAGACGAACACGGACGAGTTCGCGATGGGATCCTCGACCGAGAACTCCGCCTTCGGGCCGTCGCGCAACCCGTGGGATCCCGCGCTCGTCCCGGGCGGCTCGGGTGGTGGGACCGCGGCTGCGGTCTCCGCCGGGCTCGCGCCGTGGGGTCTCGGCAGTGACACGGGCGGCTCCATCAAACAGCCGTCGGCGCTCTGCGGGAACGTGGGTCTGCGGCCGACGTACGGCTCCGTCCCTCGCTTCGGCGTCGTCGCCTTCGCCTCGAGCCTCGACCAGGTCGGCCCGGTCGCGAAGACCGTGCGTGACGTCGCGCTCCTCTACTCGATCATCGCGGGTCGCGACCGCCGCGACTCGACCACTGTCGAGCTGACCGAGCCTGTGCGCATGCCCGTCGAGGAAAGGCTCGACGGCCTGCGGATCGGCGTGCCGAGGCAACTCGAGTCGCTCGACGCGATCGAGCCCGGGGTGAGAGCGGCGTTCGAGAGCGCGCTCGAGCTGGCACGGGAGCTCGGCGCGGAGGTCGGGGAGTGCGACCTCCCGTCGTCATACCGCTACGGGATGCCCTGCTACTACCTGATCGCTCCGGCGGAGGCCTCCTCGAACCTCGCCCGCTACGATGGCGTCCGCTACGGCCCTCGCACCGAAGCCGCGACCTACGACGAGATGGTCGAGCGCACGCGTGACGACGGGTTCGGCACCGAGCCGAAGCGGCGCATCATGCTCGGGACGTACGCGCTCTCGACTGGCTACTACGACGCGTTCTACGGACGGGCACAGAAGGTGCGGACGCTCCTCATCCGCGAGCATCGGGAAGCGCTCGAGACGTTCGACGTCGTCGCGACCCCGACGTCGCCGACCGTTGCCTTCCCGATCGGCGACAAGGCGGCGGACCCGCTCGCGATGTACGCCTGTGACCTACTCACGATCCCGTCGTGCCTCGCGGGGCTGCCCGGGCTCTCGATCCCGTGCGGGCTCTCGGACGGGCTGCCGGTCGGCCTGCAGCTCCTCGGCCCGCAGTTCGGCGAGAACACGCTCTTCAAGGCGGGGTATGCCCTCGAGCGTGCGATCGGGTTCGACACCGTCCCGGAGCGCCTGCGGTGAGCGGCTGGGAGCCCGTCATCGGTCTCGAGATCCACGTCCACCTGAAGACGCGGACGAAGATGTTCTGCCGCTGCCCGGTCGGGTTCGGCGCCGGGGAGAACACCCAGACCTGCCCCGTCTGCCTCGGCTTCCCGGGCGCGCTGCCGGTGGTCAATCGCGTAGCGGTCGAGTGGACCGTCTTGCTCGGCCTTGCCCTCGGGTGTGAGATCGCGGAGCCGGCGGTGTTCTCGCGCAAGCACTATCCGTATCCGGATCTGCCGAAGGGCTATCAGATCTCACAGTACGACCTACCGTCTTGCATTAACGGCAAGGTGCTACTGCCAACTGCGGACGGTGACCGTGTGATCGGCATCGTCCGGGCGCACCTCGAGGAGGACGCGGCCAAGACGGTGCACGTCGGCGGGCGCACCGGGCGCATCGGGGGCGCCGACTACTCGCTGGTCGACTTCAACCGCGGGGGCACTCCGCTCGTCGAGATCGTCACCGAGCCGGACATCCGCTCGTCCGACGAGGCGAAGCGCTTCCTCCAGCTCCTCCGGCAGACGATCGTCGAGCTCGGCATCTCCGACGCCGAGATGGAGAAGGGCGCGCTGCGCGTGGACGCCAACGTCTCGGTGCGCCCGGCGGGCTCGGACGAGCTGCGGACGCGCACCGAGCTCAAGAACATGAACTCGTTCAACTTCATCGCTCGCGGGATCGAGGCCGAGGTCGAGCGGCAGATCGCCGTCTGGGAGTCGGGCGGCGAGGTTCGGCAGGAGACGTACGACTTCGACGCCGCCACGGGCGCGCTCACCGCACGGCGCGCGAAGGAGGAGGCCGACGACTACCGCTACTTCCCGGAGCCGGACCTCGTCCCGATCGAGCCGCCCGCGGAGCTCGTCGCGCGCCTCCGCGGACAGCTGCCGGAGTCACCCGCGACTCGAATCGTCCGCGTGGCCGACGTGCTCGACGTCGAGCGGGCGACGGTCCTCGTCACCGGCGGACTCGACCGCCTGTGGCAGAAGACCGTGGACGCGGGTGCCGACGCCGTGGCCGCGGCGAACGTCGTCTCCAACGCACTCGTCGCCGCGGCCGTGAGTCCCGACCATGTCTCGGCGGCCGAGCTGGCGAAGCTCGTCGAGGCACGTGACCGGATCCCACGCGCGTCGTTCGACGAGGCGATCTCGAAGCTCGGCGAGCCGGGGTTCTCCGCCGATCCGTACCTCGCCGAGGAGGCGGTGTCGGACACGGGCGAGCTCGAGCCGCTCGTCGAGGCGGTGCTGGCCGCGAACCCGGGTCAGGTCGAGGCGTATCGCAACGGGAAGGACGGTCTCCTCGGCTTCTTCGTCGGCCAGGTGATGAAGGAGACGCAGGGGAAAGCAAACCCCCGCGTCGTCAGCGAGCTCGTCCGCGCGAAGCTCGGCTGAGGTCCCGGCGCCGGCTCCCGGCAGCCCGAAGGGGCGGCCGCAGCCGCCCCTTCGAGACCGACGTTCGCGCGTCCTACGGCGCCGCGGGGTGCGGAACCGCGAGGTACGGGAACGTGCTCGGCAGAGACACGTCGTTCGAGCCGACGCAATCGGTCGTCACGAAGCCCTCGGTGATGAGGTTGAGCTCGGCGTCGATGACGTCGTCCGACGGCTTCCGGCCGTTCAGGAAACCGGCCGGGTTGGACACGTCGACCGTGAGGACGTCGGGCAGGAGGACGCTCGCGAGCGAGGTGATCTTCCCGGCATCGTCGGACGGGTCGTCGGTGCCACCGAGACCCGTCGCGGGGTCGTTCAGGCTGAAGAGGAACTTCAGCGTGTCGACGACCTCGCCGTTCCACTTGGCGACGTCCGTGGCGGGCGTGCCGTGGTTGAACGTGGTCTTCGAGGACGGCTTGCCGTCCGCGACACGGTCCGGCGGGAACGGGTTGTTCGGGATGAACACCGTGTTGATCGCCGGGCGACCCATGCGGTCGATCTGGTGGCTGCCGACGTCAGTGGTCGCCCAGACGCCGATCTTCGAGTCGCCTCCGGCTTCGAGCAGCGAGCTCGGAAGCTCGAGCACGATGGCGGAGACGTTCTGGCCCTTGAACGTGTCGGTCTCCGGATGGCTCGTCGGCGATCCGCAGCCGACGAACGACTGGCCGCCGAGATCCAGGATGTTGAGGAACCCGAGCAGGTTGAAGAAGAACGGGTCGTCGCGGCGGCCGGCGAAGGCCTTGATGCCCAGCGGGCCGTTGTTGACGATCGCCGACTTCCCGAACCCGGTTGAGTGGCCGGTGACGGTGACGCCGTGGCCGTGGCGCGGCCGGATCTTCACGGTCATAGCCTGCGATCCGTCGCGCTGGGCCTTGCCGAAGGTGACCACGATGTCGGTGTCCGCCTTCGCGTCTCCGTTCGCGTCGACGCGGAAGTGGTACGTGACGTTCGGGTTTCCGCCGACTTGGGGGACCTTCGTCCCGAACGGCCGATCGGGGCCGGGCGGGTTCGCGAGATCCGCGGTCGTGAGCCCGTTGACGTCCATGATCAGGACGCTCTTCGAGGGGCTCGACGGCGACCTGAACGCGTAGATGTCGGTGAGGTCGGTGCCGATCCCGTCGCCGCCCGGCGGCGGCGTCAGGCCCGGCGCATCGAGGTGGTCGGCAGCTCGCGCCGCGGTCGGTGCGGCGTGCCGGCTGACGAACGTGGCGAGCACCGTCGCGCCGATGACGGCGACGAACGCCGCGAGCACGAGGGCTCTCCTGTTCACGAGCCTCCCTGCAGTCATCCTTGTATCTCCCTTCGTCTCCGGATTTGCCTCTGGGACGGCCCTTGTTCGGTGGCCGATCGGGTTCGGTTCGAACCGGTGCACGGCCGCGTGCGAATGGAGTGCGTCGGCGAAGACAGGAGGAAGCGCGGATGCGGAGACGGCTGTTGCTCGGGCTCGCGGTGGCGGGAATCGGGGTGGCGTTCCTGCTGCTCGGCGGCATCTTCTCGAGTCCGCGCGCGCCCGATCCGGTGCGGGAGGCAGTCGCTGCCGCGCGCACGAACGCGCAACGGCAGGATGCGCTGAGCCGCCTCCTCGTCGGTCTTTCGAGCGGCGACACGGCCGGCTACGTGAGAAAGCTCGAGCGTCGCGTCCGGCTCGATCCGGAGAACGCCGACGCACTGACCCTTCTCGGCCTCTCATACCAGCAGCGCGGGCGCGAGACCGGCGATCCGGCGTTCTACTCGCTCTCCGGCCGTGCGCTCCGGCGCGCGGCTCGTGCTGGCGGGCAGATGTCCGTGATCGTCCAGGGCGAGGCTGCGCTCGCGAACACGCGACATCGCTTTCGAGCCGGGCTCCGACTCGCGCACGAGGGGATCCGCCTCGACCCGGACAACGGGTCGGCGCTCGGAGCGCTCGGTGACGCCCTGCTCAACCTGGGCCGCTATCCGGCCGCGTTCCGCGCTTACGACCGTATGACGCTGCTTACCCCCGGCATCGCGTCCTACACGCGGGTGGCGGCCGCGCGCGAGCTTCTGGGTCGGCCCGCCGCAGCGGCGCGCGCAGACGCGGCTGCGCTGCGGATCGACACGACGGTGCCCGAAAACGTCGCGTGGACGATGACGCAGCTCGGCAACACGGCCTTCAACCAGGGGCAGCTCGCGGCGGCGGCAAGTGCCTACCGCGCGGCACTCCGGCGCTATCCCGGCTACGTGCACGCAGAAGCGGGGCTCGCGCGGGTCGAGGCGTCCGAGGGGAGCTTCCGACCGGCTGTCGTCCGCCTCCGTCGCGCTGTCGACGAGCTGCCGATCCCCGCCTACGTGATCATGCTCGGCGACATCCTCCGCGTCGACGGTCGAGAGGCCGAGGCTCGGCAGGAGTACGCGCTGGTCGGGGCGATCGAGAGGCTCTTCGCCGCGAACGGGGTTCGCACAGAGCTCCAGACTGCGATCTTCGACCTCGATCACCGTCGGAACGTGCAGGACGCGCTTCGTCGTGCGCGGATCGCTCACGCGTCGGCTCCGGGGATCTACGCCGACGACGCACTCGCGTGGGGGCTCTTCCGGACGGGTCAGTGCGCGGAGGCGCGCGCGCACTCGGCTCGAGCGCTCAGGCTCGGGACCCGGGACGCGCTCCTCATGTTCCACCGCGCGATGATCGAGCGCTGCCTCGGCAGCCCCTCGGCGATGCACTGGTTCGGGAAGGCGCTTGCGACCAACCCGCATTTCTCGTTCCTGTGGGCTCCGGTGGCGCGCCGCGCGCTCGCGCGCTCCTAGGAGCGGCCGCAGCACATCGGGGTCGTCGGTCCGGGCACATCAGCATGCTCTCGGCATGCGGATCGCTGTCGTCGCAGCGCTCTTCGTGCTCGTCGCCGTCTTCTCCGGCTGCGACGGTGGCGGCTCGTCGTCCACGACCACGACGACCACGACAAGCCCGACACCGGCGAGCACGACGACGACCACGAGCGAGGCGACGGGCCCGACCACGATCCGGATCACGGTGAAGGACAGCGCTCCCGAGGGCGGGATCGTGCGCGAGACGGTTCACCAGGGCGACGACGTCGTCCTCGTCGTCACCTCCGACGTCGCGGACGAGATCCACCTCCACGGCTACGACCTCTCGACCGAGGTGGCGGCCGGCGGCACCGCGCGACTGCCGTTCACGGCGACGATCCCCGGGCGCTTCGAGGTCGAGCTCGAGAGACGCTCCACGCAGATCGCGGACCTGACCGTCGAACCGTGATCTTCCTCGCGCACGGCATCGGCGGGATCCGCGACCTGCCGATTCCGGAGTCGTACTTCTTCGTGACGGCGGCGGTCGTGCTCGTCGTCTCCTTCGTCCTGCTCGTCGCGCTGTGGAAGCGTCCGCAGCTCGAGCGGCGTATCGGGGGACGAGCGCTTCCGAGCCTGCTCTCGGCGATCGTCCTCTCGCGAGCGTTGCGGATCGTCCTGCAGGCGCTCTCGGTCGTCGTCTTCACCGCGGTGCTCGTCTCGGCAGCCTTCGGGACGACGATCGAGCTCTCGAACCTCGCGCCGACGTTCGTCTACGTCGTCTTCTGGCTCGGCCTCCCCCTCCTGTCGGTGCTCCTCGGGAACGTCTGGCGCGTCCTCTCGCCGTGGCGCGCGATCGCGGACGGTGTCGTCTGGGCGCTCGAGCTTCGGGGCGGGAACGCTCGGCCGCTCCTCGAGTACCCGCGCCGCCTGGGGCGCTATCCGGCGGCCGGTGCGCTGCTCGCCTTCGTCGCGCTGGAGCTCGCGTATACGCGGCCGTCGGCGCCGCGGATGCTCGCGATCGCGATCGCGCTCTACACGTACTGGGCGCTCGGCGGGATGGCCGTGTACGGCCGCGAGGCGTGGACGAGTGGAGGGGAGGGGTTCGCGGTCGCCTTCGGCCTCCTCGCGCGCATGGCGCCGTTCGCGGTGCGAGACAGGCGGCTCGCCGTTCGCTGGCCGCTGACCGGGCTCGGCGGAGCGGAGCGCACGATCGGGACCGTCACGTTCGTCGCCGTCATGCTCGGCTCGACGAGCTTCGACGGGTTCAGCCGGACGCAGAAGTGGCAGAACCTGATCGAGCACCTCCGCGGGAAGCTCGTCGATCAGCCCGTGCGCGTCGCCGACCTCGCCGTCACGCTCGTGAACGTCGCCGGGCTCGTCGCCTTCGTGGGCCTCGTAGCGTTGACGTATCTCGCGGCCGTCGAGGCCGCCCGACGGCTCGTTCGCGAGCAGCGCTCGCTCGTCCCGGAGTTCGTGCTCTCACTCGTCCCGATCGCGTTCGCCTACGTCGTCGCCCACTACTTCTCGCTCTTCGTCGAGTACGGCCAGTTCGCGATCCTGCTCGCCTCGGACCCGCTCGGGCGCGGCTGGAACCTCTTCGGGACGGCGGACTACCAGCCCAACCTCACGATCCTGACCCCGAACAAGGTCTGGTACGTGCAGGTCGGCGCGCTCGTCGTCGGCCACGTGGCCGGACTCGCCGTTGCGCATGACCGCGCAGTGGCTCTCTTCGAGCGCCGCGGCGACGCGCTCCGGTCGCAGCTCCCGCTGCTCGCGCTGATGGTCCTCTACACCGTCGGCGGGCTGTGGGTGCTGTCGCGCGGGTAGATCGTGCGGGCGTGAAACGAGTTCGGGACCGTGAACCCGGCGTAGAGAAGAAGCACGGCGACGATCACGATCGGCGCGAGCGCGCCGACTCCGAGCCCCGCGAGCGCGCTGCCGAGCGCTGCGACGCCGATGCCTGCGAGGACGAGCACGTTTCCGAGCGGTCGCCGCCGGATCGTCGCGACGGCGACGGCGACGACCGCGAGCGTCCCCAGGGAGTTCGCCACGATTGCGAGGACGCGCGCCGGCCAGAGGGCGAGCAGGTCTTGCGCCTGCGGCACGTCCGTGCCGGAGAGGGAGCCGTGGAGTGGCACGGCGAGGGCGACCCCGACCGCGAGCCCGACGTAGGCGAATGCCAGCGGGACGACGCGCCGGCGGCCCACGAGCAGGAGCGAGCCGACTCCCAAGAGCGGGGCCGTGAGGAGGCCGCCGCCGAGGTAGTAGGCCCTGAATGCCGGTTCCGTCCAGCCGTACGCCGCACCCCAGGCCAGAGCTCCTGCGGCGAGCGCATAGGCGGCCAGCGCGGCCGACCAGGCGGCCTGCTCGGGCCTTTTCTGGGTGCGGAAGCGGACCGCGAGCCGCGCGGAGAGACGCAGGGAGACGAGCACTGCTGCAAAGGCGAGGAGTGCATCCACGGCCGTTGACTGTAGTGCCTGGGCCGCAGGTACTCTGCGCGCGTGCATCGGCCTGCCGCCGCGCTCGTCGTGGCCGTGGTAGCGGCGCTCGTGCTCGTGCTCTCCCCGCTCGAGGCGGCACCGCCGAAGCGCGACTACGCCGCAGCGGCCTGGACGATCCTGCCGCCGGGCGAGAACGGGAGCCTGTCGTTCGACCGCAACACGACCGACCAGGCGAACCGGTACGACGCGCTCACCCCGCTGGGTGGAAATGTCACCGCCGCCGCGATCCGCCGCAACTTCAAGCCGGCGCCGCTCGGCCTCGGATCGGACAAGCCGCGGAAGCGCGAGCGTCCGCGCGCCGGAGTCACGATCGTCCGCGACAGCTTCGACGTCGCCCACGTCACGGGGAAGACGGAGGCCGACGTCGCCTTCGGCGCCGGCTGGGTGACTGCAGCCGACCGAGGGCTCCTGCTGCAGCTCATCCGCGGGCCTGCCCGCATCGCCGCGCTCGACGTGCCGGGCCTCGATCCGCTCGAGCTTGCGCTCTCGGGGAAGACGTTCGCCCCGAGCCCCGAAGCCGAGGCGTTCCTCGCGAACCAGGTCGACGCGCTCCGGGCCCAAGGGACGGTCGGCCGGCACGTCCTGACGATCATCAACGCGTACGCCGCGGGCGTGAACGCGTACTACGCGGCCCACGGCATCCCGGTTCAGAAGTTCACGGCCAACGACGTGATCGCGTCGGCTGCGCTCATCGCCGCTCGATTCGGTGCCAACGGCGGCCAGGAGGTCGCGAACTCGATGTTCCTGGACGCGCTCGGCGGTCGCCTGGGCACGTCCGACGCCCGTCGCGTCTTCGCCGACCTGCGCGAGGTGAACGACTCGGAGGCCCCGGTCACGGCGCCCGGGACGTTCCCGTACGAGCTGCCGAGCGACACGACCCCCGGAAGCGTCGTCGTCGACGACGGAAGCTTCGTCGGCGCTCCACTCGAGGCGCCAGCCTTCGCGTCGAATGCTCTGGTCGTCGGCGCCAAGCGCTCGGCGACAGGGCACCCGCTCTTCGTCGCAGGCCCTCAGGTCGGCTACTTCTTCCCGCAGTTCTTCGCGGAGATGGAGCTGTCGGGCGCCGGCTTCGCGACGCGCGGCGCGGTCTTTCCGGGCGTTCCCTTCGTCCTCATCGGCCGTGGGCCGGACTTCGCGTGGAGCGCGACCTCGTCCCAGGCGGACGACACCGACCTCTTCGTCGAGACCCTCTGCGGCGGCGACGACCGCCACTACCTGTACGACGGGCAGTGCCAGGTGATGCAGCGCTTCTTCGCCGGGACGCTGAAGGCGCAGGGGGAGCCCGATCAGCCTGTCTCCTACGACGAGACCGTGCACGGCCCGGTCGTGGGTTACGCGACGGTGGGAGGAAAGCGGGTCGCGATCTCGCTCCAGCGCTCGACGCGCGGTCGCGAGATCCTGAGCGCGAAGGCCTTCTACGACCTCGACACCGGCCGCGTCGCGTCGGCGACGCAGTTCGTGAACGCCGTGAGCGGCGTCGAGTTCAGCTTCAACTGGTTCTACGCCGACGACAAGGACATCGCGTACTACTCGAGCGGCAGGCTGCCGCTCCGCGCGCCCGGGACCGACCCCGCGCTTCCGACGGTCGGAACCGGCGCCTACGACTGGCGCGGGTATCTCCCGGTCGCCGCTCATCCGCAGGCGATCGACCCGAAGGCGGGGTTGCTCCTGAACTGGAACAACAAGCCCGCCGCGAACGTCGGCGCCGCCGACTCCAACTTCTCGTACGGGCCGATCCAGCGCGTCAACCTCCTGCAGGCGGCGCTCGGGAACGGCAAGAAGCAGACGCTCGCATCGGTGACGTCCGCGATGAACAAGGCGGCGACGCAGGATCTGCGGGTCATGCGGGTGTGGCCCGCGATCCGGGCGGTGCTCGCGACAGGCCCTGCCCCGAGCGCCCGTGCCGAGGCGGCGGAGACCCTCCTCGACCAGTGGCGCGCCGCCGGAGGGAGTCGCGTCGACAGGGACCTCGACGGGAAGGTCGACGCGTCGGGCGCAGCCGTCATGGACGCGGCCTGGCCTGGACTCGCGGACGCCGTCATGTCGCCGATCCTCGGCCCGCTCACCGACCGACTCGCGGCGCTCATGGGCCGGAGCGACGATCCGGGGCCGAGCGGCTCGGCGTTCATCTCCGGCTGGTACGGGTACGTGGACAAGGACCTGCGAACGCTCCTCGGTCAACCCGTGCGCGCGCCGTTCTCGCGGCGCTACTGCGGAGCGGGCGTCCTCGCGACCTGCCGCGACGCCCTCTGGAACGCGCTCGACCAGGCGGCGGCGAAGCTCGAGGCGACGCAGGGGCCGGCGCCGTCCGAGTGGCGCTCCGACGCGGTCGCCGAGCGGATCCGGTTCACGTCGGGCGTGCTCTCGAACACGATGCGCTGGACCAACCGCCCGACGTTCCAGCAGCTCATGACGTTCTCGTCGCATCGTCCGCGGGGATGACACCGCCGAGCCGCGCGAGCGCGCTCGCAAGCTAGGCTCGCGCCATGCCGAAGCGCTACCTGATGGCGCCGGGGCCGACGCCGGTGCCGCCCGAGGTGCTGGCCGCGTCGGCGGAGGCGATCATCCATCACCGCGGACCGGACTTCCGCGAGCTGATGCTGCGCTGCGTCGAGCGCCTCGGGGAGGTCTGCCGCACGGAGAACGACGTCCTGCTCTTCACCGCGTCCGGCTCCGGCGGGTTCGAGTCCGCTGTCGTGAATCTCTTCTCCCCGGGAGATCGCGTCCTCGCCGTCGCCGCGGGTGAGTTCGGCGAGCGCTGGGCGAGGCTCGCGACCGCCTTCGGCGTCGACGTGCAGGAGCTCCGCTACGCGTGGGGCGAGACTCCGCAGCCCGAGGATGTGCGCGCTCGGCTCGAGGAGACGGGCGCGGACACGGTCTTCCTCGTGCACTCGGAGACGTCGACGGGCGTCGTCGCAGACATCGCCTCGCTCGCCCAGGCAGCGCGGGACGCGGGCGCGCTCGTCGTGGTCGACGCGGTGTCCAGCCTCGGCGCGGTACCCGTCGAGACCGACGCCTGGGGACTCGACGTCGTCGTCGCCGGCTCGCAGAAGGCGCTCATGACGCCGCCCGGCCTCTCGGTCGTGACCGTGTCCGAAGCGGCCTGGTCACGATCGGAAAAGGCGACGAGCCCGCGCTTCTACTTCGACTGGTCGCGCCTGCGCGCCTCGCTCGAGACGGGCTCGACGCCGTTCACCCCCGCCGTCTCGCTCGTCGTCGCACTCGACGTCGCCCTCGGGATGCTCCTCGACGAGGGTCTCGAGGCCGCGTTCGCACGTCACGCCGCTCTCGGCCGGGCGTGTCGGGAGGGGGCGAAGGCGATGGGGCTCGAGCTCTTCTCGCCCGACGAGGATCGCTCGGCGATCGTCACCGCGATCCTGACTCCCGAGGGTGTCGACGCGCGCGAGCTCGTCCTCGCGCTCCGAGATCGCTTCGGGATAACGGTCGCGGGCGCGCACGGCGAGCTCGGGTCGCGGATGTTCCGGATCGGCCACATCGGCTACTACGACGTCTTCGACATCACCACGGCACTCGCGGCCGTCGAGGAGCTGCTCGTGGAAGCCGGCGCGGAGATCGAACCCGGGCGAGCAGTGGCCGCCGCGCTCGGCGCCTACCGCGAGGCCGTGCGTGTCTGAGGTCGCGGATCCCGAGCGACCGCGGGTCCTCGTCCGCGAGGCGATCACCGAGCCGGGCCTCGAGCTCCTGCGCAGCAAGTTCGACGTCGTCGAGGATCGCGAGTCGGATCTCGCTTCGATCATCGGCGACTTCGACGCGATCGTCGTTCGCTCGGCGACGACGCTCGACGCAGGGCTGATCGAGCGGGCGGTCCGGCTCAAGGTGATCGGGCGCGCGGGCGTCGGCATCGACAACGTCGACGTCGATGCGGCGACGCGTCGGGGCATCGTGGTCGCGAACGCGCCCGAGTCGACCGTCGTCTCTGCGGCGGAGCACACGGTCGGCCTGCTGATCGCGGTCGCCCGCACGATCCCGCAGGCGCACGCCTCGCTCAAGGCGGGAAGGTGGGAGCGCGCGAGCCGCGCCGGCATCGAGCTCTCTGGGAAGACGCTCGGCGTCGTCGGGCTCGGGCGGATCGGCGTGCAGGTCGCCCGCCGAGCGCTCGCGCTCGGCATGCGCGTCGTGGCGTACGACCCGTACGTCTCGCGTGACCGCTTCCGCGAGCTCGGCGTCGAGCCGGCCGCGACGCTCGACGAGCTGTACGGGGTCTCGGACCTGATCACGCTCCACCTCCCTCTGACCGAAGAGACGCGCGGTCTGCTCGACGAGGACGCGTTCCGGCACATGCGGGACGGCGTGCGGATCGTGAACGCCGCGCGCGGCGGGCTCGTCGACGAGGACGCGCTCGCGGAGGCGATCCGGTCGGGCAAGGTTGCCGGCGCAGCTCTCGACGTCTTCGGGTCTGAGCCCTATACGGGGCCGCTGCTCGAGCTCGACGAGGTCGTCGTCACGCCGCACCTCGCTGCGTCGACGACGGAGGCTCAGGATCGTGCGGGCGTGATCATCGCCGAGCAGGTCGCGACCGCCCTGGAAGGGGGGTTCGTCGACACCGCAGTCAACATCCCGGTCGTCGAGCAGGGCGACCTCGAGGTGCTCGGGCCCTACATCCCGCTCGCGGCCAAGCTCGGGCGCCTCGCGACGGCGCTCGCGACCGATCGCCTGCGCCGGATCGTCGTCGCCGCGCACGGCCCGCTCTCGGACTTCGACACGCGGCTCCTGACCGTCGCCGCGCTGAACGGCGCCTTCCAGGGGCACGCCGACCACGCGGTCAACTACGTGAATGCACCGGTGATCGCGGCCGAGCGAGGGATCGAGGTCTCGGAGCAACGCCACGCCCGCTCGCAGCACTACACGAACCTCGTCCGCGTGACCGTCGCGACGGACGGGGAGGAGGTCGAGGTCTCGGGCACCACGGTCGGCCCCGAGCACCGTCTCTTCCTCGCGGGCGCGCTCGGCTTCGACATCGACATCGAGCTGGCACCGCGCATGGCGTTCCTCGTCTACGACGACCTTCCGGGAGTGATCGGGCGGGTGGGGACGATGTTCGGGGACGAAGGCGTGAACATCGCGAACATGGCGGTCTCGCGGCTGAGTGAGGGCGGCAAGGCGCTGATGGCCTTCTCGATCGACTCCGCCGCCACCCCCGCGCTCGTGGAGCGCGTCGCGACGTCGGGATTCGACGAGGCGCGCTTCATCTCGCTGACCTGAGATCGGCCGGCGGCGTGCATCCGCCGAGCGCCGGGAGATAGGCTTCCGGCGTGGTAACCGCCTGGCCGGAGCCGGTCGAGCGTGTGTCCTCGTTCCTCCGAGAGACCGGGGCCGAGGCCCGCATCGAGGAGTTCGACGAGGAGACGCCGACCGCGGCCGATGCCGCTGCCGCGGTGGGATGTCAGCTCGACCAGATCGTGAAGTCGCTCGTCTTCCTGTGTGACGGTCGGCCGGCCGTCGCGCTCGTTCCCGGCGACCGGCGCGCCGATGCGGCCAAGGTCGCGGCAGCGAGCGGAGCCGAGCGCGCCCGTGTCGCATCTGCCGAAGAGGTCGAAGCGGCCACGGGGTTCGCTCCCGGGGCCGTCGCACCGTTCCCCCTACCTCGCATCGACACCGTCCTCCTCGACCGGAGCCTGCTCGCGAAGCAGGTCGTCTGGGTCGGCGGCGGATCGGTGCGGCATCTCGTCGGGCTCTCTCCCTCGGAGCTCTCGAGGCTCACCAAGGCCCGTCCCGTGGACGTCGTGTCCGAGCCCACCTACCATTCCAACGAACCCAAGGAGCGCTGACTCGATGCAAGAGACCGACAAGATCTGGATGAACGGCGAGCTCGTCGACTGGCTCGACGCGAGGATCCACGTCGGGAGCCACGGTCTGCACTACGGCTCCGGTGTCTTCGAGGGCATCCGCTGCTACGACACCCCGAAAGGCCCTGCGGTATTCCGGCTCACGGAGCACCTCCGGCGCCTGGAGAGCTCGGCGAAGGTCCTGTGGATGGACCTCCCGTACACGCAGGACGAGCTCCGGACGGCGGTCCACGAGCTGGTCGTCGCCAACGGGCTTCCCTCGTGCTACATCCGGCCGATGGCGTTCTACGGCTACGGCGAGCTCGCGGTCGGCGCCACGGGCAACCCGGTCGACGTCGTGATCCTGAGCTTCCCCTGGGGCGCGTACCTCGGCGAGGAGGGCCAGCGCACGGGTATCACGACCAAGATCTCGAGCTGGGAGCGAGTCGGGCCGAACGTGATCCCGCACGCGGCGAAGGCGACGGGCGTGTACCTGAACTCGATGCTCGCCACGACGGAGGCGCGACGCTCGGGCTACGACGAGGCGATCATGCTCTCCGGCAACGGGTACGTTGCGGACGGGCCGGGCGAGAACATCTTCGTGGTCAAGGACGACCGCATCTTCACGCCGCCGCTCTCGATGTCGATCCTCCCCGGGATCACGCGCGACACGATCATCCAGATCGCGCAGGAGCTTGGTCACACGGTCGAGGAGAAGCTGATGATCCGCACGGATCTGTACCTCGCCGACGAGGTCTTCATGTGCGGGACGGCGGCGGAGGTGACCCCCGTACGCGCGGTCGACGACCACGACATCGGCGTCGGTCCGCTCACGCTGAAGCTCCAGAAGGCGTACCTGGCCGCGGTCAACGGCATCGACGAGCGCTGGAGCAACTGGCTCGACGTCGTCCAGGCCGTCCACGCTCGCGCGTGATATCGCCGCGGCGCGAGGCTCGGCGGTGAGCTCGATCACGCGGCAGATCCCGCTCTCGAGGCCCTGGCTCGACCAGCGCGAGGAAGAGCTCGTCGCGGAGGTGCTCCGCTCGGGGCGGCTGTCGCTTGGGCCCACCATCGACCGGTTCGAGGAGGCGTTCGCAGAGATCGTCGGCGCGCCCTACGCCGCCGCGGTCTCGAGTGGAACGGCGGGCCTGCACCTGCTCACCATCACCGCGGGGATAGGGCCCGGAGACGAGGTGATCACGTCGCCGTACTCGTTCGTCGCCTCAGCGAACTGCGCGCTCTACGAGGGCGCGACGCCCGTGTTCGCCGACGTCCATTCGAGGACGTGGAACCTCGACCCGGCCGCCGTCGAGGCCGCGATCACCGAGCGGACGCGAGCGGTGGTCACGGTCGATATCTACGGCTACCCGTGCGAGCTGGACGAGCTCCGCGCGATCTGCGGCCGGCACGGGCTCGTTCTCATCGAGGACGCCTGCGAGGCCCTCGGCGCAAACTACAAGGGACGCCCGATCGGCTCGCAGGGTCCGCCGGCGGTCTTCGCCTTCTACCCGAACAAGCAGATCACGACGGGGGAGGGCGGAATCGTCACGACTCACTCCGAGGAGGAGTGGAAGCTCCTGCGCAGCCTCCGGAACCAGGGACGCGCCGACTCGGGCGGCTGGCTCGAACACGTGCGGCTCGGGTTCAACTACCGGATCGACGACATCCGCGCGGCGATCGGTCTCGGGCAGCTCGAGAAGCTCGACGAGATCCTCGCCGGGCGCGCGCTCGTCGCCGGACGCTACGGGGAGCTCTTGAGCGGGATCGAGGGACTCGAGCTCCCGCTCGAGGACGATGCCGACCACGAGCGGTCGTGGTTCGTGTACGTGGTCGCGCTCCCGGGTGGCTCCGACCGCGAAGAGGTGATCGCGAAGCTCGAGTCGCACGGAGTCCAGACGGCGCGCTACCTCCCGTGCATCCACCTGCAGTCGTACATGCGCGAGCGTTTCGGCTTCGGGCCGGGCATGTGCCCCGTCGCGGAGGATCTGAGCGCACGAACGCTCGCGCTCCCGTTCCACGCCCGGCTCGACGAGGACGACCAGACCTACGTCGCCGACACGCTCCGCGCCGCTCTCGAGTAGTGCGCAGAGGCGTTCCGCAGGGCGAGGCGCTCGCCGTGTGGGCGCTCCTGGCCGCGGACGTGCTGGCGATCCTCGTCGTCTACTCGGTCGTCGATCCGAGCGAGCTGAACGCCGTCTCGGGGAGCGGCTTCGGTGCGGGCCTAGGGCGTGCGCTCGTGCAGCTGAACTTCCCGTGCGTCGCAGGTGTCGCGATCCCGATCGCGCTCCTCGCGCTCGACGTCCTTCCCCGGCGCGCGTGGCTCGTCGGCGGGCCCGCAATCGTGCTCTGCGCTCTGATCGCCTGGCCCGGCGTCCTCGATCCGAACGATCTCGACGCGCGCTGGGTCAACGTCCTGCCGGCCGCCGGGGTCGCTCTCGCCGTCGGGTTGACGATCGCGGCGACGAGGGTCGCGGGAGCGGGCTTCGCCCCCCGGCGGCGCCGCGACCCGGTGCGGATGGCGGTCGCCGTCGCGACCGTCCTCGTCTCGCTGCCCTGGATCGCGGCCGAGGTCGGCTGGCACCTCCCGCAGGGCGTCTTCCTGACGACGACGCTCTATGCCGAGCCGGGCCAGCCTCCGACCGCGGCCGTGCACCTCGGACACCACCACGGCTGGGCGGGGGCATTGCTCGTCCTCTCGGTGCTTCTCCTCTCGCGCGTCCGCTTGCGCGGCGAGCGACTGAGGATCGCGTTCTCGCTGCTCCTCTGCGTCGGGCTCGCCTACGGGACGGCGATCCTCGCCAACGACTTCTGGCACGAGCAGGTCGTGAAGCGGGGCTGGACGACATGGGAGTTCCCGTCGGCGCTCCAGCCCGGTCTCGACGTGATCTGGGTGGTCGTTCTCGTCTCCGCGGGCGTGCTCTACGCCCTCGGCCTCGCCCGGCGCGGCGGAGCGGTTCCCGAGGGGCGATAATCGGCACGTGAGCACGCCTCCCCGCATGGTCTTCCTCGGGTTCGGCAAGTACGTACGCGCCGACAAGGTCTATGCGCTCGAGCCGCTCGTCGGCGACGACCGGGGAGACGGCCGACGCACGCGGGTGTGGGTCGAAGGTATCGAGGGTCCGCTGATCGCATCGCGCACCGAGCGGACGATCCTCCACGACATGGGCGTCGAGGCCGGCGACTCGGCGCTGCTGGACGGTGCGCTCGACCTCGCCGAGCGTCTGGCCGCGGCGGCCGAGGAGGGCCGCGTCGACCTCGGCGATCTCGGGCGGCGCGCGCGCCGACTTCTCGCCGCGACGGCCCGGCCCGCCGACTCGCAGAAGCTCTTCTGAGCGCTCCGGCTCACGTGGCTGCCGGGCTCGAGCTCGGGCAGGCGCTCTCGTGGACGGACGTCCACGCCGTGGCGCGAGGTCTGATCGGCGCGACCTTCCTCGTCGACGGCGTGGGCGGGATCGTCGTCGAGGTCGAGGCATACCAGCCGGACGACCCGGCGAGCCACGCGTATCGCGGCCCGACGTCGCGCAATCGGTCGATGTTCGGGCCGCCCGGCCATCTGTACGTGTACCGCTCGTATGGCGTCCACTGGTGCGCGAACATCGTCTGCGGGGAGGAGGGAGTGGGGATGGGTGCGCTACTGCGGGCGCTGCAGCCGACGCACGGACTCGAGCGGATGCAGGCCCGCCGCGGGCTGGACGACTCCCTGCTTCTGTGCGCCGGCCCGGGCCGCCTCACGCAGGCGCTCGGCCTCACGGGTGCGCACGACGGTCTTGCGCTCGACCGGCCGCCGTTCGAGCTGCGCCTGCCGCCGCGTCCCGCGGACGTGGTGTGCAGCCCGAGGGTCGGGATCTCGCAGGCGAGGGAGATCCCGTGGCGCTACTCCCTCAGCGGCTCGCCTTTCGTGAGCCGTCCCCGACCACGAGCGTGACCACGAGTCCCTTCGCCGCGGCGACGCCGGGCCTCGGCGTCTGACGCAGGATCGTGCGCGCCGGGCCGGGCGCGCTCGTCCGCTTCACGTGCAGCCCGAGGCGCTTGAGCTCGAGGCGAGCGTCCGCGAGCGTCGAGCCGACGAAGTTGGGCACGAGGCCGTCGACCGACTTCGAAACGACGAGCGTGACGTCGTCATGGGCGGAGAGGCCTCCGTGACGCGGGATCTGGTCGACGACGATCCCAGTGGGATGGCCCGCCTTCGCGGGCTTGTAGACGTACGAGGCGCCGAGCGGCTGATCGGCGAGCCTCGCCGCCGCGTCGTCCGCCGTCATGCCGACGACGAGCGGCACCTCGACCTCATTGGGCTTGCAGTTGGCGGTCTTCTCCGGGCCCTTCCCCGAGAAGTAGACGACGAGACGGGTTCCGCGGCAGTAGCCGTTGTCCTTCTCCCAGCGCCCGTTCCGACGCACGACCCACGTGGATGCACCTCCGAGGTAGGGCGGCGGCGTGAACGACCCCCTCCCGCCCGACGACCCGAGGCTCGTGACGAAGTTCCTCCAGATCTCGGCCGGCAGCGTCCCACCGGTGACGGGCTGGCCCCCGAACTCGGTCGTCATCGGGCGCAGGCGGTCCGGGTAGCCGACCCACACCGCGATCGCGAGGTCGGGTGTGTAGCCGATGAACCAGGCGTCCGCGTAGTTGTCGGTCGTCCCCGTCTTGCCCGCGACCTCCTCGCCCGGCACCGCTGCCCGGCGGCCGGTGCCGAAGCGAACGACGTTCTGGAGGATGCTCGTGAGCAGCTCCGCCTGGCCGGGGGAAAGCACCTGCTTCGGCTCGGGGACGTTGTCCTCGATCTTCCCGGACTCGATCCGCTGCACCGACTCGACGACGTTCGGCTGGTTTCCGAAGAGCGAGGTGTCGACCCGGCGCCCGTCGTTGGCGAACGTCGAATAGGCGCGAGCCATCTCGAGCGGGTTCACGGCTTCGAAGCCGAGCCCGATCGAGAAGTACGGGTCGAGCGGGCTCGTGATCCCGAGTGCGTGCGCGGTGCCGACGACGTGCTTCGGCCCGACGAGCTCCGTGAGCTGCGCGAAGACGGAGTTGTCCGAGGGGACGATCGCGTGTGCGACGTCGATGCGCCCGAGGTACGTGTCGTCGTAGTTCGTGACGTTCCAGACGCGGTCGCCGGCGTCGATCGAGACGGGCTTCGACTCGAGCTCGGTCTGGGGCGAGATTCCCTCGCGCATCGCCGTCGCCAGCACGATCGGCTTGAAGGACGAGCCGGGCTGACGCTCGGCCTGTGCGGCGAGGTTGAACTGGCTGTCGCGGAAGTTGCGGCCGCCGAACATCGCCGCGACCGCTCCAGTGCGCGGATCCATCGCGACGAGGGCGGCCTGCGGCCCGTTGCGGTTCGGGAGCACCTTCTCGATCGCCTTGCGCGCCTTCTTCTGCAGGTCGAGGTCGATCGTCGTCGTGACGCGGAGCCCGCCGCCGAAGACGCGACCGGCGCCGTATCTCCGGATGAGCTGCTCCTTGACGTAGTTCACGAAGTACGCGGCCGGCCCCTGAGTCCCCGGGAGGTGCACCTTCTCCGGGCGAGGCATCGGGGCGTTCGCGGCGTGCACGAACGCCGCGTGCGAGATCTTGCCCTGGGCGAGCATCGCCGCGAGCACCTCGCGCCGCCGCTCCTTCGCCGCTCGCGGATTCGTGACGGGGTCGTAGAGATCGGGATCGGACGGGATGCCGGCGAGGAGCGCCGCCTGCGGCAGCGTGAGCAACTTCGCGCCCTTGCCGAAGTACGCCCGGGACGCCTGCTGGATCCCGTAGGCGCCGTTCCCGAAGTAGATGGTGTTGAGATAGGCGGTGAGGATCCGGTCCTTGGTCCATTTCTGCTCCAGCTGCCAGGCGAGCGCCGCCTCCCGGACCTTCCGCGCGAGTGTCCGCTGGTTGCGGATGTAGGCGTTCTTGACGAACTGCTGCGTGATCGTCGAGCCGCCCTCGACGATCGACTTGTGGCGGAGGTCGGCCACGAGGGCGCGGCCGATGCCCTTGATGTCGATCCCGTTGTGCTCGAAGAAGCGCTGGTCCTCGATCGAGACGATCGCCTGCCGCATGATCGGCGCGATGTCCTGGGTGTCGACGAGGACACGGCTCTCGTCCCCGCGCAGGACGGCCAGGACGGTTCGTCCGTTCGATGCATAGACGACGGTGTCCACGTCCGTGTGCGCGGCGGCGGGATCGAGCGAGGGGATCTCCGTGGCGATCGCCCGGACGAGCCCGAACGTGAACGAGAGCGACGCCAGCAGCAGTAGGACGCACAGCAACGCCGCCAGCCGAAGCTTGCGAATTCGGTGCCGTCTGCGCGGCTTCCCCTTCTCCCTCCGAAGACGCAAGGCGCCCTAGTCTAGACCGCTGCGCTCGGCTTCCCGGCCCCTGAGCGGGCTCCTGAACGGGTTCCTAAACCGGCGTCGAGGAGACGATCGGGTCGTCGTCGGCTTGCTCGCGCCGCCGTCGCGCTCGACCGTCACGGCGACGACGTCCCCCGGCTTCACGACTCCGTGGACGCCGACGACGTCCACTCGGTTCCCTCCGGGGAACGTGCCCGCGGGAGTTGCGTTCCCCCCGGCGATGATCCACGTCTCGTAGGTCTTGCCCGAGGGGGCTGCTTCGAGGCCGTCGAGGACGAGCGCCGCGCGGCCCGAGTCGTCCACGACGAGCTTGCCGTCGCCCGAGCTGAGCGAGACCTTTCGCGCCGCGGGGTCTGCGAGCAGCGCGGCGGCCGAGCGCTGGCCGTCGAGCGCCGAGCGGGTCTTGTCGAGCTCGCTCGAGAGGTGCGCGGCCCAGATGCCGAGGGCGATCGCGACGACGGCCGCCACGGCCGCGGCGACGCCGAGGACCGGGGTGAGGCGACGACGACGTGCCGTCTCGATCGGGACGACGACGGGCGGCTCGGCACGGGCGGCGTCGATGATCCTCCCGCGCAGCTCGGCAGCGGGTGGCGGCCCCGAGGCCGCCACCGCGAGCGCAGCGGTCGTCTCGAGGAAGGACGAGAGCTCCTCCTGGCAGCTCGCGCAGCCTGCGAGGTGGTTCTCGTAGGCCGCCCGCTCCTCGGGCTCGAGCGCGTCGAGCGCGTAGCCGGTGGTCAGCTCGTGAATTCCGCTCTCCATGACCCTTCCTCGCCGGCTCGTCAAGGAGCTCGCGGAGCCGTGCGAGCCCGGCGAACATCCGGCTCTTGATCGTACCGAGCGGCACCCCGAGCCTCTCCGCGAGCTCGGACTGCGAGAACCCACCGTAGTAGGCGAGCTCGATCGCCTCGCGCTGCACGTCGGGGAGCTGGCGCAGGGCCGTCTGCACACGCTCGCGCTCGAAGCGGAGCCATGCCGCTTCCTCCGCCGGCTCGCTCGCGCCGGCCGCTGCGGTCGCGTTGTCGTCGGTGAGCGGCTCGGCCCGGCGTCGCTCTTCCCGCCGGACCAGGTCGACGGCCCGTCGGTGGACGAGTGTGAGGATCCAGGTGCTCGCCTTGGCCCGCTCCGCCCGGAACGAGGCGGCGGTCCGCCAGGCGCTCAAGAACCCTTCCTGCACTGCGTCCTCGGCCAGCGGTCGTCGCGGAGGATCCGCACGGCGAGGCCGTATGCGATGCGGCCGACCCGGTCGTAGAGCTCGCCCAGCGCAGTCTCGTCCCCGCGCGCCATCAGCGCGACGAGCGCTTCGTCCGAGAGGTGCGCGAGCTGCTTCCTCATCGACGCGGGTCCAAGCGAGGCGGCGAACGCTAGCAACGAGAGGGACGAGCTCTCCACGTCTCTCTTTCGTGCGCGCGCGTTCGTCGGTTCGGCGCCGCCGCGGCCACCGATCGAACCGGACCATCCACGCGTGCGAACAAGGCGCATGAGGCGCCTGCTCCTCGCAGCAGCGGTCGCGGTGCTCGCGCTCGTCCTGCCGGGCGTCGGACACGCGCATCCGCTCGGGAACTTCACGATCAACCACTACAGCCGCGTGCAGCCGTCGGGCAATCGGATCTATGTGCTCTACGTCCTCGACATGGCCGAGATCCCGACGTTCCGCGTACGCCAGACGATGAGCACGCCGGAGGAGTACGCGAGCGCGACCGGGAGGTCCGTCGCCGACGACCTGGAGCTCGAGGTCAGAGGCAGGCGTCTCCAGCTGACTCCGATCCGCCACGCCATCGCGTTCCCGCCGGGGTGGGCGGGCTCGACACGCTCCGGCTCGAGGTCGTCCTCCGCACTGTGCGGCTGGCGCAGGCAGCGGCACCGGAGTCTCTCTCCTTTCGGGACGGGACGTTCCCCGGGCGGATCGGATGGAAGGAGGTTGTCGTCGCGCCGGCCGGAGACGCGCGGGTCACGGCGTCGACGGCGCCGTCGACGAGCATCAGCGGCGAGCTTCTCGCATACCCGAAGAACCTGCTCCAGAGCCCGTCCGACGTGATCTCCGCGACCGCCTCGTTCGAGCCGGGGACCAAGCCCGGGCCGATACCGCAGCTCCCGTCGAGATCCGCCCTCGGTCAGCGCGTCACCGTGCGCACGCCTCCCGACGGTGGGTTCGCGAGCCTCGTCGCGCGTCGTGATCTCGGCCCGGGGTTCCTCCTTCTTTCGCTCGCCATCGCGCTGTTCTGGGGCGCGGCGCACGCGTTCAGCCCCGGACACGGGAAGGCGATCGTCGCCGGCTACCTCGTCGGGACGCGGGGCCGTGCTCGCGACGCCTTTGCTCTCGGGCTCATCGTCACCTTCACCCACACGATCGGCGTGTTCGCGCTCGGCGGGGTGACGCTCGCGCTCTCGCAGTTCATCGTCCCCGAGGAGCTGTACCCCTGGCTCAATCTCGTCTCGGCGCTCCTGGTGGTCGGTGTCGGGGCGGGGATCCTCCGCTGGCGGCTGTCGGTCTTGCGGCGAGGCTCCTCGCTCGTGGCGTCGCACGACCACGGCCATTCACACGACCACGACCATCGGCACGATCACCACGGGGCCGGGCGGCATGAGCACGGGACCGGGAAACGAAGCGGCCTGCTCGGGATCGGCGTGTCCGCCGGCATCATCCCGTGCCCGACGGCGCTCCTCGTCCTGCTCGCCGCGATCTCGCTCCACCGCATCGGCTACGGGCTCGTCCTGATCCTCGCGTTCAGCATCGGGCTCGCGTTCGCCGTCACCTCGATCGGCCTCGTCGCCGTCCTCGCCCGGAGGACCTTCGGCCGGATCTCGTTCGACGGCACCCTCGTGCGCGCCCTGCCGGCGGTGAGCGCGGTGGTCGTCCTCGCCCTCGGGGTGGCGATGACCGTCCGTGCGCTTCCCCGGGTCATCTGATCGGGTCGTCCGCTAGCCGAACGTGAACGCGTAGGCCTCGACGCCCGGCGACGCGTGAAGCTCGAGCAGGGCGCGCGTGAGCGAGCGGTAGTGCTCGATCGTGTACAGACGCGGCGTGCCGGAGACGTCGACCGTACCGGTCGGATGTCCGTCGACGAACGTCGCCACGCGACCGTGTCCACCGAGGACGAGGTACACGTCCTTCGCCTCGAAGCGAAGCCGGAGGCGGGCATCGTCGCCGGCAACGATCCGGGTCGGCTGCACGGTCCACTCGCCCGCGTAGGCGAGCTCGTCTTGCGCGAGTCGTCGCGGGAACCGGTAGCGCGCCTCGTCGTCGTAGGAGATCCGTCCGGCGAACCGCTGGAGCCGCTCGTATCCGAGGTACGACTCCGGGGTCGTGATCTCCCTCGGCGTGGCGTCCGTGACCGTCGTCCGCTTCCCGGGCCTCTCGCCGAGGAGCTGTCGGATCTGGCTTTCCGTCTCTCCGTACGCGCCCTCGCCGAAGTGCGTGAAGCGGATCCTGCCCGCGCGGTCGACGAGGTAGTCAGCGGGCCAGAAGTTGTTGCGGTACGCGCTCCAGGTCGCGTACCCGTTGTCCTGAGCCACCGGGTAGTGGATGCCGAGCCTGCGAACCGCGGAGCGGACATTGTTCGGCACGTGCTCGAAGGCGAACTCCGGCGTGTGGACGCCGACGATCGTCAGCCCGTCCTTCTCGTAAGCACGGTCCCACGCCTCCAGGTGCGGCAGCGTGCGGAGGCAGTTGATGCACGAGTAGGTCCAGAAGTCCACGAGAACGACTCGTCCACGGAGGCCGGCGATCGAGAGCGGCTTCCCGGACGGCGTGTTCAGCCAGCCGGTGAGGTCGCTGAACGCCGGAGCCATCGGCTCGCGCGAGGCCGCCTCGCTCGCGCTCAGCGGCCCGCCGTTGTTCGAGAGGTCCTCGAGCGCCCGCGTTGCGACCGAGCTTCTCTCGATCCGGTTCTGGAACGCCTGCGCGTAGCCTGGGATCGCGGTCGTGAAGCGCTGGTCGGCCCCGAGGGCGATCGCGAGCGCGGTCGCTCCGAGGACGACGCCGGCAACGCGCCGGGTGGTCTCTGCATGCGCGCGGAGGAAGCGTGACGTCGACGTGAGCCGCTGACTGCCGATCGCGACCGCGAGCATCGGCAGCGCGGCGCCGAGCGCATACACCCCGGTGACGAGGACGGCCCTGATCCCGACCTGGCTCGTCGCCGCGAGCGCGGTGACGGCGGCGAGCACCGGGCCTGCGCAGGGCACGAAGACGAGGCCGAGGCTGATCCCGAGCACGAGTCCGCTCGACTCGGCGGGGACGCGACGTCGCGTCAGGAACAGGAAGGGCCGCTCGACGAGGCGCGCCAGCGCCGGCCAGAGAAGCGTCGCGGCGAGGAGGAAGAGAGCGGCGATCGCGATGTTTCGCAGCACGTCGTCGGGCAGACCGAGCGAGCCCAGGAGCGCGGCGCCTGCGAGCGTGAACGTCGTGAACGAGACGACGAGGCCGGCGACGATCGCGTACGGGCGTAGCCGATGCCGGCTTGCAGCCCCTCCGGCCAGGAGGATCGGGAGGACGGGGAGGACGCAGGGTGAGAGCGCGGTCACGATCCCGGCGAGGAGCGCGATTCCGAGCAGGACGAGCACGTCAGAAGAGTAGGCGGCAGCGCAGACCCTGGGCTGAATGCCGCGGAGCCGGTGAGTAGGCTCCGCCGGATGGACGAGGTCCTCACCCTCGACGACGTCGAGCGTCTGGCCGAGCAGGTCATGTCGCCCGAGGCGCACGCGTACGTCTCGGGCGGCGCGGGGCAGGAGAGAACCCTCCGCTGGAATCGCGAGGCGTTCTCGCGCTACCGCCTGCGGCCGCGCGTCCTGGTCGACGTGTCGACCGTCTCGACGGAGGTGAGCGTGCTCGGCCAGCGGATCGCGCTGCCCGTCCTGGTGGCGCCGACGGCATTCCAGCTCCTCGTGCACCCGGAGCGCGAGCTTGCGACGGCTCGTGGGACGGCGGCCGCCGGAACGATCATGTGCGTCTCGACGGTCGCAACGGCGTCGCCGACGGAGGTCGCAGCGGCAGCACCCGGGGCGCCTCGCTGGTTCCAGCTCTACGTCTTCCGCGATCGGAGCGTGACCGACGACGTCGTCGCGGAGGCGATCGAGTCCGGCTGCTCGGCGCTCATGCTCACCGTCGACCTCCCCGTCGTCGGGCTCCGCGAGCGCGAGCATCGGGCCTCCTGGAGCGCGCCCGAGGAGCACGTTCCGCCGTTCGTCCTCGCGCGGGAGCGCGGCGCCGATCTCGACGACCCGCTCGCGCTCATCGACCCGAGCCTCGACTGGGACTTCCTCGGCGGCCTCTGCGCGCGGACGTCGGTTCCCGTCGTCGTCAAGGGCATCCTCACCGGTGAGGATGCGGCTCTCGCGTGCGAGCACGGCGCCGCCGCGGTCGTGGTCTCGAATCACGGCGGACGCCAGCTCGACGGAGCACCCGCCGCGCTCGATGCGCTCCCGGGGGTGGTCGAGGCGGTCGCCGGCCGGGCGGAGGTCTACGTGGACGGCGGCATCCGGCGCGGGACCGACGTGCTCACCGCGCTCGCGCTCGGAGCCGACGCCACGCTCGTCGGGAGGCCGGTGCTGCACGGGCTCGCGCTCGACGGAGAGCAGGGCGTCAGACGCGTGCTCGACATCCTCCGCGCCGAGCTCGAGAACGCCCTCGCGCTCCTCGGCTGCCGCTCGCCCGCCGAGGTCACCTCGTCCCACGTCCGCGCCGCCCAGGCGTGAGCACCAACGACCTCACCCGGAACGCGGTCCACGTCCTCCCACAGGGCGCGCTCGAGCAGAAGCTCGAGCTCGGTCGCCCTCTCCGCGTGAAGCTCGGCATCGACGTCACCGCCCCGGACGTGACGCTTGGGAACGGGATCCCGCTCCAGCGGATGCGCGCCTTCCAGGACGCCGGCCACGTCGGCGTCTTGATCGTCGGCGACTACACGACGCGGATCGGCGATCCGTCAGGGCGCTCGCGGGAGAGGCCGATCATCGATCCCCAGGAGATCGACCGGAATGCCGCCCGCTACTTCGAGCACGCGTCGACGATCATCGACCCGGACCGCACCGAGGTGCGGATGAACAGCGAGTGGCTCTCGAAGCTGGACTTCGCGGAGACTCTCCGGCTCACACGCACCGCTACGGTTGCGCGCCTGCTCGAGCGCGACGACTTCTCCAAGAGGTTCGCGCAGAACGCGCCGATCTCGGTCTCCGAGCTGCTCTACCCCCTCATGCAGGCGTACGACTCGGTCGCCGTGCAGGCGGACGTCGAGCTCGGCGGCACGGATCAGCTCTTCAACCTCCTCACGGGGCGCGACGTCATGGAGGCGTACGGCCTCGAGCCGCAGGTCGCGCTGACCGTGGCCTACCTCGACAGCTGGGACGGAACCGGGATGAGCGCGTCTCGCGGCAACTACATCGGGCTCAAGCAGGCACCGGAGGAGCAGTTCGGGAGGGCGATGCGCATCCCGGACGACCTCCTCCCGCAGTGGTATCGCCTGGTGATGGAGTCGGACGACGATCCGCTCGCAGGCGACCCGATGAGCGCGAAGCTCGCGCTCGCGCGCTGGATCGTCACGCGCGCGCATGGGGAGGAGGCCGCGCGGGCTGCGGAGGACCACTTCACGCGGGTCGTCCGCGAGGGTGGTGCGCCGCAGGATCTCGCCGAGACTGCACTTCCACCCGACGATCCCGTCCATCTGCCGGCGCTTCTGGCGACGTGTTTCGGCCTGTCGACGAGCGACGTCCGGAGGCTGATCGCGCAGGGTGGCGTCAAGGTCGACGGCGAGGCCGTCTCCGAGCTCGACGTGCCTCGCACACGGCTCGAGGGAGCCGTCGTCCAGGCGGGGAAGCGGCGCTTCGTTCGACTCAAGGGTTGAGGCACACGCACTGGCGCCCGAAGCCGCCAAAAACGGCTTCGTTGACAGAGGAACGCGGTGTGCTACGATCCCCGGGCCGCCCGACAGGGAGGCACTTGAAGCCTGTAACTCGACGACTGGAGCGCCTTCGAGCGAGCGGATACGACCTCTGTGTGGTTTCCCTCCCGAAGGCCTCTGACGCGAGTCAGAGGTTTTTTGTGCCCACTGAGCGGCACGGTCTTTGAAAACTCAACAGCGTGCAAAACGTCGAGACCTCAGCAGGCTCGACGCCGTCGCACGACGTGCCGTCTCGGTGCGCTCGTGTCGCGGTGCCGACCTGTCGAGGCCAACCTGTCTCGTCTCTACGGAGGCGAAACTTTGAGCGCAAGCTCGAAGTGAAAAGTTTCTCCCTCGGGAGAAATCACTCTTTCACGGAGAGTTTGATCCTGGCTCAGGACGAACGCTGGCGGCGCGCTTAACACATGCAAGTCGAGCGAGAACCAGGGCTTCGGCCCTGGGGACAGCGGCGAACGGGTGAGTAACACGTGGGTCATCTGCCCTCGGCACCGGAATAGCCCGGGGAAACCCGGATTAATGCCGGATGGCCCGCCCGCTCTTCGGGGCGGTCGGAAAAGGTAGCTTCGGCCTCCGGCCGAGGATGAGCCCGCGGCGGATTAGCTTGTTGGTGGGGTAACGGCCCACCAAGGCGACGATCCGTAGCTGGTCTGAGAGGACGATCAGCCACACTGGGACTGAGACACGGCCCAGACTCCTACGGGAGGCAGCAGTGGGGAATCTTGCGCAATGGGCGAAAGCCTGACGCAGCGACGCCGCGTGAGGGAAGAAGGCCTTCGGGTTGTAAACCTCTTTCAGGAGGGACGAAGCCACTCGGGTTAACAGCCCAGAGGGTGACGGTACCTCCAGAAGAAGCCCCGGCTAACTACGTGCCAGCAGCCGCGGTAATACGTAGGGGGCAAGCGTTGTCCGGATTTATTGGGCGTAAAGCGCGTGTAGGCGGCCAGGCAGGTCCGTTGTGAAA
>CAWEJN010000002.1:2262500-2400389 GCA_963809405.1 uncultured Actinomycetes bacterium
GAAGTGAGAATGCTGGCATGAGTAACGAAAGAGGGGTGAGAAACCCCTCCGCCGAATGCCCAAGGGTTCCTGAGTAAAGCTAATCTGCTCAGGGTTAGTCGGGACCTAAGCTGAGGCCGAAAGGCGTAGGCGATGGCCAACCGGTTGATATTCCGGTACCACGTACCCACCGCTATCACCGATGGCGGGACGGGGTAGGCTAAGGGATCCCAGGCGCTGGTCGACCTGGGGCAACCGCGTAGGGTGGGCGATAGGAAAATCCGTCGCCCGTTAAGCCTGAGACGGGAAGCCCACTCCAGAAATGGAGGAAGTCCCTGAAGCCATGCCTCCTAGAAAAGCGTCTAGGGAGGTGGGGCGTGCCCGTACCAAAACCGACACAGGTGGGCAGGTAGAGAATACCAAGGCGATCGGAAGAACCCTCGTTAAGGAACTCGGCAAAATGGCCCCGTAACTTCGGGAGAAGGGGCGCCCCGGTAGAGTGAGAATTCTTCGCGAATTCGAGCTCGAGGGGGCCGCAGTGAAACGGCCCAAGCGACTGTTTACCAAAAACACAGGTCTCTGCTAAGTCGCAAGACGACGTATAGGGGCTGACGCCTGCCCGGTGCCGGAAGGTCACGAGGAGAGGTTAGCTTTCGGGCGAAGCCTTGAATCCAAGCCCCGGTAAACGGCGGCGGTAACTATAACCGTCCTAAGGTAGCGAAATTCCTTGTCGGGTAAGTTCCGACCTGCACGAATGGCGTAACGACTTGGGCGCTGTCTCAACGAGGGATCCGGTGAAATTGTAGTCTCGGTGAAGATGCCGAGTACCCGTGGCTGGACGGAAAGACCCCGTGAACCTTTACTGCAGCTTTGCGTTGAAGTTTGGTGTTCGTCGTCCAGGATAGGTGGGAGACTGCGAAGCGGGAACGCTAGTTTCTGTGGAGTCACCCTTGGGATACCACCCCTCGAATTCTGGGCTTCTAACCCGATTCCGTTATCCGGGTCGGGGACAGCGTGAGGTGGGCAGTTTGACTGGGGCGGTCGCCTCCTAAAATGTAACGGAGGCGCGCAAAGGTTCCCTCAGTACGGTTGGAAATCGTACGCAGAGCGCAAAGGCATAAGGGAGCTTGACTGCGAGACTGACAAGTCGAGCAGGGACGAAAGTCGGCCTTAGTGATCCGGCGGTGGAGAGTGGAATCGCCGTCGCTCAACGGATAAAAGGTACTCCGGGGATAACAGGCTCATCCTTCCCAAGAGTCCACATCGACGGAAGGGTTTGGCACCTCGATGTCGGCTCGTCGCATCCTGGGGCTGAAGCAGGTCCCAAGGGTTGGGCTGTCCGCCCATTAAAGCGGCACGCGAGCTGGGTTCAGAACGTCGTGAGACAGTTCGGTCCCTATCCGCCATGGGCGTTGGAGGTTTGAGAGGAGTCGTCTCTAGTACGAGAGGACCGAGATGAACGGGCCTCTGGTGTATCAGTTGTCCTGCCAAGGGCATTGCTGATTAGCCACGCCTGGATGGGATAACCGCTGAAAGCATCTAAGCGGGAAGCCCACCTCGAGATAAGACCTCCCATCCCCTCGAGGGAGTAAGGGCCGTGGGAGACCACCACGTTGATAGGCGGGACGTGCAAGCGCAGCGATGCGTTCAGCGGACCCGTACTAATTGCCCGAGGTCTTGACTTTGAACATGCGAGCAGCCGCTATGGAGTTTTGAGGGTCGCGCGGAGATCGTGCGCCTCGACAATTTGGGCGGTCATAGCGGCGGAGATACACCTCTTCCCATTCCGAACAGAGAAGTTAAGCCCGCCAGCGCCGATGGTACTCGGGGCGCAAGCCCCCGGGAGAGTAGGACGCCGCCCACCTCATTGGCGGGGGGAAACGATGTTTTCCCCCGCCTGCCACCCTTCTTCTGCGCAGCTACTGATCGGCCGCGCTTGGGCTCCCGCCGGGCGAAGTCCGGCTCCGCCCGGCGGCGGTTGCTTCGCTCCCGACCATGGAGCGTCGACCGGTTCGTACACTCCATCGCGTGGAGCTCCGCGATGGCGATCTCTTGCTACGGCCGTGGACCGAGGCGGACGTTTCGGCACTGGTCGACGGCTGCAACGACCCGGAGATCGCGCACTGGATCCCGACCATTCCGCATCCGTACACGGAGGCTGATGCACTCGCGTTCATCCGCGGAGAAGTTCGATCCAACCACGAGGCCCTTGCAGTCGACGTCGGCGGGCGTGTTGTAGGGGGGATTGGACTCGGGTTGAACTCGCACGGCTATCGCGGGAGCATCGGATATTGGATTGCGAGGCCTGCTCGTGGCCAGGGCGTGTGCACGCGCGCCTTACGACTCCTCGTCCGCCATGCTCTCGAGGATCTCCGGCTGCAGAGCGTGCAACTTGCTACAGATCCCGACAATCTCGCGTCCCAGCGCGTCGCGGAGAAGGTCGGGTTCCGTCGGGAAGGCGTCATGCGCGCGCACCTCCGGCATCCGGACGGGCGCATCCGCGACTCGGTGCTCTTCTCGCTCCTGCCCGGCGAGGTCGTCGGCTAGGAGAGAGGCGGGCCGCCGTTCCGGCTCGCGCCCGCGCCGAGCTCGCGGAGCCTGCGGACACGCGTGTCGAGCTGAGGGTGCGTCTTGAACATGCGCGCGACGCCAGTGTCCTCGAACGGGTCGATCGGATAGAGAGGCTCGGTCGCCGGCGAGGCGACGAAGTCGACCAGGTCGGACGCTTGGTCGAGCCGGAGGAGCGCGTCGGCGAGATCGTGTGCACCGCCGGTCGCCCTGGCGGCGAGCGCGTCCGCGTCGAGCTCCCGCCGGGCCGAGAGGAGCAGGTGTACGAACGCCGCCGCGATCGGGGCGAAGACGTACAGGAGCGCACGTGAGAGCCAGCCGCCGATGCGGCTCGTCTCCATGAGCGTCGCGGCGAAGAGGACGACGAACGTCTGCACGAGGACGTCGCGCCGACGCACGTGCGCGAGTTCGTGCGCGATCGCGCCTTCGAGCTCCTCTCGCCGGAGCGTATGGAGCGCGCCCGTCGACACCGCGAGTGTGGAGCTCCGCGGCCCGCGCCCGACCACGAAGAGCCGCGGGAAGCCGTCGTCGATCAGCTGGATCGCCGGCGGCCGGATGCCGAGCCTCGCAGCGACGGTGTCCACGGTCGAGCGCAGGATCGGGTCTTCTGCGAGGGCGAAGGGACGCGCGCCCAGCATCCCGAGAAGCGCTCGGTCGCCGAAGCGGAAGACCGCCAGCGCGGCGAGGAGCGAGCAGAAGGCGAAGAGCACGGAGCTCCGGGCACCGCCGATGAGCCAGCCGATTCCGCCGAACGCCGTCGCCAGGACGACGACGAAGAGCCACACCTTCGCCAGGTTGAGCGCCACCGCCGTCCGCGGCACGCCTCAGCGCTCCCTAGCTCTCGCCGACGTCGTCCTCGGTGAAGCCGCGGGGCGGCCAGTCCGGCTCGGGTGCGTCACAGCGGCTCGAGCAGTGGAGCGACGCGACGTTCTGGAGGGGGATGAGGATGTGGCCGTTGAGCTCGACGTGGGGGACGTCTTCGATCGAGCAGTACGCCGTCAATGTCCCTTCCTGGTACTCGCCGCCGAAGAGGGCGACCTCCACCTGCTCGCCCTTGTACTTGTTCGTGTAGTCCTCCACGAGCGGGTCAGTCTACTCGCTCGAGGTTTCTGTCCCGGACCGCAAATCGGACGATCGCGCAGTTCCCGACGTGATCGCTGGACCACCGCGTCTCGCCGAACGGGAGACCTTTCGAGGCAGCCATCGCCGATCGAATCGGGCCACCGTGCGTCACGACGAGCACGCGCTCGTTCGGGTGCTCTGCGGCGATTCTCCGTATGGCGTCCACGACGCGATTGCCGAGCGCATCGTACGACTCGCCGCTCTCCCAGCCGTCGTGCGCGTACTCGAGCCAGCGCCGGTAGCCCTCCGGATGGCGAGCCTCGACCTCGGTGCGCGTAAGGCCGGACCATGAGCCCACGTCGATCTCGCGGAGCGCCTCGACGGGTCGCACGTCAAGGCCGAGGTGGCGCCCGACGATGTCCGCGGTCTCGCTCGCTCGCCGCAGCGGGCTCGTGTAGATCGCGGAGAACGGCCCGTCGCCGAGCAACGCCGCAACCGCCTGTGCCTGAAGGCGTCCTTTGGAGTTGAGCGGCGTGTCGGCATGTCCCTGGAATCGCCGCTCGCGGTTCCAGTCGGTCTCGCCGTGACGCACGAGGACGATCGTCGCGGACATGCGGGATAGCCTAGGCGCGTGGATCTCGCGCTCGGCGGCAAGCGGTGCCTGGTGACCGGCTCCACGGGCGGGATCGGGCTCGAGGCGGCGCGGCTCCTCGTCGCCGAGCAAGCTCGCATGGTGACGTGCGGCCGCCGGCCCGCACCCGGCATCGGCGAAGAAGCGCACGTCGTTGCGGACCTCTCCCTCGCCGGCGAGCCGGAGCGCGCGGTCGCCGAGACGGTCGCGGCGCTCGGCGGGCTCGACGTTCTCGTCAACTGCGTCGGGGTCGCGCGGATCGCGAGCTTCGAGGAGGTCGAGGACGCCGAGTGGGACGCATACTGGCAGCTCGACGTGATGAGCTACGTGCGTGCGATCCGTGCGGCGCTGCCCGCGCTGCGGGCGAGCCGTGGCGCGATCGTGAACGTCTCCTCGACCGCGGGCAAACGCCCGTCGACGTCGATGCCGCACTACTCCGTCATGAAGGCCGCGGTGTTGTCGCTCTCGCGGCTCGTCGCCGACCTCTACGCGCGGGACGGGATCCGCTGCAACGCCGTGACGCCGGGGCCGACCGCGACCGACGCGTGGATCGGCGAGGGCGGCCTCGCCGATCAGCAGGGCGATCGCGAGGAGGTGCTCGCCAAGGTAGGCGCCGGCCGTCCCCTCGGTCGCCTCGCTCGACCCGAAGAGATCGCCTCGGTCGTCGTCTTCCTCTGCTCCGAGCGCGCGTCGTACGTCACCGGAGCGGCGTGGAGCGCGGACGGCGGCACCGTCCCGATCATCCTCTGAGAACGGCCGCGGCTCCCCTCGGAGCGAGAGGGTCTCCGAGGGGAGCAGGGCTCGATCGCGCCTACGCGAACGCGCAGGTCACGTCCGGGTTCCACATCGCGAACGTGCCGGCCGGATTCGCCTTGAAGATCCAGGCGTGGAGGGAGTAGAAGGCCGGGATCCCGAAGCGGTTCCCGTCGGGCGTGAACATGAACTCCTGCCCGAAGAGCGACGGCGGGTGGTGATGCGAGGCGTCCCACGCGTCCTTGAACACGATGTACTCGAGGGCCACCAGGCGGAGACCGCCGTGGGGGAGGGGCTCGTAGACGAGCGCCTCAGGGTGCAGCGGCTCGACCTTGTCGTCCCCGACGAGGTCGCCGTTCACGTAGTGGATACCCATCGCACCCATGCCCGGCATGTCGATGCAGGCGATCCCCTGGGCGTCGAGGAAGCGGCCGTACTTCGCCGCCTCCGCGACCTCCACGTGCTTGAACTGCTTCGTCGCGTCGCGCACGTCGCGGAGCGAGGCTCCTCCGTTGCCGTGCGCAAACGCGATCGTGGTCGACGCCAGCGCGGCGGCCATCGCCACCAGGGCCAGCACGACCCACTTCACGTATCTCGTGCGCATGCTGCGTTCCTCCTCAGCGGTAGAAGTACGGGTCGAGGACCGAGACGGGCGTCACCCGCTCGACAGGGAGCCGACTCGCGGCCGCAGCCGCGATCACGGCATCGACGCTCGGCCCGTCGTAGATGCAGTAGCTCGTCTCCCGATCCTCGGTGACGTACGAGTGGAGCCAGGTCACGCCGAGCTCGGCGTTGCGTCGGACGACGTCACGGCAGGCAAGCGCCCCGGGCTCGTCGACCGAGAGCGCCAGCCCGCCCCGGAACGAACGCTTCACGAGGTAGCGCGGCACCTTCCTCCTCTCGTACGCGCTCGACGCTACGGGGGGCGGAGCGCCCTGTCGTCGGGAGGATTGCCTACGTTTACCGCGGTGCGATCCCCAAGTTTCGTGCGGCTGCAGCGGCCTCGCCGCGCGACCGGACGCCGAGCTTGCGCAGGATCGCGGACACGTGGTGCGCGGCCGTCTTCTCGGTGATGAAGAGCCGCGCGGCGATGTCGGCGTTGCTCATGCCCTCCGCTACGAGGGCGAGGACGTCGAGCTGGCGAGTGGTGAGATTGCCGGGGTTCCCGCGCGTCGCAGCCCGCGGCCCGCGAGGGAGTGCGCGCACGCCGCGCGCGCGCAGGCGCTGCGAGACGATCGCGGCGGCCGAGCGTGCGCCGAGCTCTTGGAGAGCTGTCAGGCCGCGCCGAACGAGCTCCGGGCGGTTCGCGTCGGCGAGGGCGAGCGCGGCCTCGTACGGACAGCCGAGGTCGGTCCACCGGCCAGCCGCTCCCTCCTCGTCTCCGGAGAGCTGCTGCACGTACAGGTCGGCGGTGCCCACGGGGATCTCTTCGTCGATTCCCGCTCGGTGGCGCCAGCAGGCGAGATCGCCGATGACCCAGGATGCCCTCCTGTCGATCGCGAGCGCGAGCGCCCGCTCTGTCGTCTCGCCGACGAGCTCGGGCCGACCTTCGAGCCACGCCGCCTCGGCGCGCGCTACCGCCGTCGGCGCGATCTGCTGGAGCTCGCCCGTCGGCTCCGCGACCGCGTATGCCTCGTCCAGCGGCGCCCAGACGGCCGTGTCGCCGCGTCGCGCTCGTAGCGAGCCGAGGACGGCGAGCGCGAACACCCGCGGGACGGGCCAGCTCCGCGGATCGCGGATGCACGTGGCTGCCAGCTCTTCCGCCTCGTCCCAGCGCCCCTGGTCGAGCTCGAGGCGCGCCTGGCACGCGACCATGAAGAGCCTCCAGAGATCGAGGCCCTGGGCCGTGCAGTACTCGAGCCCAGCCGCCAGATAGCGGTCCGCGATCCGGTAAGCGCGCTGCTGGACGGGCCGCCAGACGAGATTGACGTGTGCGCGCCCGGCGATCTCGTGGAGCCCCTCGGCAAGCGCGATGGCAAGGCTCTGCTCGAGCCTCTCAGCGCCGCCGAGGTCGCCGCTCAGAAAGTCGGCTGCTCCAAGATTCGTGAGGGCATATGCGCGAGCCTCGGCGTCGTCGAGGCGCTCGCCGAGCTCGAGCGCTCGCTCCGCCCAGGTTCGCGTTCCGTCGGCGTCGTCAGCCGTCGCGCGAATGTGGGCGAGGTTGTTGTAGGCGAGCGCCAGCTCGTGTCCCGGCGCCTCGGCCACGAGGACGTCGAGCGCTTCCGTGCCGACGGCTTCGGCCCCCTCGATCCGGCCGCAGAAGCGGAGCAGCCGTGAGAGCGACCGCAAGGCGTCGCCGGTCTTCCCCGCATCGCCGACCGAGCGCCGACAGGCGACGGCCCGCTCCTGCGCCTCGATCGCGGGCTCCAGCTCGCCCGTGAGGAAGCACTCGTACGAACGGGCTTCGAAGAGCTCGGCGCGCTCTCTCGGATCGAGGCGCCCGGCGAAGCGAAGCGCACGCTCGAGCTGGGCGGCAGCCTCGCGATGCGCTCCGCGCGCGGCCGCCAGGCGCGCAGCAGCGGGCGCATAGCGAAGGAGGCGGTCTCCGTCGTCGGCCGCGTCGGCGTGGTGCGCCAGCCTGGCCGGGTCGATGTCCGGGGACGTCTCGAGCACCTCCAGTAACGCGCGGTGCCGCAGCCGTCTCGTGGCCGCCGGGATCGCGTTCTCGACCGCGAGTCGGGCGAGCTCGTGACGAAACGTTGCGAGCTCTGCCGAGTCGAGGAGCACTCCGCTCGTGGAGCACTCGTCGAGAGACCTGCGGGCGTCGGGGAGGAGGTGGTCGAGGATCTCCGGCTCGAGCCCGCCGGGAGCGAGCGACACGAGCTCGAGGAGAGCGCGAGCCTCCGGCGTGAGCCGGGAGACGCGGGCGAGCACGGCGTCGCTCACTGTGGCCGGCACCGTCCAGTCGGGCGCCGCCAGGACCTCGCTGACGTAGAAGGCATTGCCGCCGGTGATGCGATGGAGCCGATCCGGCGCGACCGCGGACCCCGCGGCCAGCTCCGCGACGCCCGCAGGGGAAAGCGGCGGAACGCGGACGCGGACGCACCCGGGCGCCGTCGCGAGATCTCCGAGCAGGACACGCAGGCCATGCGCCTGGCCGAGCTCGTCATCCCGGTAGGTGACGAGCACGAGGCTGCGCGAGCGCTCGATCCGCCGGCCGACGAATCGGAGCACGTCGAGCGTCGCCTCGTCTATCCAGTGCGCGTCCTCGACCACCATCACGCTCGTGACGTCGAGCTCTCCGAGGAGCTCGGAGAGGAGCTCCTGACGGCTGACGCTTCGGTCGAGCAGCGGCGCGAGATCGTTCATGTCGCGGAACGGAGCGAGTGGGCGCGGCGTCGAGAGGGCGTCGCAGGCTCCCCAGAGGACGCGGATCCCGCCGGGCGTCGTCGCGACGAACGCCCGCGCCAGGCTCGTCTTGCCCGCGCCGGACTCTCCCCCGACGAGTGCGAGCCGCCCGCCCTTCGTTCCCGCCTCCCGGAGCAGACCCGCGAGCGTCTCGAGCTGCTCGCTCCGCTCGACAAGCTCCATGGGCTGCACGCTACGTCGGCCTCTCCGAGGGGGCAACTACCCTTGTGGCGTGGGGCAGACGAGACTGCAGAGCACATTCGAGGAGCGGATCCGCGCGCTCGAGGAGAGCCTCTCGCCATGGGCCGTTCGTTCGTTCGAGACCCGCGGGAGAGCCCTCCCCGAGGACGAGTGCGGCGTGCGCACTCCGTTCCAGCGGGATCGCGACCGGCTCGTCCACTCGAAGCCGTTCCGACGCCTCAAGGGCAAGACGCAGGTCTTCATCGACCCGGACGGCGACCATTTCCGCACGCGGATGACCCACACGCTGGAGACGACCGCGATCTCGCGGGTGGTGGCGCGAGCGCTGAGGCTGAACGAGGACCTCGTCGAGGCGATCGGCCTGGGGCACGACACCGGGCACACGCCCTTTGGCCACGCGGGCGAGGACGCGCTCGACGAGGCGCTCCGGGAACGATTCGATCGGCGCTTCCGGCACAACGAGCAGTCGTTTCGCATCGCGCGCTCGCTCAACCTGACCCATGAGGTCTGCGACGGCATTCTCACGCACACCGGTGAGCGCGAGCCGGAAACGCTCGAGGGGAAGATCGTGCGCCTCGTCGACCGCGTGGCGTACATCAACCACGACATCGGCGACGCCGTGCGGTACGGGCTTCTCGAAGAGGCGGACCTTCCGCGGCACGAGATTGCCGTCCTCGGGCCGTCGGGCTCCGCCAGGATCGACACGCTCGTGCACGACATCGTCGAGACGTCCGATGGTGCGGGGGACATCCGGCAGTCGCCGGAGGTCGGCGAGGCGATGCTCTCGCTGCGCGCGTTCATGTTCGAGCGCGTCTACCTCGGGCCGCAGGTCGAGCCCGAGCACGCACGCGCCCACGACGCCGTGCGAGGCATCTTCGACGCGCTCGTCGAGGAGCCCGAGCGGGTGCCCGCCGGTGGCGACGACTTCCCGACGCGGGTCACGGACTACATCGCGGGGATGACCGACCGCTTCGCGCTCGACTACGCCGACTCACTCTGAGCGGTCGCGCCGAGGAGCGCCTCGATCTCGGCGACGTACGCGGTCGCAGAGACCGTTCGGTAGAACGCGAGTGCCTTCTCCAGCTCGGCCTCGCCTTCGGCCTGCCGTCCCTGATGGAGCAGACGCCGGCCGGCGTAGAGGTGAGCCTTCGCCTCGAGCGTCGGCGCCCCGATCTCCGCGTACAGATCTGCGGCGCCGCGTGGGTCGCCGTCGAGGATGAGCGTGAGCACGTCCCTCCAACGAGAAGATCTCGTTCCGGGTGCGTCGGCGATCGCGGCGGCCAGCTCCTCTCGCGCGCCGACCTCCTCTGCATAGAACGCGATCGGCGTGAGCGCTCCGGTGATGCCGTTCGTTCGCACGCTCTCGATCAGCTCGGGCATCAGCGCCCGTGCGTCGTCGAGCTCGCCGCGCTCGGCGTGGACGGCGCTCAGCAGGCCGAGCGTGGAACCGATCCGGGACGGATCCTCGTTGAGCGTCGCGAGCTCGAAGGCCCGTCGAACATCCGCTAGTGCTCCATCCTGGTCTCCGCGAGCGAGACGAATCACAGAGCGGACATCCCTGACGATCCCCTCGGTCAGGTGCGGCGAGCCGGCTTCGCACTCCGCGATGAACGCGTTCGCGAGCGGGAGCTCCTCTTCCCAACGCCCACGCATCACCCCGATCCAGATCAGGTTGCCGCTCATGAATCGGACGCTCGCATGGTCTCCGAAGCGCTCTGCCAGGCGGTGTGCCTCGGCGTACAGCTCGTCCGTTCGCGTGAAGTCGCCGTCCCTGACCGCGTAGACCCCGAGGTTGTTCACGATCGCTCCGGCCACCGGCGAGTCGATCTCGAGCGCGATCTCGAGCGCACGCTCCATGTCCGCGGTCCCCGACGGGTCGCCAGCATCCCTCTTCGCCATGCCGACGGTCGCGAGCGCGTGCGCGCGGAGCTCCTGCAATCCGAGCTCCTCCGCCATCCGCAGCGCGCGCTCTGCCGTCTCGCGGCCCTCGGCCACCTTTCCCGCGATCTCCCGGATACGGGCGGCGAACGCGAGAACGCGGGCAGCTCCCGGCGACACCGCGCCCCCCGCGAGCTCGGAGGCACGCTCGAGGTGTTCGCTCGTTCGTGCGCCGTCGCCCCGCTCCCAGTAGACACGGGCGAGGAACGCCTCGGTCTCCGCCGCCCGGTCCCGGTTTCCGGCGGCGAGCAACGCCTCGCGTGCAGTCTCGAGGGCTTCGACCTGACGTTCGTCGTAGGCCCACTGGAGCGCGCGCGCGTGGCGGAAGAGCAGCTCTGGCCGCTCGCCGTCATCCGGCCAGAGCTCGAGCGCCTCCTCGTACTGAGACGCGGCGACCGCGAAGCTGTTGAGCGCGAAGGCCCGGTCGCCCGCGTCGCGGAGCGCCCGGCGAGTCCGCTCCGTGAGGAGGTCGTCCTCACCGCCCGAGGCGCGCACGAGCTCGAGCGCCGAGCTCCAGTGATAGGCGAGCATCTCCGCGTGATCGTCGGAGCGGCCGAGCGACTCGATCCACTCGGCAACCCGGCGGTGCTTCGACGCGCGCTCGGCGCGCGCGATCTGTCCGTAGGCGACGTCTCGGACCAGCGCGTGCGCGAACGCGAGCTCGACTGAGCCTTCGAGTGACGAACGGCGCTGCCGGCGGACGAAGCCCTTTCGCTCGAGCGCGTGCAGCGAAGACGGGACGTCGTCGCCGACGAGGGCGCCCGTCCAGAACACCTTTCCGATCACCGCGGCGTCCTGCAGCAGGCTCTTCTCCGTGCCCGGGAGCGCGTCCAGGCGCGCCGCGATGATCCCCTGGAGCGTCTCCGGGAGCGGGAGCTCGTCGCTGGAACCCTGCTCGAGGTAGAGGTCGACGAACTGCTCGGCGTACAACGGGTTGCCGCCCGCGCGGTCGAGGAGCGCCTGCTGGGACTCCGCCGTCAGCACGGGACGTGCGAGGAGGCGCCCGATGAGCTCTGCCGTCTGCTCGTCGGAGAGCGGCGACAGTGCGAGCGTGGTCGCGTTGAGCTTGCCGCCGCCCCAGTTGGGGCGACGCTCGAGGAGCTCGGGGCGGGCGGTCGCGACGACGAGGAGCGGGACGTCGGCCACCCACTCGACGAGCTCGTCGACGAAGTCGAGGAGGCTCTCGTCCGCCCAGTGGAGGTCCTCGAAGACGAGAACGATCGGCCGTTGTTCCGCGAGCGCCTCGAGGTACCGACGCCAGGCGGCGAACGCCTCCCCACGCCGGTCGCCTCCGAGCTCGGTCTCGCCGGCGAGTCCGACGAGAGCGAGCAGGTGGGAGCCAACCCAGCTTTCGTCGCCCGAGCCCGCCAGCGCCTCGTCGGCCGAGCGGGCGAGCTTCGCCGCCACCTCCTCGGGCGCGTCCTGCTCGAGCACGCCCGCCTGGGCCTTGACGATCTCGCCGAGCGCCCACAGCGTCACGCCGTCGCCGTACGCCAGACATCGTCCCTGGCGCCAGGTGACGAGCTCGGGATCGGCGTCGACGATGCCCTGCAGCTCGTAGACGAGGCGGCTCTTCCCGAGTCCGGGGACGCCGACGAGAGTCACGAGCTGCGGCGTCCGCTCGTGCAGGGCGCGTTCGAACGCGTCGCGGAGGACGGCCAGCTCGCGGTCGCGGCCGACGAGCTCCGTCCTCGCCTCGTGCGCCACGTCGACGCCGAAGCGCGAGAGGGCGACCTTCGTCTCCCAGACCGGAATCGGCTCGCTCTTTCCCTTGGCCTCGACCGAAGGCGCCTCGTCGTACTCGATCGCGCTCCGGGTCGCGCGGTAGGTCGTCTCGTCGGCGAGCACGCCGTTCACGGGCGCCGCGCCCTGCAGTCGGGCTGCGGTGTTGACGACGTCGCCCGAGGCCATGCCCTCGCCCGCCTCGGGGCGCGCGTCGAGACGGACGAGCGCCTCGCCCGTCGTCACCGCGATCCGCACCTGGACGTCGTCTGCCTCGAGCGCCCAGTCGCGGATCGCGAGCGAGGCACGTACGGCCCGCTCCGGATCGTCCTCGTGCGCGACGGGTGCTCCGAAGAGCGCCATCACCGCATCGCCGATGAACTTCTCGACGGTGCCGCCGTGCCGCTCGAGCTCGGTGCGGACGTGCTCGTGATAGGGGGAGAGGAACGCCTCGACGTCCTCCGGGTCGAGCGACTCGGAGCGCGCGGTGAAGCCGACCAGGTCGCAGAAGACGACCGTGACGACCTTCCGCTCGCGGCGGGACGTGGCGCCGGGCACGCGCAGAGAGTACGACGTGGGCGCCGAGTAGTCTCATCCCCGTGGCGAAGATCAAGGACCAGTCGGTGCGCGACGTCGTCGCCGCGGCCGACATGGTCGAGGTCGTCTCCGCGCGCACACCGCTCCGGCGCGCGTCCGGCGAGCGCTTCACCGGGCGCTGTCCGTTCCACGAGGAGCGGACACCGAGCTTCTCCGTCAACCCCGCCAAGAAGCTCTATTACTGCTTCGGCTGCGGCGCAAAGGGAGACGTCATCACGTTCGTCCGCGAGACGGAAGGTCTCGACTTCGTCGGAGCCGTCGAGTCGCTCGCCGAGCGCTTCCGCGTCCAGATCGAGTACGAGGAGCAGTCGCCCCAGGTCGAGGCGCGCCGCAAGCGGCGCGAGCGTCTCTTCGCGCTCCTCGAGCAGACGGCGTCGTACTTCGAGCGTCTGCTGTGGGAAGGCGACGCCGGGGCGGACGTGCGTGCGTACCTCGAGGAACGAGGACTCCGCGAAGAGGTCGTCCGCGAGTTCCGGCTCGGCCTCGCCCCGGGTCGCGGCCTCGCCGAGAAGGCCCGGGAGAAGGGATTCACGGACGAGGAGCTGCGGACGGCCGGGCTGACCACCGTGCGCGGGAGGGACTACTTCCCCCGGCGGCTCATGTTCCCGCTCTGCGACTCGAGAGGCCGTGTGGTCGGCTTTCAGGCGCGCAAGCTCTCGGACGACGACCCGCTGCGCGGGAAGTACGTCAATTCACCCGAGGGCGAGCTCTTCCACAAGGGTTCCGTGCTGTACGGGTTGCACCTCGCCCAGCGCGCGATCGCGAAGCAGGACCGGGCGGCGATCGTGGAGGGGAACACCGACGTCATCGCCTTGAGGCAGGCCGGCTTCGAGCCGGTCGTCGCGTCGATGGGGACCGCGCTCACCGAGGGGCAGCTCCGCGAGCTCCGCGTGACGCGCAAGCTCTTCCTCTGCTTCGACGCCGACGCCGCCGGGCAGGAGGCGACGCTGCGCGGGATGGAGCTGGCAACCGCGCGGGGCTTCGACGTGCGCGTCGTCGCGCTGCCGCCGGGACAGGACCCGGCGGACGCGCCGGAGGGGTTCGAGGAGCGCCTGCTCTCGGCCGAGAGCTACATCGTCTACCGCGTGCGGCTCGAGCTCGACCGGGCGTCCGACCGCCAGGAGGGATTCGTGCGGGCACGCGAGGTCCTCTCGACGGCCGAGGACTCGCCCGAGCGCCAGGAGGCGCTCCGGCTGCTCCAGGACCGGCTCGACCTGCCGAAGGAGACCGTGTCGGGCCTCGCGCCGGCGCGGGGAGGAGCGAAGCTCCCCGCGGCGGCCGACGCTCCGCGCCTCCTCGACGCAGGGGGACGCCTCGAGCGCGACGCGCTCGCAGCCTGCGTCGCACATCCCTCGCTCGTGCGCTTCCTCGCCGAGCTCACTCCGGAGCACTTCGACGTCGAGATCAACCGACGTTTCCGCGCTGCGCTCGTGTCCGGCCGGGACGATCCGGAGCTCACCGGCCTCTCGGCCGAGCTCGACGCGCGCGCGGCGCAGGACGCGATCGACGAGCGGACGGGGAGAGAGCTCCTCCTGCGTCTGCGCGAGCGAAAGCTGAAGCGGGACCTCGGGGATGCCGATCTCGCGAAGACGACGGAGCTCCACGCGCACCTGGCGAAGGTCAGGCAGGCGCTGGCCGAGCTCACGTAGTCACTACGTTCTCGAGGTAGCCGAGCTCCCGGAGAAGCTCACCCGCCTCGGGGACGACGTCGGAGAGCTGCTCCTGCGTCAGGTCGCGCTCATACCTTCCGATCGACGCTGCATGTGACTCGCCGAGCGCGGCAGCGAGGCTTTCCGGGGACGCGCCCAGGTAGGCGGCGAGCTGGTGGCCGACCTCGTCGGGAGCGGCGGCCATCGACTCGTAGCGGAGCTCGAAGACCTCTCCCTCCGCGCTCCGCGCGGCCGACACGTACCGACGCCAGGCCCAAGCCGCCCTGCGCGCATCGCTCACCTGCGCGAACTCCTCGCGCCGCACGGGCTCGACCCAGAAGCGCGCGTACGCCCCGTGCGCGATGCCTGCGTCGTCCCTCCCGATGCGGTCCTCGCGGAGCCAGCCGCGCTCGAGGAGGGAGCAGACGACATCGCGTCCGTCGCGGACGATGTGGACGACGCGGGCGTCGGGGTAGGCGGCGAGGATGTCGTCGACGAGGTATGCGGCCTCGGGAGTCTGCTCGACCGCGCGCACCGCCCCGACGAGACCGACCCGCCGCGCCACGCCGAGGATCCTCCGGATCCTGCGTGCGGCATCGTCTCGCGGGAGCGATACGAGCTCGGGCACCGCTGCCTTGAACGGCGCGACCTCGCCGAGGTCGACGAAGCCCGGAAGCGACCCGATGGCGCCGGCCAGGAACGTCGTCCCGGATCGAGGCGAGCCGACGACGAACACGAGTCGCCCGTCGAGCCTGCCGATCCGCTCGCCGAGGGGCGCATGCGGCCGGAGCGCGAGCCGTTTGGCAACGCGGAGCTGCAAGGAGGCTGACTCGACGAGACCGGGCACGGCCGTCGATTTTCGCAGCAGAACGGATCTGGGTCGCTAGACTCGCTCGCGTCGATGGCGGCTCACCGCGACGTGGGGTGGAGGCAGAGCGTGTGGTACGCGCTGGCTCGTCTCGCGCCGCTCGCCCTCGTCGCCCTTCTCCTTCTGCTCTTCGCGACGGCTGCGTCCGCGGCGACGTCGTACGCCGACAGCGCGGGTGACGCCAACGACGCGCCCGACGTGACCTCGGTGATGGTGTCGGACGCGGCTGCCACGAGCGTGACCGTCAAGGTCGCGATCCGGAACTTCCAGACGCTGCCAACGGACGCGCGAATCACCGTCCGCTTCGATCTCGACCGAGACTCCGGCACCGGATCGTCCGGGGCCGAGCTCGTCGTCCAGTACGGGGGCGACGGCGCGGTGACTGCAGGCCGGTGGGACGGCGCGCAGCTCGTCCCCTTCTCCTCGCCGGGGGTGGTTGCTGCCTTCTCCGACGGCGTGCTGACGCTGACCCTCGATCGAGGCGAGCTCGCAAACGCCGCCTCGTTCGGGATCCTCGCCATCGCGTCGAGGACGCAGACGGTCGGCCTCGTCCAGGTGATCTCGACGGACTACGCGCCGGCCGGAGGCGGGACGTGGGTCGGGCCGGGCGACGCGACGTTCGAGGACCCGAGCTTGGACGAGGACGCCGCTCCGGACGTGACGAAGGTCGGGGTGTCGGACGCCGCCAACGGCTTCGTCGTCTTCCGGATCGAGACGCCGAACTACCCGACGCTGACGCCCGACAAGCTCTACGGCGTGGACATCGACCTGGTCGGTCGTCCCGACCCGGCCGACGAGGTCTTCGTCACGTACCTCTCGAACGACGGCTCGCTCGAGATCGACCGTGAGGTGAACGGCAACGCGATGCCCGCCGACCCCCCGTACCGTGCGAGCGCGAAGTACGCCGACGGGGTGCTCGAGATCTCGATCCACCGCACCGAATTGGACGGCGCCGGATCGTTCAAGTTCAGCGTGCTGACCGCGGACATCGTGGGCCGCGGCGAGCCGGAGGGTGCGCAGCGGGAAGGAGACATCGAGGCCCTCGACATCGCGCCGAACGGGCTCCTCTCCGGGAAGCTCTTCGCGTACAAGCTCGCGCATGCGCCGCCCGTCCACCTCGCACTCGGCGCTCCGTTCGGGGTCCCGCTCCGCCCGGCCGACGGGAAGCCGTTCGCCGTCGGCGTCGTGGTCAGGCGCTCGGACACGTTCGGCGTCGTTCGGGCCGGGTCGGTGCAGTGCTCGATCGTCGTGGGCGGCAAGCACGTGCGGGCCAAGGGCTCGTTCAGCCGCGGACGCGCGCAGTGCAGCTTCGTCGTCCCGCCTGGGAAGAAGCCGGTCCGGATCCAGGGGACGATCAGCGTGCGCGCGGCGGGCGCGACGATCCGCTCGAAGTTCACCTATCACAGCTCCGGCCGCTGAGAGCCGTCGCTACCCGGGTCGCGCCGGGGGAAGGCCTCCCCCAGCGCTCCGAGTCCGTGTCGCCATGCCTTACGCGGTGACGGTCACGCGGAGGAACGCCGCCGAGATCGAGGTGATGCCGTTGTCCGCGTCGCTCCTCTGCTCCTCGACCAGGGCGACGAGCTCGTCAGTGAGGTCGTCCGCGCGGCCGCTCGCCTCGGCCGCCTCGTACGCGTTCATCGTCGGGCCGTAGTAGGTGCAGAACTCGGCGACGACGTCGGCTGACGACATCGGGTAGTGGAAGACCCATGTGTCCCGACGGAACGTGACGTTCTCGGCGGGAACGCCGGCCGCCGTGAAGCGCTCCGTGACCTCGGTCTCAACGCCCCAGGTCATCGGGCTGATGAAGCCCTCTGGCGGCGGCGGCGCGTAGGCGGAACTGACTCTCAGGAGCTGCGCGACGAACGTGGGGTCGTTCGGGATCCAGTTGCCCATGACGATCCGGCCGCCCGGCCGCGTGACGCGCACCATCTCCTTGGCGACGTCGTGCGGCTTGGGAGCGAACATCGCGCCGAAGATGCTGACCGTCAGATCGAAGGAGTCGTGGTCCAGGTCCTCGAGGTTGGTCGCGTCGCCTTCCTGGAACCGGACGTTGGTCAGCCCCTCCTCTTCGGCTCTCCGGTTTCCCGCTGCGACCAGGTTGCTCGCGATGTCGACGCCGAGCACATGGGCGCCTCGTCTCGCGGACGGCAAGGCGGTGGTGCCGTCGCCGGATCCGAGGTCGAGGACCTTCATGTCGGGCTCGACCTCGAGGTCCGCGACGAGCGCCTCGCCGCTCTCGCGCATGCCCGCAGCGATGCGCGTGAAGTCGCCTTTTTCCCACAGTGCCTTGTTCGGATTCACGTCTCGTTCCTTTCGGCCACGGCTGTGTGAAGAAACCAGGCCCGCTCACCGCGGGCTGCTCCGAGCGAGCGAAAGCATATGACCTGAGGGTCGAGGCGCGCGTGCGGTGCGACCGATGGGGAGCGAAAGAGGGCGCCTGGTGGCGCCCTCGATGTTCGCCGCGTTTCCAGGTACTTGGCGACTCCCCGGGTTGGACTCGAACCAACAACCCTCCGGTTAACAGCCGGATGCTCTGCCAATTGAGCTACCGGGGAAGGCAGCGGGCGGATTGTACCGGGGCTGTCTCGCGATCCTGGTTGTCGTCGGGAGTAGCGGCGCATGGCCCGAGGACGCGGGGAGGACGGCGGCCGTACAGCGCGAACGGACCCTGATGCGTCGGTTCGCCGTCGTATGCGTCGCCGTGTCCATCGGCTTCCTCGCGCTGGCGCCCGGCGGGCTCGCGGCCAGCGCGCGCGTCGCCGCGCTCCAGATCGCGGTGCGGGCGCACGGGGTCGACCCGGGGCCGATCGACGGCGTCGCGGGCCCGCGAACGCGCGGCGCGCTCGTCGCCTTCCAGCGCAGGCAGGGACTCGTCCCCGACGGGAAGCTGGGGCCGGCGACGCGGAAATCGCTCGGCGCACGCGGAGGGCCGCTCCTCGGACAGCGTGAGCTCGCGCCCGGCGCCGTGGGCTGGGACGTCGCGGTGCTCGAGTTCCGGCTCCGGAAGTACGGCCTTCCCGGGAGAGCCGTCGACGGACGCTTCACCGGGGCGACGTCGGCCGCGCTCCGCCGCTACCAGCGGCGCTACGGCCTGGTGCCCGACGGGATCGCCGGCCCGCACACGTATCGCATCCTCGCGATCCGGGGTCCTGTGCGTACGCACGTCGTGGCGGCCGGCGAGAGCTTCTTCTCGATCGCGGCGCGCTACCGCGTGAGCCCGTGGCAGCTCGCGCGGGCGAACGGGCTAACGCTGACGCGCGTGATCGTCCCCGGCCAGCGACTGGTGCTCCCGGCGGGCGCGCAGGTCCACGTTCCCGTCCCCGTCGCGGTCGTGCCGAGCGGGTCGGTCCGGGCCGCAATCGACCACTGGGCCGCCGTCTACGGCGTCGACGCGAAGCTCGCGCGGGCGCTCGCGTGGATGGAGTCGGGCTTCCAGGAGGACGTCGTCTCGAGCGTCGGCGCGATCGGCGTGATGCAGCTGCTTCCCGAGACCTGGGACTTCGTCGACACGGTGCTGCTCGGCGTGCACACGCCGAGGACGTACGACGGGAACGTCAGGGCAGGCGTGCGCTACCTGCGCTGGCAGCTCGATCAGTTCGGGGGCAACGTGCACCTCGCACTCGCGGGGTGGTACCAGGGCGCGCGCGCCGTCCGCGAGATCGGGCTCTACGACGACACGAAGCTCTTCGTGCGCATCGTGCTCCAGCTCTACGGCACGGTCTGAGGCCGAGCTAGCCGCGGTCGCGGATCAGCTCGTTCAGCGGCCGTGTACGCGGATCGAGGACGTTCCCGGCCTGCTCCGCGCCGGTTACCGGGAGCCCGGCGCGGTCGATGAGCCCGACCTGCACGAGCAGGGACGCCTGGTCCCAGTAGATGTGCTCGTGCGCGACCTTGCCGTCCTCGAACTTCACGACGACGCAGAACGCGAGCCGCACGTGCTTCCCCGTCGGCGCGACGCCGGGGAGGAGCTGGGGCATCTCGATGTCGTGCGTGAAGGAGAGGACGAGCTCGTCGACCACCTGGTCCTCGCCGACCGTCCGCGACACCGGCGTGATCTCGATGTCCTGCGGCCACTTGCCGATGAAGTGACTTCCGTAGAAGCTGCGCACGCCTTCGACGCCGATGCCGCCCGTCATCACGGGAACGTGGTTGACGTACGGGTCGGCGGTCATCGTCGCCATCGTCGCGTCGAGGTCCATGTCGACGAACTCCGCGGCGACGTGGTCGTCGAAGACCGCGCCGATGTCGGGAACGTCGCTCGCCATTGCGGCACGGAAACTACCTCGTTCCGCGCGAGCGACGCTGTAGCCTCGAGACGTTCGACTCTTGCTTGACATGTCAGACGCCGTTGTGACGTAATCCAGACAGATGCTCCTGCGAGAGGTCGAGTACGCGCGTCCGGCGACCGTCGACGAGGCGGTCGCGCTCTTGTCCGGGTACGAGGGCGCGAGGGCGCTCGCCGGCGGACAGACGCTCCTGAACGTGATGAAGGCGCGCGCCGCGTCTCCGGACGTCGTCGTCGACCTCAACGCGCTCGACGAGCTACGGACGATCGGATTCTCGGGCGACGGGCTGCTCGAGATCGGCGCGATGGTCACGTACACGCAGCTCGTCGCGTCCTCCGAGGTGGAGGTCGCGCGGCCGATCCTGGCCGAGGTCGCCGACACGATCGGGGACGTCCAGGTGCGGAACCGCGGCACGGTCGGCGGCAACGTGTGCGTGAGCGACCCGACGAATCACCTGCCGCCGCTCCTCGTGGCGCTCGAGGCGACGTTCACGATCCGCGGTTCCGAGCGCGAGCGCACGGTCTCGGCGGACGAGTTCTTCCTCGGCGTCTACATGACGGCCGTCGGGGAGGGCGAGCTGCTGACGAAGATCTCGGTGCCGCCCTCGAGCGGCTCCGGCGACGGGTTTGCGGGCGTCACCATCGGCGCCCAGGGCACGTACGTCGTGAACGCGGCCGCGACCGTGTCGGACGACGGTGCCCGCATCGCGATCGGCTGCGTCGCCGCGTCGCCCGTGCGCGCGACGGCGATGGAGGAGAAGCTCTCGGGCGGGGACTTCTCGCCCGAAGCGGCCGCGGCGGCCGCGGAGGGGCTCGGCGCCTCGCTCGACCCGCCATCGGACGTCCACGGCTCGGACGACTACCGGCGTCACCTCGCCGAGATCTCGGCGACGCGGGCGGTACTCCAGGCGGCCGGCCGGAGGAAGGGCGCGTAGTGGCCGCTCCCGCAACCAGCGGCACCGTCTCCCTCGAGGTGAACGGCGAGCAGATCGAGCTCGACGTCCCGGCCCGCCGCCTCCTCGTCCACTTCCTGCGCGACGACCTCGGGCTAACCGGCACGCACGTCGGCTGCGACACGGGGAACTGCGGCGCGTGCACCGTGCACCTGAACGGCGAGCCGGTGAAGAGCTGCATGCTGCTCGCGATCCAGGCCGACGGCGCGAAGGTCACGACCGTCGAAGGCCTCGCGCCGGACGGTGAGCTGACGGCGCTCCAGCAGTCGTTCAACGAGCACCACGCGCTCCAGTGCGGCTACTGCACCCCGGGAATGCTGATGAGCGCGAGCGCGCTCCTCGAGCGGAACCCGAGCCCGAGCGAGGAGGACGTCCGCGTCGCGCTGCAGGGGAACATCTGCCGCTGCACCGGCTACGTCAACATCGTCGAGGCCGTGGTGGCCGCGGGCGGGAAATCGTGACGACGGTCACAGACCAGCCGACGACCACGCTGAAGCGCGGCTTCGTGGGGCAGTCGCTGCCCCGCCGCGAGGACCGGCGCCTCGTCCAGGGCCAGGGCACGTTCTTCGACGACGTCCGCCGCCACGGGATGGGCTACGTCCACTTCGTGCGCTCGCCGTACGCGCATGCGCGGATCCTCTCGGTCGACGTCTCCAAGGCGCTCGAGCTCGACGGGGTGTACGGCACGCTCACGGGCGACGAGGTCGCCATCTCGACCGACCCGTTCTTCGAGATGTCGGTCGAGCCTGGCGGGAACATCAAGGACTACGCGCTCGCGGTCGGCAAGGTGCGGCACATGGGCGAGCCGGTGGCTGCGGTCTGCGCCGCGACGCGGGAGCTCGCCAGGGATGCGGCCGAGCTCGTCGAGGTCGAGTACGACCTACTTCCTCCGCTCACCGACGGCGAGGAGGCGCTGAAGGACGAGGTCGTCCTCCACGACGACGCGGGCTCGAACGTCGTCTGGTCGGGCGTCTTCGAGTGGGGCGACGTCGACACGGCACTCGCCGAGGCCGATCACGTCGTGAAGATCGAGAAGCTCCACTTCCACCGCTTCGCCTCGACGCCGCTCGAGTGCGCGGGCGCGCTCGTCGAGTACGACAAGGGCATGGGCGAGTGGACGCTCCACTGCAACCACCAGATGCCCGGCGTCGGCGCGATCTGGATGGCGCCCGCGCTGCGCGTCGGGATCGACAAGCTCCGGTTCGTCACCCAGGACATCGGCGGCGGCTTCGGCAACAAGATCTGCCTCCATCCGCAGTACGTCGTCCTCTGCCTGCTCTCGCGGAAGCTCGGCCGGCCGGTGCAGTGGACGGAGTGGCGCACCGACCAGCACACTGCGAACGCGCACGGGAACGAGCGCACGTTCCTCGACGTCGAGGTCGCCGTGAAGGCGGACGGCGAGATGACGGGCTTCAAGGTGCGTGCGATCGACGACTGCGGCGCGTTCCCGCGCTACGAGCCGCTCGGCTGCATCATCTGGGCGCAGGTGACGCCTGGGATGTACTCCTGGCGGAACATCAAGGTCGACTTCACGCAGGTCTGCACGAACAAGTCGCCCGTCTCGCCGAACCGCGGCTACTCGCGGATGCAGCACCTGTGGCTGACCGAGCGGATCATCGACATCGTCGCCGCCGAGCTCGGCCTCGACCCGGTCGAGGTGCGCAAGCGGAACTACGTGAAGACCGAGCAGATGCCGTACGAGACGCCGAACGGCTGCATCTACGACTCGGGCGACTACTCGGCCGCGCTCGACATGGTGCTCGAGCTGATCGACCACGGCTCGATCGAGAAGCGCCGCGAGGAGGCGGCTGCGCGCGGGAAGCTCCTCGGCTTCGGGATCGGCTCGACGCTCGACTCGGGGACGAACAACTTCGGCCAGTCGACGCTCCTGAACCCGGATCTCCAGTTCTCGGGGAACAACGAGGCGGCAGCCGTCAAGCTCGACATCTTCGGCGAGGTCGTCGTCACCCTCGGCACGGTGCCGCAGGGGCAGGGCCACGAGACGACGGCCGCCCAGGTGGTCGCCGACATCCTCGGCTGCTCGCCCGAGCAGGTGAACGTCCGCCGCGGCCACGACACGTGGTTCAACACCCATGCCGGCTTCTCGGGCACGTACGCGAGCCAGTTCGCGTTCACCGGCCTCGGCGCGGTGAAGGGCGCGGCGGAGCTCCTCCGGGACGAGATGATCAAGCTCGCGGCCTTCGTCCTGCAGACGCCCGAGGACGCGATCGAGCTCGCCGACGGGATGGCGCGGGTCAAGGACGGGCCGGAGGAGGCTGCGCTTCCCTTCATGGCCCTCGGCGCGATCGTGAATGCCAACAACGCGTTCCTCCCGCCCGACTTCAACCCCACCCTGAACCACCGCTACGTCTGCCGCCCCTACTTCGGGATGGTCGACACGGAGAAGAAGACCGGTCAGCTCACCCTCACCTACGCGATCCAGATCCACGCGGCGCTCGTCGAGATCGACCCGGACACCGGCGTCGTCGAGCTCGTCGACTACGCGGCCGTCGACGACTGCGGCGTTCGGATCAACCCGCAGATCGTCGAGGGCCAGGTGCACGGCGCCACCGCGCACGCGATCGGCGCAGCGCTCTTCGAGGAGTTCGTCTACGACGAGGACGGCACGCTCCTCACCGCCAACTTCTACGACTACCACGTCCCTCACGCACTCGACATGCCGCCGCTCAAGACGGGCGCGATGGAGTCGCCCTCGCCCGTTGCGCCGCTCGGCGCGAAAGGCATGGGGGAGGGCGGCGGCGGCGGGATTCACTGCATCTGCTCCGCCATCCAGGACGCACTGCGGCCGGCCGGCCAGGCGATCGTCTGGACGAGCTGCAACCCGCCGCACCGAGTCTGGGACATGCTCCGCGACCCCGAGGCGACCCGCGCGAACGTCTCGGTGACGTCGAAGTGATCGTCTCCGGGACGAAGGAGCTCGCCGCGCCGCGCGACGCCGTCTGGCGGGTCATCAACGAGCCTGCCGAGATGGCGAAGCTGATGCCCGGGGTCGAGAGCTTCGAGATCCTCGACGACAAGCACTGGTCGGCGAAGGTGAAGGTGCCCCTCGGGCTCGGTGGGCTGAAGATGACGATGAACTTCGAGCGGCTCGAGGAGCGCGAGCCCGAGTTCGCGTCCATGCGCGCCAAGGGCAAGGGCGTCGGCGCGCTCATGGACATGACGACGTCGTTCACGCTCTCCGAGGACGGGGCGGGGACATCGATGGCCTGGGAGGCGGACGTCAAGATCGCCGGCCCGGTCGGCGCGATGGGCCAGCGCGTGCTCCAGCCGATCGTCAACCAGCAGGTCTCGCAGGTGCTGGCCGCGCTCGAGCAGCGCGTCGTAGAGTCACGGACCTGAGACCGCGCGTGACAAAGTCGGAGTCACAGCCGCGGCCGCACATGCCGTTTTCAGCGGCATACAACCTCGAGCACAACGAGGTCGCGGGAGCGGTCTTCGTCGCGCGGGTGCTCGAGACGGGTTTCCCGGTCGTGCAGACACAGCACTGGACCACCCGAGCGAACACGATCGACTACCCGGGCGAGAGGGTCTTCGTCGGAACGTCGCCGTGGGGGCGGCGAGAGATCATCGGGGGTGACGAGTGTCTCGTCGATGTCGCGCTCGGCACCGGGCAGGCGGCCGTATCGGTTGCCGCGCCCGACGAGGCGACTGCCCTGGTCACGATGGATCGCCTGCGCGAGCTCCTTCCAGCCCCCGATCCGTCAGGAGCCCAGGAGGTCACGGTCACGTTCTGGACATACGGGCCACATGGACCGCAGCCCGCCTGGCGCACGATCTCCGTCCCGACGTGGTCGGAGATCGACGAGAACTACTCGAGCTCCACGCGGGCGGGCCTGGAACGCCTCATGGACGGCTTTCGGCCCGCACACGGCGGACAACTTCTCCTCTGGCACGGTGAGGTCGGCACCGGCAAGACGTTCGCGCTGCGCGCGCTGGCGTGGGAGTGGCGCGATTGGTGCGAGATCGATTACATCGTCGACCCCGACTCGTTCTTCGGGCAGCACGCGGACTACCTCATGCACGTCCTCCTGCAGTCCGAGTGGGAGGGGCAGTTCACGCTTCGACCGGCACCAGGCACCTGGAGTGTCGCGAGCGCTCAGATATCGACCGGCTACGCCGAGCTCGAAGCGCAGGAGGAGGACGGAGGAACGCACCATCCCAGGGGGTGGCGCCTGCTCGTCCTCGAGGACACGGGTGAATTGCTCCAGCCGGACGCGAAGGCCATCATCGGCCAGGGCCTGTCGCGATTCCTGAACCTTGCCGACGGACTGATCGGGCAGGGCCTTCGCGTGCTCGTCCTCGTGACGACCAACGAGGAAATACGAAAGCTGCATCCGGCAGTCGCTCGCCCCGGGCGCAGCGCTGCCAACGTGCGCTTCGATCCTCTCGCCGACGGCGAGGCAGAGGCGTGGCTTCGACAGAACGGGTACGAGCAGGATCGTCCCGAGTCCGGCGCCACGATCGCTGAGTTGTACGCCCGTCTCGAGGGCCTCGAAGCACCCAAGCAGTCACTGGGATTCGAGGACTCGTGAGCTCAGAGCGCCCGTCGCCGCCGTTCCGCATCGGCGTCATGCAGCTGACGATGGAGCCGCTCGACGAGATGCTCGAGTCGGCGCGCGTCATGGACGAGGCCGGGATGGACACGATCTGGCTCGCCGAGGCCTATCCCTGGTGGCGCAAGCACGGGATGGAGGCGCGCTCGTCGACGGTCGTCTCCGCGTTGATGGCCCGGGAGACCGAGCGCCTGACGATCGGATGGGGGATCATCTCGCCGTTCACGCGCCATCCGGTGCAAGTTGCGATGGATGCAAGAGTGGTGCAGGAGGCCGCCGGCGCGGACCGGTTCCTGCTCGGCTTCGGGACGTCGAAGATCTTCCTCAACAACATCCGCTCGCAGACGAAGAAGACACTCGGCCCGATGCGTGACGCGGTCGCGATCGTCAAGGGGGTGCTCGGCGGCGACGCGTTCGAGTACGAGGGCGAGACGTGGAGCGCGTCCGTCCCAGCGCTGTCTGTGGAAGCGCACACACCGCGCGGCGTTCCGCCCGTGTACGTCGCCGCGACCGCGCCGAAGATGCAGGCGCTCGCCGGCGAGATCGCGGACGGCTGCCTCACTCCCTCGATCACGACGCCCGCATTCGTCCGCTACACCCGCGACAACGTCGCGGCGGACATCGACATCGGTTGCACCGTCGTCGCCTCGATCCACGAGACCGATCGCGAGGCCGGGCGCGACGGCGCCCGCGAGATCGCAGGCATGTACCTCGCGAACAAGTTCCAGAACATAAAGGGCTCGGCGGACACGCTCCTCGAGCTCGCGGAGATCGGGATGGACGAGCTCGCGCCGGTCGCCGAGGCGATGGAGCGCGGCGGACGGCTGGCGGCGAAAGCCGAGGTAACGGACTCCCTTCTCGACCGCTGCAAGCCGATCGCGGGGACGCCGGAGGACTGCATCGCCGCGATCGAGGAGTATCGCGTGGCAGGCTGCACACACGTCATGCTCGAGCTCTGGGGCGATCGCAGGCACGACCAGATCCGCCTCTTCGGCGAGCGCGTCCTCCCATACTTCCGCACGTGAGCGACTGCGACCCCGCCGCGTTCGACGCGTTCGAGGCGGCCGGCTGGGAGGGCGCCGCAGCAGGCTACGACTTCTTCGCGGCGACGACGAGCCAGGCCGGCGACCAGCTCCTGGATGCCGCGGGCATTCGCGGCGGACGTCGTGTCCTCGACCTCGGCACTGGACCCGGCTACGTCGCCGCCCGCGCAGTGGAGCGAGGCGCCGACGCCCTGGGGATCGACGTAACGAGGGCGATGGTCGACCTCGCGAGCCGGACTCACCCACGACTGACGTTCCAGCAAGCCTCGGCCACGGAGCTGCCCTTTCCGGACGGGTCGTTCGACGCCGTGGTCGGCAATCTCGTGATCCTGCACGTCGGAGAGCCCGAGCTCGTCGCGGGGGAGTCCTCGCGGGTCCTCGTCCCGAACGGCCGGGTCGCGTTCTCGACCTGGGACGCACCCGAGCGATCGCCTCTGTTCGGCGCCATCTTCGCTGCTGTCGCGGACGCAGGTGTCGACCCCCCGGCCGATCTCCCCGCCGGGCCGGCGTTCTTCCGATTCGCCGACGACGACGAGTTCGCGCGGTTGCTCACCGAGGCCGGCTTCGCCGACGTGAGGAACGACGTCGTCCGCGTGGAGTTCCGTTTCAGCGGCATCGACGCGCTGCTCATCGCCCTCCTCGAGGGGACGGTGCGAGTGGCGGGAATGCTCCGGGCGTCGAGCGGCGAGCAGCGTGACCGGATGCGCGCGAGCCTCGAGGCGAGCCTCTCGCCGTACCGCCGAGACGACGGCTACTCCGTCCCGGCTCCGATCAAGATCGCGAGCGGAGGCAAGCGCTCGTGAGCGCGGTTGCGATCGACCGCGATCGCCTCGTCGAGTGGGCCTCGCGCGCGATCGGGACGCCGAGCTTCACGGGCGACGAGCAGGCGATGGCGGAGCTCGTCCGCGACACGTTCCTCGACATGGGCCTGCGCGTCCAATGGCAGCAGGTCGAGGACGGCCGCGCGAATGTCCTGGGCGTTCGCGAGGGGGCCGGCGGCGGGAAGAGCCTGATGTTCAACGGGCACGTCGACACGTCATACTCGGGCCGCGAGCCCTGGCTCGCGCACGTCCCCGGCTTCCAGCCTCAGGCGTTCGTCGAGGACGGCAGCCTCTACGGCCTCGGCATCTCGAACATGAAGGGCGCGCTCGCCTGCTACGTCGAGGCACTGCGCGCGCTCGACGACGCGGGGATCCGACTCGTGGGAGACGTGCTGGTGGCCGCGGTCGCGGGCGAGATCGAGAAGACGCAATGGGGCGACGCGCAGGGGGCGGAATACCGCGGCTACGCGGCCGGCTCGCGCTACCTCGTGTCGCACGGCGGCGTCGCGGACATGTGCATCCTCGGCGAGCCAACGGAGTCGAAGGTCGTGCTCGGCCACTTCGGGTCTCTCTGGCTGCGGATCTCGACCCGGGGCCCGTTCGTGCACACGGCGTTCACCGAGGGGCGGCTCGAGGAGAACGCGATCGTGCGCATGCGCGAGGTGCTCGACGCAGTGCTCGAGTGGATCCCGACGTGGGAGGGCGACCCCGAGAACGCGTACCGGGGCGCGAAGGCGATCGTCAACGTCGGCGGATTGCAGGGCGGCTTCGGCTGGCGCGTCTCGCGGACGCCTCACCGAGCGGACCTCTTCCTCGACGTGCGCGTGCCCCCGACCAAGGAGATGGCGACGGCGCGGACGCAGGTGCTCGACATGGTTCGTGGCCTCGCCGGGCGCTTTCCCGAGCACGGGATCGAGGGCGAGGTGTACGTGACCGCGCCGGGGGCGGAGATCGCGGAGGATCACCCGCTGGTCGGCGCCCTCGAGGCTGCGCACGCCGAGGTCTTCGGCTCGACGCCCGAGCGCGACGTGACCCGCTGGTTCTCTGACGCGTCCGTGCTCACTCGCTACGGCATCGCCACGGTGAACTACGGCACGTCGAGCGGGCTTCTCGACACGGTCAAGGGCGAGAACCTCGCGATCGACGGCCTCGTCAAGACGGCCGAGGTCTACGCTCGGGCGGCGATGAAGGTCTGCGGGGAAGTGTGAGCATCTACGTCCTGCCCGAGGGCCTGCCCGCACCCGTCGACGACGGCGCCTGCGACCACCTCCAGGGCATGCCCGTGCCGTCGCTCACGCTCGACTCGTCCATGGGGCCTGTGAGCTTCCGCGAGCTCGGCCTCGACCTTGCCGTCCTCTACGTCTATCCGCGCACCGGGCGGCCCGACCGTCCGACTCCCGCGAACTGGGACGCGATCCCGGGCGCGCGCGGCTGCACGCCGCAGTCATGCGCGTTCCGCGACCACGCGACGGAGCTCGCCGACCTCGGCGCTCGTGTCGCCGGTCTCTCGGCGCAGACGCTCGAGGACCAGATCGAGCTGGCGGAGCGGGAGCACATGCCGTTCCCGGTGATCGCCGATCCCGAGAGGAAGCTCGGCGCCGCCCTCGACCTCCCGACGTTCGAGTTCGAGGGAGCGGAGCTCTACAAGCGCGTGACGCTGATCCTCGAGGCCGCGCACGTGTCGAAGGTCTTCTACCCCGTGTTCCCACCGGACCGGAACGCGGCTGACGTCGTCGCCTGGCAGCGCAAGAGAAGAGGCGCAGCGTGAAGCTCGTCACCTTCGGAGACGAAGCGCGTGTCGGCGTCCTCGAGGGCGACGAGATCGCGGTGCTCGCCGTCCCGACGATGCGCGAGTACTTCGAGCGCGGAGGGGCCGACGAGACCGGCCAGCGCGTGCCTCTCGCCGAGACGCGGCTGCGGGCGCCGATCGTGCCGAAGAAGCTCCTGCACACCGCGGGGAACTTCCGCGAGCACGAGGAAGAGTCCAAGCGCGTCGAGTGGTCACACGAGATCGCTCCTTGGATCGTCTTCTTCCAGAACGTCGACGCGATCGTCGGGCCGGGCGAGCCGGTCGTCTACCCGGAGCACCTGACCGAGGAGCTCGACTACGAGCTCGAGCTCGCCGTGGTCATCGGGAAGCCGGGAAAGTGGTTCTCGCCCGAGGAGGCAGCCGACCACATCGCCGGATACGTGATCTTCAACGACATCACGGCCCGCGACATCCAGCGACGCGAGATGCGCTCGGGCGTGTTCTCGTTCTGCAAGGCGATCGACACGTTCTGCCCGCTCGGGCCGTGGATCGTGACCGCGGACGAGATCCCGGAGCCGCACGACCTCGCGATGGAGCTCCGGGTGAACGGTGAGCCGCGCCAGGTCTCGCACTCCGGTCGCATGAGCGTGACGATCCCCGAGATCCTCAGTCACTACTCGGCGCTCGGGTACTCCGCGGGCGACGTCGTCTCGACCGGCACCGTCTCGGGCGTCGCCGGCTTCTCGCCCGACGCCGCCTCGCTCTACCTGAAGCCCGGCGACGTGATGGAGGCCGAGATCGAGCGCATCGGCGTTCTCCGGAACCCCGTGGTCTCCTGGCAGGAGGCACACGGCGAGCCCGCTCCGCCGCGAGTGCGCTGGTAGCGTCGGCGCGCATGGACGAGGACGGATTCCGCGTCGAGGTCTCGCTCGACGACGAGGAGCACGGTTACTCCGCGGAGGAGCGGCTGCGCGCGCTCGACCTCGACGACGAGGCGCGCGAGCGGCTCGGGTCGAGCGTCATGGTCACCCGCGACGGCTCACGCATCTTCCTCTACGCCGCGAGCGAGGAGACCGCCCGCGAGGCCGAGCGAGTCGTGCGCGGCCTCGTCGCGGAGGAGAAGCTGACCGCGGACATCGAGGTGACGCGCTGGCATCCCGTCGAGGAGGAGTGGAAGGACGCGTCGCTCCCGCTGCCGGCCACGCCGGCCGAGGAAGAGGTGGAGTACGCGGCGCGCGAGGCGGCGGAGGCAGCGGAGGCGAAGCGCGAGGGCGAGTTCGACTGGCACGTCGTCGTCCACCTCCCCGGACGTGGAGCGGCCGCGGCGCTCGCGAACGAGCTGCGCGCACAGGGGCTCACCCCTCATCGCCGCTGGCGCTACGTCACGGTCGGCGTCGTCACGGAGGAGCGGGCACAGGAGCTCCTCGAGCGGCTCCAGGCACAGCTCCCGGAGGACGCCGACGTCCGGATCGAGGTCGACCTCTCCGACGTCGCCCACTCGCCGCTCCAGTTCCTTCCGTTTTGACCACGACGCTCGGCGACATCGAGGTCGTTCCGCTCCTCGATGCCGTCGGGGTGCTCGGGGACGTCGACGAGCTGTACGCAGGTGGGACCAGGGATGACTGGGAGCCGTATCGCTCTCTCTACCCCGAGCTCTTCGACGGCTCCGGTTGGCGGCTTCCCGTCGTCGTCTACGTGCTTCGTTCCGCAGGAGAGACGCTGCTGCTCGATACGGGCGTCGGCCCCGCAGGTCTGTGGCAGGGATGGAGACCCGAGCGGGAGGCCCTCCTCCCCGGTGCGCTCGAGGAGGCCGGGCTCGCCCCCGAGGACGTCAACGTCGTCTTCCTGACGCACCTGCACATCGACCACCTCGGCTGGAACGCAGATGGTGACGCGACGGTCTTCTTCCCGAATGCACGCTTCGTCGTGCATCCCGACGCGCTCGCCTTTGCCATGTCGAAGTCCGACCGGCCGCAGATCAGGCGCTGCGTGACGCCGCTCCTCGACCGCTTCGAGGACGCGGTCGAGGGCTCAGAGCTGCTCCCGGGCGTGACGCCTGTTGCGCTCTCCGGCCACTACCCGGGGCACATGGGCCTGCGACTCCGCTCGGGCGGGGTCGAGGCGATCGCGATCGCCGACATCGTTCCGCATCCCGCTCTGCTCGACCGGCCGGAATGGGTGTTCGCCTACGACGACATGCCGCAGACCGAGACCCGGGCGGAGCTCGTACGGGAGGTCGTCGACACCGACGTCGTCGTGATCTGCGGCCACTTCCCGGGAAGTGGGATCGGGCGCGTTCTCACGCGCGACGGGCGCGCGATCTGGGAAGAGCTCGCGTGAGCTGGCCCCGCGACGCGACGAAGCTCGAGCGCGTGCGCGCCCTCATGCGGGAGCGAGACCTCGACGCGCTCGTCGTCCGCGCCCCCGACAACGTCCTCTACCTGACGAACTTCTGGGGGATGAAGGGCTACGACGCCTGCATCTTCCCGCGCGACGGAGAGCCGACGCTCGTTTGTCTCGAGGCGTCCGAGGAGGACGCTGCGCGCACCGCGTGGACCTCCGACGTCCGCCTCTTCAAGGGCTACGACGAGTCCGATCCCCGCCCGCCGACCGCCCGGGTCCTCGACCTCGCGAAGGCGATCGCGGCTGAGCACGGGACGGTCGGGCTCGAGCTCACGCTCGGGACGCAGGCGTCGGACCGGATGGTCGGGGAGCCGACGACGTTCACGCGCGACTGGTTCGACGGCTTCGGGGCGGATGCGGTGGACGCGACGCCGCTTCTGGTCGAGGCTCGCGCGCTCAAGACGGAGCAGGAGATCGAGCGCATGCGGCTCGCGAACGCGATCGCGGCCGCCGCGATGGAGCACTGCAAGCTCGTCATCGAGCCGGGGATGACCGAGGCGCAGATCGCCGCGGAGTGGGAGGGCATCGTCCACGGCGAGGGCACCGGCTGGGAGGGCAAGGTCGACCTCGCGCTCGGTTTCACGCTCGTCTGGTCGGGGCCCGGGATCAAGACCTTCACCGCGACGACCGCGCGGCCGATCGTGGAGGGGGAGCCGACGCTCTTCGAGATCTGGGTGTGCGCCGACGGCTACTGGGCCGACCACACGAAGAACCTCGTCGTCGGCGCGCTGACATCCGCCTACCGGGAGCTCGAGTCCGAGCTCATGGGCATCTACGAGGACGCGGTCGACTTCGCGCGGCCGGGGGCGAGCTTCGCCGAGCTCGACCGGCGCGTGCGCGAGGGCATCGCGAGCATCGGCTACCCGGGGCAGCCGTCGCACCCGATCTGTCACGGGATCGGCGCGCGCGCCCACGAGCCGCCGTACGCGCACCAGGCCGGAGGCGGCGAGATCCGCGAAGGCATGGTTCTTGCAATCGAGCCAGGTTGCTATATCGAAGGCGGCGGAGGCCTCAGGGTGGAGGACAACTTCCTCGTCACGAGCGGGGCCGCCGAGAAGCTCTCGCCGTTCCCGGACGGCATCGTCCAGGCCTGATCAGCGAAGGTCCTGCACCCGCTGGATCTTCCCGCCGTCCGAGCGCGGGCCTTTGCCGGGCTCGACGAGCGTCACCGTCATGGAGCAGCCGATCGTGTCGCGGATGAGCACGGCCGCACGCTCGCTCAGCGCACGCGCGCGGTCGTCGTTCAGCGACGGCACGACCTCGGGCGTCACCTCTGCGAGCACCTCGACCTCGTCCATCGTCCCGAGCCGGCGCACGACGAGCCCGAAGTGCGGCGAGAGCTCTGGCATGCGCCCGAGTACGGCGCCGACCTGGCTCGGGAAGACGTTCACGCCCCGCACGACGACCATGTCGTCACTTCGCCCGATGATCGGCCCCATCCGCACGAGCGTCCTCCCGCAGGAGCACGACGACGAGTCGAGCGTGCAGATGTCCCCCGTCCAGTAGCGCAGCACGGGGAGCGCCTCCTTCGTCAGCGTGGTGAAGACGAGCACACCCTCCTCGCCCTCTGGGAGCGGCTCGCCTGAGTCCGGGTCAATGATCTCCGGGAGGAAGTGGTCCTCGTTCACGTGCGAGCCCGAGCGCTCCTCGACGCACTCGCAGGACACGCCCGGCCCGACGACCTCCGAGAGCCCGTAGACGTCACGCAGCGGACGCCGAGGGTCGCGTCGATCTCCTCGCGCATCCGCTCGGTCCAGGGCTCGGCGCCGAGGAGCGCGAAGCGAAGGCTGACATCGTCCGGGCCGAGTCCGCGCTCCGCAAGCGCATGCGCGAGCGTCAGCGCGTAGCTCGGCGTGCACGCGATCACCTCCGGCCGGAGGTCCTCGATCAACGTCAGCTGCCGTTCGGTCATGCCGCCCGAGACCGGCACTACGGTGAGACCCAGGCGCTCGCCACCCCCGTGGAGCCCGAGCCCGCCCGTGAAGAGGCCGTAGCCGTACGCGTTGTGCAGCATCATCCCCGGCTCCGCGCCGCCCATCGCAAGCGCACGTGCGTTGACGCTGCCGAAGAGATCGAGGTCGGCGGCGGTGTACGCGACCACCGTCGGCTTGCCGGTCGTCCCGGACGAGGCGTGGATGCGCGCGAGGCGTGAGGGCTCCACGGCCAGCATCCCGAGTGGGTATGTGTCACGGAGATCGTCCTTGTGCGTGAACGGGATCCGCACGAGGTCGTCGAGCGACCGGATGTCGTCCGGCTCGATGTCGCGGAGCCGGTTGCGGTAGAGAGGGACGACCTGCCGCACTCGCTCGATCGTCGAGTGCAGGCGCTCGAGCGGCAGCTCGGCGAGGCGTTCGCGGGGAAGCGTCTCGAGCGCGGGCTCGAAGATCACGTGGGAGGTATAGCGCGGGCTGCTTGCTGCGATAGTCCGCCCGTGACCATCGACCGCTCGAAGGTCTGGACGGGGGAGTTGAACGCGCGGACGCTCGAGCCGCAGCCGCGCGTCACGGTCGGTCTCTACGACACGACGCTCCGCGACGGCGAGCAGAGCGTCGGAGTCGTGCTCTCGCCGGAGGAGAAGCTCGAGATCGCGACTGCTCTCGCGGCTGCGGGAGTCGATCGCATCGAGGCCGGCTTCCCGCGCGTGTCCGACGACGACGCGAAGGCGATCTCCCTCGTGCTCGAGGCCGAGCTCGACGCGGAGATCTGGGGCTTCTCCCGGGCCGTGCGCGCGGACGTCGACGCGCTCCTCCAGCTCGGGCTGCAGGCGTCCGTGATCGAGAGCCCGATCTCCGACGCAAAGCTCGCCGCGCTCGGCGTCACGCATGACACGATGCTCGAGCGGATCCGGAGCGCGATCTCGCACGCCGTCGACAACGGCATCCGGGTCGCGTTTTTCGGCGTCGACTCGACGCGCGCCGACCTCGAGTTCGTCCGGCGCGCGTACGAGAGCGCGGTCGACGCGGGCGCCGCGGAAGTCGTCGTCGTCGACACGTTGGGGATCGCGACCCCCGAGGCGGCGGCCTTCCTCGTGGGCGAGTTGGCCGACCGGCTCGGCCCCGACGTCACCGTCCACTGGCACGGCCACAACGACTTCGGTCTCGCGACCGCCGCTGCGGTCGCGGCCGTACAGGCCGGTGCGACCTGGGTCCAGGGAACGGTGAACGGCATGGGCGAGCGCGCTGGGAACGCGGACCTCGTCGAGGTCGCACTCGCGCTCGAGGCGCTCTACGGCATCCCCACGCGCCTCCGCTTCGAGCAGGCGCGGGAGCTGGCCGGGCTCGTCGAGCGGCTCTCCGGGACCCCGCTCGCGGCGTGGAAGCCGGTGACCGGGGACAACCTGTTCATGCGCGAGTCGGGGGCCGTCGCGGCGCAGTTCCACGACCCGCCGGCGATCGAGCCGTACTCGTCGGAGCTCGTGGGCGCCGAGCGGGGCATCGTCCTCGGCAAGAAGAGCGGGATCGATTCGATCCGGATCAAGGTCGCCGAGCTCGGGCTCGACGTGCCCGAGGACCGGTTCGCCGAGCTCCTCGAGGCCGTGAAGAAAGCGGGCGCCCGGAAGGGCCGCCTCGTCACGGACGCCGAGTTCCGGCGCCTCGCCCGGCGGCGAGCGTCAGCCTGACGAAATCCGCACGGCTCCTGCGTCCGCAAGGTAGGTTGATTGACTGACATGTCAGATGTGGGAGATACTCGCGCCGGCAGCGTGCAACGGGTCTGCATCGTCGGCGGGGGTGTGATCGGGAGCCTCTTCGCGGGTCATCTGGCCCGGGTCTGCGAGGTCTCCATGCTGACGCGCCGTCGTGAGCACGCCGACGCCCTGAACCGCGAAGGACTCACGGTGACGGGAAAGAGCGACTTCCACGTTCGAGTGGCGGCGACCGAGAATCCGGACGAGCTCGAGCCGTTCGACGTCGCGATCGTGGCGACGAAGGCGTCGGGCCTGGAAGCGGCGGCCACCTCGCTCGAGGGCCGGTTTCGCGACGCGACCGTCGTCACCGTCCTCAACGGAATCGGGGCGGAGGAGGTCGTGCGCCGCCACGGGGACTGGAGCATCGTCTCCGGGGTCACGTTCATGAGCGGCACGCGCCACTCGGACACGCACGTCGAGTACATCCTCGACACCAAGACGTGGCTCGGCCCGTACGAGAACACGCCCTACGACGTCGTCGAGGACATCGCGCAGACGATCGTCGCGGCAGGCCTGCACGCCGAGGCGCTCCCGGATCTGCGTCCGGCGCAGTGGTCGAAGCTCATCTTCAACGCCGCCGTCAACCCGGTGGCCGCCATGACCGGGCTCAGCCACGACTTCCACTTCGCGCAGGAAGACGGCCCCACGGACCTGGGACATCTCGTCCACGGCCTCGTGGACGAGGGGAAGGCGGTCGCCGCAGCGGCCGGGATCGAGCTCCACGACGATCCCTGGGAGATGAACGTCCTCGCGACGAAGCGGGGGCATGCGCACTACCCGTCGATGCTCGAGGACGTCGATGCTCAGCGGCCGACCGAGGTCGAGCTCATCACCGGGTCGGTCGTGCGGGAGGCGGAGCGGCAGGACGTGCCGGTCCCGCTGCACACGGCGCTCTACGGGCTCGTGAAAGGGAAGGAGGCGTCCTGGTGACGAAGGGACGTTCGAGGCAGGCAGGTACTCGGAAAACGACAGGAGGGCGGGAATGATCAAGGTAGGGAAGGCGGCGCTTGTCCTGGTCGCGGTCGCGGCGGTCGCCGTGGCCCTCGTCGGGAGCAGCGCGGGAGCGTCGCAGGCCAGGAAGACGATCACGATCGGCTGGGCCTACGACGGCATCGGGAACATGGCGCCCTTCGACGGACCGGGGTTGGCGACAGCGAAGACGAGGGTCGCCCAGGTCAACAAGGGGAAGGGCCCGTACAGGATCCGGCTCCTCACCTGCAACACGCAGGGGAACAAGCCGGCCATCGCAAAGGCGTGTGCCGTCAAGCTGCTCGGACAGGGCGCGCAGATCATGATGACCACCTGCGACGTCGACCTTGCCGCGCCCGTCGTCCAGACGGCGATCAACCGCGGGAAGCTGACCGTTGCCGCGTGCATCGGCACCGACCAGATGGGCCCGAAGCGCTTCGGGCCGAAGGGCAAGCTCGCATTCTCCTTCGGGAATCTGGCCCAGGACGAGGGGTCGGCCATGGCGCAGTTCGCCTGGGACCGGGGCTGGCGGACGGCCGACCTGGCGACCGACACCGTCATCGTCTACTTCCGGAACGTCGTCCAGGCGTTCAAGGCTCGCTGGCTCCAGCTCGGCGGCAAGATCAATGACGAGGAGTCCTACCAGTCCGCTGGCGGCACTCCCGCCTCCTGGCAGAGCACGGTGACGCGGCTGAACGACAAGAAGGCGGACGTCATCGTGACCGCGACGGCTGCGGCCTTCGGGGCGCAGGTGCCGATCCTCAACGGCCTTCGGACGCTCGGGAACAACACGCCGTTCCTCAACTCGTGGGCCGGTGACGGCAGCTACTGGTACACGAAGAGCCCCGAGGTCACGAACTACTTCTACGTCACGTTCGCGTCGGCGTTCGGGGACGATCCGGTCGCCGCGGTCAACGCGCTGGCCAAGCGGAACGCCGCCGCCATCGCGAAGGCCGGGAGTACCGGCAGCTTCATCACCGGCCCGGCTGCCATCGACGGGATCCTCGTGGCGATCACCCGGGCGCACGGGAGCACGAACGGAGCCGTGCTCGCGGCGCAGATGCAGAAGTTCAAGAACGTGCCCACGCTGTCCGGGCTCGTGAGCTTCTCACCGACGGTCCACACGGTCTTCGGGCGGACCTATCGTGTCATCGAGGTGAACAACAACACCCCGAAGGTCATCGGCACGATCAAGGCCAAGGTCGTCCCGAAGATCTAGGCGCGTTGTCGGACGCGGACACGCACACCGACGAGAAACGGCGGTCCGGAGCCTCGCTCCGGGCCGCCGGCGTCTCGCGCTCCTTCCAGGGGCTGCAGGCGCTCCGCGGTGTCACGCTCGAACTGCACCGCAACGAGGTCGTCGGGCTGATCGGGCCGAACGGCGCCGGGAAGTCGACGCTCGTGAACGTCCTCACCGGCTTCGACGTTCCCGACGAGGGGAGCGTCGAGCTCGAGGGCCAAGATGTCACGCGCTGGAAGCCGGACCGCCGGGGTCGCGCCGGACTCGCGCGCACGTTCCAGCACAGCCGTTCGTTCCGGAGTCTGAGCGTGCGCGAGAACGTCGAGGTGGCGGCGCTCGGCTCGGGGACCAGCGTGCGGGAAGCTCGCCGGCGCGCCGGCGAGCTCCTCGGCTCGCTCCAGCTCGAGCGCTACGCGGACGCTCCCGCCTCGCGTCTCCCACACGGCGACGAACGGCGGCTCGGCGTGGCGCGGGCGCTTGCGATCGAGCCGCGCTTCGTGCTCATGGACGAGCCGGCCGCCGGCCTTCCCGAGGCGGAGGTCCCGGCCTTCGCGGAGGTCGTCCGCTCGGTGCGCGACGAGCACGGCGCGGGCGTCCTCGTCATCGACCACAACATGGCGCTGATCATGGACGTCTGCGACCGCGTCCAGGTCCTCGACCAGGGCATGACGCTCGCAGAGGGCGCACCCGACGAGATCCGGGCGAACCTGGACGTGGCCGCCGCCTACCTCGGCGAGAGCGCTGTCCTCGAGGACGCGGAATGAGCACGCTCGAGCTCCGCGAGATCGAGGTCGCGTACGGAGGCGTTCCGGCGGTGCGAAACGTGTCCCTCAGCGTCGCGCCGGGAGAGATCGTCGGTCTCATCGGGCCGAACGGAGCCGGAAAGTCGACGACGCTGCACGCGATCATGGGCGTCGTCCCGCTTCGGGCGGGGAGCATCTCGTTCGGCGGGTCCTCGCTCGGCGGTCTCGCGCCGGAGACGATCGCACGCAAGGGAATCGCGCTCGTTCCGGAGGGGCGGCGGCTGTTCGCGGAGCTGACCGTCGAGGAGAACCTGCGGCTCGGGCTCGCCGGGCGGCCGAACGGCGGCGACCCGGCCGAGGACCTCGAGGCGGTCGGAGAGCTCTTTCCCGTCGTGACCGAGTTTCGCGCGCGTCACGCCGGTGCGCTCTCCGGGGGCCAGCAGCAGCAGCTCGCGATCGCGCGTGCGCTCGTCGCGAATCCGTCCATCCTCCTCCTCGACGAGCCGTCGCTCGGGCTCGCCCCCAAGGTCGTGGACATCGTCTTCGAGACGCTCCAGACAATCCGCGACCGCGGCCTCGGCATCCTCCTCGTCGAGCAGCGCGCGCAGCGAACGGTCGCTGTCGCCGACCGGACCCACGTGCTCGCGAGCGGCGAGATCCGCCTCACCCTGACCCCGGACGACGCCGCGGACACCGAGTGCATGATCGCCGCCTACCTCTCGTGAGCGGACTCCTCGCAAGCGGCCTCACGAGCGTCCTCCACGACGCCGTCCAGCCACAGGCCCAGGTGGACGCGATCGGGCTCGGATCGATCTACGCGCTGATGGCGGTCGGGATCGGGCTCGTCTTCGGCGTCATGCGGCTCGTGAACTTCGCCTACGGGCAGCTGATCATGGCGGGGGCGTTCGCGATCGCGTATGCGTCCGGCCGCGGCTGGCCGGTATGGGTCGGGATCCTTCTCTGCTTCGCGGTCGTCCTCGTGCTCTCGTTCGCCATGGAGCGGGCGGTCTTTCGCCCGCTCCGAGCGCAGTCCGCCGCCGTGATGCTGGTCGCGACCTTCGCCGTGTCCTTCCTGCTGCAGTCCATCGCGCTCCTCTGGTTCGGCCCACTCGGCAAGACGGCGACGTCACTCGTCGCGCTCAACCGGCCCATCACGATCGGGAGCGTGGACATTCGCAAGATCACGATCGTCGCGATCGTCACCGCGGCGGTCTGCCTCGCGCTTCTCCTCCTGCTCCTCTCGCGGACGTCGCTGGGCCTGCACATGCGAGCGGCGGCGCTCGATGCCTCGACCGCGCGCCTGCTCGGGGTACGGGCCGACCTCGTCAGCGGCATGGCGGTCCTCATCGCGGGGCTCCTGGCAGGGGTCGTGGCGGTGCTCTTCACCGTCCAGTACCCGACGGTGACCCCGACCTACGCGCTGCAGGACACGATCATCGTCCTCGTGGGCGTGGTCGTCGGCGGCATGACGCGCCTGGTCCCGGCCACGCTCGGCGGCTTCCTGATCGGCTACGTGTCGGGTCTCCTCGGCGACGCGCTTCCGTCGAACCAGAGTCAGTACCTGCCGTCCTTCCTCTTCGGGCTCGTGATCCTCGTCCTGCTCATTCGCCCCGACGGCCTCTTCACGCGCGGGCGCGGACTCGTGGAGCGCGTGTGAGCAACGCTCGCCTTCGGCTCGCCACCTTCTTCTCGGGAACGTGGGGAACTTCCCGGTTTCCCACACCCCTCCACGCTCACGGCCCGGAGGTCGGCCCATGAGCGACGTCTGGTCGCCGCGCGCGGCTCTCGAGCTGCTCGGGCCTGTCGTGCTCGTCATCGCGGCAGGACTGGTCGGCACCGTCGTCTCGCAGACCTCGGAGATCTACCTGGTGACGGCGCTCATCTCGGTCGCGACCGTGGTCGCGATCTACACCTTCGTCGGCAACTCGGGCGTGCTCTCGTTCGGGCACATCAGCTTCTTCGCGGTCGGCGTATGGGCCGCCGGCGTGCTCTCCGTGCCCGAGTCGGAGAAGCCGGCGACGATGCCGTACCTCTTCCACTTCCTCGCCACTACGACGGTCGGCAACGTTCCCTCGCTCGTGATCGCCGCCGCGGTGGGCGGCGTCTTCGCTCTTCTCGTCGGGCTTCCGCTCATGCGCCTGTCCGGCCTCGCGGCGGGCATCGCCACGTTCGCGGTGCTCGGGATCACGAACAACCTCCTCCGTTACTACGAGAAGATCGGCCCGGGGCTGAACACGTTCTCGTCGGTCCCGGAGACGACTGGCCTCCTGCAGGCGACGGTCGGCGCGGTCATCGTGATCGTCGCCGCCTTCGCGTACCAGAAGAGCCGGTTCGGGCGGCAGCTCCGAGCCGGTCGCGAGGATCCGGCAGCGGCTCGTGCGGTCGGGATCTCGATCTACCGGCAGCGCCTTGCAGCGTTCGCGATCTCGGGCTTCATGGCCGGCTTCGCGGGCGGTCTCTACATCCACTTCATCCCGATCAACGTCGACTCCGTGTACCTCGACCTCACGTTCATCACGCTGGCGATGCTCGTCATCGGGGGCGTGGGAAGCCTGTGGGGCGCGGTCGTCGGCGCGCTCTTCGTCAGCGTCCTCGACTCGGTGCTCGCAGAGGCGGAGAACGGGCTGACGTTCCTCGGGCAGTCGATCAACCTCCCGGACGGATCGCGCATCGTCGTCGAGAGCGCGGTCATGGCGCTCGTGCTCGTCCTGCGGCCGAGCGGACTCACGGGAGGGAGGGAGTTCTCCCTCGGATGGCTGGCGCGTGTTCGGCGGGTCCGCCTACGGGGCCAGGAGGCGGCCGGATGAGGATCTGCGTCGTGGGCTGCGGAGCGGTCGGCTCGCTCTTCGCGGCCAACCTCGCCGGGCTCGAGGGAGTCGAGGTGTGGGGATACGACCTCGCACGCGCGCACGTAGACGCGATCAACGAGAACGGTCTCCGCCTGACCGGGGCGGGGGACGTCGTCGGCCACCCCCGCGCGACGACGGAGGCCGCAGAGATCCCGTCGTGCGAGCTCGGGATCGTCGCGACGAAGGCCATGCACACGGAAGCCGCGATCTCGGCCGTCGCGCACGCGTTCTCGGACGGTGCGGTTGCCTCCGTCCAGAACGGCGTCGGGAACGAGGAGGTCATCGCGCGACACGTCGGTCGCGTGATCCGCGGAACGACGTTTCCCGCGGGGAAGATCCTCGAGCCGGGCGTCGTGCAATGGGACGTGAAGGGGGATACGACGCTGGGCCCGTTCGAGCCCAGCCCCGCCGCAGCCGGCGAGATCGAGCTCCTCGCGGACCTCTGCACGCGCGCCGGGATGCCGACACAGGCGGTGGGGGACGCGCGGCCTGCGCAGTGGCGCAAGGTCGTCTTCAACGCAGCCTCGAACCCGATCGGCGCCCTCACCGGGCTCACGCACGGGCGCGTGTGCGAGCGGCCGGACCTGCGGAGGCTCGTCGGCGTTCTCGTCGACGAGGGAAAGGCGGTGGCCGCGGCTCAAGGGATCGTGCTCGACGCCGACCCCGAGCAGCTCATCGACCATGCCGCCCGCCCGGACGTGGCCTACGACCACAAGGCGAGCATGCTCCAGGACGTCGAGGCGCGGCGCGCCACGGAGATCGACTATCTGAACGGCGGCATCGGACGCTTCGGGCGCGAGCTCGGTGTCCCGACGCCGCTCAACGACGCCATCACGGCACTGATCAAAGGACTGGAGGCCTCTTGGGAGACATGAGCAGCGAGCTCGAGCGGCGGTACGCGAACGTCCGCGCGGCGATGGCCACCCACGACCTTGACGTCCTCGTCGTCTCGGGCACCGAGTACACCGGCTTCGAGGGAGCGGTGACGTATCTGTCCGGCTTCCAGATCGTCCATCGCTACGCCTATGTCGTCGTCCCGGCGGAGGGCGATCCGCAGATCGTCTTCCCGTCCGAGGCGAGATACGTCGGCGAGCACGGGACGGCGCGGATCGAGCAGGTCTTCCACGACCGCCCGGGCGAGCTGATCGCCGAGCGGGCCAAGGCGGCGGGGGCGAAGCGGGTCGGCGTCTACGGGCTCGAGTACGTCATGACGGTGCGCGACCGCGAAGCCCTCGCCGGGTTCGACCTCGTCTCCTTCGACCAGGAGTTCGACCTCGCGCGTGCCGTGAAGAGCGAAGCCGAGCTGGAATCGGTCCGCGACTCGGTGCGGATCAACGAGCGCGGCTTCGAGGTGTTCCGGGACGCCTACGAGCCGGGGAAGTCCGCGGCCGAGGTGATGGCCGCTGCCGAGGAGTGGTTCGTCGCCGAAGGCTGCGGGCGTTTGACGATGAACATGGTGCTGACCGGGACGGACACGTTTGCGCGCCCGGAGTTCAAGATCGCACGCCGCGAGGAGGCACTTCCGAGATTCGTCCTCCCGTCGCTCGAGGTGGCCGGGCCGGGCATGCACTGGGTCGAGGTGTCCCGTGCGATCAGGGCGAACGGCAGCGAGCTCTCCGTCGATACGAACAAGATGCGCGACGCCTATGCGGAGTACTTCGACGCTGCGAAGTCGGCGATGCGATCGGGGGCGACCTGCCACGACGTGCACCGTGCGGTCTCCGCAGGCTTCGTCGAGCGCGGCTACCACCTGGGCCATGTCACCGGCCACTCGATCGGGATGACGATGATCGAGTTCCCGAAGATCGGCGAAGGCGTCGAGACGGAGCTCGCCGAGAACATGGTCCTGTCGATGCACCCGCACGCGATCGCAGCGAACGGCGAGGACTGCCTGTACATGCAGGAGACGTGGCTCGTAACGCCGGACGGAGGGGTTCCGCTCTCGAATCTGCCGATGGAGATCTTCAGCGCGTAGCGCTCGGCGAGCGGTCGGTTGCGATCCAGCACGGCTGCGAGGGCTACAATCCGACCCGTGAGCTGGCCGTGGCTCGTGGTGCTCGTCCTCGCGGCCGCGCTCGTCGCCGCGGTCGAGCGACCGCGCCTCGGCCGGCGGTTCGGAGCCAGCGCGCGCAAGGAGCGCGAGCGCAAGCGCCGGAAGGCGCAGTTCCGGGTCATCACGCCGGACGAGGAGAACGAGGAGTTCGTCCGTAGCGTCCAGCGCGACCTCGACGCGCTGCCGACGATCGAGGAGCGGGACCGCAAGACCTAGCCCGGTACCGTCGGGCCGCGGTCCTCGTCGAGGCCGGCGCGGCGGGGTGTACTTCCTGATCCGTTCCTAGCCGCGCACGGTGACCATCGCCCGCAGGGTCCGCGTGTTCGGGAGGATCGCGGCGACGTTCTCGTTGTTCTTCGACTCCTGGTAATCGGAGATCTGCAGTACGAGCCGGTGCCTCCCGGTGCCGAGGGTGCCAGTCGGGATGCGAACGACTCCCTTGTGGAACGTGCGGCCGGCGCGCTTGCCGTCGACCGTGGCGACGATCGAGGCGGGATAGACGCCCGAGCCCGAGTCGGTGGCGCCGACGAGCAGCGGTCTTCCCTGACGGACGGCGCGGGTGCGCAGCCTCAGGGTCGGCGGGGTGACGTCGTTCACCCAGAAGCGGAACGTGAACCGGCCTGCGGTTCCCCGCGTCGGGCTGTCGAAGACCGCGGAGTAGTCGCCGATCCGCGGGAGGAGCGCTCCCGCCGCCGGCACACGGGTGCCGTCGGAGTCGAGGTACGGGTTCGCATCCACGGGGAGCCCTGCCCAGCCGGTGAGGCGGTTCTCGTTCTGCGCGAGGACAAAACGAGGTTGTACGGCGACGCGGCGGCCCTCGCTCGTCACCACGACGCCGACGTTCGCGACTCGCCGCGTGATCCGGATCCGAAAGACTGCCTCCGGGCCGGCGAGCACTCGAGTGACGCCGATCGCCTGCGGGTTTGCCGGATAGCGATAGGTGGAGACGCGTGCCTGCCCTTCCGTCGTCGTCCCGGCGTGGACCCCAGTGCGCGTGAGCGGGATCGCGCGGTCGAGCTGGAGCTTCGGGGCCGTGACCCGGGCCCAGAAGGGGACGCGGCGGACGTCGTCGCCACGTGTCAGGACGAAGTACCCGGACACGTCCCCCTCCGCGGCGGTCGGCGACGTGACGACCTGGTACGCCAGCTCGCCCGGAACCGCCACGGTCGGCGGAATCGCGATCGTCGTGCCGGGTGGCGCATGCAGCTCGCCGAGGCTCACGCTCCAGGGGCCCGCGCCGCCACCTGCGTCTCGGAGGGCGATGCTTCCCTGGAGGTCGCCGCCTCGCTCGAGGAGCCCCCAAGACACGTCCGCGGGATGAGCAAAGACGAGTGGGTCGTCGGCGGACGGGAGCCAGATCACGCCGCCGCCGACGAAGGAAGGACCTGCGAGCGCGTTCGAGTCTTCGGCGGCGAAGGCGTCCTTGCCGGTCTCGACGAGCGCGGCCTTGACGTCGTCGACCGTCCACGTGGGATGGCGCTCGAGAAGGAGCGCCGCCGCTCCGGCGACGTGCGGCGAGGCCATGCTCGTCCCGGAGAGCCACGTCCAGCCGCCTGGGACGGAGGAGAGCACATCTCCAGGGGCCGCGACGTCCGGCTTCATGCGCAGCGACATGGGGGACGGGCCCACCGAGGAGAAGTCGGCGTGGACGAGCCCGCCCTTCTCGCCGTCCTCGACCGCGCCAACGGTGATTGCCCGGGCGGAGCTCGCGGGCGAGATCACCGAGCCAGCGCCGACGTCGTTGTAGTCATTTCCCGCGCAGACCACGGGAACCACACCCGCTGCCGCAGCTGCGTCGATGGCCTTCGCCACGATGTCGCGGCTCGGCTCGATCTCCGCCTCGCCGATCGAGAGGTTGATCACGTTCATCCCGTCGCGCACCGCGGCCTCGATGGCGGCGACGATCTCGGCGGAGTTGCCGTTCGGGCTGGCGCCGTACGGCGTCGCCGTCAGCGCCTTGTAGTTCCCGATGTACGCCCGCGGAGCGACGCCCGAGACCATGACTCGCCCGATCGACCGTGTGTTCGCATTGCCCGCCGCGATCCCCGCCACGTGGGTCCCGTGGTCCGACGAGGTCGGGTCGAAGGGCGCATCGGCGTAGCGAGAAGTTGCGCCGGGCGGCGGGAACGCACGCGCAACGATGACCTTCGCGGTCGTGTACTTCACGTGTCCCTTCGGGAACCCAGGCGGCATCGTGTAGCCCGCGGGGTTGAAGTAAGGATGCGTCTGGTCGACGCCCGTGTCGATGATCCCGATCTTCACGCCTTGCCCGGTGCTCGCGAGGCCCGGCCCCCAGATCGCCGGAGCGCCGATCTCATCGACGGGACCCGCGACGGCCTGCGGCGCGTAGCGTGCGGACAAGTTCACGTCTCGCACTCCGGGAAGCGTCTTCAGCTTCGGGACTTCGGCGCGAGGGAGGACGACCGCGTAGCCGTTCACGACGAGCCGGTAGCGCCAGCGCAGGTGAGCCGCCGGGACTCTCTGCGAGAGGGCGCTGCGGAACGCGCGCTGCTCGGCGTCGAGCCGGGCGGCGCCTGCCGAACCCACCCGCGCGAGCGGGGGCGCGTCGAGCGAGACGACGACCTCCGTGTCGGCGCGAGCGTCGAACGGGGCGCGCTGGGCGACCCGGGTCCCGCTGCCGACGGCGACGAGCAGGACCGCGAGGCCGAGACCCGTGAGGACGTGGCGTCTCATCGAGGGTTGAGACGATCGGGAGTCGAAGAAGGCTGCGCGCGGGGCAAAGCTAGAATCCGACCTCTGCGCGGATGTGGCGGAATTGGTAGACGCGCACGGTTCAGGTCCGTGTGCCCGTAAGGGCGTGGAGGTTCAAGTCCTCTCATCCGCATGAGTAGAGCGATCCTGCCTGCGCGGCGGCCGTCAGTGTCGGATCACTCGTTCGAGGGACGCCCGCGAGGGCAACTCCGACGACGACCGGTATGTGCACGACCTGGTCTTCCGCCTCGCGACCCTCGTCTTCGCGTCGTCCTTCGTCGCCTGGTGCGCGCTCTCGGTTGCGATCCTGGTCGGGCGCGTCCGCTACGACCACCTGCGCGACGAGTCGGAGCTGGACGTCGGCGGCCCGCGCGAGGCCCGGCGTCTGATCCGCCGCGCCGGCCGGCGCGCCCGCACCGAGCGCGGGACCTGGCGCCGGATCGCCGCGCTCGACCGCCTCGTCCACGCCCGCGACCCGGCGATGCGCGGGCTGCTGCGAACGGCGCTGGCGGATCCGGACGAGAAGGTCACAGCGGCCGCGGTCCGCGCCCTCGCGAACGTGGGCGACGACTGGTCGGTCGATCTCCTGCTCGACGCTCTCCGCGAGGGACGCGTCCCGCGCTCACGCGTCGCCGCGCAGCTCGAGCATCTCGCGCCTCGCCCCGGCGCGCGCCTCGTCCCGTTGCTTCGCGACTCCGATCCCGTCGTTCGGTTCTGGGGCGCCACGCTCCTCGCGCCGTACCCCGGTCTCGCGGACGCGCGACTCGTGATGATGACGCACGACCGGGATGCGAACGTCCGCGCAGCGGCCGTCGAGACGCTCGGTCTCCGCGACACGGAATCCGCGCGAGCGGCCATCCTCGCGGCGATCGACGACCCCGTCTGGTACGTCCGCGTACACGCGGCGCGCGCGGCGGGCCACGTTCTCGGTGCGGCTGCGTCGCCATCGCTCGTGCGGCTCCTCGCGGACACGCGCTGGTGGGTGCGGACCGCGGCGAAGGACGCGCTGCGCGGCATCGGGGCCGACGCGGTTCCCGCGCTGCTCTCGGCCCTCACGAACGAGGACGCGTTCGCACGGAACGGCGCGGCCGAGGTGCTCCAGGACGTCGGCTTCGTCGACTCCCTCGCCGCCGAACGCCCCGACAGCCCGCTGCTCGAACGCATCTACGCGGCAGGCGGCGAGCGCATGCGCGAGGCTGCCCAGAAGCGCGTTGCCGGAGGCCAGAGGCCCGTCCGCGAGGTCCAGGCGGCATGAGCGCGAGCACCGTACTCGTCGTGATCGTCACGGCCTGCCTGTGCTACCTGGTGCTCACGAACCTCGTCGCGCTCGGGTTCGTGCTCATCGGAGCGGTGGAGAACACCGCGCGCAAGCTCGAAGGTCGCAGCGCCGACTACGTGACGCTCGCCTCGTCGCGATTTACGGTTCCCGTCAGCGTGATCGTCGCGGCCTACGGCGAGGAAGCCGTGATCGTGTCGTCGACCCGGTCTCTCCTCGATTTCGACTACCCGGAGTTCGAGGTCGTCGTCGTGAACGACGGATCGAACGACGGCACCCTCGACCGGCTGCGCGAGGCATTCGGGCTCGAGCCGTACCAGATGTTCGTGCGGCACGTGTTCCAGACCGCGGAGGTCCGCGCCGTCTACCGCAGCCCGGAGTACCCGAACCTGATCGTCGTCGACAAGGAGAACGGCGGGAAGGCGGACTCGTGGAACGCCGGGCTCAACGTCGCGCGCTACCGGTACGTGTGCGGCGTCGACGCGGACACGGTCTTCCAGCGCGACACGCTCCTCAAGGTGATGCGGGTCGCGATCCAGGACCCGGCCCGGATCGTCGGCGTCACGAGCCAGATCACGACCGCGAAGGTGCCGGAGAAGGCGATCTCGGCGGCCCCGGGCAGGCGCGAGGTCGACGCGGGACCCCTCGTCGTCTACCAGCACCTCGACTTCGTCCGCGCCTTCGTGAACAACCGTCTCGCGTGGTCGAAGCTCGGGTTCATGCTCTGCTCCCCGGGCGGGTTCCAGATCTGGCGACGCGACGTGCTCGAGGAGGTCGGCGGCTACTCGACGAGTTTCACGTGCGAGGACATCGAGCTCACGTTCCGCGTCCACGAGAAGTTCCTGCGCGAGGGTCGCGACTACGCGATCCACTGCCTCCCGGACTCGATCGGCGTCACCGAGTGCCCGGACACGGTCAAGAAGCTCGTCTCGCAGCGCGAGCGCTGGCAGCGCGTGATCAACGAGACCGTCGTCCACTACCGGCGCATGTGGTTCAACCCGCAGTACAAGTCCGTCGGCCTCGTCGGCGCGCCGTTCTACCTGCTGACGGAGGTGCTCTCGCCCGCGATCGAGATCGTCGCGCTCGCGGCCCTCGTCGCAGCAGTCGTGCTCGGGCTCTTCGACGTGCAGACGTTCCTGGTCGTCATCGGCGCGATGGCGTTCATGAACGCGGCCCTCACGGCCGCCGCGATCCTGCTCGACGACGTGCAGTCGCGCCTCTACCGCAAGCGCGATCTGATGCGCCTGCTCGTGTACGCGCCGTTCGACCTCGTGCTCTACCGGCCGATCATCTTCTGGTCCCGGATGAAGGGCTCGTGGCGGTACCTGCGCCGCGACAAGGGCTGGTACAAGTTCGAGCGCAACGTCCGCACCGCGACCTAGGGAGCTCGGTCTTCTCGCGGCCGTCGCGCTGACGGCGGCGCTGATCTGCCTGTGCGTGTGCGCCGACTCCGCATTCGGTCACGAAGACGCCGGCACGTCCGTCCGATTTGTGCCCGCCCCGCGGGCATTCGTCGCGCAGTGCCGGTCGACCGCGAGGGCGCTCGGCTATCCGATTCCCTGCCCACGCAGGCTGCCGAAAGGCTTTGCTCGCGACAACGACGGAGCCGGTCCGGGCTGCGCGAAGAGCATCGTCTGCCCGGGAACCGGGCCGTGGCGGGGGTGGGCGGTCGGGAACAGTGGGAGCGCGACGCAGCACCTCGTGATCACGGCGACGCCGCAGCGCCTGTCGAACGCAGCTCACGTCGTCAACGGTCCGGGCTGGTCGAGGAAGGAACGCGTTCGCTCGCTCGGGTGGATCGCGGTCGCCGGCAGGCGGATGCACGCGGTCTTCGTCTCACCGGACACGAACGACAGCGCGTTCGTGAACCACGTCGTGCTGATCTGGAGCGTCGGCGACCACACGTACGCCGTCGGGTTCCACGACTACCCGGGCATCGAGAAGACACTTGCCCTCGACGAGCAGTTGGCGAGAAACGTGGTTCTCGTCGGACCGTGAGCTGGCGACTCAGGAGAGCGCGGCCAGGACGTCGTCCGCGTGCGAGTCCGGCTTCACGCGACGCATCACCTTCGCGACGTTGCCGTCGGCGTCGATGACGAACGTCGACCGCTCGATGCCCATGTACTTCTTCCCGGCCATCGACTTCTCGACCCAGGTGCCGTACGCGTCGCAGACGGCGTGGTCTTCGTCGGCCAGGAGGGTGAACGGGAGGCCGTACTTCTTCCTGAACTTGGTGTGCTTCGCAGGGCTGTCCGCGCTCACGCCGAGGACGACCGCGCCTCGCTCCTCGAACTCGCCCCAGGCGTCCCGGATCCCGCAGGCCTGGGCCGTGCATCCGGGCGTATCGTCCTTGGGATAGAAGTAGAGGACGACGGGCGCGCCTCTGAAGGAGGACAACGTGACCGCCTCGCCCGAGTCCGACGTGAGCGTGAAGTCGGGAGCAGGGCTGCCTTCCTCGACCACGCCTCCGCTCGTCGTGTCACCGGGATCGTTCAAGACGGCAGCCACCCCTCGCCGTACCGTGACCGCTCCTCTCGCCCCCAGCGGGCATACGCCTCGTCCGGGCTCGACGTCTCCTCGAGCACGCTCGCATCGTGCTTCGCTGCGACCTCGTTCACCTGATAGAGGACCTCGAAGCCACCCACACGGCTGCCGACCATGACGATCACGCACGGCGCGTCGCCGGCCCCGACGAAGACGTGCTTGGTCCACGGCGGGCAGTGAACGAAGTCCCAGGTCTTCAGGCGGCGCTCCTCACCCTCGATCACGACCAGGCACTCGCCGGAGACGACGATGAAGTCCTCCTGGCCCCGCTCGCCGTGGTAGATGCCCCGCTGACCTGGCGCTACGACCTGGATGCGGAAGCCGAGCTGCGCCCACTCCTGCCCACCTTCGAAGTCGGTGTCCTGCCCGCGCTCTTCGCTTCGGATCCACGATGCGTCGCGCGCGTTGAGCACGAACCAGCCCTCGCCCTGGGGAATGAGCCCGGCGTCCGTCTTCTTCAGCTCAACCTCCGGGACGGTCATCGGCTGCCCACGGTGCGGGCGTGCTCCTCGATCATGCGCGCGATCGTAGCCGGAAGCGAGTGCTCCGATTCGGGAGTGCGTGCACCCCCGAAGTCGACACGACGCGGGATTCGGGTCGTGCGGGGTGCGTCGGTCCGGACGACGCAGCACGTGCCGCGTTTCGGCGAAGGCGATCGAGGGCACCGAAACCGGTTCGAGCGTTCATACGTAGTCCGCATGAGTGCAAGTGACCGATTGAGGGGGTTCGTCTGCGCCTCGAGCTTCGGCCTGGTCCACCCCCGCCGGCTCGTTCGTCGATCCCGGGCTGCCGCACGGGTACGGCCCGTTCGGTATCCAGAACATCAACGGGAACATCTTCGTCACGTATGCGAAGCAGGACGAGGATGCCGAGGACGAGGCCGCCGGACACGGCCTCGGATTCGTCGACATGTTCGACACGAGCGGGCACTTCCTCCGCCGCGTCGCCTCGGGGGGCGCGCTGAACGCTCCGTGGGGACTGGCGCTGGCGCCCGCCGGCTTCGGCCACGCCGCGGGAGATCTCATCGTCGGGCACGACCATCGTGCGATCCAAATCGAGGGTCTCTGGGGCATCGGGTTCGGGAACGGCTCGGCCTCCGGGCCGACGACGACGCTCTACTTCGCCGCCGGGCCGCACGACGAGCTGCACGGCCTGTTCGGATCGATCACGGCAGGCTGACCGGATCTCTACGGCCGGGGCTCGACTCGGCCCAGGTCGCCGGCGCCTCGACGTGGCGTCGGGTGGCCGGTGACGACCCGTGGAGCGCGAGGAGGTCGCCGGATAGGGTGCGCCCGATGGTCTCCGTCCACGAGGCACTCGGCGTCGCGGTGATCGCGGTGTGCTTCGGGGCTGCGGTCCTCGGCGGTGTCGCATATCGCAGGAGGAGTGGAGCCGGTGCGGTCGTGGCGCACGCGCTCGTGCTCGCCCAGACGCTCTTGATCGCGCAGGCCGCGCTCGGGCTCCTCCTCGTCTCGGGCGACCATCGGGCACCCGATCGACTCCACTACGCATACGGCGCCTTTGCGCTCGGGGTCGTCCTCTCTCCGTGGTTCTACGCGCCGTCCGAAGGGCCGAAGCGCCTGCTCTGGTTCGCGGGGACGACGTTCCTGGCGGGTGCGCTGGCGGTGCGCGCGTTCATGACGGGGACATGAGACGGCTCTGGGACCGCATCCCGCCGCTCGTGCGCGGGCTCGCGTTCATCGCGATCGCCGCGGTGATCGTGGTCGCGCTCTCGCTCGAGCCCGTGCTCGCAACCGTCGGCGGCCTGCTCCAGATCGCCTTCTTCCTCGCGATCGCGTTCTTCCTCTTCCTGGTGTGGCGGGAGCGGCGTGGTGATCTCGAGGCGTGGTCCGACTGGAACCGCCGCGTCTTCTACGCCGCGATCGTGCTCGCCGTCTTGGATATCGGGATGTTCATCGGGCTGCACCCGTCCGGGCCTGACGCGTTCGCGTTCTTCGCGGTGCTCGGCGCTTGCGCGTTCGTGCTCTACCGCGTGTGGCGCATCGAGCACCGTCACTGAACGCACACGAGGCGGCGACGATGACGACGGGCTGGGGCGCCGCGGCTCAGACCGGACGGGCGCCGGCTAGGGCAACCGGAACGGAGCGCCGGCGCGGATGGTCGGCGGCGCGGGGTTGACCGGCTGGACGAGGCTGATCGTGTAGCGGTACGTGCCCGCAGGGAGGCGGCGGGGCGGCAGGTCGATGCGCACGAGCTGGCCGATCGTCGCCTGCCCGCGCTTGATCTTTCGGGTCGCGTGGGTCGGGAGCTTCTCCAGCCGGACGACGTAGGTGCAGTCGAGATCGCATCTCAGGCTGACCCGGAACGCACCGCGCTTCGCGGCCGAGCGGGTGCCGAAGCGCAGGTACGTGGCGTGGACGGTGAGCTGGACGCCCGGGCAGCGCGTGATCGAGCCGCCGGCAGTCTTGTCGAGCGCCCGCCGCACCGCTGGCAGGCTGGCCTTCGGAGTCCCGTCTGCGTAGTACACGCCGGACTGCCAGGCAGGCATCGCCCGCTCGTCGATCGCATGGAACACGAGGATGCCGGCCACGGTCGGCTGGCAGAAGGCCAGCGCGAGCGCCTGTTGGTAGTAAGAGGCCTGGGTCGCGGGATCGACGGGCTTCGTCGCTGCGATCTCGTCGCCGGTGTACAGCGAGGCTTTGTCGCCCGGGATCTGCGTCTCGACGCCGTATTCGCCGTACACGATCGGCAGCTTCGAGCCGGGCTGCGCGGTGCCGTCGAACGCCTCTCCGAGCAGGCTGACGAGCTTCCCGTAGTCGGCGATCCCGATCGAGGTGGTGAGTGGATGCGCGAACGTCGGTGGCTGGCTCGAGCTGTCCCCGTACGGGTGCTGGACGAACGCGTCCATCACCGGCCGGTCGCGTCCGCTCGCCCTGTATGCCGTGCCCAGGTCCCTGATGAACGCCGTCGGCGAGTGCGTCTGGCGCATCCCGGCCGGGTTGTCGCTCCCGCGCGGCGAAACCGCGCCACCGTAGACAATCACGTCCGGCGAGACGGCCTTCAGCGCGTCGTAGGTCTGCGCGAGGAGCGCGAGGTACGCGGGTGCGGCCGCATCGGACCCGTCGGGGTTGTACTGCGGGAGCCAAAACCGGTTGAGATTCGGCTCGTTCCCGACGATCACGTCGCGGATGCCGGGCACGGCGCGGACGATTGCGGCGGCGTACGAGGCGAACTGCGCGCGCGCGGCGTCCGTGAGGGGAGTCGTCGACGAGCCCTTGGACATGACCGTCACGTACACGCGGATGCCGTTCATGCGTGCGGCGGCGGAGACGTTCGAGAGCACTGCGAGCTCGTCTCCGCTCGGCTCGCTCTGGCCGGGCGACCAGATGCTCGTGACGCGGACGGCGCGGAAGCCGGCGGTCTCGAGGAGCGTCATCTTCGACTCCGCCTCGACGAGACTCGACGCGCGCACGCCGTCCTCGACCGCTCCGACGACGAGCCCCGGCTCGGCACGCGCGGTCCCGGTCAGCGACGTGAGCGCGGCGAGCCCGATCGCGACGAAAAGTGCTGCTCTGAGGCTCGAATGCACGGGGCTACGCTAGCGAGCGTGCGTGAAGACCTCGTAAACGATCTGGGATCGCTCCCGCGGAGTCCCGGCGTGTACCTCTTCCGCGACGAGCGAGGGGAGGTGCTCTACGTCGGCAAGGCGAAGTCGCTCCGCTCGCGCGTCCGCAGCTACTTCCAGCGCGGCGACGGACGGCCGGGGGCTGCGCAGCTCGTGGAGCGGATCTCCGACGTCGAGGTCATCGTGACGCGTACCGAGGCGGAGGCGCTCCACCTCGAGCAGAACCTCGTCAAGCGCCACCGGCCGCCGTTCAACATCCGGCTTCGCGACGACAAGTCGTTTCCGTACATCGCGGTGACCGTCGCGGACGAGTACCCGCGGGTCATGTTCACGCGCGAGCGGCACCGCCGCGACACCGTCTACTTCGGCCCGTATGCGAACGCGAAGAAGGTGCGCGAGACGCTCGACGTCCTGAATCGCGTGTTCCGCTTCCGCCCGTGCGAGGGGCCGAGGCCGGGGCGGCACTCAGGGATCCCCTGCCTCGACTTCCACATCGACCGCTGCTTCGCGCCGTGCATCGGGGCGATCTCGAAGGAGGAGTACGGCGAGATCGTGGACGGCGTCATCGACTTCCTCTCCGGTGACACGCGCTCGATCCAGCTCGAGCTCGAGGAGCGCATGCGCGACGCTGCAACCGACGAGCGCTTCGAGGAGGCCGCTCGCTACCGCAACCGCCTGTTCTCGATCCGCCATCTGGCCGAGCGCCAGGCGGTCGAGCGGCGGACGGTCGGCACGGTGGACGTCATCGGTCTCGCGATCGAGGGCGACCGGGCGGCGGTGCAGGTGTTCCCGCTCCGCGACGGGAAGATGATCGACCGCTACGGCTTCCACCTCGAGAACGTCGCCGGCGAGGACGACGCGGCGGTGCTCGAGGCGTTCGTCGTCGAGTACTACGGGTCGGCGCCGAGCGTCCCGCCCGAGGTGCTCGTCCCCGTGGGAACGACCGAGATCGCGGCGATCGCGGAGTTCCTGAGCGAACGCCGCGGATCGCGGGTGGACGTCCGTGCGCCCGCCCGCGGCGAGAAGCGCCGGCTCGCGGAGCTGGCGACCGAGAACGCACGGCTCGCCCTGGAGGCGGACTCCGCACAGCGCGAGCAGAAGCGGCAGCGGCGGGTGGCAGCGCTCGAAGAGCTGCGCGAGGCGCTGAACCTCGAGAGCCTCCCGCTCCGGATCGAGTGCTTCGACATCTCGAACATCCAGGGCCAGTCGATCGTCGGGTCGATGGTCGTGTTCCAGGACGGCCGGCCGCGGAACGCCCACTACCGCACGTTCGCGGTGCGCGGGCTCGCGGGGCAGGACGACGTCGGCGCGATGCACGAGGTCGTTCGTCGCCGCTTCGCGCGGGCGCGCGAGGGGGAGCGCGACGAGAGCTTCTCCTCGATCCCGAACCTCGTCGTCGTCGATGGCGGCAAGGGACAGCTCGGCGCGGCGCTCGCGGCGCTCGACGAGCTCGATCTCCCGCGCGTCGCCGTGATCGCGCTCGCCAAGCGGGAGGAGGAGGTATTCGTCCCCGGCGTCCCGCGCGCGATCGTCCTCGACCGCCACGGCGCGGGGCTGCAGCTCCTCCAGCGGATTCGCGACGAGGCCCACCGCGTCGCGCTCCGCTACCACCGCGTCAAGCGGAACACGAAGGCGCGGGAGACGATCTTCGAGACGCTGCCTGGCGTTGGGCCAGCGCGACGGCGGGCAATCCTCCGCCACTTCGGCTCGGTCGAGCGCTTCCTCGACGCCTCGCAGGAGGAGCTCGAGGGCGTTCCCGGCCTCCCGCAGAAGACTGCGCGCATTCTCTACGCGCAGCTCCACAAGGCCGGCCCCTCCTGAGTCGTGCGAAGATCCCTGAAGCAGCGCCCCGCGAGCGGGCGCTCACCGTTCCGACTACTCACGCTCGGGGGTGGTTCCCGGTGTTGTCTCGAGCGCTCTGTTGTAACGGACGGTCTTGAGGGTGAAGAAGATCGCCGTGAAGCCTGCGACGACGTTCGTTGCAATCAGCGTCAGCCGCATCCCGACGCTGAACGCCAGGAGCTGCGAGCTCGCGACGGTTCCGCGGAACACGTACAGGAGGAACGCCTGCTCGGTGCCGATCCCCGCGGGCGTCAGCGGAAGCACGGTCGCCACGCTCGCCGACACCTGCACGAGCAGGACGTTCTTGAGCGACTGCGGGATATTGAACGCGTCGAGCATGAACCAGATCGTCACGAAGCGGAATCCCCAGTCGCCGAGCTGCCAGACGACGACGGTCCGGAAGTAGCGGGCCGGGGTGCGGAGCACCGTGAACGCCTGCCGGACGCGTCCCCAGAAGTTCGCCACGTGCCCGGCGAGCCAGAGCCCGAGGAGCGCGAGCGCGACGAGGATCCCGGCGAGGATGAGCTCGGCAGGGAGCGGATGCTCGAGGAGCCACGCGAAATCGAAGCTCGGAAGGCGTGGGAGGTCGCCGATCTTCGGGAGCGCGTTCTGCGTCAGCACCGCCCACAGGAGGAGCAGCGACGCCATCGTGAAGTCGAAGATCGCGAGGACGAAGGTGCTCGAGACGACGGTCGTGTAGGTGCTCGAGGGGATCGAGCGGCGGGCGAGGACGATGCGCACGGCGTCGCCCGCGCGGATCGGGATGAGCGCGTTCACGCCGACGCCGGCCAGGTAGGCGCCGACGATCGGCAGTCGCCGGACCCGCTCCGTCGGGTAGGCGGCCGCGAGCACGTTCCGCCACGCCATGCTCGTGCAGCCGAGCTTCGCCAACTGCGCGAGCACCGCGAGGAAGGCGGGGAGGAGGTCGACCGCCGTGAGGTGCTCGAAGAACGCGTTGACGCCGTCGAGGACACGGATCACGGCTGGCTCATCGTCGTCTCCGGAACCCCACCGGAGGGGGCTTCCCGGGTGTCTGGATCCTCAGACCGCAGTCGTTCGCGCGGCCGCGACCGATGCGACGGCTCGGCGGAGGCTCACTTCCCGTCACCGTCGGACGAGAGGAACGGATAGCGATAGTCCGTCGGCGGCAGGAAGGTCTCCTTGATCGTGCGCGGCGAGACCCAGCGGATGAGGTTCCACATCGAGCCGGCCTTGTCGTTCGTCCCGCTGGCCCGCGATCCGCCGAACGGCTGCTGGCCGACGACGGCGCCGGTCGGCTTGTCGTTGACGTAGAAGTTTCCGGCCGAGTAGCGGAGCGCGTCCTGCGCTTCGTCGATCGCCGAGCGGTCGGTCGAGAACACGGCGCCCGTCAGGGCATAGGGAGCGGTCTCGTCGACGAGCTTGAGCGTGTCCTCCCAGCGCTTCTCGTCGTAGACGTACGTGGTCACGATCGGTCCGAAGAGCTCGTCGCGGAGGAGCCGGAACCCCGGATCCTCCGTGGCGATGACCGTGGGCTGGACGAAGTAGCCCTCCGAGTCGTCGGTCGTCCCTCCGGCCAGGATCTCGGCGCCGGCGGAGCGTGCCTCGGCGATCGCGCAGCTGTGCGTCTCGAACGCGGACGCGTCGATCACGGCTCCCATGAAGTTGCCGAAGTCGGTGACGTCTCCCATCTGGATCGAGCCGACGTCCGCGACGAGGCGCTCCTTGACCTCCGGCCAGATGTTCGAGGGGACGTAGAGCCGCGACGCGGCGGAGCACTTCTGGCCCTGGTACTCGAACGAGCCGCGGACGACGGCGGTCGCGACCGCCTCGGCCTCGGCCGAGGGGTGGGCGAGGATGAAGTCCTTGCCGCCGGTCTCGCCGACGATCCGCGGGTAGCCGCGGTACGAGGCGATGTTCTTGCCGACCGTCTCCCACATGCCGTTGAAGACGGGGGTCGAGCCGGTGAAGTGGATGCCCGCGAGCTCCGGGCTCGAGAGCGCCGGGTTTCCGATCGAGGATCCCGACCCGTAGACGAGATTGATGACGCCGTCCGGGAGCCCCGCCGCCTGCATGACGCGCATGAGGTAGTAGGCCGAGAGCGCTGCTGTCGAGGCCGGCTTCCACAGGATCGTGTTCCCCATGAGCGCGGGCGAGCTCGAGAGGTTTCCGCCGATGCACGTGAAGTTGAAGGGGCTGACCGCGAAGACGAAGCCCTCGAGCGGCCGGTACTCCATGCGATTCCAGATCCCGGTGGGCGAGTACGGCTGCTCGGAGTAGATGCGGACGACGTACTCGGCGTTGAAGCGCCAGAAGTCGACCATCTCGCAGACCGCATCGATCTCTGCCTGGTGCACTGTCTTCGACTGGTTGAGCATCGTCGCCGCGTTCAGCGTCGAGCGCCACGGGCCTGCGAGCAGTTCGGAGGCACGGAGGAAGATCGCCGCGCGCTCGTGCCACGGCATCCGCGACCACTCGTCGTGCGCCTCGCGGGCAGCGTCGATCGCCTGCTGGACGTGCTCGGGGCTGCCCTTTGCGACGTCGGCGAGGACGTGGCTCTTCCTGTGCGGCATCACCGCCTCGAACGTCTCGTCGGTGTGCACGTCCTTGCCGCCGATGACCAGCGGGATGCGGATGCGCTCGCCCTCCATCTCGCGCAGCCTCGCCTTCAGCTCGGCACGCTCGGGTGAGCCGGGCGCGTAGGACTTGACGGGCTCGTTGACGGGCTTCGGGGGCGTGAAGATTCCGGGGGCGCTCATGGGGGCGATTGTAGAGTCGGCGACGGTGACGGTGGCGCGTACGGAGTACGAGGTCGGCGGCTGGGGTGTCGGGGAGCTGTGGATCGAGCGCGATGTCGTCGTGGCTCACGAGTTCGACTTCGCTGCCTCTCCCGCTTCCGGGACGAGGGAAGGTTCCGTCGCACATCTCGGCACGAAGGAGACGCGCCTCGATGTGCGACCCGACGCTCCTCGACATGCGCGGTCCGAATTCGAAGCCGATGTGGTCGCTCGCGTCCGCGCGTTCCTGGCTGGAGAGGACGTCGTGTTCGACGATGTCGCGGTCGACCTCGACTGGTGCACGGACTTCCAGCGCGAGGTGCTCGGCGTGCTCCAACGAGTGCCTCGCGGAGAGGTGGTCAGCTACGGCGAGGTGGCTGCTCTGGCCGGACATCCGGGAGCGCAGCGCGCCGTCGGCACCATCTGCGCCACGAATCGCTACGCGTTCTTCGTGCCGTGCCATCGCGTCGTCGGCGCGGACGGCATCGGCGGCTACGGCTCGGCCGGGGTTGCGGTCAAGCGCCGGTTGCTCGGGCTCGAGGGCGTGTCCCTCTGATCACGTCCGAGGACGTCCGCGAGGAGCTCGCGCGCATCGCGCCGGCACGCGACTGCGACCGGCGTGCGGAGCTCTCCGCGCTCTTCCATTCCGCGGGCAACCTCCACCTGCGCGGACACGGGGAGTGGGGCCTTCATCTCGACCTCGGGAGCGGCGCAGCTGCGCGCCGGGCGTTCGCGCTGCTCCGCGACGAAGGAATCCGGTCCGAGATCCGCACCTACCGCCGGCGCGCGTTCGATCGCCCGACGCGCTTCCAACTCCACGTGGAGGGCGACGCGCGCTCGCTCGACGTCCTCGTCGCAGCGGGCGTCGTCGACAGCAGGCACGCGCCGCTCGAGCGTCCTCCGCGAAGCGTCGTCGCGCGCGGGTGCTGTAGGAGCGCGTACCTGCGTGGGGCGTTCCTCGGCGGAGGATCCCTCTCGATCGGAGGTGCTCCGCATCTCGAGCTCCGGACGGCGTCTCTCGCCGCGGCGGCGTTCCTCCGGGAGGTCGCACGAGATCTCGACGTCCCGCTCGGCGTGGTGGAGCGCGCGAGCCACGCTGCTGCCTATGCCAAGAGCTGGGATGCGATCGAGTCGCTGCTCGCGCTCGCCGGCGCCTCCGACACCGTGCTCGCGCTCGAAGAGCGAGCGGTGGTCGCGGAGGCGCGCTCGCAGGCGAATCGGCTGGCGAATGCGGACCACGCGAACCTCGTCCGGACGAGCCGTGCCGCCGAGCTCCAGCTCGAGGCCGCGCGACGCCTCCGGGCGGAGGGCGTGCTCGAGAGGCTCTCCCACGACCTCCGCGAGGCGGCGGCGCTTCGGCTGCGGCATCCGACGGACTCGCTGCGCGAGCTCGCCGCGCGCACGGATCCCGCGGTGAGCAAGGCGGCGATGCATCGACGGCTGCGGCGCCTCGAGGATCTCGCGGGCGTCTGACACCGCCCGGTTAGACTCGACGCAGGCGGGAACCAACCCCGACGGGTCGATTGGACGGAGGAGCGAGACGATGGCAATTCGCGTCGGCATCAACGGGTTCGGCCGCATCGGCCGCAACTTCTTCCGTGCCCAGCAGGCGCTGGGAGCGGAGGTCGAGATCGTGGCGGTGAACGACCTCGGGAACGCCGCGACGATGGCCCATCTCCTGCGCTATGACTCGAACCTCGGCCCCTTCGCGGGCGACGTCGAGCTCGCGGACGGCGTTCTCCGTGCCGGCGGCGAGGAGATGCGGATCCTCTCGGAGCGGGATCCCGCGGCCCTCGGCTGGGGCGACCTCGGCGTCGACGTCGTGCTCGAGTCGACGGGGATCTTCACCGACCGTGAGGGCGCCCAGAAGCACCTCGACGCGGGCGCGAAGAAGGTCGTCATCTCGGCACCGGCGACCGACCCCGACATCACGATCGTCCTCGGCGTCAACGACGACGCGTACGACCCGGAGGCGCACCACATCGTCTCGAACGCGTCCTGCACGACGAACTGCGTGGCGCCGCTCGCGAAGGTGCTGCACGAGCTCGCCGGGATCGAGAGCGGGTTCATGACGACGATTCACGCGTACACGAACGACCAGGTGATACTCGACTTCCCCCACAAGGACCTACGCCGCGCGCGCGCGGCCGCGATCAACCTCATCCCGACCACGACCGGGGCGGCAAAGGCCATTGGCCTCGTCCTCCCCGACCTCCAGGGGAAGGTGGACGGCATCTCGGTCCGGGCGCCGGTCCCGACTGGGTCGCTGACCGACCTCGTCGTCGCGCTCGGTCGCGAGACGTCGATCGACGAAGTGAATGACGCCTATCGCGCGGCCGCGGCCGGCCCCCTCGAGGGGCTCCTCCAGTACAGCCAGGACCCGCTCGTCTCCACGGACATCAACGGCTCGGCGTTCTCCTGCATCTTCGACAGCCTGCTGACGATGGCACACGGCCGCACGGCCAAGGTCTTCGGCTGGTACGACAACGAGTGGGGGTACTCGTGTCGGCTCGTCGACCTGATGGGGAAGCTCCTGCCGTGAGGCTGACGCACGTCCGACTGCTGGTGTCGGACATGGGTGCGTCGTACCGCTTCTACAAGGACGTCCTCGGACTGCCGACGACCTGGGACGAGAACCCGGGCTACGCCGAGTTCGAGGTCGGTCCGGAGTCGGCGCTCGCGATTTTCCCGCGCGCGGAGATGGCGGAGGCGGTCGAGCTTCGTCCCGACGGCGGTGACGGAGCTGTGGTCGTGCTTTCGGTCGAGAGCGTCGACGACGTCGTCGCACGGTTGCGCGCGCAGGGCACCGAGGTCGGCGATCCGTTCGACCGGCCCGACTGGGGGATCCGGGTTGCACATGTCCGCGACCCCGACGGGAACCTCGTCGAGCTCTACCACGACATCGAGTGGGAGCACGACCCGTGAGCAAGCCGCGCTCGGTGCGCGAGGCGGACGTCGCCGGCAAGAGCGTCCTCGTCCGCGCGGACCTCAACGTCCCGCTCGAGGACGGCAAGATCGCGGACGACTCGAGGATCCGGGCCTCGCTCCCGACGCTCCGCCTTCTGCTCGACCGGGACGCGGCGAAGATCTCGGTCTGCTCCCATCTCGGCCGGCCGAAAGGCCCCGATCCTTCGTTCGCGATGGACCCGGTCGCGGACCGGATCCGGGAGCTGCTCCCGGATCCGCGGATCACCGTGCTCGAGAACACGCGCTTCGACCCCGGTGAGACGAAGAACGATCCGGAGACCGCACGCCGCCTCGCCGACGGAAACGACCTGTACGTGAACGACGCGTTCGGGTCCGCGCACCGCGCGCACGCGTCGACGGAAGGCGTCGCGCACTTGCTGCCCGCCTACGCCGGCCTCCTCCTCGAGCAGGAGCTGGAGATGCTCGGGCGCCTCCTCGGCGACGTCGAGCGGCCGTTCGTGCTCGTTGCCGGAGGTGCGAAGGTCGAGGACAAGCTCGGCGTTCTCGAGCACCTCGGCGGCCGCGCGGACACCGTGCTCGTCGGCGGCAAGATGGCCGAGGAGCTCCGCTCGGACAACCGCCTCTCCTTCGAGGCCGTGCTCCCGTCCGACGTCGTCGCGGCCGAGGCGTTCGCTGCGGACGCGAAGAGCGAGGTGACCGCGTTCGACGCGCTTCCCGACGGCTGGCTCGGCCTCGACATCGGGCCGGCAACCCGAGACCGCTTCGCGTCGGCGCTCGCAGACGCGCACACGGTGTTCTGGAACGGGCCGATGGGCGTCTTCGAGTGGCCGACGTTCGCGGAGGGCACGAAGGCCGTCGCGCAGGCCGTCGCCGCGGTGAACGGCTACACGGTCGTCGGCGGGGGCGACTCGGTGCGGGCGCTCCACGAGCTCGGGCTCGCGGAGAGCGTCTCGTGGGTGTCGACGGGAGGCGGCGCGTCCCTCGAGCTGCTCGAGGGCAAGGAGCTCCCCGGCGTCGCCGCCATTCCGGCCGCCTAGGGAGTTGTCCCGCTGAGCTCGCGTCGTCGGCGCGACGCGAGCGGCGCTCAGTCGAGCTGCGGATCGATCCCCGGCACGTGGCGGCCGAGAAACGAGAGGATCGTGCGGACCTGACGAACGCGCTCGTCGGTGTCGAACGAGCCGTGCCCGGTCTCGAACACGTACACCTCGTGCGGGTGCTCGCGCGCCGCGAGCTTGTCGACGTAGCGCATCGCCTGCTCGTACGGGCAGCGGCTGTCGTTCCTCCCGATCACGAACATGACGGGCGCCCGCACGTCGTCGGCGAAGTTGATCGCGTTCCGGTCGCGCATGAGCTCCGGGAGCTCGCTCGGTGTGTGCCCGCTGAGGAGCGCACGGTCGTAGGCCTGGAGGAGGGGCGAGAGCTGCTCGTAGCCGCTTTCGTAGTCCCCGACCGGGACGCCCGCGATCCCGCACAGCCAGAGCTCTGGATGCTTCCCGAGTTCCAGGAGCGTGACGTACCCGCCCCACGAGTGCCCACCGACGACAGCGCGTTCCGGGTCGGCCAGTCCGCGGCGGACGAGGTCTGCGAGACCCGCGTTCACGTCCTCGAGCTCCGGTCCGCCGATGTTTCCGATCAGCGTGTCCCTCCACTCGCGGCCGTAGCCGATCGACCCGCGGTAGTTCACGAGTCCGACGACGAACCCGGCGTCAACGTAGGCCTGCACCTCGGGCTGCCAGCGGTCGAAGTCGAGCCACGTCGGGCCGCCGTGGACGAACATCAGGACGGGGAACGGCCCGCCGGAGTCGTCGGGCGTCACGTAGAAGCCGTGGACGCGCTGCCCGTGCGGGTTCTCGAAGTGCCAGGACTCGTACGAGCGCCCGGTCGGGCCGGCGCTCGGAAGCGGAAGGAGGTCGGTGCCCGACTCGTCGAGCACGAGGCGCGGCCTCGCACCTTGCTCGTGTACGAACCAGACGCGACCGTCGGGACGGACGCGCGCGGTCCAGACGTACCCGGGCTCGGTCGGGATCCGCGTCAGCTCGCCGGTCGCGAGCTCGTAGCGGTACAGGTGGCTGCGCCCCTCGAACAGGTTCCGGAGGAGGAGTGCAGAGGCGTCCGGCCACCAGTCCTGCACGGAGACTCCGCCCTCGAGGTCGACCTCGAGGGCGGTGCGGGTGCCGGTCGCGAGATCCCATATCCCCGGGCGCTCGTCCCCCTCGCGCTCGTGCTCGAAGGCGAGCCGCTGATCGCCCGGGACCGGCGACCAGCACTTCGCGAGCAGGGACATGCCTTCGTCGAAGAGGTCGCCCGTCGTCTCGCCGGTTCGCGTGTCGAGAACGCGGAGCGCTGCATGGATGACGTCACCGTGCTCGGAGTGCTCGACGCAGAGGAGTGTCCCGTCGCCGGAGAGGCCGCCGCGCAGGAAGCCTCCCTCGTCGCTGCTCCCGATCCGCACCCCGTGCGGCGAGCGAGTGAGCTCGCGGACGGGCTCGCCGTCCCTGGCGACGTAGACGGCGAAGCCGTCGCGGCCGCTGATCCCGAGCGCGACGATGCCCGGAGCCTGCGCGAGACCCTCGTTCCAGCCGTGCGGGACGCCCTCGAGGAACGGGCGGGTCTCACCGCCCGCGAACGGTTGCACGAGCCACCGGCCGGACTCGTCGCCGGTCTCGTCCTCGAACCAGAGGACACCCTCGCCGTCGAGCGTCGGTGTGCCGTCCGTGACGCCGACCGAGCTCTCGCTCACCTGACGGCGCGTGCCCGTCGAGACCTCCCAGGCGTGGACCTGCCACACGCCCGACTCGTTGGAGGCATAGACCGTGTGCTCGGGAGCGAGCGGGGACCAGTGCGGGAAGAACGGCACCGGCGTCCGGAAGCGCTGCTCCCAGACCGCTGTCCCGACGGTCGCCACGACCGCGAGGCTAACAGGAAGACGGCGCGTCGCCGACGGCGGAGTCCCTAAGATCGCGCGGATGCTCATCGCCGGGAACTGGAAGATGTTCAAGGGCGCGCACGAGGCGCGCTCGTTCACCACTCGGATCCGGCACCTGCCGTCGCGCACGCCCGGTGTCGAGATCGTCGTCTGCCCGGCGTTCGCCTCGATGCAGGGGGCGCTCGAGGGCCTCGGCACGGAGAGCGCCGTGCGGATCTATGCGCAGAACGTGCACTGGGCACTCGAGGGCGCGTTCACCGGCGAGGTCTCGCCGCCGATGCTGCTCGACCTGGGGGTGCGCGGTGCGATTATCGGCCACTCCGAGCGGCGCCAGCTCTTCGGCGAGACGGACGACTCGGTACGCCAGCGGGCGGAGTGCGCACTCGAGGCGGGCCTCGAAGTGATCGCGTGCGTCGGCGAGTCCGAAGCCGAGCGCGAGGCGGGCGAGACCGAGACGGTCCTTGCGCGCCAGGTCTCATTCGTGCCCGCGCACGAGCGGCTCGTCATCGCCTACGAGCCCGTGTGGGCGATCGGGACGGGAAAGACCGCGAGCCCGGAGCTCGCACAAGAGGCGCACGCGTTCGTCAAGTCCCTGCATCCGGCGCCGGTTCTCTACGGAGGCTCCGTGAAGCCGGAAAACGCCTCCGCACTGCTCGCTCAGCCCGACGTCGACGGCGCTCTCGTCGGAGGCGCCTCGCTCGACCCTGCCTCGTTCGAGGCGATCTGCCTCGCAGCGGCCGACGTCGCCGCCACACCATGACGCAGCTCGTCGCACTCGTGATCCTCGACGGCTGGGGGCTCGCGCCACCCGGGCCGGGGAACGCCGTCGATCTCGCCGACACGCCCGTGTTCGACGACCTGTGGGCGCACTCCCCTCACACGACGCTGGCCGCATCCGGCGAGGCAGTGGGGCTCCCTGCGGGGCAGATGGGGAACTCCGAGGTCGGCCATCTGACGATCGGCGCCGGGCGGGTGCTCCTCCAGGACTTCGTGCGCGTGAACCGCGCGATCGAGGACGGAACGCTCTACGAGAACCAGGCTCTCCGCTCAGCGTTCGACCGGGCTCGCGGGCGCGGCGGAAACGTGCATCTCCTCGGCCTCGTCTCCAAAGGCGGCGTCCATTCCCACATCCACCACCTGCAGGCGCTCCTCGAGCTCGCCGAGCGCGAGGAGATGGCCGAGCGGACATGGATCCACGCCTTCACGGACGGCCGCGACGTGTCCCCGCATGCCGCAGAGCGCGAGCTCGCCGAGCTTCCCGCGGACCACATCGCCACGGTCTGCGGCCGCTACTACGCCATGGATCGCGACCAACGGTGGGACCGAACGGAGAAGGCGCTCGATGCGATCCTCGAAGGCAAGGGGAAAAGGGCGGACGATCCGATCGAGGCCGTCCGCGCAAGCTATGCCGACGACGTGACCGACGAGTTCATCGAGCCGGTCGTCCTCGACGGACGGCCACGGCTCGGCACCGAGGACACCGCGATCTTCTTCAACTTCCGCCCCGATCGCGCTCGGCAGCTGTCGAAGAAGCTGCTCGAGGCCGGAATCGAGCTCATCACCATGACCCGATATGAGGACGACCTCGACTGCCCGGTCGCCTTCCCTGAGCAGATCGTGCGAAACACGCTTGCCGAGGTGCTCTCGAAGGCAGGAGCGCGCCAGCTGCACATCGCGGAGACGGAGAAGTACGCGCACGTGACGTACTTCCTGAACGGCGGGCAGGAGCGGGAGTGGGACGGGGAGAAGCGGATCCTCGTGCCCTCTCCGCGTGACGTGCCGAGCTACGACCACAAGCCCCAGATGTCCGCCGACGAGGTCGCCGACAGGTTTTGCGACGAGGTGGGGCGGGGATACCGGTTCGCAGTCGTCAACTTCGCGAACCCCGACATGGTCGGCCACACGGGGTCCATCCCCGCAACCGTCGCCGCCGTCGAGACCGTCGATCGTTGCCTCGGGCGTGTGCTCGATGCCGTTCGAGAAGGCGACGGAGTGACACTCGTGACCGCCGACCATGGAAACGCGGAGGTGATGCTCGAGCCGGACGGCGTCAGCCCACAGACCCGGCATACGACGAGTCCGGTGCCGCTCGTGACCAGCGAGACGGGCGTCACCTTGGCCGACGGGGGCGGGCTGTCCGACCTCGCGCCCACCATTCTCGCCATGCTCGAGCTTCCAATTCCGCCTGAGATGACGGGTTCCCCGCTCGCAACGGAGCCGTAAAGGCCCGCGCACATACCCCTTACCGATTCCGCTCTATACTCGCCGCCTACATGTCGCTGCCACAGCCCGATCTGGGAGTCCTGCGAAAGGCACAGAGGGGTGACGAGCGCGCGTTCTCGATCATCGTCAGGACGTACGAGCAGCCGGTCTTCAACTACGTCCTCAGGCTCACCGGCGACAGGTCGCTCGCGGAGGACCTCACCCAGGAGGTCTTCCTCCGCGTGTACCAGGGGCTTCCGAGCTTCTCCCTCCGCTCCCGCTTCACCACCTGGCTCTTCCAGGTGACGAAGAACCGGGTGCTCGACGAGTTGCGAGCGCTGGAGCGGCGGCCCCGTGCCGTCGTGAACCTCGAGGACGTCCCGCCACTCGAGGTCGTCGATGCGCCGGCGGAGCGCGCCGAGACGATCGACGCCGTCTGGCGGGCTGTCGAGGCGCTGAACCCCGATCTGAAGATGGCACTTCTGCTCCGCGATGTCGTCGGCCTCTCGTACTCCGAGATCGCCGAGACGCTCGAGATCACGCTCGCGACCGTGAAGTGGCGGATCTACAAGGCGCGCGAGGAAGTCCAGCTCGCGCTGCACCGAGACGGCGTCGTCGTGCCGCTCCCGACCCGCTCGGCCAAGACCGGCGCCGTCTAGCTCGCGTCGTCCCCGGCATGACCTCTCGGGGCAGCTCCGGAGGAGACTGACGGGCCGCCCCGGTACGGAGCCCGAGGCCTCCGTACGATTGCCGTCGTGAAGCACCTCGAGCTTCGGCGCTTCTTCTGGGCGTCGCTCGCCTTCTTCGGCATCCTCGCCGCCGGGACGATCGGCTTCCGGCTGCTGATCCGCGACGAGACCTGGATGCAGGCGTTCTACCGCTCGGTGGTGTCGACGACATTAACGGGGCTCGACGCGGCGCCGCCGGACGACGCGTCGATGCTCTTCACCATCCTGCTTCTCTTCGCGGGCGTGGCAGTCTTCCTCTACCTCGCGGGCGTGATCGTGGACGTCATGACCCGCGGTGTCCTGAGCGAGACGCTCGGAGAGCGGAGGAGGAAGCGGGCCATCGAGGATCTGCGCGATCACGTGATCATCTGCGGGTACGGGCGTGTCGGCCGGCGCGTCGCGGAGGAGTTTCGAGCCACGAGCACGCCGTACGTCGTCGTCGACGTGACTTCCGAGTCGATCGAGCTCGCCCGGGAGGAGGGAGCGCCGGTCGTGCTCGGCGACGGCACGGAGGACGGCGATCTCGAGCGTGCAGGGCTCGCACGCGCGCGCGGCCTCGTCGCGTCGGTCGACTCGGACGAGAAGAACCTGTACATCACGCTGTCGGCGCGGGCTCAGCGCCCGGACATCGTCATCGTCGCGCGAGCGTCGAACGAGGCGGCCGCGCGAAAGATCCGGCTGGCCGGTGCAGATCGGGTCATCGAGCCGTACTCGACTGCCGGCCTGCACATGGCCAATTTCGTCGTCAAGCCGCAGGTCGCCGACTTCCTCGACATCGTCTCGACGGTCGGCGAGCCGATGCCCGACCTCCGCTTCGAGGAGATCGTGGTGCGACGAGACTGCACCCCATGTGGGCGCTCGATCGGCGACCTTAGGATCCAGGAGCGTACGGGAGCGATGGTCATCGCCCTGCGCAAGGCCGACGGTGGCTTCGACGCGACCCCTGGGGCAGACGCGATCTTCGAGGAAGGCGACGTGCTCATCGGTGTCGGGACATCGGCGGAGATCGCGCGGCTGGAGATGCTCTTCGCACCGGGCGAGGCGGCAGTTGGCTGACCCGGTCGCCGGCCTCGCGGAGACGCTCGCCGAGATCGCGGGCGCTCCCGTCGAGCTGGAACGTCCAGCGGACGCCGAGCACGGCGACTACGCGACGAACGTCGCGCTGAGGCTTGCGCCGACGCGTCGGCAGGCGCCGCGGGAGCTCGCGACCGAGATCGCCGACCTAGCAGTGGCCCGAGGTCTTGCCGAGCGCGCGGAGGCCGCAGGCCCTGGCTTCGTCAACCTGCACGTCTCCGACGCCTGGATCGCCGGGGCGCTCGCCGAGATCCTGGCCGCCGGCGACTTGTACGGCGCCTCTCGTCCCGCGACGCCGCAGCGGATCCAGGTCGAGATGGTGTCCGCGAACCCGACGGGGCCTCTGACCGTCGCGTCGGCACGGAACGGCGCTTTCGGAGACTCGGTCGCCCGGCTCCTCGAGGTCGCCGGCAACGATGTCGAGCGCGAGTACTACTACAACGACGCGGGCACGCAGATGGAACGCTTCCACGCCTCGGTGGAGGCCCTGCGGCGGGGTGAGGAGCCCCCGGAGGACGGCTACCGCGGGGAGTACGTCGCCGAGCTCGCGCGTCTCGCCGGCGACCCCGGCGCGGAGATGCTGCAGCGGATCGAGGCGTCGCTCGACCGCTTCCGCATCCACTTCGACACGTGGGCGCGACAGAGCGAGCTCCAACAGCGGCTGCCCGAGTTCCTGCCGCGACTCGACACGTACGAGAGCGAGGGCGCCCTCTGGGCACGCTCGTCCGAGTACGGAGACGAGCAGGACCGCGTGCTCATCCGCTCGAACGGCGAGCCGACCTATCGCGCCGCAGACGTGCCGTACGTCGACGACAAGCTCGCGCGGGGGTTCGACCGGGCGATCTACGTCCTCGGAGCCGACCACCAGGGGGCGCGCCACTGGTACGCCGCGATCGCGAAGATGCTCGGCTACGACCCGGAGCGCGTCGAGGTCCTCATCTATCAGCTCGTGCACCTGACGAAGGCCGGCGCGCGGACGAAGATGGCGAAGCGGAGCGGCGACATCGTCTTCCTCGACGAGCTGATCGAGGAGGTCGGGATCGACGCGGCACGCTGGTACCTCGTGTCCCGGGGGCCGGACCAGACGATCGACATCGACGTCGACCTCGCGGCACAGCGGACGCAGAAGAACCCGGTCTACTACGTGCAGTACGCGCACGCGCGCATCGCGGGGATCCTGCGGAACGCGTCGGCAGAGACCTCGACCGCGATCGAGGGAGAGGGTCCGCCGGCGCCGCTCGCCGTCGAGGAGCGCGATCTCGTGAAGCGGCTGCTGGAGTTCCCGGCTCTCGCGGCGGAAGCCGCGGAACGGCGCGCGCCACAGGGGATCCCGACGTACGCGATCCGGGTCGCGGACGACTTTCACCGCTTCTACCACCACCACCGGGTTCTGGACACTCCCGAGGAGGGCTTTCGCCTCGCTCTCTGTCGCGCGGCGCAGCTCGTCGTCGCTCGCTGCCTCGATCTCGTCGGCGTGGAAGCGCCAGACCGGATGTAGGATCCGAGGGTGGGCGCGACCCCTCCGGATCGCAACCTCGCGCTCGAGCTCGTACGCGTGACGGAGTCGGCGGCGACCTTCGCGTCGCGCTGGATCGGGCGGGGGGACAAGAACGCAGCCGACCAGGCGGCCGTCGACGCGATGCGCCTGATGATCAACACGGTCTCGATGCGAGGCCGCGTCGTCATCGGTGAGGGCGAGAAGGACGAGGCGCCGATGCTCTACAACGGCGAGGACGTCGGCGACGGCACCGGGCCGGAGGTGGACGTCGCCGTCGACCCGCTCGAGGGCACGCGTCTCACCGCACTCGGGATGCCGAACGCGATCGCCGTCATCGCCGTGGCCGAGCGCGGCTCGATGTTCTTCCCGGGCGCCGCTCTGTACATGGACAAGATCGCGGTCGGGCCCGAGGCCGCCGACGCCATCGACATCGAGGCGACGCCGACCGAGAACCTCGAGCGCGTCGCCGAGGCGAAGGAGGTCGAGATCAACGATCTGACCGTGGTCGTGCTCGAGCGCGACCGCCACGACGACCTGATCGCCGAGCTGCGCGAGGCGGGCGCACGCGTGAACCTGATCCGGGACGGCGACGTCGCGCCGTCGATCGCCGCGGCGCAGCCCGGGACCGGAGTGGACCTGCTCATGGGGATCGGCGGCACGCCTGAAGGCGTGATCTCCGCCGCCGCGCTCAAATGCCTCGGCGGTGCCATGCAGGGGAAGCTCTGGCCGCGTTCGGACGACGAGCGGCAGCGTCTGCTCGACGGCGGCTACGACCTCGACCAGGTGCTGACCGTGGACGACCTCGTGCGCGGGGAGGACGTCTTCGTCGCAGCGACCGGCGTCACCGGCGGAGCGCTTCTCCGGGGGGTGCGGGTCGTCCACGACCACGTGGAGACCGAGTCGATCGTGATGCGGTCGCGGTCGGGCACAGTTCGACGCATCGCCGCCTTCCACCCGCTCACGAAGATCCAGAGCCTGACGAAAGGAGCGCGCTGATGGGAGCGCAGGAGCTGAACGCGACGGCGAGCGAGATCGTCGCCGACCACCGCGGGATCCTCGCGGCGGACGAGAGCACGGGCACGATCAAGAAGCGGTTCGACTCGATCGCTGTCGAGTCGACGGAGGAAAGCCGCCGCTTCTATCGCCAGCTGCTCTTCACGGCGTCCGGGATGGAGGAGTTCGTCGGCGGGGTCATCCTCTACGACGAGACGATCCGTCAGAGCACCGACGACGGCACGCCGTTCACTCAGGTCCTCGCGTCCAAGGGAGTCGTCCCCGGGATCAAGGTGGACACGGGCGCGCAGGACATGGCCGGCCACCCGGGCGAGAAGGTGACCGAGGGCCTCGACGGGCTTCTCGCTCGGCTCGAGGAGTACGTGGGACTCGGTGCGCGCTTCGCGAAGTGGCGCGCGGTGATCACGATCGGCGAGGGCATCCCCTCGACCGCGTGTATCCGCGCGAACGCTCACGCCCTCGCGCGCTACGCGGCGCTCTGCCAGGAGGCGGGTCTCGTTCCCATCGTCGAGCCAGAAGTCCTGATGGAAGCGGACAACACGATCGAGCGCTGCTACGAGGTGACCGCGAAAACGCTGCACTGGACGTTCGCGGAGCTCGAGGTCATGGGCGTCGACCTGCAGGGAGCGCTCCTCAAGCCGAACATGGTGATCTCGGGCAAGGGATGCCCGGAGCAGGCGCCCGCCGAGCGGATCGCGGAGCTGACGATCGACTGCTTCCTCCGCCACGTGCCGGCGGCCGTGCCCGGGATCGTCTTCCTCTCCGGCGGTCAGTCCGAGGTCGAGGCGACGGAGAACCTGAATGCGATCAACAAGGTCGGCGGCCCCTGGCCGCTCTCCTTCTCGTACGGTCGTGCGCTCCAGCAGTCGGCCCTGAAGACCTGGGCTGGAGACGCTGACAACGCTCCGGCGGCGCAGGCGGCGTTCACGCATCGCGCCCGGATGAACGCGCTCGCGGTCGCCGGCGAGTGGTCGGCGGAGCTCGAGGAGGCGGTCACCGCGTAACGATCGGCACGAGCCTGCGAACGCCAATTTTCGCCGCAAAACGGCTTCGTAGAGCCAAAACCGGGTGATCGATGGGCCGATGCCTGGGCCGTAAGGAGACGAAAGTCGTGAGAGGAGGCCGTCGCTCGCCCGAGAAGGGCAAGGGGCCGGGCTGGCCTTGGCGTCCTCCTGCTCGCTTCCCCGGCGGTCGGGGAGGATGGGTAGCCGGCCCGGCACTCTCCACGGTCGCAGAGACCCACGCGCCCGAAATAGCGCCGACGCGGCCGCCTCGTCGAGGCCAGGGTTCGCTCCCGTCACTGGATCGAGGGATTGAGGAGTTCGCGGCCACTCATACGCTCCGACCAACGAAGGAGGAGCGATGGGTGAAAGGGGAGTTGCCGCAGCGCTCGTGGCGCTCGGTCTGGGGTTGGCGGTCGTCTCCGTGCTCGCGGATGCGATCGGGCTGGGATCCGGTAGCTACGTCTTCGGCTGGGAGCAGAAGGCGGGCGTCGTCATCGGCTGGAGCGCGGCGTGGTTCGCCGGTCTCTGGCTGTGTGGCTGGCGGCCCGCGCGGATCTCTCGGCGTCGCCGGTTCTCGAGCTTGCGAGGAAGGTTCGTCTCGACCGGCTGATCGTCTGCGGCTCGTTCAGGACGAGAGAAAGCCCCGCATATGCGGGGCTTTCTCGTAGAGCGGGCGGGGCTTCCCCCGGCGGCGACGAGTTCTCAGGTGGTGGCGTACGCCTCGGCCGACTCGGACTCGAACTCGAAGCCGACGAACGGCTCGTCGCCGACGACGGCTGCGTTGTGACCCGGCTCGATGACGTACGCATCGCCTGCGCTGATTCGCTGCTCGGTGCCGTCCTCGTGCGTGACGTGCATCGCGCCGGACTGGCAGATGCCGACGTGCCGCAACTTGCAGTTGTCGGTTTCGACGATCGGCTTGATGCTTTCCGCCCACGTCCAGCCGGGCTCGAGCGTCAGCCGGGCAGCGCTCGAGCGTCCCATGCGTACGACGTCGACCTTCGCCTTGTGGGGTGTCCGCGTCTCGTCGGCGGAGTCGAACCTGCGAGTCTCCACGCTGGCCACAGAAAGTCTCCTCTCACTCGGTTTCGGACGTGACGAACTCGCGCGATCGTAACGCCGACGCGATAGAGACGCTGACCCCACCGAGCCGAGGATCGTGCTGTCATAGGAAAGCCCGCGCTTGAGGGCCCCGTTCTTGGGCCTGCAACCCGTCCCATGGATTCCTGCTTCCGCGCCCGGCGCAGAACCGCCGTAGCACCGAGCCGTCGAGGTCGGCGGGAACGCCTGTGGTCGCGGCGGCACGCGAGCAAGCTCACGTCTGAGCGACGCGCTGCCGGGAGAGCCCGACCCGGACGCCGCCCGCCCGGCGATCCATGTGTACAGTGGGGAGCGGACACACCGAGCCAGTCGCGCTGACGGTCCAGTTTTGTGCCCGTCGAGTCGCCAGCTCCTCTTCCTCGTTGCGACCACGTCTCACCCGAGCGGATGTGCGACCGCATGGGAATTGTCTATCCGAGGAGTTGAGCCGTATGAGCACTCTTGCCCGACCTCTGGCGCCGACCGTCGCCTCGAGCGACGGGGATACGTACACGGCGGATCGTGCGATGCGTCGTCATCGAGTTCGCCTCGGCGGCTTCGCCGTTTGCATTGCACTTTGGCTGGTGAGCGCCCTTCCACTGGCCCGCTTCGTCCATGATGGCGGCGGCGCGGGTCTCGTTGCCCTCTACCTGGCAGTCGCCGCCGTCAGCCTCGCAGTCGCATCCGCGATCCGTGGTTTCTATGTCTTGCTGAGACATCGGCAGTTCTGGACACCGTGGATCTTCGCGCTCGCGGCCGTGGTGGCGATCGTGGGCTACATCGCCCAGAGCGCGGGTAACGGCGGTCCGATGACGTGAGCCGCGTCGTGCATTCGTCGATGTCTCTTCCGAAGGCTGGGGCGGCTCGGCGAAGCTCGAACCGCATGACGGCGAGGGCCTCGTTTCCGACATTTGAGGCATGTTTCGGGCACGGGGGAGCGGGTAGCCCTACCTCGACGGCGAAGGAGAGGAGAGCCGATGAGGAACATCACCCCCTGCTTGTGGTTTGACACTGAAGGCGAGGAAGCCGCGAGGTTCTACGCGTCCATCTTTCCCAACTCGAAGGTCGGCAAGATCACCCACTACGGCTCCGCAGGCCCCCGGGCCGAAGGGACCGTGATGATGGTCGAGTTCGAGCTCGATGGCCAGCCGTTCGTCGCGCTGAACGGTGGCCCTGACTTCACATTCAGCGAGGCCGTCTCGTTCCAGGTGAGCTGCAAGACCCAGGAGGAGGTCGACTCGTACTGGGAGAAGCTTGCCGAAGGTGGCGAGGAGGGGCCGTGCGGCTGGCTCAAGGACAAGTTCGGCTTGTCGTGGCAGATCATCCCCACGGCGCTTCCGAGGCTCCTGAGCGATCCCCGCATCGAGAAGGCGCAGCGCGTCATGGCCGCGATGCTCGAGATGAAGAAGATCGACATCGAAGCGCTCGAACGGGCTGGCGAGAAAGTCCCCGCCTGACGGGGCCCCGCGCGCACAAAGGGCTGAGGCCGAGCTCGGCCGGGCCCCACGCGGCCGACTCGGGGCTCGCCAGGGCCGTTCCTACGAATCGACTAGAGCGGACGACGGGGCTCGAACTCGCGACACCTGGTTTGGGAAGCTTCGCTCGCGACCGCGACGAAGCTGTCGAGGAGTCCTAGCTACCGGTCTTTCCCCCGTGTGCGTTGTCCGGGTACGTGACCCAGGCGAACGCCTCGGCCAGGGAGAGCAGCGCATTCGGACTGGCTTGAACGGACCCGAGCTCGGCGATCCTCGCGAGAAGAGCGTTTCGAGCAGCGTTCGTGAGTTCGCCACGATCCTGGTCAGGCATTGCGATGACCTCCTTGTCCTGGCTTGGGCCACGAGTGGCCCACGGCGAGAGAGGAAAGAGCCCGTAGATCCCGCTCTATTCCTGAAGCGGACGACGGGGCTCGAACCCGCGACACCTGGCTTGGGAAGCCAGTGCTCTACCGACTGAGCTACGTCCGCGCGCCCAGGATTCTAGCCGCGTTGCCGGCCTCGGCCTTTCACGGCGGACGCCAATTCACCGCCGATTCTGCTCTCCCCGAGCGCGGCGTCGATGCCTGCTCTCAGGTCGCGGGCGAGAGCTTCGAAGTCCTGATCCCCTGGAAGGCTCGGTGCGCGACTCGCTGTCCCATCGAGCCGTGCACGAACATCTCGCAACCATGCTCGGAGCCGCTCGATCTCCTCCTCGAGCTCCTCGTAGGTGTTGACCCGGTGCAGCAGCAACCGCGCATCCTGCGGATTGGGGCCATACGGGTCGACGACGATCGTCGAGCGCGGCAGCGGTCCGACGAGCCTCAACCTGGTGCCAGACCCGTCCTCGTGCCAGGGCCGCGTCGTCGCTTTCGTACGCAGTTCTCGGTCCCGCGCAAGAGCCTTGTCCACGCTCACTGAGACCTCCCGGAATCGATCGGCTCCGCGAGCTTGCCATACGAATCCAGCCGACCGCGGAAGACGTCGTCGGCGCCCGCGGAGTTGTCCGGGACGCCAGTGCTCTAGCGACTGAGCCAGATCCGCGAGACCCCGAGTCCCAGCACCCGCTTGACGGACCGCTCACAACCCGTCCCTACACTCCCACACGTGCGCGTCCGCCTCGTCGCTCTCGGGATCGCGGCCCTGGTCCTCTTCACCGGCGCGACGGTCTCGGCGCCGGCGGCGCGCCAGGCCGACGACTCGGTCTTCGGCGGCCTCGGCACCTGGGTCGACATCTTCGACGGTCCGGTCTTCGCCGCGCCGCAGAAGATGGCCGATCGCATGGCTGCACGGCACGTGACGACGGTGTGGATCGAGACCTCGAACGACCGCGCGGTGCTGGACGTGATGCGCCCGGTCCAGCTCGCCCGGCTGGTGGAGGCGCTGCACGCGAAGGGCATCCGTGTCGTCGCCTGGTACCTGCCCGGGCACGTGAACACGACGCTCGACGTGCGCCGGTCGCTCGCCATGCTGAACTTCCGCACGCCGACCGGCCAGGCCTTCGACGGCGTCGGGCTCGACATCGAGTCGACGCGCCTGAAGAACGTCGGGCTCCGCTCTCGCCGAGCGGTCGCGCTCGCCCGGCTCGTGCGTCAGGAGGCGGGGGACGTGCCGCTCGCGATCATCCCGTTCAACCCGCGGGGGCTCGAGCGCCGTCCGACGACCTGGCCGCGCTTCCCGTGGGCCGACCTCGCGGCGAACTCCGACGCGTTCGCGCCGATGATCTACACGAGCGGCCTGAAAGGTTTCGACGCGACCTACGGATACGTCACGCGGGCGATTCGCCTGCTACGCGTGGACACCGGGAACCCGGACGTCCCGATCCACGTCATCGGCGGAGTCGCGAATCAGATGGGGCCGGAGGAACTCGCGGGCTTCGCGGCCGCGATTGCGGACGATGGGCAGACGATCGGAGTCAGCCTCTACGACTGGCAGACGACGAGCCCGGCGGCCTGGCGCATCCTCGACTCGGTCAAGGAGTAGCCCACGCTTCTCTGAGGCGGTCGCGCGTCGCGAGCAGGTGTTCGGGCAGGACCTTCACGTCTGCGAGCACGGGCATGAAGTTGGTGTCGCCCGACCACCGTGGCACGACGTGCACGTGCACGTGGTCGGCGATACCCGCGCCCGCGATGTGACCCAGGTTCCAGCCCAGGTTGAAGCCATCGGGCCCGTAGGCACGCTCGAGCGCGTCGATGCCCGTGACAGAGAGGCGGTGCAGTTCCAGCGCCTCGTCGTCCGTCAGCTCGCCAAGCGTCCCGACGTGGCGAACCGGCGCGGCGAGCAGGTGGCCCGACGAGTACGGGAACTTGTTCAGGAGGACGATCGCGGTCACGCCCCTATGAACGAGGAGCGAGACGTCAGGTGCGAGCTCGCCGGCCGCCTCGGCGCAGAAGACGCATTCAGTGAGCTCGTGGGCCTGCTCGATGTACTCGAGACGCCAGGGTGCCCAGAGCTGCCTCGTCATGTGCTCGTTTCTACCAGCGCCACCCGGAGGTTGGCGGCAGACCCGAGAAGCCGTACACTCGCGCCGTGGGTTACGCACTGAAGCTTGCAGGTGCCGCGATCGCGCTTCTCGCCCTGGGGATCCTCGGCATCGTGATCTTCACGGGCATCTGGACCCGGGTCGGGTTCGTGGCTGCGATCGTGGTCGTCTTCGGCGGGTTGCTCGTCTTCGCCTGGCACCAGGACCGCAAGGCCAAGGAGGCCCGCTCGGGCCTCGAGCGCGTGTAGCACGCGTCGATCTCTCCAGTCCGGCTTTTCGCCTCCCTCGACCGAGGGACGTTTTTCCCTGGAACCGGACCTTCGGGTCGGGTTCTCTGGACCTCAAGCGGGCGCAGCTAGGGGTCGATGACGGTCAACTGTGAGCCACCAAGCCGAGACGAGAGGGAGGCCGGCGATGACTGCGGCCCAGTTCGAACTGATCGACGATACGGAGGCTGAAGCGATTCTCCGCTGGCGATTCGACGAACTCGTACGCGCCGGCTACGACGTCGGCTCAGCGCTGATGTTGGCTTCGCACGTCGAGATCGATCTCCACGCGGCCAGCGCTCTCGTGCGGCGCGGGTGTCCTCTCGACACAGCGTTGCGGATCCTCCTCTAAGTCGGCGCCAGAACGGCCGGGCCCCTCTGCGGCGGGAGGGCCCGGCCGTACCTCCTTCCCCGGCGCTGACGCAGCGACGTCAGCGAAGCCTGCGCAGACGCCCCGCCTCGTCGACGATCACATAGCCCGACTCGATCAGGGCGTCGATCGCACGGCGTCCGCGGTCGAGGTCGTGCGGGGAGATGCTCTCCTCGATGGTCTCGCGGCGCTGATTCCGCGGCATGACCGCGAGCAGCAGCACGGCGCGCTGCATCAGCTCGTCGAGAACCTCCGCCTCCGCAGCCGGAAGCGCAGGGACCGCGCTCTCCTCGATCTCCTCTGGAGATCCCAAGACGTACGGCTCGAGCCGCTCCGTCACGTACGCGGAATCGTCCGCTCGAGCCGGCTTCTTGTTCAGCCTCAAGCGTTTCCCCCCTCTCGACGTTCAGTGTCCTGCTGTCCGGGACTTGCGTCAAGAACGTGCGGCCCGGTGCGAGCGACGCTTGCGTGCGATCCGCGACGCTCTGCGGCGTCGCGCAGTCCCGCTTGACCTCGTCGCCGTACCCTGTTACGACTCGCCCGTTCGGGTGGGAAATCTGCTTCTGCACAGGCACGCGAGTGCCGGTGAACGCGTCGACGACGAACAGCGCGACCGGCGGAGACGGCTCGATCCCGTCGGCCGTGCAGACGCGCGGGGCCTGGCGCGGACGCTCGGGTCGGCTCGCGTCGAGCGGATCGTCTCGAGTCCGCTTCCCCGTTGCGTCGAGAGCGTCATGCCATTGGCACGAGCCCGCGGGCTCGAGGTCCTGCGTCACGACGCGCTGACGCCGGAGGCTCATCTCGCGGAGACGATTGCGCTACTCGAGAGCCTGGCGGACGACACGCTCGTCTGCACCCATCGCGAAGTCATCGAGCGGCTGTTCGACGGAAGCGTCAAGTGTGAGAAAGGCGGCACCTGGCTGATCGATCCGCGGCCGGGACACATGCGTGCGATCGCGTACGTGCCGCCGGCGTCGGCTTCGCGCCGCGAACGCCGGCCGAGCGCGGTCGTCTAGGCGCTTCCGGCCGTCCAGGGTTGGATCGACCCTGTGGACGAAAGGTGAAGCCCCGGAGAACGCCCTTGTACGGACGTCCTTTGTCTGGCAGAAGTGTTCGCATGCGCCGTGCCGTGATCGCCAGATCTGCCACTCCGACGAACGTCGACCTGACCCACCCGCGTGGAGTGCCGCGCTGGGAGTTGCTCACCCCGAGCGAGGCGGTCGCCGAGCTCGCTCCAGGAGATGCGGCGCTTGGGCGCCTGGACGTGCTTGCCGGGCTCGACGGCGTCGAGGACGGGCTCTGGGCGCTGGGCGCTCTCGGAGCTCGCGGCGTCCGGGTGCTGAACGCGCCGAGCGCCCTCCTCGCGTGCCACGACAAGCTGCTCACCGCGCGTCTCCTGGAGCGCGCCGGCCTGCCGCATCCGCGCACGCGCCACGTGAGCGTCGTGGGGCCCGGCGCCCTAGTCCGTCGCCGCGGCGCCCTCGTCGTGAAGCCGCGGTTCGGCAGCATGGGGCAGGGCGTCGTTCGGGTGGACGACGGCCGCGACCTTTCTCGCACACTGCTCGCGATCGAGCACACCGCGTGGTTCCGGAAGCACGGCGCGATCGTCCAGGAGCTCGTACCGCCGGTCGGCTACGACCTGCGCGTGCTCGTGGCGGGCACACGGGTCGTCGGCGGCGTGAAGCGGGTCTCGCGGGAAGGCGAGTGGCGCACCAACGTCGCCCTCGGAGCGCGCCGCCATCCGACCGACGTACCCGAGGAGGCGCAGGTGCTCGCGCTTCGGGCGGCGCGGGCGGTCGGGATCTCGCTCGTCGGCGTCGACCTGCTACCGCTCGACGACGGGGGCTGGACGATCCTCGAGCTCAACGGTGCGGTCGAGTTCAACCGGACGTACAATCGCTCGAGCGACGTCTTCGCGCTCGCGCGGGCAGAGCTCGCCCGCCATGCCTACGAGCGCTCGGCCGTGAGCTCGGTGCCGGGGGTCGAGCTCGTGGACGACGTGACTGTCCGGAGCATGACCGTCGATCGTCTCGACTAGTCGAGACGATCGCCTGCCGTCTTCCGTGCCCCGGATGGAGTGACGGACGCGAGACCGAGGCCGGAGGTTCACCACTTCGCGTCCCAACACGGCCGAGCGTTCGGCGATGGTCACCGTCGAGAACGCCCTCCAGCTTCTCATCGCACCCGAAGACGGAGACGCGGGGATTCGTAGGACCGGGACCGTCTCCGTCTTCGGGCTCCCAGGTAGATCTGTCGGGGCCGCAGCAGTGCGAACCGATCCCAGGCCCAGCGCGTGGCTCGAGTCCGTCTCCACGGTCGCGCGGGAGAGCTGGGCTAACCGGTTCCGGAGAAGAGAGCCGTCAGGTCGAGGGAAGGTGCTCGTATGTCAGCGGCGAGCGAGACGTACCTTCGGGCGAGCGCGTCCTTCCCCGCCCCCAGGACCGTGCCCACGAGACCCAGTGCCTCCGCGAGCTCGGGTGGGTCCAGCTCGGCGATGATGCGCGACCAGCCGGCCTCCTCGAGTGCGTTGAACGCGATCTGCACCTCCGACAGGTCGTACCCGGCCTCGTAACGCTCTTCGGCGACCTGCTCTGCATAGGCGATCATCGATCCGAGGTTGCGTCTCGCGACCCCGTCGACGAGCCGATCGAAAAGCGTGCCCAGACGCTGCTCCACCGTGTCCGGCGCAGCTGACTCGTAGTGGCGAAGGTGCATGCGCGCCAGTGAGTCCGACGCCGCGTGCAGGATCGCCTCGCGCTCGCGTGAGAGAAAGGCAGCTATGTCAATGTCGCTCTCAGCCATGCCGAGGGCGAGCATAGGTCATACGTCGCGACCACCGACACGACCGAACCACGCGTGACACGCGGCCCTCGCCCCCGTTTGGGCGGACGAGGGCAAGGTGGCGATCGTCCTACGAGGAGATCGCGTGAGCGGCTGCGGGGCTCACGACGTGATGGAGCTCGTAGAAGGTGTCTCGCGTGGGTTCGGTGAAGTTGTCCGGGTTCGGGAAGGCATCGGGACCTTGCTCGATGAGCGGCTGAACGTGCTCATCGAGGAACCGCTGTGCCTGCTCGCGCGACTCCCAGATGTCGATGATCCGGAAAACGCCCGCGTCGTCGTCGAAGCCGGCGCTGTGCGCGATCAGCCCGTCGAACGGTCCTTCACCGATCTTCTCCGCCACGAAGTCGTAGTTCTCCGTCGAGCGGTTCTCGATGGGGAACTCCTGGATGTACACGACAGCCATGGACCCCTCCTTGGAAGATTGACTCGATGCTACGCCCCTCGCTCGAGTCTGAGCAATCACCGTTCGGGTCCGGCTCGGTGAACGCACGCCAGACGGCGTTCGCAGGAAGTCCGGTTAGAAACGGTTCGGAAACGGCTCTAGAGAGCCAAGAAGGCTAGAGCCAGCGCTCCCCTAGACGCCCGTCGTTCAGATCGCGCCTCGCCGCCCTGATACGGAACAGCGCGCGGCGTTGCTCACGGTGTCCGCTCAGGAGTTAGTTCGACATCACCGACGTGCGGCCCGCGTTCGGGAAGGTGCGGAATGAATCGGCCTATGCGTTTGCGACGACCTCGCGAACCTCGATGCGCGAAACGGTGACCGTTTCGGGGATTATGGTGCCCCCGCGGAACCGATCGGCAGTCGCCCGAGCAGCGTCCTCAGACTCGAACACGAGCATCGACAGCCCGTTGCTTCCGTCATCGGATCGGGTCCAGTAGCCAGCGACGAAGCCGGGGGCGCTCGAGACTGCGGGCACCACCTTCTCGCGGAATCCCTTCTCAGCAAGCTCCGCGTCCCCAATGGAGACCCTGACGACTACTGCGTGCATCTTGCTCCTCCGATCGAGTTGCCAGACGAGGAGGGAGGTGGCGAGTGCCGTCAGCCCGGAGCACCAGCGACGAGCGAAGAAGACGCCCCCTTCAGCGCATGAGTGCCCGGAGTGTCTCGCCGTCCCCTCTCCCCGTTGCTGGAGACTACCGCCTCCGCCAGGCGTTCCCAAAGCGTGCGGGCGAGACCGTTACCTTCGGGTGCCCTCCCCCTCGCGTGAGCTTCCTTCCCGGGCGGCGACCGCCGAAAACTCCCGAACAGGGGATTCGTGAGCGAGCGCCTCCTCGACGCGAAGGCCGTCGCCGAGCGCTCGGCGTCCCCGAGAGCTGGGTGCCTGAATCCGCTCGCACTGAAGCGATCCCGCACGTTGGCCTCGGCCGGTCCATCCGCTTCGACCTAGGCGACGTCGAGCGCTGGCTCGAGGAGTGCGAGTGCCCCGGCCGGCCGATCGCTCTCCGAAGGAACGTCGCATGAGGTCGCGCGACTGAGCCGTATCGAGGCGGGATCCGGTCGTACCCGCCCGTGATCCCTAAGCACGGGGACGTCGTGACCGGGGGCGGGAGGGTTTCAGCGATTTGTACTGATGCGGGAAGAGTCAACCGGTGAGATGGTCACCTGGCGGCCGGCGCACTCGGTATTGGCTGTGCGCAGCCGCGCTGAGAGGCGACGAGTAGATATCGCTTCTAACCAAGACAGAAGGAGTCGTCATGGCCGTACTCATCCGGCACCGTGTTGCGGGAATGACCCCATCGCAGTACGACGCAGTCTCACCGCCACTCATCGAGAAGCTGAAGACCCAGCCGGGCTTCAAGATGCACGTCGCCTTTGTGGACAATGGCAAGTTCACGGTCTCTGAGATCTGGGAGAGCAAAGATCAGCACGACCGGTGGTTCGACGTGAACGTCAAGCCGAACATCCCGGGCGTTGAGCAGGAGGTCATCGAAGTCCACAACATCGAGACGACCTAAGACTGCGCCGGGCTACGTCGACGTAGCCAGTCTGAGCGCCTTGTCTTGACGGGGCGGGTGGTTCGGTGACGAACCGCTCGCCCCTTTGCATCGCGCCGAAGAGAACGCAAGCGACGTTCATCGCGCGCGTGTCTGGTAGAGCGACCTCGGTCAGCTTCGGACCGATGCCGTCTCCGACGCGAGCCTCCGGCGCAACAGGCGCACCAGATAGAGGACGATGAGCACGTTCACGAGGAGGCCAGCCGCCTTCCAGGGATTCGGCTGACGGAGGAGCTCGTAGAGCTCGAAAGGAATGAGTAGCGAGGTGGCGACAACCACCAGGTACTCGGCCCAGAGCTGATCGAGCCAGAGCCCGACTCCCTCGACGAGCTCGAGTGTCCCGTACCCGAGCGCTAATCCAGCAGCGATCTTGAGCTCGTGGGCGTGGAGACGATGGAGGTACTGGACGAAGCGGTGCAGGAAGTGGCGTCGGGGGTCGAGCTCGACGGCCCGCATGACCCGCTCCGCGAGGCGACCAAAGTCGCTGCCGAGGTGCAAGAAGAGGTAGATGCCCGCGCCAATCAACAGCAAGCCGCGAAGCGCCCGCTCTGTCGCGATTAGTCGGAGGATCAGACGGCTGCGCGGTGAGTCCCCGGCACGCATCGTGGCACCCTAAGACGCGCGAGAGAAGAGCCGCGACCCGGGACCCGGCCGGGGTGGAGGCAAAAGTAGAGTGCCGGCCCACTCGCGCGCATCTTTGGGAGGCGGCGGCCGATCACGACGCCTTGCGAAAACGCGCGGGGCTGGTGGGGGACGACGCCGCGTTTCAGCATTCCGGCCGTTTGAACGCGTGACACGGATCAGCTAGGTAGTTGCCTCCTGCATAGCCTGGAAGTTGCGCGTCATCGTCTCGCTGACCTCGTGTAGCTGTTCGCTCGGACTGAACTGCAGGTACTCGGTGCCAGGCTCGGCACTCGGGAGGTGGCCGCCTTCGAGATAGAAGGCGTCGCCGGCCTCGTACACCTCCTCGCGGTCGCCGACGCGGAACGTCAACCGGCCCTTGAACACGTAGCCCCAGTGTGGACACGGACAGCGGTCATCGGGGAGCCCCTTGAAGAGAGGGGAGGCATCGATATCTTGCCGGATCGTCAAGAACTGGATCGTCGTCTCAGCAACGTCCTCGTGGCGATCTTCCACGACTCCGTGATCATCGACCTGGGCCGCACTCGCCCGTGACACCTTCGCCATCGCTGACTCCTTTCAGGAGAGTGGTCGGGTTGCAAGGACTCTAGGCAGAGGGACGCCGTCGCTTCAACGTCGTCGTGCTCTCGGACGGGCGGGACACACTCGTCACTTGGTCAAGACACCCGCGAGCCGCAACATTCGCCGCCTGTGGCGTTCAGCTGCGTCGACCAGAGTCGACGCCCCAGCGCGAAGCAGAGAAGGCTATTGCCCCACAGAGCGCTGCCAGCGGCAATTCCACGAATAGTGCGAGCATCATCGCTTCCAGCAAGTCCCAGCGTGGCTGTGCTGTCGTGGTATCGAACCATGCATCCGAGAGCAGAAAGGCAGCAGTCGCGCTTGCGGCGATCGTCACCCGGATATCCCTGCGGAGCACGAGCCACCCGGTAACGGCGAGTCCCGCCGTCTCCATCACGTCGAACCCGATCCATGCGCCCGACCAGTGCCGAGCAGACGCCGTCGTGGGCAGCGTGAAGCCCAGTACGACGATCCACGGGAGAAGGACGATCGCCGCTCCGAGCAGGGCCAATCCCGCCCAGCGCCAAGGAGCAACCGTCCGCGAAAGCTCAGAAACTGTGCTCGAGCCGGACATCACTCATCCGCGGCTACCGAGACGGGGCACCTGCCCCTCTGCTGTCATCGCCGCGAAGCCGACCCTCGGTAGCCCGAGAACACGCTCGTAGACGAGGTATCGCGGCTCCCAACGCGGCGAGAATTTTGCGTTGAAGCGATAGAGACTCTCGATCTGGAAGTAGCGATCGCCGAGCGACACGAGCTTCGCCAGTGAGCGATCCATGCGGCCGTCCGGTCGAGCGAGCAGGCGCCCAAACGCGGCGAAGTTGAGTGAGAGCTCTTCCGTTCCGCGCTCGCGAAGCAGCTCGACTGCTTTGACGACGAGGTACTCGGTGAGACCGTTCGGAGCGTCTCGATCACGGCGCATGAACGAGAGGGACATAGCCGGCCGCCCATAGACGGGGACGAAGTGCAGAAAGCCCATCACTCTCCCTGACCCATCCCCGGCGACGACGACGACGCTCTCGTCTCGGTGCTCGCCGTCGAGTGAGTCCATGGCCATCGAGAAGCCACGCTCGGGGCGGCCTGCGAGCCAACGCCTCGAGACATGCTCGAGCTCCGTCAGGGCAGCATCGCCGAGCGCCGCGAGCTCGACGATCTTTGCTGTGTAGCCGGCCGTCTCAACTCGGCTGACTGACTGCCGCACCTTGCGGATCGCGCGCCCTTCGAGCGAGAAGTGTGCCGTCTCGAGGATCGCCTCATCGCCGAGGTAGAGGGTTTGGAGGCCCGCTTCTCGCCATACCGGTAAGAGTGAGACGCTCGCACCAATCGCAGCGACTTCAAGCCCGCGCACCTCGGCGAAGGCGAGCGTCTCGGAAAGGAGCGTAGGAAGAGCATCCGGCGGTCCAACCGGATCGCCGGCGACGAGCAGGACACGTCCCTCGACCCGGTAGCCGAGGAACGCACGCCCGTCTCGACTAAAGAGGTAATGGAGATCGCGGCGCAGCTTGAAGAAGGCGAGCGAGTCGGAACCGTGGCTTTGAATGAGATCGAAAGCGGCGTTGTGGGTAGCGCTATCGGGGAAGTGTCGCGGAGCCGGCAACGGCCGAAAGAAGACGTATCCCGCGACCGCGATCGCGGCCAGACCGCTGACTCCGACGGCGAGCGGCACCCAGGCCAACTCGTCGCGGAAGGCGACCGACCCGCTCGTCCAGCCGAAGAGATCGAGCGTATCCACGGCCGCCTGCGTCGGACTTGCACTTCCTCCAGAGCCGACCCAAACGAGCCCCGCAGTGGCGGACATCACCCCTGCCAGCGCCGCTGTCAGGAAGAGCAGCGGCGAACGCAACTCGAGCCGCTCGTGTTGGACGACGAACGACTCGCGGCCCCACCAGAGGAACGCAGCGCCGGTCCAGCTGAGGGCCGCCTCCTCGAGATCCAGACCCTTGACGACGTTGAGGGTGCCGAGCACAGCGAGCAGGAGCAGCGCCACCTGCCAGGCTCGCCTGCGGCGGCCGCGCAGATAGAAGGCGGTGACAACGAGCGCCACGCTTGCCGGAATCGCCAGGGTATGGAAGAGGGGCACCGCACGCACCGGCTCGAAACGAAGCAGCAGCTCGTGCCGCCACGCGATATTCGGGGTGAGCGCGGAGACGAGGTTGACGATCCCGATCGTGAAAGCCACCGCTCCCGCCAGAACCGGTAGCCCATCCGCATACCGGAGTGCTCGCAGCGGTGCGAAGCGACGATGGACCCCCAAGCGCCACGCACCGGTGTCTCGAAGCGACGGGACGAGGTCGCGCCAGTCCTTGACGACCAGCCAGACGCCCACGACGGCAACGAGGCAAGCGCGGACGGAGAGCGGCCATAGTTGCGCGAGCCAGCCGCCCGCGAGGGCAAGAGAAAGCGCTAGGCCTAGATGGCACTCGTGTATTCGCTGACCGAAGATGAACAGCCGGGGGCCTCGTTTGTTCCGTTCGAGCCGGACGATCGGGTTTCGCATCGGGTGGCGAATGGGTCGGATGCGCTTCGCGCTCGTCGGAGTCGGGCTATCGGTCGCACGTGCGTCACTCGGTCCGCTTCGCCGGCTCCGCACGAGGGAGAGTGCAGCAGAGGTAGATGAGAGCGCCGTGAGAGCTACCGGACCGGAATTGAGAAAAACGGCGACGCGTGTCGCGACACCGAACCGGCTGCGTCGTGTAGCACGGTAGCCTCGGACGCCGTGAGTTGTCGAAGGCGCAGAGTCGTGGTCACCGGGCTTGGCATGGTGAGTCCGCTTGGGAACAGCGTGGAGGACTCGTGGGAAGCGCTGATCGCAGGTGAGACAGGGGCGGGGCCGATCACCCGGTTTGACGCGACCGACTTCCCGGTGCGCTTCGCCTGCGAGGTGAAGAATCTCGAGGTCGCGGAGTACGTGGACTCGAAGTCTTCGCGGCGGATGGATCGATGCACGCACTTTGCGCTTGCGGCTGCGCGCCAGGCGGAAGCCGATTCCGCTCTCGACGTGGAAGCGGTCGCCGAGCGTACCGGGGTCGCGGTGGCCACAGCGATGGGCGGAGTCGAAGCGTTCGAAGAGTCCATCGAGCAACTGAACGAGCGCGGTCCCGGGAGGCTGAGTCCATTCCGGATCGTTCAGATTCTTCCGAACCTGTCGGCGGCCTGGGTCTCGATAGAGCTCGGTACGCGCGGCCCCCTGCTGTCGCAGTCGACCGCCTGTGCCGCCTCGAACATGGCGATCGGCGATGCCCTCGACGCGATTCGGCTCGATCGCGCCGACGTAATGTTCTGCGGAGGTACCGAGGCGCCGGTGATGAAGATGGGGATCGCCGGCTTCGCCGCGATGCGCGCGATTTCGCGGCGCAACGACGATCCCGAACATGCCTCGCGGCCGTTCGACGGCGAGCGCGACGGGTTCGTGGTAGGAGAGGCGGCGGCGATGGTCGCGCTCGAAGAGCTCGAGCACGCGAAGGCGCGCGGCGCGAAGATCTACGCCGAGCTGCTTGGGTATGGGGTCTCGTCCGACGCCGGCCACGTTTCCGATCCCGATCCAACCGGAGAGAACCCGGCGCGCGCCCTGCGGATGGCGTTCGCGGACGCAGGCATCGAGGCCGAGGAAGTCGGCTACGTGAACGCGCATGGAACCTCGACGCCTGCGGGCGACGCCGGCGAGACGAGAGTGCTAAAGATCGCGCTCGGTACGGACAAGGCCCGCCGAACACCCGTGTCGTCCACCAAGGGTGCAACCGGACACCCGCTCGGCGCGGCCGGCGCCGTCGAGGCGATCTTCACGATCCTTGCGTTGCACCGCGGCGTCCTGCCACCGACGATCAATCAGACAGCACCCGACCCCGACTGCGATCTCGACTACATCCCGAACGAAGCACGCTCCGAACAGGTCGAGATCGGCGTCTCCAACTCGTTCGGCTTCGGCGGCCACAACAGCTGCCTCGTGCTCCGCCGCTGGACCGACTAGCAGGATGAGCCTACGCATGGTCGCCGAGCACACCTCGAGCATTCGCGGCGTTCAGGAGAGAACGCACGCGCAACCATCGCGACGCTCGTGCGTCGATCGAATGCTGCTACCGCCCGTATGCGGAGAACTGCAACATGCCGTGCTCGCATACCGAGGTCGGCGGAAGGATCGGTACCGCAGTTGTTCCGCCGCCCTGTGCCCGCACGCGAAACGAGTACGCCACAGGCTCGCAGCGGGAGCCACCTGCGACGGGCTCGCCTGGGCCAGGAACATCGGGAGAAAACCGGGCTGTCGCACGAGTCGTCCCTCCGGGAGAGAGTCGGACCAGCACGGCGGTCAGTGCGCCTGGGAATGCGGCGCGGACGTGAGTCGGCAGGGATCTCCCCGCATGGTCGCGCAGCCGGCCGCGCGGAAGACCCGTGAGCGTGCACTCGCGCTTCGACGTGTTCTTCAGGACGAGGCGGTAGCTGACGCTCCCAGCTGCGCCGCTTCCGGCGACCCGCGTGAAGCGCCCCGCGAGCTGCGAGCCCGCGCACGGTGTGGCGAGCGAGCTCCCGCTCGCGGGTAAAACCGCGAGGGCAGAAGCTACGAGGGCGACGAGCAACGATGCCTTCACACGACTCATACGCCTCTGAGACGATCGAGTGTCACCGAGGTTGGTCAACCATGAGAACCCTCCGAGTCCTCGTTGTCTCGCTTGGGTGCGCGATGGCGATTACAGGAAGCGCGCCCGCAGGAGCTGCGCAGGCCGAAGGAGCGCCTCCAGCGTTCGGTCGTGTCGTAGTCGTCGTGTTCGAGAACAAGGAGTTTGCTCAGGTGATCGGGAACTCAGAGGCTCCGACTCTGAACCAACTCGCCAACAGATACGCCCTGCTCACGAACTACCGAGCTGTCGCACATCCGAGCCTCCCCAACTACCTAGCGCTCGTCTCCGGCTCGACGCAGCGAGTCACTAGCGATTGCACGAGCTGCAGCGTCCAGGCTCTGAATCTGGCGGACACGCTCGAGCAGGCTGGCAAGACCTGGAGAACATATGCGGAAGGTCTGCCATATCCGGGATTCACTGGGTCGTCGGCAGGGCGCTACGCGAAGAAACACGACCCCTTCGTCTATTTCGACGACGTCGTGTCGCGCCCCGGCCGCCTACACCGGATCGTTCCGCTGACCTCCTTCGCACGAGATCTCGCCATGCGCCGGCTCCCCGCGTTCTCTCTCGTGGTGCCCGACCTCTGCCATGACATGCACGACTGTTCGATCGCGACTGGAGACGCATGGCTCGCTGGCTTCGTGAGACCGCTACTCGCGAGCCGACAGCTTGAGCACGGGGTTGTGTTCCTGGTCTTCGACGAGGGTGCCGGAAATGCAGGCGGCGGGGGACATGTGGCAGCCCTTGCGGTCGGGCCTCTTGTCCGCCCAGGCTCCCGCTCGCCAGCAGCGCTCAACCACTACAGCCTCCTCCGAACGATCGAGGACTCCTGGGGTCTTAGTCGGCTTGGACGCTCGCGCACCGCCACGCCGATCGTGGGCATTTGGCGTTGATCGGCTCTCAGGCAGCGCGCCTGAGCGGTGGCCTGGAACCGGCTCTGGGTACGCGAAAAAGCCTAGAGCCAGCGCTTCCAGCGGAAGTAGCCGATCAGCGCGAGGACGCTCACGACCGTCGTCGCGATGATCAGCCAGAACTCGAGGTGGCTCGCGGTCGCAGGGTTCCCGCCGCCGGGGAGCCCCACGTTCATGCCCCAGATGCTCGCGATCAGCGTCGCCGGGAGGAAGACGATGCTGAAGACGGTCAGGATCCGCAGCACGTCGTTGAACCTGTGGGCGAGGACGGACTCGTTCGTCGACTCGAGCGCCTCGACGACCTCCTTGTAGTTGTCGAGGAGGTCCCAGACCCTCTCGGCCGAGTCGACGATGTCGTCGAAGTACTCCTCGAGCTCCTCCGGCAGGAAGTGCTCGATGCGGCGCTCGAGCACGCGAAGGGTTGAGCGCTCGGGCTTGATGATCTTGCGGTAGGAGATGATCTCCTGCTTCACGTTCGAGATGTCTCGGACGACCTCTTGCGAGCGGCCCTCGAACATCTCGTCCTCGATGACGTCGAGCTTGTGCGCGATCTTGTCGAGGATCGGGAAGCAGTAGTCGAAGAGATCGTCGAGCACTTCGTACAGGAGACGGCCGGAGCCGCGGTCGAAGAGCTGGTCGCGGAAGATCTCGTCCTCCTCGCAGCGCGCGAACAGGCGCGTGACCGGCAGGAGCTCCCGGTTCGGCATGGTGACGACGTACTCGCGCCCGACGAAGACGTCGAGCTCAGCCGCGTTCAGGCGCTGGACGGTCTTGTCGTAGGCCGGGAAGTGGAGGACGGCGAAGAGGTAGCCGTCGTCCTCGTAGTCGTCGACCTTCGGGCGCTGCCGCTTCGAGACGACGTCCTCGACGTCGAGGGGGTGCCAGCCGAAGCGCTCGGCGAGGGTTTGAGCAGTCTCGACGTCCGGCGAGACGACGTTGAGCCAGGTGAGGCCGCTAGCGGTGAGCTCGTGGACGAGCGGAGCCGGGCGTACGACGAGGTCGCCCGCACCGCGGGCCCGTGAACGCCTGATGCGGGGCAGGCTCGGCACGGGTACTGAGGGGGTCGTCCAGGCTCAAGGTCATGACTTCGGGATTGTAGCCCCGAGGCCTTCCTCGGACACTGGATCAGCGCGGATGGCCACCGTGCGAGACTCGTCGCCGGTGCGCCCCGGATTCGTCCTCGATCCCGAGATCGCCTACCTGAACCACGGCGCCTTCGGCGCGTGCTCGGAGCCCGTGTTCGCCGAGTACCAGCGACTCCAGCGTGAGCTCGAGCGCGGACCGACGGACTTTCTGACGCGTGAGCTCCCCGTCCTTCTGGCCGCTGCGCGAGCCAAGCTCGCCTCGTTCGTCGGCGCCCGCGCCGAGGATCTCGTCTTCGTCTCGAACGCGACCTCCGGTCTGAACGCCGTCATCCGCTCACTCGACCTCGCGCCTGCCGACGAGATCGTCACGACCGCGCACGAGTGCGGGGCGATCGTACGGACATGGGACTTCGTCGACGCGAACCTGGTCGTCTGCGAGCCGGACGCGATCGCGTCGCGGATCGGGCCGAGGACTCGAGCGGTCTTCGTCTCGCACGTCACCTCGCCGACGGCGCTCGTCTTGCCCGTGGAGGAGATCTGCGCCGCTGCGCGCCCGGCGGGAGCCCTCTGCATCGTCGACGGCGCGCACGCACCGGGTCACGTCCCCCTCGACCTCGCCTCACTTGGCGCGGACGTGTACGCAGCGAACTGCCACAAGTGGCTCTGCGCCCCGAAAGGATCGGGGTTTCTCTGGGCGCGCGAGGAGCTGCAGGCGGCGATAGCGCCGCTCGTCGTGAGCCGGGGCCACCACGAGGACGCCGACTTCGCGGAGCGGCACGGCTGGCAGGGAACTCGGGATCCGGCCGCGTACCTCGCCGTGCCGAAGGCGATCGAAGTCCACCGGACGTTCGATCTCGCGCGGTCGCGTGCGCTGGCCGACCGCGCGGAGGAACGTCTCTCGGACCTGGGCTTGCCGCGCGTCCCCGGTGTGCCGGCCCCGTTCATGCGGGCGGTCGAGCTGCCGCATGGCGACGCCGACGCGCTCTGGACGCGGCTGTACGAGGACTTCGAGGTCGAGGTCCCGGTCTACGAGTGGGAAGGCCGGACGATCCTGCGCGTCTCGATCGGCCCGTACAACGACGAGTCGGACGTCGAGCGTCTCCTCTCCGCGCTGGCTGCGACTCTCTGATGCGCGCGGCATCATGTGTACCCTGTTGGCCGCAAACCGAGGACGAGTACCGGAGGCCAACGCCTCTCTACCCGTTCGATCGTGGGTGAGAGGAGGTGTTTCATATGGCATCCGGAACCGTGAAGTGGTTCAACGATGCGAAGGGCTACGGGTTCATCACTCCTGACGAGGGAGGAAAGGACCTGTTCGTGCACCATTCCAACATCGTCGGGACGGGATTCAAGTCGCTGAGCGAGAACGCTCGCGTGGAGTTCGAGGCGCGCGAGGGGACGAAGGGCCCCGAGGCGATCAACGTGCAACCCGTGTAAGGGAGGCGAGTGCGCGGCCCTCGGGGGCCGCGCACCGTCGAATCAGGAGCGGCGCAGTGGCAGAGGAAAAGATCGAGATGGAGGGCGAGGTGCTCGAGGCGCTCGGCAGCGGCATGTTCCGCGTCGCCCTCGACAACGGGCACGAGCTCATCGCCTACACCGCCGGCAAGATGCGCCGCTACCGGATCAGGATGGCTCCCGGCGACCGGGTGAGCGTCCAGGTTTCCCCGTACGACATCACGCGCGGCCGGATCGTCTACCGGCACCGCTGACCTTCCCGTTCGTCCTCGCGCGGCGAATCCGTCTTCCCGTCCGCGCGGCGTTCACGAGCGTCGTGAGGATGCGCTCGTCCAGCCGGTGTGGCACGACCCAGTCGGCGAAGGGAAACGCTTCCGGCCCGACCGGGATGCGTGCGATCGGCGTCACGGCCGACGGCGAGGCCCACTGGGCGGAGTCGAGGACGCCGAGAACGGGCGGCTGCTCCTGGAAACCGTCGCGTGGCAGGACGTACAGCCAGCCGCGTCCGAAGCGGTCCGAACCGGACGCTCCAACGTTGTGGGAAAAGAAGTACCAGCGGGGATAGAGCGATCCCACGAGTCCGATGGAGCCGTTTCGCGTCGACGTGAAGCCGTCGGAACGGTCGAGCGTCGCGAAGTAGATCGCCCAGACCGGATCGCTCGTCGCGAACACCGCTTCCTGATTTCCGAAGGTCGTCGTGTCCGTCGTCAGTCGAATCGGCTCGAGCACGTCGATGTCGCCTCGCCGGGAGCCGTGGAACAGCAGTCCGCGTTCCTGCGCCATCCGGCGCAGAAGCGGTGTGAGAGAGAGGCTCGCGGAGACTTCGCCGTGCTCGATGAGCGCGTCGACCGCGGCCGACGCGCGGGGCTCACTGCCGACGGAGGCCACGATCGGATTCAGAGACGGAAGTCCGGAAGCTCTGAGCAGTGTCCTGGCCAGGCGGGTCTTCACATCCGATTGGACGTCTGCCGGACGAGGAAGTCCGTGGGCTTCGATGGGATGCGCCCGGCAGGATTCGAACCTGCGACCTATGGCTCCGGAGGCCATCGCTCTATCCCCTGAGCTACGGGCGCGCCCGGCCAGTGTATCGGCGCCCTGGCGGCTGCTCCGCACGGCCGCGTTAGGCTCCGCGCCGTGCAGCTCGAGGCCCGGATCGTCCGACTGCAGCTCGCGGAGATGTTCGTCATCGCACGCGACGCGACCGATGTCGCGGACGTCGTCCACGTCGCACTCACGCACGAAGGCGTGACGGGATACGGCGAGGCAGCGCCGATCGAGCGCTACGAGGAATCGCCGGAAGGCGCGAAGGCATTTCTCGACGAGCACGGAGAGCTTCTCGGCGGCGACCCGTTCGCGCTCGAGGAGATCGGTGAGCGGCTCGCGTCCGTCCCGGGTGAGCGAGCGGCGAAAGCGGCGCTCGACGGGGCGCTCCACGACCTCCAGGGCAAGCTCCTCGGCATGCCCGCCTGGCAGCTCCTCGGCCTCCCGCGCGTCGGGCCGCCGACGTCGTGGACGATCTGGCTCGGCGATCCCGACGACATGGCACGGCGCGCGGAGAGCGCCGCCCGCACGTACCGCCGCCTCAAGCTGAAACTCGGAGGCGGCGACGGCCTCGACGTCGAGCGCGTGCGGGCCGTGCGCGGGGCGACCGACGTGCCGCTGCAGGTCGACGTCAACGAGTGGTGGTCGCTCGAGGAGGCTCTCGACGCCCTCCGGCAGCTTGCCGAGCTCGGGGTCGAGTACTGCGAGCAGCCGCTTCCGGCCGGCGACGAGGGCGGGCCCGAGCTGCGCGACCGGTCGCCCGTCCCGATCTATGTCGACGAGGACTGCCACACGCTCGCGGACGTGGCGGCCTGCGCGGAGATCGCGCACGGCATCAACATCAAGCTCGCGAAATCAGGAGGCATCCGCGAGGGAATCCGGATGGCGCACGCGGCGCGAGCGCTCCGGCTCGGCGTGATGCTCGGCTGCATGCTCGAGTCCGGCCTCGGGATCGCGGCCGGCTGCTGTGTTGCCCCTCTCTGCGACCACGTCGACCTCGACGGAAACCTCCTCCTCCGTGAGGACCCGTGCCCGGGCGTCGAGCTGGTCGACGGTGTCCAGGTGCCGTCCGCCTCACCCGGCCTCGGCGTCGTCGTCGATGGGTGACGACATCGTCCGCGGTCTCTCCCACGACTACGGCGTCCACGCCTACGCCGCGGGTCGGCTCTAGATTTCAGCTCCGTGCCGCGCCGCATCCTCATCCTCGCCGAGGGGTACTCGGACGACGCGCACTACGGGAAGACGATGCGCGGGATCGTGCGCTACGGGCCGGACCCGGTGGTGGCGATCCTCGACTCCGCCCGCTCGGGCGAGTCGTACGAGGGCATCCCGATCGTCGGGATGGTCGACGAGGCGCTCCCGTACACGCCAACGGTCGCGATCGTCGGCGTCGCGACCCAGGGTGGGCGCTTCCCGGCCGCCTGGCGTGAGCTCTTGAAGCAGTGCATAGCTGCGGGCCTCGACCTCGAGAGCGGGCTACACGAGTTCATGTCCGACGATCCCGAGCTCTCCGAGCTGGCCGCGGACGCCGGGGTCGAGCTCCGCGACCTGCGTCGTCCGCCCGACGACCTGAACGTCCCCACCGGTCGGAACCTCGAGCTCGATGCGAAGGTCGTCCTGACCGTCGGCTCCGACTGCGCGATCGGGAAGAAGACGGTCGCCGTCGAGCTCGATCTCGAGGCGCGCCGACGCGGCCTCGCGTCGGTCTTCGTCCCGACCGGACAGACGGGGATCGTGATCGCGGGCTGGGGCATCGCCGTGGACGCCGTCGTCGCCGACTTCCTCGCCGGCGCGGCCGAGCGCCTCGTCGTCGAGGGCGCCGAACGAGGTGGCGAGCTCCTCTTCGTCGAGGGGCAGGGGTCGATCGTCCATCCGATGTACTCGGGGGTGACGCTCGGGCTCGTCCACGGTGCGGCGCCGCATCTCCTCGTGCTCTGCCACCTCGCCGGGGCGACCGAGATCGAGGGCTGTCCCGGTCACCCGATCCCGCCGCTCCCCGATCTCGTCGAGCTCTACGAGCGGGTCTCCCTGCCTCGGCGGCCCGCGAAAGTGGCCTGCGTGGCGCTCAACACGAGCCAGATCGAGAGCGACGAGGCGGCCCGAGCGGCGATCGCAGCCGTGCAGGCGGAGACCGGGCTTCCGACGGACGATCCCGTGCGCTTCGGAAGCGCCGGTTTGCTGGGGGTTTTGCTCGACCGACTTTCGTTGTAGTCTTCCGGCCCCACGCGGGCGAGGGGGTGCCCGGGAAACGAAATCGAGTGCGACTCCTCGCTGCGGCAACGGTCCTCGTCACGGCGCTCCTCGCAGGTGCGTCGGTCACGCATGCCGCGGACGTCGGCGCCAACGACGACACCGCGAAGTTCGACGCCGACGGAGGCGCCGCCGTGTACACGCAAATGGCGTCGCTCGGTCTCCGGCAGACCGTCATCGCGGTGCGCTTCGTCCCGAGCGAACCGCTCGTCATCCAGGACAAGGAACTGCTCGACCGGGTCATCCCGAACGCGATCGCGGCCGGGATCCGCGTCGTGCTCGCGATCTATCCGTATCCGCCGCGCGAGCTCGAGGCGGGGATCGGCTCGCCGTCGCTCTTTGCCGGCTACGTGGGCGCCGTCGCCTCCGTGTATCCGGAGGTCAAGGAGTTCGTCATCGGGAACGAGCCGAACCAGCCCGCGTTCTGGCGGCCGCAATTCGACGCGAAGGGAGCGAACGCGTCGGCGGCGGCGTTCGGTCCCTACCTCGCTGCGGCGTACGACGCGCTGAAATCCGTCGACCCGGCGAACACCGTGGTCGGCGTGGGGCTCTCGCCGCGCGGGAACGACCGGCCGAACGCGAAGAGCAACATCTCGACCTCGCCGCTGCGCTTCCTCCGCGCGCTCGGCGCGTGGTACCGGAAGAGCGGGCGGACGAAGCCGCTGATGGACGCGTTCAGCTTCCATCCATATCCGAACCAGGCGACCGACCCGCTCGACCGCGGCTACGCCTGGCCGAACGCCGGGTTCGTGAACCTCGACCGCGTGAAGCAGGGGCTTTGGGATGCTTTCCACGGAACGTCCCAGCCGACGACCGTGGACGGGCTGAAGCTGCACCTCGACGAGGTCGGCTGGCAGGTCGACACGTCGGGCCTCTCGGGCTACACGGGTGCGGAGAACGTTCCGGTGACGAACGAGGCCGCACAGGCCGCGATCTACGGCGACCTGATCCGGCGGGCGGCATGCGACCCGGATGTGGCGGAGGTCAGCTTCTTCGGGTTCCGTGACGACGGCGCGCGGGCGGGATTCCAGGCGGCGCTCGAGCGGCTGGACGGGTCGCTGCGGCCCGCTGCCGACGCGGTGCAGGCGGCGATCGCCGACGGGTCGACGAAGTGCAAGGTGTTCGGGGCCTGGCAGCCAGGGGGAGACGTGCTAGGCGCCCAGGTCGCGCTCGAGCGCGGGAGCGGGGCCGCGATCGAGGCGAAGATCGGGGCGGGAGAGGACGCCCGGGTGACCGTGTGTGCACGTGCGGCGCTCAGCGGGAGCGCGATCGCCAACCGCTGGCTCGTCGTCCGGCGCGGGGTCTGTCGGGAGACCACGATCGCGGGCCATCACGCCGTGGTCGTGCCGGTGCGGACGCCCGTCGGGGTCGGACCGCGTGTGGAGGTGGCGGTCGAGCTCCAGGCGGAGTCGAACCGCCAGCGGCGGACGCTCGTCTTCAAGCAGGCCGCTCTCGGGCACTGATCTTTTCGACACCTTGACAGGAGAACGTGTGTTCGTATAGAACATACGTTCCCAGTGATCGCGTGCCTCCTCATTCCCGGGTTCGAGCTGAGAGCGGCACTGCGTGCGCAGCCGCGGCTCGCGACCTGTCCCACGGCGCTCGCGCCGGAGCCCGGTGAGGAGCAGCTCCTCGGCCCGGTGACCGCCGCCGCCGAGGCCGCGGGCGTCAAGCCCGGCATGCGTCTCGGAGAGGCTCTCGCGACGTGCCCGTCGCTCGCGCTCGTCGAGCGCGACCCGGCCGGAGCGGAGCGGGAGTGGGAGGAGGTCCTGCGACGGCTCGAGGACACGGGTTTCGCCGTCGATCCCGTCGAGCACGGCGTGGTGGTCTTCGAGACGCGCGGTGTCGAGAGACTCTATGGCGGCGCACAGGCCGCGCTCGAGCGCGCGCTCGCGGCGGTCGGCTCGACCTGGGATCCGCGGATCGGAGCAGCGGGCCGTCGCTTCACTGCGCTCGCGGCCGCGAGCGTGGCGCGGCCCGGTCAGATCCTGATCGTCGCGGACAAGGAAGAACGGGGATTCCTCGAGCCGCTGCCGCTCTCGTTGCTCCCCTTGAGCGTCGACCGCTACGCGGAGCTCGAGGGACTGGGCCTACGACGGATCGGGGAGCTGGCGCAACTCCCGTCCGCTGCCGTCTCGGAGAGGCTGGGCGCGGACGGCCGGAAAGCATGGAGGCTCGCGCGCGGCGGGCGAAAGGCGCGGGTGCGCGGACGCAGGCCGGCAGCCGAGCTCGCCGAGGTCCTCGTGCTCCCCGATGCTGTCGCGAACGAGCTCACGCTGCGACGAGCGCTCGGCTCCCTCCTCGAGCGCCTGCTCGCGCGTCCCGAACGAGCCGGGCGGCCATTCAGGAAACTGGCCCTGGGCGCCCGGCTCGTCGATGGCGGTTCCTGGCGACGCACGGTGACGCTGCGCGATGCGACGGCCGAGCTCGGTCGTCTCCGCATCGCGCTCGGGTCGAAGCTGCTGGAGCTGCCGGCTCCGATCGTCGAGCTGCGGCTCGAGGCAGTCGAGCTCGCGGATCACACGGGGCAGCAGCTCGCTCTGGTGGAGCCGGCGGGAGAGGAGGTGAGCACGCGCCTGCGCGAGGGTCTGCGACAGGTGCGCGCGAGCACGGGGTCGGGTTCGGTGTGCGCCGTGGTGGAGGTGGCGCCGTGGTCGCGGGTTCCGGAAGCGCGAGCGCTGGTCGTTCCGCGGGACGACTGAACGCGCCGCGGCCGGCGCTCGTGGAGACGGGCCCGGGCGAGACGCCGAGGATCGTGAACCGCGAGCAGGTCACGCTCGTGCGCGAGGAGTGGCGTGTCGTCGACCGCTGGTGGACGGAGGAGCCGGTCGATCGGCGCTACTTCGAGGTCGTCCTCGAGAGCGGACGGAACGTCTGCGTGTACCGCGACCGCGAGCAGCGATGCTGGTTCACGCAGCGCGCGTGAGGTCAGTCCGGGGCGAAGACGTCGTGGCTCTCGTAGAAGGCGGCATCCGGCTCGATGCCCTCCTCGCGGAGCTTCGCGAGCTCTCGGCGGTACTCGGCGAAGCCGCCGGGCGTGTGGAGATTGAGGAGTCGTGCCGGCTCGGTGGTCGTGTTGCGGAAGGAGTGGACGACGCCCGGCGGCGAGAGGACGAACGAGCCGGCGCTTCCGCTCACGATCTCGTCTCCGGTCCTGAACTCGACCTCTCCCTCGAGGACGTAGAACGCATCGCTGTGGCCGCGATGGAGGTGAGGGCCGACCTCACCGCCCGGGGCCAGCTCGAACTCGATGAGCGAGAGCTCCGGGCGCGCCGACTTGACGACGCCGTTGCCGAGCGGCTCGCCCTCGCCGGGAGCGAGGACGATCGGGTCGTCCATTCAGGAAGCGAGCCGCACGACGAGCGCGGCTCCAGCGTCCCAGCTGCCCTCGGGCGGGTCGAACTGGTCGAAGTCGGAGTTCTTCCCACGCATGTAGTCGGCGAAGCCGAACGACGGCACGTGGAAGTTGAAGCAGCGCGCGGAGGCACCGCTGTCGTTGTCGAAGCCGTGGACGACGTTCGGAGGTATGACGAGGAGCGTCCCGGCGGGAAGGGCGCGCGAGCCGTCGCCGAAGTGGAAGGTGAACTCCCCCTCGAGGACGAGGAACCCGTCCGCGTGCTCGCGGTGCACGTGCCGCTGCGCTCCGCGCTCACCCGCGCCGTAGTGGAACTCGGAGATGGTGACCTCGTCGCTCTCCACGAGCACGGTAGCGCGCCGCCCCGGCCGGTCGGTGATCGTGTCGCCCTCCATGCCTCCTGCTTGCCGGACGACGACGAGCCCGGGATCGGCCGATACGGAATCCGCCGCCGGCCGCTGATCGAACGCGGCTGTGTCCCCACGGACGTAGTCGCCGTAGCCGGAGCCGGGAGCGTGGAAGACGAGGAACCGCGCCAGTGTGTCGCCCGTCACCTCGACAGCGTGCACGACTCCGGGCGGGACGAACGCCCAGCTCTCCGGGCCGATCCGGCGGACACGATCCTCGAGCTGAAGCGCGAGCTCCCCCTCGAAGACGTACAGCGCCTCGCCGTGTCGAGCATGCATGTGGAGAGGCGATGTTCCCCATCCCGGAGCGGCGTGCACTTCGACCACGGCGAGCTGCTCGATGTCGACGAGGAGCGTGACGTCGAGCTTCCCGCTCTGCAGGATGACTTCGCCTTCCGCGACTTCGACCACGTCCCGGCAGCCTAGTGCCCGGCGGCTACGTCGAGCTCCACTGCCACTCGGCGTACTCGTTCCTCGACGGCGCGTCGCAGCCGGAGGAGCTCGCGGTGCGCGCCGCCGAGCTCGGGTACGAGGCGCTCGCGCTCACCGACCACGACGGTCTCTACGGCTCGCTCGAGTTCGCGCATGCTGCGAAGCACTTCGGCGTGCGCCCGATCACCGGCGCCGAGGTCACGCTCGACAGCAGCGGCGTAGGCTCGACGGAGCCGCACGAGAGCGGAGGTGCCGGCTTTGCCGGCGCCGGAGCGGGTGGAGCGCACGTCACGCTCCTCGTCGAGAGCCGGCGCGGCTACGCGAACCTCTGCCGTCTCCTCACCGCTGCGCACGCCGGCACGCGCCGTAGCGGCGTAGGCTCGACGGAGCCGCCCAAGAGCGGAGGTGCCGGCTTTGCCGGTGCCGGAGCGGGATCCGGGAGGGAGGACCGCGAGCCCCTGCCGCCGTCGGTCTCGCTCGAGCGTGTCGCGGAGCTGAACGAGGGCCTCGTCTGCCTCTCGGGCTGCGCGCGGCGCGGGCTGGGGATACGCGACCCGAACGCCGCCGCCCGGCTCGCGCAGTCGTTCGGCCGCGATCGCTTCTACGTCGAGCTGCAGCGACCGTTCGAACGCGGCGACGCGCGGCGTAACAGCCTGCTCCACGACCTCGCTGAGCATCTCGGCGTCCAGACGATCGCGACGGGCGACGTCCACGCTCACCACCCGCGACGGACACTGCTCCAGGACGTGCTCGTCGCGGTGCGCTGCCGCACCTCGCTCGACGGCTGCGAGCCCGAGCGGCGGGGAAACCGCGAGAGCTTCCTGCGCGCGCCGGAGGAGATGCTCGAGCGCTTCTCCTTCGACCGAGCTGCGGCCGAGCGCAGCGGCGAGCTCGCGGAACGACTCGGGTTCGACCTGACGCAGGAGCTCGGCTACCGCTACCCCGACTTCTCCGACGGCCAGGAGCCGGCGATCCGCCAGCTCGCGGAGATCTGCCGGGCAGCACTCGACGGGCGCTATGCCGACGTCTCCCCGCGCGTGCGCACGGATGCACGAGCGCGCCTCGACGACGAGCTGCGGCTGATCGAGGAGCTCGGGCTCGCGGGGTTCTTCCTCCTCCACCACGAGGTGCTCGAGCTCGCGCGCGAGTGCGCGCTCGAGGTACGCGGCCCTGGCTCGCCGCGGCGGTTCCTCCCACCCGGCCGCGGACGGGGAAGCTCGGTCGGATCGATCGTCTGCTACCTCACCGGGCTCTCGCACGTCGACCCGGTCGCGAACGACCTCTCGCTGGGTCGCTTCCTGAACCGCGAGCTGGCGGCCGTTCCGGACATCGACCTCGACTTCCCGCGGGACATCCGCGAGAAGCTCATCGTCGCCGTCACCGAGCGCTACGGGCGCGAGCACGCCGCGCTCGTCGCGAGCTTCGCCACTTATCGCTCGCGTGGTGCGATTCGCGACGTGGGGAAGGCCCTCGGTCTCCCGTTCGCGGAGCTCGAGCGGCTCGCGCGGCTCTCGGACGGCTGGGACGCGCGCCGGGTGGGGGAGGAGGTCGCGCGCCTCCCCGACGGCGACCGCAAGCTCGAGTCCCCGCGCTGGCGCGCGTTCGCCTGGCTGACCGGCGAGATCGCAGGGCTCCCGCGGCATGTCTCCCAGCACCCGGGCGGGATGGTCGTCTCGACGAGGCCGCTGATCGAGCTCGTGCCCGTGCAGCCGGCGGCGATGGCGGGCCGCCAGCTCTGCCAGTGGGACAAGGACTCGTGCTCGGATGCGGGCTTCCTCAAGATCGACCTGCTCGGGCTCGGGATGCTGTCGGCGGTCGAGGACTGCGTCGAGCAGGTCGCGCATACCCATGGCGAGGTGATCGACCTCTCGCGCATCCCGCTCGCCGACTCGGAGGTCTTCGCCGAGATTCAGCGGGCGGACACCGTCGGCGCGTTCCAGATCGAGAGCCGGGCGCAGATGCAGAGCCTGCTCCGGACGCTGCCCGCGAATCTCGACGACCTCACCGTTCAGGTCGCGCTCGTCCGGCCGGGGCCGATCCAGGGGAAGGCCGTGCACCCGTACATCGACGCCAGGGAGCGGTTGCGCGGCGACCCGTCCTACGTCTGGCCGGTCGACCACGAGCTCCTCCGCGAGCCGCTCGCCTCGACCTTCGGTGTCGTCGTCTTCCAGGACCAGGTGCTCGAGGTCGCGATCGCGCTCGCCGGCTTCACGGTGGGCGACGCCGAGGGGCTGCGGAGAGCGATGAGCCGCAAGCGAAGCCACGACGCGCTCGAGGCCTACCGGACGCAGTTCGTCGAGGGAGCGGGGACGAAGGGCGTCGACGCGGGGACGGCCGACGCGGTCTTCGACAAGCTCGTCGGCTTCTCCGGGTTCGGCTTCCCGAAGGCGCACGCGGCTGCGTTCGGCCTGCTCGCCTACCAGTCGCAGTGGCTCCGCCGGCACTACCCGGCCGAGTTCCTGTGCGCCCTCCTGAACGCCCAGCCGATGGGCTTCTACCCGCCCGCGACGCTCGTTCGAGACGCACAGAGACGCGGGGTGGAGGTGCTCTCGCCGGACGTCGACCTGAGCGGGGTTCGATGCCAGGTCACGGCTGGGCAGTGTGGTCGGCCTAGCCCTGTCTCAGGGTTGTGCGTTCGCATCGGCCTGAACTACATCTCGTCACTGGGAGAGGACGAGGCGGAGGCTCTCGTCGCCGAGCGAGAAGCGAATGGACCCTTCGGGGACGTCGCCGACCTCGCTCGCCGGACACCGCTCTCCCGCGATGCGCTCGAGGCGCTCGTCAAGGGCGGCGCGTGCGACGATTTCGGCCCACGTCGAGACCTCCTCTGGGAGCTCGGGCTCGTGTTCCGTCCGCAGTCGGTTCCGGGGACGGGGGGCGAGGCGAAGCAGCTCCCGCTGCCGCTCGACGCCACCGCGGAGACGCCCGAGCTTCGCGACCTCACGCGGTGGGAGCGGATGCTGGCCGACTACCGGCACACGGGGCTCTCGGTCGGGGTGCACCCGCTCGCGCTCCTCCGCTCGCATCTGCCGCCGGAGACGCTCTCGAGCGCGGAGCTTCGTGAGCACCCTCACGGGCGGCGGGTGGCCGTCGCGGGAATGGCGGTGGCTCGACAGCGGCCGTCGACCGCGAACGGCATCGTCTTCATGCTCCTCGAGGACGAGCACGGGCAGGTGAACCTGATCGTCCCGCCGCCCGTCTACGAGCGCTACCGGGCGACGGTTCGCGGAGAGCCGCTCGTGCTCGCGCGCGGCCGCTACGAGCGGATCGGGGAGAACCGCAACGTGCTCGTATCCGAGATCGAGTCCCTCGGCCCGCTCGCGCGGGAGGTCGCTGCCAGCGATGCCGTCTGGGAGTCGCTTCCGCGCGCGCACCATTTCGGACACCGCTGAGTTGACGGACGCCCCGACACGGGGAACGCTGTTGCGATGACCGAGGTCCGGTTCGCCCGCAGCGGAGAGATCGACGTCGCCTACCGCGTCGTCGGCGACGGCCCCATCGACCTCGTGTACGTGTCCGGCGCGTACACGCACCTCGAGATCATGTGGGAGCTCCCGCAGTACCGGCGCTACTGCGAGCGGCTCGGCGAGTTCACGCGACTGATCACGTTCGACAAGCGCGGGATGGGCATGTCCGACCGCGTCCCCGGAGCGACGACGCTCGAGGAGCGGATGGACGACATCCGAGCGGTCATGGACGCGGCGGGAAGCGAGCGTGCGGCGGTGATGGGCGAGTCCGAGGGCGGTCCGCTCTCGATCCTCTTCGCGGCGGCGCACCCCGAACGGACGGCCGCGCTCATCCTCCAGGGCGCCGAGGTACGCGAGCGGACGGGCGAGGACTGGCCGTGGGGCGAGGCGACGGAGGAGGAGTTCGAGGAGTACCTCGCGTCGATCCCGCAGAACTGGGGGAAGGGACGGGGCATGCCGTTCCTCGTGCCGAGCCTCGGCGATCCACCGTGGGCGCGCGAGTGGCTCGGCCGTCTGGCGCTCCATGCGTGCACGCCCGCGTCGTGGGAGGCGTTCGCGCGGATGGCGTTCGGCATCGACGTTCGGGAGGTCGTGCCGAGCATCAACGTCCCCACACTCATCATCCACGCGGCGGACGATCAGGTCTGCCACGTGGAGAACGCGCGCTTCCTCGCGCGGACGGTCCCGGGTGCGCGGTACGTCGAGCTTCCGGGTGGCGACCACGTGCCCTGGTTCGACCCGGATCAGACCATCGCCGAGATCCGCGAGTTCCTCACCGGGACTCGCGAGGCGAAGACGCCGGATCGAGTTCTCGCGACGGTGCTGTTCACCGACCTCGTCGGCTCGACCGCCCGCGCCGCGGAGCTCGGCGACCGGCGCTGGCGCGATCTCCTCGAGCAGCATCACGCCGCGATCAGACGCGAGCTCGCGCGCTTCGACGGGAGCGAGATGGACACGGCCGGCGACGGGTTCTTCGCGACCTTCGACGGGCCGGCACGCGCGATCCGCTGCGCGCAGTCGATCGTCGAGACGGTCCGCCCGCTCGGACTCGACGTGCGTGCAGGGCTGCACACGGGCGAAGTCGAGATCGCCGACGGAAAGGTCGCCGGGATCGCGGTCAACATCGGCGCGCGGGTGGCGGCCCGGGCGGAGACCGGCGAAGTCCTCGTCTCCAGCACCGTGCGCGACCTCGTCGCCGGCTCGGGCATCGCCTTCGACGAGCGGGAGACGGCGGAGCTGAAGGGCGTGCCCGGCGAGTGGCGGCTCTACGCGGTCGTCTCCTGAGCCTCGCGCGGCGCGCGCTTCGCCATCGTGTACGCGGTCTCCACGAGAGCGAGGTGCGTGAACGCCTGCGGGAAGTTGCCGACCAGACGTTTCCGCTCGGGGTCGTACTCCTCCGAGACGAGTCCGAGGTCGTTGCGGAGCGAGAGCAGGCGCTCGAAGAGTGCTCGCGCGTCGGCCGCCCGGCCCTGCTGGGCGAGGACGGCGGCGAGCCAGAACGAGCAGGGGAGGAAGACGCCCTCGCCCGGCGGGAGGCCGTCGACGCCCACGTTCTCGGTGTCGGCTCGGTAGCGCTCGACGAGCCCGTCTCGGAGGAGCTCGCGCTCGATCGCCGCGACGGTCCCGACCATGCGCGGGTCGCGGGCGGGCAGAAACCCGACGAGCGGGATCAGGAGCAGGCTCGCGTCGAGCCGATCCGAGCCGTAGGACTGGACGAAGCTGCCACGCCCGGCGTCGTAGCCCTCGCGAAGAACCGACTCGTGGATCTCGTGGCGGAGCGCGCGCCAGCGGTCGAGCGGGCCCTCGCGTCCCCACGACTCCATGGTCGTCACCGCCCGGTCGAACGCAACCCAGGCCATGACCTTCGAGTGCGTGAAGTGACGGCGCGGCCCGCGAACCTCCCAGATGCCCTCGTCCGGCTCGGACCAGTTCGACTCGAGCCAGTCGAGCAGCTCGAGTGTCATCTGCCACGCTGCGTCCGAGGCCTCGAGGCCGCGCCTGCGAGCGGTCGTGAACGCGTCGATCACCTCTCCGTAGACGTCGAGCTGGCGCTGCCTGGAAGCGCCGTTCCCGATCCGCACCGGTTGCGAGCCCTCGTACCCGGAGAGCCAGGGCAGCTCGAGCTCGGTGAGGCGCCGCTCGCCCGAGACGCTGTACATGACCTGGAGGTCTTCCGGCTTCCCCGCGACCGCGCGCAGGAGCCAGTCCCGCCACGCGCGCGCCTCCTCGATGTAGCCCGAGCGGAGGAGCGCGAGCAGCGTCAGAGTCGCATCCCGGAGCCAGCAGAAGCGGTAGTCCCAGTTCCGCACGCCGCCGATCGCTTCGGGAAGAGAGGTCGTAGGCGCCGCCACGACGCCGCCCGTGGGGGCGTAGGTGAGCGCCTTCAGGGTGAGCACCGAGCGGTGGATGTCGTCGTGCCAGTCGCCCGAATGCGAGCACCGCGACGCCCACGCCTCCCAGTACGCCGTCGTGTCCTCGAGCGCTCGCTCCGCCTCCACCGGCTCGGGGAAGTCGAGGTGCGACGGGAACCACGTGAGCACGAACGGGACTCTGTCGCCCTTGCTCACCGTGAAGGAAGCCTGCGTCGTGAACCCGACTCCTTCGAGCGTGACTGGTGTGCGCAGGGACACCGCGTCGGGGCCGGCGATCGCGACGAGTGTGCCGTGCAGGTTCCTGACCCACGGCACGATCGAGCCGTAGTCGAAGCGGAGGACGAGCTCCATCCGCATCTCGACCCGCCCGGCGATGCCCTCGACGATCCGCACGACATCGGGCTGTGTCTCGCGCGGCGGCATGAAGTCGATGACGCGAGCGGTTCCGGTCGACGTCTCGAAGGTCGACTCGAGGATGAGCGTGTCGTCGCTGTAGCCACGTTCGGGCGTGCGGAACTCGCCCGCGGGCTGGATCGTCCAGTGCCCGTTGTCGTCGTCTCCGAGGAGGGCGGCGAGCACGGCGCCCGAGTCGAAGCGCGGGAGGCAGAGCCAGTCGATGCGCCCATCGCGCCCGACGAGCGCGGCCGTCTGCAGGTCGCCGATGAGCCCGTAGTCCTCGAGTCGCATCGGCATCTCAGTCGGCGAGAGCCGACGCGAAGCGTCCGAAGCGCTTCGTCGCCGCGCGGTTGAAGGCTGCGCGGTACTCGTCCGCCGCGCGCTCGTCGAGCGCGGAGGCGTAGTGACCGCGGAGCTCCGCGAGGTGGTCGGCGACGGCGTCCACGACGAGCTGATAGTCGCCGTAGCGCTCCTCGGATTCCTCCCGGGGCGCGGTCGTCCAGGCAGCGTCGGTCGTCGCCGCCTCGTCGAGGAGAGCGGCCTCGTCCTCGGCGAAGAGATCGAGCTGGCGCTCGATCACGTCGGCGAAACGCCTTCGGCCGAGCCTCACACGAGGTCCCGGTAGAGGTCGAGATGAGCCTGAGCAGACGCTTCCCACGTCAACTCGTCGCGCGCTCTCTCCGCGCCCGCGCGCGCTTCGGCGAGAGCGGTCGAGTCTCCGAGCAGTCGCTCGAGCGATACGGCCATGCCCGCGACGTCGCCGGCCGGGACGACGGCACCGGCGCCATAGCGTCGCACGACCTCGCCGAGCCCTCCGATGTCGTAGACGACGGCCGGGATTCCCGCGCCGAGGACCTGCAGGAGCGCACCGGACACGTCGATCTCCGCGCGGTACGGAAAGAGCGCCACGGTCGCCTCCGAGAGAGCGCGCTCGATCGCCGCGCCGGGCAGGAACCCGAGCCGCCACTCGGCTCTGGCGCCGGCCCGCTCGCGGAGCCCGTCGAGGTCGATGCGAGGGTCGCCCGCCACGAGCAGGTGGGCGTCCTCCGTGCGCAGCACGACGTCGACGGCGTCCTCGGTGCCCTTGTAGGGACGAATGAGGCCGAGTGCGAGCGCCGTGCGACCGTCGTCGGCACGGGCGATGTCGGCCCGGAACGCGGGATGCGGGATCACGCGGATGTGCGCCGGGTCGACGCCGAACGCTGCGAGCGCGTCGCGCCCTCGCTCGGAGTGGACGACGACACGATCGACGCGTGAGAACAGCGTTCGCCACACGGCGGTCTTCGCGGCCGTCCGGCGCGGGATGACGTCGTGCGCCGTGTACACGACCGGCGAGCGCGGCCGGAAGAGCCAGCGGTCGGCTTCGGGAGCACCGAACCACTGCACATGCAGGACGTCCGGGCGTAGCGTCGCGAGCTGCGCCATCCCGACCGGGTGCTCGAGCGCCTTGACCGCGAGCCGCAGCCGGGACGAGTCCATGCGCGACGACAGCGGGTAGAACCACTCGCGGGCCGAGTACCCGGCAGCAGGCTGAACCTCTCCGAACCGGAACCTGGACGTGACGAGCTCCACGTTTGCTCCGGCCCGCGCGAGGGCCGCGGCGAGCGAGCGGTCGTACGGCGGCGTGTACGCCGGCGGGTCGGAGATGACGACACGCATGGGCGGGAACGTTAGACCGCATCCCGGCAGAATCCCGCGCGTGACGTTCGAGGAGGCACGCGCCGAGTTCCCCGTGCTCGAGCGCACCGCGTACCTGAACGCCGGCTCTTGCGGACCGCTCGCACGCAGGACGGTCGCCGCGATGGAGTCGGAGCTGGACCGCGACCTGGAGCGGGGGAGAGGCGGCGCCGTGTTCATCGAGCACATCCTCGGGTTGCGCCAGGCCCTGCGCGCGGAGCTCGCCGAGCTCGTCTCGGCCGAGGCGGAACTGATCGCGCTCACGGGCTCGACGACCGACGGCTGCAACATCGTCGTCGCCGGGCTCGGCCTGACGAGCGGCGACGAAGTGGTCACGACGAGCGACGAGCACTTCGGGCTGATCGGGCCGCTGCACGCATCCGGCGCGCGGGTCGTCGTGGTTCCTCCCGATCCCGAGCGGATCGTTGCGGCGCTGACGGCGCGCACGAAGCTCGTCGCGCTCTCGCAGGTCCTGTGGACGACGGGCCAGGTGCTGCCGGTGCGCGACCTCCGGGAGACGACGGGGCTCCCGATCCTCGTCGACGGCGCCCAATCGGTCGGGGCGATCCCGGTGGAAGCGGCCGGTCTCGACTTCCTCACGATCTCGGGGCAGAAATGGCTCTGCGGTCCCGATCCGACGGGCGGACTCGTCGTCGCCGACCCGGAGCGCCTGCCGGTCACGCGTCCCAGCTATTTCTCGCGTCAGGCGAACGAGCCGGACGGGAGCTTCACGCCCTGGCCCGGCGCGAGGAGGTTCGAGCCGAACTGGCTTTCCACGGGCTCGCTCGCCGGGCTGCTGGTCGCGCTCGAGCTGCGGCCGAGCTGGCGTTTCGAGCGCGCCGCCGAGATGGCCGAACGCTGCCGTGCGCTCCTCGGCGACGCGGGCGAGGAGGTTCTCGTGCCGGAGGAGCGCGCGACGCTCGTCTCGTGGCGGCCCGGCCGCGAGGAGCCGGCGGAGGTCGTGATGCGCCTCGCCGACGCCGGTGTGGTCGTGCGCGAGCTGCCGGGCACCGGGCTCGTTCGCGCCTCGGTCGGCTGGTGGACGAGCGACGACGATCTCGACCGCCTCGTAGCTGCGCTCTAGCGGGCGGGCTGCGCTAGGGTCGGCGCATCTGCTTCGACCTCGACTCCTCGCCCCCGATCCCGCCGATCTGGGGAGCGGCCGTTTCGCACGACGACCTCGTGCTCGAGGCGAGCGACGGAAACCATTTCGCCGCCTTCCTCGCGACGCCGGAGGAGCCGAACGGCGTCGGCGTCGTCATCCTCCCCGACGTCCGCGGCCTTTACCGCTTCTACGAGGAGCTCGCGCTGCGCTTCGCAGAGCGCGGGTACGCCGCACTCGCGCTCGACTACTTCGGGCGCACGGCCGGGGCCGAGAAGCGGGACGACGACTTCGAGTACAGGCCACACGTGCAGGAGACGACGCCCGATGGCATCCAGCGCGACGTCGCCGCGGCGGTTGCGCATCTCCGCTCGTCGGAGGGCAGCTCCGCGAGCTCGGTCTTCACGGTCGGGTTCTGCTTCGGCGGGCGCAACTCGTGGCTCGCGACCGCCGGCGGGCATGACCTCGCGGGCGCGGTCGGTTTCTACGGGCGGCCCGGCCCTGGAGCGGACGGCTCACCCGGCCCGACACAGCGCGCCGCCGAGTTCGCCGCGCCGATCCTCGCACTTCAGGGAGGCGAGGACGCGGCGATTCCGGTCGAGGACGTGAACGCGTTCGACGAGGCGCTCGGCACCGCCGGCGTCGAGCACGAGGTCGTGATCTACGACGGCGCGCCGCACAGCTTCTTCGACCGAAAGCAGAAGGAGTTCGTGGAGGCGTCGGAGGATGCCTGGCGCCGGACGCTCGCCTTCATCGAGCGATACGCACGGTCATAGTCGGGCGGCAAGACCACAACGTGCGGTCAGGGGAAATAGCGCCCCACACGGCGCCGACGGATGCTCAGCCCGCGTCGGACGAGGTCCTGAGCCCGAGCTCCGGCGCGATCGGCTGCAGCGCGGCAACGACGTTCGCGATGTGCTCGTCGAGCTCGAGCCCGAGGAGCTCCGCACCGGCGTAGACCTCGTCGCGGTGAACCCCGGCCGCGAACGACGGCTGCTTCAGCTTCTTGCGCACGGACTTCGGCTCGAGCCCGTCGAGCCCGGTCGGACGCACGAGCCCGCACGCATGGACGAAGCCCGAGAGCTCGTCGCAGGCGAACAGCACCTTCTTGAGCTGCGTGTCGCGCTCCATCTGGAGGTGCTCGGCGTGGGAGAGCGCTGCTTCGATCAGCTCCTCCGGGTATCCCTCCTCGCGCAGGATCGGCGCGCCATCCTGCGGGTGCTTGTCGAGCGTGGGATGGATCTCGTAGTCGAAGTCATGCAGGAGCGCGGTGCAGCCCCAGAACTCCTCGTCCTCGCCGTAGTGGCGCGCGTACCACCGGACCGAGGCCTCGACCGCGAGCGCGTGTCGTTGGAGCGCCTCGCTCTTCGTGTACCGCGTCAGCGTGTCCCAGGCCTGATCTCGCGTCGGCTGCATCGCCGGACTACGATAGTCAACCGCCGTTGAAAACTCAGCCGAGCGAACGAGTCGTAGCGCCGTACGGGACCTGGTCGTCTCCGATCAGCGCCGAGCTGCGCGCGAGCGCGGCGACGTCCGTGAGCGCTCCGTGGCTCTCGAACGGGACGGTGTGGTGGCTCGAAGGCCGCCCGACCGATGCCGGCCGCGTCGTCCTGATGAAGGTCGAGCCGGGCGCCGAGCCCGAGGACGTCACTCCCGCCGGGTTCAACGTTCGGACCATGGTGCACGAGTACGGCGGCGGAGCGCACTGCATCCACGACGGCGTCGTCTACTTCTCCAACTTCGACGACCAGCGCCTCTACCGCCAAGATCCCGGAAAGGCGCCGACGCCGATCACTCCGGCGATCGACGAGAAGCGTCACCGCTACGCCGACGGCTGCGTGACGGGAGACGGCTCGCTCTGGATCGGAGTCCGCGAGCGCCACGAAGGCGACGGCCCGGCGGACGTGATCAACGAGCTCGTGGCTCTCCCGACCGACGGGTCGCGCGAGCCGCGGATCGTCGCCGGCGGCCGCGACTTCTACGCCGCCCCACGCATCTCGCCGGACGGGACGAAGCTGTCGTTCCTCGCCTGGGATCTGCCCTGGATGCCGTGGGACGGGTGCGAGCTCTTCGTCGCCGACCTCTCGCCGGACAGAGAGCTCGGCGAGATCGTGCACGTCGCCGGTCGCAACGGCGAGGAGTCGATCTGGCAGCCCGAGTGGAGCCCGGACGGCGACCTCGTCTTCGCGAGCGACCGCAGCGGCTGGTGGAACTTCGAACGGGTGCGCGACGGGGAGCGTCAGCTCCTCCATCCGGCAGAGGTGGAGTTCGGCTACCCGGCGTGGGCGTTCGCCATGCGCTCGTACGACTTCCTCGGAGACGGGCGGATCGCCTGCTCGTACGACAGCGACGGACGCACGGCGTTCGGCATTCTCGATCCCGAGGCGGGGGAGCTCACGGATCTCGACCTGCCGCACGACTCTACGCGCTCGGCGGGCATCGTCGCTGAGGGCGACACGTTCGTCTTCGTCGCGGGCTCCGCGACCATCCCGAACCAGCTCGTTCGCGTCAACGCGACGACCGGCGCCTACGACGTAATTCGGACGAGCTCGCAGGTGGATCTCGACACCGCCGGGTTCTCGGTGCCGGAGGCGATCGAGTTCCCGACGGAGAACGACCTCACCGCCCACGCCCTGTATTACCCGCCGAGGAGCCTGACCTATGTCGCAGACGACGACGAGGCTCCGCCGCTCATCGTCATGTCCCACGGTGGGCCGACGTCGAGGACCACAGCGCTCTTCTCCCTCGAGATGCAGTACTGGACGACGCGCGGCTTCGCCGTGGTGGACGTCAACTACGGCGGCTCGACCGGGTACGGCCGCGCCTATCGCGAGCGGCTGAACGGGATGTGGGGCATCGTCGATCTCCAGGACTGCGTGAACGCCGCTCGCTACCTCGTCGAGGAAGGCGCTGCGGATCCGGATCGTCTCCTCATCACGGGCGCCAGCGCGGGCGGCTACACGACGATCTGCGCGCTCACCTATACGGACGCGTTCGCGGCCGGGGCGTCGTACTTCGGCCTCGCCGACCTGGTGCCGTTCGCCTCCGGCGACACGCACAAGTTCGAGAGTCGTTACGAGCACACGCTCGTCGGCCCGTATCCCGAGGCGGCCGAGCTCTATCGCGAGCGGAGCCCGATCAACTTCGTCGACGACATCTCCACGCCGATGCTCGTGCTGCAGGGCGAGGACGACGAGATCGTCCCGAAGTCGCAGGCGGAGGTGATCGTGGGCGCGCTCCGCGAGCGCGGTGTTCCGCACGCGTATCTCCTGTTCCCGGGCGAGGGGCACGGCTTCCGCAAAGCGGAGAACATCGTCCGCTCGCTCCACGCGGAGCTCTCGTTCTACGCTCAGGTGCTCGGCTTCGAGCCCGGCGACCCGATCCCGAAGCTGGACGTCGAGAACCTGCCGAGCTGAGCTCCGGGGGGCCTCGGGTGCCCCCAGTACCATTGCCCGCCATGCAGTCGTTCGTCATCGACGGCGGACACCCGCTCACGGGCGCCGTCAAGGCATCGGGAAACAAGAACGGGGCCCTCCCGATCCTTGCGGCGAGCATCCTCGCAGGCGACGAGGTGCGCCTCTCGAACGTCCCGCGCATCCGCGACGTCCAGACGATGGTGGAGCTCCTCGCACACGTCGGGGCCGACATCGAGTGGACCGGGCCGAACGACGTGCGCATCGATCCGAGCACGGTCGAGAAGACGGACCTCGACCCCGAGCTCAGCCGTGAGATCCGCGCCTCCTTCCTCCTCGCGGGGCCGCTCCTCGCGCGCTTCGGACGAGTCGCGGTTCCCCGTCCGGGCGGCGACGTGATCGGGCGCAGACGCCTGGACACGCACGTCCACGCATTCGCAGCGCTCGGCGCGCACATCGCGCTCGACGGCGTCTACGAGCTCACGGCGCAGAGCCTCTCGGGCACGCGGATGTACCTCGACGAGGCGTCGGTCATGGGGACGGAGAACGCGATCATGGCCTCCGTCCTCGCGCGCGGCGAGACCATCCTCGGCCACGCGGCCTGTGAGCCACACATCCAGGATCTCTGCCGCTTCCTCGTCTCGCTCGGCGCGGACATCCGCGGGATCGGCTCGAACGTCCTGCACATCGGCGGAGTCGACTCGCTCGGCGGAGGTGAGTTCCGGATCGGGCCCGACCACATCGAGGTGGCGAGCTTCGTCGGTCTCGCGGCGGCGACCGGGGGAGAGGTCGTCGTCGAGGGCGTCGAACCGGACGATCTCATCTCGATCGTGCCGGCCTTCCGCAAGCTCGGGATCGAGATGGAGGTCGGAAGCACGGACGTGCGCGTGCCCTCCGGGCAGGAGCTCCGGATCGAGGACGACTTCGGCGGCCAGATCCCCAAGATCGAGAGCGGTATCTGGCCCGCGTTCCCCGCCGACCTGACGTCGATCGCGGTCACCGTCGCGACCCAGGCGCACGGCACGATCCTCATCTTCGAGAAGATGTTCGAGAGCCGCCTGTTCTTCGTGGACAAGCTCGTCTCGATGGGTGCACGGATCATCCTCTGCGATCCGCACCGCGTCGTGGTGACCGGCCCCGCCACGCTCTACGGCGAGCGGCTCGAGAGCCCGGACATCCGCGCCGGCATGGCGATGGTCATCGCCGCCCTCTCCGCCGAAGGCACGTCGACGATCGGGAACATCGGGCAGATCGACCGCGGCTACGAGCGGATCGACGAGCGCCTGCAGGCGCTCGGTGCCGCGATCGAGCGGGTCGACCTGTGACCAGCGACGGCGTGGCACGGATCCAGCTCGGGGACAGGAGCCCCAGCAGCATCGCGACGGGGGTCGCGGTGCTCGACCACTTGCTCGAGGAAGCTGCGGAGACGGGGGGCTTCGAGGTGCGGCTCGAGATCGCCCCGGGGCAACCGGAGGCCGAGGTCGGTGCCGCCGGGGCTGCGCTCGGCGAGGCGTTCGCCCCGCTTCTCGGTTCGCGCGGCCGCGGCGTCGGCATCGTCCCTGCGGACGAGGCGCTCGCGATGGTCGTCGTCGCGGTGTCCGGCAGCGCGCTCGTGGTCTCGAACGCGGACCTCTCGTCGACTCGGGCAGGCGGTCTTCGCACCGACCTCGCGATGTCGTTCCTGAACGGCCTTGCCGACGCGGCGGGCCTCACGATCCACGTCCGTCTGATCGAGGGCCACGACTCGCAGCACGTCCTGTCCGCGATCTTCAAGGCACTCGGGGTCGCGCTCGCCGACGCGTGCGCGCCCGTCTGACCGTCCGACCGGAGGAGTGAGCATGGGAACGAAGATCGTCATCCGCACCGACCGCGCTTCCGGCCCGTTCCAGGGCGCGCCCTACAACCAGGCCATCCGCGTCGGAGACCTCGTCTTCGTCGCGGGCCAGCTCGGAACGAGCCTCGAGACGGGTCAGCTCGCCGGGCCCTCGGTCGAGGAGCAGACGGAGCAGATCATGCGGAACCTCGGCGCGATCCTCGAGGAGGCGGGAAGCGGGCTCGACAAGCTCGTGAAGACGACGGTGTTCCTGCTTGACCTTGCCGACTTCGCCGGGATGAACGAGGTGTACGCACGCCACGTCGGCGATCAGCCGCCCGCACGCTCGACGATCGGGATCTCGGCGCTGCCGAGCGGCGCCGTCGTCGAGATCGAGGCGATCGCGCACGTCTAGAGACGCAGCGGGACCGACCGTCCGGGACGCCGAGCCCGACGACGCAGGTGCGATCGTCGACGTCAGAGCGCGGTCGTGGGAAGTTGCCTACGCGCACTAGGCGACCGGAGAAGCCGGGGCACAATGCGCCGGTGGAGCGAGCAGACGACATCTCACGCCTCCTGGTCGAGGAGGTCGCGGTCGCGCACGTCGAGCCGGTGTTTGCCGCGATCGCGGAACTCGAGGGCTCGGTCGACGGCGTCTACCTCGTCGGCGGCGCTGTGCGCGACGTCCTCCTCGGCGCCGAGAGCTTCGACGTCGACGTCGCGGTGGAGGGCAACGCGATCGGGTTCGCGCGGGCGCTCGCGAACGCCCTCGGCGGGCGCTACACGCCGCACGAGAAGTTCGGCACCGCGGTCGTCCAGTACGGGGACGGAAACCGGGTCGACGTCGTGACCGCGCGCACTGAGCGCTACCACGCGCCGGGTGCGCTCCCGGCCGTGGAGCCGGCGACGATCGCGGAGGACCTCCACCGGCGCGACTTCTCGATCAACGCGATGGCGGTCTCGCTGCAGAAAGCCGACTTCGGCCGTCTCGTCCATCCCTTCGGAGGACGCAAGGACCTCGAGGAAGGCATCATCCGCGTGCTCCACGACCTGTCGTTCGTCGACGACCCCACGCGCATCCTGCGAGCCGTTCGGTACGAGTCCCGCTACGGCTTCCGTCTGGACGACCACTCCGAGCGGCTCGCGCGGCAGTGCATCGCGCGGGGTCTCGTCGCCGAGGTCTCGCCGGTCCGCCTGCGGGACGAGCTCGTGCCGCTGCTCGAGGACTCGGGCGCGGCGCGCGCGATCGCACGTCTCGGGGAGCTCGGCGCCGATCGAGCGCTGCATATCGGGCTGCGCGGCGACGCGGAAGGAGCCGCGTTGTTCACGCGCACGCTCGACGTGCGCGACGAGCTGGGCATCGACGTGCCGGCGTGGCGGATCGGGCTCGCCGTCCTCGGTCGCGGGCTCACCGGAGACGAGGCGTTCACCTGGCTCGACGAGCTCGACATCAAGCACCGCGACGTGGACCTGATCGGCGGGGCCGTCGTGTTCGCGCCGCAGATCGTCGAGCGCCTCCGCGGCGCCCCTGTGACTCCCGCCGAGATCGTCGCACTGGCCGATCCGTTCGCCCCTGATGCGCCGCTCCTTGCCCTCGCGCTCGTGGACGGGCCCGAGCTCAGGGACTACTTCACGCGTCTCCGGAACATCGAGCTCGAGATCGGAGGAGCGGAGCTTGCCCAGCTCGGGCTCGCGGAGTCGCCGCGGGTGGGGGAGCTCCTCGCCGAGCTACGCCGGCGCAAGCTCGACGGCGAGCTGGACGGCCGCGACTCGGAGCTAGCGGCCGCTCGCGAGCTCGTCCGCGGGCACGACTCATGACGCTCGCGTCCGCGACGGAGATCGCCGAGCGCTACCGGCGGATCCGAGAGGAGGTCGGCCCGAACGTGACGGTGGTCGCCGCGACGAAGTACGTCTCCGTCTCCGAGATGGCGTCTCTCGCAGAGGCGGGCATCGAGGTGGTGGGAGAGAACCGCGCGCAGGATCTCGAGCGCAAGCACGCGGAGTACGGCGAGACCTTCCGCTGGCACTTCATCGGGCACCTGCAGTCGAACAAGGCGAAGGTCGTGAACCGGATCTGCGAGCTCGTGCACTCGCTCTCCTCGGACTCCGCCGCCTCCCGGCTGACGATCCCGGCGCTGCTCGAGGTCAACCTCTCCGGCGAGGAGACGAAGTCGGGGATCGCGCCGGACGACGTGGCCAGGTTCGTCGAGCGGCACCCGCTCGTCCGCGGGCTCATGACGATGCCTCCGCTCGCGGACGATCCCGAGTCGTCCCGGCCGTACTTCCGCCGGCTCCGCGAGCTCGCCCTCGGGCTCGGCCTGACCGAGCTCAGCATGGGAAGCTCGCAGGACTACCGCGTCGCCGTCGAGGAGGGGGCGACCTACGTCCGTCCCGGCGAGGTGCTCTTCTCCGCGTCCGGACAGGGCTAGAATCGGCCTCCGATGGCACTCTCGGATCTCTGGAACCGGACCCTCGTCTACTTCGGCATCGCCGAGGACGAGGAGTGGGACGAGGACGGGTACGTCACCAACGAGCAGCTCGAGGAGAGCTACCGACGCCGAGACCGCCACAACGTGCGTCGGCTGCCAAACGCCGAAGGGGAGGACTGGACGGACGAGCCCGCGCCGCGCCGCCAGTCGTCTTCGTCGTCGTCTTCGAGGCTGCGGAGCGTCGACGTCCCGGCGCCGGCGAAGGTGCATCTCGTCGTCCCGCGGAGCTTCAACGACGCGAAGCAAATCGCCGACCGGTTCAAGGCCCAGGTCCCGGTGATCCTCAACCTCCAGGGCGCCGACACCGAGCTTTCGAAGCGCTTGATCGACTTCGCGAGCGGGCTGACGTACGCCCTCGACGGGAGCATGCAGCGGGTCGCAGACCGCGTGTTCCTGCTCACGCCCCGCAACGTCGAGCTGTCCGCCGAGGAGCGCTCACGCGCCCTCGAGCAGGGCGGCTTCTACAACCAGGCGTAGACACCTCCGGCTCGCTGCGTAGGAACCGCGCTCCGTGCGGAGAACTTCGCGCGGATGGGCACCACTGCCCCGATCGGGCTGCTCCTCGACACCGCGACGTCGCTGCAGAACTTCGTCCGCGTGTTCGTCGGCATCTACATCCTGCTGATCCTCACGTGGGTCGTCCTGTCGTGGTTCCAGCTTCCCTACTCGCGGACGCTCGGGGCCGTCCAGGAGTTCCTCGACCAGGTCTGCCGTCCGTACCTGCGCCTCTTCCGGCGACTGCCGCCGCTCGGGCCCTTCGATCTCTCACCGATCCTGGGTATCCTCGTGCTGCTCTTTGCGGCGGTCGTTGTGAACTTCGTGATCGGGGCGCTCCTGTAACCGAAGGAGGTCGCATGCCGCTTACCCCAGTAGAGATCAGACACGTGGAGCTCCAGCGAGCGTGGCTCCGCGGGTACAAGCGATCCGGCATCGACCGGCTCCTCACCGAGATCGCGGACAGCTTCGAGGAGGTCTGGCGGGAGCGCGCCGATCTGGCCGACCGGCTCGAGGAGCTCGAAGCCGAGGCCACGAAGCACCGTGAGCTCGAGGCGCTTCTTCGCTCGACACTCGTCTCGGCCGAGCGCGCCGCCCAGGACATGAAGGAGCAGGCCCGGCGCGAGTCGGACCTCATCGTCCAGGAGGCGCACGCCGAGGGCCGGCGCATCACGCGGCAGTCGACCGCCGAGCGACAGCGGATCGACGAGGAGACACGGAGGATCCGCGCGATGCTGCGGTCGGCTCTCGAGGCACTCGAGAATCCGCCCGACGAGGGCGAGGAGAAGGCCGAGAGTCCAGCTGCGCAGGGCCGGAAGAAGGTCGACGAGGTCACCGAGAGCGGCATCCGCAGGGTCGCCGGTTAGGAGGCCGGGCTCACGGATATCCTTGGGCCATGATCGGCGCGAGCATTCGTCCCTGGGCTCGTTGCGCCGAGGGTGCGAGATGAGCGTGGACCTCGCGCAGGCGCGCGGCGCCCTCGCGGCCGAGCGCACGCGACTCCTCGCGGCGATCGAGTCCGTGAATCACACGCAGTCCATGACGGAGGAGACGGGCGACCTCTCGATCGGCACCGACGACCACCTCGCCGACAGCGCGACCGAAACGTTCATGCGCGAGCTCGACGACGGCCTGGAGGAGAACGCAACACATCTGCTGGCCGAGGTCGACGCCGCTCTCGGACGGATCGAGGACGGCACCTACGGGACGTGCGTCGCCTGCGGGCGTCCGATCGACGAGGAGCGGCTCGAAGCCGTTCCGTACGCCACGCTCTGTATGGACGACAAGCGCGCCGAGGAGAGCGGGAGTTGAGCGAGCCCGCCCGTCAGGAGATCGTGGGCAGCGCACCGGACGTGCGCGTCGGCTCGACGGCGAACGCCCTGCAGCCGATCTCGTCGGCCGAACGCTCGCTCGCCGCCGGCCCAGCGCAGTGGGTGGCCCTCGCCGCGGTGGCAGCGGCGGCGATCTTCGCCGACCAGCTCACGAAGCAGCTCATCGCCCGGACGCTGGACGTGGGGAGCACCGTGAACCTGATCGGGCCGCTCACCATCCACCACGTCGAGAACTCGGGAATCGCCTTCGGGTTCTTCTCGAGCAGGACGACGATCGTGATCGCGATCACCGGGATCGCGGTCGGGTGGATGCTGTGGTTCTTCGCGCGCTCGGGGCGGCGGCATCCGATCCTCCCCGTCGCCCTCGGTCTGGTGCTCGGCGGCAGTATCTCGAACCTCGTCGACCGCGTGCGGCTCGGGCGCGTGACGGACTTCCTCGATCTGTCGGCCTGGCCCGCGTTCAACCTCGCGGATTCGTTCATCGTCGTCGGCGTGGCCGTCCTGTTCATCGCACTCGTCCTCGCCGACCGGCCACACCGGCTGCACGGTCCCCGGCGTGGGGACAGTCCGATTCACCGTCTCTGAGGCGCAGGCGGGGCTCCGCCTCGACCGCGCACTGGCCGCGCAGCGCGCGATCCCGTCGCGCTCGCTCGCCGAGCGGCTCCTGCTCGACGGCGCGGTTCGGGTCGACGGCGAGATTCGGCCGAAGAGCCACCGGCTCGAGTCCGGATCCGTCGTCGAGGTCGAGATCCCCGAGCCGACGGCCGGTCTCGAGGCCCGCCCCGCCACGGTGCCCGTCCTGTACGAGGACGCGCATCTGCTCGTTGTCGACAAGCCCGCCGGGCTGACGGTTCATCCCGGAGCTGGGACGGATGACGACACCCTCGCGGCCCAGCTCCTGACGCTCGGTGCCGCCGGCGGGCCCGATCCGGACCGCCCGGGCATCGTCCACCGGCTCGACCGCGACACGTCGGGCCTCCTCGTCGTCGCGCGGACCGAGGAGGCACACGAGGCGCTTCAGGACGCGATCAGGCGTCGCGCGATGGAGCGGCGTTACCTCGCGCTCGTCCGCCGACATCCGCGCTCCCGCACCGGCCGCATCGACGCTCCCATCGGCCGCGACCGCCGCGACCCGACACGCCGCTCCCTCGACACTGACGAGCCACGCGCCGCTGTGACGTACTTCGAGATCGTCGAGACGACGTCCGGGCACACGCTCCTCGACGTCCGGCTCGAGACCGGGCGGACCCATCAGATCCGTGTGCACCTGCAGGCGATCGAGCTCCCGGTCGCGGGCGATCAGCAGTACGGCGGCGCGGGCGATCTAGGGCTCGAGCGCCAGTTCCTGCACGCGCACGCACTGCGCTTCGTCCATCCCGTCACCGGGGGCGAAATCGACATCTCGTCACCGCTGCCCGCGGACCTGGCGGCCGCGCTCGAGCGGGCTCGGGGCGAGTAGGGCCGAGGGAGACACCTCCCGCTAGACTGTCTCCCGCTTTTCGTCCCACGACCCGGCGAACCATCCGGACGGGGGTGCCGACGCTCTGCGCGGTTCCGTTCGGGCTCGCCGGCGAACGACATCGAAACCAACGAGAAAGGGGCTGATCGCGTGTCAGTCGTCACCATGCGGGAACTGCTGGAGGCGGGCGTCCACTTCGGCCACCAGACCCGCCGCTGGAACCCCAAGATGCGCCGCTACATCTTCGGCGAGCGCGGGGGCATCTACATCATCGACCTCACGAAGACGTCGGAGCTCCTCGAGGAGGCCCACGACTTCGCCCGCAACGTCTCCGAGCGCGGCGGAACGATGCTGTTCGTCGGCACGAAGAAGCAGGCCCAGGAGGCGGTCGAGGAGCAAGCCAAGCGCGTGGGCATGCCGTACGTCAACCACCGCTGGCTCGGCGGGCTCTTGACGAACTGGCGCACGATCTCGGAGCGGATCGCGTATCTGCACGACCTCCGCCGCCTCAAGACCGAGGGGCAGCTCGACCTCCTCCCCTCGAAGGAGCGGATGACGCTCATGAGCGAGCTCGAGAAGCTGGAGGCGAACCTCGGTGGTGTCGCCGACATGAAGCGCCAGCCGGACGCGGTCTTCGTCATCGACCTGAAGAAGGAGCAGCTCGGCATCCGCGAGGCAAAGCGACTCGGCGTCCCGGTCGTCGGTCTGGTCGACACGAACGCCGACCCGGACGAAGCGGATTTCGTCATCCCCGGGAACGACGACGCCATCCGCTCGTGCAACCTCGTAACGCGAATCGTCGCCGACGGCATCGCGGCCGGGCAGACGAAGGTCACGACAGCCGAGCTGTCGACGCCGGAGCCCGAGCCTGCTGCCGAGCCGGAGGCGTCGCAGGATGTCGCCGCTGCGGAGACGGAAGAGCAGGTCGCCGAAGAGCCCGAGCCTGCCGCCGCCGCGGTCGCCGAGGGAGGGGACGAGGCGTGAGCACGACGATCTCCGCGTCTCTCGTCAAGGAGCTCCGCGACCTCACGGGCGCGGGGATGATGGATTGCAAGCGAGCGCTCGAGGAGACGGACGGCGACATCGACGCTGCGCGCACGCTCCTGCGCGAGCGCGGCATGGCGTCCGCCGGCAAGCGCGCCGATCGCGCGACCACCGAGGGTCTCGTTGGCTTCATCGTGGACGAGGCGGCAGGGGCGGGCTCGATCGTCGGCATCGGCTGCGAGACGGAGCCCGTGTCGAAGAACGATGCGTTCCAGGACTTCGGCATCCGCGTCCTTCGAGCGGTCCAGGCGGACGGCGAGAGCGCGATCGACGCGTTCGAGGACGAGCGCCTCGAGCTCATCGGCAAGCTCGGCGAGAACATCGTCGTCGCCGGCGCAGCGCGCTTCGGCGCGCCCGCCGGCAACGCGCTCGCCGGCTACACGCATCCGCCGGCGAACAAGATCGGCGTTCTCGTCGAGCTCGCCGGCGGGACGGTCGAGCTCGCGCGGCAGGTGGCGATGCACGTGTCCTTCGCGGCGCCCGAGTGGACGACGCGGGACGACGTGCCCGCCGACGTGATCGAGGCCGAGCGCTCGATCTTCGCGAACTCGGACGAGGTGCAGTCGAAGCCCGAGGTCGCGCGTGAGAAGATCGTGGACGGAATGCTCGGAAAGCGTTTCTACGCGGCGACCCCGGGCGGCGTGCTCGTCGAGCAGGCGTGGATCCACGACGCGTCGAAGACCGTCGGCGAGGCGCTCGCCGAGGCGGGGACATCCGTCGTGCGGTTCGCGAGGATCTCGGTCGCGGGGTGAGCGTCCGGACCGACGAGGAGACCGAACGCCTCTCCGCCGAGGCGCCTTCGTCGTTCAATCGTCTGCTGTTGAAGCTCTCCGGCGAGGCTCTTCTCGGGGAGCGCGAGTACGGGATCGACGAGGCGACCGTCGAGGCGATCAGCCGTGAGGTGGTCGCCGTCCGCGAGGAGGGAACGGAGCTCGCGATCGTCGTCGGGGCGGGGAACATCTACCGCGGCATGGCCGCGGCCGCGGACGGGATGGATCGGGCCACGGCCGACTACGCGGGGATGCTCGCCACACTCCTCAACGCCCTGACGCTCCAGGACGCGCTCGAGCGGCTCGGCGCCCATACCCGCGTCCAATCCGCGATCGCGGTCTCCGAGGTCGCGGAGCCGTACATCCGCAGGCGCGCGATCCGGCATCTCGAGAAGGGCCGAATCGTGATCTTCGCGGCCGGCACCGGTAACCCGTTCTTCACGACGGACACCGCGGCCGCGCTCCGCGCGCTCGAGATCGGGGCCGGCGCGATCCTGATGGCGAAGAACGCCGTCGGGGGCGTCTACGACGGCGACCCGCGAACCGACCCCGACGCCCGTTTCCTGCCCGAGATCACTCATCTCGAGGCGATCGAGCGCGGCCTGAAGGTCATGGACACCACCGCGCTCTCCCTGTGCATGGACAATCGGCTGCCGATCTACGTGTTCGAGCTCGCCGAGGGCAACATCCGCCGTGTCGCCGCCGGCGAGCGCGTGGGCACGATCATCTCCACCCCGTAGTTCGAGCCAAGGAGGCCGAATGGCAGCGATCGAGGACTTCCTCGCCGATGCGAAGCGGCGGATGGACAAGTCGATCGAGGCGACGCACCACGAGTTCAACTCGATCCGCACGGGCCGCGCCTCGCCCGCGCTCCTCGACCGCATCTCGATCGACTACTACGGGACGCCGACGCCGCTCAAGAGCCTCGCCTCGATCGGAGCGCCCGAGGCGCGCCTACTCACCGTCCAGCCGTTCGACCCGAGCTCGATGAAGTCGATCGAGCGGGCGATCCAGGAGTCCGACCTCGGTCTCGTCCCCTCGAACGACGGGAAGATCATCCGGCTGCCGATTCCCGCGCTCACCGAGGAGCGCCGCAAAGACCTCGTGAAGGTCGTGCGACGGGTTGCCGAGGATGGCAAGGTCGCGATCCGCAACGTCCGCCGCGACGTGCTTCACCACCTCCGGGAGCTCGTCCAGAACGGCGACGTGGGCGACGACGAGGAGCGCCGCGCCGAGCAGCAGGTCCAGAAGGTCACGGACGAGCACACGAAGACGATCGACGACCTCTTGAAGACCAAGGAGTCGGAGATCATGGAGGTCTGACCGCTGGGCGGCGGCCCCACGGCGAGCGACGGATCGACTCGAGCCAAGAGCGTCGCGATCATCATGGACGGCAACGGGCGCTGGGCCGCGGCCCGCGGCCTGCCCGTCGCCGAAGGGCATCGCGAGGGCGCGAGAGCGCTCCGCCGGACCGTCGAGGCGGCGATCGACCTCGGCGTCGAGTCGCTCGCCGTCTACGCGTTCTCGACCGAGAACTGGACGCGACCCGCCGACGAGGTCGAGGAGATCATGGAGCTCCTCGACGAGACGATCGACCGCGAGCTTCCGGACCTCGCGAAGCAGGGGGTGCGAACGCGCTTCTTCGGCCGGCGCGACCGCGTGCCGGACGCGCTGCGGGAGAAGATGGCGACGCTCGAGGCCGAGACGGCCGCGAACGAGCGCTTGCTCCTGTGGATCGCGTTCGACTACGGCGGCCGCGGCGAGCTCGTCGAGGCCGCGCGCAGGCTCGTCTCCGACGGCGTCGAGCCGGAGGGCGTGTCCGAGGACAGCTTCGCGCAGCGCCTGAGCGCGCCGGAGCTCCCGGACCCCGATCTCGTCATCCGGACCTCCGGCGAGCTTCGGCTCTCGAACTTCCTCCTCTGGCAGTCGGCGTACTCGGAGCTCGTGTTCACGGACACGCTCTGGCCGGATTTCGGCCAGGCCCAGCTCGAAGAAGCACTGGACGCCTACCTCCAGCGTGGCCGGCGCTTCGGCGGCCGCTGACGGGTGAGCCCGCTGCTCTCGCGCCTTCTCGTCGTCGTCGTCCTGCTCCCGCTCGTGATCGGCGTCGTCTACCTCGGGGGCTGGTGGCTCTTCGCTCTCGCGCTCGCCGGGGGCCTGATCGCGCTCCACGAGCTGTACACGCTCGCGCGCGAGCTTCGGCCGCTGCTCCTCGCCGGCTACCTCGGCTACGTGCTGGCGCTCGTCGGGCTGGAGCTCGGCGGGAGGGCCTGGCTGATCGCGGGAATCATGTCGACGCTCTTCCTCTCGTTCCTCGTCTTCGGGCTCTCCGACGTGCGGCCGTCGGCGACGGCGTCGTTCGGGGTCACGGTGCTCGGCGTCGTCTGGATCGGCGGCGGCATCGGGTTCCTGCTCCTGATCCGGGAGATTCCCGACGACGGCTTCTGGGCGGTCATAGCAGTGCTCTTCACCGTCTTCGTCGCGGACAGCGCGGCGTTCTTCGTCGGCCGCGCGGTCGGGCGGCACAAGCTGGCGCCCGTGATCTCACCGGGGAAGACCTGGGAGGGGTTCGTCGCCGGGGTGCTCGCCGGCATGGCCACGACCTTCCTCATCCTCTATCAGGATCGGGACACCTTCCTCACGATCCCGGAGATGCTCGGGCTCGGCGCAGCGGTGGTCCTGGCCGCGGTCGCCGGAGATCTCTTCGAATCGGCGGTGAAGCGCGATCTGGGTGTGAAGGACTCCGGACGCCTCCTCGGCGGCCACGGAGGGATGCTCGACCGCCTCGATGCGGTGCTCTGGGCCGGGCCGGCCGCGTTCTTCGTCATCCTCGCGTTCGGGTACGCGTAGCCGTGTCTGAACACGGCCGGGGTTAGCCTTCGACCGTGGCGACGGCGATCAAGCGTGTAGCGCTCCTCGGAGCGACCGGGTCGATCGGGCGCCAGGCGCTCGAGGTCATCGCCGTGAGCCCCACGCTCGAGGTCTGCGCGCTCTCGTCCGGCTCGCAGCCGCTCGACGAGCTGGCGGCCGCGCACGCCGTGGAGCATGTCCAGGTCGGAGGCGACGCGACGGAGCTTCTCGAGGCGTCTGAGCCGGACCTCGTGCTCAACGCGGTCGTCGGCTTCGCCGGCGTCGGCGCGACACTGTGGGCGCTCGAACACGGTGTGACGCTCGCGCTCGCGAACAAGGAGAGCCTCGTCGCGGCAGGCGATCTCGCGGTCGCCGCGTGGGGGAGGGGCGGCGGACGCCTGCTCCCCGTAGACAGCGAGCACTCGGCGGTCTTCCAGTGTCTCGAGGGGCGCTCGCCCGATACAGTCGACTCGGTCGTCCTGACCGCTTCCGGGGGGCCGTTTCGAAACCGATCGCTCGAAGAGCTCGAATCAGTCAGCGTGGAGGAGGCGCTCGCCCATCCAACGTGGTCGATGGGGCCGAAGATCACCGTCGACTCGGCGACCCTCGCGAACAAGGGTCTCGAGCTGATCGAGGCGCACTTCCTCTTCCGGATCCCGTACGAGCGGATCGAGGTCGTCGTACACCCGACGTCCGTGGTGCATGCGGTCGTTCGGTTCCGCGACGGCGCCGCGCTCGCCCACCTCGGCTATCCGGACATGCGCGTGCCCATCTCCTTCGCGCTCGGCTATCCCGACCGCCCGTCGACGCCGATCCCGAGTCTCGACCTCGCCGCCGGGATGACGCTCGAGTTCGAGGCGCCCGATCTCGACCGTTTTCCCCTTCTTGCGCTGGCGCGTGAAGCCGGCGCGCGCGGCGGGACCTTCCCGTGCGCGTTCAACGCCGCGAACGAGGTCGCTGTGGCCGCCTTCCTCGACGGGCGGATCGGGTTCCTCGACATCGCGGCGCTGGTCGAGGGCGCGCTCGCCGAGGTGAGCGGGTCGGTGGCCGGCGATCTCGACGAGCTCTGCGAGGAGGATGCCGAGGCTCGGCGTCTGACGGAGGGAAGGCTGGCGGCGGCGTGAATCCCTGGGGCATGCGAATCGGCATCTGCGGCCGAGTGGAGATCGCGTGAGCATCGTCATCGCGCTCTTCGGTCTCGGTCTCCTCATCTTCGTGCACGAGAGCGGCCACTTCTTCGCGTCGCTCGCCGTCGGGCTGCGGCCGCGGAAGTTCTACGTGGGCTTCCCGCCGGCGTTCGTGAAGGTCAAGCGCAACGGCATCGAGTACGGGGTCAGCCCCATTCCGCTCGGCGGGTTCGTGTCGATCCCCGGGATGCATCGGCCGATTCCCCACGACGCCGAGCGCCGCTTCTCGCGGGCGATGTCCGAGGAGCCCGGCCTCGCAGGTCCGGTAGAGCGGGTCAAGCGGGCGCTCGCGGGCGACGACCTCCAGGCCACGCTTCCCGCGCTCGACGAGCTCGAGGGAGCGATGCGCGACCGCCAGCTCTCGCCCGCCGCCGCCACTTCGGCGGAGAAGGGCTTCACCGAGCTCCGCGACGCGCTCGGCCCAGACGCATACTGGAAGGCCGCCACCTGGCGGCGGCTCGTGGCCATCGGCGCCGGGCCGGCCGCCAACATCGTGCTGGCGATGTGCCTCATGACCGCGCTGTTCATGACGAGCGCGGGGAAGGCGACGTCGACCGTGGAGTCCGTGGACCGGAGCTCTCCGGCGCAGGCAGCGGGCCTTCACCCCGGTGACCGCGTGATCGCGATCAACGGGACGCGCGTCGGCGCGTCCGAAATCGCCGACCACATCACCGGCTCGAACGGGAGCAAGCTCGTCGTCACCGTCGTGCGCGACGGGCAGGTCGTGCGCCTGACCCCGGTCGCGGCGAGGCCGACCGACGGCGTGTACCGGCTCGGATTCGTGCTGCGGGGCAGAGCGCTCGGGCCGGTGGAGGCCGTCGGGCAGTCGTTCCGCGTCACGGGCATGATCACGAGAGACATCGGACGCTCGCTCGGACGCCTCGCGACGGGCGCGGGCCGAAAGGACGTCTCCAGCCCGATCGGGATCACCCAGGCATCGTCGGATGCGGTTCAGGAGGGGACGACGAGCTACCTCTGGGTCCTCGCGGTGATCTCCCTGTCGATCGCACTGCTCAACCTGCTGCCGCTGCTGCCGCTCGACGGCGGCCACATCCTGTTCACGCTCATCGAGGGCGCACGTGGGCGGTTCGTGAAGCGCGAGATCTACGAGCGGGTCTCGGTCGTCGGGCTGGCGGTCGTCCTGCTCCTCTTCTTCATCGGGCTGACGAACGACATCGGCCGGCTCTCCTAGTGCGCAAGACCGGAATCTCGCTAGCGCAGGAATTCCGGTCGCGCGAGGATCCCTGAAGCCGGCCGCTCGCGCGGCCGATGCCCGTGTCGCCGCGAAGCCTCCTGGCTACGCTCTAGCCGTGGCGAGCGAGGTCCAGATCAGAGTCGGGAGCGTCCCGATCGGTGGCGGCGCCCCCGTCGTCGTCCAGTCGATGACGCTGACCAAGACCCACGACGTCCAGGCGACGACGGCCCAGATCGCGGCGCTCGCGTCCGCGGGCTGCGAGGTCGTGCGCGTCGCGGTCCCGAAGACCGAGGACGCGGCCGCGCTCCCGCTCATCGTGAAGCTCTCACCGATCCCCGTGATCGCGGACATCCACTTCAACGCCTCGCTCGCGCTGAAGGCGATCGACGCGGGCGTGGCGGCCGTGCGCATCAACCCGGGCAACATCGGCGGCCCGGAGAAGGTGGAGCAGGTCGTCGCGGCCGCGAAGAAGGCGGGCATCCCGATGCGCATCGGCGCGAACTCCGGCTCGCTGCCGAAGCATCTCGAGAAGCTCGCCCGGGAGGACCAGGCGGAGGCGCTCGTGGTAGCTGCCGTCGAGGAGGTCGAGCTCCTCGAGAGGCTCGACTACCGCGACTTCAAGATCTCGGTGAAGGCGACGCACGTGCCGACGATGATCCGCGCCTACCGGATGCTGTCGGCGAGGGTGCCGTATCCGCTCCACCTCGGCGTCACCGAGGCGGGGACGGAATACGCGGGGGCGATCAAGAGCGCGGTCGGCATCGGCTCTCTCCTCGCGGACGGGATCGGCGACACCGTGCGCGTGTCGCTGACTGCGGATCCCGTGAAGGAGGTCGGGGTCGCGTGGGAGATCCTGAAGGCGCTCGGTCTCCGCGAGCGGGGGCCCGTGATGATCGCGTGCCCGTCCTGCGGACGGGACAACGTCGGCGTCGAGAGCCTCGCTCGCGTCGTCGAGGAGCGGCTGCACGGATACCCGCAGGCGTTCGAGGTCGCCGTCATGGGCTGCGCCGTGAACGGGCCGGGCGAGGCGGGGGACGCAGACTTCGGCATCGCCGGGGGCCGCGATGTCGGCTTCATCTATGCGCACGGCCGCGTGCTGAAGAAAGTGTCCTCGGACATCCTCGTCGACGAGCTCTTCCACGAGATCGACGCGTGGCTCGCGGAGGGGATGAAGCGCCCGAAGCGTCTCAAGATGGCGAAGCCGGCCGCGCTCGCGATGGCCGAGGCCTCCCTGATTCCGCTCGGCGACTAGGCTCCTCGCTCATGATCGCGAGGCAGTCCAGACTCTTCATCCCGACCCTGCGCGAGGCACCCGCCGATGCCGAGGCCATCTCGCACAAGCTGCTCGTCCGCGGCGGCTACGTCCGTCAGGTAAGCGCCGGCGTGTGGACGTTCCTCCCACTCGGCTGGCGGGTCCACAGGAAGATCGAGCAGATCATCCGCGAGGAGATGGACGCGATCGGCGGCCAGGAGATGCTGATGCCCGTGCTCACGCCGTACGAGCTGTGGCAGCAGTCGGGCCGCGACTACATCCCGGAGCTATTCCGGCTCCGGGACAGGGGCGGGCGCGAGTACGTCCTCCCGATGACTCACGAGGAGACCGTCACGTTCCATGCGAAAGAGATCTCGAGCTATCGCCAGCTGCCGCAGCTCCTCTACCACTTCTCGATCAAAGAGCGCGACGAGCAGCGGCCCCGCGGCGGTCTTCTGCGTCTGCGGGAGTTCATCATGAAGGACGCGTACTCCTTCGACCGCGACGAGGCAGGGCTCGACGTCTCGTTCCGCAAGAACGAGGAGTCCTACCACCGCATGTTCCAGCGAGCGGAGCTCGAGTACCGGGTGGTGGAGGCCGAGTCCGGGATGATGGGCGGCAAGGAGTCCCTGGACTTCCTCGCGCCGTCGGGCTCGGGTGAGAACACGCTCGTGGCCTGCGAGAACGGCGACTTCGCCGCCGATCTCGAGGTCGCTCGCGGTATTCCGCGCGCAGCCACACTCCCTGAGCGGATGGACGCGCCGAAGGAAGTCGCGACTCCTGGCGTCACGACGATCGACGGGCTGGCCGAGATGCTGGAGGTCGACGACGCGGCGACCTCCAAGGCGATGCCTGTGACGTTGAGTGACGGACGCGTCGTGCTCGGGCTCGTGCGCGGCGACGACCGGCTGTCCGAGCCGAAAATGCTCGCGGCTCTCGGAAGCGACTACCGGCCGTCGACCGACGAGGAGATTCGCGCTGTCTTCGGTGCGGGTGGCGGCTCACTCGGTCCAGTCGGCGTCGACGTCGAGGTGGTCGCGGACGAGGCTCTGCGCGAGGGCCAGTACGTGGCCGGCGCGAATCGCGACGGATGGCATTTGCTCGGCGTCGAGGCCGGACGCGACTACGAGCCGCGTTTCGCAGACATCCGTGAAGCGCGCGAGGGCGACACCTGTCCCGATTGCGGCGGCGCACTGCGCTTTCAGACCGCCATCGAGATCGGGCACATCTTCAAGTTCGGGTCGCGCTATTCGGAGCCGCTGGACGCGACGTTCCTCGACGAGGACGGCACGGAGAAGCCGCTGATCGGCGGGAGCTACGGGGTCGGGCCGGCGCGCGTGATGGCGGCTGCGGTTGAGCAGCACCACGACGACAACGGGATCATCTGGCCTGTCTCGATCGCCCCGTACGACGTCCACGTGCTCGCATTACACGGCGGTTCCGAGGAGGTTCTCGAGCGTGCAGAGGACGTGGCGGCGGCGCTCGAGGAGGCTGGGCTCGACGTCCTGCTGGACGACCGCGACGAGCGCCCCGGCGAGAAGTTCGCCGATGCGGATCTCATCGGCTGCCCGCTCCGCGTCACGGTCGGGAAGAAGACGCTCGACGACGGTGCGGTCGACGTGCGCGCACGCGCCGAGCCGTCCGACCGGCGCGTACCGAGCGCCGACGTGGTGAAATGGGTGAGCGAGCGCTGATGGCGAAGCGTCGGAGATACAGCGACGAGACCCTCGGGCCCACCATCGAGCGGCTGATGGAGGAGACGGGGACGACCTACCGGGGGCTCGCTGACAGGGCCGACCTCTCCGCCGGGTACCTGAACCACATCGTCCACGGCAACCGCCCTGTCCCCTCGAACGATGTCCTCGCCCGCATCGCGACCGCGCTCGAGGTCGAGCCGGAGCACTTCCGCGAATACCGGATCCGCGTGATCACCGACAAGCTCGAGGCGATGCCCGAGCTCATCGACCGGCTCTATCGCCGCCTCGCCTGACCGTCCGAAATCCCTCGTCGGCCAGCCCCGCGTTCGAGGCTCTTCAGTCCGCCGTACAGGTCAGTGGCAACGATCCGAACGTCTTGACCTTGCCGGATGGAAGCACCGTGGAATAGAGGAGCGGCTTACCGGCCGGCGTCCGCGCCGAGAGGCTCCCGCTCGACACCGCGGCATGCGCGTAGAGAGGCGGGAAGCCGTAGGGCTGGCCGCGGCGGAGCGTCACCGGGAAGCGGAAGAGCGCATGGACGTGAACGAGCACGCGGGCGAGGACTCGCAGTCGATGTGCTCCTCGATCTGACCGACCAGCCCTCCCGTCAACGCCCGAGGAGCGAGCGGCACGGTCGCCTTGGTCGCGGTGCACCGAGTGCTCAGCTCGAGGCCGGCCTGGGAGAGCCAGACGAGGCGCACACTCGGCTGGAGGTTGGATGTCAGCTCGGTCTCCCCGGACGCGCGGTTCGTGCCTTGTCCATACGCCGAGTTCGAGACGATCGAGACCTCGTGGAGGCCACCGTTCAACCCTGTCGGGCAGCTGACGGTGCGGTCGATCACGCGCGACGCGGTCGGCGCGAACGCACCCGCCTGCGCTCCGAGCGCGAGCGCGGCAACGCTCGCGAGAGCGGCGAATCCGAAGCGCAGCGTCGGGCCGATGCGGATCACTCCTACCGGCTATACGTCCGTCGAGCCACTCGCTTATCCCGCACGCGCGCTCAATGGATAACTTCCCGGCCGCTCGCGCGTACTAGCTACTGAGTGCGGCGTCGCCCCGACACCGAGCTGATCGTTCTGGCCCGTGGCGGGTCGACAGATGCTGCCGCGGCCCTCTTCGATCGCTACTGGACACACGCCTGGCAGGCCGCGTATGCCGTCACGGCGGACCGGGCGCTCGCCGACGACGCCGCCCAGGACGCGATCCAGCAGGCATTCGGCGCACTTCGCCGCTTCGACGAGACCCGGCCGTTCGGGCCCTGGCTGAAGCGGATCGCGATCAACCGCGCGATCGACCAGCTCAGACGCACGAACCGACTCACCTCCCTCGAGGACGACCACGCGACCCTCCACGCGTGGTCGCTCGGGGAAGGGGCGGAGGACGATCTCCGGCTGTGGGGCGTCGCCGACGCCGTCTCCGCGCTCGGACACGCGAAGAGGGTCGTCGTCGTCCTCCACTACTGGCTCGACCTCTCGGTCGAGGAGATCGCAGGCATGCTCGGGCTCCCGGTCGGGACGGTCGCATCCCGTCTCAGCCGCGCCCTCGCCGAGCTCCGCGACGTCCTGGTGGAAGAGCATGTCGTCTGAGCTCGAGCGGCTGCTACGCGAAGCGCGCACGGCTCTCCCCGGGCCGGAGGAGTCGGCGACGGGACGCGCGAGGGAGAGAGCCGTCGGCGCGGCACGGCGGCATCCGCGAAGGAGCGTCGGCATCGCCGCCGCATCGATCACGAGCTTCGCGATCGTGCTCGCGCTCGGCATCGGGATCGGCGCGCTCGTCGCACCCAGCGGGCAGGCGGCGAAGGACGCGGTCGGTCTCGGGTTCCTCCCGGCGCCGGGCTGGCTGGCGTTCCAGACCGGGGGTGAGGTGAACCCGGTCTTCCAGACCGTCGCCATCGCCTCGAACGTCCCGCTCGCTCCCGAGGACCAGGTCGCCGGCGCCGCCGACCCGTCGGGTCTCCCGCTGGCGACGCTCGAGAAGCTGCCCCCGAACGGCGTCGTGATCGTCGCGAGCTTCACGCGGTCCACGTCCCTCGACGGCGCGTTGAACTCCGACCTGACTTCGCGTGACCTACCCCTCCGCCTCAGCGAAGCGACGCGATACGTCCAGTACGGGACGCAGGTGCGTCCGGAGGATCCGCTCGGGCAGTGGGAGATCCGCGCGATCGTCAACCGACACGTCGTCGACGTGATCGTCTACTTCGGGACGACCACGCCTTCGGCAGCCCTTCGGGCCGACGCGAACCGTCAGCTCGAGCGGCTCGTCGTCCAGCGGTCCGCGTCGCCGCCGCACGAGGACGGGCAGCTTTTCCCGTCGCGAGCCGCGGCAGCGAGCAAGGCGACCGGGGTCGCAGCGGCGAACGTCATCGACCGGACGCTCTCGTGCGCGACCGGCGTCCAGGCGGGAGCGCACGTCATCTTCGTGGGCACGCAGACCGGGTTCAAGAAGGACGGCGTGTACCAGACCCTCGCCCAGGGGAACGTGACGACGGCGGGCTCGAGGGTCACCAGCCAGCCCAACAACTACCAGCCTCAGCTCGTCGCCATGACCGCCGGGTTCCCGCCGAAGCCGCCGCTCACGAGCGGGGGCGTCGGCTACGACGGCAAACGCTGCGTGCCGGTGAAGGCCAACGTGCCGTTCACGAAGCGCGGTCTCACGGGCGGCATCGCGAATCAGATCGGCGAGCAGTCCCAGTGCTTCCCACCGGGCAAGGTGCTCGTGCACGTCCGGGTCGTGTTCTTCTCCAAGCCGGCCGTCAAGGTGGACAAGAAGTCGCGCTTCTTCCAGGCACTCGGGCGGGTCAAGCTGGGACAGATCGCGGTTCGCAGTGCAACCGGCAAGCCGCTCGTCTATGTGGACGTGGTCGACTCGGGCAGGTCGCGGGGCTTCACGGCGGGAAGCTGCGTGTGACGAAGCTCGTCGCGGTGATCGCTGTCGCGTCGGTTGGCGCAGGGGTCGTCGTCTCGTCGCAGCTCGCGGCACGCGCTGCGTCACAGCTCGCGAACTCGAAGGTCATCGATCGAACGGTGAGCTGCAAGGTTCCACTTACGGGCGGAATCCACGAGGTCACCGTGTCGGCGAACACCGGTACCCGTCTCGCGGGCAAGCCTGCGGTGTGGAAGTACCTCGCGTCGATCGGAGATGGAGCGAACAATGGAGGCGGTGGGAGCGTTCAGGCGGGAAACCCCGCAGCACCGTTGGGGCTAGGGCTTCCATACCCACCGGAACGCCTCTCCGTCAACGCGCCGCCTATCTGCAAGACCGCCTCCCGAATCCCGCTCTCGAAAGCCGGGCTGGTTCCGGAGCCGGTTCCCGCCCTTTCGCCGCAGGACGGGCTGGCCCAGTGCTTTCCCGTGGGGCGGGTCATCGTCCGAGTGCGGGGCCTCTTCAGGTCGCCGACGTCGCTGCACATCAAGCGAGACCGCAGCGGGTCACGACTTGCAGCCAGCGGCACGGTGACGACTGGCTACCTAGCCGTTCGCAGCGCCTCTGGGGAGCCGCTTGCCTACGGCGAGGTGTTCGCCACCGGAAAGGCGAAGCTCTTCGTCGCGCGGAGCTGCTCGGGATGAGGGCGCTGGTCGCGCTGCTCGTCGCGCTCGTGCCGGTGACGGCAGCGGCCGCGTCCGACCTTCGTCCGACGATCGGTGCCGGGGCGGAGGCGCAGACCCTCGACCGCACCATCCGCTGCACGACCGCGTTCATCGGCGGCGCGCGCAGCATCACCGCGAAGGCGCACCGCGGTACCGGTCGCAGCGGCGGAGCGTGGGATCGGCCCGCCTTCGCAGAGGTGACGACGGGGCAGACGGGGAGCGAGTTCACGCTTCTGGACAACGCGCTCGCCTGGGTGACGGCGGGAACGCCGGCGAAGGAGTCCACCGTGATCCAGAGCCCGAACCCCGGTGTCGACTATCCGTTCAAAGCCTGGGGGACGCTCGCCTGGAACGCGCGGTTCTGTCGCGCCTCACCGAAGAAGCTTCCGCTCGCGACCAAGGGGCTGACCGGGGGCGCCGCTGGTGTCTTCGACGACGCTCTCGACTGCGATGCGCCCGCGCATGTCCTCGTCCGCGTGCGCGCGAGCATGCAACCGGGCGCAAGGGTGTCCGGGTTCCGGCAGTTCCTCCGGACGACCGCGCCGCTCCTGCGCGCGGAGCTCGCCGTGGGGACCGAGTCGGGAAAGCCGCTCGCGTACTCCGAGGTGCTCGCGTCTGGCAGAGCGCGGCTCTTCACCGCCCGCGGCTGCACGGGGAGCCGATGACGCCGGCGCTGGAACCTCTCGGCAGGCGCCACGGCCGGGTGAACCTCCAGCGTGTCCTGCTGACCGACTCGGGAGGGCTGGGCGGCGCCCCCTCCACCTGGACGTCAGGCGAGTTCACGGCGGCGGTCCCGAAGGGAACACTCCTCCGCGCCACCCTCCCGGCCAGCGAGGCGAAACCCTGCTACCTGCCCGGCACGAGCAGTTCGGTGAAGCGATGACGGATCAGAACCTCGAGCTCGCGGGTCGCCTAGTCACGAACATCGAGACGGTCGTCCGCGGGAAGACGGAGGAGATCAAGCTGGTCCTGGCCGCGCTCCTCTGCGGCGGCCATGTCCTCCTCGAGGACGTGCCGGGGACGGCGAAGACGGTCCTCGCCCGCGCGATCTCCGGCTCGATCGAGGGCGCGACGCCGTCTCGCGTGCAGTGCACGCCGGATCTGCAGCCGACCGACGTCACCGGCCTGTCGGTCTTCAACCAGCGCGACCGCGAGTTCGAGTTCCGTCCCGGCCCGGTCTTCGCCAACGTCGTCCTGGTCGACGAGATCAACCGTGCGATGCCGAAGACGCAGTCCGCGCTGCTCGAGGCGATGGCGGAGGGGCAGGTGACGATCGACGGGGTCACGCGTCAGCTCCCCGATCCGTTTCTGGTCCTCGCGACCGAGAACCCGATCGAGCAGGAGGGAACGTTCCCGCTCCCCGAGGCGCAGCTCGACCGCTTCTTCCTGCGGTCGGCGCTCGGCTACCCGGGGGAGGACGACGAGCTCCGGATCGTCGAGTCCCAGCTCCATGCGCACCCGCTGAGCACGCTCCGGCCCGTCGTCTCGCTCGCGGACGTGAACGTCTTGCGCACGTCCGTCCAGGACGTCTACATCGATCCGGTCATACGACGCTGGGTCATCCGGCTCGTGCGTGCGACCCGGGCCGCCGACGGGGTCGCGATCGGAGCCTCGGTTCGTGGGAGCCTCTCGCTCGAGCGCGCCTGCCGCGCCTGGGCGCTCCTCGAGGGCAAGGAGTACGTGACCCCGGTCGACGTCGAGAGCCTCTTCCTCCCGGTAGTCATGCACCGGATCGTCTTCACCCCGAGCTTCGTCGCGACGGCGCGCGAGATCGGCTGGACTGCGGCCGCGGACCGCTTCCGCGAGCAGTGCCTCGAGCTCGCACCGCGCCCGGGCGCGGAGCTCGCGGAGGCCGTCGAAGCCACGGCGTGACGACGACCTTCCCGCTGATCCCACGGCGGCGCGTCCTCGGGCTTCCGTTCGGCGGACTGCACAGCGCGCGCCGCGGTCTCGGCTCCGACGTCGCGAGCTCGCGTCCGTACGAGCCGGGCGACGACGTCGACCGGATCGACTGGGCGGCCTCGGCGCGGCTCTCGCTCGCGCGCGGCAGCGAGGAGTTCATCGTCCGCGAGCACTTCGCCGAGGAGGCGCCGCGCGTAGTCGTCCTGTGCGACCGCCGCCCGACGATGTCGATCTTCGGCGGTGACTGGCCGTGGCTCGACAAGGCCGAGGCGATACGCCAGGCGACCCAGGTCATCGGGGACAGCGCGGTCGCCGCCCGCGGCCTCCTCGGCTACTTCGACGAAGCCGAGGGAAACGCGTACTGGCATCCGCCGAGGAGCTCCCACGAGTTCGGCGCGCCCGATCTCGAGCGACCGTTCGAGGCGCCGGACGACACGCTCGCGCGCAGCCTCGGCCACCTCGTCGCCCAGCGGCGGGATCTCCCGGCCGGCACGTTCGTCTTCGTCGTCTCGGACTTCCTCGTCCAGCCGACGCGCGATCGGTGGCTCTACGCGCTCGAACGGCGGTGGGAGATCGTGCCCGTCGTCGTCCAGGATCCCGTCTGGGAGCAGAGCTTCCCGGACGTCGCCGGCGCGGTCGTCCCATTCCTGGACGCCGGGACGGGGCGCGTCGCGCTCGCCCGCATCTCGACCGCGGAGGCCGCGAAGCGGAGAGAGGAGAACGAGCACCGGTACACCGAGCTCGTTCGCTACCTCCGCGCGCTCGACATGGACCCGGTGCTCGTCTCGTCGCACGACCACCGTGAGATCGCGCTGGCGTTCCTGACCTGGGCCGATCAGCGCCTGTTCACGAGAGGCCGGGCGTGAGCCGACGCACGACCACGGCATCGCCGCTCGCGCTCGTCGCAGTCGCCGCCGTGGTCGCTAGCGGCTGCGGAGGCAGCGACCAGGCCTCCCGACTGCCCGGCGGTCACGCGGTCGTGAGCTCGACGTCGTTCACGCCGCCGTCGCATCTCTTCACGGAGCCCGTCGTCGCGCAGATCGACCTCGTGGTCGACCCGCACAAGCTCGATCCGGACCGGATCCACCTGCGCACGGACTTCAAGCCGTACGACGTCCTCTCGGCCGCGCGGACGCGCGAGAGCCTCGGCGGGCTGACGCGCTTCCGCTACGTGTTCACGCTCCGCTGCCTGCTCATCGAGTGCATCCCGAAGATCATCCCGAGCGCCGCGGGGCCGGAGGAGTCGGGCAGGGGGGACCGCCTCACGTTCACGTTCCCGCGGACACGCATCCTGTACCACGATCCGAGCGGGAAGACGCGGCCGGTGGGGAGCGCCTCCTGGCCGACGCTCGAGTCCGTCTCGCGCATCAACGCCTCGAGCATTCCGGAGGCAGGCCCGGCGAGCGAGTTCATCTTCAAGACTGATGTGACGCCCGTTCCGGCCGCGACGTATCGGATGTCGCCGACGACGCTCGCCCTGCTGCTCCTCGTCCTCGCGTGCCTGCTGCTCGCGCTCCCGGCCGTCCTCGTATACCGGTGGTGGCGAACACGTCATCCCGAGATCGTCGAGGAGGAGGAGCCGGAGGTGCCGCCGCTCGAGCGCGCCCTGCGACTCGTCGAATGGACGGCGGCACGCGACGTCGTCCCCGAGAAGCGCGAAGCACTCGAGGTGCTCGCGGCCGAGCTCGACACGGAGGGGCAGCCGTTGGCGGACACCGCCCGGAGAGTGGCATGGTCGCCGCCCGCGCCGCCTCGGCCCGACACCGACGAGCTCGTCGACACCGTGAGGAGGTCGAATGGCGCCTCGCCGTGAGAGCTCGGGAGCGGTCCCGACGAGCGAGCCGGGACGCCTGCGGCCGCTCGCCAGCCGCACGTCGCTTGTCCGCTACGGATTGCTCGCGGCGCTCCTGGGGACGCTCGTGCTCGCGTTCGTCGTCGCGAAGCACGAGGACGTGAGGCACGCGCCGCTCGTGGCGCCCGGAACGACCGGCATGCTCGTCCTCGACCTGTCTGCGAGCGTGTACGAAGGCGCGTTCGGCCAGACGATCCAGAAGCTCGCCGACTCCGATGAGCGAGTCGGGGTGGTGGCGTTCTCCGACTCGGCGTACGAGCTCGTCCCGCCCGGGACGCCGGGCCGCGAGCTCCTGCCACTCCTCCGCTACTTCGCGCCGACGAACGCGAACGGCACGCTTCCGAGGAATCCGTGGGAGCGGTTCAGCGCCGGGACGCGAATCTCCGAGGGCCTGCGGGTCGCCGGCGACGTCCTCGTCGCCCGCCATGTGAAGCACGGCTCGATCGTGCTCGTCAGCGACCTCGAGATCCTCCCGGACGAGACCGCCCGGCTCGGCGCGATGGCCGCGGACCTCCGCGACGAGGGCATCGGCCTCCGCATCGTCCCCCTCTTTCCGACGCCCGAGAAGCTCACCCGCATCAGGTCGATCCTCGGGCCATCCGCGATCCTCCGCGGATCGGCGGCGAACGCGCCGGTGCGTGCGCCGGAGACGCACAGCCTGGCGATCGCCGCACCGTGGACGTTCCTGCTCGTGGCCGGGCTGCTCGTCGTCCTGCTGGCGGTGAACGAGGGTGCGCTGACGCGTCTCGAGGTGGCGCGCTGATGTGGCGGACGTGGGGGACGCGGGTTGCGGCCGTCCTCGCGGTGCCGGTGGCGATAGTCCTCGTCCTCGTCGCTATCGACGTCCTGCGCGCGCCGGGGAAGCTCCAGGGCGACGATCTCCGCTTCCAGATCAGGCCGCACCGCCAGGCGGGCCTCTGGGACGACCTCAGCTACCTACCGGGTGATCCGGCGGTGCGCCTCCTTGGCCTCGGAGACGACGTCACGTACCGCCGGACGCTCGCGGACTTCGTGCGCGTGCGGCCCGGCAGGGTGCAGATCTTCGGCCCCGAGCTCGAGAACCTTTTCGGCAAGGTGCAGTACGAGCTCGCGCAGGGGAGCGCGAACGACCCCGACCCCCGGCGGCGCTCGATCCTCCTGAACCTGGCTGGAGCCACGACGCTCGCCAATTACAGCTCCGATCCGACCGAGAACGCGAACAACCTCCGGAAGGCGATCGCCGACTTCCGCAGCGCGATCGACCTCGACTCGACGAACACGGACGCCAAGGTGAACCTCGAGCTCGCGCTGCGGAACGCGAAGGCGGCGAACATCCCGGGCACGGGGCCTGATTCGGGAGCGTCGCAGGGCAAGGTCTCGGGCCAGGGCCGCTCCGGGACGGGCTACTGAGCCATGCACCTGACGTTCCTCACTCCGCTCGGCGGCGCGTTTGCGATCACGGCGCTCCTGCTCGTCGGCGTGTGGCTCGTGCGGCTCCGGCAGGTGCGAAGGGCTCGGACCGCCCTTGGCCTCAAGGAACCGGCTCTCCGTGCGCTCCTCGTCCCCGTCATCGCCCTCGCCGCCGTCCCGTGCCTGCTCGGCGTCGCCGCCACGCAGCCCGTCATCGAGACGAACCGGACGATGCCGGAGCGCACCGATGCGCAGGCGTTCGTCGTCATGGACATCTCGCGCTCGATGCTCGCCTCCAAGAGCGCTCGGTCGGCGGACCGATTCGATCGGGCACGACGCATCGCCGAGAAGGTTGCGGACGAGCTCCCCGAGCTCCCTATCGGACTCGCCGGGTTCACGGATCGCGTCCTCCCCTACCTCTTCCCGACGACCGACCGCCGCGTGATCGACGCGACGCTCGACGAGGCGGTCGACCTCGAACAGCCGCCGCCCTCGGACGTCTACCTCACCGAGGCGACGAACCTCAACGTGCTTTCCTCGGTCCCGGAGCTCAACTACTTCACGCCTGCGGCGAAGAAGCGCGTCGTCATCGTGTTGACCGACGGCGAGAGCCAACCGCTGGAGAGCTCGCTCGGGCCGCCGTTCAAGAAGCCCCCACGCATCCACATGATCTACGTGCGGGTCGGGAACGGCGGGGAGCGCATCTACACGGGCGGGCTCCCCGAGGCGGCCTACAAGCCGAGCTCGAAGGCCGAGGCGGATCTCTCGCGTGCCGCGTCGCTGACGGGCGGGCAGGTCTTCGACGAGGGTCAGGTCGGCCAGATCGTCTCGGCCGTGCGCGGCGCGATCGGACAAGGGCCGACGGTCGAGAAGCGCCACGAGGGCGGCCGCCGCCCGCTGATGCCGTACCTGACGGCGCTCGCTCTCTTGCCGCTCGCGCTCGTCCTCCTGAGGCGAAACCTGTGGTGGAGCAGGCGTTGGTCATGGCAGCGCGCACGCGGTGCTCGAGCGCCCGAGCGCGTTGAGGAAGGCGCTAAGGTGTCCCAGCCACGGGGCGTGGCGCAGCCTGGTTAGCGCGCTAGTCTGGGGGACTAGAGGTCCCGAGTTCGAATCTCGGCGCC
>CAWEJN010000003.1:0-239421 GCA_963809405.1 uncultured Actinomycetes bacterium
TAGCGGCACACCCTCCCCCTCGCGCAGTGCTCGGGCGTCGGGGCCTGCTCTCGGGGGCCGCGGATGCCAAGCACGGTCGCCGAGATCGATGCCATGAGCTGGACCGACATGAAGCTTGTCTTCGCCATCTCTCACGCCGAGGCGATCCACGATATCTTCATGCATGGCGAAGCTGCCATCACGGCGGAAGTCGAGCGATGGGAACCCGAAACCCGGGCGACTGTCGCGGGGGCGCTCGCCGAGGTCACCTGAACGACCGCGCAGATCTGACATCGGCCTGACACCCATCGACGAGGCCTCTGTTCATTGGGGATTCGGAGCGACCTCCGACGTTGCGTGTCGGTGGTCACGCTCTACCCATCCTCCCCCTCGAGCGTTCGCGAGGAGCCGGGCCTGTCGACGAGAGCTGTGGGCGGGAATGGCGAACCCGAGGGCTTTCCAGGTTTCTCATTTTGACCCTCGGACTGTCTAATACGGCCATGGCAGCGACGGAGGCACCCCGCAAAGGCTTCCCGAGCCCGTTCGACGTGGCGATTCCTCCCGGCTGCGAGGGGTGGGAAGAGATGTATGCCCACCATGCCGTGTTCAACGAGGAGCGCCGTTCGTTCGACGAAGGACGCTTCTGGTTCCAGGACGCGGTGCACAGCCCGGAGCCCTTCTGCCCATTCGACTCCGTCTGGTTCGAGTACGCAGTCGTCGCTCTCAACCAGGCGAGCGCCCGGCTGTTCGCGTTGCCCCCCTCCCTCGGCGTCGAGTACCGGATACTCAACGGCTACGTCTACCTCAGCGCGAGCTCCGTCACCGACGACGAGGTACTCGCTCGCCGCGCGGAGCTGTTCGCGAGACGCGGCGGACATTACTACGAGCACTGGGACGCGCTGTACGAGGCCTGGGTGGAGAAAGTGGAGCGGACGAACCACGAGCTCCTGGAGCTCGTGGTGCCCGAGCTGCCCGAGCTCGAGGACGAGGCCGTCGTGACCGAGGCTGGGGGCGTCGGCTCGAGCCACAAGCTGCTCGTCGCCTACGACAACGTGCTCGAGGCGCTCGACCGCATCTTCCAGTACCACTTCGAGCTCCTGAACCTCGGCTACGCCGCCTACCTCGTCTTCTACGAGCTCTGCCGTCAGGCGTTCCCCGACATCTCGGATCAGACTGTCGCGAGGATGGTCTCGGGGATCGACCTCGTCGTCCTGCGTCCGGACGAGGAGCTGAAGCGCCTCGCCTGCCTCGCGATCGAGCTCCGCGTCGGTGAAGCGGTGGCGAGCGCGATAGACGAGGAGCTCCTCCGAGCTTCCCTCGTCGAGACCGACGACGGGGCACGCTGGCTGGCCAACTTCGACGAGACGAAGGATCCGTGGTTCTACTTCTCCTGCGGGAGCGGCGCCTACCACGACCACCGTTCGTGGATCGACGACACGAGGCTGCCGATCGCCGCCATTGGCGCGTACATCAGACGCCTCCAGGCGGGCGAGGACATCTCCCGCCCAAGCGCGGCCGTTCTCGCCGAGCGCGAGCGAATCACCGCGGAGCACCGCGCGCTCCTTGCGGAGGACCTGCGCCGGCCCTTCGACGAGCGCCTGGGACTGGCGCGAACGGTCTTCCCGTTCATCGAGAACCACCAGTTCTACGTCGAGCACCGGTTCTTCACGATCTTCTGGAACAAGGTGCGCGAGTTCGGGGCGCTCCTCGCAGAGCACGGGTTCCTCGGGGAGCAGGAGGATGTCTTCTACCTCAGGCACGGCGAGGTTCGAGAGGCGCTCGAGGAGCTCCGGCTGCAGTGGAGCTCCGCCGGCGCCGGGCGAGCGCTCGGTCCCGTGCACTGGCCGCCGATCGTCGCGCGGCGAAGGTCGGTCCACGAGGCGATGCGTGAGTGGGATCCACCTCCGGCTCTGGGTCGGGTTCCGGAGACGATCACCGATCCGATCACCGTGATGCTCTGGGGGATCACCGACGAGCGAGTCCAAGAGTGGTTGTCGTCCCTGGACGGGGCGAGCGCGAGGACCCTGACCGGGCTTGCGGGCTCGCCGGGTCGCGCCGAGGGCCGTGCACGCGTCGTCCTCCGCCCGGAGCAAATCGGCGAGCTGGAGCAGGGCGAGATCCTCGTCGCGCCATCGACCTCGACGAGCTGGACGCCCGTCTTCGGCCGGATCGCAGCCGCCGTGCTCGACTCCGGCGGCATCATGTGCCACGCGGCCATCGTCGCTCGCGAGTACGGGCTCCCGGCAGTCATCGGCACCGGCTCAGCGACGAAGCGGATCAAGACCGGCGACTGGCTGCGCGTCGACGCGGACGCAGGCGTCGTCGAGATTCTCGCCTGAGCCGCAACTGCAACCCCCGGGTCGAAGTCCGACCGTCTGGGGTTCAGAATGGCGTGCCATGCCTGGAACGGCTGTCATCGGACGTGAGCTAGAGCTGGGCGCGATCGAAAAGTTTCTCGATCGAGTCCCGACCGGCCCGGGTGCGCTCGTGCTCTCGGGTGAGGCCGGCATCGGCAAGACGGTCCTCTGGGAAGCGGGCACCGCCCGGGGCAGTAAGCGTCTCGATCGCGTGCTGACCTGCCACGGCATCGAGGCGGAGGCCGCGCTGTCATTCGCCGCGCTATCAGACCTCCTGGGTGACGTGCTCGAGGAGGCAGGGCACTCGCTTGCGCCACCAAGGCGGCGGGCGCTCGAGGTCGCACTGCTGCTCGCCGAGCCTGGCGAGGTGGCGCCGGATCCGCACGCGATTGGGCTGGCCGTGCTCGACGTCCTGCGTGCTCTGGCCGGGCGCGGAACGGTCCTCATCGCCCTCGACGACGCGCAGTGGCTCGACCCGGCCTCCGCCGCGGTCATTCAGATCGCACTCCGGCGTCTGCGCGAAGAGTCCGTGGGCGTGCTCGCGACTCTGCGGACAGCACCCGAGCTTCAGGAGCCGTTCGACTTCGAGCGCGTCTTTCCAGACGGACGCCTCGAGCAACTCTCGCTCGGCCCACTCAGTCTGGGTGCGGTTCACGGGCTGCTCAGGGAGCGGCTCGGGCTCGAGCTGACTCGCGGCGAGCTCGGACGCGTGCAAGAGGCGACGGCGGGTAATCCGTTCTTTGCGATCGAGCTGGGCCGCGAGCTCATCCGCATGAACAAGAGGCCGTCGGTCGGCGAGGCCCTGCCCATGCCCGAGAGCCTGCAGGAGCTGCTGGGCGAGCGTCTCGCGCGTCTCCCCACCCACACGGGAGACGTTCTGCTCCAGACAGCCGCGCTCGCCCGACCGACAGTCGAGCTGGTCACAAGAGCACACGGCGACCGGAAGCTCGTACTGGAAGCGCTGGAAGCGGCTCTCCGCGAAGGCGTGGTGGAGCTCGACGAGTCCTCAATTCGTTTCACGCACCCTCTACTCGCGTCGATCTGCTACGAGCAGGCGCCGATCTGGAAGCGTCGAGCCGTTCACCGAGCGCTGGCGGACGTCGTGATGGACCCGGAGGAACGGGCCCGGCACCTGGCGTTGGCAGCGGAAGGGCCCGACGAACGCATCGCCCTCGAGCTCGACGGCGCGGCGGAACGGGCAGCCGCTCGGGGTGCGCCTCGAGCGGCAGGGGAGCTCTACGAGCTCGCCGCCAGGCTGACGCTGGACGACCTGAAGCATGCCCAGCTGCGGCGATTGCAGGCGGCGAAGTACCACCGCCTCGCCGGCAACGTCGAAGGGGCGGTCGCTCTGCTCGAACAGCTCCTCCAGGACGTTCCGGCAGGCGGCGCGCGTGCGGATGTGCTTTTCGAGCTCGCATTGACGTACAAGGCCGACCTTCCGGGGACAATCGAGCTCTTGGACGCGGCATTCGACGAGGCGGAGGGCGACGATGCCCGCTCTGCGCGAATCCTGGGCTTCAAGAGCGTCCATAGGCAGCTCGAGGTGGATGTCCGCTCGGCCCTCGCGGATGCCCGCGAGGCTCTCGCAATGGCAGAGCGGACAGGCGACCCGGTCCTGATCGCAACTGCGATCGCACGGGTCGGGCACGCAGAGACTTCGACCGCGGAGATCACGCCTGGACTCCTCGAGCGCGGGGCAGAACTCGAGCAAGAACTCGGGCTCCGACTGGAGTTTCTGAACAGCCCGCAGTTTCACCTCGGTCGTCTCGCCATGCGGTTGGGGCACCTCGACCGGTCTCGGACGATCCTGGAGCACCTGGAGGCTGCCGCCGCCGCGAGAGGAGACGAGATCAGCCGGGTCGTGCTCCGCTTCTACTTGAGCATCGTTGAGTGGTTCGCCGGTCGCTGGTCGGCAGCTATCGCCCACGCCGTCGTCGCGCGCGAAGCCGGTGAGCAGGCTCAGTTCACTCACACGCGCATCTGGGAGGGCCGCGTTCTGACGCTCGTGGAGGCCGATCTCGGCCTGATCGAGGACGCGCGCGCGAGAGCCGAGGAAGCTCTTGAGCTCGCGCGGACGATGGGGCAGGATGCCTTCTCCCTTCAGATCCTCGGTGTTCTCGGTCGCATTGAGCTTGAGCTGGGGGACCTGCCAGCAGCTGGCACATACCTGCGCAATCTCCCAGAGCAGCTGCTCGCAGGCGGCTGGACCGATCCCGTGCAGCCGATGTGGGCGGACGCGATCGAGACTCTGGTAGGGCTGGGCGAGCTCGAACGGGCTCGCGTCTATTTGGAGCAGTACCAAGTGAACGCGCTCCGTCTCGGCAGCCCCTGGGCGATCGCCGCGGCCCTTCGCTCCAGTGGGCTGCTCATGACCGCCGAGGGCACTCTCGCCGCTGCTATCGGGGCTTTCGAGCGCTCCCTCGCGGAGCTCGCCGAGTACCCGTTCCCGCTAGAGCGCGCCCGCACCCTGCTCTGCCTTGGGACTGCCCGCAGGCAGGCGCAGCAGAAGAGAGCAGCGCGAGAGGCGCTCGACCAGGCGCTCGCGATCTTCGAGGAGCTGGGCGCCCGGCTGTGGGCGGAGAAGGCGCGCGCGGAGCTCAGGCGGATCAGCGGCCGGCGACCCGCCGAGGACGAGCTGACCGAGACCGAGAGACATGTCGCCGAGCTCGCGGCTCAGGGCCGCACCAACAAGGAGATCGCCGCCGAGCTCTTCATGGGTGTGAGCACGGTCGAGTCGCACCTCTCGCGTGTGTATCGCAAGCTTGGCGTCCGCCGGGCGGAGCTTGCGGGGAAACTCGCACCCCTCGAGGGGAACCCGCCCAAGGCGATGGACGAGGCCGCCCAACTCTAGGGTTTTCCGGGTTTCGGGTCCCCGTCCCTGAGCCGCATCCTCGGCGACATGATCTACGTCGTCGAGCGATACCTCCCCGGGCTCTCGCACTCGGATCTCTTGCGCGGCCTGTCGAAGCTCGGGCAAGCGCTTGAGCAACCGCGCTGCGAGGCACCTCGAGTGCGCTACCTCGGCTCCACCATCGTCCTCGGAGACGAAGCCTGCTTCTGCCAGTTCGATGGGCCCTCGGAAGAGGCCGTCGCCGAAGCGAACCGGATGGCGGGTCTGTCGTTCAACCGGATCGTCCCGGCAATCAACGTGCAACAGGAGGAAAGGAGCTATCCCATGACCGTCTCACCCTCAATTCCGACCACGATCGAGATGCGGCGAAGCCGCCTCGTTGGCGTCGTCACCGCGGCCGCTCTTGCGGCAGCGTTGATCACGTGGGCGCTACTCACGTTCGCCGTCGACACGGGTACCGACGCGGCGCACGTGAGCGTCCGGCCGACGTCGGCGCCGGCGTCCCCGGGTTTCGATGCTCTCGGACTCAGCCCGCAGGAGAGGCAGTACGTCCAGGGCATCACCTCGCTGACCCCTGCCCAGCAGGCCGCAGCCTTCGGTAGCCCGCGCACTCTCGAGGACCAGGAGCTGGGAGCGGCACTTGACGCTCTCAGTGCTCGCGACAAGCAGTACGTGAAAGGCATCACCGCGCTGACCAAGAAAGAGCAGGCGGCGGCGTTCGGCAGGTGAGGCTCGAAGAGGCGGAACCAGGCGGGCTCCCAGGGCGGTGCCCGCCTGTTCCATGCGTAGGCTCAGTCGAATGGACGAAGACGCTGTGCCGGCCGTCCGGCGCGAAGGACGGGTTGCCGCCGGAGTTCAACCACGTGGCGCGTGAGTGGTCTGAGCGGTTGCGCTAGCCGCCTGCGCCGAAGCCGTCGATTCGCTCGGGGTGGATCTGGATGATCACGCGCCTCTCGCCCGGACCGAGATAGGGGTACTTGTCCTCGCCCAAGTACTTCTTCGCGAGCCTGTTGATGTGCTCGAGCGCGCCCTCCTCGACGATCTTGGCCGTGCCGCTCACCATCACGTAGCCGCCCTGCTGGTCGGTGGCGGGGAGGACGGTGACAGTCGCTCGCGGATCGCGCTCGATGTTCGTGACCTTTGTCCTCCCGTAGGCGCTGTTGACGAGCACATTCTCACCGTCGTAATCGACCCAGACGGGCGTGGCATGGGGTGATCCGTCCTCACGGATGGTCGCGATTACGCCCCAGTTGCGGTCGGTGAAGAGCGCCGCCTGCTTCTCGTTCAGCGTGGCCATCGATCTAGCTCCTTCTCGTATCGCATCTGGTGAACGTTAGTCTGGCTAGCCGAAAAGCCCGGCCAGGGAGCCCGCGAGGCGGAGATCGACGGCCCCACGAGCATTGATCGAAAAGGGATAAATTCGCTTGATGGCCGGCCACGGGGTCGTCCGCCGCAACGAGGCCAAGCACCACTACGAACTGTTCGTCGACGGCGTCGAGGCCGGCTACATCCTGTACCGACAGTACAAGTACAAGCCCGACGCCATTGGCCTCATCCACACGGAGATCAGCCCGCGGTTCGAGCACCTGGGCCTCGGTGCCCGCCTCGTTGAAGGTGCGCTCACGGACATCCGCGATCGCGGTCTGAGCGTCATTCCGGTGTGTCGGTTCGTTGGCTCGTACGTCGACAGTCACCCCGAGTTCCACGACCTCGTCGGTTCACTTTCAATTTGAAGTGAATCGTCTGACCCCATAGGAACCGGGTTGATCGCGGAACGGGACGCGGAGGGTGAGTGAGCGGCTCGAGAATTGAGCTTGCGGGTCGGCCGAGCAGGCGCCGGGAGGGTTTCTCCCACGGAAGTCCATCCACCGACAGCGCCCTCGCGCTCGCGACCACCGATCCGGATCGGTACCACCGCGTCCGCTCCGGACGGGATCGCCTGTGAGAAGGCGTGACTGAGCTGCCAGCGGCTGCTCGCTATGGTCGAGAATTGCAGCCTGCGGGTCGCGCTCGCAGTCATTGCCGTCACGGCGCTAGGTGCCGTCTCTGCGACCGCCCTCGCTCAGATTCCGAAGCCGGTAGGAGGCGGCGGCGGGTCGCCGGCATGCGGAAAGAGCGCTAGACCGTCACGAGCAGACGGAGGCCGCCACGAGGGCGGCCTCCGCTCTTCTGGCTGGGCTAGATGCTCGCTGCTAGACGAGCTCCTTCCAGAACACCTTGACGTCCTCTGCTGGGAACGTCTCTGTCTCGAACAGCTCGAGCTTCGCGATCTTGCCGAGAACGCGGAACGCGGTCTCGAGATCGGGATACTCGAGGATAGCGATGTACTCCCACGGGCCCATGACTGCGAGGAAGCGCTCGACGGTACCGCCCTCGACCTCGACGATCTTGTGGATCTTCTCGAAGTACTCGGGGGTCTTCTCGATGTGCTCCCGCGCCATCGGCGCGAGCCTGAAGAGCCCAACATAGGTGAACATTACGTACCTCTCTTTTGGGGGCATCGCGTAGAGCCCCACTCAACGAGTCTCTCGCCGCGCGGCACCCAGGACATCGGTGGATCCGCGGATAGGGCCGCTCGAACCACCCACCGCGACCGGTCTCGTGAACTACCGAGTGAGGTCGTCGATCGACCCGGCAGCGCGCGACACCTGGAAGTCGAGCAATGCGTCTTTCAACACGAGACGGGTCATCAAAGCGTCGCGAGAGCTGAACTACCGCTCGAAGCGACCGAACGCTAGCCAGAGCCCGCCGCCGTCTCAGGCACGACTGCTCGGCGCGCGGGGATGCCGGCGCGCACCGTGGTGCCCTCTCCGGGCACGCTCTCGATTGAGATCGTCCCCTCAACGAGGGCGAGACGTTCGCGCATCCCGAGCAATCCAAAGCCCTCGGTATCGGACTCCACCGTGAACCCGTCGCCCTCGTCACTTACCGAGAGCTGCACCATCCCCTCGGCTTCGTGCACGCGCACCCGCGCTCGAGTGGCGCCCGAGTGCTTGACGACGTTCGCAAGCGCTTCCTGGATCACGCGGTAGACGGAGTCCTCGACCTGGGGGACGAGCCGACCATCCTCGCCTGAGGCGTCACCGAGCTCAACTTGGAGATCGACGGAAAGCCCATTGACCGACAGCATCCGTTCGGCGAGCACCGCAAGCGCCGGCTGCAGACCGTACTCGTCCAGGACCGGCGGTCGCAGGTCGGTGATCAGGTTACGGAGCGCACGAACGGCGACATCGACCCGACCGGCTGCATGCTGGAGCTGTGCCTCTCGCTCGTCCGCGTCCTTGGCGATCTTGACCGTCGCGAGCAGCAGCTTCAGCGCCGCCAGCTCCTGCAGCGTCTCGTCGTGCAGCTCGCGCGCCCAACGCGCTCGTTCCTGCTCCGCGGCGGCGAGGCTTCGCCGCAACGCCTGCGCGGCCACGTCCTGAGCGGTCGCGACCGCGGCTGCCGCGGTCGCCGCAAACGCGCTCAGCAGTTCCTCGTCTCTGACACTAAATTGCGGCCCCTCACGCAACCGATCGAGACCGGCCAGCACTCCAAGCACGCGGCCGCGAAACCGAAGCGGGACGAGCAAGCCGGTCTGAGCTTGTGTCTGCTTGCCAAGCGCGAACCGCAACCTGCTCGGGGCATCGGCCACACGGTCCGGTTTGCCGGACCGAAGGACGTGACCGCTGATGGTGTCTTCGATCGGGATCCGCTCCCCCTGCAGCGCACTGTCGAGGTCGCCCGCGAGCGAAGCGACAACAAGCTCGTCCCCCTGCGCGAGCAAGACCACCATCGCCCGCGCGTCAATCAACGCGCGGCCGCGCTTGGCGATCAGCTCGAGCACGTGCTCGAGATCCGTATCGCCCGCGAGCGCCTGCGAGATCTCACGCGTAGCCTCGAAGCCTGCAACTGCCCGCTCGGCCTCGTCCCGGCGGCCCTGCATGAGTGAATAGGCGCGCGCGTTCTCGATCGCGATCGCAGCCCACTCCGCCAACACGACGAGCGCCTCCTCGTCCTCGCTGTCGAAGACCCCCGGCTTCTCGGTCAGATACAGGTTCCCGTATGCCTCGCCACGAAGCAGGATCGGCACGCCGAGAAAGCTCCGCATCGGCGGGTGCCCGGGCGGAAAACCGTACGAACGCGCATGCGCGCCAACCTCGGTCAGCCGAAGCGGCTGCGGCTCGCGGATCAATACCCCGAGCACCCCGCGACCTCGCGGCAGATCCCCGATCGCGCGATGAGTCTCCTCGTCAACACCCGCCGTGATGAAGCGCTCGAGCTCCTCGCGATTCGCATCGAGCACGCCAAGCGCCGCGTAGCGCGCCCCCGTCAGTTCCCGTGCCGCCTCCAACACGCGCTCGAGCACGACCTCCAGCTCGAACTCCGACACCAACCCACGGCCAACCTCAAGCAGCCGACGAAGGCGCTCCTCCTGTCTCAGGGCTTCCGGCGAGTCCACGAAGTTCCACGGCCATCTTCGCACCCGGCAGCGGGATCGCCAATCACCGCCGCCGCGGGCTCTCGCAAACGAGCTACCGCGGCGTCACCAGGCTCGAGGTTCGACGCCGGCCTCGGGCCACAACACCACAGTTCCGCCTGAATCTGCGACTCATGCGCTCACAGTGCGAACCCGACCTTAAGGCAACTGATCCGCCAGGTACCGGATGGCGCTCACGGCCGATACCGCGAGTTCAGGCACACCGTCCCGAATGACGCGCGGCACGGCTCCGGTCCCGTGTGCGCATAGGTTGTTGCCGATTCGTGCACGCCCCGGGACGGCGTTCTCGGCCTCTCGTGGGCAGACGCCGTTGTCGACCAGCAGGTCGAAGGGCGGGAACGCCCGTCTCCTTGCTGCGGCTTGACCTACCCGGTCGGCCGCGCGCGGATGGAGCGGGCATCAGTTCGGCTCCGCTTCGCCGCGCCGCCCGAAGGAGATGACATCGCGGATCACGGTCGGCGTGGCTGCAATGAGCTCTGGGTCAGGCGCCGCGCCAAGCGCGTCGTTGACGGTCGAGAAGGCGATCCGAAACGCGACCCAGACGGTCGCCTCGAAGATCTCGCGGTCGGTAATCCCGCGGTCACGCAGGCGCGCGATGTCGTCCGGTGCGGTGCCGTTTGGGTCGGTCACCACACGGCGCGCCCAGCCGGCAAGGGCTTGCTCGCGTTCGGAGATATCGGCGGCGGGATCGCCTTCGATCACGCGGGCCGCGGTTTCGTCGTCGCTCAGCGCCGCGAGCCTCGGCGCCCAGGCGAACGAGCAGTACGAGTCGCCGAGCGCAGACGCGGTCGCGAGTACTAGGACCGCCAGCTCGCGTCCGCTGAGAGTCGATCCGTCGGTGAGCGTCGATCGCAGCGCGGCGAACGCGTCGTAGATGTCGGGCCGCCAGCACCAGAGACGGGTGACGTTCCAGACGTATCCGTCTGCGTCCTCGTCGACGGCGTAGTGCGCTTGGACCGCTTCGGTCGCGGGAGGCTCGCGGAACATCATCGTCTGCCTGCGTAGTCGAAGGTGGAGGCGTACCCGCAGACGCCGTGGAAGTCGAAGGCGAGTTGCCCGTCGGTAATGCGGAGCTCGCCGGCGACGAGCTCCTCGCCGCGGCGTTCGTGTCCTGGGATCGCGCAGGTGACCTGCTCGCTGCCCATGTAGGCGTCGCGAATCGAGACGCGGACGAGATCGCGAATCCGCAGGCGCTGCCGTCGACGGGCGTGGTCGATGTCGATCGCGACCGGGCGGACGGCGATGAGCTCGCTCGGCTTGCGCACCCAGGGGAGCCGCAGCGTGTCGCCACCGAACCTGCCGGTGAAGATGCCGGTAAGCGCGTGCCGCTGTTCGTCGCTCGCGTTCGCGTCGAGGTAGAGGATCCAGCTCCAGGGCGAGCCCGCCTCGTCGTCGCTGTAGCGCATCGCGATCGCGACGGGAAGCCCCGAGAGGTCGACCCCGTCAGCATCTCCGGCCGCGATCAACCAGGTCAGGACGCCGACGCAGACGCCGTGTGTGGAGCGGCCGCCCGCTGCCCCGTTGATGCTCCGGCACGGGCAGATCGCGTCGCAGTTGCACGACTCGAAGTAGCTGCCCCGAATACCCCAGCTCATCGCTGCACCCCTTCCTGCATCGGGGCCGGCTGCTGCAGGACCGGCAGCGTGCGCGGAGGCCGCACCCCGTAGTCGAGGCCGTATGCGGCGACGCCGGACGCCGTCCAAACGACGAGCTGCCCGGCGAGGAACCAGGCAAACGGCCCGAGGCTCGTCCGAGGGCCGCCGGCCATCCCTCGCATCTCGTCGATGGCGGCCGCCCAGGCGACGAGCGTCGTGCCGAGCAGCATCGTCGTCGTAGATGTCGCGCGCGTGTCCATGTGTGGGAGCCGATGTCGGCCTGCGCCGGAGAGGGCTCCGCCGCAGGGCCAGGAGTCTGTTGCTAGGCGGCGCCGGCCTTCAGGGCAGCGACGTCCTCGGTCGTGAGCGCGCTGCCGCCGAAGCCCCAGCTTCCGCTCGCGACCTCCTCGACGGTGACGAGCGTGACGCCGCGCATGTGCTCGCCCTCGAGCTCGATCATCGTGTCCGTGAGCTTCGCGATCATCTCCTTCTTCTGCTCCCTCGAGAACACGTTCTCAAGCACCTTCACCTCGATCAGGGGCATGACCGTTCCTCTCTGTTGACTGGGAACGAGTCTGCTCGGCCCGCTGCGGATCCGCCTCGCGAGGTCAGGCCATCTTCGGTAGAGATCGTGAGATGGCCCGGATGGGCCAGATGGCTCAGACGAGACCGTCCCGCGTCGCGCGCGCGGCCGCCGCAGCACGCGTCGGCTCGCCGAGCTTGCGGAGGATGTTCGCCACGTGCCGGTGCACCGTGTGCTCGCTGACAACGAGATCGGCCGCGATCTCGCCGTTCGTCCGACCCGCGGCGACCAGGCTCATCACCTCGAGCTCGCGGTTCGTCAACGGCCCCGCGCGAGCCGACCTCCTCGAGAGCGACCCCAGAAGCGACGCCGCGGCAGTGGCGTCGCGCCGCGCGTCGAGATCGACGAAAGTCGCGTGAGCGCGGGCCGCTTCGCTGTGCGCGCGATCAGTGAGTCCCAGCCGCCCGAGAACACGCGCGAGCGCCAGCTGTGTCTGCGCTCGCTCGTAGGGCGCGATCGACTCCCCATAGCGATCGGCGGCGTCCTCGAGCAGTCGCCTCGCATCCTCGAGCTCCCCGTCGAACGCGGCCAGCACGCCTGCGGCAGCCGCGTGCGCGGCGCGTACGAGGCCCGTGTCGATCATCTCACCAAGCCGGGCGAGCTGCTCGACCGCGCCACGAGCGACCTCTGGCCGACCGGAAGCCAGCCCGGCCCTCGCGAGCAAGACGAGCACGTCGACCCGGGACAGGCGAGGGTAGGGGTCGGTCGCGCGTTCGAGCCGCTCGGCGAGCGCGAGTGCGGTGGCCGCGTCGCCCTCGTCCAGCGCCAGCTCGATCTGTCCCAGACGCGCGACGAAGTTGAGGTCCGCCCGTGCGAACAGCGTCCGCGCCTCCTCGACGCGACCCTGCCGGCGACGCAGCTCTCCGAGGCGCGCCGTGCCTTCCAGGAGCGCGGCACGGCGGCCGCTTGCGAACACTTCCAGCGCGCCTGTCAGCTCGGCCTCGGCCTCGCTCCACGTGCCCTGTTGGAGTAATACGGCGGCGTACTGCGTGCGGCAGGTGTTGAACAGCGTTCGCAACTCCCAGCGTTGCGCGAACGCCTTGACCTCAGCACACCACTGGGTCGCGCGCTCGACGTCCCCGACTCGCTCGCAGGCTGCAATCAGGTTGCAGCACACCTTCCCGACCCACATCAGATCATCGACCTCGCCGGCGGTGGCGGCAACCGCCGACTCGTCCAGCCGGCGCATCCCTCCGCCGACGTCGCCCTCCTGGACAAGCGCGAGTCCCTCGAGTGACCGCGCAACCACCTGGACGTCCTCATGGCCGATCTCAGCGCCGACGGCGATCGCGCGGCGGGTGGCGGCAAGCGCGCTCTCCGGCTCGTTCGCGTGCAAGGCGACCTCCGCCTGGCGAACTGCAAGCCAGGCGTGCTCGGGGCATGTCGGCTGATCCTCGAGCAAGCGTGCCGCCCGACTGAGCCAACCGCGCGCGACCGCCGTCCGGCCCCCGAACACGAGCGAGTCCCAGGCGAGCGCGGAGGCAACGCGCGCAGCACCGACAGCGTCACCCGCGGCGCGATAGAGACGGTAGGCCCGTTCGCGGGCCGCAAACGTAGCGTCGGCATCGTCCAGCCACCACTGCGCGATCCCAATGCCCTCGAGCGCGTCGGGATCGTCGTGAAGCCCTTCGAAGTGGCCGAGCGCCTCGTCCCACCGCCCCGACGAGAGCGCCTCCCAACCGGCTGCGCGATCGGTCATCCAGCAAGTATCGCTTCGCAAAAGCTGGTCGCCGTCGACAGCCCCGCGCCGAGGCGAAGATCTCGCGAAGGTGGCCTCTTGTTCTTCCCGGCACCCTTGTACACGGCCTTCGATCAACGATACGCAGACGCGATCGCTGACCTGGCGCGGTGGCAGCGTGACCGTCACGGGTCTACCCGCGTGGAGTACTTCTACGCAGCGAGACGCTTGCGGTTGAGCAACGCCCGCACCGAGGACGGTCTCCACTCCTGTCCTCCCCGCAGTGTCGGTTCGCCCTCCGAGTTGAGCTTGTCGGCAATCGCTTGAAGGGTCATGCCGCGCTTTCGCATCGCTGAGATGCGTCTCCCGAGCGCGTCCTTCGGGAGAGCGGGACGACCGAGCTTCACCCCTTGTTCCCGGCGGACTGCGAGTGCCTCCTTGGTTCGCTGTCCAATGATGCGGCGCTCCCATTGCGCCGCCGAGGCCATGACTGAGGCCAGAAACTCACCTGCCGGTGTGCTGAGATCGACTCCGAGGTCGAGGGCTACGACATTGAAGCCCTTCGCCTGGGCCTCGGCCAGCAACGCCGCGAAGTCCACCAACGAGCGGGAGAGCCGGTCGAGCTTTCCGACAAGAATCCCCGTCGCCTCTCCTGAGCGACAGGCGTCCAGTGCCTTCGTCAGCCCGGGGCGGTTGAGCGTTCTGCCGCTGAGTACGTCTTCTTCGACTCGGAGCAGGTGCCACCCGCGTCGCTCGCACTCGGCCTTGATCGAACGGCGTTGCGCTGCCAGCCCCGCACCCGAGACACCTTGCTCCTCGGTCGAGACACGGGCGTAACCGACCACGCGATCTCCGCTCCCCACGGATTCATTTTGACACAAAAAGGGTCGTTTATGTGTTCACGTCCTTCGCGGTCGCCGTTTTCGAGGCGCCTCCAGCGCGTCCAGCGCGGCCAGAGAACCACGCAGATGGGCGATCATCGGGCCGGGTGCTGTCAGTTCTCCGCGCTCCACGGCATCGAGAACAGAACGAAGCAGCGAGTTCGCCTGCGAGGGGACGATGGATCCTGCGGCTCTCTTGGTAGCCACCTTTCAGGGAGTGTCGCAGGCGACCCCGCCAGCGCCACAACAAGCAACGCGTGGAACATCCGCGTCGGTCGCACCGTCGCGCTGTGTCCCGACTGCCGCCGGCAACGACTCTAGGATCGCGGCGCGGATGCTCCACTGGCTAAACCAACACCTGATCGAGCCGCTCGACGCGGTGAGCGTTGCCACCCTCGTCCTCGCCTCCGTCACCACAGTTCTCGCCGTGGCGACTGTCTTGCTCGCACGACGGACGAGCCAGAGCGTCGGCGTCGAAAGGGATGCCTTCCTGGCTGACATCCGAGCCGTGCTCGCCGACGTGCCGGAAGCGGTCGCGCGTCAGCAAGGGGGCGTCACGATTCGGCCCGACGTGGCCTCGCACGCGGCCGGGGAGGTGACGATTCGCGTTCCGCTCCGAAACGTCGGCTCCGGGCTCGCCCTCCTCGTCGCGCCCGAGTTCCGAGCGCACGAGGCGGCTCTTGCGCGGAGCATCACCTCGACCACCCTCACGAGTGCTGTACCTGCTGGAGAAGTGACGGACATGATCTTCGGATTCGAGTTTGCCGACGACGCACGCAGGCTGGAGTTCCAAGCCAAGCTCCACGCAAGGCGAGAGTTCATTGTGGTCGCCCGCTGCCGCGACATGAACGGTGAGCAGGAGATCCGCACCGAGGCCAGGATCGCCTACACCCCTCCGCGCGGCGCTCAAAGCGAGGGGCCGACGTACTCCGGCGACTGGCGCTTCGGCGAAGTCAGACTGTTCCACGGGGGCTCGACCAAGCCCTTCGCCGAGTTGCCACGTAGTCGAGTTACGACTGTCACGGGAGCTGCCGTGCTCGACTCGACAACCGGCATGAAGGCTTCAGGCGAGACTGAGACGCCGAACACCTCCTCCTGATAGGCCCATCCGCGCGATGAGGACTTACGGGCCAACTCAGCCGGGCGACAATGCGCTCGCCTGCGCGAGCGTGACGGAATGTCCCTTGAGCGGAAGACCAGATCGAGGGGCTGCTCAGGTCTGCCGCGTCGCTCCGAGGAGCCGACTGCCTAGGGTCCCAAGGGCGAGGGCCATCGCCGGAATCAGCAGGAGCAGAACCAGGCCGCTTCCAAGACTGTCGCCGACGGCGTAGGTGGTGAGATCATGCGCGCCGCTCTTGTGAAAGTCCTCGACGAGGCCAACGTCATACGGGCCGCCGGCATCCGCGTAGGTGACGATCGCCCAGACGATGAACACGGTCAACCCACCGACGAGTCCGCTCCAAAGGGCCGTAAGGGTGCCCGTTCGCCAATCGCGGGCACGATGTCCCGCGACAACTGCCACTACGGCCGGACCAAAGAGCGCGATGAGCAGCGGCAGGAACACCCAAGCCTTGAGCGCGGAAGGCGGGGCGATGCCGAGTAGCCAGCCGGCTCCCACGACAATCCCTCCGAGGAGCCCGTAGCGACGCGCGACAACTGATCGTTGGCTGACCCCTCGCGAAAGCACAACCGCGAGTCCCGCATAGGCAAGAAGGGTCGCGAGGAAGACGCTCATCGCCCCCCACACGTTCGGCTCGGAGCGCAGACCGGGGTAATGAACGAGGCCATAGCCGACGAGCGCGAGGGAGCTCACAGCGCATCCAAGGACGACAGCGCGCAAGGCCGCCCCCCCAGGTTCCGGGGACTGAACACGTATGCGACTAGCGGCCCATGTGCAGCCGAGACTGAACTGCCAACGTGCGCGTCGCCCGCGAACCTGATCGATCTCCGCGAGCATCGCCTGCGCCCAATCGCGGCGAGCAGGAGGCAGCCCGCGAACTGCGAAGACGAGCAACCGCCGAGCCGGATCGTGGCCGGCTCCGCCGCGGATAGCTCGCTGGATCGTCGGAAGGACGAATAGCGCCGCGAGAATCGCTAGCGCCAACATGAACAACACGGCTATGACGCACCCGAAAGCTCGGGCCGGGGCCGGGTGCGTGCTCGCACGGCCGGGCGGGTAGCGAAAGCCGCTGCATGTTCGAGACCACTTGGCGTCAAGCGATACAGATGGCGAGGCGGCCGACCGACTGGCGGGCTTTCCTCCCACTTCGCCTCCAGCAACTCACGGTCGTAAAGGCGCACGAGGATGGGATAGAGCGAACCGGACCGGAGCCCGACCTCCAACCCCAACTCGTAGCCATAACGCCAAACGGACGGGTTGGACGCCAGGGCGTCCAGCACCTTCACGGTTTGACGAGACGGACGGCGGGAACGAACCACCCCATAACTCTATCTATATCGAGATCGAAGTCAAAGTCGCCTGTACTCGATCCGCGCCGGATAGGTCTCCGCGCGGTGGCCCAGTGTGCGCGAATGTCCCTTGAGCGGGGACGCCCAGGCTCTCGATGTGGCTTGATGGCGCGGCCGCCCTTCGTAGACTGCCCGCGTGCCGACATGTCCTTCCTGCGGCAAGGAGTTGCCGGGCGAGTTCCCCTTCTGCCCTTTCTGCGGCGCCTTACTAACTGAGCAGCCCTCGGCGCCGATCCAGGAAGAACGCAAGGTCGTCACCGTCCTCTTCTGCGACCTCGTTGGCTTTACCGCGCGCGCCGATGAGATGGATCCGGAGGACGTGCGCGGCCTGCTCGCGCCGTATCACGCCCGCCTGCGCTCGGAGCTCGAGCGATACGGAGGAACCGTCGAGAAGTTCATCGGCGACGCTGTGATGGCGGTCTTCGGCGCGCCCATGGCGCACGAGGACGACCCGGAGCGCGCCGTCCGCGCAGCTCTCGCCATCCGCGACTGGATGGCCGAAGAGACAGACATGCAGGTACGGATAGCAGTGCACACGGGTGAGGCGGTCGTCAGCCTCGACGCGCGTGCCGCGGAAGGCGAGTCGCTCGTGGCAGGGGACGTTGTCAACACTGCGGCGCGCATGCAGGCGGCTGCTCCGATCGATGGCGTGCTGGTCGGCGAGGTTACATATCGAGCGACCCGAGACGCGATTCGTTACCGCGAGTCCGAGCCGGTGCAGGCGAAGGGCAAGACGGATCCCATATACGTCTGGAGTGCCGTGGAGCCCATCGCACGTCTGGGCGTCGACGTCACGTCCCGGCCCACGACCCCTCTCGTCGGCCGTGAGCGCGAGCTCGAGCTGCTCGAGTCGCTCCTCGACCGCGCTCGCGAGGAACGATCCGGGCAGCTCGTGACGCTCATCGGCGTTCCCGGGATCGGCAAGTCCAGGCTCGTCGCCGAGCTCGCGGCGACCGTGGAGGGCGACGAGGAGCTTGTCACCTGGCGCCAGGGTCGCTGTCTTCCCTACGGCGACAGCGTCACGTATTGGGCGCTCGGCGAGATCATCAAGGCAGAGGCGGGAATCCTCGAGACGGACGATTCGGATGTCGCCGAGGCAAAGCTGAGCGACGCCGTCGCGCGGCTCGTCCCGGACTCGAGCGAGGGACGGTGGATCGCGGCCGAACTCCGAGCCCTCGTGGGCCTGGCCGACCGCGATGCCCAACAATCCAGCGCTGAGGCCGCCATGGCCGCGTGGCGGCGCTTCCTCGAAGCGCTCGCCGAGCAGCGGCCCGCCGTGTTCGTGTTCGAGGATCTGCACTGGGCGGACGAAGGTCTGCTCGACTTCGTAGACGAGCTGGTCGACTGGCTCCGCACCGTCCCGGCCCTGATCGTCGGGACCGCACGGCCGGAGCTGCTTGAGCGTCGACAGTCGTGGGGCGGCGGGAAGGCGAATGCGACCACGATCTCGTTACAGCCGCTCGCGGAGGGCGAGATCGTGCGCCTTATCAACGGGCTCCTCGAGCAACCGCTCCAAGCCGCCGACGACCAGCGAGCGCTGCTCGAGCGTGCCGGGGGCAACCCGCTGTTCGCGGAGCAGTACGCGCGCATGCTCGGCGAGCGAGGGACGACCACGGAGCTGCCAGAGTCGGTGCAGGGTCTCATCGCCTCACGGCTCGACGCTCTCCCCGTGGCCGAGAAGGGGCTGCTCCAGGACGCAGCCGTGCACGGCAAGGTCTTCTGGCTCGGCGGCATCGTCGCGACAGCCGACGTGTCCGGTCCGGATGCGGATCGCCACCTGCGCGCGCTCGAGCGCAAGGACTTTGTCCTTCGCGAGCGGGCCTCTACTGTCGAGGGCGATACGCAGTACGCGTTCCGGCACGTGCTGCTGCGCGACGTCGCGTACGGGCAGATCCCTCGGCGCCAGCGAGCGCAGAAACATCGTCGTGCCGGCGAGTGGCTCGAGGGCCTCGGACGGGCCGACGACAATGCCGAGCTGCTCGCGCACCACTACCAGCACGCACTCGAGCTCGCGCGTTCTGCGGGCATCGAGGATGATCCGGAGCTCGTGCGGCGGGCCTGCTCGGCCCTCCACGCCGCCGGAGAGCGGGCGACGACCCTGTCGGCGTTCCAGGCTGCCGCAGAGTTCTTCGCCGACGCGCTCGCACTGTCGTTCCCCGACGATCCTGAGCGGCCACGGTTCGTTCTCGACCGTGCGCGCTCGCTCGCACTCCTCGGCGGGGCAGCGCCGGACCTCGTACACGAGGCGCTCGCCGGATTTCGCGCGGCCGGAGACGTCGAGGGACAGGCCGCTGCCGCGACCGAGCTCGCCCGCATCGCGTGGCAGGAGGGCGACCGCGCCGAGACGGACCGTCTCATGTCCGTTGCGTTCGAGGCGGTTCGCGATCGTCCGGCGTCACGTGCGCGAGCCGACGTGCTCGCGAGCCAGTGCGGCTACCTCATGCTCGCCGGCAGATTCGATGAGTCGATCGAGGTCGGTGCCGATGCGATCGCTCTCGTCGAAGCGCTCGGGCTCGACGATCTGCGCGCACGAGTCCATATCCTCGTCGGCTGCTCGCGCTGCTGCGTCGGCGACAGCGGGGGCTTCGTCGAGATCGAGTCTGGAGTCGCTATCGCGGACGCCACGGGCGCGGTCACGATGGTGATCCTGGGCTATGGAAATCTCTCGAGCGAGCTCGTCTTCTTCGCGCGTCTCGCCGAGGCACGCACTGCGTTTCGGCAAGCGCTAAATACGGCCGAGCGTCACGGGCTCGGCCGCCGGGCGTCCCTACGGAGCGAGGCTGCCGGCTGGGCGTTCGTCGATGGCCGCTGGGACGACGCCCTGGAGCTCGCGGATGAGCTGATCGGGAAGGCGGCCGATGGGAGCCGGGACTACTCCGACCCAATCATGGTCGCCCTGCGCGCCTGCATTCTCATGGCACGCGGCGATGTCGTGCACGCCAACAGGGACAGTGCGCGTGCCGTCGGCCTAGTGCTCGCGTCCGACGCGCAGGCGCAGAGCCAGGTGTTCTGCATTCGGGCGCACATCGCGCTGGCCTCCGGAAAGCGTCGCGAGGCTGACGAGCTCGCTTCGAAACTGCTCGCGCTCGGGACGGTCGTGGTGCCCGCACTCTGCTCGCCGTACCCGATGCTGAGCGATGTCGCCTGGCTGTTTCGCGACCTCGGCCGAGAGTCGGAGCTCCGCGAGGCGATACTCGACGCGACGCCGATCCCGAGCGCATGGGTCGACGCGTCGAAGGCCATCTGCGACGGTGATTTCCTCGGAGCGGCTGCGATCATCGACGGAATCGGACACCCAGCCGCAGCCGCCTATGCGCACCTGCGCGCCGCAGTGGCGCTCCGCGCATCCGGCAAAGACGTGGAGGCCGCGGCGCATCGGGCACTCGGCGAGCCTTTCTTTCGCATGGCGGGAGCAAACGCGTTCTTGAACGCGGCCTGACGCGGTCGATGCTCTGAGCGAACTCTCGCGTGCCCCAGCGTGCGGGAATGTCCCTTGAGCTTCGCGCGCTCGCTCGCCTAGGGTGTCTTCGGATTGCCGAGTGACGCGGAGAACCTGTGGGCGGACGTTCCGGATTGGGGTGGAGTTGGAGCACGACGCCTAGTTCGAGCAGACGGCGGATCGCTCGGCGGATCGCTTTGGGAGTTCCAGCCGGGTGGATCGCAGTTCGTCTACCACTTCCACCACGGAAGTGAGGAGCTCATCATCGTCCTTCGTGGCGAGCCCACCGTTCGATTACACGACGGTGACCGCCAACTCCGCGAGGGAGACGTCGTGCCGCTGCCACGCGGGCCCGACGGCGGCCACCAGATCCGAAACGAAACAGATGCCGTGGCAAGAGTCCTGATCGTCTCATCGAACGATCGCCCGGATGTGGCCGAGTATCCAGAAACGGGGAAGATCGGCGTCGCTCTCGAGGGAGCCGACTGGGAGTTCCACCGGCGTGATGACGCCGCTCCGAACGCCGGCCCCGACTAGGGAGTACTCGCCCGCATGCCCGGGTGCTCGGGAATGTCTCTGGAGCCTTCGCAACGCCGCACTCTCACCAGGGCCGGCGTTCGGGAAGGTCGCCCCGAGCCCTGTTAGAAGTCGATGCGCATCACGGCTCGGCGGAGGCTCGGACGGCTGACCTCCGTGAACCCGGCCGCGGTGAAGATGCTTACGTGGCCGACGTGGAGCTCGCCCCAGGGAACGTCCTTCCCGGGCTCGGGGATCATCGAGTAGCCCTCGAGCGCGCGGGCACCGCGCTGGCGCGCGAAGTCCACCGCGGCGCGCGCAAGCGCGTAGCTGACGCCGCGGCGACGGAACCCTGAGCGAGTGATGAAGCACGGCACGGCCCAGATGCTCGAGTCAGTTCTGTCCTCATCTCGCTTCCGCCAAGGCACGCTGCGGAAATAGGGGTAGGCGGTACGCGGCTCCACGTTGCACCACCCGGCGGGCTCGCCGTCGACATAGGCGACAAGGCCGCTCGTCGTGCCCGATCTCGGATGCCCGCAGTCGGTCTGCTCGCGCAGCATTTGAGCGTGTTCGAGATCGTCGCCCGGCCAGAGCGTTCCATGCAGCTTGAAACGCTGGCAGTAGCAGCGTCCCCCATGACAGCGGGCGCCGCCGAGAACTGCGTCGAGGTCATCCCAGGACGCCTCGTTCGCCGGGAGGATCCTCGCCTCCACCGCCACATCCGTCACGCCGACATCCTGCCGCAGCAAGGTCCCCCCACGCCCAGGCCACGAGCTCAGCGGGCGGCGAAGCGTTGGCCATGAACGGTTCCTAGAGCGACGAAGCGCACAAGAGCGCTGTTCTCATTACCAAGGACTGCGTGACAGACTGTGCTCATGCATGAGCTGCGGCCGGGTGTCTGGCATTGGCAATCGCCGCATCCCGGCTGGAACGAGGAGGAGTGGTGGCCCGAACTCGTTTCGTCGTACGCGATCGAGCTCGGCGACGACTTCGTGTTGTTCGACCCGCTCTCCGTTCCCGACGAGCTACGTCAGCGCGCGACCGCCGTCGTCCTGACGGCGCCCTACCACGAGCGCGATGCACACCGGCTGGGCCTCCCGGTACATACGCCGCCTGCGGACACCTGGCAGGACTGGGTCGAGAAATTCGGCATCGACCCCGATCGCGTGCGCGGCATGGAGAGCGAAGATCTCGCGTGGCTGCGCGGGGGTGAAGGCGAAGGACACTTCCACGGTCCCGGACCATGGCCGTTCGGTATCACCGCGTACGCGGGCCGCGAGGACAACGACCTCATTCTCTGGCTGCCGTCGGTCAACGCAATCGTGACCGGCGACTCGCTCTCCGACTTCGGCGAAGGACTGGACATCCAGCTCGGCGGTCGCAAGCACGTGACGCGCGACGATGTCGTGCAACGGCTCCGTCCGCTGCTCGACCGGCCGATCGAGCTCGTGTTGCCGGCGCACGGCGAGCCGACGGATCGCGCGGCGCTCGAGCGCGTTCTTTCCTGAGCGGACTGGCAAGAACACGAGGCTCAGGAGACGTGGCGCCCTACTGCCCGAGCGTGCCGGAGCGCCTCGTGCGCGTCGGACGATCCGGCTCCCGCGCTACGCGCACACTCTCATGCGCCAGGGTTCAGCAATGTCACCCGACGAGGTCGGGAGAGCCGACGCGTCTCGTGGCGACCGCTGTCGAGGGCCGACCTGGAAAGGATCTACGGCCCGCACGGGCTGTCGTTCTACTCACCCGTGAGGCCGAGGCGCAACTCGACCGACGAGCGTGCAGCAGACGAGCAGCCGTCCAAGCCGCACGACGGTGAACGAGGAACGCATGAGTGAGCGCAAGCGGCCCGAGGGGAAGCGTGTCGAGAGAGTCGAGATCGTCTACGAGCTTCCGCCCTCGGCGCAGGGCACATACGAGTACGAGCGCGAGGACGGCACGACCGTGCACGGCGATGCGAGCGGCGAGTGGACGCTCGACGAGAAGGGGGACGTTGAGGACATCGTCTTCTTCGCGTCTCCAGGGTCAATGGGCTACGGACCGAAGGAGAAGACGGAGTGAGTAGCGACGACCACCAGTCCCCGGACACCGAGAAGAGGTGCGAACAGGTTCAAGAGTCGCGAGTTCTCGGACATGTGACGTGCGGACGCGGGAGGCGCGGCCCGACGAACCGATGTTCGGTCGCGTCTTCATCGTTTCCCTGCCCGATCTCCCACTCGCGTGCGGAGCGGACGAGAATGGCGGAGTCGGAGCCGGGCGGCGAGCCGAACGCGAACGCGCTAGCCCTGGGCACCCGGCTCCAGAGAGCACGATGACGCAGTCGAGTCTCGCGGACAAGATGTCTGTCGAGGACATGGCCGTACCCACCCCCTCGCGAAGTCGGCCCGGATCGGGACCTGATCGCGGACGCTGTGGCAGGACGAAAGAGCCGCCTCAGAGGTCCACGTAGAGGCCCCTGGGAGCCGTTCTCAGCGGTCCGAGGAGTCAGCTGGATGGGCTGCATGTGCCCTGGTACTACCCCACGTAACCATGCGGGTTTGCGGGGCGTCGAGAACGGGCCGTCTCGGGAGAACGCCTTACAGCGAGAACGGCCCCTCTCGGCCACCTTTCACGTATTCGGAAGTGGCCGAACGCCGGGCTGACGCGTGTGTCTTGGGGCACGGGTTGACGGTGCCTCGACCTTAGAATCCGCCACCCGCACCCCCGACTGGTGGAGCACGCCGCGGCGGGGTGGGAGGTCAGTTCTCAGGTGGGCACGAGGCCCAGCGCCCAGAATGCTCGCCGGACGTCGTCGTCGCTCGGCCGGTCCCAGGCCCTCCCGGCCGACCCTGCGCCAATCTCCCAGCCGCTCCTGTAGACGATGTGAGCGCGCTCGACGAGGTGAACGCCGCGACGGCCCTTGACGGATGTGACGGTGACCGACTCGACCATCGACCGGAGCCACTCGCGCTTGGTCTCAACCGTCCACTCCCGCCAGAGAGCCTTGATGTTCTCGACCTTCGGCAGTTCTTCGATCTCGACCGACTCCAAGACGATCCTTGCCTCCTGGAGGTCCTCGGTTAGCTCCCGCAGGATGTCGTTGTACTCGTCGTCGGTGAGGTACAGCCGCTGCTCTTTGTTCCCCAGGAACTTGCTCCGCGCGTACTCGGCATCCTCGACGCGCCTGCGGGCTTGGGCAGCCTCGGCCGGGTCGGTGCCGGGGACCTCGTAGCCGACCGTCCCAACGCTGTCCAGGAGCAGGAACAGGTTGCCAACAACCCACGTGTCCAGGTCGGCCTGCCGGACATACGCCCTGGCCTCGCACCGACGGTTCAGGCACGAGTAGGAGATGATCCGCTCCCGCTTGCCGCCCGGCAGCGTCTTGCCCTGGCTCCGGTTCGCCTGCATCCGGTGACCGCAGCTAGCGCAGATCGGCGCGAGGAGCGTGTGGCGCGAGATCGAGCCGTCATGCCTCGGCGCGGAGCCTTTCTTGGACGCCTCGTCGAACAGCTTCTGCGAAACGATCGACTCGTGGGCGTTCCTGTTGACGATCTCGCCCTGCCTGGCCCAGCCGAGGTAGGCCGGGTTGTGGACCATGTCCCGGACCGACGTCCGGCTGGCCGTTTCGGAGCCGCCGCTCTGCCTGAGCCAGTCGGCGAGCCTCACCCAGGACTCGCCCCGCGCCCGGCGCTCGAACAGCTCGACCACGATCGGTGCCGTCGCGGGATCGGGGACGAGCCTCCGCGTCCCCGGGTCTCGGACATAACCGAAGGGCACCCTACGGCTGATGTAGATGCCGCGCTCGATGGCCGAGGCCGTGGCCCGGCGGAATCCATCGCGGACCTGGTCGCGGTAGACCTCGCCCATAAGCAGACGGAGCCCGCGATCCAGCTTGGAGCTAGCCCCGTCCTCGCTGATGAGCCTTCCCCCGGCGTCCTCGATCCGCTGAATAGCGCGAAAGCCGTCGATGATCGAGCGCGAGAAGCGGTCGAGGTTCCAGACGCAGAGGGCATCAGCCTCACCGCTCTCGATCCGCTGGATGCAGCTGTTCCATAGCGGCCGGGTGCTGTCGCCGCCGCTCGCGTCAAGCTCTTCCACCACGTCCACGAGCGTCAGCCCCTCGCGTTCGCAGATCCGCTCGATGCTCGCCCTCTGGAGACCGGGGCTCAGGAAGCTATCGCCCTCGCGCGCTCCGACCCTGGAAACGCGTATGTATCCGATGGCCTTGCCGCCCATGATGGCCTCCTGCGTCGAATGATGACGCTTGCAGGCGGGGAAGCGCCACGGCGCGGGCTCGACGCCAGGCTCGTACTCGGAGACGACGAGGCCCCGCTCGCAGATGCGTCGTGCGAGCTCGGAGTGCGTGGCCGGATAGTCGCGGTCGATGCCGCAGCCGAGAACGGCGATGGTGGCGCCGTCCGCCTCGAGCGCACCGCGATGAGCCTCGCCGTCGATCCCGCGCGCCATCCCGCTGACGACGACGAGCCCGGCCATCGCCAGGTCGCGCGCCAGCGAACGTGTGACCGAGCGGCCGTACGACGAGCACGCCCGCGCCCCCACGATGGCGACCGCGTGCGAGCCGAGCACCGCGGCGTCGCCGCTGCCGCGGACGAAGAGCTCCGCCGGAGGATCGTGGATCGCGCCCAGGAGCGGCGGGAACGACGAGTCGCGGCGGCGAATTCGCCGAATCGAGGTCGTCGAGCTCATGCCGTCGGCAGTTCACCCGGCATCCGATACGAGAGCGCTTCGGCAACATGTGCCGCCTCGACGGCGTCCGAGCCGGCGAGGCCGGCGATCGTCCGGGCGACGCGAGCGACCCGAACGCGGCCTCGCCCCGAGAGCGGCAGGCGATCCACTGCGTGCGACAGGAGCTCCGAGGCGGCGTCGCTTCGCCGGGGAAGGGCAGCTTCGAGGCGACTTCGCGCGGCGAGCACCCGTTCCCGAACCGGCTCCGAGCCTTCGCCCGGCTGGGCGGCGAGCTCGACGGCGCGTGGCCGAGGCATCGCCACCGACAGGTCGAACCGGTCGAGGAGCGCGCGAGAGAGCTTCTCCCGATACGCGGCGAGCCGTTGCGACGTGCAGCCGCACTCGACCGCGGGATCTCCACGCGCACCGCACGGACAAAGGTTCATCGTCCCGACGAGCTGAAATCGCGCGGGGAAAATCGCGTGCCCGCCGACCCGCGCAACGGCGACGACGCCGTCCTCGAGCGGCTGCCGGAGGGCTTCGAGGACGGGCCGCGGAAACTCGGGCAGCTCGTCGAGAAGAAGGACGCCTCGATGCGCGAGGCTGACTTCCCCGGGTCGTGGGCTCGGGCCGCCCCCGATCACCGCCGGAACCGACGCACTGTGATGTGGCCCGCGGAACGGCGGGACGGTGACGAGCGGCCGCTCTGGCGGAAGGAGGCCGCAGACGGAGTGGATCCGGGTGACCTCGAGCGCCTCGCGCCGGGTGAGCGGCGGGAGGATGCCCGGGAGCCGGCGTGCGAGCATCGTCTTCCCCGTCCCCGGCGGACCGGCGAGCAGGATGTTGTGCGCACCGGCGGCGGCGATCTCGAGAGCCCGACGCGCTCGTTCCTGTCCGCGCACGTCCGCGAGATCGGGAGTCTCCGTCGCGTCGAGCGCCTCCGCCGGGAGAGGCTCGAACGAGGGCGCTTCGATCTCCCCGCGAAAGTACGCGACCGCTTCGGCGAGGGTTCGCACCGGGACGGGCTCGACCCCGGCGAGAGCGGCCTCCGCCGCCGACTCGGCGGCGCACACCACGAACTGCAGCCCCGTGCGCCGCGCTCCCTCGGCGACGGCGAGGGTGCCCGCCACGGGCCTGATCCGGCCGTCGAGCCCGAGCTCCCCCACCGCAGCGTGGTCGGTCAGCCGCTCGGGTGGAAGCTGCCGCGTGGCAGCGAGCACCGCAAGCGAGATCGGAAGGTCAAATCCCGACCCTTCCTTGCGAAGCGCGGCCGGGGCCAGGTTGACGGTGATGCGTCGGGTGAGCGGCCATTCGAGCTCGGCCGACACCACGCCGCTTCTGACCCGATGCTTCGCCTCCTGGCACGCGCGGTCGACGAGCCCGACGATCGCGAAGCCCGGAATCCCCGGTTGCAGGTGCGCCTCGACCTCGACTTCGCGCGGCTCGAGCCCGACGAGAGCGTGAGTGAGCGCTCGCGCGAGCACCCCCTGACGCTAGGTGCAGAGGCATCGCCGGAGTGCGACACCTCTGCGCCGAATGTGCTACGAGCTCGCCGCCACTACGACACCTGGTAGCAGAGGACGTACAGCGTGAACGTGTGCGCCTCGCCGTCGCGCGCGTTGTTGGCGCCCCGGGCGGTCCAGCCCACGGCGTTTCCGGACGAGACGATCGGCTTCATGTACACGGTCGCGAGCTCGAGGTCGTCGGCGTCGGCGCTCCAGCCGGTGCCGGCCGACATCGCCCGCTCATTCGAGTTGCAGCCCACCGTGGCACTGCGAGTGGCCCAGAACGTGTTCGGCGTCGGGTCGTCGGACGCCGACCCCGGAACGTTCACGGACGCCTCGCGAACCGTGACGGCGCCTACCGTTCCCGCCGCGCCAGCCGGCCCTGCAGGCCCTGCAGCTCCCGCCGGCCCGGCCGGCCCCTGCGGGCCTACCGGCCCGGCCGGGAGCTGGCCGGGCGCGAAGTCGGCGCGCAAGAGCGAGCGATTCCGCACCTTGGCTCCGGTAACCGCGTTGTTCGCGACCTTCGCGTTCGTCACCGCGCCGTTCTTCAGCTGGAGTGTCCCTACACTCGACCGTGGCAGTGCGTTCACGGCGGCGATGCTGGTGCCGCCGAGCGCGACGAGCAACGCGAGACACGCCACCACCATCGCCGGCGAAGGCCGACGCAAGAGCTTTCGCATCGATTGACCCCTTTCGTTTGTCGACTGCGAGGCTACTCCGACTCTCGGTCGGCTCCTGGCTCGCGTCGGCAGTTCTTACGGTTCGTCTACGCGAGCCTCACGATTCGCTAACAGCGAGCGGCAGAGAAAGCAGCAGAGGGAGCGGTCGGCAGCTCAATCGCCCGACCTGCGTGCGACGAAGATCGACTCGTAGTACTCGCCAGCACGGCGACCCGTGCGCCGGTTGACGTGGCGCTCGAGGCGTTGCTCGACGACGAGCCCCGCGCCGGACAGGATCTCCGGGTAGAGGTCGCGTCGATCGTTCACGACGACCACGACGGGAGCCCCCGGCGCGAGAGAGCCAGCGCACCGCCGGAGTACCTGGACGATGCCGTCCGCGTACTCGGCGATCGCCGCACGGCTCGTGCCCCGTGCCGCGGCGCCGAGCTCTCGCTCGCGGCGGTCGTCGAGGCCGAGCAGCTCATACGCGTAACGGTGCTGCTCGTGGTAGTCGATCAGCCCCGGGTACGGAGGCGAGGTCACGATTCCGTCGTACGGCCCGACGAGCTCGGCCTCCCGTGCGTCACCGTGCAGCACGTGTGCAGCGACGCGCGGTTTGCGAATGCGGTGGAACTCCTCGATCCGCGCGAGCGTGTCGCGGAGGTAGCGGCGGAGGAACCTGTCGGCTCCCTCGACGGGCTTGCACGTCCGGCGATGCTTGAAGCACCAGTACGCGTCTCGCTGCGGCGTTCGGGGGAAGTCGAGGTCGAAGTGCGTCGTGAGACGCGCCGAGCGCGCTGCGCGGGCGAGGACGACACGGAGCACGTCGGCGTGCTCGTACTCGGGCACGAGGTCACGGAAGTGGAGCAGCTCGGCCGCCGCCTCCGGCGCGAACCAGTCGGCCACGTACCCCCGGGGCCGCGTGGCGGAGCGCCCGCGCCGTTCGAGTACATCGCGCACGTCCGCGCCGAGCAGGAACGGGTTGCAGCGGGCGGTCTTCACGCGCATGAGCAGGGAGTTGAAGGCCGCGATGTCGACTCCGGTCGCGTGGTACCCCGACTCGAGCGCCTGGACGAGCGTCGTCCCGGAGCCGGCGAACGGGTCGAGCACGTGACCACCCGGCCGGACGTAGCGCTCGAGGAGACGCCCGACGAGCTGCGGGATGAACTTCCCGAGATAGGGGTGCAGGCGGTGGACGTGCTTCGTTCGCTCCCGCTCCGGGAGCTCGGCCTCCGACCACGAAAGCTCGAGGTCGGCGACCGCGAGCTCGTCGTAGAGCGCAGCCTGCGTCCGGGCCATGGCATGGGGTTCGACGCGGGAACGCGCCCGCCTGCCTGGTCTCGCTACGCGAGCGGCACGCAGTCCACGTCGCGCCCGTGCACGCCGGCCGCCTCGACGACGAGCTCGAGCCCCGCGGTCTCGGGATGCGCCGCACGCCACGCCCACGCGGCCGTGTGCACGCGGCGCACCTTCTCCTCGTCGATCATCTCCAGCGGGTGCCCGAACGCGTCGCCGGTCTTCTCCTTGACCTCGACGACGAGAAGCGTGCCGCCTCTGCGCAGGACGAGGTCGAGCTCGTAGCCGCCTGCCCGCACGTTCGCGCCGAGCAGCCGGAAGCCGCGCCGCCGGTAGTGCTGGAGCGCGCGGCGCTCGCCGCGGTTCACGCCGCTGCGTGCTCGTAACACGCCGCCTGGAACGAGCGGCGGTGGAGCTCGGACGGGCCGAACACGCGGACAGCCTGCGAATGCGCTGCGGTGATGTAGCCGACGTGCGACATGAACCCATAGCACGGGTAGAGCGCGTCGAGACGCCGCATGACCCGGTCGCGGACGACCTTCGCGACGATCGAGGCGGCGGCGATCGCGGCGCTCCGCGCGTCGCCGTCCACGATCGCCTGGTGTGGCGGAGCGGAGCTCCCGAGGCGGAATCCGTCGACGAGACAGGCGTCGGCTGGCGGATGGAGATCCGAGAGCACGGCTCGGAGCGCTTTCAGGTTCGAGCGGTGAAGTCCCGAGCGGTCGATCTCGGACACCGGGACGATGCGGATGCTGATGCCGGACGCGCAGCTCGTGACGGCATGGAAGAGGTCCTCGCGGTCGTCGTGCGCGACCTGCTTCGAGTCGTTCAGACCGGCGAGCGGGCGGACGCGAGCGCCGCACAGTCGCTCGTAGTCGAGGAGGACGCCCGCCACGACGAGCGGCCCGGCGAGCGATCCGCGGCCCGCTTCATCCGCACCCGCGACGAACCGGACACCGAGGCGCCGATCGTGTGCGAGGAGCCGCTGGCCGCTCGAGCGAGCCACCGGCCGAGAATAGACGCTAGCCCTGCCGGAGCTCGCGGACGCGCGCCTTCTTCCCCACTCTCTTGCGCAAGTAGTAGAGCTTCGCGCGCCGGACGTCGCCGATTGCGGCAACCTCGAGCTTCTCGATCTTGGGTGAGTGGAGCGGGAACGTGCGCTCGACGCCGACGCCGAACGATTGCTTGCGGACCGTGAACGTCTCGCGGAACCCGGAGCCCTGACGCTTGATGCAGATCCCTTCGAAGACCTGGATCCGCTGGCGGTTCCCCTCGATGACCTTGAAGTGGACGCGCAGCGTGTCCCCCGCCTTGAACCTCGGCAGGTCCGTGCGCATCTGACGCTGCTCGAGGCTCTCGATCGTCGTGTTCATCGGAGGAGGGGCCGGCTCGGGCCGGCTCGGAATGCTAGCGGAAGGAGATTCGGTTCGGCGGCCAGTAGGTCATGAAGACCTCGCCGATGATGTCGCTCCTCGGCACCGATCCCCACTGCCGCGAGTCGCAGGAGTTCGCGCGGTTGTCGCCCATCATGAAGTAGCTGTTCTCGGGCACCCGATAGGTCTTCGCGGGGCCGATGTCCCTCCGGTCGCGCTGGATGTACGGCTCGTCGAGCTTCCGCCCGTCGATGTAGACGTAGCCCGCCCCGCGGATGAGGCGGACCTGCACCCGGTCTCCGGGAAGGCCGACGATGCGCTTCACGAACGTCCCGCCCTCGCCGCACTTGATCTTCGCGAGCGGCGGCGTCTTGAAGACGACGATGTCCCCGCGGGCGGGATCTCGGAAGTGGTAGATGAAGCGATTCGCGAGGACGCGGTCGGAGAAGCGCGCTTCGCAACCCGGCGCCGGGCGTGCGCAGTGGAGCGTCGGCTCCATCGAGGACGACGGGATCCGGTACGGGTTGACCACCCACGCCTTGACGGCGAGCACGATCGCGATCGCGCCGACGATCGTGACCACCCAGTCGACGACGACGCGGACGTTGGCCGGAAGCCTCCCCGTGACGCGGTCGAGCGGGTGATGGTGGTGGTGGTGCTCCTCCGACGAGCCGTTCCCCGACGGCGGTTGGGGCGTCGGCCAGGAGAACGGAGGCGCGGGCGGCGGCGGCTCGGAGCGAGGGATGTCTTCCGACCAGCCGTACGTTGAGCCATCGCCGCCGGAGTGCCAGCGATCGTCGCCCGGCTCCGCGCTCCGTCCGGCGACCGGCTCGGACGAGAGCGGCCGGGACGCGGGACGCTCGGAGTCGCTCACGACAGGCTCCTGACCTGCTCGCGCCGCCAGGAGTCGATGCGCCCGTGATCACCCGAGAGCAGGATCTCCGGCACCGTCCAGCCGCGAAATTCGGCCGGCCGGGTGTAGTGGGGGTACTCCAGACCGCCGTCGAGCGCGGCGGAGAAGCTCTCGACCTCGCCCGATCCCTCCGTGAGGGCGCCCGGCAGCCGGCGGGCGACGGCGTCGAGCACCGCGAGCGCCGGGATCTCACCCCCGGACAGAACGTACGGCCCGATCGAGACAAGATCGGTCGCGAGATGGTCGAGGATCCGCTGGTCGAACCCCTCGAACCGCGCGGAGAGGAGTGCCAGGGCGGGCTCCGTCGCGAGCTCCTCGACGAGTTCCTGGTCGAGCTGGCGCCCCTGCGGCGTGAGCGCCACGATCCGGTGAGCCGGCGCGGGGCCGTAGACGGCGTCGAGCGCCGCCGCGACGACGTCCACGCGCAGCACCATCCCCGGCCCGCCGCCGTACGGCTCGTCGTCGACCTGTCCCGCGCCAAGCGGGGTCGAGTCCCGGTAGTTGAAGACGCGCAGCTCGAGCTCCGTGCCGAGAACCGCCGCGACCGGACGCCGCTCGCGCACCCAGTCGAACGCCGCTGGGACGAGCGTGAAGACATCGAGGCGCACGGGGACGAACCGTAGCCGTCAGTCCGTGAACCCAGGGTTGAGAACCACTCGGCCGTCGCGGACGTCGATCTCGGCGATGGCGTCCTCGACGAGCGGGACGAGCGCCCCCGAGTCGAGCTCGAGATTGTCGTTCGCGGGGCCTGACAGGACGTCGCGTACGACCCCCACGCTCTCTCCGCTCACGAGCACGACCTGGAGCCCGACGAGGTCGGAGACGTAGAAGGAGTCCGGCTCGGGCGCCGGCAGATCTTCACGCGGAACGGTGAGCTCCGAGCCGCGCTCGACCGCGCGGTCGAGCTTGATCGCAAGACGGCCGCCGCCGACCCTGCGGCTGAGCACGACCTCTGCCGGCTCGCCCGCGGCGTAGAGCCGCGCGCCTACCTCGAATCTCCGTGGATCCTCGCTCGCACCCTCGACGACGAATGCGCCGTCGACTCCGTGCGGCCGCCCGACGCGCCCTATCGGGACGAGCGCAGCCGGCTCAGTCGGCAATCTGGAGGACGTACCGGCGGTCCGCACGCGCGCCCGCTGCGCGGACGATGCTCCGGAGAGCCCGCGCGAGCCGCCCCTGGCGACCGATCACCTTCCCGACGTCCGCGGGAGCAACGTGCAGATGGAAGACGACGGCGTCCTCCCGTTCCTCGGTCTCGACGCGCACGGCCTCCGGCTCGTCGACGAGACGCCGCGCGATCCACTCGAGGAGCTCAGCCGTCGGAGCTCCCGATGCCCGCGGCCTTGATGAGCTTCGACACCGGCGCGGTCGGCTGCGCGCCCTTCGCGAGCCAGTCCTTGATCTTCGGCTCGTCGAGGTCGATCGTGGAGGGGTCGGTCTGCGGGTTGTAACGCCCGACGATCTCGATGAAGCGGCCGTCCCGCGGCGAGCGCGAGTCGGCCACGACGACACGGTAGATCGGGTTCTTCTTCGACCCCACGCGCGTCAGCCTGATCTTTACTGCCATCTCTCTCCTTCGTTCTCGCTCGGTGAGGCAGAAAGGCTAGCGGAGGACGTCTGCGGGTCTCAGCGCCGAGGCAGCTGCTGTGCGCCGGGGAGCGTCGGCATCTTCCCCTTCCCCATCTGCTTCATCATCTTCGCCATCTGCTTCCGTGCGGCCATGAGCTTGTTCACGTCCTCGAGGCTCGTCCCGCTCCCGGCCGCGATCCGGCGTCGGCGCTGCGTCGAGATGATGTGGGGCAGCCGCCGCTCCTGCGGCGTCATCGATAGGACGATCGCCTCGACGCGCGCGAGTTGCGCCTCGTCGACGTCCACGCCCTGAAGCTGCTTGCCGAAACCGGGGATGAGCTTCATGACGCCCTGCAGCGGGCCCATGCGGCGGAGCATGCGGTAGCTCGCGAGAAAGTCGTCGAAGGTGAACTCGCCCGCGCGAAGCCGTCGCTCGAGCTCCTCCTGGTCGTCCTCCGAGGCGGCCGCCTCGGCCTTCTCGATGAGGGTGAGCATGTCTCCCATCCCGAGAATGCGAGACGCCATTCGGTCGGGATGGAAGTACTCGAGCTGGTCGAGCTTCTCGCCGACCGACGCGAGCATGACCGGCCGCCCGGTGACGGCCTTGACCGAGAGCGCCGCGCCGCCGCGCGCGTCTCCGTCGAGCTTCGTGAGGACGATCCCGTCGAACGCGATCCGCTCCTGGAACGCGATCGCGACGTTCACCGCCTCCTGGCCCGTCATCGCGTCGAGCACGAGGAGCACGTTCATCGGCTTCGTCGCGTCGCGGACCTGCTCGAGCTCGGCCATGAGCTCCGCGTCCACGTGCAGGCGGCCCGCGGTGTCGAGGATGACGACATCGCGGCCGTCCGCTCTCGCGGCCTCGAGGCCGCGAGAGGCGGCCTTCACCGGGTCCTCTCGGTCCGCGGCGAAGACGGGGATCTGGATCTGGCGCCCGAGCTGCTCGAGCTGGTCGACCGCGGCGGGACGCTGGAGGTCGCACGCGACGAGCGCAGGGTGCTTTCCCTCGCGGCGCAGGAGGAGCGCGAGCTTCGCGCAGGCCGTCGTCTTGCCGGACCCCTGGAGCCCCGCGAGCAGGATGACCGTCGGCGGCCGTCCGAACGAGAGTCGCGAATCGGACGAGCCCATGAGCGTCGTCAGCTCCTCGTGGACGATCTTCACGACCTCCTGGGCGGGAGTGAGGCTCTTCGAGACCTCCTGTCCGAGCGCGCGCTCCTTCACGATCGCCGTGAAGTCCTTCGCAACCTCGAAGTTGACGTCCGCTTCGAGGAGCGCCAGGCGAACCTCGCGCATCGCTTTCGAGACCGTCTCCTCGTCGAGGCGCCCGCGCCCACGCAGGTCGCCGAGCGCCCCCTGGAGCTTGTCGGAGAGGGTGTCGAACACGGTTCGCCCAGTGTAGATGGGGCTTTCTCCGTCGTTTCGAGCTGCGCACGCGCTCCGGACCACGCATGAGGCCCCGGTCGCGGGGCCTCATGCGCTCGACGTTCGGACTGTTAGACGCTGCGGAGGGGGTGACGCGAGTGCTTGACCTCGAGGCCCACCGCCACGAGGCCGACGAGGAGCAGCGCGCCACCGAGCGCCAACGCGATCCCGACGCCGATCTCCCCCCAGTCGGTGCCGCCGGTCGACTCGGACGCGGCCGCAGCGGTCGTCCGCGAGTCGCGAGCCGAGACGTCGAGGATGTGGTCGATCGAGTTACTCACCGGCACGAGCGCCGCGTCGCGTGCCGAGACGTCCAGGACGTGGTCGTTCGCCTTGGCCGTGTCCCGGAAGTACTGCTGGAACATGTAGTCGCCGCGGAGGTCCAGCTTGGCCGACGGCACCGCCTGCACCGTGTCGCGGGCCGAGACGTCGAGGATGTGGTCCATCGCCTTGCTCGCGCGAGGCTCGCTACCGATGCCGGTCGCATAGTCGTCGAGGCGTGCTTGCGCCAGCGGCACGACGAGGAGCGCCGTGGCCGCCGACAGCGCGATCGCCGTCAGCGTTCGCCTGATCGTGTGAGTCGTGCGGGTCATCGAAATACCTCCTGTCTCCGATCGCCGAGTGCGATCTCTTCACCCCACTCGACAGGAGCCCGGCAAAGACACGGCTGGCGTTCGGTAAAGGGCGGGTCAACGCGTTTCCTTGAGCGCGGCGGAATCCGGTGTTAGCGTCGCGCCAGGGGTGATGGCGTCATGGACTTCCGCATCCTCGGACCGCTCGAGGTGTCATCGGAGGAAGGGCCGCTCGATCTCGGAGGGCGGAAGCAGCGTGCCGTCATCGCTCTCCTCCTGCTGAACCCCAACCGGGTCGTCCCGGTCGACAGCCTCGTCGCCGCCCTCTGGGACGACGAGCCGCCGGACTCGGCCCGGAAGGCGCTCCAGGTCTACGTCTCGCAGGTCCGAAAGACGCTCGGGAAGGAGCGGATCGCCACGCAACCTCCCGGGTACCTCCTCCACGTCGCAGAGGGCGAGCTCGACCTCGAGCGCTTCGAGCATCTCCGCGCGGAGGGCGCCCTCGACGAGGCGCTCGCCCTCTGGCGCGGGCCACCGCTGTCCGACTTCGCCGAGGACCGGTTCGCCCAGGGCGAGAGAGCGCGTCTCGAGGAGCTCCGGCTCGCGACGGTCGAGGAGCGAATCGAGAGAGATCTCGCCGCGGGCAGACACCACGAGGTGATCGGCGAGCTGGACGCGCTCTCGAACGAGCACCCACTCCGCGAGCGCCTCCGCGCACAGCAGATGATCGCGCTCTACCGCTCGGGTCGCCAGGCGGATGCGCTCGATGCCTATCAGCGGGCACGCTCCGCGCTCGTCGAAGAGCTCGGAATCGAGCCGGGCCTTCCGCTGCGGGAACTGCAGCAGGCGATCCTGAACCAGGATCCCGCACTCGATCTGCGAGGTCCGGCCGAGGTGCCCGGGGAAGCACAGCTGCCGGTCTCGCGTGACGGCGGCGAGTCGACGACGACGCTGCCGAGCGGCACCGTCACCCTCCTGTTCGCGGACATCGTGGGGTCGACGAGGCTGATGCGGGATCTCGGCGACGCGTTCTCCGGCGTGCGCGATCGGGCACGCCGGCTCATTCGAGAGGTCGTGGCCGAGCACGGGGGCCGCGAGGTCGACTGGGCGGGAGACGGCGTCTTCCTCGCGTTCGAGCGAGCGACGGACGCCGCTCTCGCGGCCGCGGCGGTCCAGCGCGGGCTCGCGACGAAGCCGTGGGGGTCGGACGCGTCTCTCGGGATGCGGATCGGCATTCACACAGGCGAGCCGGATCTCGGCCCGGAGGGCTACGTCGGCCTCGACGTCGTCGTCGCGGCGCGGATCTGCGCCGCCGCCCATGGCGGTCAAGTCGTCGTCTCTCGCACGACGCGCGAGGTCGTGGCGGTCGACACGCCCCCCGACATCTCGTTCAGGCCCCTCGGCCGGCATCGCCTGAAGGACATCCCGAACGAGGAGCCGCTCTTCCAGCTCGTCACGCCGGGGCTCGAGGAGTCGTTCCCGCCGCTGCAGACGCTCGGCGGGCCGGCGTTACCGGCACTCCACCATCGCCTCGTCGGCCGGGGGGACGACCTCGCGCGGATCGGCGAGCTCCTCGATCGGCGCGACGTGCGGCTCGTCACCATCACCGGGCCCGGAGGGGCAGGCAAGAGCCGGCTCGCACTCGAGGCTGCCGCGGCCGCGGCAGCCGAGCGCCCCGTGCACCTCGTCGGGCTCGCGTCGATCTCCGATCCCGAGCTGGTCCCCGCCGCGATCGCACGCAGCCTCGGCGTCCGCGAGTCGTCCAGCGAGCCGCTGCTGGAGACGATCGCCGAGGCCCTTGCCCACACACGGACGCTCCTCGTCCTCGACAACCTCGAGCACCTCGCATCCGCCGCCACCCTCGTCGGACGGCTTCTCGACCGCGTCCGCGACCTCGAGGTGCTCGTCACGAGCCGCAGCCCGCTCCGGCTCGCAGGAGAGCACGTCCTCCAGCTCGAGCCGCTCCCGGTGGAGGACGCGGCGACGCTGTTCGTGGAGCTCGCCGCCGCACGCGGCGTGGAGCTTCCCGAGACGTGGCTCCCCTCGATCCGCGAGATCTGCCGCCGCCTCGACGGCCTACCGCTCGCGATCGAGCTCGTCGTCGCGCCGCTCGCCGTTCTCCCGCCGGTTCAGCTCCTACAGGCGCTCGACGACGGGCTCGCGCTGGACATGAAGGCTCCAATCGACCTGCCCGAGCGACAGCGGACGCTCCGCGCCACGATCGACTGGAGCTACGGGCTCGTCAGCGTGTGCCAGAGAGACCTTCACGGAGCGCTGGCCGTGTTCAGCGGCGGAGCCCCGCTCGACGCCCTGCGGGTCGTGTGCGACGACGTCACCGCCGATCTCCTCGGCGACCTCGCTGCGCTCGTGGACGGGGGCCTGGCGCGCCGCGAGCTGACACTCGAAGGCGACCCGCGCTTCGCCATGCTCGCGACCGTTCGCGAGTACGCGCTCGAGGCGCTCGCGGCCAGAGGAAGGCTCGAGGAGATGCAGACGCTGCACGCCGAGTACTTCCTCGGGCTTGCGAAGCAAGCTAGCGGAGAGCTCGAAGGCGAAGAGCAGGCGAGGTGGCTCGATCGCCTCGAGCTGGATCTCGACAACGTCCGCGCGGCGCTCGGCTTCGCTTTCGAGTCGGGGCGGATCGAGCTCGGATTGCAGATCGCGGCGGGCCTCGAACGCTTCTGGCGCGCGCATGCCCACGTCGGCGAGGCGAGACGATGGCTCGCGCTGGGGCTCGCGCGAGCGAGCGAGGTCTCTCCCGAGATACGCGCCGATGCCCTCTGGACCGCCGCGCAGCAGGCAACCGCCCAGTACGACTGGGCGGCGGCGACGGAGCTCCTCGAGGACGTACTGCCGCTCTATCGCGCGAGCGGTCGAGGCCGGGAGGTCGTCTTCGCCCTCTCTGATCTCGGCTGGGTCGCCGTCATGGAGGACGACCTGGGCCGTGCGGCCAAGCTGTGCGAGGAAGCGCTCGACGTCGCTCGCGACCTCGACGACGCTCGGGCGCTCTCCGCGGCCCTCATGAACCTCGGGGACGTGTGCTCGCTCCAGGGAGACCATCCACGCGCTCGCGAGCTCTACGAGGAGGCGCTCGACCTTCGTCGCTCGCTCGGCGACCAGCTTCTCGTGGCCGACGTCAACTACAACCTGGCCGTCGCCGCGTTCCGGGCGGGCGACCTCGAAGGCGCGAGAGGCGCGCTGAACGAGTCCTTGGCGACGACTCGACCGCTCGGCTCGGCGCCGCACGTCGCCGCGTCGCAGTTCATGCTCGCCCGGATCGAGCTCGCCGAGGCGGACTCCGAGGCGGCCTCGGACGCCATCCGCGAGAGCCTTGCCATCTACACCGACCTCGAGAACGACCGCGCCTGCGCGGGGTGCCTTGTCGTCCTCGGGGCGATCGCGGCCGCTCAGGTCCGGCCGGAGGACGCCGCGCGCCTGGTCGGGTCGGCGGAGGCGTTGCGCGGGCGCGACGCCCGCCTCGACAGCCACGAGCGGGAGATCCTGGACCGTCTGGTGCCCGCGCTCGCGGGCAGTCTCGGAGCCGACCGCGTCGACGAGCTGCGGGCCGAGGGGACACGCCTCGGCCGGGAGGTCGTCGAGCGAGACATTGTCACGTTGGAAACGAAGACGTAGTATCGCCCGTCAACGACTGGAGGTGGGAGAGATGGGGAAGCCATCGTTGGGGCATCGGGAGAAGGTCTACTTCGGCAGGTCTGAAGGCGAGCCAGACGACCCGGCGACTCTTGACGAAGCGCTCAGGAGCGTCGCGCAGCAGATCGTGAGCCACGGGGTGGTGGCACCCGACAACCCCGTATGGTTCGAGATCACCTCGCTGAAGGTCGAGATCGCCAACCAGCACGTCAAGACGTACGTCGTCGGCGCGACGCAACAGGGAGCCGGTCAGTCGCCGGTCAGCTAGTCGTCCGACATCCCGGGCTCGGTCGCAGATGACCGGGTCTCGTTCATCGCCTTGAACCCGCCGAGCTCGGCGACGGTGACGTCCGCGACGACTCCGGCCAGCCCGAGGAGCGCGACGACGCGGCTCCGCTTGAGGATTCCGAGGAGCAGGAGAGCGCACCCGAAGAGCCCCACCGGGCCGAACGCAAGCGTCGGGGCGGGATCGTCGCTCACGCCACGATCCTAGCGTGGGCCGTCGAACGGCGGCGCGGACCCCTCGGCCGCGCCGCCGCAAAGCTCAAACGGCCCAGCCCGCGACTGCTGCAGGCAGGGAGACGGCGCCGATGCGGTCGACCATGTCGCCGTCGGCGACGTAGAGGTTGTGCAGCTGCACGACCTTGATAGCGGGTCGGCCCTCGATCCCGAGCGCCTCGACGATCGGCTGCAAGCGGTGAACGAAGAACCCCTCGAATGCGAGCTCGGTCTGCCACACCTCGCAGATCTCGAGACCCTCCTCGGTGAGAGCCGCGAGGTGGAGAACCGAGCCCGCCGCCGGATTCACGTCGAGCCCGAGCCTGGCCATGACCGCGTCGTATTGCTCGGCGGTCACGCCGGGCCAGTTCATGAACATCGCGACAGCCATCCCCAGTTTCCTCCTTCCCTGGTCGCAGCAGGGTCCGTGTCACAGCGTACGCGCGGTCTCCCCGCCGTGCAACGGCTCAGCCGGAGACGAGGGCACGCGCGTAATCCCGCGCGTCGAACGGCCTGAGGTCGTCGATCCCCTCCCCGACACCGACCAGCTTCACGGGGAGCCCGAGCTCGACGGCGATGGCGATCGCGACGCCGCCCCGTGCGCTCCCGTCGAGCTTGGTGAGAGCGACCCCGGTGACCCCGACCGCCTCTCCGAAGAGCCTCGCCTGCTGAAGGCCGTTCTGCCCGGTCGTCGCGTCGACGACGAGGAGCGTCTCATGGGGTGCTCCCTCGATCCGCCCCGCGATGACGCGCCTGACCTTCTCGAGCTCGGACATGAGATTCCCCTGCGTGTGCAGCCGCCCAGCGGTGTCGACGACGACGACGTCGCGCCCACGCGCGCGGCCCGCTTCCACGGCGTCGTAGGCGACGGCGGCCGGATCGGCGCCCCGAGGCGATCCGACGAAGTCGGCGCCCGCACGATTGGCCCAGATCTCGAGCTGTTCCTCGGCCGCCGCCCGGAACGTGTCGGCCGCCCCGACCAGAACCGAGCGGCCGTGCTCGGAGAGCTTCTGCGCGAGCTTCCCGATCGTGGTCGTCTTGCCGGTGCCGTTCACGCCCACGACGAGGATCACGCTCGGCTCACCGCCGAGTTCGAGTGTGGGCGGGTCGCCGAAGACGGCCGCGACCTCCTCGACGAGGCCGTCCTCGATCTGGCCCGGCTCGCCCCGAGCCTCGAGGCGCCGGACGAGCTCGGCGGTGGCCGGAACGCCGACGTCGCTGCGGATCAGCGCCTCCTCGAGGCGCTCCCACGCCTCCTCGCCACCGCTGTCGAACCCGGCGGATGCCAGCTGCTCGGTGAGCGCGCGACGACTCTTCGCGAGGGAGTCGCGCATGCGCGCGAACATGCCGGTGCGCTCCGGCTCGTCGGCTGACGTGGGCTCGTCGCCCAGGAGCTCGGCCCAGGTGCGGCTCATGGAAGTGAGCCTATGCGGCGGCGTGCTCGTGCCGCGGCAGCCGCCGCGAGACGACCTGCGAGACGCCGTCCGGACCCATCGTCACGCCGTAGAGGACGTCGGCCGCCTCCATCGTCCGCTTCTGATGCGTGACGACGACGAACTGCGCGCGGTCCGCGTACCGGCGGAGGAGCTCGACGAACCGTGCGATATTCGCGTCGTCGAGCGCCGCTTCCACCTCGTCGAGGAGGTAGAACGCGCACGGCCGCGCCAGGAAGAGCGAGAAGAGGAAAGCGATGGCGCCGAGCGCCTTCTCGCCGCCGGACAGGAGCGAGAGCCTGGTCACGCGCTTCCCGGCGGGACGGAGCTCGACCTCGATCCCCGCTTCCACGCCCTCCTCGTCCCCGGCTTCGACGAGTCGCAGTCGCCCCTCTCCGCCGGGGAAGAGCGTCGACGCGACCTCCTGGAAATGCCGCTCGACGGCGCCGAACGTCTCCGCGAACCGCCGCTCGACGGTCTCGGCGAGCTCGGTGCGGAGCTTCTCGAGCTCCTCGAGGCTCTGCTCGAGGTCGACGCGCTGGCTCCGGAGATCCTCGAGCCGCTCCTTCTCCGCCTCGTACTCCTCGCGGGCGAGCGGGTTCACCATCCCCAGCCCTGCGCGTCGCGTCTCGAGCCGGTCCGCCTTCGCCGCGAGCTCGTCCCGATCGTCCCCTTCGGCCGGCTCGGAGGAGCCCGCAGCCTCGAGCCGCCTCCGCGCCTCCTCCGTCTCGCCGTCGATCCGCGCGAGCTCGACCTCGGCCGTGGTCAGGCGCTCGCTCGCCTCCTCGAGCTCCTGTCGCAGCCAGACCTCCGCCGCGCCGAGGCGGCGCAGTTCCTCGCCGAGGCCCTTTGCACGCAGCGCTCCTGCGTCGACGCGTGCGCGCAGCGGAGCCTCGAGCCGCGTCGCCGTCTTCAGCGCGAGGGAGAGATCCTCGGCGAGCCGCACCGAGTCCTCTGTAAGCCGCGCGAGGACGGACGGCGCGATCCGGGGAGCGGAGGGAGAGGATGCCGGCGCCGAGGCAGACGCCGTCAGGTACTCGGCCTCCGCCGCGGCAGCGCGCGCCGCGGCTTCGGCCGCACGGTGCTCGGCTGCCTCGGCCTGCTCGGCGAAACGACGCACCTCGTCCGCGAGCGCGTTGCGTCGCGCCTCCATCTCGAGGAGGACGGCCTCGGCGGCCACGCCCGAGAACCACAGCTCGCCTCGCTCTGGGTCGTATCCGAATCCCTCCTGCGTCACCGACGGGACGCGCGACTCGAGGAGCCGCTCGAGCGCCACGACGGGCATCGAGTCGACGATCTCTGCCGGGTCGCGGCCGGCAAGGACGACGAGGCTTCCGAGCCCCTCGCGGCGTGCACGCTCGAGCAGCGCTAGCCCCGAGGCGGGATCCTCGACGAGGATCGCCGACGCACGCACCCCGAGCGCCGCGGCGACTGCTCGCTCGGATCCGGGCTCGGCGGTGACGGCCGCGAGGGCCAGGCGCTCTCCGGACTCCGCGAGCGCGCGGGCGGCCGGTGCGATGCCCTCGCGCTCCGCGAGAGAACGCTCGAGGGCGGCCAGCCGCTCCCCGGCGGAGCGGGCGCTCTCCGCCAGCTCGTCGCGCTCGCGAGCCGCGAGGCGGGCGGCTTCGGCCGCCGCCGTCGCGCCGTGCCGGAGCTCGGCGATCGACGCCTTGTCGCTATCCACCGCATCGCCGCTCGAGCCTCCGACGAGCGCGCGCTCGGCCTGGAGTCGGTCGCGGAGCGCGACCGCGGACTCCGCGCGGACCGACAGTCGCTCGCCTCCCGATTGCAGGCGGTAGAGAGCGGCCACGGCCGACTCCCTCCGGCCCGCCGCGTCAGAGAGCTCGTCCTCGGCGCCGGTACGGTCGCCGAGCAGGCCCTCGAGCCTCGACTGCGCCCCTCTGCGCGCCAGCGCCGCGGCGTCGCGCCGCTCCTCGACCTCGCTCCTCCGCTCACCCGCGCTCTCGAGGTCAAGCTCGGCGATCCGTGCGCGGAGCGACGCGATCTCGACCGCGAGCTTCTCCGCCCTCTCCGCCGCGGTCGCCTGGAGTGCGAGTGGGCGGAGGCGCTTGCGCACCTCCTCCTCGACATCGTGCGCGCGCTCGACCTGGAGCGCGACGCGGGCGAGCTTCAGCTCGGCGCGGTGCTGTCGCCGCTTGAACTTCCCGAGGCCGGCCGCCTCCTCGACGAACTCCCGTCGGTCCTCGGGCTTGGACGCGAGCACCTGCTCGACCTTGCCCTGACCGACGATCGAGTGCATGGCGGCGCCGAGACCCACGTCGGAGAGCAGCTCGACGAGATCGGTCCGCCGCACCGCTGCGCGGTTGACGAGGTACTGCCCCTCCGCCCCGCGCACCAGGCGCCGAGCGATCGAGACCTCGCTGAAGTCGAGCTCCGGCCACGCGCCGTCCTCATTCGAGAAGACGAGCTCGACCTCGCAGTGTGCTGCGGGCTTCCGCTCGCCTCCGCCGCCCGCGAACAGGACGTCGTCCGGCTTCTCCGCCCGCAGCTCCGACGGTGTCAGGGAACCCGCCGCCCAGACGACCGCGTCCGCGATGTTCGACTTCCCCGACCCGTTGGGGCCGACGATGACGGCGACGCCAGGCTCGAGCGTTATCTCGAGCGGGTCCGGAAACGACTTGAAGCCGCGGATGCGGAGCGTGCGCAGGTGCACCGAAGCCGCATTCTCCCGTCCGGGACGGACGGCAAACCGCCTGTCAGATGGCCTCGGGCACGACCCCGAGCGCCTCGAGCGCCTGACGCGCTGCCTCCTGCTCGGCCGCCTTCTTCGTCGAGCCCTTGCCGATCCCGAACTGGGCGCCCGCGATGTGCGCGGCGCACACGAAGCGGCGGTCGTGCGGAGGGCCTTCGACCTCGATCACCGTGTAGTGCACCTGCCGCCCCGAGCGCGCGAGGGCTTCCTGCAACTCGGTCTTGTAGTCGACGTGGCTCGAGCGCGCGTACTCGATCTTGTCGGCGAACGCGGCCACGATCGCCGGCTCGATCTCCTGGAAGCCGTGCTGCAGGTAGAGCGCCGCGATCGCCGCCTCGAGGAGCGCGGCGAGGACGTTCCGGCTCCGGGAGATCCGCTGGAGCTCGTCGGGCGGCACGTTGCCGGCCCGCTCGACCATCCGCTCACCGAGCCCGAGCTCCTTCGCGACGACCGCACAGCTCTGCCGGGAGACGACGTGGGCCCGGATCTTCGCGAGCCGGCCCTCGGATGCGTCCGGAAACCGGTCGAAGACCGTTCGCGCGATCGCGAGCTCGAGCACGCTGTCGCCGAGGAACTCGAGGCGCTCGTACGACGACGCGCGGTCGTCCGCCCAGGAGGCGTGCATGAAGACCTGGTCGAGGCGCGCCGCAGGCAGCTCGTCGATCAGGCGGCCGAGCGTCTCCGGCCCGTCCGCCTCCTGACTACTCCTGGTGCGCGATGACGTAGTCGATCGCCTTGCCGACAGTCGTGAGTCCGCGGGCGTCTTCGTCGGGGATCTTGAGCCCGAACTGGTCCTCGAGGTCCATGACCACCTCGACGAGGTCGAGGGAGTCTGCGCCGAGGTCCCCTTCGAAGGACGCGTCTTCCGTGATCTCGCTCTCGTCGATGCCGAGCTTCTCGCTCAGCGCGCTCTTCACCTGCTCGAGGATCTCCTCACGCGAGTTCGCCACTTTGAAACCTCACCTCTCGGCCGTCGGGGTCGTGGAGGGGCGATGCTATCGCATGCACAGTCGGCTTTGGCCGCTCACGGCGAGGATCCGCGATCACCCGCGAGAGCGCCCGTCCCCCGCGAGCGCGCCGGTTGTGAGGCGCTCCTCGAGGCGTTCGACGACCCGGTGCTCCGCGCCCACCGCGGCGAGGCGAATCGCGTTCGCGATCGCCACTCTCGAGCTCGACCCGTGCGCGATGACGACGAGCCCCCGGAGGCCGAGGAGGTACGCGCCGCCGTACGTCTCCGGATCGAGACGCTCGCGGAGATGACGGACTCCCGGCCGGATGAGGAGGCCGCCGATCTTCCCGCGAAGCGACGACTCGGCCTCGGTCCGGAGGGCGTCGAGGATGCTTCCGATCGTTCCCTCGAGCGCCTTGAGCGCGACATTCCCCGTGAATCCGTCGGTCACGACCACGTCGGCGGCCCCCTCGAGCAGCCAGCGGCTCTCGGTGTTGCCGGTGAAGCGGAGCCCGCTCGAACGCAGGAGCTCGTGCGCCTCGAGGGTGAGCTGGTTTCCCTTCTCGTCCTCCTCTCCGATCGAGAGCAGGCGCACCTCGGGAGTCGCGACGCCGAGGATCTCCTCGGCGAAGACGGCGCCCATGTGACCGAACTGGACGAGGTGCTCGGGCCGCGCATCGGCGTTCGCGCCCGCGTCGATGAGGACGCTCGGCCGCCGCCGGGCGGGGATCACGACGGCGATCGCCGGGCGAAACGCCCCGGGCTGACGCCGGATGTGGAGGAGCGACGCCGCGAGCATCGCACCGGTGCTCCCCGCGGACACGACCGCGGTGGCCTCCCCGTCGGCGACCGCCTTCACGGCGCGGACGAGCGACGAGTCGGGCTTGGAGCGGACGGCGTCCACGGGGGACTCCTCCATCTCGATCTCGGAGTCGGTCTCGACCAGCTCGAGCCCGAGCGTGTCGAGGCCCGGGGGGCCGAAGAGGACCGGCTCGATCTCGCCTGACGCAGCCGCAGCGGCCCCTGCGACGATCTCCTCCGGCGCGCGGTCGCCTCCGAGGGCGTCGACCGCGACGCGAATCGTCATCCGGTCGGCGCTACGGAGCCTGGACCCGGAGCGGCTCGACCTCGCGGCCCTTGTACGTCTTGCAGTTCGGGCACACGCGGTGCGGGAGCTTCGGCTGCCGACAGGTCGGACAGACCTGAACGCGCGGGATCGAGATCCCGTGCTGCGCGCGGCGCTTGTCGCGCCTCGACCTGGACGTTTTCCTCTTCGGGACGGCCATGAGCGGCCGCGGAGTATACCGACCGACCCCACATGTCAGGGATCGCTCAAACCTCCGTAAACCTTGCGTAAGAGCGGGGCTTCCCGCGCCCAACCGGGTCTAGCGTGAGATCGCCACATCGCGGAACCGAGCGAAAGGGGGTCGACAATGCGGCGCAGACGAGGGCAGCAGGGATGGCTCCGCGGAAGGTATGCGACCGTCGGACCGGGGCTCACGGTAGCGGCGCTCGGGCTCGCCGCTCTCTCGAGCTCGTCGGTCGCCGCGCCGGCGGAGGCGCCGGCGAACACGGCCGAGCCGGTCATCAGCGGGATGACGCTCGAGGGGCAGGTCCTAAGCACCTCGAACGGGTCCTGGTCCGGGACACAGCCCATGACCTTCTCGTACCGGTGGGTGCGGTGCGGCTCCGACGGCGGCGCGGCCGACGGCTCCAACTGCTCTTCGATCTCCGGTGCGACCGGGAAGACGTACACGCTCAAGGGAGGCGACGTGGGATTCCGCCTCCGGGTTCGCGTCACCGCCTCGAACAGCTCGGGCTCCGCACGGGTCGCGTCGAATCCGACGTCGACCATCGCCGCCCGAAGGCCGACCAACGTCGCAGCGCCGACGATCTCCGGCTCCGCGGTCGAGAATGCCACACTCCAGGCGAGTACCGGCGCGTGGACCGGTCAGCCGACGATCACGTACAGCTATCGCTGGCTCCGGTGCAACAGCTCAGGCGACGGCTGCCAGGACACCGCCGGTGCGACGGCGAGCTCCTACGTGGTTCGCCACGACGACGTCACGCACACGATTCGCGTGCGGGTGACCGCCCGGAACGGCGCCGGCTCGCGGAACGCGACGTCCGGCAGAACCGGCGTCGTGCAGCCGGCGGGGCCGAGCGGTGTCATCAACCTTCCGGGTGGAGAGCGCTCGATCCCTGTCACGAGCGTGCCGAACGACCAGCGCCTGATCGTGTCGGACGTCGTGTTCTCGCCGTCCGTCGTGCGAAGCGCTCGCGATCCGATCACGGTCCGCGTCAGGGTCAAGGACACGCGCGGGTTCGTCGTGCGAGGGGCGCTCGTGTTCATCCGGGCGACGCCGAGAGTGACCTCGGGCGGCGATCGCCAGCCGACCGCCACGGACGGCTGGGTGACTTACCAGCTCGTCCCGAACGCGAACTTCCCGAAGCCGCGCTCGGGCTACAACGTGCAGTTCTTCGCCAAGGCGTACAGGTCGGGTGACCCGCCCCTGGCCGGCGTCGCCGCGTACCGGCTCGTCCAGGTGCCGACGGCCGGCTGATCGTCGGGGGAGGAGGCGGTCTCGCGCGGACCGCCTCCCCCGACCCGTCCAGCTGACCTCAGAGCGATTCGCGGAGCTCCTCGAGCGCCGCCCACCGCGGGTCGAGCTCGAGGTCGACGTGCTCGTGCGGCTCGGCGTTCAGGTCCTTCCCGCACACGGGGCAGAGACCGGCGCAGTCGGGCTTGCACAGGATCTGCTCCGGCAGCGCCAGCGCGATGACGTCCCGCACCCAGGCGGCGACGTCGAGCGTGTCGTTCGACACGTAATCGGAGCGGAGGTCGTCGGCCGGGTCGGCGTCGCCGTCGTGGAGCTCGCGCGCCGAGACGTCGGCATCGACCTCCGCGTGCGCGAGACAGCGCATGCACGGCCCCGAGACGTGTGCGCGGAAGCGCAGGTCGAAGAGCGTGGCGCCCGAGGCCTGAGAGACCGTCAACGCGACGGGGACGGGCATGGGCGTGACCTCGTACAGCTGGCCGGCGAGGACGAACGGCTCGAGCTCGACCTCGAGCGAGAGGTCCCGCGCCTCGCCCGGGCGAAGGCGCAGACGATGGAGCTCGACCGTGCTCACGTCCGGGAGCGTAGACCTCTCCGAGCGGTCGTGAACTCTCGGCGCCATAAGCGTCGCTCGCACCACGGTAGGATTCGATCATGGAACCTGATCGTTGGCTGGGGCTCGACCTCCGTCATCTGATCGCGCTCAAGACGATCGCCGACGAGGGCTCGTTCGGACGGGCGGCCGAGCGCCTCGGATACACGCAGTCTGCGATCTCGCAGCAGATCGCCGCGCTCGAGCGCATCGTCGGCCTGCGGCTGATCGACCGTCCGGGCGGGCCGCGGGCGATCTCGCTCACCGAGGCGGGCCGGATCCTCCTCCGACACGCCGACGCGATCCAGGCACGGCTCCTCGCCGCGAAAGCCGACATGGCGGCGCTCGAGGCGGGCGACGCAGGCAGGCTGCGCGTCGGGACCTTCCAAAGCGTCGGCACCAGGGTCCTCCCCACGCTCCTCCGGCGCTTCTCGGACGCCCACCCCAATGTCGAGGTCGTGCTCCGCGAGTCCGCGAGCGAGCCGGAGCTGCTCGCGATGATCGAGCGCGGCGAGCTCGACCTGACGTTCCTCACGCTTCCGGTCGCGTCCGGTCCTTACGACTCGATCGAGCTCCTGCGCGACCCATACGTCCTCGTCGTCCCCGCCGGATCGTCGCTCGCTCGGCTGCGCCGCGTGCCGACGCTGAAGGAGATCGCGCTGCAGCCGCTCATCGGCTTCAGCCAGTGCTCCGCGATGGACGCCGTCGAGTCGCACCTCGCCGCGTCGGGGCGCAAGCCGGACGTCGTCTTTCGCTCGGACAACAACGGCACCGTCCAGGGCCTCGTCGGCGCGGGTGTGGGGATCAGCGTGTCGCCGCTTCTTACGATCGAGGAAGGCGACGAGCGGGTGAGCGTGATCGACCTCCAGGGCCGCATCCCACCGCGCGTGATCGGGCTCGTCTGGCATTCGGACCGCCATCGCACCCCGGCAGCTGACGCGTTCGTGGAGTCGGCGATGGGCGTGTGCCGCGAGATCGGCGCCGAGCCGGAAGCTGCGTAGCGCCCGACCCGGGCGCTCCTACTGGTAGGGCTCTTCGTCCTCCGACGAGATCGGGCCGATGCCGGCCACGACGGTCTCCTGCGACCGCTCGTGGAGCCGCTCGCGACCACGCTTGACCGCGGTGAGGAACTTGTCCAGGTTGATCTCGAGCGTCGAGAGGATCGAGTCCGCCCAGTCCTCCATCTCGAGCCGCGTCTCGCGTGCCTGACGCCTCGCGTCGTCGACGATGTCGTCTGCCTGACGCTCCGCGAGCTTGACGATCTCCGTCTGCGATGCCTCGCGGACCGCCTGCTCGCGCGCCTCCTGGATGATCCGATCGCACTCGCGCTTCGCCTCGGCGAGCATCTCCTGCCGCTCCTTGACGATCCAGCGCGCCTGCTTGATCTCCTCCGGGATCGTGGCTCGCATCTGGTCGAGGATCTCGTAGATCTCCTCGCGGTCGAGGCGAACCTGGTCGGTGAGGGGCACGGCCTTCGCGTTGTGCACGAGGTCGTCGAGCTTGTCGATGAGCACGAGTACGTCCATGGGCGGGACAGTCTACCCCTGGGGTGAGACGAGACGGCTTCCGCGCCTACTCCTGTGGCGAGACCGGCGCGCCCGGGCGTCCATCCGGATAGAGCTCCGCGAACCGCCTCGCCACGGCGGCCGGGACGAGCTCGTCGACCTTGCCGCCGAAGGCTGCGATCTCCTTCACGCCGCTCGAGGACACGAAGCTGTACTGCGGGCTCGCCATCACGTAGACCGTCTCGACGTCCGGCGCGAGCAGGCGGTTCAGGTGATTCATCTGGAACTCCCACTCGAAGTCGGAGATCACCCGCAGGCCCTTCACCATCGTGCGCGCGTCGTGCTTGTGCGCGAACTCGACGACGAGCTCGGCGAACACGTCGACCACCACGTTGTCGAGCTCCGCGAGCGCATCCTCGAGGAAGGCGACACGCTCCTCGACGGTGAACAGCGGGTGCTTGTGGGTCGGGTCGCGAACGACGCCGACGACGACGCGGTCGAAGATGGACGCCGCACGCCGGATGACGTCGACGTGCCCGTTCGTGACGGGGTCGTAGCTTCCGGGGCAGATTGCGCTCGTCATCGGGTGGTGAAGACGCTGATCCGTGCGGAACCGTAACGGCGGCTCGTGACGAGGTCGAGCGGAAGCTCGGGCTCGGTGCGCTCGTCCGTCTCGACGACGACCAGCGCTCCGTCGCTCAGCAGCTCCGGCAGGTGGGCGGAAAGCGGCTCCGCGAAACGCTCCCAATCGTCGTACGGAGGGTCGGCGAGCACGAGTTCGTAGCGATGGCCCAGCGCCTTCTCGTCCCGGAGCGCCTCGACGACGCCCCGGCGGAGCACGACCGCCCCGGTCAGGCCGAGCTTCTCGAGGTTCCGCTCGATGACGTGGCACGCCTCGCGGTTCTGCTCGACGAAGACGCAGCGAGCCGCCCCGCGCGACAGGGCCTCGAGTCCCATCGCGCCCGAGCCTGCGAAGAGGTCGAGGGCGTGCGCGCCCTCGACCGGCCCGATCAGCGAGAACGCCGCCTCACGCACGCGGTCTCCGGTCGGGCGGGTGACGACGCCGCGCGGCGCGGCGATTCGATGTCCCTTCCTCGAGCCGGCGACGATCCGCATCGCCCGAACACTCGCAGAGCGGGCGACGAGCGGGGCGAGCGCGCGTCAGGCGACCCGCTGCTCTGCCGAGAGCTCCACGACGACCTCGTGCGCGCCGTCTGCGAACGACGTCTCGACGACCCTCCCGGCCCGGCGGAGAAGCGCGAGAGCGGGATCGTTCCCGGCCGCCACGACCGCGGTGAAGCACTCGATGCCCTGGCGGAGCGCCAGCTCTTTCAGCTCGTCGATCAACGCCTTGCCGATGCCCAGTCCCTGGCAGCGGTCGACCACCGCGAACGCGACCTCGGCCGATCGCGAGCTCTCAGACTCGCGCACGAACCGCGCGATCCCGACGACGCGCCCGGACGGACGCTCAACCGCCGTGACTGCCTCACGCCCGCAGCACCCGACGTCGACGAGCACGTCGACCTCGCGATCGGGGAGGCGCGGCTTCGCGCCGTGGAAACGCAGACGCCGCGAGCTCTCGGAGAGCCCGTCGAAGACGTCGAGGACGGCGGCGCGATCGCCCGGCTCGAGCGGGCCGAGCTCGAGCGCCTCGTCCTCACACCCCCGATCGCGCATCTCCGACATCACCCGATGGTCGCACGCGACCACCGCCTCGAGGGTGCGGTTACCCGTACAGCTCGCTACGACTCGCCGAGATGCTCGGCGTCGCCCAGCAGCCGGTCGACCTCCTCGGCCAGAAGGCCCTCGCCGTCGAGATCGCGGGCGGTGTCGCGCGCGCGCTCGAGCAGCTCGCGATCCTGGCGGAGGCGCACGAACCGGAGATCCGACAGGCCTGACTGGCGGGCTCCCGCGACCTGCCCCTCGCCGCGGATCTCGAGATCGCGCTCCGCGAGCTCGAACCCGTCCATCGTCTCGACCATCGCGTCCAGCCGCTCGACCGCACTCTCGGTGAGCTCGTCGCGCGGACGGGAGACGAGCAGGCAGTACGACTGCTCGGCGCCTCTGCCCACGCGCCCGCGGAGCTGATGGAGCTGGGCGAGGCCGAAGCGGTCGGCTTCCTGCACGATCATCACCGTCGCGTTCGGGACGTCGACGCCGACCTCGATCACGGTCGTGGCCACGAGGACGTCGAGATCGCCCGCCTTGAAGCGCGCCATCAGCTCGCGCCGCTCCTGGGTGCGAAGCCTCCCGTGCAGGCAGCCGACACGGAAGTCCCGGAGCTCGTGCTCGCGCAGCCGTTCGGCCTCGTGCTCGGCGGCGCGCGCGCGGCTCGTCTCCGACTGCTCGATCAGCGGGCAGACGACGTACGCCTGGCGACCTTCGCGCAGGAGGCGCGTGAGCCGGGTGTACGCCTCGGACGCGCGCTCGTCGGGGATCCACCTCGTCACGATCGGCTTGCGCGCCGCGGGGAGGGTCGCGAGCTCGCTCACGTCGAGATCGCCGAAGAGCGTCAGCGCGAGCGTCCGCGGGATCGGCGTCGCCGTCATGTGCAGGACGTGCGGGCTCCGCCCCTCGACGAGCGCGCTTCGCTGGCCGACCCCGAAGCGGTGCTGCTCGTCGACGACGGCGACCGCGAGGTCGTGGAAGTCGACCTCCTTCTGGATGAGCGCGTGTGTTCCGACGACGAGCTGCGCGTCTCCCGACGCGATCACCTGCCGCACCGCGGCGTGCTCGCGCGCGCGCAGGGAGCTCGTGAGCAGGGAGACGCGGACGCCGAGGCCTGCGCAGAGCTCCTCGATCGTGAGGAAGTGCTGCTCCGCGAGCGTCTCCGTCGGAGCCATGAGCGCGCCCTGCCGGCCGGCCTCGACGGCGCGGAGGAGAGCGTAGAGCGCGACCACGGTCTTGCCCGAGCCGACGTCGCCCTGGAGCAGCCGCTGCATCGGGAGCGCGCGCGCGAGGTCGTGCTCGAGATCGACGATCGCCCTCTCCTGGTCGGTGGTGAGCACGAACGGAAGCGCTGCCCGGTAACGGTCGATCAGCTCCCCCGGCGGAGAAAGCGGCTCCGCGACGGCGCGCTCCCTCACCGCGGACGAGCGGGCGAGGGCCAGCTGGAGGACGAGCAGTTCGTCGAACGCGAGCCGGAGACGACCGGTCTCCGCCTCGCGCAGGTCGCGCGGCCGATGCGCCGCAGCGAGCGCGTCAACGCGGAGCGGAAGCCCCTCGCGAGCGCGGAGCGCCGCCGGGAGAGGCTCCCCGACGTCGCGCACCCAGCCGAGGACCTGGGCGCGGAGCTCGCGGAGCCTCTTCTGCGCGAGGTCCTCGGTCGCGGGATAGACCGGCGCGAACGCGGCGGTCTCGAGCTCCCCGTCAAGGTCGTAGGAGGAGACGGCGAAGCCGTAGCGGTTCGCACGCCCCCGCAGCCGGAGCTCGGTCCCGGGCTCGAGCCGCTTCTCGAGCCACGGCTGGTTGAACCACGTCGCCTTGATCGAGCCCGTGTCGTCGTAGACGGTGGCGGTGAGGATCTTCAGACGGCCGCGCCGACGGCTGGTCACGGATCTGACCGCGACCTCGATCACGGCCTCGTCCTCGCCGAAGAGGTCGCAGATGCGCTTCGTCGGTGCCGGTGCCTCGTACCGGCGAGGCCCCTGCCAGAGGAGATCGCCGACGGTCTCGACCCCGACGCGTGCCAGGCGCCGCTCGAGGGTCGGGCCGACGCCGTCGAGGCCCTGCACCGACCCGGCGAGCCGGCTCGGGCTCGGGAGACTCGAGGGCGGTGGCCACGAGTCGGGCGGATCCGCACCCGCGAATCCGACCGGAAGGCGGACCAGGCTGCTCGCGCCCGTGGCCATTCCGTCCACTATAGGTCCCGCTCCCGGACAGGCGCGGGCCGCGGCCGTCAGGAGGGATAGAGCGTGTAGAACCAGCCGTCACGCCAACGGAAGGGCGCCTGGACGAGATCGGGGAGCGCAACCCCCTCGAGCAGGTGGTCGAGCGCCCAGCGGGTCGCGGTGTGCCCGATCACCACCACCCGCGCGCGCTCGTAGCGGGGCGAGAGATCGTGAAGAAAGCTCCGGACTCGGACCACGACGTCCTGGTAGCTCTCGCCACCGGGAAAGGGCACGTAGACGTGGTCCTCGCGACTCGCCTCGAGGTTCGCGACCGGCCCGCCGTTGAGGTCGCCGTAGTCGCACTCGCGCAGACGCCAGTCGTGGAAGATCGGGATCCCGAACGGGCGGAAGGCGATCTCGGCCGTCTCCACCGCCCTGGCCAGGTCCGAGGTGAACACGGCGACGATCTCGCGTTCCTGATGCCGCTCGCCGATCTCCTTAGCCTCGCGGCGGCCCTTCCGGGACAGCCGTCCGTCGAGCCAGCCGGTGGCGATCCAGCGCTCGTTGTCGGTCGACGTCGAATGCGTCTCGAAGACGATCTCGATGCTCACGGCGTGCGGATCGTCAGTCGTCCGGGAACCAGAAGAAGCCCACCGCGCCAGGGCCGGCGTGCGTCCCGACGACGGCGCCGAGCGTGGAGGTGAACTCGATGTCGGCATGCGAGCGAACGCGCCAGACGAGCTCGCTCAGCGTTCCCACCCACTCCGCGGCGTCGGCGTGCGCGATCGCTACGCGGAGCCCGGGGCCATCGTCCGTCGACTCCCGGAAGCGCCGCTCGAACTCCGCGAGCGCCTTCTGGCGGCCGCGGACGCGGGACACGGCGGTCACGACGCCGTCCTCGATCGCCAGGATCGGGCGGACATCGAGCAACGAGCCCGCGAGCGCACGCGCCCGTCCGATCCGCCCGCCGCGCTGGAGGAACTCGAGCGTCTCGACGGTGAAGACGACGCCCGAGCGCGTCCGGAAGCGCTCGAGGAGCACGTCGATCTCCTCGTCCGTCGTTCCACGCGCGAGGCGACGCTGCACGGCGTGCGAGAGCATCGCAACCGCCAGCGAGACGCTGAGCGTGTCGACGACGCGCACCTTGTCGCCGCCGAGCTCCGCCGCGGCGACCTCGGCGCTCTGGATCGTGCCGCTCACCTTGGAGGACACCTGCAGCGAGTAGATGCGCTCGTACCGCTCCAGCTCGCGATAGGCGTCGAGGAAGTCCTGCGGAGTGGGCTGCGCGGTCGCCGGGAGCTCGGTCGACGTTCGGAGCTTGTCGTAGAACTCGCTCGGCCCGAGCTCGACGTAGTCGCGATAGGTCTCGTCGCCGAAGCGGACGTAGAGGGGCACGACGCGCATGTTCGGGAAGCGCGCGTGCGCGTCCGGATAGTCCGAGGTCGAGTCGAGGACGATCGCGGTGTTCTCGGTCGTCAGGTTCATCCGCTCCTCCCGGCAGCCGTGCGCACGACGTCGACCAGCGCGTCCACATCCGCATCCTTCCCGACGAGGGGCGCGCCGGCCATACGCGCGGCTTCCGTCTCGTCCCTCCCGACCGATGCGCTCAGGAACACGATCGCGGCCTCCGGGCGGACGTCGAGGATCTCGCGCGCGGCCTCCGCGCCGTCGAGGTCCGGGAGCCGGTAGTCGACCACTGCGACGTCCACCTGGAGCTCGGACGAGGCTCGTGCCGCTTCACCACCGAGCGCGACGGATCCCACCACGTCGATTCCGTCGTATGCACCCAGGAGGAACGTGAGGGACTCGCGGAAGACGTCGTTGTCCTCGACGAGCAGGACGCGTATCGGCGGCTCCACGTCTACTCCGCGACGAAGAGGAGCGGGTAGTGCGGCTGCCCGCCCTCACGGACGACGACATCGACGCCGGGGTGTGCGCGCTTCACGGCGTCGAGGATCCCGTCGAGATCCGAACCGGAGTCCCCGGTGAGAACGCCGAGCCAGCCGCGGTCCCCGGCGAGCACTCGCTCCGCGACCGCGAGGACGACCTCTCCGAGCTCGTCTCCGGCGGTCACGGCCGCGTCGTCGACGAGGCCGAGGTACGCGCCCTCGCGGATCGCGAGGCCGTCGAGCTCGGCGTCGCGCGAGGCGACGGTCACCTCGCCCGTCGCGAGCGAGGCGAGCGCCTCGAGCATCGCCGCCTCGTTGTCCTCGGGGGAGTTCGTCGAGACGTAGGCGCCCAGAACGGCCCAGCCCGCCTGCGGCGAGCGCGAAGGCACGATGCGCACCCGCTTCGTGTGCACGAGCTTCGCGGCGTGCTCGGCGGCGAGGAGCACGTTCGAGTTGTTCGGGAGCACGATGACCTCTGGCGCGTCAATGCCCTCGATCGCGCGGACGAGATCGTCGACGGATGGATTGGAGGTCTGCCCTCCGTCGACGACGGTGGCGTTCTCCGCCTGGAAGAGCGCACTGATCCCCGCGCCCGGGCTGACGGCGACGACGCCGGTCTCGAACGCGGGGAGCTCGACCTGGGAGATCCCGAGAAGACGCCGCTCTCGGGCCTCGGTCTGCGCGTACATGTTCGCGATCTCGACGTCCGCGATCACGCCGACCGCGGTCGCGACTGCGAGCGCAGCGCCGGGATCGTCCGTGTGCACGTGGACCTTCAGCATCGTCGCGTCTCCCACGACGAGCAGCGAGTCTCCGAGCCGCGCGAGCTCGTCCTCGAGGCTGCCGGCATCGAGCCCGTCGCCCTCGACGACGAAGCCGGTGCAGTAGCGGTAGACGGAGAGCTCCTGGTGGATCGCGTCGAAACCGAGCTCCTCCGCGGTCTCCGACGCCTCGGGCAGGGGCTCGCCGTTGACCGAGAGCGTCACTCCGCGCAGGATCTCGACCAGCCCGGCCCCGCCTGCGTCCACGACGCCGGCCTTGCCGAGCACGTCGAGGAGCTCGGGGGTTCTCGCCAGCGCCTCTTCCCCGCGCGCGAGAACGGTGTTCAGGAGGTCGGCCGGCTGGATCGCCTCGTCCTCGGCGTCCGCGGCCTCGGCCGCCTCTGCGATCTCGCGGATCACGGTGAGGATCGTCCCCTCGACCGCGCCGACCCTGCTCACCGCGCGGTACGCCGAGTCGCTGGCCGCACGGAGCGCGCGCGCGAGCGTCCCCGCGTCGATCGCCTCCGCCTCGCCGAGCACGTCGCAGAGCCCGCGGACGATCTGGGAGAAGATGACCCCCGAGTTGCCCTTGCTCTTCCCGAGCGCGGCGCGCGAGATCTCGGCCGCGAGCGTCCCGCGGTCTCTCGCCTGCGACGCCTCGATCGCGTCGACCATGCCGCGGAGCGTGTGGACGAGGTTCGTTCCCGTATCCCCGTCGGGAACCGGGTAGACGTTCAGGTCGTCGATGTGCTGCCGGTTCGCCTCGAGGTTCCGAAGCGCCGCCTGGGCGAGAGCCCGAATCGTCTCGAGCTGACTCTCGTTGCCCACGGGTGCGGAGCTTAGTGCGTGCGCGCGCGGTGCACTCGACGCCCAGCGGAGTCGGGACCGACGTGTCCGGGGCGCCACCGCGGCGCGGCCGGGCGCGTCAGAGCGCTTTCTGGACCTTGCCGGCCTTGAGGCAGCGCGTGCAGACGTACGCCCGCGTGGGGCGACCCTCGAGCAGCACGCGGACGCGCTGGAGATTCGGGTTGAAGCGTCGCTTCGTGGCGACCATGGAGTGGCTCCGGTTGTTCCCGAAGCCCGGCTTCTTCCCGCAGACGGCGCAGACCTTCGACATGCGGCCGAGCAGTGTACCGGTAGCCGCGAGGAGGACGGAGCGCGACTGCTAGCGGCCGGCGGCGGCGCGGAGGTGCGAGAACACGTCTGCCATCTCGAGCGCCGTGCGCACGGCCTCGGCGCCCTTCTCGATGCGGGCATCGGCCTGCTCGACGCGGTCGAGCGTGAGGACGCCGAAGGAGACCGGCACGCCCGTCTCGAGCGCCGCGAGCTGTAGTCCGCTCGCCGCCTCGCTCGCGACGTAGTCGAAGTGCGGCGTATCTCCGCGGATCACGCAGCCGAGCGCGACGACGCACGCGTACCGCCGCGTCTTCGCGAGCGCGGTCGCCGCGAGCGGGAGCTCGAACGCGCCGGGGACGACGAGCACTGTCACCGCCTCCTGCCGAACGCCGGTCGCCTCGAGCTCGTCGAGCGCGCTCTTGAGCAGGCGCGACGTGACGTCGCCGTTGAAGCGGGCGGCGACGACGGCGACCGCCCGGCGGGCCCCATCCGCGACTCCTTCGAGCACCGTGTAGCCGTCGGGGACGTCGAGGTCACCCGCCGCGTGCTCGGACGACATCGGCTCGAGGTCGTCCCCCGAGTCGTCCTCGATCTGCGCCGGCTCCGGCTCGACGTCTGCGGCCTCGTCCTGCTCCTCGAGGACCGGGGTCTCCGCCTCGGGTACGGGCGTCTCGTCGTGCTCGATCTCCTCGATCTCCTCGATCTCGCTCTCGGCGCCGGCGTGCTCCTCGGAGATCGGCTCGGACACAGTCGCGGTCCCCCACGAGCCGCCTGCATCGGCGGCGTCGTCTTCATCGGCCTGCGACCGCTCGCGCCCCGACCAGTCGTAGAGGACGTTCTCGCTCGACTCGTCGATGTCCTGGCTCATTCGTCCCCTTCCGCGTCGGACTCGGGCTCGAGCCGCGCGCCTTGGTGGTGGAGCTTCACGAGTGTATGACCGAGCTTCTCACGCTTGGCGGCTAGATAGCGCGCGTTCTCGGGCTTCGGCTCGACCTCGATCGCCACCTGCTCGACGACCGTGAGGCCGAAGCCGTCGAGACCGGTGAGCTTGCGCGGGTTGTTCGTGAGGATGCGGATGGTCGTCAGGCCGAGGTCGGCGAGGATCTGGTTCCCGATCCCCCACTCGCGCGCGTCGGCGGGAAAGCCGAGCTCGAGGTTCGCCTCCACCGTGTCGAGCCCGTTCTCCTGCAGCTCGTACGCGCGGAGCTTGTTGAGGAGGCCGATCCCGCGCCCCTCCTGCGCCATGTACAGGAGGACGCCTCGGCCTTCCGCCTCGATGCACGCCAGGGCCTGGTCGAGCTGCTCGCCGCAGTCGCAGCGGAGCGAGTGGAAGACGTCGCCGGTGAGGCATTCGGAGTGGACACGGACGAGGACGTCCTCCGCGCCCTCGATGTCGCCCTTCACGAGCGCGATGTGCTGCTTCCCTGTGAGCTGCTCGCGGTAGGCGACGGCCTGGAACTCGCCGTGGTCGGTCGGAAGGCTCACGGAGACCACGCGCTCGACGAGCTTCTCCGTCCGGCGGCGGTACTCGATCAGGTCGGCGACGGTGACCATCTTCAGCCCGTGCCGCTCGCAGACCTCGACGAGGTCGGGCACGCGGGCCATCGTCCCGTCGTCGTTCATGATCTCGCAGACGACGCCCGCGGGGTTGAGGCCGGCTAGCCGTGCGAGATCGACCGCCGCCTCCGTCTGCCCGGCGCGCTGCAGCACGCCGCCGAGCTTGGCGCGCAGAGGGAACACGTGGCCCGGCTGGACGAGGTCGTTCGGCGTCGACCCGGGGTCGATCGCGACCTGGATCGTCCGCGCTCGATCGTGAGCCGAGATCCCCGTGGAGACACCCTCCCTCGCCTCGATCGACACGGTGAACGCGGTGCCGTGCGGCGTCTCGTTGTGCTCGGTCATCTGCCGCAGCCCGAGCTCGTCGCAGCGCTCGGGAGTTAGACACAGGCAGATGAGGCCGCGGCCGTACGTCGCCATGAACGCGATCGTCTCCGGAGTCGCGAACTGCGCGGCGATGGTGAGATCGCCCTCGTTCTCGCGGTCGGCGTCGTCGACCACGACGACGAACTTCCCCGACCGGATGTCCTCGATCGCCTCGTCGATCGCGGCGAACGGCGACGACGTTCCGGTCTGTTCCAGGTCCACGCTCACGAGCGGATCGTAGCCCCAGCGTCTCTCGGCTCCACCGCGGGCAGGAGGCGCTCCACGTACTTGGCGAGGACGTCCACCTCGAGGTTGACGGAGCTTCCCACCTCGAGCCGGGACAGCGTCGTCACCTCGAGGGTGTGCGGGACGAGTGCGACCGCGAACGCGTCCCCGGCAACCTCGGCGATCGTGAGCGACACGCCGTCCATCGTGACCGAGCCCTTCTCGACGCAGTAGCGGAGGATCCGCGGCTCTGCCTCGACGACGACGCGCACCTCGTCACCCCCGCGCTCCACGGATCGCACGCGCCCGACCGCGTCGACGTGACCCTGGACGTAGTGGCCTCCGAGCGGCTCGCCGGCACGCAGGGCAGGTTCGACGTTCACCTCCGCCACGAACGGCTTCACGCGCCGGAGCGTCTCCGGCACGACGTCGAACGCGAGATGTCCTTCGTCGCCGGCGACCACCGTCAGGCAGACCCCGTCGATCGAGACGGAGTCGCCGATCCCTGCCACGACCGACGTCCGGACGAGGAGCCGTCCGTCGTCGAACGACGCGACGCTCCCGACCTCGCGGACGATGCCCGTGAACACGTCCGAACGGTACTCCTACGGCTCGTGCACGTAGGCGCGCAGGAGCACGTCCTCGCCGACCGTGCGAGCCTCGAGGCGCGTCAGCTCGACGGGCCGGGCGAGGGCGTTCGCGAGTACCCCCAAGCCTTCGCCGGAGAGTCGCGGCGCGACGAAGAGCAGGATCGCGTCGACGAGATCCTGCTCCAGGAACGACGACGCGAGCGTCGGTCCACCCTCGAGGAGGAGCGACTGGACGCCGTCGGCCGCGAGGGACTCGAGCTCGTCGCGGAGCGGCCCGGAGCACAGCTCGAGCTCCGATCCCTCGGGAAGCGGCCCGCGGCCGAACGCGATCCGACGTGGCTGCCCGCGCGGAGTCGGAACGTCGCGCGCGTCGAGCCGCGGGTCGTCGGACCGCACGGTCCCCATTCCGACTGCAACGGCGTCGGACGCAGCACGCAGCCCGTGCACGAGACGACGCGACTCCCCGCCCGTGACCCAGCGTGCGCCCGGAACGCTCACCCGCCCGTCGAGCGTGACCGCGACCTTGTACGTGACGAAGGGCCGTCCCAGCGCGACCCACGTCCTCCAGGTCTCGATCTGGCGGCGGCAGCGAAAGGCGACCTCGCCCTCGGCGAGCTCGACGTCCACGTCGGCCACGCGGAGCTTCTCGAGACCGCCACCGACGACACGCGGGTTCGGGTCGAGCTGGCCCGCGACGACGCACGCGACGCCCGCCTCGATCAGCGCGTCGACGCACGGCGGCGTCGTGCCGTGGTGCGCGCACGGCTCGAGCGTCACGAAGGCGGTCGCTCCGCGCGCACGCTCACCCGCCGCCGCGAGCGCCCTCACCTCGGCGTGCGCGTCGCCCTTCCGCGCGTGCCAGCCCTCGCCCACGATCTCGCCGTCCGGCGAAACGACGACCGCGCCCACCACGGGATTCGGGTGCGTCGTCGCGCGTCCGCGCTCGGCGAGCTCGAGCGCGCGCTCGAGAGCGCCGAGATCGGCCGCGGTCATACGCGCAGCCTCGCGATGAAGAAGCCGGCGGTCCCGTGGACGTGCGGCAAGGTCTGCAGGAACTCGGGCCGCGTCGTGTGCCTGAACTGCCGCCATTCGTCGCCCAGCGCCGGATCGACCTCGAGACCCGACGCGTCCACGACCGCCTCGCACTCGCCCCGGTCGACCGTGCAGACGGAGTACACGACCCGTCCGCCGGGACGCACGCGCTCGGCGGCCGCGCGGAGCAGCTCGAGCTGGAGCTCCGGGAGCGGCTCGGCGCGCCAGCGTAAATCAGGCCGCTGGTTGAGTACGCCGAGGCCCGAGCACGGCGCGTCGACGAGCGCGCGATCGAAGCCCGAGAGCTCCAGGGGCAGCGACCGGCCGTCGGCGCGGACGACCGTGACGTTGGCTGCCCCGAGCCGTCTCGTCGTCTCCTCCAGCTCGCGAGCGCGGGCCTCGTTCACCTCGACCGCGACGACCTCTCCTGCGAGCATCGTGGCCTTCCCCCCGGGAGCGGCGCAGAGATCGAGAGTGCGCTCGCCCTCACGCGCGCCGACCGCGAGCCCGACGAGCTGTGAGGCCCGGCTCTGCGGCCAGACGCGCCCATCGGCGACGGCGGCCTCGTCGATGCGGTCGACGTGCCACGCGCCCGGGATCTCGGGATCCGGCGTGCCCTCGACCTCGCCACGGACGAGCCGGACAATCCGCTCCGCCGGCTCGTTCTGGGCGCGCATGAGAGCGCGCGCGCCTTCCGCGCCGAGATCGCGCCACCAGACGTCGGCGATCCAGTCGGGGTAGGAGTGCGCGAGCGCGGCTTCGCGGGGGGTCGACTCCCGCAGGCCGGCGAGATAGCCGCCGATCCCGTCCGCGAGCCGGCGCAGGACCGCATTCGTGAAGGCGACAGCCCGCTCCAGCCCCGCAGCACGGACGAGCTCGACGGATTCGTTCACCGCCGCGTAGCGAGGCACGCCGTCGACGAAGCCGAGCTGGTACGCGCCGAGACGGAGTGCGGCCCGAACGGGCGGATCGAGACGGGCGACCTTGCGTCTGCCCAGCGTCTCGATGGCGTCGTCCAGCGTCCTCTTCCGTTGCACCGCACCGAACGCGAGCCGCTGGGCGAGCGCTCGGTCGCGTTCCTCGAGCCCGGCGACGGCGGTACGCAACACGCGGTCGGCGTAGGCGTCGTCCTCGAAGACGCGGAGGAGGACGCGGTACGCGGCGAGCCGCGCCGGACCTACTCCCGCAGCCCGCGCAGCCATGCCTCGTAGCTCATGCGACGCTTCCCTTCGGGCTGGACCTCGAGCGGCTCGAAGGCTCCGCCGTCTGCGACGCGCGCGCGCCAGACCGTCACCCGCCGGCCGTGGATCTCGGCACGCGCGCCGATGTGCGGCGAGAGCGCACGCACCCGGTCGACGAGCTCTTGCGCGGGCCGCGCGAGGTCGAGCTCGCGATCGCTCGGCTCGATCTTGCTCGCGTACGTCGCCCCGTCGTCGGGCTGCGGGCGGAGCTCCGGATCGCGATCGTCGAGCACACGCTCGAGGAGCTCGGCCGCGACCTCGGCCGCGGTGGCGTACACGGCGCCGGCGTCGTCGTCCGGCCCGATCGCGAACGCCTCCTGGGCAGCGATCGGTCCAGCGTCGAGCTCCTTCACGAGCTGGATGACCGTGACGCCCGTCTCCGGATCTCCGGCCATGAGCGCCCGCTCGACGGGAGCCGCGCCACGCCAGCGCGGCAGGAGCGACGGATGGACGTTGAACCACAGGCGCTCCGCGAGCACGTCGTCCGGCACGATCACGCCGTACGCGACGGCGACGACGACCGGAGCGCGGAGCTCCAGCCCTGTCACCAGCCGTTCGGGTTGCAGCACCGGGATGCCCAGGCGCTCGGCCGCCTCCTTCGCAGGAGGCGGGATGACCTTCCGGCCGCGGCCGGCCGGGGCGTCCGGACGGGTGAGAAGCGCACTGACGGGCCGGCGGGCTGCGAGCCGCTCGAGGACGTCGGCGCCGAAGGGAGCCGTGGCGGCGACCGCGACCGGCGACGTCACCGGGCGCCGAGGACGGGCTGCGGCCGGAGCGTGGCGAGCGCGCCTCGCCGCGACTCGTCGTCGGTGCGATCGATGATGAGGACGCCGTCGAGGTGGTCGAGCTCGTGCTGCACGATCCTCGAGGCCGGCAGCTCGAGCTCCAGGCGCACGGGAGCGCCCGCGACGTCCGTCCCCTCGATCGTCACACGGCACGAACGCTCGACCGGCACGAGTACCTCCCGGAGCGAGAGGCATCCCTCGTCGTCGGTCTGCGTCTCGTCCGATCGCGCCGTGATCACCGGATTCACGATCACGCGATCCTCGCCGTCCTCCACGAACACGAAGAGCCGGCGGAGGACGCCGACCTGCGTCGCCGCGAGCCCGACGCCCTGCGCCTCGTGCATGAGCACGGTCATGCGCTCGGCGAGGCGGGCGAGATCGTCGTCGTATGCCTCGACCTCCCGGGCCTTCATCCTCAGCACCGGATCGCCGTACTGCCGGATGCGAGCGAGCGCGACGAGCCGCCGCGCTTCACGCTCGAACTCCTCGTCGGCCTCCCGGCGCTCGGCCTCGTCCGAGATGTGCTCGTGCTCGTGCCCGTGCTCGGCGTGATCGTGCTCGGTGTGATCGTCGTCGTGGTCGTGCTCGGCCATCGCGCGGCGAGTGTAACCACCCGCCGCGCGACGACTCCCGCCTCAGCCTCCGAAGCCCGTGGCCTGGCGGCCGACCTCGGCTCCCGACGCGTCGGTCGCGATCACGGCCTCCGGGCCGATGCCGTTCCCGAGGTCGGAGTGCCGGAACCGGTATCCGAACACGCCGTAGCTCCTACCCAGGATCGTCGAGCTCTTCAGCTTGACGGTCCGGTACGAGCCGTCGCTCATCAGCACGCGAACCTTCGTCACCGACGAGTCGACCAGCCCGATCAGACGGGCGTCCTTCACGTCCGCAGTCGCCGGGCCGCCGTCGTACGCGAGGCTCGCGGAGACCTTCGAGCCGCCGAGCGGGTCGCTCGCGGCGTCGCAGCCGCCCATCCTTCCCCGCGATGTCGCCGACGCCGCGTCCCAGAGGCAAACTTCGCCGGTCGAGGTGACCTGCACGAAGACGCCGCGCTCGAGCAGGCCACTCGATGCCGGGATGTCCGCGACCTGCGTCATCGGCGCCGCCTGGATCGCCTTGTCGAGCGCCGCGATGTCGGGAGGGGCACTCGAGCCGAGCTGCGACCCGAGGATCGCCCCCGCGGTTGCGAGAGCGACGAGCCCAACCAACCCCACGGCGAGTCCACGCTTCGTCCTGCGCTTCATGGGATCCCTCCTAGATCGTCGAGCAGCTGCCGTAGAAGCCCGAGATGTTCGCGACGCAGTGCGCCTTGTAAACGCCCGGGTAGGGCGGGTACGTCGTCGTCTGACCCTTCGTGTTCCGGATCGTGTTGTGCCACCCGTATGACTTGTTGTCGATGAACGTCACGGTCTTGTCGTAGCCCGAGCCGTACGTCCCGAAGTAGTTCTCGAGCCAGTGGTCGCTGAAGCTCGAGCCGGCGCCTTGCCCCGCGGACCACTTCCACGGGCCGGCGTAGATGCCGGCGAGCGCGGACGACGCGAGCGTCAGGGACATCAGCGCCAGGGCACCAAGAGCGCAGAGCCGTCTCATCAAGTCTCCTCTCGTGGGTTGGGCCTCGAGAGGTAGCGCGACTGCGGGTCGTCCGCAATTGTCCGAAAAGGACAGTGCCGGCCCGCCAAGACCCGACGAAAGCGGGCTACAGCGACTGCGGGTCGACGTCGACCACCGCGGCCAGCCCGTCGCGGCGCATCGCCGGCGCCGCGGCGGAGAGGAGCCTGGCGGCGCGGCTGGCAAAGGCACGCGGATTCGACGTCTTCGCGAGCAGCTGGCTCCGATGACGGCCGCGGAGCCGGAGGAGCGGAGCAGGCCCGAGGAGCTGGACGCCGGGAAGCTCGAGGGCCGCGCGGAGCTCGGTGAGCGCCCGTCTCGGCTCTTCCGGGCCCGGTCCCGAGACGACGAGTGTCACGAGATTGGAAAAAGGCGGGTACGCGAGCTCCTGGCGGCGGTGGAGCTCTTGCGCCAGGAACCCCGCGACGTCGTGGCGCGCGGCGAAGGCGAACGGCGTCGCGTCCGGCTGGAACGTCTGGACGAGCACGACGCCGGGCGCGTCGCGGCCGCTCCTGCCCGCGAGCTGCGTCACGAGCTGGAACGTCCGCTCCTCCGCGCGGAAGTCCGGGAAGGCGAGACCGGTGTCGGCGTCGACGACGGCCGCGACCGCGACCCCCGGGAAGTGGTGGCCCTTCGCGACCATCTGCGTCCCGATGAGCACCGCCGCCCGGGAGGAGCCAAAGCGCTCGAGCGCGTCGCGCAACGCGCCGGGCGCCGAGGATGCGGTGTCGGCGTCGAGCCTGATCCTCTCGAGACCGGGGAGGCGGCGCGCGAGCTCGGCCTCGAGCCGTTGCGTCCCCGCGCCGATGCGCGCGAGCTCGACGGAGCCGCAGCTCGGGCAGTGCTCGGGGAGCTCCTCCGAGAACCCGCAGTGGTGGCAATGGAGACGACCGTCGGAGTGGAGCGTGAGCGCGACGTCGCAGCTCCCGCACCGGCGCGACAGTCCGCATGCACGGCAGTGAACGGCGCCCGAGACCCCCCGCCGGTTGAGGAGCAGGATCGCGCGGCCGCCCCGCTCCTCGACCGCGGCGAGCTCGGCGAGGAGCGGCGCGGAGAGGGGGTAGCCCGCTTGGCGGCGGAGGTCGACGAGACGCACCGACGGGAGCGGCGCGCCGATCCGCGACGGAAGCTCGACCCGCTCGAGGCGCGCCCAGCTCTCGGGGCGCGGTGTCGCGGTGCCGTACACGGCGACCGCGCCCTCCAGGGACGCCCGCTTCGCGGCCACGGTCCGCGCGTCGTAGCGGGGATCCGACTCCTGCTTGTAGGACGAGTCGTGCTCCTCGTCGACGACGATCAGCCCGAGATCGCGGACGGGCGCGAACACCGCCGATCGAGCACCCACGACGACTCGCGCCTCCCCGGCAGCGATGCGCTCGCGCTCGTCGCGGCGCTCCGCGTCCCCGAGGGCCGAGTGCAGCACTGCGACCTCGTCGCCGAACCGCTGCCGAAAGCGGCCGAGCGCCTGTGGCGTGAGTGCGATCTCGGGCACGAGGACGATCGCGCTCCGCCCGCGTTCGAGCACGGCCCGGCAGGCCTGAAGGTAGACCTCTGTCTTGCCGCTTCCCGTCGGCCCGTGGAGGAGGACGTGGCCGCCACCCTTGTCGAGCGCGCCGACGACGTGCCCGACCGCGGCTCGCTGTGCCGCCGTCAGCTCCTCGGGCTCGCTCTCGCCCGCCAGCGCCTCGCGTGCGGCAGGCGCTCGTCGCTCGCCACGTCGCGCCGGCATACGCGGCGCGACGAGCGCGAGCGCTCTGGCGGGAGTCGAGCCGTAGTAGTCGGCGAGCCAGAGCGCGAGCTCGACGAGCGCAGCCGGCAGCCGGTCGACGACCGGCCCTGCCTCGGCGACCTTGACGCCCGGTGGCGCATCAACGCCGGTCTCGACGACGACGCCGCGAAGCCGGCGGCCTCCGAGGCGGACCGAGACGACCGCCCCGCGCGAGGCGTCGTCCGGTACCTCGTAGGTGAACGGCCGCGCGAGCGCTCGCGCGGAGACGAGCGGGTAGACGTCGGCCAGCGGCACGCCGGCGAGCGTAGCCGGACGCGCGGCGCGATCCGCGCGGGCGAGGCCGGCGATACGCCGGACGGACCGGTCTATAGTGCCCACTCGCCCAGTCGAAGGGAGACGGTCGTGGCGCGTGCACAGGGCCATTCGGTCGACGAATACCTCGAGACGATCTACTTTCTCGCGTTCCCGATCGGCGAGTACCGGCCGGCGACCGGCACGACCGCGATCGCGGCGCGCGTCGCCGAGATGCTCGGCGTCTCTCGCGCCTCGGCGGGCGAGATGCTCAAGCGGCTCGAGAGCGAGGGGCTCGTCGAGCGTGGCGACCAGAAGGAGGCACTCCTCACGCCCGCCGGCACGGAGCGTGCCGAGAGGGTCGTGCGGAAGCACCGCATCATCGAGCGTTTTCTCACCGACTTCATGGGCTACACGGCCGCGGAGTCGCATGTCCACGCCGACGAGCTCGGCGACACCTTCACCGACGAGATGATCGAGCGGATCAACGACCGCCTCGGCCATCCGGACCGGTGCCCGCACGGCTGGCCGGTCGAGCCGGACACGGAGCAGGCGGAGAACGCCGACCTCCTCGCGCTCGCAGATCTCGAGCCCGGGCGCTCGGCGGAGATCGTCCGTCTCGCCGAGCACGACGGCGACCTCCTGCACTGGTTCTACGACGAGGGCCTCGTCCCGGGGACGTCGGTCGAGGTGCGAGGAGAGTCTCCGGGCGGCGACGAGCTCGCGATCGCGATCGCGGGAGCCGAGCGGCCGATCGCCGAGCGCGCCGCGCTCGGGATCTACGTCCGCGCCTCCTGAGGGTCCTTACCGAACGCTCAAAGATCCCTCAAACACCCGTGCCAGCATGCGAGGCAATCCGGGGGGAGAGGACTCGAAAGGAGACATGGACGTATGAGACGGAATCGTGGCTTCGTCGCCGCGCTGACGGGCAGCGCGGTGCTGCTCGTCGGAGGTGGAACCGCGGCGCTCGCTGCGGACGGCGGCGGTCATCCGCAGCACCAGGCGCATTGCGACATGCGGCTGGCGAAGGTCGCTCAGAAGCGCGGGGTGACACCCGACCAGCTCGAGGCTCAGGTCAAGGCGAGACTGCTCGCGCGGGTCGAGACCCTGCTGAAGGCGGGCAAGATCTCGCCCGATCGGGCTGCCGCGCTCGAGAAGCGCATCTCTGACGCCGTGGTGATCTGCCCGGGCGCGCATGCACGTCATCCGCTCGCACGGCTCGGCGTCCACGGGATGCTGAAGGCGGCGGCGGGCTTCCTCGGCCTCGACGGCAAGGCGCTGCGCGCGCAGCTTCCGGGCACCTCGCTCACCGCGCTCGCCGGGAGCCAGGGGAAGAGCCAGGCCGACCTCGAAGCGGCGATGCTCGCGCCGGCGAAGGCGCGACTCGCGAAGGCGGTCGGCGCCAGGCACCTCACGCAGTCGCGGGCCGACCAGGCGCTCGCCCGGCTGACGAAGCTCGCCGACACGTTGGCGACGAAGACCTTCCCGGCCAAGTAGCCAGCCCGTCACGGGCACGGGAACGAGAAAGGGCCCGCACGCGCGGGCCCTTTCTCTCGCGGGGGGAAACCGAGCGTCACTCGATCGGTACGCGGGGATCGAGAGAGGTGTAGGCGATGTCGGCGATCACTACGATCGTCCCGTGGGCCGGCGAGCGCTCCCGCTCCTCGCAGTCGCCCTCCTCGTCGCGGGCTGCGGCTCGCGGGACGACGTCGCCGCTCCCGTCGGCCAGGTCTCGACGGCCCTCGCACAGGAGGAGGGCTTCGCGCCCTCTAAGCTCCGAGCGGCCGATCGCCGCTTCCGAGCCACCCCAGCTCTCGCGAGCGTTCTCGTGAGCCGGCACGGGCGGCTCGTCTTCGAGCGCTACTACCGCGGGGCGACGGGGAACGAGGACCAGAACGTCTTCTCCGTGACCAAGAGCGTCGTGTCCGCGCTCGTCGGGATCGCGCTGGGAGAAGGCAAGCTCAGCAGCCTCGACCAGAAGCTGGTCGACTTCTTCCCCGGTGACCTCGCGCCCGCGACCGATCCGCGCGTGCGCACGATCACGCTGCGCGACCTGCTGACCATGACCTCTGGCTACCGCGAGCCGCTCATCGCAGCCTCGGACGACTGGGTGCGGACGCTGCTCAACCGGCCGCTCTCCTCGGACCCCGGCACCGCGTTCTCCTACGACGACGGCTCAGCCCATCTCGCCGGGGCGGCGCTCGCGCAGGCGACGGGCGAGACCCTCCAGGCGTACGCGCAGCGCGAGCTCTTCGGCCCGATCGGGATCCACCCCGCTCACTGGTCGACCGACGGACAGGGCCACTCACTCGGGAGCACGGGTCTCTTCCTGCGGCCACGAGACCTCCAGAAGCTCGGTCGGCTCTACCTCCAGGACGGACGCTGGGGCGGACGCCAGCTCGTCCCGGCGCGCTGGGTCCGGGCGTCGACGTCGACGAAGGTCAGGGTTCCCAACGGGTACGCGTACGGCTACTTCTGGTGGGTGAATCCCGGCCCGCACGGCGGATTCCTCGCCCTCGGATACGCGGGACAGACCATCGCCATGTTCCCGAAGCTCGACCTCGTCGTGACGACGACGGGTGGCGGCAGCTTCGACGTCCTGGCGGTCCTGCGGCCGATCTTCGCCGCGCTCGACGCGGAAGGCTCTTAGACGATTCTTAGGGAACTCACAGGCGCCTCTCACGATGGCGCGGTTAGATCACCGTACGCATTCTCCCTACTCCGACTGCCCTCCGCCGAAGGCCCGCACCCGGGCCTTCGGTCTTTCTCGGGTCAGACCGCGGTCTCGGAGAGCTGTCCGGCCGCGGCACGAAGCGCAGCCGCCTTGTCCGTCCGCTCCCAGGTGAAATCGCGGTCGTCGCGGCCGAAGTGCCCGTACGCCGCCGTCTTCGCGTAGATCGGGCGCACGAGGTCGAGGTCGCGGATGATCGCGCCGGGCCGGAGGTCGAAGTGCTCGGCGATGAGCTCCTCGACGGTCGCGAGCGGCACCGACTCGGTCCCGAAGCACTCGACGTTCACGCTCATCGGCCGCGCGACGCCGATCGCGTAGGCGACCTGGATCTGACAGCGGTCCGCGAGCCCGGCGGCCACGACGTTCTTCGCGACGTACCTCGCGGCGTACGAGGCCGATCGGTCCACCTTCGTCGGGTCCTTGCCCGAGAACGCGCCGCCGCCGTGTGGCGCGGCACCGCCGTAGGTGTCGACGACGATCTTCCTGCCCGTGAGCCCGGTGTCGCCCATCGGCCCGCCGACGACGAAGTTTCCTGTCGGGTTGACGTAGAAGAAGTCCTTCGTCCCGAGCTTCGCGGGATCGAAGAGCCCGCGGAAATCGGAGTGCAGGATCGGCTCGACGACGTGCTCGAGGAGATCCGGCTTCATCAGCGACTCGACGTCGAGGCCTTCCCGGTGCTGCGTCGAGACGAGCACGCGCTCGATCTCGACGGGGCGTTGGATCCCGCGCTCGTCCACCTCGTAGCGAATGGTCACCTGCGTCTTCCCGTCCGGGCGCAGGTACGGGAGGACGTTCGCCTTGCGCACCTCCGAGAGCCGCTTCGCGAGTTTGTGCGCGAGGCCGATCGGCATCGGCATCAGCTCCTCGGTCTCGTTCGTCGCGTAGCCGAACATCATCCCCTGGTCGCCTGCGCCGACGAGATCGAGCGGATCCGTCTCCCCGCGCTGCGCCTCGTACGACGCGTCGACTCCCAACGCGATGTCGGGCGACTGCTCGTCGAGCGCGACCACCACGCCGCAGGTCTCGTAGTCGAAGCCGTACTTCGCGCGCGTGTAGCCGATCTCTGCGATCCGGTCGCGCACGATGTCGCGCACGTCGACGTACGTGTCCGTCGATATCTCGCCCGCGACGACGACGAGCCCCGTCGTGATCAGCGTCTCGCAGGCGACGCGGGCGTTCTTGTCGTTCGTCAGAACCGCGTCGAGGATCGAGTCGGAGATCTGATCGGCGATCTTGTCCGGGTGACCCTCGGTGACCGACTCGGAGGTGAAAGAGAACGAGCGCGCCGCCATCGACTCGCAGCCTACCGACTCGGATCGGGATATCTACTCGGTCGTCGGCTGCCGGCGCATGAGCTGCTCGACGAGATCGGTGAGGGGGACGCCCTCGAGAACCGCGCAGACGCCCTCCGTGATCGGAAGCTCGATCCCGAGACGATGGGAGACGTCACGGAGCACGGGCGCGGTCGTCAGGCCCTCGACGACCATGCCGATCTCGGCCACGGCCTCCTCCTGTGTCGCACCCTGCGCGATCAGCTCTCCCGCCCGGCGGTTCCGGCCGACCGGCGACCAGCACGTGACGATGAGATCGCCCATCCCCGCCAGCCCGGCGAACGTGTCCGGCCTGGCGCCCGCGACTTCTGCCAGCCGCCGCATCTCCGCGAGGCCACGGGAGACGAGCGCCGCCTTCGAGTTGTCGCCGAGGCCGAGGCCGTCGGCACCGCCGGCTGCGAGGGCGATCACGTTCTTCGCAGCCGCGCAGAGCTCGACGCCTGCCACGTCGTCCGAGACGTACACGCGGAAGATCGTCGAGTGGACGGCGAGCTGGACGAGGACGGCGAGCTCCAGCTCGTCGCTCGCGACGACAGCCGCCGCCGGCAGGCCGCGCGCGATCTCCTCTGCGATGTTCGGCCCGGAGAGCACCGCGACCGGTCGATCGCGCACGAGGGTCGAGAGCCGCTCCCCGGTCCCCGGGTCGAGGCCCTTCGTGAGGCTGACGATCGGGGTCGAGCCCGGCAGCTCGGCGACGACGTCGCCGAAGACGCGGCTGGGAACCGCGACCAGGACAAGCTCTGCATCCGCGACGGGCGCCTCCGCGATCGTCGTCGCCTCGACGCCTCGCAGGTCCGTGTGCTGGGCATAGCGCGGATTCCGTCCCGTCCGGGCGATCGCGGCTGCCTGCTCGGGATCGCGAGCCGCGAGCGTCACCGAGTGTCCGGCGTCGCGGAGCAGACACGAGAACGCCGACCCCCACGAGCCCGCCCCCACCACGACGACTCTCATGTCGAGGTGACGAAGTCGATGGACACGGGCACGCCGTCGAGCCCGAAGCGGCGGCGCAGCTCGTTCTCGACCCAGAAGCCGTAGTCGCGCGTCACCAGCCGGCGGTCGTTGACGAAGATCCGGTAGCGGGGGGGCCGCGAGGTGACCTGCGTCCCATAGAGCAGCTTCAGCCGCCGTCCGCCACGTCCCGGCGGCTGGCGCGCCTCGCGGAGCTCCCCGAGCGCGCGGTTCAGCTCCGCGGTCTGGATCCTCCCCGCATAGCGGACGAAGAGCGTCTCGACGGTGTCGAGGAGCCGCTCGAGGCCGCGGCCGGTCAGGGACGAGACGGCGATCACCGGCGGACGCTGGCGTAGCCGCGAAGCGAGGAGCGGACGGACGTCCTCGATCCGGACGTCCGTCACGTCCCACTTGGACAGGACGACGATGGTCGCGCAGGCCGCTTTCCGAGCGACGTCCGCGACGGCCAGGTCCTGATCGACGACACCCTCGCTCGCGTCCACGAGCACGAGGGCGACGTCCGCGCGCTCGGCGGTCTCGAGCGCCCGGAGCTCGGAGAAGTACTCGATCCCCTGCCGCTGTCGCCGCTTGCGCCGGAGGCCGGCGGTGTCGACGAGCACGAAGGTCGTCTCCGCACGCTCGAGAACGGTGTCGATCGAGTCGCGAGTCGTCCCGGGAACCTCGGACACGATCACCCGCTCTCGCCCGACGAGCGCGTTCAGGAGCGACGACTTGCCCACGTTCGGCCGGCCGAGGATCGCGACCCTGATCGCCTCCTCGCCGACGGGGCGCTCACCCGTGCCCGGAAGCCGGGCGACGATCTCGTCCAGCAGATCGCCTGTCCCCGTCCCGTGCAGAGCGGAGACGGGGATCGGGTCGCCGAGGCCGAGCCGGTGGAACTCGAGCGCCTCGGCGTCGCGGCGGGGGTCGTCCAGCTTGTTCGCGAGCACGAGCACCGGCCGGCGGGAGGTGCGCAGGATCTCGGCGAGATCCTCGTCGCCGGGCGTGACGCCAATCGTGGCGTCGACGACGAGGAGCACGAGATCGGCCTCTTCGATCGCCTCGCGCGCCTGGGCGGCCACCTGCGGTCCGTACGGCCCCAGGTCCTCGCGGTCGACGCCGCCCGTGTCGATCAGCCGGAAGCTCGTGCCCGACCACTCGCAGACGAGCTCCTTGCGGTCGCGGGTGACGCCCGGTGTCTCGTGGACGACCGCGGTCCGCGTCGCCGTCAGCCGGTTCACGAGCGTCGACTTGCCGACGTTCGGGAAGCCGACGATCGCAACCGTGCCCGCGAGCTCGACCTGCTCGTCGGGCGGCGCCTCGAGCGCCTCGTCGTCGGCCGGAGCCCGCCGCGCCCTGCTCATCTCCGTGCGCTCATCTCGGCGGGGTCGCCTCGCACGGGCGACCGAGCTCGTGCATCTCGACGAGCCACTGCCACAGCTCGTGGAGCTTGCGCTCGATCTCGACCGACGCCTCGCGGTAGCCCTTGCCCCCCTTCGGAAGCCCCTCGAACGTCATCGGGTCGCCCCAGGCGACGGAGACGGGAGCGAAGTTGCCGGGCCGCCAGTGCTGGCTCCCGTGGATCGCCGCCGGGATCACCGGCACGTTCTCGGTGATCGCGGCCATCGCCGCACCCGGCTGAACGTGACCCGGGACGCCGCTCTTCTGCCTCGTCCCCTCGACGAACAGCCCGATCGCGTGCCCGTCCCGCACGATCTGCCGCATGGTGCGCACCGCCTCGCGGTCGGACTCGCCCCTCCGCACGGAGAACGTGCCGAACACCCGCATGAGCTCCCCCAGGCCAGGCACGCGATGGGCCTCGATCTTCGCCATGAAGTAGAGCGTCCGCGGGCTCGCGGCTCCGAGGGCGGGCGGATCGATCCAGCCGAAGTGGTTGGCCGCGACGACGAGTCCGCCGCTCGGCGGCATGCGCTCGGCTCCGTACACGCGGAGGGGTGCGACGAGCTTGGTCGCGGTCCCGATCGTGGCCCGCCCGACCGCCCAGACCGCGTCGGTCTTGTTCATTCGCGTCGCTCCTCTACGAGCGCGGCGATGCGGTCGACGACCGCCTCGACGTCGAGCTCGGTCGTGTCGAGGACGACCGCGTCCGCTGCGGGGCGCGTATTCGCGGCGTCCCGCTCGTCCCGCTCCCGGAGATCGGCTGCGAGCACGCCAGCCTCCACCCCGGGCCGATCGGACGTCCTCCGCCGCGCGCGCACCGAGGGATCGGCCACGAGGAAGACCTTCAGCTCGGCGGTGGGGGCGACCACGGTCCCGATGTCGCGGCCCTCGATCACGGAGTCTCCGTTCGCTCCGAGCGCGCGCTGGCGCTCGCGCATCACCGCTCGCACCTGCGGGTGGCGTGCGACCGTCGGCACGAGCCGGTCGACCACCGGGTCCCGGATCGCATCGGTGACGTCCTCGCCCGCGATCTCGACCCGTTCGTCGGTCGGGAACGAGACGGGATTGGCGCGCGCGAGCTCTCCGAGCGCGTTCCCGTCCTCGAGGTCGACGCGGTCCCGCTCGGCCAGCCACGTCAGCGCGCGGTACATCGCGCCCGTGTCGAGATAGTGGAACCCGAGCCGCCCCGCGAGCGTTCGCGCGACGGTGCTCTTCCCCGACCCGGCCGGGCCGTCGATCGCGACGATCATGGGTTGGGAGGGTAGTGCAGCGAATCCGGCGCGAGCTGTCGCAGGACGTCGAAGAAGCCCGGAAAGCTCGTGCGGACGGCCTCTTCGCCGTCGAGCTCGACGCCCTCCCGCGACGAGAGCCCGGCGACCGCGCCGAGCATCGCGAGCCTGTGGTCGCCGCGTGCGTGGACGGCCCCCCCGCGCAGCCGCGTGGGGACGCCGCGGACCTGGAACCCGTCACGCGCCGCCCGGACGTGACCGCCGAGACTCCGCAGGAGGTCGACGAGCTCGCCGAGCCGGTCGGACTCCTTCGCGCGCAGCTCGGCGGCGCCCGAGACGACGCTCTCGCCCCGGGCGTGGCAGGCGGCCAGCGCGAAGAGCGGGAGCTCGTCGATCAGCGTCGGCACCTCCTTCGCGGAGATGCTCGCCCCGACGAGCTCCGATGCCTTCAGCTCGACGTCGCCGCCGGGCTCGCCTCCGAACGAGCGCCGGTTGTACACCGAGATGCGGGCGCCCATGCGCTCGAGCACCTCGAGGAGCCCGATGCGCCGCGGATTGAGCCCGACCCCGTGCACGGTGATCTCCGAGCCGGGCACGATCGCCGCCGCGACGAGGAACGGCGCGGCGGACGAGAAGTCACCGGGGACGTCTACCTCTCCCAACGAGAGCCGCGCGGCAGGATGAACGGTGGCGCTCGACGGCCGTCGCTGCACCCGCGCCCCCGCGCGCTCGAGCATCCGCTCGGTGTGGTCTCGCGTCGGCGCGGGCTCGAGCACGGTCGTCTCCCCCTCCTCCGCGAGGAGCCCGGCGAGGAGGACCGCGGACTTGACCTGTGCGGACGCGACCGGCAGCTCGTATGCGATGCCACGGAGCCGCGCTCCCTCGACGACGAGCGGCGCGTGGCCGTCGGTGGTCGCCACCAGAGCGCCCATCCGGCGGAGCGGCTCGCTGACACGCTCCATCGGACGCGCGGAGAGCGAGGCGTCGCCGACGAGCTCGAACCGCCCCGTCTGGCCGGCGAGCACGCCGCAGAGCAGGCGCATGAGCGTGCCTGCGTTGCCGCAGTCGAGCGGACTGGGTGGGTCCGGCTCGGTGAAACCCCGCAGGCCGACGCCCTGCACCTGCAGCGTGTCGACGTCCTCCTCGTCGACCCCCGCGCCGAGCGCTCGCACCGCCGCGATCGTCGCCTCGGTGTCCTCCGAGCGGCCGAACCCGCGGACGACCGTCTCGCCCTCGCAGAGCGAGCCGATCAGCACCGCCCGGTGGGAGATCGACTTGTCCCCCGGCACGGCGACGTGGCCCACGAGGGCGGCGACGGGGTCGACGCGCATCGTCGGGCTGAGCCCTAGCCCAGCGTCTTGCCCATGAGCGCGACGACCGCGCGGATCTCGTCCGCGAAGCGCGCGAACTCGCCGACGCGGATCTGCTGCGGGCCGTCGCAGAGCGCGTCCTCCGGCTGCGGGTGCACCTCGACCATGACGCCGTCCGCCCCGGCGGCGACGGCGGCACGTGCGAGCGGGAGGACGAGGTCGCTCCGCCCGGCTGCGTGGGAGGGGTCGACGAGCACCGGCAGGTGGCTCTCGCGCCGGAGCACGGGAACGGCCGAGAGGTCGAGCGTGAAGCGCGTCGAGCGCTCGAACGTCTTGATCCCGCGCTCGCACAGGAGCACGCGCTCGTTCCCCTCCTTAGCGACGTACTCCGCCGCCATGAGCAGCTCCTCGACGGTCGCCGACGGAGCACGCTTCAAGAGCACCGGCAGCGGCACCCGGCCGACCTCGGCGAGGAGGTTGAAGTTCTGCATGTTGCGCGCGCCGATCTGGATGACGTCGGCGATGCCCGCGACCTCCTCGACGTCGCGCGGGTCGAGGAGTTCGGTGACGATCGGCAGGCCCGTCTCCTCGCGCGCCTCGGCGAGGATCTCGAGCCCCTTGCTCCCGAGGCCCTGGAACGCGTACGGAGAGGTCCGCGGCTTGAACGCGCCGCCCCGGAGCACCGTCGCGCCCGCGGCCGCCACCGCGCGCGCTGTCTCGAGCGTCTGCTCGCGCGTCTCGACCGTGCACGGCCCGGCGATGAGGCCGAAGAAGCCGTCGCCGATCCGGCGCCCGCGGATCTCGACGACCGTTGCGTCGGTCGTCAGCTCGCGCCCGACGATGGGGTACGCGAGGAGGTCGGGGGATCCGGTGATCTCCATCCCGAGTGAGTCTAAACGTGGCCCGACGCCTTCCCGCGGGTCCAGGGAGAATCCTGGGCATGCGCATCTTCTCCGGGATCCAGCCGACGGGTGAGCCCCACATCGGCAACTACAGCGGGGGCTTCCGGCAGTACGCCGCGACGCAGGAGCAGGGCGAGGCGTTCTTCTGCATCGTCGACCTGCACGCGATCACGGTCGACCACGATCCGGCGGAGCTGCGCGAGGGAACGCTCGACATCGGGGCGATGCTCTTCGCGACCGGCCTCGACCCCCAGCGCTCGACGGTGTTCATCCAGAGCCAGGTGACTGCGCATGCCGAAGCCGCCTGGCTCCTCGGGGCCGTCACCGCGTACGGGCATCTGGGTCGGATGACGCAGTTCAAGGAGAAGCGAGAGCTCGCGGAGTTCGTCTCGGCGGCGCTCTTCACCTATCCCGTGCTGATGGCAGGCGACATCCTCCTCTACCAGACCGACGTCGTCCCGATCGGGGACGACCAGCGCCAGCACCTCGAGCTCTCCCGGGACGTCGCGCAGCGCTTCAACGCGCGCTTCGGCGAGACGTTCACGGTGCCGGACGGTGTGTACCCCGAGGCCGGCGCACGCGTCATGGACCTCCAGGAGCCGACGAAGAAGATGTCGAAGTCGTTCGGGACGGAGCCGGGGAAGATTTTGATGCTCGACGATGCGGACACGGTCACGCGGAAGATCAAGCGCGCCGTCGCAGACTCCGGGCGCGAGGTGAGGCACGATCCGGGAACGAAGCCCGGGATCTCGAACCTCATCGAGCTGATGACGGTCGCGAGCGGGGAGACGATCGCCGATGTGGAGGCCCGCTTCGACGGCGAGGGGTACGGCGCGTTCAAGGACGCGGTCGCCACGACGCTCGTCGAGCTGCTCACGCCGATCCAGGAGCGGTACCGCGAGCTCCGCTCGGACCCCGCCGAGCTCGACCGGTTGCTCGCGCTCGGGGCGGAGAAGGCACGCGGGGCCTCGGCGCCCACGCTCGCCCGGATGTACGAGCGCATGGGCTTCGTGCGCGGAACGTGAAGCGCACGGCGGTCGCCTCGGCCGGGATCTTCGCGCTCGTCGTCGCAGGCGGCATCCTCCACTTCACCGACGCGCCGGCCGTCGCCACGTTCGTCGTGACGGGCGCGGCCCTCGGAGGCGTCGCCTGGACGATCGGCATCGCCACGGAGTCCGTCGGAGCGCGCTTCGGCCCTGCCGTCACGGGAGTTCTGCAGTCGACGCTCGGGAACCTGCCCGAGCTCTTCATCGTCCTCTTCGCGCTGTCTGCAGGTGAGCTCGTGGTCGCGCAGTTCTCGATCCTCGGGTCACTGTTCGCGAACGCGCTGCTCGTCCTGGGATCGGCGATCGCCGTCGGCGCCATCAGGGAGCCGTCGAGCCTCATGGCCTTCGAGAAGCGACTCCCGAACGACACGGCGACCCTCCTTCTGCTCGCGGTGTTCATCGTCTCGCTCCTCGGAGTCTCGAACCTCGCGGGCGACAAGGCGAGCGACAACGCCGTCACGATCTCGGCGATCGGTGCCGTCCTGCTGCTCCTCGTCTATGGGGTGTGGCTATGGGCGTACCTGCGAACGGAGGCGACGAGCAAGGCCGCGGTCGAGGAGCCCGCGCACGGCGTCCTTCCATTCCGGTTCGCGGTCGGGCTGCTCGCGGTCTCGGGAATCGCCGCAGCGCTCGTCTCCGACTGGTTCGTCCACTCGATCGACCCGGCTGTCCAGAAGCTCGGGATCTCGAAGGCCTTCACGGGGCTCGTGATCGTCGCGATCGCCGGGAACGCGGTCGAGAACGTCGTCGCGGTGCAGCTCGCCGCGAAGGGGAAGCACGACCTCGCGATCTCGGTCGTGAAGAACTCGGTCTCCCAGATCGCGTGCTTCCTGTGGCCGGTGCTCGTGCTCGTCTCGCTCGCGTTCTCGACCCAGCTGACCTTCGTCGTGGCGCCGCTCTACGTCGGCGCGCTCGTCCTGATGGCGCTCGCCGTCTGGCAGATCACGGGCGACGGCGAGGCGGCCCCGTTCGAGGGCTTCGCGCTCGTCGCGCTCTATCTCGTGCTCGCGACGATCGTCTGGTTCGAGTAGGGATCGCTAGCCGAGGTCGACGAGCCGGCGGAGCGACGCGACCTCGGCCTTCGTGAGCGCGCGAGACGCCCCGGGCTCGAGCTCGTCGACGCGGAGTCCGGCGTAGACGCTGCGGTGTAGGCGCCGCACGGGGTGGCCGACGGTCTCGCACATGCGCTTCACCTGGTGCTTCCGCCCCTCGTGGAGCACGATCTCGAGCACTGACGTCGCGCCGCCGTGCCGGACGATGCGTGCGCCGGCAGGAGCGGTCCGGCCGTCGTCGAGCTCGACGCCCGAGCGAAGCGTCGCGAGCGCCTCGCGACCGGGGCTGCCCTCGACCTCGACCTCGTACACCTTCTCCACGCCGTAGCGGGGGTGCGCGAGCCGGTGCGCGAGCGCGCCGTCGTTCGTCAGCAGGAGCGCGCCCGTGGTGTCTGCGTCGAGTCGCCCGACCGGCACGATTCGCGGCGACGCGGGCACGAGCTCGACCACGGTCGGCCGGCCTTGCGGATCGCGCGCCGTCGTGACCACGCTAGCCGGCTTGTGCAGGAGCCGGTAGGCGAGACGCTGGGCCTCTACGACCCGTCCGTCCACCTCGACGACGTCGCCTCCGCCGACAGCGGTGTCGAATCGGCCCGGCTCGCCGTTGACGTGCACGCGGCCCGCCGAGATGAGCTCGTCAGCGCGCCTGCGCGAGGCGACTCCGGCCCTGGCCAGGAAAGCGTTGAGGCGCACCGGCCAATTCTCGTGCCGCTAGGGTGCCGCCGTGCGGCAGATCGACGAGTGGACCTCGATGCTCGCGGACCTCGCCGTCTTCGGCGCGAACGTCCAGCCGGGACAGCTCCTCGCAGTGACGAGCTACCTCGGCAAGGAGGACCTCACGCGGGCGGTCGCCCGCGCTGCGTACCTGCGCGGCGCGAAGTACGTCGACGTCGTCTACTTCGACCAGTGGGTCAAGCGCGAGCGGATCGCGCACGCGGCAGACGACACACTCGACTTCATCCCGCCCTGGATGAGCGAGCGGCTGCGTTATCTCTCGGACGAGCACGCGGCGCGCGTCACGCTCTCGGGCCCGCATGCCCCGACCGCGCTCGAGGGACTCGATCCCGCCCGCGCCGGCCGCGACCTCCTCCCCTACCTCCCCGAGGTCGGCGAGATCGTGAACCGCATGACGACGAGCTGGTGCATCGTCCCGGCGCCAACGCGACCGTGGGCGGAGAGCGTGTATCCCGATCTCGACAGCGAGCAGGCGTACGAGAAGCTCTGGGAGTCCGTGGCGCACATCTGCCGCCTCGACGCCGACGACCCCTCGGCCGCGTGGACCGAGCGAGGCGCGGTGCTCAAGGCGAACGCGCAGCGCCTCACCGACCGCGGATTCGACGCCTTGCGGCTGCACGGTCCCGGAACCGACCTGACCATCGGCCTCCTCCCGTCCGCGCACTGGGCGGCCGGGGACCTGATCACCGTCGACGGGCGGCGGCACTCCCCGAATCTCCCGACCGAGGAGCTCTTCACCACCCCGGATCCCGAGCGCGTCGACGGGCACGTGAGCGCGACGATGCCGCTCGAGCTCTCGGGCTCGGTGATCTCCGGCATCCGCGTCGAGTTCGCCGGCGGCCGCGCGGTGAAGATCGACGCCGACGAGGGAGCCGAGGCCCTCCGCGCCGTGGTCGCGAGAGACGAGGGCGCGGCGCGTCTCGGCGAGATCGCGCTCGTCGACGACCAGGGCCGCATCGGCCCGCTCGAGACCGTCTTCTTCGACACGCTGATCGACGAGAACGCCGCCACGCACATCGCCCTCGGCGACGGCTACGAGCACCCCGTCGACGACCCCGCCGAGCGTGCACGCATCAACAAGAGCCAGGTGCACGTCGACTTCATGATCGGGAGCCGGGAGCTCGCCGTCGACGGGATCGCGAGCGACGGCAGCGCCGTCCCGGTCCTGCGCGACGGCGCCTGGGCGATCTAGGAGGCGCGCGCGGCCGCGACCTCGACGAGGCGGTCGCGCAGCTCGCCGGTGTCCTCCGCGAGGTCGTCGAGGCGAGGCAGCGCCGCGAGCGACTCGAGATTGAAGACCCGCTCGAACAGCGGCGTCGTCCGGTAGCGAACGGCACCGCCGGGGCCCGATTCCCGCCCGGCCTCGACGATGAGCCCGCGCTCGACGAGCCCGGCCACGGCCGAGTCCGCGGCGACCCCGCGGATACGCGCGATCTCCGGTCGCGAGCACGGCCCCAGGTAGGCCACGATCGCGAGCGTCTCGAGCGCGGCCTGCGAGAGCCCACGCTCCACCGGCCGCTCGAAGAGACGCGCGCACGCCTGCGACGCGTCACGGCTTGCGCGGAACGCGTAGCCGCCTGCCGCGTGCTCAAGGACGATCCCGCTACGCCCCTCGGAGAAGCGCTCGCGGAGCAGGCCGAGCGCGGTCTCCACGCGCACCGGGTCGTCCTCGGTCGCCTCGGCGAGCTCGGCGACGGACAGCGGCGCGGAGGCGACGACGAGGAGCGCCTCGATCGTCCTCGCGAGGTGGTCGACGGGATTCGCGGCGATCAGGCGGAGCGGGCTGTCCACAGCGGGGTCCTTTCTTCGTGGCGGGAGACGCGGATGGGGGCGAACGGAGCGGCCTGCTCGAGCGCGATCTCGCCGGACTTACGGAGCTCGAGGAGCGCGAGCAGCGCCACGGCCTGCTCGACGCGCGAGAGACCGGTCACCTCCGAGTCGAAGTCGAAGCGCCGCCGCCTTGCGAGCAGCGCGCGGAAGCGCTCGAGGAACTGCGAGACCGGAGGGAAGCGGAGCGCCATGTGGCTGAGCGAGACATTCGGCGGCGGCTTCGCCAACCCTCGCAGCGCGGACGCGAGCGCCTCGGGTTCCTGCGGGGCGAGCTGGCGCTCGACGCGGGGCGCGAGTGGTGCAGGCCCGAGGCGGAACCAGCGGTCGCCCTCGTCCGAGAGCCGCTCGACGAGCCAGGCGGCGGCCTCCTTCATGCGGCGGTACTCGGCGAGGCGGCGGGCGAGCTCCTCCGCTGCCTCCTCCGGCTCGAGCGCGTCGAGCTCCGCCGCCTCTTCGGGGAAGAGCGCGCAGGCCTTCAGCTCGAGCAGGGCCGAGACGAGGACGAGGAACTCGCCGCACGCCTCGAGGTCGACCTCCTCGCGCTCGGCAAGGCGCTCGAGGAAGGCGAGGACGATCGCCGCGACGTCGATGTCGCGAGGCTCGAGCGCTTCCTTGAGCAGGAGCGTGAGCAGGAGGTCGAACGGCCCCTCGAACGCGTCGAGGTCGAGCTCGAGCTCCCGCACGGGCAGGGGGCGCACGCGAGGAGGCTAGCCACGGGGCCGGACGCGGCTCGGCCGAGACGAACCGGATGCGGTCGAGCTCTGCGCAGACGTCGGCCGCGACGGCGGCCGCTTCAGGGATCTCTGCGCGGCCGGCGATTCAGCGCCAGCGAATTGCCGGTCTTGCGGAAGGAACTAGCGCTGCTTCGGAACGGCCATCGCCTGCGGCGGCTTCCGCGGTGGTGCCGTCGTCCCACGGTTCCAGCTCCGCTGCCACCAGACGAAGAACGCGCCCGAGACGGCGACCGCGATCGCCGAGACGTAGACGTTGAGGCGGATCCCGGCGATCTCGTGCGCGGGATCGATGCGCAGCATCTCGATCCAGATGCGCCCGATGCTGTACAGGAACACGTAGAGGGCGAAGAGACCGCCGGGCCGGATCTCCCACCTGCGCTCGATCAGGAGGAGAAGACCTGCCGCGGCGAAGCACCAAATCAGCTCGTACAGGAAGGTCGGGTGGTAGGTCGCCTGCTCGATGTGGTCGAACGGACGGTTGGCTGCGGAGATCTCGAGGCCCCAGGGAAGGTTCGTCGGCTTCCCGTACAGCTCCTGGTTCCACCAGTTGCCGATGCGGCCGATGCCCTGGGCGACGAGCAGCGCGGGAGCGACGCAGTCCGCGAGCTTCGCGACGTCGGCGCCCGCGCGCTTGGCGACGATCGCGCCGACGATCGCGCCAAACCCGATCCCGCCCCAGATCCCGAGGCCGCCACGCCAGATCGCGAACGGTCCCCACCACTCGTCCGGAACCTCGTTCCAGCTCGTGACGACGTGGTAGAGCCGCGCCCCGATGATCCCGAAGGCGACGCCCCACACCGCGACGCGGAAGATGAGATCCCAGTCACCCCCGCGCTTCGTCCACCGACGGCCCGAGATGTAGACGGCAGCGGCGATGGCGACGAGGAGCGTCAGCCCGTAGAAGTGGACCGAGAGCGGGCCGAGCTCGAGCGTGCTGGAGCTCGGGGAGGGGATCGACGCCAGAAACATCCCGCGCATTCTGCCGACAGCCCCGAGCGGAGTCGATGAGAACCGCGAGGAATCGTCGCGGGCGGCGATGCGCCAGCGCTGCGCCAGTGCGCGCAGGCGGGAACGGCAACCCCGCGACAAGGCTGCGGAGCAGCCGTCTTCAGGGATTTCGCGCCGGCACCCGCGCGTCAGCGGATGCCGATCTGCGCACGGAAACCAATGGGGCCGGATCTCATCTCCCGCGTCGACCGCGAGAGACGAGGCCCGGCCCCGGCACTACGTCAGAGGAGGATCTGAAGGGCCAAGTCGACCGTGCAACCGCGCTCGAGGAGGCTGACCGCAGCGTGGAGGTCGACGTCGTGGCTCGCGGCCAGGACGAGTGCACTCTCCGGGTCGTAGCCCGCCCGCTCGAGCGCCTCGTGCCGCCACCGCTCGATCCGATCGATCTCGCTCACGTACAGGGTCTGGAGTTCCGCCGCAGACATTCAGGCCGCCCTTCCGCCGTCGCTTGTCTCTTGGCTATTCGTCGACTGAGACGTAGTGGTCGTCCCCTTGCTGGGTGAATTCGGTTGCGGGTCCGTAAGCGTTAGATGAAGGTCTAGGTCCGGGGGCTGGTCCGGGCTCGGTTCGCGAAAGCAGGCAAACTCGTGGTCCATGCCGGTCTGCGCGCACTGCGGCACCGACAACCCCGACATCGCGAAGTTCTGCCTCGCGTGCGGCGCACAGCTCGCGTCCGCCGCACCCCCGCAGGAGTTCCGCAAGGTCGTCACGATCGTCTTCTCCGACCTCAAGGGCTCCACCGCGATGGGCGAGAAGCTCGACTCGGAGTCGCTCCGCGAGGTGATGACGCGCTACTTCGAGGCGATGCGCGCGGAGCTCGAGCAGCACGGCGGCGTCGTCGAGAAGTTCATCGGCGACGCGGTGATGGCGGTCTTCGGCCTCCCGAAGCTGCACGAGGACGACGCACTCCGTGCGGTCCGCGCCGCCGCAGGGATGCAGCGGGCACTCGCGGAGCTCAACGACGAGCTCGATCGCCACTGGGGCGTCCGGCTCGCCAACCGGACCGGCGTGAACACGGGCGAGGTCGTCGCGGGCGATCCGACGACCGGCCAGCGCCTGGTGACGGGAGACGCGGTCAACGTCGCGGCCCGGCTCGAGCAGGCCGCGGGCGAGCGAGAGGTCCTGCTCGGCGACCTCACGTACAGGCTCGTGCGGGACTACGTCGACGTCGAGGCGGTCGAGCCGCTCGAGCTGAAGGGGAAGTCCGAGCCGGTTCCCGCCTACCGCCTCGTGGGCGTCCGGCAGGACGCCGAGCGTCCTCGGCGCCTGGACGCGCCGATGGTCGGGCGCGACGCGGAGCTCCGGGAACTGCTGGACGCGCACACGGAGTCGGTCGAGGACCGGCGCCCGCGCCTGGTGACCGTGGTCGGCGAGGCGGGAGTCGGGAAGTCGCGCCTCATCGACGAGCTGGTCGGCGCCGTCCGGGACGACGTCACCTTCCTCCGCGGCCGCTGCCTGCCGTACGGTGACGGGATCACCTTCTGGCCCCTCGCGGAGGCCGTCCGGCAAGCCGCGGGAATCGCCGAGCGCGATGCCCTCGACACCGCCCAGTCGAAGCTCTGCGCGCTCGTCTCCGACGGTGAGGTGGTCGACCGCGTTGCCTCCGCGATCGGTCTCTCACAGACGCCGTTTCCCGTCCAGGAGCTCATGTGGGGAGCGCGGAGGCTGCTCGAGGAGATCTCGCAGACCCGCCCGGCAGTCGTCGTCTTCGACGACATCCACTGGGCGGAGCCGACGTTCCTCGAGCTGATCGAGCACGTCCTGGAGAGCGCGACCGACGCGCCGCTCCTCGTCGTCTGCCCGACGCGGCAGGACCTGATCGACCGGTTGCCGGAGTGGTCGACCGGACCGCATGCGCGGCGCGTCGTGCTCCAGCGGCTGAGCGAGCTCGACACCGCGGCCGTCGCGGAGCACCTGCTCGGACAGACCGGGCTCGACGCGCAGATTCGGGCGCGGATCGTCGAGGCCGCCGAGGGGAATCCTCTCTTCGTCGAGCAGCTTCTCTCGATGATGATCGACGAGGGGCTGATCGTCTTCTCGGACGGCGCGTGGAGGCCGGCGGCGGCGATCGATTCCGTGTCGGTGCCTCCGACGATCCAGGCTCTGCTCGCGGCACGGCTCGACCATCTGCAGCCCGACGAGCGAGCGGTGATCGAGCCTGCCTCCGTCATCGGCCAGATCTTCGTCGGGGACGCGGTCGAGCACCTCGTCCCCGACCACGTGTCGCCGTCGGTGCCGCTCATGCTCACGACGCTCACCGACAAGCAGCTCGTCCAGCCCGACGCGTCGCGCACGGTCGACGAGGACGCGTACCGCTTCCACCACATCCTCATCCGCGACACCGCCTACGAGGGGATCCTCAAGCGCGCGCGGGCGACCTTCCACGAGGAGTTCGTCCGCTGGGCCGACACGGTGAACCGCGAGGGCGCGACCGAGTACGAGGAGATCCTCGGGTACCACCTCGAGCAGGCGCACCGCTATCTCTCGGAACTCGGGCCGCTCGACGACCATGGGCGCGCACTCGGAACCGACGGCTCGCGGCGCCTCGCGTCGTCAGGCAGGCGGGCCTTCGCCCGCGGAGACGTCCACGCCGCCGCAGGTCTCCTCGGGCGGGCGGTCGCCCTTCTCCAGGACGAGGACCCAGAGCGGCTCGAGCTGCTTCCGGACTACGGTGAGGCGCTCCTGCAGATGGGGCGTTTCGAGGAGTCGGAGGCCGTGCTCGACGAGGCGATCGAGAAGGGCGCGGAGCGAGGGATGCCACTCGTCGGGGCGCACGCATCCCTCGTCCGCCTGCTCGTCAGGCTGCGCGCGGGCGATCCCGAGAGCTGGCGTGCCGAGGCAGGGCCGGAGATCGACGCGGCGATCGCGGTGTTCGAGCAGGCGAGAGACGACGGCGGGCTCGCGAAGGCATGGCGTCTGCTCGCCTGGTCGCACGGGACGGCATGCCGCTTCGGGAGTGCGGCCGAGGCGTCGGAGAGGGCGCTCGAGCACGCTCGTCTGGCAGGCGACACGAGACAGCAGACACGCGCGGCCACGGCGTATGCGGCCGCCGCGCTGTTCGGCCCGACCCCCGTCGAGGAGGGAATTGAGCTATCCGAGGGGATGGTCGAGGTCGTCTCCGGCGATCGCCAGTCGGAAGGAATCCTCCTGGCGCTCCTCGGAAGCCAGCTCGCGATGCGCGGTGAGTTCGAGCGGGCGCGCCAGCTCACCCGCCGCGGTGGGGAGATGCTCGAAGAGCTGGGGATCGGCGTCGAGGTCGCGAGCGTGGCGCTCGAGGCCTGGCGCGTGGAGATGCTCGCCGGCGACGTCGAGACCGCCGAGCACGAGCTCCGCCGCGGTTACGACCTCCTCCAGGCGGTCGGCGAGAAGTACTTCCTGTCGACCGTTGCCGGGCTTCTCGGACAGACGCTGTTCGCGCTCGGCCGCCACGACGAGGTCGAGCCGCTCGGACAGCTCGCGCGCGAACTCGCCGCCGACGACGACATCGACACGCAGGCCCTCTGGCGCTGCGTTCTCGGGAAGGTCCTCACGCGGGAGGGATCGGGCGGCGAGGGAGAGGCTCTCGTCCGCGAGGCGATCGAGATCCTCGAGCCGACGGACGCCGTCCTCCTCAAGTTCGGCGCGCTGCTCGACCTCGCCGAGGTGCTACGGCTCGCTGGTAAGACCGGTGTCCCGGCCACGCTCGCCGAGGCACGCGCGCTCGCGGAGGGGAAGGGCAGCTCGGTGATGACCGCCGCGGTGGACGCGGTGCTGGCCGCGTCCACCGGCGAGTCAGCGCGAGCGCTGGCGGACTAGCCGAACCTCCAGCCGCCGTTCGTCGAGCTCTGCGCGACGACGGTCGTGATCTTCGTGCTGCTGTTGAACGTGATGGTCACGACGCGTGGGTCGGCACCCGACGCCGAGGAGACGAGCACGTTGTCGTGGTAGACCTTCGTGATCATCGCCAGCGAGCAGTGCGGGGGCGGCGGGGGTTGGTGCCACAGGGGCTGCATGCCCGAAGCCCCGCGGAAGCTGCTCGTGCAGACCTGCGGGAGCGCCGTGTTGTCGATCTTGAACGTGAAGGTCGCCTTCGTCGAGAAGACGAACGGCGTGTAGCCGGATGCACACCCGGCCCCCGGCGCGGGGATACAGATGTCCGAGACCTGCGTGATGCCCTGCTCGGACGGCGTCCCTGCCCGCTCGTCGATGTTGCTCACGAGGCCGAGCGTCGTCGCCGGCAGATTCGGCTCGCAGACGGCGGTCGACAGCGGGTTCCCCGGCCCAATGGACTGGTTCGTCGCGATCGTGGGCGTCGACGGGTTGCTGCAGGCGGAAAGCACGTAGCTGGCGGCCGCGTTCGCGTCGTTCACCGACAAGATCGAGAGGTCGACCGGACCGACCGGGTACGTCTTCTTCTTCTTGTCCGGGGCATTCGTCCCGGAGTCGCTCGTCCAGTACCCGGAGTTGCGGATGCAGTCCGCCGTGCAGCCTGCGGACGTGCCGGTCGCGAACGTCTGCCAGACGATCGTCACCGTCGCGACGTCGCCGCTGTGGAGATCGATCGGATCGCACACGAACTCGGTGGCCGTCAGCGTCCCGGTGCAACTCGCCGACTTGAGAGTCGCCTGCGCCCCCGTGCTGTTCGTGGGAATCACATCGTGGAAGGAGAGGTGGGTGAGCGTGTTGCCACCCGTCGAGATCGTCGTCGTGTAGGCGGCGTTCCCGCCGCGCGTCACGGCGGTGATCCCCTGGACAGCGGCCAGCGTCGCCGTCGGATTGCTCGCGGCCTGTGCCCGCATCGCGACGCCGAGTGTCAGGCCGACGAGCAGCGCGGCGACTCCTGCGACCGCGGTCGGACGTACCCACCCATGGGTTCTCATCCCCAAGTTCTCCTCTCTCCCAGCTTGAACCGCGTGAACTCGCGCGCGGAGAAGCATGTCATGTCAGCCGCGCGGCGTCCAGACCGGGGTTTGCAATCCCGAGCTGCCGTACTAGGATCGCCGCGTGCTCGGGAAGAACGCGAAGATCGACCTGCTCAAGCGGGTTCCGCTCTTCGCAGGCTGCTCCCAGGCGGAGCTCCGCGAGCTCGCGGTAACCGCCGACGAGATCGACCTCCGGGAAGGCTTCGCACTGACTCGGGAGGGGAAGCCGGGTCGCGAGTTCATCGTGCTCATCGAGGGAACAGCGCGCGTGACGCGCGACGGCCGCAAGCTCGCGGACATCGGCCCCGGCGACTGGGTCGGGGAGATCGCCATCCTCGCGAAGTCGAATCGGACGGCGACCGTGACCACGACCTCGCCCGCCCGCGTGCTCGTCCTGACGGACCGTGGCTTCCGCCGGGTGGTCGAGGCGATGCCGTCGATCGCGATGAAGGTGCTCGCGAGCGTCGCCGAGCGCATGGCCCGCGATGCGCGGAGTTAGTGCGCAAGACCGGCAACTCGCTCCCGCGAGATTGCCGGTCGCGCGAAATCCCTGAAGACGGCCGTCCGCGGCCTTGTCGCGTCTGACCTTGCTTCGGGCCCTGCCCTTGCGCTGGGACTACACCAAAGCGGTCTCGCCGAGCAGTGCCTTGACCTCGGCGAGGAAGTCGGCGTTCGGCTTCACGCGGTAGCCGGCGCCGAGCGCGAGCGTCCGCTCGCCGATTGACGTCTCGAGCGACAGGTACACGGGCGCGTCGCCCGGGAAGTCGCGCACGAGCGTCGCCAGCTCACGGACGAGACCGGCGTGAGCCTGGCGTGCGTCGATCCTGAGGCGCACCTCCCGGCGCTCGGGCACGGACTCGAAGGCCTTCACCTCGAGCGCGACGAGCTTCGTCTCGCCCGCCTGCTTGTGATCGACGCGGCCCTTGACGACGAGGATCCGGTCCGGCTCGAGGATCTCGCGGGCTGTGGCGTACGTCGAGTTGAACACGACGACCTCGGCGCTCCCGGTCGGGTCGTCGAGGGTCACGAACACCATCGGCTCGCCGCGTTTCGTCGTGACCTGCTTGATCCCGGAGACGATGCCGCCGACCGTGACGACGTCGCCGTCGCGCCGTCGCTCGACGTCCGAGAGCGCGCAATCGGTCTTGCGCCGCAGCTCGGGACGAACGCTCTCCAGCGGGTGGTCGGAGACGTAGAGGCCGAGCGTCTCCTTCTCGAGCCGGAGGAGCTCGCGGTCGTCGAACTCCTGCGTGGAGATCGTCGGGTGGTGGCGCTCCCGTTCGACCTCGTCGTCGCCGCCCGCGCTGTCGAAGATCGACGCCTGCCCGGCGAGGCGATCCGCCGCGTGCTTTGAGCCGTACGCGAGGACCTGGTCGAGGGCGGCGAGCATGCCCATCCGCGTCCCGCCGGTGGACTCGAGCGCACCGCACTTGACGAGTGACTCGAGCGCGCGCTTGTTGACGAGCTGCGGGTCCACGCGCTCCGTGAGCTCCCAGATCGACGCGAACGGCCCGCCCTCGTCGCGTACCCGCACGATCGCCTCGGCGGCGGCTTCGCCGACGTTCTTGACGGCGTTCAGGCCGAAGCGGATGCGGCCCTCGACGACAGCGAAGTCGGTCCCCGACGAGTTCACGTCCGGCGGCAGCACCTCGATCCCGAGCTCGTGGCAGGCGTTCACGTAGTAGGGCACGCGGTCCTTCGTATTCATCACGGAGGAGATGAGCGCCGCCATGTACTCGTGCGGGTGGTTCGCCTTCAGCCACGCCGTCCGGTACGCGATCGTCGCGTAGCAGGCCGCGTGCGCCTTGTTGAAGGAGTAGTCCTGCGAGGACTCCATGTCCTTCCAGAGCTGCTGCGCGACCGCCGGCGAGACGTCGTTCTCGGCGCACCCGTCAAGGAACTTCTGCTTGAGCGACGCCATCAGCGAGTGGATCTTCTTGCCGATCGCCTTGCGCAGCGTCTCGGCCTCGGCGGGGGTGAAGCCGGCGAGCTGCTTGGCGATCTCCATGTACTGCTCCTGGTAGATGCAGATCGCGTAGGTCGACCCCGTGATCGGCTCGAGCCGCGGGTCCGGGAACGTCACCGGCTCGCGGCCGTTCTTCCGAGAGGCGTAGGTCGGGATGTATCCCATCGGCCCGGGGCGATACAGCGCGACGAGCGCGATCAGATCCTCGAACTCCGTCGGCTTCACCGTGCGGAGCGCCTCGCGCATCCCCGACGACTCGAACTGGAAGACGCCCGTCGACTCACCCGCGGCGAGCATCGCGTAGGTCTTCGGGTCGTCGAGCGGGAGTGTGCCGATGTCGACGCCGCCGACGAGCTCCACCGCCTTGTCGATGACGTCCAGGTTCCGGAGCCCGAGGAAGTCCATCTTCAGGAGCCCGAGCTCGACTACCCCGCCCATCCCGAGCTGCGTCACGATCTCCTGCTCGGCGCCCTTCTGCTGCAGCGGGACGACCTCGATCAGCGGCTGGGCGCCGATGACGACCCCCGCCGCGTGGATCGAGTCGGCCCGGGTGAGACCCTCGAGCGGCTTCGCGAGGTCGACGATCTCCTTCGCGATCGGATCCGAGTCGACGGCCTGGCGCAGCTCCGCGCCCGCCTTCAGGGAGTCGTCGAGCGTCTGTCCGGGGCCCTCCGGCACGAGCTTCGCGATCCGGTCGACGACGCCGTACGGGATGTCGAGCACGCGGCCCGCGTCACGTATCGCAGCGCGTGCCGCCATCGTCGAGAAGGTGATGATCTGCGCCACGCGGTCGCGGCCGTACCGCTCCGCCACATAGTTGATGACCCGGTCGCGCCCGGCGACGGAGAAGTCGATGTCCATGTCCGGCAGGTCCTTGCGCGCCGGGTTGAGGAAGCGCTCGAAGAGAAGCCCATAGCGGATCGGGTCGACGTCCGTGATCTCGAGGCAGTACGCGGCGAGCGATCCCGCCGAGGAGCCGCGGCCCGGCCCGACGCTGATCCCGTTCTGCTTCGCGAAGTGAATGAAGTCCCAGACGATCAGGAAGTAGTCCGCGAACCCCATCTCCTTGATCGTCTTGAGCTCGAACCGGAGCCGCTCCTGAAGCTCGGAGTTCGCCTTCCCGTACCGGCGGACGAGCCCCTTCTCGCAGAGCTCGACGAGGTAGTCGAAGGCGTCTCGTCCGTCCGGCACCGGGAACGTCGGCAGGAGGATGCGGCCGAGCTCGATCTCGACCGAGCAGCGCTCTGCGACTTCGAGCGTCCGCGCCATGGCGTCCTCGAGCCCGGGGAAGTCGGCGGCCATCTCCTCCGGCGTCTTGAAGAAGAACTCGTTCGTGTCGAAGCGCCAGTGGTCCGGGTTCTTCAGCGTGTCCCCCGACTGGATGCAGAGGAGCGCCTCGTGCGCGTAGGCGTCCTCGGCGTCGAGGTAGTGGACGTCTCCGGTCGCGACGAGCGGGAGGCCGACCTCGCCGGCGAGGGCCACGAGGCTCGGGTTGATCTGCTGTTGCTCCGAGAGCCCCGCGTTCTGGATCTCGACGTACGTCGAGTCCCGGCCGAAGATCTGCACGAGCCGGTCGAGGTCGGCGTGCGCGTCGCGCGGCCGGTTCTCGACGAGCGCCCTGGACACGCGGCCGGACAGGCAGCCCGAGAGCGCGACGAGCCCCTTCGCGTGCCCTTCAAGGAGGCTCCAGTCGACCCGAGGCTTGTAGTAATAGCCCTCGAGATAGCCGAGGGAGCAGAGCTTGATGAGGTTGGCGTAGCCCTCGTTCGTCTCGGCCAGAAGGGTGAGGTGCGCGTAGCCCTTCGTCTGCGCGAGGCGGTCGTCCGCGACGTAGACCTCGCACCCGATGACCGGCTTCACCCCGTGCTCGCGGGCTTCTCGATAGAGCTCGACGACCCCCGCGAGCGAGCCGTGGTCGGTGAGCGCGACGGCGGGCATCTCGAGGCGCTGCGCCTTGTCGACGAGCGCCGGGATGCGGCACGCCCCGTCGAGGATCGAGTACTCCGAGTGAACGTGCAGGTGGACGAACGGCGGCGCGGCGGAGCGACTCACGGGAGGGCCAGCTTACTGCGCAGGTCCGACGGGACCGCCTGCCGGGAAGATGCCTGCTCAGACCGTGCTCAGGCGGCGTCGCCCTGCCACAACGAGTCCGCCAGATAGCGCCACTCGTCGCGGAGATCCGCTCGCCCGGTGAGGCGCTGGAGCTCCCAGTACGCGCGGACGAGCGCACCGAGATCGGGCTCCATGCCGGCACTCCGGCCTTCCTCGAGGACGCGGACGTACCACGAGGCTTGGTCGACGCCGAGCTCGGCAGCGAGGACGAGCGCGCGATCGCGACGTACTTCCGTCTCGGTCCCGATGCGATCCATTGGGCAGGTATCGGCACGCCCGGACCGCGCGATGAGATCGCCTCCTCGGACGAGGGAACGCGTACGCGGCATGCACCGCTCGCGCCGTCGACGGCCTCCCGCAGCCGCCCGCGGGCAGAATGCGCGCCCGTGCGTCCGGCGACCTGGATCGAGGAGGGACGGCTCGCCGCGGGTAGGCACCCGTGCGGCCTCGATGCCGTTGACGCCGCCGACGAGGTGCGCCGTCTGCACGAGCTCGGCGTCACGCTGCTCGTCGACCTGACCGAGGACGGCGAGCTCGAGCCCTACGAGCACCTCGCCGCGCCCGCGCGCCGGGTCAACTTCCCGATCCGCGACTTCACGGTGCCGAGCGACGACCAGCTCGTCGAGGTGCTCGACGCGATCGACGAAGAGCTCGCCGGAGGAGGCGTCGTGTACGTCCATTGCTGGGCCGGCTGCGGCCGCACCGGTGTCGTCGTCGGCTGCTGGCTCGTGCGGCACGGGACGGAGCCCGCGGCGGCGCTCGACCGCATCGCGGAGACCCGCGGTCTCGGCTGTCCTCAGACGCTCGAGCAACGGCTCGCGATCCTCGGCTGGCAGCCGGGGCACTGACCCGTCCGAGTCACTTGGACGAGTGAGCGAGCGGCGCGCTCGTTCCTCCGATACGCGTTCTGAGCATGTCCGCTTCCTTGGTGGGGTCTGAGCGGCTCGCGTCGGGGGGACGCGGCGCCCTCCTGCGACCTGTTCCGGACTGCTCCTGCGGCGAACGGCGATGGATCTTCTTCCGGAGCGCCCGTGAGCCCGATTCGGAGTAGCGAGCCCCCCGCCCCGGACCGGTCCCGCGCAGGCGCGGACCGCGGCGTAGCCGAGCGCGTCGACGCGCTCGCGGCGTGGATCAACGAGATCGACCTCCGGCTGCGCACGGCCGAGATCCAGACCGGCGACGAGAAGACGGCCAAGGAGCTGCGCAAGGCCGTCGAGGCGATGTCGAAGCACGACCCGAAGCTCGAGGAGCGGATCGGCAACCGCGTCGACGTCCTCGCGGATCGCTTCACCACGCTCGCGACCACGGTCTCGACCACGACCGCCGCGCTCGCCGGAAAGGACGGCGACATCGCAGCCCTGCGCAAGGAGCTCGAGGAGCGGCTCGCGCGGGTAGAGGTCGCGGCCGCCGAGGCACGCGGCGCGACCACCCCGGACAAGGCCGAGCTCGACGAGCTGCGCCGGGCGATCGCAGCCGTCTCCGAGCAGAAGCTCCCCAAGAAGCTCGACAGCCGCGTCGACGACCTCAAGGCCAGTGTTGCCGGGCTCGCGCAGCGCATGGAGACGCTCTCGTCCTTCGTCTCGACCACCGCGTCGGGCCTCGCGGGCCGCGAGGGCGAGGTTGCCGCGCTCCGCCGTAAGCTCGACGAGGACGCGGCCCGGCTCGCCGTCGAGATCAGCACGCTCCGGAACGCCGTCGATCCGGCGCCGGTAGCCGAGCTGCGCCGGGTGCTCGACACCGTCGCGACCGAGATGTCGGCGCTCACGGACGACAGCCGGCGCAAGCTCGACGCGACGACCACGAGCATGAGCGCGCTCGCGAAGCGCGTCGACGAGGTCGTCGCCGCTGTCTCGGCGACGACCAGCCAGCTCGCAGCGGGCCACGGCCAGGTGGAGAAGCTGCAGTCGACGTTCGACGAGGAGATCTCGCGCGTCGACTCCCTGCTCGTGAAGCTCCACCACTCCGTGGAGGGGGTGGGAGGCAAGGTAGCCGACCTCGACGGACTTCCCACGCGCGAGGCCGTCGACGAGATCGGCGCCGGGCTCGCCGACCTCGTGCAGCGGGTCGAGTCGCTCGGCGAGACGGTCACGCAGACGGCGACCGGCTACACGCAGAAGGAGCACGAGGTCGCAGCGCTGTCGCGGCGCCTCGAGGAGATGACCGCGCAGGTCGACGACGGCGTTCGCGAGCTTCGCTCCGCGATCGACGAGATGTCGGAATCGAGCCCCGACGCCGGCCTCGCCGCTCGGATCGAGGAGCTCGCCGGGCAGCTGGGCGTCCTCGAGGGACGTCTCGCGACCGCCGATGCCTCGAGCTCGGCCGACTGGGACGGCGCCTCGGAGTTGCTCGCCGCGCTGCAGCAGCGCCTCACGGAGGTGACGGAGCGGATCGACACGGCCGAGACGTCCGGGGCGGAAGCGACGGCGCAAGCCGCCCGTGCCGCAGAGGCCTGGTCCCAGGAGCGCGCGACGCTCCTCGGGACGTCCAGGGCACTCGAGGAGCGCGTGGCCGAGCTCGGGATCGCGCTCGACGAGTCCGGTGGGCGGCTGGCAGCGCTCCAGGAGGCGCTCGAGACCGGCGCCGGCAGCGCAGCCGGGCAGGAGGCAGAGCTCCAGGCGCTCGGTACGAGGATCGACGAAGCCCGCTCGCAGGTCGACGGCCTCGTCCAGGAGGTCCGGGACGCACTCGCGTCGCTCCCGGAGCAGGTCGGCGCCGAGGAGGCCGAGGCGCGGCTGGGAGACGTACTCGCGCGCATCGAGACCCTCGAGCAGAGCCGAGCGACGGCTGCGCTCGAGATCGCGCGCGCGTCGGCGACGTGGTCCGAGGAACGCACGGGAATCCGCGACGACATCACCGCGGGCATCGACCTGCTGCGCCAGTCCTCGGAAGCCGCCGCAGCCGAGCTTGCCCGCGCGACGGAGACCTGGGCCACCGACCGTTCCGCCCTGCAGAGCCGGCTCGACGAGCTCGTCGCCGCGGTGGCCGAGAGCCAGTCGCGGGCGGACTCCGACTCGGAGCGGCTCATCGTCGAGCTCGGAGAGCGCATCGAGCAGGTGGAGCAGGAGCGCGCGGCGCTCGCCACGGAGCTCGCGGGCGCGACGGCGTTCTGGTCGTCCGGGCTCGGGGCGCTCGAGGCGCGCATGAACGAGGTCGCCACCGCGAAGGACGGTGATTCGCGGAAGGTGGATGACGAGGTGGTCCGCGCGCTGTTCGACCTCGCCCGCCGCCTCGACACCGTCGAGCGCGAGCGCGCCGCCGGCGAAGCGGAGATCGCACGCGCGACCGAGAGCTGGATCGCGGAGCGCCACTCGCTCGCGGCCGGCCTGGACGAGCTCACCGAGCGGCTCGAGTCGGTCGCCGGCGACGGGCACCTGGCAGACGGTGCGACGGCGTCCGTGGCCCTGGCCGCGAACGAGGGCAGGTTCCGGCTCGAGCTACGCGCCCTCGAGCTGCGGATGGAGCACGCAGAGGCGGCAGCCCGCGAGAATCGCGAAGCGGTGCTCGTGCAGCTCGAGCGGCTCGCCTCGCGCATCGAGTGGCGGCTGCAGCGGCTCGAGACCGGCAAGGAGGACGGGCCGCTTCCCGAGGCGGCGGACGGCCCTCTCGCGCAGGTCGTCTCGATCCACGGCGGCGACGTCTAGCCGCTAGGTCGCCTCCGGCGCGGTCGAGCTCTCGTCGAGCTCGTAGGCCATCAGGATCGCGTCGACGAGCTCCCCTCCTCGCAGGTAGTGGCGCTTGCGGTAGCCCTCGCGCTCGAATCCGAACGACTCGTACAGCCGCTGCGCGGGCTCGTTCCAAGGGAAGACGTGGAGCTCGAGCTTGCGGACGCCGACCGAGCGCGACCAGGCGACGGCCTCGGTGAGAAGCGCCTTTCCGACTCCGCGGCGCCGGTGCTCGGCGGCGACCATCAGCCCGAGGTCGGCGACGTGACGGCTCGCGGGATGCGGGTCGCGAGCGAGAGAGAGCCGTCCGATGATGCGCCCGTCGTCCTCGGCGACGTAGACCGCGGCGTCCGCCTGCGACTGGACGCTGCGAAGGAACCGACGCTCGTCGCTGACCGAGCGCCAGCCCTCGCTCGCGAGGATCCAGCGGCCCTCCTCCCGTCCGACCGCCTCGGCGAGAGTGACGAGCGCCCCTGCGTCCGCGGGAGCCGCCCGGCGGACGCGGATCACCCGACGACCGTCCCGAAGCCGCCGCGGCGCGGGTCTCCGGCGGCCGCGAAGCTGCCGTCTGCCGAGCGCGAGACCGCCTGGACGCCGCCGAAGAAGAGGTTGCGGCCGGACCAGCGGACGACGTCCCGGTCTCTTCCCAGCTTCTCGGCCACGTCGTCGGGCCAGCCGCCTTCGAGGTGGACGGTCTCCCCGTCGACGTGCATCCGCGGAGCGTCGATCGCCTCGGCCAGAGGCACGTCTCGGCCGACCACGTCCCATGCGACCTGGGCGATCGCGCCGGCGAGCCTGACCGAGCCCGCGCTCCCGAGGACGAGGCGGGGCTCCCGGTCCTCGAGCACGAGCGTCGGAGTCAGCATGCTCGCGAGCCGGTCGCCCGGCATGTGCGGTCCGGGGCCGATGACGTCACCCTCGCCGAGCATGTTGTTCAGCTGCGCTCCGCCGCGGAAGACGCCCGACCCGGAGCCCAGCGTCGACGAGGCGGCCGCGGCGAGCCCGGTCTCGTCGACGACGGAAACGTGTGTCGTGCCCGTGAGCTTGCCGGCGGTCGAGCCCTCGTAGCCGTGGCGCAGCGCATCGGCGCGATCCCGGGGAGCGGAGTCACCCGCGCGCTCGAGTCGCTCCAGGATCCTCAGCACCACGACGCCGCCGCGCGACGGCGGCGGCGTCGTGAATACGTCGTGTCCCGCGATCCGCGCCTCGAGCGGCTCGCGCTTGCGGACCTCGTAGGCGGCGATGTCGTCGGCGTACTCGGGGACGAGGTCGGCGACGGCCGCAGCGCCCCGGTCGCGGATCGCGACGAGCGTCTCCTCGAGATCCTCGGTGACGACGCGGGCCGGGTCACCGTGGACGCGTCTCCCGCCCTCGTCGCGCAGGAGGATCGGAACGAGGATCTGGTGCAGGAACTCCCTCTGCTCGTCCCGCGTGAAGCCCTGGCGTGCGAGCTCGATCGCCGGTGACACCAGGTCCGACCAGGGCCGGGTCGCGAACCGCCCGTGCGCGACCTCGAGCCCGGCGACGAGCCCCGGCACCGCGACCGAGCCCGGCCCGACGTGGAAGAGCTGCGTGCCCGCGTCCTCGAAGTCGACGACCACCTCCTCGATGTCACCGAAACGCTCGGCCGGAACGGAGAAGAAGCAGTCGAGGAGAGTCGTCTCCCCGTGCGGCTCGTGCACGAGCAGAAAGCCCCCGCCTGCGGGCCCCGTCAGCGGCCCCTCGGCCACGAACGCTGTGAAGAGCGCGGCGAGGAGCGCGTCGACGGCGTTCCCGCCCGCCTCGAGCACGTCCGCGCCGGCGCGCGTGCTCAACGGGTGGCCGGCGGCGATCGCGCCCTTCATCCGGGGAGCGTACTTCCGCCTCAGCGCGACGGTGCCGTGCGCCGACGTCGGCCGACCGGGCTCAGTGCACGGGAATGTGCGGCGAACGCCGCGATCTCAGCTCGTGCGCAGGAAGGTCGGCAGCTCGGCGTCCAAGTCGCCGCGCGACGGCTCGCCGGCGCCGAACTCGGGCGTCGACGACCGGCGCCGCATTCCGCCGAGACCGGTTGCGACGACCGTCACCCAGATCTGCCCGGTCAGCCGCGGATCGACGGTCGCGCCGAAGATGATGTTCGTCTCGTCCGTCGCCGTCTGGCGGACGACCTCGGCCGCCTCGTTCACCTCGACGAGTGAGAGGTCGTCGCCGCCGGCGATCGAGAGGAGGATGCCGCGCGCACGGACGATCTCGGCGTCGATGAGCGGGGAGCCGAGCGCGCGCTCGGCGGCTTCGCGGGCGCGGGTCGCCCCGGTCGCGTAGCCGATGCCCATGAGCGCGGAGCCGGCGTCCTGCATGACGGTGCGGACGTCCGCGAAGTCGAGGTTGATGAGCCCCGGCGTCGTGATCAGGTCGCAGATCCCCTGCACGCCCTGGCGGAGGACGTCGTCCGCGATCCGGAACGCGTCGACCATCGAGGTCGAGCGGTCGAGCACCTCGAGGAGGCGGTCGTTCGGGATCGAGATCACGGTGTCGCAGGCGGCGCGGAGCGCCTCGAGCCCCTGATCGGCGGCGGTCCGCCGGCGGGTGCCCTCGAAGCGAAACGGAGTCGTCACGATCCCGACTGTGAGCGCGCCGAGTTCACGCGCGATGCGCGCGACGACCGGCGCGGCGCCGGTGCCCGTGCCGCCGCCCTCGCCCGCGGTGACGAACACCATGTCCGACCCGCGGAGAGCGGCCTTGAGCTGGTCCTCGGCCTCCTCGGCCGCCTGACGGCCGACCGCGGGGTCGGCGCCCGAGCCGAGGCCGTGGGTCACGCCCTCGCCGATGTGGATCTTCGTCGGCGCGTCCGAGACCGCGAGCGCCTGCAGGTCGGTGTTGACGGCGACGTAGTCCACCTGTGCGATCCCGGCGTCCATCATCCGGTGGAGCGCGTTGAGCCCGGCGCCGCCGACTCCGACGACTCGAATCGCGGCGATGTACGCCGAGCCCCTGGGCGGTGGAACGCGGTTCAGGCGCGGTGCGGGCTCGAGCATCGTCTGGAAGTAGCGCGCGGCGGCTCGCGAGGACGCGACCTCCGAGTCTGCCTCGGACGGAGCGGCGGGCGCGGGTTCCGGTGTAGGCGCGGGCTCCGGTGCAGGGGCGATCCGGACCACGGGCTCCGGCTTCGCCTCGGACTCCTCGGCGAAGTCGTGCACGTGCTCGACGGTCTCCTCGAGCGCGGCCTGGGCGCGCCGGTCGGGCGTGGGCTCGACGGCTTCGACGGTCGGCTGCTCGTCCGTCTCCTGGGAGCGCTGGGCGGCTTCCGTCTTGCGGAAGAGCTCCGCGAGCGGGCCCTCACGCATGCTCGCGCGCTTGCGCGCCATCGAGCACCTCCTTCGCGAGATCGCGGTATGCCTGCGCGGCGGGGCCGGACGGCTCGTACTTGAGGACGGAGCTCCCCTTCACGGGAGCCTCCGCATACCGCACCGTCTTGCGGATGCGCGTGTCGTAGACGAGGTCGCCGAAGTGCTCCTCGAGGATCTCGATCGCCTCACGGGCATGCAGCGTCCGGCCGTCGTACATCGTCGGAACGATGCCTTGTACGCGCACGTTCGGGTTGAGGTTCTCACGCACCATCGCGAGCGTGTTCTCGAGCTGGACGAGTCCGCGCAGGGACAGATACTCGCACTGGACGGGGACGATGACCCCCTCGGCAGCGACGAAGGCGTTGATCGTCAGCAGGCCGAGTGAGGGCGGCGTGTCGATCAGGATGTAGTCGTAGCGACCGCGCACCTCGACGAGCGCCTTCTCGAGGGCACGCTCGCGGCCGATGAGCGCGGAGAGCGCGAGCTCGGCTCCCGCGAGATCGATCGACGCCACGGCGATGTCCACCTCGATCGAGTGGATCACGTCCGAGATCGGCACCCGGTGCACGAGGACGTCGAACATCGAGCGCTCGATCGCGTCCGGGTTCATGCCTTGGCTCATCGTCAGGTTGCCCTGCGGATCGAGGTCGATGAGGAGGACGCGCTTCCCCTGCTCGTGCAGCGCTACGCCGAGGTTGAGCGTCGTCGTCGTCTTCGCGACGCCGCCCTTCTGGTTGGCGAACGCGATGACCGACGCCATCACGCCCTCCTCGGCGGCCGGGGTCGGAGGTGCCGGCGTCGGGAGCGCGCGCAAACGAGGCGGCCAGGGCTCCGGAGCGGATATGACCGCGTCGGGCTCGTCCACGGCTCCGGACGGCTCTGCAGTCTCGACTGGCTCGGGCACGTCCTCGGCGGCCGATGCGTGACGGCTCTGCGGGCTGGTGCGCAGCAGGCGTGAGAGGCCCATGACCGCCTCACCTTCCCGCCCCTCGCCGAAACTCCTTCAAGGGCGTGGGAATCCTCGATGACGCCGGTCGTCGGCGCCTCATCTAATCCTCGCCGTCCCAGTAGTCGAGCCGCTCGCCGAGCCGGGCGACGACGCCGAGTCCGGTAAAGAGGATCTTCCCCGAGCGTGGGTAGAAGCACACGTCTCTCGGATCGCGCGTCCCGAACATCAGCAGGGTCATGCCCTCCTGGCCGGCACGGAACGCATGCGCGACTCCGGTTCCCGGGAGGCGGACGACGATCGAGCCCGCCCGGACCGCCTCCTCGGAGATCTCGTCTCCTTCGAAGAGGAGGAGCTGCCCTTCACCCTCGAGGACGACGAAGATCTCCTCCTCGGCGGAGTGGCAGTGGGGAGGCGCGTTGAGCTTGCCCGGGAGGACCTCGGCCATGCGCAGGCCGGTGTGCACCGACCCGGCGGCGTTTCCGAGGTTCCGGACCCGGCGACCGACGGTCGCGCCGTCGCGCGCGACAGCCTCGACGTCGGCGACGTTCACGATGTTCGACGGGCGCGGCGAGAGCTCTGCGATCTCCGGCGGGCCGGCCGCCGCCTCTCGCGTCCACGGGTGGTCATCCTCCGCGCCCACGGGCGCCCAGGTCTCGCCGAGCCAGGCGACGCCGGCCCGCGGGAGCCAGGTGATCCCCGGCGCGTGCGTCCGCTGGCCGAACGCGAGCACGTCGAGCCCGTCGTCCCCGGCCTGCAGCGTGTGCGCGTTCTCGAGCGCTAGGTGGACGATGCAGTCGCCCGCCCTCACGTCGTATCCCGAGATCTCGTCCAGGTCTTCCGCCTGGACCGAGATCCCCGAGCCCCCGAGGACGTAGAAGATCTCCTCCTCCGCCCCTTCGAGGTGGAGCGGCGTCGACCACTTGCCGGGATCCACCTGGATCCGCTTCGCGCCCGTCGCGCGTGACGAAGGGCCGGTGAGGCTGGTCCAGGTGCCTGCGATGTGCCCGCGCTCACCGCGCCAGGTCCTCGCGTCGTCCCAGTGCGAGATCACACGGCGATCATGTCACGCGTGCGTTCGGCGCCGCAGGTCTCGAGCGCTGCTCGCAGGCTCTCGGTCGCCCGCTCGGCTGCATCACCTCCTTCCGCTCTCGCCCAGGCCTCTGCCTCGACGAGGAGACTCCGCAGCTCGTCGATCAACACCTCCCGCTCCGCGCCCTCGCGGTCGAGGAGCTCGATGCGCTCCAATCGCTCCACGACCGCACGCGCTTCGTCCATTCGGACAACGTAGCCCGCGGATCCAGCCGCATGGGTAACGGCTTCGAGCCGAGTCTTCGTCAGACGGCGGCGCGCAGGGCGGGTGCGCGCGGGAGCCCGAGGAGCTCGCGGTCGAGATCGTGCTGGAGATTGGCCCGATCGCCTGCGCGGAGAGCCGCCACGAGAGCACGCCTCGCCGCGTCGACCCCGGCCGCCACGGCCGCGTCCCCGCTCGACAGCGCCACGAGCTGGCTGTAGAGCTCCTCTCGCGCCGCACCGTCCTCGGCGAGAAGCACAGCCGCCCTGAGTGGCCACGTCTCCCCGAGCAGAGCCGCGAGCGCCCCCCGAAGCTGCTCCCCCCGGAACGGCTCGTTCTGGAAGAGGGAGAGCTCCCAGCGGTCGAGCGCCTCGGCGAGCTCCGGGTCGCCGTCCGCCTCGCCGAGCGCCGCGAGAACCTCGACCGCGATCGGCGCTCGGAAGCTGTCGAGCCGGGACGGCTCCCCCGCGGGCTGCGTCGCAGCGATCGGGAGAACGGGGCGAATGCCGAACGGGCGACCGTCGAGGAGCTCGAAGAGGACCGGGCCGGCCGCGACCGCGGCCGCTGTCGTCAACCGGATCGCGCTGATCGCGTCCGAGATCTCGGCGGGCGCGTCCGGTGCGTCCTCCCCGGACTCGAGCTCACGGGTGAGCTCCGCGACGCAGCCCCGGTCGAGCTCGCGTGCGAACCCCGGCGGCAGTAGACCGCGGGTCTCGGGCCAGTGCGTCGCGAGCTCGCCGGTCACGAACGGGCGGATCAGGAGCCCCGGTGCCAGCTCGACCGGCTTCGAGACGGAGATGCCAACGAGCGGCGCGATCGCTGCGTACCTCCTGCCTTCGCCGAAGAGCGACGCCTCGAGCTCCGCGTACGAGCGCTCGAACGCCTCGTCGTCCCAGTCGAACCCGCCGCACGCTTCGGCGGTGGAGACGAGAAGCCCGACGAGCACCGTACGGAAGAGCGCGTCGTCCTCGGTCGCGCGCGGCCCTGCGTGGGCGTGGGCGAAGATCGCGGCAGCGGGCTCGCGGCGAAGCTCCTCGAGCGCGAGCCGGGCGTCCTCGCGGACGCGCAGGACCGGCTCCCGCTCCTCGATGAACGCGCGGACCAGCGGCCGCAGCTCGTACAGAGCGGGACCTCGGCGCTGGACGTGCTCCTCGAAGGCGAAGGGAAGCTCGGCCCCCTCCTCCAGCTCACGCCCGAGCACGACGAAGGCGCCGAGGACGAAGCCGCGGAGGATCGGATACAGATGGGGCGCGCGCACCGCCACGACTCCGGGTACGCGCCGAGGTGCGCCTCTCCTCCGTTCACCGACCACCAGACTGAGCGACCGAGCGGCACAGGGAACGCAACGACAAGGCCGCGAAGCGGCCGTCTTCAGGGATCTTCGCGCGACCGGCGATTCCACGCGAGTGGATCGCCGGTCTTGCGCACTATCTTCAGGGGTTTTGCGCGAGCGGGATCCGCGCGAGCGGATCCCGCTCTGCGCCGGCTCAGATGTCGAGCCGGAGGTCCTCGAGGTCGAGGTCGCGGGTGACGCGGATCCAGACGTCGTTCGAGATCACGCCCGACCGCCGCAACTGCAGGACGGCGTCCCGCTCCGCGTCGAGAAGCTCGCGGCGGAGGCGCTGGAAGTCCTGCGAGCGCGACTCGATCGAACCGTCGTCGCCGTCGTCGAAGCGCGCCTGGAAGCGGTTCGTCCGAAACCGGTAGGCGCCCCGAATGCGCTCGGCCGTGTCGTCGCGGACCCAGTCCTCGCTCGCCAGCTCCTCCAGCCGCGCGAGCGCCGCCTCTGCTGCGCGGATCCGCGCCTTGGCATCCTCGCGGTCGTCCGCGCCGTCGTCCTCGAGCCCGAGCCAGCGGATCAGGAGCGGCAGCGTCAGGCCCTGCCCGACGAGCGTGACGAGGATGACCGCGAAGGTCAGGAAGAGGATGAGGTCGCGGCCGGGGAAAGGCGCCCCCGCGTCCGTCTCGAGCGGCAGCGCGAGCGCCGCGGCCAGCGACACGGCGCCGCGCATCCCCGCCCACGAGAGGAAGACGCCGCCTCGCGCGTTCGGCATGCCTCCGCGGAATCGCTTCGGCAGATCGATCGCGATGAAGACCCAGAGGAAGCGAAGCGCGATCACGGTCAGGCTCACGAGCGCCGCGTAGCCGATCAGCTGCATTCCGGGCGTATCGCCGAGCGCGTCGACGACGACGGGGAGCTGCAACCCGATGAGGACGAAGAGGAGCGCGTTCAGGAGGTATTGGACGATCTCCCACACCGCGATCCCCTGCTGGCGCACCTGCGAGGTCGTCAGCTCCGGCGTGTACCAGCCGAGATAGATGCCCGCGGTCACGGCCGCGAGCACCGCGCCGAGGCCCAGGAGCTCCGCCGGGATGAAGGCGAAGTAGCCCGTGAGCAGGGAGATCGTCACCTCTGCCGGCGGGTTGTCGAGCCGCCGGCGGACCTGGCGCACGAGCCAGCCGACCGCGAGCCCCACGGCGACGCCGCCTCCGGCGGTCACGATGAAGAGCCCGCCGGTCCGGAGCTCGGAGAACGAGCCCGTGACGACCGCGGCGACGGCCACGCGGTAGAGGACGAGACCGGTCCCGTCGTTCACGAGGCTCTCGCCTTCCACGATCGTGACGAGCTTGCGGGGGACCCTGAGCCGCCGGGCGATCGTCGTCGCCGCCAGCGGGTCGGTGGGCGACACGATCGCGCCGAGGACGAACGCGCTCGGCCACGTCAGCCCGTCGACGAACGCGTGCGCGACCATGGCGACGCCGACGGTCGTGACCACGACCAGCCCCAGGGCGAGGAGCCCGATCGGGCGAACGGTCGCCCGGAAGTCGCGGAGCGACGTGAAGAACGCGGCCCCGTACAGGAGCGGCGGCAGGACACCGAAGAAGATGAGCTCCGGCTGCAGTTCGACCGTGGGCATGCCGGGCACGAGCCCGATCGCGAGCCCGCCGAGGACGAGCAGGATCGGGTACGGGATCCGCAGCGTGGGAGCCAACGCGAGCAGCGCAGCGCCGCCCGCGAGCAGTGCGAGCGCGGCCGCACCGTCCTGGACGTCCAGATGCATCCGCCAATCCTGCCGCAGCCACGGGGAGCCCTCGCCCGAGAGCGTAGGTCAGGCTCTGAGCACTGCCCGGCGCGGTCCAGCGAGGAAGCCGGCCTCGACCAGGATCTCCATGACCTCCGACTCGACTATCGGGGCGCCGTCGAACCGCTCGACAGCAAGACGCTTCGCGCCTCCCGCACGGACGTACGCGACGAGGGCCTCGATCGCCATGCGCAGCCATTCGGACTCGGGATCGCGCAGCGGGACGAGTGACCTGCCGCCCCGCTCGACGAACAGCGCGGCCCGCCCGTCGAGCAGGACGACCCAGGCACCGGCCACGCGGGCGGCGCGGGCGCCCGCACGACGAGGCCAGGGAAGCGCGGCGCCGTACGGCTGCGCGGGATCTGCAGCTGCGAGAACGAGCGCCTTCCCGGGCTCCGCCTCGACGCCGGCCGCCGTCGACCGGAGCTCGCGCAGCCGCTCGACGGCGCCGGGAAGCGCGAACTGCGCCCCGCCGAGACCCTCGACGAAGTACCCGCGACGGCACGTCCCGAGGGTCTCGAGCGTGCGGAGCTCGCCGTACACCGCGCCGTAGCCGCCGCGCACGCCCTCGCCGCGCACCCCCTCGCGCGTCACTATCCCCTGGCGCTCGAGGAGAAGCTCCGCCAGGGCGCGGCGATCCGGCTCGTCGGCGAAGAGCGGAGCGGCGAGTGCCCAGCGTCCCTGCGTCGGAGAGGCAGCCGCCATTCGTGCGCGCGAGAACCGTCTTGCGCGCCGGTCGACCGCAGGAAGGTCGTACCGCCGGGCCGCGCGAAGCGGCGCCCAGGAGTCGTTCGTCACCTCGCCGGCCCAGACGAGGTCCCAGAGCGCCGTCAGAGCTGCCTGCCCGTCGAGGCCGCTCGCGGCGAGGAGCTCGGGCCAGAAGATCGCCCCGGCCGCTCCGAGCGCGGCCCGGATCGCGATGTGCTCCTCTCCCTCGGGAGCGGGCTCAGCGGCCGCCTGGCCGAGCTCCGCCGCGTGCTCGCGGAAATAGAGCGCGACGCGATCGAGCCCCGCTCCCGTCCAGACGACCTCACCCGACGCACAGAGGACGTCGAGGTCGGACGGGCGATAGCCCTGCACCCGCCGGGGAAGCACGTCGCTCTCCCAGAGCGAGACCGGGAGCGCGAGCGCCTGCAGCGGGACGAGCGCCTCGCGGAGCGTCTGCCGGCGCCCGATCCCGTGCCACGCGGGCAGGAAGCGGCCGAGAGCCGCCTGCTCCGCAGGCTCGACCTCGCGCCGGAGCACGGCGAGCGTGGCCCGCCGGATGCGACGGAGGACGTCCGGGTCGCACCATTCGCGCTCCGTGCCGCCGGGTCGGAGCTCACCGCGCACGAGGCGCTCTGCGCGCTCGAGCTCCTCGAGCTGCGCCTCGACGCGAGCTGCTTCGAGACCGAGGCGCGAGGCGACCTCGACGGTCGTGAACGGGCCGCTGGTGCGGGCATGGCGGGCGAGAACCCCTCGAAGCGCATCCTCGACCGGCTCGAGGAAGGCGGCGGGCATGCCTCCCGGCGGGACGATCCCGAACGCGTCCCGGAGCAGCCCCGCGTCCTCAGCGGCCGCGAGCGCCTCCTCGCCGCCGAGGCGGGCGCGGAACGCGCGACGCTCGCGGACGAGCGTCTCGGCGAACCCTGCGTCGGCCTCCCCCTCGAGCAGCGGCCCCGCCCGCCGCAGGAGGTCGTGGAGCTCGTCGGCGTTCCTCGGCGCGGGCCGCAGCGACTCCTCGACCTGCTCGATCGCGGACGCATCGAGGAGGTCGCGTAGCTCCTCGATGCCCATGAGCTCGCGGAGGAGATCGCGGTCGAGCGAGAGCGCCTGCGCCCGCCTCTCGGCAGGAGGCGTGTCGTCCTCGTACATGTAGGTCGCGACATAGTCGAAGAGGAGCGAGGACGAGAACGGCGAGGCGGACGCCGTCTCCACCTCGACGAGGTCGAGCTCTCGCGTCTGCACCGAGCGGAGCAGCTTCCGCAGCGACGGCAGGTCGAACACGTCCTGGAGGCACTCGCGGTAGGTCTCGAGCACGATCGGGAACTGCGGGTAGCGCCGCGCGACCTGAAGCAGGCTCTGCGCCTTCAGCCGCTGCTGCCAGAGCGGTGTCCGCTGCCCCGGCCGGCGCCGCGGGATGAGAAGCGCACGGGCCGCGTTCTCGCGGAAGCGCGCGCCGAAGAGTGCCGAGCCGGCGAGCTCGGCGATGACGAGGTCGTCGATCTCGTCCGGGTCCGGCAGGAGGTCGGAGACCGGCGGCGGGACGTCCGCGTCGGGGAAGTGGAGCGCGATCCCGTCGTCCGACCAGAGCGACTGGGCGTCGACGCCGAGCGCGTCCCGGAGCCGCGCGGCGAGCGCGAGCGCCCACGGAGCGTGCACGCGTCCGCCGAACGGCGTGAGGATGCAGACGCGCCAGTCGCCGATCTCGTCGCGGAAGCGCTCGACGACGATCGCGCGATCCGACGGCACGACCCCGGTCGCGGCCTCCTGCTCACGCAGGAACGTCACGAGGTTCTTCGCGGCGCGCCCGTCGAGGTGATAGTCGGAGCGGAGTGCGCCAGCCGCATCGTCGTCGTCCAGTGCAACGAGCGATCGGCTCGCACGGCCGATCCGCTCGCCGAGCTCCGCCGGGCGCCCGACCCCCTCGCCCTTCCAGAACGGCGCGACCGCCGGCACTCCCGGCGCCGGCGACACGAGCACGCGGTCACGCGTGATCTCCTCGACGCGCCACGTCGATGCGCCGAGGAGGAACGTCTGTCCGGCGCGGGTCTCGTAGACCATCTCCTCGTCGAGCTCGCCGACCCGGCCGCCTCCGTCGACGAGGTGGACACCGAAGAGGCCGCGGTCCGGGATCGTCCCCGCGTTCGTGACGGCGAGCCGCCGCGCACCGGTGCGACCGCGAACGACGCCCGCCGTGCGGTCCCAGACGACGCGCGGGCGCAACTCGGCGAACTCGTCGGACGGGTAGCGGCCCGCGAGCATGTCGAGGACGTTCTCGAGCGTCGAGCGCGTCAGCTCCGCGAACGGGAACGCGCGCCGGGCGAGGTCGTGCAGCTCGTCGACCGAGACCTCCTCGTCGGCGCAGACCGCGACGATCTGCTGGGCGAGGACGTCGAGCGGGTTGCGCGGGATCCGCGTCTCCTCGATGGCGCCCTCGCGCATCGCGCGGGCGACGACCGCGGACTCGAGCAGGTCGCCGCGGAACTTCGGGAAGATGCGCCCCTTCGAGACCGAGGCGAGGTCGTGGCCGGCGCGTCCGATCCGCTGGAGACCGCGCGCGACCGACTTCGGGCTCTCGACCTGGATCACGAGGTCGACCGCGCCCATGTCGATCCCGAGCTCGAGCGACGAGGTGGCGACGAGACAGGGGATCCGGCCGGCCTTGAGGAGCTCCTCGACCTCGGTCCGCTGCTCGCGGGCGAGCGAGCCGTGGTGCGCTCGCGCGATCTCCTCCTCCGCGAGCTCGTTCAGCCGCAGCGCGAGCCGCTCCGCGAGGCGCCGGTTGTTGACGAAGACGATCGTCGAGCGGTGCTCGCGGACGAGCCCGAGGATCGCCGGGTAGATCGAGGGCCAGATCGAGTTGGCGGTGGGGCCGTGGCCCGACGTGACGTACCCGCCGTCGGTCACCGGCTCATCGCTGGGCGGGATGCTCGCGCCGAGCTCGCGCATGTCCTCGAGCGGGACGACGACCTCGAGGTCGAGCTCCTTGCTCGAGCCCGCGTCGACCAGCTCGATCTCCCGGCCGGTTCCCGCGACGAAACGGCCGATCTCCGCGAGCGGGCGCTGCGTCGCGGACAGGCCGATCCGCTGGAACGGCTGCTCGACAAGCCGCTCGAGCCGCTCGAGGCTGAGCGCTAGGTGTGCGCCCCGCTTCGTCCCGGCGACCGCGTGCACCTCGTCGAGGATCACGGTCTCGACCGAGCAGAGCATCTCCCGCGCCTGCGAGGTGAGGAGCAGGAAGAGCGACTCGGGCGTCGTGATGAGGACGTCGGGTGGCGTCTTCGCCATCCGGCGCCGCTCGTCGGCGGGCGTGTCGCCCGTCCGCACCGCGACCGACAGCGCCGACTCGAGCCCGGCGAGCGGCCCCCGCAGGTTCCGCTCGATGTCGTAGTTCAGCGCCTTCAGCGGGGAGACGTAGAGCAGGCGCAGCCCCGAGCCCGGGGAGCCGTTCAGGCGGTCGATGCCGATGAGGAAGGCGGCGAGCGTCTTACCGGAGCCGGTCGGCGCCTGGACGAGCACGTGGCCGCCGGCCGCGATGGGCGGCCAGCCGAGCTCCTGTGCGGGAGTCGGGCCTTCGAATGCGCGCTCGAACCACGCCTTCGTCCGCTGCGAGAAGACGTCGAGCGCGCTCACGGAATGAGCGTACCGACCGTCGTATGCTGCGCCGGCATGGGCTTCGACGTCGTCATCGTGGGCGGCGGCACGGCCGGCTGCGTCCTCGCTGCCAGGCTGAGCGAGAACCCTGCCCGCTCGGTCTGCCTCGTGGAGGCAGGCGGAGATCCTCGACGCACGCGAGATGCCCTTCACTCACGACTGGGGATCGGGGTCGGACGGCCGCTCCCTCGGCGCCAGGATCATCGGCGGCAGCTCGTCGCACAACGCCTGCGTCGTGGTCGCCGGCTCGCCCGCGGACTACGACGAGTGGGGCCTGGACTGGGACTTCGCGCACATGGCTCCATTCCTCGACCGAGCCCGCTCGACACTGCGGACGGCACGGCGCAACACCGACCGCCCAGCTCCGTTTCTGACCGCCTTCATGGACGCGGCGCAAGCCGTTGGGTTCCCGCCCCTCGCCGACCCGGACGATCCGTCCACGCCGGTCGGCGTCGCCTCGTGCCCATCGAACGTCGACTCGGGTCGGCGGTGGAACGCGGCGTTCGCCTACCTCGACGACGCGCGCGGCCGTCCGAATCTCGTCGTCGAGGCCGAGACGCTGGTCGACCGCGTCGTGCTGGACAGCTCGACGGCGCAGGGAGTCGTGTGCGCCGACGGACGACGCTTCGACGCGCAGACCGTGATCCTCACCGCGGGTGCGTACCTCTCGCCGACCATCCTGATGAGGAGTGGGATCGGGCCCGCAAGCCAGTTGCAGGCGCACGGGATCGATGTCGTCGAGGACCTCCCTGTGGGAGACCGCCTACTCGACCACTGCGGGACGCACGTCGATCTCGGGCTGGCGACGGATGCCCGGGCGGCGATGGCCGCCCTCGCAGCCGAGGAAGCACTCTACGAGCATCACGCGGTGCTGAAGGCCGCCAGCTCGCGCTGCACGCCGGGGAGCTGGGATCTCCATCTCCTGCCGTGGTGCGCGGATCGGGACGGGGAATACGGCGGAGCGGTCATCGTCTTCCACATGAAGCCGCTCTCGGTCGGCCGTCTCGAGCTCCGCTCGCCGAGCCCGGGCGATCTTCCTCTCGTCGAGCGGGGGTTTCTCACGCGCGAAGACGACCTCGCCACCCTCGTCGAGGGCTTCGAGCTCGCACGGACGATCTGCGCCACCGAGCCCCTGCGTGACCTCGTCGACGGCGAGCTCGCCCCGGGCGAGCGCGACACGGCCGCGTACGTCCGCGAGACGATCCGCAACTACTTCCACCCGGCGGGGACTTGCCCGCTCGGCACGGTGGTGGACACGCACGCGCGGGTGTTCGGGATCGACGGCCTGTACGTCGCGGACGCGTCCTTCATGCCGACCATCCCGCGCGCGAACACGAACCTCACGACGGCGGCGATCGCGGAGCGGATCGCGGCCGACTTCGCGTGACCGGTCCCTCTCGGGTTAGCCGCTCGGCTCGTCGTGAGGCAGGTCGCGGACTACACTCGGGCTGTGCCCGAGGCGCTCTACTACACGGACTCGGACGAGGCAAACGCGCTCCTCGCGCGCGACCCGCTGGCACTCCTGATCGGGTTCGCGCTCGACCAGCAGGTCACGGTGCAGACCGCCTTCGCCGGACCGCTCAAGCTGAAGGAGCGGGTCGGCACCCTCGACGCAGGCCGGATCGCAGCGATGGATCCCGCGGAGCTCGAGGCCGCGTTCCGCGAGAAGCCGGCTATCCACCGCTTTCCGGGCTCGATGGCGCGGCGCGTCCAGGAGCTCTGCTCGGTCGTCTCGACCGAGTACGGCGGGGATGCAGCGCGGGTCTGGAGCGACGCCGAGGACACGGCGGACCTGCGTCGTCGGATCGGCGCCCTCCCGGGATTCGGGAAGATGAAGGTCACCGCGCTCGGGTCGGTTCTCGCGCTCCGCTTCGGCGTCGAAAGCGCTGCCGAGCTCGTGCCCGAGTACCCGTGCCTCGGCGGCGTCGACTCCTCCGAGGCACTGGCCGAGTACCAGGCCAAGAAGCGCGCGCACAAAGCCCGACTGCGCGCGCAGGTGTCCTCCGCGTAGCCTCGCGACCAGCGGCAGCCCTGCGAAGCGCGATCAGCCCGCTCGCGGCAGCGGGACCTGCTCGGCGGCGGCCGGAGCGCGCGTGCCCGACTCACCACCCGTCGCCTGCAGGACCACAGCCCCGACGACGACGGCGCCGCCGAGAAGCGTCGCCGCTGCCGGCTTCTCCGAGATCGAGATCCACACCCAGAGCGGCGCGAGGACGATCTCGAGCAGCGTGATCAGCGCGACCTCCGCAGCCGGGATCAGCCTCGCTCCGGTGACGAGGAAGAGCAGGCCGAGCCCGATCTGACCGACACCGAGGAGCACGAACAGCCCGAGGTCGCGGGCCGTCACCGAGCCGGCGTCCGCGAACGGAGCGGCGACCAGAAAGACGAGGAGCTGCGCGAGGCAGATCGCGGGAACCATGGAGACGTCGGTGCGGTGGCGTGTGAGGACAAGCCCGGTGGCGAACGAGAGCGTCATCAGCAGCGAGACGGAGATGCCGAGCGCGCCGCCGCTCCCCGGCGAGCCCACCATGAGCGCGACCCCGAGGACGGCGACCGCCATCGCGATCCAGCTCCGCCGCGAGACTCTCTCGCCGAGAGCGGCCCAGGCGAGTACTGCGGCCACGATCGGCGCGACGGCCTGCATGAAGAGGACGTTCGCGACCTTCGCGTGGTTGAGAGCGACGATGAAGGACCCGGACGCGACGGCGGTGCAGACCGCGACGCCCAGGCCCGGCGGCCCGATCGCCCTCACACCGGCGACCACCCCACCGCGCGCCGACACGAGGACGCCGCCCGCGAGGAACAGGAAGGCGAAGACCGCCCGGCCAGCGAGCTGGGTCGGGGTGTCGACCGTCAGCTCGCGCTGGAGCACGCCCGCGCTCGACCAGGCGACCGCGGCGAGGGCGACGAAGAGCTGGCCGCGCCGCCGAACCTGAACCGCCGTGCGAGGAATCCCGACCGCCATTCGAGGCAGTCAAGCAGGAGGCGGTTCTCGCCCAACCGTCCTACGCACGACGGCGGGGCGGTCGGCTGACTCCCACTCCCGGGTTCAGCGCCAGTCGAAGTACTCGCGGTGGATCTGCCTGGCGGAGACACCGGCGAGCACGAGGCGCGTCTGGAAGCTGCGAAGCATGGGCTGCGGGCCGCACATGAAGACCGAGAGATCGCGCATGTCGGTCCCCGTCTCCTCCAGGACCCGGTCCGGCGTGAGGCGGCCCTGACGGCTCGTGTCGAGGAGATGGAGGCGCAGGGACTCGTGCCGGTCGGCGATCGCGCGTATCTCGCTCGCGAAGGGTGGGTCGCCGTCCGCTGAGTAGAAGAACTCGACCGCGTAGGGCAGCGAGCCGTCGAGAGCGCGGAGCCAGCTGAGGAACGGCGCAACCCCGACACCGCCCGCGATCCAGATCTGCCGATCGGTTCCCTTGGAGTAGTTGAACCGGCCGTGCGGGCCGCCCACGACAGCCGGCATGCCGGGCTCGAGGAGATCCGCGAGCCGCGACGTGTAGTCGCCGAGCGCCTTGACCGTGACGCGGAGGCGATCCTCGTGCGGAGCGCTCGCGATCGTGAACGGATGGCGATGCCAGCCGTCCTTCGCCTCCAGGTAGACCATCGCGAACTGGCCGGGTACGAACTCGATCTTCCGTCCGAGAGGACGCAGTGTGATCTCGGTCAGCCCGGGCCTCACCTCGTGCACCGCCTCCACTTCGTAGTCGTGGAGTGAGGCAAAGAAGCGAGCGAGCAGCTCCCGATAGACGTAGAAGCCGACGCCGATGGCGCCGACGGCCACGTAGCTCCAGCGCAGGAGAGGTGAATGGTGGAACGGTGTTCCGTCAAGGACTCCATGCAGGAACGCGGCCGCGACGAAGAGCCCGGTCGTGCGGTGCAGCAGCCGCCACCGCTCGTAGCCGCCGAGCAGTTGCAGCCCTGCTCGGAAGGGGTGCTTTCGCTGCCACTCGCGGACCAGGCCCTGCGCCGCCGACGGGAGCACGGACTGCCAGCGCGGGAGGATCGCCCAGACGGCGAGCCCCACGAGGCCGATCGCTCCGATCGCGCCGAGCGGCTTGCCGAGCCCCGTGCCGTGCGGATTCGAGGACAGCAGGATGTGGGGTAGCAACAGCACGAGGCCGGTGATCGCCACACGGCGGTGCCAGATGGCCGCCCGGTCGATCCCGTCGAACCACTCCTCGACCCACGGCAGCGTGCTGATGAGCACCAGGCCGATCGAGAGGAGCAGGACCGACTCGGCGCCGAGAACCTGCCCGAGGTAGCTCCTCGTGGCCTCCCCTTGGGGCCGGGCCAGGATCCACAGGACGCCCATCGCCGCGACGAGCAGGGCGATCGCCGCAGGGCCGGTGTCTCGACGAAGTCTCACGATCGGAGCGATGGAGGCGCGGCGCTGCCGCGAAGGACGCTGCGGCTCACCGGGAGCGGGTCCCAGGGGCAAGAGCGAAGACGGCATCGCTTCCGTCTCCGCCGACGACCACGATGCGCCCGTCCGGCAACGTCACCGCAGCCGCGTTCGCCAACGGCTTCGGAAGCCGTGCAGCGAGCGAGACCCGGCCGTTCTGCGGGTCGATGCGCCAGACCGAGCTCGAGCCGTCGCCGCCGACGAGCCACAGCGCGCCGGCGCTCGTCACGAGCGGAGCATGGGCCACAGGTCGCGGCAGGTTGGCGATCCGCGAGACTCGATGGCGGGCGATGTCGACACGGTAGACGGCGTCGGACGGCCCGCCGGTCGTAACACCGCCGGCCACGTAAATGGCGTCTCCGAGCGCGGCGACTCCCGCATAGCGGACTCCGGCGGGCAGCCGGGCGACGACCGTGGTTCGGTCGCCCGGGCCGAGGCGGAGGACGGCGCTGGCATAGAGGGTGCCCGTGAACCCTCCGGCCAGATACGTATGCCCTCGGACCACGACCGCTCCGAGATCGGAGAGCGGCTCGTCGAGCGGGTGCAGACGTCGCGCTGTCCCTGTCACCGCATCGACACGGACGACGGACGGCTGCGAGACGGAATCGCCGCCGCCGAGCACCACCACCGCGTGCGGGCCGACCGCGACCGCCGCGGCATCGTGCGTCGGGGCGGGAAGCGATCCGATGCGCTGCAGGTGAGCCGGAGGACCGGCGAGGATCGTCGAGGACGACCTTCCCGCGACGAGACCGCCCAGCACGACGATCCTGCCGCCAGGGAGCACGGCTGCCGAGAGCCGGGAGATCGCGTCCGGCAGCGACCCGATCCGCGTCACCGATAGGACAGGGGCTTTCGTCGACTCGGGCGACGTCGTCCTCCCTGCAGGGCTCGGACGCGGGACGGACGCGGAGGGTGACCTGCTGCTCGCGGGCAGGAAGTCCATGCCGTCGGGCTTGTCGAGGTATCCGGGCGCCCGAGAGGCGACGTCGACGTGGCCGTACTGCCAGACGATGTGGTTCGTACGCGGGTCGACGACGATCACGCGGTGGCGCCAGTCGTCGTTGATCGCGACGAAGCCGTTCGGGAGCGCGATTGCGAGCGACGGACGGTCGAGGCGGTCGCGCCCCGTCGAGGCGCCGAAGGACCAGGTCACGCGGCCCGATCTCGTCATCTCGACCACCCGTCCGGGATCAAGGAAGGCGCACACGAGGATCCGGCCGTTCGGCAGGAGCTGCGCATCCGAGGGGTACGCGAACGGCGTTCGCACCGACCAGACGAGCTTGCCCGCGCGGTCGAGCCGGTCGATCCAACCGCCGATCTCGGTCACGAGCATGCCGCCGTCCGGAAGCGGCGTGTCGCCGTTCGGGCTCGCGAACCCGCGGGGCGGGTCGTGGACGCAGCTTCCTCCGAGCACGCGTAGCACCGTACGGTCGTGCCTCAGCTCGACGATCCTGCAGTTGCGGATGTCGGCCACCGTCGTCACGCCGTTCGGGAGGCGGTACGCGTCGTCGGGTGCGTCGAGGTAGCCCGCCGCCCGCCCCGCGATGCCGGCGTGCCCGTACCGCCAGACGACGCGCTTCGTACGGAGCGAGATCTGTGTGAGCGTGTCGTCGAACTCCTCGTTCGTGATCACGCCGCGGAAGCCAGGCGTGAAGAACGCGTCGTCCGGCTGCCGGAATCCCGCCCGCTGCCAGACGATGCGGCGGTCGGGCGAGAGCAGGATCACGCGGTCGTTGTTCCGGTCCGCGACGAGGAGGTAGCCGGGAAGGACGCGCGAGCGCACGAGCGGGAGTCGAAGCACGGAGGCGAGTCGGGTCTTCTGCCGCGTCGGCTTCCCCACATGGGTCGATGGAGACGACGACTCGGTGGAGGTCTGAGGTGCCGAAACGTGTGTGTGTGCTCCGCAACCGGTGAGGACGCACGCGCAGACGAGGAGGGCCGAGCGCCTCATGGGGTCAAGCCTTGCAAACCGCACTCGGGCCGGGTCAGGCCGACGTCCCGGTTCCGTGGACCGTGCCGCTGACCGAACCGTCGCCGCTGAGGTTCAGCGAGATCACGAGCTGAAGTCGCCGTGTCGTCGATCGAACCGAGGCGACGAGATCGGAGCCCCTGAGACCGACGATCTCGCCCTGGTAGAGCGGCGTCGCGGTGCCCATCCGCACCCGGCTCTGCTCCATCTCGACGCCGCCGTTCTCGAGCGGCACGCCACGGAGGTAGATCTCCAGGTGGTCCCCGGTGCCACCGTGCAGGGCGCCATCGATGCGGATCGTCTCGCGGCCACTCTCGTCGGCCGGCTGGACTGTGACCCGGCCCGCGAACGTGGCGCCGAAAGGTGTCGTCACGACGCCCGAGGAGGCAGAGGAGGGCGCGCTCCGACCGGCCGCGAGCCGAGTCGTGATCGCCCGTCGATTGCCAGGTCCACCGCCTGCGCGCGCGCCCCAGTGCGCAGCGAGCGGCCCGACCAGGCTCCAGACCGCGACCGAGACGACCACGGCGCCGCCGAGCGCGGCGAGGACGGGTCGCGGGGTCTGCCCCGTCGCGGCAGGCACGAGCAGCCGACGCCCCGCCAGCCCGGCGACGAGGAGGACGCTGAAGCCGTACAGCATCGGTGCCCAGACCGTGCGCGTGTCGCTCCCGGTTCCGAGGCCGTGCACTGTCGCTGCGACGTAGACCCCGTACGCGAGCACGTGAATGGTCCGCCAGGTGCGGAAGCCGATCCGGGCACGGAGACGCGAGCTCACCCAGACGGCGAGCAGCAGGTAGAGCGCAACGATCCCGAGTCCCATCCACAGCGGCCGGTAGTGGGAGGCGAACGGGACCAGCACCTCGGCGAGGCCGAATCTCGTGAACGGGTCGACGAGCACGGCGATGACGTGCACTGCGATGAAGACGAGCGCGAGCAGGCTGAGGTAGCCGTGCAGCTCGTTCGTGATCAGGCGCGGCCAGCGAGCCGTCTGCCAGCGGTTGCGGAGGACGAGCCCCGCGGAGACGGCAGCCGTCAGGAGGACGTACGCGGCGAATCCACCCGCCCGGGCCGCATCCCACGTGATTCCGCTCCAGGTCGTCACGCGGCAGTCGGGACACGCCTGGGCCACGGGCCGACGGTCGAGATCGTGCCGTCGTCGTGGGTCAGGCGGCCCGCGAGTCGTCGAGCCGACAGAAACTCGGCGCCGAGCCTCGGCCCGAGCGCGAACGCGACCGTCGCGGCGACCTCTGCGACCTCACACGTCGACGCGGCGACGGTCACTTCCCTGAGGCCGCTCGCCGCGGGCTCGCCGGTGCGCGAATCGAGCAGATGGTGACGAGGGGCTCCTCCCTGGAGCCACGCGCGACGCGCGCTGCCCGACGTCGCAAGCGCGCCGCGAACGAGCGGAACGACGTCGCCCGTCGAGTCTTCGCCGACGAGGACCTGCCACGCTCGAGCTGCCGGTGGGAGACCGAGGACGCGCAGATCCCCTCCGGCGCTGACGAGAGCCGTACTCACGCCTCGCGCTTTCACGACCCCGAGGGCGGCGTCCGCCGCCATGCCCTTCGCGATCCCGCCGAGATCGAGAGCGCACCCGGGCGGGAGCACGACCGTACGCGAGCGGCGGTCGAGGACGATGTTCCGCCAGTCGCCACCCGCCCTCGGTGCGGCGTCGACGGCGGGAACCGTCTGGGGCATGCGGTCGAACGGCTCTGCGTACCCGATCCGTCGAAGCTGCGGCAGAAGCGTTGGATCGAAGATGCCGTCCGTCGCGCGGGCGGCCGCCACCCCTGCCCAGACCGCCTCGAAGAGCAGCCGACCGACGACGACGGGCTCCCCCGCGCGCGCGTTCAGGCGGGAAAGCTCGCTGTCCAGGAGGAACCTGCTGAGCCTCGCCTCCCAGTCGGCGAAGAGCTCGCGCACCGGCGTGATCGCGTCGCCGCGGTCGGACGGCAGGAGGACGTGCGCCTCCGATCCCATGGCGGCGAACCGGAACGAACGCATCGCCGGCGGAGTCGCGAGCTCAGGAGACACTCGACTGCGCGACCGGGGGCGGCTGGGACGCTGTGGTCGTCGGTGAGCTCTGAACGGACCCCGAGCCTTCGTCGAAGGCGAATCCGCCTGCCTTCGCGTCGAAGAAGCTCGTCGCGCCGGTCGCAACACGACTCGAGCGCTGCACGGCCGTCGTCCCCGCGGAGGCACCCTTGACCGCGTGCTGCGTCACGAGGCCGAAGAGCGCGGCGAATCCGAACAGCGACGCGATCGTCGTCCGCTTCTTCAACAGGGCGAGCCGCGCGTAGTGGCGTCGCCGGACAAGCGACTTGCCCTCGGGCGAGGTGGTCATGCGGCGACCGTACGGGCTCACGATGAGAAAACGGTGAGACACACCTGAACGGGATCTAAGAGCCGACCCGTGCCGAGATGGCCTGGACGATGAACGTCGCCGACGGCCGACGGTAGTCTGCGATGCGTGGTTTCTCGCGCCCCGACGTCCCCCTCTTCGGTACGACGACGGAGGCGGAGGCAGGCGCACGTGACCTCCGACGGGAGCGGCTCTTGACCGAGCCCGTCGCGCCCGCGACGCCGATCGGGCTCGAGACGCTCACCGACGGCGGTCAGAGGCCTGCCGACATCGCGCGCGGGATCGCCGCCTTCCTCGCGAGCGCCCGCAAGAGCCTCGACATCGCGCTCTACGACGTCCGCTTCGAGACGGACGCGGGTGGCCTCGTGCTGGCCGCACTGCTCGCTGCTGCGCAGCGCGGGGTCACGGTCCGGATCGCGTACAACGTCGACCACCACGGGCCGATCCCGGTCCCGCCTCCCCCGGAAACGACGCCTGAGGCGATCGAGGCACTCCCCGTCCCCACGCGCGGGGTCGCGGGCGTCCCCGACCTCATGCACCACAAGTTCGTCGTCCGCGACGGCGAGGCGGTGTGGGGCGGCTCGACGAACTGGACGGACGACTCCTGGTCGCGCCAGGAGAACGTCATCGTCACCGTCGCCTCGCACGAGATCGCCTATGCCTACACGCTCGTCTTCGAGGAGCTGTGGCAGACGGGACTCGTCGAGCACAGCGGAAGTGCCGAGCCGCGTCCCGAGGACGTGGGCGACGCGCGCGTCAGGGCCTGGTTCTGCCCCGAGCACGGGGACGCACTCTCGCATCGCGTCGCGAAGGCGATCGGCAAGGCGCGCGAGCGCGTCCGGATCGCGTCGCCGGTCCTCTCGTCCGGCCCGATCCTGGGGACGCTCGTCGAGGTCGTGAACGAGAAGCGCTGCTCGGTCGCCGGCGTGATCGACGACACGCAGGTGGACGAGGTCTTCGAGCAGTGGCGGACGAACGGCGTGAGCGCGTGGAAGATCCCGCTCCTGCGGCAGATCCTCGTCGGGGCGGAGTTCAGCGGGAAGACGTCGACGCCGTGGTCACCGACGGCGGTGCACGACTACATGCACGCGAAGGTCGTCGTCGCCGACGACACGGTGTTCGTCGGGAGCTTCAACTTCTCGCGCTCCGGCGAGCGCAACGGGGAGAACGTGCTCGAGATCCGGGAGACCGCGCTCGCCGACCGGCTGGCGGCGTTCGTGGACGCGATCCGCGCGCGCTACCCGCCCACGACGTTGCCCCCGGCGGCTGCGCTCTCCGCTTCTCCGCCCCCCAGCGGGACAGCGCCGCCCGCGCCCGACTTCGATCCGGAGCACGCCGCCTGAGAACCGGCGCCGTCGACGCGGTCTTCGAGGCATCGCTCAGCCGGCCAGGCGGTGGTATACCTCGAAGCGGGTGCCGCTCGGGTCCGCGAAGTAGACCGCGTAGTAGTCGGGGCCATAGGGCATCGCCTTGGGCCCGCTGAGCTCGCGAGCGCCTGCTTTCCTCGCGACCTCGGCGACGCGATCGACCTCTTCCGCGTCCGCTGCCCAGAATGCGATGCGGTTCTCGTTCGGGACGTGCTCCGGCTCCTCGACGATCCCGAAGTACGCGGTCGCCGGCAGCGGATCGACCGCCGCGAACACCTTCCACGTGTCGCCGTGGTAGCGCTCGGTGAACCCGAGCTCGGGCAGGAACGCCTCGTAGAAGGGCAACGCGTCGTCCATCGAGGAGACACGCAGATCGACGTGGCCGAAGGGGTTGCCTCTCGACACGCGGGCACCCTAGCGCGTGCCCCGAAGCAGCCTGTCACGCGCGTGCTGCGGGCCCCGCTCGCATCCGAACGAAATGCTTACGGCTGCGTCACAGATTCCTGAACGAAAACGCACGGTTCGGTGGCTGACTTCGGCGGAGTCAATCGTCCGGGGAGGTTCGAAGTGAGAACACTGCTCTTCGTCGCGACGGGCGCCGCCCTCGTCGCCGGCGCGGTCGCGTCCGCCGCACTCGCCGTCGGCATGCCCGGCAACGGCCATGCTCGGGTGACACGCGCGGACCTGAAGGGGGTCAACTTCGTCGAGAACTGCGCGTTCAGCCACCGGGCACCGGACGACCCGATCGTCCACGCGGGGATGCCGGGGATGTCGCACGACCACAGCTTCGTCGGCAACGTGTCGACGAACGCGTTCTCGACGCTCGTCTCGCTCCAGGCCTCGGGCACGACCTGCAAGAAGGCCGCGGACACCGCCGCCTACTGGATGCCGACCCTGTACCAGGGGACGACACAGGTCCTCCCGGTCGGGGCGACCATCTACTACCGCCGGAGCACACTCGCGGCCGTGCGGCCGTTCCCGAGCGGCCTGAAGATCGTCGCCGGCGACGCCACGGCGACGACGGCGCAGAGCCTCGGCGCCACGTACTGGAACTGCGGGGTCGAGGGCGGCGTGAAGCCCACGAGCACCGTGCCGACATGCCCGTCGGGCCGCCGGACGATGCTGCGGCTCCACGTCAGGTTCCCGAGCTGCTGGGACGGCCACTCGCTCGACAGCACCGACCACAAGAGCCACATGGCGTACCCGGTCGCGAACCGCTGCCCGGCGAGCCACCCGGTCGCGGTCCCCGCGATCGAGCTCATCTACCGCTACCCGATCCAGGGCGGGAGCGACGTCTCGCTCGCCTCGGGCGGCCAGCTCAGCGCGCACGGGGACTTCTTCAACGCCTGGCAGCAGCCCGCGCTGCGGCACTTCGTCAACGGATGCCTGAACGCGCTCGTCCACTGCGGACAGAGCTGATCGCTGAGCACGATCCGCCCGGCGGCCCCGGGCGTGAGCGGAGGAGGTGCCGGCGGCGGGGGGACCGCGCCGGCACCTCGGTTCGCGCTGTCAGACCCGCGATCCCTCGACGACGCTCATGCGAGCCGTGGCCGCCGCGAACTACGCAACGCCTGCGAGCAGGAACGCGCGGGACTCCTTCAGCATCTCCCGCGCGATCACGAGCCGCTGGATCTCGTTCGTGCCCTCGTAGATCTGCGTGATCTTCGCGTCGCGCATCATGCGCTCGACCGGGTACTCCTTGATGTAGCCGTAGCCTCCGAGCACCTGCACCGCCTCGGTCGTCACCCACATGGCAGCGTCCGTGCAGGCGAGCTTCGCCATCGCGGAGGCCTTCGTCAGCTCGGCGTCCGGCGCGCCCTCGTCGACCATGCGGCCGAAGCGGTAGAGGAGCCCGCGAGCCGCTTCGCAGCACGTCTCCATGTCCGCGAGCTTCGCGGCGATCAGCTGGTGCTCGGCGATCGGCTTCCCCATCGTCTCGCGCGTGCGGGCGTATTCGAGCGCATAGTCGGTCGCGCCCTGGGCGATGCCGAGGCCCTGCGACGCCACGCCCGGGCGCGAGCGATCGAGGATTCGCATCGCGATCTTGAACCCCTCGCCCTCCTCGCCGAGGAGGTTCGCGGCCGGAACGCGTGCTTCGTCGAAGGTCAACTCGCCGGTGGTCGAGCCGGCGATTCCCATCTTGGGCTCGAGGCGGGCGACCTCGAAGCCCGGCGTCTCCGACTCGACGACGAAAGCCGAGATCCCCGCGTGACCGGCGTCCGGGTCGGTCTTCGCAAAGACCGTGTAGAGACTTGCGATCTCCGCGTTGGTGATGAAGCGCTTCGAGCCGTCGAGGACGTAGTCGTCTCCGTCCCTGCGCGCCGTCGTCCGCATCGCGGCGGAGTCGGAGCCCGACCCGGCCTCGGTCAGCGCGTAGGCGGCGAGCCACTCGCCGGAGGCGAGCCGCGGGAGGAAGCGCTCCTTCTGTTCCTCGCTCCCTGCGAGCTTGATCCCGAGCGAGCCGAGCTCCTGCGCCGCGAGGAGCAGGCCGCTCGTCGCGCACACCTTCGAGATCTCCTCGATGACGACGAGCGCGAGCAGCGCTCCCGTCCCCGAGCCGCCGAAGCGCTCCTCGAAGAGGAGCCCGAAGAGCTCGTGCTCGCGGAAGAGCTCGACGACGTCCCAGGGGAACTCGTGCGAGGCGTCGATCTCGGCGGCGCGGGGCGCGATGCGCCCCCGCGCGAGCGCGCGGACGAGCTCACGCACCTCGAGCTGCTCGTCGGTCAGCGGCTCCCAGGGCACGGCCGGAGTCTAGTCCTGCGTCTCCCGCCTACTCGGGTGCGTGACAGACAACCTCGATGTTGTTCCCGTCCGGATCGTGGACGAACGCGGCGTAGTACGTCTCGTGGTAGTGGGGGCGCACTCCCGGCGCGCCGTTGTCCTCTCCCCCGGCCGCAAGACCTGCCGCGTGGAACGCGTCCACCGCCGCGTGGTCGGTGACGACGAACGCGACGTGCGTCCCCGTCCCCCGCGGATCGCGCGCCACGATCCAGAACTCCGGCTTGTCGTCCGTTCCGAACCCGGCGCCGCCGTGCTCCGGGAAGTCCATGACGACGTGGTATCCGAGCGGCTCGAGCGCCTGCTCGAAGAAACGCTTGCTCGTCTCGTAGTCGGAGACGTTCAAACCGACGTGGTCGATCACCTCGCTCCTCTCGCTAGGGGCTCATCTGGTTCATCATCGTCGACGGCCCTCCCGGGACGGTCAGGCCGGGAATCGCGTCCGGCGCCGCGAGCAAGAGCACGCCGAGCAGGAGCAGGACGCCCGCTGTGCCGAACATGGCGACGCGGCGCCAGGGGAGGAGCTTCTCGAGTGCGATCAGCCCGGCGACGAACGCCATCCAGACGAGGCTCATGACGCCGAGGGCGAAGAGCGCCGCCATCAGCGCCCAGCAGCAGCCGACACACCAGGCGCCGTGAGCGGCACCCATGCGCAAGGCCCCGGACCGACCGCTCCGCCAGGCGCCGAGCAGGAACCCGAGCGGGCTGCGGCACTTGCCGAGGCAGACGTCCTTGAACGGGGTCAGCTCGTAGATCGCCGCGACGACCAGGGTCGTTCCCGCGATCCAGCGCCCGGCCCGGTCCCACGAGAGCACGCCGATCGAGGCCCAGCCGCCCACGCTCGCGAGCGCGAACGCGAGCGCTCCGACCGCCGCCCAGACGAGCAGGTAGCCGGAGGCGAAGAGGAGCGGAGAAACGAGCGAGCGCGTCTTCGTGAGCTTCGAGTAGAGCGCGACCGTCGGCGCGACCGACGGGAACATCATCGCGGCCATCATCACGATCCAGACGCCGAGGAACCAGCCGAAGGTGCCGAGATCGGTCCACGGCCCGCCGTCCATCCCCTGCATCTGGTCGAACGTCCACCACCAGCCGAGCGCAGCGAGCCCGAACAGGAGCGCCACGAGCCCGAGCCGCGTGCGGACGGCCGCGAATGCCTCTTTGAGACCCGCCCCCGAGGGAGCACGTTCCTCGGCCGAGGCGATCACTGGCTCAAGCGGCCCAGGAGAACTGCGAGGTCGAGATCCCGGTCTTCCCCTCGTACTCGATTCCGAACGCGCTGATCTTCGAATGTTTCGCCTCGGCCGCGTTGAACTCGGACGCGACCGGATGGAACATGCCGACGAGGCGGACGGGCTTGCCCGTCTCGATCCCGAACGGGACGATGTCCTCGATCTCGAACTCGATCGCGTCGCCGATCTTGACGCTGTGGCGCAGGCCGTCCTCGACCACCTCGAACGGCGCGCGCTCGACGCCGAGCATCTCGCCGACGAGGGGCACGATGCCTTCCATCGGGCCGCCCTTCTGCCCACCGAAGACGGCCGTCAGCTTCTCCATCTGCTCGTCGCTCGCGTTCTCGTCGACGAACATCCCGAGGCGCCAGTTCCCCTCGGTCATCACCTTCGGCGTGTCTGCGATCGCAGCCACCCTGAGACCGCTCACGTCCGTCCCCTCGATCTCGCCCTTCTCGATGTTGAAGACGAGGGTGACCCGGCAGTAGTCGTAGGTCGCTCCGTGGTCGAAGGACATGTTGCAGGGACACATGAGCTCGCACGAGCAGGTCTCGAAGTAGCTTCCGGTCATGCTCCAGGACATCCCTACCTCCTTCGCTCGATGACCGCGCTCGATTGTCGACGTTCAGGCGAAGCGCGTCAACCGCCGGGATTCCCGCACCGGGCGGATACAGTCGCCGCGCATGATCCTCGAGAACGGCGTGGTGCGGACGATGGACTCGTCGCTGCCGCTCGCACGGGCGCTCGCGATCGCGGGCGACCGGGTCGCAGGCGGCGTCGGCACGCACGAGGAAGCGCTGCCGAGCCCCGACGTGGTCGACCTCGGCGGCCGCTCCGTCCTGCCAGCGTTCACGGACTCGCACGTCCACTTCCCGACCTGGTCGCTCGCGCAGCGCGACGTCCGGCTCGACGGAGCCGCGAGCCTCGCCGAGGCGCTCGCCCGGGTCGAGGCTCATCCGCGCCACGGGAGCTGGATCCGCGGGACCGGCTGGCGCTCCGCGGAGTGGGAGGCGGAGCCCACGAGCGGCGCGCTGGACGAGGTCACCGGCTCCGCCCCGGCCGCGCTCTGGGCCAAGGACTACCACTCGCTCTGGCTCAACTCCGCTGCGCTGGCGCTGGCGGACGGCGACCTCGAGGTCGAAGGGGGCGTCGTCGAGCGCGACGAGGCGGGCCAGCCGACCGGTGTCCTGCGCGAAGAATCGGCCTGGCGCTTCCGTGAGCGGATGGGCAACGTGCCGGAGGACGAGTGGGTCGAGGCCACACGGGAGGGGTTGCGCATCGCTGCCAGCCGGGGAGTCGGCGCGATCCACGACAAGGACGGCTGGCTGGGTGCGCCGCGCATCTTCCAGCGCATCCAGGAGCGCGAGGGCCTGACGCTGCGCGTGTGGCAGTCGGTCCCGTACGAGCGGCTCCCCGAGCTCCAGGCGCTCGGGCTCCGGTCGGGCATCGGTGACGACCGCCTCCGGATCGGGTACCTCAAGGTCTTCATGGACGGCACGCTCGGATCCCAGACCGCGTGGATGCTCGACGGCTCCGGCGTCCGGATCACGAGCGGCGAGGAGCTCGCCGACATCGTCCGCCGCGCTGCGAGGGCCGGGTGGCCGGTCAGCGTGCACGCGATCGGGAACCGCGCGAACCGCGAGGCGCTCGACGCGTTCCAGGCGACACGGGACGAATGGGCGCCGCTCGGGCTACACCAACGGATCGAGCATGCGCAGTGCCTCGCGCCGCAGGACGTCCGCCGGTTCGCGGACATCGGGGTGGCGTGCTCGGTGCAGTTCTCGCACGCGCCCTCCGATCGCGATCTCGCCGACCGGTTCTGGCCCGACCTGACCGACGGCGCCTACGCCTTCCGCTCGCTCTGGGACTCGGGCGCGCTCGTCGCGAACGGCTCCGACGCTCCCGTCGAGGAGCTCGATCCGCTCGCGGGCATCCGGGCCGGGGTCCGCCGGTCGATCGACGACCGCCCCGCGTGGCATCCCGAGCAGTGCCTGGACGTGGAGCGGGCGCTCCTCGCGACGACCGTCAACCCTGCCCGGCTCACGGGCGACGAGCACCGACGCGGGAAGCTCCTGCCCGGCTACCTCGCGGATCTCGTCGTGCTCACGCGCGACCCGCTCGAGTGCCCGCCGGAGGAGCTCGAGACGGTCGAGGTCGTGGCGACCATGGTCGGTGGTCGCTGGGTCCACAACGCGCCGCCCTGGGATTGAGCATGGAGCGCGAGGTCCTCGACCGGAGCGCCGGCCGAAGCGTGTTCGGGCGAGATCCTGCGGCGTACGACCGTGCACGGCCGGGCCATCCCGACGACGTGTACGAGGTGCTCCGCGAGTGCTGCGACCTCGGTCCCGGAACGCGCGTGCTCGAGATCGGGCCGGGGACGGGCCACGTCACCCGACGCCTTCTCGCCCTCGGCGCCGGCCCTGTCGTCGTGGTCGAGCCGGACCCCGGGCTCGCCGCGTACCTGGACTCGGCGACGGACGGCGACGTCCGGATTCTCCAGGCTCCGCTCGAGGAGGCCGAGCTCGCGGGCAACGCGTTCGATCTCGCCGTCGCCGCGTCGTCGTTCCACTGGGTGGACCCCGAGCGCGGTCTCGACGCGGTACTCGGCGCGCTGCGGCCGGGCGGCTGGTGGGCGATGTGGTGGACGCATTACGGCGACCCGACGCGACCCGATCCCTTCCGCGACGCCATCGACCCGCTCCTCGGAGGGATGACAGCAAGCCCCGGCTCACGCGGCTTCGGGCGTAACCCGGACGCCGCTCTACGCGCGCTCGCGGACGCGGGCTTCGAGGACGGACGCCTGGACAGCTTCCGCGAGACGCACGAGTTCGACACGGCGGGCATCCGTGCGCTCTTCGCTTCCTTCTCGCCGTTCATCGTTCTCGAGGACGCCGAGCGTGAGCGGCTCCTCGACGAGATCGCCCGCATCGCGGACGAGGAGTTCGGCGGCCGCGTGGTGAAGCCTGTCCTCACGTCGCTGTACACGGCCCGGAAACCCGCCTGACCCGGTCCGGCCGACGGCCCCTACAATCAGCTCGTGGCCACGCGCACGATGCTTCCGACGCACGAGGTGCCGACCTGCTCCGTCGCTGGCGCCGCCGAGATCGTCGGCTCCAAGTGGACGGTGATCATCGTCCACGACCTCTCGGAGGGACCGCGCCGCTTCACCGAGCTCGAGCGCTCGTGTGCAGGGATCAGCCCGCGGACGCTCGCGGAGCGCCTGCGCTGGCTCGAGAACGAGGACATGGTCCTCCGCCGCAGCTATGCGGAGTCGCCGCCGCGGGTCGAGTACGAGCTGACGCCGAAGGGCCGCGCGCTGCTGCCGATCGTCCGCGAGATGCGCCGCTTCGGCCACGAGTGGCTCGGCTGCGGCCTGCACCAACATCCGTAGGTGCGCAAGCGCGGAAACCCTGAAGCCGGCCGGACCGGAGCGATCACTCGATTGCTGATCTGCGCGAGCTCGCAATCCGCTCGGACGCGGATCTCCAGCGTGCGGAAAACCTGAAGCCGGCCGCCTCGCGGCCGGACCGCGCTACCCCGTCAAGGCACGCGTCAGAACACGATCCCGGAGACGCGCCGGCAGACGCTCGATCCAGGCGCGGATGTGCGCGTCGCGCCCGACGAGGTAGCGCGCCTTCGGTCGCTCGGCCGTGAGAGCGTGCTCGACCGCCTTGGCGACGATCTGCGGGTCGGCGCCCGGGCCACGTGCGAGCGCGACTTCGCGAAACCTCGTGAGCCTCGCCGCGTACAGCCCCCGCGCGCCGGCTGGAAGCTGTCCGCGGAGCGTCTCGGCATGGGCAGCGCCTTTCTCCCAGATGGACGTCCTGATGCTCGCAGGCTCGACGATCGAGACCGTCATGCGCCACGGCCGGAGCTCGACCCGCAGGCAGTCCGCGATCGCCTCGAGCGCGTGCTTCGACGCCGCGTACGGCCCCAGGAACGGGAGCGCGCTCCGGCCGCCGACGGACCCCATGAGCACGATGCGCCCCTTCGCGGCCCGGAGCGCGGGCAGGAATGCCTGCAGCACCGCGACCTGGCCCACGACGTTGACCTCGAGCTGACGGCGGAGCTCGTCCAGCGGGACGAGCTCGAGCGGCGCGGCGATGGCGATTCCCGCGTTGTCGACGAGCCCGTCGAGCGAGTCGCCGACCCTCTCCGCCGCGGCCGCGACCTGATCCGCGTCCGTGACGTCGAGGAGGAGCGGCTCGATCCCGCGGGCGCGAAGCGCCTCCGCGTCCCGATCGGTGCGCACGCCTCCGTAGACGTGCCACCCCGCGGCGACGAGGCGGGCGGCGCAGACCGCGCCGATCCCCGACGAGGCCCCGGTGACGACGACGCTGCGGCTCACGCGGCCGATCGTCGCAGCGGAAGCGGCCTGCGGCAACCGGCGCCGCTTAGAGGTCCTAACTCAATGAGGTCTCCAGCCATCGCGCCTGCTACCACCCCGCCCGGGCCGCGCCAAGAAGGCGCCTTCCTGTGCGAGACTCCGGGAGGTGCGTGAGCTCCGACGAGAGATCGAGATCGATGCGCCACCGGAACGTGTGTGGGCGGTCGTGAGCGACTTCGCCGCCTACCCGGAGTGGAATCCGTTCATCCGCCGAATCGTCGGCGAACTCCGCGAGGGCGCGAGGCTCGAGGTGCGAATCGAGCCGCCGGGCGCGCGGGCGACGACGTTCAAGCCCACCGTTCGGGCCGTGGAAGCGAATCGCGAGTTGCGCTGGCTCGGCCGCCTCCTTCTGCCCGGCGTCATCGACGGCGAGCACAGCCTCCGCATAGAGCCGCTTGACGGCGGCCGCAGCCGCTTCATTCAGTCGGAGCGCTTCACCGGCCTCCTCGTCGGGCTCGTCGGGGGCACGCTGGCCAAGACCGAGGTCGGTTTCGAGCAGATGAACACCGCGCTAAAGGCGCGGGTCGAGCATGCGTCTCCGCAGAGCTAACCGCAGCACGACCGCCGCTACACAACACGACTGCCCGATCTTGTCATCGCCGGCCGCGCGCTCCCCAGGGCAGGTCGTCACCTCTAACTCAATGACGTCTCGAGTCGCTGCCAGCAGATTAGGCAGCAGGCGAGGGCGAGGAAGCCTTCGTGGATGTCGTGGCGGCGGTCGGTGCGGACGAGCAGTCGGCGGCGGTTGTGGAGCCAGGCGAAGGTGCGCTCGACGACCCAGCGGTGGCGGCCGAGGCCGGAGCCGTGCTCGGTCTGGCGACGTGCGATCACGGGTTTGATGCCGCGCTGCCAGACAAGGCGGCGGTACTTGTCGTGGTCGTAGCCGCGGTCGGCGAGCAGCGCTTCGGGCCGCCGTCGCGGGCCGGCCGACGCGGCCGCGGACCGGCGGCACGCGGTCGAGCAGCTCGAGCAGCTGGGTGACGTCGTTGCGGTTGCCGCCGGTGAGCGTCCAGGCCAGCGGGATGCCGCCGCCGTCTACGAGGAGGTGGTGCTTGCTGCCGCGCCGGCCGCGGTCGACCGGGCTGGGACCCGTTTTCGAGCCCCCTTTTTCGCTTGCACGTGGCTGCGAGTCCGCGACCGCCCGCGACCACTCGATCTCACCGGCAGCGTGCAGCTCGGCGAGCAGCAACTCGTGCAGCCGCTCCCAGACGCCCGCCTGCTGCCAGGCGCGCAGCCGCCGCCAGGCCGTCATCCCGCAGCCGAAGCCGAGCTCCTGCGGCAGATGCTCCCAGCCGATCCCCGTGTGCAGCACGAACAAGATCCCCTGCAACACGAGCCGATCATCGAACGGCTTGCGTCCCGGATAGCGGAAGCGCCGCGGCTTCGCTCGGCAGCAGCGGCTCGATCCGCTCCCACAACCCGTCCGGCACATCCCACGGCTTCGCCCTCATCGACACCCTCCCAGCTTGACGACGGATGCCGACGGACTTCGCTACCGCCGAGCCGGTCCCTTCATTCAGTTAGAGGTTCTTAGTCTGCGAGACCCTTGGAGCGGAGCTCGGCGAGCGCGCGCTCGGACTTCTCGAGGTGCGAGAGGCTCATGCCCTCGAGGACGCGCGGCGACTTCGTGAACTGGATGTCGCGGTAGTCGACGACCTGCCAGCGGTTGCCCGACGGGTCGAGGAAGTCGTGCCCCCCGACCATCCGCGCACCCGCGTCCCGTGCGCGCCTGACGACCTCGTCGCGATCGTCGACGACGAGCCCGTAGTGCCCGGCGGACACCGGCTCCGCGACCGACTCGAGCGCGACGAACTGGTCGCCCATGTCCACGAACGCCATGTTCCCCGCCCGACCGCGGAGCTCGACGTCGTCGAAGATGCGCGAGAAGAACTCGATCTCCTCCTCGGCGTCGGACACCTCGACGGCGATGTGGTTTATCCCGACGAGCCTCGCCACGGCGCGAGCCTACCCGTCTTCCCATCCGTCGAGAGCGAGGGTCGGGTCTCCGCTTCGGGCACGTCGCCTTTGTGCCGGAAGAGGAGACCCGACCCTCGGTTTCTACTCCTCTGCCCACACCGCGGCCAGCTCGACGATGGTCGCGGCGGCAGCGGCCATGTCCTGGACGCTCGCCCATTCCCGGACGGAGTGGTACTCCTGCCCGCCCGTGAAGAGATTCGGCGTCGGCAGCCCGAGCGACGAGAGGACGGCGCCGTCCGTGCCGCCCCGCGTGATCGCGAGCTTCGGCTCGACCCCGACCCGGCGGATCGCCTCCAGTGCCGCGTCGACGACACGGGGGTTCTGCTCGATGAACGGGCGCATGTTGCGGTATGAGTCGCGCACCTCGATCTCGACGCGTGCCCGCGGCTCCCGGAGCGCGACCTTCTGCGCGAGCTCGCGGATGAGCGCGACGTGCTGCTCGAGGAGGTCGTCGTCGTGGTCGCGGGCGATGAAGTCGACGATCGCTTCCTCCGCGTTCCCCGAGATCCGATGGGGATGGACATAGCCCTCGCGCGCTTCCGTCGTCTCGGGTGAGAGACGGTCGCTCGGGAGGGAGACGACGAGCTGCGCCGCGAGCTTCACCGCGTTGACCAGCTTCCCCTTCGCGGTTCCCGGATGCACCGACAGCCCGCGGATGACGACGCGCACCGAGCTTGCGGAGAAGGTCTCGATCTCGAGCTCGCCGAGACCCGTGCCGTCGAGCGTGTACGCGACGTCCGCGCCGAACGCATCGAGGTCGAAGTCCTCTGCGCCGCGCCCGACCTCCTCGTCCACCGTGAACGCGACCCGGAGTGGCGCGCGCTGGCGATCCGGGTTGGCGGCGAGGTAGGCGACCGCGGCCATGATCTCCGCGATCCCGGCCTTGTCGTCCGCGCCGAGGAGCGTGGTGCCGTCGCTCGTCACGATGTCGTGGCCCACGCGTGCGGCGAGCTCCGGGAGCACGTCGGGCTCGAGCACCTGCCGGGAGTCGCCGGGGAGCTCGATCGCGCCTCCTTCCCAGGCGCGGTGCACGATCGGCGAGACGCCTGCGGCGACCACGTCGGGAGTCGTGTCCACGTGCGCGATCAGCCCCACCACCGGAGCGCCTGCCTTGCCCGGAACGCTCGCGAACACGTTCGACTCGGCGGTCAGCTCGGCGTCCTCGAGGCCGAAGCTCCGGAGCTCCTCGACGAGGATCCTCGAGAGATCGAGCTGCTTCTCCGTGCTCGGCCGCTTCGCGGCCCGATACGCCGCCTGGGTGTCGATGCGGACGTAGCGGAGGAAGCGCTCGAGGACGTCGTCCGCAAGCTCCTCGGCGAGCCGGCTCGCGTAGCGCGCGGTCGTCACGAGGTCAGCGGAGCGCGGCGAACCCGCGGAACGTCTGGCTGAGCGTGTCGACCGCCATCGCCACGTGCTCCTCGGGGACGTTCTCGTTCGGCGCGTGCACGTTCGCCTCGCTCTCGACCCCGAACCCCGTCGCGAAGGTGGGGAGGCCGCGCGCGACGAGAGCCGCGTAGATCGGGAGCGTCCCGCCCGAGCGGACGAAAACCGGCCGGTGGCCGACGACCTGCTCGAACGCTGCCGCCGCGAGCTGGACGGCGGCGGTGTCGGGGGAGGTGACCGCAGGACGGGCGCTGTTCCGGACGATGATCTCGAGCTCGGCGCCCTCGGGCACCCGCTCGCGCACAAGGCGCTCGAACGTCTGGCGGATCTCCTCCGGATCCTGGCCCGGCGCGAGGCGCACGGAGACGTTCGCGCGTGCTTCGACCGGGAGCACCGTCTTGACGAGATCGGGGGAGCCCCCGGCGATCCCGTTCACGTCGAGCGACGTGTCCGCGAACACGCGGAGGTGAAACTCGTCCGCCGCCCCCGGCGCGATCGGCGTCGCACCGTAGTTCGCGAGGTCGTCCGAGCCCGGCGGGAGCCCCGACCAGGCCGCGAGCTCGTCCGCGGTCGGCGCCACGACTCCGGCGCGCAGCGCCTCCGGGAGCCGGCCGTCCGGCCCCGCCACGACGCCCTCGAGCGCATGCATCAGAGCGTGGATCGCGTTGAGCGCGGCGCCTCCGAACATGCCCGAGTGCATGTCCGTCGCGCCAGTACGCAGACGGAGATGGAGGTAGAGCATCCCCCGCACGCCCACGCAGAGCGAGGGCATGTCGCGGCGGATCATCGCCCCGTCGAGGATCATCGCCGCGTCGGCCGGGCCACGGTCCTGCTCGACCCACTTCACGACCGAGTCGCCGCCGACCTCCTCCTCGCCGTCGAACGCGAAGCGGACGTTGACGGGAAGCTGCCCTGCGGCTGCGAGACGGGATGCCGCTTCGACGAGGAAGAGCAGGTTGCCCTTGTCGTCGGCGACGCCGCGGGCGAAGAGGTTCCCGTTCCGCTTCGTGAGCTCGAACGGGGACGACTCCCAGAGCTCGAGCGGGTCGGGCGGCTGCACGTCGAAGTGCGCGTAGCAGAGGAGGGTCGGCGCCTGGTCGGCTCGCTCCGACGCGCTGATCTCTCCGATGACGAGCGGGTTGCGGTCGGTCTCGACGAGTTCCGCCTCGCCACCTCCCGCGACGATCCGGTCGCGAACCCAGCTCCCGGCGGCGCGTACGTCGTCGGCATGCGAGGCGTCCGCGCTGACGGACGGGATCGCGATCAGCTCCGAGAGCGCGGCGACGAGCTCGTCGTTCGAGGGCATCCGGGCGCGCAGTCTAGTCAGGTCGCGTACACCGGGAATGCAGTACGCGCCTCGAGGCAGTCGGCCGCGAAGAGCGCCGCGCCGAGATCGCCGGTGAAGAGCGAGTACCGGCCGGTCCCGCTCTCCTCTCGTATGCGCCGCGCCTGCTCGAGCGCGTGAACCGCGAACCGCCGAGCGCGCTCGAGCCAGCGCTCGTCGCCCGTGCGCTCGAAGGCGGCCAGGAGCGCGTACCCGTTCCCGGCGGTGCCGTGGCAGATGGACGCTCCCTTCTCGTCGCGGTGGGCGCCGGCGCGCCAGACGAGCTCCGCTCCGGCGACGACGAGCTCCTCGTCCAGGTACGAAGCAGCCGCCCAGACGGTCCCGGGAGCGCCGTGGCACCACTGCAAGCGAATCTCGCCGTTCGTGCTCTCGAGCGCCTCGCGGTCGACCGGCGGCCAGTTCGCGAGCCCGTCCTCGACCTCAGCCGCCCGGGTGAGCACGTCGGCGGTCTCGTGGAGGAGCCGGCTCCTCCGGCGCTCGTCGAGCATCCGCTCGAGCGCGAAGACGTTGCCGATCAGGCCGTGCACGGGCCCGAGGAACCGCTCGGTCATCCCGTACAGCCGCTGCGTCCACCAGCCGTCCGGGTCGCGCCGCGCGAGAAGTGCCTCCGCGCTCTCGTTCCAGGCGTCCCGCCAGCGCTCGTCCCCGGTCCACGCCAGCATGTGCTCGGCTGCGAGCAGCGACCCCGGCGATCCCCACATCACCTCGTCCGCCTCGTTGGCGATGTTCGCCCGGACGCGCTCGTGGAGATCGTCGGCCAGCTCTCGGCTCTGCGCGATCCGAAAGGCCGTGAGCAGGATCCCGGCCTCGCCCGACAGCAGCGCCGACTCGGCGGGCTCGGGGAGCCGGAGCCCCTTCACCCGGGCGAGATCGGGACTCGCGCGCTGTCGCTCGAGCGTCCGCAGCGCCAGGCCGGCGAGGTCGAGTCGCGTCTCCGCGTGTCCCCGCCGGCGCAGGTCGTCGAGCGCCCAGAGGACACCCGCTGCTCCGACGTAGATGTCCTTGAGCGGGCTCGTCCCCTTCCAGCGATCCCACCGATTCGCGCGCCAGAGGAGCTTCGGCCCCCGTAGTGCCGCGTCGGTGTCGGCGACGACGTCCCGGAGCTCCGCTCGCACGCGGTCCTCGCTCCACGGCGTCTGCGTGAGGGGGTGAAAGTCCTCCGGCCGGTAGAGCACGTCCGCGGAGCGCGACCGGACGCGTCAGGCGACGTCGCGGACGCGCTGAGCGTCGGCCAGCGCCCGGAGCTTCTTCAGCCCCTGGTGCTCGATCTGGCGGATGCGCTCGCGGGTGACGTTGAACGCGCGCCCGACCTCGTCGAGCGTGCGCGGCTGCTGCCCGTCGAGCCCGTAGCGGAGCTCGAGCACGCGCCGCTCGCGCTCGGAGAGGGCGCCGAGGATCGACCGGAGAGCCTCGCGCTGGAGCGCCGTCTCCGCGAGCTCGTCGGGGAGCGGCGTCGTCTCGTCCGCGAGGAAGTGGCCGAACTCGGACTCGTCGTCGTCGCCGACCGGCTTCTCGAGCGAGACCGGCGCCTGCGAGCTCCGGCGGATGTGCTCGACCTCCTCTGGCGACATGTCGAGGTCGCGGGCGATCTCCTCGATCGTCGGCTCGCGGCCACGCTCCGCGCGGAGCTTGCGCTCGGAGCGGAGGATGCGGTTGAGCTTCTCGACCACGTGCACGGGCATGCGGATCGTCCGGCCCTTGTCCGCGATCGCCCGGGCGACCGCCTGACGGATCCACCACGTCGCATAGGTCGAGAACTTGAATCCCTTGCGGTAGTCGAACTTCTCCGCCGCACGCACGAGCCCGATCGTCCCTTCCTGGATCAGATCGAGGAAGGGCAGACCCTGGTTGCGGTACCGCTTGGCGATCGAGACGACGAGCCGGAGGTTCGCCTCCACCATCGCCTGCTTCGCGCAGTGGTCGCCCCGCTCGATCTTCTTCGCGAGCTCGACCTCCTGGGCCGCCGTGAGCAGCGGCACACGGCCGATGTCCTTGAGGAAGAGCTGCAGCGCGTCGGTCGTGATCTCGGCGCTCGGCTCGGCCTCGGCCTCCACCTCGGGCTGCTCCGCGTGGACGACCTCGATCTGCGCCTCGTCGAGCGCGGCGTAGAACTCGTCGAGCTGCGCAGGCTCGAGCGCGAGCTCGTCGAGAGCCAGCGCGATCTCGTCGGCGTCGAGCTTGCCGGCCTGGAGCCCGCTTTCGAGCAGCCGTTGAGCCTCGTCGGTCGCGAGAACGTCCTCGATCGGCGCTCGACGGGTCTCCGTATCGCCTGCGGCCAGACCGCCCCCCTTCGTTACTCGCTCGTCACACCGTAGTCACAGCAGCGGCCGTCGTCAAAAAGCCGAGCCTCGACCGCCCCCGAGAGCCGAGGCGCACAATGGAGGCATGGCAGAGACCGGTCCGAACGGCCCGGGCTCCGGGCCTGAGCCGCCCGCGGAGGTCGACGTCGAGCCGCACGAGACGGGCGGCGAGGTCATCCTCGAGGAAGCTCGCGAGGAGATCGTCAGGCTCGTCACGCACCCCGTCGCCGAGATCAAGCGGCTCGAGCAGGTCGCCGAGGAGGGCGACAGCGCAGCGACGCCGCTGATCATCGCGGTCGGCGTCGCCGTCGTCCTCGCGATCGTGTTCCTCGTCGTCCTGACCGTGATCCTGCTCGTCTACTACGGCGCCTGACCCGTGCCGGCGCGGGCCTTCTGGATCGTCTCCAGGTAGCGCGCGGCCTCGCCGGCGAGGGGCGAGCCGGGCTGCGTCCTCGCCGCGATCCGGAACTGCTTCACCGCCGCGTCGATCCGGCCGATCCAGAGGAGGAGCACGCCGAGGTGGAAGCGGACGGTCGCTTCGTTCGGGAACGTCTGGGTGAGCGGGCCGAGCCGTCCGAACGCGATCGCGGGCTGATCCTTGTCGAAGTTCCCGACCGCCGCGGCCACCTGGGCCTCCGCATCGTGCGGCGCCGCCTGGGCGGCCTGCTGAAACGCACGCTCCGCGGAGATCGGCCGCCCGACGCGCTGGAGGCCGACCCCGTACAGCAGGAGATCGCGCACGTCTCCGCTCGTCGCGCGGCGGCGAAGCGCCTCGAGCTGGCGCCCGGCGGGGAGGCGCAGCACCTGCGGAGGCGCAGCGAACGACGGGGTGAAGACGGGGATCCCGCGCGGGAGCCGCGGGTGCAGCACGTTCCCCGCGAGGATCGCGTACGGCGTGTCGGGCTCGTTGTCGATCGCCGCGCGCCAGGCGGCGACCGGATCGCCCTTGCCCGCCCACAGCCGGACGAGTCCGAGGTGGAGCTGCACGAGCGCGCTCTGCGGGTAGAGGGCCCCGAGCTGCTCGAGCCGGTCGAGCGTGCCGTTCGGCCACGTCGCGAACGCTGCACCGACCTGAGACTCGAGCGAGCGGTGACGCCGGAAGAGCGCTTCCGCCGCAGCCTGCTTCCCCGCGTTGTAGAGCGTCTGGCCTCGCCGCAGGTCGCGTGCCTCCGCGTCCGTCCGGAAGCCGAGCGCGAGCGAGAGCGGCGGTCGCCCAGGGCGGGGCTTCGCCGCCGCCGTCGTGGTCGTCGCCGCCGGAGAGCCGTCTCCTCCGGAGAGGACCGCGATCGCGGCGACACCCCCCGCCGCGGCCGCGGCGAGCGCTGCGAGGAGCACGACCCGGCGACGCGCAGTCACGTCCGCCGACGATAGCCGGGTCCCCGGGGCGGCTCGATCTTCCGTAGCGCAGGACGCCGTCGCTATTGTTCGGAAAGTAATGGCGACCTACCGGGAGCTGCTCGCGCAGGTGCGGGAGGAGATCGACGAGATCTCCCCGATCGAGGCGCGCGAGCTCCTGGAGTCCGAGTCGCCTCCGCTCTTCGTCGACGTGCGCGAGCCTGACGAGTGGGAGGAGGGCCACATCCCGGGAGCGGTGTACGTGACCCGCGGCCGGCTCGAGCAGCGCATCGAGGGGCTCATCCCCGACAAGAGCCGGCCCCTCGTCGTCTACTGCTCGGCGGGCTCGCGGTCCGCATTCGCGGCGAAGGTACTCGGCGAGATGGGCTACAGCGACGTCGTCAACCTCGCCGGCGGTTTCTCCGACTGGAAGCGGAACGGCTACGACGTGACCATCCCGCGTGTCCTCTCGCCCGAGCAGCGCACGCGCTACAGCCGGCACCTGCTCATCCCGGAGGTCGGGGAGGACGGACAGCAGCGGCTGCTCGACGCTCGGGTGCTCCTCATCGGCGCTGGTGGGCTCGGCTCTCCTGCGTCGCTCTATCTCGCGGCGGCAGGCGTCGGGACGCTCGGGATCGTGGACGCGGACGTCGTCGACGAGTCGAACCTCCAGCGGCAGATCGTCCATGCCACCGATCGGCTCGGCGAGTCGAAGGTGCTCTCCGCGAAGCGGACGATCGAGGCGCTCAACCCGGACGTCCGAGTGGTGCCGTTCCAGGAGCGCCTGACCTCCGAGAACGTCGACCGGATCCTGGCCGAGGGCTGGGACGTCATCGTCGACGGCGCCGACAACTTCCCCACCCGCTACCTCGTCAACGACGCATCGGTCTGGCACGACATCCCAGTCGTGCACGGCTCGATCTTCCGCTTCGAGGGCCAGGTCACCGTGTTCTCGCCGGGCGTGGGCCCCTGCTACCGCTGCCTGTTCCCGCAGCCGCCGCCGCCCGAGCTGGCGCCGAGCTGCGCGGAGGGCGGGGTGCTCGGCGTGCTCCCGGGGATCATCGGCTCGATCCAGGCGAACGAGACGCTCAAGCTGATCCTCGACCGCGGCGACTCGCTTGCGGGCCGGCTCCTCCTCTTCGACGCGCTCGGGACGACGCTCGACGAGGTGACCGTCCGCCGCGACCCGGACTGCCCGGTCTGCGGAGACCATCCGACGATCACCGAGTACGTCGACTACGTCGAGTTCTGCAACGCACCTCTGAGGCTCGACGCGTGACGCTCGTCCGCATCCCTCCCACGCTTCGCGCCGAGGTCGGAGGCGTGCGTGAGCTCCAGGCGCGCGGCGACACGGTCCGCCAGGTGATCGACGACCTCGTCGAGCGGCATCCCGCGCTCCGCGGACAGCTCTTCCAGAACGGCGGCCTCGGCTCGTTCGTGAACGTCTACCTCGGCGGTGAGGACGTCCGCACTCTGGGCGGACTCGACACGCCGGTGGACGCGGACGAGACGGTGATCCTGCTGCCGGCCATGGCCGGCGGCGCCTGACCGAGGGCTGCGTGGCTCCGATGCTGGCCCCGAGCCTGCTCGATCTCGTCGGCTCGACGCCGCTGGTCGAGCTCGAGCGCCTCTCGCCGAAGCCGTCGGTCCGGCTGTACGCCAAGCTCGAGGGGCAGAACCCGACCGGCTCGATCAAGGATCGCGTCGCGAAGGCGATGATCGACGCCGCCGAGCGCTCCGGCGAGCTCGAGCCGGGTCGCCGTCTGCTCGAGCCGACGAGCGGGAACACGGGGATCTCGCTCGCGCTCGTCGCGAAGCTCCGCGGATATCCCCTGACCTGCGTCGTGCCGGCGAACGTGACCGAGGAGCGCCTCCGGCTGCTCCGTCTGTACGGCGCGGAGATCGTCGAGTCGCCCGGCGCCGAGGGGTCGAACGGCGCCGTCCGGCTCGCACTCGAGCTCGCGGAGCGCGATCCGTCGTTCTTCATGCCGTTTCAGTACGCGAACGATGCGAACCCGGGAGCGCACTACGACGGGACGGGAGCCGAGATCGTCTCCGCGCTGGAGCACGTCGACGTCCTCGTCGCGGGGCTCGGGACGGGCGGGACGCTCATGGGCGCGGGCGCGAGAGTACGCGAGTCGTTCCCGGACGTCGTCGTCGCGGCGGCGGAGCCGCTCCCGGGCGACGAGGTCATGGGACTTCGCTCGCTCGAGGACGGCTACGTCCCGCCGATCCTCGACGTCTCGAAGCTCGACCGGAAGCTACTCGTGTCGAACGAGGAGTCCGTCGCGGGGCTCCGGCTCCTCCTCGAGCGCGAGGGCATCTTCGGCGGCGTCTCCTCGGGAGCAGTGATCCACGCCGCGCTCAGGCTCGCGAGCAAGCTGGACGAGGGCGTCGTCGTCTGCGTGCTCGCCGACGGAGGCTGGAAGTACCTCTCCGCCGACTTCTGGTCGGCGGACGACGTCGAGGGCGCGATGGAGCGGTCGGTCTGGTGGTAGTTCCCGCGGACGTGCGGGAGGCGCTCGCCGAGCACGCTCAGGCTGAGTCGCCGAACGAGGCCTGCGGTCTCGTCGCATTCCGCGACGGCGTCGCCGAGCGCTACGTGCCGGCGATCAACGACGCGGCGAGCCCCTACCGCTTCGAGCTGAAGCCGATGGACCCGCTCGACTTCTTCCTCGAGGACGAGGGCTACGAGCTCGCGGTCTTCCACTCGCACCTCTCCTCCCCGCCTCGGCCGTCGAGGACGGACGTCGAGAACATCGGGCTCTGGGCCGGCAAGCCGTACCTCATCTACACGGTGCGCACGGGCGAGCTCGCCGCGTGGCGGATCTCCAGCGGCTCGATCGAGCCGCTCCCGCTCGAGCCGGCGTCGAGCTAGCCCGTCGAGAGGCCGGCCGCCTCGATCGCGCTCCGCGCGAGGGCGTCGTCGTCCGGCCCCGGAAGGCCGCTGACACCGACCGCTCCGATCCGCCGACTGTCGTCGAACGCGGCGACGCCGCCCTGGAAGAAGGTGAAGAACGGGTCGAAGCTCGCGCGCTCGGCGGCGTCCACGCGCGCCTTCGCAGCCAGCTCGGCCGTGGAGCGGGCGTCGCTCCTGGCGGCCGTGTACGCCTTCCTCTGGGCGTTCAGACGCGTGTCGGGGGCGGCTCCGTCCATCGTCGCCGCGGCGACGAGCTCCCCGTGGTCGTCCGCGACGAAGACCGAGACGGGCGCGGAGGCGTTCTCGACCACGTGGTCGACCACCGCGCGGGCGTGCCCGAGCTTCATGCGCCCATCTTGACGGGTCGACGTCGAGCCTTCATGCGGGATCCAGCTCGGCGAGCGAGAGGACGTCGGCGAGACCTCGGCCGCCGAGCGTCGCGCCGACGCTCATAGCCGTGGCCGCGCCCGCCGCGCAGCCCAGTCGCGCGCAGCGCTCGAGGGGCCAGCCCGCGAGCTTCCCGTAGAGCATCCCGGCGGCAAACGCGTCGCCCGCGCCGGTGCCGTCGACCGCCTCGATCACCGGCGCCGGGACCTGCCCCTCGAACCCGTCGCCCGCGACGTAGCAGCCTGCGCCGCCCATCGTCAGAGCGACCTCGCGGACGCCGCGCGCACGGAACCAGGCGGCGATCTCCGCCGGCTCCGGCTCGCTCGAAGCCGCCCGGCCCTCCGCGAGGCTCGTGCAGAGGAGGTCGAGGTGCGGCAGGGACGGCTCGAGGCGGTCCCAGCGTGCCGTCGGGTCCCAGACCGTGTCCAGGCTCGTGAGTAGACCCCGACGGCGCGCCTCGGCGGCGATGCGCGCGAACGGCTGGCCGTCGAGCCGGTCCATCACGAGCGCACCGGCGAGATGGAGCGCTCGCCCCGCGTAGAGGAGCTCGGGATCGAGCTCGTCCTCCGCCAGCTCGCCGTTCGCGCCCGCGACATGGAGGAACGTCCGCTCTCCCGTCGAGTCGACGAGGACGACGGTCGCGGAGGTGCCGACGCTCGCGTCACGGAGCACGCCGCCTCGCCCGACGCCGCGCTCGTCGAGGAGCCCGAGGAGGACGTCGCCGAGCGGATCGGCGCCGACCTTGCCGACGACCGCCGCCTCGAGCCCGAGCGCGACGAGTGCGCTCGCGGTGTTGAGCGCGCAACCCCCGCCGTGCACCCCGATCTCGTCCACGAACCCGAGCGAGCCGGATGAGGGCAGGTCGTCGACGGGCCGCGCGATGACGTCGGCGACGAGGATGCCGAGGCAGACGACGTCCACTACGAGTCGGGATCCGCCGCGAGGCAGCGGAGCACGCGGAGGTCCCCCTCGACGCCAAGGTCCTCCGCCGCAGCGGGAATCGCGAAGGCGCTCCCCGGTCGGGCGGGAGCACCGTCGACAGCCCCTTCGCCTTCGAGCACGAGAAGCACCGCGAAGCGCCCCGGAGCCTCCAAGCCGTCGTCCGCCCAGAAGAACGACGCCGCCTCGGGAGGCAGCGTGCGGATCGGCTCGTGCGCGCTCAGGTCGAGCGCCGTGATCGCAGCCTCCCAGCCGAGCCCGAGATGGCTGTCCTCGGACGTGATCGGAAAGCCTTCGTGCTCGCAGAGGAGCGAGAAGTCCGTCGGTTCCTGGACTTCCGCGATGAGCACGCCGGCGCCGATCGCGTGCGGGACGCCGGCGGGCACGTACACGACATCGCCCGCGCGGACCGAGATCCGGTTCAGCGAGCCGAGCAGCTGCTCGGCGTCCTGCTTCTCGATCCAGGCGAGATAGCGCTCGGGCTCGACGGGCTCGCGGAGGCCGACCCAGACCTCGGCCTCCTCCTCGCGGGTGTCGAGGACGACCCAGGCCTCCGTCTTCCCGAAGGGCGAGTCGAACGCGTCGCGTGCGAACTCCCGGTCGGGATGCGCGTGGACCGGGAGTCGCTCGGCAGTGTCGAGGAGCTTGACGAGGAGCGCGGTCGAGGTCCCGAAGAGCTCGACGTGCGGCTGGCCGAGCCAGACAACCGGGTCGGCTTCGACCACGTCCCGCAGGAGCCGGCCGTCGGCGAGTCGCGAGAGCCCCTCCTCGCGATCGTTCGAGCCGGGGTTCTGCGCCTCGGTCGCCGAGCCGAGCCAGTCCTCGGGGAGGTACCCGTCCTCCTCCGGCTCGCCGCGAAGGCGGCCGATGAGCGCGCCGCCGCGGTAGAAGCGGCGCACGCGGGTCGACTGGAGCGGCTCGGCGCGCACGGGAGGAGTCTGACGACGGCGTCGTCCCCGGGGACGCCGCGTCCTCAGCCGACGAGCTGGTCCGCCGTCAAGAGCGCGTAGCTCGCACCGAACCTGAACTCGGCCCTCGCCGCGAGCTCTTCGTCGGAGGGGACGTGCCAGCCGAACGAGTCGGCGAGCCGCGCGATCATGTTGAAGAGGGCTGCGACGACGATCGCGTCCACGAGCGCGTCCTCACCGACGCCCGCGGCGAGCACCGCGTCGGCGTCCGCGCGGGTCAGTGCTCCCGGCTCGAGCGTGAGCTTCTCGAGAAAGCCGAGCGTCGCGCGAAGCGGCTCCTCGACCGGCGCCGTGCGCCAGTCGTCCCTGACCGCCTCCCACAGCCCCTTCCCGAGTGCGTACGACGCGACCGCGCCGTGGGACCCCGTTCAGAACGGGCACTGGTTGAGCGAGGAGACGAACGCGGCGAAGAGCTCGCGCTCGCCGACGCTCCAGTCGGACGGCCCGTGCATCGCGAGGTCGAGCGTCTCCGAGAAGGGACGGCCGAAGATCTCTGGCCGGTAGTGGAGCGTCTTCAGGACGTCCGGCGGCTCCTGGCCCCGCTGGTCGCGCATGAAGTCGAGGACCTGCGCCTCCTGCGGCTCGTGACCGCGCTCGAGGCAGTCGAGCCTCACGGGAGCACCTCGAGGCCGGTGGCGAGCCGCTCGAGCCCGGCAGCGACGGCCACCGAAACCGTCTGCTCGAAGATCACGTCTTGGGAGTAGCCCGCGTCCTGCAGCGCCTGGACGTCCGCGTCGGTCGTGCGGTACGCGTGGCGGCGCACCTTCTCGAGATACGGGCCGAAGTCGGCGGGCGCCTCCCGCTCGGGATCGGCGGCGTCGCGGAGCCGCTCGACGAGCTCGTCGTAACGGGTCTCGGGGGCGCTCACCAGCCGCTACTTCATCACAACAGACGACGGGCTGGCGGGCACCTCGGTGCTCGCGGACGGCAGTACCATGACCGTCCCATGAGCGCGCCCGCCTTCGCCGGCCGGCCGGTGGTGACGATCCGGGGAAGGGGCTACCCGGTCCTGCTGCCCACGGTCCGGGACCCGCGCCTCCATCTCGCGGCCGTGATCATCACGCTGCAGGTCCTCGGGCAGACCGTGTTCGGGTTCAGCCTCTCGATCGCCCAGATCCTCGTCTCGCTGGTGACGTGCGCCGTGCTCGAGGTCGGGATCGCGTTCTTCCGTCAGGGCATCCTCATGTGGCCCGCGAGCGCGCTCCTCACGGGGAACGGGGTCGCGTTCATCCTGCGTGTGCCGGGGACACAGCACGGCGACTGGTGGAGCATGCACGGCTGGTGGATCTTCGCCTCGACCGCCGCCGTCTCGCTCCTCTCGAAGCACGTGATCCGCTACCAGGGGCGCCACCTCTTCAACCCGTCGAACTTCGGGCTCGTCCTCTGCTTCCTCGCGCTCGGGAAGGCACGCGCGGAGCCGCTCGACTTCTGGTGGGGGCCGATGTCGGTGTGGATGGCCCTCGCGCTGGCGCTCATCGTCGTGGGCGGCTTGGCGATCCTCTCGCGGCTCAAGCTCCTCTTCATCGCGGTCGGCTTCTGGCTCGCCTTCGCCGCCGGCATCGCCGTGCTCGCCGCGAGCGGCCACTCGATGACCGCGCGCTGGCACCTGGGGCCGATCACGGGCTGGTCGTTCTGGTGGCTCCTCGTGACCTCGCCCGAGATCCTGATCTTCCTCTTCTTCATGATCACCGACCCGATGACGATCCCGCGCGGACGTCCCGCGCGGTGGGTGTACGCGATCGGGGTCGGACTCCTCGCGACCCTCCTCATCGCGCCGCAGACGACGGAGCGGGCGAGCAAGATCGCGGTGCTGGCCTCGCTCGCCCTCGTGTGCGCGATCCGACCGGTGCTCGAGCGGCTCCTCCCCGAGGGAGACACCGGCCCGTCACGCTGGGCGCGACTGGTAGGTAGACGAGGGCGGATCGCCACCGTCGCGATCTCGCTGACTGCCGCCGCCGCGTTCGCCGGGGTCGTCGTGCTCGCCGGGGTACCCGCACGGCCGGACACGGCGTCGGCCGGGGCGCTCCCGGCAGGCCAGCAGGTGCCGCAGGTGACCGTCGTCGCGACCGATGGCGTCTCCGCCCAGGTCGACCAGACGACCGCGCGCAGGATCGCGCAGGACATCGTGCTCGACCTCCGCTCGGATGCGGACGCGCTCCGGCTCCGGGATCCCGCGCGCGCGGCCGCCGGCGCGGGAGGTGCGTGGCTCGTCGACCTCAGGCGGCAGATCGGCGGTGCCGCCGGAGGCGCGATCCCGGTGTCGACCTACCAGGTCGAGCGTGTCGGCTTGACGCTGAAGCGCGGCCTCGGCCAGGGCCCGCCGCGGATCCTCGCGAAGGTCACGGGACTCGAGCAGGTCGCCATCTACACAGGCCAGCCGCCGCAGCTCGAGCGCCGCCAGCCGGCGACGCCGTTCGCGCGGACGATGGAGGTCGCGCTCCGGCAGGGGCACTACGTCATCGTCGATGCGTCCGGTGCCGCCACGCCGGCGATCACGACGCCAACGCCTCCGGCCGAGGTCGTCAGCGCAACCGGCCCGCTCGCAGGCGTTCATCTCCAGGACGTCGCCTCGCAGGTCGGCCTCGACTTCCGGCAGGGGGCGTTCCGCTTCGGCGTCTCCGCCGACGTCCAGGCGATGATGGGCGGCGGCGTCTGCTGGCTCGACTACGACAACGACGGCTGGCTCGACCTGTTCGTCGTGAACTCGTACTCCGAGGCCGACACGACGCGCTGGGAGAAGCAGGGCGGGCTGCCGCGGACCGCGCTCTTCCACAACGTCAAGGGCTCGTTCGTGAACGTCTCGAAGCGGTCGGGAGCGGATCTCCCCGTGCGCGGCGAGGGGTGCGTCGCCGCCGACTTCAACGGGGACAGCTACACCGACCTCTACGTCACGACCGGCTCGTACGACGAGCTCCTCTGGAACAACGGCGACGGCACCTTCACCGAGGGGGCGAAGGCGGCAGGGATCGACGCATTCGGCTGGCATTCGGGCGCCGCGGTCGCGGACGTGAACGGCGACGGCCGGCCGGACCTGTTCGTCGCCGGCTACACGGATCTCAACACACCGATCGCGACGGCTGTCGGGGGCTTCCCCACGAGCTACGCCGGGGTCCGAGACCTCCTGTACCTGAACGAGGGGAACGACGGCCACGGCCGTACGAAGTTCCGCGAGGTCGGCGTGCAGGCCGGGCTCGAGGCCGCCGACTTCCGGCACGGGCTCGGCGCGATGTTCACGGACTACGACGGGGACGGGCGTCCGGACCTGTACGTCGCGAACGACGAGGACGCGAACCAGCTGTACGAGAACGTCGCCTGGCCGGGCGGGGCCGCCGCCGATCCGGCCGGGCTCGGCTTCCGCTTCGAGGAGCGGGGCGTCGCGGAGGGAGTCGCCGACCCGTACGCGGGCATGGGCATCGCATCGGGCGACTACGACGGCGACGGTCGGCTCGACCTCTTCGTGACGAACTCCCGGCGGGAGCCGTACGCCGTCCTGCGGCGCGCCGACGAGACGGCCGCGGGCGCACCGGCGTTCGACAACGGGCGGCCCGCCTTCCGCTCGGCCGCCGCGGGCAGCGCCGGCTGGGGCGCCTCCTGGGTCGACCTCTCCCTCGACGGCACCCCCGACCTCGTGCTCGCCAACGGAGACATCCCCGTGACGAGCCTCTCGAAGGACGCGGCCCGCGTGCAGGTGCTCGCGCCGGGAAGTGGGAAGCGGTATGCGAACGTCGGCGTTCCCGGCCTGGCTGCGACGCCCGACGTCAACGGCCGCGGCGTCGCGGCCGCCGACTACGACAACAACGGCACCGTCGACGTCGCGGTCAACTCGGTCGGCGGCAGGCTCGTACTCCTTCGCAACTCGGGCGAGAAGGGCCACTGGCTCGAGGTGAAGCTTTCGACCTTCGCCCCGGGCGCCGTGGCGACGGCCGTCCTCCCCGACGGGCGCACGCTCGTCGACGAGGAGCACGCGGGCAGCAGCTACCTCTCCTCGGAGGACCCACGCCTCCACTTCGGGCTGGGGCCCGCGACGACGGTGCGCTCGCTCGTCGTCCGCTTCCCGGGCGGACGGCAGACCCGGCTCTCGAACGTCCGCGCCGACCGTGTCGTCGTCGTGAACCCGCCGTCCGCTCGTCCGGCGGCGGCAAAGCCCGCCACGTCGTACGTGCGCTCGAACTGCACCAGCCTCGCCACGCCGACCCGCTCGGTTGCTCGTATCTGGAACGACGCGCTCCTCGCGGACGACCCGGGCCGCGACGACCCGGCCGAGCAGGCGCGCGACCTGTTCCACCTCTCCGCCGCGATGTGGGATGCCTGGGACGCGTACACGCCGAAGGGCACGGGCTACTTCCTGACCGAGAAGCATCAGGCCGGCGACGCGCTGGCGGCCCGGAACGCGGCGATCAGCTACGCCGCGTACCGGCTTCTCCTCTGGCGGGCGTCCTACGGCCCGAACATGAGGCAAGCTTTCGCGCACCTGACCGACACGATGCGGCTCCTCTGCTACGAGCCGGGCTACACGAGTACGAAGGGCGACTCGCCCGCTGCGCTCGGCAACCGCGTCGCCGCCGCCGCCATCGCCTACGGGAAGGCGGACGGCTCGCTCGAGAGTCGTCACTACCTCGACCCGAGTTATGCGCCCGTGAACGCGCCGCTGGTCGTCTCGCAGCCCGGCACGCCCATGCACGACGGGACGTTCTGGCAGCCGCTCGCGTTCGGGCAGATCACGATCCAGGGCGGGTTCCCGATCCCGGCCGACGTGCAGTCGTTCGTCGACTCGCAGTGGGGCCACGTCCGCGGCTTCGCCCTCCGGACGTCGAAGAAGGGCCTGCCGATCGATCCCGGACCGCCCACGCTCGGCGGCCCGAGCGGCCGCGCGTACAAGCAGGCCGCCGTCGACGTCATCCGCGCGAGCGCCCGCCCCACAGGCGCAGCGATCGTGGCGCGCTGGCTTGCTGGACATGGCACGCCCGCGCGGTGGAACGAGATCGCGGACTCCGTGTCGGACTCGCGCGCACCCGGCGCGAACGCCGCTGCCCGGCTTGCCTCGGACGTGAAGCTCTACTTCGCGCTCGACGGCGCGCTCCACGACGCGGCGATCGCGAGCTGGGGGGCCAAGCGCACGTACGACTCCGTGCGACCGATCTCGATGATCCGGTCGCTCGCCTTCGAAGGCCAGTCGAGCGACCGGAAGGCCCCCTCGTACAGCCCCGACGGACTGCCGCTCGTCCCGGGTCTCGTCGAGCTCGTCACGAAGGAGTCGAGCGCACCCGGTCAGCGCCACGCCGCGCTCGCGGGCCACGTCGGCGACGTCGCGGTCCGGACGACCAGGGGCTGGGTGCTCGGCACCCGCTGGGCCCCACGCGGTGGAACGGTCACACCGCCCTCGCCGGGCTGGGTCTCGGACGGTAGCGCGTTCGCGCGCGCAGCGGCAGCAGTGCTCACGGCGGACTTCGGAAGCCCGAGGATTCCGGCCGGCGCAGGCCTCCGGCCGTGGACGACGTACCGCACAGCCGCAGACGAGGCCGGGCTCGCCGGTGCCGACGCCGGAATCCAGACCGGTGGCGACGACCTCGCCGGTCGGCGTGTCGGCGCCGCCGTCGGCGCGAGGGCGTGGGCGCTCGCGCAGCGATATTTCGCGGGAACGGTTCGCTAGCTCGGGGCGAGGCCGGGCGCCTCAGCGGCCCGAGCGCACCTGCAACCGCCGGGCGACCGTGTCGAGCGTCACGGCCAGCAGCAGGATCACGCCGGTCACGACGTAGATCGTTCCGGGCGCGTATCCGGCCGTGAGGAGGCCGTTCGAGACCGTGGCGATCACGAGTGCTCCGAGCAGCGCGCCTCGCACCTCTCCGCGCCCGCCAAAGAGGCTGACACCGCCGATGACCGCGGCCGCGATCGCATCGAGCAGCAGCGTGCCGCCACCGACGTTGAGATCGACGGAGTTGACGTTCGCCGCGAGGATGATTCCGCCGACACCGGCCATCATCCCCGAGATCATGAAGACGAGGATCCGGATCCGTGGCACGTTGATGCCCGCGCGTCGCGCGGCCTCGGCGTTCCCGCCCACCGCGTAGACGTGACGTCCGAAGGGCGTCCGCTTCGCGAGATACGTCAACCCGACGAGGAAGATCAGGACGAGGACGGCCGCCAGCGGCAGCCCCGGCGGAACCTCGGCGTGGTTGCAGATCGCAACCACACCGAAGGCGGCGATCGCGACCCCCACGACCTTGGCCACGAGTGGCCACGGGTTGCGGACGGCCACCCCCGCGCGGCGCAGACCGACGACGTGCGCGAGCACGGTGGCCGCGTAGATCCCCGCGAGGAGCGCCGCGATGAGCCAGCCGGCATTGTCCGAGAAGTAGTAGTTGACGGTGTCGTTCACCCACTTGTCCTGGATGATCACCGTGCCCTGGATGCCGAGTATCTGCAGGATGGCCCCTTGCCATATGAGGTATCCGGCGAGCGTGACGACGAACGAGGGGACGCCGATCTTGGCCACGACGGTCCCCTGGGCCGCGCCGATCGCGCCGACGATCGCGATCGCGATCGGGATGGCGATGAGCCCGGTTACCGGCGCGATGAGCGTGAATGGAAACGAATGGACGGAGTCCGGTCCTGGGAGCTGGAGCTCCGCGACGGAGACCGCGGCGAGACCGCTGAGATAGCCGATAGAGAGGTCGATCTCGCCGAGCAACAGCACGAAGACGACCCCGTAGGCGAGCATGCAGGTTCCCGCCATCTGCACGATGACGTTGTTGAAGTTGTTCGCCGTGAAGAAGACGGGCGTCTTGATCGTGAAGAAGACGACGATGAGGATCAGGCCGATGACGATCGGGAGGACGCCGAGATTGCCGCTGCGGACGTTGTCCCAGATGGCACGCCACCAGCCGGAGGTGCCCTCCACTTCGCCTTCGGGCAGACCGATCCCCGGTGCGGCGACGTCGACGTCAGTAGTGGCGTCCGTCATGTGGCGAGCTCCGGCACGTTGTCCGGAACCCCGGCGACCTTGGTCGGGATACCGGCCGTGATCGCGTGGACGACCTCCTGCTGCGTCGTCTTGTCGCGCTCGTAGACGCCCACGTCCCGTCCGAGGCGGAGCACCGTGATTCGCGTCGCCACCTCGAAGACGTCGTGGAGATTGTGGGAGATGAGGACGACACCGAGGCCCTGCTCCGCGAGGCGTTTGACGAGGTCGAGCACCTGCCGCGTCTGCGCGACACCGAGGGCGGCGGTCGGCTCGTCGAGGATGACGAGCTTCGAGTTCCACTGGACGGCCTTCGCAACGGCGACCGACTGCCGCTGGCCGCCCGAGAGCGACGCGACGGGCTGGCGGATCGACCTGATCGTCGTCACCGCGAGCGACTTCAAGGTCTCCCCCGTGTACTGCTCCATCGCGGGCTCCTTCAGCCGCCACAGCCAGTCGCGCTCCTCGCGCCCGAGGTACATGTTCTGGACGACATCGAGGTTGTCGCAGAGCGCGAGATCCTGGTACACGACCTCGATACCCAGCCCGGCGGCGTCCTTCGGACCGCTGACGCTGACCGCTCTGCCCTCGAACAGGATTTCGCCCGCGTCGTATCCGTGGATGCCGGCGACGCATTTGATGAGCGTCGACTTGCCGGCTCCGTTGTCTCCGACGAGCGCCATGACCTCGCCGTGACGGACCTCGAAGTCGACGTCGGTGAGCGCCTGCACCGACCCGTACGACTTCGTGATCCCGCGGAGCTGGAGAAGTGGTGGCGTCTCGCTCATCAGGCGTCTCTTACTACACCGATGTTGGTGGAGGCGCCCTCGTCGGACGCCTCCACCACTCCCTCATACGACTACTTGCAGTACTGCTTGTACGCCCCGGTGCAGACCTCGCTCCGCTTGAGGAACCCGTCTTTGAAGAGCCGGGTGTAGTTCGCCTTCGTGATCGAGACGATCGGGAGTTGGACCGTCGGCTCCTTCTTCGAGCCGTTCTTCCGGAACCCGTTGATCCCCGGGATCTTCTTGTGCTTGAGGATCGCGATCGCTGCTGCGGCTGCCGCGTTCGCCTCGGTCGGAACGTACTTGTAGACCGTCATCGTCTGCCAGCCCGAGATGATGTTCTGCACGCCCTGCGGCGTCGCATCCTGGCCGGACAGCGCGATCGGCTTGAGCTTCTTCGCCTTCTCGATCGCGACCACCGCACCGGCGATGTTGTCGTTCGCCGCGATGGCGCCGTCGATCTTGTTCCCGGTCTTCAGCAGCATCTGCGTGAAGATCGGGCCGGCGTTCGTGGCGAGCCAGTCGGGCACGAACTGCTGCGGGCCCTTCGTGATCTTGCCGCTCTTGAACAGCGGATTCAGGATCTTGTCGTTCCCGCTCTTGAACCAGTACGCGTTCTGGTCGGTCGGCCCGCCCCAGAGCTCGGCGACGACCGGCTTCGACTTGCCCTTCAGCGCCTTCAGGATGCCGTTGGCCTGCCCGGCCCCGACTGCGACCCCGTCGAAGGCGACGTAGACCTTCGCGATACCGCCGACCACCTGGCGGTCGTAGTCGATCGACGCCCCGCCCGCCTTGGCGAATTTCTTCTCGATCGAGATGGACGTACCCGCGGCGATGTCCGTGACGATCGCGACCTTCGCGCCCTGTGCGAGGCACGCATCGGCCTGAGCAGCCATCTTCTGCGGCTCGTTCAAGGCGTTGTTCATCGAGAACGTGACGCCGGCCTTCTTCAGAGCCGCGCCGATGTACTTCGGGTCGAACTGGACCCAGCGCACGGACGACTTCGTGTCCGGAAGCAGCACGCACACCTGAATGTTGGCGTTGCTCCTGGCTGTCGCCCCGCTTGCCAACACCGCGACTGCGGCGCCGACGACGACCACGACGAGACCCGCGGCCACCGACCTGCGGAACAATCGTTTCACTCCCGCCTCCTTAGCTCTCATGATTTCGGCCTGCGCGGGGACTCTATTACTCTGCGCTGCGCGCGGCGTCAAGCTTGTGTCATGTCAGTCACAGACGCGGCCCGGAACGACACCGTCTGTCGCGTTCCGGTCGCGCCGGAGCGGACGAGCGCGTCGCACACCTCGGCTGCTCGGTAACCGTCCTCGAACGTGGCTCCATGGGGGCCGACGTCGGCGTCTTCCGCGATCGCGGCCAGGAAGTGGTGGAGCTCGTGCACGAACGTGTCGCCCCAACCGATGATGTGCCCCGGCGGCCACCAGTGCTCCCAGAACGGGTGGTCGGCCTCGGACACGAGCACCGTCTTGAAGCCTCGTGCGCGGTCGCCGTCGGCGCGGAACACCTGGAGCTCGTTCAGGCGCTCCATGTCGAACGCGACGGACCCCTTCGTCCCGTTGATCTCCCACTGGAACGCGTTCCGCGCCCGAGCGCGAGCCGCGTCGCCTCGAGCGTGCCGACGGCGCCGTTCGCGAACTCCACCGTGGCCTCCACCGCGTCGTCGACCTCTCGACCCGGGACGAACGTGCGGAGAAAGCCGCCCACCGTCTCGATCTCGCCGACGAGGTAGCGGGCGAGGTCGACGACGTGCGCCGCGAGGTCGCCGAGCGCGCCCGAGCCGGCGGCCTCCCGCTCGAAGCGCCAGACGGCGGCGGTCGTGTCGCCCCAGTCCTGCAGGTAGCGGCCGCGGAAATGCCTGAGCTCCCCGAGCTCGCCGGCCTCGATCAGCTCGCGTGCGAGCCGGACGGCGGGAACGAAGCGGTAGTTGAACGCGCACATGTGCTTCACACCGGTCGCGGCGACGCGCGTCCAGATCTCGTAGCTCTCGTCCGCGTCGCGCCCGAGGGGCTTCTCGCAGACGACGTGCTTCCCGGCTTCCGCCGCCGCGATCGTCGGCTCCGCGTGCAGCGAGTTCGGCCCGAGGTTGTCGAGGAGCCCGATTTCGGGATCCGAGACGAGATCGCGCCAGTCCTGCGTCCAGCGCTCGAAGCCGTAGCGCTCGGCTGCCTCGGCGACGGCCTGCTCGTCGCGCCCAGCGATCGCCACGAGCCGCGGCTCGAGCGGCGGCGGCCACGTCATGTGCTCGATCGTCCGGAAGGCGTGCGAGTGCGCCTTCCCCATGAAGGCGTAGCCGAGCATCCCGATCCCGATCGCGTCGCTCCCGTCCTGCGCCATGCGCCCCTCCTCGATCTCCGGCCCGGCGTCGTGCGGGATACTAGGCCGCCTCACGAGCCGAGGAGGAAGCCATGAAGCGGAGGAGCTCACGATGAAGACGTCGCTCGGGATCTGGGCCTTCGGCCCGATGGTCACACGCTTCGTCCCGGCCGGGTACCGGCCGGAGCTCGTCGGCGAGAGCACGGCCGACAAGGTGCGCCGCGCGGTCGAGGGCCTCGGCGACCTGATCGACGGCTACGAGTTCCACTACCCGCAGGAGCTCTCTCCGGACAACCTCGACGAGGTCCGCGACGCTCTCGGCGGGCACGACGTCTACTGCCTGGCGACGGGCCTCCATCTCGACCCGCGCTTCGGGAAGGGCGGCCTGGTCTCACCCGACGCGGCGACGCGCGCGGAGGCCGTGAAGCGGACGCTCGACGCGATCGACTTCTCCGGGAGCCTCGGCGCCCACTTCATCATCTGGCCGGGGATCGAGGGCTACAACTACCCGTTCCAGACGCCCTACGGGGACTCGTGGGGCTGGCTCGTGGACGGGATCCGGCAGGCCGCGGAGCGCTGTCGCGAGCACGGAATCTTCCTCTTCCTCGAGCACAAGAACTCCGAGCCGGCCATGAAGATCCTCATGCGGAACATCGGGATGACCCTGCACGTCATCCACAAGCTCCGCGCCGAGGGCATCGACAACGTCAAGGTCAACATGGACTGGCAGCACCTGCTCATGAACGACGAGAGCCTCGGCGAGTACGCGGCCCTGCTCGCGTCGGAGGGCGTCCTCGGCCACCAGCACGCGAACTCGGGCTGGGGCACGTTCGACGACGACAACATGGTCGGCGCGACCGCGTTCATGGAGACGCTCGAGCTCGCGGTCGAGCTCCGGCGGGCGGGGTACGGCTCGAACGGCGAGCGGCTTGGGTTCGACCTCTACCCGTACACCGAGGACCCGATCGAGGCCGTCAGGCGGAGCGTCCTCCAGTGGCGCTTCATCGACTCGGTCGCGGCGAAGATCGACGACGCCTCGCTGCGGGAGGCCCAGTCGCGCAAGGACGCGGTCCGCGCGTACGAGCTCGTCTACGCCGCTCTCGGCGGCGAGTAGCACGTGAGCAGGCTCGTCGGCCTCGACGTCGGCACGACCGGGGTCAAGGCGATCGCCGTCACGCCCGAAGGCGCCGTCACCGCGTCCGCCGAGGTGGAATACCCGCTCTCGACTCCGCAGCCCGGGTGGTCCGAGCAGGACCCCGAGGATTGGGTTCGCGCGAGCGAGCAGGCGCTCGCGGAGCTCGGCGTGGAGCCGAGGCGCACCGGCTTCTCGGGGCAGATGCACGGCCTCGTCGTCCTCGACGAGGAGGACCGTGTCCTCCGCCCGGCGATCCTCTGGAACGACCAGCGGACAGCCACGGAGTGCACCGAGATCGAGGAGCGCCTCGGCCTCGAGCGACTCATCTCCCTGACCGGGAACCGCGCGCTCACCGGATTCACGGCGCCGAAGCTCCTCTGGCTCCGTCGCCACGAGCCGAACGTGTACGAGCGCATCCAGCGGATCGTGCTCCCGAAGGACTACGTCCGCCTCCGCCTGACGGGCGAGTGGGCGATCGACGCGGCTGACGCGTCGGGGACGCTCCTCTTCGACGTCGCCGCACGCCGGTGGAGCGGCGAGGTCGTCTCGGCGCTCGAGGTCCCTGCGGACTGGCTCCCGCCGGCGCACGAGTCGACGGAGATCGCCGGTGCGGGCGACCAGCAGGCCGCCGCGCTCGGCGTCGGCGTGGTCGAGCCCGGCCTCGTCTCCGTCGTCCTCGGCACGTCGGGCGTCGTGTTCGCGGCGCTCCCCGCATACGCCCACGACGCGCTCGCCCGCGTCCACGCCTTCTGCCACGCCGTCCCGGACACCTGGGAAGCCATGGGCGTCATGCTCAACGCCGCGGGCTCGCTTCGCTGGTTCCGCGACGCATGCGCGCCTGGAGCCGGCTACGACGAGCTGACCGCCGCCGCGGGAACCTGGGAGCCGGGCGCCGAGGGGATCTTCTTCCTCCCGTACCTCCAGGGCGAGCGCACTCCGCACGCCGACCCCGACGCGCGCGGAGCCTTCACCGGCCTCTCCCTTCGCCACGACCGGGGCGCCCTCTGCCGCGCCGTGCTCGAGGGAGTCGCCTTCGGTCTACGCGACTCGCTCGAGCTGCTCCGCGCCCTCGGCGTCGAACCCGTCGCGGGCCGCGTATCCGGGGGCGGTGCACGCAGCCGTCTCTGGCTCGAGATCGTCGCGTCCGTCCTCGGGCTCCCGCTCGAGCTGACCGAGGTCGAGGAGGGCTCGGCCTACGGCGCCGCTCTCCTGGCCGGCGTCGCGGAGGGCGTGTTCGCGGACGCGCGGGAGGCGGTTGCCACCTGCGTCCGCGTCCGGGAGACGATCGAGCCGAACGTGACCTGGGCGCGTGCGTACGACGAGGGATACGCTCGCTTCCGCGAGCTGTACCCGGCCCTGCGAGGAGTGGAGGTGGGATGACGTCGACGGCGGAGCTCAGCGGGAAGGTCGCGTTCGTCACCGGCGCGAGCCGTGGGATCGGCGCGGCGGTTTCGCGAGCGCTCTCCGCCGCGGGCGTTCACGTGGGCCTCGCCTCGCGCAGCGGCGACGACCTCGGGCTCTCCGACTCGCTCGGCCTCGACTGCGACGTTCGCGATCTCGGCCAGGTCGAGTCCGCCGTCGAGAGAACAGTCGAGCGCTTCGGACGCCTCGACATCTGCGTCGCGAACGCCGGCGTCGGCTCGTATCACTCCCTCGTCGACACGCCGGTCGAGCACATCGAGGAGATGATCGACGTGAACCTCAAGGGGACGATCTACGCGATCCGCGCATCGATCCCGCACCTGCTCGCGAGCGGCTCCGGCGACGTCGTGACCATTGCCTCCGAGGCGGGCCGGCGCGGACTGCCGGGCGAAGCCGTCTACTGCGCGTCCAAGTTCGGCCAGGTCGGGCTCACGCGCGCACTCGACCACGAGCTCCGCGAGCGCGGCGTCCGCTGCACGAACGTCTGCCCCGGCGGCGTCGCCACCGACTTCGCGCTTGAGGACGGCTACGGACGAACGCAGGAGGTCCTCGCCGGGATGATGTCCGCGAAAGACGTGGCCGACGTCGTTCTCTTCTGTCTGACCCGCCCGCGCGGGCACCGCATCCTGGAGACGGCGCTTCGGCCGATGACGGAGGCGTCATGGGGGTGATGCGCCTCGGCATCGTCTCGACGGCCCACATCAACCGGCTCGTCATCCCTTGCGCCCACGCGTCGGAGAAGGTCGAGCTCGTCGCGGTGGCGAGCCGCGACCAGGCACGCGCCGACGCGTACGCGCGGGGTTGGAGGAGCATCCCGCGCGCGTACGGCTCCTACGAGGCGCTCCTCGCGGACCCGGACGTCGATGCCGTCTACATCTCGCTCCCGAACACGCTTCACTGCGAGTGGTCGATCAAGGCGATGGAGGCGGGCAAGCACGTCCTCTGCGAGAAGCCCTTGAGCCGGCACCCGGACGACGTCGTCGCGGCGTTCGACGTCTCGGAGCGGACGGGACGGCTCTTGAGCGAGGCCTTCATGTACCGGCACAACCCGCAGACGGCGCGGCTCGCCGAGCTCGTCGCGGAAGGGGCGATCGGCGACCTCCGTGTCGTCCGCTCCGCGTTCAGCTACTCGCTCTACGACGCGGGCAACATCCGCCTGCGCACGGAGGTCGAGGGCGGCAGCCTCATGGACGTCGGCTGCTACTGCGTGAACGGCTCTCGGCTGCTTGCGGGGGAGCCTGAGAGCGTGGTCGGGCAGGCGCTGATCGGCGACACCGGCACCGACTGGGTCTTCACCGGGCTGATGCGGTTTCCGAACGGCGTCAGCGCGCTCTTCGACTGCGGCACGTCCCTTACGGAGCGCGACGAGCTCGAGGCGATCGGGACCGAGGGCTCGCTCTTCCTCGACGACCCGTGGCACTGCCGCAAGCCGGTGATCGAGCTCCGCCGGGACGGACGAGTCGAGCGGATCGAGCTCGACCCGATCGACTCGTACCAGCTCGAGCTCGAGAACCTGAGCGACGCGATCCACGGCGAGGCGCCGCTCCTGCTCGGCCGCGCGGACGCGGTCGCGCAGGCTCGCACGCTCGAGGCGCTCCATCGTTCCGCCGAGGCCGGCGGGACGGCGATCTCGCTCTGAGCACCTTCGCGCCGCGCGCCTACGGCGCGCGGCGGCGACCGAGCTGTGGGCGAATCAGCCAGAGACGGTGAAGTCCCCGTTCATCTGCGAGGAGTGCGGGTCGCACTGATAGTGGTACTGCCCGTCCTTCAGGTCGACGGTCCACGTGACCTTCCCGGTGCCTCCGACGTCCGTGCTCTTGTCGACGCCCGGCCCGGTGAGGTGGAAGTTGTGGATGTCCGCCTGGTCGTCGACCACGATCGTGTACGTCCCCGCCGCGAGCGTCGTGACTGCCTTCCCGCTCGAGTCCGTGAGGCTGATGTCGAAGCCGGGACCGACGTTCCCGTCGAGCTTCTTGCCTCCGTGACCGGTCGGGGTCGAGCTCGTGGGCGTCGTCGTCGTGGTCGACGTCGTGCCCGCCGAGTTCGAGCTCCCTCCGCAGCCGGCCAGAATCAGCGCCGCCGTACCGACAGCGAGGGCGAGAGACAACCGCGTCGCGTTCATCCGGGACCTCCTTTGTCCGCTGACTCGACCATACGCGAGCATCTCCGCAATCGGTTCTTCTACTGTTGCCCGGATGGACGTCCTCCGGATCGCGCCCGGACTCTGGCGCTGGACGGCGTACCACGAGGAGTGGAGGCAGGACGTCGGTTCGACGTACTGCGAGACGACGGACGGCGTCGTCCTCGTCGATCCCCTCGTGCCGGCGGACGACGCGACACGGTTCTGGGATGCGCTCGATCGCGACGTCGGAAGCGCCGGCGGCGTCGTCCACGTTCTCGTGACCGTCTTCTGGCACACGAGGAGCACCGCCGAGATGGTGTCGCGCTACGACGCGCGCGTGTGGGCGCCGACGTCGGGACGAGCGGCGATCGAGCGCCGCGCAGGCGTCGTGACGGACGTCTTCCGGCCGGGTGACGAGCTTCCCGGCGGGATCGAGGCCTTCGGGACGGCGCGCCGGAGCGAGGTCGTGCACTGGCACCCGGGAGAGCACGCGGTGATCCCCGGAGACGTCCTGCTCGGCGACACGGCGGGCGGCATCCGGATGTGCCCGGAGTCGTGGCTGCCGAAGTCCACCGGCCATTCCGAGCTCGCGAAGTCGCTCGCGCCGCTTCTCGACCTGCCCGTCGAGCGCGTCCTCCTCTCTCACGGCGAGCCGGTGCTCGAGAACGGCCGGGACCTCCTCGCCGCCGCCCTCGGGCGCGCGTAGACTCGCTCGGCGATGCTCTGGCTCTGGATCCTGATCGGCGTCGTCGTCCTGCTCGCGATCGTCGCGATCCTCGGCTACAACAAGCTCGTCCGGCTCCGGAACGAGGTCGGCACCGGGTGGGCGAACATCGACGTCCAGCTCCAGCGGCGCACGGACCTCATCCCGAACCTCGTCGAGACGGTGCGCGGCTACGCGGCGCACGAGCGCGGGGTCTTCGACGAGGTCACGCGCGCGCGGACTGCGCTCCAGCAGGCGGGCTCCCCGGCAAGCGCAGCGGAGGCGGACGCCGGTCTGACGAACGCCCTCGGGAAGCTCTTCGCTGTCGCGGAGGCGTACCCGGACCTGAAGGCGTCCGAGAACTTCAAGGAGCTCCAGGACGAGCTGACGGACACCGAGGACAAGATCAGCGCCGCCCGGCGCTACTACAACGCCACGGTCATGAGCTTCAACACCGGGATCCAGAGCTTCCCGTGGGTGCTCGTCGCGCGCGGTCTCGGCTTCCGCGAGCGCGAGTTCTTCTCCGCGGAGGGGGACACCGCGGTGCCGCAGGTTTCGTTCGCCACCGGCTCGTGACGCTCCAGCAGCAGATCCGGGCGAACCGCCTGAAGAGCGGGATCGTCGTCGCCGGGTTCGTGATCCTCCTGCTGATCGTCGCGGGACTGATCGGGGCGATCTTCAACCTCTCGCTCGGCATCGTCGCGCTCGCCGGGGCGGCAATCTACGCGCTCTTCGCGCTGCTCCAGAACCGCAGGATGATCGCCCGCATGACAGGCGCCCAGGAGATCGACCAGGACCAGATCAAGCCGCTCCACCGCCTCGTCGAGAACGTCTCGATCGCTGCGGGACTCCCCGTGACGCCCGAGGTGAGGATCGTCGACGATCCGGCGCCGAACGCGTTCGCCGCCGGCCTCCGGCCCCAGACGAGCTATCTCGGGGTCACGACCGGGCTCCTGCGGACGATGCCGAAGCGCGAGCTCGAGGCCGTGCTCGGACACGAGATCTCCCACGTCCGGCACCGGGACACGTACCTGATGACGATGGCGACGATCTTCGCCGGGGTGATCGCGCTCGTCGCCGACATCGGGTTCCGGATGCTCATCTTCGGCGGTGGAAAGTCGCGGAAGGGAGGCGGCGCGCTCATCGCCGTCGTCGCGATCGTCGGCCTCCTGCTCGCCCCCTACGCGGCCCTGCTCCTGCGCCTGAGCCTCTCTCGGAGGAGGGAGTTCCTCGCGGACGCAGGCTCTGCCGAGATCCTGAACGACCCCGAGGCGATGGCGCTCGCCCTCCGGCGGCTGCAGCTCGACACGACGTCGATCCAGTACGCCGACGCCTCGGTCGCCCATCTCTGGGTGGAGAGCCCCACGAGCCGCGTCGAGACCGAGCGAACGGGCGTCTCCGCGCTTTCGTCGCTCTTCGACACCCATCCCCCGCTCGAGCGCCGGATCGCGGCCCTCGAGCAGGCGGGCGGATTCACGCTTCCCGACTCGCTTCCGGCCGATCCGCCGTTCGGCGCGGAGCTCGGCATCACCTGATCAGAAGGTAAATCCCCCGCGAGCTTTAACGTTCTTGAGAATCGGGTCGATAATGGATGTGCCGTGATGAAGGTTCGCATCGGCCGTCGTCGCTCGCAGCTTGACGAGAGGTCACGTGTCGCTCGCTCCCCCGAGAGCCTGGCCTTTGGTCCGGCGTTCTCCGAGGGCGCCTGGGACGTCCCACACCATTTCAACTACACCCGGGACGTCGTGGACGTGCTCGCCGCCAACCCGAAGCGGCGTGCGCTCATGTTCCTCGGCAGCGACGGGGTCATCGAGCCGCGCACGTTCCACCACCTGAGCGAGGCGGCGACGCGGTGGGCCGCGGTGCTCCTCGAGCGTGGCGTCACCGCCGGCGACCGCGTCCTCGTCGTCGCAGGAAAGACGCCGGAATGGGTCGAGGCGATGCTGGCGTGCCTGAAGATCGGCGCAGTCAGCGTCCCCTGCCCGGAGACCCTCTCCGCGGACGCGCTCGAGGTCCGGATGTCGAGCGCCGGGGCCGGGCTGATCTTCGCCGCGCGGAGCGTCGAGAGCGCCATCGCGGACATGCCCGGTGAGCACGAAGTCGTCTACCTCGACGAGCGCACGTGGGGGCCGCGCGATCCGCTGCCGGCAGTCACCGCGGCGGACACGACGTCGGACGAGATTGCTTTCATCCTCTCCACGTCGGGAACCGAGCGCGTTCCGATGGGCGTAGCGCACACTCACGGTTCGACGTTCGCGGCGCGCGTGCAGACCGAGCACTGGCTGGACGCCGGACCCGGCGACGCCGTGTGGTGCACAGCGGACACGGGCAACGCTCTCGCGGTCTGGAACACCCTCGTCGGGCCGTGGTCGCGCGGCGCCGAGGTGGTCCTCCACCACGGCGGCACGTTCGACCCGGTCGAGCGACTCGATCTCATCGACCGCCTCGACACCACGATCCTGTGTCAGTCGCCGGCCGACTACGCGGCGCTGACCGAGCTCCGCGCCTTCCACCGCTACCGCCCCCGCCGGCTGCGCCGTCTGGTCTCGACGGGAGACACGCTCGCGCGAGACGTGATCGCGACCTACGAGGAAGTCTGGGGCATGACCATCCACGAGGGCTACGGCCAGGCCGAGACGGGGGTCGTCGTCGCGAACGGCGCCGACGCGGGGTTCCGTCCGGGCTCTGTCGGGCTGCCCATCGCAGGCCACGAGGTCGCGGTGATCGACGATCAGGGGAACGTCCTCGGCCCGGGAGTCGAAGGCGAGCTCGGCCTGCGCGGACGGCCGCCGTCGCTCTTCTCGCACTACTGGGGCGCGCCGGAAGAGACGAAGGCGGCGTTCCGGGGCGACTGGTTCGTGACCTGGGACATCGCCTCGACCGACGAGGACGGATTCGTCTGGCTCGTCGGTCGCACCGAGGACGTCATCACGAGCCGCGGACGACGGTTCGGGCCGTTCGAGGTCGAGCACGCCCTCCGCGAGCACGAAGCGGTCGCCGAGAGCGCAGCGGTCGGCATTCGCGACCTCGAGCGCGGCGGCCAGTTCGTCCGGGCTTTCGTCGTCCTCCGCGCCGGTGCCACGCCCTCCGAGCAGCTCGAGGCGCACTTGCGCAACTTCGTCGAGTCGACGCTCCCCGAGTACGCCGTTCCCCGCGAGATCGAGTTCATGGACAAGCTGCCGAGAACGCCGAGCGGCAACATCCGCCGGGCCGAGCTGCGCGAGCGGCAGGTCGCCGGGCGGCCGCTGTGGGAGACGGCTCCGGTGACCGAGCCCGAGGCGCTGCTGCCGAGCCCCGAGCCGAAGCCCAAGCCTCCGGCGGAGCCCGAAGGCTTCGTGGTCCAGGAGTACTTCCCGCAGGTGCAGCCGATCGCCGAGCCCGTCGCGGAGCTCACCAGGCCCACCGAGCCCGAGCCGGTTGCCTACGCGGAGCCCCTCCCCCTGCCCCCGGCGGAGGTCGTCGAGCCCGAGCCGACTGCCTACGTCGAGCCCGTATTCGTCCCCCCGACGGAGGTCGTCGAGCCAGAGCCGACGCCCGAGCCCGAGGCGCCGGCGGCGTTCGTCGAGCCGGAGACTGCCTACGTCGAGCCCGTGTTCGTCCCCCTGATGGAGGTCGTCGAGCCGGAGCCGACGCCCGAGCGCGAGGCGCCGGCGGCGTTCGTCGAGCCGACGGTCGAGTACGAGCAGCCGCCGACGTACGTCGAGCCTGTGCCCGAGCCTCCTGCTGCGCTCGTCGAGGCGGAGCCCGAGCCTCCGGCGGCCTACGTCGAGACACCCGCACCTGACACCGAGGCCGCTCCGACCGCCGTCGAGCCGCCGTCGGCCCCGGAGCCGCAGTCCCTCGCCGCGCCCGCCTCCGAGACGGAGCCCGACGCTCTCGAAGCGTTGCCCGTTCCAGTGCCCGAGCCAGTGGCGTTCGACGAGCCCGTCGTCCTCGCGGAGCCTGAGCCCGTGGCGCCTGCCGAGCCGGAGCCGGTCGCGTATGCGGAGCCCGAGCCCCTGCCGCCCGCTGAGCCGGAGCCGGTCGCGGAGCTCGCCACCACACGCGAGCCCGCTCCCGCCGCGGAGATCGCTCCGGAGCCCTACGAGCCCCCGGCTCGAGAGGACGAGGCGCCCGCGGTCGAGCCCGAGCCCGTCGCATACGTCGAACCGGAGCCCGAGGCGCTCGTCGAGCCCGAGCCCGTCGCGATGCCGTCGCCGGAGGCGATGCCGGACGTCCACGAGCCTGCAGCCGAGGTGTACGAGCCCCCAGCGGCCGACGTGTACGAGCCGCCGACGCACGTGTACGAGCCCCCGGCCGAGGTCTTCGAGCCTGCGCCCGAGGTGCACGAGCCGGCACCGGAGGTCTACGATCCCCCACCGCCTGCAGTCGAGCCGCAGCCGGGGCCGGTCGAGGCCGAGCCTCTGATCTACGACCCTCCTGCGGAGGTCCTCCGTCCGGCCGCCTTCCAGCCGATCGCGCCCGAGGACGACGACCTGCTCGAGCCGCTCCCCGACTACGTCGTCGATCCGAACGCGAAGCCGGGAGCGCACCGCGCAGCCGAAGACGGCGAGAAGCCGGATCTGACCGGCCTCGGCCTTCGTCCGGTCGACTTCAACCTGGAGCGACACGAGCGAACCGAGCCCGACCGGGCGACGATGCCCAAGCGGCCACGTTCGGCGACACCCCCGCCGACCGACGAGAAGGACAAGGATCGTCGCACGCGCTCCACGGGCGAGCCCGGAGACGAGCTCGGCGAGGTCGACTGGATGGGCGGCCTGTCGACGCGGCTCAGCGCCTACAGCCTGTCGCAGGACGAGGAGCAGGCGGAGGGCGCGGAAGACGCGCCCGACGAGGCGGACTGAACGACCGACCAGGGCGCCGGTCGCCTACGAGGCTGCCGGCGTCTCGATCTCCGCGTGGATCCGCTGCGGCGAAGCCTTCAGCGGCCCGCCCGCCCGACCAGCTCTGACGGCCAGGATCTCGCCGAGGATCGAGAGGGCGGTCTCCTCCTGGGTGTCGGCGCCGATGTCGAGCCCGCAGGGCCCGCTGATGCGGTCGAGCTCGTCCTCCGCCACACCTGCCGCGAGTAGCCGCTCGCGCCGCCGCTCCTGGTTTCGCCGTGAGCCGAGCGCGCCGATGTAGAACGCCTCCGTCGCAAGCGCGCCGATCAATGCCGGCTCGTCGAACTTGTCGTCGTGCGTGAGGACGACGACGGCCGTCTGATGGTCCGGCTGCACCTGTTCGAACGTCGCCTCGGGCCATTCGACGATCAGCTCGTCGGCCGACGGGATCCGCTCGCGCGTGGCGAACCGAGCCCGAGCGTCCGCAACGATCGTCCGCCACCCAAGGAGCGCGGCCGCGGCGCAGAGCGCCTCGGCGGTGTCGACCGCCCCGTAGACGAGAAGCCGGGGCGGCGGGCCGTACCACTCCGCGAAGACGCGGGCTCCGTCGTGTTCGAGCAGGCGGTTCCGGCCGCTGCGGAGGATCTCGGCCGCGTGCTCGGCGAGCTCGACAGGCCCGTCGCCGAGCGTGTCGCCGCCCTCGACGACGAGGAGCTTCTGCCCGGCGCGGTCTCCCTCGACGACGGTGAAGAGGAGCGCGCGTCCGCCCGAGTCGCGAACCGCGGCCAGGCGCTCGAGCATGGGATCCACTACTTCAGGCGCTCCACGAACACGTCGATCTCGCCGCCGCACGGAAGGCCGACGCTCCACGCCTCGTCGTCCGAGATGCCGTAGCTGACGAGCTGCGGCTCCCCGGTCACGAAGATCTCCTGGGCCTTCTCGTAGACGTCGCTCTCGACGCACCCGCCGGAGACCGACCCGCACAGCGCGCCGGATCTCGAGACGGCGAAGCTCGAGCCGACGGGACGCGGCGCCGAGCGGCGGGTCGCTACCACGGTGGCGACGACGACGTCCTCGCCCTCCTCGAGCCAGCGCTCGACCTCGGGCAGGATCTCCTTCACGCGGCATGCCTCCTCTCGATGCCGGCGAGAACGCCGGCCAATCCTTCCAGGCTCTCCAGATTATGGCCGGGAAGGAACCTGTCGACGTACGGCAGGGCGGCGCGCATCCCGAGCGCGAGCGGCTCGTAGCCGGGCGTTCCCTTCAACGGGTTCACCCAGACGATCGCGTACGCGGAGCGGGCGAGCCTCGCCATCTCACGCCCGATCAGCGCCGGGTCGTCGCGCTCCCAGCCGTCGGAGGCGATGACCACGACCGCGCCGCGGGACAAGGCCCGGCGGCCGTACTCGTCGTTGAACTGGGCGAGCGAGGCGCCGATTCGCGTGCCGCTGCCCCAGTCGACGACGCGGCTCGTGACGCGTTCGAGTGCCAGCTCCGGGTCACGCGTCGCGAGGTCTCCGGTGAGCCGCGCGAGCCGGGTCCCGAACGCGAATGCCTCGACGTGTCCCGCCTGGGCCGTCGCGTGCAGGAAGAGCAGGAGCGCACGCGCATACGGAGCCATCGAGCCGGAGACGTCGCAGAGGACGACGAGCTTCCGCGGGACGACCTTCCTGGCGCGCGTCGGCAGCTCGACGAGCTCGCCGCCGGAGCGCATCGACCGCCGGACCACGCGGCGGAGGTCGAGCGTCCCGCCGGTCGGGCTCGGGCGGAGACGCCGTGACGTTCGTCGCGGCCGCGTGCGTCCGACGTCGAGCAGGAGCCGACGCACGTCGGCCAGCTCGACCTCGTCGAGCGTCGCGAAGTCGCGCCGTCGAAGGAGCGCGAGCCTGGACGCGCCGAGAGAGCGCGCGTCGTCCGGAGACCCGTCGCCCTCCGACTGGGTGCGGCCGTCGCGACGCGCCTCCGGGGACGTCCGTGCGACCGGCTCGGCGCTCTCGTCCGAGCTGCCCGACAGCCCGGCGAAGAGACGATCGAAGAGCTCGAGCTCATCCTGGTGCGCGAGCAGCGTCTGACGGAGGGCGAAGTAGACGTCGCGCCGGTCGTGGAGACCCACCGCGTCGAGCGCGCGAGCGGCCTCGATCATGCGTCCCGGGCCGACCTCGACCCCTTCAGCGCGCAGCGAACGGCCGAACGAGACGAGGCCGCCGAGGAGAAGCGTGCGGTCGGTCATCCACGCGCCGAGACGCGGGCGTCGGCCACGAGCTCGCCGAGCCGGCCGTCGCGCACCACGTCGAGATCCTCGCGCACCTTCAGGAGCGACCCGAGCGTCGCCCCGACGACTGCCTCGTCGAGCTCCTCGACCCCGAGCGCGGTGAGTGCCTGCGCCCAGTCGATCGTCTCCGCGACTCCCGGCGGCTTCTCGAGGTCGAGCCCGCGCAGGCGCTGCACGAGCGCCGCCGCCTCGCGCGCGAGCCTCTCGGCGATCCCGGGGACCTTCAGCTCGACGATCTCGACCTCTCGCTCGAGGGACGGGTGGTCGATCCAGTGGAAGAGGCAGCGGCGCTTGAGCGCGTCGTGCAGCTCGCGTGTCCGGTTGGACGTGAGGACGACGACCGGGCGCCGCCGCGCGGCGATCGTGCCGAGCTCCGGGATCGTGATCTGGAAGTCCGACAGGATCTCGAGCAGGAACGCCTCGAACTCCTCGTCGGCGCGGTCGATCTCGTCGACGAGGAGCACCACGGGCTCGTCAGCCTCGACGGCCTCGAGCAAGGGGCGGCGGATGAGAAACGCAGGCCCGAAGAGCTCCTCCTCGGACACCCCGCCTTCCTGCGCGGCGCGGATGTGGAGGAGCTGCCGCGTGTAGTTCCACTCGTAGACGGCGTGCGCGACGTCGAGCCCCTCGTAGCACTGGAGTCTGATCAGGCGGGCGCCCTGGGCGCGGGCGAGCGCCTTCGCCGCCTCCGTCTTCCCCACGCCCGCCTCGCCCTCGAGCAGCACCGGCTTTCCGAGCGCCGTGGCGAGGAAGAGCGCGGTCGCGAGGCCGCGATCGGGCAGGTAGTCGGATGCGCGAAGCGCCGACTCGACGTCGTCGACCGTCCGGAACGCCATGCGCGGAGCGTAGACCACGGACGCCGCGCGGCACGGTAGCGTGGGCCACGTGACCGACCAGGCCTCGGTGAGCCTCCTCCGCTGGCTCCGCCGCCAGCTTCGGCAGCCGACGCCGATGCGAGAGCACCTCGAGGCGGCGGTCGCGAACGACGACCCCGCCGAGGCCCGCCGCCTCGTCGCGCTGATCCCGTTCACCGAGGCGCAGCGCCGACACGTGGAAGGTCTGATCGCACGCTGGGAGGAGTCGGCTCTTGAGCGCCGCTGAGAACGAGGCGCTCGTCCGCCGGATCTTCGACTCCTTCGCACGGAGAGAGGGCTTCGCTCTCCGCGGGCTCTTCGCCGAGGACGCGGTCTGGAGCGTCTCGGGCCGCGGTGTCATGGCCGGGGTGAGCCGCGGCCGGGAGGAGATCTTCGGCTTCCTCGGGCGCCTCGCGAAGGAGACGGACGGAACGTACGGCTCGGAGCTCATCGACGTCCTCGCGAGCGACGACCGCGCCGCGGCCCTCTACCGGGCGAGGGGCACGCGGGGCGAGCGGACGCTGGAGCTCGACCAGGTACTGCTCTTCACGATCGAGCACGGCCTCGTGCGCGAGGTCCTCGCGCTGCCGTCGGACCCGGACGCGTTCGAGGAGTTCTGGGCGCCGTGAGCCTCTCCCCCGCCCTCCTGCAGGAGCTCCGCGACGCCGTCGGACCGGAGCACGTCGTCACCGAGCCCGAACGGCTGCGCGTGTACGAGTGCGACGGGCTCACCGGCCACCGCGCAGTTCCCGAGGCGGTCGTGCTGCCGGACTCGACGGAGGAGGTCCAGGCGGTGCTCCGCGCCTGCCACAGCGCGCGCGTCCCCTTCGTGGCGCGGGGTGCGGGAACCGGCCTTTCCGGTGGAGCGACCCCGAGCGCGGGGGGTGTCGTCGTCGCGCTCACGCGCATGAACCGAATCCTCGAGGTCGATCTCGAGAGCCAGCGGATCGTCGTCGAGCCGGGAGTCGCGAACCTCGACGTGAGCCGAGCGGTCGCGCCGGACGGGTTCTTCTACGCGCCCGACCCCTCGAGCCAGCAGGTCTGCACCATCGGCGGCAACGTCGCCGAGAACTCGGGGGGCGCGCACTGCCTGAAGCACGGGTTCACCGTCCACCACGTCACGGGGCTGACGCTCGTGCTCCCGGACGGCGAGGTGGTCGAGCTCGGTGGGAAGGCGCTCGACCCCGACGGCCTCGACCTCCTCGGCGTCGTGGTCGGCTCGGAGGGGACGCTCGGCGTCGTCACGCGGATCACGCTCCGCATCGTCCGCTCGGCCGAGACGGTCCGCACGCTCCTCGCCGGCTTCGACTCGACCGACTCCGCCGGCGAAGCGGTGAGCGAGATCGTCTCCGCCGGGATCCTTCCTGCCGCGATGGAGATGATGGACCGGCTCACGATCGAGGCCGCCGAGCTCTCGGTCGCTCCCGGGTATCCGGCCGGAGCCGGCGCGGTGCTCCTCGTCGAACTCGACGGGGTGTGCTCGCAGGTCGAGGAGGACGCCGAGTCGATCGAGCGCATCTGCCTCGAATGCGGCGCCTTCGAGCTTCGGCTCGCGGAGGACGACGCAGCGCGAGCGCTTCTCTGGAAAGGCCGCAAGTCGGCGTTCGCGAGCATGGGCCGACTTGCCACCGATTACTACGTGCAGGACGGCGTCGTCCCCCGCACGCAGCTTCCGAAGGTGCTCCGGCAAATCGAGGCGCTCTCGCAGGCGCACGGCCTCCGCGTCGGGAACGTCTTCCACGCGGGCGACGGGAACCTCCACCCGCTCGTCCTCTACGACGCAGAACAGGGCGAGACGGAGCGCGCGCGGATGCTCGCGGAGGCGATCCTCGAGGCGTGCCTCGACGCCGGCGGGTCGCTCACGGGCGAGCACGGAGTCGGGATGGACAAGGCCTGCCGCATGCCGGGGATGTTCTCCGAGCGAGATCTCGCGACGTTCGAGCGCCTTCGGCACGCCTTCGACCCGGAGGGCCTCTGTAACCCGGGGAAGGTGATCCCGACGCCGCGTCTGTGCGGAGAGGTGCCGGGGCCGTACCGAGTCCACCCGCTCGAGAGGACCGGGCTTGCAGAGCGTCTCTAGCCTGCGCGAGGCGTCCTCGGCGCTCTCCGAGGCGCACGCCGCCGGACGGACGCTCCGCATCGGAGAGCAGCTGACGACGGAGGGGCTCGACCGGATCCTCGAGCACGAGGCGGGAGACCTCACGTGCACGGTCGAGGCGGGGATCCGGCTGTCGACGCTCACCGCCGCGCTCGCGAAGCACGGCCAGCGGCTCTCGCTCGACCCGCCCGGTAATCCGACAGTCGGCGGACTTCTCGCGACGAACGTCTCGGGACCGCTCCGCCACCGATTCGGCGCCCCTCGCGACCTCGTCCTCGGGGTGACACTCGTGCTCGCCGACGGGACGATCTCGAGCGCCGGCGGCAAGGTCGTGAAGAACGTCGCCGGCTACGACCTCGCGCGCCTCGTGTGCGGCTCGCGCGGGACACTCGCGCTCGTCGGGCGCGCCAGCTTCCGCCTGCATCCGCTGCCTCGGGCTTCCCGGACGCTTCTCGTCGAGACGGAGGACACGGCCGGCGCAGCGGCCCGGCTGCTCCGCTCGCAGCTCCAGCCGAGCGCGCTCGACGTCCTCCACCCCGGCCGGGTGGCCATCCTCTTCGAAGGATCCCGCCGGGCCGTGGACGACCAGTTCGCGAGCGCGCGACAGCTCGTGGGCGGAGACGAGGCCGATGCTGATGTCTGGCGCGAGTCGCGTGAACGCCAAGGCGCGGCGAAAGGTCGCGTCCGCTTCACGCCCGGCGCTCTCGCGGAGACGCTCGCCACGCTCGAGACGGCCGTCGTCCGCCCCGCAGCGGGAGTCGCGTACGTTCCGGAGCCCGTGCCGGCGGACGTCTCCGAAGCGGTGGAGCGTCTGACCGAGTCGATCCGCCGCGCGTTCGATCCGCGCAGGGTGCTCTCCGGATGATCCGGGAGATCACCGCCGACTGCGTCCACTGCGGGTTCTGTCTCCCGACCTGCCCGACGTACGTGCTCTGGCACGAGGAGATGGACTCGCCACGCGGCCGTATCCACCTCATCGACGCGCGGCTCGACGGGACGATCAGCCTGAGCTCGACTGCGAGCGAGCACTTCGACCGCTGCCTCGGCTGCATGGCGTGCGTCTCGTCGTGCCCGTCCGGCGTCCGCTACGACCGGCTGATCGAGACGACCCGGCCAGCGGTCGAGGACGAGACCGACCGCACCGTCGGCGACCGCTTCCTTCGCTGGCTGCTCTTCCGCGTCCTGCCCTATCCGGACCGGATGCGAGCGGCGGTGAGGCTCGCGCCGCTCGGACGCTTCGTCCCGATGCCACGCCGCTTCCTGCCGCTCGTCGAGATGGCTCCCCGCTGGCGTGGCGGCGACGACACGACTCCCGCTCTCACCCGCCCCGACGGACGTCCCCTCGCCCGCGTCGGGCTCCTGACCGGCTGCGTCCAGCGCGCGATCTTCCCGGACGTGAACGCCGCGACCGCCCGGGTGCTCGCGGCCGACGGGTACGAGGTCGTCGCGCCACCACAGGAGTGCTGCGGCGCGCTCTCCGTGCACGGGGGGAGGATCGAGGAGGGTCGCCGGTTCGCACGTCGGCTCGTCGACGTCTTCGCCGACGTCGACGTCGTCGCCGTCAACTCGTCCGGCTGCGGGTCGCACCTGAAGGAGCTCGGGTGGCTGCTCGAAGATCCCGCTGCCGCCGAGCTCGCGGCGAAGGTGCGCGACATCGGCGAGCTCCTCGCCGAGACGGCACCGCGCGCGCGGCGCCATCCACTCGCACTGCGGATCGCGCTCCAGGATCCCTGTCACGTGCGCCACGCGCAGCGCCTCCCACTCGCCGCGGCCGCGTCGCTCGCCCGGATCCCCGAGCTCGAGATCGTCGAGCCCGCAGAGCAGGACCTGTGCTGCGGCTCGGCGGGCGTCTATAACGTGCTCCAGCCGGAGGCTGCGCGCGAGCTCGGCGACCGGAAGGCGGCGCACGTCCTCGCGACCGGCGCGGCCGTTTACGCCGCCGCAAACCCGGGCTGCCTCGTCCAGGTCTCCTCCGCGTTGCGGCGCGCGGGACAGCCGTTGCCCGCGCTGCATCCGATCGAACTCGTCGACGCGTCGATCTCCGGGACGCCGGCCGGGAAGCTCCGCGCGAGCGCGCGCCGCTAGACGATGTCCAGGAAGACCTGGACGACGTCGAGCACGAGCGCCGCGATGCCCATCACGATCGCGGCCTGCGCGTAGACGCGCCCCTCGTACGCGTTCCGCTCTCTCCGCCCGAGGAGGATTCCCGCGACCGCGAACACGGGCGGGAGCCCCGACCAGAAGATGACGACCGTGAGGAGGGCGAGGAGCGACGAGAGAACGGCGACCACGGCGGCGCCGGGCTCCTCGAGCGTCAACGCCCACGGGATCCCCCAGAGAAAGACGCCGGCCGCCGCGACCGCCACGACGGCGGCGACGATCACGAGCTCGACGATCCCGCCGTTCGACGAGCCGGCAAAGGTGTCGATGGCGGCGAGAACGACCGCGAACAGAACCGCCCCGGCGGCGAACTTCCGGATCTCTTCGGTGGTCAGCGTCCCCGTACCGTCTGCGGCGGTGCGGGTCTCGGTCATCGAGCCCTGCAGTTCCACGGCACCCCAAGTGTCGGTCGCAGACCGAGCACGGACATGACCCCTATGAGGGTTCCACGGCCACCGGCTGGAGCTCGTCGAGGCGGTCGACACCGCCGAGGGCCGGGAAGAGCTTCCACCAGACTCCGGCGACGGCGATCGTCGCCACACCCCCGATGACGACGGCCGGCACGGCACCGATCAGCGCTGCGGCAACGCCGGATTCGAAGGCCCCGAGCTCGTTCGAGGCGCTGATGAAGACCATCTCGACCGCGTTCACCCGGCCGCGCAACTCGTCCGGGGTGACGAGGGGAAGGATCGTCGAGCGGAGGACGACGCTCACCATGTCGAACGCGCCTCCGAGCGCGAGCGCGACGAGCGAGAGCCACATCGTCCGCGAGAGGCCGAAGACCACCATCGAGATGCCGAACCCTGCGACGACGACGAAGAGCGTCGGCCCGGCGCGACGGCGAATCGGGCGACGTGCGATGACGAGCGCTGCGAGGAAAGAGCCGACAGCCGGCGCAGTCCGAAGGAAGCCGAGGCCGGTCGGGCCGACCTCGAGGATGGACTTCGCGAAGACGGGCAGCAGCGCGGTCGCCCCTCCGAGCAGGACGGCGAAGAGATCGAGGGAGACCGCGCCGAGGAGAACCTGCGTCCGGCGGATCAGCCGGACCCCGGCCAGGACCTCGCCGACATCGACCGCGCCCTCGACCACGGGCTCGCGCCCGGTCCGGAGCGAGAGCACGCACCCGAGCGCTACGAGCGAGAGCGCGATCGCCACCCCGTATACGAGCTCGGCCTGGATCGCGAACAGGATCCCTCCCACAGCGGGTCCCACGACTACCGAGAACTGGAGGACGACCGACCGCTGGGCGAGCGCGCTGACGAGGATCTCCTGAGGCACGAGCGAGGGCGTCAGCGCGCGGCCCGCCGCCGCTCCGAACGCGCTCCCCGCCCCGGACAGGAACGCGAGGGCGTAGAACGGCCACACCTCATTCGCGCCGTGAACCGTGACGACGAGCAGGCCGACGAACACGACGACGTCGCAGACGATCATGGCCGCGTACACACGCGACCGCGGCCACCTATCGGCGACGTGTCCAGCGGGCAGCGCGAAGAGCAGAAGCGGGAGGAACTCGGCGAGCCCGACGAGGCCGAGATCGAGCGGGCTCTCGCGGACCGAGTACACCTGCCAGCCGATGGCCACCGTCGCCATCGACATGGCGAAGCCCCCGGCACCCATGGCGACCCAGAAGAGCGCGAAGTCGCGGTGGCGAAGCGGCGAATCGCTCGCGAGCCTCATCTCTCCGAACCTACCCCGCGGGCGGGCTACGCGGCTTCGGGTGCGTCCGTGTCCGCCGGCTCGTCGCCGACGCCGAACTCGACCTCGATCTTCAGGATCCGCGACCCCTCGATCTCGAGCACTGTCAGCCGGAGCCCGTCGACGGCGACGGTGTCCCCGACCTCCGGCGCCCGCCCGAGCTCGCCGAAGACGATGCCGGCCATCGTGTGGAAGTCCGCCTGCTCGAGGTGGGTCTGGAACTCCTCGTTGAAGTCGTCGATCGTGTACGTCCCGTCGACGCGGATCCGGCGGTCGTCGAGCCGCTCGATCGACGTGTCCGGGAGGTCGAACTCGTCCTCGATCTCGCCCACGATCTCCTCGAGGACGTCCTCGAGCGTGACGATCCCGTCCATCGCGCCGTACTCGTCGACGACGACGGCCATGTGCTGCTTCTCCCGCCGGAAATCGGCGAGCAGCGCGGCGAGGTCCTTCGTCTCCGGGACGACGTACGCGGGCCGAACGATCGACTCGAGCCGGACGGACGCGATGCCGAGATCGTGCATCGCGGAGAAGAGGTCGCGGACGTGGAGCACGCCGACGATCTCGTCGAGCGAGTCGCGGTAGACCGGGTAGCGCGTGAACGGCGAGTCGACCACGGTCGTGAGCGCATCCTCGGGCGGCATGTCGACGGAGATCGCGACCACCTCCGGCCGCGGCACCATCACCGCCGAGACCTCCTTCGAGGCGAAGTCGAAGACCTTGTAGAGCATCTCCTCCTCGGCCTCCTCGAGTTCTCCGACGTCCTCCGCTGCGCGCACGCTGTGACGGATGTCCTCGCGCGTGTAGGCGATCATCCCGGCCGGCGCGGGGGTCACCCGAAGGAGCCGGAGCACCGCATTCGCGGACACCTGCAGGACCCAGACGAGCGGGTGCGCGACACGGGCGAGGAAGTCGACGGGGACGGAGAGGGCCACGGCGAGCCGCTCCGCGCGCTGGAGCGCGACGGCTTTCGGCACGAGCTCACCGAGGACGACGGAGAGGTACGTGAGGATGACGAAGGCCACGGCGAAGGCGACCCCGGTCGAGAACGGCGGCTCGAAGAGGTCGGAGAGGAGGGGCTCGCCGACGGCGCCGATCAGGATCGCGAACACGGTGATCCCGAGCTGGATGAGCCCGATGAAGCGCACCGGCTCGTCCATCAGCCTGAGCGCGGTGCGAGCGCCTCGGCCGCCCTTCTCGGCTCGCTCGTCGAGGCGCGAGCGACGCCCGGTGACGAGCGCGTACTCGGCGGCGACGAAGACGGCGCTCCCCATGACCAGGAGGAGCACGACGACGATCCGCAGGAAGACGCTCACCAACACACCTCGCCGGCTTTCGTTACCGCCGGGCGGAGCCCGAGAAACGCGCACGCCCCTCGCGGGGCGCCGGTACTAGGCGGGATCTCGTCGCCCACAATCAGGCAGCAGTATAGGTAACGGTCCCGTCGCCCTCGTGCCGCCGAGCCGCTCCCTCGCACACCAGCCGTTCCGCGTGGGACAGCGACTCAGCGATCGCGAAGCGCCTGGACGCCGCCTTCAGGTCGTCGCCGAAGAGCGGGATCGAGAGCTCGTAGCCCGTGAGCGGAGCGCCCCGAAGCGCTGCGTGCGTCTCCTCGAGCCGGATCCGGTGGTGCTCCTGGATCTCGCGCGCACGACCGGCGGGGTCCTCGATCGGGTCGCCGTGGCCGGCGAGCGCCAGCCCGGGCGAGAGCTCGATCGTCCGCTCGAGCGCGGCGAGGTAGTCGCCGAGCGGATCGGCACGGCTCGCCGGCCAGAGCCCGACGGTCGGCGTGATCCGGGAGAGGAGGTGGTCGGCGGCGATGAGGATCCCGTCCCGGAGGAGGCAGAGCTGCCCGTCCGCGTGCCCCGGAGCGGCGACGAGCTCCCAGCCGTCGACGAGCTCGCCTGCCTCGAGCAACGTCGGATCGCGCTGGTAGCGCACGAAGGGCCGGTAGACCGAGCTCTGCTCGACGAGCTCGGCGGTGACGTCCGCGGGAGCGCCCTGCAGGTGGAACCAGTCGACGAGTCGCTCCGACCAGGCCGGGTTCCCCCACACGAGCTCGCACTGCGCGTAGTCGAGCGACCCCTGGAGCACGGGCGCGCCGGTCAGCTCGTGCAGGTCGGCGGCGGCCCCGACGTGATCCGGGTGGAAGTGGGTGACGACGATGCGCGCGACCGGGCCCTCGACCGACGCGAGCTCCTCGCGCCACAGCTCCTTCGCATCCGGCGTGCCGATCCCCGTGTCGACGATCGTCCAGCCGTCGTCCCCGGGAAGGAGGTAGGCGTGCACGTGCCCCGGCCGCGTCGGGAGCGGCAGCGTGACGCGCCGGATGCCGGCAGCGAGCGCCTCCACGGCGCGACTCTACACCGGCTCTTGCCGCCGGGCGAACATATGTTCTATCCTGGTCGGATGCGCGTCGAGTATCGGCTGGAACCCTGCCGCAGCGCCCTGAACCGCGTCAAGGGGATGCCCTTCGAGTGGTCGCTCAACCCGTACATGGGCTGCGCCCACCGGTGCACGTTCTGCTACGTCCGGCACTTCGAGCACCGGGCCGACCGTCCCTCCGACGAGAGCTACGGCCGGTCGCTCCGGGTCAAGTCGAACATCGTGGAGGTCCTGCGCAGAGAGCTCGCGCGGGACTCCTGGCGGCGCGAGGAGGTCGTCGTCGGCGCGGCGACCGATCCCTACCAGCCGGCGGAGGGACGCTTCCGGCTGACGCGCGCCTGCCTCGTCGCCCTCTGCGAGGCGTGGACGCCGTTCTCGATCATCACGCGCGGACCGCTCGTCGTCCGCGAGGTCGACGTCCTCACCGAGGCGTCGTCTCGGGGAGGCGCGAACGTCTCGGTCTCGCTGCCGACGCTCGACGAGCGCGTCTGGCGGACGACGGAGCCGGGCACCGCGCCGCCGAGAAGTCGCCTCGCCGCGGTACGGAAGCTGGCCGAGGCGGGGATCGACGTGGGCGTCGCGATCGCGCCGGTCCTCCCCGGCCTCTCTGATCGGCCGGAGCTCCTCGACCAGGTCGTGCGCGAGGCCCGCGCCGCGGGGGCGCGCTCCATCTGGACGAGCGCCGTGAACCTGCGTCCCGGCGTCCGCGAGCACTTCCTGGCGGCCCTCGCCCGCGACTGGCCGGAGCAGGTCGAACGCTACGAGGAGCTCTTCGCGGACCGCGCGTACCTACCGGCCGCGGCGGCACGGGCGATCACGGAGCCGGCACGTGCGGCGGCGGCCGCGACGAGAGCGCATGCCAGACCGCGGCCGGCGAGGAGCGAGCACCCGCAGCTCGCGCTCTCCCTCTGACCTGACGATCGCGGTCGGGAGCCTGCGAGAGCGGATTCCGGTCCGCCGGAAGGAAGCGTTATGCGCTTCAGGGGTTGCCCGCGGTCGGGAGTCTGCGAGAGCAGGTTCCCGACCTGCGGAATGAACGAGCGGTACGCGCCGTCGCGTCCGCGAAAGAGGACGCGCTTCAGGGGTTTCCCGCGGTCGGGAGTCTGCGAGAACAGATTCCCGACCGCGGGAGGAAGGAGCCGGGCCGCCTCGTAGAATCGCCCACGTGCCCGAAGAGATCACCTGTCTCCTCGCCGACGACCACGAGGTCGTCCGCGAGGGGCTTCGCCTCGCCCTCTCGCGCTCGCAGCGCATCCGCGTGATCGGGGAGGCGGCTGACGGCGCATCCGCCGTCGCGCTCGCCGAGCGACGCCGCCCGGACGTCGTCATCATGGACCTCCGCATGCCGGACATGGACGGCCTCGAGGCGACCGAGCTCATCGCCGAGAAGGCGCCAGGGACGGCCGTCCTCATCTTCACCGCGTACGGTGAGCGCTCACTCCTGCAACGCGGCCTCGAGTCGGGCGCGCTCGGGTACATCCTCAAGGAGACGCCGCACGAGACGCTCGTGCGCGCCATCGAGAAGGTCGCCGCAGGCGAGACCTTCGTCGACCCCGGGCTCATGGCCGAGGTCGTTTCGGCCCGGGGGCAACCGGACATCCTCACCCCTCGTGAGCGCGAGATCCTGCAGCTGCTGGCCGACGGCATGTCGAACGTCGACGTCGCTGCGAAGCTGTTCATCAGCCAGGAGACCGTGAAGAGCCACGTGCGCCACATCCTCGCCAAGCTCGAGGCCGACACGCGCACGCAGGCCGTGGCGATCGCACTTCGCGAGGCGATGATCGATTGACCGAGGATCCTGAGCGAGCGCTCCTCGCCGAGACGATCATGGCCGAGCAGGAGGAGCGTCGGCGCCTCGCCGAGGTTCTCCACGACGGTCCGGTCCAGCACCTATCCGCCCTCGCCCAGATGCTCGACGCGGGGATCGGGGCGATGCGGGACGAGCAGGGAGAGCGGGCGGACGAGATCCTCTCGCGAGCGCTCGTCGTCGCGCGCGACGCGACGCGGGAGCTGCGCGAGCTCTGCGAGGATCTCGAGCCACGCGCGCTCCGCGAGCTCGGCTTTGCCGCCGCAGTGGGCGCGCTCGCACACCGGGTCGCGACGCGGCGCGGCGTCGCCGTCGAGCATGACGCGGCCTACGGAGACGAGCTCGGCGAACATGCTCAGACGGCCCTCTTCCAGATCATCCGCGAGTCGGTCGACCAGGCCGTCCGCCGAGGCGCGCCGACCCGGATCGAGATCGCCGTGTTGGCGACCGCCGCCGGCGGTGCGGAGCTGGTCGTCTCCGACGACGGGCCGCCCGAGCGGCGGAGCGCGGTGCTCGAGTCGCTCGCCGAGCGCGCCTCCACGCTCAACGCGAGGTTCACGTCCGAGGTCCGGTACCCGCGCGGCTCGACCGTCCGCTTCGAGCTTCCGCCCTCGGCAGCCCGCCGCTAAGATCGCCCGCGTGGAAGCGAACGGGTGGGGCAACTACCTCCTCTTCGTCTGGTCGCCCCAGGGATACACGATCGAGGAACGACCTGGCGACCCGCCGCAACCCGGCGCCGAGGTCGAGGATCGCGAGCGCCGCTACCGCGTGACGAAGCTCACGTCGTCGCCCCTGCCGGGCGACCGCCGCCGCTGCGTCTATCTGCTTCCGGCCTGACGCGGACGGTCGCTACTCGAGCGGCTCGTTGTGGACGTCGTTCTCCTCGGCGTACTTGTCGACGAGGGAGTCGATCTTCGCCGCGTCGGGGAACGCGTAGTTGATCTCCACGAACGCGTTCCACTTGTCCGGGAGGGCATCCTCCGGGAAGATCGCCTCGACCGGGCACTCCGGCTCGCAGGCTCCGCAGTCGATGCACTCCTCGGGGTCGATGATGAGGATGCGGCCGTACTCGTGGATGCAGTCGACCGGGCAGACATCGACGCACGAGCGGTCTTTGATGTCGATACAGGGCTCGGCGATGATGTACGTCACGCGTGCGAGTCTAGCCTGACCTCTGCGCAGGACCGGCATCGACCGACTCATCGATTCCGGTCGCGCAAAGATCCCTCAAGAGGCGACGGCATCGCCGCCGCATAGCGACTACCGGCGGCCGTGCCCCGTCGTCACGAGACGGGGCTGGTCAGCTGCGAGACGAGCTCCGGAGCGCGCTCGACGAGCGCCGACTTGACGATGACCTGGTCGAAGCCGGCGGTGTGCGCACGCTCGAGCCCCGAGCGATCGGTGTGGTTCGTGAAGCCCATGATCGGGACCTCGAGCCAGGCGTCGACGACCTCCTCGGGCTCGACGCGCGAGATGTCCGCGATGACGAGGTCCGGCTCGCCGACGGTGTCCGTCGTCACGAGACGGTGCCCCGGCAGCAGTCCTTCCAGCTTCGTGCGGAAGAAGAGATCGACCCCAACGAGCAGGATCGTCGCCACCGCCCGACCCTAGCACCTCTCGCGGACGTCGATAATCCCGGGGTGGGGCTCGAACGAGGCCTCGATCTCATCCGCTCCGGCGCCTACTTCGAGGCGCACGAGGAGCTGGAGGACGAGTGGCGCGAGGCGCCGACTCCGGAGCGCGACTTCCTCCAGGGGCTCGTGCACGTCGCGGTCGCCTGGCTGCACGCGGGCCGCGGGAACCGGCCGGGCTGCGAGCGTCAGCTCGAGAAGGCCGCGCGCCGCCTCGGCCCGTATCGACCGTCCCATCGCGGCGTCGACGTTGCCGTCGTCCTCGAGGACGTCTCCCGCGCACGCGCGCTCGTCGAGGCGGGATCGCTCGACCTCCCTGCTCCGCGCGTCTGAGCTACAGCGATCCCAGGCCGAGCCACTCGAGCACGCGGTTGGCGTAGATGCGCAGAACGTAGAAGCGCCCGAAGAAGAGCAGGAGGCCGAGCGCGACCATGAGCGCGCCACCGACCGCCTGGATCGCGAAATAGTGGTCGCGGAGCCAGCGAAACGCCCCCATCGCGCGCGAGAACAGCGCGCCCGCGAGGACGAACGGCACGGCGAGCCCGAGGGAGTACGCGGCGAGCAGCAGCGCGCCCTGGCCCACGGTGTCGGACGAGCCTGCGAGGACGAGGATCGCGGCGAGCACGGGCCCGATGCACGGCGCGGCGCACACCGCGAACGCCCCGCCGAGGAGCAGGCGTGAGCCGCGGCTGCGGGCGCCCTGGACGAGGCCGGCCCCGACGAGCCGCTCGGGCCAGGGCAGGAGGCCCATGAACGCGAATCCGAACACCACGAGGACGAAGCCCGCGACCTTCTCGAGCAGGAACTGATCCTGGAAGAGGCGTCCACCGACGAGGGCGGCTCCCACGCCGAGCAGGACGAACACCGCCGTGAAACCGAGGACGAACGGCATGCTCGAGACGACGACCCGGCGGGCCGTCCCGGGCTGGCCCAGCCGGTCGGCGTCGACCGCGGAGACCGCGGAGAGATAGCCGGGAACGAGCGGGAGCACGCAGGGGGCGAGGAACGAGACGAGCCCGGCGAGGAACGCGACGGGGACCGCGGTCGGGCTCACGCGAGCCCTAGCTCTCGAAGCGGGCGAGCTCCTCGTCCACCCGCCGCTCGAGGTCCGGGTCGAGCCGGCTCTCCGGCCCCGGCGGCGGCCGGCGCTTGCTCCACGCCCGCACGAGAACGCCGATCACGAGCGCGGCGCCGAGGACGACGAGGATCGGGACGAGCCACGCGAGGAGGCCGAAGCCGCTCTTGGACGGCGTCGCGAGAACACCCGGTCCGAACTGGGCGACGAGAGACGCCTTGATCTGCTGCGCGCTGTCCCCCGCGGCGATGCGCCGACGGATGTAGGCCTTCATCCGCTGCGCGACGGGAGCGTCGGACTGGTCGAGCGTGGTCTGGCAGACGGGGCACACGAGCTCGGCCTCGAGATCGGAGGCGTTCGGCCGGCCCCCGGCTCCGGCAGCGGTGCCCGCCACCAGCAGCGTGGCTGCGACGAGCGGGCCGAGGAGCGCGAGTCTCATGACTCGAGCGCACGGGTGACGGCCGAGCGGAGACGGGCGTGATCCTCGTCGGAGTTGATCGCGCCGACGAACGCCTCGACGACACGGCCCTCGCGATTCAGCACGTAGGTCTCCGGGAAGCCTGTCACGCCATAGCCGGAGAGCGTGTTCCCCGGCCCGTCGTAGACGAGCGGGAACGTGATGTCGTAGCGCCGCGCGAAGTTGCGAGCGTCGCCGCGGAAGTCCTTCGCATCGAGCCCGAGGACGACGAGCCCGTCCGCGCCACGGCTCCGCCACACCTGCTCGAGGTACGGCGCCTCGTCCTTGCACGGGATGCACCACGAGGCCCAGAAGTTGAGGACGACCGCCTTCCCTCGAAGCGAGGCGAGTGAGAGCTTCCCTTCCCGGTCGAGGCGGGGGAGCGTGAATCCCGGCGCACGGGGTTCGTCTCCCCGGTTGGCCGAGGCGGCGAGGTCGCCGCCGGACGAACTCACGAGCTTCCACACGAGGAGCGCGAACAGGAGCACGACGAGGCCGACGGCGACGCCCTGGAGGACGAGCCGCGCGCGATGGGCCAAGGTCAGTGCGGGACGATGAAGACCGGCGTCCCGATCTCCACCTTCTGGAACAGCCACTCGGCGTCCGGGATGCGCATGCGGATGCATCCGTGCGAGGCCGAGTAGCCGATCGACGCCGCGTCCGGCGTCCCGTGGATCCCGACGTACGGGACCGAGAGGCCCATCCACCGCGTGCCGAGCGGGTTGCCCGGCCCCGGCGGGACGGGCTGCTCGCTCTGCGCCCAGGGAGACGGGGGCGGATACCACCATGGATCCAGCTCCTTCACGACGATCGAGAAGTCGCCGAGCGGCGTCGGATACGCGCTCTGGCCCGTCGCCACGCCGAAGGTGCGCACGAGCTTGGCGTTCTCGTACAGGCGCAGCGAGTTCGAGCTCCGCAGGATCACGATCGCGGGGCCGAGGTCCTTCTCGGTCACCTTCGGCGCGACCGACGCGAAGGCGAGCTGCACACCGGAGCGGTCGTTCGTCTTCAGCGCCACCCGGATGGCACGGGCGCTCGCCAGCCGCTCGAGGCGGCGCCCCGGTCGCGAGGGCTTGGCGAACGGCCTGATGCCGTGGAGGACGAGCTTGGCGTCGACCGGCTTGCGGTCGAGGTCACGACCGAGGCCGTCGAGGTACGACCTGATGCGGTCACGGGAGACGGAGACGTCGAGCGGGACCTGTGCTCCTGGACGCGAGAAGCGTGCGCGGCTGATCGCCTTGTCGAGGTTCGGCTGGGCGCCGAGCGCGCCGGGCGAGACGCTCACCTTCCGCGTCGGGCCGACGACGAGGACGAGAGCGCGCGCAAACGCCCGGCGCACTTTCGCCGTCGCGGCGTCGAGCGTCATGCCACCCACCCGAATGCCTCCGACCCTGATGTCCGACGGGATCCGCACCTGCCGCGGCGGCGGCGGGGGAGCCGGTGTGGTGGTCGTCGGAGGCGGCGTCGTGGTCGTCGTCTCGGTCGTCGACGTCACGGTCGTCGTCGTGTCGTCAGCGGTTTGCGCCGAAGCGCTGACCGCGAATGCAGCGACGAGCCCGATCAGGGCGCAGGCGGACAGAACGCCCGCTAGCGCGAGGCGGGAGGCGACCTTCACGTATCCAGTGTAGACGCGAAGATCCGCGGATCGTTCGTGACAACCGCGTCCACTCCCGCCGCGTCCACGCGCGCCAGCTCCGCGGGATCGTCGACCGTCCACGTGACCACCGCCGCCCCACACGCGTGTGCCCGTCGAACGGCCGCCGGACTGACCGCGGTGTGGTGAAGAACGAGCGCGGAGGCGCGGGAGAGCGCGAGCAGACGACGCACGAGTGACGGCAGCGTGGCGTGCAGCATGCGGAGGCCCGTACGGGCTACGGGCGCGAGCCTTCCCTCCTCCGTGACCCCGAGCGCTGCGCGCGGAAGGGTGAGCCCCGTCCGGACACCCGAGTCGGCCTGCGCCAGCCGCCTCAGCGCACCGAAGCCGAACGAGCTCACGATCGTGCGCTCGAGCAGGCCGTGACGGGCGAGCGCAGCCTCGACGCCTTCCACCGCCGACTGGGTCTTCAGGTCGAGATGGACCCCGACGCCCGGTGCCTCGTCCACGAAGAACGCGAGCGCCTCGTCGAGCGTCGGGAGCTGCGGCGCAGCCGAGCGAAGGCTCGAGAGCGACCGGTCCCGCACGGTGCCGTGCACCTGCCCGTGGCTGACCTCGAACAGATCGTTCGAGTGCGCGACGACGAGGTCTCCGGCGAGGAGCCCGAGCACGTCGAATTCGATGAGATCGACGCCGACCTCGACCGCTGCACGGAACGACTCGAGCGTGTTCTCCGGAGCGAGTGCCTGCGCGCCGCGGTGGCCGATCCGCAGCGGGTGGCCGTCGCGCCGTTCGAGCGACAGCGTCACCTCGGCCTCGTCGGCAGCGACTCGCCCTCGAAGCGTCCGCCTTCGGCGGCGAACTCGACGATCATGCGGTCGGTCACCCACTCGACCGGAGCGCGATCGTCGGTCCAGGGATCTCGCGCGGGCGAAACCGGCTGCAGTTCCCGAAGGAGGAGCGGGCGAAGCGGCGCGACAGCGCGCGGCATCCCGGCGGACCGCCGCACGACCCCCGCACGGGAGAGCGGACGCGTGAAACCGAGCACGAGCGTGTTGAACCGCAGCACGGGCCACTCGAGCGTCTGCGGGAACTCGGTCGCCATCGTCGCGCCGATGTCCCGCACGAGCCGTTGGTCGTCCGGCGTCGCGGCGACGTTCAGCACGACGATGCCGCCGGGGGCGAGCCGCTCCCGCACGAGGTGGAAGAACTCCCGGGTCGCGAGGTAGAAGGGCACGTAGGGCTGGTGATACGCGTCGACGACGATGATGTCCCAGCGCCGGTGGGTCGAGCGGAGGAAGGGGCGCGCATCCGCATCGTGAACAGTCACCCGCGGGTTGTCGCCGAGGCCGAAGTACCGGTACGCGACGCGAGTCACCGCAGGATCGATCTCGACCGCGTCGACGTCGGCGTCCGGGTAGTAGCGACCGAGCGCGCGGGCGATCGTCCCACCGGCGTTCCCGAGGATCGCGACGTGCCGTGGCGGCCGGCCGAGGAGCGACGGAATCGCGAGCACGGCATCCCAGTAGCCGCCCGTCAGCACCGAGTTCCGACGCCACACGGAATGCACGGCGATGCCTTCGTTGAGGTAGAGGAGCCGTCGTCCGTCCGGTCGCTGCACGACCTGGATGTACTGGTACGGCGACGTCGTCTCATAGAGGAGACCCGGCTCGGCCTTCACGACGCCGGGTGAGATCGCGGTCAGCGCGGCGAGTGCTGCCGCGAGGAGCAGGAAGCGCGGCCGCAGCACGAAGCAGGCGGAGAGCGCGAGCACGGTCGCGGTCACGAGAAACGTCCGCTGCGTCCCGATCGCGGGGATCAGGACGAGCGCGGGCAGGAACGTCCCGAGGAGCGAGCCGGCTGTCGAGAGCGCGTAGAAGCGGCCCGCGACGGCCCCGGCGCTGGCCGTGTCCACGATCGCGAGGCGGATCGCGAAGGGCGACACGATCCCGAGGAGGACGACCGGCGGCGCGAACAGCAGGAGCACCGCGAGAAAGCTGCCGATCACCGCGCCTGCGGAGACCTGGTCGAGGCCCTTCACGGACACGTCCAGGAACGGCTTCGCGACGAACGGGATGACGGCGACACACACGGCGGCGCCGAGCACGACGTAGCCGAGAAGAGACCGCCGCGGCCAGCGGTCGGCGATGCGCCCGCCGAGCCAGTACCCGACCGCCAGGGCGGCGAGCACGAGCCCGATGAGGTTCGCCCAGACGATCGTCGACGACCCGAAGTAGGGCGCCAGGAGTCGGGACGCGGTTATCTCCGTCGCGAGGGCGCCGACTCCCGCGCCGAACACGAGCGCACCGAGTGCGAGCCCGTCCTGCCGTCCGACCTCGCGCTCGCCGGCGGCCTCAGCGTGCGTCACGCCGGCGGCGTCGGCTAGAGGCCGAAGACGCGCTCGATCTCTCCCATCGTCCGGGCGGCGAGCACGGCGGCCACGAGGACGACCAGTGCGAGGACGAGCCAGAAGCGGACCGCCGCGATTCGGCTCTCTTGGTGCCGACGCTCCCGTGCCGCCCGCTTGGCCCGGTGGAAGTGGTAGGCGCGCTCGACCGCTTCCGGATCGAGCGGCGGCGCGTCGTCCGACGTCGTGGGACCCACCTTCGCCACGCGGAAAGTGTAGGAGGTCGGCCGCCCCCGCGCGTGGACATCACGTCCAGCCGCTTCGCAGCCCATACTCTTCCCCCGATGGACGACCCAGAGCGGTCCCGGCGCGCGCGGCTCGATCTACGGGGAGCCGGCGGCCTGCCCGCTCTCGGAGGCCGACTGACCTTCCTCTTCGGCCTCCTCCTCACGCTCTCGGCGCTGACGGGGTGGTACACCGGATCCGGCCAGGGAACGACGGTGTCCGTGATCGGATGGCACACCGGGACGATCGGGAAGATCGTGTTCTTCCTCGGGCTCGCCGCGGTGCTGCTCGTCGTGCTGCGCGAGGTCGGCGTCGAGATGCCGGCGACGCTGCCCGAGAGCCTGATCGCGATCGGCGTCGGCTCCGCCGCGACCGTCCTCGTCCTCGTCCGCCTCATCTCGATCCCCGACACGTTCTTCTTCGCGGGGCGAGGAGTCGGGATCTGGATCAGCCTCGCGTGCGCAGTCGGGATCATCGTCGCCGGGCTGCTCGAAGCCTCGGAAGACCTCTAGACAGCGTCTCGGGACGCCGATCGCTCCAGGGCAGCGGGGCTCGCTCCGCCGAGGCTGACACGCGACGCCCCGCGCTCAGGGGGTCGTGATGGTGACCGTCACCGTCCGCGTCGGTCCGCTCTGCGCGACCGGAGCGAGCGTGCGCACCGAGGTCACGACGCCGCCCGCCTTCGGACGCTCGTCGAGCGTCCGGGAGAAGGCGACGCCGACGAGGAACGCGAGGGCGAGCAGGAGGACGACGAGCAGGATCCTGCCTACGGATCGCCGCCTGGTGGCACGACGCCGCCGATTGGACGGCTCGGCGAGGATCACGGCTCGTAGTCCACTGCGCCGCGCGCGTAGAGATGGAACGCCGCTCCCTCCACGACCGTGACCGTCCCCGGCCAGCCCGGAGACGCCGCCCTCTCGGACACGACCGCGAGCGCCCACACGTCGGCGCTCCGGTACTCACCGGCGAGCTCGGCGAGGGTGAACGTCGAGCCCAGCCGCCGCCGGAGCTCCGAGGACACGACCGCGAGCTGCTCCCGCATGCGCTCCGCCTGGGCAGGCTCGCCACCGGCGTCTTCGAACCTCCGGTACGCGTCCTCCCATTCACGCCTGGCGCTCTCGAGGTCGGGGCTCACGACCGCGCAGCGTAGCCCGCGCCGCGCAGCGCGTCCGAGCAGCACCGGACCGGCCACATCGGCTCGAGCTCGGCCAGGATCCCCTCGCCGACGGCGTAGCCCGGCCGTGCGAGCGCGAAGGCGGCGTGAGCGTGGAGGCACTTGAGACGCTCCGGCGTCCTCGACCCCCCGATGCCGAACGCGAGAGACGCCCCGCCGTCCGTTCCACTGCGGTCGCCCGCGAGCTCGGCGCGGAGACTCCGCTGATCCTCGGTCGCGCGCTCGAGCGACTCGACGAGCTCGGAGTCGCCCGCGACCTCGCGCGTCCATCGCTCCACGCCTCCCGCCGCCTCGATCCGCGCCACGGCGGCGACGAGCCACGGGCACGTCAGGTAGTACGTGGTCGGAAAGGGCTGGCCGCGCTCGTCGTACGGTGACTGCTCGGTTACCGCAGGCAGCCCGAACGGGCAGCGCACGGCGACGCGCCGGAACGCCCGGGGCGGCCTTCCGAGCTGACGCTCGACGATCGCGCAGTCATCCATTCCCCCGGACACTATGGTGCGCCCGGCGCCACTCGGGGATGCCCTTGACGATGAAGAGCTGCTCGCCCGGGCGTACGTAGCCGATCCGCCTGGCCTCGCGCTGCGTCGCCTCCTCGCTCGTCGCGCTCACGAGGCGGAGCTGGAGCTCGGACTTCTGCTCGCGCAGCCCGACGAGCGAGGCCCGCTGGGCGGCAAGGTCGTTGCGGGTCGAGAAATAGGACGCCAGCGGCCGGTAGTAGAGGTAGACCGAGATCACGACGAGCCCGACGAGCCACAACAGGCGCAGCTGACGCCGCTGGCGCCGTGACCTCGTCAGCCGCTTCGACCTCTTCGGCTGTGCGCGCGTGGACCGCGCGGCTGGTTTTCCTCTCCCCTCCACGGCGCATGGTTCCACGCGGGACCCTTGCCCCCTTCCCGGAGTCAGGCACGGGACGCGGGTGGGCCGGACCGCGCGAGAGCCGACGCCGGCGAGCGAGCTCAGGCGGTGTCGAGCTTGATGACGTTGGTCGAACCGGGAATGTTCACGGCGGTGCCAGCCGTGAGCACGATGCGATCGCCCGCATCGACGACGCCTGCGTCACGCGCCGCGTCGATCGAGTGCCGCCACAGGTCCTCGACGTCGGTGGACTCGGGGATCCAGATGGGCGTCACACCCCACTCTATGGCCATGTGGCGCAGCGAGATCTCGAGATGCGTGAGGGCGACGACGGGCCTCCGCGGACGAAGACGGGCGACTGCGGACGCCGTGCGTCCGGTGAACGTCGGGACGAGGATCGCCGTCGCGCCGAGCGCCTCGGCGAGGTCGCAGGCGGCGTTCGACATCGCCTGCCCGACGGTGGGCGCCTCCTCGGCGCCCGGGAGCTGGTGCCGATAGCCGAGGCTCGGCTCGACGGCGCGAGCTATCCGGTCCATCGTCTGCACGGACTGCACCGGGTAGTCGCCCACAGCCGTCTCGGCAGAGAGCATGACCGCGGACGTCCCGTCGAGGATCGCGTTCGCGACGTCCGAGGCCTCGGCGCGCGTCGGCTCCGAACGATGGATCATCGTCTCGAGCATCTGCGTCGCGGTGATCGCCGGCTTGCCCCGCTCGAGCGCGGCCACGATGATCCGCTTCTGCGCCAGCGGCACCTCGGCGACGCCGACTTCGACGCCGAGATCCCCGCGCGCGATCATCACCGCGTCCGCCTCGTCGAGGATCTCCCCGAGTGCCATGACCGCTTCCTTCAGCTCGATCTTCGCGATCACCCACGCGCCGGAGCCGGCTTCCTCCAGCTTCCCTCGCAGCGCGGCCACGTCGGCACGGGTGCGGACGAACGACTGCGCGACGTAGTCCACGTCGAGCGAGAGCGCGAACTCGAGGTCCGCGAGATCCTTGGCGGTGAGCGAGGGGACCGGGAGCGCAACGCCGGGGAGGTTGACTCCCTTGTGCGCCTGGATCGTCCCGCCGGTGATGACGCGGCAGAGCGCCCGCGCCCCCTCAACTCGCTCGACGCGCAGCCGGACCAGGCCGTCGTCGACGAGGACGTCGTGGTCCGGCTGGAGCACGGAGCCGAGCACGGCCGGAGCAACCGGGAGATCGTCGCCGGTCGCGTCGCCTTCGCCCGCCACGACGACCTCGTCTCCCGTCTCGAGCTCGACCGGCTGCGAGAGGTCGCCGATCCGGAGCTTCGGCCCCTGGAGGTCGGCGATGAGCGCGATGGGCCTGCCGGCTTCCTTCTGCACCTCCCGGATCAGCTCTGCGCTCTCGCCGTGGTCGTCGTGCGTGCCGTGCGAGAAGTTGAGGCGGGCACCGTCCATCCCAGCTTCGACCAGGCGCGCGACCACGTCCTTTCTCGAGGAGGACGGCCCGATGGTGGCGACGATCTTCGTCCGACGGAGAGGCGCTGCCATGCGGGCCAGGCTACCCGGCGCGCGGGAAGACGGACCAGCCTGGGTACTCGGCGCGATCCCCGAGTTCCTCCTCGATCCGGAGGAGCTGGTTGTACTTCGCGACGCGCTCGGACCGCGACGGTGCGCCCGTCTTGATCTGCCCCGCATTCGTCGCGACGGCGAGGTCGGCGATCGTCGTGTCCTCGGTCTCTCCCGAACGATGTGAGATCACGGTCCCGTAGCCCGCGCTCCGCGCGAGCTCGATCGCGTCGATCGACTCGCTCAGGGTGCCGATCTGGTTCACCTTGACGAGGATCGCGTTCGCGACGCCCTCGTCGATCCCGCGGCGCAGGAAGTCGACGTTGGTCACGAACAGGTCGTCGCCGACCAGCTGCATTCGATCGCCGAGCCGGTCGGTCATCGCCTTCCAGTCCGCCCACGCATCCTGGTCCAGGCCGTCCTCGACGGAGACGATCGGGTAGCGGTCCGCGAGCGACGCATACACGTCCACGAGCCCGGCGGCGTCGAGCGTCCTCCCCTGGCCGGAGAGCTCGTACACGCCGTCGCGGAAGAGCTCGCTCGCAGCCGGATCGAGGGCGAGCGCGATGCGCTCCCGCTGCCCTGCGCGCTCCGCCGCCTCGAAGATCGCAGCCGCCGTCTCTTCGCCCGACCCGAAGTCCGGTGCGAAGCCTCCCTCGTCCCCCACGCCGGTCGCGAGCCCACGCTCGTGGAGCACCGCCTTCAGGTGATGGAACACCTCGGCGCCGATCCGAAGGGCGTCGGAGAACGTCTCCGCCCCGGCGGGCACGACCATGAACTCCTGCATGTCGAGGCGGTTCTGCGCGTGGACGCCGCCGTTGATCACGTTCATCATCGGCACCGGCAACGTCCGTGCGTCCTCGCCTCCGAGCCAGCGGTAGAGGGAGACGTTCGCGTCGGCTGCAGCAGCTCGAGCTGCCGCGAGCGAGCAGCCGAGGATCGCGTTCGCTCCGAGACGCCCCTTGTTCGGCGTCCCGTCGACCTCGACGAGCACGTCGTCGAGCGCTCGCTGTTCAGCCGGGTCGAGTCCGACCAGAGCGGACGCGAGCTCACCGTTCACGTTCGCGACTGCCTCGAGGACGCCCTTGCCGAGGTACGCGCGCGGGTCGCCGTCGCGGAGCTCGACCGCCTCGTGCTCACCGGTGGAGGCACCCGACGGCACGGCCGCTCGACCGAGTGCGCCGGACTGCAGCGAAATCTCGACCTCGACCGTCGGGTTTCCCCGGGAGTCGAGAATCTGGCGGCCGTGGACGCGGGCGATCCTCGTCGTCATCCGGTCTCCTCCTTTGCGAGCTCGTAGTAGCGGTCCTGGGAGGCGAGATCGAGCGAGCGCCAGTCCTCGTCGCGGGCGTCGGCCAGCGCGACCGCGCGCTCCACCCGTCGCATGAACTTCTGCGACGTGCCCCGAAGCGCGAGCTCGGGATCGACGTCGAGCCTCATCGCGAGATTGACTGCGAGGAAGAGGACGTCGCCGACCTCGTCCACGACCGCAGGATCGGGCTCCGTCTCCGGGGCCGGCTCACCCGCCCGGCCGCTCGCCTGCTCGAGCTCGTCGAGCTCCTCGCGCAGACGAGCGAAGCGGCTCGCGAGATCCGGGAACTCGAACCCGGCCGTCGCGACCCGCCGCTGCACCTTGCGCGCGTAGAGGAGCGCCGGGAGCGCGCGCGGCACGTCGTGGAAGATGCCCACGCGGCCCTCGTTTTCGGTCTTGATCTCCTCCCAGCGCGCCCGAACTCTCCCTGCCGTCTTCGCCTCCGCATCGCCGAAGACGTGCGGATGCCTGCGCACGAGCTTCTCGTGGGTCGCTCGCGCGACGGTCTCGAGGTTCCCGTGGTCCCGTTCCTCGAGGAGGAGCGAGAGGAAGAACGCCTGGAAGAGGAGGTCGCCGAGCTCGTCGTGGAGCGCGGCGTCGTCGTCGGCGGCTGCGGCATCGGCGACCTCGTAGGCCTCCTCCACCGTGTGCGGCACGATCGTCCGCGCCGTCTGCTCGCGATCCCAGGGACACTCGCGGCGAAGCTGCTCCGTCAGCTCCTGGAGGTCGAGGAGCGCCTCCGCGAGCGACATGCCGAAACCCTACTGGGTGGCGGTCGTCGTATCGGTCGTTGACAGGTCGGGCGGCGCGAACCCGGTCGCGTACTTGACCTTGCTCTTGTAGCGGGTGGTCAGATCCTGGACCCACTGGCTCATGACCTGGTTCCGCTGCGTCTGGAGCAACGTCGCGCGGATCGACGCCTTGACCTGGCTGAACGGCGTCCGGTTCGACGGCTTCACCGGAGCGATCGCCTGGATGATGTGGTAGCCGAAAGACGACTTGACGGGCTGGGAGATCTCGCCGGTCTTGAGGTCGAATGCGACGTTCTCGAACTGGGGGACGAAGCTGCCCTCGGTGTCGGTCAGCTTCCCGCCCGAGTCCTTCGAGCCGGGATCGTCCGAGTACTTCTTGGCGAGGGCGGCGAAGTTCGCGTTCGTCACCCGTCCGCGGATCTGGTCGGCCTTCGCCTTGCTCTTCGCGAAGTCGACCTGGCCGTTCTTGTCCTTCACCGCGATGAGGATGTGGCGGACGTCACGGGACGCCGCGCTCCCGTAGGACGACGCATTCTGCTGGTAGTAGGCGAGGACGTCCGCAGGACTGACCTTCACCTTCTTCGTGACGACGTTGAAGATCTTCTGCGAGAGGACCGAGACTCGGAGCGTGTCCTTGAACGTGTCGAGCGTGAGCCCTTGCGCCTTCAGGTCCTTCTGGAACTGGGCCCGCTTGCCCGGGTACCGACTCTTGAGGAAGGAGGCGAGGGCCTGGTCGACGTCCTTGTCCGTGACCGTGACGTGCAGATCCTTCGCCTGCTGCTCGAACTCGGCCTTCTGGACGAGGAAGTTGAGGTACAGAGCCTGGACGTTCTGGAACTCCTGCGTTCCGTCCTTCGGGAACGTCTGCTTCTGCGCCGCGTAGCCAATGCGTGCGCGCTCGACGAGCGCGTCGAGGTCGGAGCGGGCGATCGGCGTGCCGTTCACCTCCGCGACCGCACCCGAGGGGAGGCCGCCGCCGCTCCCGCCGCACGCGGATGCCGCAAGGACCAGGACCGCTCCGAGGAGCGCGAGTGTGACGCGGGAGGGCTTCATCCGGGACCGTGTCTTATAGCCGAGGGAGTGTTGGGCGCAGGTTGAGGAGTGTTCGCGATCCATCGGACTTCGGTTTCTCGCGGCGTTTCCCTGGGCGCGAGGGAGGCGGCGGCGCTACGCCGCGACCCGCGCGCCGACGATGGCGTCGGGGAGCTCGAGCGCCGCCTCGAGCGAATCCGCCCGGAGCGAGACCTCGCGCTTCGAGGTCGAGTAGATCGCCGTCGGGAGCGCAGTGCGCAGCACGCGAACTTCCTCTGAGCCGAGAGCGAGCGGGCCCACGGTCGCGCGACCGCCGCGGTAGACGAGGTAGTCCGCTCCGAGCCGGGCGAGCTTCAGCTTTGCGCCGTGGATTGCGAACAGGTTCTCCACCGACTCGGGGACCGGGCCGTAACGGTCCTCCACCGACGCGTGGAGCTCGCGGAGCTCGTCCTCGTCCTCCGCGAGCGCGATCCGCCGGTGAAGGTCGATCTTGAGGGGCTCCGCAGCGACGTACGACGCCGGCACGTACGCGTCCACGCGCGCATCGACCCGCACGGGACGCACGGCGACGCGACGCTGGCCGGAGAGCTCGGCGACCGCTTCGTTCAGCATCTCGACGTAGAGCTCGAAGCCGAGTGCCGCGACGTGTCCCGACTGCTCCGCGCCGAGGAGGTCGCCCGCGCCGCGGATCTCGAGGTCGCGCATGGCGATCTGGAAGCCCGCCCCGAGCTCCGTGTGGTCGGCGAGCGTGGCGAGCCGGGCTCGCGCCTCGGGGGTCAGCTCCGCGGCCTCCGGATAGAAGAGGTACGCGTACGCGAGGAGATCCGAGCGGCCCACCCGGCCGCGGATCTGGTAGAGCTGGGCAAGCCCGAGCGTGTCCGCACGCTCGACGACGAGGGTGTTCGCCTGTGGGATGTCGATCCCCGACTCGATGATCGTCGTCGACACCAGCACGTCGGCGTCGCCCGCCAGGAACGAGTGCATGCGCTCCTCGAGGTCGCGCTCGGGCATCTGTCCGTGCGCGACGAGGAACCTCAGATCCGGGCAGAGATCGGCGAGCTTCCTCGCCGCCTCGTCGATCGTCTCGACGCGGTTGTGGAGGTAGAACGCCTGGCCGCCGCGCGCCTGCTCGCGGGTGAGCGCCGCCTGGATGAGCTCCTCGTCGTATTCGCCCACGGTCGTCCGGATCGGGCGACGACCCTCAGGCGCCGTCTCGATGATCGAGATGTCTCGGAGACCCGACAGCGACAGGTGCAGCGTCCTCGGGATCGGCGTCGCGGAGAGGGCGAGGACGTCGAGCTCGAGCCGCAGCGAGCGTAGGAGTTCCTTCTGCGCGACGCCGAAGCGCTGTTCCTCGTCGATCACGACGAGCCCGAGACTGCTCGGGATGACGTCGCGCGAGAGGATCCGATGGGTGCCCACGAGCACCTCGACCTTGCCGTCCTTGAACTCGTTCAGGATCCGCGTCTGGTCGGCTCGCGTGCGGAACCGCGAGACCATCTCGACAGCGACCGGGAAGTCCCGAAAACGGTCGCGGAAGGTGTTCCAGTGCTGCTCGGCGAGGATCGTCGTCGGGCAGAGGACGAGCGTCTGCCGACCGTTGAGCGCGGCGACGAACGCAGCCCGGACGGCGACCTCCGTCTTCCCGAATCCGACGTCCCCGCAGACGAGCCGGTCCATCGGCCGCGCGGCTTCGAGGTCCTCCTTCACCGCCTCGATCGCCTGGAGCTGATCGTCCGTCTCCCGGAACGGAAAGGACGCCTCGAGCCGCTCGAGCCAGTCCCCGCCGACCTCGAAGCTGAACCCGGGAGCCTGCTGGCGCCGCGCGTAGAGGGCGAGCAGCTCCCCTGCGAGCTCCCGGACCGACGCGCGTGCGCGGCTCTTGAGGTTCTGCCAGGCCTTGCCTCCGAGCTTCGACAGGCCGGGAGCCTGCGCGTCGGCTCCGATGTACCTCGAGACCTTCGGCAGTTGCTCGTGCGGGACGTACAAGCGGTCCTCCCCGCGGAACGCGAGGTACAGGTAGTCGCGGGTGACGCCGGCGACCTCCTTCGTCTCGAACCCGATGAGTCGCCCGACGCCGTGATCCTCGTGGACGACGTGGTCACCCGTCCGTAGGTCGGCGAAGGACTGCAGCGCCCGCCCGAGCCGTGCGTCCGATCGCGGTGGTCGCTTGCGGAACACCTGGACGTCCGGGAGGACCGCGAGCCCGAGGTCGCGCCAGACGAACCCGCGCCTCGCCGGGCTGACGACGAACGTCACCGAGGGATGGGACGGGAGCGGCTCGCTCTCCTCGGCGACGTGCGCCTCGACCTTCCGGAGCAGGCGTTGCGTGCGCAAGGCGTCGCCCCGGTGCGGGAACGCGACGATGACCCTCCGGCCCTGTCGCACGAGCGATGCGAGCTCGGTCTCGGCCTCCGCGAGACCGCGAGCGGCGATCGCCGGGCGCTGGGCCTCGAACGAGTGGGGCTGCGAGCGGGGGAAGGGATCGAGCTCTGCGGCAGCCGCGAGGAGGAGCTCGTCGGCGTCCTGGCCCTCCTCGGCCCAGACGCGCCGAACGTCGTCCGGCTGCCAGACGAGGTCGATCGTCCCGGCGATCGGGAGGACGAGATCCAACGCTCCTTCCGCTCGTTTCCCCTCGCCCTCCGACTCGAGCGCCTGCTCGTCCAGCCGTCGCTCTGCCGCCGGATAGACGATCGCTTCGGAGATCGGGTGGAGCGCACGTTGCGTGAACGGGGAGAACACCCGCAGCTGCTCCACCTCGTCGCCGAAGAACTCGATGCGAATCGGCTCGCGCCCGGTGCTCGGGAAGACGTCGATCAGCCCTCCGCGGACCGCGATCTGGCCGCGCTCGTCGGCGCGCTCCGCGCGCTCGTAGCCCGCGAGCGCCAGCTCCTGGACGAGGCGTTCGAGGCCGAGCTCGTCACCGAGGCCGATGTGAAGCGGCGCCGGCCGTGCGTGCTCCGGCGGGAGGCGATCGGCCAGCGCCCTCGCGGACGCGCAGACGAAGCCGCCGGCAGCGAGCACGGCGAGCGCACGCGACCGTTCGCCCACGAGGTGAGCCGGGGGCTGCAGCCCGGAGTCGAGGCGGACGCCACGGCTCGGGAAGAGGCCGATCGACTCCGCGGGCGCGTACCAGGCCATCGCCTCGGCGGCGTCGCGAGCGTGCTCGTCCTCGGGGAAGAGGCAGACGAGCGGCCGCTCGAGGGCCTGCGAAAGAGCGGCGAGGACGAGCGGAAGCGCGGGCTCCGAGACGCGGGCCGCCTGCGGGAAAGTGTCGACGAGCGCACCGAACCGCTCGCTCGCTGCGAGCTCGTCGACGAGGCCGTGAAGTGGCGACGGGTCCATACGTTCGGCGGGAACGACGTCCCGCAGGCCCATCGTAGCCCGCCGTCGCGAAGCCGCTCCGGAGGGCACGCAGAGTGCACGTGCCTGGCCTCGCACGAGGCGCGTGGCCGCCGAGAGCGGGCGAGCGACTTCCGAAACGAGACGAACAACCCCCAAGGGCACCCCCGGTGCCCTACGGACACCGTATCGGCGCTCCCGTCACACGTCGGTCACGTGTTCGTGCTGATTCGGCGCCGAATGACCCGATCGGGCGCGGAGACCCAAGAGGCTGATGCGAACGCCGACGTCAGGTCAGTTGAAGCGCTGCTGCGCGACCGTGAGACCCTCGCTGAGGAGTGCCTCGACCGCATCCGCCGACCGGTTCACGATCTCGCCGGGTTCGTCCTCGACCTCGAACGGGGACAGCACGAAGTCGGCGATGGTCCGGCGATCTCCGCGGCCCGGCCGTCCGACGCCCACCCGCAACCGCGCGAAATCCTTGGTGCCGAGCGCCTGGGCGATCGACCGCAGGCCGTTGTGACCCGCGAGGCCACCCCCCAGGCGCACCTGCAGCTGCCCGAGCTCGAGGTCGACCTCGTCGTGGACGACGAGCAGATCCGGCGGGTCGACCTTGAAGAACCGCGCCGCGGCGCCGACCGACCGGCCGGAGTCGTTCATGTACGTCTCCGGCTCGAGAAGCGCCACGCGACGCCCGTCAATCCGCACCTCGGCGACACGCCCGCTGAACTTCGCGCGGAACGAGGCCGAGTGGCGTCGCGCAAGCTCGTCGACGACCATCCAGCCGACGTTGTGGCGGTCGCGCTCGTGCTCACGCCCCGGGTTTCCGAGGCCTGCGACGAGCAGGTCGAGCGTCGAGGCGCGCTCCCCCCGACGGAAGAGCCGCATCGAGAAGCCCTACTCGTCGTCTGCCGACTCGGAGGTCGCTTCGTCCTCGGCGCCTTCCGTGGGCTCGCCCTCGCCCTCGGCGGCCTCCTCGGCAGCGGCCTCCTCCGCAGCGGCGGCCTCGGCCTCTTCGAGCTCCGCGTAGCCGCGCGGCAGCGAGACGGTCGCGATCACCGTCTCGTGGGGGTCGTCGAGGAACGTCACGTCCGGAATCGCCGGGATGTCCTCGAGCCGGAGCACGTCGCCTACCTCCATCGTGCTCAGGTCGGCATCGACGTGCTCGGGGATGTTCGTCGGCAGCGCCTCGACGTTCAGCTCGCGCGTGACCAGAGAAAGGACGCCACCGCCCTTCACTCCGGGCGACTCGCCGACGAGATGCACGACGACCGCCGCGTTGATCGGCTGGTCGAGCCGCACCTCGTGCAGATCGATGTGGGAGATCGTCCCGCGAATCGGGTCCTGCTGGTAGTCCGCGAGCACGGACGGATGCGTGGTCGCCTGCCCTTCGATGACGACGTCGAGGATCGCGTGGAGCCCCGACGGTCCAGACATCGCGGATCGCAGGACGCGCTCGGGCACGACGATCGCCCGCGAGTGCCCCTTCCCGTACAGCACGCCGGGAATGAGCCCCTGCGAGCGCAGACGACGCGTGTTTCGCGAGCCGCGCTCGTCGCGCTCCCGCACCTCGAGCTTGAACCTGTCCCCTGACATCGGCGGCGGATTGTAGCGACGCGCCCGCGGCGGCCGCGGGGCGAGAGTGCGAGAAGATGTGCCTCGGGCAGCGGACTCCACGCGCAGCTGGGCCTTAAAGGTCGTACGCGTGAGCCCGTCCCGCGGCTCGCAGCCGTTGTGAGCGTTTCGCGCTGGTGGAAGAGACGTCGACCGCGTGCTCGACGGCTTCCTCGGTACCGCACCGGTCGATGCCTTCGCTCCCAACGACTACGGGCTGTACAACGCCACCGGCAACGTCTGGGATCCGACTTCAGAGCGCGCGAGACGCTGCACGACCCGAAGGGCCCCCTACAGGGGACGGCCAAGGTGCAGAAAGGTGGCTCCTATCTCTGCCACCACTCGTACTGCCGCCGTTACCGAGTCGCCGCTCGCCAGGGCAGCACGCCCGACAGCTCGACGGGAAACGTCGGGTTCCGCTGTGCGCGTCACGCGTAGGAACGGCGATGCACGGGGCGGCCGCCGCGAGAGTCAGGCGATCACGACGACAAGGGTGGCGGCACCGAGCAGGATGCCCGCGAACGTGAACGCGAGAGCAGCTCGGAGGTCGAAGGGAGCGAAGCGTCCGTCGAGCAATGCCGTTTCCAACTGCACCTGGCGACGGAACGCATACGCGATGAACGCGACCCCGAGCAGTGCGTAACCGACCCCGACGATCTCGTAGCCGAGCGACGACCCGCCGGCGAGCTGCGGCACGATCTTGCCGACCCCGAGGCTGACGGCGAACGCTGCGAGCGCACTGCGCCACCAAGCCAGGTAGGTGCGCTCACCCGCCAAGCGGGTGCGACGCGTGGCATCGACGACGTCTTCGAACGGTTCTGGCGACACGACTCGCGAGCCTAACCAGCACGCCGGATCGTCGAACCCTTGGATTGGCGCCTCGTCGAGCGCGATCCAAGCCCCGAGCGATTCCCCTAGATCGGCCGATCCCCCTAGAAGAGCTGGTTCTCGCCGCCGAAGATCGCCGAGACGGAGTCGTCGGCGAACACGTTCATGATCGTCTCCGCCAGAAGACCGGAGACCGTGAGCACCGTTAGATTCGTCGGTCTCGCCCGCGGATCGATCGGGACGGTGTCGGTGACGACGATGCCCGCGATGTCCTCGGCCGCGCCGAGGCGTTCGAGGCCCTCGTCGTTCAGAAGCGCATGAGTCACGTAGATCCAGACCTCGCGCGCTCCCTGCTCGCGCAACGCACGTGCGCCCGCGATCAGCGTCCCCCCGGTCGTCGTGACGTCGTCGCCGACGATGCAGACCTTGTCACGCACGCTGCCCGTCACCTCGGTCATCGACACCTGGTCCTGACCGAGCCGCGTCTTGTTCATGATCGCGAAGTCCGCGTCGAGCATGTGGGCGAAGCGCACCGCGTACTTCGCGCGCCCCGCATCCGGCGCCACGGAGACGACGCCGTCGCCCGAGAACCCGAGGTCGCGAAAGTGCCGTGCGAAGAGCTGCTGCGCGGTCATGTGATCGACGGGGATCGTGAAGAAGCCCTGGATCTGGCCGGCGTGCAGATCCATGGTGAGAACGCGATCCGCGCCGGCGTTCTGGATCATGTCGGCGAGCAGACGGCTCGAGATCGGCTCGCGAGGCTTTGCCTTCCGGTCCTGGCGCGAATACGGAAACCAGGGGATGACGGCGGTGATCCGCTTCGCCGACGCGAGCCGCGCCGCCTGGAGCATGAAGAGGAGCTCCATGATGTTCTGGTCGACGGGCCGGCAGCCGGTCTGCACGATGAACACGTCTGCGCCGCGGACCGACTCGCAGTAGCGGCAGTACGTCTCGCCGTTCGCGAACGTCGTCAGCTCGATCTCCCCGAGCTCGACACCGAGCTGCTCGGTGATCTTGGAGGCGAGCTCTGGATGCGAGCGCCCGGCGAAGACCATCAGCCGCTTCTGGGGCGTGAGCGGAATCGCGTGTCCTGTGCTCATCTCGGTCCGCGGGATCTCGGCCTCGAGCCCTGGAAGCGTCTGCTCAATCGTTCCGCTTTCCACCGCGCCCTTCCTTGTTGACCTGCTTCGAGCGCGCGATCGCCAGCGCGCCTGGGGGGACATCCTCCGTTATCACCGAGCCGGCTGCAATCCATGCGTCGTCGCCGATCGTCACGGGGGCGACGAACGAATTGTCGACCCCGGTCCTGACGTTGCGGCCGACCACCGTCCGCTCCTTCGCGCCCGTGCCATGCCCGAGGTTCACGGTGATGTTCCCGGCTGCGATGTTCGTGTCTTCGCCCACGTCGGCGTCTCCGAGGTACGAGAGGTGCGGCACCTTGGTGCGCTCCCCGATGCGTGAGTTCTTGATCTCGACGAAGGTCCCGGCCTTTGCGCCCGCCTCGAGCACGGTGCCGGGGCGAAGGTAACAGAACGGCCCTACGAGGGCGCCCGCTCCGACGATCGCGTCAACGATCACCGCGTGCGGGCCGACCTCCGCCTCGCTCGCAATCCGCGACTCGCCGCGCACGACCGTGAACGGATGGACAACCGCATCCGGCTCGAGGACGACGTCGACGTCGATCCACGTCGAGGCCGGATCGACGATCGTCACGCCGGCGAGCATATGCGCCTCGTTCACGCGGTCGCGGAGCGTCGCCGCCGCCACTGCGAGCTCTGCGCGCGTATTGACTCCCTCCGCCTCGTGCGGATCCGCGGCCCGGTGCACTGCGACTCGATGCCCGTCCGCCACGAGCAGCTCGACGGAGTCCGTCAGGTACAGCTCCCCCTGTGCGTTGTGCGGAGTGAGCCGCTCGAGCGCGGGCCACAGCTGCTCCGACCGGAACACGTAGATCGACGAGTTGACCTCCCCCACGGCGAGCTGCTCCGGCGTCGCGTCGGCCGCCTCGACGATCGCCGCGAGCCCGCCGCTGCCGTCGCGGAGGACACGGCCGTACTCGCGCGGGTCGTCCGGCTCGAACGAGAGGACAGTGGCGGCGGCGTTTTCGCGGCGGTGCGCGTCGACGAGGGCGCTCAGGAGCGCAGCGGTGAGGAGCGGCGTATCGCCCGACAGCACGAGCACGTCCTTCGACCCGCGCTCGAGGCGTGCCCGCGCGCTGCGCACGGCGTCACCGGTGCCGAGAGGTCGTTCCTGCTCGGCGACGTCGCGGCCTGGGAAAGCATCGGCGGTCGCGGGTGACGAGACGACGACCAGGGGATCGGCGTCGAGCTCGGACGCAGCCGCGAGAACCCAGTCGACCATGCGGCGCCCGAGGACGGGGTGAAGATGCTTCGGCACGCTCGAGCGCATGCGCGTGCCGAGGCCGGCGGCCATGACCACCGCTCCGAGCTCTGTCGTCTTCTTGACGGGCATGGGGACTGGGGCGCCAGGATTCGAACCTGGGATCACGGGACCAAAACCCGTTGCCTTACCACTTGGCCACGCCCCAGAGTCGGACGCTGCATCTTGCCATTCGACCCCGAGGGCGCTCCGGTCGTCACGTCGCAACCGGCCGGGTGACCCACGTCTTCCCTGCCTCGCCCACCGCGCGAGCCGCGCGCTCCGCATCCCGAGCATCCTCGAAGAGCGCGTAGACCGTCGGGCCCGCGCCGCTGACGTCGGCCCGGAACGCACCGAGTGATTCGAGCTCGGCGGCGAGACGCGACGAAGCGAGGTCGTTCCGGGGAAGCGCCGCGAGATCCCGAGGCTCGCGCACCCGGTCGAGCGCCTCGAGAAGCGCCGCCTGGCGCCCCTCGAAGCCGTCAGCGCCTCCGCGCTCGTCGAAGCGGCGGTACACGTCCGCGGTCGACCGCTTCCGTTCGTCACCGGGGAGCACGAGCAGGACGGCGAAGTCGAGGGGGATCGAGACGGGCTTCAGCTCCGAGCCGTCATCAGATCCGAGCTGTGTCCCCTCGGTCAGGAAGAAGGGGACATCCGCGCCGAGCTCCGCCGCGAGCGCGTGGAGCTCCTCTCTCGTCAGCGGCGTCGCGAGCCGATCGTTCGCAAGCCGGAGAGCGGCGGCTGCGTCCGAGCTTCCGCCTCCGAGACCGGCAGCCACCGGGATCCGTTTCTCGATCCGGACGCGCCAGCCGGAGGTCTCGCCCGACAGCGAGGCAAGCGCGGAGAGCGCGTCCCCGACGAGCGTGTCGTCCACGAAACCCTCGACGGTCACCCCGCCGGCGCGCGGCTCGAGGTCGACGTCGTCCTGGAGCTCCACCCGCTGGAGCACCGTCGCGACCTCGTGCTTCCGGTCAGCCCGAACAGGCCCGACGACGAGCGCGAGGTTGATCTTCGCCGGCGCCGCCCGAATCATGCGAGTCGGCGAGCGAGATCGACGAACTCGTGCGGCTCGAGCTCCTCGGCACGCACCCCCGCAGCGCGCCCGATCGCGGCCAGCGCCTCCTCCAGCTGGCGCCGAGTCGCGAGCCCTGCGAGGGCGACCGAGTTGGCCATCGTCTTGCGCCGATGGGCGAAGGCCGCGTCGACGAGGGGACGCACGTCGCGGATCGCCACGCCGGCCACTCTGTCGAACGCGACGAGCGTCGACTCGACGCGCGGCGGAGGTCGGAACACGCTCGCCGATACCCGGTGAGCGCCGACCTTTCGCGCCTGAAGCTGGACGAGAACGGACACGGCCCCGTACGCCTTCGTCCGCGGAGCGGCGAAGAAGCGGTCGGCGAGCTCCCGCTGGACCATGACGCACCAGCGTTCGAGCGAAGGAAGATTCTCGAGCGTCTCGACCACGAGCGGAGTCGCGACGTTGTACGGCAGGTTCGCCACGAGCTTGCTCGGCGAGGGCTCGAGTGCCGCGAGGTCGACCCGAAGCGCGTCGCCGAAGAGGACGTGGACGTTGTCGGAGGAGCCGAGCGAGGCCGAGAGTGCCTCCTCGAGCGACCGGTCGATCTCGACAGCATGTACCAGCCGGACTCGCTCCGCCAGATACTTCGTGAGCACTCCGAGCCCGGGGCCGATCTCGAGGACGACGTCGTCCGGGTGGAGCTCCGCGAGCCGTCCGATCACCCCGAGCAGGTTCTCGTCGGCGAGAAAGTGCTGTCCGAGCGCCTTCTTCGGCGTTGCGCTCACGTGAGCCCGAACGCGACCGCCGCGTTCGCATGCGAGCGGGTCGCAAGCTCCTCCGTGCTCTCGTCTCGGGCCGCGGCGAGCACGGCGACCGTGTGGACGAGATGTGCCGGCTCGTTCGGCTTCCCGCGGACGGGCTGCGGCGAGAGGTACGGGCTGTCGGTCTCGACCAGGATCCGGTCGCCGGGCACCTGCGTCGCCGCGTCGCGCAGCTCCGGCGCCTTCGGATAGGTCGCGTTCCCGGCGAAGGAGACGTAGTACTCGCGCTCCAGCGCGACCGGGAGCATCTCCGGCGAGGAGAAGCAGTGGAGGATCACGGTTCCCGGGAACCCTGCAAGGACGTCCGCGGTCTCGCGTGAGGCCTCTCTGTTGTGGACGACCACGGGAAGCTCGAGCTCGTCCGCGAGCGCGAGTTGGCGCTCGAACAGCCGCCGCTGCTCCTCGGGAGACGCGAAGCGACGGACGTTGTCGAGCCCCGTCTCGCCGACGGCGACCGCCTTCAGATGGCGGAGCAGCTCTCGGAGCTCGTCAAGCCTCTCGGCGTCTTCGCCACCAGCTTGGTGCGGGTCGACCCCGAGCGCTGCGTAGACGCCGTCGTGCTCCTCGGCGATCGCGAGGGCCGCGCGAGACGAGTCGATGCCAGTCCCGATGGTGACGATGCGCGTGACGCCGGCAGCCGCCGCCCGATCGACGAGCAGCGCTGCCGACTCGTCACACGCGTCCAGGTGCGCGTGGGAATCCGTCACGCCGTCGCGACGGCTTCCATCCGCGCCAGCTCCTCCGCCACGACCTTCTCCGGGTCGAGCTTCACGAACAGCGGCTTCGGCTCCCGGAGCGTCTGGCCGGGAGGGAGCTCGCTCGGCGCCCAGCGCCCGACCCACGACGCGTAGTCCCCCGTGAGCACGCCGTGCTCGCGTCCACCGTCTTCCTCGACCGTCCGCTCCTCGGGCGGTCCGGCGATCACACCGTCGTAGCCCAGCAGCTCGTGCAGGCGCTGCGAGGAGAACGGCAGGAACGGGGCGAGAAGCACCTTGAGGTTGTCGACGGCGCGAAGCGCCACGTACAGGATCGTCGCGGCGCGCTCACGGTCCGTGTCCAGCAGGGACCACGGTGCCTGCTCCGCGACGTACTGGTTTCCCAGTGCCGCTCGTGCCATCGCCTCCTGCAGGGCGTTCTTGAACCGCGTCGCCTCGAGCAGCGAGCCGACGACCTCGAACCCGGCTTCGACCTGGCGGAGGAGCGCTTCGTCGGCCTCGGTGAGCGCGCCCGGCTCGGGCACTGCGCCGAAGTTCTTGTAGGCGCTCTGGAGCGTCCGGTTCACGAGATTCCCCCACGTCGCGACGAGCTCGTCGTTGTTCCTGCGGACGAACTCGGCCCACGTGAAGTCGGTGTCCTGGGTCTCCGGGCCCGCGATGGACACGAAGTAGCGGAGTGAGTCGGGGTCGTAGCGCTCGAGGAAGTCGCGAACCAAGATCTGGACGCCGCGGCTCGAGCTGAACTTCTTCCCCTCCATCGTCAGGAACTCGCTCGACGCGATCGTGTCCGGGAGCTCGAGATCGCCGCGGCCCGCGCCGTAGACGCCGTCGTCGCCGTAGCCGAGCAGCATGCTCGGCCAGATCACCGTGTGGAAGACGATGTTGTCCTTGCCCATGAAGTAGACGTGCTCGGCGTCCGGGTTCTGCCACCACTCGCGCCACGCATCCGCCGTGCCCCGATTGTGCGCCCACTCGATCGAAGCCGAGAGATAGCCGACGACCGCGTCGATCCAGACGTAGATCCGCTTGCCCGGGTCGTCGTCATATCCCGCCACGGGGATCGGGACGCCCCAGTCGAGATCACGCGTCATCGCGCGGGGTTTGAGCTCCTTGACGAAGTTCAGCGAGAACTGCTTCACGTTGGGCCGCCAGTCCTCCTGACCCTCGATCCAGGCCGTCAGCTGCTCCTTGAACGCAGGGAGGTCGAGAAAAAGGTGCTTCGTGGTCCGGAAGACGGGAGCCTCGCCGTCGATCGCGGACCGCGGGTCGATCAGGTCGGTCGGATCGAGCTGGTTCCCGCAGTTGTCGCACTGGTCCCCACGCGCGCTCGGGAACCCGCAGATCGGACACGTGCCCTCGATGTAGCGGTCGGGAAGCGTGTGACCCGTGGTGGCCGAGAACGCTCCGAGCGTCTCCTGCTCGACGACATATCCCTTCTCGTAGAGCGTGCGGAAGACGTCCCGGGTGACGTCGTGGTGGTTCTGCGTCGTCGTCCGTGTGAAGAGGTCGTACGAGAGCCCGAGGTGGAGCAGGTCCTCCCGGATCAGGTTGCTGAACCGCTCGGCCGTATCACGAGGCGACTCGTTCGCGGCGTCCGCCGCGATCATGAGTGGCGTCCCGTGCTCGTCCGTCCCGCTGACCATGAGGACGTCGTTCCCCCGAAGGCGGTGGTACCGCGCGAAGGTGTCCGACGGCACTCCGAACCCCGCGACATGGCCGATGTGGCGCAGGCCGCTCGCGTACGGCCACGCAACCGCGACGAGGATCTTCCGGGCTTCGTTCGGCCGGCTCACGGGGGCCAATCATAGGGAGTCCCTTCCGGCCGACACCCCGCGCTCCGAGTGCAGCCGCGACGAGGGCAAAGGTGGCCGCCAGCACCAGGAGGAATGGGCTCGAGACGCCTGGGTCGAGAGCGAGACGGCGGCGTGTCGAGCCGTCTCGACCTCGATCCGACACGGTCGCGGAAGTCGCCGAGGCGAGCGCGAGGCGCGTGCTGTCGGCCGAGGCAGACCAGCCGCGCAGTCGATCGCGGAACCCGCGCAATGCGTCGGCGTCCGATCTCGAGTCAGCCATCGCCGACGAGGCGGCTCGAATACCGTCGAGACCGGCGAATCGGGCGCCCGCGGGCCGTCGAATCGACCGAGTTGCCCCCTCCGTTGGTGCCTGCAACCGGGCGGTCGTCGGCTCCGATGCCACCCTCACCGCGGTCTGCTTGCGTCGCGGCGAGGGCGCGGTCGTCGGCTCGTGGAGCGCCAGGCGTCCTCCGCGAGCAGCGGCCGGAGCGGCTTGTGGCACGGCGCTCGCCGCGGGCGCGCCACTCTGAGGCGGCGCTGATCCTGCAGGTGCCGAAGGAGCCGGTGTGGGAGCGGATGCTGTGACAGGCAGAGCCGGCGCAGGCATCGGGGCGGGAGCCGGAGTCGGAGTCGGAGTCGGAGTCGGAGTCGGAGTCGGGGTAGGAGCAGGCGTGGGCGTAGGTGCGGGTGCCGGTTGCGGGCTCGGCGCAGGAGTCGGCGCGGACGGCGCCGCCGGCGCGGTTCGCGGCGGCAGGAGGGAGAGCGGATCCACGTACGTATCGCCGTCCGCCTCCCGAATCCCGAGGTGGACGTAGGGCTCGTCGTGCTCGGCGACGCCGGAGGGGCCGGGCTCCGCGATCGGATCTCCCTCCGAGACCCGGGCTCCGCGCCCGGCGAGCAGCGTCCCCAGATGCGTGAGCGAGGCCTTGTGCCCGTCGGCGGTCGCGATCGTGATCGTCAGGCCGTTGGTCGGCACCGTGCCGGCGAAGGTCACGCTGCCCGACGCAGGCGCCCGTACGGCTCGGGCACCGCCCAGCGCGACGTCGATGCCTCGATGTTGGCCGCCTGCGTACGGATCGCTTCCGACCGAGAAGGCACGGAGGACGTCCCCGTCCGCGGGCCAGCTCCACGCCGAGGCCACCGGAACGACCACGAACGCCGTGAGCGCCACGACGAGGGCCGCTCCGAGACGTGCTGTTGTCATTCGAGTCAACGCGCAGAGCAAGGTAGCGTGCGCGGCGTTCGTTGTCAAATGCGCTTACAACGAGCCGCGGTACAGCGCGTTCCGGGACGCTCCCGTCAGGCGCGCGATGACGTCGGCCGCCGCACGTCGCGCTGCACCGGCAGCGACGAGTTCCGCCACAGCGGCCAACCCGGCTTCTTCCGCCACAACCTCGTCGCCCACTGCAGTCGGGCCGAGCACGAGGGTGACCTCGCCGCGAGGCGGTTCCTCGAACCGGCCCGCCAGTTCCGCCAGCGTCCCACGTCGCACTTCCTCGAACCTCTTGGTGAGCTCTCGGCACACGGCACCAGGTCGGTCCGGCATCGCTCTGGCCAGGACTGCGAGTGACTCCGGCAACCTCCGCGGCGCCTCGAACGCCACGACCCCGTGCGGCCAACGGGCGAGCTCGTCCGCCAGGACCTCTCTCTCGCCCCGACGGCGCGGCAGATAGCCGACGAACTGGTAGCGATCGGCGCCGAGCCCGCTCGTGACGAGCGCGGTCTCGACGGCCGACGCACCGGGGAGGATCGTCACGGCGAGTCCCCGGGCGAGCGCAGACTCGATCAGGCGCGCGCCGGGGTCGTTGATGCCCGGCAGTCCTGCGTCCGAGACGAGCGCGATCCGCTCGTCTCGCTCGAGGCGCTCGAGCACCCCGCGCTCACGCGCCGCCTCGTTGTGGCGGTGGAAGCTGACGAGCCGCGCCGTGATGCCATGTCGGTCGAGGAGGATCCGCGTCCGCCGCGTGTCCTCGCAGAGGACGAGATCCGCCTCGCGGAGCTCGGCGAGGACGCGCAGGGTGACGTCGTCGAGGTTCCCGATCGGCGTGGCGCAGATGGCGAGAGGCACCTACCACGTCCCGTCGAGCGCCTCGAACGCGACGAGCGCCGCCCCGACGAGACCCGCATCGCTCCCCAGCTCCGCCGGGACGATGCGAAGCGTCCTGTCCGCGGGGTCGAGCGCTTCGCGCCGCGCGGACTCCTGTGCGCGGTCGAGCAAGAGATCGGTAGCAGCCTCTCCGAACCCGCCTCCGATCACGAAGACGTCGGGATCGAAGACGTTCGCGAAGGAGCCGATCGCGGCACCGAGCAGGTCTGCCATCTCGGCGATCCGCTCGACCGCCGGAGGATCTCCGTCGCGTGCCCGCTGGAGGAGCATGTGCGCGTTCGCGTCCTGCCCGTACAGCTCGCGCGCGATCCGGTCGGCCGCGGTGCCCGACGCGATCGCTTCGAGATGGCCGTGCCCGTGGCAGTGCCCCTGGCACGGCGGGCCGCCCGCCTGGACGACGACATGGCCGAGCTCCGCCCACCGCCGATACAGACGCCCGTCGAGGACGACGCCTCCGCCGACGCCGGTCCCGAGCGTGAGCATGACGATCGACGACGAGCCCCGTCCCGCTCCCAGCCTCGCCTCGGCGAGCGCGGCGACGTTCGCGTCGTTGCCAACGCCCACCGGCATCCCGAAGCGGTCATGTGCGTGACCCGCGAGATCGACGTCCGTGAAGGGAAGGTTCGTCGCGGCAAGGATCCGACCCGTCCCGCGGTCGAGGTTCGAGGGGATGCCGAAGCCGAGTGCCTCGACACGGTCGTCGCGGAGCTCCTCCACGGCAGCGTCGAGCGCCTCGAGCACCGCCTCCTCCGAGCTCGTGGGGCTCGGCACCTCGTGTCTCGCGAGCACCCGACCCTGTCGATCGGCGATGCCGGCGAGGATCTTCGTTCCGCCGACGTCGACGCCGATGACGAGGGGAGCGGCCAAGGCGCGGGCTACCATAACGGCCCGAATGGCCGAGGGAGTCAAGCCCTATCGGCTGTACCGCGGCGGGCGGTCCAAGGGCAAGGTCCCCCTCGATCGGAGGTCCCGCCCGGACCGCACGCCTCCGTCAGCCCCGAAGCCGCCGCGTCGCCGACGCTGGGGCCTCTGGATCGCGCTCGGCCTCGTCGGCCTCGTCGTGCTCCTCGTCGTCTGGGGCGTCCTCGGCTATGTCTCGTTCTCGCACGGCGTGTCGAAGGCGAACGACCGGCTCCCGCCCGGCACGCGCTCGAAGCTCGCGACGCAGGACGGGTCGCTGCTCTCGAATCCGTCCACGATCCTCGTGATCGGGACCGACGGCGGAAGCGAGCCGGGACGCGCCGGTGCCCACCGCTCCGACTCGCTGCTCCTCCTCCACACCGATCCGGGCAAGCACCGGCTCTCGTACCTCTCGATCCCGCGCGACCTGCGGGTGGAGATCCCCGGCCACGGATCGTCGAAGATCAACGCCGCGAGCCAGATCGGAGGCCCTGCGCTGACGCTGGCGACCGTGCGCGCGCTGACGGGTCTCCCGATCCAGCACGTCGTCGTGGTCGACTTCGACGGGTTCAAGGAGCTGATCGACTCGCTCGGAGGCATCGAGGTGAACGTCCCGAAGCCGATCCTCTCCAATCGTTTCGACTGCCCCTACAAGCCGTCGCGCTGCAACGAGTGGAAGGGCTGGCGGTTCGCGAAGGGCTCGCAGCACATGGACGGGAAGCGCGCTCTCGTGTACTCGCGGATCCGCGAGAACCGGCTCGATCCCTCCGACAACGACATCTCCAGAGGTGCGCGCCAGCAGCAGGTCGCAGACGCAGTGGGCTCGAAGATCGCGAGCTTCGGGACCTTCCTCCGGCTGCCGTTCATCGGCGACTCGATCGCTGCGCCGATCGCGACGGACATGTCGGCGTGGCAGCTCTCGCAGCTCGGCTGGGTCCGGTTCAGAGCCGACTCCGGACAGTCACTCCACTGTCGCCTCGGCGGCGACCCCCAGACGATCGGCGGGGAGTCGGTGATCGTGGGGTCCGAGGACAACGTCAACGTCGTCTCGATGTTCCTCCGCCGCTCGGCGGCGCTCCCGCCCGCGAAGGGGACGCTCTACGGCCCGGGCTGCACCCGGCGCTGACTCAGTCAGTCGCGGGCGGCGTCTTCTTCTCGCTCGATCCCCCGGAGCTCGTCGAGCCGGCAGAGCCGGAGTCGCCCGAGCCCGAGCTCGTCTCCTTCGACCCCTTGTCTCCCGACTTCTTCTCGGACGTCCCCGAGCTGTCGCCTTCCTTCGCACCGGGCTTCTGGCCCTTCCGGCCATAGTCCGTGGAGTAGAAGCCCGAGCCCTTGAAGTGCACCGCCACGGGAAAGAGGAGCTTCTCCACCGGGCCCTTCCCGCACTCCGTGCACGCCTCCACGGCCGGATCGGACATCTTCTGGAAGACCTCGAACGTGTGCCCGTTCGGGCAACGGTACTCGTAGATGGGCACGGAGGCGAAAGGCTAGAGGCTAGGCACGCCGAGCGTCGGAGTCCTGCTCCCGATCGAGGAGCTCCCGGTAGCATGGCGCGCTCTCGAACGCCGCAAGGCCGCGCGGCCGTCCGCGGCGGCGCTCGATCCTTCGTCGGCGGTTCACGGCCGCGATCGCAGCCGACGCCCCGACGACGCCTCCGAGCAGGAACGTGCGGAGTCGCCCGCGTCGTCCGTCGTCGTTCACGCTCTGATCTTACGATCCCCTGTCCCATGCTCGTGTGCACGCTCGGTGATCTCCTTCTCGACGTCGTCGTCCGGCTCGCCGCCACGCCGGCGGAAGGTGGAGACACGCCGGCGGACATCCTCCTCGGCCCGGGCGGCCAGGCCGCGAACCTCGCCGTGTGGACGTCCGAGCTCGGTGCGGAGGCGCGGCTCGTGTGCAAGAGCGGGACGGACGACGCGGGCCGGCTCGCACGCGAAGGGCTCGCTGCGCGCGGCGTCGAGGTCTTCGGCCCGGTCGAGGGAGCCACCGGAGTCGTCTGCGCGCTCGTCGCTCAGGACGGACGGCGGTCGATGGCGACGAGCCGTGGAGCCGCGGCCACCCTCGCCCCTGCGGACGTCGACCCGGCCTGGCTCGTTGGCTGCGACCACCTCTTCGTCTCGGGGTACGCGCTGACGAGCGAGCCGGCTCGGTCGGCCGCCCTGCGGGCGGTCGAGTTCGCACGCGAGGCGGGTGCGGCCGTCAGCGTGGATCTCTCCTCCTGGAGCGCGGTTCGCGACGCAGGAGCGGACCGGTTCCGCACGGACGTCGCGGCGCTCGCGCCGGACGTCGTGTTCGCCAACGAGGACGAGGCGCGCGTCGTCGGCGAGATCGCCGGCCCGGTTTGGGTGCTGAAGCGCGGCGGCGACGGCTGCTCGTTCGGCGGCGTCCAGCGCGCGGCTATGCCGGTCGACGAGGTCGTGGACACGACCGGGGCCGGCGACGCGCTCGCGGCCGGGTTCCTCGTCGGCGGGCCGGATCTCGCACTCGAGGCGGCCGCGCGCTGTGTCTCGCGGCTCGGGTCGCTGCCGTGAGCGAGCTGATCGTCGTGGCCGACGAGATCCGCGAGGCTCTCGCCCGTGGCGGAGCCGTCGTCGCACTCGAGACGACACTCGTCGCGCACGGCTTCCCCGCGCCGGACGGGCTCGAGGTCGCGGCCGAGAGCGAGCACGCGGTCCGGGCGGCCGGCGCCGTCGCGGCGACCATCGGCGTTCTCGACGGCAGGATCAGAGTCGGTCTCGAGGCCGCCGAGCTCGCCCGCTTCACGGCGGACGCGCGGAAGGTCGGGCCGCGGGATCTCGCCGCCTGCGCAGCTCAGGGCGCGGTCGGGGCGACGACCGTCGGAGGAACGCTCGCGGTTGCGCGGGAGATCGGCATCCGGTTCCTCGGCACGGGCGGGATCGGCGGCGTCCACCGGGGCTTCCCGACTCCTCCCGACGTCTCCGCGGACATCCCCATGCTCGCCCGCGCGCAGGTGCTCGCCGTCTCGTCCGGAGCGAAGTCGCTGCTCGACTTGCCGGCCACGATGGAGCTCCTGGAGACCCTCGGCGTGCCGGTCCTCGGCTTCCGCACCGACACGCTCCCGCGCTTCTACTCGGCGGACGGCGGGCCGCACGTGTCGAGCAAGGTGGAGGACGCGAGCGAAGCGGCGCGGGTCGCGGCCACGCACTGGGAGCTCGGGGGCGCGGGCGTCCTGCTCGCGAATCCCCCTCCCGAGAGCCTCGACGTCGAGGTACTGATCGAGCAGGCGCTCGCCGATGCGCGGAGCGAGGGCATCTCCGGGCAGGCGGTCACGCCGTTCGTGCTCGCGACGCTCCACGAGCGCAGCGGAGGACGAACCCGCGAGGTGAACCGGAAGCTGATCGTCGCCAACGCTCGGCTCGCCGCCGAGGTCGCGGTAGCGTTCGCCGCGCTGTGAGCCTCTACGACACCGTCCGCGCCCTGCCGCTCGTGATCGACGGCTACGAGCTCGAAGGGCTCGAGCTCCAGGCCAGCGCTGACTTCCTGCGCAAGACGACGGTCGTGCACCTCCGCGGCGCGAGCGAGGAAGGGATCGGAGAGGACGTCACCTACGACGCCGCCGAGCACGACCGCCTGCAGGAGCGCGGCCCGGACCTGCCGCTCGCAGGAGCCTGGACGATCGACTCGTTCTCGCAGCACCTGGCGGCGCAGCCTCTCTTCGACCCGCCGCCCGAACGGACCGTGTACGTGGACTACCGGCGCTGGGCCTACGAGAGCGCGGCCCTCGACCTCGCGCTTCGCCAGGCCGGGCAGTCGCTGGGCGACGCCGTCGGCCGGGCCGCAGCGCCGCTCACGTTCGTCGTCTCGATGAGCCTCGGCGAGCCACCGGCGACCGAGCGCTTTCAAGCGTGGCTCGAGCTCTATCCGAGCCTCCGCTTCAAGCTCGACGCGAACCCGACGTGGTCCGACGAGTTCGTCACCCAGCTGGCCGCCACCCGTGCGGTCGACTCGATCGACTTCAAGGGCCACTACCAGGGAACGACGGTGGACACGCCGCCGGACGCGGCGCTCTACCGTCGTGTCGCCGAGGGTCTGCCAGAAGCGTGGCTCGAGGACCCCGCGCTCACCGACGAGACGGAGCCGGTGCTCGAGCCGCACCGCGACCGCGTGACCTGGGATGCCCCCATCCACTCCGTCGAGGACATCGAGGCGCTCCGCTGGCCGCCGCGCACGGTGAACGTGAAGCCCTCGCGGTTCGGCTCGATCGAGCGGCTCTTCGCAGCGTACGACTACTGCGAGGAGCACGGCATCGGCGCCTACGGCGGCGGGCAGTGGGAGCTCGGGCCCGGACGCGGTCACGTCCAGCTCCTCGCGTCGCTCTTCCACCCGGCCACGCCGAACGACGTCGCGCCGCGCGAGTTCAACCTGGAACCGCAGCCAGGGCTTCCGACGAGCCCGCTCGCGGTCCGGGCGCGCACCACTGGCTTCCTCGCGCTCTAGCGTTACGCGGCGAGCTCGGCCACCGGCCTCGCGCCGAGTCGCTCGAAGATGGCGGCGCCTTCGCGAGCTGCATCCGGATCCCCGGCGACCCGCGCCAGCCCAAGAAGTGCGTACGCCTGCTCGACGACGCTTCCGTACTCCTTCCACTGCGCAGAAGCGGTGCGGTAGAGCGTCGCTGCGCGCTCGAGGTCTCCTCTCGCCTCGGCGAGCGCCGCCTCGGCGGCCGAGCGCGCCGCCCGGTCCCACGCCGAGTCGTGCTCCGAACCGTCGAGGAACGCCTCCGCCAGCTCGTGCTCGCCGTACGCGACCGCGAGACGTACCGGCCATCCCAGACAGGCAGAGCGCCAACCCGGACCCACGCGGGTCGAGCGCTCGAGTTCCCGGACATGCTCGAGCGCTGCCTCGGGCCGGCCCGCGGCAGAGGCGATGAGCGCGGCCACGTCGAGCGCCGGCACGAGCACCTGAGGATCGCTGCTCTCGCGGGCCGTGATGAGGAGCTCCTCGACGTGAGCCTCCGCCCCGGCGATCCGTCCACGATGCACGAGCACGGCTGCGAGAGGGACACGGACGAACACATCGAGCTGTCCCCGCGCGCCCTGCTCGTCGATCCACCGCATGAGCTCGTCCCCCTCCGCGACGACCGTGTCCCAGCGGCCCAGGTGGTACAGAGCGCGGAGGCGCTCGCCTCGCTGCCAGGTCACGAGGCCGTCGAGGCCCCGCGCGCGAGAGAACTCGATCGTCTCGTCCCACAGCTCGAGAGCCGTTCCCGTCCCCTCGAACCAGAGCTTGGCGTCCGCGAGGTTGTTCGCCGCAATGCTTGCATTCCGCGCGACACCGAGCTCGAGCGCAAGCTCATGAGCCGCCTGTCCGACGTCGACGCACCCGGGGTCTCCGCGGTCCCAGAGAAACACCGCGCGCGCCTGCATGAGCGGTGCGCTCGGCTCGCCCAGAGCGTCGGAAAGCGACTGCCCCTTGTCGAGCAGAAGTTCGGCTTCGTCACGTCGGCCGCCGATTGCCGCGCTCAGCGCGGCAATCCCGTACGCGTGCAGGAGATCCCGGTCCGGCTCGCGACGCTCGAGGATCGCGATCGCCTCGAGGCGGACTTCGTGCGCTCGGGCGACGTCACCCGCCGCCCAGCGGCCACGCGCCTGCTCCCCCATCGCGCGCGCCGCCTCCCGCTCGTCGACCGATCGGAGAATCGACACCGCGAGATCGCTCGTCTCGAGTGCCTCGGTCGGTCTTCCGGTGAAAGCCTCCACGACGGCGAGGCGGGCGAGCGCGATCCCGCGCGTGCGGTCATCGCCCTCGGCGAGCTCCACCGCCTTGCGCAGATACGCCTCGGCCGTGCTCGCGTCGAAGTTCAGGGCTCGCTCGCCAGCGAGCAGGAGGAAGCGGACGAGTGGCGTGTCCAGCTCGCCGACGTCCTCGCCGGCCGCCTCCTTCAGAGCTCGCGCCTCGCTCAGGTGGTGGACGAGGATCTCCGCGTGGTCTTCGACCCGCTCCTCTGCCATCCGCTCGACCCACGCGGCCGCAGCGACGTGCTTCGCGCCGCGAGGGCTGCGGGGGATCTGCTGGTAGGCGACGTCATGGACGACCGCGTGCCAGAAGGACAGCTCCTCCTCGCCTTCGATCGACGAGAGACGCACCGGGCGGACGAACTCGCGGCGGACGAGCTCGTTCAGCCCGCGCCTGATGTCGTCCCGCTCGCGTCCGGCTATGGACGCCACGGCGCCGGTCCAGAACACGCGCCCGACGACCGACGCGTCCTGGAGCAGGGCCTTGAGCTCGGGAGCGAGGGTGTCGAGTCGTGCGGCGACGAGCGCCTGCACCGTCTCCGGGACCGGGAGGTCGCGCGAGCTCCCGCTCTCCGCGAGCATGCGCGCGAACTGCTCCGCGTACAGCGGGTTCCCACCCGCACGCTCGAGGAGGACGGTCTGCGCCTCAGCGGGGAGCACGGCCCGCTCCAGCACGACCTGCAGCAACCGCGCGGAGTCCTCGTTCGACAGCGGGGCCAGCGAGATCGTCGTCGCGTTCCGCTTCCCTCCTCCCCAGCTCGCGTTTCGCTCGAAGAGCTCCGGGCGGGCGGTGCAGAGGAGCAGCAGCGGGACGGGAGCGCTCCAGTCGAGGAGGTGCTCGAGGAACTCGAGGAGCGCAGCGTCCGCCCAGTGCAGGTCCTCGACGACGAGGACGGTCGGCCGCCGGGCAGCGAGCTCCTCGAGGAACCGGCGCCAGGCGGTGAACGCCTCCTCGCGCGCAGCGGCGGGACCGCCGCCACCCACGCCGACGAGCGGCCCGAGCGTGGCAGCGAACCAGTGGCGCTCGCTCTCGTCGTCGACGAGCCCCGCGATCGTCGCCTTCAGCTTCGAAGCGGCCTCGACGCGATCGTCGGACTCGAGGATCCCGGCTTCCGCCTTCACGATCTCCCCGAGCGCCCAGAACGTGATCCCCTCTCCGTAGGGAAGGCAGCGCCCGTGCCGCCACGTGACGAGCTCGGGCCTCTCGTCGAGCGCGGAGCGGAGCTCGGTCACGAGACGGCTCTTGCCGATCCCCGGCTCACCGACCACGGTCACGAGCTGGACCGCGGACTCGCGCTCGGACCGCAGGAACGTCTCGAGGAGGAGCGTCCGCTCGTGCGCGCGTCCGACGAACGGGGTCCGGGTCGCGGCCTCGGGCTGTCCGACACGGCCCCGCGCGCCGACGGCACGCCAGACCGCGATCGGCTCCGACTTTCCCTTCGCCACGACCGGCTCGAGCGTCTCGAAGTCGATCGACCCGCCCGTAGAGCGCATCGTCGTCTCGTCGACGACCACCGTGCCGACTGCCGCGGCGCTCTGAAGCCGCGCGGCCGTGTTGACGACGTCACCGGCGACCATCCCCTCGCCCCGCTCGGGACGAGCGCCGAGCGCGACCACGGCCTCACCCGTCGTGACGGCCGCGCGCACCGCGACTTCCAGACCCTCCGCTCGGAGGTCCTCGATCGTCTCCAGGATCCGAAGCGCCGAGCGAACGGCGCGCTCGGCGTCGTCCTCGTGCGCGACGGGTGCGCCGAAGACCGCCATCACCGCGTCCCCGATGAACTTCTCGACTGTCCCGCCGTGGCGCTCGATGTCAATCTTGACCCGCTCGTGGTAGGGGCGGAGCGTGGCGCGGACGTCTTCGGGGTCGGCCCGGTCCGAGCGGTCCGTGAACCCGACGAGATCGACGAAGAGGACGGAGACGACCTTGCGCTCCTCGCCGGCGGGCGCCGGCGAGGCGAGCGGCTCCGCGCAGGAGAGGCAGAAGCGGGCGCGGTCCGGGTTCTCCTCCCCGCAGTTGGGGCAGACGATCACGGTGCGGACGTCCTCGCGAGCGCGACTACTCCATCGTCGACAGGAACTCGTCGACCGGTAGCAGCGGCAGCGACTCGAGCTTGGCGCTCCCGCGCGCGCCGAGGGCGACCGAGACCTTGGCGATGGTCAGGTCGTCCGGCGCCTCGACGATGTTGACGAAGTCGTACGCCCCGAGCGCGGCCCACTGGTGGAGCACCTTCGCGCCCATCTCCTCGACGTCCCGGTTGACCTCACGCAGGCGAGCCGGATTCGCGTGGAGCGTCTGGACGCCCTTCTCCGTCAGGGTCGTGAGCATCAGGTAGATCCCCATCTCGCTCCTCTCCTCGCTTTGCCCGCGAGCGTAACCGAGCCTCCTGGTCGACGTACAGCAGCGCGCCGCCGAGGAAGAGCAGCGGCCCGAGGACGGTGTCGGCGAGGAAGACCGCGCTCCTGACGGCGTTCTCGGCCTGTGAGTGGAGCACCAGCGTGAGTGCATACTCGCCGAGCCCGAAGAGGACGACGAGCGCGGCGAGCGATCCCGCCGCGTGGACGTAGTCCGCACGGCCAAGGGCGAAGGCCCGCCGGAACGACTCCCTGAAGGACGCACCCTCGACGAGCGCCACCGGCACCACAAGGCCGATGAGCGCGAGCCAGAAGACGACGGCGAGCTTGAACCAGGGGATGAGGAACGCCGCCGGGACGAAGACGAGTGTTCCGGAGACGAGCGCGACGAGCCACGCTCTGCGCGACGGGGTCGCGCCGGTCACGAGCGTCGTCGCATATGCGAACGCGAGGGTAAAGAAGGGCGCGGCGGCCACGAACACGAGCGCGGCCACGAGCGTCGAGCGATGGATCGCGAACTGGTTCGAGACCGCGACGACGAGGCCGAGCGGGAGCGCGCGCAGGAAGCTGCCGCCGTAGAGCCGGATCGACTCGGCGACGAGCTGGCCGACGGTCCGCCGCTCGGGCGGAAGCGGCGGCGGCAGCTCCTCGCGCGACGATCTCGTCTTCGACGTCCGCGCCATGCGGCTGGAAACGCTACTCCCGGCCGAGCGCTGCGCGGAGCCGAGGAAGCGCGTCCGCGATGGCCGCGAGCGCGGCGTCGATCTGCCAACGAGAGCGGTCGGGCTCGCCTATCTCGTTGGAGATCGCGCGGATCTCCACCGCCGGGATCCCGGCGAGCGCACAGGCGCGCAGGACCGCGAAGCCCTCCATCGCCTGGACGGCGTCATCGCCGCCCGAGCCGCCGACGGCGGCGCTCGTGGAGATCGGCAGCACGGACGCCTCCGGGAGGGCAGCACGGACGGCAGCGAGCAGGCCCGCGTCCGGCTCGACCCGCGCGGTCACGGGGATGGCCGCCGCGAGATCGACGTATCGCGACTCCGAGCCGATGACGACCGTACAGAGCGGGACGCCACGTCCGCCGGCGAGGCCCGCGTGGAGGACCGCGCGCGGCGGGTCGTGCGCGAGCGCCCGCGCCGTTGCGACCGCGGCCTCGACCGGCCCGATCCCGCACACGAGCCCGGACTCCCCGCAGAGCTCGCGCGCGGTCGCCGCGACGAGGAGCAGGTCCGTCATCGCAGCGGCCGGAGCGCGAACACGGGATGGCTCGGGGCCTCCGCGAGCCATTCCTCGTCGGAGGAGCGCAGAGACACCTGGAAGAACGGCCGCGTGACGCGGCCGAGCTCGTAGTAGCGGCGGAGCACCGGCACCGCCTCCGCCGGAGCGAGCTCCTCTGCGGCGAACCGCTCGTGCCAGCGCCCGCGGCGAAGCTCTACCGAGCTGGCCGCGCGCGTGTTCTTCACCCAGCTGCGGTCCCCGTACGGGGCGACGAGCCAGCGCTCGTCTCCGGCGCGCACGATCGAGACCGGAGTCGACCAGAGCTTGCCCGACCGCCGACCCGGAACCGTGAGGAGATGCGTCCGCGGTCCCGTGAGACCGAGCCGGGCGAGCGGGCGGACGACGGCGTTCAGCGCGCGCCGCCAGTGGCTCAGCCGGTACGGCTTCGGCATCGACCAGGAGTCGTCATGGCTCTGCGATCCTCGCAGAACCAGAATCCTGGATACTCACCGCCGTGGGCTTCACGATCTTCCGCCAGGACGAGCTCGAGTGGGCGCCGCGGAGGGAGGGCGACCCGCGGACGGTCGCGACGCTCTCCGACGGGCTCACGCAGTCGCGAGCGAATCTCTGGCGCTATCCGCCCGGGTCGATCGGCCGGCGGCACAGGGACAACGGGCAGGAGGAGGTCTTCGTCGTGCTCGACGGGACGCTGACGGCCGACCTCGGCGATCCGCCCGAGCGGCACGAGGTCCCGCGAGGCGGCGTCCTCGTCGTCGAGATCGGGACGATCCTCCAGCTCCGCAACGCCGGCACCGAGGATGTGGTGCTCCTCATCTACGGCGCTCCGCCCGTGACCGGGAACGCCGAGTTCTTCCCCGACGTTCCCTGACGCCGCCTCGTCCGCGTCCGCCGGATCCGGACGTCACCGCCGCTCATCGTTACCCTCTAGCGCGATGGGGCACGACCAAGGAGACGACTTCGTGTCGGCGTCCAGGCAGAGACCCGCAGCACCGGCCTTCGTCGTCCTCCACCACCTCGGAGACGATCGCTGGAGGCTGCTCGGCGAGTTCGACCGGAAGCCAGGCCTGACCGCGCGGGCCGCTCGCTCTCGCGCGATCCTGGATGCCACTCGAGGCACTGCGAAGGCCGGCGAGGTCTACGCGGCGGTGCTGCGCAGCGAGTGGCGAGTCGCCTTGGACTGGTCGCCCCCGGCGAGCAAGTAGCGTCTACGCGGCCGTCGACGCCGCGACGCCCGCTCGCTCGAAGACGAGCTCGTCGTCACGAACATCGACGCGAACCGTGTCGCCTTCGCCGAAACGCCCCTCGAGGAGCTCAAGCGAGAGCGGGTTCTCGAGCAGCCGCTGGATTGCCCGCTTGAGCGGACGCGCACCGTAGGCGGGATCCCAGCCTGCCTCGGCGAGGACCTCCTTCGCCACGTCCGTGACCTCGAGCTCGATCTTCCGCTCCGCAAGTCGCTCCCGCAGCCGCCGGAGCTGCAGCTCCACGATGTCGGAGAGCTGCTCCCTCGTGAGCGGCTCGAACGCGACGACCTCGTCGACACGGTTCAGGAACTCAGGCCGGAAGCGGTCACGGAGGTCGTCGGCGGAGCGGATGTTCGACGTCATGATCACGACCGTGTTCCGGAAGTCGACCGTGCGGCCCTGGCCGTCGGTCAGCCGGCCGTCGTCGAGCAGCTGGAGGAGGACGTCGAAGACCTCCGCGTGCGCCTTCTCGATCTCGTCGAGGAGGAGCACCGCGTACGGACGCCGCCGCACGGCCTCGGTCAGCTGCCCGCCCTCCTCGTAGCCGATGTAGCCGGGCGGCGCCCCGAGGAGCCGCGCCACGGTGTGCCGCTCCTGGTACTCGGACATGTCGAGCCGGACGAGGGCTCGTTCGTCGTCGAACATGAACTCGGCGAGGGCGCGCGCGAGCTCGGTCTTCCCCACTCCCGTCGGCCCGAGGAAGATGAACGAGCCGATCGGCCGGTTCGGGTCCTGCATGCCGGAGCGCGCGCGCCGGAGCGCATTGGACACGGCCTCGACGGCCTCGTCCTGGCCGACCACGCGCTGGTGGAGACGCTCCTCCATGTGGATCAGCTTCTCGACCTCTCCCTCGAGGAGTCGCGTCACGGGGATGCCGGTCCAGGCTGCGACGACCGCGGCGATGTCGTCCTCGTCGACCTCCTCCTTCACCATCGGCGCCGTGGCGGGCTCCGCACGCGCCTCGAGCTCCTTCTCGAGCTCCGGCAGCACGCCGTAGCGGATCTCGGCGACGCGGGCGAGATTGCCCGCACGCTCCTCCCGCTCGGCCTCCATGCGCAGCTCGTCGATCTGGCGCTTGATCTCCGCGACGCGCTGGAGCGCGTCCTTCTCCTTCGTCCAGCGCGCGCCGAGCTCGTCCCGGACCGCCTTCGCGTCCGCGAGCTCGCGCTCGACGGGCGCTCGCACCTCGTCCGACTCGTTCGTCATCCCCGCGAGCTCGATCTCGAGCTGGCGGACGCGCCGGTCGGCCTCGTCGAGCTCGACGGGCGAGGAGTCGATCTCCATCCGGAGCCTCGACGCGGCCTCGTCGACGAGGTCGATCGCCTTGTCGGGGAGGAATCGGTCGGCGACGTAGCGATCGGAGAGCACCGCGGCCGCGACGAGTGCGGAGTCACGGATCTCGACGCCGTGGTGCGCTTCGTAGCGCTCCTTCAGCCCGCGCAGGATCGCGATCGTGTCCGCGACCGAGGGCTGCCCGACGAAGATCGGCTGGAAGCGCCGCTCGAGCGCGGCGTCCTTCTCGATGTGCTTGCGATACTCGTCGAGCGTCGTCGCGCCGACCGCCCGCAGCTCCCCCCTCGCGAGCATCGGCTTCAGAAGGTTGGCGGCGTCGACCGCGCCCTCCGCCGCCCCCGCGCCGACGATCGTGTGCAGCTCGTCGATGAAGAGGACGATCTCGCCGGCGGCGTTCTCGATCTCCGCGAGGACGGCCTTCAGCCGCTCCTCGAACTCACCGCGGTACTTCGCTCCGGCGAGCAGCGCGCCGAGGTCGAGCGCCCACACGCGCTTCCCCTTGAGCCCTTCGGGGACGTCGCCCGCAACGATGCGCTGGGCGAGCCCCTCGACGATCGCGGTCTTGCCGACGCCCGGCTCGCCGATCAGCACCGGGTTGTTCTTCGTACGGCGCGAGAGAACCTGGATGACGCGCCGGATCTCCTCGTCGCGCCCGACGACCGGGTCGAGCTTGCCCTCCTCGGCGAGCGCCGTGAGGTCGCGACCGTACTTCTCGAGCGCCTGGTACGAGCCCTCGGGATCCTGGGTCGTCACCTTCTGGCCGCCGCGCACCTCCTTGAGTGCTTCCAGCAGGCGCCCGCGATCGAGGATCTCGAGCGCGAGCAGCAGGTGCTCGACGGACACGTAGTCGTCCTCCAGCGAGCGCGCCTCGTCGAGGGCGCGGTCGAGCACGCGAGAGAGCGCGGCCGACACCTGCGGCTGCTGCGCAGCTCCACCGACACTCGGCTGCTGCGCGAGACGGGCCTCCGCCTCCGCCCGCAGCGACGCGACCTGGTAGCCCGAGCGCTCGCAGAGCGTCCGGACGAGCTCCTGGTCGAGGAGCGCGATCGTCAGGTGACCGGGGGTGAGCTCCGGGTTCCCCATCCGCCGGGCGAGCTCCTGGGCGCCCGCGACCGCCTCCTGGCTCTTGAGTGTCAGCTTGTTGAAGTCCATGTCATCTCCTCGCCGGCGCGCTGCTCGGCTCGTCGTAGAGCACCAGTTCGCGCTTGTACGAGCGGTGAACCAATGCGATCTCCGCGCGGAGCTCCCGCTCGCGGCGCTCCATACGCGCGGTCAGCCGCAGCATCTCGTCCTGGAGCCGCAGGACGTGCTCGACCCCGGCGAGGTTGAGCCCGACCTCGGTGGTCAGACGCTGGATGGAGCGCAGGCGCTCGACATCCGCGTCGGAGTAGAGCCGCGTGCCCCCGGGCGTGCGCGCGGGGCGCACGAGGCCCTTCGCCTCATACAGACGGAGGGTCTGCGGGTGCATTCCGACGAGGTCGGCCGCCACCGAGATCATGTAGCGCGGGCGATCGTGCATACGTATCACCCGGCCTCCGCGAGCCGCTCACGAGGGTTCTCGCGGGAGACCTTCTGGTACCCCTCGAGCGCCTCTCGCTCAGCCTTCGAGAGCTTCTTCGGGACCGTCACCTTCACCCGCGCGAGCAGGTCTCCGCGTCCTGAGCCCTTGAGGTGAGGCACGCCGCGGCCCTTGACGCGCAGGAGCTTGCCGCTCTCCGTTCCCGTCGGCACCTTGAGCGCGACGGGCCCGTCGGGCGTCGGGATCTGGATCGTCGCGCCTAGCGCAGCCTCCGTGAACGTGACGGGGACCTCGAGCACGAGATCGGAGCCGCGCCGCTCGTAGAGCGGAGACGAATCCACGTCGACGACGACGTAGAGATCACCCGGCGGCCCGCCGTTCCGCCCGGGCTCGCCCTTTCCCTTGAGGCGGATCCGCGTCCCGCTCTTCGAGCCGGCGGGGATCTTCACCGCGTAGCGCTTCGTCACGCGCTCGCGGCCGATCCCGTGGCAGCGCCGGCACGGCGTCTCGACGATCGTCCCGTTGCCGTGGCAGCGGGGGCACGGCTGCGAGAACGCGAACAGCCCCTGCGCCTCGGAGACGACGCCCCTCCCTCCGCACGTGGGGCAGACGATCGGCGACGTCCCAGGCTCCGCCCCGGTTCCGTGGCACACCGAGCAGACCGCGTCGACCTCGACCGGGACCCGCACCTGGGCGCCGCCGAGCGAGTCCTCGAAGGAGATCCGGACGTGCGTCTCGAGGTCGTCGCCGCGGATGGGCTGCCGGGCGCTCGTGCCGCCGCCCCGGCCGAACATCCCGCCGAGGAGGTCGCCGAGGTCGCCGAAGCTGAAGTCCTCGAAGCGGACTCCACCGCCGCCGGGGCCGGGGAAGCCTCGGCCGTCCGTCGTCCCGAACGTGTCGTACGCCTGACGCTTCTCGGGGTCGGAGAGGACGTCGTACGCGGACTGGATCTCCTTGAACTTCTCCTCGGCGTCGGTGTCGTCGGGGTTCCGGTCCGGGTGGTAGCGCCGCGCGAGCTTCCGGTACGCCTTCTTGATCTCGTCGTCGGATGCCGTCTTCGGCACCTCCAGCACCTCGTACGGGCTACGCGGCACGAGCGACCTCCGCGAGGAACGCGTCCGGATCGCCGGGCGAGATCGCCAGGGGCGCGTCGCCGACGTCGAGCAGGACGACCTCGTCTCGATTGGTCACGAACGCGTGGACGGTCCTGCCTTCGGCCCGATACCGCCCGAGGTAGCCGTAGCCACCGCCGTCGCCGGCGACCCGCATCCCGAGCCGGCCCCGTCGCGCGTTGCGGAGAACACCGGGGTAGTGCTTCGTCGAGACCTTGCGGCGCCGGACCGCGAGCCCACCGTCCTCGAGCAGGTACTCGACCGGCCGGAGGCGTCCGAGGTACCAGACGAGGGCCGCCTCGAGCAGGCCGCACCCGACGAGGATGGCGCCTGTCACCGCGACTCCTGCGACGAGAAGACCGGCGCCCGCGAGCGCGAGCCCGATCGCGAGGCCCCACAGACCTCGCGTGACGACCCGCGCCGTGCCGTCGAGCGACGCGGCGGGAAAGACGGCGAGCGTGGTGCTCACGATCCCGCGCCGGCCGGCTCCGACGACACGATCACGCGCGCCGGCCGCACGACCTTGTCTCCGACCCGGTATCCCCGCTGGACGACCTCGAGCACCGTGCCCGGCTCGGCCTCCTCGCTCGGCTGGGTCAGCAGAGCCTCGTGCACGTGCGGGTCGAAGGTACCGTCCGTGTCGATCTCGACCAGACCTTCCTTCGCGAGCGCCCCTCGCAGCGAGCGCTCGACGAGCCGTACACCGTCCACGAGCGCGGCTTCCTCGTGGCGCTCGGCCGCTTCGAGCGTCCGCTCGAGGTCGTCGAGCACCGGGAGCAGCTCGCGGACGAGCCGCTCGTGCGCGTGCGCGACCAGGCGCTCCTGTTCCCGTGCAGCCCGCTTGCGGTAGTTCTCGAAGTCCGCTTGGACGCGCTGCGCGAGCGCGAGGTACTCGTCCCGCTCGGCGGTCACCGCGGCGACCGAGTCGTCTTCGTCGACGGGCGTGGAGACGGCGTCTACCGGCTCCAGCCCGTCGTTGTCGACCGGCTCGTGGGTCACGAGCTCTTGGCCTCTTCCTCGTCGATGACCTCGTACTCGGCGTCCTCGACGACCTCGTCCTCCGACGAGCTGCCGTTGCCCGACGGCGTCGAGGAGCTCTGCTGCGCCGCGGCCTGGGCGTAGATCGCGTCGGCCAGCGAGCGCGAGGCCTCCTGGAGGGCCTCCGACTTCGCGCGGATGTCGGCGAGGTCGGACCCCTCGACCGCGTGGCGGAGCTCCATGATCCGCCCCTCGATCGTCGAGGCGTCGGCCTCCGGGACCTTGTCGCGGTGCTCCTTCAGCGTGCGCTCGGTCTGGTACGCGAGCTGCTCGCCGGCATTCCGGGCGTCGGCGAGCTCGTGCAGCCGGTGCGCCTCCTCGGCGTGGTCCTCGGCGTTCCGGACCATGTTGTTGACCTCGTCCTCGGAGAGGCCCGACCCGCCCTCGATCCGGATCTGCTGCTCGTTGCCGGTACCCAGGTCCTTCGCGGACACGTTGATGATGCCGTTCGCGTCGATGTCGAACGCGACCTCGATCTGCGGCATGCCGCGCGGAGCCGGCGGGATGCCGACGAGCTGGAAGATGCCCAGCGTCTTGTTGTAGGCGACCATCTCCGACTCGCCCTGGAGCACCTGGATCTCGACCGAGGGCTGGGTGTCCTCCGCCGTGGTGAAGACCTCCGACTTGCGGGTCGGGATCGTCGTGTTGCGCTCGATGAGCTTCGTCATGACGTCGCCCTTCGTCTTGATCCCGAGCGAGAGCGGGGTCACGTCGAGCAGGAGGACGTCCTTGACGTCGCCCTTCAGGACGCCCGCCTGGATGGCGGCGCCGACGGCGACGACCTCGTCCGGGTTGACGCCCTTGTGCGGGTCCTTGCCGATGAGCTCCTTGACCTTCTCCTGGACCGCCGGCATGCGCGTCATGCCCCCGACGAGGACGACGTGGTCGATGTCGGCCGCGGTCAGTCCCGCGTCCGACAGTGCCTGCTTCGTCGGCTCCACGGTGCGCTCGAGCAGGCCGTGCGTGAGCTCGTCGAGCTTCGCCCGCGTGAGCTGCAGGTCGAGGTGCTTCGGGCCCTCCGGCGTGGCGGTGACGAACGGCAGGTTGATCTGCGTCGTCATCGTCGAGGAGAGCTCGATCTTGGCCTTCTCGCCCGCCTCGTACAGACGCTGGAGCGCCATCGGGTCCTGACCGAGGTCGATGCCCTGGTCGCGCTTGAACTCGGCGATCATCCAGTCGACGACCGCCTTGTCGAAGTTGTCGCCGCCGAGGTGGTTGTCGCCGTTCGTCGCCTTCACCTCGAAGACGCCGTCGCCGAGGTCGAGGACGGAGACGTCGAACGTGCCGCCGCCGAGGTCGAAGACGAGGATCGTCTGCTCGGCGCCTTCCTTGTCGAGCCCGTACGCGAGCGCCGCGGCGGTCGGCTCGTTGATGATCCGAAGGACGTTGAGGCCGGCGATCTTGCCGGCATCCTTCGTCGCCTCGCGCTGCGCGTTGTTGAAGTACGCCGGGACGGTGACGACCGCGTCCGTGACGGACTCGCCGAGGTAGGCCTCGGCGTCCTGGCGCAGCTTCTGGAGGATCATGGCCGAGATCTCCGGCGGCGCGAGCTCGCGATCGTCCGCCTTTACGCGGACGTCGCCGTTCGGCCCCTGGACGACGGCGTAGGGGACGATCTTCATCTCCTCGGAGACCTCGTCGAACTTGCGGCCCATGAACCGCTTGATCGAGAAGATGGTGTTCTGGGGGTTCGTGACCTGCTGGCGCTTCGCCGGCGCGCCGACGAGCCGCTGGCCGTCACGCCCGAAGGCGACGACGGACGGTGTCGTGCGTCCGCCCTCGGCGTTCGGGATGACGGTGGGCTCGGAGCCCTCGAGCACGGCCATGCAGGAGTTGGTCGTGCCGAGGTCGATTCCGATGGTCTTCGCCATGGGTGGTACTCCTTCCGTATCTGAGTCCTAGCTACGTGAAAATCTGAGTCTTACCGTAGCAGATCATCGTCGAAGGACACGACGCGCTGGATGAGAAGAGAGACGGGCGCATGAGGATCGTCACCGACAAGACCCTCACGCGGCTCAACCGCGCCGTGGCGTCCGGGCGCATCATCCCGTACCTCGTCGCGCTGATGTTCGTGATCATGCTCTCGGGCGCACTCGCCGTCCGGTTTCTCAGCCCGCACAGCTTCTCGAGCTTCGGCAACGCTCTCTGGTGGTCTGCGACGACGGTGACGACGATCGGCTACGGCGACGTCGTGCCCGCCACGAGCGGCGGTCGGGTCATCGCCGTGTTCGTCATGTTCGCCAGCGTCGCGACCATCTCGTTCACGACGGCGGTCGTCACCGCCTCCTTCGTCGGCTACCACCAGCGCCGGCTCAGCCACGACGACGAGCGCCATCGCGAGCTGGTCGAGACACTCGATCGGATCGAGAAGAAGATCGACGCACTCGACGCCGGTCCGTCGAGCTAGCGAACGACGCCGATCAGCACCCCTCCGGCGACGATCAGGGTCGCGCCGAGGACGAGCCGTGGCCCGATGCGCTCCGCCCGCCCCAGCACGAGCGCGGACAGCACGACGCCCCACAGCGACTCCATCGCGACGAGCGGCGAGACCACCGAGACGCGCCCGTGGTAGAAGGCGGCGAAGAGCGTCACGTACGAGAGGCCGAAGAGGACGCCGGCCGGTGCGAAGAGCGGAAGCCCGGCTCGACGCGGACGACGGCCCGTCGCGAGCAGGAACACGAGGATGCACGCTCCCCCGGCGGCGAGCGTACCGCAGGCCGCGAGCGACGGCTCGACCGGCGTGTCCCCGGAGAGCCAGCGGACGAGGTTGTCGCGGCTCGCGAAGAGCAGGGTCGCGCCGAGTGCGAACAGGAGACCGGTCGCGCGGAAGTGCTCCGGTCGGCGCCGCTCGCCGACCAGCGCGATCGCCCCGCAGACGATGAGGAGCGCCCCGACCAGGAGCCCCGCCTCGACCGGCTCGTCGAGGAAGACGAGCGCGATGGCCACCGCGAAGGCAGGCGCGGTGCCGACCACGACCGAGGTACGCGACGGCCCCGCGTCCCGGACGGCGAGCGTGAAGAGGACCTGCGAGCCGCCCGGCGCGAGGATCCCGGCGAGGAGGAAGGGCCAGACCCCGCCGACGTCTCCGCCGGCAAAGAGGGCGAAGGGGAGGACGACGGCGATCGCGACGGAGACGGTCAGGAACGCCCCGGTCTCCGCGTCGCCGCCGCGCTGGAGCGCGATTCGGAGGGCGACGGTCATCGCGCCGAAGAGGAACGCCGACATCGCCGCGAGGAATACGGGGCTCACGTCGTCGTCAGCTCCGCGGCACGAGCCGTCGGAGCACGTCGGCGGCGGCCGGCTCTGCGAGGACGATTCCGATCATCATCACCGCGCACCCGAGCCATCCCGCCCAGCCGAGCACCTCGTCGGCGAGAAGCACGCCGAACAGCGCGGCGAACGGCGCCTCGAGGGTGAAGACGAGCGCGGCCCGGGCGGCGGTCGTGCGCGCCTGCACCCACGTCGCGACGAGGAACCCGAAGGCCCCGGCGAAGACGCCGGTCACGACGAGCGCGGCCCACACAGTCGAGCCGTGCGGCGCCTCGACCTGGCCGGTCACGAGAGCGATGGCGACAAACCCGACGAACGCGGTCGCCATCTGCAGGAGCGTCAGCGCCCGGACGTCGTAGCGCGGCGCGTACCTCTCCAGCACGACGATCTGGACGCCCGTCACGATCGCGCACCCGAGCACGAGTGCGTTCCCCGCCGCCGAACCGCCGGGCGCGCCGTTCAGCAGGAGCAGGCCGGCCACTGCACAGAGCACGCCGAGCCAGACAGAACGCGGAACCGGCGTGCGGAAGAGGACGAGCGCGAGGAGCGGCGCGACGACGACGTAGAGGCCCGTGATGAAGCCGGTGCTCGAGACCGTCGTTCGCTCGAGACCGGCGGTCTGGAGGCCGTAGGCGGTAGCGAGGAGAGCGCCAACGCCGACCCCGGCGAGGAGTCCCTCTCGTGGGAGCGCGCGCAGCGGCCGCCACGCGAACGGCACGAGGACGACGGTCGAGATCGCGAACCGCACGGCGAGGAACGCGAACAGTGGGTAGAGCGCGAGTGCGTCCTGTACCTGCACGAACGTGACTCCCCAGACCGCCGTGACGGCCACGAGCGCGAGGAGTGGGGAACGCGCGGGCTTCGGCACCCGCGGGAGGCTATTCGTCGAGGCCGTCGACGATGATCAGGTCGCTCTTCGAGCCGTGCTTCCGGATCTCGAGCAGCTCCTGGTACGCCTCCGACTCGTACCATGCCCGTGCGTTTTCGAGCGACGGGAACTCGAGCACCACGACGAGCGGCGGATGCCACGATCCCTCACGGACGTCCACGTCACGCGTCCCCACGATGTAGCGGCCGCCGAAGTGCGCGATCGTCCGCTCGACGTCGGCTGCGTATGCGTCGAATGCCTCCTGGCTGCGCCACTCGACTCCGACCAGCGCGTATCCGGGCACGGCACGCGAGCATAGACGCCTTCTTCTCTAGGCTTTGGTGGATGGACGTGCTCGACACGTTGGGCCGGCCGCTCCGCGACCTGCGCATCTCGGTCACCGATCGCTGCAACTTCCGCTGCGTCTACTGCATGCCGAAGGAGGTCTTCCGACGAGATCACGCGTTTCTCCCCCGCCGTGAGCTGCTCACGTTCGAGGAGATCGAGCGCGTCGCGCGCGTGTTCGTCGGGCTCGGCGTCCACAAGCTGCGGATCACCGGCGGCGAGCCGCTGCTTCGCCGCGATCTCGAGCTCCTGATCGAGCGCCTGGCCGGCCTCGGCGACCTCGATCTGACGCTGACGACGAACGGCGCCCTCCTGGAGCGGAAGGCGGACGTTCTCGCCCGCGCAGGTCTCACGCGCGTCACCGTCAGCCTCGACTCGCTCGAGGACGAGGTCTTCCGCGCCATGAACGACGTGGACTTCCCGGTTGCGCACGTGCTGACGGGGATCGAGGCGGCCGCGGCTGCCGGCCTGCCGGTGAAGATCAACGTCGTCGTGAAGCGCGGGCTCAACGACGGCTCGGTCGTCGACATCGCGAGGCGCTTCCACGGCACCGGTCACGTCGTGCGCTTCATCGAGTACATGGACGTCGGAGCGACGAACGGCTGGAAGCTCGACGACGTCTACCCCGCCTCCGAGATCGTGCGCTCGATCGACGCCGAGCTTCCGCTCGAGCCCCTCGATCCCGCGTACCGGGGCGAGGTCGCGCAGCGCTACCGGTACCTCGACGGCGGCGGCGAGATCGGCGTGATCGCGTCCGTCACCCAGCCCTTCTGCGGCGACTGCACGCGTGCGCGGCTCTCCGCGGACGGGAAGCTCTACACCTGCCTCTTCGCGGTGCGGGGCCACGATCTGCGCGATCTCATCCGTTCCGGCGTGGACGACGTCGAGCTCGACCGCTCGATCCACGCCGTCTGGGAGCGCCGGAGCGATCGCTACTCGGAGCTCAGGACGGCCGCGACGCAGGACTTGCGCAAGGTCGAGATGTCCTACATCGGCGGCTGAGAGCGTTCACGAGCTCGCCCGGCTGCCTCGGATCGGAGCGAGCGCAGGATTCGATTCGGACATAGCGGGAATCACGTAGCCGTCTGCATCGATACACGGATGCCGTCGGCAGGGGCCGACGTTAGAATCGAGTCGAAGGTGTCGAGCACGGTCGCGCACATCTCTCGCCGCCTGCCGCGTGGCTGGGGGCATCTGCTGTTCCAGTTCGTCATCTGGATCGGCTTCTACGTCGCGTACCAGATCGCCCGCGGGGCGGCCGACCGCAGCGTGGACGCGGCGTTCTCGAACGGCGAGTGGGTCCTCCGCCAGGAGAACCGCATCGGCGCGCTCTTCGAGCCGACCGTTCAGCGCGTCGTCGACGCCTCCTCCGTCCTCGTCACGCTGACGACGTACACGTACTGGCTCTCGCAGTTCGCCGTCGTCGGGCTCACCCTGCTCTGGGTCTACTTCCGTTACCACGAGCGCTTCGCGGGCTTCCGCAACTGGCTCATCGCCGCCAACCTCATCGGGCTCGTCGGCTACGTGCTCATGCCGACGGCGCCGCCGCGGATGTTCCCGGAGTGGGGCTTCGTCGACACATTGGGCCAGTTCTCGTCGCTCAACCATTCGAGCGGGCTCATCGCCTTCGCCGCCAACCCGTATGCGGCGATGCCGAGCCTGCACGCGATGGACGCGCTGATCGTCGGCGTCGTCATGGCCGGGCTCTGCCGCTCGCGGATCGCGAAGACGCTCTGGCTCCTGTGGCCGTTGTGGGTCGCGTTCGCGGTCATCTCGACCGGCAACCACTACTGGCTCGACGTCGTCGTCGGAATGCTCATCGCCGCTCTGACCGGCTTCGCTCTCCGCCGGATCCGCACCTTCCGCCTTCGCCACGCATGACGCCCGACGAGCGGCCGCCTTCAGCCGAGGGCGGAGCGCGGGTGAGTCAGCTGGACCGAGTCAAGCAGGAGTACACCCAGGCCGCGAGAGAGATCCTCGTGCGCTCGATGCGCGGCGTGGCGCGGACGAAGCTCACGCCGGACATGCTGACGTTGACCGGCCTGAGCCTCTGCCTGGCCGGAGCCGTCCTCGTCGGGTTCGAGGAGCACAACCCCAAGCTTTTCTTCTGGCTCGGCGGCGCCCTCTTCGTCGTCGGCTCGATCGCGGACATCCTCGACGGCGCGCTCGCCCGCGCCGCGAGCAAGGGGACGGTGTTCGGCGCGTTCCTCGACTCGACGTTCGACCGCCTCGGCGAAGCGGCGATGCTCGCCTCAATCGGGCTCGTCTTCATGCGCGACTCGAACGAGGTCGCCCTCGTCGCGACGTTCGCGGCGGTGATCGGCTCGTTCCTCGTCTCGTACACGAGGGCGAAGGCCGAGGCGCTGGGGCTGCGCGGAGACGTCGGCTTCGGTTCCCGGGTGGAGCGCGTGGTCCTGATCGCGGTGGGTCTCGGGCTGGCGCCCTGGGGTTGGCTGCAATGGCCGATCTACGTCCTCGCGGCGATGGCCTGGCTCACCGTGCTCCAGCGCATGCTGTTCGTTCGCAAGCAGCTGCGCGAGCTGACCGAACAGCCGAGCGTCTGAGCCCGCGCGGGGATGCCTTGCGACAGACCGCAGGGGGTGTAAGTATCGGCCCGCATGAGCGAGTTCCTCGACGAGCTCGCGCGCACGCTGGCGAAGCCGATGCCGCGGCGCCGAGCGCTGAAGCTGCTCGGCGGTGCCATGGTCTCGGTCGCCGCGCCGGCGATCGTCGCCCGCCCGGCTCGAGCGGCTCCGCAGCGCACGGAGGCGGGATGTCCTCCCGGGGTGTGTGGCGTCCCCTTCATCCAGGGATGCCAGAGCGCCGGAAAGTGCCCCTCCACGCACCCGATCTGCTGCAAGTTCCCGGGCAAGCTCGGAGCCATCGATCCGAACTCCGAGGGGTTGTGCTCGCAGAACGGGAACCCCGCCGTGTCGCCACCCGGTGGAACTGCCTGCTGCTGCCCGCCCGGCCACTCCTGCGGCGCCATCCCCGGAGCGCCGTGCGTCTGCAGCGGCCCGAAGTGCACGGCCGACGGCAAGTGCTGCAAGCGACCGAATCGCTGCGTCAAGGGCAAGTGCTGCCCGGCGATTCGCACCACGCGCGCCGCGGGCGGTGGTCGGGCCGTTGCGTGCTGCCCACCCGGGACGATCGCCGTGCCTGGCAGGACAGCCCTCTGCTGCCCGAAGGGCGACAAGAACTGCTGCGACAACTTCGACCCGAGGTCGAGCGACGACGAGACCCCGCCTCTTCCGCCGCCCAAGGGCAAGCTGTGCGTGAGGGGCAAGCTCCGGAAGTCCTGACCTCGCCCGCCCAATGACCGTCCTCACGGCGTGCTCTCTCGCCGCCCGCCTCGTCCTCGCAGGAGTGTTCGCCGTCGCCGGCACGGCGAAGCTGGCGGATCTTCGAGGGACTCGCCGGGCGGTCGTGGACTTCGGCGTACCCGAGCGCCTGGCCGCTGTCGCCGCGGTCATCGTCCCGCTGGCCGAGCTCGGCGTCGCCGCCCTCCTGCTGCCCGTGACGACGGCCGTTGCCGGCGCGATCGGCGCCCTGGTCCTGCTCGCGCTCTTCAGCGGGGCGATCGCGGTCAGCCTCGCACGCGGGAAGGCGCCGGACTGCCACTGCTTCGGCCAGCTCCACTCCGCCTCCGCGAGCTGGAGGACACTCGCCCGGAACGGGGTGTTCGCGGTGCTCGCGATCTTCGTCGTCGCCGCGAGCGTGGCCGCGCCCGAGGCGAGCGCGATCGCCTGGATCGCCCGTCTCGACAGCACGATGCTCCTCGCGCTCGCACTCGCGATCGCCGCGGTCGCGCTCCTTGCCGGCGGAGCGATCGCGTACCTCTCCCTTCTCCGTTCCTACGGGCGTGTGCTCGTGCGGCTCGACCGGCTGGAAGCGGCGCTCGCGAGCGCGGGCATCGATGTGGACGAGGAGGCCGAGATGCCCGAGATCGGGCTCGAGCCCGGAACGCCCGCTCCCGCGTTCGCCGCAACCGGGCTAACGGGGGAGCCGGTGACCCTGGAGACGCTGACCGCGACGGGCAAGCCCTCGCTCCTCCTCTTCACGAGCCCGCGGTGCGGCCCCTGCAAGACGCTGCTCCCGTCGGCGGCGTCGTGGCAGAGCGAGCACGCGGAGGCCCTCTCCATCGTCTTCGCGATCGAGGGAACGCTGGGGGAAGCGCGTGTAGAGGCGCGGGAGTTCGGCCTCGAGAACGTCCTCGTCGACACGGACGGCGTGATCTCCGACGCCTTCTATTCGAACGGCACGCCCGGCGCCGTCGTGGTCGCGCCCGACGGCACGATAGGAAGCTGGGTTGCATCGGGGAGCGACTGGGTGGAGGAGCTCGTCGACCGCCTCGTCGCCGGTGCCGAGTCGCGCGGCCTTCCGGTCGGGTCGGAGCCGCCGCCGCTCGAGCTCCCCGCACTCGACGGCCCGACGACCTCCCTCGCCTCGCTCCGCGGACGCGAGACGCTGCTCCTCTTCTGGAACCCGGACTGCGGATTCTGTCGCGGCATGCATGAGGAGCTTCTCGCCCACGAGCGCCGCACGAACGGCGACGGCCCTCGGCTCGTCGTCGTCTCGTCCGGCGACGCCGAGAGCACGAGAGACGAGGGGTTCCGCTCGCTCGTGCTCCTCGACGATGCGTTCTCGGCGGGGTCGAGCTTCGGCGCGAACGGGACCCCGATGGCCGTCCTGCTCGACGCGGACGGCCGCATCGCGTCGGACGTGGTCGCGGGCGCGGAAGCTGTCCTGGGGCTCACGTCCGATCGATAGCGGGCTCCCGCGCTCCGCGAGCCGGCGGTTTGCGAGTCGACCCGCGCTTGCAACGATCGCATCGTGTCGAGGGAGTGGCGCGGGATCGGAGCGTTCGGCGTCTTCGTCGCGCTCCTCGCGGTCGCGTCGGCGGCGAGCACGGCGCTCGCCGGGAGCAGCCTGTCGGACAGCACCGATGCCGCGGCGGCGACGTCTCGTTGGCAGCGCCTGTCCGCCCTCGACGACGGGCCGGAGCGCGAGCTCACAGATGTCACCTGGGCGGTCGGACGCGCCTGGTTCGTCGTCGGCTCGGCGAAGAACGTGACGGTCGCGAGCGCCCACGTCCGCGGGGGCACGCTCGCCTCGATCTCGAGCACCAAGCTCCCGAGCGGGGGCGAGTGGAAGCCCGTTCTGATCGGCTCCGATCTCGCATTCTCGAGGGGCAAGAGCACGACGGGGATCAGCCGGCTCGCAGGCAGCGGCAGAGCGAGCGCATCCGTAGCGGCGACGCCCGAGCCGCTCGAGAGCACGCCCGGCGTGGTCGTCCAAGCCGCGACCGCGTAGACGGTCACAGACCGCGACACGTCGAGGTGGAGCTGGCGCTTTACCGCGCGCGGCTGACCGCGACGCGCGCCCGAGCGCTCAAGCGCTGACGGGATCGGGCTCTGTGGGGTAGAGTGCTAGCAGTTTGAGTGCTAGCACTCCTGAGAAACGAGCGGGCATCCTGGTCAGGATGCCCGCTCCATTGAAGGGGGCGCTCGTGCGGGAGGCCGCGCGGCGCGCGTCCAACGTCAACGACGTCGCCGTCGGCATCCTCGCCGACGCATTCGGAGTGCCCCACACGCCCACCGGCCGGCGGCGGAAGGTCCTGGCGGGCAGCAGTCCCGTGATCCTCCTGCGTGTGCCGCAAGAGCTGAAGGACGAGATCCAGGCGGAGGCGTCGCGGCGCGACTCCAACGCGAACGACGTCATCCTCGCCGCGCTCGCCGACGGTCTCGGCGTCCCCTCGGTGAGCAATCGCAAAGGAAAGGAACTCATGGCCTCGACGAACGGCTCGAAGAACGGCACGCGCACGAAGGACAAGGTCCGCGTCGCGATCATCGGCGTGGGGAACTGCGCCAACTCGCTTCTCCAGGGCGTCGAGTACTACAAGGACGCCTCGCCTTCGGACACCGTCCCGGGCCTGATGCACGTCGACCTCGGCGGGTACCACATCTCGGACATCGAGTTCGTGGCTGCCTTCGACGTCGTGAAGGGCAAGGTCGGCGTCGACCTCGCGGATGCGATCTGGGCGCATCCCAACGACACCATCAAGTTCTCCGACGTCCCGAAGACCGGCGTCAAGGTCTCCCGCGGCATGACCCACGACGGCATCGGGAAGTACCTCTCGCAGGTCGTGGAAAAGGCGCCGGGCAAGACGGACGACGTGGTGGGGATCCTGAAGGAGACCGGCGCGGACGTCGTCGTCAACTACCTGCCGGTGGGCTCGGAGATGGCCACGAAGTGGTATGCCGAGCAGATTCTCGACGCGGGCGTCGCGATGGTGAACTGCATGCCCGTCTTCATCGCGCGCGAGCAGTACTGGCAAAAGCGCTTCGAGGACGCCGGCGTGCCGATCATCGGCGACGACATCAAGTCCCAGGTCGGGGCCACGATCACCCACCGCGTGCTGACGACGCTCTTCGGCGACCGAGGCGTCCACCTCGACCAGACGATGCAGCTCAACGTCGGTGGCAACTCCGACTTCCTGAACATGCTCGAGCGGGAGCGCCTCGAGTCGAAGAAGATCTCGAAGACGAACGCGGTCACGTCGATGCTCGACTACGACATCGGCGAGCGCAACGTCCACGTCGGCCCGTCGGACTACGTCCCGTGGCTCACCGACCGCAAGTGGGCGTACATCCGGATGGAGGGGTCAGCGTTCGGGGACGTCCCGCTGAACGCCGAGCTCAAGCTCGAGGTCTGGGACTCGCCGAACTCGGCGGGCATCGTGATCGACGCGGTCCGCCTCGCGAAGCTGGCTCTGAACAACGGGATCGCCGGGGCCCTGGAGGCGCCGAGCGCCTACCTCATGAAGTCTCCCCCGTCGCAGATCCGCGACGACGAGGCGCGCGAGCAGGTCGAGCGCTTCATCGTCAGGAACGCGAAGACGACGAGCAAGGCGGCGAAGGCGGACGCGAAGGCGTGACGAGGCTCCGCCTGAGGCGGATCTTCTGAATCGGCGCGGCGGCGATCCTCGTCGTCGCCGCGCTCATCGCTCGCCGCGATTCTCCGCGGCGGATTCCCAGACGACGACGGGCGCGTCCTTCTCACGCTCGGGGCGCTCCTCTACACCGGAGGAGCAGCTCTGACGGGACTTGCCCTCGTCGACCAGGGCCGGGCACGGCGGCTCGGCTGGGCGGTCGTCGCAATCGCACCCGTCAGTCTCGGCCTCATCGCCTGGTCCATCTGGTCCTTCACGTTCGACGGGAACGGGAACGAGATCGCGGACAAGCTCGCCTGGTCAGCGGTGATCGTCGTGCTCGCGTCACTCCTCGCGACCACCTCGCTCCTCTTCGCTCGGCGCCGGGAGCTGGTCGCATCGGCGATCGTCGCCGGGGCGCTCGCGGCACTCACGGCGACTCTCTCGATCGTCGCGATCTGGGGGTCGCCGGACGCGAATGCCTCTATGCCAAGGTCGTCGGAGTCCTCCTGATCCTCACCGTGCTCTGCTACTTCCTCGTGGCGGTGCTGCAGCGGTTCGTGGCGGCCGACCCGACCCGGACCGATGTGCGGATCCTGGGGGTTCTCGACTCCGTCGAGCTCGTCGCTGGTCGGGGCGACGCGGACGGTGCGCTCGTCGACCAGCCGCTGCGTGGCGAGCGCCTCGTCCTCCGTCGACGAACCTGACGCACGCGGCGCGGCCGCGCGAAGTCGTCCGACCGACCGCCTCTCGGCCGGCTAGCGGGAGACGCGTGGTGCCGAGTCGTCCGACACGAAGCCGACGCGCCGGTGCGACTTGTCGCAGAACGGCTTCGTGCGCGAGTGCCCGCAGCGGCAGAGCACCACGCCGCTCCCGTCCGGGATCTCGAACTCGATGCCGTCGGAGTCCACGATCCGGATCGGACCGACGATCTTGTACGGGCCGTTCCGGCGAGCGGTGATCGTGAGGTCGGCCACGCGGCGACTGTAGCCGAGGCGTGTCCGACCGCAGGACCTCGCGACGGGAGGTGCTGCGACAGGGAGAGGGCTACACTCGCCCGACCGTGAGCCTCCGGATCTGCTTCGTCACGCCCTTCGCGTGGTCGCAGCCGCACGAAGTGAACGCGCACGTCGAGGGTGCAGCGGCTGCTCTCCGGCGGATCGGTCACGAGGTGACGGTGCTGGCGCCGTCGTCGAGAGCGCGAGACCTGCTCGCCGGTCGGCGGACACTCCACCGTGGAGACACGCGGGCGGCGGAGGTGATCGCAGTCGGCCCGTCGATCCCGATCTCGCGCCGCACGCACCTCGGCGTCCCGGTCGGGGTGCGGGCGAATCTCGCGCTCGCGCTGCAACGCGGCGCCTACGACGTCGTCCACGGCGTCGAGCCCGGCCTTCCGAGCCTGTCGTACCTCGCGCTCACGTCCGCGACCGACACCCTCACCGCGGCCACGTTCTTCTCGGCCGAGCGGCTCGGCTATCCGGCGCGGCGATCGCGGCGAGACCGGCTGCGGATCCGGGTCGACGCGCTCCTCGCCACCTCGGAGGAGACGCTCTCCGCCGCCGCCCAGCGCTTCCAGGGCGACTATCGGCTGCTTCCGCTCGGAGTCGATCCGGGCCTCTTCCGTCCGCAGCGGAAGCGATCGGTCATCGCGGCCGAGCTCGAGATCGCCGGGCGGCCCATGACCCGTGCGCTCATCCGGCTCCTGCGTGACCTCGACGGTTGGGAGCTGCATCTGCTGCACGCGAAGCCGCTCGCGTACCGTCCGGCAATTCCGCGCTCGCTCCGGGACCGGGCGCACGTCCGCTCGGTCCGGCGGCCCGACCAGCGCGCCGCCGCGCTCGGCGAGGCGGCGATCTTCGTGCCAGCACCGGGCGGAGAGCAACGACTGGCCTTGGAGGCAGAGGCGTCGGGCGCTGCGATCAGCCTCCCGGAAGAGGTCGCAAGCCTGGCGGCGGACGACTACCGCCGGGATGCGCTCGGAGCAGAGGGGAGGACGCGGGCCGAGGCGCAGAGCTTCGAGGCGGTGGCGGCGGAGCTCGATGCCGTGTACTCGGGTCTCGCCGGCAAGCGACGCCAGCGTCGTGCCGACACGGATCCGCTCGCCGACCGCGACTGGATCGCGATCGACCTACACATGCACACGAGCTGGTCGCACGACTGCTCGATCGAGGTGGACGACCTCCTCGACCACGCCGAGAGCATCGGCCTCGGCGGAGTCGCGGTGACCGATCACAACGTCTTCGGCGGCGCCCTCGAGGCCGTCGAAGCGTCGCGCGCCCGAGATCTCGTCGTGATTCCCGGGGAGGAGGTCAAGACCGACCGCCAGGGCGAGGTCATCGGCCTCTTCCTCGAGGAGGAGATCCCGAGGGGGATGTCCTTCGCGGACACACTCGCCGCGATCCGGGAGCAGGGCGGTCTCGTCTATCTCCCCCACCCCTTCGACCGCCTGCACGCGATCGCGGATCCCGCGACGCTCCACCGCCACATCGCCGAGATCGACGTGCTCGAGGTCTTCAACGCGCGCCTCCTCCGCGACTCGTTCAACGACGAGGCCGTCCGCTTCGCGCGCAAGTACCGGCTGCTCGAGGGCGCCGGCTCGGACGCGCACGTCCTCCAGGGCGTCGGAACGGGTGCGGTGCGGATGCGGAGGTTCGACGGGCCGGAGGAGTTCCTGCTCTCGCTGCGGAGCGCCGAGATCCTCCGCCGGCCAAAGTCGCTCGCCTACTTGCAGTCGCTGAAGTGGGTGGCCCAAGTCAAGGAAAAGGTCCGCTGAGGGAGAAGGGGAGCCGGACTTCGTGCCCGCCGCCGTGCCCACCGACGAGATCTACGAGCGCTATCTGAAGAAGGCCATCGCCGAGACCAACGAGCTCGCCGACGAGCTCGCACAGGCAGGCGACGAGCTCCGCGTCCCGGTGCTCGGATCCGGTCATCCGCTCGCCGACGTGTTCCTCTTGAAGCACACGCCACAGCCCTCGGAGATCCAGGAAGGCGTCGCGTTCTTCGGCCGAGCCGGGCGAGCCGTCCTCAAGTCCCTCCAGCGGCTGGGCGTCGACCCGCTCGCCGTGTACGGGACGAACTGCCTGAAGTTCGGGACGGAGGACCCCGAGGACGCCGCGGCCTGGCTGACGCGCGAGCTGCACATCGTGCAGCCGAAGCTCGTCATCACGATGGGCGAGCAGTCGGTCTCGTTCCTGAACGACCTCCGCTTCCCGCTCTCCGATCCGATCGAGGCGACGGAAGGGACGCTGCAGAGATTCACGCCGACGATCGAGGCACTCGTCACCCCCGACGTCGACGACTCGCTCGACGACCAGCCGGCGAAGACCCGGTTCTGGAACGCCTTCAAGGCTCTCGGCCCGTGGTGGGCCGAACAACCTCCGTATTGAGCCCTCGGCGGACCCTTGCGCTCGTCGCGCTGACGATCGCGCTCGTCGTCTACGGAGCGGTCGCGGGACACCTGTGGGACGTCCCCACCGGATTCGAGGTCGCGGTCCTGAGCCTCGTCGTCTTCCCGACGTTCGCGGCGACGATCTGGCTGGCTCTGCCTCTCGCGAATAGCCCGGCGGGACGTCTGCTCGCGGCGTCGGCAGTCGCAGCCGGGCTGGCCGTGGCGCTTGCGCTTGCGGGTCTCGGCTCGGGCTCCAACGTCGCGAAGCTCGCCTGCTACGCCCTCCTCGGCTACTGGTTCGTCTCGCTCTTCGAGGAGCTCTGGTGGGTGGGAGCAGTCGCAGTCCTGATCCCCTGGGTCGACATCTGGTCCGTTGCGGCGGGGCCGACCCGCTACGTCGTCGAGAAGAAGCCCGGGATCTTCGGGAGCATCTCGGTCGCGTTCCCGAACCCGGGCGAGTCGAGCACCGTCAACGTCGGCCCGCCGGACATCATCTTCTTCGCGCTGTTTCTCGCCGCCGCGCAAAGGTTCCGGCTCCGCGTCGCCTGGACGTGGCTCGCGATGACGGGCTTCCTCTCGCTGACACTCGCGCTCGTCTGGCAGTTCGAGATCTCCGGGCTTCCTGCGCTCCCTGCCGTCAGCCTCGGCTTCCTGCTCCCGAACGCGGATCTCCTCTGGGAGCACGCGCGGGGAGCGCGGGCCGCATCGCGAGAGCGCCGCGCGTCGTCGAGCTAGCGCGAACCTAGCCGGCCGACTTCTCGAGCAGCGACACGGACTCGACGTGCGGCGTGTGCGGGAACATGTCGACCGGTCGCACGCGGACGAGCTCGTAGCCGAAGTCGTCGCGGAGCACGGCCAGATCGGACGCGAGCGTCGTCGGGTTGCACGAGACGTACACGATCCGAGCCGCGCCGAGCGCTCCCGAGCGCCGAAGCGCCTTCCCGGCAAGACCCGCACGCGGCGGATCGACCACGAGCACGTCGGGCGCTCCGACCTCCGCGACGAGGCCCTCGATCGTCTGTCCGACGTTCCCGGCGCGGAAGCGCGCGTTCTCGATCCCGTTCAGCTCCGCGTTCTCGATCGCGCAGGCGACCGCCTCCTCCGAGATCTCGACGCCCCACACCGACTTCGCGTCCCCGGCGAGGGCGAGCGCGATCGTGCCGGTCCCGCAGTAGAGGTCGAACACACGCTCCCGGCTCGTCAGGGCGGCGAAGTCGCGCGCGAGCGCATAGAGCGTCTCGGCCATCTTGGTGTTCGTCTGCAGGAACGCCGTCGGGCGGACGCGGAAGCGCAGCCCGAGGATCTCCTCCTCGATCGCCTCGTCGCCCCAGAGCAGCGTCGACGGGAGGTTCGTCCGCTCGGCGGGCGTGTCGTTCACCGCCCAGTGGATGGACCGCACCTCGGGGAAGCGGCGGAGGACGTCGACGAGGTAGCCGGTCTCGAACCGCTCGCCGGACGCGGTGACGAGGAGGACGAGCGCCTGACCCGTGTTCCGTCCCTCTCGGACGACGAGATGGCGCAGGTAGCCGTTCCCGGTCGCCTGGTCGTACGCGTCCAGCCGCTCCTCTCGCGCCCAGTCGCGCACGGCGAGCCGGATCGCATTCCCGAGCTCGGTGGTCAGCAGGCATTCGTCGATCCCGATGACCTCGTCCCAGCGGCCGGCGCGGTGAAACCCCAGCCCTATCCCGTCTTCGTCCTCGGTAAACGAGTACTCGAGCTTGTTGCGATACCCGTACGGAGACGCAGCCGGGACGATCGGCTCGAGCGGCGGCTCGGAGAAGCGGCCGATCCGGACGAGGGCGTCCAGGACCTGCCGCTCCTTCGCCTCGAGCTGGGCCTCGTATGCGAGGTCCTGGAAGCGGCAGCCTCCGCAGGTCCCGAAATGGGCGCACGGTGCCTCGATGCGATTCGGCCCGGGCACGAGGACATCGGTCGCCGCTCCTTCGGCGAACCCGCGCTTGACCTTCGTGACGCGCGCCTGGACGCGATCGCCGGGCAGGCCGCCGCGCACGAACACGACGAACCCGTTGTGGCGAGCCACGCCGTTCCCGCCGTAGGCGAGCGAGTCGATCCGGAGTTCGAGCTCCTGTCCGATCCTCACCGGCGCGGCCATGGACGGCCAGGGTAGCCCGTTAGCGAGGCTAGGTGATGTCCCGCCGACGCGTGCGCCACACCGCGAGCGCGGTCGCGACCGCCGTCCACAAGACCGCCGTGGCGACCGTCCCGGCATAGGAGAGGTTCTCACCGCTCGTGTCCGTGATGCTGAGCACGGTCACGGCCGGCAGGTAGTTGGCGACACCGTCGAGATGTGCGAGGCCCAGCAGCACCCAGACGAGCGGCTCGGCGATGAAGAGCCAGACGAGGGTACCGACGAGTGCCCCGACCTGGGAGTGGACGAACCCGCCGACGGCGGCCCCCAACGCGCCGATGAGCGCTGCCGCGACGAGGGCTCGCCACAGGGCGTTGGCCGCGTCGCCGGGCTCGAGCGGCACGTCGAGGACGCCGAGCCAGATGACGGCCACGATCGCGGTCGTCACGAATGCGAGCACAGCGAGAACGAGGCCGGCCGCCGCGCCCACCATGAGCTTCAGCCCGACGAGGATCGGCCTTCGCGGCGTCACGAGGAGCGTCCGCGAGATCGTGCCGTGTCGGAACTCGTTGGTGAACAGGAGGATCCCCAGGAGGAGCGCGAGGACGACAGCCGGAAACGCCGTGTTGAGGACGAGGTCGAACTGGTACTCGGGCTTGAGGCGGCCACCTCTCGGCGGGGAGCCGATGTGCCCGGCTGCGATCAACCCGGCCAAGCCGACCACGGCCACCACGAAGCCCCACGTCGTGCGAATCGTTCGGAGCTTCAGCAGCTCGGCGCCGAAGAGGTTCGTCATGCGCCGCGCTCCCCCGGGTCCTCACCGGTGAGCTCGAGGAACACCTCCTCGAGCGTCGCCCGCTCGACGCTGAGCTCATGCAGCACGATCGCGTTCGCGGCCGCGATCTCGCCCACCCGCTCCGGGCTGCCGCCCACGGCCAGGCGGCCGTCGCCCGTGGCCCTGACGTCGATGTCCTCCCGGATGAGGAGCGAAGCGAGGCGCTCGGACTCGGGCGAGCGGACGCGGGTGGCACCCGCGGCCATGGCGTCGACCTCGTCCATCGCAGCGTGCCGGATCAGCTTCCCGCGATGGATGATCACGACCTCGTCGACGGTCTGAGCGACCTCCGCAAGCACATGGCTGGAGATGAGGATCGTCCGCCCCTCGCTCGCGAGGCCGCGCAGGAAGCCGCGGAGCCAGCGGATCCCCTGCGGGTCGAGGCCGTTCGTGGGCTCGTCCAGAACGAGGACCTCGGGATCGCCGAGGAGCGCCGCGGCGAGGCCGAGTCGCTGGCGCATCCCGAGCGAGTAGCCCTTGACCCGACGCCCTCCGGCATCGGCGAGATCCACGAGACCGAGAACCTCGTCCACCCGGGACTTCGAGATGCCTGCGGCGAGTGCGAGCACGCGTAGGTGGTTCCGCCCGGAGCGTCCCGGGTGCGCGTCGAATGTCTCCAGGAGCGCACCGACACGACGCGCCGGCTGGTCGAGCTCCACGTACCGCTTGCCGAGCACCGCCGTCGTCCCGGAGCTCGGTCGAACGAGTCCCAGGATCGCGCGCATCGTCGTCGACTTCCCGGCACCGTTCGGCCCGAGGAAGCCGGTGACCGTTCCCGGCGAGACGGAGAACGACAGGTCGTCGACGGCGAGCGTCGAGCCGAATCGCTTCGTGAGGCCCTCGACCTCGATCATCGACTCACTCTACGAGTCAGCTCAGGACGGTCACGTGCAGCAATCGCTCCCGCGGGCCGTCGAACTCGCAGAAGAAGATGCCCTGCCACGTGCCGAGCGCAAGAGACCCATCGTCGCGCAGCGGAATCAGGACGCTCGACCCCATGAGCGACGCGCGCACGTGCGTCGGCGCGTTCTCCTCGCCCGGCTCGTGGTGCTGCCAGGACCACTCATCGTCGACGACCCGCTCGAGCGCGGACTCATGGTCACGCGCGACCGCCGGATCCGCGTGCTCGTTGATCGTCACGCCGGCGGTGGTGTGAGGCACGTACACGAGGACGGCCGACCCCTGCTCGCCCGAGACGGCTTCGCGGACGTCCTTCGTGACGTCGACGAGCTGGCTACGTCGCTCCGTTCGGACGGTGACGGTTCGCACGAAGGGATCCTATGCCGGGGCCGAACGGCGCGAACCGGCGAGACGGCGCGGCTAGAGGGCGCCGCCGGCGACGGGAGGCGCACCCGTCTCGAGCGGGCTCGCGCCTCCGGCCGAACGCGCGAGGTACTCCTCTACGTGCAGAAGGTTGTCTTTCCCGCGCTCGACGATGGCGAGCAGCTCGGTCATCGACGCGACCTCCTCCCGCTGCTCCTGCAGGAACCAGTGGAGGAATTGCTCACCGACGAGCTCTCCCTCCGAGCGCGCGAGCTTGACGAGCTCGACGATCTGATCGGTGACCCGCTTCTCCTGCTCCAGCGCGAGCGAGATGGGCGCCACCACGTCTGGAAAGGCGGTTTTCGGGGCCTCCACGCCCGGGACGAGCACCGGTTGATCCGCATCCAGGAGGTACTGGACGATCATCATGGCGTGGTTCCGCTCCTCGACCGCCTGGCGGTAGAAGTGCGCGGCCAGCTGCGGGAGCGTCTCGGCGTCGTAGTACGCGGCCACCGCGATGTACTGCTGCGACGCCGCGAACTCGTTCGCCACCTGACCATTCAGCGCATCGGCGAAGTCGGCCATGGCCGCGACTCTATCGACCCGTCTCGAGCCGCGGCCGGACGAGGCGCCTACGATCGTCGGCGGGATGACGTTCGAGGAGCATGTGCGCACGGCGCTCGACTCCCTGCCGCCCGCCATCGCCGAGGCGCTGACCAACGTCGCCGTCGTGATCGAGGACGAGCATCCGGACGACCCCGATCTCTTCGGCCTCTACGAGGGCGTTCCGCTTCCCGAGCGGGGCGACGGGATCGGACTTCCTCCGGACAAGATCACGATCTACCGCCTGCCCCTCGAGGAGAGCTTCTCCGATCTCGCGGAGCTCCGCAACGAGATCCGGATCACCGTCCTCCACGAGCTCGGCCACTACTTCGGGCTCGACGAGGACCGCATCGCCGAGCTCGGGTACGAGTGACGTTTCAGCTGCCTTCGGGGAGGGAATGCGAGGCCGCAACCACACGTTTCCAGACGACGTGACCACGAACCAGATACACGAAGAGATCGAGCAGCTCTCGGAGACGCGCCAGGACCTCTGGCACCGCCTGTCCGACGGGCTCGATTCGTCCGTCAAGGACGAGATCAAGGCCCTCGACGAGCGGCTGCAGGAGCTCTGGCAGACCCTCCGACTCGAGAAGGCTCGGCTCCGCTTCGGCGAGCGCGAAGAGATCGTTCGCCGTGCGCGCGCCGAGGAACGTCTCGAGCGAGCCGCGTAGATCGACCCGCCCGGCCGCGAACGTCCGTCCGGCACGGGCTTATCATCGTCGCGTGCCCCTGTTCGGTCGCCGCGAGGAGGACGCCCCCTCGGTCGAGGGGGAGGAGATGCGCCTGCGCGCGGTCCGGGCGGCTGCGGAGGAGGAGCTCGCGCGCCTGCGTGGCGAGCTCGGCGAGCGCGTCGCAGCCGTGGAGCGGAAGGAGCGCGAGCTGGCCGACGCTCTCGCATCGGTCCGTCGCTCCCCGGACGGTACGTTGCCGCCCGGCGCGGGGGAAGCGCTGACACGAGCCCAGATCAGTCTCGCCGCACGGGCGCAGGAGCTCGCGAAACGGGAGGCCGACATCGCGTCGCGCGAGAAGGAGCTCGGCGAGAAGGAGAAAGCGTTCGCAGAGCGCGTCGCGGATGACCCCGCCGCCCAGCTCGCGGCGCTCGAGGAGCGGCTCGTCGTCCTCAAGGAGGCGGAGAGCGCGTTCGCTCGCACACAGGCCGAGCTGGCAGCCCGAAGCGACGTCCTCGCTCGTCGCGAGGCAGACGTCGCCGAGCGTGAGCGGGCGGTCGACTCCGGCTCGGACGACGCCAGCCGCGAGGCGATCGAGGATCTCGAGGAGCGCCTCCACCGTCTCGAGGTCGAGACGCACGACGACCTCGGCGAGCGCTCCTTCGGAGACGGCCTCAGACGGCTCGAGCGGAAGGGCACTCGCGGCCCGTCCGGAACGTAGCCGGAAGGCGAGTCGCTCTACACTTCGACGCCGAGGGGCGTTAGCTCAGCTGGGAGAGCGCCGGCTTTGCAAGCCGGAGGTCACCGGTTCGATCCCGGTACGCTCCA